>NZ_JALHQD010000004.1 GCF_022842145.1 Tabrizicola sp.
CTCACTGTCCGCCACAATCCCCTGATTTATCTCTAAAGATCAGATACTTAGGCCGGAAATTGGGTTGCCTCAGGTTACACAAGAGGTAACACAAGCGTGGCCGTCATCATCCGATCAGGGGCCTTCAAGGTCATGTGTCAGCACATCGAACTGAAGAAGAACACTTGGTACTATCGCCGACGCATACCCACTTTTGCTCAAGCGCTTTACCGGAATGCCTTGACTGCCAAACGGCCTTCCCAGCTCTACTTCAGTCTAAAAACCGATGATAAAGTGATGGCTTGTAAGGCGGCAGATGCCGAGACACGCAGGCTAGATGCCTTGTGGAAATCGATGGAGGGTCGGCCTGAGGGAACAAGTGCCTTAGTGTCCTTAGCACTCCTGGAGGCACATGGCCTCAAGCCAGGAGATGGGATCCATCATCCAGAAGTACCTGCAATTTCGGAGTTCGTTGACAATCTGCTTGGGCGCTACGAGCCGTGGGAACAACCAGCCAAGGCGTCACCACAAGACAAGCTTACAGTCGGTATTCTGTTTGGAGCATCAATCCCCAGAACTCTCTCGGATGCCAAACAAAAGCACTTCGACCTAGGAAAAGGTCCGAAAGGGAAAACCGCTGAAGGTCAGTTTGACCGCGCTTGGCGGTGTCTGATTGGTATTACAGGCGATATTCCCCTTGAGCAACTTCGTCGAGACCATGCCAACAGCTTTGTTTCTGAACTGCTAAAAACGGGGGTTACGGGTCAGACAATCCGGAAATACATCGCACAAATCCGACCCCTCATTCAAACTGCCATTCTCGAGTTTGAGCTGGGTCTGAAAAATGCATTTGATAAAGTCATAATTCCTAATTTGCTTAACGGGCCTAGCAAGCCTCGTTACACCTATTCGGATGACGAGATGCGTTCTATCCAAAGAAAGTGTATTGACGTTGATGATGAAAGGCGATGGGCAATTGCTATGCTGTCCGACTCAATGTGTCGGTTGTCGGAGGTGATTGGACTACGCAAGGATGAAGTATTTCTAGAGGCAGAAATCCCACATAGTCGTCTCAAGCCAAATGATGTGAGACGACTGAAGACTAGGACATCAGCTCGAATTGTCCCTCTAGTTGGTGAAGCCCTTTGGGCAGCTAAGCGCGCAATGTGCACAGATGAACGCGTTCCACTCGCCTTCGCCCTCGACCTTGATCCCAGTGCTGTCGATCAAGATGTGCAGCGGGCCCTGCGAGGCGCGGTAGCATTAGAGCCGTGTAACCCCTCCAATTTCCCTGCGCACCCTCCTTGGTGAACCGGTTTTCCGGAACCAAATCGCGGGCCAGGTGGTTGGCTTCACGGTCATCCTGCGAAAGGTTTCACATGGCGGTGCGCACTTTACCCTCTGCTGGTCGTCGTGGCTGGGCCTCGATCCCAGGTCAGGAGACCCTCAGATACTTCGCGGCGGCGTTTTTCGCGCTGACCCTGCTGACCGACTGGGCTTACACGCAAACCACGGTTCTGATGTGGAAGGATTTTTCCTCATGGCTGCTGTTTGCCGGGCTCGTCGCTGCCGGGATTGCGGTCCTTCTTTGGCTGGTCGGCCTTGTGGTCTACCGCGAGAGGCCGCTGTGGGGAGTTGTTTTTCTGAATGCCCTCGTCCTCCTGGCAGCCTTCTTCAACAGCCTCGTCCATGCCGGTGACGGTTGGACGGCCATCGTGCCCTGGGGCATCGGCCTGTCCCTGCTGACCTGCCTGCTGATGCTCGTCTCGGCGACGCTGCGCCGCACGGCGTTCCGTCCGATGCAGCGCGTCTGAGAGGAGACCAAGATGAAAAGCAGCACCCACCCACTACGTGCCCTCCGGATCACCGGCATTGTTCTTTGCGCTGTCGCTGCGACCGCAGCCCAGGCCCAGGAGGACGACTTCGATATCTCCAGCCAGATCGGGCCTGATCCGGTGCTTCCAAAGCCAGCGTATGGCGATCTCTGGCCCGGGATGAATGTGGGCGAAGTGATCGGCTGGAAGGGGGGCGAGACGCCTTCGGTTCCAGAGGGCCTGACGATCACGGCCTATGCGACGGACCTCGTGAACCCCCGCACGGTGCACACGCTGCCGAACGGGGATGTTCTGGTCGTGCAGTCTCGCGCGCCAGAGGGCAAGCCGAAGTACCGGCCAAAGGATTACATCCGGGGCTGGATCATGAAGCTGGCCGCCGGTGGCGGGTCCGGAAAGCCGCCCGAGAGCAACCTTATCACACTGTTGCGCGACCCGAACCGTGACGGGGTGGTGGATGAACGCCACGATCTGTTGACGGGTCTTTATTCGCCCTTCGGCGTCGCCTGGATCGAGGACACGCTTTACGTGGCCCTTGGGGATGGAGTGGTCGCCTATCCCTACGCGCTTGGCGAAACCTCGATCACCGGTGAGCCCGAGCTGATCACTCTGCTGCCTGGCGGTCCGTTGAACCACCATTGGACGAAGGACCTGGCTCTTAGCCCGGATGGGTCGATGCTGTACGCGTCGGTCGGGTCGAACTCGAACGCGGCCGAGAACGGGATGGAGGCCGAGAAGGGCCGTGCCGCGATCTGGCAGATCGACCGGGCAACCGGGGCCTCGAAGCTGTTCGCCACGGGCTTGCGCAATCCCAACGGCCTGATCTTCCACCCGGAGACGGGCGTCCTCTGGGCGGTGATCAACGAGCGCGACGAACTTGGGCCGAATCTGGTGCCAGACTACATGACATCCGTGGTCGAGGACGCCTTCTACGGTTGGCCCTACAGTTATTACGGCACTCATGTCGATGAACGGGTCCGGCCGCAACGGCCTGATCTGGTGGCGGCGGCGGTCCAGCCTGACTATGCTCTCTCCAGCCACGTGGCGGCACTGGGTCTTGTTTTCACGCATGGCGCGGCGATGCCGGAGGAATTTGCCAGCGGTGCCTTCGTCGGGCAGCGCGGCAGTTGGAACCGTGAGCAGTTCAATGGCTACAAGGTGTCCTACGTGCCCTTCCGCAACGGCATGCCCGACGGCATGGCGCAGGATGTGGTGACCGGCTTTCTGCTGCCGGAACAGGAACAGGTGCGCGGTCGGCCCGTGGGCCTTGGCATCGACGGGACCGGGGCGCTTCTGATCGCGGACGACGCGGGAAACACGGTCTGGCGCGTTGCCGCGGCGGATGAGCGGGTATCGGAAGCTCCGGTCGAGACGGACCGGGTGGCGACGAACTCGGCTACGGCGTCTGGAACTGGGACATCAGGCAGCGGGGGACTTGATGAGGGTGCCGTGCCTGCGCCAGTGGAGCCCGTGCCCACCGACTCCGCACCGGAAGAGCCCGCGACCGCCGAGCCGGCTCCCACTACACCTGCACCCGCAGAGACGGCACCAGGCGACTAACTACACACCGTCAGGGACAGCACTGGCAACGAGGTCCAGAGCGCCGCTCCCAAGGCTGCGGCGCCCAGGATCGTTGCCGTGGCCTGCACGAAGGACGTGCGCGATGGGGCGGCAATGATGCGCCAGAGAACCAGCCCCTGGATAGCGGTGAAAAGGGCCGCTGCCGCGATCAGGGCCGTGCGCGGGTCCAGTCCGGGCGGCCAGTGGCGTGAGCAGGCTATGCCCTGCAGCGCATAGACTGCGCAGAAGCCGATTATCCAGACCGTGAAGGGCAGGGACAAGCGCAGGATGTTGCTCATCCGAAGGCTCCCGGAAGCCAGGCCGCGCCCAAGGCAAGAAGGCTGGTCGCGGCGGTGAAATCGGCCCAGAGGCCGACGATGCGGGCTTCGCCAACCCGAAGGCTGTGCCCGGCAATGCGGCGCAGGCCCAGGTAGCCCAGCATGATCAGCGTCAGCGCCGCATGAAACGCCACATGCCCGGCCAGAAGCCAGAGAGTTGCGTCAAAGGCATGACTGGCAGGATCTGGCCGCGCCAGCATCACCGATGCGGCTGCCGCACCGAGGGCAAGGGTGCCGATCGCCCCCATCAGAAGCATCGGCCAGACCCGTCCCCGCTCGATCCCGCGCAGCATGAGGCGCGGCGCCAGAGCCAAGGCCACCGCCCCCCCAACTGCCAGCACCACCGGCCAGAGTTCGGGGCTCAGGTAGGTTGGTGGCGGCCAGTTCGGCGCGACGGTCCAGAGGAAGGCATAACCGAAAAGCAGGGAGCCAAAATGCACCCCATCGGCCAACAGGAGGAACAGCGAGCCCCACCATCCGGGCGGGTCGGCGGTCTCGGATGCGATGGGCAGTTGGGACCCGTGGCCGGCGTCGACCAGCCCTTCCGTTCGGGCCGGGGCAAGTCGCCAGACCCAGATCAGCGCAAGGATGATGACGCCGACCAGCGCCAGGCCCGACAGCCAATAAGCCTTGAAGAGGGGCGCCAGGAACGAGGTGCTGGTGACCACCGCCAGAAGGAACGGCAGGATGGAGTTTCCGGGTAGAACAACGACCTGCGACGGCTCGCCGGTCGTGGTGGCGACGATCAGCGTCTCGCGCCGGTTGCGTGAGGTGTCGGCAAGGTAGCCTTCGCCCTTTGCGATGCGCAACGCCAGGTCCGGGTCTTTCAGCAGGGGATAGCGGCCCCGGACGACAGGGATCGAAGCAAAGCCGTAGTTTGGCGAGGGGTTGGCTGCGGCCCATTCCAGCGTGGTCGCGTTCCATTGATTGCGCCGCCCGCGCAGCCCGGCAAAAGTATTGATGGCGATGTCCAGGATCACCAGAGCAAAGCCGATCGCCATGACGAAGGACGCGACCGAGGCGACAAGGTTCAGAACTTCCCACCCCTGGCCCTCGTTGTAGGTCCAGGTCCGGCGGCGCTGGCCCAGAAGGCCTGCGACATGGACCGCCAGAAAGGTAACGTGGAAGGCGGGGACCACCAGCCAGAAGGCGACGCCACCCAGTCGGAAGAAGCTGGACCGCCCGGTCAGCAGCGGCTGGAAGAAATAGACCGCAGCGATCATCGGAAAGACGTAGCCGCCGATCAGGACATAGTGCAGGTGCGCGACGACGAAATGCGTGTCGTGGACCTGCCAGTTGAAAGGGACGATGGCCAGCATCACCCCGGTCAGCCCGCCGATGACGAAGGTGGCGAAGAAGCCGATGAGCCACAGCATCGGCAACTCCATCCGCACCCGGCCTTTCCAGAGAGTCCCGATCCAGGAAAAGATCATGACCGAGGTCGGCACGGCAACCAGCGTCGATGCGGCCGAGAAGAACGCCAGACCCAGATGCGGGATGCCGGTGGTGAACATGTGGTGGACCCACAGCCCAAAGCTGAGCACCGCCAGCGATATGGCCGCCGCCACGACCCAGCCGTAGCCCAGAAGGGTGGTGCGGGCCATGACGGGCAGGATCGTGGCGATCATCCCGGCGGCAGGCAGGAAGATGATGTAGACCTCGGGATGGCCGAAAAGCCAGAAGAGGTGCTGCCACAAAAGGGGATCGCCACCGTTTTCCACCTGGAAGAACGGCCAGTCCAGCGCCCGCTCGACCTCCAGCAGGAGCGACCCCAGGATCATCGGCGGAAAGGCCGTGAGGATCATCACCGACACCACCAGGATGTACCAGGCAAAGATCGGCATCCGTGACAGGCTCATCCCGGCGGCGCGGTAGCGCAGGACGGTGACCACGACCTCGACCGCTGTGGCGATGGCCGAGACCTCGATCGACGTGATGCCAAGCAGCCAGACATCCGCGCCAAGGCCGGGCGAAAAGGCGGCCGAGGTGAGAGGCGGGTACATGAACCAGCCGCCATCCGGGGCAAGGCCCATCAGCATGGCGATGATCACCGCCGTGCCGCCAAAGATGTAGACCCACAGCCCATAGGCGCCAAGCCGCGGGAAGGCGAGGTCGCGGGTCCCGAGCATCCCCGGCAACAGGAGCATCGACATCGCCTCGAAGAATGGGATGGCGAAAAGGAACATCATCACGGTGCCATGCATCGTGAAGACCTGGTTGTAGGCCTCGGGTCCCATGAAAGCCGAGCCTGGGGTCGCAAGCTGCGCCCGGATCAACATGGCCAGAAGGCCGCCGATCACGAAGAAGGCAGTGGCGACGCACAGGAAGAGCCGGCCGATGTCGTTGTTGTTGCTGGTGGTCAGCCAGCCGCGCCAGCCGGGATCGGGCGCCCAGATCCGGGCCAGCGTCTTGTGCAGGCGCAAGGCGGTGCCGTGAAGTCCGGTCTGGTTCATGGTGCCCCCTGCAGGAACGCGTTCCAGGCCGCTGGGCCATGCGCCTCGACGGTGAATGTGTGTTCCCGGTAGCCGGTTCCGCTGAACTCGGCGCTTTGGCCGGCGTAGGTGCCGGGGGCTTGGGCCTCGATCCGCAGGACATTCACGTGGCCCGGAATGGCGTCCAGCTTGCCCGCCAGACGCGGCACCCAGAAGGAATGCACCACATCGACGCTGGTGATCCGGACATCCACCGGGAGACCGGCCGGGATGTGCAGCACATCCACTGTCACTAGGCCGGGCGCATCGGAGTAGGCAAAGCTCCACGCCCATTGTCTGGCCTCGGCCTCGACAGTTACGAGGTCGGGGGTTTCCCGCGGAAGCAGTCGTTCTCCCATCACAAGGCCGTAAACCGTCAGCGCCGCCAGTGTGGCCAACGGCAAGCCAAGCCCAAGCGTCCAGAGCCAGATTCCCGTGGCCGGATCGCCTTCACGGGCGGGTCGCCTGACCAGCGCGGCAGTCAAAAGCCCCAGGACAAAAGCGAAGATCGCAACTCCGCCAGCCAGCATGACCCACCAGATATCGGCGATGGTAGCGGCGGCCGGACCGGCGGGATGGAGGATCGACAGGGCGTCCTGGCAACCGGACAGGGCCGGGAGCGTTGCCCCGAGGCAAATGATGCGGAGGAATCGGACGTGGCAGACGAAGCGGCACAAGGCGAAGGCTCTAACCAGGACCCCATCGCCAGCCATCCCGATTTCCACCAGACCGAAACGCGGATGGCGATCCTTGGCCATCCGCTGCACGCGATGTCGGTCGCCTTCCCTGTGGCCCTGACCTTCTGCGCCTTCGGGGCCGACCTCTTCTACTGGTGGTCGGGCGAACAACGCTGGGCTTGGGCGGCCCTTTGGGCGACGGGAACCGCATTCCTCTTCGGATTGCTGGCCGGGGCGACCGGAACGATGGAACTGCTGATGGTCCCCGGCATCCGCATGCGCGCGGCCGCCTGGACGCATTTCGTGATTGCGGTGATGCTCCTGTCGCTGCTCGGGCTCAACTGGGGCTGGAGACTGACCGGCTACGAGACCGCAATCCTGCCCTGGGGCCTTCTTTTGTCGGGCTTCGCGGTCCTGGTGGTGATTGTGACAGGTTGGCATGGGGGAAAGCTGGTCTTCGATTATCGGCTGGGAACGTCGAAGGGCAGGTGACGGCCCAAAGGAGCCATCAGCCAGGATGGCATCGACAGTTCCTCAAGCTCGGGCTTGGCGAGGACGACCGTCAGAATCGCCAGCACCAGGCCAAAGGTGATCAGCGCCGGCACCATCGCGCCGGGTGGTTCGTGTTCTCCTTCGCTCTCCGCAACCGCGACGATCGTGTGCCCGACCCAGGCGTGCACGGCGACCAGCCCGGCGACGAGGACCAGCTTGGCGAACAGCCAGACGGTGAATATCTCACGCAGGAAGATGAGAAGGCCGCCCGAAGCGATGGCAAGGACAGCTGCCGGCGTAATCGCCCAGATATACCCGTAATGGGTGGCGCGGCGGATCACGGCGTATTCCCCCCGAACAAGATCATCGTCGTGCCGGGCCAGCATCCGGGGCAGGGCGAACAGCCCGGCAATCCACAGTGCCAGAAAGCCCAGGTGCAGTGCCTTGATGTGCGGGATCAGCACCTCGGCCCAGGTCATGAGGCGGCATCCATCGACTGCCAGGTGCGGCGGAACATTAGGGCGCCCCAGACCGCGAACGGGATGGCCCCCGGCATCCACATGATCAGACCGCCCAACTGCTGGTCAGCCAGCGGCGACAGGCCCCACATCAGCGGTGCCGTTGCGTGGGCCGCATACAGCGCCTCCGGGGCGAGCGTCAGGATCGCCCCCAGCATCCCCATCGCCAGATAGGCGAGAAACACCCATCCCAGCGCGGCTCCGGGGGGTTGCGAGAAGATCGCCCGCCAGAAGACCGCCGCCGTGCCCAACAGGCTGGCCTGCATGATCCAGTAGACCGCCATGTCTGACAGGGCGAGATCATAGGCCCCTGGCACGTGCCAAAGCCAAAGCGTCGCCGTTGCCAGAACGAAAGGCAGGCCAGCCCCGGTGGAACCTTGTTCCGGACGGGAAAGCGCCAGCAGCGGTGCCGCGATCACCACGAGGAGGATGTGGTGGACAACGCGCGCCGAGAAAAGCGCAGAAGACATCGCGCAGAGGGGAGAGAGGAAGGCCAAGGCCAGAACGAAGATGGCGGTCGCGCCTGGACGACTGCGCCCGACCCACAGCGCAAGGATCGCAAGTAAGGCAATTGCCCAGGGGTCAAAGTTCCAGCGGAGCAAAATCCCGTCAGGCGCGGGTGGGAAGCCGCAATAGATGCCGTCCCAGCGGGTCAAGCTGGTCTCCCGGGATCAAGGCGGGGTTGCTTTGGATGTGACCGATGCACGCGAAAACCCTTCAAGGGACACTGATCAACTCCGAAGGTTGGGGTGCGTTCCCTGCGCGTGTCGGGACGGGGGGCGCCAGCGGCGCCACGTGGTCGATAAGGAAGTCCAGTCCCTGTTTCGGGTGGCGGGACAGGGGTTCTCCAACGTCGCCGTCGGCTTGCCTGCACCAGGTTCAGTAGCCGCTGACCACCTGTGCCGTGGTGTCCCTGACTTCGGCCAACGACTTGGCAAGCGCGTTGGTGAACAGGCGGGCGTCGGTCAAAAGCGATGCGAAGTGAAACCCCCTTTCAAACATCGCCTTGATCATCGTCGCCGAGCCGGTGTGGACCCCGGCGATCAGACCCGCCGCTCTGGTGCGCGCCGCAATTTCGGCAATGGCCTCGATGACCGCCGCTTCGGTGGGTTCCAGGGTCGGCTCATAGCCAAGCGAGAGGCCAAGGTCGGAGGGGCCGACATAGACCCCGTCGATTCCGTCCACCCCAAGGATCGCGTCAAGATTGGATAGGGCTTCGCGGGTTTCGATCATCGCAAGAACAAGAACCTTCTCGTTGGCATTTCGGGCGTAAGTCGCACCATGAACCATGTTCGCGCGCGTGGGGCCGAAAGAGCGGCCGCCGACCGGTGCATAGCGCGCTGCCTCCACCAGACGGCGCGCGTCCTCTTTGGTGTTGATCATCGGGCAGATCAGGCCGGTGAAGCCGGCATCGAGACATTTCATGATGATGCCCGGCTCGTTCCACGGCACACGGCACAGGACGGGGGCGGGCAGACCCTGCAGCACTTGGCACATGGTCAATGCCATCTGATAGTCGATGAGGCCGTGCTGAAGGTCGACCGTGACCATGTCGAACCCGGCGCGACCCAAGATCTCGGCCGTGATGGGCGATGGGATGGCGCACCAGCCATTCACGGCCGTGCCCCCCAAAGTGAAATGGTCTTTCAGGTCGGTGATAGGCATGGCGGTTCCTTCAAGCAAGCCAGTCGCGCAGGGCGCGGGCGGTGGCTTCGGGTTGTTCCAGCGGCGGAAGATGCGCCGCGCCGGGAATGATGTGAAGCCGGGACTGCGGCATCAGCTCGTGCATCAACTGGTGCCGGTCAAGCGGGCAAAGCCGGTCCTCGGCTCCCATCAAGACAAGCGCCGAGCCCGTGAAGCCGGCAAGGGTGGCCTGCTGGTCCGGCCGGTCGCGCAGGGCGCGGGATTGGCGGGCAAAGACCTGTGGCCCAAGGGCAAGTGCCATGTCCATGCAAAGATCGAGGATCGCGGGCGAATTGGGTCCGGAGGCGAGGTAGTTCGGCTTCATGTCGTCGCGCATGACGTCCCCCAGATGACCCGCCAATGCCCGGTCGATTTGCGGACCCCGGCGGGCCTGGACCTCGGGCACTTCGGCCCGGACGTTCGTGTCCAGAAGTGCCAGACGCATCACCCGGTCCGGCGCCTGCCGCAAGATCTCCATCGCAAGGATGCCGCCCATCGAGAGGCCGGCAAGGGCAAACCGGGGCGGCGCCTTGTCCAGAAACTGCCTGGCCAGGGCTGCCATGCTGTCGGCTTCGGTCGGCAGGTGGTGGACTATCGGGACCGCAAGGTCACGGTCGATCCCGCCCCACATCCGGGCGTCGCACATCATGCCGGGAATGAGGACCAGCGGTGTCACCGGGACCAGATTTCGGGAACCGGGCTTGCGAAACGTCCTGAAGAGCTTTGGCCCTCAGCCCACACGGCGCGCGCCCTCTTTAAGCGTTGCAAGCTTTGCCCAGGCGATTTCCGGGTCCACCGCACCGAAGCCTGCAAAGGTGCCAAAGCCGCAGTCCGAGCCCGCGATCACGCGGTCGCTTCCCAGGATATTGGTAAACCGCTCAAGGCGTTGCGCGACAAGATCAGGGTGTTCGACGAAGTTCGTCGTCGTGTCCACCGCGCCGGGGATCAGCACTTTGTCCTCGGGGATTTCGCCAGCGCGGTCCCGGAACACGGTCCATTCGTGGCCGTGGCGGGGGTTTGCGGTCTCGAACAACACATAGCGCGCCGGGACGCTTATCAGCAGGGGGAAGACCTTGGCCATGTCGATGTCGCAGACATGCGGGCCCTCGTAGTTGCCCCAGCAGATATGCAGGCGGATGCGGTCTTGCGGCAAGCCTTGCAAGGCGTGGCGCAGGGCCTCGACATGGGTAGCGGCGGTCTTCAGGAACTCGTCGTCCGTCAGGTGGGTGAAGAGCATGTGGCGCGACAGCGCGAGGTCGGGGCAATCAAGCTGCAGATCAAGGCCCGCGTCCAGAATGGTGCGGTATTCGTCGCGCATCGCTTCCGCCAGCGCGAAGAGGTAATCCTCACGCGTCTTGTAATGCGCGTTCTGCAGGAAAAGACTTATGACTCCAGGACTTGCGGCATTCATGAAGCCGCGTTCCACGCCTTCCGCGGCCATCGCCGAGGTTAGGTTGGCGATGTCCTTCTGAAGCTCTCCCTGACCCTTGGAGACGACTGGGCCGACGCATCGCGGGCGGGCGTAGCGGGGGCTGCCGCCATCTTTCGCCAGCCGTTCCAGGAAGCTTGGAAAAAGCTTCAGGTCAGCAGGTGCGTTCCTTGGGCTGTCGCCGTCAAACCCGGTGTAGCGGTCCTTGACGTAGGTGGCGTAGCTGATCTTCGACGCCTCGCCATCCGACACGATGTCGATGCCCGCTTCCTTCTGGCGACGGACGTTTTCCCGCACCGCCGCCGTCATGCAGGCGTCGAAGGCGGCGGGATCGTAGGGCTCGTTCCGTTCGCGGGCGAAGATGAAATCCACCACCTCTTGCGAGCGGGGCAGGGAGCCGACGTGGGTGGCGAGAAGGGGCATCGAAACCTCGTGTGGTTTGCGTCAGGGGCGGGCGGCTTTACAAAAGGCGACCAGTCGGGCCTGCGGGATCGTCAGTGGCGACGATGCGGTAAAGGCTCGCTTCGCCGGTCATCGAAGGCGCGAGGCTGTGTTCGAGGCCAGGCGGGATGGCCGCCGTGTCACCGGGGTTCAGGACGGCTGACCCTTCGGACCACGTCAGCCGCCAGTGACCGCGCATCGGCATCAGCACCTCGTGCTTCGTCAGCGTGTAGGGCGTGTCGGGGATCGAATTGCGCGACAGGAATTCCACCTCGAAGCCGGGGCGGTCGCGCAGTTTGCCGTTCGCGCCGATGACCTTGGCGGGCTGGCGATCCGAGAGTGCCATCAGGTCCCAGTAGCGGGCAACGTGGTTCGGGATCACCTCGGCGGTGGTGGGTTCGGGGAAGGCCTTCAGTTCTTCCTCAGTCAGAAGCGGCATCGGCGGGATGCCTGCGGGCAGCGACTGGCCCTTCTTGCTATCGTAAAGCTTGCCGTTACGGCCAAGGATCAGACCGTAATCCTTGGCATCGGTGATGACCTGCGGCGCCCAGACGACGCCACCCCCTGCATCGTCGCCGCCCAGGATCGCCATGATCATCCCGTAATCGGTGCCCACATTTTCGAAGGCGCGGAAGATGCCGGTCGGAATGTTGAAGATGTCACCTTCCTCGGCAATGAATTCGCCCGCCGTCCCCCAGCGGCCCCAGAAGAACCGCCAGCGGCCTTTCAACACGAAGAAGACCTCGGCGGTGCGGTGGGTGTGAAGCGAGTTGCGGCAGCCGGGGGGCTGGCCCGCCGCACCGATGTTGAAGCCGGGAGTGTCGACGATGTGGACGTGCTGGTCGGGCGATTCCGAGACACCGCCGCCGATGATGGTGAAGTTCTCCTTCCGGTCCGAACCGGGGGTATGGGCGTCGATGAAGGCGGTCTTGCAGGGGCGCAGGTCGCCGTAGCGGACGATCCGGCTTTCCATTTCTGCGGGGGTCATGGGTCTTCCTTTCAGTCTGCGGTCCAGCCGCCATCGACGATGAGTGAGGTTCCGGTGATCAGCCCCGCCGCGTCGGAGGCGAGGAAGGCGACGGCACCCATGATGTCCTCGACCTCGCCCACGCGGTTCAGCTTGATCTTGGATGCGATCCAGGCGGCGCGTTCGGGGTTGGCAAATGTGGCGGCGGTCAGCGCAGTGCGGATGAACGTGGGCGCGATGGTGTTGACGCGGATGCCGTGCGGGCCCCACTCGATCGCCATCGACTTGGTCATGCCTTCGACGGCGTGCTTCGTGGCGGAATAGACCGCGCGGTCGATGCCACCGACATGCGCCATCTGGCTCGTGATGTTGATCAGGCTGCCGGGTCTGCCGTCTGCCATCAGCCGGGCGGCGACGGTCCGGGTAAGGAAATAGGCGGCGCGGAAGTTGAGCGCGGTGACGGCGTCGAAGTCGGTCGGCGTGGTTTGGGTGGCGGGCGCATGGCGGGCAGTGCCAGCGGAGTTCACGAGGATGTCGAAGGCGGGCAGGCGGCCAAGGGCGGCTTCCGTCGCGGCGACGTCGGTGATGTCGAGGGGCAGGATGTCCGCGGACATGCCTGCGGCGGTCATTTCGGCTGCCAGTGCGGCGAGTTCGGTTTCGCGCCGGGCGCAGAGGGTGACATGTGCACCCTGTTCGGCCAGCGCCACGGCGGCGGCGGCACCGATGCCAGAGGACGCGCCCGCCACCAGCGCGCGGCGGCCGTCAAGGCGGAAGGAGGGTGAGCGGGGCAGGGTCATTCGGCGGCGGTTCCGTAGGGGATGTTGCGGCCACCATAGCGCCGGACGCGGATGTTGCACTGTTCGGCGTGGCCGACGAAGCCTTCCAGCATACACAGCCGCGAGCCGTATTCGCCGATCATCGCGGCGGCGGCGTCGGTGGTGACGCGCTGGTAGCTGTGGGTTTTCAGAAACTTGCCGACCCAGAGGCCGCCGGTATAGCGCCCCGCCTTCTTCGTCGGCAGGGTGTGGTTCGTACCGATGACCTTGTCGCCATTCGCCACGTTCGTCCGCGGCCCAAGGAACAGCGCGCCGTAGCTGTGCATGTTCGCCAGATACCAGTCGTCGCGGTCGGTCATTACCTGCACATGCTCGGACGCGATATCGTTGGCGACCTTCAGCATCTCGTCATGCGTGTCACACAGGATCACCTCGCCATAGTCGCGCCAGCTGATGGAAGCCGTCGCCGCGGTCGGAAGGATCGTCAGCAGCCGGTCGATCTCGGCCATCGTTCCCTCCGCAAGCTTGCGGGAATTGGTCACCAGCACGGCGGGCGAGTTGTAGCCATGCTCGGCCTGGCCAAGAAGGTCGGCCGCGCACAACTCGGCGTCCACGGTGTCATCCGCGATCACCATGGTTTCGGTCGGTCCGGCAAAGAGATCGATGCCGACGCGGCCGTAAAGCTGGCGCTTGGCTTCGGCCACATAGGCGTTGCCGGGGCCGACGATCATGTCGACCGGCGTGATGGTTTCGGTGCCGATCGCCATCGCGCCGACGGCCTGCATGCCGCCGATGACATAGATCTCGTGCGCGCCGCCCATGTGCATCGCGGCAACGATGGCAGGGTGGGGCGCGCCGTTGACCGGGGGCGCAGAGGCGATGATGCGGGGGACCCCGGCGACGGCGGCGGTCAGGACCGACATGTGGGCAGAGGCGACCATCGGGAACTTGCCGCCGGGCACGTAGCAGCCGACCGACTGCACGGGGATGTTGCGGTGGCCAAGGATCACGCCGGGCAGGGTCTCGACCTCGACATCCGTCATGCTGGCCCGCTGCACTTCGGCAAAGCGGCGGATCTGGGCTTGGGCAAACCGGATATCCGCGATGTCGCGTGGTGCGACTTTCTGGACCGCCGCTTCGATCTCGGATTCTGTCAGCCGAAAAGCGGGCGGGTCGTACTTGTCGAACTTGACCGACAGGTCGCGGACGGCCGCATCACCCCTGGCAGAGATATCGGCCAGAACGGTTTCCACCGTGGCCCGCACCTGGGCATCGTCTGCGGCCCGTTCTGTCTCGGGCTTGCCGCGCTTGAGCCAGGAGATGGCCATGGGAGCCTCATCATGAATACGTGTGCAATATGCTTAATCCATGGGCGGATGGCATGGCAAGGGCCAACTGCCTTTCCAACACATGCATGATTGCGTAGGCGCAGTTTCCTGTCAGACTGTATCAGCAATGATGAATTGCAGACGTATGCAAACACCGCTACACATGGCCGGATAAACGCCCGGCCACCGGGTTGAAAGGAGCCAAGATGACCGCCTCGTCCGAACCTTATCCTTCCGCAAAAGTCCTGTGGGTCAAGTCCCCCGAGCGCAGCGCCGAGAACGACAACAAGCCGGTCGCCGAATTGGTCGCGGGCGTGCTGTCGGACGTGAAGGCGCGCGGCGATGCGGCGGTGCGCGAATACTCGGTAAAGTTTGACAAGTCGGAAATCGGCGCGCTGGAGATCAGTATGGACGAGCGGGAGGCGGCGGTCGCGGCGCTGGACCCGCAGACCCGCAAGGACACCGAATTCGCCATCGCCAACGTCCGGCGCTTTGCCGAGGCGCAGCTGGCGACGATCCTGCCCCTGGAGATGGAGAGCCTGCCGGGGGTGCATATGGGCCACCGGGTGATCCCGATTACCCGGGTGGGCTGCTATGTGCCGGGGGGGAGGTTCCCGCTGTTGTCGGCGCCGATCATGACCATCGTCCCGGCCAAGGTCGCGGGGGTGGGTGAGGTGATCGCTTGTCTGCCGCCCAACGCCCATCCGGCGATGGTGGCGGGGTGTCATCTGTCTGGGGCGGACCGGGTGTTCCGGATCGGGGGCGCTCAGGCGATCGCGGCGATGGCCTATGGGACGGAATCGGTGCCGGCGGTGATGAAGATTATGGGGCCGGGCAATGCCTTCGTGAACGAGGCGAAGCGGCAGGTGTTCGGCCCGGTGGGGATCGATCAGCTGGCGGGGCCGTCGGAGATCTATATCCTCGCTGACGAGACGGGGGATGTGGAGATGATCGCGACCGACCTCTTGGCGCAGGCCGAGCATGACGTGCGGACGCGGGTGGGGTTGATCACGACGGACCGGAAGCTCGCCGAGGCGGTGGTCGTCGAGGTGGAGCGGCAGCTGGAGGGGCTGTCAACGGCCTCGGTCGCGGCGCCGGCATGGCGGGACTATGGTGAGGTCGCGGTCTGCGAGGATGAAGCGACGATGATCGCCTACTCGGACTTCATCGCGGCGGAGCATCTGCAGGTGCATACCCGGGACCCGCATGGGATGGCGAAGAAGCTGACGAACTATGGGTCGCTTTTCATCGGAGAGCTGGCTTCGGTCGTCTACTCGGACAAGTGCTCGGGGACGAACCATACCCTGCCGACGATGGCGGCGGGGCGGTATACGGGGGGGCTTTGGGTCGGGGCCTATGTGAAGATCGCGACCCATCAGTGGCTGACCGAGGAGGGGGTGAAACTGGTGGCCCCCCCGGCGGCGCGGCAGGCGGCGTCGGAGACGCTGGAGGGGCACCGGCGGGCGGCGCAGCTGCGGCTGGACCGGATGCAGGTGCGGTAGGCGCCCGCGCGTGGGCACTCTTTTGGACTATGTAAAATCAATGGGTTAGGGTTGCGCGTTAGTGCGGTCTTAACTTTCTTCGGGGGTGGGGAGGTGCGCCCGCTGACGCCTCCTCGCGGCACTTCGTGCCCTCGTCGGCGGTCCAGCGAGGAGCGACCGAAGGAAGCGAGGAGCGGTGCGTCAGAGGGGCGGGCGCTGTGCCGAGTGGTCGGTGGCACGTTCGAACGCGTGGCCTGCCGCGCAGACCAGGTCCTCGTCGCCGTGCCGCCCGATCAGTTGCAGTCCGAGCGGCAGGCCTGACTCGAATCCTGCGGGCAGCGACAGGGCGGGCTGGCCGGTCAGGTTGAACGCGATGGTGCGCATCGGCGTCCAGACGGCGGTCTCGCCGTCGAAGGCCGAGAAGGGCAGGGCCGGTGCCAGGGTGGTGGCGGTGAGGATGAGGTCGTGGCCGTCCATCGCGGCCAGCATCGCGGCGGTCAGGCGGGTCTGCGCCTGCCGCGCTTTGGCGACGTCTTCAGCATCCAGCGCGGCACCAAAGGCAAGGCATTGCAGGGTGGGGCGACCATAAGTGCCTGCGTGGTCGCGGATCAGGGCGCGATGTTCCTCCAGAGCCTCGGCGTGGAGGATCACCGAGGCTGCGGCCTCGAAAGGCGCATAGGCGGGAAGCGTCACAAGGGTGATCTGCGCGCCAAGGAGCGACAGGGTCGAGGCGGCTTCGTCCATTGCGCGGACCAGGGCAGGATCGGCTTGCGGGTCGTCCGCGAACCAGTCGCGGGCGTAGGCGATCTTCAAGCCGGTGATGGGGTGACCGATGCGGGCCGAGGCGGGGCGCCAGTTTTCAGGGTGCTCGGTCAAGGCGTCCAGGGCGAGCGCAACTTCCTCGACCGTTGCGGCAAGGGGGCCGGTGTGGTCGAGGCTGGGCGACAGTGGAAAGGCCCCGGCGCGACTGACGCGGTCGTAGGTGGGCTTCAGCCCGACCGCGCCGCAATAGGCGGCAGGTGCGCGGATCGAGCCGCCGGTGTCGGTGCCGATGGCGAGGCGGACGAGGCCCCCGGCCACGGCGGCGGCGGAACCGGAGGAGGAGCCGCCGGTGATGTGGGCGGGGTTCCAAGGGTTGCGCGCGCAGGGGTCCGGAAGCGACTGGTCGGGACCGACCATCGCGAATTCGTAGGTCGCGACCTTGCCGATCAGCACGGCACCTTGCGCACGAAGGCTGGCAATGGCCGGGGCGTCCGTTTCGGCGATGCGACCGGCGAAGACGCGGGAGCCGGAGGTGGCGGGCTGACCGGCCACGTCGATCAGGTCCTTCACCGCGATGGGCAGACCGCAAAGCGGGCCAGTGTTCCCGGAGCGCAGGAGCGCGTCGGCGTGGTCAGCCTGTGCCAGCGCATCGGCGGCGATGTGGGTAAAGGCGTGGACGCGCGGGTTTCGGTCGCTGATGCGGTCTAGAACCGCTTGCGTCAGGTCGAGGGAGGTGAGGGTTCCGGCGCGCAGGGCGGCGGCAGCCTCGGGCAGGGAGAGGTCGGCAGGGCTGGTCATGGTTTGAGGTAGGCTTCTACCTTTGCCACTTCGGAGCGCAGGTGCTGCGCCCCAGCCCAGGCGGCGGCGAAGGCCTTGGCGTCGAGGGTGAGGCCAAGGGCGGTGAGGCGGGCGCGAAAATCGGCTTTGGTGAAAGCGGCTTTCATTTCCCGTCACCGTAGCGGCGGGTGGAGCCGCGAATGATGAGTTCGCCCTGCAACACGACATGCGTCGTTACCGGTTCCTTGGCCGCGATCCAGTCGGTCAGCATCGAGACCGTCTCGGCCACCATCACATCGACGCGCTGGCGGAAGCTTGTCAGGTTGTAGGCGGGCCAGGCGGCAGGCGGCACGTCGTCGAAGCCCACCACCGACACGTCTTCCGGCACCTTCAGGCCGAGCTCGAACCGGAGGACATCCATCACCGCAAAGGCCATATGGTCGTTGGCGACAAAGACGGCATCGGGGCGGCGGGAGGTGGCGAAGATCTCTCGTGCGGCCGCCTGAGCGGTGCGGTAATCGAAGTTGCCTTCGGCGCGGGCGTAAAGTTCCTTCCCCGCTTCGGCGAGACCTGCGCGGAACCCGGCTTCGCGGTCGATCTGCGTTGTCGCACCGGAAAAGCCGGCGATGTAGGCGATACGCTGGTGGCCAAGCGAACAGAGGTAATCGGCAAGCGCCTTGCCCCCGGCGAAGTTGTCAGAGGTGACCGAGCACAGGTTCGGGTCGGCGTGGCCGCGGTTGAAGAGGACGACGGGGATGCCGGTGGACTGGCAGCGCGCGGCGAGGTCGGAGGACACCGAGACAGAGGCGAGGACGATGCCATCGACCTGATAATCCATGATCTCGCGCACGACCTTGTCGACGTTTTCGGTGGAAACGGGCGCGAGGAAGATCAGGACGTGGTAGCCGACCTTCTGCAGTTCGACCGACAGGCGTTCCACCATCTCGGGGTAGAAGTAGTTTTCCAGATAGGCGACGACGAGGCCGATGATGCGCGACTTGCCGGACTTCATCGCGCGGGCGAGGACATTCGGGCGGTAACCAAGCTGGGTGGCGGCGGCGAGGACCTTGTCGGCGGTTTTCTTCGAGACGGAGGAGCCGGGCGTGAAGACGCGGCTGACGGCGGATTGGCTGACCCCGGCAAGGGCCGCGACTTCGAGTGAGGTTACCTTTTCAGCCATTTGCCCTCCGAGGTGCGGGGGCAAGTCTTGGGGGAGATCGGCGGGGCGGGCAAGGTGTCATGGCAGGCGGGTGCCGGTCTTTGCATCGAAGAGGTGAATCTTGTCGGTGGGGATCGCGACATGGAGGGGCGCGCCGATCCCGATGCGGAAGTCCTTCGGGGCCCGCACCGAGACAAGGGCCGCGCCGATGCGGACCGAGACGAGCGTGGCGTCGCCGAGAAGCTCCATCGAGTAGACGGGGGCGGTGAGTTGCGCGGGTTCCGCTGACACGCGGACATCCTCGGCGCGGAAGCCCAGGGTGACGGGGCCCTGGCCGGATGCAGGCACGGCGATGCCCTCGGCGTGGAAGGTGCCGTCGGTGATCTGCCCTTCGATCAGGTTCATGGCGGGGGAGCCGATGAAGCTGGCGACGAAGGTGTTGGCGGGGCGGTCGTAGATCTCGGTCGGGGTTCCAAGCTGCTGCACGACGCCGTGGTTCATCACGACGACGCGGTCGGCCAGGGTCATCGCCTCGATCTGGTCGTGGGTGACGTAGATCGTGGTGCGGCGCAGCGTGTGGTGCAGGTGCTTGATCTGCGCGCGGGTGGAGACGCGGAGTTTGGCGTCGAGGTTCGACAGGGGCTCGTCCATCAGGAAGGCGTTGGGTTCGCGGACGATGGCACGGGCGAGGGCGACGCGCTGGCGCTGGCCGCCGGAGAGGGCGGCGGGGCGGCGGTCGAGGAAGGGGCCAAGCTCGACCATCTCGGCGGCTTTCATGACGCGGGCGTGGTGTTCGGCTTGCGGGATGCGGCGGACGCGGAGGGGGAAGCGGATGTTTTCGTAGACGGTGAGGTTGGGGTAGAGGCCGTAGGACTGGAAGACCATCGAGATGTCGCGGTCTTTCGGCTCCAGCGTGTTGACGATGCGGTCGCCGATCCAGATCTCGCCTTCGGTCACATCCTCCAGCCCGGCGATCATCCGCATGGTGGTGGTCTTGCCGCAACCCGAGGGGCCGAGAAGGACGAGAAACTCGGCGTCGGCGATGTCGAGGCTGAACTTGTCGACGGCGACGTAGGAGCCCCAGCGTTTCGACACGTTCACAAGGCGGATCTGGGCCATGGGTTATCCTTTGACGGCGCCGGCGGTCAGACCGGAAACGATCTGGCGCTGGAAGAAGAGGACGAGGAGGAACAGGGGCGCGGTCGCCGAGACGACGGCGGCGACGGCATACATCACGTTGCCCTCGTTCTGGATCGAGCCGAGGAAGCTGGCGATCTTCGGGACCACGGTCTGGTTGTCCTGGCTGAGGAGCATCGAGGTCACGGCAAAGTCGTTGTAGGCCAGGAGGAAGCTGAAGAGGCCGGTGGTGATGACGCCGGGCCACATGACGGGGATGATGACCATCCGGAAGGCCTGGAACCGGGTGCAGCCGTCAACCATCGCGCTTTCGTCGAGGTCCTTGGGGATCGACAGGAAGAAGCTGTGCAGCATCCACAGGGTGAACGGCTGGTTGATGGCGACGAGGACGATGATCGTCGTGGGCAGCACGCCCCAGATGTTCAGCTGGAAGAACGGCAGCATGTAGCCCGAGACGAGGGTGATATGCGGCATGGCGCGGAAGATGAGGGCGGCGATCAGGATCCAGAAGGCATAGCGGTAGCCGGAGCGGGCGAGGGCGTAGCCCCCCAGCGTGCCGATGGTCAGCGAGATGCAGGTCACCGAAACCGTGACGATCAGCGTGTTGACCGCGGCCTTCCAGAATTCGTTCTGCACCCAGGCGCCTTCGTAGCCGGCAAGCGTGAAGGCCGAACCGGTCTGGGCCTGCGTCCGGGTGCCCTCGATCGCGCTCCACCAGGATTGGCGCGAGAAGAAGTCGGCCTCGACCTTGAAGCTGCCCCAGACGGTCCAGGCGAAGGGAAAGGCGGCGGCGATGATCCAGAGCGCGAGGAAAATCAGGATCAGGGCGTTCAGCGCGGCGGGGCGGCGGCTGGCGACGGACATCTTACACCACCTTCTGATTGAACTCGCGCCAGGTGCGGCGGAGGACGGGGGCGAGAAGGATCAGGACGCCGACGATGGTGATGACCGAGGTGGCGGCGGCAGAGCCGAACAGCTGGGAATCCTGGCCCACGAGGTCGTTGAAGACCAGCCAGCTGAGGGAGGTCGCATTCGCCTCGGCCGAGAAACCGACGATCGGCTCGAAGACGCGGAAGTTGTCCATCAGCTGCACCAGCGCCACGAAGGTCGCCAGCGGCGCAAGGTGGGGGATGATGACGTGGTGGATCACCTCCCAGCGGGAGGCACCGTCGATCTTGGCGCTTTCGACCGTGTCCTGCGGGACGGTCTGGAGGCCCGCGTAAAAGACGACAAAGGAGAACGGCCCGTTGGTCCAGACGCCGTAGACCAGAAGCACGATCCAGGTCAGCACCGGGGACGCGCGCAGCGACAGCGTGGGGTCGCCGGTCAGGCTTTGCAGGCTGGCCCCGAGGATACCCGACGGATTGAACATCCACGACAGGATCAGCGATCCGATCAGCGGGGTGATGATCATGGGAAGGATCGACACGAAGATCACCGGCCCCTTCCAGAACGACGGCAGCGTGTTCACCGCCAGCGCAATCGCGAAACCCAGTGCCATGGCCAGGGGTGTGACCAGAAAGCAGAAGGTCAGCGTGAAGATCAGTGCCTTGTAGAGCGGCAGGTTGAAGATCCGGGCGGCAATGTCCGACAGTCCGTCGTTGTCCGACAGGATCACGGCGATTTCGTCAAAGGCGAGGTGGTTTCGGTTGAGGTAGTTCGAAAACCCCGCGAACTGGCCCAGCGGCCTTTCGGCCTGCAACCGTTCCATCGCTGCGGTGTCGACCCGCGTCTCGTTCTCACAGCCGAACGGGCCGCAGTTTTCGACGGTGATCAGCACCGCCTCATGCTGGACGAAGAGCGACTGCACCACGACCGAGACGATTGGCAGGGTGATGAAGAGCACCATCGCCAGGATCGAAGGAAAGATGAAGGCGAAGAAGGTGCGGTGCGGCATCGGCGAATTCCGGGGCTAGGGGGCCAGCGGGACCCCGGGAGGATGCATGCAAGGGAAGGGCGTCCGGCCGCAAGATCGTTCAGCGGCCGGACGAGTGCGCTGCGACGCGCGCTTACTTCAGGAAGCCGCCTTCCTTGGCTGCGGCGTCATAGGCCGCCTTCACGTCGGCGAGGGCCTGGTCAGCCTCTTCCTTGCCGGCGATGAAGTCGGCGAGTTCGGCCGAAAGCGCGGTGTGCAGAAGGCCCATGTAGGGCTGCATCGGATAGGCGCGTGCGCCGCCGTTCGCGTTGCCGATCACGCCAACAGCTGTCGGGCCGGGCTCATAACCGGCGACGAGCCAGGTGGCGACGTTGGGGTTCGCCGCGACGGTTTCGGGGCTGATACCCTTGACCATCGCCTGGAACGACGCTTCTGCGTCGGCGTCCGAGATGTTCTTGGCGATGGTGAAGCCGTCCCACCACAGCGCCGCGCCCGGGATCGTGCCGCCGCCGATGGTCGGGGCTGCGGAAAAGCCGGTATTCGCGGCAACCTCGGGGTTGGCCTTGGCCGGATCGGTCGCGGCGCCAGCGAGCGAGCCCCACTGGTTCATGATTGCGACATTGCCCGCATCCCAGAGCTTGTTCAGCTCGTTCGCGTCGTAGGTCAGGTAGTCGGGGTTCATGAAGGTGGTCATCGCGCGCATGGTTTCCAGAACCTTGCGGCCGTTGTCGTTGTCGATGGCCAGCTCTGCCGAGCCGGGCGCAAAGAATTCGTCGCCGGTGCCGAGGTAGAGGTTCACGAATTCGGCTGCGAGGTCCCAGCCCGGTTTGTTCGAGGCGGCAAGCGGGTAGTCCATCAGCCCGGCGTCCTTGATCGCCTGGGCGGCGGCGAGAACCTCTTCCGTGCTGGTGGGCACGGCGACGCCGGCCTTTTCCAGGATGTCCTTGCGGTAGAACATGTGCTGGCCGTTGCCCATGAAGGCGATGGCCATGACCTTGCCGTCGATCTTGATCAGCTGGTTCGGCTGCAGCGACTGGCCGTACTTGGCGACAAGATCATCCAGCGGGCGGATCAGGTCGTCGTTCAGGAGCGGCACGATCGAGTTGTTGGCGACCACGGCCACCGTGTATTCCGCCGGGTTCACCGTCAGGGCAGGGCCCTGGATGTTCTTGTGTTCGGCGGTTGCGTTCGCGGTCACGGTGATGTCTGCGGTGGCGCAGGAGGCAGCGACGTCATTGACGATGCGCAGCGCCTCGAAGTCGTTGGACAGGATGCGGACCGAGCCCGCGCCCTGGATGCCGCAATCGGCAAAGGCGGTCGAGGCGGTAAGAAGCGCGGCCAGGCTGAGAGCGCCCGCCGCAAAGGTTCTGGTGATCTTCATCGTCGTGTCTTCCCCTCTGCTGGCGAAATCTTCGCCCGTTGACCTGTTGGAGCGGCAGGAGACTCATGGCCCCCATGCTCGGTCTCAAATTCTAAACACGCTTTGCATACGATTGCAAACATTTATGTCGGGATCGAATCCCGCGTCGGGAATGCAAACGGCCCGCCAGGTAGGGCGGGCCGGAATTCCTGCAGATCGCGAGGTCAGCTGTCGGGGTTGAGACTTGCCGCCTTGACGTCCGCCATCTGGGCCAGCTTGACCTGGACCAGCGCCGAGGCTTCGTCATAGACGCGCCATTCGTCGACGATCTTGCCGTTCTTGTAGTGGAAGTGGGTGATGCCCATGATCTGCACCCGCTTGCCGGTCGGCGCGCCGAGGTGGTTCAGGATGCCGTAGCCGATGTGGTGGCCTTCCATGATCCAGCGGACGGCCACCTTCTCGCCGCCCTCCTCGCAGGGGGTGGAGCAGATGTGGTGGACGGTGAAGGCCGCGTCGGGGATGGAGCCGATCAGGCCCAGCGTCTGGTGGATGATCGCGGCGTGGCCGTACAGTTCGGCCATCAGGGGGCCGTGGTACTGGGCGGTGGGGGCGTAGACCTTGGCGATGGTGCCCAGCATCTTGCGATTGAAGACATCGTGCAGCCAGCGCAGCGTGTGGCGTTCGAGGTCGGTCGAGGCGAGGGAGAGGTCCGGTTCGGCCTCGGGCGGGTACTGGCCGATCATGTGGCGGTTTTCGCCGATATCCAGCGAAACCATGCCCTTGTCGAAGGCGGACTTCGCGATGCGCTCGGCATAACCCTGCACGTCCACGCCCAGTTGCTGCAGGATGGCGGTGGTGTCGGCGACGACCCATTCGCGGTAGATCTTGTTTTCATAGATCATGCAGTCGGCGACGGTGCGGCTGGTGAACATGCGCCCGGTGGCCGGCCCGAGATGCCCGTTCTGGCTGTGCCGCCCAGTTCCGGTGACGAGGTGCGAGGTGTAAAAGCCGTCGTCCTCGTTCCCCTTCCAGATCACGTGGGTCGCCATGCCGCGGCGTTCGGGGAAGGAGACGAGGCGCTGGATCGTGTCGCGGACGACTTCCTCGCGGGTGTAGAGCGTGCCGGTGGTGCCGTAGAGCACGCAGTTGTGCGTGTAGTGGGAGTAGATCAGGCCGATGTCGCGCTCGTCCCAGATCAGGTGGGTGCAGCGGACGATGTAGTCGACGATGTCGGTGTAGATCGGATCGAAGCCGCGCATGGGCTGGGTGCGCTTGGCGTTCTGGGGGGCGAGGTCGGGGTAATCATGTCGCTCGACCTGCAGGACGCGGCCGGTCGTGGCGGGCGTGAGATCGCCACCCTTTGGGTTCATCGACTTGTCCGACATTGTCATCTCTCCACCTGCGCCGCTTCCCGACTCATGGAAAAGCAAAGCATCCTTCCTGATGCCGCAACAAGTGATGTGTTTGGCATACGTATGCAAGCACTATCTGGGTATGGGGGAAATTCTTGGTGGCTTAGCCTGCGGTGGCGGCGTCGGCTGAGAGGCGGGTTTCAGTTGGGCCGACGGGTGCTGGGTCGGGGACCTTCGCTGCGGCGGGGCAGGGGCGATTGTGGAAGCGTTCCCGACTCCACGGCTTGAAGACCGGGGGGCAGCGTCAGGTGAAGATGCTTGAGGGCAGGGGGTCGCCTTTCGTCGCGAGGTGCCTGCCGCATCTGGCCGTCGGGGCTGTTTGTGCGGTGCTCCTAACTTGGATCGGGCGCGATGCTCAAGGGCGTATCCGCCGGAAGACCACGCTGCCTTGATGCTCATTGACGGAAATTCATCCCTGTGTTTCGATGGATGCGGAAAAGCTTTTCCGACTCATCCGTTCGTCAACTTCAGCCCGGGGCCATAGGCCTAGGGATGCGTTGATATCGGAACGGAAAAGCTTTTCCGAAACTGGGGAGGAGACCCAGCCAGTCACCGTGCCGAATGGCACATGAGGGAGGATGGACGATGACCAGACGTAGACCCCGGATTTCGGGACCCCTTGCGGCTTGCATTTTAGCGGCCCTGACCGCCTTGCCTGTTCACGCCGAAGAACTGACCATGTGGGTCCGCGAAAGTGCCGCAGACCCCGGAAAGCTGATGGTCGAGCTGTGGAACTCTGGCCACGAGAACAAGATCACGCTGACCGCCATTCCGGACAACCAGATGGTGACCAAGCTGGCGACCTCGGCACAGGGGGGCGACAGCCCGGACCTGGTGTCCTTTGACCTGATCTACATGCCAGACTTCATGAAGGCGGGGCTGCTGACCGATCTGACGGAGCAGCTGAACGCAGATACGAACTATGCCACCCATGTCCAGGCCTACAAGGACATCGCCACCTATGAGGACAAGATCTATGGCGTCGGTTTCACGCCGGACGTGTCGGTTCTTGCGTGGAACAAGGACCTTTACAAGGCCGCGGGGCTTGACCCCGAGAAGGGGCCGACCACGGTCGCCGAAATCGTCGATCACGCGCGCAAGATTCGCGCCCTGGGCGGGGATACCTACGGTTTCTGGTTTTCCGGCGCCTGTCCCGGCTGCAACATCTTCGTCACCTCGCCGATGATGGTTGCCGCAGGATCGAAGATGCTGCCCCGCAACGGCGAGGATGAGGCCTTGACCGGCGACGGCGTCAAGCTGGTGCTGGAAGCCTACAAGACCATGTGGGACGAAGGCATGATCCCCGAGAATGCCGAAGTCGATACCGGGGCGAACTTCGTTTCGGCCTTTGCCTCGGGCAAGATCGGCATCGCCGGGACCGGAGGCTTCCTCATCAGCCTGATGAAGCGCGAGCACCCCGATTTCAACTATGGCCTGACGCTGCTGCCCGGTGCCGAACCGGGGCAGGTTTCGGCCTTCGTCGGAGGTGACGTGGTGGCGATTCCTGCCGGGGGCAAGAATGAAGCCGCTGCACGGGAGTTCGTGGCCTGGGTCCTGTCGGACGAGGCGCAGCTTCAGGGCCTTGCCAAGAACTCGATCCTGACCACCCGGACCGATCTGGCCGACAACGAGTTCACCAAGGGCAACGACAAGGTGCTGACCACGGCGAAGGCGCTGTCGGTGGGCTATGTCCCGTGGGTCTTCCACTTCGCCGACATGGTGAACTCGGACTCGTCGCCCTGGATCATCATGGTCCAGACGGCGATCTTCGATGGCGACATCGACGGCGCTATCGAAGCGGCCCGGGCCGAGATGCTGGCCATCGCCTCCAAGTGACCCCTCGGGGGCCGGTCCGTCCGGCCCCCGTCTCCAGCCCTCGCCAACCCCGGGAACGCGCAAATGTCCACCCGCAGGAACGCCCTTGTCGGCCTTGCCTGGCTCGCCCCGACGCTTGCCTTCGTCAGCTTCTTCGTGCTGTGGCCGATGGTGCACCTTGTCTGGCTGTCGTTCACCTCGACCTCGCTTCTGGGCGGGGGGGAGTGGGTGGGGCTGGAGAACTACCGCACGGCTTTCGGAGATCCGAAATTCTGGGCGGCGTTCAAGTTCACCCTGCTTTATACCGCAGTGATCACGCCGATCCTGATGGGCCTCGGCTTTGCGCTGGCGCTTCTGGTTTCGCCCAACACGCCCTTGCGCCGCCTGACACGCAGCGTGGTCTTCCTGCCCGTGGTGATCGGCCTCGCCTCGTCGTCGCTCCTCTGGTTCTGGCTTTTTGACCAGCAGGTCGGGCTTTTCAACCAGCTTCTCGTCGACCTGGGTGCCATCGACGAGCCGGTGGTCTGGTTCCGCAAGGCGGAAACCGGGCTGGCGGCCGTCATCATTTCGGTCACCTGGAAAGTGGTCGGCTTCGGGATGATCCTGATCATGGCGGGTATCCAGTCGATCAGCGCCGACCTGTTCGAGGCCGCCCGCATCGACGGCGCCTCGCCCGCCTTGCAGGTCCGCCGGATCGTGCTTCCCCTGGCCGCGCGCTCGCTGGTGATGGCCACCGTAATCTCGGTCATCGGGTCGATGCTGGCCTTCGACCAGTTCTACCTGATGACGGGGGGAGGGCCCCGCGGCAAGACCTTCACCTCGGTCTACATGATCTATCAGGCCGGATTTGTCCGCTTTGACCTTGGCTATTCCGCCGCCCTGTCGGTGATCCTGATGGTCGTGATCATGTCGATGACCGTCATCCAGCTGCGCCTGCAACGGGGGCGGCGATGAACATGGCGACCCTTGCCCTGCCGCCCAAGCCATTGGCCCGCCAGGCGCGCGGGTGGCTGGTGGCCGCGATCTGCATCGCTGTCATCACCCTGATGCTGATGCCGCTGGTGATGTCCTTCCTGGCCTCCTTCCGGCCGCTGGCCGAAACCTCGGCGGTGCCGCCGACCTACCTGCCCTCGGCCCTCAGCACCGAGAACTACCAGAAGGTCGCGAACTACCAGCAGGGCATCTGGACCTATGTCCGCAATTCCGCCCTGGTGGCGGGGATGACCATTGTCTTGTGCCTTGTCCTGTCGGTCCCGGCGGGCTTTGCGCTGGCCCGCTTCCCGGTGCCGGGAAAAGAGGTGTGGTTCGTCCTGATCCTGGCCTCGATGATGGTGCCCTACCAGGCGCTTCTGGTGCCGATCTACCTGATGTTCGCCAAGCTGGGGCTGACCGCCAATCACTTCGGCCTCGCGATCCTGCACACGATCCTGCAGCTGCCGTTTTCCGTCTACCTGATGCGCAACAGCTTCGAGGCCGTGCCGAAAGAGCTGGAAGAGGCCGCCCGCGTCGACGGGGCCTCCACCGCCTTCCAACTGCGCCGGGTGTTCATCCCGCTGGCTCTGCCGGGCATGGTCACCGTGGCGCTGTTCGCCTTCATCACCTCGTGGAACGAGTTCATCGGCGCGTTGATCCTGATGAACACGGAAAGCGCCTTCACGGTGCCGATCATGCTGACCGGCGTTGTTTCGGGTGATTTCGGGTCGGTGGACTGGGGTGCCTTGCAAGCCTCGGTCGTGGTGTCGATGCTGCCTTGCCTGCTGGTCTACCTTGCCTTGCAGAAATACTACGTCTCCGGATTGCTGGCTGGAGCCGTGAAATGAGTGCAGACGACAAGCCGCGCGGCAGTGCCACGATCCACGATGTCGCACGGGCGGCGGGGGTTTCGATCGGCACGGTGTCGAAGGCGCTGAATGGCACGGGCTCGCTGTCCGAGGACACCCGGAAACGGGTGATGGAGACCGCCCGCGCGCTGCACTTCCGCCCGAACATGCTGGCGCGCAGCCTGCACACCGGGTTGTCGGGTTCGGTCGGGCTGATTTCGAACGACAGCTTCGGCCGCTTCACCATGCCGATCATGGAGGGGCTGGAGGGTGTGCTGTCGCAATCCGGCGTGGGCGTCTTCATGGTCAACGCCACCGACGACGCGGAACGCGAAAAGGCGCACCTGGACCAGCTCTTGGCAAAGCAGATCGACGGGCTGATCGTCACGGCGCGGCGCGCGGACCGCCGGCCCTCGGTGGATCTGCGCGGCCTGGGTGTGCCGGTGATCTATGTCTTCAGCCAGGGGGACGCGCCCGAAGCTTTGACGCTTTTGCCGGACGACAAGGGCGGCGCGCGGCTGGCGACCGACCATCTGGTCCAGCGCGGCCGCCGCCGCATCGCCCATGTCACCGGCCCAAGCGACTTCGAGGCGGTGCGGCTGCGCGCGGAAGGATGGCGCGAGGCGTTGACCGACGCGGGCCTGGAACCCGGCCGCCTGTTGCACGGCAGCTGGTCCGAAGCCTGGGGTCGCGCGGCCACAGCGCAGCTGATGTCCGACCCGGTGCGCCCGGACGCCATCGTCTGCGGCAACGACCTCATCGCCCGCGGGTGCGCCGACGCCCTGCGCGAGGCGGGGATTGCCTGTCCCGGCGAGGTCGCGCTGACCGGCTTCGACAACTGGACCGTGATGGCCGAGGCCTGCCGCCCCGCGCTGACCTCGGTCGACATGAACCTGATCCAGCTTGGCGCCGAGGCCGGGCAGAAGATGACCCAGATGATCAAGGGCGCAGAGGCCTCTGGCACCCTGCGCCTGCCCTGCACGCTTGTCGTGCGTGAAAGCACCTGACGGAGGACCCCATGCGCCGCTATTCATCCATCCCCTTTGCCGACGTGAAGATCACCGGCGCTTTCTGGTCCGAACGGCTGGACACCGTGCTGAAGACCACGATCCCCAGCCAGCACGCCCAGCTTGCCAAGTACAACGTGCTGGAAAGCCTCAAGCTGCCAAAGCCCGTCCCACCGCTGACCTTCAAGCCCCATGCCGACGGGTTCAGCACCCAGATCTTCTGGGACAGCGACGTCGGCAAATGGATCGAGGCCGCCTCATACGCCCTGTCGCACCGCCGCGATCCGGAGATCGAGGCGCAGATCGAGGCGATCATCGACGACCTGGAAAAGGCGCAGGAGCCAGACGGTTACGTCAATTGCTGGTATCTGGAACGCGAGCCGCAGAACCGTTGGACCAACCTCCGCGACAACCACGAGCTTTACAACCTTGGCCACATCCTGGAGGGCGCGGTCGCCTACCTGCGTGCCACCGGCAAGGACCGGCTGATGCAGGTGATGGAACGCGCCTTCGACCATGTCGCCACCGTGTTCGGCCGCGGTCCGGGGCAAAAGCGCGGCTATTGCGGCCACCCCGAGGTGGAACTGGCGCTGATCAAGGCCTGGCACGCCACGGGCAAGCGCAAGTATCTGGACCTTGCGACCTACTTCGTCGACGAACGGGGCCAGCAGCCCCACTACTTCGACCAGGAACGCGACGCGCGCGGCGAGCCTGCGGGCAAGTACGGGCAGGGGACCTACGAATACAGCCAGTCCCACCTGCCGGTCCGCCAGCAGACCAAGGTCGTCGGCCACGCCGTCCGTGCGATGTATCTTTACACCGCGATGGCCGATCTGGCCGCCGAGCATGACGACGGCGAGTTGAAGCAGGTCTGCGAGACACTGTGGAAGGACGTCACCTCGACCCGGATGTATGTCACTGGCGGCTTTGGCCCCTCGGCCCGGAACGAGGGCTTCACCCAGGACTACGACCTGCCGAACGACACCGCCTATGCCGAGACCTGCGCCTCTTGCGCGATGATCTTCTGGGCGGCGCGGATGCTGAACCTGGACCTCGACGGCCAGTATGCCGACCTTCTGGAACTGGCGCTGTACAACAACGCGCTGGCTGGGCTCTCGCGTGAGGGGGATACCTACTTCTACGACAACAAGCTGGACAGCGATGGCAGCCACCGCCGCTGGGACTGGCACCCATGTCCCTGCTGCACGATGAACGTGGCCCGCCTGGTCGCTTCGGTCGGCGGCTATGTCTACGGACTTGGGGACAACGAAGTGGCCGTCCATCTTTACGGCGGGTCCGAGACTGAAGTCGCCCTGCAAGGCGGCAAGGTCCGCATCGCGGAAAGCTCCTCCTACCCCTGGACCGGGGCGGTCCGCATCGAGGTCACGCCCGAGGCGCCACAGGCCTTCACCCTGTCGCTCCGCATTCCCGCCTGGTGCGAAGCGCCGCGGGTCCGCGTGGCCGGGGCGGACGTCCCCGTCACCCCCGAACGCGGCTACCTGCGCCTTGACCGTACCTGGAAACCCGGAGATGTGATCGAACTGGACCTGCCCATGCCCGCCCAACGCCTGTGGCCGCACCCCGAGATCAAGGCCGACGTCGGCCGCGTGGCCCTGCGGCGCGGCCCGCTGGTCTACTGCTTCGAGAGCCAGGACCAAGCCGCCCCGCTTCACCGTCTGCGCCTGCCGCGCGCGTGCGCTCTGTCCGACGATTTCCGCGCCGACCTTCTGGGCGGGATCAGCGTCCTCAAGGCGGAAGGGGCCGCGATCGCCGACCAGGACGCCGCACTCTACCGCACGCATCCACCGGCGGAAGGGCCGTCACCGCTGCTGGCCGTGCCCTATTACATCTGGTGCAACCGGGGCCCGAACCCGATGCAGGTCTGGATCCGGGAGTAGCCGATGGCCGACGCGCAACTGCGCCTGACCTCGTTGCGCAAAAGCTTCGGCGCATTCGAGGCGATCAAGGGCGTTGACCTGGAAGTGCGGAAGGGCGAATTCTGCGCCCTTCTCGGGCCTTCGGGCTGCGGCAAGTCCACGCTTCTGCGGCTGATCGCCGGGCTGGAAGAACCAAGCTCTGGCCGGATCGAGATCGCCGGACGTGATGTGACGATGCAGGAACCCTCGAACCGCCAGATCGCGATGGTCTTCCAGTCCTATGCGCTTTACCCGCACATGTCGGTGGCCGAGAACATCGCCTTCTCGCTGGAGGCTGCCGGCGTCGCCAAGGCCACGCGGCTGGCCCGCGCAACCGAGGTGGCGAAGCTTCTCCAGCTTGATCCCCTTCTTGCCCGCCGCCCGGCCGAGTTGTCCGGCGGCCAGCGCCAGCGCGTCGCGATCGGTCGTGCTTTGGTGCGCAACCCGCAGGTCTTTCTGTTTGACGAACCCCTGTCGAATCTGGACGCGCTGCTTCGCGTCCAGATGCGGATCGAGTTGTCGAACCTGCACCGCGACCTTGGGGCCACGATGATCTATGTGACCCATGATCAGGTCGAGGCGATGACGATGGCCAACAAGATCGTGGTCATGAACGCAGGCGAGGTGCAGCAGATCGGCGGTCCGATGGACCTGTATGAAAACCCGTCCAACCGCTTCGTGGCGGGGTTCATCGGCAACCCGGCGATCAACTTCCTGCCCGGTGCCGCCGTCGGTGTGACGGCGTATGAAATCGGGGTGCGGCCGGAACACATCCAGATGGTGCCCGCAGACGGCGCACGCCTCTCCGGTACGGTCAGCCTGGTCGAGCGGCTGGGCAACCAGACCCTTGTGCATGTCGCGACGCCGGTTGGCATGCTGTGCGTGCAAGGTGCGGGCCGACTTGCGGCCTCGGTCGGCGAAAGCGTGGGCCTCGCCTTCGACGCGGACCAGGCGCTGGTCTTTGATGAAAGCGGTCGGCGGCGGTCGGGCTGAATGGCGGCAAAGCGTCTGGGCAGCGGCACGTGCCGCAGGCGGCGTGATCCCGCGGGGACATCTCCCCCGGACGTGCTGATCACCCTTGCGCCCGTCCAGCGGCACCGAGGTTGCGCAGGATGGCGCGGCAGGCCTGCATCACCGGAGCCTCGGTTTCGCGCAGGATCGCGATCCGGTCGAAGCGGTCGGGGTCGCGGTTCACTGCCTCACGCAGGGCGGACCCGAAGGCCATGCGCAACTCGGTGCCAATATTGACCTTGGCGATCCGGCTGGTCGCGGCCAGCGCGGCCCGCTGGGGCAGGGGGACGCCCGAGCCGCCGTGGATGACCAGGGCGACATCGGTCAGCGCCTCGATGGCGCGAAGGCGGTCAAGGTCCAGCCCGCTGCCCGGACCCTCTTGCAGATGGAGGTTCCCGACCGAGATCGCCATCGCGTCGACGCCGGTCTCGCGGGCAAAACGGGCTGCTTCGGCGGGGTCGGTTCCGGCGGAAGCAGCCCCGCCGGAGTAGCCGACGAACCCGATCTCGCCTTCGCACCCGATGCCGGCGGCATGGGCCAGTTCCGCCACCGCTGCGGTCAGATCGATGTTCTGTTGCAGCGGCAATTGCGAGCCGTCGAACATCAGCGAGGTGAACCCCGCGTCCAGCGCGGCGCGGCATTCGTCCAGCGAGCTACCGTGGTCGAGATGCGCCACGACGGGGACGCTTGCTTCTTCGGCAAGGTGGCGGAACATCCGGCCCAGGATCGGCAGGGGCGTGTGGGCGCGGCAGGCTGGCCCGGCCTGCAGGATGATGGGCGCGCGTTCCGCCTCGGCTGCGGCAACAAAGGCGCGCATGTCCTCCCAGCCGAGGCAGACCAGGCCGGGGACGGCATAGCCGTCCCGAAGCGCCGGTTGCAGCACCTGGGCCAAGGTCGCAATGGTCATTTGAACTTGGCCACCATGTCCATGATGCCGGGGATCGTGTGCAACTGCGCAGCGTGGGTCGGCTGGAAATACTGCTTCAGGCTGCGCTGGCTTTGGCCGCCGAGGATAGTGAAATAGTACATCTCGTACCCCGGCAAGACGCAGCAGGGGTGGTAGCCCTTGTCGATCAGCACCGTGGAGCGGTTCATGATGTGATAGGCGTCGCCGGGCTGGTTATCCACCCGCTGCAGCATCTGCAGGCCGGACCCATAGTCGGGCCGGAAGCGGAAGTTGTAGCATTCGTCATGCCGCGTCTCATCCGGCAGGCGGTCGGTGTCGTGCTTGTGGGACGGAAAGCCCGACCAGCCGCCCGCGCCCACGGTGTAAAGCTCGGACACGAGCAGGCGGCCGACTCGGTCATGGTAGGCGGCCCCCAGGATATGCTTGATCTTGCGGTGGGTCTTGGTGTCGTCGGACCCGTATTGCACCTTGTCGATGTCCGCGACGCGCACGGCGAAGGGTCGCAAGGTCTCGGCGAACTTCGCACCCGCGATGAAGACCTCGGTATCGGTCAGTGCCGTGATCCGTGCGCCGGTGTCCTGCGGGACATAGACGCCCTCCGGTTCGCCGTCCCAGACATCGACGTCCCGGTTGCCGATGCCCGCAAAGGTCTCGCCCGCCGTTTCCACCGTCACCGTGCCGGTGGCGGGGACTACGCAGGTCTCGTAGCCGGGGGTGCGATAGTCGAAATGTGCCCCCGCCTTGAGGTGGACGATGTTGAAGTAGACGTAGGGAACCAGCGGATGCTCCCGGTCGACGATGGGCTGGTTCTGGTTGTCGTGGGGGGCGATGTGCATGGGTGGTCCCTTTTATGCGGACGGGCCGCTGTGGTGGGCGAGGAAGGCGTCAAGCTCGGCATGGGTTGGCATGGCCGGGGCGCAGCCGACGCGGGCCACGACCATCGCGGCGGCTGCGGACCCCCGCAGGACCGAGTCCCGGACGGGCAGACCGCCAGCCAGTCCCGCGATGAAGCTGCCGAGGAAACTGTCGCCCGCACCGGTGGGTTTCAGCGCCTGGGTCGGGTAGATGCCGGTGGCGAACTCACCCTCCGCCGTGATCGTCACCGCGCCCTTTTCGCCCATCTTGTAGACTACGATCTTGGCGCCCTCGGCGATCAGGCTGCGCGCCTTTTCAAGTCCAAGGTCGGCATGTCCGGCCATGAAGCCGAACTCGACGTCATTGCCGACGATGATGTCGCACATCGCCCCGGCGCGGGAATAGACCTCGGCCGCGACGGCGGGCGAGGGCCAGGAATAAGGGCGGTAGTCCACGTCGAAGATCAGCGGCAGACCAGCAGCGCGGGCCAACTCGAAGGCCCGGAACGCCGCACTACGCGAGGGCTCCGCGGCCAGCACCGTACCGGTGGTGATGAGGGCTGAGAAGGCGGCGTAATCCACAGGCTCCACATCCGCGACGGTCATGGCGAAGTCGGCAGCGTTGTTGCGGTAAATGACCGACTGGCAGTCCTGCGCCCGCGTCTCGACCACGGCCAGCGAATTGCGCGGCTCGCCCGTGACGGCGCGGACATGGGTGCGGTCGATGCCGTAGGCGTCAAGCTGTGTCAGGCAGAAGCGGCCCACGGCGTCGTCGGACACGCAGGTCAGCAAAGCGGCCCGGCAATCCTGCCGCGTCAGGGCCACGGCGATGTTGGCCGACGATCCGCCAAGCGCCGTGGTAAAACGGGTGGCTTCCTCGATCCGGGTGCCAGGTGGATCGGCATAAAGGTCCATGCCCGCCCGCCCGATGACCAGGAAGTTGCGACCCTGCAGGCGCGAAAGATCGGCCATCAGAGACCCCGCCGCTGGCCCGCGCGGCCCGCTTCCACCTCGGCATGCTTGGTGCGGACATCGTCGCTGGCAGAGACCTCGGCGGTGCCGATCTCCCACCAGGCGTGGCCCTGGGTGGTCCAACCCTCGTAAGGATCGACCTGCATGACGATGATGCTGGTCTTTTCCGCCGCCTTGGCGCGCTGGAACGCCTCGGCCAATGCGGCGGGGTTGGCGACCGTCTCGGCATTGGCGCCCATCGCGCGGGCGTGGGCCTCGAAATCCACCGCGAAGGGCTCGGCCACCGTGGGGCAATCGGCGATCAGGTTGTTGAAGCTGGCCTGCCCGGTGTTGTTCTGCAGCTTGTTGATGACTGCAAAGCCGCCGTTGTCCAGGACCAGAACGATCAGCTTTTTCCCTGTCAGAACAGATGAGTAGATGTCGGAGTTCATCAGAAGATAGCTGCCGTCGCCGACGAAGACGATGGTGTCGCGGTCCGCCTCGCCCTCGGACTGGGCAATCCGGGCGCCCCAGCCCCCGGCAATCTCGTAGCCCATGCAGGAAAAGCCGAATTCCACATCCACCGTGCCGATGCCGAGGGTGCGCCAGTTGGCGGTGACTTCGGCGGGCAGGCCCCCCGCCGCCGTCACAACCCGGTCACGCGGATGGCACAGCGCATTCACCACGCCGATGGCCTGGGCGTAGGAGTTCGGGCGGTTGCCATGTGCCACGTTGGCGGCGACGTAGGCGTCCCAGGTCTTGCGCTCTCCTTGCGCGCGGGCCAGCCAGTCGGATGGGGCGCGGTGGCCGGTCAACGCGGCCTCCAGCGCCAGAAGGCCAAGTTGCGCATCCCCCACGACGGCCAGCGATTGGTGCTTGGCCGCGTCATGCCGTCCGGCGTTCAGCCCGATCAGCCGGGCCTCGGGCGCAAAGACCGTCCAGGACCCGGTGGTGAAATCCTGCAGCCTTGTGCCGACGGCAAGCACGACATCGGCCTCGCCCGCGACGGTGTTGGCGCTGTCCGATCCCGTCACACCCAGAGGGCCGATGTTCAGCGGATGGTCGGCCACAAGGTTCGCCCGGCCCGCGATGGTTTCCACCACCGGAATGCCGTGCGCCTCGGCGAAAGCCGTCAGTTCCGCCACCGCCCCGGAGTATTGCACCCCACCCCCTGCCACGATCACCGGGCGTTTTGCGGCCTTTAGCAGGGCTGCGGCCTCGGCGATCTCCAGACTGTCGGGGGATTGGCGGCGGATGCGGTGGAGGCGCTTGGCAAAGAATGCCTCGGGGTAGTCGTAAGCCCAGCCCTGCAGGTCCTGCGGCAGGCCGATGAACGCCGGGCCGCAATCGGCGGGGTCCAGCATGGTCGCCAGGGCGGCGGGCAGGGATTGCAGGATCTGCGCGGGGTGGGTGATCCGGTCCCAATAGCGGCTGACCGCCTTGAAGGCGTCGTTGACGCCGAAGGTCGGGTTTCCGAAATGCTCCAGTTGTTGGAGGACCGGGTCGGGCAGGCGGGTCAGGAAGGTGTCGCCGCAGAGCATGAGCATCGGCAGGCGGTTGGCGTGGGCCAACGCGGCGGCGGTCAGAAGATTGGCCGTCCCCGGCCCCGCGCTTGCGGTGCTGAACATGAAGCGGCGACGCAGGTGGTACTTGGCGTAAGCCGCCGCGGCAAAGCCCATGCTTTGTTCGTTCTGGCCGCGGTAAAGCGGCATTTCCTGGTGGACCGGATACAGCGCTTCGCCCAGGCAGGGCACGTTGCCGTGGCCAAAGATACCGAAGCCGCCGCCGCAAATGCGGGTTTCCCGACCGTCGACCAGCGTGTACTGGTTCATCAACCATCGCACGATCGCCTGAGCCACCGTCAGCCGGAGTGTCTTGCCCATTCCGGTCCCCGCATGCGTCATTCCGTTCCTCCCCGCCGTCGCGATCCAAACGGGACTTGCGCGGCCTGCGGAGTGAGGATACAGGTTTTGCAACCGGTTGCAATACTGCTGAGCGGGGGAGGTAGGCTGTGACGGACATCGGGATCGGACTGGTCGGCGGCGGCTATATGGGCAAGGCGCATGCCGTTGCGTATTCCGCCGTGGGCGCGGTGTTCGACACGCAGTTGCGCCCCCGGCTGGAGGTGATCGCCGCGACCAGCGAAGCCTCGGCGCAGCGCTATGCAAAGGCCTATGGCTTTTCCCGCGCGGCGCGGGACTGGCAGGACCTTGTGGCAGACCCGAAGGTGCAGGCGGTGGTCATCGCCTCGCCGCAATCCACCCACCGCGCGATTGCCGAGGCCGCCTTCGCCGCGGGCAAGCCGGTCTTCTGCGAAAAGCCGCTGGGAGCCTCGCTGGAGGATGCGGAGGCGATGATCGCGGCGGCCGAGGCGTCGGGCGTGCCGAACATGATCGGCTTCAACTATGTCCGCACCCCGGCCACGCAGTTCGTGCGGCAACTGCTGGCGGACGGAGTGATCGGTCAGATCACCTGGTTCCGCGGCGAACATACCGAGGATTTCCTGGCCGACCCGACGCTTCCCGCCACCTGGCGCACCACCGGTCGCGCAACCGGCTGCATGGGCGACCTGGCCCCGCATCCGGTCAACTGCATGCTTGCCCTGATGGGTCCGGTCACCGAGCTTTCCGCCCGTATCGAAACCGTCCACGCCACGCGCCCCGGCCCGAATGGCCCGGTGAAGGTGGACAACGACGACCAGGCGCAGATCATGTTGCGCTTTACCAGCGGGGTGATGGGGCACCTCTTCATCAGCCGTGTCGCCACGGGCCGGAAGATGGGCTATGCCTATGAAATTCATGGGACAAAAGGGAGCATTCGCTTCGACCAGGAAGATCAGAACGCCGTCCACCTTTACCGCGCCGAGGGGCCAGAGGCGACGCGCGGGTTCACCCGGATCCTGACCGGGCCGCAGCATCCCGACTACCTCGCGTTCTGTCAGGGACCGGGGCATGGCACCGGCTACCAGGACCAGATCATCATCGAGGCGAAGGACTTCCTGCAAGCCATCGCCACCGGCAAACCGGTCTGGCCCACCTTCCGCGACGGTCTTGCCGTCAGCCGGATCATCGACACCGCCTTCAAGGCATCCGACGACGGCCGCTGGCACGCCGTTCCCCAGTAAACCTTCCCGGCATGAGGACCCCATGACCATCCGTATCGGCAATGCGCCCTGTTCCTGGGGTGTGGAATTTGCAGACGATCCCCGCAACCCGGCCTGGCGGCAGGTGCTGTCCGACTGTGCGGCAGCGGGCTACAAGGGGATCGAGCTTGGCCCCATCGGCTTCATGCCCGAGGACCCCGCCATTCTGGGCGAGGCGCTGGCCGACAACGGGCTGGAACTGATCGGCGGCGTCGTCTTTCGCCCCTTCCACGACCCCGCGAAATGGGACGAGGTCCGGGATGCCGCGGTCCGCACCTGCAAGGCGCTGACCGCGCATGGCGCAAAGCACCTGGTGCTGATCGACAGCATCTCGCCCCGCCGCGCCCCGACTGCGGGCCGGGCCGACGCGGCCGAGCAGATGGACCAGGCCGAATGGAGCGCCTTCCGCGACCGCATCGCCACCGTGGCGAAGCTGGGCGCCGAGGAGTATGGCCTGACTGTCGGAATCCATGCCCACGCGGCGGGCTTCATCGACTTCGAGCCGGAGCTGGAGCGGCTGCTGGACGAGGTGGACGAAAATATCCTGAAAATCTGCTTCGACACCGGACACCATTCCTATGCGGGCTTCGATCCGGTGGCTTTCATGCGCCGCCACATCGACCGGATTTCCTATATGCACTTCAAGGACATCGACCCGGTTGTTAAAGCGGATGTCATTGCCAAATCCACCGACTTCTATGCCGCCTGCGGTCAGGGCATCTTCTGCAACCTCGGCACCGGCGACGTCGACTTTCCGGCCGTGCGCCAGATCCTGCTTGACGCAGGTTTCGAAGGCTGGTGCACCGTCGAGCAGGATTGCGACCCGACACTGGACGTACATCCCATCGACGACGCGCGGAAGAACCGCGCCTATCTGCAATCCATCGGCTTCTGAGGGCATCATGGCAAAACTGAACTGGGGCATGATCGGTGGCGGTGAGGGTAGCCAGATCGGCCCGGCCCACCGTCTGGGCGCTTTGGCGGACGGACATTTCAACCTCGTCGCCGGGGCGCTGGACCACCGGGCCGACGTGGGCCGCGAATATGCGCAGCGTCTGGGTGTCGCCGCGGACCGCGCCTATGGCGACTGGGAGGAAATGCTTGCGGGCGAGAAGAACCGTCCCGACCGCTGCGATCTGGTGACGGTGGCCACCCCGAATTCGACCCATTTCCAGATCACCAAAGCCTTCCTTGAGGCCGGGTTCAACGTGCTGTGCGAAAAGCCGATGACCGTCACGGTCGAGGAGGGCGAAGAGATCGTCCGCATCGCCCAAAAGACCGGCAAGGTCTGCGCGGTGAACTACTGCTATTCCGCCTATCCGATGGTCCGCCAGGCCCGCGCGATGGTGCGCAACGGCGACATCGGCAAGGTGCGCCTGGTCGTCACCAACTTCAGCCACGGCCACCACGGCGACGCGACCGACGCCGACAACCCCCGCGTCCGCTGGCGCTATGACCCGGCGATGGCCGGTGTCTCGGGCCAGTTTGCCGATTGCGGCATCCACGCGCTGCACATGGCCAGCTTCATCTGCGACGACGAGGTGGAAAAGCTGTCCGCCGACTTCGCCTCCACCATCGCCTCCCGCCAGCTGGAGGATGACGCGATGGTCAACTTCCGCATGTCGAAGGGCACCGTTGGAAGGCTCTGGACCTCCTCGGTCGCCATCGGGCGGCAGCATGGCTTCGACATCCAGGTCTTCGGCGAAACCGGCGGCTTCCGCTGGGCGTCCGAACAGCCGAACCAGCTGATCTACACGCCCGTAGGTGGGCGCACCCAGATCATGGAAAAGGGCGAGAGCGGTCTTTACGACGACGCCAAGCGCCTGTCCCGCGTGGCCATCGCGCATCCCGAGGGCTTTCCCTTGGCTGTGGCGAACATCTACTGTGACCTGGCCGATGCGATCCGCGGCGAACAGCGCGATGGGCTGCCCACGGCTGCTGCCGGAGTGCGCTCGATGGCAGCGGTGCACACGGCGGTCGCCTCGGCCAAGGCTGGTGGCACCTGGATGGACGCCCGCCCGCCGATGTTCCGCTAAGGCAGGGCGCGCAGGGTCCGCCGTTCGACCACGTGGCAGGCAAAAAGCCGGACCTCCGCAGGGCGGTCCGGTTCTTCTATCGTGGCCACCACCAGATTGATCGCCGCTTCGATGATCTGCGCCACCGGTTGGTGGATCGTGGTCAGGCCGATGTTCTGCCAGCGCGACATCTCCATGTCGTTCAGCCCGATCAGCCCGATGTCGCCCGGCACGTTCAGCTCCGCATCGACGATCGCGCTCAGGGCACCTACCGCCAGAAGATCGTCGCCGCAGAAATAGGCCTCCTGCGGTTCGGTTAGAAGCCGCTGCATTTCGGCGCGTCCGGCGTCGAAGGTGTAGGCTTCGGCATAGGTTACCCGGGCGCTGATGCCATCATGGGCCCGGACCGCCTCCAGAAAGCCGGTCGCCCGGTCCTGCGTCGAGGTCGCCGTCGCCGGACCGCCCAGAAACCCGATGCGCCGGTAGCCACGTGCGATCAGCGCTTCGGCCGCCATCCGTCCGCATGCCACGTTGTCGATCCCGACCACCGGCACATCCGGGGCGGCCGACCAGCGCCCGAAAGCATGCACCACCGGGAAGCCGGCGGTCTTGAACGCCTCGGCAAAGCTGGTGGGCAGGGTCGAGGACGCCACGATCACCCCGTCCACCGAATACTGGCGCAGCATCCGGACCGAGGCAGCAGGGTCCGTCGCATCGCTCAGATTGACCAGCAGGGGCCGCAGCCCGCGGTCCTGCAAGCCCCGGGTGAACAGGTCGAATACCTCCAGGATCAGCGGGTTATGGAAGTTGTTGGCGATCAGTCCGATTAGCTTTGTCCGACCGGTTGTCAGGCTGGAGGCCAGCGCGTTCGGCGCATAGCCAAGCTCGCTTGCCGCCTTTTCCACCTTGGCCCGTGTCTTGGCAGATACGGAGGCGCCGTCGGTAAAGGTGCGCGACACCGCCGACCGCGAGACCCCGGCGCGCTCTGCCACGTCTTTCAGAGTCACGCCCATCGTACTGCCGCACACCCTTGACTGCACGAGGGAAAGCCCGCGCCTTGCGGCAACCCAAGCCATGATCGCCACCTTTTGCAAGCGGTTTCCGCCCCCGGCCCAGTGCAGGACGGCGGCGGCGATTTTCATCTCCCACCCCCGGACCCGTCATGGTAAGGGCAGGGATGGGCCAAAAGGACAGCGGGTTCATGATGGAGCGCAGGCTGAAGTCATGGTTTTGGCTCCTCGCGGCGGGGGCGGTCCTTCTCGTCCTCGGGGTCGAGCGGATGGCCAGCCGCACTGCGCTTGGCGACGGCCAGGTGCGCGCAGAGACGACGCTGCGCCAGACGGTGAATGCGCTGGACAGCCACCTGGGCCGGTTCGAGGCGCTGCCTGCGCTTCTGGCACAGGACGATGATGTGCTGGCAGTTCTGGCCAGTCCGCAGGATGAGCAGCGGCTTCAGGCGATGAACCGCTGGCTGGCCGAGACCAATGCGCTGATCGAAGCCTCGGACCTTTACCTCATCAACCTTGCCGGCGACACCATCGCCGCCTCGAACCATGCGCGGCCCGACAGCTTTGTCGGCCAGAACTTCTCGTACCGGCCCTATTTCACCGCCGCGCGCGACGGCGGTTCGGGCCGCTACTTCGCGCTTGGCACCACCTCGGGCGTGCGCGGCTACTACTTCGCCTCGCCGGTCCGTGACGGGGCAGGGCGGGTGCAGGGCGTCCTTGCGCTAAAGATCGGCGTCGACGCGATCGAGGCTGGCTGGCGCGCCCGCGATTACCGCATCCTCGTGACCGACCCGGAAGGCGTCGTCTTCATGTCCACCGACCCCGGCTGGCTTTACCGGGGCCTCCTGCCGCTGACCCCCGAGCGGATCGAACGGCTGGCGACCACTCGCCGCTATTCCGACGCGGCGCTGGACGAGATTCAGGCGGTCGAGACGACAGCCGGTGGCGTGGCCTTGCTGCGGCTGGCCGACGGGGCAGGGACCACGCGGGAATACATCGCTGCTGCGACCCCGATGCCCCGGGCGGGGTGGACGGTCCGCGTGCTGCTCGAGACCACGCCGCTCCGCACCCAGGCCCGGCTGGCCGTCCTGGCCTTCGCGCTGCTGTTGCTGGTGGGCCTGCTGCTGGCCTGGACCCTGATCCAGCGCCGCGCACGGCTGGCCGAACGGCTGGCGATCCAGGCCGCAGCCCAGGCCGACCTTGAACGCCAGGTCGCTGAACGGACCGCGGACCTGACGCGGGCGAACGAGGACCTCCACCGGATGCAGGCGGATCTGGTGCAGGCCGGGAAGCTGGCGGCCCTGGGGCGGATGTCCGCGGCTCTCAGCCACGAGATCAACCAGCCGCTTGCTGCCGCCCGGAACTATGCCGACAGCGCGGGCCTTCTGATCGACCGGGGCGATCTGCCGCGTGCGCGGGAAAACATCGGCCAGATCCTTGGGCTGATCGACCGTATGGCCGCAATCGCCCGCCATTTGCGGAACGTGGCGCGGAAGCCGAACGAGCCGCTGAAAGTGGTGGACCTGGCCGCGGTCGTCCAGGACTCGCTGGCGATCGCCGAGGCCCGACTGACCGCTGCCCGCGCCGAGGTCCTGCTGGACCTGCCCGCCAATCTGCCCACGGTGCAGGGCGGGCCGGTGCGGTTGCAACAGGTGATCGTCAACGTGCTGTCCAACGCCGCCGATGCTGTCGAGGGCCTGGCCGACCGCCGGATCGAGGTCGTGGCCCGAACCGAGGGCGACGAGGTCACGCTGTCCATCCGCGACCACGGGCCGGGCGTCGCCCCCGCCATCGCGGACCGCATCTTCGACCCGTTCTTCACGACAAAGCAGGTCGGCTCGGGCCTCGGTCTCGGTCTGTCGATCAGCTACAACATCATGAAGGATTTCGAGGGTGACCTTCGCGTCGCCAATCACCCCGACGGGGGGGCGGTGTTCACCCTGGTCCTGCGCCGCGCGCAGCGCGAAGCCCTGGCGGCCGAATGAAGCAGACCGTCCTTCTTATCGACGACGACGAGGCGATGCGCCGGTCGACCGAACAGGCGCTGGAACTGGCCGACTTCACCGTCCAGTCCTTCGCCAGCGCCGAGGCGGCCCTGCCGCTGATTGGCCCGGCCTTCACCGGCGCGGTGATTTCGGACATCCGGATGCCCGGCATGGACGGCATGACACTGCTGGAACGCCTGACGCTTTCGGACCGCGATCTGCCCGTGATCCTGATCACCGGTCATGCGGAGGTATCATTGGCGGTCGAGGCGATGCGCCGCGGGGCTTACGACTTCATCGAAAAGCCCTTCACGACGCAGCGCCTTGCCGCCACCTTGCGCCGCGCGCTCGACCGCCGCGCCCTGGTGATCGAGAACCGCCGCCTGCGCGCCGTGGCGGGCCAGCGCGACGACCTGGAAGCGCGGCTTCCAGGCCGCAGCCCCGCCGTGATCGACCTGCGCCGCCAGGTAAGGACGCTGGGTCCGTCCGAGGCGGATGCGCTGATCACCGGCCCGACCGGGACCGGGAAAGAGGTTGTCGCCCAGGCGATGCACGACCTTTCCCCGCGCGCGGGCCGACCCCTGATCGCCATCAACTGCGCGGCCCTTCCGGCCCAACTGATCGAATCGGAGCTTTTCGGCCATGAGGCAGGCGCTTTTCCCGGCGCTTTGCGCCCCCGCTTCGGTCGCTTCGAACACGCCCGCGGCGGCACGATCCTCTTGGACGAGATCGGCTCGATGCCCCTGGACCTGCAGGCCCGGCTTCTGCGCGTGCTGCAGGACCGGGCCATCACCCGGCTGGGGTCGAATGACCCGATCCCGCTGGATGTCCGGTTCCTGGCGACCTCGAAGGCCGACCTCGCTGCGGCGGTTGCGGCGGGCACCTTCCGCGAGGACCTTCTCTATCGTCTTGCTGTCGCCACCCTCCGCGTGCCGCCGCTTTCGGACCGGCGCGAGGACATACCGCTTCTCTTCCTGCAACTGGCCCGTGAGGCTGCTGCCCGCCACAATGTCCCCGACCGCACGCCCGACCCGGAACTTCTGGTCGAACTGTCTGCCCGCGACTGGCCGGGCAACGTGCGCGAACTCCGGAACGCCGCCGACCGCTTCGTGCTGGGCTTCGACTGGCTGCAAGGGGCGGGACCCGCGGCCCCGCGTCTGGTCGACCGCGTGTCGGGATTCGAGCGCAGCGTGATCGCCGGGGCCATCGCGGCGCATCGGGGCCATCTGCGGAAGGTCTACGAATCGCTCGGGATCAGCCGGAAAACCCTTTACGAAAAGATGCAGAAGCACGGGCTCGACCGCCGCCTGATCGTCGAAGGCGACGACACCGAGGGATGATCCGCCCCGGATGGGTGGAAATCCACCCATGACCACGGGCGCTATGGGGCCATTTCCACCCAAGGCCGCCACTCCAGACCGCGAAACATTCCTGCAGCGCCATGGTTTCCTTTGTCCGGCCCCCGGTTTCACGCCCCCCTGTCCGCAGCCCGGGCGGAGGAGGAAGCCGCCCGGGGACACCAAGCCACGTCTGGGAGGACATCATGGCACTGACAACGAGACTTGCCGGCCTTGCCGCCGGCGCGGTCCTGACCGCATCCGCCGCACTCGCGCAGACCTATCCCGACCGCCAGATCACGATGGTGGTCCCCTTCGCGGCAGGCGGCCCGACCGATACGGTCGGTCGCCTGATCGCCGAACGCATGTCGGCCGACCTTGGCCAGCAGATCATCGTGGAGAACGTCGGCGGTGCGGGTGGCACGCTGGGCGCTGGCAACGTCGCCGGGGCCGAGGCCGACGGCTACACCATCCTTCTGCACCACATCGGCATGGCGACCAGCGCCACGCTGTACCGCAGCCTCGCCTACAAACCGACCGAAGCCTTCGAATACATCGGCCTCGTCACCGAGGTTCCGATGACCATCGTCGCCCGCAAGGACTTTGAACCCGCCGATTTCGCCTCGCTCATCACCTACGTCAAGGAAAACGCCGACACGATCACGATGGCCAACGCCGGGATCGGGGCGGCCTCGCATCTGTGCGGGATGCTTTTCATGCAAGCGGTCGAAGCGCCGATCGTGACCGTTCCCTACAAGGGTACCGGCCCCGCGATGACGGAACTTCTGGGCGGCCAGATCGACATCATGTGCGACCAGACCACCAACACGACCGAGCAGATCAAGGGCGGCACGATCAAGGGCTATGCGGTCACGACGCCTGCGCGTCTGGACATCTTCCCTGACCTGCCGACCGTGGCCGAAGGTGGCTTCCCCGGGATGGAGGTCTCGGTCTGGCACGGGCTTTACGCGCCGAAGGGCACCCCGCCCGAGGTGATTGCGCGCCTTAGCACATCGCTGCAGACCGCGCTTGCAGACCCTGGCATCGCCGAAAAGCTGGCCGAGCTGGGTACCGCCCCGTCTCCCGCCGCCGATGCGACGCCCGAGGCGCTGAAGGCCAAGCTGGAAGCCGAGATCACCCGCTGGAAGCCGATCATCGAGACTGCCGGCGTCTACGCAGACTGACGGATCAAAGGGGGCGCGACCGGCGCCCCCTTTCACCTTGGCGAGGGGAGGCGCCATGCCATGCACAAGATCACCATCGACTGGACCGACGCGCTTGCCGGCCTTTTGTTCATCCTGTTCGGCCTTCTCTTCGGGGTGCAATCCCTGGGATTGGAGATCGGCACCGCCTTCCGAATGGGCCCGGGCTATTTCCCGCTGGTGCTGTCGGGCATCCTGATCCTCTTGGGTCTGGCGATTGTCGCGAAGTCCGTCCATGACCGCGGCAGCGAGGGGATCGGCACGCTGGCCTGGCGCGGGGTCTTCTTCATCCTGCCCGCCCCGATCTTCTTCGGGCTGACGGTCCGCGGCCTTGGCTTCGTGCCCGCCATCTTCCTGACCACGCTGATCGCGGCGCTGGCGTCGTTCAAGATGCGCCTGCACTGGGCGCTGCTGCTTGCGGCGGGCGTCACGGTCTTTGCCACCGTGGTCTTTTCCTATGGTCTCGGCCTGCCGTTCCGGCGCTTCGGCCCCTGGCTTCCATTCTAAGGCGATCCAATGGACCTGATCTCCAACCTCTCGCTCGGCTTCGCGACCGCCGCTTCGCCGGAAAACCTGTTCTTCTGCCTGATCGGTGTCATCCTGGGCACCCTGATCGGCGTCCTGCCGGGGATCGGGGCCACCGCGACCATCGCGATGCTGCTGCCGATCACCTTCCAGCTGGAACCCGTCTCTTCGCTGATCATGCTGGCCGGCATCTACTACGGCGCGCAGTATGGCGGTTCGACGACGGCGATCCTGATCAACATGCCGGGAGAAAGCTCATCCGCCGTGACCGCCATCGACGGCTACCAGATGGCGCGCAAAGGCAAGGCGGGCACCGCGCTGGCCGTGGCCGCCTTGGGGTCCTTCTTCGCAGGGACCGTGGCCACGCTTCTGGTCGCCCTCTTCGCTCCGCCTCTGACCGCCATCGCCCTGAAATTCGGCGCGGCGGAGTATTTCAGCCTGATGGTCCTCGGCCTTGTGTCGGCCATCGCGCTGGCGCACGGGTCAATCCTGAAGGCCCTGGCGATGGTCGTCCTGGGTCTGATCCTAGGCCTTGTCGGCACCGACATCTACACCGGCGCGCCGCGTTTCACCTTCGGTGTCACCGAATACGCCGACGGACTGTCTTTCGTGGCGCTGGCGGTAGGGGTCTTCGGCATCGCCGAAATCCTGCGCAATCTGGAAGGCGAGCAGGGCCGCACCGTCCTTGGTACGAAACTGGGCGGTCTCTTTCCGTCGCGCGAGGATCTGAAACGCATGGTTGCCCCCATGCTGCGCGGCACGGCAATCGGCTCGGTCCTGGGCATCCTGCCGGGGGGCGGGGCGGTCCTTGCCTCTTTCGCGTCCTACACGGTGGAAAAGCGCCTCTCCAACCACCCCGAGGAATTCGGCCATGGCGCGATCGCCGGGGTCGCGGGACCGGAATCAGCCAATAACGCCGGCGCGCAGACCAGCTTCATTCCGCTTCTGACCCTTGGCATCCCCGCCAACCCGGTGATGGCGCTCATGGTCGGCGCGATGATCATCCAGGGCATCGTGCCCGGACCAAACGTCGCCTCCGAGCAGCCCGAGCTTTTCTGGGGCATCATCGCCAGCATGTGGATCGGCAACCTGATGCTGGTGATCCTGAACCTGCCCTTGATCGGGCTTTGGGTGAAGCTTCTGAAGGTGCCCTACCACGTCCTTTTCCCCATCATCATGGCCTTCTGTTCCATCGGGGTCTACTCCGTCAATTCGAACGTCTACGACCTTTACACTGTCGCCTTCTTCGGCCTCATGGGCTACGCGCTGTTGAAACTGCGCTGCGAGCCGGCACCGTTGCTGCTGGGCTTCGTCCTTGGCCCGATGCTGGAAGAGAACCTGCGCCGGGCGATGATCCTGGGGCGTGGCGATCCTTCGACCTTCGTGACCCGTCCCATAAGCCTAACGCTTTTGCTTCTGACGGTCGCGGTGCTGGTGGTGATGCTCTTGCCGGCCATCCGCAAGAAGCGGAACGAGGTCTTCGTTGAAGCCGAATGACCTGGAGGCCCCGCAGCGACTGCAACTGACCGAGGTCAGATCGGAGTGCAGCCGAATGAATGGGCGAGTGCTAACCTTTTGAGCGATCTGTTGCCCAGTTGCATAGATGTGGTGACTAATTGGCGTAAATCTGCTATCCGCAGTGGTGATATTCCGACGATTTGTTAACCTTCCGTTCATATTCCGCTTCCCCGGCCTTGAATGCGCCACGGCTGCAACCGAGGTCGAGGCCGGACGCGACGCAGGACCGGAGCGTGCATGGCGACGATCTACGGCGGGTCGGGCAGCAACAGCCTGGTCGGTGACAACGACGGAAACTTCAACGACATCATCTATGGTGGCGGCGGTAGCGACACGCTGCGCGGGCTGACGGCCGATGACATCCTTTACGGAGGCACCGGCTCTGACCTGATCGACGGCGGGACCGGCAACGACACGCTCTACGGCGGGTCCAACGACGACAGCTTGATCGGCGGCGACGGGTTTGATTTCGCCAGCTATCTGGGCGTTGGCGCCTCGGTCACTGTGAATCTCGGGACCAACACGGCCACGGGCGAGGGCAGCGATACCCTCTCGGGAATCGAGGGCGTCATTGGCGGCACCAGTGCCGACACCATCACCGGAGACACTCTTGGCAACAACCTGCAGGGCGAAGGTGGCGGAGACCTGATTTCGGGGGCTGCGGGCCTTGATAGCCTTTACGGCGGTGCGGGGCTGGATGTCCTTTATGGCGGGGCCGACGCCGACCTTCTGTTCGGCGGGATCGAAGCGGACACTCTTGCCGGAAATGATGGCATCGACACGCTTTACGGTGAAGCAGGTCTCGACCGGCTTTATGGCGGCAACGATGCCGACCAGCTTTTTGGCGGCGGCGATGGCGATCTTCTCTGGGGCGACGCCGGAACCGACAGCCTGTTCGGCGAGGCCGGCATCGACACGCTTTACGGTGGTGCGGATGCCGACACGCTTTACGGCGGCAACGACGGCGACCTGATCTTCGGCAACGACGGCCTCGACGCCCTTTTCGGTGATGCCGGGACCGACACGCTGTACGGCGACGCCGGGAACGACATTCTTGACGGCGGCTCCGAGGCGGACACCCTTTTCGGCGGCACGGGATTGGACACGCTGTACGGCGGGGCGGGGGTGGACTCGCTGCGCGGCGGCGACAACGACGATCTGGTCTACGCCGGAACCGAGAATGACAACGCCTTCGGTGACGCCGGAACCGACACGATCTACGGCGGGGCCGGCGCGGATACGCTGGACGGCGGCGACGGCTCCGACTTCCTTTTGGGCGAGGACGGCACCGACAGCCTGATCGGCGGAAACGGCGACGACACCCTGCGCGGGGGCGACGGCGGCGACCGTTTCGAAGGCGGCACCGGGCTGGATTTCCTGGACTACAGCGATTCCAATGCCGCCGTTTCAGTCAACCTTGCGACCGGGGGCTTTTCCGGCGGTTTTGCGGTCGGCGACTCCGGAGCCGGTGTGGACGGTATTCTGGGGTCGGTGTTCAACGACACGCTGGTGGGCTTCGACGGATCAAGCACCGACCCGGCGGATGCCTATACCAACGTCCTTTACGGTGGCCTCGGCAACGACAGCATCGCGGGCCTTGACGGTGGCGACAGTCTGTTCGGCGGGGCAGACGACGACACGATCTCCGGCGACGGTGGGAATGACACGGTCGACGGCGGCGTGGGGCGCGACATCCTGGCGGGCGGCACCGGCGACGACATCATCTCTGGTGGAACGGGCCAGGACACCATCTATGGCGGGGCCGGCACCGACCGCCTGTTCGGCGGAGACGACGAGGACCAGTTCTTCTTCGCCTTCTCGGATGTCGTGGGGGCCGAAACGATCGACGGCGGTCTTGGCGGCTCGGACAACGACAGCCAGACCATCGACATCACCGGCTTCGGCTGGGATCGGCTGGACATCGCCTACGACCCGCTGAACGCCGAGAACGGAGTGATCACCTTCTTCGCGGCCGACGGGGTCACGGTTCTTGGCACCTTGTCCTTCTCGGACATCGAAAACCTGGTCATCGTCTGCTTCACCCTCGGCACCCGGATCCTGACCGACCGGGGCGACGTGGCGGTCGAGGTGTTGCGGCCGGGCGATCTGGTCCAGACCCGGGATCATGGCTTGCAACCCTTGCGTTGGGTCGGTCAGCGGCAGCTTTCGCGGCGCGAACTCATCGCCAGGCCCGCCCTGCAACCGATCCGGATCGCACCGGGGGCGCTGTTCGGGTCCGGTCCCGCAACCGCGCTTCTGGTCTCGCCACAGCACCGGCTGCTGGTCGAGGGCGCCGCGGCCGAGCTTTACTTCGCCGAGGACGAGGTCCTGGTACCGGCCAAGCACTTGGTCGGGCTGGCCGGCGTGACCCGGGAATGTCCCGAGGACGGCGTCACCTATGTCCACGTCCTGTTCGACCGGCATGAAATCCTTTTGTCCAACGGCGCATGGACCGAAAGCTTCCAGCCCGCCGAGCGGACGATCGACGCCCTGGAAAGCGCGGCGCGTGCGGAAGTGCTGGAACTATTCCCCCAGCTGGCAGCCGACACCGCGGCCTTCCCCAGCGCCCGCGTCTCGCTCAAGGCCCACGAAGCCCGGATCCTGGTTGCTGGCTGACCACTGAGACGCCTCGCCGATCCTCGCCGCAGGGGTCAGGCCAGCCCGACTAGATGCAGTCCAAGTCCCAGACCGGCGGCCCCAAGCAGCACGGTCGCCATGCCCAGCTTCAGCCGGAACACGGCAAGGATAGCCAGCGCCGACAGGGCCGCCGCAATCCAGTTGATCGACCCCGGCACCGGCAGTTCCATCGCCAGCGGGCCAAGCGTGACGCGGGTCACCTCGCTCCAGACCACGTGGATCGCAAACCAGATCGCCAGGTTCAGGATCACCCCCACCACCGCCGCGGTGACCGCGGACAGTGCGGCAGACAGGGCCACGTTCCGGCGGAGGCCTTCCATGAAGGGGGCGCCCAGGAAGATCCAGGCAAAGCAGGGTGCAAAGGTCACCCAGGTTGTCAGCAGACCGCCCAGCGTGCCGGCCAGGTAGGGCTGCGCCCAGCCCGCCTCGCGCAGGGCACCCATGAAGCCGACGAACTGCAACACCATGATCAGCGGCCCCGGCGTGGTTTCCGCCATGCCCAGACCATCCAGCATCTCGCCCGGCTCCAGCCAGCCATAGGTCCCGACCGCCTCCTGCGCGACCCAGGCCAGCACGGCATAGGCCCCGCCGAAGGTCAGCACCGCAAGCTTCGAGAAATAGGTGGCGATGTCGGCAAAGACGCTGCCAGGCGCCAACAGAAGAATGGCTGCGACCGGCAGCAGCCAAAGAGCAAGCGCGGCAAGCCCGGCACGCAGCGCGTCGCGGCGGGCGGTCGGGGGCAGGGCGGCTTCCTCGCCCAGAAGCGTGGCGGCATCGTCGACATGGGTATTGCCCACCGCGGCATGCCCGCCGCCGGGCCGAAAGGCGGCAAGCCCGGCCTTGGCCCCCGCCCAGCCGATCAGCGCGGCGACGGCGATGATCAGCGGGAAAGGCACCTGCAGCGCGAAGATCGCCAGGAACGAGGCCGCCGCGATGGCGCGCATCGCCCCGTTGCGCAGCGCCCGTCGCCCGACCCGCACCACCGCCTGCAGGACGATCGCCAGCACGGCCGCCTTCAGCCCGAAGAACAGAGCCGCGACGAAGCCCACCTGTCCATAGGCCGCATAGATCCATGACAGCGCCATGATCGACACGACGCCGGGCAGGATGAACAGAAGGCCCGCCACCAGAGCGCCGCGCACGCCATGCATGAGCCAGCCGATATAGGTCGCAAGCTGCTGCGCCTCGGGTCCGGGAAGCAGCATGCAGAAGTTCAGCGCATGCAGAAACCGCCCGTCGCCAAGCCAGCGCTTTTCCTCGACCAGCACGCGGTGCATCACCGCGATCTGGCCGGCGGGACCGCCGAAGGAAAGCGCTGCAATCTTCGCCCAGACCCGCGTGGCCTCGGCCAGTGAGGGATGTTCGGGTCTTTCCTTCATTTCGTCTTCCCGTTCTTGGGCCAGCCATGCGTCTCGTCCGTGGCATCTCGGGCCCAGCGATAGAAGGCATCGTAAAGCGACAGCCCCGCCTCCAGTTGTGCCTGGTCGTCGGTGAACATCCGCGAAAGCCCCAGCGAGACCGCAAGCAGCCCCGCACATTCCGGTGCAAGTTCGGGCCGGTCCGTATCGGCCCCCCGGACGATGGTCGCCAGCCGGTCCAGCGCCGGAAGCCGCAGGCCGAACTCGGCAATCAGCGTGTCGAAGGTGCAAAGCTCGCCCCGGTGGCTCCAGAACACATCCTCGATGTCGAAAGCGGCCGCGCCCATCGCCTCGGCAACCGACTGGACCTCGGCGGGGGCCACGAACAGGAAGACCGCCCGCGGATCGATGAAGCGGCGGATCAGCCAGGGGCAGGCGATGCGGTCGATCTTCGGCCGCGACCGGGTGATCCAAAGACTGCGTCCCTGGTGATCGCGCCCGCCAAGCTTGGTGGTGTCCATGGTTGGCAGACCTGCTGCAATCCAGGCCTCCTGCCCACCCTCCAGATACTCCGCCGAAAGTCCCTCGGCGCGCAGAACTGCCGCAAGACCCTGACTGCGCCCGTGTCCTGCAGCGCAGACGACAACGATCGACTGTCCCGCAAGCCCCGGTGCCAGAGCGGCAGCGCCGGCAGGGTGCAAGGCGGCTTCCTCCAGAAGCCGCGCGGCTGGAATGGCGCGCGGATCCGACTGGCGCAACGCATGGCGTCTGACATCCAGAATGACCGGGGCCTTGGAGGTTCCAATCAGTTTGACAAGCTTCTCGCAGGAGATGGCATCAGGCGCAGGCATCCGCGGTCCTTGGGCTAAGAGTGTATCAGGACTGTGAAACGCGAACTTCGGCTGTCGCCTCGTGGGGAGCGCGAAGTCCCCATGGACAATGTCTCGCGTGGGTCCGACAATTTGTCAATGCGGACGAACAGTCCGGTTTTGCACGAAGTTTATCTCTTGTGGCTTGCAGGCAGCACATTGCAAAACAAGTGACCTGAACCCCGCGGATCGTTGCCGGACTGTGGAAAACTTCAGATAAAACGCTTGCTGGAGACAGGAAAACAGGCAAGGGTCCGCCGACGACGAAGACGGGTTGGAACACTCATTGGGCTGGGCGCTGGCAGTCTTGGCCAACGAATTCTGATTTGCACGGTCGGGCGGCTTCACCCCCGATCCGGATATAAGAGGCGTCGGGCAAGCTGCGGCCCGCGCTGTAACGGACGGGTTGATCCGAGCCCAAGGGCAGGATGGCAGGCATGGCCGACAGGCATGTAGGTTGGTACAGGTTGGGTGTCTCGTAATGGCGTTGGCGCCTGCACAAAGGGCGATCTCTGCCGGACAGGCTCCCGCAGCCTGGGCCGCAGGCCGCACCTGGGACGTCATCGTCATCGGCACCGGCGTGGGTGGTGGCATCATCGGTCGCAAGATGGCCGAGCGCGGACTGTCTGTGCTTTTCCTGGAAAAGGGTCCCGTCGGCCACCGGACCGAAGGCCAGGACCTGCGGGGTGATCTGACCGACTATGCGACCCGTCAGGCCTGGGGTTACTGGCCAACCCCGATCGAGACGCGGATCGACGGCGGGCGACCGCAACGCTTTTTCGGCCCGCTGGGCAGCGGTGTCGGGGGGTCCTCGGTCTTCTACGCTGCTGCAGCCGAAGCGCCCGAACGCCATGATCTGGAAGCGACCAACACCATACCGCACCCGACGGGCGGCTGGCCGGTGGGGTTTGACGCGTTCCGGGCCTACTTCTCCCAGGCCCAGGACCTGCTGTCCGTCCGGGGCGAGAAGGACCCGCTCTCGGACCTGCCGGGGCCGCAACTGCCCGCTCCGCCGCTGACTGCCGCCGAAGCGCGCATGTTCACCGACTTGCGCGCCGCGGGCCTGAACCCGTACCGCGCGCATGAGGCGCTGCGGCGGCTGCCCGGTTGCACCGACTGTCTGGGCCGCAAATGCCCGCGCCTGTGCAAGATGGATGGCCGCTCGGCCGGGGTGGAGCCAGCACTCGAAACCGGCAATGCGACCCTGCTTGCCGACTGCACGGTCGAGGAGTTGATCGAGGCCAATGGCCGGATCACCGCCGTGCGCGTCAGGGTCGACGGGCACGAATACCGGCTGGTGGCGGATGTCGTCGTGCTGGCTGCCGGCGCGCTGAATTCGCCCAACCTCCTGCTGCGGTCGACCGGCAGCCATGCCGCGGGATGCGCCAATTCCAGCGGAATGGTGGGTCGCGGGTTGATGTTCCACCTGTCCGAGATGGTGGCGTTCTGGCCCCGTCGCGGCAGCCCGGCAGTCGGCGCCACCCGGACGCTTTCGTTCCGCGATCTTTACACGCATGAGGACCAGCGCCTGGGTCTGGTCCAGTCGATGGGCGTCGCGGCGGATGCCGGACAGATCGCGGGGCACCTCAAGGGGATCCTGTCGCGCAGCAGGCTCCGCCGCATTCCGGGGGCCTCTCGCCTGGCAACGCTTGCGGCCAGGATCGGCGCTGATGTCTTCGGATCGGCCACCGTTCTTGTCGGGCTGCTTGAGGATCTTCCCTATGCCGACAACCGGGTCGAGCCGCATCCCGAGGATCCGGAAATTCCGCTGATCCATTACCAGGTCTCGACCGAGCTGAAGGCCCGCCGGGCGCTGTTCCGGCAGTTGATGCGGCAGAAGCTGGCCCAGCATCGGCTGATGTTTCTCAACTTCGGTCCGGCGCTGAATTTCGGCCATCCCAGCGGCACCTTGCGTTTCGGATCGGATCCCGCGACCTCGGTCCTGGATGCCGACTGCAAGGCGCATGACCTCGACAACCTCTACGTCGCGGATGCGTCCTTCATGCCAACCTCGATGGGGGTTAACCCCAGCCTTACCATTGCTGCGAATGCGCTCCGGGTCGGGGACATCGTGGCAGCGCGGCTCATCGCCTCCCGGCGCAAAGCGAGCTGATGCAGAACGGACATTCAATGCATGAACTCGCCGAAATCGCCGTGATAACCGAGGCCAGCTGGGGCCTGGGCAAGGAACTGGCCCTGGCGCTGGTGCGAAGGGGCATCGCTGTCGCCGGTATCGCGCGTGAGCCGTTCGAGACCGAGGGGGTTTTGTCCATCGCCGCCGATGTCCGCCAGCCCGAAGAGGTCGCCCGCGCCTTCGGTGTGATCCGCGACCGGCTCGGCTCACCGACGATCCTGGTCAACAACGCCGAGACCTATCCCGACCGCGACATCCTGGACGAAACCCCGGCCTCCTTCATGGACACCGTGCAACTGAACCTTGGCGGAGCCTTCAACTGCTGCCACGAGGTGCTGCCCGCGATGGTGCAGAAGGGCACGGGCCGGATCATCAATGTCGTCACCTTCGCCGATGTCAGTCCCGCGCCGCTTGCCGCCGGCTATTCCGTCTCGAAAGGGGCGCTGCGCATCCTGACGCGGGCGCTGGTCGCAGACCTTGGCGACCGCTTTCCCGGTATCGTCGTGAACGACTGGGTTCCGGGCACCCACCGGCCCCGCAAGGGCATCCCGGACGGTGTCGATCCCGCCGTCGCCGCCGAATGGGGCGCCACCCTCGCGCTGATGCGCGATCCCGAGATCAACGGCCGGGTGTTCCTGCGGGACCACGAGCATCTGGTGCACCGTTCGCTCAAGGGCCGCGTCAAGGACCGGGTGCTGGGCCGGGGACGGGTGCGCATCCGGCTCTGATCACGCCGGGTCTGCACAAAACTTGTGCAGTTGATCACGGGCATGGCGGATTTCGCATCGCGGGCCTTTTCGACGCCCCGGGGCTCTGCTCTAGTCATCCGGAAGGCAGTCCGGGGGAACCAGTGACCCAGTTCAACGAGATGTATCAAGGGGTCGAAGTCCGCCCGCCCTATGCGCGCCTGCAGAACTGGGTCTCGCAGATGCCGCAGGAACTGCGCAGCCTCAAGCAGGCCGAGGCCGAGGCCCTGTTCCGCCGCATCGGCATCACCTTTGCCGTCTACGGCGAAGGGGGCGATCCTGACCGGCTTATCCCCTTCGACATGTTCCCCCGCGTCTTCTCAGGCGCTGAATGGGCCAAACTGGAACGTGGCATCAAGCAGCGGGCCCGTGCGCTGAACGCGTTTCTCGTCGACGTCTATGGCCGGGGCGAGATCATCCGTGCCGGCCGCATCCCCGCGCGTCTGGTCTACCAGAACGAGGCCTATGAAAAGGCCGTCGCCGGTTTCGTGCCCCCGAAGGGCGTCTACTCCCACATCGTCGGCGTCGACATCGTCCGCACCGGGCCGGACGAATTCTACGTGCTGGAGGACAACTGCCGCACGCCCAGCGGGGTCAGCTACATGCTGGAAAGCCGCGAGATCATGATGCGGATGTTCCCCGACCTTTTCCGCGAGAACCGGATCGAACCCGTCGACAACTACTCGGAAAAACTGCGCCGGACTCTGGCCAGCGTGGCCCCGGCGAAGTGCAGGGGCGAACCCACCGTGGTGATCCTGACTCCCGGTCACTTCAACAGCGCCTACTACGAACACTCGCTTCTCGCCGACCTGATGGGAGTGGAGCTGGTCGAGGGGCAGGACCTCTTTGTCGACGGTGAATACGTCTACATGCGCACGACCGAAGGTCCGCAGCGGGTGGACGTCATCTACCGCCGGATCGACGACGCCTACCTTGATCCGCTCTGTTTCCGGCCCGACAGCATGCTGGGCATCCCCGGCCTGATGGACGTCTACCGCTCGGGCGGCGTCTCAATCTGCTCGGCACCCGGGGCAGGGGTGGCAGACGACAAGGCCGTCTACACCTATGTCCCCGACATGGTGCGCTTCTACCTTGGCGAAGAGCCGATCCTGAACAACGTACCCACCTGGCAATGCGGCAAACCGGATGACCTGAGCTATGTGCTGGACAAGCTGCCGGAACTCGTCGTGAAAGAGGTCCACGGCTCGGGCGGCTACGGGATGCTGGTCGGGCCGAAATGCAGCAAGGCCGAGGTCGAGGCCTTCCGCCACAAGATCATCGAGGACCCGTCGAACTACATCGCCCAGCCGACGCTGGCGCTTTCCAGCGTCCCGACCTTCGTCGATGAGGGGGTCGCCCCCCGACACGTCGACCTGCGGCCCTATTGCCTGGTCGGGGAGCGGATCGAACTCGTTCCGGGCGGGTTGACCCGTGTCGCGCTGAAGGAAGGTTCGCTGGTGGTGAACTCGTCGCAGGGCGGTGGGGTCAAGGACACCTGGGTTCTGGCGGAGTGATGTCATGTTGAGCCGGACCGCCGACAATCTCTACTGGATCGCCCGCTACATGGAGCGCGCCGACACCGTCGCGCGCCTGCTGGAGGTCGGCTCCCGCATCAGCCTGCTGCCCAGTGCGCAGGGCTACCGCAGCGAATGGGACAGTCTTCTGCACGCGACGGGCATGGCAGAATCCTTCGCGCATAAATACGGCGACCCGGTGCAGCGGAACATCGAAAGCTTCCTGTTCTTCGACCGTGACAACCCCTCGTCCATCGCCAGCTGCATCACCGCCGCGCGCGAGAACGGCCGCATCGTCCGCACCGCACTTACCTCCCAGGTCTGGGACGCCCTGAACACCGCATTTCAGGAACTGAAGCAGCTGGAACGCGCCGAACGCTCCTCGCTGGAACTTTCGCGGCTTACCGACTGGACCATGCGCCATGCCGCCATGCTGCGCGGCGCCATAGACGCCACGCTTCTGCGCGACGACGGGTTCAACTTCCTGAACATCGGTTATTATCTGGAACGCGGCGACAACACGGCGCGTTTGATGGACGTGAAATACTACGTCCTTCTTCCGCGCGTCGATTTCGTCGGCTCCGGTCTCGACAACTACCAGTGGACCACGCTTCTGCGCGCTATGGGGGCGCAGCGCGCCTTCCACTGGGCCTATGGCGGCGACGTCACCGCCGTGAAGATCGCCGACTTCCTCATCCGAAACCCCCAATCGCCACGCTCGCTTGCCACCTGCACGGCGGGGCTCACGAACCACCTCGGTCGTCTGGCCAAATCCTACGGCCGCGAGACCGATGCCCAGTCGACGGCACAGAACCTGCATGCCGGGATCGACGGCGCGACCGTGGACGCGATCTTCGAAGAGGGCCTGCACGAATTTCTCACCCGTTACATCGCCGATGCCGCCGGTCTGGCCAACGCGATCCATGACGCCTACCTCAGCGGAGAGATGCGCTGATGCGCCTGACAGTCGATCACGTGACCCGCTACAGCTATGACCATCCGGTGCGGTCCGTGGTGCAAAGCCACCGCTTGTCGCCGACAAGCCATGCTGGCCAGAAGGTCATCGACTGGGACGTGACCGTCTCGGGCGGCCGCAAGGGGGCGCGGCACCGCGACGGGGCCGGCGACCAGATCCAGGCCTGGACCATCCCGGGCCCGGTGACCGAGGTTGTCGTCCACGTCCGCGGCACGGTCGAGACCGAGGACCTGGCCGGGGTCCTGCGCGGCCACCGCGAGTCTGTGTCTCCCGACTGCTACCTGCGCGACACTCTGCCGACCCGGCTTGACGTAGCGCTGATTGCGCTGGCCGATGGCCCGACCGCGCCCGATCCGCTGGCGCTGGCCCACGCACTGTCCGCCGCCGTGGCGGACGCGATCTCCTATCGTCCGGGCGTGACCCATGCCCACACCACTGCGGCCGAGGCGCTGGCGCTGGGTGAAGGCGTCTGCCAGGACCACGCCCATGCGCTGATCGCTTGTGCGCGGCATCGAGGTTTCCCGGCGCGCTATATCTCGGGCTATCTGTCCGCCACCGAAGACGGCTCCGCGCACGAGGCCGCCCATGCCTGGGCCGAGGTGCACATCCCCGGCCTCGGCTGGGTCGGTTTCGACCCGGCGAACCGCTGCTGCCCGGATGCGCGCTACATCCGTCTGGGGTCCGGCTTCGATGCGCAGGACGCCGCCCCGATCCGCGGCATCGCCCGTGGCGGTGGGCACGAAGACATGGATGTGACGGTTGCGGTCCAGCAGGCGGCCCAATAGTCTGCAGCCGCAAAGAGGCCCCCACGCAGGGGCCTGGAATCAAGGGACGGCCGATGACGTACTGTGTGGGGCTGATGCTGAACGAAGGCATGGTGATGCTGTCGGACACGCGCACCAATGCGGGCCTCGACAACATCTCGACCTACAAGAAGATGTTCACCTTCGAAGACCCGGGCGAGCGCGTCATCGTCATCATGACCGCGGGCAGCCTCTCCGTGACCCAGACCACCATCGCCCAGCTGCGTGAGGCGATCGAGGACCCCGAGGCCACGCCCGACACCTCGATCCTGCTGGCTCCGACCCTGCTGAAGGTGGCCGAGATCGTCGGCAACCAGCTGGCCGCGGTCCGCGCGGAAATCGACCACAAGCTCTCCGCCGCGCAAGGCGCCAGCGCCAGCATGATCGTCGCCGGTCAGCGCAAGGGCGGGGCGATGCGGATGTTCCTGATCTACCCGGAAGGCAACTTCATCGAGGCGACCGAGGATGCCCCATTCCTGCAGATCGGTGAACACAAGTACGGCAAGCCGATCCTTGACCGCGTGGTGAAGCCGACGACCAGCCTTTCGGACGCACAGAAAGCTGTGCTTCTGTCGATGGATTCGACGCTGCGGTCCAACCTGTCGGTCGGCATGCCGCTGGACCTAGCGGTGATCGAACGCGATGCGCTGAAGGTCACGCTCCGCCGCCGGATCGAGGCTGGTGATCCCCAGTTCCGCGCCATGTCCGACGCCTGGTCCACCGCGCTGCGCGACGGGTTCGCGAAGATCACGATCTAGCCGCAGGTTCGTCGGGGCTGTCATGAACGCCCCGCCGGTCTGGTGACCGACAGGGCAGGCCGTCAGTCCGCGTCCCCCGCCACCTGGCTCAACACCCGGCCCCGTCCGCGCAGCCGCATCAGCATCGGAACGATCAGGAATACCGCCGATATGCCCAGCAGCGTGGCCGAGACAGGGGTCGCGACCAGCGTCGTCCAGTCACCCTGCGCAATCGACAGTGCCCGACGCAGCTGCTGTTCGGCCATCGGACCCAGGATCAGCCCCACGACCACGGGTGCGATGGGATAACCGTAAAGCCGCATCCCGTAGCCCATCAGGCCGAACAGGATCAGCATCCCCAGTTCGACCGGCGACGGATTGACCCCTATGGTGCCCAGGGTCGCGAACAGCAGGATGCCGCCGTAAAGCCAGGGTCGCGGGATGGACAGAAGCTTGATCCACAGCCCGATCAGCGGCAGGTTCAGGACCACCAGCATCAGGTTGGCGATCAGAAGGCTGGCGATCAGCGTCCAGACCAACTCGGCGTTCATGACAAACAGCAGCGGTCCCGGCTGCAACCCGAACTGCTGGAACCCCGCCAGCATGATCGCCGCCGTCGCCGTTGTCGGCAGTCCCAGCGTCAGGAGCGGCACCAAAGTCCCCGCCGCGGCCGCGTTGTTGGCCGCTTCCGGCCCCGCCACGCCTTCGATGGCGCCCTTGCCGAACTCTTCCGGGTGGCGGGTCAGCTTGCGTTCCGCCGCATAGGACAGGAACGAGGCCACGTCCGCGCCCCCCGCAGGCATCGAACCGATGGGAAAGCCGATGAAGGTTCCCCGCAGCCAGGCCTTCCAGGACCGCCGCCAGTCGGTCGCCGTCATCCGCACGCTGCCCGTGATCTTGTGCATTCCGTCCGGCGGCGTCAGCATCGCCGCCACAGCCAGCGCCTCGCCGATGGCGAACAGGGCGACGGCCAGCGTCGTCGTCTCGATCCCGTCCATCAGCTGCGGCACCCCGTAGGTCAGCCGCGCAGCACCCGTCAGCCCGTCGATCCCGACGCAGGCGAGGGCCAGCCCGATAAAGAGCGAGGTCAGCCCCCGCAACGCGCTGTCGCCAAAGGTGGCCGAGACCGTGACAAAGGCCAGCACCATCAGCGCGAAATACTCGCGTGGCCCCAGCGTCAGTGCCAGCTTCACCACCTGCGGTGCCAGGAACGCCAACAGCAGCGTCGCGATCAGCCCTGCCACGAAACTTCCGATGGCCGCCGTAGCCAAAGCCGGACCGCCGCGCCCCTGCCGCGCCATCTGGTTGCCCTCGATGGCCGTCACGATGGACGCGCTTTCTCCCGGCGTGTTCAGCAGGATCGATGTCGTCGACCCGCCATACATGCCCCCGTAGTAGATCCCCGCAAACATGATCAGCGACCCCGCCGGGTCCAGCCCATAGGTGACGGGCAGCAACAGGGCCACCGTCAAGGCGGGCCCGATGCCCGGCAAGACCCCCACGGCAGTGCCCAGTGTCACCCCGATCAGCGCATAGAGCAGGATCATCGGGTCCATTGCCGCCGACAGACCCTGCATCAGCAGCGAAAAGCTATCCATCCCTCAGCCCCCGAAAATCAGCCGCTCCAGCGGTCCCGCCGGCAGGTTCAGCTGCAAAAGCTGATCGAAGACCCCGTAGATCACCAGCGCCAGCCCGATCCCCACCGCCACCGCTTTCCACAAGGGCCGCTGTCCGAAACCCCGCGCGGTCATGCCGAAAAGAAGCGCCCCCGAGATCACGAATCCCACCACATGCAGGAAGGCCACCTGGCCCAAAAGTCCGCCCAGAATCCAGAAGACCGGGGCAGGGGCCTGCCGCGGCGGCCGTGGCAGGTCGCCCTTCAACCCCGAAACCACCGTCAGCACCGACAGGACCAGAAGTCCGTAGGCGATGATCCGCGGCACGTCGCCCGGACCGACACCGGCATAGCCGCCGTCCTGCTTCAGCCCGGCCGCATCGACCAGGATCAGCGCGGCAATCCCCGCCAGTCCGGCCGCAATGATGAACGCCGCCCCCCGCGAACGATTGGGGGGGCGGCGCTCGGGGGAGATCCCCTGGCTCACTTGACCAGACCGATGTCGCGCAGGACCGTTTCGGTCGCCGCGATATCCGCGTCCAGCTGCGTGGCGAAGGCGTCACCGGCGAGGTAGGTGTTGGTCCAACCCTTGTCGGTCAGCATCTTGGTCCACCCGGCACTGCCGTTCAGCTTCTCCATATCGGCGCTGATCTTCGCCACCTGTTCCGGCGTCAGACCAGGAGCAGCCGCGACCATCCGCCAGTTCTCCAGCACGACGTCGAAGCCCGCTTCCTTGATGGTTGGCGCGTCGATGCCCGGCAGACGTTCGGCCGAGGACACTGCCAAGAGCCGCATCGTCCCGGCCTTCACCTGCTCCTGGAATTCGCCGACCGACGAGACGCCCGCCGTCACCTGATTGCCCAGGATCGCCGCCATCGCCTCACCGCCGCCCGAGAAGGCGATGTAGTTGATCTTGGTCGGATCAACGCCCGCCGCCTTCGCCAGCAGACCCACGGTGATGTGATCCGTGCCGCCCGCCGAGCCACCGGCCCAGCTGACCGCACCCGGATCGGCCTTCAGCTTCTCGACCAGATCGCCAAGCGTCTGGATCTCCGACGCTGCCGGGACCACGATCGCCTGGGTATCCCCGGTCAGCCGCGCGATGGGCGTCACGTCCTTCAGGGTGACGGGCGAGGCGTTGGTCAGGATCGCGCCAACCATCACATAGCCGCCAACGATCAGCTTCGTCGGATCGCCCGCGCTGTCGGCGACGAACTGAGCCAGACCCACCGTGCCGCCCGCGCCCGGGACGTTCACCACTTCGACCGATGGCGCGATGCCCTCGGCCTGCAGCACCTCCTGCATGGCGCGGGCCGTGCCGTCCCAGCCGCCGCCGGGGTTGGCGGGGGCCATGATCGTGTAGTCCTGCGCGAACGCCGGAACTGCCAGCGCAGCCGCGAAGGCCACGCCCAGAATTGCGTGTTTCATCTTGTTTCCTCCCTTGGGGCAACCGTGGTTGCCGAATCCGCCGGGGCTCCCTCCCCGGAACGTCATCAGCAGAACACGGCAACCTGTCACGAACCTGACATGTTCCCGAAAGCTACTCGCCGCCTTCCAGCGCCGCGTTCCATTCCGCCAGCACCCGCGCCCGGCTGGCCGCATCCAGATAGGCCAAAAGCCCCGGCGACACCGCGACGGGCCGCAGCTTGGCCCCCAGCGCCTCCTGCATCGCGGCCGCCGAATCCTTGCCCCTGACCTCCAGACTGACCGCCGGCAGGCGCAACCGCTCGGCCAGCACCGTCTGTCCGTCCCGCGACATCAGGAACTCCAGGAACGCCTCGCCGAGGTCGGGGTTAGCCGCGGCCCTTGGCACCAGCGCCACGCGGCTTATCACCACGACATAGTCCCGCGGCAGCACCAGCCCGATATCCGGCAGCCGCGTCGCCTGATCGGCCGCATAGGACCCAAGCACATTGTAGCCCAGCTTCAGTTGTCCCGAGTTCACCCCGTCGATGACATCCTGCGAGGTCGGAAAGGTCTGCACCCCGGCCCGCCCCATAGCGCGGACCAGCGGCCAAAGATCGGCGAAATGCTCCTGGTCCCGCATCAGGTACAGATAGCCCACTGCAGACCTTGCAATGTCATAGGTCCCGATACTGCCCTTCGGCGCCGTCTCCAGCCAGTCGATCAGCGCCGCCCGCGTGTCAGGAGGTCCATCCGGGAACGACGGGCGGTGATAGACGATCACGCCGGGCTCGAAGGTCAGTGCAAAAACCATGCTGCGCCATGCTGCCCAGTCCGGCCAAGCCGCCGCACCCGGCACATCGGCCTCGCGGGCATAGCCGTCATTGGCCAGCTTCACGGTCACATCCATCGCCGAGGAAAAGACCAGGTCCGCCGAAGCCTGACCCGCATCCGTCTCCGCCACCACCCGTGCGGCAATCTCTCCCGCTAAAAGGTCCTCGTAGCGGACGCTGACATCGGGCCGGATCACCTGGAACGCTTCGATCAGCGGCCGGGCCAGCGGAGAGTCCAGCGAGGAATAGACCACCAACTCCCGATCACCGCCCTGGGGCGCGGGATAGACCGCGACCTCGGCATGGGCGGGCAGGGCAAGGCAGACCACGAAGGCGCGCAGCAATGACATCGCCCCAGCCTAGCCGCACCTCCCGCGCCCCGGCAACCATCGCCGCCGGTATGGTCGCGGAACACCTGTTTCGATTCGCCGGGAATTCCCGAGGCCGGGCCCATCTTGTGGATCGCAGACAGGGGCGGAAGGCACGGGCAATACTGAAGTCCAAGGCTTCATCCTTAATGTAGTCTATTCTTTACTGCTTTACTCCAATGAGTTGCCGGTCGATCTTCACATAATCTGCCCCAGCGCCTTCGCTCTTCCTCAACCGCGACCAACTGGCCTAGGCTTCGACCATGAGAATCCTGCTTGTCGAGGACGACCTGCCGCTGGCCGAGGCGCTGACCACGCTCCTCCTCGGTGCCGGTTATGCCGTGGACGTCATCCATGACGGACTGTCTGCCGAAACCCTGATCGGTGCCGAACGCTTCGACCTTGTGATCCTTGATCTCAACTTGCCCGAAAAGGACGGCCTTTCCGTACTCCGCTCGCTTCGCACCAGGAAGAATCCCGTTCCAATCCTGATCCTTACCGCCCGCGGTGAACCTGCCGAGCGGATCGCGGGCCTCGACCTCGGGGCCGATGACTACATGGTCAAACCGTTCGACGTGGGCGAGTTCGAGGCGCGCGTCCGCTCGATCCTTCGCCGCCAGGCCGGTCATCACGCCTCGGAACTGCAGATCGGCTGCGTCCGATTCGACATGACCGCGCGCCGCTTTACAGTCGGGGATGAACACCTTGACCTGCCCCCGCGCGAATTGGCGCTGTTGGAGCTTTTCTTCCTCCGTGCCGGTCGGGTCGTCGGCAAGGACGCCATTGTCCAATCGCTTACCTCGCTCGACGACATCCTGTCCGACAATGCCATCGAACAATACGTCAGCCGCCTCCGGCGCCGCCTCGGCCCCCACGGGTTGACGCTCCGCACCGCCCGCGGGCTGGGCTACATGCTGGAGCGCCCCAATGGTTGACCGCATGGCTGACGCATCCTGTGGCTTGTTCCGGTGACTGACCGGCCCGCCTCGCTTCGTCGGACGATCCTGGTCTGGCTCGTCCTCGCCACCGCCGCCATCGGTGCCCTGGCGCTTCTCGACACCCGGATCGAAGCCCTGCGTACCGCGCGCGAGGTTTCGGACCGGGTGCTGATCGGATCGGCTATGGCGATCGCCGAAGGGGTCAGCGTCGACGCAGAAGGCGGCCTTGCCGTCAGCATCCCTTTCTCGGCCCTCGACATGCTGTCGTCGACGGCCCAGGACCAGGTCTTCTACCGCGTCGATGGTCCGAACGGTTTTCTGACTGGATATCAGGACCTTGCGCCCGTTTCTTTGATTGCTGGCCAGGAAACTGCCCTTACCGACGCCCGCTACGAAGCCTTCCCGATCCGCACTGCCACGTTGCTGCGCGAGCTTACCACGGGTGAGGGGACGCTGCCCTTCACCGTCACCGTCGCCGAAACCACCCGCGCGCGCGATGTCCTTGCCTGGTCGATCCTGTCCCGTTCAGCCCTGCGTATCGCGGGGCTGATTGCAGGCGCGGCGCTGGTCGCCTGGACCGTCGCCACCTATGCGCTGCGACCTCTCGACCGGCTGTCCCGCGCCATTTCCGACCGCGAGCCGCATGACCTGACTCCGGTCCGCACCGATGCCCCGGAAGAATTGCGCCCCGTTGTGGACGCGCTGAACGGTTTTCTCCAGCGCCTGTCCCGCGCGATGGCCGCCTTGCAGAACTTCTCCAGCAACGCCAATCACCAGATCCGCACCCCGCTGACGGTCGCCAGGACACAGATCGCCGTTTCCGGAAAGACCAACGCCGGCACCGCGTTGGGCAAGGCGGATGCGGCGCTGGTCCGGATCGAGAGGGTGTTGGAGCAGCTTCTTCTCCTCGCCCGGGTTGAAGCGACCGGAACCAGGCCGTCGCTGCGCCGGGTCGATGCGGCGGCCGTGGCGCGCAGCGTTGCTGCGGATTTCATGCCGCAGGCGGTCCGATTGGGTCAGGACCTGGGCTATGACGGCCCCGACAGCGCCCATGCCCTGACCGAAGAGGTCCTCCTGGGTGAACTGCTGCGCAACCTTGTCGGCAACGCCCTTGCCCATTGCCCGCCCGACACCGTGGTCACGCTGCATCTCGCCGATCTGGGCGCCTCCGGGCTGGAGCTTTCGGTCACCGACACCGGCCCGCCCTTGTCCGACAGCGCCTTCGCCGATCTGCGCAGCCGATTGGCACCAGGACAGGCGATGCGGTCCGGCACCAGGGGTCTGGGTCTGCATATCGTGGCCGAGATCGCCCAGGCGCTGGACGCCGGCCTGGCCTTGGACCGGGGGCCGGGCGGACGGGGCCTGGCGATCCGCGTCGCTCTGCGGGCGGCGGAATGAAGATTGGCGGGGGCGCAGGCTGATCGAGCGCACCTGGTCGCCTGGAGCGCGTCGGGACCGGCAGGTTGCAATCCCGACGCGCCACGCGCGGTCCGGCAGGACCTGTCCGTTATCCTCTTGCAATTGTCGCCTGTCCCGACAGGATGCGCGTCGATCCTGACCTGTGCAGTGTCGTCGGCGACGCCAGGAATGGGACGGATTTAACGAGCGAGGTCGTGCACGTGAAGCGAGAAACCACCAACCGACTGCGCTTCGTTCTCGAGGATCTCCTTCCGCCGATCGTGCGGGACTCGCAGATCTTCCATGCCGTGGCGCGCATGGCCTGGGGCGCCCACGTGACGCGGCTTGCCGAGTTCCGTGAGAATTCGGCTTTCCTGACCCCCGAGGAGTACGGCGCTCTCTACCGCGACCATCCCCGGGTGCACGAGGGCACGGACCTGTCGAAGGGGTGCGTGGACGAGATCGTCAAGTCGGTCGTCGGCAACAGCGTCTGCGACATCGGCTGCGGGACTGGTTTCCTCGTGCGTCAGATCCGCGCCGTCCGTCCCGACCTGGCGCGGGTCGCCGGGTCGGACTTCATCGTGGACGGGATCGTGGCCACGCCCGGCACCGAGTTCCACGCCGCCAAGGTCGAGGAACTGCCCTTTGCCGACGGCGAATTCGACACCGTGGTGTGCACGCACCTGCTTGAACACCTGCTTGAGCCCCGAAAGGCCGTGGCCGAGCTGCGGCGGATTGCCCGGCGGCGGCTGATCATCGTCGTGCCCTGTGAACGGGAATACCGCTACACGTTCAACCCGCATTTCAACTTTTTCCCCTACCGTGGGTCGTTCCTGCGGCTGATGACCCCGGTGCCCGAGCAGTTCCGCTGCTTCAAGATCGGACGGGATTTTTATTACGAGGAAACGCGGTAGCCGGGCCGGACTGCGGCTGCCGCAGCGGCGGCCGTCTCAACTGCGCAGGATGTTGAATGAAGAAGGTTGGCTGGGGCGCTAGGATTCGAAGCCCGAGGTAGGACTTGTACCGAAACGATGCCGGGGTCGTTGGCGGTGGGGCAAAGGGTGGGGCGGCCCTCCAACAAAAAGATCTAGTTTCTGGCGGCCCGAAGCTATGATCTAGTCAGATTTACATAGGACGTACGTTATCACCTTTTCGCCTTACTGCTTCGAGAGGATCGGATTATGCCTTCTAGGCTGACAGTGCTCGCAGCTCTTGCGTTCGTGATCCTCTCCATGCCGGTGCCCGCCGAAATCGAGTTCATCCGTCCTGGCGATGTTCCCTCAGAAGGCCCCACGGAGCTTGATGTTGGCTTGCTTGAGCTTGATGAAGTGTATCGCGGGCTTGACCTCCTGGGCCGCTTATCATCTCGCGCAACAAAGGGTACGGTCATCAGTACTTTAATGATCGATTATGCGAAGGACGATATCGACGGCGTGCCAGGCATTACTGATGCTGATCGCGAATTGGCAGCGAGGGTCGTGATTGCACGGCAGCGTTCCAATACTTCGCGCTCCTGGGCGGAGAACGACCTCGACGGTAATGGCGTGGTCACTCGCTCCGAACTCATGGTCGTCGGCCGCACGAGGGTGGAAGGAGGTGTCCGAGGTCAGGGACAGGACGCCTTGATTGAGTTAACTGAGGAGCAACGCGAGACCTTAGTGCTCGACTATGTGGGCACTTTTCTTGGCCAAGATCGCGATAGCAACGACGCCGTGACGTACGAGGAAGCGATCGCGCCAGTCGATGAAGAAGGCATCCTTACGCGCCTGCGAACGGAAGGCGGGTCGCTGAAACCGGTGTGGGACGCAGACGGAAACGGAACAATCACCGAAGTCGAGATTCGGCGATCCGCCGACAGGTTGCTCGGCCTGGTGGACGCCAATGACAACAATGTCGTTGAAGTTGAAGAGGCACAGGCTGCCTTTCGGGCATTCACCACGTCACGTGCGCGCTCGGAGGATCCTTCGCGTGGCAAACGGATACAGTGCACGCTTCCGGAAGTGCCCAAGACGGCCGAGATCGTCGTCCTACAAGGGGATTCAGGCTCTGCGGTTACAAACATCGCTCTGAACGTCCCAAATGACCCCGTTATTCGTATGGCTGAGGTCGAGGTGCCTGAGGGCAAAACAGATGTCTATCTTATCGCATCAATGCGCTCGCCAACTATCTTTCGGATCATGGGAGCAGGTGCGGCGCGAGTGAAGGCTGTAGTCGGGGTCGCCGCTTTGGTGGCGCTCGAAGGGGGCAAAGCGGATCTCGCCAATACGCCGTGCCACCGGGGGTTTCTCGGGATACGCATCGTAGAGCCGGGCGGTATCGCTGCGGAATTCGGTCAGGCTCTCGGCCGCGACGATCTTCGCGCCGTCGTCGCCGGACGGTTGGGACACATTAATCTCGGCACGCTGTCGAACGCGGCAGATACGCTCTTAGTTGGTGATGACCTGCCGGTCATGATGGGTGACGGGCAAATTGTCGTGGATCGATTCTTGTCCTTCGATCCTGGCGGATTTCAGGTGCTTGATCCGGGAGAAATCCAGTCGACGGTCAAGGTTAGCGCGCGGGAGCTGCCGCCGTTGGAAATTGGACTGATTGTACTTGCTTCAGAGGGTAAGATCGACTTCGTCTCTCCGCCGCCCGGCTTTTTGACGCGCGACGTGCCCGACGGGATTAAGCGGGTCGTGCCAGACGGCGACGCGACGGCTGGTATTACCTTGCAAGGCGAGGCCGATGGGGGAAGCAGTGGTCAGTTTCCACTAACTGTAGTGGTGCGGCGCGCTATTGATCTTCCGGCAGGGCTTACGACTGAACGCGGCGTCCGACTTATTGTTCCGGATGGCGTGCCCAAGCCACGAGGTTTACGAAACTGAGTATTCTCCCGTATCTAATTAGGTAGTAGATATAGGAGCTTATACCATGAAGACGATCTTGGCCCTCGGCTCAGCCGGGGGTCTTTTCATTGCTGCACGGGGGTCCTTCAGCCTCTTCCTTCTTCTGCTCGTGGCCAAGCAAGTCAGCCAGGACCTTGCGATGGCGCTCTTCAAGGAAGCGCTGAAGGCCGGGTGGTTCAATGGAACCCGGTGACGTCGTGTTGATCAAAGCCTTCGACGACGTCCCTGAGCATTGGTTCCGCGTGGAGGAGGTCTACGAGGACTGCATCACAGGTCAGGCCCTCAACATGGTCACCAAGCGCTTCAGTGTGCTGAGGGAGCAGGCGGGGATTTACAGGAAGGGGGTTGCTCATCCGGCTCTTCGGCGAGGCTAATGCGGTCACGCAAAACAACATTGACAAGCTGACGGGTCGTTTCAACATGACGCTTCCGAGGCGTCGATGGGCTTAGTCTATCGCTCAATGCAAATTCGAGGAACGGGTTCTAACCCGATATTGTGTCGCGCGCCGGTCCCCGGGTTGACGGTGCAACTCGAACAGGCCGGACACCTGAAGGACCTGATGCCAGCTACGACATCCATAGTGCTCGGGCAGTTCTTCGGGGTACCGTGCCAAAACCCAATCCACTGCTTCAGCAACGGATGCCCAACCGTCACGAGCCAGGTCGTCAGCTGCCTCCTGGAGAGCGATCGCGATTACTGTGTGGCACCAAGGGATTCTGTCGTGAATGAGGTCGTCGAGGATCCCCTCAGTATTGAAGGCCTCTGCGGCGAGCTGTTTCAGGCGGGCCAATGCTATCGCTTCCTCGCGGAGGCTGTCCAAAGAGTGCTTGATCTGATCCGAGGCCGCAATCAAGGCACTCTCAGCCCGTCGGCAACCATCAGCACTCCTGAGGTCGTACTGCTCAACGAAATGGTGAACCAGATTGTTTCGCAAGAGCACAAGCTCCTTGATGCTGCTCTCGGTTTGAGTGAAGTCATCAGGTGATAGCTCAACTCGTAACCGTATCCTGAACGATGCGGAGCCGTCTTCGACGGGGGGCGATGCTGCTTCGGCGTTCCCATCGCTGGTTAGATAGTCTCCGAGAAACTCACCGGCCAAGGTTCCGAGCGTTTTGCGCCTGACATCAGTTGTCGGGGCAACTCGGGTGTCGTTGTGCGACTGGACGGCTCCCGAAATATCGCGCTCACCTAAAAGGACCTTCATCAAGATCTCATACCTCTGCAAATTCAGTAGGCAGGATCCCAGCAACCGCTCAACCTCGTGTCGAAGTGCCTGAAGGTTCTCGTCTGATGGTTCAGTCATGCTGATCTTGGCCTATGTGCCAGGTTGGACGGCTTGATCGGGCTCGGGATGCCCCAACGACTACTTAGCAGGCCACTATGGCAAGTGTGAGGTCTGAGGCGGCATGGTGTGTGACAGAATGTGGGGCATCCCGTGGGGCAATTCGCTTACCCTAGCAAAAGGAGCTGCAGGGTAGGTTTATGCCACGAAGGAAGAAATTGGTTGGCTGGGGCGCTAGGATTCGAACCTAGGTATGTCGGTACCAAAAACCGATGCCTTACCACTTGGCGACGCCCCAACCGTGCCGGGGTGTTTAGCGAAGCGGGTGGGGGCGTGCAAGGGGCGAAAGGGGAAAAATTCGCCTTCCCGCCGCGGCTTGCCGGAATGGACGGGGCGGGCTAGGACGGGGCATGACTTGGGACGTTCTCATCCTTGGGGCCGGGGCTGCCGGCATGATGGCCGCCGTCGAAGCCGGACGCCGGGGCCGCAAGGTTCTGGTCATCGACCACGCCAAGGCGCCGGGCGAAAAGATCCGGATTTCGGGCGGCGGGCGGTGCAATTTCACCAACCTGAACATCGAGCCCGATCGCTTCCTGTCGCGAAACCCGCGCTTTGCGCTCTCGGCGCTGAAGCGGTTTACCCAGTGGGATTTCATCGCGCGCATGGATGCCGCGGGGATTGCCTGGCACGAGAAGACGCTGGGGCAGCTTTTCTGCGACGGGTCGGCGACGCAGGTGGTCGAGATGCTGCTCCGCGACATGCAGGCGGCCGGCGTCACGCTTTGGCTGGGCTGCGCCCCGGGCGAGATCCGGCAGACTGCCGCAGGGTTCGAGGTCGATACCGCGCGGGGTCTGCAGCGGGCTCGGGCCGTCGTGGTGGCGACCGGGGGCAAGTCGATCCCGAAGATGGGGGCCACGGGCTATGGCTACCAGATTGCCGAGCGTTTCGGTCTGCCCCTCGTCGAGACGCGCCCCGCTTTGGTGCCGCTGACCTTCGCGGACCACGAACTGGCCTGGATGCGCGAGTTGGCCGGGGTTTCCTTGGCCGCGCGCGTCTCTTGCGGCCGCCAGGGCTTTGACGAGGCGGTGCTTTTCACGCATCGGGGGCTTTCGGGGCCGGCGGTGCTGCAGATCTCGTCCTACTGGCGCGAGGGCGAGGCCCTCTCGGTGAACCTTCTGCCGGGGCGGGATGTCGCGGCCGAGTTGCGGGCGGCGCGGGGGAAGGCTGCGCTGCGGACAGTGCTGGGCCGCTGGCTGCCCGAACGGCTGGCGCGACACCTGGAGGACGCTGCCGGAGTGTCGGGAACGATGGCCGAGCTTCCCGGCGCGGTGCTTGACCGGGTGGCCGCAGGCATCGCGGACTGGCGGCTGGTGCCGGTCGGGTCCGAAGGCTACCGGACCGCCGAGGTCACGCTGGGGGGCGTCGACACGGCGGCGCTGGACGGGCGGACGATGGAAGCGAAGGGCGTGCCGGGGCTCTACTTCATCGGCGAGGTGGTGGACGTGACCGGCTGGCTGGGCGGCTACAATTTCCAGTGGGCCTGGTCTTCGGGCTGGGCTGCGGGTCAGGCGGTTTAAAGGGACGGTGGGCGGATCGCCCACCCTACGTCCGCCCTGCGCCCCGCGCGTCCACGCTGGAAGAAGCGGTCAAGTGTAGGGAAATCAATGGCCCTTTCCGTAGTTGGTCCCATTTTCGGCTGGCCGTCGATTAGGCCCGCAGGCCCGACCACAAGCGCACCGAGGTCAGTTTCGGCACGACTGGCGCGGCGAAGGTAAGCGACAATGTGGCCGCAACGTCATGCGGGTCGTGTCAGACCCGCAGCGGATCGGCCTTGGCCAGGCGGTCGAAACCCATGAGGCTTTCCACCAGCGCCGCCATCCGGGAGAGAGGAATCATGTTCGGCCCGTCCGAGGGGGCGCGGTCCGGATCCTCGTGCGTCTCGATGAAGACACCGGCTATTCCCAACGACACGGCGGCGCGAGCCATCACGGGTGCAAATTCGCGCTGGCCGCCCGAGGAATCCCCCTGGCCGCCCGGCTGCTGCACCGAATGGGTGGCATCCATGATCACCGGGTAGCCGGTCTTGGCCATGATCGGCAGGCTGCGCATGTCGGTGACCAGGGCGTTGTAGCCGAAGCTGACACCGCGCTCGGTCAAGAGGATGCGGTCGTTGCCGGTCGAGGCGACCTTTGCCGCCACGTTCGCCATGTCCCAGGGGGCCAGGAACTGACCCTTCTTGACGTTCACCACGGCCCCGGTTTCACCCGCGGCGAGCAGCAGGTCGGTCTGGCGGCAAAGGAAGGCCGGGATCTGGATCACGTCGACGACCGTCGCCGCCTCACGCGCCTGACCTGCGTCGTGGACATCGGTCAGGACGGGCAGTCCCATGGCGCGGATCGCCGCCAGCACCTGAAGGCCAGCCTCCATCCCAAGGCCGCGCTTGCCCGACAGCGAGGTGCGGTTGGCCTTGTCGTAGCTGGCCTTGAAGACATATTGCGCGCCTGCGGCCGCACAGGCCTGCGCCATTTCGCCCGCGATCATCTGGGCGTGGTCCAGGCTTTCCAGCTGGCAGGGGCCGGCAATGACCAGAAGCGGCAGGTCATTGCCGACGGTCAACCCGCCGATCCTTACATCCGTCATGCGTCTTTCCTACGACGAAACCTGTTCCCGCAGGATCGCGGCGGTCATCGAGACCATGAGGTAAATCCCCAGCATGATCAACAGCGTCACCAGCGTGTTCTCGAATGCGCGGGGGAAGGCGGGCTCGTCCGGCGGGATCGGGCTGACCGACAGCGACAGATAGCGGACCTGACGGTTGGCCTCGACGCGCGAGGTCTCCATCGACTGGAGCGCCTGGGCAAGCAGCATCTGCCGGGTCTGCAGGTCGGCCTGCGCGACAAGAAGCTGGCCCTGGATTTCCGCAAGACTGGTCGCACCCGCCGTGGTTTCGGTCATCCGGGCGCGCAGCTCGCCGACCTGGCCTTCCAGGGTTTCGATGCGCTGCTTGATCGGGGCCATCCGCGCCTGGTTCGGCTCGGCGTTGGATTCCATCTGCGCCAGCGCCAGGCGTTCCTGGGTAAGCTGGTTCTCAAGTCCCGAGATCTGGCCGACGATCAGGCCGACTTCGGTTTCCGAGGACAGGATCTTGAACTTCTCCTGCAGCTCGATCAGCCGTTTCTGCGACTCGGTCAGCGCGGTCTGCGCGGAATCGTAGCCCGCCTGCGCGTCACGCATCTGGTCACCCCGAAGCCGCTGCGTCAGGTGGTCGACCTGTTCCTCGGCATAGCCGATCAGCTGCCGCGACCAGTCCGCGGCGACCTGGGGATCGGCCGCGATCACGTCCATGCGGATCACGCCCTCGGTGGTGTCGAACGAGATCTTCAGGAACTTCCTGTAAACCTTGTAGGCGGCTTCCATGCCGGCATCTGCGGCCAGCCTTTGCAACTGGTCGATCTCGCTGCTTTGAAAATGGGTCCGGAAGCCCAGGTCCTCGTCCAGCCGGCCCATCGCCTCGCGCGATTGCAGGTAGCCCTGCACCGCGATCGAATCCTGCGAGGTGGCGAATGCGGTGCCGGAAAACAGCCCGCCCAACGATCCGCCACCGCCACTGGGGCCAGCCTGCTGGATGACGAATTCGGACCGCACCGAATACATCGGCGTCGCCATCATGTAGAAGTACCAGCCCGCAAGGATCGTCGGCAGAAGGACGAAGGCGAACAGCCGCGCGCCCAGAAGCGCCAGGCGGCGACGGCGGCGGCGGGCGATGTCCTGCTGCATGCGCAGGATTTCCGCCGCCTGGTTGACCTCGGCGCGCTGCTCGGTCGAGGGGACCGCGATCGGCTTTGCCTTCTTTGGCAGTTGCACGACGTCGCCGGGCAGGCGGGCGATTTCGGTCCCGGTCCCGGTGACGGGCTGCGCGGGTTCCTGGGTGGTGCGCGCTTGCGCGTCCGCCGAGGGGGTGACCACGCGCAGGATCGAGGCGCGCGAAAACGGATCGACGCCGGATTCGCGCAGAAGACGGACCGCGTCGGCTTCGGATTTGGGGGCAAGCTGGCTGCGCTGTGCGATCAGGAGGGCGCGGCGCAACTGGCGTTCCGTCAGTCCCTCGGTCAGGATCGCGGCATTGACGCGGGCAATCTCGTCGGGAGTGACGGCGCGGGGGGGCGGCTCGGCGGTGGCGTCAGGCTCGCGGGGCGAGGGTTCGGGGGTCGCGGGGTCCAGGGTCGCGGGGTCGGGGATTTGGGCCGGATCGGGACCGCGACTGGCTGCCTGATCCTCGGGGCGGCGAAAGTCCATATTGCCAAAGCCGTCGTCCTGGGTGTCGAAAAGCTGACCGCCCTCGCCTCCATCGGGTGCGACGGTCGACCGGTCCACCGGGCGGGTGTTGTAGCGCGGAACCTTAGGCGTCGTAGTCATAGAGGCGTTTCGCTTCTTCCAGGGTCTCGAACTGATAGAGCTTTCCGTTCCGAAGCACGGCGGCCGTGCGGCAGAACTTCTCAAGCGTCTTCGGCGAGTGCGAGACAATGACAACGGTCGAACTCTTCAGCCGTTCTTTCAGGATGTTGCCCGCCTTGCGGTTGAACTCGACATCGGCGGTTGCGGGCATGCCTTCGTCGATCAGGTATATGTCGAACTCGATCGACAGGAGAAGGGCGAACGAGAAGCGGCTTCGCATCCCCGAGGAATAGGTGGCAAGCGGCATCTCGAAATACTCGCCAAGCCCGCAGACCCAGCGGCAGAAGCTTTCGACGTAGTCGGGATCAAGGCCGTAAAGCCGGGCGATGTAGCGGCAGTTTTCCTTGGCCGAGTGCTTGTTGTTCACCCCGCCCATGAAGCCCAGCGGGAAAGACACGCGCGAGGTCTTGCGGATCGTGCCTTCGTCCGGTTTTTCCAGACCCGCCATCATGTTGATGATCGTCGTCTTGCCGGTGCCGTTGCCCGCAAGAATGCCAAGCGAGTTGCCCGGTTCCACCCGAAATGATGCGCGGTCAAGGATCACCTTGCGCTGCGTTCCAGTCCAGAAGGATTTCGACACGTCCCGGAACTCGATCATCATTGCCTCGGCGCCCGTGCGTCGGGCGTCTCACTCTTGCTACGTCCATATCGTTAACATTGGGTTTGTGGCCTTTAAAGGGCCGAGGTTGATGCGGGGCGTGCCCTTGACGGCGTCAGACCGTCGCCTGTCGCGGGCGGGCCACAAGCATCGCGGCGGGTCCGGCCAGAAGGCTGATGGCCAGGCCCAGCCGTGCGGCCTCCTGCATCGCGCCGCCGGGAAGGGCCGTGGCCAGGGTAAGGGCCGGAACGGTGAAGCCCATGCCCATGATCAGGCTGATCCGCAGGATGTCGCGCAGGGTGATGCCGGGCGGCAGGCGCAGGCCCAGGACGGCGGCAAGGCCAAGACCGAGCAGGATCATTCCCAGCGGCCGACCCAGCCAGAGCGCGGCCAGAGTGGTCAGCGTGGTGGGGGCGAAGGCCGAAAGGTCGATGCCGCCCCGCGTCAGGCCGAAGAGGAACAGAACCCCGGTCAGCGGCCAGGCCAGCGCATGGGTCAGCCGGTTCAGGGGGTCGTGCAGAAGCTCCTCGGCTTCGGCGAACAGGCCGAAACTGCGGTCGGCATGGGCGATGGCGGGGATCACCGGCAAAAGCCCCAGGACTGGCGGCAATCCCGAAGCGGCGACCCCGATCCAGGACAGAAGCCCGGCAATGACATAGGGGAGCAGCCGCTGGCCGGCGCGGCGCTGGGTTTCGGGTGCGGCCCGGTCCGGCGTGCGACCGAACAGCGCCCAGGTCGCCAGGCAGACGCCCAACGGCAGAAGCAGCCACGCAAGGCGCAACGAAAAGGTGGGTTGGGTCAGCCCTGCGATCAGAAGGGCAAGGATGTCGGTGGCGATGGCCAGAAGGAGCAGCAAGTGCAGTGCGGGATGCCGCGGCCCGAAGACACTGCGCCCGACCAGAAAGCAGAGAAGCACGTCCGTCCCGAGCGGTACCTGCCAGCCGTTGGCGAAAGCCGCTTCCTCGGCCGTCTCGATCAGGCTGCCGACCCCGATCCATACCAGGGCCGCACCGAGCAGGCCGCCCAGCGTCAGGCCTGCAGGCAGCAGCGCCTCGCGTCCCTTCAGCGACCCGTGTTCCAGGGTCAGGGCCTCCCACAACTCCTTGGCGATGAAGAAGAGAAACAGCGACATGGCCCCGTCCGCCACCAGGTTCAGCGGGGTGAGGCTGAACGGCAGGGGCGCGATCCAGGAGGCCAGCGACAGGTCCAGAAGCCGCCATTCGATTGCGTCGTAATAGCTGGCCGGCGAAAGGTTGACCCAGAGCGTCGCCAGCGCAGCACCGCCGAGCAGGGCCTTGGCGAAACGGGGCACGAAGGAGGAAACGCGGTACATCGGCGCACTCGACAGGGGCTCAGGCCATTTGACCCGGAATCCGGCGCGCCGCAATGGGCCTGAACCTGAAAAGGGGAGCCGTCGCGGGGGGCATCGCCCCCCCCGCAACGGCGCTGCCGCGGACCAGGGACCGGTCGTGGTGCTGATCGCCGGCTGGAGGAGCCTCTGGCGGGGATATTACCGCCGGGAAGATTTCCGCCAGCCCGACCGGCCGGGGTTGCCGCGCGCCCGGTGAGGCATCAGTCTGCCGGGCATGGGGTTGACCGAGGACATCCGCGCCTGCCGCCTGTGCGCCGACCGGTTCGCCGCCACCGCGACCGGCCACGCGCCGCGGCCGGTGGCCTGGTTCCGCCCTGGCGCCCGGCTTCTGGTGGCGGGACAGGCCCCCGGACTGCGCGTGCACGAGAGCGGGCGGCCCTTCACCGACCGCTCCGGCGACCGGCTGCGCGACTGGATGGGGGTGACCGGGGCCGAGTTCTACGACCTTGACCGCGTGGCGGTTGTACCGATGGGGTTCTGCTTTCCGGGCTATGATGCAAAGGGTTCCGACCTTCCTCCGCCACCGATCTGTGCGGCGACCTGGCGCGCGCGGGTGCTGGAGAGCCTTGCCCCGGTTGACCTGACGCTCCTTGTCGGTGGCGCGGCGATCCGCTGGCATCTGGGGCTGCGCGACGTGACCCGGGCCGTGGCCGATTGGCGCGGCCCCGCTGCGCATGGCGTCTTTCCCTTGCCGCATCCCTCATGGCGGAATACGGGGTGGCTGAAACGCCATCCCTGGTTCGAGGCCGAACTTCTTCCCGCCTTGCGCGCCCGGGTGCGGGAGGTTCTGGATGTCTGAAATCATCTCTCTGCTGGATGCAGCCCACGCCGCCGTCTCGGCCGACCCCGAGAACGAGGCGCTCCGCCTGCGCTTCTTCGAACGGCTGGCCGATGGCGAACTCGTCCTGCTTCTGGAACGCGAGGCGGTGGGCGAAAGCCTGGAGCCGCGCATCTTCGACCTCGAAGACGGCCCCGTGGTCCTGGTCTTCGACCGCGAGGAACGGCTGGCAAGCTTCAGCGGCGGGATCGCGCCCTATGCCGCCCTGCCGGGCCGGGTCATCGCGGGGCTGTTGAAAGGGCAGGGGATCGGCATGGGGGTGAACCTGGGGGTGGCCCCCTCCTCGATGCTGCTGCCGCCCGAAGCGATGGACTGGCTGGCCGTGACCTTGGAAGAGGCGCCCGAGGAGGTGGAGGCGAAACCGGAAGAGTTCGTCCCGCCGACCGTGCCGGCGGCGGTGATCGCCGCGCTGGACGGCAAACTGGCCCGTGCCGGGGGGCTTGCTTCGGCGGCGGTGCTGGCGGGCGTGGTCTATGCGGGCGGACGGCGCGGGCATCTTCTGGCGCTTCTGGATGCGGCGGACGGGGCCGAGGCCCCGCTCGCCCGCGCGATGAACGAGGCGCTGGTCTTCTCGGGCATCGAGGCGGGCGAGCTGGACGTGGTATTTCTGCGCGCAGGGGATGCGGCGGCCAGGGCGATGGCGAAGGTCGGGCTTCGGTTCGACCTGCCCGCGCCCGAGACACCTGCATCTCCCGCTGCCCCGGCGGCGCCCGGGATGGACCCGTCACGCCCGCCCAAGCTTCGGTGAAGCCTCCGGCGGGGATATTTGGACAAAGATGAAAGACATCCGTTTGGGGTATCTGGATACCTTAATTGTAAGCTTTTGATTTTGCTATAGTAAATCTTGGTTCTGATGCTTGACGCGCAGCGGGGCTTCGGCGATAAGCCCGCATCCGAGTTTCCGGGGGCGCTTCTGCCCCCTTCTTCTTTGGGAAAACCATGAAAACCTTCACCGCTACTCCGGCGGACATCGAGAAGAAGTGGATCCTGATCGACGCCGAGGGCGTTGTTCTGGGCCGCCTTGCCACGATCGTCGCCTCCATCCTGCGCGGCAAGAACAAGCCGACCTTCACCCCCCACATGGACATGGGTGACAACGTCATCATCATCAACGCCGACAAGATCCAGATGACGGGCAACAAGCGCAACGACAAGATCTACTACTGGCACACCGGCCACCCGGGCGGCATCAAGCAGCGCACCGCGCGGCAGGTGCTGGAAGGCAACCACCCCGAGCGTGTGGTGGAAAAGGCCGTCGAGCGCATGATCACCCGCAACCGCCTGGGCCGTCAGCAAATGACGAACCTGCGCGTCTATGCCGGGGCCGCCCATCCGCATGAAGCACAGCAGCCCACCGTTCTGGACGTCAAGGTCCTGAACCCGAAGAACACCCGGAGCGCGTGATCATGGCCGATATCAAATCTCTCGACGACCTGAAGTCGGCTGTCGGTTCGGCGCCTGCTGCGGTCGAAGCTGCCCCCCGCGTTGCGGTCCGTGACAAGCTGGGCCGGTCCTACGCGACCGGCAAGCGCAAGGACGCGGTCGCCCGCGTCTGGATCAAGCCGGGTTCCGGCAAGGTCGTGGTCAACGGCAAGGAAGTGACGGTCTACTTCGCCCGTCCCGTGCTGCAGATGATCCTGAAGCAGCCCTTCACTGTCGCCAACGTGGAAGGCCAGTTCGACGTCTTCGCGACCGTCGCCGGTGGTGGCCTCTCGGGCCAGGCTGGCGCTGTGAAGCACGGCATCTCGAAGGCGCTGCAGCTGTACGAGCCCGCCCTGCGCGGTGCCCTGAAAGCGGCAGGCTTCCTGACCCGCGACAGCCGTGTCGTTGAGCGGAAGAAGTACGGCAAGCCGAAGGCCCGCCGCTCGTTCCAGTTCTCGAAGCGCTGATCGGTTCTACTTATTCTGGAAAGGCCCGCCCCTCTGGCGGGCCTTTTTCTTTGCATCAGCTGCGTGCGGCGAGAAGCTCGGCTGTGCGCTTGGTGTTGTGGTAGATGCCAAGGAAAAGATACAGCATCCCACCCGTGAGGACGACGTAGAGCGCGCCCCCGACTAGGATCCCCAATCCTTGCAGCACACCGCCTTGGGCACTGCCCATCGTGGCGACGGCACCGACTACGACCGCGATCATCAGCACGACGATGATGACCGCAATCAGTTTCTCCAAAGCCAGAATGAAGAGGTCACGCATTGTCCCGGTTCCCTTTTTTGGTTCGGCCCGGATCGGACCATTTTAACGGTGCGGCAAGACGCCTTTACCTGCAAGCTCCGCCGCGGCCAGCCATTTGCAAAAAAAAGAAGGGCCGGGGTGAACCCGGCCCAGTCAGGGGTAAGAGCGATGAACGCTCGGGGGAACTGGCGTCAGGGTTGCCAGAAGGGTTTGGCGCATTCGCGGCGCGCTTCCAGCGGATCAAGGCCGATGTCGCGCAACAGGTGCGCGTCCAGCTGGCGCAGGCGGTTGCGGTCGCGGCGGCGTGCGAGAATTTCGGTCAATGTGGCCAGGGTGCGCGCGATAATGCCCGCGCGGCTGCGCAAGTGGAGTGTCTGGATCTGGGCTTGGGGCATTTATGCCTCCTTCGATTTGTATTGATACAATAAGCTTGTTTCGGTAGACACAATGTAACTCCACCCGCAAATGAGTCGCCAGAGGATTATTGTGACAGATACAACTTGGGCACCCGATCTGACTCAATTCCCCGGTCCGAAGTACCTGGCCCTGTCGCGGGCGCTGCGGGACGCGATCCGTGGTGGGGATTTACCGCCCAATTCTCAATTGCCTACCGTCCGCGACCTCGCCTGGCGGCTGCATCTGACACCAGGCACGGTGGCGCGGGCCTATCAGTTGGCGACGCAAGAGGGGCTGCTGGCCGCGACCGTCGGGCGGGGCACCTTTGTAGCTGCACAATCTCCGCGCCTTGGGCCGACGCAGCCGCTGTATGCAGAACGCGTTACCGGTGGCGCGACCGGGCTTGTCGATTTCCGCGCGCCGCAGGTGCCCGAGATGGGTCAGGCGGACGCCTTCCGCGAGGCGCTTCTGCAGATGGCGGGGACGACGGGGCAGGGCTGGCTCGACTATACCAGCCAGTCCGGCGAGGCCGCGCTGCGGGCCGAAGTGGTGACCTGGATGGGCGACCGCATCCTGGGGCCGGTCGGACCCGAGGATGTGGCCCTGACGCATGGCGGTCAGAACGCGATCCATCTGATCTTCGACTGCTGCCTGCGCGGTGAACGCCCGGTCGTGCTGATCGAGGACCTGGCCTATCCCGGTTTCCGCTATGCCGCCCGCGCCGCGCGCGCCGAAGTGGTGCCGGTCGAGATCGACGAGCACGGCATCGTCCCCGCCGCACTTGAGGCCGCCTGCCGCCGTCACGGCGCGCAGGTCCTGTGCCTGACGACCGAGGCGCAGAACCCGACCACCGGACGGATGCCGGTGCGACGCCGACAGGAGATCGCCGAGATCGCCCGCGCCTACGACCTGCAGATCCTCGAGGACGACTGCTATTCGATTGCCGTCTCGGACATCCCTTCGCTGCGTGCGCTGGCACCCGAGCGGGTCTGGCTGGTCGGCTCGGTGTCCAAGACCCTCTCAGCCGCCTTGCGCTTCGGCTACGTGATCTGTCCGGCCGGCATGGGCGAGGCGGGCCGCCTGACCGCCCAGCACGGCTTCTTCGCGCTGTCGCGTCCGGTGGCCGAGCTGATGCTGCGCCTTTTCCAGTCCGGCGACGCCGCCCTGATCCGTGAGCGGGTCCAGACCGAGTTCGCCGCGCGGCTGCAGATCCTGGTCAACCACCTTGGTGCCTTCGACCTGGGCTGGCAGCCGGGACTGCCGTTCGTGTGGCTGCGTCTGCCGGTCGGCTGGCGGGCCTCGACCTTCCTGCGCACCGCCGAGGCGAAGGGCGTCCTTGTCCGGTCCGCCGACGAATATGCCGTCGTCCACGGCCGCGCCCCGAACGCGGTCCGCATCGCCATCGCCGGAAACCTGCCGCGCGAGGCGTTCGAGAAGGCCATGCGCACGCTGGCGGACCTTCTGGCCCGGCCGCCCTCGGACCTGCTGGTGTAGGGAATTCCCGACCTGTGGCATTTGGGACTCGATCACGCGGATTTGGGCAAGCCGTGAGTTGACCGAAGGGCAGGCCCTGCCTCACAGTCGGCCCACGAGCAGTATATAAAAAGAGAGCCCGAAAAATGGGACTTCAACATGCATTCCACGCGCCGCACGGCGGCGCGGATTTTCTTGGTTGGCGCAAGACCCGTCAGGGCGGCACCGAAATCGTCTATGACGACGGCGTCACCCGCCGGATGATCTGGCGCGTTGCCTCCAGCGATCCGTCCGAGGCCCGCATCGCCGAGGCGCTGCGCGTCGCGGTGGGCTCGATCCGCATCGTCCCCACGCTTTACGACGAGCTGAAGAAACGGGCGATCGCCATCGAACGCGTCGCCGGCTAACCCCGGACCGGGGCGCCCCCGCCCCGGCTCCACCCATCGCGGCTTGATTTCCCTTTCGTTTGATGGCCCTCTTGCCACCAGCGGGTCCTTCGGTCTAATTTGATCAAATGACAAGGCTGCCGGAAGTGCGGCCGAACAGGGGGAATGATGGCGCAAACGCCGGGATCCGAGGCCAGGACGGGCCTCAAGCTGATCTCTCCGACAGCAATCTTCGTGATTCTCCTGCTCGCCGTGCCACTGGCGACAGTGCTGATCTACTCGGTGATGACCGGCGGGCGGGGCAACGTCTCGCTTCCGCTGACCTTCGAGAACTATTCCGAACTCTGGTCGAAGTCGGTCTACGGCTACATCATGTTCAAGTCGCTGATGGTGGCGCTGGTGGTGACCGCCACCACCGTGCTGCTGGCCTATCCGGTCGCCTATTTCGTCAGCTTCCACGTCAAGCCGGAACGGAAAAGCCTGTGGCTGTTCCTGATCACCATCCCGTTCTGGACCAGCTACATCATCCGCGTCAGCCTGTGGTTCGTTATCCTGGGCTACGGCGGCGTGCTGGACTCCACCTTGACCGCCATCGGCCTGCAACCGCTGAACGTCGCCAGCTACTCGATCCTGTCGATCATCATCGTGCTGGCCCACGCCTACGCCCCCTTCGCTGTGCTGCCCATCTTCGTCAGCCTGGAAAAGGTCGACCGCTCGCTTCTGGAAGCAGGGCAGGACCTCGGCGAAAGCCGCTGGGTCACCTTCCTGCGCGTGACGCTGCCCTTGTCGATGCCCGGAGTCATCGCCGCCGCCCTGATCGTCTTCATCCCGACCGTCGGCGACTATGTCACGCCGGAACTGGTCGGTGATGGCAAGGAACCGATGATCGCCAACCTGATCGAGACGCAGCTTCTGAAGCTGCAGAACTTCCCGCAGGGCTCTGCCTTCGCGGTGGCCTCGATGCTGATGGTCGGCATCGTCGCGGTTGCCTTCGTCGTATGGAACCGCCGTTTCATCGGAGGCGGCAAATGAAGAAGGCGCCGATCCTGCAGAGCTACACGCTGTTCTACCTCCTGTTCCTTTACGGACCCATCCTCCTGCTGCCGATCTTTGCCTTCAACGACAGCCGGGTCGTGGCCTTCCCGCTGCAAGGCTTCACCGCCGGCTGGTTTGCCGAGATGGCGTCCGACCAGAACCTGCGGAACGCGGCCAAGAACAGCCTGATGATCGCCCTGTCGGTCGCCACGATCTCGACGGTGCTCGGCATCTTCGCCGCCCGGGCCAGCGTGCGCTACCGCTTCCCCGGCAAGGCCCCGCTGATGGGAATGATCATGCTGCCGCTGGTTCTGCCCGAGATGATCGTGGCGATGGCGCTTCTGGTCGTGCTCCTGTCGGCGGGCATTCCCCTGTCGCTTTTCACCGTGATCCTGGGGCAGGTGCTGATCTGCACCCCCTTCGCTGTGGCCATCCTGACCTCGGCCTTCCAGAGCCTTGACCGTTCGCTGGAAGAGGCTGCGATGGACCTTGGCGAAACCGCCTGGTCAACTTTCCGGCTGATCGTGCTGCCCTTGGTCATGCCGGGGATCATGGCCTCGTTCCTGATCTGCTTCACCATCTCGTTCGACGAGTTCATCATCGCGAACTTCCTGGGGTCCGGCGAACCGATCCTGTCGGTCTATATCTTCGGCCAGTTCCGCTTTCCCAACAAGGTGCCCTCGATGCTGGCCCTGGGGACGGTACTGGTCTGCATGTCGATCATCCTGCTCGGCTTTGCCGAGTACATGCGCCGCCGTGGCATCGCCAAGGCCGGCGGTAAAGATTCCGGAGGCTTCCTGTGACCTTTTCCGATGACCGTCCAACGATGATCGAGTTCAAGGACGTCCACAAATACTACGGCGACTATCACGCCCTGCGCGGGATCAACGGCACGATCAAGGCGGGGGAGTTCTTCTCGCTTCTCGGGCCCTCGGGCTGCGGCAAGACCACGCTCCTGCGCACCATCGCGGGGTTCGAGGATATTTCCTCGGGCGTGATCATGATCGACGGCAAGGACATGGCCGATGTTGCGGCCAACACGCGCCCGACCAACATGGTGTTCCAAAGCTACGCGATCTTTCCGCACATGACCGTGGAAGAGAACGTCGGCTTCGGCTTGCGCAAGGATCCGCGGTCGAAGGAAGACAAGGCCAAGGCGGTTGCCGAGGCGTTGGATCAGGTGGGCCTCAAGGGCTATGGCAAGCGGGCGGCGCATGCGCTGTCGGGTGGCCAGCGGCAGCGGGTTGCGCTTGCCCGCGCGCTGATCCTGAAGCCGAAGGTGCTTTTGCTGGACGAACCGCTCAGCGCCCTCGACAAGAAGATGCGCGAGCACATGCAGGTCGAACTGATCAAGCTGCAACGCCAGGTCGGCATCACCTTCATTCTGGTGACCCATGACCAGGAAGAGGCGCTGGTCATGTCCGACCGCATTGCCGTGATGTTCGAGGGCGAGATTGCACAACTCGCGGACCCCGAGACGCTGTATCGCCGCCCGGCAACGCGGAAGGTGGCGGATTTCATCGGCACGATGAACTTCATCCCCGCCGAGATCGTCTCGGAATCGGGTGACAAGGTCGAGGTCGACGCCAAGGGTCTGGGCCGCGCGATGCTGGACATCTCGCAGGCCCCGGCCAAGACCGGAGAGACGCCCGTGGTGGGCCTCCGCCCCGAAACGCTGACGCTCCTCTACGACGACCAGAAACCGCCCGAGCGCGAGACGGATGGGGTGATCGACGAGGTGATCTACTTCGGCGACATGACCTATTACGACGTCTATCTGGGTGGCACGGATGTCGAGGTGCGCCTGTCGATGCGCAACGTGCCCGGACGCCCGGTCCTTGACGTCGGCACGAAGGTCCGCGTCGCCTGGAGCCCCTCGGCACTGGTGCTGTTCCGCTGAAGCCGGGCACCGATTTCTTCGAAGAAATCGTGCCGGAGCCTTCAAAGGCTCCGATGCGGAGTTTTCGAAAACTCCGCGTCCCTCGTCGGCGGATCAGGTGTTAACAATACCTGAACGCTCACAGCCAAGCCCTTGATTTCATTCGTGGCTGAAAAGCGTCCACGCGCGGGCAGCCCACGCTCAGCGGTCCGGCGCCAGAAGCCCCAATCCCCGCAGATAGATCCCGATCCCGGACTCCAGCAGGTCCTCGGCCGGCCAAGGCTGCTGCCCGCCATTTCCCCGCAGAAACAACTCCACCACCCCGTGGGAGACCGCCCAGACATGGGCCGACACCATGCTCGCCGGCGGCCGCCGCCCCTCGGGCAGGACCCGGACCAGGGCCTCGGCCGCCCGGTCCATCGTCGCCCGCGCCTTCGCCGCCACATTGGCAAGGTCGGGGTGCTTGCCCGGCTGCAACCCGCTCTCGAACATCGCCTGGTAATGGCCGGGATACTTCCGCGCGAAGGCCAGATAAGCCCGCCCCGTCGCCTCGAAAGCTGCAAGGGGGGAAGGTCGCCCCTCATCATAGGCGTATTCAAGAAGCGCCGCGAAAATGTCGAACCCCTGCCGCGCGACCTCGGCCAAAAGATCATCCCGCCCGGCGAAGTGCCGGTAGACCGCCGCCGGCGTCACATCCGCCGCCTTCGCCGCCTCGGACAGGGTGAACCCCTGCGGCCCCTTTTCGGCGATCAGCAACAGCGCCGCCTCGACCAGCGCCTGCCGAAGATTGCCGTGGTGATAGCCTCGCTTCATTTCGACCGCAGTTTCGGCCCGCCGCAGATCTTGTCGTCGATCTTGCCGATGACCGCCGCGTCCTTGCCCGCAAAGTCGACGGCCGAAAGAAGCGTCTGGATCGCCGCGATCCGGGCGCGTTTCTTGTCGTCGGACAGGATCACCGTCCAGGGCGCGTGCTTGAAGTGGGTCTTCTCCATCGTCTCGTCGATGGCCGCGCAGTAGTCGTCCCACTTCGCCAGCCCGTCGACGTCGATCTGGGACAGCTTCCACTGCTTCAGAAGGTCTCCCTCGCGGTCAAGGAAGCGCTTCAGCTGCTCTGCCCGCCCGACCTCAAGCCAGATCTTCAGGAAGATGATCCCCTCGTCGACGATCATCTGCTCGAACTCTGGCAGCTGCTTGAAGAACTTCGCCCGCTCCTCGGGTTTGCAGAAGCCGAAGACATGTTCGATCATCGCGCGGTTGTACCAGCTGCGGTCGAAAAGCGCGATTTCGCCCCTGGCAGGGAACCAGTCGACGTAGCGCTGGAAATACCATTGCTGGCTTTCCCGCTCGGACGGTTTCGACAGAGCCACGACATAGGCCTGGCGGGGGTTCAGGTTTTCCGTCACCGCCTTGATGGTCCCGCCCTTGCCGGCGGCGTCGCGGCCCTCGAAGACGACGACCACCCGCTTGCCGGTGGCTTTCAGACCGGCCTGCATCTTCGCAAGCTCGATCTGCAGGGTCTCCATCTGACGCTCGTAGTCCTTGCCCTTCATCTCCTCGCGGTAGGGGTAGGAGGCGGTCATGATCTCGTCCTTGCCCGCCTTCTCGATCGCCTTGCGCACCTCTTTTGGTGCGCCTTCACGGAAGTAGCGGCTGATCGCGCCGTCGAATGGCAGGGTCATCTGAATCCTCCTTACATCGCCGCCAGTATGGCGATTGGGCGGATCAGCGCAATGCGGCGCGGTCGATGGCGGCGATGACCTCGGCGGCGTGGGCGTGGTGCGGCATGTGGCCCGCGCCGGAGATGACGGTCAGTGTCGCATTGGGCAGGAGCTGCGACAGGGGCTGCGAATGGATGTGCAGCGGCACGATGGTGTCTTCAGTGCCGTGGATCAGTTCGACCGGCAGTCCCAGCGAGGGATAGTGCGGCTCCATCTCCACCAGCTCGGCGCGCAGGGCGTTTACCTGGGCGACGTTGGCCGCAAGCGTGGCGCGGCGCAGGGTCAGCTGCGTGCCAAGGAAGTCGTCATATCCCGCGGGAACCAAGTCGGGGGCGAAAACCGCGTCAATGGCCTTGCGGACATAAGTGTCGGGCACGAAGGCCGAGGCGAGGGGGATGGCCACCGCCCGACCGATCGCATTGTCCGTGGCGCGGTACCAGATGTCCAGCTTGCCCGGCCAAGGCATCGACGGACTGCCCACCAGCACCAGAGCCTTCGGCCCGCCATCCAATGCCCAGGCCAGCGCGACGGACCCGCCGTAGCTTTGGCCGAGCACGACGGGGTCCTTCACGCCAAGCTGTGCGACGCCCGCCTTGATGAATCGGGCCTGCGCCAGCAGACTGGTCTCGTCCTGCGGGTCGGAATGGCCCAGCCCGGGACGGTCCACCACCGTGACGCGGTAACGGTCGGTCAGCCGGTCGCGCAAGGCGAAGGTCAGGTCCCGCAGGCTGCCACTGGCGCCGTGGATCATCACAAGGTCCGGCCCCGTGCCCTTCATCTCGTAGTGCAGGCGCTTGCCGTCCACGGTGACGAACTGGCCGGAGGGCGGATAGGCTGCCTCTGCCGAGGCTTCCCGCGCCGAGGCCCGCCAGTGGGTCGCACCGACCAGCCCTACGGCGGCGACAAGGAAGCTAGCGGCCAATCTCATTGATATCATAGGGCGTGGACTGATAAATCTCGTTGATCCAGTTGCCATATAGCAGGTGGGCGTGGCTTCTCCACCGATTGAGCGGCGGCTTCGCGGGATTGTCATCCGGGTAGTAGTTCGTCGGCACATTGATCGGGGTGCCGTTGGCGACGTCTCGGTCATATTCCTGCTTCAGCGTGTCGCTGTCGTATTCGAAGTGGTTGAAGATATAGAGCGCGCGGTGCGCCGCATCCTCGACCAGGCAAGGGCCGACCTCGTCGCTGCCGAGCAGGGTCTTCAGGGCGGGGGCAGAGTCGATCTCGGCCTGTTTCATCTCGGTCCAGCGCGAAACCGGGATGACGAAATCATCCGAGAAGCCGCGCAGGTAGGGCGAGGTCGGGGCAAGGTTCTGGTGGCGGAAACAGCCGAAGGCCTTCGCCGGCAACATGTGCTTCTTCACGCCGTGGAAGTGGTTGATCATCGCCATGCCGCCCCAGCAGACGCCGAAGGTGGACTGCACATGGGTCTGGGTCCAGTCCATCACCTCGCAGAGCTCGTCCCAGTAGGTGACGTCCTCGAAGGCAAGGTGTTCGATGGGGGCGCCGGTGATGATCAGGCCGTCGAACTTCTCGCCTTTCACGTCCTGGAACGGACGGTAGAAGGTCGCCATGTGTTCGGCGGCGGTGTTCTTCGTCTCGTGGCTGGTCATGCGGATCAGCTGCAGGTCGATCTGCAGGGGCGTGGCGCCAATCAGCCGGGCGAACTGGTTCTCGGTCTGAATCTTCTTCGGCATCAGATTGAGAAGCCCGATCCGCAAGGGGCGGATGTCCTGATGCGCGGCGCGGGTCGGCGAGATGACCATGACGCCCTCGGACCGCAGCACGTCAAAGGCGGGCAGGGTTTCAGGAAGCGTGATCGGCATCTGGTCTAGGTCCTTAAGTGCGGCAGGGGGTGCGGCGGGAAAGGCTGGAAGCTAGGGAAAGCGACGCGGGGTTGCAAGGTCAGCTGCGGTCGATGGCACGGGCCATGAGCGCGTCGAAGTCCTGCGTGGTCGAAACCTCGCCCACTTCCTCGGCGGTGACGGTGACCCCCCATCGCGCCATCGCGGCATAGCGCGGCTGGCGGTGGGCCAGGGCGCGGGCATAGGTCCAGCGGACGAAGTGGTCCGGATCGCAGGTTTCTTCGGTCACGGAATGGGTTGCGCGGTATTCCTCCCACGCCGCATGAAGGAAATCCGGCTGGTAATACATCGGCTTTGGCGCGCGGTCGAAGCGGCGGACCAGCTCGGTCGTATGCGCGTCCGAGCCCTTGATCCAGACCATCAGCAGCGTTTCCGAAAGCTGCTTCATCACCGGGTCAGCCGGGTCGTCGGCCTCCACCACCTCGCAGATGGAGCCCGAAGTGTCGCAGACGAAGTTGGGGTAGCCGTAGATTTCCTCGGCCCGGTCCATGAAGCGGGCGGTGTCCAGCGTGGCCGCCACTTCCGCGGCGCGGTGCTGTTCCTGCCGCTTCATGTATTCGGCAAAGGGGACACCCCCCTTGTCCGGGTCGCCGGGCTTGCCAAGGTAGGTGGAAAGGGGGGCGAGGTTGTCGAAGGTGATGTTCGACGCGATGTAGACGCTGTCGGTCATCAGAAGCTCGCGCAGAAGCGGAACCTTCATCGCCTCGCGCTTGAAGTTGTCGGCGATGTATTCGCCCATGTAGCGGGTGCCGATCCGGTAATCGACCGAGTAGTGGAACCAGTCGCCATGATCGCGCAGAAGGGTCGAGAGGTACGTCTTGCCCAGACCGGACATGCCGAACAGCATGACCCGTTTGCGGGGGGCCTTCAGGTAGTCGGAACCAGAGCGGTAGATCATCGCATCACCTCATCGCGCCTCTGTTAGCCGCGGGAAGGGCGTTCCACAACGAAAAACCCCGCCACGAGGGGCGGGGTTTGACGTGGCGAAAGGCCAGATGCTTAGAAGGTGTAGCCGATCTTGATCCCGACCCCGACACCGGAGTTGTCGCTGAAGACACCGCTGACAGGCGGGTTGGTTGTTGCGTCCCCAATGTCGACATAGCGGACGCCGCCGGTGATTTTCACGTTGTCCATCGTGTACGTCGCGGCAATGCCGATGCTCTTCAGCCCATCCGACGGGCCGAGGTTCCCGGTAGGCGCGCCATCTGACTTTTCGTATCCGATGGTCACGGCACCCGCCCAGTTCTCGCTGAAGCGACGACCGACGCCAAGATTGTAGGTAATGCGATCGTTGGCATAGTCGACCAGAGGCAGCGGCGAAACGGCGTCATACAGTGGTGGATTGATGATGAAAGAGGTCCAGTCGACCCAGCGGATCGAACCGAACAGAAGCGTATCCTTCGCGATACCTGTCTGGAACTCCAGGTTCACGGACTGCGGAACTTCGGTGTCGAAGCCCGCCGTCGGGCTCCCGATTTCAACCGATTCAAGCGAATGAGTGATGGCCGAATTGTAGGTCAGCGCCACGCGCGCAGCGATTTCAGGCTTCTCCCAAGCGACGCCGACGACGTAGCCCAACTCCGAATCGTAGTTGGTGTCCAATGTGTAGCCGCCCGTCAGCGCCACTTCCCCGTGGACCGTCTGGTACCGCAGGCCGCCGTAGACCGAGACATTGTTCTCAAACTGGTAGCGCAGGAGGGCGGTGATCGCGCTTGAGCTCAGTTTCGCAGTCGAGCCGCCTGCAGGATAGAAGGTGCCAGTTGCGTAGTTCACGTCCGCGCCAATTGGTTCGTCCAGGATCATCGCGAAGGCCATGCGGTCGCCGATGTCCATCTTGTAGCCAAGGCTCCAGGAGTTGTAGTCCCCCGCCATGTCACCTGAACTTGCTCCGGGCGAAAGCGGCGAAACACCACTGACATCCGGCGCGAACCGTCCGAAGCTCAGCTCCGCATACCGACCCTTTTCGAACAGAATTCCCACCGACTGCGTGGAGCGTTCCACGCCACCTGCATGTGCACCGCCAGTGGCGGCAAGCATGGCTGCAGTAACCAATGCAAAATGTTTCATGATCCTCACCCCTGAATTGAATTCCCATCCGGGAACTCCCCCTTAAACACAGGCTAGGCCCTGCGACATTTTGCGTCAATCAATGACGCCGCGTCACGGTCTTGTGACGTGGGGTGCCTGTGGCCGGGATGCACCGCGCAGCGTGATCCAGATGCCCAGAAAGATCAGCGCGGCCCCGGCGAACAGGGTCGGTGGCACCTGCTCGTCGTAGAACATGGCGCCCACGACGGCGATGATCGGCAGGCGGGCGAAGTCGACCGGGACGACGGTGCTGGCCGGGGCAAGCGACAAGGCCGTCGTCAGCGAGAAATGCGCGGTGATCCCCGCCACGCCGATCAGGACCAGCCAGGGCAGCGTGGCCAGCGTCGGCAGCGTGACCGGACCGAAGACGGTCATCGCCACCGTACCGAAGACCGCCTGCATCAAGGTCAGCCAGAAGAGGATCGACAGGATCGGCTCGCCCTTCGTCAGGGCCTTGGTCATCAGGTTGGTCGAGGCGAAGAAGAACGCCGCAGCGGCAGCGGCAAGGACACCGGGTTCGATATGGCCGAAATCGGGGCGGGCGACGATCAGGACTCCGGCAAACCCCAGGGCCGCGGCGATCAGCTTGCGGCGGGTCAGGCTTTCGCCAAGGAAGATCGGCGACAGAAGGATCACCCAGATCGGCGAGGTGAACTCCAGCGCGAAGACCTGCGCCAGCGGGATCATCGTGATCGCCCAGAACCATAGCGACTGGCCGGTGAAGTGGAAGACGTTGCGGACGACGTGGCTGGGCAGCCGGTCGGTCCGGACGTCCGAAAGCTTGTGGAACGCGGCAGCCAGTCCCACGACCAGCACCCAGCCGATCATCGAGCGGTAGGCCAGGATCTCGAACGTGTCGTGCACGCCATTGATCTGGCGGGTCGCGATGGCCATTGCGGTGAAGGCGGCGATGGCTCCGATCATCCACAGAGCGGCGGCGAGGGGGCGGTGCGTCATGAGGCAAGCCTTGCCGGGCGCAAAGGGAATGTCCAGAGCCGTCAGCGCCGGGTCATGGGGTGCCCTTGCGGCGCGCTACCCCCGGGCAGTCGTGGTGCAACCGGCCTTAGTCCGGGACGACCAGCACCTTGACCTCGCCCGGCGTGGCCGGATTGGCGATGGTGCGGGAGGCTTCGGACAGCGGGATGATGCGCGAGATCAGCGGGCCCACGCTTACCTTTCCCGACGTCAGCATCGCCACGGCGCGGGTCTGGGTGAAGGGATTGATGAAGCTGTGCAAAAGCTGGATCTCGCGAAAGAGAAGGTCGAAGGGCTCGATCCTGACCTTCTCGCCCTGCGGCATGACGCCCAGGATGACCACGCGCCCGCCGGACCGGGTCAGGCGAGGGGCCATTTCCACCGTTTCGGCCACACCGGCACATTCCAGCACCAGGTCGGCGCCCTGCGGCAGAAGCGCCCGCGCCTCGGCTTCGGTCGCGGCGGTGTGCGTGGCGCCGGTCTCCAGCGCAAGCGCGCGCTTGGTGGGATGCCGGGTGACGAGGGTGACTTCCGCTCCCGCGTTGCGGGCAAGCTGCACGGCCAAAAGCCCGATGACGCCGCCGCCAAGCACGATCACCCGCTCGCCGGGCACGGGTGCGCCAAGGTCGACGCCGTGCAGCGTGCAGGCCAGCGGCTCGGCGAAGGCCGCGTGTTGTGGATCAAGGTCCGGGACCGGGACCGCGCGATGGGCGGGGATCGCGGCAAGGTCTGCAAACCCGCCGTCGCGGTGGATGCCGATGGCGACGTTGCGGATACAGAGGTTTGTGCGGCCCCGCAGACATTGGTCGCAGGCCCCGCAGGCGATGTTCGGGTCGCAGGCGATGCGGGTGCCAAGGGGCAGGGCGACGCCGTCCCCCACAGCCACCACCTCGCCCGAGAACTCATGGCCCAGGGTGACGGGCGGGGCACAGGGAAACTCGCCCTTCAGAAGATGCCGGTCGGTGCCGCAGATGCCTGCTGCAAGGACGCGGACCAGAACCTCGCCGGGTCCGGGAACGGGGTCCGGGACCTCTGCCAACTCGATCCTGCCGACCGCCTGCAACCGGACTGCGCGCATTCCTTGCTCTCCTCTTTGGTGCGGTGATCATGGCATGGCGAGCCCCACCTGTCGCGGGGCCTGTGCAGGAGCGAACAGAAGGTTGCGGGGCAGGGCGGTTGTCGGCCCGCGCTTCCCGGCCTATGTCGATGTCCAGAGAAAAAGGAAATCGCGCCATGAGCCTTGATCAACCCGCCGGTCGCCAGCCTGCCCACCCGGTCGCTCCGCAGTTTCCTGCCCGCTGGTCGCCCCGGTCCTTCACCGACCGCGCGGTGCCCGAGGCTGACGTGATGTCGCTTCTAGAAGCCGTCCGCTGGGCGCCCTCGGCCTCGAACCACCAACCCTGGCGGCTGGTCTGGGCACGACGGGGAGAGGACGGCTTTGCCGCGATCCATTTGGCGCTGGCTGCGGGCAACCAGGTCTGGGCCGGAGAGGCCGCAGTGCTGCTTGCCGTGGCGTCGAAGGATACCGTGACGAACCGCGAGGGGATCGAGGCCCCGAACCGCACCGCCGGGTTCGACACCGGAGCCGCCTGGATGAGCCTTGCCTTGCAGGCGCAGTCGATGGGCTTGGCCGCGCACGCGATGGGCGGGTTCGACAAGGACAAGCTGGCGGCAGCGGTGGGTCTGCCGGATGGCCACACGCTGCACTGTGTCGTGGCGGTGGGCGAACAGGGGCCGGCCGAGGCACTGCCGGAGGATCTGCGTGCACGGGAAAAACCCAGTGGGCGGAAAACCTTGGCCGAGATTGCGGTGCACGGGCGGTTCTAAGAACTGCTCCTCGTTCGACTTCGTCTCCTCGTCGCGGGGCCTGCACCAGGGGACGACGTCACCCGCGCCCCCCTCTGTCAGTCGGCGCTGGACCCCGCCGCCGCGCCCGGAGGCGGATAGCGGGTGCCGTCCACCACCGAGTCCGCCGCGAGCGTCCGCCAGTCAAAGCCGGTGACCTCTTCGCGTTTGCGACAAAGGATCTCGCTGTGACAGTAAAGCTCGGTGATCGGGCGATAGCGCAGGTAGCGGTCGGCCTGTTCGGTGAAGAACCCTGCCATCGGGTTGCTGAGGCCCGAATCGATCAGGTCGTAGCCAAGACCAGTGTTGAACAACGCCCGCAGGCCCATGTCCGAGAACTGGTAGAAGTTCCAGGGCCGCTCATGCGCGATATAGGAAAAGTGTGTCTCGACAAAGACATGGCCGCCCACCTTAAGAAGCTTGGTGATCTCTTCGGCCACGACCCAGGGCATGTGCAGATGCTCGAACACGGCGGAGGCGAAGATCAGGTCGAACTTCTCGCCCGTGGGGAAGTACTCGGTCAGCCGGTGCGCGTCGCCGACGACATCGACGTTTTCTCCGGGGTAGAAGTCGAAGCCCACATAGTCGGCCTGCGCAAAGCGGCTGCGGTGGTTGGCACCGGTCACGACGCGGGACCCGATTTCAAGGACCCGCATCCCGGGTTTGTTGAACTCCCGCTCCAGGAAATCCGCCCATTGGGAATGACCCACAAGCTTTGGCGGGGCTATACGGTGGCGCTTCCGCATGAAGGGCAAGGTATCGACGAAAGCCTTGATCTTGCGCCGGTTTTCGCCCTTCATCTGCGGCTTCCTTCCCCGAGGCCTATTCCAGCTCGATCGTCCCAGGCGGCTTTGAGGTGCAGTCGTAGAAGACGCGGTTCACGCCCTTGACCTCGTTGATGATCCGGGTGGCGGTCTCGCCCAGGAAGTCGTGGGTGAAGGGGTAGTAGTCGGCGGTCATGCCGTCCACGCTCGTCACCGCCCGCAGCGCCAGGGCGTAGTCGTAGGTCCGCCCGTCGCCCATCACGCCCACGGTCTTCATCGGCAGGATCGCCGCGAAAGCCTGCCAGATCTCGTCGTAAAGCCCATGCTTCCTGATCTGGTCGATGTAGACCGCATCGGCCCGCCGCAGGATTTCCAGCTTCTCGGTCGTGATCTCTCCCGGGCAGCGGATCGCCAGGCCCGGTCCGGGGAAGGGGTGCCGGCCGATGAAGCTGGCCGGAAGGCCAAGCTCGCGCCCCAGGGCGCGGACCTCGTCCTTGAAGAGTTCGCGCAGCGGTTCGACGAGTTTCAGCCCCATCTTCTCCGGCAAACCGCCGACATTGTGGTGCGACTTGATCGTGACCGAAGGCCCACCAGAGAAGCTGACCGATTCAATCACATCCGGGTAAAGCGTCCCCTGAGCGAGGAACTTCGCGCCGCCCACGGCCGTCGCGTGCTTCTGGAAAACGTCGATGAAGAGCTTGCCGATGGTCTTGCGCTTGACCTCGGGGTCGGAAACCCCCTCCAGCGCGCCAAGGAACAGCTCGCTTTCGTCCGCGTGGATCAACGGCATGTTGTAGTGGTCGCGGAACATGGTCACGACCTGCTCCGCCTCGCCCAGCCGCAGGAGGCCGTGGTCGACGAAGACGCAAGTCAGCTGGTCGCCGATGGCCTCGTGGATCAGGACGGCGGCCACGGAAGAATCCACTCCGCCCGACAGCCCGCAGATGACCTTGGCATCGCCGACCTGGTCGCGGATCTTGCGGATCGCCTCTTCACGGTAGGCGCCCATCGTCCAGTCGCCCTTGAACCCCGCCAGCTTGACGAAATTCTCGTACAACTGCGCGCCCTTCGGGGTGTGGTGCACCTCGGGGTGGAACTGGACGGCGTAGAAATGGCGTGCAGGGTCGGCGGTGATGGCGAAGGGCGCGTTGGGCGAAGTGCCATAGACCTGGAACCCGGGCGCGATCTTCGACACGTGGTCGCCGTGCGACATCCAGACCTGTTCCTGCGCCAAAGGACCGGCTTCGGGCGGGAACCATCCTGCCAGGAAGGGGTGGGTCAGGTCCGTCGGTGTGACGAAGGCCTTGCCGAACTCGGCCGTGCCATGCCCGCCTTCCACATGGCCACCCAGGCAATGCATCATCACCTGCTGGCCATAGCAGATCCCCAGGATCGGCACCCCCAGATCGAAGACCCCCGCCGGCGGCATCGGGGCGTTCTCCCAATACACGCTGGCAGGCCCACCCGAGAAGATCACCGCCTTCGGCGCGAAGTCCTGCAGGAAGGCTGCGTCCACGCGGTTGTAGGGATGGATTTCGCAGTAGACGTTCAGCTCCCGCAGGCGGCGCGCGATGAGCTGCGTCACCTGGGAACCGAAGTCGATGATGAGAAGGCGGTCATGGGCGATCTGGGTCATGCGCCCGATTAGGCTGGGACGCGTCCAAGTGCAAGATATCCCGCGCGCGCCGATGTCGTTTGCGACGAAGGCACATGTCGGTTTTGGCAGACATGCGGCGGTTTCAGGGGGCGATGCCGGACGGATTGGCGGCATAAGGGCGCAAACATCTCCCGGAGGCTGACATGAACGAAGTTGCAGGGCGCAGGTCGCGCAGTGGTGGCGGCGCGAGCCGTCGGGCAGAGCGGACTGCGGTCAGCTTCGAGACCGCCCGCTTCATCCAGCGCAACATCCCCAACTTCGAGATCCTGAACGAGGAAGCCCTCCAGATCATCGAGTACAACGCCGAGACGGTGTTGGAAGAGATTGGCGTCAACTTCGTCGAGAACCCCGCCGCCTTGGTCCGCTGGCGCGATGCCGGTGCCGATGTGCAGGGCGAACGCGTGCACATTCCCCGTGGCCTTGCGCGCAAGCTGATCTCGACCGCGCCGAAGACCTACACCCAGCACGCCCGCAACCCCGAACGCAACGTCGAGGTCGGCGGCCGCAACCTGGTGCTAGCCCCGGTCTACGGTCCGCCCTTCGTGCGCGACATGGAAGGTGGTCGCCGCTATGCGACGCTGGAGGATTTCCAGAACTTCGTGAAGCTGGGCTACATGTCCAAGTGGCTGCACCACTCCGGCGGCACGGTCTGCGAGCCGACGGACGTGCCCGTGAACAAGCGCCACCTCGACATGCTCTTTGCGCACATGACCCTGTCGGACAAGCCGTTCATGGGCTCGGTCACCGAGCCCAGCCGGGCCCAGGATTCGGTCGACATGGCCAAGATCCTGTTTGGATCGGACTTCGTCGACCAGAACACGGTGATGACCAGCCTGATCAACATCAACTCGCCGATGGTCTTCGACGGGATCATGATGGGCGCTCTGGAAGTTTTTGCCGCCAACAATCAGGCAAGCATCGTCTCGCCCTTCATCGTCGGTGGTGCAATGGCACCGGTGACGGTGGCCGGAACGTTGACCCAGGTCCTGGCCGAAATCCTGGCGGGCGTGAGCTACTCGCAGTTGATCCGGCCCGGCTCTCCGGTCATTGCGGGGGCCTTCGTGACCTCCATCGACATGAACTCGGGCGCGCCGACCTTCGGAACGCCGGAAGCGGCCCATATCACCTATGGCGCAGGCCAATTGGTGCGGCGGCTTGGACTGCCCTACCGCTCCGGCGGGTCGTTCTGCGGCTCGAAGCTGCCGGATGCGCAGGCGGCTTATGAAACCGCCAACAGCCTGAACATGGCACTGCTTGCCGGCGTGAACTTCATGCTGCACGCCTGCGGCTGGCTTGAGGGCGGTCTGGTCTCCAGCTACGAAAAGTTCGTGATGGACGCCGACCAGTTGGGAACCCTTCACCACTTGGCGCAGGGCATCCAGGTCGACACCAACGGTCAGGCGATGGATGCGATCCGCGAAGTGGGTCCCGGCGGCCACTACCTTGGCTGCAGCCACACCCAGGCGAACTTCAAGTCCGCGTTCTGGCGCTCGGACCTTTTCGACTACAAGCCGTTCGAGACCTGGGCCGAGGAAGGCGCGCGCGACACGCAAAGCCTAGCGAACGAGAAGGTGAAGAAGCAACTCGCCGATTACGTGGCCCCCGACATGGACCCCGGCACCCGCGAGGCGCTGGAGGCTTTCGTGGCCACGCGGAAAGCCGCGATGCCGGACGCTTTCATCTAGGCAAGCCACTGGCAACTGCAAAAAAGGGGCGGTGAAAACCGCCCCTTCTTCATTTCCGGACGTCAGGCCATCCCGCCGCGCCGCAGGAACTGCGCTTCGGCCAAAAGCGCGATCAGCACCTCGATGTGCTTTGCCACCGAGTACCCCGCATCCCCGGTGACACGGGTCGCCTCCAGCCGGGCTTCGACCGACATCAGCGAAAAGACGGTGTCCTCGGGCGAGGCGAACCCTGCCACATGACGCCGCAAATCCCGGTCGCGCCGGTATTCGCCAAGGCCGAAACGGGCCGCGCGCATCAGAAGGCGGGGGCGGCGCAGAGAGGCAAGCATGGTGCGGCAGTCGGTCATGGGGTCCTCCATTCTTGGATGACTGCATCCTTACCCGACACAACCTGGCGTTGCGCATCCGTGGCTTGGAGCGCGCGCTGGTTACCAAAGAGTTTAAGATTTCCGTCGAATTGTTAAGGTCGGACGAAAGCTTAACGAACGCGTAACCAATTCCACCCAAGGTTGCAGGTGTCCAAGGCTGGACTTATTGCAGCCCGGGTGTGGACAATGACGGGACGACTGAATTGCCAGAATTGACTGCTGCCAACCTGCCAGACTGGCTTCCTGCTGCCGTGCGTCACTACCTCGACCATACCGAAGACGGCACGTCACTCAGAGAGCTGGCCCGGCGCGAGGGTCTTCATGCCTCGACCATCCTGCGGCAAGTCCGACGGTTCGAAAACCGTCGGGAAGACCCCCTGATGGACGAGGCGCTGTCGGCAATCTCTCGTCTCGTTCCCCGTCACACCGATGACCCAGCCCGAAAGGATGATCAGTCCATGTCAGTCCACCCGCGCCTTCCCGCCGCCGGCGACCAGCCCGACATCTGCGACGAACAGGCGCTGACGCGCGAGGGGATGCGCGTGTTGCGCCGCCTGGCGGAACCCAGCGCCGTGATGGCCATCGCGCCCGATCTGGAAAAGGCCGTGGTGATCCGCGAACTGCCCGATGGCAAAAGCCTGCGGACGGCGGTGCTGGAACGGTCGGTGGCCCATGCCTTCGCGCTGAAGGACTGGGTGACTTGCCGCAAGCCGGGCCGCGTCTCGACCTACGAGATCACTTCTGCCGGACGCGCCGCGCTGAAGCGGATGGTGGACGAGGAGGATCGCCGTCGTCAGGGCATGGCCGAGGCCGCAACGCCGTTCGGCGACCAGCACCGCACCTGGGACGAGCGTGAGGTGCTGGACGACGGCAGCCCGCGCCGGGTGCGCTACAACCTGGCGGAAAGCCCGGTGGCGTTGCTGGGCCGCCGTCGCGACCGCGACGGCAAGCCCTTCCTGGAGCCCGAACTTGGCGCCGCCGCCGAACGTCTGCGCGAGGATTTCGAACTCGCCCAGATGGGCCCCCGCGTGGCGCAGAACTGGGACAGGTTTCTCACCGGCGGTGACCGGGGGGCGTTTCAGGCGGATAGCGGGCTGGCGGAAGGCCCGTCCTCGGCCCGGTCCCGCGTGGCGGCGGCGCTGCGCGACCTTGGACCAGGGCTTGGCGACGTGGCGCTGCGCTGCTGCTGCTTTCTGGAAGGGTTGGAGGTCGCAGAAAAGCGGATGGGCTGGGCGGCGCGGTCAGGCAAGATCGTGCTGCGCATCGCGCTGATGCGGCTCAAGCGGCACTACGAGGAGACCTACGGCAAGTCCGGCCTGCTGATCGGCTAGGGTTCAGGCCCCCATGCCCCGGGCAACCAGCATCACCGAGATCGCCGCGAGCCAGACCGAGGCCAGCCGCCGCAGCACGAACAGCGCGCGCGGCTGGCCGACCCCACCGCTGCGCAAGACCGCGCCGCCAGCGGCCCAAAGCGCGGCAACCAGCACGACCAGCCCCGCGAAGAGCGCAAGGTTCAGCCCCAGCCGGTCAGGAGAGGGCAACAGCACCAGACCGAAGATCAGCGCCTTGGGGTTCAGCGCCGTCGTCACGAACAGCGTCCGCGCCCCAACCGTCCCGCCCGCAACCGACGCAAGCGGCTGCCACAACCTTACCGCCAGCACGGCCACCCACAGCGCCGCAGCCAGCGTCACCCCGCGCTGCACCCCTGCGTGATCGGCCAACAGCGTCGCCCCGATCAGGGTCAGCGGCAGGACCGACAGAAAATACCCCGCAAGCTCGGCCGGAACCAGGCGCATCGCCCCCACCCAGCCCCGCTCGGCCGCGGCCACCAGAACCAAAGAGTTCGTCGGCCCCGGTGTCAGAAGCAGCAGCAGAATGGCCAGGGAAAGTTCGGGCAGGGACATCATGGGCTCCAGTCTTAGGCTGCAGATGCCCGGTCTGGAAGGGGGATGCCTTGATCCGTGTCAATCGCATCAGGTGCAATGGGGGGAAAGCGGTCGCCCGCACTCCCCCCACCTCCGGGGCTTCCCCGTCCCCGGATCACGCGCCGGCGTCTGAGTTCAGGCGGCGCGCGTAACTCCGGTCCGGTGCAGGATGCCGGCCAGCGCGCCACCCGCCAGCGGTGCCGCGATGAAGACCCATAGGTCCGCCATCGCCTGGCCGCCGACGAACAGCGCAGGGCCAAAGGACCGCGCCGGGTTCACCGACACGCCAGTCACGGTGATGCCGACAAGGTGGATCGCGGCCAGCGTCAGGCCGATCGCCAGTCCCGCCATCGCCGTCGGCGCGCCGTCCTGCGTGGCCCCCAGGATCACGGTGACGAAGAGAAAGGTCATCACGCCTTCGAACAACAGCGCCGACGTCAGCGAGTATTCCCCCAGATAGCCCGCGCCATAGCCGTTCTGGCCCAGCCCGTTCACCCCGATGTCATAGCCCGCCTTGCCCGAGGCGATCATATACAGCACGCCCGCGCCGATCACCGCACCGACCAGTTGCGCGACGACATAACTCGCCAGAGCCGAAGCGGGCATCCGTCCGGCAAGGTATGCCCCAAGGCTGACCGCGGGGTTCAGATGCGCGCCCGAGATCGGCCCGATCCCGTAGGCCGCCGCGACGATGGCCAGTCCGAAGGCCAGCGAAATCCCGGTCATCCCGATCTCGGCCCCCATCAAGACTGCCGCACCGCAGCCGAACAGGACCAGGATCGCCGTGCCGATCACCTCGGCGATAAACTGCTTCATCACATACTCCACACCAGATGTGCGCCGGTTGCATGGGCCACCGGCGTCCCTGTGGGGGCTTGCCGCGTTGCCTTGGACGCGAAACGGGCTTATCTGAGGAGGAGCCAGCCGGTCAGGGGGAAATTTCCGTGCGCGACCTCAAGCTTCCCGAAGAGCGTCACCCCGAAAAGGCGCACCGCCCGGACAACGAACAGCCGAAGAAGCCGGCGTGGATCAGGGTCAAGGCCCCCACGTCCGAAGGCTACAAGCGTACCCGCGACATCCTGCGCGAAAAGAAACTGGTCACGGTCTGCGAGGAAGCCGGCTGCCCCAACGTCGGCGAATGCTGGAGCCAGGGCCACGCCACCATGATGATCATGGGCGAGATCTGCACCCGGGGTTGCACTTTCTGCAACGTGGCGACGGGGAAGCCGCAGACGCTGGACGCCTTCGAGCCGGGCCGGGTGGCGCATGCCGTGGCCGAACTTGGGCTTGCCCATGTCGTCGTCACCTCGGTCGACCGCGATGACCTTGACGACGGCGGGGCCGAGCATTTCGCCCAGACGATCCGCGCGATCCGTCACCGCTCGCCCGCCACCACGATCGAGGTCCTGACGCCCGACTTCCTGAAGTGCCCGCCGTCGGCGCTGGAAAAGGTGGTCGAGGCGCGCCCCGACGTCTTCAACCACAACCTTGAAACCGTCCCCGGCCTGTACCACGAGGTCCGCCCCGGCGCGCGCTACTTCCACTCCCTGCGCCTTCTGCAGCGGGTGAAGGAACTGGACCCGATGATGTTCACCAAGTCGGGCATCATGGTTGGCCTCGGCGAGGAGCGTCAGGCCGTCCTGCAGGTGATGGACGACATGCGCAGCGCGGACGTCGATTTCCTGACCGTCGGTCAGTACCTGCAACCGACGCCGAAGCACCACCGCGTAGCGCGCTTCATCACGCCGGACGAGTTCAAGTCCTATGAGACCGCGGCCTGGGGCAAGGGCTTCCTGATGGTCTCGGCCACGCCGCTGACCCGGTCCAGCTACCACGCCGGCGACGACTTCGCCCGGATGCGGGATGCCCGACAGACGGGCAGGGGCTGACCCGAATGACAAAGGGCCGCACGCTGGCGGCCCTTCCTCAAACGTCCGGATTGCGACGTCAGAACTTGTAGCCGACTCCGATGTCGAACATCTCGTCCGATCCCACGGCCTTGGTCCCGCCGCCTTCCACGTAGATCCCGCTGTCGAGATTGTAGGTGGCCGAGATCGAGTAGACATCGCTGGCATCCTGCACCAGCAGCATGTCGCCCCGCAGCGTCAGCGCAGACATCACATCCACACTGCCGTGCAGCCGAACGGTATGGATGGTGTCGCCCGCATCGAACTGGGACAGCGCGGCCCCGATGGCGAAGCGGTCCGCGTCGTGGAATGCGCCGATCTGCATCAGGGAAAGGTCCGACCCCGGGGCCGTGGCGAATTCTCCGCTGATGAAGAAGCTCGTCGCCCCGGTCTGGTAGCGCATCATGGCCTCGGCGACGTCGACGTTCGCATCGTTCATGTGGTGATATCCGGCCCCGAAGGTCAGGCTGCCCGCTTCCTGCTTCCAGGTGATGCCCGGCGTCATGCCGCGATCCTGGCTGCTGATCAGGCTGGTCACCGGCCCGGTCAGAACGCTGGCTCCAAGGTCAAACAGGCGCGACGATGAAAAGCGAGGCATCACACGCTCGGTATCCGACAGGGGCCGGGGGGCGCCCACGGCAAACTCGCCCGCGCCCGTCGACAGCACAAGCGCGGCCCAGATATTGGTGAAGTCCGTTCCGTCGTCCAGCCGCGTGGTGTCCAGTGCGGCATCGAAGCCCAGAAGACCGCCCGACCGCCAGTTCATGCCGATATCGCCGTCCAGAGCGAAGTCATCGTCCGATCCGCTATTCAGGTATTCCAGCTTGACGTCCCCGCCGAATGTCAGGCCGTTGCCTGCATCCTGGGCGGTGGCGGGAAGTGCGAAAGCCGCGACAAGCGCGGGAAGAAGAAGCCTGCTCATATTGTTTTTCCGTTCTGCTCGGGTTTTTTGCCAGTATGGCGCAAAATCCCGCTCAGGGAAAGCCCTTGTGATCAATATGTTGTGGCTCGTCCCACTGCTAGCGGAAGGCGGGCACGCGATTACTCGAGGTTGGGGACGGCCAGCAGGTACTCGGCCACCGCCTGCCGGTCGCTTTCCGGCAGCCGGGCCATGTTCTCGACCACATGCACCATATGCCCGCCGACACTGTCATAGTCGGGGGTAAAGCCCGTGGTGAGGTATTGCACGATGTCCGGCGCGGTCCAGCCAAGCTTTCCGGGCGTGATGTTCGGGATGCGCCCGTCGCCCGAGGGGTTCGGCGCGCCCCCCAGCCAGCGGGCCGTGTCCATCCCGCCCAGCATGTTGCGCGGCGTGTGGCATTCGCCGCAATGCGCCAGCGCCTCGGTGATATAGCGTCCGCGGGCTGCGGTGGGCGTCAGGTTCCCGGCCAGAGTCCAGTCATCCGACAGGAACATCAGCTTCCACAGCCCGACGGCCTCGCGCCGGGAAAATGGAAAGCCCAACTCGTGCGGCTGGCTTGGGGTCGCGTCGGCGGGCAGCGTCTTCATGAAGGCGTATAGGTCGGCCACGTCCTGCATTTCCATCTTCGCATAGGATGCATAGGGCAGGGCGGGATAGTAGTGCTCGCCTTCCGGACTGACGCCGCGCGTGATCGCGTTGGCCAGATCCAGTTGCGACCAGGCCCCTATGCCGTGTTCCGGGTCCTGACTGATGTTGGGCGCGATGAAGGTGCCGAAGTCCGAGGGGAACTTCTGCCCGCCGGACAGCACCAGTTGCGCCGCATCTTTCGCACCGTCGGCCATGTGGCATGACGCGCAGCCCGAGGCCCAGAACACCTGCTCGCCCCGTGTCGCGTCCCCGGTCAGGTCCGCAACTGCCGCCGCCGCAAGCGGATTGGGACGGGCCAGCACGTAAAGCCCCCCCGCGCCAACCAGACCCAATACGACCAGCCAGCGCATGAGACGCATCACTGTACCCTCCGACCACAACCTCGCGGCGACCCTAACCGACCCGCCGCTCGCGTCCAATCACGGTTTCTGGCGTAGGCTGTCGACCGTCATCCAGTCCGGCCAGCCGACGAAATACTCGATCCCGACCAGCACAAGGCACAGGGCCACCACCCCGAACACCAGCTTCACCCGGCCCTCCGATGGCGGGTTCTGCGCCCATCGCTTGGCGCGCAAAAGCCAGTTCAGGGTGTTCATGTCGCTTCCGTGAACCGCACCTTGCCGATGTAGGGCAGGTTGCGGTTCCGCTGGGCGAAGTCGATGCCGTAGCCCACGACGAATTCGTCGGGGATCTCGAAACCCGTCCAGTCGGCCTTGACCGGCACCTCCCGGCGCGAGGGCTTGTCCAGAAGCGCGCAGGTCCGCAGCCGCGCCGGTTGCCGCGCCTTCAGGAGGTGCAGCACGTGGCTCAGCGTGAAGCCGGTGTCGATGATGTCCTCGACCACCAGCACGTCGCGGCCCGCGATCTCGCCCCGCAGATCCTTCAGGATGCGGACCTCGCGGCTGGAATGCATCGCGTCGCCATAGCTGGAGGCTTCCAGGAAATCGACCTCCACCGGCAGCTCGATCTCGCGGACAAGGTCGGCGATGAAGACGAAGGACCCGCGCAGAAGGCCCACCACCACCAGCTTGTCTGTGCCGTGGAAATGCGTGGTAATCTCGCGGGCCAGGGCTTCGACCCGCGCCGCGATGGCCTTGGCGCTGATCAGCTGGTCGATCACATAGGGGCGGTCGGGCATGGGTCGGTTCCGTCTGTTGCGACCCCTTCCTAGCCGTCAAAGCCACAGTTGCATAGGCCGTGACATGTCGCCCGCTTGATCTTGGCGCCATGTCGGGCCACATCTCGGGGCCAAGAGAGACACCGATGCCCAGCCATTCCGAAACCAAGCGCCTGCCCTACACCGCCCAGCAGATGTACGATCTGGTGGCCGATGTCGCATCCTACCCGAAGTTTCTGCCCTGGAATTCCGCGGCCCGCATCCGCTCGCGCACGCCGATCTCAGGCGGGGGCGAGGTGATGGAGGCCGACCTTGTGATCAGCTTCAAGGTCTTCCGCGAACGCTTCGGCAGCCGGGTCACGCTTTGGCCCGAGGCGATGAAGATCGACACCGAATACCTCGACGGCCCCTTCCGCCACATGCGGTCGAACTGGGCCTTCCGCGACATCCCCGGCGGCTGCGAGGTCGATTTCCACGTCGATTTCGAGTTCAGGAACGCGATTCTCCAAGGCATCATCGGCGTCGTCTTCAATGACGCCATGCTGCGCGTGGTCCGCGCCTTCGAGCGCCGCGCGGCGGAACTGTACGGACCGGGCCCGTTCTGACGCGACGGAAACTTCTGGCGACAGCGTGACAGCCTCACGCCCATGCCGGAGTTCTTCATGCGTGCCTTTGCCCTGCTCCTTGCCATTCTTGCCGCGCAGCCTTTGCTCGCCCAGACCGTCCGTCTTGGCGACCGCTATTACGAAATCGCGCTTCCCGCCGACCCGCAGAACGCTCCCCTGATCCTTGTCCTGCATGGCGGAGGTGGCAATCCCGACCGCACGGCCCGGGTGACAGGCTTGACCGGCGTTGCGCTGCGCAAGGGTTACGCAGTGGTCTATCCGGCAGGAACGGGGCGCAGACTTCTGTCCTGGAATGCAGGTTACTGTTGCGCCAGCGCGTCCCGGAACCGCGTGGACGACGAAGCTTTCCTGACCGCTGTCATCCAGGACGCACAAGCCCGTTTCGGCCTTGGCAAAAGCGTCTACCTGACGGGCATGTCGAACGGCTCGATGCTGGCCGAAACCTTCGCCGCGCGAAATCCCGCCCTCGTGCGGGCGGTCGCCGGGGTGTCCGGCACGATGGACACGCGGAAGGTCCGCGTCGCCGCTCCCGTCCCGGCCCTGATCATCCACGGCACCGCCGATACGATGGTCCCCTACGGCGGTGGCCGGGGTGACGCCAGCCTGACGCGCACCGACTTTGCCTCGGTCGCGTCGGTGGTTCAGGCGTTCCTTGCGCCCTGGGGCAAGGGCCTGACGCAAACCTCGCGCCGGATCGACCGCAAGGATGACGGAACGTCGGTCAGCATCACCGACTATGCCAAGGGCCGGAACGTGGTGCTGCGCCTGATGAAGATCGAGGGGGGCGGCCACAACTGGCCCGGCGGCGTGAAACCCCGGTCCGACATGGACATGACGCAGGAGATCGACGCCAATGCCGAGATCCTGCGCTTTTTCGCACTGCATCCGTAAGGCCGGGGCCAAATTCCTTAAGCAAGGAATTTGACAAATCCTTTGCTTGGAGGATTTGGACCTACTCCAGCGCCGCGACCAGCAGCCCCAGTGCATGCGCGGTCGCGGCCCTGCGGACCTTGTCGCGCCCAAGCGCCCCGAATTCCACCGTTTCGACGCGGGTCTCATGGTCCCGGCGCGCAAGGCCGAAGCAGACGCGGCCCTCGGGCTTGAACTCTGATCGTCCCGGCCCCGCGATCCCGGTGATCGATACCGCGAGGTCGGCGGCCGACCTGATCAGCGCGCCCTCGGCCATCTCACGCGCCACGTTTTCGGACACCGCCCCCTGCGCGGCCAGGGTGTCCGCCGACACACCAAGCATCTCCACCTTCGCGGCGTTGGAATAGGTGACGAAACCGCGCTCGAACACGTCCGACGACCCCGCCACATCGGTCAGCGCCGCCGCGACCAGTCCACCCGTACAGCTTTCCGCCGTGGCGATCCTGATCCCCCAGTAGCGCGCCCGCTGCAGCAGGTCTGCGACATTCACCCCAGCCATGGCTCCACGACCCCATGATAGACGCCCGCAAATCCCATCGAGACGACCCCGGCGAACAGCCCGGCCCAAAGGTCGTCCAGCATCACACCCTTCGCGCCTTCCATCCGGTCGGCCCGGCCCACGAGCCATGGCTTCCAGATGTCGAAAAGCCGGAACAGAAGGAACGGTGCCACCCATGCCGGCCAGGCCCCGAACAGAATATCAGGCACCCCATGCCGCCAAAGCGGGATCACCGTGAACGACAGCGCCAGAAGCTGCCCCGCCACCTCGTCGATCACCACTTCCGAGGGGTCCTCGCCCCCCGTCGCCCGCAAGTAGCGTGGCACCGCCCAGAAACCCAGGATCGTGGCCAGGACAAACCCAACCGGAACCGCCAGCGCCCAGCCCGCCTGATAGGCCGCCACGGCCAGAGCCACGGTGATTGCCGACGCCCAGGTCCCCGAAGCGGGCTTCAGATGCCCCGCCCCGAAGAAGGTGGCGATAAGCGTGCTCATGCCTTCACCAGAACGGCTGTCGCCAGCGAGGCGATGCCCTCCTCGCGCCCGGTGAAGCCCAGGCGTTCCGAGGTGGTGGCCTTGACCGATACCCGCCCCGCATCCACGCCCATGATCCGCGCCAGTTCCGCTTGCATGGCAAGGGCATGCGGACCGATCTTCGGGCGCTCGCAGACCAGCGTCACGTCGCAATTGCCCAGATCATAGCCCCGGCACCGCGCCAGCCCGATGGCGTGGCTCAGGAAGATGTGGCTGGCAGCGCCCTTCCACTGCGGGTCACTGGGGGGGAAGTGCCGCCCGATGTCACCTTCCGCCAACGCGCCGTAGATCGCATCGGTCAAGGCGTGCATCCCAACGTCCGCGTCCGAGTGCCCCAGAAGGCCCTTGCCATGCGGCACCTTCACCCCGCAGAGCCAGACATGGTCGCCCTCGCAGAAGGCGTGCACGTCGTAGCCGTTGCCCAACCGCACATCCATGTCACGCCCCTTCAGGATCGCCTCGGCCCGGGCGAAATCGCCGGGGTAGGTCAGCTTCAGATTGGTTTCCTCGCCCTCGACGATCACCACGTCAAGACCCGCCGCCCGTGCAACCTCGACATCGTCCAGCGCGCCGCCGGGATGGGCGCTGTGCGCGGCAAGGATGGGCGCAAAGCGAAAGGCCTGAGGTGTCTGCGCCCGCCAGAGGTTCGCCCTGTCCACCGTGCCCGACACCTTGCCCGCATCGCCGCGCCACAGCGCATCCGTCACCGGAAGGGCCGGGGCCGCGCCGTCATGTGTCGCCAGCGCGTCCACCAGACGCCCGACCAGCGCGCGCGACACCAAAGGCCGCGCGCCGTCGTGGATCAGCACCGCCTCGACCCCCGACCCCTCCAGCGCCCGCAGCCCTGCAAGAACCGAGGCATCCCGCGTCGCACCACCCTCGACCAGTTCCACGCCAAGCCCCGTCGCCCGGTCGCGGTCGTCGGGATGGATCACCAGCACCACCCGCATCCCTGCGAAGGCGCGCAGCGTATGCGCCAGCACCGGCTTGCCCGCCAGCATCTGCCACTGTTTCGGCACCTCTCCGCCCATGCGGCTGCCGCGACCAGCGGCGACGATGATGACAGCTGACTGCATGGCACCTTCCTTTCGCTCCTGCCTAATCCAGCCCGACCTGCATGACAATCTGGCGCTTTGCACCCCTTACTGCCCAAAAATTGTGCATCGCATGTTTTTCAGTCATTATGCGCGCGCGCTGCCTTGGTCCCGTCCATCGGGAAGGCTAGCTAAGTTGCAACTGCACAAGGATAAGGCTTTGTCGTTTCCCCTCGGCCCCCTGACGCTGAACCCGCCGGTCTTTCTTGCCCCATTGGCAGGGATCACCGACCTGCCGTTTCGCCGGCTGGTCGCGCGCTTTGGTGCGGGACTTGTGGTCAGCGAGATGGTCGCCAGCGCCGAGATCGTGCGCGCCCAGCCCGAAGCCCGCGCCCGCGCCGAGCTTGGCCTGGGTGAACAGGCAACCAGCGTGCAACTTGCCGGCCGCGAACCCTACTGGATGGCTGAAGGCGCGAAGTTCGTCGAAGGGCAGGGCGCCAAGGTCATCGACATCAACATGGGCTGCCCCTCCAAGCGGGTGACGACCGGCCTCTGCGGCTCGGCCCTGCTGCGCGACCTTGATCTTGCGCTCACGCTGATCGAGGCGGTGGTGAAGGCGGTGAAGGTCCCCGTCACGCTGAAAACCCGCCTCGGCTGGGACGACACCCTCCACAATGCGCCCGAGCTGGCAAAACGGGCTGAAGGCGCGGGCGTCCGGATGATCACCATCCACGGCCGCACCCGCTGCCAGTTCTACAAGGGCCACGCCGATTGGGCTGCGATCCGCGCAGTGAAAGAGGCCGTGACGATCCCCGTCATAGCCAATGGCGACATCATCGACAGTGCCACCGCCCGCGAGGCGCTCCGCCTGTCCGGAGCCGACGGTGTGATGATCGGCCGTGGCGCACAGGGCGCGCCCTGGAAGCTGGCGCAAGTGGCCCACGATCTGTACGGCACCCCCGCCCCGAAGGTCCCCGACGGCGGCGCGCTGGGTCGGATGATCCTGGATCATTATGAGGACATGCTCACCTTCTATGGCCGCGAGCTTGGCCTGCGGATGGCCCGCAAGCACCTTGGCTGGTATCTCGACGAGGCGGGCCTGCCGCACGCGCGTGAGGCGATCCTGACCTCCACCGACCCGGCCGCGGTGATCCAGCTGATCGAACAGGCCTTCGCTGAACTGGAGCTTGCGGCATGACGCCCTACCGGATGCCTTATCCGGTGCCGGGGGTGATCTGGGCCTCCTTGCCGTTGCCCACGCTGCTGATTGACGCACAGGCCCGCATCCTTGAAGCAAATCCAGCGGCCGAGACCTTCCTGAACGCTTCGGCCAAAGCCCTGAAGGACCAGCCCGTCTTCGACCGCCTCGCCATCGACGCCCCGATGGACGAGGCGCTGGCAAGGGTCCGCGCCAACCAGTCGCCGCTGAACATCAACGATGTCGACGTCACCAGCGGCGAACGCCCGCCCCTGCAATGCACGATCCACCTCGCCCCCATGCACGACAATCCGGGCATCGTGATGCTGATGCTGTCCCCGCGCGAACTGGCCGACCGCCTTGGCCGGTCGATGGGTGCCAAGACCGCCGCCCGCTCCGCCATCGGCATGGCCGAGATGCTGGCGCACGAGATCAAGAACCCGCTCGCCGGGATATCCGGCGCGGCGCAGCTTCTGTCGATGAACCTCACGCCCGAAGATCAGGAGATGACCGACCTCATCGTCGAGGAAACCCGCCGCATCGTGAAGCTTTTGGAACAGGTGGAGCAGTTCGGAAACATCCGTCCCCCGGACCGCAAGCCGGTGAACATCCACGATGCCCTCGACCGCGCCCGGAAGTCCGCGCTGGTCGGTTTCGCCGCCCACATGACCATCGTCGAGGATTACGACCCCTCGTTGCCCTCCACCTTCGCTGACAGCGACCAGTTGATGCAGGTCTTCCTGAACCTGATCAAGAATGCCGCCGAAGCCTGCCGCAACGGCGGCACCATCCGCCTGCACACCTTCTACGACCTCAGCTTGCGCCTGCGCCGCAAGGACGGTGCCTCGGGCGCGCTACCGCTGAATGTCGAGATCATCGACGACGGCCCCGGCATCAAGCCCGAGATCGCCGCCAATATCTTCGAGCCCTTCGTCTCGGGCCGCGAGAACGGCACGGGCCTTGGCCTCGCGCTCGTCTCCAAGATCATCACCGACCATGAAGGCTGGATCACCGTCGATTCCGCGCCCGGTCGCACCGCATTCCGCGTCTCGCTGCCAATGGCGCCGCGCGAGAAGAAGAAGGAGTCCCGCTGAAATGGATGGCACCATTCTTGTCGCCGATGACGACCGCACGATCCGAACGGTCCTGACCCAGGCCCTGACCCGGGCGGGTTGCAAGGTCCATGCGACCTCCAGCCTCATGACGCTGATGCGCTGGGTCGAGGAAGGCAAGGGCGACCTTGTCATCTCGGACGTGATCATGCCCGACGGCAACGGGCTGGATGCCCTGCCGCGCATTTCCAAGATGCGTCCTGGTCTGCCGGTGATCGTCATCTCGGCGCAAAACACCATCATGACCGCGATCCAGGCCGCCGAGGCCGAGGCTTTCGACTACCTGCCCAAGCCCTTCGATCTGCCCGACCTGATGAAGCGGTCCGCCAAGGCGCTGGACCAGAAGCGCCACGCCCCCAAGGTCGTCGTCGCCGCGCGAGACCCTGGCGACGATCTGCCCCTGGTCGGTCGCACTCCCGCGATGCAGGCGCTTTACCGCCTTGTGGCCCGCGTGATGAACACCGAGCTTGCCGTCCTTGTCACCGGGGAAAGCGGCACCGGCAAGTCGCTGATTGCCCGCGCGATCCATGACTTCTCCGACCGCCGCACGTTGCCCTTTATCGTGGCCCAGGCCGCTGACCTGCAAGGAGTGGACGGCCCGGCCACGCTGCTGTCGCGGGCGCGCGGCGGTTCCGTCGTCTTTGACGAGGTCGCCGATTATGACGCCGACACCCAGGCCCGCGTGGTGCGGATGCTGGACATGCTGGGCGACAATGCCCCCCGCGTCATGGCCACCAGCCAGACCGACCTGTCGTCGCGCATGGAGGCGGGCCAGTTCCGTCAGGACCTTTACTACCGCCTTGGCGGGGTCACCCTGCACGTCCCCTCCTTGCGCGAACGGGTCGAGGACATCCCGCTTCTGGCCGAACACTTCCTGACCAAGGGCGAACGCGACCTCGGCACGATCCGCCGGCTGTCGCAAGGGGCGACCGACCTGATCCGCGCCTACTCCTGGCCGGGCAACGTGCGGCAGCTTGAAAACACGATTCGCCGGCTTCTCGTGACCGCGTCGGAAACCGACATCGCCCGGACCGAGGTTGAACTCGTTCTGGGCCAGCAGCCCAGCCCCGAACCCCTTGCGGGATCGGGGGCGGGCGACAAGCTTTCCGCCTCGGTCGCGCGCCACCTGAAACGCTATTTCGACCTGCACGGCGGCCAGCTTCCCCCCCCCGGTGTCTATCAGCGGATCCTGCGCGAGGTGGAGCTTCCGCTGATCGAGATCGCGCTGGACGCAACCGCTGGAAACCAGGCGAAATGTGCCGATCTTCTGGGGATCAACCGCAATACGCTGCGCAAGAAGATCACCGATCTTGATATCCGGGTGACGCGTCGGCGAAAGCTGATGTAGATCAGCCACATTGAATGTGTCTTTTCGGTTTCACCCGGCGGCGCATCAAGATATAGTGGTCGGGGGTATTGAAACCCCCGGCTAACGTGCGGATTCGGGTGGATCGGGCAGTTCATAGGGATGTCTGGCTACGTTTTTCCCGGCTGCGACGGCAGCGTCGGGTGCAAACCGCCGTCACGCTAAGCCTGGTGTTCCTCGGGCCGGTCCTGGCCGTTGCCACCTTCCTTGCGCTCGGGCCGTTCAACCGCGATGCGGCCTCACCCGTCCTGCGGCTGATCCTCCTGGCCGACCTGATCTATGTCCTGGTCATCGCCGCCCTCGTCCTTGCCCGTGTCGCCCGGCTGATCACCGACCGCAGATCGAAGTCCGCCGGTTCGCGTCTGCACATGCGCCTTTCGGGCGTCTTCATGCTGATCGCGCTGATCCCGACGGTGCTGGTCGCGGTGTTCGCGGTCCTTTCGATCAATATCGGCCTCGAAGGCTGGTTCTCCGACCGTGTGCGCTCGGTCGTCGGCTCGTCCCTCTCGGCCGCCCAGGCCTACGAGGCGGTGCAGCGTGATGACCTCGCCGCCGACGTGGTGACCCTTGCGGGCTATCTGAACGACGCCAAGCGCCGCACCGCCTTTCTGCGCGACGACCAGTTGCGCCCGCTGCTGTCCCAGGCCCAGCAGGTCATCCAGCGCGGGCTGAAGGAAGCCTACCTTGTCGACGGCACCGGCGCGCTGATGACCCGTGGCGAACGCTCCTACCTCTTCGACTTCGAGGCGCTGACCGAGGAACACCTCAAACTCGCGCGCGAAGGCAACACCGTCCTCATCCCCGACTGGTCGAACAACGAGTTTCGCGCCCTGATCCAGCTTGAATCCTATACCGACCGCTACCTCTACGTGACCCGCACGGTCGACGGTTCGATCCTGACGCTGCTGGACGAGACCCAGGAAACCGTCCAGCTCTACAACCAGCTGGAATCCGAACGCGGGCGCCTTCTGTTCAACTTCGGCCTGATCTATCTTGGCTTCGCGCTGATCCTGATCCTTGCCGCGATCTGGCTGGGACTGTGGTTCGCAGAACGCCTCTCGCGTCCCGTGGGCCGTCTGGCGGGGGCCGCCGAACGGGTAGGGGGCGGCGATCTGGACGTGCAGGTCACCGAAGAGGATGGCGACGACGAAATCGCCTCTTTGGGCCGTCTCTTCAACCAGATGACCCGCCAGCTGAAAGGCCAGCGCGAGGCCCTTGTGGAAAGCCACGCCCAGACCGAAACCCGGCGCCGGCTTTTCGATTCCGTCCTGTCGAACGTGACTGCGGGGGTGATCGGCCTCGACAGCGACGGTGACATCGACTTCGTGAACCGCGCCGCCGAAAAGCTTCTCGACTTCGCCGATGGCCAGTCCGACGTGCCCCTTGCCGCCGCCGTGCCGGAATTCGCGCCGCTCTTTGACCGCCTCCGCGACGGCGCCGGCAACGCGGTACAGGAAGAGGTGCGCCTGAACCGGAAGGGCAAGCTGGAAAGCCTTCTCGTCCGGATGTCGACCCGCCTCGGCGAAGACGGCACCCCGGAAGGCTATGTGGTCGCCTTCGACGACGTGACCGATCTTGTCAGCGCCCAGCGAATGGCCGCCTGGGGCGACGTCGCCCGCCGCATCGCGCACGAGATCAAGAACCCGCTCACCCCGATCCAGCTCTCGGCCGAACGTATCAAGCGCAAGTTCCGCACCCAGGTCCGCGACCATGAGGATTTGGAGCAGTTGACTGACGTGATCGTCCGCCAGACCAATGACCTGCGCCGGATCGTCGACGAGTTCTCCAAGTTCGCCCGGATGCCCGAACCCGACCGCCGCGACTGCGACCTTGCCGCACTTCTGAAGGGCGCGGTCCTCTTGCAGGAAAACGGCCAGCCCGGCGTCCATTTCGTCAAGGACATCCCCCCGGATGAGCTGCACCTGGAAATCGACGCCACGATGATTGGCCAAGCCTTCACCAACCTCATCAAGAACGCCGGAGAAGCGATTGAATCGCATCAGGAAAAGACAAATCCCCAGGGCTTCGTCCCCGAAATTCGCATCAGCCTGACCGCCGACGACACCGAAGCCGTGGTCCGCATCATGGACAACGGCACCGGCCTGCCACCCGACCGCGCCCGCCTCTTCGAACCTTATGTCACGACCCGCGAAAAGGGCACCGGCCTTGGCCTGCCCATCGTCAAGAAGATCATCGAAGAGCATGGCGGAACACTTGCTCTGGCCGATGCGCCCCGGTTTGACGGCAACGACCACGCCGGCGCGATGGCCGTGATCCACCTGCCACGCACGCTGCGCAAGCGGTCGCGCACCCACATTCCGTTGAAAGCCGCCGAGACGCCCCCCGAAAAAGAGGCCCAAGCATGAGCATTCTCATCGTCGACGACGAACAGGACATCCGCGAACTGATCGGCGACATCCTGCGGGACGAGGGCTATACCACCCGCCTCGCCGCCAACTCCGATGACTGCATGGCCGAGATCAACGTCGATCCGCCCGCGCTGATGATCCTGGACATCTGGCTCAAGGACAGCCGGATGGACGGCATCGACATCCTGAAGACGGTAAAGCGCGACAATCCCGACATTCCGGTGGTGATTATCTCGGGTCACGGAAACATTGAAATCGCCGTGGCCGCCATCAAGCAGGGCGCCTACGACTTCATCGAAAAGCCCTTCAACATCGACCAATTGATGGTCGTCGTCGCCCGCGCGATGGAGACCAGCCGCCTGCGCCGCGAGAACCAGGAGCTTCGCCGCCGCGACGTCACCTCGGCCGAGATGGTCGGCTCCTCGCTCGCCTTCAAGACGCTGAAGGGCAACCTCGACAAGGTCACCAAATCCAACGCCCGCGTCATGCTGTCGGGCGAGCCGGGCACCGGCAAGGAAATGGCCGCCCGCTACATCCACATGCAGTCCAGCCGTGCAGCGGCCCCCTTCATCACCGTCTCTTCCGCTTCGATCGAACCCGAGCGGATGGAAGAGGTCCTGTTCGGTCGTGAAACCCCGGAACGGGGCGTCGAGCCGGGTCTTCTGGAACAGGCCCACGGCGGCATCGTCTACTTCGACGAGGTCGCGGACATGCCGGTGGGCACCCAGTCCAAGATCCTCCGGGTCCTGACCGAACAGCAGTTCACCCGCGTGGGCGGTGCCGACAAGGTCCGTGTTGACCTGCGCGTCATCTCCTCGACCTGCCGCGACCTGCGCACCGAAATCGGCGCGGGCCGCTTCCGGCAAGAGCTCTACGACCGGCTGAACGTCGTCCCGATCACGGTCCCCTCACTGTCCGCGCGGCGCGAGGACGTGCCAGAGCTGACCCGCCATTTCATCGACTGGTTCCACAAGACCCAGGGCTTGCCGAACCGCGGCCTGTCGGAAGAAGCAAACACGGTCCTCCAGACCCTGCCCTGGCCGGGCAACATCCGTCAGCTGAGGAACGTGATCGAGCGCGTCCTGATCCTTGGCGACGGCACCGGCCCGATCGAGCCATCCGAAATCCCCGGCAACGAACCCAAGGCCGAGACGGAAAGCGCGCTGTCGCTGTCAGGCACCGTTGCCACGTTGCCGCTGCGCGAAGCGCGCGAGCTCTTCGAACGGGAGTACCTGCTGACCCAGATCAACCGTTTCGGGGGCAACATCAGCCGGACGGCCAGCTTCGTCGGCATGGAACGCTCGGCACTGCACCGCAAGCTGAAGTCGCTGGGCGTGGTCGGATCGACGCGCGGGGGCAGGGGGTTTTCGGACTTCGAGCAATAGATCCCGCTCCAGCCCCCGATGCGGCGCAAGTCCCTGAACATTGACCCCTCCGCCCCGATCTGACATTCAGGCGCAGACGACGGATCGCGGGGAATCTGATGAAGGTGATCATCTGCGGCGCGGGTCAGGTCGGCTGGCAGATTGCCCGCCATCTCTCGGGCGAGAAGAACGACGTCACGCTTGTCGACATGAACGCCGATCTTGTGCGCCGCGCCACCGACACGCTGGACGTCCAGGGCGTCGTCGGTTTCGCCAGCCACCCGGACACGCTGGCCAAGGCCGGTGCGCGGGACGCCGACATGCTGATCGCCGCCACCCATTCCGATGAAGTGAACATGGTCACCTGCCAGGTGGCCCACACCTTGTTCAATGTCACCCGCAAGATCGCTCGCATCCGGGCGCAGAACTACCTTGATCCGCTCTACGGCAGCCTGACGAACCAGGAAGGCTTTGCCATCGACGTGGTGATCTCTCCCGAACGCGAGGTGGCCGAGGCCGCGCTGCAACGCCTTGCTGCACCCGCGACTTTCGACACCGAAAGCTTCATGAACGGCCGCGCCCAGCTTCTGGGCATCCAGCTGACCCAGGATTGCCCGGTCCTGAACACCCCCCTGCGCCAATTGAACGAGCTTTTCTCCACCCTCCGCGCCATCGTCGTCGGCATAAGGCGCGAGGACCGGCTCTTTGCCCCGGACCCCGGCGACCAGCTTTATCCCGATGACCAGATCTACGTCTTCACCCATTTCGAGGACGTGAACCGTGCTCTGGAAATCTTTGGCAAGAAAACGAAAAAGCAGGAACGCGTGGTGATCGTCGGCGGCGGAAACGTCGGCCTCGCGGTGGCCCGCGCGCTGGAAACCCGGACCGACCGGGTCCGCGCCAAGATCATCGAGAAGAACCGCCAGACTGCCGAACATGCTGCCGACGCGCTGGAACGGACCATCGTGCTGAACGGCGACGGGATGGACATCGACCTCCTGATGGAAGCCTCGATCGACCGCGCCGATGCGATTCTTGCGGTGACGGATGACGACAAGACCAACCTCCTTGTCGCCGTCCGCGCCAAGCAGGCCGGCTGTCCGATGACCATCGCCCTGGTCAACGACCCGACCTTGGCCCCGCTGATGGCGCCGCTCGACATCGACGCCTACATCAACCCGCGCGCCACCACCGTCTCGTCCATCCTGCGCCACATCCGCCACGGCCGGGTCCGTGCGGTCTACTCCATCGGCGATGCCGAGGCCGAGATGATCGAGGCGCAGGTCCTGTCCACCTCGCCGCTGGCCGGGCGCCTCATCCGCGACATCGAGTTCCCTGAAGGCGTCCTCGTCGGCGCGGTCATGAAGGGCGACAAGGTCCTCAAGCCGACCGGAGACCTGCGGATCGAAGCCGGCGACGTCATCGCGCTGTTCGCGATGGCCAAGGACGTCCCCGAGGTCGAGCGGCTTCTGCAAGTCTCGATCGACTTTTTCTGATGCTGGCGCGGCTGGCCGAACTGCCGCTTCTGGTCGTCCTCCTCGGGCTTTCCGGGGCGATGGCGCTGGTACCGGCCATCTACGCCTTCGGGGTGAACGACCATGAACATGCCCGCGACTTCCTTTATTCCGCACTGATCCTGCTGGTCCTCACGGTGATGCTGGGCATCGCCACCGCCGCCTATCTGCCCCGCGACCCCTCGCGCAGTCACCTGGCCGCGCTGGTCCTGGCCTATGCCATCCTGCCCTTTGCCCTGGCGTTGCCTCTAAGTGAGGCGCTGCCCGATACCTCGATGGTCAACGCCTGGTTCGAGATGATCTCGGCCTTCACCACCACCGGCGCCTCGGTCTACGGCGCGGACCGGTTGGCCGAAGCGGTGCATCTCTGGCGCGCCACGGTGGGCTGGTTCGGCGGCTTCCTGATCCTGCTCGCAGCCTACGCGATCCTGGCTCCGCTGAACCTTGGCGGTACCGAAGTCTCCTCCGGCCGCGTGCCGGGCAGGGGCGCGGTCGGCACCGCCCAGGTCACCCGCACCGCCGATCCCGCCGTCCGCCTGACCCGCTTTGCGCTCCTCCTGTTCCCGGTCTACGGCTCACTCACCTTTCTCCTCTGGTGCGGCCTTCTCGTCCTGGGCGAAAGCGGGATCTCTGCCCTGATCCACGCGATGGGCACGCTGTCGACCTCCGGCATCACCGGCAGCACCGCCTTTCAGGAGGCAGGGTCGGGGATGCCCGGTGAGCTTCTGATCTTCCTCTGTTTCGCCTTCGCGATCACCCGCCGCGCGCTGCCCGGCGTCCGTCTGGCCGAAAACCGCCGCCCCCTGCTGCAGGACCCCGAATTGCGACTGGCGGCACTTCTCGTCCTGACCGTGACCGCCATCCTGTTCCTGCGCCACTGGTTTGTCGCCACCGAAACCGAAGGCGACGCCGCCGAGATGCTGCCCTCGTTCTGGGGCATCATCTTCACCGCGACCTCATTCCTCACCACCACCGGCTATATCTCCGCCGACTGGCAGACCGCGACCGAGTGGTCCGGCATCGGCACCCCGGGCCTCGTCCTTCTTGGCCTTGCGATCATCGGCGGTGGAACAGCCACGGCGGCGGGCGGCGTCAAGCTTCTTCGCGTCTATGCGCTTCTGCGCCACGGAGAGCGCGAGCTTGAAAAGATCATCCACCCCAACTCCATCGGCCGCGGCGGCACCGAGGCCCGCCGCCTCCGCCGCGAAGGCGCGCAGTTCGCCTGGGTCTTCTTCATGCTCTTTGCCACCTCGATCGCGGTCGTCTCCGCACTCCTCCTCCTGGCCGGGGTCGATTTCGAACAGACGATGGTCCTGGCCATCGCCGCCCTGACCACCACCGGTCAACTGGCCGAGCTCGGCGCGGCCCAGCCCATCGCCTACCAGGACCTCTCCGATCCGGTGAAGATCATCCTGGGGCTGGCGATGGTCGTCGGCCGGCTGGAGACGCTGGCCCTTCTCGCCCTCGTTCTGCAAGGCCGCGGCCGCAGCTGAACCCGCCTGCCTAACAGCCTGATTTTTGCGCTGGAAACTCCCGCCCGCCCGCTTCATACTTGGCCCAGCCGTGCCAAGCGGCAAGAACAGGGCAACGAAGAACGACCACGACGCGACAGTGAAGCGATAGAAAAACAAGGCACAAAAACGATGGCCGCTGACAAGCAAAACCTGCAAGACGCCTTTCTCAATCATGTCCGCAAAGCCAAGGTCCCGGTGACGATCTTCCTGATCAACGGCGTCAAGCTGCAGGGCGTGATCACCTGGTTCGACAATTTCTGCGTGCTGCTGCGCCGCGATGGCCAGTCGCAGCTTGTCTACAAGCATGCGATCTCCACCATCATGCCGGGTGCGCCGATCAGCCTCTATGAAGGGGAAGACTGATCTCCAGACCGCCCCAGGATGACGACGACCTGCTCGCCAAGCGCGAGGGGCAGCGCCTGCGCGACACCGCCGCAGCCGCAACGCGCACCTTTGTCCTGCATCCCGCGCTGAAGTCGTCCAACGCCCGCCGCCTGCCCGAACACGGGCTGGCCGAGGCCGTCTCGCTTGCCGCCGCTCTGCCAGAGCTTGAGGTGCGGGGCGCCGAAGTCGTCCGCTTGGCCCGCGTCGCCCCCGGCACGCTCCTCGGCTCCGGCAAGGTGGCCGAGCTGAAGGACCGCTTCCACGACGACCACATCGAGCTTGTCATCGTCGATGGCACCGTGTCGCCGGTCCAGCAGCGCAACCTGGAAAAGGAATGGGGGGTCAAGCTTCTCGACCGGACCTCGCTGATCCTGGAGATCTTCGCCGACCGCGCCCGGACCCGCGAAGGCGTCCTGCAGGTCGAACTTGCCGCGCTGTCCTACCAGCGCACCCGCCTCGTCCGCGCCTGGACCCACCTCGAACGCCAACGCGGCGGCTTCGGCTTCGTCGGCGGCCCCGGTGAAACCCAGATCGAAAGCGACCGCCGCGCCATCGACGACCAGGTGATCCGCCTCAAGCGCCAGCTGGAACAGGTGGTCAAGACGCGCGAACTGCACCGCGCCGCCCGTGCCAAGGTGCCATTCCCGATCGTGGCCCTGGTGGGCTACACCAACGCCGGCAAGTCCACGCTCTTCAACCGGATCACCGGGGCCGAGGTGCTGGCCAAGGACATGCTCTTCGCCACCCTCGACCCCACCATGCGCGGTGTGGCGCTGCCCTCGGGCGCAAAGATCATCCTGTCGGACACCGTGGGCTTCATCTCGGACCTGCCGACCCAGCTTGTCGCCGCCTTCCGCGCGACGCTGGAAGAAGTCCTCTCCGCCGACCTCATCCTCCACGTCCGCGACATTTCGCACCCCGAAACGGTGGAACAGGCCGCCGACGTGGCCGATATCATGAACAGCCTCGGTGTGGGCGAGGATACCCCGCAGATCGAGGTCTGGAACAAGCTCGACCTTGTCGACGCCTCCCAGCGCGAGGCGCTCAGCGCGCAGGCCGCACAGCGTCCCCGCGTGCTGCCGGTCTCGGCCCTGACCGGCGAGGGCGTGGACAAGCTTCTGACCTTGATCACCGCCACCCTCGACGCCGACCGGACCGAGGCGCAAGTGACGGTCGCGTTCTCTGACGGTCGCAAGCGCGCCTGGCTCCACGACCAGAACATCGTCCAGCACGAAACCGAGGCCGAGGACGGCTGGCACCTCACCGTCCGCTGGACCGCCCGCCAGCAGAACCGTTTCCGCACGCTCTGACGCGGTGCCGGCAACGGCTCGCGCCCGCCGCCCTGCCTCACCCGCCGTGCGGCCGCGCCAGATAGACGCTGTCGCACCACTCGTCGCGCCACAACAGCGTCCGTTCCGCCCGGTGCGTCTCCCGGAAGCCCAACCGGTCCAGAAGCCGCAGCGAGGCCGCATTGCGCGGGTCCACCTCTGCCGTCAGCACGATTCCGGCAAACTCCGCCTCCAGTGCTGCGATCACCGCCACCATCGCCTCAAAGGCCAGACCCTGGCCCCAGTGATCGGGATGCAGAAGAAAGCCGACCTCCGGCAGTTGCCAGGCCCCCGCTTTCCCGATCACCGCGCCGTCCTTCACGATCAGCCAGTCCCGACTGTCCGCTGACTGTTCCACCAGGAACCCCAGCCAGTGGCGCGTCTCCTCCAGCGTCTCATGCTCTGGCCGGGACCAGTAGCGCATGACGCGGGGGTCGGACATCAGCCGGTGGACTGCCTCCAGATCCTCCCAGACCGCCTGACGCAAAACCAGCCGGTCTGTCCGGATCATGGACCCTCCGGCGTCAGCATCATCACCCCCGCCGCCGCCGCCCGCGCCAACTCCGGATCCAGCGACATCGGGATGTATTCCCCCCGCCGCCACAGCTCGCCCAGATCGTCGTAGTGCCGCGACAAGGGATGCCCCGACTGGCCCGTCGCGCTGATGAAGACCGACGAATCCGGGTCGGCAAAGTCATAGACCCCCCGAAACCCCGCCGAGTGCACGTTCTGGAACGGCTCCGGACCCTCGCCCCGGGAGACGCCCCGCATCAGGGTATCGTCGCCGCCGCTGGTCGACTGCCGGATGTTCACGAAGTAGCGCACGAAGGGCACTTCGCCCAGGACCGGGTGGTCATGCGTCGCCAGATGCGCATCGCCCCAGCGCCAGCTTTCGATGTTGTCGCCATAGCGTTCCGTCAGCTGCAGAAGTGCCTCGTCCAGCGCGATCCGCGCGACGTCAGTGCAGCTTTCCACCGCCGCCGACTGGATCACGTCGCACCACACGCTCGCGCCGCCGACGTTCCGGTACACCCGCTCGATGAAGACGGGGGAGATATGGGTGAAGCTTTCCGCCATCGCCCCCAGGTCATCCTGGATCAGCCGCTTCATCAGCGCCCGCATCCAGGCCTCGGCGATCAGCGGCTCCGGCAGATGCTCGTTCATCTCGCCGTTCCATTCGGCCAAAAGCACCAGCGCCCGCTGCCGCAGACGTTCCGGTGTCCCCTCCGGCGCCGCTTCCCCGGTGAACCAAAGGTCCGCTCCGATCAGGGGAAGCAGCGACCGTGCGGTGGGGTTCACCGTATCCAGCTGCGCTTCGATGAAGCTTTCCCGTGTATGCACCTCGCGCGCCTTCATCAGCGTCAGCCAGCGCTGGATGCGCTGCGTATCGCCCCAGTCAAAGCTCACATGGTTCGGGAAGGGCCGGTCCACCGTCTTGTTGTTGGTATTGCCCAGAAGGCCCGAGGCGGGGCTGACCACCCGCGGATTGTCCTCGTAGGGCATGAGCCCCTTGAAGCCGACCCGCGCGTCCGCCCCCAGCGCCGGAAGGCGGCCCTGCGACGGATGCCCCGCATCCCGCGCCGGCAGCGCCCCCATCACCTGCAGCGCGATCCCCGTCCCGTCGGCCAGCATCACGTTCTGCGCCGGGGCCACCACCATGCGGCCCGCCTCCAGCGCCTGCGGGATCCCTTGCGCCCGCATCAGCGCCATCGCGCCGCTGATCGACCGGTCCTCGCCCGACAGCGCCGTCCAGCTGATCGCCGCCACATGGCCGCCCGGAGTGATCGAGCCCAGCTCGTAATGCCCCCCCGGCAGGATCGGCCCGTTGCGGGACCAGCGTAGCGTCAGCGTCACGGGCGGCGCATCCTTGACCGTGATGATCGACTGCCGGCTCTCGAATTTCGCCCAGCCATCCGGAGTCTGGTATTCCTCCGTGTTCTCCGGGTTCAGCGCCTCGATCACCACGTCCTGATCGTCGACATAGGCCGTCGTCAGCCCCCAGCCCAGCTTGTCCGACCGCCCGACCAGCACCAGCGGCACGCCGGGGATCGTCCCGCCGATCACCCCGCCGGTCGACAGCTCCAGCCGCGCCAGATACCAGATCGTCGGCGCGGTCAGGCCCAGGTGCGGGTCGTTGGCCAGCAGGCTGCCTCCCGCCGCCGACCGCTCGGGCATCGCCGCCCAGGAGTTCGAGGCCCCCGCCATCCCCGGCCCCGCCACGGGCGTGAACGGCCCCCCGGCGAACCTGACCGGCGTCCTCAAGGGCGCGACCCCCGGCACCAGGCTGGCATAGTCCGGCAGCGCGGCCACGCCCTGGCTCGGGTCGTCCGGCAACAGATCGGCCAGCCGGTCGTTCGGCAACAGCAGCGACACCCGCGCCCGCAGCACTTCGGTCTGAAGAGCACTGGACAGCTGCAAGGCCATCAGCTTCAGGATCGCGATCGAATCCGCCGGCGCCCAGGCCGAAATCTCCGGCTGAAACAGGAAGAACTCCGGCGCGCCCCGGCCCCGCGCGCCATTGTTGACCTCTTCGATCCAGGCATTCACCCCGGCCGCATAGGCCTCCAGCGCCCGCGTGGTCGCCTCGTCCTGCACCTGGGCCGACTGCAGCGCGAGGCCGTAGAGGTCAAAGCGCCGCATCAGCTCGTCGACCTTGACCGTCGCCGGGCCGAAGATTTCTGACAGCCGCCCCTGCGCCGTGCGCCGCAGCATCATCATCTGCCACAGCCGATCCTGCGCATGGGCGAAGCCCAGGGCGTAGTACACATCCTCGTCGGTCTGCCCGAAGATATGCGGCACGTTGTCGTTGTTGCGGACGATCTCCACCGGGGCGGTGATGCCCCGGACGGTGAAATCCTCGTCGTAATCCACCAGCGATCGCGACAGGATGTAATAGGCCAGCAGCGCCGCGACGACTCCCAGGGCGATCAACCCCGAGACGATCCGGATCAGCCAGCGAAAGGCGGTCAGCATTGGGGGCCAGTTCCTTTGGGCCTGTCCTTGACGGCAGGAGGCGGATCGGTTCCTAGTCGATGCGCCGATGAAGGGCAACAAGCAGGGGGCGCAGATGGCGAAAGTGGCATTTCTTGGCTTGGGAGTCATGGGGTTCCCGATGGCGGGACATTTGGCCGCCAAGGGGCACGAGGTGACGGTCTACAACCGCACGGCCGCCAAGGCCGAGGCCTGGGTCGCCCGCCACAAGGGCCGCGCCGCCGCGACCCCGCGCGACGCCGCGACGGGGGCCGAGTTCGTGATGGCCTGCGTCGGCAACGACGACGACCTTGCACAGGTAGCCAGCGGCCCCGACGGCGCGTTCTCCGGCATGGCGAAAGGGGCCGTTTTCGTCGATCACACCACCGTTTCCGCGCAGATCACCCGCAAGCTTGCCACCGAAGCGGCAGCTCTCGACCTCCACTTCGTCGACGCGCCCGTGTCCGGTGGGCAGGCGGGGGCCGAGAACGGCCAGCTCTCCATCATGTGCGGCGGCACGCCCGAGGACTACGCCCGGGCCGAGCCGGTGATGGCCGCCTACGCTCGCATCTGCCGCCTGATCGGGGACAGCGGGGCAGGGCAGCTGGCCAAGATGATGAACCAGATCTGCATCGCCGGCCTGATGCAGGGCCTGTCCGAGGCGCTGGCCTTCGGTCAGAAAGCGGGCCTCGACGGCGAGAAGGTGGTCGAGGTGATCAGCCAAGGGGCCGCAGGTTCCTGGCAGATGGTCAACCGCCACAAGACAATGCTGCAGGACAAGTTCGACTACGGCTTTGCCGTGGACTGGATGCGCAAGGACCTTGGCATCTGCCTCGACACCGCCGACGAGATCGGCGCGCGCCTGCCTGTCACCGCCCTGGTGGACCAGTTCTACAAGGACGTGCAGCTGATGGGCGGGGGCAGGGGCGACACCTCCAGCCTGATCCGGCGGCTGAAGTAGGGCATCCCCGGCAAAGGTCACTCTGGCCGCGCCGCCTGCGGGCCGATCCGCCGCTTGATCCGGCTGAACGCCACCGGCGTCACCCCGATGAAGCGCGCCATGTCGCCTTGCGGCAGCCGCGACGCAACCTCCGGCGCGGCAGCCAGAACGGCGCGCAACCGCGCCTCTGCCGTCATCGTCAAAAGTGCGGCCTCCCGCGCCTGCTTGCGGGCCAGCACCCAGGTCGAGAACGCCGCATAGGCGGCGCGCACCCCCGCATCCGAAGCCACCAGATCCGACACGAACACGCGCGGCAGGCGCACGAAGCGGCAGCGCTCCACCGCCTCCGCACCGTAACTCTCCCCTGCACCCGCATCGTCCGCCCCGCGCCCGGAAAACACCCCGCAATCGATGATGAAGCTCTTGATCCAGGCCTCGCCCGTCTCGGTCGCATAGACCAGCCGCACCAGACCCGACAGCAGGAGATAGACGTCCCCGCTTTCGTCGCCCGGCGCAAAGGCCGTGCCGCCCTTGGCAAGGTCACGCACCGCCCAAAGCCGCGCCGCCTCGGCCGGGCCGCGCAGTGCTGCGATAAGCGTCGGGGCGGCGGTGCCGGTTTCTAAACCCAGGTTCACGACAGCCCTCCGCCTCCGATCTATCACGGCCCGAAATCTGGACCGGAGCCCCTCATGTCAAGCCCGCTTGCCCGCCCCACGACCGTCCTTCTGACCGGAGCGTCGTCCGGCATCGGGGCCGCCCTCTTGCCGCGCCTCCTTGATCGCGGTCACACCGTCGTCGCCCTCGCACGCCGCGCGGCCCATCTTCCAGCACGGGCGGGGCTCGTGCCGGTGACCTGTGACCTCTCCGACCTGCCCGGTCTTCCCGCGCTTGCTGCCCGCCTCGCCGCCGACCATCCGGGCCTTTCCGTCCTGATCAACGCCGCCGCCGTCCAGCACGCCCGGCCCCTGACCGATCCCGCCTCCAGCCCCGCGCATCTGATCGAGGAGGCATCCCTCAACCTTGCGGCCCCTGCTTTGCTGATACAGGCCCTTCTTCCCACGCTCTTGGCCCAGCCGGATGGCGCAATCGTCAACCTCTCCTCCGGCCTCGCAACCTTCCCGAAAGCTGCAGGCGGGCTCTATTCGGCCAGCAAGGCGGGTCTCTCCAGCTTCACGACCAGCCTGCGCTGGCAACTCTCGACAACACCGCTTCTGGTGTCCGAGGTTGTCCTCCCCCTCGTCGACACCCCGATGACGGCAGGGCGGGGCAGGGGAAAGATCAGCGCCGAAGTGGCGGCAGTGGCCATTCTCTCAGGCATCGACGCCCGCCGCACGATGATCCGCGTCGGCGCGGCGCGCGCCCTGCCGCTGATCGCGGCCCTCGCCCCGTGGCTGGGCCGCCGCATCCTGCGGGGGACCTGAGCCATGCGCGACCTCATCCGCATCGCCGTCATCCTGGCGCTTGCCTTCGCCAGCACCTTCGTCATCGCGCAAGCAACCGGAGTCCTCCCCGAAGGCGACCTTGTGGCTTGGCTGGAAACCCTGCGCGAAGTTGATCCGCTCTGGCTGGCGCTCGCCGTGATCGGGATGCTGGTCCTCGACCTCTTCATCGCCGTCCCGACCATGACGACGATCCTCTTGGCGGGCTGGATTCTCGGGCCATGGCTCGGCGGCTTCGTCGCTTCGCTCGGGCTTCTGCTGATGGGCGGTACGGCCTACACCATCGGACGCACCTTCGGGCGAGGCGCGCTTCTGCGGCTCTTCAAGGACGATGCCCGCCTTGCCGGGATCGAGGCCGCCTTCGCCCGCAACGACCTTCTCACATTGGCGGTCGCCCAAGCGCTGCCGATCCTGCCGGAGCTTTCCGCCAGCCTCGCCGGCATCGCAAGGATGCGCCCGCTGCGCTTCGTCGCAGGCTACGCGCTTGGCGTCGTGCCCTTCGCTTTCATCGTGGCGTCAGGCGGTGCCGCCAGCTCACCGGGCGACCTGCGCCCGGCGATCCTCACGGCCATCGGCACTTCGGCCACGCTCCTGATCTTCTGGCGCCTCGTCTTGCGCCGGCAGTCCAGGGCCGGACGAAAGACTTGATAAAGTCTTAACGTCCACACTCAAGTCCTTGAAATCAAAGGACTGGAGAAAGCGCCCGCGCGCGGCGCGCCTCAGGGAATGATCCGGGTATACTTGATCCCCGCCAGCGAGGCCCCCGCGATCAGCCCCTGCTGCCCGAAGACTATCGCGATCACCTCGTCCAGCTCGGTCGTCTGCTTCCCGATCGAGGCGCCCTCCTCGGGGCTTGCATAGCGGATGTCCGCCCCCGCCGCCCAACCCGACGACCGCCGGAAACTTTCCAGCGCCTCGGGCGACATGAAGAACAGAGCATGGGCGTACTGCTGCGCCCCGATCTGCAACCCGAACGAACCCTTGGCGGCCGAGTAGTAGTCGACCGTCACCCCCTGGATCCGCAGCGCGCCCCGCCCGAACGCCCCGCCAAATCCCGCACCGACCTCGGTCATCAGGGGCATGTAAAGCACTCCGGAGGACCGGCTAGCCAGGTCCTGCGTACCGGGATACTGTGCGAACAGGAACTGCTCGGTCGCGGCAACCCGCGCCTCGATCTGGCTCGCCCCGTTGGACCCGATCCCGTTGTTGCAGGCCGCCAGCCCAAAAGCCCCCGCGCCCAGCAACAGCCCGCGCCGCGTCGTCATCATGTCGGTCATTTCGCCGCCCTTTCATGCCTCACGGGGTCTCTTCCGCCCTCTTCCGGGCGCCCCTTGCCTTGCAAACTAGCCGCTTTCGGCCCCTCTGTCATGTCCCGATGCCGCAACCAGCAAGCCGGCGCCTAACCCGTCAAGGTCGCATAAAGGGCAAAGTCCTCTGCCGCGACCTCGCGCAAGAGCGCCGCAGTCCCGGCAGTGACTTCTGTCGCTCCGGGGGGCGAGACGTTCAGGCGGGGCAGGGTGATCGCGCAGTCCAGCCGCTCTTCCAGGAACTGCACGAAACTGCCGATCTCCTCGTAGCGGAACAGCCGATCCACCCCCACGCCCTGCCGCGGCCGCAGGAACTTGCCCTGGCTCCCCACATCCGCGAAGTCCGGTCGCGGGTCCTGGCACCAGGCCCGGACGAACTCATCGAATGACATTCCCTTCGTCGACTTCCCCGCGTCCGTCTCCTCGCGCTGGCGGAAGCGGTACCAGGACCCCAGCCAGTCCGTCGGCTCGCGCATCAGAGCGACCAGCGTGAAGTCACCCTTCGACGCAGCCTCCAGAAACGGCCCGATGAACCGGCGGTAACGATGAACGGTGGTGTGCTTCAGAAGCGGAGGCCGCTGGATCGACACCGCCGCAAGCGATTCGAGCGCCGCCGCAATAGCCGTCGAACCGGTCTTCGGCGTGGCCAGAAACGCAAGCCTCTGCTCCCAGAACACCAGCATCTTGGCCTCTTTTCCCCGAAAAATCCCTACACTGCCCGGTTGTCCCGGACTTCCGTCAACACTCCCTTAACCAAAGCTGTGAAAAACTGCCACCACGAGATTTAGGTTGAATTGTTCTCCTTTTGTGCACATAAGTGCAAGAACACTTGGGGAACACGGGCAAGGATTGCCGCCTGCGGGTGGCTATGAAATAAGGAGCGTGACATGGCGACGGCAAACCTTCTCGACCTCGGGAGCAAGCGGGATATGGACAAGTCGAAGGCGCTGGAAAGCGCGCTCGCACAGATCGAACGGCAGTTCGGCAAGGGTTCGATCATGCGCCTTGGCGCAGACAGCCCGGCGATGGATATCGAGGCGACCTCGACCGGTTCGTTGGGTCTGGACATCGCGCTTGGAATCGGCGGCCTGCCCAAGGGCCGGATCATCGAGATCTATGGACCGGAAAGCTCGGGCAAGACGACGCTGACCCTGCATGCGGTGGCTGAGGAACAGAAAAAAGGCGGCGTCTGCGCCTTTGTCGACGCCGAACACGCGCTGGATCCGCAGTACGCGAAGAAGTTGGGCGTGAATCTGGATGAACTTCTGATCAGCCAGCCCGACACCGGCGAACAGGCGCTTGAGATCGTCGATACGCTGGTCCGCTCGGGCGCGGTCAGCATGGTCGTGATCGACTCCGTCGCCGCACTGGTTCCCAAAGCAGAAATCGAAGGCGACATGGGCGACATGCAGATGGGCAGCCAGGCCCGCCTGATGAGCCAGGCGATGCGGAAGCTTACGGCCAGCATCGGCCGGTCGAACTGCATGGTGATCTTCATCAACCAGATCCGCATGAAGATCGGCGTGATGTTCGGCTCGCCCGAAACCACCACCGGCGGCAACGCGCTGAAGTTCTATGCCTCGGTCCGTCTGGACATCCGCCGCATCGGCGCAATCAAGGACCGGGAAGAGGTTGTCGGCAACACCACCCGCGTCAAGGTGGTGAAGAACAAGGTGGCCCCGCCCTTCAAGCAGGTGGAATTCGACATCATGTATGGCGAAGGCATCTCAAAGATGGGCGAGTTGGTGGATATCGGCGTGAAGGCCGGCGTGGTCGAAAAGTCGGGCGCCTGGTACTCCTACGGCGACGAACGCATCGGGCAGGGCCGCGAAAATGCGAAGTCCTTCCTGAAGCAGAATCCCTCCATTGCCCTGGCGATCGAGGACAAGATCCGGGCCGCCAACGGTCTGGACTTCACGATGGCCGGCGAAGACAGCGCGGACGTCCTGGACGAGTGAGCCTTCACGTCACCCACGATGAGTTGATGGCCGCGCTGCCGGAGGTGCTTTCCGCACCGAAGTCCGGCAGCGCGGTCGAGCTTCTATGCTTCCGTCCCGGCTACGGCGAGCGGCGCTTCGTCGATGAGCTGACGGTAACCCAGGCACACGGCATTCCCGGCGAACGCTGGGGCATCGCGCCCTGGCTGAAGCTGCCCGATGGCAGTGGCCATCCTGGCATCCAGATTTCCATTTTGCCGAGCCGAGTGCTGGACCTGGTCTGGCGTGACCGTGAAACCACGGTACACCCCGGCGATACTTTCGTCTGCGACCTCGACATGACTGAAGCAAACCTGCCCGAGGGACAACTTCTCGCCGTGGGTCCTACCGTCCTCAAGGTGTCCGAGGTTTGGAACGACTCCTGCGCCAAGTGGAAGGTCCGTTACGGCGAACCGGCTTACACTTGGGTCCGCTCTCACAAGGAGTTGCGCTTGCGCGGTGTCCTCTGCAGCATCGTGAAGGACGGCATCATCCGCCTGGGCGACACGGTCGAAGTGCTGCGGTAGGTCGAACCCGCTGGCTATTCCGTGACGGTCAACAGCGCCCACATCCCCATCGCGTAGTGACCTGCGATGTTGCAGTACAGGATATAGGTACCCGGCGTCAGCGCTGCCGCCTTTGTCTTCGCATCATGCGGCCGGAGTTCCCCCAGGTTTGCCGTGATACCCGCGGCAGCTTCATCAACCCGCTCTTCCTCGGTCAGATAGGGCAGTGGAACCGTCTGGTCCGCCACCGCCGAGACCAGGACCGCATGGTAAAACGCGCCCGAGTCGTTGGTGATCCGGAAGCTGATCTCCCCCGCGGGAACCTCTTGCGGGTCAAGCGTGACGCCCATCGTGGCCAGGCCCGGGTCGGCACCGTCGACAGCCATCCCGATGGGCGGATGCTGTCCCACATGGTCCATGGCGGCGTCACCCTTGTCCCAAAGCGTGATCTTCACCATCGTTTCGGCAGAAGCGCCGTCCGATGTGCCGGCAGTGGCAATTGCAAGCAGGGCGAAAAGCGTAGCGCGCTGTGTCATCATGGTCTGGTCCTCCCGGCGTCAGTTTAACACCGGCACGCAGGGCTGACCGCTTCGCTTTTCGTACTGGCAGCCCCAGGTTGCTGCGGTTCGGTCCCAGCAATTTTCGGCGTGGACTTACCGCCCCGTGGACAGGCGCGGGAAGCGGGGCTAAAGGGGTTTCGAACCTGTGGAATTCCCCGGAAAGGCCCGATCATGGCTTCGCTGAACGACATCCGCTCCACCTACCTGGACTTCTTCCGCCGCAACGATCACCGGGTCGTGGACAGCTCGCCCCTCGTGCCGCGGAACGATCCGACGCTGATGTTCACCAACTCCGGGATGGTGCAGTTCAAGAACCTGTTTACCGGGGTCGAAACGCGGGACTACAAGCGCGCGACGACCGCCCAGAAATGCGTGCGGGCAGGCGGCAAGCACAATGACCTCGACAACGTGGGATATACCGCCCGGCACCACACCTTCTTCGAGATGCTGGGGAACTTCAGTTTCGGCGACTATTTCAAGGACCAGGCGATTGCGTTTGCCTGGGAACTTCTGACCAAGGACTTCGGCCTGGCCAAGGACAAGCTTCTGGTCACGGTCTATCACACCGACGACGAGGCGGCCGACATCTGGAAGAAGGTCGCGGGCCTGCCCGAGAGCCGGATCATCCGCATCGCCAGTGACGACAACTTCTGGCGCATGGGACCTACCGGACCCTGCGGCCCCTGCACCGAGATATTCTTTGACCACGGCGACCATATCTGGGGCGGCCCGCCGGGCAGCGCTCAGGAAGACGGCGACCGGTTCATCGAGATCTGGAACAACGTCTTCATGCAGAACGAACAGTTTGCCGACGGGCGGCTGGTCCCCTTGGAGATGCAGTCGATCGACACCGGCATGGGGCTGGAGCGGATCGGGGCGCTTCTGCAAGGCAAGCACGACAACTACGACACCGACCTGATGCGGTCGCTGATCGAGGCTTCAGCCCATGCCACCAGCGCCGATCCCGACGGGCCGGGCAAGATCCACCACCGGGTGATCGCGGACCACCTGCGGTCTACCTCCTTCCTGATCGCGGATGGCGTCATGCCCTCCAACGAGGGGCGCGGCTACGTTCTCCGCCGCATCATGCGCCGCGCGATGCGCCATGCGCATATGCTGGGCGCGCAGGACCCGGTGATGCACCGTCTGGTGCCCGCGCTGGTGCGGCAGATGGGCGGCGCCTATCCCGAACTCAGCCGCGCCCAGTCGCTGATCGAAGAGACCCTCCGCACCGAGGAAACCAAGTTCAAGCAGACCCTCGACCGGGGCCTCAAACTCCTGGACGACGAACTGTCCGGCCTGCCCGACGGCGGCGCGCTTCCGGGTGCCGCGGCGTTCAAGCTTTACGACACCTATGGCTTCCCGCTTGACCTTACGCAGGACGCACTCCGCGAGAAGGGCCGCGAAGTCGACGTCCAGGGCTTCGACGCCGCGATGGCCGAACAGAAGGCCAAGGCCCGCGCCGCATGGTCCGGCACCGGGGCGGCGGGCGATGCGAAGATCTGGTTCGAGATCGCCGAAGAACATGGCGTCACAGAATTCCTCGGCTACGACACCGAAACCGCCGAAGGGGTGATCACCGCGCTCCTGCAAGACGGTGCCCCGATCGGGCAGGCCGCTACCGGCGAAACCGTGCAGATCGTGGTCAACCAGACGCCGTATTACGCCGAATCCGGCGGGCAGGTGGGCGACTGCGGTCTGATCCGCACCGACACCGGCACCGCCGAGGTGACCGATGTGAAAAAGGCCGCAGGTGTCTTCATTCACATTGCGAAGGTCACGGAAGGCACTGTGATCAAAGGACAACCCGCGAAGCTGGAGGTCTCCCATGTCCGCCGCTCAGCCATCCGCGCCAATCACTCCGCGACGCACCTTCTGCACGAGGCGCTGCGCCGCACCCTCGGCGACCACGTAGCTCAACGCGGTAGCCTCAACGCTGCCGACCGTCTGCGCTTTGACTTCAGCCATTCGGCCGCGATCTCATCCCCGGACCTGCAAACCATCGAGACCGAGGTCAATACCTTCATCCGCCAGAACTCCCCGGTCGAGACCCGGATCATGACCCCCGACGACGCCCGCGCCATCGGGGCGCAGGCGCTCTTCGGCGAAAAGTACGGCGATGAGGTCCGCGTCGTGTCAATGGGCGCGCTGGAAGGCTCGGGCAAAGGCGCTGATGGCAAGACCTACAGCCTTGAACTTTGCGGCGGCACCCATGTCCAGCGCACCGGCGATATCGGCGCGATGGTGCTCTTGTCGGAAAGCGCTTCCAGCGCCGGTGTGCGTCGGATCGAGGCGCTGACCGGGCAGGCGGCACTCGACCATTTGCGCCAGCAGGACGCGCGGCTGAACGATATCGCGGCGATCATCAAGGCCCCGGCCTCCGAGCTTGCCGACCGCATCCGCGCGCTTTTCGATGAACGGAAGGCTCTCGCAAACGAGGTCGCGCAATTGCGCCGCGAAGTCGCGATGGGCGGCAAGGCCGCTGGCCCGGAAGCCAAGGAAATCAATGGGGTGAAGTTCATTGCTCAGGTGCTTTCCGGCGTGTCGGGCAAGGACCTTCCCGCGTTGATCGACGAGATGAAGGCCCGGCTTGGTTCCGGCGCGGTGTTGCTGATTGCCGACACCGGCAACAAACCCGCCGTCGCCGCTGGCGTGACCGCCGATCTGACCGCCAAACTCTCCGCCGTCACGCTGGTGAAGGCTGCGGCCGAGGCGATGGGCGGCAAGGGGGGCGGTGGTCGTCCGGACATGGCCCAAGCCGGGGGCGCCGACATCGCCCAGGCCGAAGCAGCGATCAAGGCGGCCGAAGCCGCGATGGGGGCCTGAGCCATGCCGACCGCACTCTGGGTTGCCCACGTCCACGTCACCGACACCGAGGCCTACGCCCGCTACGCCAAAGGCGCGACCGAGGCCATCGCGGCCCACGGCGGCGTTTTCCTCGCCCGTGGCGGCCGCTATGTGCAGCTGGAGGGCAACGACCGTCCGCGCAACGTGGTCGCGCGCTTCCCAAGTCTGGAAAAGGCGGTGGAGTGCTACAACTCCCCCGCCTACCAGGCCGCACTTGCCCATGCGAAGGGCGCGAGCACCCGCGACCTGATGGTGGTCGAGGAGATCGAGTAAGGTTTCCCTGCCAAGTTCCCTTGAATTGATTGCACTATCTTCCTGACTTCTGCGGATTTCTGCTAGGTTGGGGAAAAAAGAAGGTACGGGCAGATGATCCTATGCAAGACCACAGCGCGCTGATGTGCCGCTGGGCTGCCTACACCGGGGCGCCGATCTTCCTGGAGGAGATCGTCAGCCGCCCTGGTCACTCCCTGATCCACCAAAGCCACTGCGCCACGCAGTGCCACACGGCGATCAATGCCGACGGCTTCGGGATCGCCTGGTATGGCGCGAAGCCCGAACCGGGCCTGTTCCGCGACGTGCTGCCCGCCTGGTCGGACCCGAACCTGAAAAGCCTGACCGCGCAGGTCCAGTCGCACCTGTTCCTCGCCCATGTCCGCGCGTCGACCGGCACCGCCACCAGCCGCAACAACTGCCATCCCTTCACCCATGGCCGGTGGAGCTTCATGCACAACGGCCAGGTCGGCGGCTACGATGCCTTCCGCCGCGACGCCGACATGATGATCCCCGAAAGCCTTTACCCGCACCGCAAGGGTGCCACCGACAGCGAGGCGCTGTTTCTGGTTGCCTTGGCCGAGGGGTTGGACGACGATCCGCGCGGTGCGTTGGAGCGTGCCGCGGCCAAATTCATCCGTCTGGCGCGTCAGAAGGGGGCAGCACCGCATCTGCGTCTGACGGCGGCACTGAGCGACGGTCGCAATCTATATGCGGTCCGCTACGCCACCGACGCGGCGGCCCCATCGCTCTATCACCGCTGGTCGGACAGCCGGGGCGGCATGGCCGTGGTGTCCGAGCCGCTGGAGGCCGAGGAGGAGGGTTGGATCGAGGTGCCGACCGCCAGCTTCTGCACCTTCGATGGAGAGACGGTCCTCTTGGAGGAATTCCTTCCCTGCCGCCTGGCCGCCGCCGCCTGAAGTCCGTGCAAGACCAAGGTGGGCGAGATCGCCCACCCTACGTTCTGGTCAGTCCTTCCGCGACTGCCGCTTGCGCTCGTTCGGGTCGAGCAGGCGCTTGCGCAGGCGGATGATCTTCGGCGTCACCTCGACGAGTTCGTCGTCGTCAATGTAGGCAATCGCCTCTTCCAGGCTCATCTTGATATGTGGCGTCAGGCGGACCGCCTCGTCCGTGCCGGAAGCGCGGACGTTGGTCAGCTTCTTGCCCTTCAGCGGGTTCACCTCAAGGTCGTTCTCGCGGCTGTGCTCGCCGATCAGCATGCCGACATAGACCTGTTCCTGCGGGCCGATGAACATGCGGCCGCGCTCTTCCAGGTTCCAAAGGGCGTAAGCCACCGAGACACCGGATTCGGTCGAGATCAGCACGCCCTGCCGGCGGCCCTGGATCGGGCCCTTGTGCGGGGTCCAGCCGTGGAAGATGCGGTTCAGCACACCCGTGCCGCGCGTGTCGGTCAGGAACTGGCCCTGATAGCCGATCAGCCCGCGCGACGGGACATGGGCGATGATCCGGGTCTTGCCGACACCGGCGGGCTTCATCTCGACCAGGTCGCCCTTGCGCTCGCCGGTTAGCTTGTCGATCACCGCGCCGGAGTATTCGTCATCGACGTCGATGGTGACTTCTTCGATGGGTTCATTCCGGACACCGTCGACGTCCTGGAAGATCACCCGGGGGCGCGAGATCGACAGCTCGAACCCCTCGCGGCGCATGTTTTCGATCAGGACGCCCATCTGAAGTTCGCCGCGGCCCGAAACCTCGAAGGCGTCGCCGCCGGGGGTGTCGGCGACCTTGATCGCGACGTTGACCTCGGATTCCTTCATCAGTCGTTCACGGATGACGCGGGACTGGACTTTGGAGCCATCACGGCCCGCCAGTGGCGAGTCGTTGATGCCGAAGGTGACCGTGATCGTCGGCGGGTCGATGGGCTGGGCGGGCAGGGCCGTGTCGACTTCGGGCGCGCAGAGGGTATCGGCGACGGTGGCCTTGGTCATGCCGGCCAGGGTGACGATGTCGCCGGCGACGGCCTCGTCGATGGCGGTCTGGTTGAGGCCGCGGAAGGCGAGGATCTTCGTCACGCGGAACTGCTCCAGCCGGTCGCCGGTGCGCGACAGGGCCTTCAGCGTTGTGCCGGTGCCGATGCGGCCCGACTCGACACGACCGGTCAGGATACGGCCGAGGTAGGGATCGGCGGACAGCGTGGTGGCCAGCATCGAGAAGGGCTCGTCGACGCGGGCGAGGACCTTCGGGGCGGGGACGTGGCGGACGATCAAGGAGAAGAGGGCGGAGAGGTCCTTCCGCGGCCCGTCCAACTCCATGTCGGCCCAGCCGGAACGGCCGGAGGCGTAGACATGGGGGAAATCGAGCTGGTCGTCATCGGCGCCAAGGTTGGCGAAGAGGTCGAAGACCTCGTTCAGCGCGCGGTCGGGTTCGGCGTCGGGCTTGTCGACCTTGTTCAGGACGACGATCGGGCGCAGGCCGAGGGCCAGGGCTTTGGCCAGCACGAACTTGGTCTGCGGCATCGGGCCTTCGGCAGCGTCGACGAGGAGGCAGACGCCGTCTACCATCGACAGGATCCGCTCCACCTCGCCGCCAAAGTCGGCGTGGCCGGGGGTGTCGACGATGTTGATCCGCGCGCCCTCCCATTCCACCGAGGTGCACTTGGCAAGGATCGTGATCCCGCGTTCGCGTTCGATGTCGTTGCTGTCCATCGCGCGTTCGGAAACGGCCTGGTTGTCGCGGAACGCCCCCGACTGTTTCAGAAGCTCGTCCACGAGGGTGGTCTTGCCGTGGTCGACGTGGGCGATGATCGCGATGTTGCGCAGTTCCATGGGGTCCGTCCTATAGGGTTGGCGCGGCCTTACAGGGTTTTCCCAGCGCTGGCCAGAGGGCAGCGGTCGCCACGCGTGGCGCTGTTTTCCGTTTCAACAAAATCAAGGACTTCGCTGCGGAGATTCAGGAAGCGTTAACCTTTGCCCGCCCCGATCAGGCTGCAATATAGCGGTCGCGGCGGTGGTTCACGGCGAGAAACAGCGAAAAGACTGCAGCGCCAAGGAAGCTGTAGGCCAGAGTGTCGACCGGCATCACCAGCGCCGCAAGCCCGAAGATCACCACGTCGGACAGAAGCTGCGCATGGCCCGCCGGAAAGCCGGTGCGGTCCTGCAACTCGATCCAGAGGACCGAGAGCCCGCCGAAACTGCCGCCATGCCGGATCGCCGCCAGCGCTGCGATGCCGAAGAGAAGACCAAAGAGCACGGCGGCCACCGCGGGTTCGATCCGCCCAAGCTCGATCCACCGCGGCAGGACTGCGACCAGGGCTGACAGCGCCGCCGTCGTCACCAAGGTTTTCAGCGCGAACCGTGCCCCCATCCGGCGCCAGGCCAGGCCCAGGAAGGGCAGGGTGACGCCGAAGTAGACGGCAGGAAAGGGCAGGTCGGTAAGATGGGCGATCAGCACAGCCAGGCCCGTGGTCTGGCCGGTCACAAAGCCCATATGGGTCAGGATGTGCATCCCGAGGGCTGCCATCGTGACCCCGAAGGCGATGCCCTGCGCATCGTCCACGGCGCTGTGGCGCGGTCGGTCCGCAAGCTGGTCGGGACGGTCGGGCATGGGCGGCTCCGGTTGGTTTATAGGTCATATATGCTGACGCAATTAAAGTCAATGATCCTGTCGCATCTGCCCAAGTGTTCCCGTTAGGTTCTTGACGCAAATTCCCCCCTGGGCTACACCCCGCATCTTTCTGCAACCAGACATTGGAGGACGACATGACCGGGCAGCTGCCATCGGCCGAAGTGTTCATTGCAACGAGTATGGACGGTTTCATCGCGCGCCCGGACGGCGACATCGACTGGCTGACCAGCCGCCCGGTGCCCGAGGGCGTGGATTTTGGCTATGCCGCCTTCCAGGACGGGATCGGTGCGATGGTGATGGGCCGTGAAAGCTTTGAAAAGGTGCTGACCTTCCCTGACTGGCCCTACAAGGTGCCGGTCGTGGTCTTGAGCCGCAGGCCGGACCGGGTGGTAGTGCCCGAGGCGCTGATGACCAAGGTCCGGGTCAGCGGCAAGGCCCCGCGCGCTGTGCTGGAGGATTAGGGCGCCGAGGGTGTGACGCGGGTCTACATCGACGGGGGCCAGACGATCCGCAGCTTCGTCGCGGCCGGTCTGGTGCGGCGCGTGATCGTGACGCTGATCCCGGTGCTGCTGGGGCACGGCCGTCCGCTTTGGGGTCACGGGGCGGGGGATGTCGACCTGACCCTGGTCGCGGCGCGGCACTGGGACAACGGTTTCGTGCAGGTGGAATACAGGGCATAGAAAAGGGCCGAAGGATAACCTTCGGCCCCCATGTCTGCAGGCGCGGTGCGCTGTAGCGCACCCTACGCAGGTTACCCCACCAGCGCCTTATTCAGGTATTCGTCCACCTTCTCCAGGTAGCCCATCGTGGTCAGCCACTTCTGGTCCGGTCCCACCAGCAGCGCCAGGTCCTTGGTCATGTGGCCGTCTTCCACGGCATCCACGGTCACCTTCTCCAGCGTCGTGGCAAAGCGCATCAGCGCCTCGTTGTTGTCCAGCGTCGCGCGGTGCTTGAGGCCGCCGGTCCAAGCGTAGATCGAGGCGATGGAGTTGGTCGAGGTCGCCTTGCCCTTCTGATGCTCGCGGTAGTGGCGGGTGACGGTGCCGTGCGCGGCCTCGGCTTCGACGATCTTGCCATCGGGGGTCATCAGGACGGATGTCATCAGGCCCAAGGAGCCGAAGCCCTGCGCCACGATGTCGGACTGCACGTCGCCGTCATAGTTCTTGCAGGCCCAGACATAGCCGCCCGACCATTTCAGCGCCGAGGCGACCATGTCGTCGATCAGGCGGTGTTCGTAGGTGATGCCCTTGGCCTTGAACGCGTCGACGAATTCGGCCTCGAAGACCTGCTGGAAGATGTCCTTGAAGCGCCCGTCATAGGCCTTGAGGATGGTGTTCTTGGTCGAGAGATAGACCGGGACGCCGCGCTGCAGCCCGTAGTTCAGAGAGGCGCGAGCGAAGTCGGTGATGCTGTCGTCAAGGTTGTACATGCCCATGTAGACGCCAGCCGAGGGGGCCGAATACACGTCCTTTTCGATCACCGTGCCGTCGTCGCCGACGAACTTCATCGTGAGCTTGCCCTTGCCGGGGAACTTGAAGTCTGTCGCGCGGTACTGGTCGCCAAAGGCGTGGCGGCCGACGACGATGGGCTTGGTCCAGTGCGGCACAAGGCGGGGCACGTTCTTGCAGATGATCGGTTCGCGGAAGATCACGCCGCCGAGGATGTTGCGGATCGTGCCGTTGGGCGATTTCCACATCTGCTTCAGGCCGAACTCCTCGACCCGCTGCTCATCGGGGGTGATCGTCGCGCATTTCACGCCGACGCCGTATTTCTTGATCGCCTCGGCGCTGTCGATGGTGATCTGGTCGTTGGTGCGATCCCGCTCTTCGATCCCGAGGTCGTAATACTTCAGGTCGATGTCGAGGTAGGGCAGGATCAGCTTCTGCTTGATGAAGTCCCAGATGATCCGGGTCATCTCGTCGCCGTCGAGCTCGACGACGGGGTTGGCTACCTTGATCTTCGACATACGCGCCTCCTGTGGATTCGGTTGGCGGGGTCATAGCGGAAAACCGGCGGCTTGGGAAGTGCGGTATGCGATTGTATACCGAAATGCTGCAGCGCTTGCCGGGCCGCTCGTCGAGGACTTCGTCACTTCTCGCTGGGGCAGCGCTTCGACAAGAAGCGGAAGGAGCGGGAGGAGGTCAACCGAACCAGGGCCGGGCCTTCGTTTTCACCCAGTCCCACAACGTCGGTGCGCCTTTGGCGATCTTCACGCCCACCCGGTCCTCAAGTTGCTGAAAGGTCACGTCGTAGGTCTTCCAAGTCCCGCCCCCGCTCATCAGGTTCGCCATCACCGGCTGCACGCGGTCGAGCGATTTGGCGAAGCGGGCGTCGGGGGACTGGGCCCCCTCGAACTCCTCCCACAGCGCGCGGAGGCTGGCGCCAAGGTCTGGGGGCAGAAGGCCGAAGATGCGGTCGGCGGCTTTCGCTTCGGCGGTCGTCGTCTCGACGCTGGCATGGGCAAGGCCATTGGCCGAATGGATCGGCACGTCGCCGACGTCGATCTCGACCAGATCGTGGATCAGGAGCATGCGGATGACCCGGTTGATGTCGACGCCGGGTTCGGCCTGATCGGCCAGCACGACGGCGTAAAGCGCCAGGTGCCAGGAATGTTCGCCGGAATTCTCGGGACGCGCGCCATCCACCGTGGTCGTGGCGCGCATCACGTGTTTCAGCCGGTCGGCCTCATTCAGAAACGCGAACTGCGCTTCCAGCCGGTCGGTCAATGGCCCGAGCCTGCGACGTCGACCGGGGTTTCCTCCTCGGCCTCTGCCTCGGCGATCAGCCCGCGCTTGGCGGCCAGCGCACGCTCCAGGTATTCGCGGCCCCGGCGTTCGGCCAGACGGACGCGGATCGAGGTGATGTAGGCCTCCTGGAAGGTGGGCGAGGCGGCCATCAGCACCTGGGCGATCTTCTCGTAAAACCGGTCGTCGCCAAGTTCGGCTTCGGCGGCCAGGACGTCATCGGCCAGCTTGTCGGCCAGAAGTTGCAGCGCGGACATTAGCGGGTGGCCTCCGTCATCCTCCGGCGGACATAGTCCGAGACCGTCTGGATCATCGGTTTCATATGCGCCTCTTCGTCCTTGAAGAAGTGGTCCGCACCTTCGATCTCGGTGTGGGTGATGGTGATGCCCTTCTGCTCGTGCAGCTTGCCGACCAGGGTCTTGGTGTCCTTCGGCGGGGCGACCTTGTCGGCAGAGCCGTTGATGATCAGACCCGAGGAGGGGCAGGGGGCGAGGAAGGAGAAGTCGTAGAGGTTCGCCGGTGGGGCCACCGAGACGAAGCCGGTGATCTCGGGCCGCCGCATCAGAAGCTGCATGCCGATCCACGCGCCGAACGAGAACCCGGCCACCCAGCACTGCTTGGAGTTCTGGTTCATCGCCTGCAGGTAATCCAGCGCGCTTGCCGCGTCGGACAACTCGCCGATGCCCTGGTCGTACTCGCCCTGGCTGCGCCCGACGCCGCGGAAATTGAAGCGCAGCACGGTGAAGCCAAGGTTGTAGAAGGCGTAGTGCAGGTTGTAGACGACCTTGTTGTTCATCGTCCCGCCGTAAGCGGGGTGCGGATGCAGCACGATGGCGATCGGCGCGTCGCGGTCCTTTTGCGGATGATAGCGGCCCTCAAGGCGTCCGTCGGGGCCGGCAAAGATTACCTCGGGCATTGCACTCTTCTCATGCGGGAGCGATTTCTTGACGCTTTCGCTCGACTAAACTAGAACCGTTCTAAAGCGGCCGGCAGCGCCGGGACCGCCTTTGCGGGGCTTGACTGAGGTAATGCCGCACAAGCGCGGCGTCAATGCGGTTGCGATTCCCCCGAAGCGGGGCAGGAGACGCTATGAAGCTTTCGACCAAGGGGCGTTATGCCATGGTGGCACTCGCCGATCTCGCGCTGGCCGAGGCGAGGACGGGGGGCGATGACCTTGTATCGCTGGCAGCAATTTCCCGGCGTCAGGATATCTCGCTGCCTTATCTGGAGCAGCTTTTCGTCAAGCTACGCCGTGCAGGCCTGGTCGAGGCGGTGCGCGGCCCGGGCGGCGGCTACAAGCTGGCACGCAGCCCCAACGACATCCGCATCAGCGAAGTGATGGAGGCGGTGGAAGAGACGGTCGACGCCATGCACACCGGCGCAGGCGCCTCGGGCGGGTCGTCCGGCAGCCGTGCGCAGTCATTGACCAACCGGCTGTGGGAAAGCCTGTCGGCCAACGTCTATGTGTTCCTGCATCAGGTCCGGCTGTCGGACGTCGTGAAGAACGACCTGACCCCGTGCCCCGCCGTGCCGCACCTCTTCCGCGTGGTGGACGAGGAATGACGAGGCTGTTCCTCGACTGGAACGCGACTGCCCCGCTCCGCCCCGAGGCGAAGGCGGCGATGGTTGCGGCGATGGAGCTGGTGGGAAACCCCTCGTCGGTCCATGCCGAGGGGCGGGCCGCGAAGTCCTTGCTGGAAAAGAGCCGCGCGAAGATCGCCGCGGCCTTGGGGGCTGATGGGGCGGACATCATCTTCACCTCCGGCGCGACCGAGGCTGCCTCCCTGGCCTGCGCAGGGCGCGGGTTGGTCTGCGCGGGCATCGAGCATGACGCCGTTGCGGCCTGGTGCCAGGCGACGTTGCCGGTGGACGGGCAGGGCAGGGTGACGGTCAGCGACCCGGCCCGCACCGCGTTGCAACTGGCCAATTCTGAAACCGGGGTGATGCAGGACCTGCCGCAAGGTCTTGCGGTCAGCGATCTGACGCAGGCCTTTGGCAAGGTGCCCATGGCGTTCAACTGGCTGGGCTGCGACATGGGCCTTGTCAGTGCGCACAAGCTGGGCGGTCCGAAGGGCATCGGCGCGCTGGTGGTGCGCCGGGGACTTGACGTGCCGTCGCAGCTGAAGGGCGGGGGGCAAGAGATGGGCCGCCGCGCCGGGACCGAAAACCTGATCGGGATCGCCGGATTCGCCGCCGCCGCCGAGGCCGCTGCGCGCGATCTGGCCGCCGGCGTCTGGGATGAAGTTGCCGAACTTAGAAATATTCTAGAATCAGAGTTGTCGGCTGGAGCAAATGAAACTATTTCAGTCGGGAATGGTTTGCCACGGCTGCCGAACACCCTTTGCCTGATCGCGCCGGGCTGGAAGGGCGAGACGCAGGTGATGGCGATGGACCTTGCCGGGTTTGCCGTATCGGCTGGCTCTGCCTGCTCTTCGGGCAAGGTCCGTGCCAGCCGAGTTCTGACCGCGATGGGCTTCAACGAGGCGCTTGCGGGCCAGGCGATCCGGGTCTCTCTGGGACCCGGCGTGACGAAAGACGACGTGCTGCGGTTCGCTGATACCTGGACCGCCGCTTATGCCAAGGCCCGCGCGCGGGCTGCCTGAAAGGATACGCCGATGACCATGCTGGAAACTGTCGACGGAACCGAGGTGCGCGAAGGCGTGGACCGCGAGACGATCGAAACCGTCCAGGCGATGGCCGGCAAGTACAAGTACGGCTGGGAAACCGACATCGAGATGGACTATGCCCCGAAGGGGTTGAACGAAGATATCGTCCGTCTCATCAGCCAGAAAAACGGCGAGCCGGAGTGGCTTCTGGACTGGCGGCTGGCGGCCTACCGGCGCTGGCTCAAGATGGAAGAGCCGCGGTGGGCGATGGTGAACTATCCCGACATCGACTATCAGGACCAGTTCTATTACGCGACGCCGAAAAGCATGGCGAAAAAGCCGAAGTCGCTGGACGAGGTTGATCCGAAGCTGTTGGCGACCTATGCCAAGCTGGGGATTCCCCTGAAGGAACAGATGCTTCTGGCCGGTGTCGAAGGTGAAGCCGAGCCGCGCCGCGTGGCGGTGGACGCTGTGTTCGACAGCGTGTCGGTGGGCACGACCTTCAAGGCGGAACTGGCGAAGGCGGGCGTGATCTTCTGCTCGATCTCGGAAGCCGTGCGCGAACATCCGGACCTGGTGAAGCAGTATCTGGGCAGCGTCGTCCCGCCGACCGACAACTTCTTCGCCACGCTGAATTCGGCGGTCTTCTCGGATGGCTCCTTCGTCTACATCCCCAAGGGCACCCGCTGCCCGATGGAGCTGTCGACCTATTTCCGCATCAACGCGGAAAACACCGGCCAGTTCGAACGCACGCTGATCGTCTGCGACGAGGGCGCCTATGTCAGCTACCTGGAAGGCTGCACCGCGCCCAAGCGCGACACCAACCAGCTGCATGCGGCCGTGGTGGAGATCGTGATCCTGAAGGACGCCGAGGTGAAGTATTCCACGGTGCAGAACTGGTATCCGGGCGACGAGAACGGCGTGGGCGGGATCTACAACTTCGTCACCAAGCGCGCCGATTGCCGGGGCGACCGGGCCAAGGTGATGTGGACTCAAGTTGAAACCGGCTCGGCGATCACCTGGAAATACCCGTCCTGCATCCTGCGCGGCGACGACAGCCAGGGCGAGTTCTACTCCATCGCCATCGCCAACAACGCCCAGCAGGCCGATACCGGTACCAAGATGATCCACCTTGGCAAGCGCACCAAGTCGCGCATCGTGTCGAAGGGGATTTCGGCGGGTAGGGCGCAGAACACCTATCGGGGGCTTGTCTCCATGCACCCGAAGGCCAAGGACAGCCGCAACTACACGCAGTGCGATAGTTTGCTGATTGGCGACAAATGCGGGGCCCACACCGTGCCTTACATCGAAGTGCGCAACAATTCGTCGCGCGTAGAGCATGAAGCGACCACCTCGAAGGTGGACGACGACCAGCTGTTCTACTGCCGCTCGCGCGGGATGGACGAGGAGGAAGCCGTTGCCCTGGTGGTGAACGGTTTCTGCAAGGAGGTCCTGCAGGCCCTGCCGATGGAATTCGCGATGGAGGCCCAAAGCCTGGTCGCGATCAGCCTGGAAGGCTCGGTCGGCTGACCCTTTGATGGCTGAAGCGCGCGCATATGCGGAACCGGATGCGGAACGGCCCGAGGTCGTGCTGGTTTCGGCCATGCGCAACGAAGGGCCGTTCTTGCTGGAGTGGATCTCGTATCACCAGGTGATCGGCGTCGACCGGGTCGTCATCCTGTCCAACGGGTCGACCGATGGGTCGGACGAACTGTGCGAGGCTCTGGCGGCGGCTGGGGAAATCACTTTCCTGCGGACCAGTCCGGGCTGGGGCGTGGCTCCGCAGGCGGCGGCGGTTCAGGCGTTTGAGGCCGAAATCGGCTATCGGCCCGGGACCTGGTACCTTTGGCTTGATGCCGACGAGTTTCTGAACGTCCACGTCGGCGACCGCACGGTGCAGGCCTTGGTGGCGGCCGTGGGCAGCGCCGACGCGCTGATGCTGAACTGGCGTCTCTTCGGCTCGAGCGGGAACGACAGCTTCCCCGGCCGGCATCTCTCGTCTGCTTTTGTGGGCGCGTCCAAGTTGGGCTTTGTTGCCAATCTGGAAACGAAGCCCCTATTCCGGCACGGGCCGAAGATGGCCGGGTTTTCGGTCAATGCCGCCGGTCTGCCCCGGCTTGTGCCGGGAGCGGAGGTCGCGGCGGAGGATTGCCTAGGCGGCAACGGCAAGCCGCTGGATCTGGCCGCGCCCCGCACGCTGGCCTGGTTCGAGCGCCGACCGATTGTGGGTCGCAACAACCTTGCCTCGCGGCGAGAGTTCGGCTGGGACCTGGCCCAGGTGAACCACTATTCGGTGCGGACCCCCGATCTTTTCCGCCTGAAAGCCGCGCGGGGTCGGGGGATGGTGTCGACCGGACCAAAACGGCCCAACATCCGGCACACGCCCAGTTATTTCGACCGCTTTGACCGCAACGAGGCCGAGGACCGCTCGATCCTGGTCTGGGAACGGGCGGTGACCGAAGCCATCGACAGGCTCCTTGCACATCCCGGCGTCAGGGCGGCACAGGCTGAGGTGGACACCCGCGTGGCCCTGGCTTTGGCCGAGCATCAGGGCGAGATCGACGAGACGGACGAAGACGCGGATGACGATGCGGACGGTGACGAGGCGCAGCAGGTCCAGGTGGTCCTGCGTGGCATGGAGGCGGAGATGGATCCGGAAACCGAGGCCCCCAGCTTTGTGCTGACCTTCGATCCCAAGGTGCGACGTTTCCTGACCAAACTATACCAATCGTCGGAAACAATCCTGGAATATGGCAGCGGCGGCTCGACCGTGCTTGCGGCTGAGCTTGGTCGCAGGGTGTTCAGCGTCGAAAGCGATCAGGATTGGGCCGACCGCATGGCCGCCCATGTCGCCACGATCTCGGACCGGGCGCATGTGCATTGGGCCGATGTCGGGCCCACCGGCCCTTGGGGCGTGCCGATGAAACCGCGAGAGTTCCGCAAGTTCCACGAATACGCGCTGTCGGTCTGGGACCGCCCGGACTTCGTGCAGCCCGACCTGGTGCTGATCGACGGCCGGTTCCGCGCGGCCTGCCTTGTCGCCGTGATGATGCGGACGGCCAAGCCGGTCACCGTGCTGTTCGACGACTACGAGAGGCGGCGCTACTACCACGGGGTCGAGCGCCTGGCCCGTAAGGAAGAAACAGTCGGCCGGATGGCCCGATTTACCGTTACCCCCGGCGCGATCCCGCCCCAGATGGTCACCATGGCCGTCGGCTGGTTCAGCGATCCGCGCTGACGTCAAAGGAAAGAAAAAATGCTGGAAATCAAGAATCTGCACGTCAAACTTGAAGAAGAGGACAAGGTGATCCTCCGCGGCGTCGACCTCAAGATCGGCGCGGGCGAGGTCCATGCGATCATGGGGCCGAACGGGTCGGGCAAGTCGACGCTGTCCTATGTGCTGTCCGGCCGTGACGGCTATGAAGTCACCGAGGGTTCGGCCACGCTGGAAGGCCGGGAACTTCTTGAGATGGAACCGGAAGAACGCGCTGCGGCCGGTCTTTTCCTGGCCTTCCAGTATCCGGTCGAGATCCCCGGCGTGGGCAACATGACCTTCCTGCGCACGGCGGTGAATGCCCAGCGGAAGGCGCGCGGCGAAGATGAACTCAGCGCCGGCGACTTCCTGAAGGTCGTGCGCGAGAAGGCGAAGGCCCTGAAGATCGACGCCGAGATGCTGAAACGTCCGGTCAACGTCGGCTTCTCGGGCGGCGAGAAGAAACGCAACGAAATCCTGCAGATGGCGATGCTGGAGCCCCGGATGTGCATCCTGGACGAGACCGACTCGGGTCTGGATGTCGACGCGATGAAGCTGGTGGCGGAGGGCGTGAACGCGCTGCGCAGTGCTGGCCGGTCCTTCCTGGTCATCACGCACTACCAGCGGCTTTTGGACCACATCAAGCCGGACGTGGTGCACATCATGGCGGCGGGCCGGATCATCAAGACCGGCGGCCCCGAGCTGGCGCTGGAAGTCGAGGCGAACGGCTATGCCGACATCCTGAACGAGGTGGGCTGATGGCACTGCCGAAGGCTAGGGAAGACGCCCTTGCGGCGCGGCTTCAGGCGCTGCCGGTTGCGGCGGGGAAGGGCTGGCTTGCCGCCGTCCGGGCCGAAGCTCTGGCGCGCCTGACGGCGATGGGACTGCCGGCGCGGCGCGACGAATACTGGCGCTATACCGACCCGGCCAGCCTGAACGCGCCCGAAGCGCCGGTCGCGCACAGTTTCGACGCCAGTGACGAGTCCGAGCCCTTCGACGGCATGGACCGGCTGAAGATCGTCTTCGTCGACGGGGTTTTCGATCCTGCCGCCTCGGACGACCTGACCCTTTCCGGCGTCACCATCGAACGTCTGGCCGAGGCCGGGTCGAAGGATATCCACTGGGCGCAGGGGCTTTATGGTGTGCTGGAAACCCGCGGTCAGGACCCGGTCGCCCGGCCCTTCGCCGCGTTGAACTCAGCCTTTGCCACCGATGGCGTGCTGATCCATGTGACGGGCAAGGCCACAAAGCCGGTTTCCCTGGTTTATGTCCATGAATCAGAGGTTTCCGACGCGATCCTGCATCATTGTGTGAAGCTTGATCCGGGTGCGAGCCTGACCTTGCTGGAGAACGGTCCCGCCGCGGCGCGCCTGAACAAGGTGATGGAAGTGGAGGTGGCCGACGGTGCAAGCTTCCATCACATCCGCCTTCAGGGCCGCGACCACGAACGGCGCGCGGTCACGCATCTTTTCGCCCGGCTGGGCGCCCGGTCGGAACTGCGATCCTTCACGCTGACGGCCAACGGCCGCCTGACCCGCAACGAGTCGGTGCTTGAACTGGCCGGGGCGGAAGGCCGCGCGCATCTGGCCGGGGCGACCGTGGGCGACGGTGAGTTTCATCACGACGACACGGTCTTCGTCACCCACGCCGCCGAGGCTTGCGAAAGCCGGCAGGTGTACAAGAAAGTGCTGATGAATGGCGCTGTCGGTGTCTTCCAGGGCAAGATCCTGGTCAAGCCCGGCGCACAGAAGACCGACGGCTACCAGATCAGCCAGAGCCTCCTGCTGGACGAGGACAGCCAGTTCCTGGCCAAACCCGAGCTGGAGATCTACGCCGACGACGTGAAGTGCAGCCACGGCTCGACCTCGGGGGCCATCGACGAGGTGGCGCTGTTCTACCTGCAGTCACGGGGCGTGCCCCGGCGGACGGCGCAGGCGCTGTTGGTGTTGGCCTTCCTTGCGGAAGCGATCCAGGAGGTCGCCGACGAGGACATCGCCGAGAACATCCACGCCCGTCTGGAACGCTGGTTGGCCCGGCACGGATCGAAGGGATAGGGGCAGGGGATGACCGTCTCGACCGACCTCGTCGCGACCTGGCGTCGCCCACGCGAAATCCTGCGGCGCCACCTTGCGCGCGGGCAGTCGGAGCCGTTCGCCTTCACGCTGCTTCTGGTGTTCCTGGCGCTGGCTTTCATCGGCCAGTGGCCCATCGCCGCGCGGGACGCCTTTGTGGCGCAAGAGCCGTCCGCCGCCCCGCGCATCCTGGCGCGGGCGCTTGCGGTTCTGGCGACCATCCCGCTTTGGTACCTTCTGGCCGCGTTAAGCCGGCTTGTCGCCCGGTCGTTCGGGGGGCAAGGGACCTGGTATGGCGCGCGGATCGCGCTCTTCTGGGCATTGGCCTGCATCGGTCCCCTGATGCTGCTGCAAGGTCTGGTGGCCGGGATGATCGGTCCGGGTCCCGCGCTTTCGGCGGTGACGCTTCTGGTCGGGCTGGCGTTCCTTGGCCTCTGGGCCACCCTTCTGCACGAGGCGGAACGCGGATGACCCTGGGTGCGCGCCTTGCCGGACTGGCACAACTGACCCTGCAGGATCCCAAACAGGCGGCGCGGGTCCTGCTGGCCGAGGGCGTGCCGCTGCGCGCAAGGTCGGCCGGGCTTCTTCTGGTCGCGATCCTGTCGGCGATCACGGCCAGCATCCAGATCACCGGCCGCGAGGCGCTGGACCCGCTCAGTGCCTTCATGCTGGCCAGCCCGATCCGGGCCACCATCTTCCAGTGGCTGTTTCTGTCGGTGTCGGTCGTCCTGATCCACCGGGTCGGCCGGGCGTTCGGTGGCACCGGCAGTTTTGCCGATGCGCTCCTCATCGTCGTCTGGCTTCAGGTGATCATGCTGGGGTTCCAGGTGCTGCAGCTGGCCGTCATGCCGCTGGCGCCTGCGTTTTCCGGACTGATCGGCCTTGTCAGTTTCATGATCTATCTCTGGCTTCTGACCGTATTCATTGCAGAGCTGCACGGTTTCGTCGCGCGCGGGTTGGTCTTTCTGGCCATGGTGATCACCGGCGTGGCGGCGGGCTTCCTTCTGGTGGTGCTGCTGATCCTTCTCCTCGGGCCGGAGGCCCTGATGCCAAATGTATGACGTCCAAAAAGCCCGCGCCGACTTCCCGATCCTGTCGCGGCAGGTGAACGGCAAGCCGCTGGTCTATCTTGACAACGGTGCCTCGGCGCAGAAACCGCGGGTGGTGATCGACGCGATGACCCGCGCTTACGAAGAGGAATACTCCAACGTCCACCGTGGCCTGCACTACCTGTCGAACCTTGCGACCGAGAAGTACGAATCCACCCGGGGCATCATCGCCCGCTTCCTGAACGCAGGCTCGGAAAACGAGATCGTCTTCACCACCGGCACGACCGAGGCGATCAACCTTGTCTCCTACGCCTGGGCCGCCCCGCGCCTGCAACCGGGCGACGAGATCGTCCTGTCGATCATGGAGCATCACGCCAACATCGTCCCCTGGCACTTCCTGCGCGAACGGCAGGGCGTGGTGCTGAAATGGGTGGACATCGACGCGAACGGCGACCTTGACCCGCAGGCGGTGATCGACGCGATCGGGCCGAAGACCAAACTGGTCGCCGTCACCCATATGTCCAACGTCCTTGGCACCGTGGTCGATGTGGCCGCGATCTGCCGGGGCGCGCGGGAAAAGGGCGTGCCGGTGCTGGTCGACGGCTCGCAGGCCGCCGTCCATATGGCCGTGGACGTCCAAGCGCTTGGCTGCGACTTCTACGCCATCACCGGCCACAAGCTTTACGGCCCATCAGGCTCGGGCGGGATCTACATCCGGGCCGATCGCCAGGCCGAGATGCGCCCCTTCCTCGGCGGTGGCGACATGATCCGCGAGGTTACCCGTGACACAGTCACCTGGAACGATCCCCCGATGAAGTTCGAGGCCGGGACCCCCGGCATCGTCCAGCAGATCGGCCTTGGCGTGGCACTGGACTACATGATGTCCCTGGGAATGGCCGAGGTGGCCGCCCATGAACGCAGCCTGCGCGACTATGCCCGCGACAGGCTTGCGGGCCTGAACTGGCTGAATGTGCAAGGAAACTCGGCGGAGAAGGGGGCGATCTTCTCCTTCACGCTGGAAGGCGCGGCGCATGCGCATGACATCTCGACCATACTCGACAAACGCGGCATCGCCGTCCGCGCCGGCACCCATTGCGCCATGCCGCTGATGGAGCACCTTGGCATCACCGCCTCGTGCCGCGCCTCGTTCGGGCTTTACAACACGGTCGAGGAAGTCGACGCGCTGGTCAGCGCACTGGACCTTGCGCACGAGCTGTTCGCCTGACGGCGGGGCCCGAAGGCCCCGCCGCCGGATCGTCGCTTAGAACGACCATTTCACTCCGAACACCGCGGCGCTGTCCGACGCGCCGGCGATGTTGCCGTAGTTCTCGGCCCGGACCAGCTCCATCATGAACTCCGAGGCATCGCTCATCGGGACCTGGTAGCCGATCGACAGTTCCATCTGCCGCTCCTGCGGCGACAGTTCGATCCCGACCGACCGCACTTCGGCCCCGCCGTCGGCCATCGACACCGGAACCCGCATGTCGGCGGCACCGGAGGTCACGGCAATCGGCATCGACAGGCCGATGGTCAGCCGGTCGTTCGATGCCAGAACGCCGCGTCCGCCAAGGTCCAGCCGCAGGCTGTTGAACTGGGCCTGACCCGTGCTGGTGATCGCGGTCGTGCTGCCCAGGTCAGCGACGCCCATTTCCCCCGACAGCGCGAAGAAGCCGCCTGCCGCGCCCGTATCGGTGGACAAGGCCAGCGTGACCGCCGCCATCGAGGCTCCGCCCGAATTGCCGCTGCCGGAAAAGCCCATCAGGCTGCCACCGTCCCGCGCAAGCTTCAGGCCCAGGTCGATCGAGAGCCCGCCCTCAGCCACCCGTTGCGACAGGGCGATGCCATAATCCTCGGCCCCGCCCATCAACACCGTGGCACGCGTGCCTTCGGGGCCGTTCAGGTCCATTGACTGGCCAGGATGGGCCGCGAAGGTGTCGGCAAGCGGGTTGACCGGTGCCGTCCGCGCGCGGCGGAAGTCCTTGCCAAAGGACCGCGCAGCCATCGTCTGTGCAAGATCACCGGGCGTGGCGGCCGTGGCGAAACTTTTCGCGGCCACGTCGAATTCACCGCCAAGGGCATCACTGACCGCAAGGTCGACGCCCTCCAGGCTGCGGGTGACCGCATCCCCCATCGCGCCACCGGTCGCAAAGGCATAGTCCTGCGTCTTGACCGTTGCCCCGTCGCCCATGGCAAGGGTCGTCGGCCCGATGGGCAGCAGCGCCGCCCTGATGTCCAGGAACCCGTGACCAAACTCGGTCGAGTAGGAGTGGAGGAACCCTCCACCGAGGTCGACCTGCCCGGCTGAAACGAAGCCCGTAAATGCATTGTCCGCCGAGGCGAGGAGCCGGGCCCGCAGTTCGGACGGTGTCAGGTTCGGGAAGGCCTGCGCCAGCAGCGCCAGCGCCCCTGAAACTTGAGGCGCCGCAAAGGACGACCCGCTGGCCTGGACATAGCCGCCGTCCTCTGCGGCGCCGACCCAAGTGCCGTCGGCCACCATGCACCAGCGCGCCGCCTGTAGGCAGGCGGAGGATTCGCGGCTAGCCACGGCCGAAACGCCGTTGTCGTCGAAGATCGGAATCGCGTTGCCAACCGCGATCCACGAGGTTTCCAGTGTTGGATTCAGCACCGGCAAGGCGTCCATGATCCCGGACTGGGTGGCAAAGCGATTATTTGATATCGCAAAGACCACGACACCGCCTTCGTAGGACCCGCTCGGCAGCGCATAGTTGGTCAGGGCCGAAAGCCAGGCTTGGCCGGCCGAGTCGCCGAAGATGGCCGTGTAGCCCGCGGAATTGGCAAAGGCGCTGGTGAAACCCCAGGAGTTGTTCTGCGCCACAGCACCGCGCCGACGCGCCTCGATTGCCGCCAGACGCAGGTTGTCGAAGACGACGTTGCCCCAGTCGCTGAAGATCAGGTCAGCGCCCGGAGCGACCCCGACCATGGTGGACGAATTGCCGGCGGCGACCGATGCCACCATCGTGCCGTGGAATTCGACGATCGGGCTCCCAGTCTCTGTGACGTTCTTGCCGGCGAAGGCCTCGTGGCCCTGCAGGAAGCCGTCATCGACCACCGCGATGACCTGACCTGCGCCGCTGAGGCCGACGGCATGGGCATAGTCCACGCGCGACGAATGCAGTGGGTTGGCGAAGACGACGTTACCGTTGATCGTGAACGTGCCGTCCTGCAATTCGAAGCGGGGCGAATTGGTGCGGAAGCTTGCAGCAGCCTCGCGCCATTCGTCGGTAATCGATTGCATGTAGTAGCTGCCGAACACGCCCAGACCGCCGGGATCGGGAAAAATGGTGAAGGAGCCGTCGCCATCCTCGCCACCACAGGCCGCAAGCAGGGCCAGGCTGGACATCGAAAGCAAAAGGGAAGACCTGCGGCTAAGCTGCTTTGGCGGAAATTGGCGCACGGGTTAATCCTTCCTTGATCGTGACTGTTATAACTGCCGGCATACGTCCCGATTCGGTCAAGCAGATGCCGCTCGGATAGCAAAGATTCTCTTTTGTGCGCCGATCTGGTGTTGCCGGAGCCCGCGTGGCGTTGCCGTTTGCCATTGAAACCCCGGCCACCATCCGGTAAGGACGTCGTCAGGCACCCATAGCTCAGCTGGATAGAGCGTTGCCCTCCGAAGGCAAAGGTCGCACGTTCGAATCGTGCTGGGTGCACCACAAAATCAATAACTTAGCTGGTGGTGGGCAAGAGCGGAACCGTTTCCGGTTCCGCTATGGTGCGGATACGCTGTCGAATCCTACAGCTGGACTGTCTCCGCCATCTCCAGACACATGTCCTTCCATTGCTGGACTTCGACGTCCATGTTGAGAAGAACGGCAGGAACCGGCCCAGGTTCACGGGGGGAGAACTGGGCACAGGTGCCTGCAAAGGCCAGTGGTTCCCGATTGGCTTTGCCGGTCTAGACGAGCCTTGGCTCGACTTCCTCGACAACATGAGCACAGTCTATGCGAGAGACTCCACCTGCAGCTTCAAGAGGGGAAACTTGGGGGATCCCTCTTGTTCGAGGATATCCAGCATCTCATCGATCGTCAGCTGGATGCTCATAATAATTCCTTGAGTTTGGACTTTCCGAGATCAGTCAGGAAATACTTCTTGAGGTTGCTTCCCCGGATGTGGTCCGTGGCGTTAACCAAGGCCATCCGACGGAGCTCGCCCAATGGTTTGGATGGCCTGATGCTACGACACCTCTACAAATTCGCAAACCGTGTTGCCTTCTAGGTCCGTCGGCTCACGTGTCGGTGGTCTCGAACGACCACGGTAAGGTCATATAATTCGCGCGGGGGATTTGCAGATGTCGTACATCGTCAGGTAGCTGTCGCGGCGCATCGGGTTGTTGCCGACTTGCAGGTCAGGGTCGGTATAGGGCGCCGGATTACCTTTAACTACCACCATCGGTCCACGCCATTCACATGAAGGAAGGTGCCGGCGGCGATCTACTTCAACTACATCGAAACCGACTAACCGAAGGGTAGCAGGATCCAGCCGGGATCCCGGAGCCAGAGCATTCGCTCTAAGGTCTTGGAATTATAGTGCTGCAAGAGAGGATTGAATTCGGCGCCGCGTCGGGCTTATCATTGATTATATTACATTTTTTCGGACTCAATGCAAGGCCGGTGTAGAACATCGGTGGGGTAGGAGGGCGGGCAGACCAATCCTGCTGAACTACTTGCAGAATTCAACCTCCCATGGTCTCTTCGATCTCTCAAAATGGGCAGAAAATGCGCTATTCAATACTTCACTTGTCCGACCTGCATCGCGATCTCACAGACGAGATTCCCAACGAGTGGTTGATCGATTCCATCGAGCGCGATCTTGCTGTTACATCTTCACTGAGGCCACAGAACGGCTAAGTCTTTACTACGACATCGAACTCAAGAACCCCATTGATAGCAATAAGACCGGAGGTGGGATGTTTCCTACCACAACCCTGATAACGAAGGACCGAATTTTTGTCCCCGTGCCATTGATACTCCAGCCTGAGTTCCAGGTTGCGACGGGACCTCGGGAATTTTTCGTAAGGTTTGACCTTCTAACCAATGCCCGATAGCCCCCATGTTTCGCCGGTTCGCGTTAATGTTTCGGCTGCCCACTTTAGGAAACGGCCCCACATGGCGCGCTTCAAACTCGGGATGCTCTAGTACGAATTTGACAGGCACATCTATTCGATGGTCGCTCCGACAAGCTGACAGGAAGTAGACCCCCAAACCCTATTCTGCTGGACAGCGCGGTGATCAGCAGCTTTTCCTTCTGCCCGTCGGCGGTGCGCGTCCATGAGCCAATACTGAGCAAGACAAGAGAGCGGCGGCTAGGTCGTCAGAGGCGTACTGGGCGAACGCACTTGGTAGGACCAGCGACCTTGCCGCTGGGTGCATATGGTCGGCTGCCGAGCCAGCGTCTCGCTCCCCTGCACCTTACCGATGACGGTCGCTACAAACCTCGGTTGGTCGCTGTCCGTCACGTCGCCCTGAAACAGGTAGTTCAGCTTCGCCAGAATCTCGGCCAGAAGGGCTTTCTCCTTCTCCTTGTCCTGAAGGGTGCCTAGCAAGGCGCCGTCAGCGGCTTGAGGGTCTCGGCATGGCCGCCGAACTGAAGCCGCTGCTGCCCCTGCGACTTCAGCTTTTGGTGAGTCAGGACAATCTTGCAGACGTTAAGCGCCGTCCGCTCCTGCCCGAACTCCAATAGCAGGATGAGGCGGCGGTAGAAGATGTTGCGCGCCCAGATGGCCGTGTTGCCGTAGTCGAAGATCTGTGAAAGGAAGCTGTCGAGCCGCAGGAACGTCAGGTCTGCCACGATCTTCTTCAACCGCGCGTTCTCGTCTTCGAGCTGCTTGAGCCGCTTCATCTCGGTCGGCAGCAGACCGGCATACTTCTTCTTCCAGTTGAATTAGGTCGCCTGGCGGATCCCCGCCTTACGGCAGATCTCCGCAACCGGGGTTCCGTCTTCGCCCTGCTTGATGATGAACGCCTTCTGTGCGTCCGAGAAATTGCTCGCCTTCATCCGTTTCCGCTCCTCTCCCAGCCAGGAAAGCGTAGCCGAAAACTCCAGCCTTAAACGGTCCAGTTTGCGGGGAGCAGATCAAGCCTTCGGTGTGCCTAGGGCGGGCGCTTCGTTGGGACTGGGTCAAGTTCTTGGGCCCTACAGGGCTTTTCTCCGCACTTGGGTAGTGCAATGCTTCTCTGCGTCGTCCTGAAGTGTGGGAAAGAAATTGCTTGGCGTTTTCATCATCGAAGGAATGACTATCAGTCTCCGGAACCTAAGCATCAGTATGGATGAGGACGGAGAGGTTAAGATCACAGGACCTGATGTATTCGTTTCGTATGATGCCTGCATTGCTTGGGCGCGGATCGCATTGTCCCTCCGAGAACCTGCACTCAGCAGCATGGAGGAAAGGAGAAAGATATGGAGGGACCAGCCGTCAGAAGACGACAAGGCCAAGTCGCTTGAAAAGGAGTTTGCCGCTACTATGCAGGCGGTCGTTGCGGCCGTAACCTGCATCGATGCGCTTTACGATCAGGTAGCTCCACATGCTCCGATAGGTGACGCGACCAAAGAAAGTTGGAGGAGGAAAAGGACCGCTAGGCATACGCAGATCGCCGAGACTCTGAGAGCGGCTTTTCGGATCAATGCGCAAGACATGAAGAACGTACGACACCTTCTTCGTGCGATGTACACCTTGCGTGATGCTTCGGTGCATCCGTCTAGTACCCCGCAACCACCACATCCACACCCTGAACTGCCGATTGTCACTGACTGGCGACTGACAGCGTTCAGAGGCGATGTTGCCGATATGTTCATCTGCTCAGCACTCAGAATTCTATGGGATATTACGCGAGGAACCAAGTACGAAAAGCTTCGTGATTACGCTGACCAACTAAAAGGGAAACTTGAAAGGTTGCTTCCCAATGGCAAACCGGACCCACACAATGCCACGGTGAATTTCTTCGTTCCGCCCAAGCCTAGTCCCGTCGCGGTTGAGCGGCGGCCTAGTTCCAAACCCGTGTCACCGTAGCCATCCAACAGTGCAACTTCCCCACGATGGGTTGAGGAAGAGCGGATACAAGAGTAGGGCCGCTTGCGCATTCAGGTGGGGACTGCCTGTTCTAAGCGTCAACGACGTCCCGTAGGATTGGGCGGGATATATGGCCGTTAAGGCGTCCCTCACTCCAACCGCGAAAGATGCCGCGACACCTGTGCTAATGGCAACTGACGTCAGGTTATGTCCCGCTTCGCCCCCTTCATCGCCTCCACGATCTCCACCATCTCCACCAAAACGCGGGTCACTCGGGCGATGAGGTCGGCCACCTTCTCCCGGTGATCAGCGAAGCGGTAGGTGTTGAACCTCTCGCGAATGGTAGGGTCTTGCGGGGTCTTTTCCTTGTGCTGGTCCAGTATCCAGTCAAGACCGGAGCGGTTGCCAAGACGGTAGTCCCACGCTTCCTTCGGGATGCCAGTGATGATCGTCTCGCTGTCCAAGGTGATCGTGCCACCCTCAGGGTCAGACTTCAGGATGACCTTGGGCGAGACGCCTGCGGTGCTGGCCTTAGTGTCGGGCGTGTCGGTGCGGGTGACGGGCCAGGGGTCTACGCTTTCATACCCGATGTGCAGGTCCATCAGCCGCTTGCCCCACCCGGCCCACTGGCGGAAGTCGCCCCCTCCAGGTTGAACAGCTCCTTGGCGATGTTGTTCTCACGGTGAAACTCGCGCTACCCCACGCAGGAGGTGAGACTTGGACCACTAGGCTGACTGGATTGGAGGGGCAAGGTGGAAGGAGAAGCTGGACGAAGTAACTTAAGCTACTCCCACCTATCACCTTCCCCACATCACCAAGCACAGACTGTAGCGTAAGCTATCACCCTGAACATCTATCTTTGTCTGTATCCGCAGATGCCCCCTTACCCACCAAAGCACATGGGTCAAGCAAAGGTGGCACCGGCTGACGCAGTCCAAGTCTTGGTCTTGCAGTCGCCGCAGAGAGGCCCCGCAGAGATCGTGTCTCTGTAATGGTGGCACCTAATGCGACCTCCTTCTGGCAAGCTTCGCAAGCTGATCGCACAGGGCCGCTGTGGACGCGATCAAAAGCTTTCAGAGCGGCGCTGGGCGAGGCGATGCCCATCCCCTGCTACGCTTCTACTGCCTCTCTGTGACCTTCTATGGGCTTTTTCAGGGGTGTGTGGTGACATCGTATCGGGGAGGGCCTGCAAGGCGTTCCACATCGCCTTGATGGTCACTTCGCCGTAGTCGCTTGCAGCCCTGCCATCCCCATGGCCTTGGATTGCATCGCGGATTTCGCCGTCCATGCCAACCTCTCGCGCCACCGTCTTAAAGCGAAGCCGCCATGCGTGGTTTGGCTGCAGCTCTGTGTCGGTGATCTTGAAGACCTTTCGCACCCACTCGCCGACCTTGGCACCCGCGTTCTGTGCGCGTTCTACTGGGTCAGCAGCGACGCCAAGGAACGTGCTTACCTCGATGGGGATGCTATTTGCCCCAGCCGATCGGGGAGGGATGATTCCTCCGCTCCCGCTATCTACGGCCGTTCTCGGCCGAGGCTGTGTGAAAACTCGGTCCCGCATGGTCGACCCCGGATCGACGTTCTCCCTCCGGAGCAACTGCACTATTTCGTTCTCACGGGGGCCGCCAAGGGCGGGTTTCTGAGGAAACTGTTATTTCTCAGTGCAGCCTCGTCCCAGCGGGGGCACGTGCTGGAGGGTATGGGACTGGGGTTCAACCTTCCCTGAGCACGTGCCGATGAGAAAATTTTCACTTAAATCCATAGTCATGCTGAGGAAGACGATCACCTTGAGCCAATTGTCGGCCCGAACCGATGAACCCTACTAAAGCGACTTCGCGACCAGGTAGGTGATCCCGCCGCCCGTAAGTACCGCCGATGTGATGGCCGCGACCGCCCAAATGGCAGCGACCCTAAGCGATATCTTCAAGCGACTGGCAAACCAGCCGGTCTGAGCCCAGCCGAACCACAGGAATGCACCAAGGCCTAGGTTCAGCCCGGCAAGACCTCCGTATCCGGGCAGCTGGTACACTGCGAACGCGGATTGCAGCAACAAGGCGAACGGGGTGACGAGGAAGCACTGGCTGTAAAAGGGTTGGCGAAGCGTCTTTCGATCAATGAGGATGCCGCTGCCACGCAAGCCTATTGCAGCAATGACCAGCGGGACGATTGCGAAGATGAGCGCCCGCATCAACAAGAGGTTCTTGGCAGAGTCAGTAACGGCCTTGCCCACTTCAGTCGTTGCCATAGGCTCGGCGCTGCCGATCCAGTGTGACAGGACGTAGGTGAGGACCATCGTGATCATCAGCAGCAGCGGTGGGCTGAGCGTATCAGTGTATCGTTCGTCCGGCAGATCATTCTGCTCTTTGTCAGAATAGGCGGTCACAGCGGCGGGATTGCAAAACGTGCGCCAAAGCGTGCGCGGGTAAAAGATCAGCCACGACATGACTTCATACAGAAGTTCTTCAAGCGAGCGGATGATCGCAATGAAATCCAACGGGTGAACCCTCCTCGGGCACTGTCCTCACTGACCAAGCACCATGCATCAATCATCATGCTTCGCGCCAGTATCGACAAATGTCGGCAGTTGAAATTTGTTGTGACAGATAAGTTTTCGTTCTCAGCCACCTCAGGCCGACCCCCTGCCGCTTCCGCCAGTCATGCACCCATTGCGCCTAGTGGATAGTCCCTGCGACGAGAATCCCCCATCCTCGGTTTCGTGAGGTGGCCGCCGAGCCGGACCCGGCACCCGAAGAAACGCCGAAGCAAGGAGCCCAGAATGACCCCTATCCGCCTGATCGCGATCCTTCCCGCATCGATTTTTTTCGCTGCCACCACTCCAGCTTCTGCCAAGATCGTCTCCGAGGCTGCCATGGTCTCGCATTGTGCCGAAGCCGCCGCGACCGAGCTTGGGGTGATGATGAATGACGTCCTGACCCTGCCGGCCGAGCGGACCAGCGGTAAGTTCCACGTCTATGGTCAATATCCGGCCTCGGGCAACAGCCCGACGCTGTTCGAGTGCCAATATGACGGCAAGCGCAACTTCCTTGGCCTCAGCGTCAAGGGGCATCATGGCCACCACACCGAGGCTGCATCCACGGCGCCGCGCGCGGCGCAGCGAGCTTGCACCGACATGATGGGAGGATCGGTAAATATCGAGAAGGTCTCCCCGCTACGGGCAGGATTTCATGAGATCATCATGAAAGACACCAACAACAACCGTCGCGTCGCCTGCACGGTATCTGACAGGGGCTCGATCGAGGATTGGGTTGAGATGAACTGATACCTGCGAAGCGTGAACTTTTTGCCTGTGTGACGAGTGATCGGCCCTGTTCCTGCCTTACCCTCTTTGGCAGGGGCAGGGTCTATTCCCTGTCCTCCACTGTGCCGGATACCACACCAAACCAGAAAGCATCCGCATGACCCCCGAACAGATCATAGCAGTTGTGACCGCGCTCTTGACCGGTGAGCCTGACCCGGCCGCGTTTCCTACAATCCGTTCAGGCGGTGCCGATACGCGCTATCCGGTCACGGTAGAGGCTTGCCCCGTCAATGCGGTGCCGCCGACCGAAGTCGAGGGTAGCACGGCGATCTGCGGGCGGGTGAGCGTGCCCGAGGACCACGGCAAACCCGATGGCAAGCGGATCGACCTGGCCTTTGCGGTGCTCAAGGCCCACACGCTCAGCCCGGTGCCGGACCCGGTGATCTATCTGCATGGCGGCCCAGGCGGCGGGGCGGTGAACGCACTTGCCGGCATCGTTCATCCCCTGTTCGACGGGTACCGCAGCCGCCGTGACGTGGTGACTTTCGATCAGCGGGCCGCGGGCATCTCATCGGACATGGTGACCTGCTTCAATACGCTGGGCGGCGACATCTTTGAACTGCTGGTTCCAAGCCGCTTCACCGACGAAAAGCAGACTGAGTTCTTCAAAACCTGCTCAGAAGAACTTACGGCCAAGGGCAATGATTTGTCCGCGTACAACACGTATCAAAATGCTTTGGACGTGCAGGCGCTGATGCTGGCCCTGGGATATGCCGAATACAACATCTACGGCGTTTCATATGGCACGACGCTGGGGCTTGAAGTCATGCGGTCTGCACCCGAAGGCGTGCGCTCGGTGGTGCTGGACAGTGTCAGCCCGCCGCAGGCAAAGGTCTATGTCGAGAACGCAAAGCCCGAAGAGGAAAGTATCCAGGCGGTGCTGGACCAGTGTGCCGCCGACGCCGGTTGCGCCAAGGCCTATCCCGACCTGGAAGCAGTCCTGATGCGCGTGGCCGAACAGTTGCAGAAGGCGCCGATCCCCGCAGCGCGCGGCAAGCCAGAAGTGAACATCATGACGCTGATCAACCTGTTTGCACAGCGCAACCGCTATGGCGCCTTGCCCAACGCCACGCGCTTCATTCCGCAAATTCTGACCGAATGGGACAAGGGCGATACCACCACTTGGGACCTCGTATCTTCGGGGGCAACCAATGCTCACCCCAGCACTGCCAAGCGGCTGCAGCCCTATGCGGGGCGGCTGACGCCGGACCAGAACACGCTTGCCGGACTGCTGTTCGAAATGGCCACGGCAGAGGCGACGCAAGATCAGTCACAGTACGCAGCCGTTCAGGCACTGACAGAATCGCTCAAGACAAAGGCGACAGGGGCTACCGATCTGGTGGGCCGCTTTGGTGACATGTTGCAGGCATCTGTTGTCGGCACACGGTCTAAGGACGATATGCTTGCCTTTTTGCGCGACGTGGCGGCGTTGGTGCCCGAAAAGCCGTCGAAAGAGGCGCTGCGCACGCTGGTTGCGGCCCATACGCCCCCGGCAGATCAGCCCGCGATCATGCAGGTGCTGGACCTGATGTCCGACGCCGATGTTGCCGCCTTCTATGCCGATGTTTCGGGGCAAGCGCGCGCATCCTTTTCCGACATGGTCGGCGCGATCGATCTTTTCGTCGTCGCCTGTCAGGAATCTGTCCCGTTCAACTCGCGTGAGGGCTTCGAAGCCTTCAGCGCGACCTTGAAGTTTCAGTTCCTGAACCTTGATGTCAAAGAACAGGCGCAGATGTTCGATATCTGCAAGCTTTTCACGCCGGTACCGCGCGACGGGCACCATGATCCGGTCAAAAGCGATATCCCCGCGCTGGTGCTTTATGGGTTGAACGACACGCAGACCTCCTCCGCCGATGCCAAGGATACGGCGGCCAACCTGGGCAATGCGCGGGTGCTTGGCTTTCCCGAGGCCGGGCACGGCGCGCTGATCTTTTCGCAATGCGCCAAGGACATCGGGCTGGCGTTCATCGAACAGCCGACGGTCGAGCTTGCGACCGGGTGTATTGAAACGTTGAAACCACAGTGGGTCCTGCCCCCCGGATAAGTCCGATCACGCCCTGCGGCGGGCAAGCGTTTCGCTGGGACGTTCTCCAAAGGCGCGTGCATAGGCCTGGGCAAACCGGCTGAGGTGGAAAAATCCGCTGTCCAGCGCGACGGTGGTGACCTGACTGTCGCCATTGGCCGCCAACAACCGATGGCGTGCTTTTTCCAGCCGGATCCGGTTCAGATAACCGCGGGGACTAAGGCCGCCGTAAACCTCGTTGAAGGCGAGTTGCAGGCTGCGGACACTGACCCCCAACGCCTGTGCAATTTCCAGGATCGAAACCGGGTCATCGCTGTGCTGATGCATGAAGTCTTCTGCCTGCCGCACCCGATGGAGGGCCGGGAGTATGCGCCGAGACGAAGCCTGAGCCACCTCGATTTCAGTCATTTCGCATAGCTGGTCATTTATCAGTTGACGGATTGCTTGCGCCGCGCTTTGCGGCAAGCCGAGTGATGGGCGCAGAAACAGATCGTCGGCCAGCTGCGGTAGGCTACGCGTCAGGAACAGTCCACCATCGCCCTGAAGCGTGACGCCATCTTGCCGAAACGCTCGGTCAACGGTCACTCCGGCAGCGTCAGCCACCTTCTGCATCTGGGCCATCGGCATTTGAAGGGTGGCGGCTCTGAACCTGGCGATCGGGTCAGCCAAGGATCTGGTGCGGCGTTCGGTTGGGCGGAATGCCATCAATTGCCCAGTATGATTACAATAGCTTCGGGAGCCAATGCTAATATCCAGCCGTCCGGCCCGAGGCAGTAGAAACGTGATGCTATCGGTTTCGCGCAACTCAATCTCATGGCCGGTCGAGACCACACGCCCGATTGTGGGGCCCTGCGAGCCAATCGTCAGCAATTCCGTGGTGACCGAGCCATTCTGGCCATTGATCGTGAGCCGCTTGCATTCGTTGAACATGATTGACGGCAGCAAACTGCTGCCGTCGAGATTGCTGTAGTGTTGACGCCGGTAAGTCGTCGAAGGTTCGAACACGACAAATTGCCCCAACTATGTAGTGAAAACCGTCCACCAACTGACAACCGTGACAACTGCGAAACACTATGGCTGCACTGCATAGCCAACCAGTCTCCAACGCAGCAATCTGAACTACGGCAGATCGACCGCTGCTCAAAATCGCGTTTCGCAAAGCGGATAGCATGGCCCGATTTTCCATGTCACCCAAGTTACACGAGACCGAAACGAGAGGTCAGATGCCCACCTTCTACAACAACTATGATGGTAACTGCGTCGAAAGCGCCGCAAGTCAAGGCAACCGGGAAATCGGATAGCTCATCATGTGGGAATGGTGGCCGCAGCCCAGTTAACGCTGCAATCTTGGGCGATCGCCCTGCAATAGAGCGCTCCTTTCGTTACATCTAATTGACGAGTGCCGGTTCTACTAACTGTTGTCCCCGGGCTCAGCGCCTGTCCTCAAACCTCATGAAAAGGCTGCAGAACATGAAGACACCCTTTGCCATTGTCGCACTTTTCGGAGCGCTTGCGCTTTCGGCTTGTGTTGAACCCACGATGGACGCCACGGACGTCGGCAACACCGGCGGGAACCTGACCGGAGCCACGGCCACCAACTGCAAGGCCGCCATCGCTCGGCAGGCAAACATTTCTGCGGGTGACGTTGCAATCTTCGATGTGGCCGAATCCGAGGCGGGCAACACGGCACAGGCAACCGTCGCCGGTGCGGAAGCGCCCTGGATCTGCCGGACCAACAGCAGCGGCAAGGTGCTGCAGGTCATGTACAGCGGGTCCGAAGGCAACCTCTGATCCCAGCGCGCTTTGGGCGGCCCCAGCAGGCCGCCCGCAACCTTTCTGACAGGCAGGGACCATTGCGTCTTCCTTCGGAAACCTAGTCTGCTTTGGGGGGAACAGAATGCTGACTTTGCGCATACTTGCCGTGGTCCTTGCCGTCGGTGCGGGCGGCGTTACCGCTGCATCGGCCCAAGATCGGACCGAGCGTGTTACCTTTGCCGCCGGGGCCACCGGGACCATCGTCAGCGGTACGATCCGGGGCGAACGTGGGGTAAAATACGTTCTGGGCGCGTCAAAGGGTCAGCGCATGTCGGTGGACATGGCGACCAGCAATACCAGCGCCTATTTCAACATCCGCCGCAGCGGATCGGATGAGGCGGTCTACATCGGGTCGGTCAGCGGCAACAGCACAACCGTCACCCTTCCGTCAGGTGGCGACTGGGTGGTTCAGGTCTATCTGACCCGCAATGCCGCGCGTCGTGGAGAGGTGGCGGACTACCGTCTGTCGATCAGCATCGAGGGTCGGGCAACGGCCTCCAAGCCACCGGCGGGCGGCGGCGATGCCGATGCCAGCGGGCCCGATTGGTGGGCCGTGGCGGGCGTGGGCGCAGGCGATCTGCTGAATGTGCGCGAGGGGCCGTCGACGCGGGACCGCATCATGGCGCGTGTCGGCAACGGCACAATCCTGCGCAATGGCGGCTGTGTCGGTGAAGGTCGCGCCCGCTGGTGCAAAGTTTCAGCGCCTGACGGCAGCTTCACAGGCTGGGCCTCGGGCGGGTTCCTGCGGGAATCCGGCGCCCCGGCTTCGGGGTCCACGCCCGCTTTGGCTTTGCTGCCAGAGCTTTGCCGCAGCGCCGTAGCGGTCGCAAATGGCTTGCCCATCCGGTCACTGACGGCCTATCCGCCGCAGCCCGCCGGACGCGGGTACGAAGTCTTTGTCCAAAGCACAGCCACCACCCGCGAATTCAACTGCCGTTTTGGTCCAAAGGGCAAGCTGCTTGGGATCGACTGAGAGTGCAGCCCGTTTCGCCTAGCGGATAGTGACCTTTCGACCGCCAATTTAGGCTTTGGGCCAAGTGGCCGAACCCTGATCTGCGACTGAGCACACCAATCAACATGGGAGAGTTCGAAGATGAAACTTGGATTTGTCGGGCTGGGGACAGCCGCCCTTTGTGTCCAGCTTTCTGCGGCGCCGGCAATGGCCGAGATGAGCCATGATGAAAAAGTGGCAGCTGCAGCTGCACTTCTCGGTATCGCCACCCTCCTGCACCACAAGAACCATTATACGGGCGGATATGCGCCGATAAACGGTCAGGGCGCTGCCGATTTCGAAAGTTGCTATCGTGATGGCCTGCATGGTTACACCTACACCGAAAGCTCTCGCGACTGTGCCGAAGGCTGGCAGGCGGGCAACGCAGAGCGCGAAAAGAGCGTCGCCCATCGCCAGAACACGGGCGCTGATCAGAAAGCCCCGCCCATGGCGGTTAAGGGATGTGCTGCCCTGCTCGCAACGAACTTCGCGGTCAGTTCCCACCATGTCCATATCATCAAGGCCCGGTCGCCCAGCAAGCATGAATGGGAGATCGAGGCATCCGTCGGGCATGAACATATGGTCTGCACAATGCGCGATACTGGCGAGGTGATCTCGGCGCGTGGCGGTCGGCTGTAAGCCTTGGATGCCCACCAAGGGCGTCCGCAGCGGCGCCCTACCTCCTCGAAACTCCGCAGCTTCAGAACCTCAGGAAAATTGAAATGATCCGTCCACTTGCCGCTGAGGCGTTTGGCACCTTCTGGCTGGTCCTTGGCGGCTGCGGCAGCGCGGTCCTGGCCGCAGCGTTCCCCGAGGTCGGCATCGGCCTTCTGGGCGTTTCGCTCGCTTTCGGTCTGACGGTGTTGACTATGGCCTATGCGGTCGGCGGCATATCTGGCGGGCATTTCAACCCGGCGGTCAGCCTTGGGTTGGCTTTGGCCGGCCGGTTCGAGATGCGCAGCCTGATCCCCTATTGGGTCGCCCAGGTGGTGGGCGCAGTGGCCGCCGCCGCCGTGCTTTACCTCATCGTCGCGGGCAAGGCTGATTTTGTCGGTGGCGGTGGGTTCGCGTCCAACGGCTACGGCATCGCGTCGCCAGGCGGGTTCAGCCTGACCTCTGCCCTTGTGACCGAAGTGGTGCTGACCGCCTTCTTCCTGATTGTGATCCTCGGGTCTACGTCAAAGACCGTGCCGGCAGGCTTTGCCCCCATCGCCATCGGGCTCTGCCTGACGCTGATCCACCTTGTCTCGATCCCGGTCACCAACACCTCGGTCAACCCAGCGCGGTCTACTGGAGTGGCCCTTTTTGCAGATGGTCCGGCGCTGGCGCAGGTGTGGCTGTTCTGGGCCGCCCCGCTGATAGGCGCGGCAATCGGTGCGCTGATTTGGCGGACATTGTTGTCGGACGACTGAAAAAACACCCATGTGCGGAGGCACAACCATGCGGGCCATCGGGCCCCGAGGTTTTCTGACCGTACTTGCCATTCTGCTCGTCCGATCCGTCGCCCTGGCCGAAGACTTCACCGCGATACTCGACGCCTACGAACACGGTTTCAGTGACCCGGTAATAAAGCCCAACGCCATAGAACACCCCGCCGCCTGTCGACGTGAATCTTGCCCCAAACCTTCAGAAAAGATCCGGTTGGTGCTATAGCCGAGAACTCCGTAGCAAAGTGCCGGCCCGGTGGAATATCCACACGACCCTTCAAATCCAGACAGTTGGCAGCACTGCTGCCATGATCGTCGCAGAAAGAAGCTTCTTGATCAGAAAGTTCCCTTAGCTTGAGTTAGAGAATTCAGGTCAGGTCACGTCTCGGGGTTCGCGTGCGTCGCGCTTATGTTTCGCATCAGCCACAACCCGTAGATGGCGTTGGGCAGGACAAGAAGAACCGGTACGAATTGAGTCAGCGTGCCTGGCTCAGCCATCGTAAGCGTTTCGGCCGGCAGGTCGCCGTGATGCATCCCGCCGGTGGCGCCCCCCACGGTAAAGGTCGCGAAGTCCCACAAAGCATGCACGATGATCGGCACCCACAGCGACCCGGTGCGCAGGCGTAAGGCAATGAACAGGATCCCGGACAGGAACGCTGCCGACGATTGGATCAGCGCCTGCTTCAGGTCGCCCGTGACAAAGACGTTCAGACTGTGCATCGCACCGAAAACCACCGAGGTGAGCAAGACGGCAGGCCAAATCGATACTGTATGGCGAAACCCTTGAAAAACGGCACCGCGCAGCATCAATTCTTCGGAAAACCCGACGAAAAAACAGTTGATCGCGATGAAGATGAGCACCGTTGCAGGCGGCAGTCCAAAGACGAAGGCAAAGCCCAGAGCGACAAGAATGTACAGCATCGGCAGCCACGCCAGACGCCAGTCACGAAAGCTGGCCCACCGGTTCAGCCCGACATCGCTCCAGCCCTGCCAGTGACAGACCGCTAGAATAAACCCGGCTGCCGCCACCCAGGCCCAACCGATGCCCCGAGACACGGCCTCCTGCAAGGATATGTCGCCATCAGTGAACAGCTTGCCGGCAAAGACCGTGATCCCCAACCAGATCACCAGGGCGACAAGTGCAATTCCAAGCCGTTTGTTCATTCCTGCATCCTGGGTTCAGGGCCAACGCCATACCAAGGCCCGCAATTGCGAAGGCCCAGTCCGATCTCTCGGATATCTCCACCGTATACGTGGCCCAGCACCCCACTATCCTTTACGCGAAACGGACATCTTTCGCTGCAGGCAACTCGGTGGGATCGCGACCTCTCGGTCCCCCACTTCGTCTTTCGGATATCGCGATACCGTCGATGGCGTATCACTGATGGTTCAGGCCGACCCATTGCAAGCGGGCCAGCCATTCCGCAGGAGATGATGCCCATGCGTCCTACGCGCCCGCTTTTCCCGCTTCTCACCACTGCGGCAATCTTAGTGGCTTTCGCGGTGGCCAGCCCTGCCCAGACAGTACGGACCGTGCCTGAGCCAGAAGCCGTAGCTGGCACAATCCTCATGGGCACTCTGAAGGGTGACGAGACAGCGGAGTATGTGATCGCCGGAGCCGCCGGGCAGACCCTTTCGGTCGATCTGTCTGCCGCCAACGCCAGCCTCTACTTCAACATCCTGCCGCAAGGCTCGGCCGAGGCGCTTTTCATCGGCGCTACCTCCGGCACTGTCGCCGATATTCCGCTGCCTGCAGCAGGCAACTACGTGGTTCAAGTCTACCTGATGCGCAACGCTGCGCGTCGGGATGAAGGTTCGACCTATGCACTGGGGATCGGCCTTGCTGGTGCCGATTTTGCCGACGGGCTGGCAGGCGGGCCAGACTGGTGGCAGGTGTCGGGTTTGGCCGAGGATGCGCTGAACATCCGCTTGGGTCCCGACACGCGATACGACGTCGTCGGCAAGGCGCGCAACGGCGAGGTGATGCAGAACAAGGGCTGCCGGATGACTGGCCAAACGCGCTGGTGCAGCATCCGGATCGACGGATCGGGCGTGGAGGGCTGGGCTGCCGGGAAGTACCTTACCGAAGCCGCCGCCCCTGCCGCGCCAGAGGTGCCAGCAGAGGGTCCGGTCGGCAACGGCACGCCTTTCGATGCGACTGGAACCGTCGACTGCGCCATGATTGCTGACACGGCGATGCGCAGTTGCCCATTTGGAGTCGTCCGTGATGGCCCCGGCAATGCGGGCGTCTGGATTGCCCTGGGGGATGGTGCAGAGCGCCAGATCCTTTTCGAAGGCGGCGCGCCGGTCGGGACCAATGCCGCCGCACCCCTGAACTTTGAAAAATCGGGCGACATGTTCACCATCAGCATCGGAGAAGAACGCTACACTTTCCCCGAGGCTTTGGTGAACGGCGGCTAAGGGTTGCGTATCGCGGAACAAACCAGTGTCCACCCAGTCAAAGGCGTAACAGCTCCATGCGCAATTACTCAAGATCGCTAGTGTCCGCCAGTCTGGGTCTGGCCCTGATCGCAACGGGGCTGCCGTCCCGAGCCGAAACACTGGCTTGGCCTGTTTATGCGACCGATGTGGATACCACGATCACCCGCCTTGTCGGTGAAATCGAGATCTTCCGCTTCACCGACGAGCAGTTGGCCATCCTTCGGGCGCTTGCCTACCAGGAGGGGGTGGAGGTCATCTGCCCGGGCTTCAAGACCGACTCGGACAAACGCATAGAATTCCTGTCACAGATCGTACCGATGCGGGACGAAGACCTGAAGTACGCCTCGCATGAAAGCGTCTTGCTGCGGTCAGAGGTGATGTTCGCCTTCGGCACGCATTTTGGCGCGGCAATCGCCGTCGGCAAGGCCGACCCGACCGCCTTCTGTGCCAAGGCAGAGCTTGCCCGCAATGACCCCGCGCTGGTGGGACGGATATGGGTGCCCAACTAACGAATGTAAGATTGCTTGTTTCAGGGACAGACTCTGGCGATCCAGTTTAGACCTTGGTTCCGAGCCCGACGGCCACGAACCGGGCCCGCTGTCGCGCAGGGCAAGCAGGAACGCAGCGTAGCGCGAGACCCAGTCCAACTTTGCGATCACAAGCGTCGCACCCGTGACCTTCGCAAGGTGCAGCGCCTTCATGAGTTCCGGCCGGTCGGCCTTTCGCCCGCTCTCGACCTCCATGAACCGGCCAGAACCTCGGCTCCGCGCAAGGCCGCAAAGTCCTCGATCAGCTTGCGCTGCGCTTCGAGCTCAAGTCCGCCCGCGCCCTGTCTCGAAGTCGACACCCGCTCGTAGGCCACCAGCCGATGCAATCCCGCCATTCCCGCCCCCTGTACACAACCGCCTAACGTTGGTTAGGTAGTTGTGGACTCCGTGGAGATGAGACGGGATAGGACTGCAGGTCTAATTTGAAGCGCAAAGCGGACATATGCTCACATCGGCCAAGGTCCGCATTCCGCCCAAAGTGACCTAGCGATCGCTCTCGGCCCTAAGCTGCCATTCAATGCTGGCTGATGGCGCGGTCACCTGCGGCTCACCAACCCATAGAATACGCGGCAGCTGCCTCCATCAACACGCAAGATCCGGGCTGCTTGGCTGAGATACTTTCAATCAGGTAGAAACTCAATGAGTGAAGCCTGCGCTGTAGGTTGGTGCGACGCCGACGCTCTTTCTCGAATTCTTAAATGGAAGGATTTTCAGAACAAATTTCAGGCTGCAGGCGCCGCAAAGTATGGTCCTCCCAATGAATTCGCACCTTCCATGGGGGATCAAATGACTGAAGACATGTTGCACGTGACGGAATGGCACAATGGGGACAAGGACTATTCCCCCTTTTCCGATGCCGAGATGAAGCGCAGGCAGGATGACGTGCGGGGCTGGATGGCTGCGAACAATGTCGACGCAGCGCTGTTCACGTCCTATCACTGCATCAACTACTACTCCGGCTGGCTCTACTGCTACTTCGGCCGCAAGTACGGCATGGTCATCACGCAGAACAATGCCACCACCATCTCGGCCGGGATCGACGGAGGTCAGCCCTGGCGGCGCAGCTTCGGCGGCAACATCACCTACACCGACTGGCGGCGCGACAACTTCTACCGCGCGGTGCGGCAGCTGACCCCGGGCGTCAAGCGGCTGGGAATCGAGTTTGACCATGTGAACCTCGACTACCGCAAGGCGCTGGAAGCCGCCCTGCCAGGCGTAGAGTTCGTGGACATCGCCCAGCCCTCGATGTGGATGCGGTCGATCAAGTCGGCCGAGGAACACGCCCTCATCCGCACCGGCGCGCGCATCTGCGATGTGGGCGGCTGGGCCGTGGCGGGCGCCGTCAAGTCCGGTGTGCCGGAACATGAGGTCGCCATCGCTGGGACCAACGCGATGATCCGCGAGATCGCGAACTCCTTCCCCTTCGTCGAACTGATGGACACCTGGACTTGGTTCCAGTCCGGCATCAACACCGACGGGGCGCACAACCCGGTGACGAACAAGAAGGTTAAGTCGGGCGAGATCCTGTCCTTGAACACCTTCCCGATGATCTTCGGCTACTACACCGCGCTGGAAAGGACGCTGTTCTGCGACCACGTCGATGACGCGAGCCTGGACATCTGGGAGAAGAACGTCGCCGTCCACCGCCGGGGCCTCGATCTCATCAAACCCGGCGCCAAGTGCAACGAGATCGCGCTGGAACTGAACGAAATGTACCGGCAGTGGGACCTTCTGAAGTACCGCTCATTCGGCTACGGCCATTCCTTCGGCGTCCTCAGCCACTACTACGGCCGCGAGGCTGGGGTGGAGCTGCGCGAGGATATCGAGACGGAACTGAAGCCGGGCATGGTCGTGTCGATGGAGCCGATGGTGATGCTGCCTGAAGGTGTTCCGGGCGCGGGCGGCTACCGCGAGCACGACATCCTGATCGTGACCGAGACCGGGGCCGAGAACATCACCGGCTTCCCCTTCGGACCCGAGCACAACATCATCAAGAACTGATCCCGCAGAGGAGACGTCGAAAGGGGCCGGGTTTCCGGCCCCTTTCCCTTTTTGTATCCGCCCGCAGCGTCAGCATTCGGCGTAAAGAAGAGGGGCCCCGAAGGGCCCCAGGGGTTCACCGGGGAGTAAAATGAATGTCAGGCGAACTCGGTCCTCAGGGCATCGACAATTCCCTTGGTGCAAACCTCGAGCAGGATCTGCCCCTTCTCGGCCGAGGCGTCCTTGGGCGACGACAGCGTGCCGGAACAGGGCGTCCATTCTGCCTTCACCGGGTAGACGTCATAGGGCGGGAAGGTCGCAGCCGGATGATCCATCGCGCGGTCGAGGTGGACGTGCTGGGGGTAAAGCGCCAGCATCAGCGAGGTCTCCAGCACCCCGCCGTGTTCCACGTCCCAGCCGGGGAAGCCGCCGGGGTAAAGCTGGGCGATGGCCTCCTTGTGGACGAAGTCCCAGTAGGACAGGACCACGACCTTGAGGTCGGTGATCCCGTCCCAGCGCAGTTCGCGCAGCGCCAGGTCGATGCCTTCGATGATGAACCAGGAATTTTCGAAATGGCCGTTCACCATACAGATCTTGCGCACGCCGTGGCGGGCGAATTCCTTGACCACGTCCCGCAGCGCCGAGACGAGGGTCGCGCCATCCAGACTGGTCGTGCCCGGCAGATGATTGCCGCCGCCCGACTTCTGATGCGATTTGTAGCCGTAGGTTAAGGCGGGCGCGACCAGGGCGCCGATCTGGGGCGCGACGCGCCTGGCAAATTCGGTCGGCAGCAACACGTCGACATGCAGGGGCATGTGGTGGCCATGCTGCTCCATCGAGCCGAGGGGGATCAGGATCGGCGTCCCGCCATTGTGGACCGCGGCGTGGTAGTCCGGCCAGGTCAGTTCCGAGGCGAAGGCAGTTTCGTGTTTCATGGGCCAATACCTAAATGAGTGATGGCCAAATTTATGTTGCCGGGCCTGCATAAGGAAAATAGATAGTCACAATGGTTCCATTGCTGGAGCAAATCCGTGGCGCTCCTTACCAACCTTCCGACCGACCTGTTGCGAACCTTCATAGCGGTGGTCGAACTCGGCGGGCATTCCAAGGCCGGGGCGGTCCTGGGGCGCAGCCAGCCAGCGATTTCATTGCAGATCCGACGGCTGGAGGAACTGGTCCGCACGCCTCTGCTAGCCCAGGAGGGCAGGGCGATCCACACCACTCCCGCAGGCGAGGCGCTGTTGTCATATGCGCGCGAGATGGTGCGGATCAACGACGAGGCCGTGCGTTACTTTCATAGGTCAGAAGTGCAGGGCGTCCTACGGATCGGTCTGCCGACGGACTATGCGGTGGCATTTCTGCAGAACACGCTGACCAGATTCCTGCACCAGAACCCGGACGTGGATCTGGAGATTCACTGCGACCTTTCCCGCGAGTTGCACCAACACCTGCGTTCGGACGACCTCGACATCATCGTGGCCACAATGCCTACAGCCAGGATGCCCTACTTGTCGCGCGTCTGGGACGAACAGCCGATCTGGGCAGCCGCCGAGTCGCTTGAACTGTCGCATGCCCGTCCGGTACCGTTGGGAGCACATCTGGAAGGCTGCGACTACCGCTCGCGCATGATCGAGGCGCTAGATGCAGCCGAACGGCGCTGGCGGATCGTATACACCGGCCCCGGCATTTCGGGCCTGCAGAACGCGGTGCTGAACGGGCTCTGTGTCACGGCGCTGACGCGGGCGACTATGATGCCGGGAATGCGCGAATTGCGGGAAGCCGAGGGATTTCCTAAGCTTGAGCCGCTGCGGATCGGCCTTTTCTACAAGCACCCGCGCCTGTCGCCGGCGGGTCTGCAACTGGTCAGCGACCTGGTGGCAGGACTGGAAAGCGTGGGGTCCGGCGTCCGCCCGCTGCAGGGATGATGAAACTGCGGGCAGCATAACGGGCGCTAATCAATGGATTTCAAGAACCGATTTTGTCCGGCCGCAGCGATCCCCTAACGTCGCGGGAAGAAGATCGCCGACATAACGACAATGGGGACTACGAAGATGACCAAGATCGATACCGCGATGGGTCTTTCCCGCCGTTCGCTACTTGCCTCGGGGGCGGCCCTGCTGGCCACTCCCATGCTGTCGCGCCGCGCCTTTGCGCAGGCGACAGAGCTGACCATGCTGGCTTGGTACGGCCATGCCGAGCCCGACATGGTTGCCGAGTTCGAGGCCGAGAACAACGTCAAGTTCATCCCGAAATACTATACCGGCGGCGACAACATGCTGGGTCTGATCTCGCAGTCGCCCCCCGGCACGTTCGACGTGATCCTGTCGGACGCTGAATACGTCCAGGCGCTGAACGCCGCGGGCTATGTCGAGGAGCTGGACCCCGCCGACTATGCGCTGGACGAGTTCTTCCCCGAGTTCCAGCAGTTCCCCGGCAACTGGCAGGACGGCAAGCTGTTCTCGCTGGTGACCCGTTTTGGGTTCCTTGGTGTCGCCTACAACACCGATGCCCTGACCGAGGCGGAAGCGGCCAATTACAACGTCTTCTGGGATCCGAAGCTGACCGGCAAGGTCGGGCACTTCGACTGGCACCTGCCGAACCTTGGACAGATGAGCCTGCTGACCGGCAACGCCAACCCCTATGACATCGACGAAGCCGCCTGGGCGGCGGTGCAGGAAAAAACCATGTCGCTGCGGCCCCAGATCGGCGGCTTCTTCGACTATGGCGGGACCTTCTCCTCCCTGAACGACGGCCAGATGCTCGCGTTCTGCGGCATCGGCGACTGGATCACCGGCGTCTTGGAGAAGTCGGGGGCCAAGGTGAAATCGGTCATCCCGGAACAGGGCGGGCTGCAGTGGTCGGAGTGCTTCTCGATCGGTAAGGGTTCGGCCAAGGCGGATCTCGCGAAGAAGTGGATCCAGTACATCACCTCGGCCAAGGGTCAGGCGAAATCGGCCCAGATGGCGGCCTATCCCGCCCTGATCCCGAACGCCAAGGGCTGGGAGGTCCTGCAGGCCGAGAACCCCGACGAGGCCAAGCGCCAGGGCATGACCAAGGATGCCGGCAACGCGATGGACATGATCCGCGCGGGCCGCATCAAGTATCGCCAGTGGCCGGTCCAGCAGGACCTGGAGACCTGGAACGACTTCTGGTCGGAATACAAAGGCGCCTGAGCCTTGACGATGCGGGCCGGGGGGGCGATCCCCCGGCCCGCAGTCCTTTGCAGGAGAGCGCCCGCCGATGCGACGCCCGATCACCCTCTACGGTCTGACCTTCTCGCTGCCGCTTCTGATCTGGCAGGTCTTGTTCTTCGTCTTCCCGCTTCTGTTCCTGGTCGCGCTGTCCTTCTGGACGGTGAAGAATTTCGTGATGTCGCCGGATTTCGACACGGTGAACTGGACCACGATGTATGGCCGCGCCGTGTTCTGGCAGGCCTATGGGAACACTCTGGCGCTGGCTGCGGCGGCTGCGGTGCTGACCAGCATCTTCGCCTTCCCGGCCTCTTATGCCATCGCGTTCAAGATGTCGGACACGGCCCGGCGCTGGGCGGTCTTCCTGATGGTGATCCCGTTCTTCACGAGTTACTTGGTCCGGATCTATTCCTGGCAGATATTCCTCTCTGACAACGGCATCATCAACGTCATCCTCGGTTGGATCGGGCTTGGCCCCTTCCAGATGCTGAACACCGTCGGTGCCACCATGATCGGCTACCTGACGCTCGCCTTCCCGCTCGTGGTCCTGTTGCAGCTCTTCAGTCTGGTCTTCATCGACCGCACCCTGATCGAGGCCGCGCACAACATGCGCTGCGGGCGGCTGCGCACGGTGTTCGAGGTGGTCATACCCTCGGCCCGCACCGGGTTGGTCATCGCCGCGCTGTTCTGCTTCATCCTGGCGTTCGGTGATTTCGTGAGCCCCGTGTACCTCGGCGGGGGTGAGCCGACGACGCTGTCGATCCTGATCACCGACACCACGAAATCCGGCCAGCAATGGCCCCGCGCCGCCGTGATTGCGCTGACGATGATCGGCACGCTGATGGTTGTCGCCTTCGCCGCCGTGAAATTTGCCTACAAAGGGAAATCGAAATGAGCGGCTCGTTCGACATGAACCGCAACCGTGCCGTCGACTGGGCACTCGTTGTCTACGTGGTCCTAGCCTATGTCTTCGTCTTCGCACCCATCGCCGCAAGCTTCGTCTTCTCGTTCAACTCGGACCGCTTCCCCTCCATCCCGCTGGGTGAGTTTTCCCTGGACTGGTACCGCGCCGTCGCCACCGACCCCCTGGTCTGGGAAGGTGCGCGCAATACCCTGTTTGTCGGCGTGATCGTCGGCATCTGCTCGACCGCGCTGGGCTTCGGAGCCGCCTACACCGATTATCGCTACAAGTTCGCGGGCAAGCAGGTCTACCTGGCCCTCGCGCTGCTGCCGCCGACGATCCCGGTCATCATCCTGGGCCTGGCGATGCTGGCCTACCTGTCCCGCATCAACCTGTCGGGCAATGCGCTTTCCGTGATCATCAGTCACGTCGTCGTCTGCGCCCCCTTCGCGATGGCGATCATCCGGCTGCGTCTGTCCCAGATGGACCCGGCGCTGGAGCCTGCGGCCTGGAACCTTGGCGCGTCCGAATGGATGGCGATGCGGCATGTCATCGTCCCTTTCTGCGCCCCGGCGATCTTCGGCGCGCTTTTCATCACCATGGCCGTGTCCTTCGACGAATTCGCCGTGGCCTGGTTCGTGTCCGGCCTGAACGAGACGCTGCCGGTCAAGGTGCTGGGCTTCCTACAAGGCCAGGTCAGCCCGCGGATCAACGCGATCGGCACCTTCGTCTTCATTCTTTCCATGACGCTTGTGATCCTGGCGCAGCTTCTGCTGTCCGGTCGCGGCGCCAAGCCCGCCGACCAGGAGTAACCCCATGAGCCGCGACACCCTTGTTTCCTTTGAAGGCGTGGTGAAAACCTTCGGCGGCTTCGTGGCCGTCAAGAAGCTGGACTTCGAGATCAAGAAGGGTGAGTTCCTGGCGATCATGGGGTCCTCCGGCTGCGGCAAGACCACCACGCTGCGGATGCTGGCGGGACTTGAGGCGCCGACCGAGGGCGTGATCCGCCTGTCCGGCAAGCCGATCAACGACCTGCCGACCTGGAGCCGCGACACCCCGATGGTCTGGCAAAGCCTCGCGCTCTTCCCGTTCCTCAACGTCCGTGAGAACGTGGAATTTGCGCTGAAGATGCGTGGCGTCGGCAAGGCGGAACGGCGACGGCGGGCGGAACAGTGGCTCGACCGGATGCAGATCACCGAGTTCGCCGAGCGCAACATCAGCCAGCTTTCCGGCGGCCAGCGCCAGCGCGTGGCACTGGCCCGGTCGCTGGTGGTCGAACCGGAGATCCTCCTGCTGGACGAACCGCTCTCGGCGCTGGACGCCGCGCTTAAGGTGCGGATGCAGTCGGTCTTGAAGAACCTTCAGCGCGAAACGGGAATCACCTTCGTCTACGTCACCCACAGCCAGTCAGAGGCCTTCTCGATGGCCGACCGCGTGGTAATTATGAGCCGGGGGGTGATTGAACAGATCGGCACCCCGCAAGAGATTTACCGTACTCCGCGCACCCGCTTCGTGGCCGATTTCTTGGGATCGTCGAACCTCTTTTCCGGCAAGGTCCGGTCTGGCACTGTGGGTTTCGAACTCGACGCGGCTGTCGGCACTTTGCGCCTCGCCTCGCCTGCGACGGTCGGAGAGACTGCGACATTGACCGTTCTGGACACGAAGACACATCTCAGCACCACCGCCCCGGCCGGGAGTGTGAACGCCGTGCCGGTGAAGGTGATCGGCGAGGAATTCGTCGGTGCAACGGCCACGGTCTACCTGGAAACCGCCCAGGGCCAGGAAATCCGGGTCCAGAAGAGCCATGACGAACTTACCGGACTGCCGCTTGGGATCGGTCAGCCGCTTTATGTCTGGTGGAATCCGGAAGACGGCCACCTTGTCGGCGAAGGCTAGTCCGATGTCGGCACTCTATCCCTTCTACCATTCGCGCCTTAAGCCTTTACCGCTCCAAGGGGGTCCCGACATGAGCATCGTCTTTCTTCACGGAGGGGGATTGTCACAAGATCAACTGGACAGTCTTCCTCTGGACCCGAAAGGGTGGCGGATCACGTTAGCGCGTTGGGCCGCCAAGCTTTTCTTGCGTCGCAGATCGAGTTGATCCGGGGGTCAGGATGTCGATTCACGAAGACGTACACCGTTTGTCTCACGCGGCGGCAGTCATCCCGCGCGGGGTGGCCTTTCTTCGGCTTGCTGGCTCTTCTGACAAGACGCGGCATTTTGCTTTTCTTGCGCTGCCGCGTTTCACGCTTCTTGCTTTCAGTTCAGCCATCGAACCACTGCGCATCGCAAACCAACTGACGCAGCAGCCGCTTTACAGCTGGAGCCTGCTTAGCAGGGACGGCGAATCGGTGGAAAGCTCGGCCGGAGTTCGGGTGGAAGTTGATCTGGGTCTAATACCCCTCGAGCGAGATGCCACAGTCGTCGTGTGTTCGGGAACCGAAGCCTCTCTGGCCGCCGACCGTAGCGTCCTGTCCTGGCTGCGCACCCACGAGCGCAAGGGTGGACGGATAGGGGCGATCTGCACCGGGGCCTACACTCTTGCGCGTGCGGGGCTACTGGGCGGCGACTCTCCCGCCGTGCATTGGGAGAACCGACCTGCCTTCCGCGAGCTTTTCGATCTCGAACCCCTGCAGCAAATCTACTCGATTGGACCCAGGCACTTCTCCTGCGCCGGCGGCGAAGCGGGCGTGGACATGATGCTTGCGCTTATCGAGAAGGACCACGGAGCCAGACTTGCAAATGCTGTGGCCGAGATGTGCCTGCATGCACGTCGTAGGGAAGCCAGCGTCACACAAAAGGCAATCTATCCGACCGCAATGGAAATCCGCCATCCCGGCATTGCAAAGGTCATTAGCGCGATGAAGGCAAACGTCGCAACGCCTTTGGACCAGGGAGAGTTGTCGCAGATCTTTGGCCGGTGCACGCGACACTTGGAACGGACGTTCAAGTCGGTCATGCGGGAAACACCCAAGAGCTATTACCTTGGATTGCGCTTGGAAGAGGCTCGGAGCCTGCTGTCGGAGACGGCGTTGTCGGTCTTGGAAGTTGCAGTATCAACAGGCTTCAACTCGCGATCAAGTTTCTCGAAGGCATATAAGATTAGGTATGGAAAGAGCCCCACAAAGCCCATATGACCTGCTTCCCCCTGATGAACTAGATCGATCCTTATCGATGAATCATTGCAGTCTGTTGGACTTCGGGGGCTACGAAATCTACTGGCGACCTCAAGTGACACAATAGTTACTGCCTTATGCGCAGATTTCTTTGTAAGTCGACCGTCCGCTTTCCGCCCAAAGTGACCTAGCGATCGCTCTCGGCCCAAAGCTGCCAGTCGTGCCTCGGTGCGCGTCTCGTTGTGCATCCCCAGACCGGACGTTCATGCGGGTCGCAGCATCCTCTGAGGAGCAATGTCGGCTATGCGGACCTTCTTGCCGTTGGCTGCGGTTGCTGGATCGCTACTCGCAGGCGCCTCGGCTAGGCAAGGTTGCTTCTTGGAGCATGGGTGCAAAAGCTTTGCGAAGCATGAATGGGACGGTAAACTGCGGACACGAAGCTGTAGAAAGGTGCAGATTGAACGAACTCCTGTCGGCTTTGGGCGCACCTGAGTGGCAATGGATCTGGAGCGCTATGCAAACGCTAGCGCTTGTCACAGGCTTCTTCTTTGTGGTCCGCCAGATCAAGTTGGCACAGCAGCAAAACTCGATCTCGCATCTGAACTACTTCCGCGAACTCTGGCTTTCCGAGCCAATCCTGCGTGCGCGCCAGAGTTTTCTGGGAAACTCAAGCGAGGTGGACGGCAATCTCAGGCCGCACGAAGATACCATCGCTCAATATTTCAACGACATCGGGATTGCGATCCGGACTGGACAAGTGGACGAGGGCCATGTCGTTCGGTTCTTCGGGTATTTCATTGAAGGCTTTTGGCTGTCGCTTGTCGACCAGATCAAGCGGTGCCGCGAGACCACCTCCGATCCATCGATCTACGGCAGCTTCGAGCACCTCTACGAGCTTGTCATCTCGGCAAACGCAAAGAACGGTATTGCGCCCTTCACGCAGGCGAGGCTTACAGTGTTCGTCAGAGAAGAAGCGGGACTTGCCAGATTCTATTTGAACATCCCAGGCTGACATTGCCGCTCGTACAAAGAAGCGAGACGCGACCAAGCGCTGATCGCTATAATATGAACGGTGGCGAGGTGTGGACGTAGCGGTCCAAGGAAAGGTCGTCCGAAGTTGTCAGGGTCATCATGTAGAAGGGGTCAATCTGTCCGCCCCGATGTAGCAAGTGCTGAACTGCACGATGGTTTGCCAGCGGCACTGTGACCGTAAACTCCTCGATACCGACGGCGCTTCGAATGACAAGGTCAACAAGGCTGGGAATATCCGACGGGTTCAGCGCCGCCATCGGCCCGCAGCCAGGCGAAACGTCATCAGTATCCGGGGGATTGGGCTGGACCCCGAAAGCAAACCCGACGGGCCTGCCACCGCGCAAGGCCATCCACGCGGGTCTGCGCTGCAGAAGGAAACGTATGTCGGTTCTACGGGCAAATCCCAGAATGTCCCGTTCCACGGCAACAATCTCCTCGACCGCGTCTTCACATGGAGCAAGACGTTCAAAGGTTAGGTCGTCAGTCTTCTCCACCGAGGTCGGTCGAACAAGCACGTCGACTGAGGTAGAGGCAAACCGGACGCCAGAACGGAGATAAACTGAAAGCGCACGAGGATCTTGGGTTGCATTTATCGTTAGATGCCGACAGCCACTCTGCGGAACTGCCCTACTTACGAGCTCCCGGCCCAAACCTTTGCCTTGGAAACCAGGGTCCACGAAGAAGACCGAAAGCTCGAGATGCTCGTTCCGCTCTATGGAAAGAGCCCAGCCGATCAGTTGTCCAGCATTGTCCAGTGCAACCCAGTTCTCCTTAGCGGTAGTCCAGAGGTGCTCGACCCAAGGGGACTGCCGCCGCCAGGCATCAGTGATGGGAGGATCCTTCGCGAGCGCGATGCCAACAACTCCCATCCGATAAAGGTAGTCGAACAGCGACCTACGGAACATGGCATATGCTGGCGGGATATCGTCGACGACGGCACGGCGGATCGTGAACTGTCCCATTGTGCATCTCGATTGATCGGAAACTGTCCCAGCGTAGCACATAGCGGCTTACGTGAAATGAGCCATGTGACAGGTTTCAACTTCCGCTTTCGGCCACGGTGCGTTGCTGCACCTACGTGTTGTTCGATCGCGCCATGCTCTGGGCGAAGGCCCGCTCAGGGCTCCCTTTGTCGAGGCGCCGCGCAGCATCGGATATGACACCCTTAGACCAGGCTAGCTGCAATGGCGGCCCAAAGCTGCCGGTCAGTCTTAGCATTCATGAGCCATCCCTTCGACATGCCCGCCAAGATATTGCCGATTGGAATGGGACCGGCCAAGGCCGACCAGTTGGAACACTCTTGGGTCTGTCCGACGTGGACCTAAGCGATGCCGCAATGTCGCTGGAATAGGTCTGCGGCTGCGCGAGCCGCCAATCCGACCACTCCATTTCCTCGCCCATCGCTTGTCAGGACACTGCCCTTTCATGTAAGATCCAGCCCCCCGGCGTTGCTACGTGCCGGCTTCCAGCAGATAGGCCACGACATCCTCGACTTCTCCCGGACGCTTCAGGCCGTTGAAGTTCATCTTGGTTCCCGGAACCATCTTGCGCGGCGCAACGAGGTAGGTTTTCAGTGTTTGTTCCGACCAGACTATTCCGGCCGTCTTCATGGCGTCGGAATAATCGTATCCCTCCAGGGTGCCTGAGGTCCGACCGATCAAGCCTTTCAGACTTGGTCCGATCTTCTTTTCTGCCCCATCGGTGATCACGTGGCACTCCACGCACCGGATCGGAAACAATTCGGCCCCACGCACGGGATCCGGGCCCTCTGCAAGAACGGGCGACGCCAGCGCAACAGCGATGACAAGCAAGCAGCCCTGTCGAGTGAAAGTCATCTCTCTACCCCCGCGATTGCATTCGGGTGAATTAGTATAAGATCACCCGGTCACTGTGATGAGTGTCCACATGCCCATGACGTAATGCCCCCCGACATTGCAGAAAAGGATGTAGATCCCGGGCTGCAGCTCGACGGTGACAGACCCAGAAGCATGTGGCCGCAGTTCTTTGCCCCGCGCAACGGTCCCCGCAGCGGCTTCGTCAACTATCATCTTGTCACTCAGATACGGAAGCTCGGTGGCTACATCGGCAACCGGCGCGATAGACAGGCTGTGATAGAACTCCTGCGAGTCGTTGATCACCGTGAAGGTGATTTCGCCCGCCGGGATCTCCGGCATGTCTACCGTGATCCCCATTGTCGCCATATCCATGTCGGCGCCCGCCATCGCCAAGCCCATCTCGGCCGTCTCCATTCCGTCCATAGATGCCTCGCCCTTGTCCCAGAGCGAGACCTTGACGATGGTTTGGGCCGCAGCGGAGGAATTGAACGCGAGGAGCGCCACCGATCCGGAAAGGGCACACAGCACCGAACGTCTGGAAAGTTCAATGATCGCGGTCTCCATCATTGCGCTGGTTGGATGTTCTGGTTGAAGCGGAACATGTTTCCGGGATCGTAGCGCCGCTTGATCGCGGCCAGCCGCTGATAGGTCTGCCCGAAGGCATCTTTGGTAAGGTCCGCACTGTCCGCATCCTGGCCTGCGAAATTCAAGTACAGTCGGCCTTCGTGCGAATGCCGGCGGAACCTTGTCCACGCTTTCCGAGTCCAACCCATCACCTTTTCGTCGTCCTCCGGCTTTTCCCAGACCGAGTCGAGCGAATACATCCAGCCGAACGACCGATCGCCGAAGGCCGTGGCCGCAGCTGGCACGCGGGCAGTGGCACCGCCGAAGTTCCAGAAAGAACTGATCGACCGGTCCGAGGGCGAGGCGGTGGCATTCGCCAGACCTTCGTCGATCATCTCGTCGGCCAGCGTAGTCAGGAGATGGGACTTCCAGTAGCAGCGGTAGGCTCCGGTGGGGAACAGCGGATCGAAAAGCTTCTGCGCCTCCACATAGGGCATCCGGCCCGAGAAATCCGCCGCCAGCTTTCCCAACTCGCGCAGGGGTGCTAGGACCCGTTCGCCCTCGGTGGCATCCCCGGCATAGATCGCCGCCAGCGTGAAACAGCGCTTGCCCCAATGCTCTGCGGGGACATCGGGACTTTCCGGAAGTGTGGAAAATTCGCACAGCGAGGCCACGGTGTCCGACTTGTCGGCCAGGAAGTCGCGCCAGAAACGGATCGGGCCCGGGCCGTCTGCCGCAAGGTAGATCGGCAGCGCGAACATCACCTCCGGTCCGAAGGGATGCAGGGCGAAGCAGAAGCGTACCACAACGCCGAAGTTGCCGCCGCCACCCTTCAGGGCCCAAAGAAGGTCAGGATGTTCGGTGGCACTGGCCAGCATCACCGATCCATCTGCAGTGACGACCTCGGCCGCAATCAGGTTGTCGATGGTCAACCCGTGCTTGCTGCGCAGCCAGCCGACGCCTCCGCTCAGTGTCAGCCCGCCAACCCCGGTTTCCGAAATCAGCCCACCTGGTGTCGCCAGCCCGTGCGCCTGTGTGGCCGCGTCCACCTCGGCCCAGGTTGCGCCGCCATCGACCCAGGCGGTCCGTGCTGCCGGATCGACCGTAACGCCGCGCATCTGCGACAGGTCCAGCATCAGGGACCCTTCGCCCACCGCATGTCCGGCCACGTTGTGCCCGCCCCCCTTGATCGAAACCGCAAGGCCATGGCGTGCCGCAAAGCGGACCCCGGCCACAATATCACCGCGGGAGGTGCAGCGCAGGATCACCGCAGGTTTGCGCGAGATCATCCCGTTCCACACCACCCGCGCGGCGTCATAATCCGCCTCGCCGGGCAAGAGCACATCCCCCGTGGCGGCGTGAGCAAGGTCGGAGAACGGTAGCGAAGGGGTATCGGGTTTCATCGCAGTCTCCCTCATGGGCTTATTGCTGCGGCGCAGGCAGGGACGCTGAAGAACTGGGTCTGTCCCGCGACCGGCTCTCAATTGGCCGGGTAAAGCCCGTCTACCATCGCTTGATAGGCCTCGACATCCGCGCCCGTCCCGTACAGCACCGCAGACCAGTTGCGCACATATCCGGCCATTGCGGCCGCTTCGGCAATCTCCTGATCCGATGCGCCAAGCGACTTCGCTGCCGCCCGGTGGTAGTAGGTGCAGTATTCGCAAGGGATCTGCGAGGCGACGGCAAGGCCGATCAGCTGCATCGTCTTGGGGTCCAGCGCGCCTTTCCCATCCTCGACATCCGACATCCAGGCCCAGGCGCCCGCCACCATGCTGTCGGGATAGTTCTCGATGTCGGGCAAGGCTACGCCGAACGCATCGCGCGCGGCCTGACGGATGTCCTCGGCGCTTTTGTCTTGGGCCGCGGCAGGCAGGGCGATGCAAAGCGCTGCGGCAAGCATGTGAAGCACTTTCATGGCGATGTCCCTTCTGACTGGATTACTGGTTTATAGTTTTCGTTTGGCGGGCTCAGGGGCCGGCCCCTCGCTGGATGCATGATGAGCTATCCCGCCGCCGCGTCCGAGAGGTGGAATTGACAGGATCGGTCCAAACAAGACACATTCATGCAAATCTCCGGATTTGACTGGAGCCGCTAGATGCCCGACCACCGCCCGAGGATTGCGCTGCTGACCGCCCCAAGTACCTCGGCGGCGGTGCTTTACGGCCTTTACGATGTACTGATGTCGGCGGGGGCGGTCTTTCCCGACATGACGCTTGGCAAGCCGGGGACCGAAGCGCTCGACATCCGGATCGTGTCGCTGGACGGCCAAGCGTTCCGTTGCCTCGGCAACGTTCTTGTCGAGCCGCACCACAGCATCGCCGATCTCGGTCCGGTGGATGCCGTCGTGATCTGCGACATGTACAGCTCGATCCACCAGCCCCCGCGCGAGGACTATGCGGCGTTCTCCTGCTGGCTGACTTCGTTGCACAGCGACGGGGTGTTGCTCACATCGGTCTGCTCGGGCGCTCTGGTACTCGCCGAGGCGGGACTGCTGAACGGCAGGGAGGCGGCCTCGCACTGGGCCTATGCCGAACTCTTCAGCCGCGTCTATCCCCTTGCGAAATTGCGTCGTGACAGCATCCTTTGTCTCAGTGCCGAGGCACAGGGCATCGTGACGGCAGGGGGTGTCACCTCTTGGCAGGAACTTGCCCTTTACCTTATTGCTCGCTTCTGTGGTGCGCCTGCCGCGCGCGAGACGGCCAAAGTTCACTTGCTGGCAGGTCATGAGGGTGGCCAGCTACCGTTCGCCGCGATCAACCGATGTCGAAGCAGTTCCGACAGGATCATAGCTCGATGTCAGGAATGGGTCGCCCTGAACTACCAAGAGGCCAACCCTGTTCAGAGAATGGTTGAAATCGCAGGGCTGAACACGCGTACATTCGCGCGCCGGTTTCGCGCTGCGACTGGCAACACACCGATCGATTATGTCCAGCAGGTCCGGATCGAAGAGGCCAAACAGATGCTGGAGACGACCGCCCACCCGATTGACGATCTTTCGAACTCGGTGGGCTATCTGGACCCAGCTGCTTTTCGGCGTACGTTCCGAAAGCTAGCGGGTATGACTCCCGCCGAGTATCGTCGGCGCTTTGCAAACCCGGTTCCGTCAAACTGACGGCCGCACCAACTTCGCGCGTTCCAGTAAAATTCTCGAAAGCTACTCCGCGAATGCTGATGAACGACGTCCACTATGAATTCACGTCAACAATCGGCTGGGGTAAGACCCATCGGGTCTGCAGTCAGCGCTCAACAAGTAGTCAAAGTGTCCGTGCTGCGGTGTCGGGGAGCTTGTATGCTCATTCAACGTCCGCTTTCCGCCCATCGCATCTCTTCGGCAGCACGACGTGATCGGCCGGAAGCGGACGTTGGTCGGTTTGAAGCAATCTCGCGCCGAATATGACCGCTTCGCGGACGTTGCTGCCGTTGCACCAATCTATGCTTGGGGCATCGCTGCGGAGTTCGGAGGGCGGTCCAGGTAGTCGTCACCGCCAATAACGGCCGCCGTCGATGAGATTGCCATGCGCGTCAGCAGCGGCCGCGATAAGAGCCTTTTTCTTGCCCCCTGCCAACAGCGCTGGCGCTTCCGGATCGTGGGCGATACCCAGGCGGTCAAGAACATGGGGGCCGTTGCCAAGTCGTTAAGCGCCCCAAGCTCATCTTGAACGGCCTCAAGAGCGATAATGAAGTTCTTCTGCTTCGCTTTTTCGCCCTTCCCGTCGAACAAGAGTGCGAAGAATTCCGCGGCGTAGCGCAGCTTCTTGGCATCTTTACGGAGTTCGTGTCGCGCCTCGTCGTCCATGCCCCTGAGGTTGAGGCCGCCCTCCTTGACCTTGCGTCGTAAACGGCTCAAGGCTCGGGCAGCAAAAGTGCGGACCGGCAGGGTCCTTGTCGCTTCAGTGTCCGGATTGGCCAGCAAAGAGTCGCTGTGGACCCACTCCACCAGATTCAGCATCAGAGCTCGTGCCGTGCCTGACCAAGGACTTCTCGGACCCGGTCATATGCCGCTTCACGCTCGGTTTGAAGCCGGTCTCGCAGGGGACCCGGTCTTGCGCGCTGCAACAGCACATCAAGGTCACGCGCGAGTCCAAGCTCTCCGGCAAGCTCCCGTAAACTATCACTCAGTCCGCGAGCGGCATCAATGCCAAGAAGCGGCTTGAAGATCGAGAAGGCAGATCGGAGCCGACGCAACGCAACGCGGGCCTGATGCAGAGGCTCGGGCGACCGGGACACTAGAAGCAGATCCTCGTTCAGCCTGAATTGCTTGATGCAGGCCTGCACGATGACCTGAAATGCCTCCGCGGTGGTCATCTCGTCGTCAAGCGCCGCCGGCCCCGCCTTGACCACACCCCACAGCGCCTGCCTCAAAAGATCGCCGCGCTCGGGTTTCGTCAAGACACCCAAGCGGACCGGCACCGCACCGTCCAACTTTCTCGCCAAGTCAAAAAGTGCCTGAGGCTGTCCCGACTTGAGTTCCATCTCCATTTCGCAGATGGAGGTGTGCCAGTCTCCGGCGCTGATGGTGCCGCGGTCAAGCACGACCTCGATAGCCGTGTCGCCATTCTGGACATCCCAGATCCGACGCGTCACCTTCACCTCAAATACCCGTATCAAATCATTTACTGCTCCGCCAAGCAAAGTGTGCACCGGCGAAGCGTCGTCGACAACGGGAACATCATCGGCCTGTATGCTTTAGGATGCCTTTAGGGCAAAAGACGAACCTTCTGAAGATTTTAGGGTTTAGGAGATCTACTAGGAATACGAACTGATCTGTACCAACCGGCCGCGCAAATTTTGGATTTATCTGAGGTGCTTGGTAGTTTCGACAGACTCAGTCACGTTGCCTGTAGTAGAGCCCCTGTCTTTAGGGGAGGTTTAGGTGGTTACAAGCGTATGGGTGATTACAAGGGTGCTGGCGTAGAGACCGGGAAGAAGAGCTACTACTTCTCGACCGTCTCCGGGAACGGGCTCTACACCCAGGGCGCCATGCAGACGATCCAGCAGAGTGCCTCGGGGGTGGATCCCCGGACCGGCAGGACGGTCACTGGGACGACCGCTGGGGTGATCCACGGGAAATACCTCGGGGTGATCAAGCAGCGGCTTGCCATGACCCAGAGAGGGCCGGAGGAGGCGCTCCTGCCCATCTACAACGCCAAGGGTGAGGTGGTGGCCTACGAGCGTCACATGGCCCCCAAGGCGCTGGCTGCGCTGGAGCGGAACAGCCACATGGGCGAGATGCTCGGGGCGTGGGCCGGCCGTCAGGCGGAAGAGGAGCTGGCCCAGCAATACAACCGGATGCTGGTCGACAACCTGAAGACCATCTGGGACCGGGACAAGGCCAAGCGGGGGAACGAGTTCGTCGACATCTCGGACTCCAAGGACAAGATCCACACCGACAGCTGGGACATGGTGCCGAATGACCTTCGGGCGATCATCAAGGAGGTCTTCGGAGACGACGGGTTCCCGATCCGCAAGGACATGATCAACAACGCCGTGGGCTACCGGGCGGCATCGATCACCGATCCCTGGACCGGGATCAGCCGCATGGACGAGAAGTACCAGGAGGGCTTCGTGAAGGTGGTGACGGCGATCATGGGAAAGGATGCCTTCACCTACCTGGCCACGGCCGAGAAGGGGATCCCGGCCGGGGTGTCGGTGGTCAAGTCGACCATCGTGGTGCGCTCGATCATCATCCCGATGGCCAACCTGGCCTCGAACTTCCTCCAGCTCTCGCTGAACGGGGTGTCGATCCGGGACATGGCGTCGGGCTACCAGACCAAGCTGGTGGAGATCACGAAGTATCAGAAGAACCTGAAGCGGGCGATCGACATCAAGGCGGAGATCACGGCCCAGAGGGGGAAACCGGATGCTGTCCGCAGGCTGGAGACCGAGCTGAAATCGCTCGAGGACTCCAATCGCCGCATGTCGATCTGGCCACTCATCGACGCCGGGGAGTTCGCAACGATCTCCGAGGGTCTGACTGAGGTGGATGCGGCGTTGAGCCAGGGTAAATGGGCGCAGTATATCCAGGGGCTGATGGACAGGATCCCGGCCAAAGCCGGAACCCTGGGTCGCTATGCCTTCATCACGCGGGACACGGCCCTGTTCCAGGGGATGGCCCGGGTCATGCAGTATGGCGACTTCCTGGCCAAGGGGGTGCTCTACGATCACCTGGCCAAGGAGGGGAAGACCCAGGAAGAGGCGTTGAAGGGGATCAGCGAGGAGTTCGTGAACTACAACCTCCTGCCTGGCCGGACCCGGAGCTATGCCGACAACATGGGCCTCACCTGGTTCTGGGCGTTCAAGATCCGCTCGATCAAGGTGGCACTGAACCACATGCGCAATCACCCGTTCCGGGCGCTGATGCTCTCGGTGGGCAACCCGTTGATCCCGGACGTGCCGGGGATGACGCTGGGCTCGCCCATCGAGGACAACATGCTGAGCGTGATTGGTGACGGCCGCCTGGGTTACTCGGTCGGACCGGGCATGGCGTTCAATGCGCCGAGCCTGCACCGTGGGTGAACCTGATCAACTGATCAGAACCAGGGCATCTTGGCCTTGATCTCCCACCATCAGCTGGGTCTCCGGTTCCGCTACGGTGCGGAATAGGGCAAAAGAACCCTTGCGAAACGGAACGAAACCGGGTGTAAACAAGGAACTCAGAGTGAACAAATGGCCTAGAATAGCCCTCCGAAGGCAAAGGTCGCACGTTCGAATCGTGCTGGGTGCACCAAACCCCAATCCTGCGTCCGCTCTGTCCCTTTGTCGACTTTTGCGGCGCGTCGTGACGCATTGGACCGCTGTGTCGATCTTGGCCCGAACAACTGCGGGACTGGCGCTGGGAACCCTCGGCGGCCTTGCATTCTACGCCCTTGCACTGCCCTTGCCCTGGATGCTCGGCGCGCTGTTTGCCACCATGACCGCCTCGGTCGCGGGTCTGCCGGTGGCGGGGCCCATGCGTCTGCGCCCCGTTATCGTGGCGATCATCGGCGTCCTCCTCGGGTCGCGCTTCACGCCAGAGGTTATGGCACAGATCGGCGACACGGCGGTGACCCTCGCGATCCTTACCTTTTACCTGATCTGCGTGGCCGTGGTCGTCGTGCCCTTCTACCGGTTCGTCGGAAGGCAGGACTGGACGACCGCCTATTTCGCCGGCATGCCGGGCGGCCTCTCAGAGATGATCGAGTTCGGCGAGGCACGCGGTGCCAATGTCCCGGTCATCGTGCTGGCGCATTCCTTGCGCATCGTGATCACCATTGCGCTGATGGCCGTCCTCTTTCGGGTCGTGCTCGGCCATGAGGTCGGGGCCGCAGCCACGGGAACCGGGCCGGCGCTCGGGCTTGCGGATGCGGCGATCCTGACCGGGTCGGCCGTGCTGGGCGGCTTTCTCGGCATCAGGCTGCGGCTTCCGGCACCGACGTTCCTTGGTCCGCTGATCCTGTCGGCCGCCGTTCATCTGGTGGGCTTTACCGAAAGCGTGCCGCCGACATTGCTGGTCAATGCCGCCCAGGTTGTCCTTGGCACGATCCTCGGATGCCGATTCCTGGGCATTGCTCCGGCGATGCTGGCGCGTTCGGGCCTTCTGAGCCTTGGCGCGACGGTGTTGGCCCTGGCCCTGGCGGCCGTGGCGGGGCTGGCGATGGGGGCTGCGGCGGGCGTCTCCCTTGACCAGGCGCTGCTGGCACTCGCTCCGGGCGGGTTGACCGAGATGGGCCTCATTGCGTTGGCGATCCAGGCCGACGTGGCCTTCGTTGCCCTGCATCACGTCGCGCGCATCCTTGTCGTCCTGGTCGTGGCTCCGCTTTTCGTGCGTTTTCTGCCGGACAAGAGCTAAGTCCGGCCTGTCGCGCGGGCAGGGGGCTTGTCTTCTTGCAAATGCTTCTCATTTACATTCTAGTGTTCTCAAAGCCGATGGAGCTCCCATGCCGCTTTCCCGCCGTTTCCTGTTGCTTGCCACCCTGACCGCCGCGCTGCCCTTTGCCGCACAGGCGCAGGACCCGCTCAAGGTGGTCACCACCTTCACCGTGATCGCCGACATGACCCGCAACGTCGCCGGCGACGGCGTCGAGGTCGTCTCGATCACCAAGCCCGGGGCCGAGATCCACGGCTACGAGCCGACGCCGCAGGACATCGTCGGCGCGTCCGACGCCGACCTGATCCTGTGGAACGGGCTCAACCTTGAACGCTGGTTCGAGCAGTTCCTGTCCAATCTTGGCGACGTGCCCTCGGCCACCCTGACGGACGGGATCCAGCCGATCTCGATCTCGGGCGGCGAGTATGACGGAAAGCCCAACCCCCACGCCTGGATGAGCATCGACAACGCCCTGATCTACGTGGACAACATCGCGGCCGCCCTGTCGAAGGCCGACCCGGCGAACGCCGCGACCTATGCCGCCAATGCCGAAGGCTACAAGGCTGAACTCGCGGCCGCGCTTGACCCGCTGAAGGCGCAGATCGCCGCCTTGCCCGAGGACCGCCGCTGGCTTGCCACCTGCGAGGGAGCGTTCAGCTATCTCGCCCGCGACCTCGGACTGCGGGAACTTTATCTCTGGCCGATCAACGCCGACCAGCAGGGCAGCCCGCGCCAGGTCCGCGCCGTGATCGACGGGGTGCGCGAACACCAGATCCCGGCGGTCTTCTGCGAAAGCACCGTGGCCTCGGACCCCGCCGAGCAGGTCGCCCGCGAAACCGGCGCGGCCTTCGGCGGCGTGCTTTACGTCGACAGTCTCAGCGCTGGCGACGGGCCGGTCCCGACCTATCTCGACCTCTTGAAGGTCACCACCGAAACCATCGCCAAGGGTCTGACCCCGGCGAACTGAGGGCATGATGCAGGAAAGCCAGGTCAACGAGGGCATCTTCGCCGAAGGCGTCACCGTCACCTACCGCAACGGCCTGACCGCGCTGACCGACGCCAGCTTCCAGATCCCCCAAGGCACGATCACCGCGCTCGTGGGGGTGAACGGGGCGGGGAAATCCACCCTCTTCAAGGCGATCATGGGCTTTGTCCCGGTCGCCCGCGGCACGATCCGGCTTCTCGGCCTGCCGGTCCGCGATGCGCTGCGCCAGAACCTTGTCGCCTATGTCCCGCAGGCCGAGGAGGTGGACTGGTCTTTCCCCGTGCTGGTCGAGGACGTCGTCATGATGGGCCGCTACGGCCACATGGGCTTTCTCCGCCGCCCCTCCGCCACCGACCGCGCAAAGGTCGACGAAGCCCTGTCCCGCGTCGGGCTTCTTGACCTTCGCCACCGCCAGATCGGAGAGCTGTCCGGTGGCCAGAAGAAACGCGTCTTCCTGGCGCGGGCGCTGGCGCAGGAAGGCCGGATCATCCTCCTCGACGAGCCCTTCACCGGCGTCGACGTCAAGACCGAAGAGCAGATCATCACCCTCTTGCGCACCCTACGCGACGAGGGCCACGTGATGCTGGTCTCGACCCACAACCTTGGCTCGGTCCCCGACTTCTGCGACCGGACGGTCCTTGTGAAGGGCACCGTCCTTGCCTACGGGCCGACCGAGACGACTTTTACCCGCGACAACCTTGAATATGCGTTCGGCGGTGTGCTGCGGCGCTTCACCCTTGGCGGAACCGACCTGCACGAAGACGACGACAGCCGCGAAATCTCGATCCTCACCGACGACGAACGTCCCTTCGTCCAGTACGGCCGGAAGGGCGACAGATGACCCATCCCGCCTTTCACATTTGCCCAAATATCCCCGCCGGAGGCAGCGCCGAGCCGGTTGCGCGCCCTTCGCGCGCAGAGGCGAGACAAAGCAGCGCGCCGCAAGGCGCTCGATTCAGGAACCGTCCCAACCCGCGCGCCGGTCGCCATGCTTGAGCCCTTCGCCTACGGCTACATGACCAACGCCATGTGGGTCTCTGCCCTGGTGGGCGGCGTCTGCGGGTTCCTCTCGGCCTACCTCATGCTCAAGGGCTGGTCCCTGATCGGCGACGCGCTCTCGCACTCGGTCGTGCCGGGGGTCGCCGGGGCCTATATCCTCGGGCTGCCCTTTGCGCTTGGTGCCTTCCTGTCGGGCGGCCTCGCGGCCGCGGCCATGCTGTTTTTAACCAACCGCACCGGCCTCAAGACCGATACCATCATCGGCCTCATCTTCACCTCGTTCTTCGGCCTCGGGCTTTTCCTGATCTCGATCTACCCGACAAGCGTGTCGATCCAGACCATCACGATGGGCAACATCCTTGCCATTTCGCCCGAGGACACGGTGCAACTCGTCCTGATCGGAGGCATCTCGGCAGCCGTGCTCTTGGTCCTCTGGAAGGACCTGATGGTCACCTTCTTCGACGAGGCGCATGCCCGCACCATCGGCCTCAGGCCCGACCGGCTGAAGGTGATCTTCTTCACGCTTCTGTCCGCCTCGACCGTGGCCGCGATGCAGACCGTCGGCGCCTTCCTCGTCGTGGCGATGGTCGTGACGCCTGGCGCGACGGCCTATCTCCTGACCGATCGCTTCCCGCGCCTTCTGGCGCTTGCGTCGGGGATCGGAGCCACCACTGCCTTCGCGGGCGCCTATCTCAGCTACTTCCTCGACGGTGCGACGGGGGGCGTCATCGTGTTGCTGCAAACCGCCTGCTTTGCGCTCGCCTTCCTCTTCGCGCCCAAGCACGGCCTTCTGGCCGCGAAACGGAGGGCGCGGACATGATCGAGGCGGCGCTTCAGCCCTTCCAGTTTCCCTTCATGCAAAACGCGTTCCTCATCGCGCTGATCGTGGCACCGCCCACAGCACTTCTGTCCTGTTTTCTGGTTCTGAAAGGCTGGGCGCTGATGGGCGATGCGGTCAGTCACGCGGTCCTGCCCGGCATCGTGCTGGCCTACATGGCGGGCCTGCCGCTTTTGCTGGGCGCCTTCATCGCCGGCCTCGGCTCGTCGCTTCTGACCGGCTGGCTGGCCGACAACAGCCGGATCAAGCGCGACACGGTGATGGGGGTGGTCTTTTCGGCCATGTTCGCGCTGGGGATCGTGCTGCACACCGCTTTTCCCAGCGACGTCCACCTGGATCACATCCTCTTCGGCAACATGCTGGGCGTGGGGCAGGGCGACCTGATCACCGCCGCCCTGATCGCCGCACCGGTGACGCTGATCCTGACCCTCAAATGGCGCGACCTGATGCTGCATGCCTTCGACCCGGCCCAGGCCCAGGTTTCAGGCCTGCCGACGGGGCTGCTTCACTACGGGCTTCTCACCATCCTCGCGCTGACTATCGTTGCCACGCTGTCCTCGGTCGGCCTGATCCTCGCCATCGGCCTTCTGATCGCGCCCGGGGCCATCGCCTTTCTTGTCACCCGCAGCTTCGGGGCCATGCTGATCACCGCGACGCTGGTGTGCCTCTTCGCGATGAGCGCGGGCGTCTACGCCAGTTTCTACCTCGACTCGGCCCCGGCGCCGACGGTGATCCTGATCCTGACCGCGATGTTCCTTCTGGCTTTCCTGCGCCGCGTGCTTCTGACCCGCACTGCCTGATCCCCTTGCGGGACTGAGGCCCAGCCTCTACCCATAAGCCATCGCGTCAGGAAAAAAGCCCCGCATGCCCGCCACCAACGCCGCCATCTGGTTTTCGTCGGACGGCTATGATCCGAAGGCCAGGGGGATCAACGGCCGCCGGGTCGCGGGCGAAAGCTTCCTGCGCGGCTTTTTCAACCACGCCGACGTCGACGAGTTCGTCTCGATCAGCCATACCCAAGGCGACCATGCCGCTTTCGCCCGGATCGCCGCCGCCCAGGGCGTGACCCGGCCCTTGCGCGCGGTCCGGCTGGACGCGCCCGGTGGCCTGCCTCCGGTCGAGGTGGTCTCCTACCCCGCGCCGATCTCGTCGGTGGAATGCTGGCGGCGCAGCCCCCACGGTGCCGCCGCCTGGGCGCTGTGCGGGATCACCCACACCACGGCGACCCGCAACGTGATGCAGACCCTCTTCGAACTGCGGTCCGCTCCGCAGATGCCCTGGGATGCGGTGATCTGCACGTCCCGGGCGGTCCAGGCCTCGGTCCGTCGGTTGATGGAACTGGCCGAGGTCCACCTGAGCCGCCGCTTCGCCGGGGCATCCCTGCCACCGCGGCCTCTTTTGCCCGTGGTGCCGCTTGGCATCAATTGCGCCGACTTCCTGCCCGACGCCGCGCTGGGGCAGGGGCTGCGCGACCGCATCGGGGCGGGGCCGCGCGACATTCTTGCCGTGACCATCGCCCGCCTGACGCCGGACGAAAAGTTCGATCCCCTGCCTTTGTTCCTGGCGATGGAAGCCGCCGCTGCCGAGGTTGCGGGGCAGGGTGGCGGCAAGCTTCACTTGGTGTTCTGCGGCCAGTTCAAGGAACCCGGCTGGGAGGCGATCTTCGCCGAGGCCGCGGCCCGGCTGATGCCCTCCTGCGGCTACCACCTTCTGGACGGGGGCAATCCGCAGGACCGCAAGGCCACCCTTTCCGGCGGCGACATCTTCGTCTTCCCCATCGACAACCTGCAGGAGACCTTCGGCCTCGCGCCGATCGAGGCGATGGCGGCCGGACTGCCGGTCATCGTGTCGGACTGGGACGGACTGAAGGACAGCGTGACGCCCGAGGTGGGTTTCCGCATCCCGACCGAACTTCCCCGACCGGGACTGTCGACCTACATCAGCCAACGGCATCTTGGCGGTACGGACGGCTATGTCCAGTACCTGAGCCAGGTTTCCGCCCTGACACCCCTTGACCTTGGGGCGCTCCGGCGGGCGCTGGTGACGCTGGCGCTTGACCCCGGGCTGCGCGCCCGGATGGGGGCGGCGGGTCAGGCCCGGGCGCGGGCGCTTTACGATTGGGCGGCGGTGATCCCGCAGATGCAGGCGCTTTGGGCCGAACAGGCCGCGATGCTGGCGCATGCCCGCCAGAAGGGTGGCGCCGCGCTTGCCCCGCTGCCCGCCGGGCTTGTACCGGTCGGCCCGGCGGTGGACGAGATGTTCGCGGGCTACCCGACCGGTTTCGCGCCGGACGACCGCCGTCTTGCCGCGACGCCGGGACCGACCCTCGCGCCGGCCGAGATGTTCGGCTTGCGCAACTATGCCTCCCGCCGCCGCCTCGTCGAGGACCCCACCCGGCTGGCGTCGATCCTTGCCGCCTATGCCGCCACCGGCCCGGACGGCGCGACCGAAGCCGAGATCGCCGCCACCGCCCGTTTGCCGCAGGCCGTAGTGGCGCGTGCCGCACTCTGGCTTCTCAAATACGGCTACCTGACGGAGATCCCATGACCAGATCCATCCTTATCACCGGCGCGGGCGCCGGCATCGGCCGTGCCACCGCGCGCCTGTTCCTGTCGGAAGGCTGGGAGGTCACGCTCCTCGGCCGTCGCCGCGCGGCGCTTGAGGAAACGGCCGCCGGACAGTCAGCGCGCATCCTGACTGCCGATGTCGGCGAGCCGTCCGAGGTTGGCGCAGCCTTCGCGCAGCTTCCCCGCCTCGACGTCCTTTTCAACAACGCCGGCATCTCGGCCCCCGCCGCGCCGATCGACGAGATCCCGGTGGAAAAGTGGCTGGAGGTCAGCCGCACCAATATCACCGGGATGTTCCTTTGTGCCCGTGCGGCCTTTGGTCTGATGCGGCGCCAGTCCCCCCGCGGCGGGCGGATCATCAACAACGGTTCGATCTCGGCCCATGTTCCGCGGCCGGGGTCCACCCCCTATACCATGTCAAAACACGCCGTGACCGGCCTGACCCGGACCTTGGGCCTTGACGGTCGCGCCTTCGACATCGCCTGCGCGCAGATCGATATCGGCAATGCGCTGACGGACATGGCCGCCAAGTTCACCCAAGGCGTCCCCCAGGCCAGCGGCGACATCCGCGTCGAGCCGGTGATGGACGTCGATCATGTCGCGCGGATGGTGCTGCACATGGCCAGCCTGCCGCTTGAGGTGAACACGCCCTTCGTGACAATCATGGCCCGGGACATGCCCTATATCGGGCGTGGCTAAGGCTCAGGCCTTGCGGTCGATCATTCCCGACAACAGGCCCAACAGCTCCAGCACCCGGGGATCGCGGACCGCATAGTAGATCGCCTTGCCATCGCGCCGGGTCGAGACCAGTCCTTCCAGCCGCAGCCGCGCCAGTTGCTGGCTGACCGCCGCCTGACGCTGGCCAAGCAGGTCTTCCAACTCGGTCACCGACCTTTCGCCCGCGGCCAGATGGCACAGAATCATCAGCCGACCTTCATGGCTCAGCGCCTTCAGAAAGGCGGCGACCGGAGCGGCATGCTCTGCCATCCGCCCGGCAAGTCCGCCGGATTCGGGCGTTCCGATCTTGTAAACTGCATTATCCAAGGTGAACCGATCCAGTGACATAACCATCCTCACACAACCAAACATTGCATAAAGATATCATGTTCGCCTGCAAGTCACGACAGTCCCTTGCCATTGATACCATCTGCCGCGCAAGGTTCCGCCGAAACGACCCATAAGGACCGACATGCTTCGCCCCTCTGCCTTCACCGCGCCCGGCCACTTCTGGCGCGGGAACCTGCACACCCATTGCACCAATTCCGACGGGGTCCTCCCTGCCGAGGAAGTCTGCCGCCGCTACAAGGCCGAGGGCTATGACTTCCTGGCGATCACCGACCATTTCATCGGCATCTACGGCTATCCGATGACCGACACGCGGCCCTACCGCGACGCGGGCTTCACGACGCTGATCGGCGCGGAACTGCACTCCGGCGCGCAAACGAATGGCGAGCTGTGGCACATCTTGGCCGTCGGCCTGCCCGATGATTTCGCGCCCCCCGCCACGACCAGCTTCGTCGCCGAACCGGGGCAGGAAACCGGCCCCGAGATTGCTGCCCGCGCCGTCGCTGCCGGGGCCTTTGTCGCCATCGCCCATCCGCAATGGTCGGGGCTGACGCTGGCCGATGCCCGCACGATCGAGGCCGCCCACGCGGTCGAGATCTACAACCACGGCTGCGCCACCGGCTGCGACCGTCCCGACGGTGCGGGGATCGCCGACCTTTTGCTGACCGAAGGCCGCCACCTGACCCTGATCGCCACCGACGACGCGCATTTCCACGAGCCGGACCATTTCGGCGGCTGGGTCATGGTGAAATCGACCGAGAATACGCCCGAGGCGCTGCTGGCCGCCCTGAAACGCGGCGATTTCTATTCCAGTCAGGGTCCGCAGATCCACGACGTCCGGGTCGAGGGTGACACGGCCTATGTCGAATGCTCGGCTGCCGCATCGGTCGTGGCTCTGGGTTGGGGCACCGGCGCGCGGAGTGTGCACGGCCATTCCATGACCCGCGCCGAAGTGCCGCTTGACCGCCTCCTTGGGTCCCCCTGGGTCCGCATCTCGGTCATCGATGCGGCCGGAAAGCGCGCCTGGTCAAACCCGATCTGGCGCGAAGCCGGCAAGAACCCCCGCATCCTGTAAAGCGGGTACCCCCGGGCGTTCCCCCTCCCCCGCGGGGGAGAGGGCGCCGGGGTGAGGGGGGCTGCCACCCGCCCACCGTCCGGGGTCGCCTCGTCACGCGATGGTCTGGCTCAGCCGTGCCTTCCGGGCAAAGAACACCGGGACCGCGGTCCCCGACCGGTCAGAGCCGCCGCCCTTCAGCATGCCGATCCGCCGCAACATCGGGTCTTCGCGCCGCATCGCCCGAAGGCACCAGTTGAGAATTGCTTTCGATCCGGTCATGGCGCTCTCCCTCCGCGGTTTCGTTAACTTATTACTCATCCAGAAGTTGAGTTCGACGTGGCCGATCCAAGGAGATTTCCAGCGAAGATCATGGCGATATCGTGAACTGCGGCAGAGACGGGGACGATCCTACCCAATCGCTCTGGTTGTTTCGTCTTCTGGCAAAGGCTGGCCGGAAAACCTGCTCGCCACAGCGGGACTTGCGCCGTTCGGCCCCATGGCCGACACTGCGGTCCGGGAGAAAGCCGATGCCCGACCGCGCGATGATCACAGACCCGGACATCTACTTTGCCAAAGGGTGCGGACGTTGCGACCGCTATGCCACGGCCGACTGTTCGGCCCGCCATTGGCTGGCCGGCCTTGTCAGCCTGCGCCGCATCTGCCGCGACGCCGGCCTGAGCGAGGTCGCGAAATGGGGCCACCCGGTCTACCTGCACGCGGGCCGCAACATCGCAATTCTGGGCGCCTTCCGGGGCGATTTCCGCCTCACCTTCATGAACGCGGCGCTTCTGAAGGACCCCGAGGCAATCCTGGAACGACAGGGGCCCAACACGAAGCACCCGGACTGCATCCGCTTCACCGACAATGATGCCCCCACCGCCGTGGAGCCCACGATCCGTACCTATCTGGCCGAGGCGATGGCCTACGCCGAACAGGGTCTTCTTCCGGCGAAGGAGCCGACGGTCGTCGACCTGCCGCCCGAACTCCTCGACGCACTCGATGCCGACCCCGAACTTGCCGAGGCCTTCGCGGGCCTGACCCAAGGGCGGCAGAAAAGCTTCGTTCTCTTTCTGAACGATGCCAAGACCACCCCGACGAAGCTTGCCCGGATCGAGAAATCCCGCCCGAAGATCCTGGCCGGGAAGGGCGCCACCGAGCGCTAGTCTGGCAGCGTGGGCATGACCCTGGCTCAGCCACCTGCCAACTGACTGCCGTAGCGGCGAAGCTATGCCGGCTCCCCGCCAAGCTCTTCCCAGAAATCGGCGCGCAGATTGCGGTGGGGAAACGGCTCATCCGGCACGGAGACGCCCAAAAAGGCGCACAAAGGCTCCCAGCCCTCGGCCACATCGAAGATCAGGAGCCGGTTCGCGGGCAGGGCCTCACGCACCTCTTCGGTGCGCTTGCGGTAGGCGGCCAGTCCAACCTCGCGGTCGTCCAGTACCCCGCCGAAGGTGCCTTTGCCGGCAAGCTCGTTCCAGGCCAAAAGGACATCGCGGACATGCGGTGGCATCGGCAGGGTGTCCAGCCGCGCAATCAGCTTCCCGATGGTCCTGTCGAAGCTGGTCCACCATTTCTCTTCGGGACGGACGGTGTGGACCACCTTCGCCTTCGGGAAAGCCTCGGCCAACTCGCGCCAGACATGCGCACCGGGCCAGTCCACCTGCGACTGGTAGTGCGCGAAGACGGCGGTCCAGTCGACCGGCTTGCCGGCGGCCAGCGCCTGCCAATCCGCCACCTGGCTGGGATCGGCGACGATCTCATGCATGTGGTGACAGGGGCCAAAACCTAAGCGTTCCAATGCGACTTTCAGGGATTTCGTTCCTGTCCTGCCAAATCCCGAGCCGATCACGTCAAGTGCCATGTCTCGTCCTCCCCTTAGGATGGGACGACGGTCCGCCTCAAAGCGTCCTCTGTCTAGTACTATGCGAATACCACTATGCAGCATCGCGCAGCCTTGGCATGGTAAACGCAACCTGAAGACCCGCGCTCAACCTGTTGAAAACGTTGACTGGACGGGGCCGTCCCGCGTGGGCAGCCTCCCGCCGGATCAGTTCCCCAGAATCCCGGGCAATCGCAACCCGTGCTCCTTCGCGCAGTCGATGGCCGTCTCATACCCCGCATCCGCGTGCCGCCAGACCCCCGAGGCCGGGTCGTTCCACAAGACCCGCTCCAGCCGCCGCGCCGCCTCGGGCGTGCCGTCCGCCAGAATGACGACGCCGGCGTGCTGGCTGAACCCCATCCCGACCCCGCCACCGTGGTGGATGGAAACCCAGGTCGCCCCCGAGGCGGTGTTGACCAGCGCGTTCAGCAAGGGCCAGTCGCTGACCGCGTCCGATCCGTCGCGCATCGCCTCGGTCTCCCGGTTCGGGGACGCCACCGACCCGCTGTCCAGATGGTCCCGCCCGATCACGATGGGCGCCTTCAACTCCCCGCTCGCGACCATCTCGTTGAACATCAACCCCGCCCGGTGCCGGTCGCCGAGGCCGATCCAGCAGATGCGGGCCGGAAGACCCTGGAACGCGATCCGGTCGCCCGCCATGTCCAGCCAGCGGTGGAGGTGGGCGTTCTCGGGGAACAACCTTTTCATCGCCGCGTCGGTCTTGCGGATATCTTCCGGATCGCCCGACAGGGCCACCCAGCGGAAGGGGCCGATCCCCTTGCAGAAGAGGGGGCGGATGTAGGCCGGGACGAAACCGGGGAAGGCGAAGGCGTTCTCCAACCCCTCCTCCTTCGCGACCTGGCGGATGTTGTTGCCGTAGTCCAGGGTCGGGACCCCGGCGTTCCAGAAGCCCACCATTGCCTCGACATGGGCGCGCATGGAATGCCGTGCGGCGGCCTCGACCGCTGCCGGGTCCGTCTCCTGCCTGGCCCGCCACTCGCCCACGGTCCAGCCCAGCGGGCAGTAGCCGTGCAGCGGATCATGGGCGCTGGTCTGGTCAGTCACGATATCCGGCCGCACCCCGCCCGCCTTCATCCGGGCGAGGAGTTCCGGGAAGACCTCGGCCGCGTTGCCCAGAAGGCCGACCGACTTCGCCTCACTGCGCGAGGTCCAGTCGGCGATCATCGCCAGCGCCTCGTCCAGCGTCCGCGCCTTCGCGTCGACGTAGCGGGTGCGCAGGCGGAAATCGATGCGGGTCTCGTCCACCTCGACCGCCAGGCAGCAAGCCCCGGCCATCACCGCGGCCAGAGGCTGCGCGCCCCCCATCCCGCCAAGGCCGCCGGTCAGGATCCACTTCCCGGTGAGGTCGCCGCCATAGTGCTGCCGCCCGGCTTCCGCGAAGGTCTCGTAGGTCCCCTGCACGATCCCTTGGGTGCCAATGTAGATCCATGACCCCGCGGTCATCTGGCCGTACATCATCAGGCCTTTCCGGTCCAATTCGTTGAAATGCGCCCAGGTCGCCCAGTGCGGCACGAGGTTGGAGTTGGCAATCAGAACCCGCGGCGCGTCTGTGTGGGTACGTACGATGGCGATGGGCTTGCCGGACTGGACGACCAGGGTTTCATCCGCCTCGAGGTCCTTCAGGCCCGCGACGATGCGGTCGAAATCCTCCCAGGTGCGCGCGGCGCGGCCAATGCCGCCGTAGACGACCAGTTCGTGCGGGTTCTCCGCCACGTCGGGATGCAGGTTGTTCATCAGCATCCGCATCGCCGCTTCGCCGCCCCAGGTCTTGGCGGTCTTTTCCGGGCCGGTCGGGGGATAGATGTCGCGCCGGTTGTGGCGGGGGTTCGTCATGGTTTGGCTCCTTGGCGGGTGGAGACCCCGGGGGCGCTTCGCCCCCCGGACCCCCAGAGGATATTTGTTGGACAGATGAAATCAGAGCATAGGAAGGGGGGTGCCAGTGGCATGGGAGAAGGAGCCTGCGGCCACGAGGGCGGCGGCGCGGGCGAGATCGGGGGCGAGGTAGCGGTCATCGCCGAGGGCGGGGACTTCGACGCGGAAGGCCTTGATGGCCGCCTGCAGCGGGGCGGAGGTTTTCAGCGGCGCCCGGAACTCCACGCCTTGGGCCGCGCACATCGCTTCGACCCCCAGGATGACGTTCAGGTTCTTCACCATCCGCCGCAAGCGGCGCGCGCCGTGGGCGGCCATGCTGACGTGGTCTTCCTGGTTGGCGCTGGTGGGCGTCGAGTCGATCACCGTGGGATGGGCGAGGTGCTTGTTCTCGCTCATCAGGGCAGCCGTCGTCACCTCGGCGATCATCAGGCCGGAGTTGAGGCCGGGCTTTGGCGTGAGGAAGGCGGGCAGGTCGAAGGACAGCGTCGGGTCCACCATCAGCGCCACCCGGCGTTGGGCAATCGCGCCAATCTCGGCGAGGGCCATCGCGATCATATCGGCTGCAAAACCAACGGGTTCGGCGTGGAAGTTGCCACCGCTGACGATCTGGCCGTCCGACAGTACCAAGGGATTGTCGGTGGCGGCGTTCGCCTCGATCTCCAGCGTGCGGGCGGCCATGCGGAGGACGTCCATCGCGGCACCCGTCACCTGCGGCTGGCAGCGGATGCAGTAGGGGTCCTGCACGCGGGTGTCGCCCTCGCGGTGGCTTTCGCGGATTTCCGACCCTGCCAGCAGGGCCCGCATGGCCGCCGCGGCATCGATCTGGCCGGGCTGGCCGCGCAGGGCGTGGATCTCTGCCTCCAAGGGTGCAGTGGAGCCCATGATCGCGTCGGTGGACAGCGCGGAGATCACGAGCGCCTCCTGTGCTGCGCGCCAGCCTTGAAAAAGACCGGCGAGAGCATAAGCGGTGGAGAACTGGGTGCCGTTGATGAGGGCAAGACCCTCTTTCGCGCCCAGGGTGATGGGAGAAAGCTCTTTCATCGCAAGGGCTTCCGCGCCAGATTTCACCTTCCCGTCCACCATGGCCTCGCCGTGGCCGATCATCACGGCGGTCATGTGCGCAAGGGGTGCGAGGTCGCCCGAGGCCCCGACGGACCCCTGGTCGGGAATGATCGGGGTAACGCCCTGGGCCAGCATCGCCTCGATCAGACCGACGACCTCCAGCCGCACTCCGGAGGCACCGCGACCCAGCGACAGGAGTTTCAGCACCATCATCAACCGCCCCACGTCTTCCGGCATCGGAGCGCCGACGCCGCAGCAATGGCTGAGAATGAGGTTTTTCTGCAGGGTTTCGGTATCTTCCGGGGCGATCTTCACTGATGCAAGCTTGCCGAAACCGGTATTCACGCCGTAGACCGCCGCGGTTCCCCGCGCTGCTGCCGCGATGTGGCTGGCGGCACGTTCAATCCCGGGGCGCGCGCTGTCGTCAAGCCGGGCGGGACGTTGCTGGCGGAAGATTCGCTCAAGCTGGGCGAGGGTCACCTGGCCGGGGATCAGGGTTTCAAGCAAGGCGGCCTCCGAAAATGCGGGTGTGAAGCGGGGTGGCGCCGATGCGGTAGGCCAGTTCCGCCGGGTGGTCGGCGTCCCAGACGCAGAGGTCGGCGCGCAGACCCGGTGCGATGCGGCCGCGGTCGGACAGACCCAGGGCACGCGCCGCATGGACGGTGGTACCCAGAAGCGCCTCTTGCGGCGTGAGGCGGAACAGCGTGCAGGCCATGTTCATCGCCAGGGTCAGCGAGGCAAGCGGCGAGGAGCCCGGGTTGAGGTCGGTCGCCACCGCCATCGGCACGCCGGCTGCGCGGAGGGCTGCGATCGGGGGGGTTTGCGTCTCGCGCAGGGTGTAGAAGGCGCCGGGAAGGATCACCGCCACGGTCCCGGCCCGGGCCATTGCGGCGATGCCGTCGGGGGAGAGGTACTCCAGATGATCCGCCGACAGCGCCCCATGGCTGGCCGCGAAGGCCGTGCCGCCCTGATCGGTCAACTGCTCGGCGTGCAGTTTCACCGGCAGGCCAAGCGCGCGGGCCTCGGCGAATAGGGGTGCGAGGTCGTCCACCGAAAAGGCGATGGTCTCGCAGAAGGCGTCGACGGCATCTACCAGACCCTCGGCATGGGCGGCACGCAGCGAGGGAAGGGCCACGTCGGCGATGTAGTCCCTTGCACGGCCTTTGTATTCGGGCGGAACGGCATGGGCCGCAAGATGCGTGGTGACGACTGTCACCGGGCGCTGCTGTCCGATCCGCCGCGCCACGCGGAGCATCTTTAACTCATCCTCGACGGTTAGTCCGTAGCCGGATTTCACCTCGATGGTGGTGGCACCGCTGGCGATCAACTGGTCGACGCGGGGCAGGGTCTTGGCCAGAAGCTGATTCTCGGACGCCGCGCGGGTGGCCGAGACGGTCGACAGGATGCCGCCTCCAGCGCGGGCAATCTCTTCGTAGCTTGCCCCGTTGAGGCGCAGTTCGAACTCCACGGCGCGATGTCCGGCGAAGACGGCGTGGGTGTGGCAGTCGATCAGGCCCGGCGTGACGAGGCGGCCCTGAACGTCCTCTGCGGGAAATGCGTGATAGGCGGTGGGCAGGTCCGCCATCGGCCCGGCCCAGACGATCCGCTCGCCGTCCAGGGCCAGGGCGGCGTCCGGGATCAGGCCGTAGCCGTCGGTTCCCGACCGGGTGTCCATCGTCGCAAGAGTGGCGTGGGTCAGGAGCATCGGCTTGCCTTATGCGTGGTCTATTGGCTAATATGTCTAGACATAATCCCAAGTCAAGCGAGTCGCCATGATCCTTCACGCCGCCACTGCCTTGCTGCCGGAAGGCTGGGTGAAGAACGTTCGCATCCGCGTGGATGGGGGCCGGATCGCCGAAGTCACCACGGGTGTGGAAGGGCGCGGACATGGTTGCCTCTTGCCCGCTCCGGTCAACCTGCACTCCCACACCTTCCAGCGGGCGATGGCCGGGCTGACCGAGGGGCGCACGGCCGGACAGGACAGCTTCTGGACCTGGCGTGCTCTGATGTACCGCTTCCTGGACCGCCTTTCGCCCGAGGATGTGCAGGCAATCGCCGCGCAGGCCATGGTCGAGATGGCCGAGGCCGGGTTCGCGGCGGTCTGCGAATTCCATTACCTGCACCACCCGGTCGGGGGCGGCACCTATGCCGATCCGGCCGAGATGTCGGGTCGGATCGTTGCGGCGGCCTCGGCGACCGGGTTGGGCCTGACGCTTCTGCCGGTGATCTATGAACAGGGCGGGGTCGATGGCCGTGCGCTGGCGGGCGGACAGTTGCGCTTTGGAGCTTCGCCAAAGGTCTATGCTGCGGTGCTGGAGGGGGCGGGACGGGCGCTGGCGGGGACGCCGGACGCGGTGCTGGGGGTTGCGCCGCACAGCTTGCGGGCGGTCAGCCGGGACACGCTGGCCCGGGTGGCGGACCTTGTGCCGGATGGACCGGTGCATATCCACATCGCCGAACAAATGGCGGAAGTGGCCGAGGTCCGGGCCGCCTGGGGAGCGCGTCCGGTCGAATGGGCGATTGCAAACCTGGGCCTCGATGCGCGCTGGTGCATGATCCACGCGACCCAGATGACGCCTGCCGAAACGGCGGCCTTGGCGCGAACCGGGGCTGTCGCGGGACTGTGTCCGATCACCGAGGCAAACCTGGGGGACGGGATCTTCGACGCGCCGGGCTGGCTGGCGTCACAGGGGGTGTTCGGCGTCGGGACGGACAGCAACGTGCGCATCTCGCTGGCCGAGGAGCTACGGCTTCTGGAGTATTCGCAACGGCTGAATGGCAAGGCGCGGGCGGTGATGGCGGATCACCGATCGACCGGGCGGCTGTTGTGGGACGGCGCTTCGCAGGGCGGTGCCCAGGCTTCAGGGCGGGGGCGAGGCAGGATCGCGGTCGGCGAATGGGCGGACCTGCTGGCGCTGGATACCAACGATCTGCGGCTGGAGGGGTTGCAGGGCGACCAGCTTCTGGATGCCTTCATCTTTGCCGGGCGGGACGGACTTGTCTCCGACCTGTGGTCCGCCGGGCGTCACATCGTGAAGGAGGGCCGGCATGTCGCCCGCGACGCGGTCCAGACCGGCTTTCGCGCCACGATGCGCCGGTTGCGGGACGCGCTGTGAACGGCTGGGAGGACATTCGCGCCGAGGTTCTGCGCCGCATCCGCGCCCGCGACTGGCCGCCGGGCGCGCTGATCCCCGGCGAGGAGGCTTTGGCCGAAGAATTCGGCGTGGCCCGCGCCACGGTGAACCGGGCGCTGACCACGCTGGCCGAGGCGGGGGTGATCGAGCGAAAGAAGCGGGCCGGGACACGGGTGGCAGAGCTGCCGGTCAGACGGGCCAGGCTGGAGATCCCGGTGATCCGGCTGGACGTTGTCGCCCGCGGCCTTGCCTACGACTTCAAGCTTCTGGAGGACCGGCTTGCCCCGGCCCCGGTCCCGGTGACCGCCCGGCTGGGCCTGCCCGAGGGGAGTCCGATGCGCTATCTTGAAACCCTCCACCTGGCCGGGGGCCGGCCCTATGTGCTGGAAACACGCTGGCTGAACCCCGAAGTCCTGCCCTCGCCCCTGCCGGATTTCGCCGCGATCAGCGCCAACGAATGGCTGGTCACGCATGTCAGCCTGGTCTCTGGTGACATCGCCTTCACCGCCGAACCCGCCGGTCCGCGCGAGGGGAAGGTCATGGGGCTGACCCCGGGGACGCCGCTTCTGGTGGCGGAACGCACGACCCACGGGATCGCGGGGGCAGTGACCTGGGTCCGCCTTGCCCATGCGCCGGGGCATCGCGTGCATATGCTGTTCTAAGGCTGGGCACCCGCATCCCTGATGCGTCAGCTGCCCCGCCGATGCGTAAACCGGGCCTCCGTTAGGGCGATGAACCGGCGCACCGTCTCAAGCCCTGCCGCTTCCTTTGCGCGCAATAGGTCGATGACCATATGGCGCGTCGCGTCGGCATGGGCGAGGTCCTGCAAGCCATAGGCTACCCCGAATCTGGCCACGGGATGTTCCTTCACCCACGCCTCGCGTGACGAATAAAGGCCGGGCACCACCACGCTGCGGCAGCCGCAGATCGCGGCGTACTGCGAGTAAAAGCTTGCCTCGTCGTAGGAATAGAACACCTCACAGCGGTTGAAATGCGCGGCGATGTCTTCATGTGAAAGCCCGTCGATCTGCACCGCATCGGCCGTCTCGGGAATACGCGGCTTGTCCGAACCTTTGCGAACCAGAAAGCAAGCCCCCGTGCGGTCTTTGCGGCCTTCTTTCTGGTATACTGGGTTGATCTTCCACAGGAACAGGTCGGGCGCTCCTCCGGTAAGCTCGGGCAGGTCAGACATCTCTCCGGCACGAAAGAACATCTCGTCCGGACCAAACTGGAACGGATCGCGCAAGCCTGGTCGGTACAAAAGCCAGCGCACCACGTTTCGCGCTCGCAGCGGATTTCCCAGGACGATCTCGGGGTAGGCCACAATGCTGTCCGGCGTAAGGTCATGGCGCGCCGCGACAGGCACGTCGGACCCAGGCGCCATCACGAAGGCCCGAGGTCTCCAAAGCAGCGAAGGGCGACGCAGGACGTCATGCAGGCGCCCAGGCCAGTCCCCGCTTGGACGGCGCGTGATCGGCCAAAGAGCGGCTGGTGCCCCGAGGCTGTTCAGCGCGCGCGCAAGTTCGTGCAGGAAGATCGACCCGCCGCTATCGGGACTGTAGGGCGGGGCGACGATCAGATAGCGCGGCGTCATTCCTGACCGCCCGATCCGTCGCCGGTCAGATAGGTGGCTTCAAGTTGCAACAGATCCTGACGCCGTTCCTTGATCTTCCGCGCGGGCATCCCTGCCAAGATCGACCAGGGCAGGCAGGATTTCAGCACCAGCGACCCCGCCCCGACGGCAGACCCGTCGCCTAGCTCCACCCCCGGCGCGATGATCGCGCCCGTGCCGACGATCACATGCCGACCGACGCGCACTGGCAGGCGCATTTCTTGCTTGAACCAGGCGGGGACGGTGGGGTTGGTCATCGTGGCCCCCGAGTAATCGTCCGACTGGGCGAAAACCGTGACACGGTAGGCAAGGCCCGAAAAGTCCTCCAACCTTATGCCGGGAGTGCCACCCGCGACAAGGCAGAAGGGCCCGACATGTACGTTGCGCCCGATCTCGACAAGGCCCGAGACGACGCAGAAATCGTCAATCCTGCTGTGGTCACCAATCCGCATCTGATCGGCGCCATAGATCGCCGCCTTGTCCGAGATGCGGACATTCTTGCCCAGACTGGCGAAGTCCATTTTTTTCAATGCGTCTTGGGTCAGATAGGCCAACGCGCCCTCGCTAATTCTGCCTGACGAACAGGTAGTCCCGCGCCAGCGCTATAATCTCGTCGACCCCGTCATCCTCCAGCGCCCAGAACATCGGCAGCCGAGCCAAGCGGGCCGAAGTATCATCGGTCACCGGCAGCGGGCCATCTGCCCGACCATAGCGCAGTCCCGCGGGGGCGGAATGCAGCGGTACATAGTGGAACGGTGTGACAACCCCCCCGGCGCGCATATGGGCGATGAAGGCGTCGCGGTCCTCGATATCACGCAGCAGAAGGTAGAACATGTGTCCGTTGCCCGATACCCCTTGCGGGACATGTGGCATCCGAACGCGGTCCACATCTTCGAGATCGGCAAAACCCGCACAATAGCGGTCATAGATCGCCAACCGGCGGGCGCGGATCGCCTCGGCCATGTCCAGCTGGCCTGCCAGGAATGCTGCAATCAGCTCTCCCGGCAGCATGGATGAGCCGAGATCGACCCAGGTGTACTTGTCCACCTGACCCCGCAGAAAACGTGACCGGTTTGTGCCCTTCTCGCGGATGATCTCGGCGCGTTCGATCAGATCGGAGCGCATAAGCGTCAGCGCGCCGCCCTCGCCGCTGATGATGTTCTTGGTTTCGTGAAAGCTGAAGGCCGCCATGTCCCCAAGCGATCCCGCAGCGCGTCCGTTAAGGGTCGAGCCAAGTGCTTGCGCCGCATCCTCGACTAGCATCAGCCCATGATCACGCGCGGTTTCCGCAAGCCGGTCCATCGCCGCCGGAAAGCCCGCGTAATGGACCGCGAAAATCGCTTTCGTACGAGAGGTGACGGCACGGGCGGCAGCCTCGGGATCGATGTTCAGCGTCTCGGGATCGATGTCCACAAAGACCGGCACCGCCCCGCGCAGCGCCACCGCATTAGCCGTCGACACGAAGGTGAAGGAGGGCATGATCACCTCATCCCCCGGCGCGAGGTCGCACAGGAGGGCCGCCATCTCCAGCGCGGCGGTGCAGGAATGGGTCAGTAACGCAGCGTTCGCCCCAGTCATCTCGGCGATGCGCTGATTGCACGCTTTAGTGAAGGTCCCGTCGCCCGAAAGTTGGCCCAGATCGACTGCCGCCTGCACATTGGCAAGCTCGCGGCCCAGGATCGACGGGCGGTTAAAGGGGATATTCAGCATCGGGGCGGGCCTTGCCTTTCAGGAACGGCATCCCCTCCTTCTCACCAGTAGAGCAGGCTGGGTCAAGAACCAATGGTTGTACGAACGGCATCCGCATCAGTCAGCCGAAATGCCGGGCAACCAGTAGCGTCAGCTTGCGGTGCAGCGGCAGCGTGCGGTGGCGGATGTGCAGCGCGGCAAAGACGGGCTGGCGAAGATCGGGTGCATCTGCCACCGCCATGAAGCGTCCCCCGGCGATAAGCTCATCAGCGGTCTTCTCCAGCACGTAGCCCGAACCCCCCATCGCATTCAAAAGCGAGACGACGGACCCCGACTGCCCGACGGACACCGGAGAGGTCGCGAGGTCAGGGGTAAGCTGGCGGTGCATCTCCTCGAAAGCGGGGGAGAAGTGGGCGAAGACAAAGCGGTCGGGCCGAACCTCGGCAAGGTGCGGGGTATCGGTGGAGATCATGCGGTAGGTCACGTCTCCGACGCTGTCGAAATGCAGGTCGGGATGCGGCTTGGGGCTGAACATCACCGCGAAGTCCAGGATGCCGGTCAGAAGGTCGGCGCACATCTGGTTGGAATAGTCGGGCTCGATGTAGAAGGCGGTCTGGGGAAAGGCCGCACGGAACTCGGCCACCCAGTCGCCGAGGTAGACGGCGGCAAGGTCGTTCTGGATGCCAAGGCGGAGGAGTTGCGCGGCCCCTTGGGGGATCTGGATGCGGCGCTTGGCCTCGTTCCATTCGTGGCGAAGGGCGCGGGCGTGGGGCTCGAAGCGTTTGCCTTCGGGCGTAAGATCGGTCCCGGCGCGCGAGCGGTCGAAGAGGCGCTGGCCGACCGCTTGCTCCAGAGCAGACACGCGTGCGGAGACGGTGGATTGGGTGATCCGCAGCCGGTCCGCGGTGCGGTGAAAGCTGCGGGTCTCGGTAAGGTCGAGGAAGGTGTCGAGGAGATCGATCTGCATCGTGGCACCTCATGGCTGGCCCTTGGGGTTTTCCACCCCCGGACCACCGGAGGATATTGGCGGAAAGAGAATGGGCTGTGATCGGGTTTATCGATCAATAGCGCACGTCCGGCCGAATTGAAAGCCTGCGCCCGTCGGCTGATAGTGAGTGCAATTCTGGGGGGCGGTCATGGCTGAATTTGCGCAGGCGCGGGTGGTTATCATCGGCGGTGGGGCCGTCGGGGCCTCGGCCTTGTATCACCTGGCGAAGGCGGGGTGGACAGACTGTCTTCTCCTGGAAAAGAACGAGCTGACGGCGGGGTCGACCTGGCATGCGGCGGGGAACGTGCCGACATTTTCGGCCAGTTGGTCGATCATGAACATGCAGCGCTATTCGGCCTCGCTTTACCGCGGGCTGGGCGAGGCGGTCGGCTATCCGATGAACTACCATGTGACGGGATCGGTGCGGCTGGGACACTCGAAGGAGCGGCTGCAGGAGTTCAAGCGCGTCGTCGGCATGGGCCGGTATCAGGGCATGGACCTGGATATCCTGACGCCAGACGAGATCACCTCGCGCTATCCGTTCCTCGAGACGCATGACCTGGCCGGGGCCCTGTACGACCCCTATGATGGCGACATCGACCCCGCGCAGTTGACACAGGCGCTGGCCACGGGTGCACGGAAGCTGGGTGCGCGGGTGGAGCGGTTCTGTCCGGTCACGGCGGCGGAGTGGACCGGCAAAGAATGGGTGCTGACCACGCCGAAGGGAACGGTGCGCTGCGAATACGTGGTGAACGCGGGCGGCTACTATGCCGCACAGGTTGGTGCCATGTTCGGACGCCGGGTCCCGATGATGGTGATGAGCCATCAGTACATGCTGTTCGACACCATCCCCGAGCTGGAAGCCTGGACGAAGGAGACCGGCCACAAGCTGCCGCTGTTGCGGGATGTCGACAGCTCCTACTACCTGCGGCAAGAGAAGATGGGCTTCAACCTCGGCCCCTATGAGAACCCCTGCCGCGCGCATTGGGCGACGCCGGACGATCCGATGCCCGAGGATTTCAGCTTCCAGCTTTTCCCCGACGATCTGGAGCGGCTGGAGTTCCATATCAACGACGCGATGGCGCGGGTGCCGCTTCTGGCGCAGGCGAACCTGACCAAGGTGATCAACGGCCCGATCCCCTATACCCCTGACGGAAACCCCCTCATCGGCCCGATGCCGGGGGTCCCGAATGCCTTCGAGGCCTGCGTCTTCACCTTCGGCATCTGCCAGGCGGGTGGTGCGGGCAAGGTGCTGGCGGAATGGGTGACAGAAGGTGGCACCGAATGGGACATGTGGTCCTGTGACCCGCGGCGCTTCACCGGGTGGGAGGATCACGATTACCTCGTCGCCAAGGGCAAGGAAGTCTACGGCCACGAATACGGCATGCATTTCCCGATGGCGCGCTGGCCTGCGGGTGGGGATCGTCGGCTTTCCCCGGTCCATGACAAGCTGAAGGCGCTGGGCGCACAGTTCTCGCCCTACAACGGCTGGGAGCGGGCGGAGTGGTTTGCGGCACCCGGCGACGATACCGGCTGGGAGGCGACGCAGACCTGGGGCCGTGCCGGTCCCTGGCAGGTCCGGATCAAGGCGGAATGCGAAGCGGTGCGCGATGGGATCGGGGTCCTGGACCTGCCGGGCTTCACCCGGCTGCGGCTGGTTGGGCCGGGCGCACGGGCGCATCTGGCCTCGCTGACCGCGTCGAAGCTGCCACAGCCGGGGCGGATGGGGCTGATCTACTTCGCGGACGACCGGGGCCGGATCGTGACCGAGATGACCTGCATCCCGGCCAGCGACGACGACGTGGGCGTCATCACCGCCGCCGTCGCGCAAAGTCATGACGCCGACCTTCTGCGCAAGGGTTTGCCCGAAGGGGTGGTGCTGGAAGACTGGTCGGACAGGATCCACTGCTTCATCGTCACCGGCCCCAAGTCGCGCGACCTGCTGGCAGGGATCGCCGAAGCTGACCTGACGCTGCCCTGGCTCTCGGTCCAGTTCGCAGCCAAGGTCGCGGGCCGTGACGTGGCTCTGGTTCGGGTTTCCTTTGCGGGGGAACTTGGCTGGGAAATCCACTGTGACCGCGAGGATGCTCCGGCGATCTATGACGCCCTGCTCGCGCAGGGCGCGACGCCCTTCGGGATGAAGGCCCTGAACGCCCTGCGCATCGAGAAGGGCTACCGGGCCTGGAAAGGCGATCTTTCCACGGACTATTCGCTGCTGGAGGGCGGGTTGGAGCGGTTCATCGACTGGGGCCATGACTTCCCGGGCAAGGCGACGCTGGCGGCGGAGAAGCAGCGCGGAGTGAAGAAGCGCTTCGTTTCGCTGAAGGTGGACGCGCAAGAGTGTGACGCGCCCTATATGTCGACGCTTTGGCACGACGGGCAGGTGGTAGGCGAGACGACCTCGGCTGCCTGGGGTTACCGGGTCGGGCATTCGATGGCGCTGGGCATGTTGCGCGCGGAGCTTGCGGTGGCGGGAACCGAGGTCGAGGTGGAAATCTTCGGCGACCGGGTGAAGGCCGTGGTGCTGCCCGACGGTCCGGCCTGGGACGCGAAGAACGAGCGCATACGCGCGTGACATCCGGCGGACCGGGGGTTTCACACCCCCGGACCCCCGTGGGATATTTTTGCAAAGATGAAAGACCTGAGTGATGGCTGAGATTCCGGTGAAAGCGCGGGCGGTGGTGATCGGGGGCGGGGTCTCGGGCTGTTCAGTGGCCTATCATCTGGCCAAGGCGGGCTGGACCGATGTGGTGCTGCTGGAGCGCCGGAAGCTGACCTCCGGAACCACCTGGCACGCGGCCGGGCTGATCGGGCAGTTGCGCGGGTCGGCGAACATGACGCGGTTGGCGAAGTATTCCGCCGATCTGTACCGCGGGCTCGAGGCGGAGACCGGGGTTGCCACGGGGATGAAGCAGGTCGGGTCGATTTCCGTCGCTTTGACGGCGGAGCGGCATGAGGAATTGCTGCGGCAGGCCACCGTGGCGCGGATTTTCGATGTCGAGGTGCACGAGATTTCGCCGTCCGAGGTGAAGGCGCGCTATCAGCATCTTAACATCGACGGAGTCGTCGGTGCTGTGGCCTTGCCGCTGGACGGCCAGTGCGACCCGGCCAATATCGCGATGGCGTTGGCCAAGGGCGCGCGGATGCGGGGGGCTAAGATCTTCGAGGGCGCGCTGGTGACGAAGGTCACGACTGCCGGGGGCCGCGTGACGGGCGTCGACTATGAGACCTCCGAGGGACCGGGGCATATCGAGGCCGACGTGATCGTCAATTGCGGTGGCATGTGGGGCCGTGACCTTGCGGCGCAGAACGGGGTAACCCTGCCCCTGCACGCGTGTGAACACTTCTACCTCGTCACCGAACCCGTTGACGGCCTTAAGGATTTGCCGGTCCTGCGGGTGCCGGATGAATGTGCCTACTACAAGCAGGACGCCGGCAAGATGATGCTGGGCGCCTTCGAGCCCAAGGCCAAGCCCTGGGGCATGGATGGCATCCGCAAGGACTTCGAGTTCGACACGCTGCCCGAGGATTGGGATCACTTCATGCCCATCCTGGAACACGCGATGAACCGGATGCCGCTGTTTCAGACCGCGGGCATTCACACCTTCTTCAACGGACCCGAGTCCTTCACCCCCGACGACCGCTACTACCTTGGTGAGGCGCCCGAGGTGCGGGGCTATTGGATCGCGGCCGGATACAATTCCATCGGAATCGTGTCGTCCGGCGGCGCGGGTCAGGCGCTGGCGCACTGGATCACCGAAGGCGAGCCGCCCTTTGACCTGTGGGAAGTCGACATCCGCCGCGCCCAGCCGTTCCAGAAGAACCGGCGTTATCTGCAAGAGCGGGTGACCGAGACGCTGGGGCTTCTGTACGCCGACCACTTCCCCTACCGTCAGGTGGTCACCTCGCGCGGGGTGCGGCGGTCACCGATCCACGAGCATCTGAAAGCGCGCGGGGCGGTGTTCGGCGAGGTCGCGGGTTGGGAACGCGCGAACTGGTTTGCCAATGCGGGGCAGGAGCGGGAGTACCGCTACTCCTGGAAGCGGCAGAACTGGTTCGACAACCAGCGCGCCGAGCATATGGCGGTGCGCGAAGCGGCGGGTCTGTTCGACATGACCTCGTTCGGCAAGATCCGGATCGAAGGTCGTGACGCCTGCGCCTTCCTGAACCGGATTTCGTCGGCCCAGATGGATGTCCCGGTGGGGCGGATCGTCTACACCATGTTCCTCAATGCCAGCGGGGGGATCGAGGCAGACCTTACCGTGACGCGCCTCAGTGAAACCGCCTATCTGGCTGTTGTCCCTGGCGCGACGCTGCAGCGCAACCTTGCTTGGATGCGCGCCCATGTCGGTGACGACTTCGCGGTCATCACCGATGTTACTGCGGCGGAGTCGGTGTTGTGCCTGATGGGGCCGCTGGCGCGAGAGGTGCTGGCGAAGGTTTCGCCGAATGACTTCAGCAACACTGCGCATCCCTTTGGGCAGGCAAAAGAAATCGAGATCGGCATGGGCTTGGCCCGAGCGCACCGCGTCACCTATGTGGGTGAACTGGGATGGGAGCTGTATATACCGACCGACCAGACCGCCCATGTGTTTGAAAGCCTGATGGAGGCGGTCCCGGACCTGAAACTCTGCGGCCTGCACACGCTGGACAGCTGCCGGATCGAGAAGGCCTATCGCCACTGGGGCCACGACATCACCGATGAAGATCACGTGCTGGAAGCGGGCCTCGGCTTCACCGTCAGCCGCAAGAAACCGGCTTTTGCGGGCCGCGACGCGGTGCTGCGGCGCGAAGAGGAAGGGCTGGGCCGCAAGATGCTCCAGTTCCGCCTCAAGGACCCGGAACCACTGCTGTTCCACAACGAAGCCATTGTCCGCGATGGGAAAATCGTCGGTCCGGTCACTTCGGGCAACTATGGTCACTTCCTGGGTGGTGCGGTGGGTCTCGGCTATGTCCCGGCCAAAGGTCAGACGGACGGCGACCTTTTGTCCTCGACCTACGAGATTGAGGTCGCTGGCCAGCGCCACGCCGCCATCGCCTCGCTTGCTCCGATGTACGACCCCGTCAGCGAACGGGTGCGCGCATGACGCTGGCCAAGCGCCACCAGGCGTTCCACGACCTGCACCAGTCCGGCTGCTTCGTCATCCCGAACCCCTGGGACCGGGGCAGCGCAAGGATGATGGCGGCGCTCGGCGCCAAGGCGCTCGCCACCAGTTCTGCGGCCCACGCTTTCACCCTGGGCCGCCCCGACCTTGGCGGTGTGACCCGGGACGAGGCCCTTGCCCACGCCGAGGACCTGATTGCCGCGACCGATCTTCCGGTATCGGGCGACTTCGAGAACGGGTTCGGCGACACGGCTGAAGACGTGGCCGAGACGGTCCGACTTGCTGCCGAGATCGGCCTTTCCGGCATCAGCGTCGAAGACACCACAATGGTCCCCGGCAATGCGCCCTACGGCTTCGATCTTGCGGTGGAACGCATCCGTGCGGGTGCTGCGGCGGCCCGTGCGCTGAACCGCCCCTTCATCTTCTGCGCCCGCGCCGATGGTGTCATGCATGGCACCTATGATCTGACGGAAGCCATCCGCCGCCTGCAAGCTTTCGAGACGGCGGGCGCGGACCTGCTTTACTGTCCCGTGCCACCCGGAAAAGCCGAACTGGCCCGGATCCTTGGATCGGTCTCCAAGCCGGTGAACGCCCTGGCAGCAGGGCCGCTGAAGACCATGACCGTTGCGGAACTGGCGACAATGGGGGTGCGCCGCATCTCCACCGGCAGCCAGATCGCGCGCCTGACCCACGCCGCCATTCGCGACGCCACCACGGCCATGCTTGCCGACGGCTCCTTCGCCCCGCTGGCCCACACCGCCAGCGGCGACGAGATCGATGCACTCCTCCTCAAGGGATCAGCCCAATGACCGACATGCCCGACATCGGCGAGACCTGCGAACCCGCCCGCAACCGCCGCTCCGGCGGCCGTACCGCCCGCGTCGCCCTGCGCTCCGCCCCGCTTGCCGACGACGTGAAGCCTGTCCGGCCGGGCCTGCCGGGCGGCCAGTACAAACCCCTGACCGAGGTCGGAGTCCAGCAGATCCACGCCGCGGCGCTGGACGCATTGGAGCAGATCGGCCTTTCGCAAGCCCCGCCCTCGGGCGTGAAGCTTCTGACCGAGGCGGGCGCGATCCTGGGCGATGACGGACGCATCCGCTTTCCCCGCGCGCTGGTCGAGGACATGCTGGCCATCGCCGCGCGCAACATAACGCTGCATGCCCGCGACCCGAAGTACGACCTGCACCTGAGCGGCACCAACGTGCATTACGGCACGGCAGGGGCGGCGGTGCACATCGTCGATCCGGTGACCCATGAATACCGGGAATCCACCGCGCAGGACCTGTATGATGCGGCTCGCCTGGTCGACAACCTGGACAACATCCACTTCTACCAGCGCACGATGGTCTGCCGCGACGTCGTCGACAACAAGGAGATGGACCTCAACACCCTGTACGGCAGCCTTGCCGGGACGGTGAAGCACGTCGGCACCTCGATTTCCGACCCGTCGCACGTCGCCGATTGCTTCGACATGCTGCACATGGTTGCGGGCGGCGAGGAGAAGTGGCTGGAACGGCCCTTCGTCAGCAATTCCAATTGCTTCGTCGTGCCGCCCATGAAGTTTGCGGAAGAAAGCTGCATCACGATGGAAGATTGCATCCGCCGTGGAATGCCGATGCTGCTTTTGTCCGCAGGGCAGGCTGGGGCGACCTCACCGGCGCCGATCGCGCTGACCATCGTGCAGGCTGTCGCCGAATGCCTGGCGGGCGTCGTCTACGTCAACGCGATCAAACCCGGTGCGCCCGCGATCTTCGGAACCTGGCCTTTTGTTTCCGATCTGAGAACGGGTGCGATGTCCGGAGGTAGCGCGGAACAGGCCCTTCTGACCGCCGGTTGCGCCCAGATGCACCGCTTCTACGACCTGCCGGGCGGGGCGGCCTCGGGCATCTCCGACTCCAAACTTCCCGACATGCAGGCCGGTTGGGAGCAGGGGATCACCAACGCCCTTGCCGGTCTTGCGGGCCTGAACATGTGCTACGAGGCGGTCGGGATGCACGCCTCGCTTCTGGGGTTCTGCCTGGAATCCCTTGTGCTGGGGGATGACCTGCTGGGCCAGACGATGCGGCTGGTCCGCGGGATTGATGTCACGCCCGATTCCACCAGCATCCAGGCGATGAAGGAGGTCTGCCTTGGCGGGCCGGGTCATTACCTTGGCTCGGACCAGACGCTGAAACTGATGCAGACCGAATACATCTACCCCAACGTCGGCAACCGCATGTCGCCCAAGGAATGGAACGAGGCCGGGAAGCCTTTGCTTCTGGATACCGCCATCGCCCGGAAGAACATGATCCTTGCGAAGGCCGGGTGTCGGGTTGACGCGGAAATCGACGCAGCGATCCGCAAGCGGTACAACATCTACTTCAACTGATCCCGCCAAAGTACGGGAAAGAGGGACAAAATGCACTACGGGTACATCGGCCTTGGCAACCTTGGTGCGGCCTGTGCGGGCTGTCTGGTGAAGGACGGCTTCAAGGTCACGGTCTTCGATCTGAACCGCAACCTCGCCGAACCTCTGGTTGCCCAAGGTGCGGTCTTGGCCACCAGCGCCGAAGACCTGGCGGCGTCGGTGGATCATGTCATCACCTGCCTGCCATCCCCTGCGGTGTCAGAGCGCGTGTTGCGGAACATCCTGCCGCACATGAAGCCGGCTGCGTCCTGGGTGGAAATGTCGACCCTTGGCCGCGACGAAGTGCTGAAACTGGCCGCCGTGGCAGAAGCAGGAGGCGTCCAGATGATGGAACTGCCCGTCACGGGTGGCGTGCATCTGGCCTACCAGGGCAAGATCACCATGCTGGCGGGCGGGGACCGCAACCTTTACGACCTGCACTACAAGGCGATGCAGGCGATGGGCGACCGGATCTTCCACATGGGTCCCTTGGGGTCGTCCTCGATCATCAAGGTCATCACCAACATGCTGGCCTTCATCCACCTGAAGGCGACCTCCGAGGCGCTGATGCTTGCCAAGCGCGGCGGGCTGGACCTGGGGCAGGCATGGCACGCGATTGCAGCCAGTTCTGGAAACAGTTTCGTGCATGAAACCGAAGGCGCGCTTATCCTGAACGGGTCCTATGACATCGCCTTCAACATCGACCTCGCGCTGAAGGACCTGGGGTTCGCATTGGGGTTCGGCAAGGAGTTCGGGGTGCCGCTGGACCTCGCATCGATGACCAACCAGACCTACATCGCGGCCAAGGCGGCCTATGGTGGCGAGGCGCAGTCCCCGATGATTGCGAAGCTGCTGGAGGATCTGCTTGGCACCGACCTGCGGGCCGACGGCTTCCCGGCGCGGCTGGAATGATGGCTTGAGGGGGCGTCGGCAACCCGTTAAGTTTCGGTAAACGCCCGCAGCCAAGCTATTGATTTTACAGCGGGTCAGCTTTTGTCCACCGTGGACAGCCGAGGAGCCGCCATGACCGCCGAGACCGACGCCCGCATCGCCCGCCTGCTGCATCACCGGAAGGCGGGCCTTGCCCTGGGCGAGCCCGTCGTGCCGCCGATCTCGGTCGCCACCACCTTCCACCTGCCGCAAGCCCAGGGGGCCGCCCATTACTACGGCCGCTCCGGCCAGCCAACCTGGGACGCCGTCGAGGCACAGCTGGCGATCCTGGAGGCCGCAGAGGTCGTGTCCTTCCCCTCCGGGATGGCCGCGATCACCGCCGCCCTTATCTGCTGCCTGAAGGCGGGGGCGAAGGTGATGCTTCCGTCGGACGGCTACTACGTGACCCGCCTCCTTGGCCGGGATCTTTTACAGGTCTACGGAGTCGAGGTCGTGCAGGTCCCGACGCTGGAGATGGAAACAGCGGACTTCACCGGCTTTCAGGTGATCTATATCGAGACCCCGTCGAACCCCGGCTTAGACACCGTCGATATCGCCGCGCTGGCCCGGAAGGCCCACGCCGCGGGGGCGCTTCTGATCGCCGACAACACGACGATGACGCCGCTCCTCCAGCGGCCGCTGGACCTTGGCGCGGATCTTGTCGTGGCGGCGGACACCAAGGCCCCGGCGGGCCACTCCGACGCGCTTTTCGGCCATGTGGCGGGGCGCGACGCGAACCTGATGGCGCGCGTGCGGGAATGGCGGCGGCAGTCCGGGTCGGTACCGGGACCGTTCGAGGCCTATCTTGTCCACCGGGGTCTGGAGACGCTGGAGGTCCGCCTGACCCGCATGTGTGCCTCGGCCGCCGTGATCGCCGAAAGGCTGGCGGCGCATCCGAAGGTTCAGGGGGTACGCTACCCCGGGTTGCCGGGTGATGCCTCGCATGGGGCAGTCGGGGCGCAGATGGCCAACGGCGGCTTCCTCATCGGGTTCGAATTGGCCGGAGAGACGGCGGCGGAGGGCTTCCTGGCCCGCTGCCCGCTGATCGAACAGGCCACCAGTTTCGGCGGGGTCCACACCGCTGCCGAACGCCGGGCGCGGTGGGGAGATGCGGTGGCCGAGGGGTTCATCCGGCTGTCCATCGGCGTGGAGCCGGTGGAGGTGTTGTGGGCCGCGATCGATGCGGCACTGGCGGGGTAGGGACCAAATTTCTTGAGGAAGAAATTTGTCAAATTCCTTGCTTAAGGAATTTGGCTTCCGGCCTTACAGACTATCCAGAATCCGCGCAGCCTCGGCCTGGACATCGGCCAGTTTCGTCCGGTCTTCGCCGGGGAAGAACCTGGCGCGGGTGGCGGTCGGCAGGGTTTGCGGCGCTGTAATGACCACGCGCGGCCCGTGCTTTGCAGTTTCGGCCTGCCAGCTGCGCGCCAGAGCCATTTGCGTGGCCTTGGTGGCCCCATAAGAGCCGAAGAACGGCTGACCGGCGCGGGGGTCGTCGAGGAATAGGGCGGTCCCCTGGTGAGCCTTCAACAGCGGCTCGACCATCGGGATCAGCATCCCCGTCGCGCGGGCGTTGGTGGCGAGCGACTTTTCCCAGTCCTTCTGATCGATGTGACCGGCCGGGGCCAAGGGTGCCGCATGGATGGCGGCATGGACCCAGAGGCCGACCCCGCCCCAGCGGTCATGGAGCGACCGGCACAGGTGGCGCATCGCGTCGTCGTTGGTGACGTCCATCGGTGCCAGCGTCAGGCTTCCCGCGCCCGGCAGACCGGCGCGCTTGACGCGGTCGTCCAGTTCTTCAAGGCCGCCCACGGTGCGGGCGACGGCCACGACGTGCCAGCCGCGCAGGGCCAGCTGTTCGGCCAGAGCCGAGCCAAGGCCGCGGGAGGCTCCGGTGACGAGGGCGATCTTGTCGGTCATGGTTGGTCCTTCTGGCAGGCGTCGGAGCCTCCGGCGGGGATATTTGTCCAAAGATGAAAGGGCAAGGGGTCAGTGACGCCCGTAGCCTGCGGCAAGTTCTGCCTGACGCACGGCGATGATCTGATGAAGGAGCGCGTCGGGCAGGGGGCGCTCCGGGGTGAAGAGAACGCCGGATTTCGACGTCTTGAACGGCGTGCAGTCGATCAGCGGGATCACCGAACCGGAATGGGGGTAGAGGCCAAGGTGTTTCGAAAAGGCCGCGTAGCCCACGACCATCTTGCCCTTTGGCCCCGGCTGGCGGAGGCCGGGCATGGCGTAGGACATGGTTTCGAGGTGGTCGGGGAGGAGGGCCTTCAGCCGGGCACGGAGGGCGGTCAGGGCCTCACGCTGGCCTGGAGGGAGGGCGGCGATGAAGGCGTCTATTTCGACTGTCATCATGGCCGCCTTCAGGGTACTTAGTTCGCTATTAACGCAACGATGAGCATGATGCCAAAACTGGCAATAAATAGAACTTGGGTGCGAGCTATATCCTGAGGTCGCGGCCTATCGCCTTCACGGTAGACGAATTTGTCACGCCAGCTTTCATTTTCCCGCAATCTGCTTCTCGTTGCTGCTTGAATGACCCAGTCGAAAAAGAATGATGGTGCGGCTAGTCGCAAAAAGGGAGGACGACTGAACGGGCGCAATCCAACGCCAAAGACCGCCAAGACGAACGCAATAAAATGAACGCCGATGAGATTCATCCCCTTGATTCCTTTTTAGGGGCAAGGACCGGGTAGCTACTGACCCGTCACTCCGCCGCCTTCATCTCGAAGCCTTCCTCGATCTTGTCCGATGGCGCGACCGGGTAGTCGCCCGAGAAGCAGGCGTCGCAGTATTGCGGGTTGGCCATGTCGCGGCCCATCACTTCGCCCGCCGCCCGATAAAGGCCGTCGAGGCTTACGAACTTCAGGCTATTGACGCCGATCCAGTCGCGCATCTCGTCCTCGGACATGGTGGCGGCCAGGAGTTTCGAGCGTTCGGGCGTGTCTACGCCGTAAAAGCAGGGCCAGGCGGTGGGCGGTGAGGCGATGCGGAAGTGGACCTCTGCGGCGCCGGCTTCCAGGATCATGTCCTTGATCTTGCGGCTGGTGGTGCCGCGCACGACCGAGTCGTCGACCAGGATAACGCGTTTGCCCTTGATCAGCGCGCGGTTGACGTTCAGCTTCAGCCGCACGCCCATGTTGCGGATGCTGTCGGTCGGTTCGATAAAGGTGCGGCCCATGTACTGGTTGCGGATGATCCCCATTGCATAGGGGATGCCGGATTGCTGGCTGTAGCCGATCGCGGCGGGGGTGCCGCTGTCGGGCACCGGGCAGACGAGGTCGGCATCGACCGGCGCTTCGATGGCGAGCTCCACGCCGATCTGGCGGCGCGTCTCATATACGGAACGGCCGCCGATGATGCTGTCGGGTCGGGAGAAATAGACGTTCTCGAAGATGCAGAAGCGCGATTTGGCGGGGGTGAAGGGGCGGGTGCTTTCCACCTTGTTGCCCTCGATCACCACCATCTCGCCCGGTTCGATCTCGCGCACGAAGTCGGCGCCGATGATGTCGAGGGCGCAGGTTTCCGAGGACAACGCCCAGCCGTGGTCACCGATCCGGCCCAGGACCAGAGGACGCACGCCCAGGGGGTCGCGGACGCCGATCAGTTTGGTGCGGGTCATGGCGACGACGCTGAAAGCGCCCTCGACCCTGCGCAGAGCATCCTTGATCCGCTCGGCCAGGGACTTCTGGATTGACCGCGCCATTAGGTGGATGATGCATTCGCTGTCCGACGAGGACTGGAAGATTGACCCGCGCTCGATCAGTTCACGGCGCAGGGCGGAGGCGTTCGTCAGATTTCCGTTGTGCGCGATGGCGCAGCCACCCATCGAAAACTCGCCAAAGAAGGGCTGCACGTCGCGGATCGCGGTGGCACCCTTGGACCCGGCGGTGGAATAGCGGACATGCCCGATCGCCAGCGACCCCGGCAGGGTGTCCATCACGTCCGCCTTGGTGAAGTTGTCGCGCACGTAACCGAAGCGGCGGGCCGAGTTGAAGCCGTGTTCGGGGTCGTAGCAGACGATCCCACCCGCCTCTTGCCCGCGGTGCTGCAGTGCGTGCAGGCCAAGCGCCACGAAGTTCGATGCATCGGCCACGCCGACGACGCCGAAAATCCCGCACTCCTCCTTCAGCTTGTCGTCATCGAAGGGGTGCGAGCGGAAGGGAGCCATGCGTCCGAATCCTACCTTGGGCTTAGGCCCGCTGTTTAAGGCAGCGGGTCGGGGCTGTCACGCCCCGAAACGCCCCTGGGGATCACGGATTGGTGGCAGGTGCGGCCGGTGCGGGTGCTTCGGTGGCGGGTGCTTCAGTTGCTGGTGCCGCCTCGATCGTCGGCGCGCCACCGGGTGCGCAGACATTGGTCAGGTCGTTGTAGCGGTCCACGATCCAGCCCGGTGCGTCCGAAGGGATGTTCTGGTCGATTTGGGCCTGGAAGTTGGCGAAGACAAGCGCCGTGCGCGAGTTGTCGATCATCGCGATTTCCTGTCCCGACAGGACGCGGTCGTAGACGATGAAGGCGATCGCGATCAACAGGATGCCGCGCGCCGCGCCGAACAGGAAGCCAAGCGCCTGGTCGATCCCGCCGAGGGCCGACCGCTGGACGGCGCCAGAGAACAGTGGGGTGAAAAGCGCGGCGATGATCAGGCCCACGACGAAGACACCGGCGAAGGCGGCGACCACCGAAAGTTCGCAGCTGTCGGACAGAAACTCGCCCACGACGGGCAGTTCCTTGACCAGCGGCTGGACGCCGGGGGCGAAGTAGTAGGCGGCGATGGCCGCCCCGATCCAGCCGATAATCGCCATCAGCTCGCGAACCAGACCGCGCGAGAAGGCGAGAATGGCCGATATGATGATGATGAGCGCCGCACCACCGTCGACTGCGGTCAGGTTTTCCATCGCTTACGTCCCCGTTCCCATTCTTTGCAAGGGCTTATCCTGCCCCGAACATTTCGCCCACAAACGCCGTCAGATCAGGCATCTGCCTGACCGTCAGCCCTGCGGCCCCTTCGATTTTCGAATGGGACGGCACGGTTGCCTGTGAGAAACCAAGTTTCGAGGCTTCTTTCAACCTGTTTTCGGTCTGGCCGACCGGGCGCAAGGCCCCGGAAAGGCTGATTTCTCCGAAAAGCACCATGTCGGGCGGTATCGCCACGTCCTCGCGCGCCGAAAGAAGCGCCCCGGCGACGGCTAGGTCTGCGGCGGGCTCGGAGACGCGAAACCCGCCGGCGACGTTCAGGAAGACGTCCAGCCCGGCGAAGGGAATGCCGCAGCGAGCCTCAAGCACGGCGAGGATGGTGGAGACGCGGCCGCTGTCCAGCCCGACCACCGTACGACGCGGGCTCGCAAGGGTGGATGGGGCGACGAGGGCCTGGATCTCGGTCAGGACGGGGCGGGTGCCCTCGATCCCGGAGAAGACGGCAGATCCCGGGGCCGGCTGGTCGCGGTTGGCCAGGAACAGGGCCGAGGGGTTCGGCACCTCGGCCAAGCCGCCACCGGTCATCTCGAAGACGCCGATTTCATCCGCAGGTCCGAAGCGGTTCTTGACGGCGCGCAGGATGCGGAACTGGTGGCCACGCTCGCCCTCGAAATAAAGGACGGTGTCGACCATGTGCTCGACGACGCGCGGGCCGGCGATCTGGCCGTCCTTGGTGACGTGGCCGACGAGGATGATCGCCACGCCGCGGCGCTTGGCAAAGGTGACAAGCTCATGCGCTGCGGCGCGGACCTGAGACACGGAACCTGGAGCCGCCTCGACGCTGTCCAGCCACATCGTCTGAATCGAGTCGATGATTGCCAGGGCGGGGCGTTCTGCATCCAGCGTGGTCAGGATGTCGCGAAGGTTGGTCTCGGCGCCGAGCTGGACGGCGGCATCGGTCAGGCCAAGGCGTTGTGCGCGCATCCGAACCTGGGCCGCGGCTTCTTCGCCGGAGATGTAAAGGCATTTCAAACCCTTGCGGGCGAAGCTTGCGGTGGCTTGCAGCAAAAGCGTGGATTTGCCGATGCCTGGGTCACCGCCCACCAGAATGGCCGAGGCGGGGACAAGACCGCCGCCAAGAACCCGGTCCAGCTCGTCGATGCCGGACGACGCGCGGGGCGGTGCTGCCTCCTCGGTCGCAAGGTCCGAAAGCGGGATCATCCGGCCCTTGGCGCCAAGCGACTTGGGGCCGGTGGACAGGGGGGCTTCTTCCGCAATGGTGTTCCACCCACCGCAGGCGTCGCATTTGCCGGCCCATTTCCGATAGGCGGCACCGCAGACAGTGCAGGTGAACGAGGCATTCTGTTTCATGATGCGGGACAGTGACCGGTGTTTTGGGCAGTATCAAGGCGTCAGGGCGACAAGAATCTTGGGGAAGGTTCCAGTCGATTTCCGTGAACGAGGAACTTGGGGCCGCGACTTACGTGGTCGGCTTCGTTTTCCAGGAAATCAGGACCTGCGCCAGGATGCAGCCGGTGAAGAGGTAAAGGCCCCAGGCCGTCTCGACGGTGACGTGGCCTGCACCCTTGGCGATGACGATGTAAAGCGCGATCAGGAAGACGTCGGCCATCGCGAGCTTCCCCAGGATTTCCAGCGCCGGGAGGGTTCTGGGGCTGAGGAGGTTCCAGTGCAAAAGCGCCAAGCCGATGGTCTTGGCGTAAGGCGCGAAGATCGCGAGGAAGGTGACGAGGAGGGCCAGGGCGGCGTCGGATTCCCACAGGGACTGAAGGCCGGTGATCACGCTGATCTCGTCCATCCCGAACACCGGCAAGAGGGCGGCGCGCAGAAGCGGCGCGAACCAGGCGATGGGGAAGAGGACGAGGAGGGCGAGGTTGAGGTATTTCATGGCCGTGCCCCCTGGCTGGCTTCTCTAGCGGATGGCGGCGATGGGTCCCTCGGCGCGGCCGTGGATGAACTGCTGCACGTAAGGATCTTCCGTCGCGTCCAGGTCCGAGACCGGCCCGGACCAGCGGATCACCCCGCCGTGCAGCATCGCCACGTTATCCGCAATCGCCCGGACCGAGGACATGTCATGGGTGATGGTCATCGCCGTGGCGCCCATCTCGGTCACGATCTCGCGGATCAGGTCGTTGATGACGCCGGCCATGATCGGGTCAAGGCCCGTGGTCGGCTCGTCGAAGAAGATGATCTCGGGTTGCGCCGCGATGGCGCGGGCCAGGCCGACACGCTTCTGCATGCCACCCGAAAGTTCCGCAGGGAAGAGGTCGGCGGTCTCGGGCTTCAGGCCCACGCGGCGAAGCTTTTCGATGGCAATCTCGCGGGCCTGGGCCTTGGGAAGTGCTTTCGGGCCACGGACCAGTCGGAAGGCGACGTTCTCCCAGACGCGAAGCGAGTCAAACAGCGCGCCGCCTTGGAAAAGCATTCCGAACCGGGCGAGGAAGGCGTCGCGGTCGCCTTTGGTGACGTCCTGCCCGTCCAGCGTGATCGTCCCGCTGTCGGGACGCACAAGGCCGAGCACTGATTTCAGCAGCACCGACTTGCCCGTCCCCGACCCGCCGATGATGACCATCGAGGTGCCCGATGCGATCGACAGGTTCACACCCTGCAGGACACAGTTCTCGCCAAAGCGTTTGTGGACGTCATGAAGTTCGATCATGACGAGAAGAACACTTCGGTCAGGATGTAATTCGCCGCCAGGATCAGCACACTGGCGGACACGACGGCGGCCTTGGTCGCGGCCCCCACGCCTTGCGCACCGCGGGCCGAGTTCATGCCGTGGTAGCAGCCCATCAGAGCCACGATGAAGCCGAAAACCGCGCCTTTGACGAGGCCCGAGCCGATGTCCCACCCCTCAAGAAAATCGACGGTGTTCTTGAGATAGGCGGCAGAGTTGAAATCCAGCCGGGTGATCCCGACCAGCCAACCGCCCATGATCCCGATGGCGTCGCCCACCGCGACCAGGATCGGCATCGACAGGGTTGCAGCGACCACGCGCGGAACGGCAAGGTATTTCAGGGGGTTGGTCGACAGCGTTACCAGCGCGTCGATCTGCTCGGTCACCTTCATCGTGCCGATCTCGGCAGCGATCGACGACGCCACGCGGGCCGCGACCATCAGACCGCCCAACACCGGCCCAAGCTCGCGCGTCATACCGATGGCGACGATGGAGGGCACGACGGATTCGGCGTTGAAGCGCGACCCGCCGGCATAGATCTGCAGCGCCAGCGCGCCCCCGGTGAAGATCGCGGTCAGGCCGACGACGGGCAGCGAATACCAGCCGATCTGCAAGAGCGACGAGCCAAGCTCGCGCAGATAGAAGGGCGGGCGCAGGATATGTCCCAGGACCGCTGCGGCAAACAGCGCCACACGGCCGACTGCTGCGACGGCCTGCAGGACAGGGCGGCCCAGCGACCCCAGGGTCGCCTCGATCATGCCGGACGCTCCTGGTAACGCCGGGTGTAGCGGGGGCCGAGTGCGGTCAGAAGTTCGTAGCCGATGGTTCCGGCCATGTCGGCCAGAGCGTCGACCGGCTGGTTCGGGCCGAGGATGTCCAGGGACTTCGGCACCTCAGGAAGGTGGGTGATGTCAACCGTGATCAGGTCCATCGAGACGCGGCCCACCAGCGGGCAGGGCGTGTCGCCGTCCCAGAGATGCGCCTTGTTCGACAGGGTCCGCGGCAAGCCGTCGGCATAGCCCGCAGCCAGGGTCGCAATCAGCGAAGGCCGGTCGGCGACCCAGGTGCAGCCGTAACCCACCGCCTCGCCGGGGGCGACCTCACGGGTCTGGATCACCGGAAGCGACAGGGTCAGGGCGGGGATCGCGGCCTCATGCGGCAGGCCGCCGTAGAGGCCCACGCCGGGGCGGGTCAGGTCGAAATGATAGCGCGGCCCCAGCAGGATGCCCCCGGTGGCCGCAAGGCTGCGTGGCAGGCCGGTGCCGTCGGTCATCTTGTGGAAGGCCGCAAGCTGCGCCTCGTTCAGCGGATGGTCCGGCTCGTCAGCGCAGGCAAGGTGGCTCATCAAAAGCTCTGGTCCCGTATCGATCAGGATCGGAGCGACGGCTTGCCATTCCAGCATCTCGACGCCCAGTCGGTTCATTCCGGTGTCAAGCTGCACCCCGAACGGGTGGCCCGGCAGCGATTCCAGGTGGCGGGTGATCTGCTCCAAGCTGTTCAGCATCGGCGTCAGATCCAGGTCATGGATCATCTCGGTATCGCCGGCCATGTGGCCCGACAGGACCGCGATCTGCGGCCCAGGACCCAGCGCCTGACGGACGGCGGCACCTTCCTCGGATTGGGCCACGAAGAAGCGCCGGGCACCGGCCGCTGCCAGGGAACGTGCAATCCGCGTCACGCCAAGCCCATAGGCATCGGCTTTCACCACCGCCGCAGTCTGCACACCGGGGCCGGACATCCGGTCCAGAGCGCGCCAGTTGGCGGCAATCGCATCGAGGTCAATCGTCAGGGTTCCAGTCGCCATGCGGCTGTTTCGACCGGGGCGGGGTCGCGGTCAAGGGAAAACCTCGGACCGGGCGGGCGCTTGCCCTTTCCAGCCGCCTGCGCGACGGTGGGCCCTGGAAAAGGAGATCGCCGGTGTCCGAGCACAGCACGGAACATGACGAAGATGCGGATCTCTACCTGACGATCCTGTGCTGGATCGGCCTTGGCATCGCGACACTGGACGCCTTCCTGCAGCCGCTGCCCGCCGGCCTGGTCTGGGGTGCGCTGGGGCTGTCCTTCCTGACCGGCGGCCTGCCACCACTGCGGACGGCGCTGGCGGAGCTTTGGCAGGACCACCGGCTGGACATCGACCTTCTGATGGTGGTGGCGGCCCTGGCGGCGGCGGCGGTTGGTGCGGCGCTGGAAGGGGCGGTGCTGCTGGCGCTATTCTCGCTGTCGCAGACGCTGGAGCATCGGGCGATGGGCAAGGCCCGCCGCGCCGTCGAGGCGTTGATGCAGCTACGGCCCGAGACGGCGCTGTTGGACGGGCCGGATGGGGTGGTCGAGGTGGCGGTGGCGGACCTCGTGCCGGGTGACCGGGTGATCCTGCGACCGGGCGCGCGCGTGCCGGTAGACGGCCGGGTGGCCGAGGGCGCGGGCCATCTGGACGAAAGCACGGTCACGGGGGAATCGCTTCCGGTGCGGAAGGCGGCAGGCGATCCGGTGCATGAGGCGACGGTCAACCTCGACGGCATCCTGACGGTCGAGGTGACGCGGACCCTTGCCACCAGCACGGTTGCCCAGATGATCAAGCTGGTGACCGAGGCGCAGGCGATGAAATCGCCCTCGGAACGGTTTTCCGACTGGTTCGGCCAGCGTTACACCATTGCGGTGCTGGTGGGGTCGATCCTGTCCTGGTTCGGCTTTCGGTGGGCGGGCTATGAGGGCGGCGATGCGCTTTATCGCTCGGCGACGCTGCTGGTTGCGGCATCGCCTTGCGCGGTGGTGATCTCGGTCCCCGCCGCGATCCTGTCGGCCTTGTCCGCAGCGGCGCGGGGCGGAGTGCTCTTCAAGGGCGGCGGGGCGCTGGAGGGTCTGGCCGAGGTTCGTACCTTCGCCTTCGACAAGACCGGCACGCTGACCACAGGCCTCGCCTCGGTCACCAATATCCGCGCGCTTCAGGGAGAGGAGGACGCCTTCCTTGCCCTCGCGGCGGGGCTGGAGGCGCAGTCCGAGCATCCCATCGCCGCCGCGATCCGACGTGAGGCGGCCGAACGCGGTCTCACTCCGGTCGCGGTCCGCGATGCGCGCTCACATCCTTCCGAGGGCATCACCGGGCAGGACGCCGAGGGGCCGGTCTGGGCCGGAAACGCGCGGATGCTGGCGGCGATGGGGGCGGCCCTGCCGCCTGAGCTGGAGGCGCTCGCCAATGGGGCCGAGACGCTGGTCGTCGTCGGCCGTGGGACACAGGTGCTGGGGGCCGTGACCGTGGCGGATGAGCCCCGGCAGACGGCAGCCGAGGCGCTGGTCGCGTTGAAGGCGGGCGGGCGCACCGAGATCCTGATGATGACCGGCGACCGCGCCCCGGTGGCGGCACGGATCGGCGAGCGGCTGGGGCTTGTACCGGCCGAAATCCACGCGGCCCTCCTGCCGGCGGACAAGGTCGCGCTGGTCGACGCGGCCGCCAAGCGCGGCAAGGTCGCTTTCATCGGCGACGGGGTGAACGACGCCGCAGCCCTGGCGCGGGCTGATGTCGGCGTGGCTATGGGGGTGGCGGGCAGCGAGGTCGCACTGCAGGCCGCCGACGTGGCGCTGATGGCGGACGATCTGCGCAAGCTGGCCGATGCCCGTCGCCTGGCCCGCCGCACGATGCGGGTGATCCGGCAGAACCTTACGCTCGCCCTGGGCGCGATGGCCGTCCTCGTGGTGGGAAGCCTGTTCTTCGAACTGCCATTGCCGCTGGCCGTTCTGGGCCACGAGGGCGGGACGTTGCTGGTCGTGCTGAACGGCCTCAGGCTTCTGGCCGATCCGATCCGGGTGCGGGGCTAGAAGCCCACATCCGGCCCGCCCTGACCCTGCCACGGCTTTGCCAGGTTGCCAAAGCGGGTGAACCGACCCTCGAACGACAGCTCCACCGTGCCGATTGGACCGTGGCGCTGCTTGCCGATGATGACCTCGGCCTTGCCATGCACCGATTCCATGACCGACTGCCATTGGGCCATCTTTTCCAGCTCGTGGTCGCCGGGCTTTTCACGTTCCTTGTAGTACTCGTCCCGGTACACGAACATCACCACGTCCGCGTCCTGCTCGATCGAGCCCGATTCCCGCAGGTCGGACAGCTGCGGACGCTTGTCCTCGCGGCTTTCCACGGCGCGGGACAGCTGCGAGAGCGCGATGACCGGGATGTTCAGCTCCTTGGCGATGGCCTTCAGCCCTTGCGTGATCTCGCTAACCTCTTGCACCCGGTTTTCCTTGGACGTGCCTTTCAGAAGCTGCAGGTAGTCGATGATCAGCACATCCAGCCCGTGCGTCCGCTTCAACCGCCGCGCCCGCGCAGCGACCTGGCTGATCGGCAGGGCAGGGGTGTCGTCGATGTACAAGGGGCAGGCTTCCAGCGACTTCGCCGCTTCGACGAAACGGCGGAACTCCTGTTCGGTCATGTCGCCGCGGCGGATCTGTTCGGACGGAACCTCGGAGGCTTCGGACAGGATACGCGCCGCGAGCTGTTCGGCGCTCATTTCCAGCGAGAAGAACCCGACGACGCCGCCTTCGACCGAACCCTCACCGCCATCCGGCATGCGGCCCCGCTTGTGCGCCTTGGCGATGTTGAACGCGATGTTGGTGGCCAGCGAGGTCTTGCCCATCGACGGACGCCCGGCCAGGATCAGAAGGTCGGAAGGGTGCAACCCGCCCAGCTTCTTGTCCATGTCGATCAGCCCGGTCGAGATGCCGGCCAGACCGCCCTCGCGCTGATAGGCGGCGTTGGCCACATTCACCGCGTCGGTTACGGCTTTGAGAAAGCTTTGGAATCCGCGCTCGGCGACGCCTTGCTCGCCCAGCTTGTACAGCCGCTGTTCGGCCTCGATGATCTGGTCCTTGGGTTCCGATGCGACTTCGACCTTGGCCGCCTGCGCCGCGATGTCCCGCCCCAGCTGGATCAGTTCGCGCCGAACCGCCAGATCATAGATCATCTGCGCATAGTCCCGCGCCGCATAGGCCGAGATCGCAGCCCCGGCAAGGCGCACCAGATAGGACGGTCCGCCCAACTCCTTCAGGCCGGCGTCGTCTTCCAGAAACGCCTTCAGCGTCACGGGCGAGGCAAGGGCGTTCTTCAGGATACGCGCCGCCGCGACCTCGAAGATCCGCTGGTGCACGGGGTCAAAGAAATGCTCGGCCTTCACCAGAGACGAGATGCGGTCGAAGATCTCGTTGTTGGTCAGGATTGCGCCCAGAAGCTGCTGCTCGGCTTCGATGTTGTGCGGCAGGACTTCCGACTGGGACCCAGCGTTCGCTGTCCCCGGAACGATGGTGCCCATCGCCCTGAGTGCTGTGATCTCGGTCATGTCTGCCCCCTGCCGTTTTTCTGTTTTTTGGTGTCCACCGCCTAGCATGTCCAGCGGTGGATTGGGTTGGGGGAAAGCTGTGCATAAGCCGCTTATCCACAGGATAAAGCCTACCACATCTTGCCCCGCCGTTGAAGCGGCAACCTATCCCTTGCTGGTTGAGCAGGCTTTAGTGGGCGGCTTTTCGACGGGCGCGACAGCGCTTGGACGGGAATCAGGCCTTGCGGGCGTCCTGCCAGGCGCGGGGGGCTTTCAGGAAGCTTTCCACCTCGGCCAGCGTGGCCGCGTCGAAGGAGCCTTGCGCCCGCGCCTCCGCCAGCACGTCCCACCAGGTGCACAGGTGATGGAGCTTGACGCCATGTGCGCCCAGCTTCGCCTCGGTATCCGGGAAGATGCCATAGTAGAAGATCACCGCGGTATGGCCGCAGACCGCACCCGTCTCGCGGATCGCATCGACGAACGACAGCTTGGAGCCGCCGTCCGTGGTCAGGTCCTCGACAAGAAGGACGCGCTGGCCTTCGGTCATCGCGCCTTCAATCCGGGCGTTGCGGCCATAGCCCTTGGGCTTCTTGCGCACGTAAGTCATTGGGAGCGCAAGCCGTTCCGCGACCAGGGCCGCAAAGGGAATGCCCGCCGTCTCGCCGCCGGCGATGTTGTCGAAGGCCTCGAAGCCCGCTTCCCGCATCACCGTGACCGACAGGAAATCCATCAGCACGGACCGGATGCGCGGATAGCTGATCAGCTTGCGGCAGTCGATGTAGGTGGGGCTGGGAAGGCCGGATGCCAGCGTGAAGGGCGTCTCGGCGTTGAAGTGCACGGCCTTGATTTCCAGAAGTGCACGGGCGGTCAGCCGGGCAATTTCATCCTTGGGCGGGAAGGTCGAGGGGATCATGCGGAGGTCCTTTCGGGCGGGCTCGTCGTGCGACTTCGTCTTCTCCTCGCGGGTCCCCCGACGAGGGACGAAGTCCAACGAGGAGGTGGGGTCAGGGCAGAACGTGCCAATGCACGGGGAAGCCGGGATTGAAGACCGTGACGGGGCCGGGCGCGGCTTCGATCTTTTCGGGCCAGGTGCAAGCCTCGGCCCGCTTTTCCAAAGTGATGGTGCTTTCGTTCACCGGCAAGCGGTAGAAGGCTGGCCCGCTCCGGGAGGCGAAAGCCTCCAGCTTGTCCAGCGCGCCCTCTTCCTCGAAGACGTGCGTCAGCAGGGACATGGTGTTCGTCGCGGTGAAACAGCCCGCGCAGCCGCAGGCGTGTTCCTTCAGCGCGTCGACATGCGGGGCGCTGTCGGTGCCCAGGAAATACCGGGACGAACCCGAGGTCGCAGCCTTCCTCAGCGCCAGCCGGTGCTTTTCGCGCTTGGCGACGGGCAGGCAGTAGTAGTGCGGCTTGATCCCGCCCGCGAGGATATGGTTGCGGTTGATGATCAGGTGATGGGTGGTGATCGTCGCGGCTAAAGTGTCGCCACCCTCGGCCGCATAGGCGACACCTTCCTCGGTCGTGATATGCTCCATCACCACCCGCAACTCGGGCAGGCTGCGGCGCAGGGGATCAAGCACCGTGTCGATGAACACCGCCTCGCGGTCGAAGATGTCGACATGGGCGTCAGTGACTTCGCCGTGGGTGCACAGCGGCAGACCGATCCGCGCCATGGTTTCCAGGACCGGCATCACCTTGGACAGGTCCCGCACCCCGGAAAGCGAATTCGTCGTAGCCCCCGCGGGATAAAGCTTCACCGCCTTGACCAGCCCCGAGGCCGCCGCGCGCTCCACTTCCGCAGGGTCCGTACCCTCGGTCAGGTACAGCGTCATCAGGGGATCAAAGGCCATGCCTTCGGGCAAGGCGGCCATGATCCGTTGGTGATACGCCCGGGCGTCGCCCAGCGTCACCACGGGCGGCACCAGGTTCGGCATGATGATCGCGCGGGCGAAATGGCGGGCGGATTCCGGCAGCACGGCTTCCAGCATCGCGCCGTCGCGCAGGTGCAGGTGCCAGTCATCGGGGCGGGGCAGGGTGATCGTTTTCATGGCCGCGCAGGTAACGTAAACCCGACCGCGTTTCCAGTGGCATCGCATGAAAGACTGCGACAGGATCGCGCCAAAGAAGGAGTTGCCGATGTTCCGCCCGTTTCTCGCCGCCGCTTGCCTCGCGTTTCCCGCTGCCGCGCAGGACGTCGATTGCGCCAATGCCATCACGCAGATGGACATGAACCAGTGCGCCTATGCGGATTGGGAAGCGGCCGATGCAGAGCTGAACACGGCCTACAAGCGTGCGATGACGCTTTTGCGGGGCTGGGATGACAACCTGCCCAAGAACGAACAGGGCGGGGTGCTTTTGCTGAAGGAAGCGCAGCGCGCCTGGATCACCTTCCGCGACAAGGCCTGCGCGGCCGAAGGCTATGGCATGAAGGGCGGGAGTGCCGAGCCGCTGGTCATCTACGGTTGCATGCTCCAATTGACCGAGGAACGCACCGCGCATCTGACCGCGTTGTTCGACGCCTATGCCGAGTGATCAGGCCTTCTCGCCGGTCAACTCTTCCAGCCGCCTTGCAAAGCGCGGGGCATTCAGGCGCGAGGTCACCGACCGGCAGATCTTGACCTCACGTTCCGTGTGCCCCGACAGCCTCGCCGCGGCCAGGATGGCGCGCAGGTAGCTGCTGTTGGACCTGCGCCCGCGCCAAAGCCAGGAAAACCGTTCAGCCGACATCTTGCCTTCCATCGCCGCTTCCAGGATGCGGTCCAGGACCTTCATCTCGCGCAGCGTGTCCTCGGTCCCCTCGCCGGTATAGCGGGCGTGCAAAGGGTGCACCCAAGGTCGCTGGAAAAGCGCCGCATGCATCGCATCGGGTTGGTGCAACGGATCGTGGATCAGCCAAACCTTGGACGCACTTTCCGTCATGTCGGGCGCATATCCATAGCGGCCCCGAAAGTTGATCCGCCGCGCAATCCGGTGGCGCTCGTCCCAGCCCGCCAGACTTGGGTCCAGCGTCGCGCGGGGCGCCACCAGAACCAGTTCCGCCTGGGGAGCGGTGATGGAATAGGCGGCCGCCGCATAGCCCGCCGCACCCGCGCCATAGAAGACCACGCGGTCGAAATCTTCCAGGAAGCCGTCGTCGGCCAGACGGTCGAAATACCGAAACACCGCCGGGTCGCGCCACCAGGTCTCACCCTCGGCCAGGATCGTCAGCATCGACCAGCCGCGGTTCTGCGCCAGGCCGAAATGTTCGGGCAGATGATCCTCGCGGTCGCGCAGCGTCGCCGCATCCTCGAAGGTGACCAATAGCTGCGGCCGTTCCTCGGCAAAGAAGGCAAAGTGCTTGTCCCCCAAAGGCAGGAAGTCGCCATCGCCCTCGGCGATTTCCAGCATCGGGCGCTGCCAGTCGGGCGGCTGGACTTCACTGGTCATCGGGAAACTGTCGGTGTGTTGCATGATGGGGCTCTGACCATAGGATTCTGGCGTCAGATTGCGGCCACCACAAGGCCCTGTGGTGGAAACATTTGCCACCGATACAGCCTTGACGCGCAAAGTTCGGCAACTACCGCAAGCCGGAACAGCCTTGAGTTGCAATCGGGCCGCATTTGCCGTGGCAGGGTCTAGCGCAGGTGCGGCTTCCAGATCGACTCGGCCTCGGCCTTGCTGAGGACCCGCGTCGGCGCCGACATCAGCAACTGGCCGTAAAGGCTGCGCCAGACGTCCTGCTGCATCAGGCCGCGGAACCGTGCATGCCGCCAGGCGACCGCATCTTGATGGAGCGGGCCCAGCACCGCATCCGCCTGCAGCGCATCCCGAAGGCCGCGGCTCTCCAGCCCCAGGATCGAGCGGTCCTCCTCAGCGCAGAAGTTCCGCTCCAGCCAGTAGCCGGCGTCAAGCCCGCCGTCGGCATGCACCGCCCGGCCCCGGTCGCGCTTCAGTAGGAAGCTTTGCACCGCGCCCAGCGGATAGTGGTTCAACTGCACAAGGCCATGACTGTCCCGCCCCACGTCCGAAAAGATCCGCCCCCGGTGGAAGGCCGCCGGCAACCTCCGCCCGGACCCGTCGAACCAGCGCTGTCCGGCAAGCCGCTCGACCACCGGGGCGCGCGGCCGATGCACGCCCAGCTTGCCATAGCTGCCATCGTTGCGGACCAGCGTCTTGAACAGATGCGCCCGCCACGGCCAGTGCAGCACATGCGGTGCCGCGCGGGTGAAGGTCTCGGTCACCGCAGAGTCCGCGTACTCCACCACGCCCGCATTGCCGAAAAGCCGCCAGGTCAGCGTGATCGCCGTCGCCTCCGGCAGCACGGCCAGAAGGGCAGGGATCGTCCGGTTGCCGACGTGGACATTGACGAACTCGTCGATGTCCAGAGGCAGCACCCAATCGGCTTCGGTCACCAGCGGATGCCGGGCCGCCTGTTTCAGCGCTGCCCATTGCGGCCCCTCGCCGTGCGGCCCCGGATTGCGGACATGGGTCAACCAGCCCAACGCCTCCAGCCGGTCCAGCATCGCATCGGTGCCGTCATCGCAATCGTTCGAGAAAACGAGGAAATCCGTAACTCCGCAGGCCCGGTGATGCGCCAGCCATTCAAGCAGGAACGCGGCCTCGTTCCGCACGCAAAGCACGGCCGTGATCTTCACCCCGCCCGCCCTTTCATCTTTGCCTGAAATATCCCCGCCGGAGGCATCCGACCTCTCCACCCGCACCACGCCCGAAGGCCTAGCACGGACAGCGAAGCCCGGCCAACCTTAGAAGAATGCCTGCACCCCGGTGATGGCACGGCCCAGGATCAGCGCATGGATGTCATGCGTACCCTCGTAGGTGTTCACCGTCTCCAGGTTGACCATATGGCGCATCACCTGGAAGTCTTCCGAGATCCCGTTGCCGCCATGCATGTCGCGCGCCCAGCGGGCCGCCTCCAGCGCCTTGCCGCAGTTGTTGCGCTTGATGATGCTGATCATCTCCGGTGCCGCATTCGCCTCGTCCAAAAGCCGCCCGACGCGCAAGGAGGCCTGCAAGCCCAGCGAAATCTCGGTCATCATGTTCGCCAGTTTCAACTGGAACAACTGCGTCCCGGCAATCGGCTTGCCGAACTGCTTGCGGTCAAGGCCGTACTGCCGCGCTGCGGCCATGCAGAACTCGGCCGAACCCATGACGCCCCAGGAAATGCCATAGCGCGCCCGGTTCAGGCAGCCGAACGGCCCTTTCAGCCCTTCCACGAAGGGCAGCAGCGCGTCCTCGCCCACCTCGACGTCCTTCATGACGATCTCGCCGGTGATGGACGCCCGCAAGCTGAGCTTGCCCCCGACCTTCGGAGCCGTCAGTCCTTTCGTGCCCTTGTCCAGCACAAAACCCTTGATCTTGCCGCCATGCGCCTCGGACTTGGCCCAGACCACGAAGACATCCGCGATGGGCGCGTTCGATATCCACATCTTTGCGCCGTTCAGCACATAGCCGTTGGCGGTCTTTTTCGCGACCGTCTTCATCCCGGCCGGGTCCGACCCCGCATCAGGTTCCGTCAGGCCGAAGCAGCCGATCCACTCGCCCGTGGCAAGCTTTGGCAGGTATTTCATCCGCTGTTCTTCGGTGCCGTAGGCGTAGATCGGATACATCACCAGGGATGATTGCACCGACATCATGGACCGATAGCCCGAATCGACCCGCTCGACTTCCCGCGCCACCAGCCCGTAGGCCACATAGGACGCGCCCAGCCCGCCGTATTCCTCAGGGACCGTCACGCCCAAGAGACCCATCTCGCCCATCTCGCGGAAGATCGTCGGATCGGTCGTCTCGTCCCGGTAGGCCGCGATGACCCGGGGTTGCAGCTTTTCCTGCGCATAGGCGCGGGCCCCGTCGCGCAGCATCCGCTCTTCCTCGGTCAGCTGGTCGTTCAGCCGGAACGGGTCCTCCCAGTCGAACCGGCCCAGATCGGGTGCGTCCTTGGCTTTCAGCTTCGGTTGGGTGTGCAGGGTATCGGGCATGGGAACCTCCATCGTTGCATGCATCATTGCAGAAAAGCGCAGGGCAGGCTATCGAAAGCCCTGCACGGGTTCATGAGGGAAACTCATAATGCTGCCCCGCCGCTACCTGCCGCCAATCCCCGCCCTCATGGCGCTGGAAGCCGTTGACCGCCTTGGCACGGCCTCCGCCGCGGCCGAAGAGTTGTCCCTGACGCAGGGTGCCATCAGCCGTGCGCTGCAAGGGCTGGAGGCGCAGCTTGGCGTCGCGCTCATCCTGCGCGAACGCCAGCGCCTGCGACTGACACCTGCGGGGCGTGACTACGTGGCCGAGGTGCGCAAGGCATTGAACCTGCTGGCATCCGCCTCCCTCACCCTGCGCGCCAACCCGACCGGAGGCGCGCTCAACCTCGCCATCCTCCCCGCCTTCGGGATGCACTGGCTCGCCCCGCGACTGGCCCGCTTCGCGCAAAGCCACCCGGAGGTGACGATCAACCTGTCGACCCGCCTGAAACCCTTCGACTTCACCGGAACCGCTTTCGACGCGGCCATCCACTATGGTCGGCTGGACGGGGGCCGTCAGGACTGGCCGGATGTCGACAGCCTGAAACTCATGGACGAAGAGGTCCTTGCCGTGGCTGCCCCCGGCGTCCCGGCGCTTGGCGCGGCGACCGACATCCTCCACCACCCACTGCTCCAGCTTGAATCCCGCACGGGCGACTGGGGCCGCTGGCTGGCACACCATGGCCACCCCGGCCTACGTCCCCCCGGCATGCTGTTCGACCAGTTTGCCACCCTGACCCAGGGCGCGATCCACGGCATGGGACTGGCGCTGATCCCGACCTTCCTCATCCAGCGCGAGCTTTCCGAGGGCCGACTGATCCCCGTTTTCGGCCCCCCGATCCGCGCCTTGGGCTCTTACTACCTCGTCTGGCCCGACACGATTCCCGACCGCGCGCCACTCCGCTCCCTACGACTATGGTTGCAGTCCGACGCCGCCGATCCCGCCTTGACCCCCACCGACCCGCCCGCCACTCTTGCCTGAACGCCCGGAGGCCCCGTGACCCAGATCCCGCAAAGCATCGACGCCGTCGAAACCATGCTCGCCGGTCAGGGCTACGTCGCCTCCCGCGCGCTGGCCACCGTGGTCTTCCTATCCCTGAAACTCGGCCGCCCCCTGTTCCTCGAAGGCGAGGCCGGCACCGGCAAGACCGAGATCGCCAAGACCCTCGCCGCCGCCCTCGGTCGGCGCCTGATCCGCCTGCAATGCTACGAAGGCCTCGACGCGGCCTCCGCCGTCGCCGAATGGAACTTCGCCGCCCAGATGATCGCAATCCGCACGGCAGAGGGCACATCGGACCGCGATCAGTTGAAGACTGCACTTTTCACCGAAGACTACCTCATCGAACGACCGCTCCTCGCCGCCATGCGCCCGCAACCCGGCGGCGCGCCCGTCCTCCTCATCGACGAGATCGACCGCACCGACGAGCCGTTCGAGGCCTTCCTCCTCGAAGCCCTCTCCGACTTCCAGGTCACCATCCCGGAGCTGGGCACCATCAAGGCCCCCGAACCCCCCATCGTCATCCTCACCTCGAACCGCACGCGCGAGGTGCATGACGCCCTGAAACGCCGCTGCCTTTACCACTGGGTCGACTACCCCACCTTCGACCGTGAACTCGCCATCCTGAACTCCCGCGCCTCCGAAGCCCACTCCCAGCTTTCCCGCGAAGTCGTCGCCTTCGTCCAGAAACTCCGCCGCGAGGACCTCTTCAAACGCCCCGGCGTGGCCGAAACCATCGACTGGGCCAAGTGCCTTCTCGCCCTCGACGTCATTGCCCTGTCCCCGGAAGTCATCTCCGACACCCTGGGCGCGATCCTGAAATACCAGGACGACATCCAGAAACTGCAGGGCCTCGAGGCCAAGCGCCTCCTGGACGAGGTCAAACGCGAACTGATCCCGGCATGACCATTCATCTGTCCGCAAATATCCCACGGGGAGCGCGAGGGGTGTGAAACCCCTCGCTCCGACGATGGCCACCTACACGCCCCTCGACATCCCCGAAGACGGCAAGCTCGCCCATAACATCGCCCATTTCGCCCGCGCGCTGCGCAAGGCGGGCCTCCCCATCGGCCCTGGCCGCACGCTTGACGCCGTGAACGCCGTCGCCGCCGCAGGTTTTGACCGGCGCGAGGATTTCTACTTTACCCTGCAAGCCATCTTCGTCTCCCGCCCCGAGGAACGCTCCACCTTCGCCCAGGTCTTCCGCCTCTTCTGGCGCGACCCGCGCTATCTGGACCACATGATGTCGCTGATGCTGCCGCAGGTGCATGGCGTGCAGGAGGATCGCCGTGCAGAAGCCGCCGAAAAGCGCGCGGCCGAGGCGCTGCTGGACGGCCAGCTTCCCCCGCCCCCGAAGGACGACGCGGAAGGCGAGCAGATCGAGATCGACGCCTCCTCCACCATGTCCGGCGAAGAACGTCTCAAGACTCTCGACTTTGAACAGATGTCCACCGACGAGATCGCAGCCGCCAAGCGCATGCTGGCAAAGCTTACCCTCCCGGTGCAGCCCCTGAAGACCCGCCGCACGGCGCCAAGCACCCTGACTGCAAGGATCGACGCCCGTCGCACCCTGCGCGACGCCCTGCGCCATGGCGGCGAGATGACCAGGCTGATCCACAAGGCGCCGGTGACCCGTTGGCCGAACCTCGTCGTCCTGTGCGACATCTCCGGTTCGATGGCCGATTATTCCCGCATGGTCCTTCACTTCGTCCACGCCGTCGCCAACCGCAAAGGTCAGGGCTGGGCCCGCGTCCACGCCTTCACCTTCGGCACCCGGCTCACCAACATCACAAGACACCTGCGCGCCCGCGACGTTGACGCCGCCCTCCGCGCCGCCGGGTCCGAGGCACAGGACTGGTCCGGGGGCACGCGCATCGGCCAATCGCTTCACGCCTTCAACCGCGACTGGTCGCGGCGCGTGCTGGGGCAGGGGGCGGTGGTTCTTCTGATCACCGACGGGCTTGACCGGGACGATGCCGACCTGCTGTCCAGGGAAACCGAACGCCTGCACCTGTCCTGTCGCCGCCTGATCTGGCTCAATCCGCTGCTGCGCTGGACCGGCTTTGCCCCCAAGGCGCAAGGCATTCGCGCGGTCCTGCCGCATGTCGACAGTTTCCGCGCCGGGCATTCCATCGCCTCGCTGGAAGCCCTTGGCCGCGCGATCTCGGAACCCTCGGACCACGGCGAACGCGATCGGCTCTTGGCAATGATCCGCAACTAGGCGGGTCGCCGGCAAGGTTATGGCTTTGCAAGTCGGTGATATCGCATATCAGCAACCCATGCCCCTAGTTAAGCGTATAGGGCCACGAGGAACCGGATGAATTCATATCCGTTATTCCTGAGCCCATCAGAATGAGGACTGGTACATGAGAAGACTTCTGGTATCCACCACGGCCCTTTCGGTGGCGATGAGCCCCCTGGGCACAGTGCCGGGCTTCGCCCAGGTACTGAACGAGGACGGCTCGGTCACCGGCAATGACGGCGCAGTGCTGTGCGTGCCGACCGCCGATGCGGCCTGCGACCTTGAAGCGATCATCGCGCAGATGGAAGCCGATGCCGCCGCCGCCGCCGCTGTAGAAGCGGAAGCCGCTGCGGCTGCCGCTGCCGAAGAGGCCGCCGCCGCCGAGGCTGCGGCACAAGTCGAAGCCGAAGCAAAGGTTCAGGCCGATGCTGAAGCCGCCGCCACCGCCGAGGCCGCCGCCGCCGCAGAAGCCGACGCGCAGGCTGCGGCTCAGGCCGAAGCTGACGCCGCCGCCGCTGCAGCAACGGCCGCTGCCGAAGCGGAAGCTGCGGCACAGGTAGAAGCAGAAGCTGCGGCTGCACGTGCGGCCGAAGAACAGGCCGCTGCCGAGGCGGCTGCTCAGGCTGCTGCTGAAGCCGAAGCCGCTGCTCGGGCTGCCGAAGATGCTGCCGCCGCCGAGGCTGCTGCTGCTGAAGAGGCCGCACCCGCGGAAGAACCCGCAGTCGAGGAAGCCCCCGCCGAAGAACCGGTGGTGGAAGAACCTGTGGCCGAGGAACCTGTTGCCGAAGAGCCGGTGGCTGAAGAACCGGTGGCCGAAGAGCCAGTGGTTGAGGAACCCGTAGCTGAGGAACCGGTGGCTGAAGAGCCGGTCGCGGAAGAACCCGTTGTTGAAGAACCGGTCGCCGAAGAGCCTGTGGCCGAGGAACCCGTCGCGGAAGAACCTGTAGCGGAAGAACCAGTCGCGGAAGAGCCTGTTGCTGAAGAGCCTGTTGCCGAAGAAGCTGTAACCGAAGAGCCGGTGGCTGAAGAGCCTGCGGTCGAGGGGACGGTCGAGACAGAAGCAGCCGTCGACCCGAACACCGGCGAGCCCGTCGATCCCGCCGTCGCTGCAGAAGCCGTCGCCGAAGCAGAGGCCGAACTTGAAATCACCGAAGGTGGTGAAGTCGTCGACCCGGCCGCTGGCCTTGTGGTTGCCGAACCCGATCCGGCTGTTGAAGTCGAACCGGTCGAAGCGCCTCAGGTCTCGGAGACCGAGGTTGAAAGCCTGACCCAGCTTCTGACGGCCGATCCGCTGGCCATCAATCCGTCGACTCTGGCAGCAGCTGAACTGGTGGCCGCTGCACCTGCGGAAGACGATGCCGCGACCGAGATCGTCGAAGCCGACCCGGCCAATCTGGTGGCCGAGACGACCGAGACGATCACCGAGGAAACTGCCCGGACCTCCTCCGAAGAATTCGCTGCGGCCCCCACGGCCCTTGGCGATGGCAGGAAGAGCGGTTTCTCCGATCTTGAAAAGGCCGGTCTTCTGGTCCTTGGTGCGCTCGCCGTCGGCGCGATCATCAAGAACAACCGGGAAGCCGCCGCGACGGATACCACCGTATCGACGATGGGACCGGGCGAAAGCCGGGTCGTGTCCAATACCGGTGACCGCGTGATCGTGCTGCAGCCCGACGGCACCTACCGGGTGCTGAAGGACGATGACACCGTGATCCGCCGTCCCGGTTCGACCGTTCGGACGGAAACCTTCCGTGACGGTTCGACCCGGACCATCGTGGAACGTGCCGACGGCACGCAGGTGGTTACCATCCGCGATGCGACCGGCCGCGTCCTGCGCCGGGCGACCTATGACGACCTTGGCCGCGAGCTCGTCCTCTTCGACGACCTCGCAGAAGAGGAAGTCGTGGTGATCCGCGACCTGCCGCGCCCTGAACGGCGGATCGTGATCTCGTCCAAGGACGACGACGCCGCCCTGAAGCGTGAGCTTGCAGCCCTGGAAGCCGAGAAGGCGGGCCGCAAATTCTCGCTCCGCCAGATCCGCGAGATCCCGGAAGTGCGGGCGCTCGCTGCCACGATCGACGTGGAACCGGTGACCTTCGCCTCCGGCTCTGCCGCGATCCCGGCGGAAGAGGCGCGTGACCTGGCCGACCTTGGCCGCGTCATGCAGGAACTGCTGGACGAGAACCCGCGCGAGGTCTTCCTGATCGAAGGCCACACCGATGCGACCGGCAAGGCGGCGATGAACCTCGCCCTCTCTGACCGCCGCGCGGAATCGGTTGCGCTGGCCCTGACCGAGTACTTCGACATCCCGCCGGAGAACATGGTCGTCCAGGGCTACGGCGAGACGGAACTGCTGATCGACACCGCGGAAAGCGAGGCCCGCAACCGCCGGGTCGAGGTCCGGGTGATCACACCGCTGCTGCGGACCGCCTCGCGCGGCTAACCCAGCACCCCATACCAAAGTCGCGCCGCGGGCATCCCCCGCGGCGCTTCATTTTGGTGGCATCGGTCCTCGCACGGACGCATACTCCCCCCATGACCCGCGCCGTGCATGACCAGATCCCCGAAGCAGCCCTCGCCTGGCACCGCGCCGGCAAAGGCGCCGCCCTCGCCACCGTGATCGAGACCTGGGGCTCCGCCCCGCGCCAGGCCGGCAGCCAACTCGCTATCTCTGGTGATGGTGAGATGCTCGGCTCTGTCTCCGGCGGCTGTGTCGAAAGCGCCGTGATCACCGAGGCGCTGGACGCCCTTCAGGACGGCAAGTCCCGCGTCCTGACCTTCGGCGTCACCGATGAGACTGCCTTTGCCGCGGGCCTCGCCTGCGGAGGCACGATCCGCGTCCTCGTCGAACCGGTGGGCCACGGTGCCGAGGCGCTGCCCGAAACCATGCTCTCCGACCTTGTAGACGCCCGCGCAGCCCCCCGCGCGGCGGCGATCGCGACCACGCAGGCCACCTGGGAAAGACGCTTTATAACGCCCGGCGACGACCCGGCCGCCGACGCCCGCTTCAAATCCGACCGCTCGGGTATGGAAGAGGACGGCCGCTTCATCGCCATCCACAATCCCCCCCTGCGCCTGATCGTGGTCGGCGCCGTCCACATCGCCCAGCCCCTTCTCCAGATCGCTCGCACCTGCGGCTACGCCCCGACCCTCATCGACCCCCGCGCGGCCTTCGGCTCGGCCGAGCGGTTCCCCGGCGAGACGATCCTGGAGGATTGGCCTGATGAGGCCCTTGCGGCGTTGGAACCGGACGCCCGGACCGCCATCGTGACGCTGACCCACGACCCCAAGCTTGACGACCCCGCCATCCGCGTGGCGCTCAACTCGCCGGCCTTCTACCTTGGCTGCCTCGGGTCCACCCGCACCCACGCCAAGCGCGTCGACCGGTTGACCGCCGAGGGTTTTACCCCCGACCAGATCGCCAAGATCCACGCGCCCGTCGGTCTGGACATTGGCGCCAAGACGCCCGCGGAAATCGCGGTCAGCGTCATGGCCCAGATCACCGAAACCCTGCGCAAGTAATGCGCTTCGGTCCGCTTCCCCTGTCGCAGGCCGAAGGCGCTATCCTGGCCCATTCCGTCGCCCTGTCCGACGGCCGCCTTCGCAAAGGCTGCACCCTTGGCCCGCGCGAGATCGCTTTGCTTCAGGCGTCGGGCAGGACCGAGGTCATTGCCGCCCGTCTGGACCCGGAAGACCTGCATGAAGACGCCGCTGCGCTTGCCATTGCCCGGGCTCTTGTCCCCGACACGGTGGTTGCGGGCCTTGACCTCCGCCCGGTGGGCACTGGCCGCGTCAACTTGCACGCCCGCGCGGCCGGCGTGGTCGAGGTCGATGCCGACCGGGTGAATGCGCTGAACGCCGTGGACCCGATGGTCACCCTGGCCACCGTTCCCCGCTGGCAGCGCGTCGGTGCCGGTGAAATGGTCGCCACAGCCAAGATCATCGCCTACGGGGTTGCGGAAAGCTCTGTCCGCGCTGCCTGTGATGTGGGGGCGGAGGCGCTTCGCCTGCGGCCCACCCGGTTGCGCCGCGTCGCGCTGGTCGAAACCCATGCCGAAACCACGGCAAAGACCTTGGGAGTCGATGCGATAACCCAGCGGCTGGCCGCTCTGGGCGCCGGGCTTTGCAGCCATCTCCATAGCCCGCACCGGGAGGCTGATCTGGCGGCAGTTCTGGCGGAAGTTACGGATGCCGAACTGATCCTGATCCTGACGGCTTCGGCTACTTCGGACCCGCACGACGTTGCGCCAAGTGCGGTGCGAAAGGCAGGGGGGCACATCGAGCGGTTCGGGATGCCGGTCGATCCCGGCAACCTGCTGTTTATTGGCAACCTGAATGGCACACCGGTCATCGGCCTGCCCGGTTGCGCCCGCAGCCCCGCGCTGAACGGTGCGGATTGGGTGATGGAGCGGCTGATTTGCGGTGTCGCCGTCACCAGCGCGGATATCGCCGGGATGGGCGTGGGCGGGCTATTGAAGGAAATCCCGACGCGTGGACGCCTGCGTGAGGCGAAACCGGAATGAAAAAGCGGGGGCAGATTGCCCCCGCACAGGTCCAGGTCGAACTGGGCTGGCCTTACTTGGGGCCGATCATCATCACCATCTGGCGACCTTCAAGCCGCGGGAAGCTTTCGATCTTGCCCACCTCGGCAACATCCGCCTCGACCCGCTTAAGAAGCTCAAGACCCAGGTCCTGGTGCGCCATTTCCCGACCCCGGAAGCGCAGGGTGATCTTCACCTTGTCACCCTCGTCCAGGAACTTGAAGACGGACCGCATCTTGACTTCATAGTCATGGATGTCGGTCCCCGGGCGGAACTTGATTTCCTTGATCTCGATGATCTTCTGCTTCTTGCGGGCCTCGGCCTCGCGCTTCTGCGTCTCATACTTGAACTTGCCGAAGTCCATGATCTTGCAGACCGGCGGAACCGCGGTCGGCGAGATTTCCACCAGGTCAAGTCCGGCTTCCTCGGCCATCTGCATCGCGCGGGCGGGGGTCACCACCCCGACGTTTTCGCCATCCGCGCCGATCAGGCGGATCTCCGGAGCGCGAATGCGGTCATTGATGCGGGGACCGGTTTCGCGTTGCGGCGGGGCATTGTGCGGTCTGCGGGCTATGGTAGTCGTCCTTTGATGGTTCAATGTGCGGCGGCAATCTAGACCCCGGCGCCCACATCTGCAACCCGGCTGGCCTCCCAGAGTTCCAGTTTTCCGCAAGATTCCGGCGTTTTTCCCCGTGCTGCAGTGCGGCACCCTTTTCATTCGGCGGGCGAGGTGCCATATGACCGCCATCCGGGCGCTAGCTCCGGTCATGGGAGTATTAAACATGAACAGAACCGTTATCATCGGTGCCATCGTCGTCCTCTTGGCAGCTGGCGGCTACTACCAGTTCAGCTACAAGCCGGCTCAGGAAGCTGCGGAGCAAGCTGCTGCTGCTGCTGTACAGGCCGAGGCTGACGCCAAAGCCGCTGAAGAAGCTGCCGCCAAGGCTGCTGAAGAGGCCGCCGCCGCCGCACAGAAGGCCGCTGACGAAGCTGCCGCTGCTGCCGCCGCGACCACCGAAGCCGCGACCGACGCTGCCGCCGCAACCACCGAAGCTGCGACTGAAGCCGCTACCGCTGCAACCGACGCAGCTGCCGCCGCTCTGGATCCGGCCAACTTCAACGCAGACGCTGTGGTCGCCCTGATCGACGGCTCGGCGCTTGACGATGCGACCAAGGCGACGCTGAAGACCGCCGTAGAAGCCGCCCGCGCCAACCCTGCGCTGGTCGCCGACACCATCGCCCAGGTCAAGACCGCACTGGGAATGTAATCTTTCGGTATCCGGCCGAAAGCGAAGGCCGCAGAGGATTCCTGCGGCCTTTTTCTTTACGCTGTGACGTGCCGCGGAAATGCAAATGGCCGCGAGGATTACTCCCGCGGCCTGCGACTTCCAAAGGTTAACGCGACCTTAACATGATCCGGCATTTACCTGACAAGATTGAATAATCCAGATTGCACCGCCGTGGTGGATCAGATCCCGTCCCCGACGAAAGCCTTCTCGACGACGAATTCCTTGGGGTCCGAATTCGCCCCCTCACGCAGTCCGAACCCCTCCAGGATCGTCTTCACATCGACGTTGAAAGCGAGGCTTCCGCAGACCATCGCCCGGTCTTCCTCGGGGTTCATCTTCGGCAAATCGAGGTCGGCGAAGACTTTGCCCGAGGCAAGGTTGTCCGTCACCCGCCCCATGTGATGGAAGGGCTCGCGCGTTGTCGTCGGATAGTAGCGCAGCTTGCCCTGCACCATCTCGCCGATCAGCGGGTCGGTCTCCAGCCCCTCGACAAGCTGACGACCATACTCCAGCTCAGCCACTTCGCGGCAGGTGTGCATCATGATGACCTGGTCGAACTTCTCGTAGACTTCGGGATCGCGCATCAGGCTGGCAAACGGGGCAAGCCCGGTACCGGTCGCCAAGAACCACAGCCGCTTGCCAGGAAGCAGGGCGTCGACCACCAGCGTCCCCACAGGCTTGGGCCGCAGGATGATCTCGTCGCCCGGCTGGATATGCTGGAGCCGGCTTGTCAGCGGGCCGTCCGGGACCTTGATGGAGTAGAACTCCAGTTCCTCATCCCAACTTGGCGAAGCGATCGAATAGGCCCGGAGCAGCGGCTTGCCGGTGTCGCCCATCAGGCCGATCATGACAAACTCTCCCGACCGGAACCGCAGCGTAGCGGGACGCGCGACGCGGAAGGAAAAGAGCCGGTCCGTCCAGTGCTTCACGCTGGTGACGACCTGCGCGTCGGGAAGGTGAGGTTTCGCGGGGGCGGTCATCTGGACGGTCTCGTTCATCGTTTCGCCCTCCATAGGCGAGCGTGTGCCGCGAGGGAAGCCCTCGCTCTGCGGCAAAATTGGCTCAATTAGGCGCGCAGACGGGCCTGATAGTGATGCTGCTGCCAGTCGACTGTGCGGAACTGCCATTGATCGGCGGGCTGGCGCGCGGCGAGGTCGTCCGGGATCTCGGCCCCGTCAAAGCCCACGCGGCGGAGCATGGCATACTGGTCGGCGATCACCGGACCCTTGGCGAGAAGCTGGCCCGAGTATCCCATTTCCCGCAAGCGGCGGGCGATGGTGAAGGCGCGGCCGTCGTTGAAGGCGGGGAAGGCGACACGGATCAGGGTCAGCCGGTCAAGGTGATCTTGCAGTGCCGCCGGATCATCGGTGTTGGACAGATCGACGGCGGTTTGGTCCGTCAGATCAGCCAGGGCCACGATGTCGGCCTGCGTTGCCGGCCCGAAGCCTGTGTCGGTGACGGTAACGGTCATGCCGCATTCTCCGTTGATTTGTGGTCGGTCTGGACCTTCACGGCCTTGCCGTCGATGAAATGGATACCGCATTCGGTCTTCGCCTGCCCGCGCCAGCGACCGGCGCGAGGGTCTTCGCCTGGCTTCACCGGGCTGGTGCAAGGCGCGCACCCGATCGAGGGGTAGCCCTTTGCGACTAGGGGATGCCGGGGCAGGCGGTTTTCGACCAGGTATTCTTCCAGGTCCTCGCGCCCCCAATGGGCAAGCGGGTTGACCTTGATCCGGTGGTCGCCCTCGTTCTCGAAGAACAGAAGCGCCTCGCGGTCCGTGTTCTGGAACCGCTTGCGGCCGGTGATCCAGCCGTCGAAGGGGGCCAGAGCCCGTTCCAGCGGTTCCACTTTGCGGACGTTGCAGCAGCTGTCGGTCGAAAACTGATGCAGCGTGCCGTCCGGGTCCTCGAAACTGACCCGTGCGGGGTTTGCCCGAATGGTCCGGACGTCGCAGAGGTGCAGTTTTTCGGCAAGGTCGCGCTGGTAGTCCAGCGTTTCCTGAAACAGCATCCGGGTGTCGATGAATAGGACCGGGGTTTCGGGTGCGATGACGGAGACGAGATGCAGCAGCACGACGGACTCCGCCCCGAATGACGAGACGAGGGCCACTTGGCCAAGGTCGTCGTCCTTCAATGCATGCTCCAGCACGGCCGTTGCCGAATGATGCTTGTAGCGCGCGTTCAGCGTCGCGACACGCTCGGCAACCGGGCCTTCGTGGCGCCCGAACTGACTGGCGTCACGCGGCATCTTTTTCGCCTTCGGCCTCGTAGAGAGCGGCCTTGAACGGTTCCATCCCGACGCGCTTGTACGCCTGGAGGAAGGTCTCGGACGGCTCCGTCCGCAGGTCGAGGTAGGCGCGCAGGATGCGTTCGATGGCGGGGACGATCTCGGTATAGGCAAAGCCCGGTCCGGTCTTTTCGCCGATCACCGCATCTTCGGTGCCGTCGCCACCAAGCGTTATCTGGTAGTTCTCCACCCCCGCACGGTCGAGGCCGAGGATTCCGATGTGGCCGACGTGGTGGTGGCCGCAGGCGTTGATGCAGCCAGAGATCTTGATCTTCAGCGGGCCGATTTCGTGTTCAAGCTTCAGCGCCTCGAAATGCGTGGCGAGTTCCTGTGCGACGGGGATCGAGCGAGCCGTGGCAAGGGCGCAGTAGTCCATGCCGGGGCAGGCGATGATGTCGCTGAGGAGGCCCACATTGGCGGTGCCGAGACCGGCCTGCGTCAGCGCCGCATGCAGAGTCGGCAGGTCCGACTTGTGGACATGCGGCAGGATCACGTTCTGTTCGTGGCTGATGCGCAGGTCGCCGTGGCCGTACTTCTCGGCCAGGTCAGCCATGAGGCGCATCTGCGCGCTGGAAGCATCGCCGGGGGTTTCGCCATGCGCTTTCAGGCTGATCGTGACGATAACGTATTGCGAATTGCGGTGGGCGGTCAGGTTGGTATCGGACCAGGCGCGGAACACGGGGTCTGCGCTGTAGAAGGCGTCGTAGGCGTCGGTCGGCGCGCTGCGGAAGGCGGGGGGCGCGAAGGCCTCACTGATATCCGCCAGCAGTTTCAGGTCGTTGCCGCCGAAGAGGGGACGCAGCTCGGCGAACCGTGCTTCGATCATCCGGGTGATTTCTTCGGCCCCGGTCTCGTGCACGGTGATCTTGATCCGTGCCTTGTACTTGTTGTCGCGGCGGCCGAGCGTGTTGTAGACGCTGAGGACGGCCTCGACGTACGGCAGCAAATCGGCTTCCGGTAGGAAGTCGCGGACAGTCACGCCGATCATCGGAGTCCGGCCAAGGCCGCCACCGACCATGACCTCAAAGCCCGGCTCGCCAGCCGCGTTGCGGACCATGCGCAGGCCGATGTCGTGCGCCTTGGTCACGGCGCGGTCGTTCGGCGCGCCGGTGATGGCAATCTTGAACTTGCGCGGCAGGAACTGGAATTCCGGGTGGTCGGTGGACCACTGGCGGAGAAGTTCGGCGTAGGGACGTGGATCGGCGATTTCGTCGGCAGCGGCGCCAGCGAAGTGGTCGGCGGTGACGTTCCGCACGCAGTTGCCCGAGGTCTGGATGGCGTGCATCTCGACATCCGCCAGCGCCTGCAGGATCGCGGGCACGTCGGGCAGTTTCGGCCAGTTGAACTGGATGTTCTGCCGGGTGGTGAAGTGGCCGTAGCCCTTGTCCCAGGTGTCGGCGATATAGGCAAGCTGGCGCATCTGGCGCGGGCTGACCGTGCCATAGGGGATCGCCACGCGCAGCATGTAGGCGTGCAGTTGCAGGTAAAGCCCGTTCATCAGCCGCAGCGGACGGAACTCATCCTCGGTCAAGGAGCCGTCGAGGCGGCGTTCCACCTGATTGGTGAACTGCGCCACGCGGGTGCGGACGAAGGCTTCGTCGAAGTCGGAATAGGAGTACATCTGCGCTCTCAGCTGGCCAGGTCGGCTTGCTTGCCGTGGTTGTAGTTCGACGGGCCGCGGGTGCGGAATTCTTCGCGGAAATGCGTCGGCTCCGGGCCGTTCGCCCCAGGCTTGGCATCGGCGAGATAGGCGCCGACCACAAGAAGTTTCTGGGCCGCAGCATGAAGGAGACGCATCTGGGCGTGGGCCTCGTCCTCGATCAATTCTGCCTCGTGGTGGACAGGCGACCAGCGGTCATCGGTGGTGAGATACACGACATCGCCCTCGCGCAGGCGATTGGCGGTGACGACCTTGGGGGTGAAGCGGCGGCTCATGGCGATTATCCCGGGATTTCCTGTTCCAATATAGGACATTTTCCCGAATGGGGGCTATGGGTGCTTGCAGATAAGGATGTGTGTTCCGATACTGCCACACACGCGAACACATGTTCCGCCGGAAAGGGTAATCGAGGAATGACCGCCCCCCTGGACGATCTGGACCGGAAAATCCTGTCCGAACTGCAGCAAGACGCCGAGCAAAGCCTGGACGAAATCGCACGTAAAGTGGGGTCGTCCAAGACCCCGGTGTGGAACCGGATCCGCCGGATGCGCGAGCAGGGGGTGATCACCCGGACAACGGCGATCCTGGACCCGGAAGCGCTGGGGCTGGAGGCCTGTTTCTTCGTGCTGATCCGGACATCCGAGCATGAGGCGGAGTGGCAGCGGAAGTTTCTGAAAGCCCTGCGGGAACGCCCGGAAGTGCTTGAGGCGCACCGGCTGGCCGGGGACATCGACTATATTCTGAAGGTGCGGGTGAAGAACGCGCGGGCCTACGACACGTTCTATCAGGCGCTGATTTCCGAGGTGCGGATCTACAACGTGACGGCGCTTCTAAGCATGGAAGAGATCAAGTCGACGACGGTACTGCCGCTTTAGGGGCGGAGCCTTCGGCGGCGATCCTTGGGCCTTGACTGGCCTAGCGCGTGACATCCAAGGCGGCGAGGCCGTGGAAGTGGTAGACATCGGCGTAGCGCGGCGCATTGGCGAGGCGCAGGTTCGGGTGGGTCTGAAACAGGATCGGCAGGGCGATCTGAAGTTCCAGCCGGGCCAGCGGCGCGCCGACGCAGAAATGCAGCCCCGCGCCGAAGCTGGCATGGGGATTCACCGAGCGGTTGGGACGGAAATCGTACGGTGCGTCCCAGACTCCGGGATCGCGGTTGGCGGCCGCGAGGAGAAGCGCCACCTGGTCGCCGCGGTGGAAGGTGTGGCCCATCACCTCGATATCTTCGTAGGCGTGGCGGGTGAACATATGGAGCGCGGGGTCGAAGCGCAGGATTTCCTCGACCGTGGAGTCCACGTTCTCCGGGGCCAGGGCAGACAGGGGCGTCCGGGTTTCCAAAAGCGTCTTCACGCCGTTGCCGATGGTATGGACCGTGGCTTCGTGGCCCGCGTTTAGCAAAAGGATGCAGGTCGAGATCAGCTCGTCGGTGGTCAGCTTGTCGCCTTCCATCTCGGCGGCGATGAGCTGGGTGATCAGGTCGTCGGCGGGACGGGCGCGGCGTTCGTCGATGTAGGCGCGGAGGAAGGCGACGAAGGCTTCGGTCGCGGCGACGGCCTTGTCCTCCATGTCGCGGGTCCGGCCCGCCATGTACATGCCGACCATCGCGTTGGACCAGCGCAGAAGGTCCGGCGCCATCTCCTCTGGCACACCAAGAAGCCGGGCGATGATGCGGACGGGGAGAGGGCGGGCGAAGCTGTCCAACAGGTCGCTTGTCCCTGGCGGGATCGCTGCGGCAAGCTCGGTCGCCAGGGCCGCGATCTCGGGGCCAAGGCCGGCGATCCGGCGCGAGGTGAAGGCGCGCAGGACTAGGGTGCGGAGGCGGGTGTGGCGGGGTGGCTCCAGCTCCAGCATGGAATGCGCCTCGACCGCGTAGAAGGGGGCGAGGTGGGCCGGAACGGGCAGGGGCTCCACCGGCTCACGGCCGAAGCGGCGGTCGCGGAAGATGGCATTCACGGCGGCGGCGTTGCCGGTGCAGACAAGTTTGTAGTCGGTCCAGTGGAAGAACGGCCCGGCTGCGCGAGCGCGTTCATAGAACGGGTACGGATTCTGGACGAACGCCTGGTCGGTGGGGGATTGCTGCAATTCGTTCATGAGCGCCTGCCACCGATCAGGCCCTGGGCGATGGCGGCGCCGGTGACGACGATGACCGCCCCGACCGTCTGGGCCCAGTTCCAGGGCCCGCCCGCCACAAAGACCATCAGCATCACGTAGAACGGGACGGCGTTCATGTGCATCGAGGCCGCCCCGATGCCGATCCGGCCGACCGAGACGATCCACAGAAGCTGCGCGATGGCCATCGAACCGATGGAAAAAGCGGCAAGGCCACCGAATTCGACCCAGCCGATCGCGGCCCAGTCCGGCCATTGGCCGCGCAGGGTTCCGTCGGCCAAGGCGGCGATGGTAGCGACGGCGGCACCCCCGGCGATGGTGATCGTGCTGCGGCCGAGCGGGGTGAGTTCCGGGAACGCCTTCACCGTTTCGCGTGAGCCCCAGGTGTAGAAGGTGACCGAGGCAAGGGCGGCAAGAACGCCGATGCCGAAGCTGACCTCTCCGTCCGCACCACTGACGGCGATCAGCCCGCCTGCGACCGACAGGACCAGTCCGACAGCCAACGCGCGGGTGAAGGGTCGGTGATCGGCGAGGCACTCCAGCAGGATACCGATCACCGGCATGATCGCGCTTACGATGGCGACCGTCACCGGGTCGTTGTACTGCAGCGCGATGATCACGAAGAACGAGGCCAGGCCCAGCGTCACGAAGCCGACCCAGGCGCCTTTCACCCAGTTCGCGCCTAGGACAACCTTTCCGCCCTCGACCAGCCACCAGATCGGCAACAGGACCGCGGCTGCCAGAAGCGCGCGGCATGCCGTCAGCGCCACCGGGGGCATGTGCGGAATGATGAGGTCCGCCGCCGGAAGACCCGCGGCCCAGGTTACCATCGACGCCAGACAGATGAGGTTCGAGACGACGAGGGACCGCCGGGCGGTCGGGTCAAGTGTGGTCATGCGCGCAGCCTAGGCGGGGGGCGCGGACAGGGCTGGCCTGTCCGCGACAGGGAAACGTCGTCAGGCGGCGGAAAGAGCGGCGACGATGGCCCCGAAATCGGCGGCCTTCAGGCTGGCTCCGCCGACCAGCGCCCCGTCGACATGGGGCACGGCGAAGATGTCGGTGGCATTCGACGGCTTGACCGAACCGCCGTAAAGGATGCGCACGCCGGCGGCCTCTTCGCCGACCAGCCCGCGCAGGCGACCGCGCAGGAAGCTGTGGACTTCGGCAATTTCGGAGAGGGTCGGGGTGCGTCCGGTGCCGATGGCCCAGACAGGCTCATACGCGACGACGACGTTTGTGGCGGTCGCTCCCAGCGGGATCGAGCCGTCAAGCTGGGTGCCGATCACGGCCAGCGTCTGACCCGCGTCGCGTTCGGCCTCGGTCTCGCCGATGCAGACGATGGCGATCAGGCCTGCGTCCACCACCGCTTGCGCCTTTGCTCGGACGAGGTCATCGGTCTCGCCGTGGTCGGTGCGGCGCTCGGAATGGCCGACGATCACATGGGTCGCACCGGCATCCTTCAGCATGGCCACCGAGAGATCACCGGTATGCGCGCCTTGGGGTTTGGCGTGGCTGTCCTGCGCTCCGACCAGGAGGGTGGTGCCTTTCGCAGTCTCGGCCATGCGGTCAATCAGCGTGGCGGGCGGGCAGAGCAGCATCTCGCAAACGGGGGCGGGATGGGCGGCGAGCAGGGCGGAAACCTCGGCCAGCGAGGCCTTGGTGCCGTTCATCTTCCAGTTTCCGGCGGCGAGTTTCTTCATGTCGGCATTTCCTTCTTGACGTGCCACACGCCTAGCGTGTCAGCGCGCAAAGGAAAAGACGGCAGATCGAGAACAATGTGTCGGAAAGTCTGGCGACGCCAGGGTCAGGCGGCGGGGGCGTCGCGGAACTTGATCGACTCGCCGCAACCGCAAGCGTCGACCACGTTGGGGTTGCGGAACTTGAAGCCGCTTTCGATCAGGCCGATCTCATAGTCGATTTCGGTTCCGATCAGGAACATCTGCGCCATCGGGGCGATCATCACCCGCGCGCCATCCTGTTCCACGACCTCGTCCAGCGGGTTGACCGATGTGACGTAGTCCATCGTATATTCCATCCCCGCGCAGCCGCCCTTCTTGACGCCGATGCGCAGCCCTTGGCTGCCTTCACGCGCCATCAGCCGCGCGATCTGGCGGGTGGCGGTTGGGGTCAGAGTGACAGCGGCTTTTCCGGGAATGCCGAACATGAGATGGGCTCCTTTGACCCCAATCTAGGGTGCATCGGGGGAAATTCCAAGCGGCGGGAGCAGAGCAAGTGCATGAAGCGTCGCAAAGGCGACGATCAGCGCCCAGCCGAACGAGGCCAGAGTGCCGATGATCACGTATTCCGACAGCCGCCGGTCGTCCTTGACCGCCCCGAAGCGCAGGATGGATTTGGCGGCGATCAGGAGGCCCACGCCCTGCGCCTGGCCGAAAAGGACAAGGGCAAAGATGAGCCCACGCTCAAGATAGCCGATGACGCGGCCCGCGCCGGGAAGACTTTTGCTGGCATCGCCCTTTCCCAGATGGGGGGAAAAGGGCTCCATCAAGAGACCGACCGCGAAACCTCCGGCCCGGGTGGCGAGGAGGAGGCCAGTCAGCAGCACCATGAGGGTGGGAAGCTGGCTGATCGGCAGGGTCGCGTCGTCGGCCCAGAGCCCGGTCCCAAGGATGCCACTGTCGTCGCCCGTCACGATCGCGCCGGGCGACCAGAGGCCTTGCGCCCAAAGGTCGGGTTGCAAGAGGGCAAGGGCAACCAGGCTGACGACATGCAGCGCCTGATCGATCATGAACGGCCCGAAACCCGCCGATTTCTTCCAGACCGCGCTGAGGATCAGCTTTCCGACGTCAATGCCGATATGGACCAGGGCAAGCGCCAGAAGCGCGGGGTGAAGCGTACCCGTGGCAATCACGGCTGTCAGGCCGACGATCAGGGCATGCAGGCCAAGGGCGAGCGGGCTTCTCTTGTTCCGGACCATCCAGTCATTCTGGAAGACGAAGTCGGCCAGGGTATGCGCGAAGAGGAGAGCGATGAAGGTTTCGGTCATGGCGCAGGGTCCCGGCTGTCGCGGCGCCTGAGAGCTTCCCACCGACGCAACACGGAGGCAATGGTTGCAGAACCTGCACCTCTTACGCGGTCGTTCACCGCCTGGGGGCTGATGCCGAGGGTCCTGCCGATGTCCTGTTGGGTGACGATACGGTCGGGCGTGGCAAGCTGCATTGCCGCGGCCTCGGCCTGTGCGGCGGTCCATCGGCCCATGCGTTCGCCCAGAAGATCGGCGATCATCGCGTCCGCGTCGGTTACGGAATGTCCCGCAATGGCGATGCGGGAGGTGTCTGTCATCTTGTCCAACCCCTGGCCCGAAAGCTCGAAGGCCAGCCCGGCGGCATCGGAGAGGTCAGTCGTGCCAAGGCTTTCCGCAGGTCCGATCCCGATGGAGATGCGGCTTTCCAGGCCCAGCGCGCCAAGCGTTCCCTGCAGGACGACTGCGGCGCGCAGTGACAGAGCTGCGTCGGCGAGGACGATCTGCCAGCCATCGCCACGGAATCGGGTGAAGCGGGTGTCCTGACCATCAGAGCGCCAAGTCGCAATCTGGTCCGCAGCCTGGCGCAGTGCTTGCATCGCGCTGTCGATCCGGCCCGCGGGTTGGCGGGACGACTGAACGAGGTCGCCGGTTAGGACAGCAATCTGAGAATGGGCCATAAGGTCCTGTGACTTGAAGTGCCTTGCATCAAGTCATAGGGCTTTAAAATTCAGTAATCAAGTCATAAGGCTTGATGCTACATGAAGCCGAGCTCAAGCCGTGCTTCGTCGGACATCATGTCCATGCCCCAGGGCGGATCGAAGGTCATCTGGACGTCGACCTGCTTGACCCCGGGCAGGGGCTCGACCGCATTGGCGACCCAGCCCGGCATCTCGCCCGCGACCGGGCAACCGGGCGCAGTCAGGGTCATGGTGATCTCGACCTCGTTCTCCTGACCGATCTCGATCGTGTAGACGAGGCCGAGGTCATAGATGTTCACCGGAATTTCCGGATCGTAGACCGTCCGACAGGCTTCGACGATCTGCGGATACAGAGGATGGTCGGTGGTCGAGGGCTTGATGAGCGGCGCGCCCTCGGTCTGGCCCACGGTCTGGTCCTGCATGATTTCCACTCGGCGACAAAGGTTGTTGACCGATTATATAGGGAATGCCCGGGTCAAGGTCCAGTGCCGCCGGAAGGATAGGGTTCAGCGGTCAGAAGGGGATCTCGTCATCCATGTCCGATCGGCCGCCGCCGCCGCCCGATGATGCGCCGCCGCGCCCGCCGCCAGATGCGGAGCCACCGCCGTAGCCGCCACCCTGGCTGCCCGCTTGGCCACCATCATCATAGCCGCCGCGGTCCTCATAGCCGCCGCCGCCGGTGCCGCCACCTTCGCCACGACCGCCGAGAAGGGTCAGGTTGCCATTATAGGGACGCAGCACGATTTCCGTCGTGTACTTGTCCTGGCCGGACTGGTCCTGCCATTTGCGGGTTTCCAGCGACCCCTCGATATAGACCGTGCTGCCCTTCTTCAGGTACTGCTCGGCGATCTTGGCCAGCCCTTCGTTGAAGATCGCGACCGAATGCCATTCGGTCCGCTCCTTCCGTTCGCCCGATTGCTTGTCGCGCCAGGTTTCCGACGTGGCGATGCGCAGGTTCACCACCTTGCCGCCGTTCTGGAAACTGCGCACCTCGGGATCCCGGCCGAGGTTGCCGATGATGATTACCTTGTTGACCGACCCCGCCATGCGAATCTCCCTTGCAGCTGTCCGGGGCAGCTTCGCCACGGATGGTCAACAAACCTATACCGTGCTTGCCCGCGGCTGCAACCAGACCGTCGGCAAGGTCCGGAATGCCGCGGGCTTGGCCTCTGGAAAAACCGGGGGAAGCGGCTATAGTCTGCCCGGTTGCGCCCTAGGGTGCGTGGGACAGGTAAAGATCCGCATGAAGATCCTCTGCCAGCTTGCAGTGTCGGCCCTGATCGTCTGCGGGCCTTGTGCCGCTGCAGCCGAAGGGCTGAATCTCAGCGGCTCGAGCAAGTCACGCACGGCACTTTTCGAATCGCAGTCCGATCTGATCGACCGCAAGCTGAAGAAGCAGTATTCCGGCTCGGTCAAGCATACGCCGAAGTACAAGAAGGGCGAGGAGACGGCCGCAGCCGCAGGAATCCCGGCCTATCGCGGCAGCTACAAGGGTGAGTATCTTGAGGTTGCGAAGGCCGCCGCGCGCAAGCATGGCGTGCCCGAAGACCTGTTCCTGCGGCTGGTGCAGCAGGAAAGCGGCTGGAACGTGGTGGCGGTGTCGTCCAAGGGCGCCACGGGGCTGGCCCAGCTGATGCCGGGTACGGCCGAAGTCCTGGGCGTCGACATCTCGAACCCCGAGGCAAATCTGGAAGGCGGGGCACGCTACCTGCGGATGATGTTCGACAAGTTCGGCACCTGGGAATTGGCACTGGCCGCCTATAACGCCGGCCCCGGCGCGGTCGAGGCCTACAACGGTATCCCGCCCTATGCCGAAACCGAGAACTACGTGAAAGCGATCCTCGGGTAAGGAAGGTGGGCCGACCGCCCACCCTGCACGTTACTCTGCAGCCACCTTGATCACGGGTTCCATCTGGGCCAGCACCTCACGGCTGAGGTGGCATTTGACCTGGTGTCCGCCCTCCAGCACCTGCACGGGCGGAACCTCGGTTTCGCACAGATTTCCGGGAACCTGGGACTTCCAACGGCATCGGGTCTGGAACGGGCAGCCCGGAGGCGGGTTCATTGCCGAAGGAATGTCGCCCTCCAGCACGATCCGCTTGCGGATGACCTTGGTGTCGGCGATGGGCACGGCGGACAGAAGCGCCTCGGTGTAGGGGTGGTAGGGCGGTGCAAAGACCTGATCGGTCGTGCCCATCTCCACGACGTGACCCAGGTACATGACCATGACCCGGTCCGACAGGTAGCGGACGATGGAAAGGTCGTGGCTGATGAACAGGAGCGTCGTCTTGTTCTCGCGCTGGATGTCCATCAGGAGATCGGTCACCGCGGCCTGCACGCTGACGTCCAGCGCCGAGACCGGTTCGTCGGCCACGACCACCTTCGCCCCACCGGCAAAGGCCCGCGCAATCCCGACGCGCTGTTTCTGTCCGCCGGAAAGCTGCCTCGGCATCCGTTCCGCGAAGGCGCGGGGCAGCTTCACGAGGTCCAGCAGCTCAAGCATCCGCAGGTGCCGTTCCTCGTCCGATTTGCCGTGCTTGAAGATTTCCAGCGCACGGATGATCTGGCGCCCCACGTTCATCGACGGGTTCAGCGTGTCGAAAGGGTTCTGAAACACCATCTGGACCTGGCTGACGGTGTCGGTATTGCGCTTCTGGATCGGGGTCGACTGCACGTTCTCATCGAAGAGCATGATCGATCCCGAGGTCGCGGTCTCCAAGCCCATCAACACCTTGGCGAAGGTCGACTTGCCGCAACCGGATTCGCCGACGATGGCCAGCGTCTCGCCTTCGCGGGCCTCGAAGCTGAGCGTCTCGTTGGCCTTGACCACCTTCTTCGCACCACCCCCGAAGGCGCCGCCTGAAACCGAGTAATACTTCCGCAGGTCCTCCATCTTCAGGACCACGCGACCGATCTCGGCCTTCTGCTTCACCTCACGCTTCGCAGGGGGAGCGTTCCAGTCGATCTCCTCCCAGCGGAAGCAGCGCGTCGCGTGCCGGTCTCCAACAGGGACGGGGTACATCGGCACTTCGGCGGCGTCACAGCGGCCCTTCTGGAAATAGTCGCAGCGCGGACCGAAGTTGCAGCCGGGTGGGCGTTCATGGGGCAGGGGAAAGTTGCCCGGAATGCTGATCAGGGGGCGCGCGTTCTTGTCGGCGCCCGGCAGCGGGATCGAGCGGAAGAGCGCCTGGGTATACGGATGGCGCATCTCGTCGAAAACTTCGACGACGTTTCCGGTTTCCACGGCCTCGCCGGAGTACATCACGCAGATCCGGTCGCAGACATCCATCACCAGCCCAAGGTTGTGACTGATGAACAGCATCGAGGTGCCGTACTTCTTGCCCAATTCCTTGACCAGATCGACGATCCCCGCCTCGACCGTCACGTCCAGCGCGGTGGTAGGTTCATCCAGGATCAGCAGCGCGGGCTTTGCCATCAGCGCCATCGCGATGACGATGCGCTGCTGCTGCCCGCCTGAAAGCTGGTGCGGGTACGCGTTGATGATCCGGTCAGGGTCCGGCAGGCGCACGTCGGCGACGATCTCGCGCGCCAGTTTCCAGGCTGCGTCCTTCGACATGCCGGAGTGCAGCATCGGCACCTCGGCCAATTGCGCGCCGACCTTCATCGCCGGGTTCAGCGAAGCCATCGGCTCTTGGTAGATCATCGCGATTTCCGAGCCGCGGATGTGGCGCAGTTCTTCGTCGCTCATCTTTGCCAGGTCGCGGCCTTTGAACTTGATCGAGCCTGCGACGATGCGCCCGTTCTTGCCAAGCTCGCGCATGACCCCAAGCGCGACCGTGGACTTGCCGCACCCGGATTCGCCGACAAGGCCCATCGCCTCGCCAGCCATCACCGTGCAGGAGAAGTCCATAACTGCCGGGATTTCCCGCAGGCGGGTGAAGAAGGAAATCGAGAGATGCTCGATTTCCAGGATCGGCTGCGACGGGTCCCAGGCGGTATCGGGGGCGACGGCTGTCATGGCATCAATCCTTCAGGCTTTCTTCGCGCAGGCCATCGGCGAGGAGGTTCAGGCCGAGGACAAGGCTCATGAGGGCTAGGGCTGGCGCAAGCGCGGGATGCGGGAAGAGGTTGAGAAGCTTCCGCCCGTCGTCGATGGTCGAGCCCCAGTCCGGGCTGTCCGGTGAGACGCCGAGGCCGAAGAAGCCAAGTGTCCCGAGAAGGATCGTGGTATAGCCGATGCGCAGGCAGAAGTCCACGATCAGGGGCCCGCGGGCGTTGGGCAGGATCTCCCACAGCATGATGTACCAGGGGCCTTCGCCCCGGGTCTGGCCTGCCGCCACGTAGTCGCGCGCCTTGAGGTCCATCACCAGACCCCGGACGATCCGGAACACGCCGGGCGAGTTCACGAACACGACCGAGACGAAGACGTTCAGCATGTTCGGCTCCATCGACCAGACGCCGAGCGGGTCCATGTTGAAGGCCAGGCCGGAGTAGGCCCAGAGCCCCAGGACCAGCGTGATGCCGACATAGAGGTTCCGCTGCGGCGGGTTGGTGTAGTAGCGGCTGTTCCAAAGGACGCTGAAGAAGATGATCGGGAACAGGAACAGAAGGGCGGCAAGGACGATGGGGATGCCGGTGTCGCGGATCTCGGGCGTGACCAGCAGGTAGAACAACAGGATGACCGGGAAGGCGAGGACGAGGTTGGCAAGGAACGAGATGAAAGTGTCCAGCTTGCCGCCGAAATAGCCCGCCGGAAGGCCAAGGGTGATGCCGACCATGAAGGCAAATAGCGTCGCGGCTGGGGCGATCTTCAGCACTTCACGCGCGCCCATCACCATGCGGCTGAAGACGTCCCTTGCCAGATGGTCGCCGCCCAGAAGGTACCAGCCATAGGGGCTTTCCGGCGCGGCGATGCCGGGAACCTTGTTCTTCAGGCCGGACAACTGCGCAAAGGGATCCTGGGTGATGATCACGTCGGCGAAGATCGCGGTGAATACCCAGAACATAACAATGGCAAAACCGATCATGCCCACAGTCGAGTCAAAGAGCTTGCCGTAAAGCCCCAGCCTGCGGCGGAAGCGGATCGACAGGATGAAGGTCGCGGCCAACGCCAGCCACACTGGCCAGAAGCGCACGGCCATTGCGCCCAGGATGCCTGCCTCTACCGGCGACGGCATGACGGCCCCGGCGGCCAGGGTACAAACCATCGCCGCCAGCGCCGCAAAGAAGCTGTAGCGGATGCCTAGGCTGGCCAGCAGGCCGGGCGAGCGGGCGGTGGTGGTTCCGTCCGGCCCCGGCAGGGACGGCGCATCGAGGCCAGCAAGTACGAAGACAAGCTTCGCCACCAGTGACAAGACAAGAGCCAGCACTGCGATTTCGAACACGGGCAACAGCAGCGTCCCCGCCGATCCCGTCCAGGTCAGTTGGTCCATGACGCGCCCTCCCTCAGGCCAGCCGGATGCGGGGATTCAGGAAGACATAGCCGATGTCCGAGATCAGCTGCGTCAAGAGGACGACGACCACCGCCACGACCGAACAGGCCAGAAGAAGCGGGATGTCGTTGTTCGAGGCCGCCTGGACCAGCGTCCAGCCGAAGCCCTTGTAGTTGAAAAGGCTCTCCACGATCACGACGCCGTTCAGAAGCCAGGGGAACTGCAGCATGATCACGGTGAATGGCGCGATCAACGCGTTCCGCAGGGCGTGCCGCATGACCACCGTTTGGAAGGGGACACCCTTCAGGCGGGCGGTGCGGATGTACTGTTGGGTCATCACCTCGGTCATCGACGCGCGGGTCATGCGGGCGATGTAGCCGATGCCATAAAGCGCGATGGTCATAACCGGCAGGGCAAAGTTCCAGAAAGTTATATCGTCCATCGCCGAGGTGGCAGAGGCAAGGAACAGGGTCTTTTTCGGCTCGATCAGTCCGTATTCGGCCAGGATCGGGGACAGCCCGGTCGCCGCGGTCGCGAAGAGTGCTACCAGCACGACCCCCGACACATATTCCGGTGTGGCCGTCGAAGCGATCGAGAAGGTCGAAAGCGTCCGGTCGGTCGCCGAACCTTCGCGCATTCCCGAAAGCACCCCCAGCAGCAGGGATGTGGGAACCATGACCAGCATCACCGCCAGCATCAGCCAGCCGGTTGCGGCAAGCTTTTCGCCCAGCGAGTCCATCACGGGGGTCTTGAAGAACGTCGAGTAACCCCAGTTGCCTTGCAGCAGGCCGCAATAGTTTGGGGCGGCGGCAGCATCCTGGCCGATCTCGAAGCAGCGGCCGCGCATCTGGCCCTTCTCGTCGGTGTAGGTCCAGCCGGGAACCACGCCCAGCCACTGGCCATAGCGCATGAAGACCGAGCCGGAGTGGCCGTTCTGCGCGATCCAGTCCTGCACGGCCTCTTCGGTCATGCGGACGGAGCCCTCGGTTCGGGCAAGCTTTTCCAGGTTGGGCTGGAGATTTGTCAGATAGAAGACCACAAAGGTCAGGGCGATGGCGGTCAACAGCATGACCCCAAGACGCCGCAGCACGAACAATCCCATGCCGGTCCCCTCGATTTTTCGTAAAAGCCCCCAGGAAGGGGCGCGACGGGCGCGCCCCTTCGATCATTCAGCCCGGTAAGGCGATCAGGCCATCGACCACTTGTAGTGATGGTGTTCGAAGGCCGGGTGATGCGCCAGGCCCAGGAAGCCGTCCTTGTGGTGGTTGAACAGCGACCGCGAGAACGGGTTTATGATGTAGCCTTCTTCCTGAAGGATCGTGCCCATCTTCGCCGCCAGTTCGCGCCGCTTGTCCGCGTCCGCGATCGACAGCGCCTCGGTCATCAAGGCGTCGAACTCGGCGTTGGCCATCGCGGTCTCGTTCCACGAGCCGGTCGAGGTGTAGGCGAGGCTCATGTTCTGCACGGCGAGCGGACGGTGGTTCCAGGTCGTCGAGGAGAACGGGTACTTCTGCCAGTCGTTCCAGAAGGTCGAACCCGGCATCACGGTGTGCTTGATGTTCATGCCAGCGTCCTTCAGCTGGGCTTGAACCGCCGCGGTGGTCGCCGCTTCCCAGCCGTCGTCCAGCGAGATCACTTCGAACTCGGTGTCCTTCAGGCCTGCAGCCTCAAGCGCGGGCATCAGGCCAGCCGGGTTGATCGTCTGCGCGGGCAGCTCCGGATATTCCGGATGGATCGGGAACATGTGATGGTTTTCGCCGGTCTTGCCCAGGTTGTTGTAACCCAGTTCAAGCACGACTTTCGGATCAACGGCCAGCTGGACCGCGGAACGCACGGCCTTGTCCTTGTAGAGATCCGAAGACGAGTTCATCCGCACCACGATGGTCGAAGCGGTGACAAGCTCTTCCTTCACCAGGTCCATGCCATCGAGGATGTCGATGAATTCGCCGACGGATTCATAGTTCGCGTCCACCTCGTCCGAGGAGAAGAGCGCGACCATCGCCGCCGGGTCGGTGCCGAAGTCGACATAGTGGATCTCGTCCAGAGGCGCGGTGCCACCCCACCAGGTGTGGTTCGGCGCGCGGACCAGGATGGCCTTCTGGCCAACCGCGACTTCCTGCGGGATGTAGGGGCCGGTACCAATCGCGTTCGAGGCCGGATCCTGGCCGTCCTGGAAGGATGCGTGAACGACGGCCGCCGGATAGTCCGACAGGTTGGCGACGACAGCGATGTCCGAAGCGGTCAGGTTCAGCTGCACGGTCGTGTCATCGACCTTGACCACCGCGCCTTCGCGCATCGTCTTGGTCGCTTCATCCACGAGGCCAGGGAAGCGCGACGCCATTGCGTTGCCCTCGACGTTGCCGTCCGTCCAGCGGGCGAAGTTGCGCACAACGTCGTCAGCCGTGAAGGGCTCGCCATTGTTCCAGGTCACGCCCTGGCGGATCTTCAGGGTGTATTGGGTGGCGTCGGCGTTGGCTTCCCAGCTTTCCAGCAGGCGGCCTTCGAAGGAGCCGTCGTTATTGTACTGCACCAGGTATTCCAGCCAGCCGCGATAGACGTTGGCAATCTGCGGCCAGTCAGCCAGACGCGGATCCTTGGTGCCCTTCACTTCCATCGCGACGCGGATCTTGCCGCCGACCTTTGCTTCCTGCGCCTGAGCAGGGGCGGGCAGGCCGATCAGGCCATAGGCGGCGACTGCGGACAGCCCGAGCGCGGTGGTGCGGGTCAGAAATTCGCGGCGGCTCAGCTTGCCTTCCGCATATTCGGCTACGTACATCTTTGCGGCCGAGTGCATCCCGGCCTCGTGGATCATGTCTTTCATTCTGGTCTCCCTGTCACGTTTTTGTTTTGTGGTTGTGGCGCCGTAGCCCTCGGATGTCGGACGGTCGGACCGTTCCAACACCTCACGCGACCCGGGCACCCCCAATGTCTATTGCGCATCTTTTTCAAGCTTGCGTCAACGACTGGTTTCGACAGTTGGCGTCCAAAAGCGACATCCTCGTGTCGATTTCCTTTATCCGCCGCCCAAAAGCCCGTCAGCCCGCGCGGCGGAAGGCCGAGGGCGATTTTCCCGTCAGATGCTGGAATGCACGGGTAAAGTAGGCCGGGGAGTTGAAGCCCAACTGCTCGGCGATCTTGCCCACGGGGATTTTCGTCTCGGCCAGCAGTTTGCGGGCCTCGAAGATGCGACGATCCTGCAGCAGAGCACTGGCGGGGCGGCCGCAGGCAGTGTTGCAGCAGCGCGTGAGATGCGTCGGCGTCACGCCCAGGGCGGCGGCAAAGTCGGCCACGTTCATTCCGGTGCGGAAATTCCGTTCCAGAAGCGCGGTGTAGCGCGCAACCAGTCGCCGCGTCGCATCCTGCCGCGGGCTTTCCAGCGGGTCGGCCTTCTTCGCCTGCCGTTCCAGCCAGACGCCGAGCAGTCCGACATAGGCCTCGGTCGCGCGGTCATGGGCGGGCGTGTCGCTTTCGATCTCGCGCTGGATCGAATCAAGCAACACGTTCACTTCCTGCTGGGCATGGACTTCGCGGATGCGCAGATGCACCGGCGACTTCGGTAAGGTCACCTTTGGATCGCGGCCGAAGAAGACCGCTGTTCCGAATACCTGCGCCCCCGCTTCAAAGCCGTGCATCACGCCCGCGGGGATGAAAACCGCATTATGTGCCGTGTAGCCGCGCGTGACCCCCGAAATCGTGATGCGGCCCTGGCCCTTGGTGAACCAAAGCAAGCAGGGTTCGGACAGCGAGCGCATCGCTTCCACGCGCCAGCGACCGCCGGCGGCGAGGCGCGGAATCGCAACGAGTCTGAGCTGCGATGCTGGTGCAGACTTGATCATGATAAGGCAGTTCCTGCGGCAGAGGCGCCGTCCGTGCCAGTAAAGCAGGGGCGAGGGAGCAACCCAAGCGGTTTTCCGCACCCGGCCCGGGACTTGTCCACCGAGGTTGCATTAATCTGTGTAAAACCCTGTGGATAAGCGCAAGGCCGCTACAACTGCGGCGTGCAAGCTCCCGTCACGGAAGGGAAACCTGCCTCCAGGCCTTCATGTTCGATCTGAACCAGGTCCGCTGGCGTTTTGCATATTGCCGACTGGCGACGGTGGCAGCTTCAACGGCTGCCTGCAGGGTCAGCTCCCCGCGCAGATGAGCGATCAGTTCCGGCCCTCCGATGGCCTTTGATGACGGACGCCGGGGGTCCCAACCTTCAAGATTCGTCCGCGCCTCATCCAGGGCACCCTCGGTCAGCATCTGCTGAAAGCGCCGATCTATACGGGCGTTCAGCCATGAAACTTCGGGCATGAGGACCAGCGCCTCGGCCTGTGGCAGGGACACAAGCGGCGGTGGGGTATCGTCCTGCCAGGCGGCAAGACCACGGCCGGTCGCGCGCCAGACTTCCCAGGCCCGCTGGATGCGGACGGGGTTCAGCCGGTCGATCCTTGATGCTGTGGCTGGATCGAGATCGGCCAGAAGTGCCCCTGGGCCCTCGGCGGAAAGGCGGGTGTCGGCTTCGCTCCGAACCTCAGGGGGAATCTCGGGCACGGCCGCCAAGCCGCGGGTCAAGGCGTTGAAATTCAGGCCGGTTCCACCGACGATCACTACCGGCCGGTCCAGCAGGGATGCCACCTCGCGCAGCCAGTGGCCGACCGAGTAGGAGGCGTTGCCTGCAACGTGGCCGTAAAGTGCATGGGGCAGGGTGGCCTCATCCTGGGGTGAGGGCCGGGCGGTAAGGATGCGCCAGTTCGCATAGACCTGCAGCGCGTCCGCGTTGACGATCAGCCGACCATCTCGCGCCGCAATCTCCATCGACAGGGCGGATTTCCCGCTGGCCGTGGGGCCCGCCACCAGTACGGGCGCCTCTTGCGAGATGCTGTCGATCCTCACCGCCGATCTCCCGTTGAACCCGCCGCGGTTTTGCGACATTTTGGGGCCTAGTCCAAATAGAAAACGATATGCAGGGGTCCCATGCCGGAGACAGCCACCAAATACAGCCGCGTGATGCTGAAAATCTCGGGCGAGGCGCTGATGGGCGACCAGGGCTATGGCCTGCACCCGCCAACTGTGGCCCGCATCGCGCAAGAGGTGAAGTCGGTCCGTGACATGGGGGTCGAGATCTGCATGGTGATCGGGGGTGGCAACATCTTCCGCGGCCTGCAAGGCAGCGCGCAAGGTATGGAGCGGACCACGGCCGACTACATGGGGATGCTGGCGACGGTGATGAACGCCCTGGCGATGCAGTCCGCGCTGGAGGCGATCGGCGTGTTCACCCGCGTCATCAGTGCGATCCCGATGGACCAGGTCTGCGAGCCCTACATCCGCCGCCGTGCCGTGCGGCACCTTGAAAAGAAGCGGGTCTGCATCTTCGCCGCCGGGACCGGGAACCCCTATTTCACCACCGACACGGCGGCGACGCTGCGGGCCAGCGAAATGGCCTGCCAGGCGATCTTCAAGGGCACCAAGGTCGACGGGGTCTATGACAAGGACCCGAAGAAGCAAGCCGACGCCAAGCGCTATGACGACGTGACCTATGACGAGGTGCTGGAAAAGCATCTGGGCGTGATGGACGCGACCGCCATCGCTCTTGCCCGTGACAACAACCTGCCAATCATCGTTTTCAGCCTGGATGAACCCGGCGGGTTCCGGGGCATTCTCGCGGGCGAGGGGACCTATACCCGGGTGCAGGATTGATCCGCTTCATTGAACCGCCACGGCACGCCACGTCGCAATAACGCGGCTGGCCCGGTCGGGCAGGTCAGGAGCTTTGGCCTATACCGGGCGCCGGACGCTCTGCTATAGAGCGCGAAATCGCGGGGAACGGCCCGCAGGGGAAGTTGAAGGACCTTTCGCATGGCCAACGAAGAGATCGAGATCGACACCGATGCAATCCAGCGCCGCATGGACGGCGCTATGGCGGCTCTGAAGACGGAATTCTCGTCACTGCGGACCGGTCGCGCCTCGGCGGCTCTGGTCGAACCGATCCAGGTCGAAGCCTACGGACAGATGACCCCGATCAACCAGCTTGGCACGGTGAACGTGCCCGAACCGCGGATGGTCGTGATCAACGTCTGGGACAAGGCGATGATCTCGAAAGTGGAAAAGGCAATCCGCGAAAGCGGCATCGGCATCAACCCGATCGCTGACGGTCCGCTTATCCGCCTGCCGATCCCCGAGCTGAACGAAGAGCGCCGCCGCGAATTGACCAAAGTTGCTGCGCAATATGCCGAAAGCGCCAAAGTTGCGATTCGCAACGTGCGGCGTGATGGAATGGACCAGATCAAGAAGGCGAAGGCGCAGGGCATGGGCGAGGATGACCAGAAGTTCTGGTCGGACGCGGTGCAGGAACTGACCGACGCGGCGATTGCTGCCGTCGACCGGGCGCTTGAAGCCAAACAGGCAGAGATCATGCAGGTCTGACCTGCACACGGAGGGCGGCAGGTGTCAAAGGACCTGCAGGTGGGTGTCGCGTTGCGGCCGGTGAACCACCTGGCAATCATCATGGACGGCAATGGCCGCTGGGCCACGAACCGGGGCTGGGCGCGTCTGGTGGGTCACCGCAAGGGTGCGGAACGGGTGCGGGAAATCGTCAAGACTGCGCCGGATCTTGGGATCAGGTGGCTGACGCTTTACGCCTTCTCCACCGAGAACTGGAAGCGTTCGACCGAGGAAGTCCTTGGCCTGATGGCGATCTTCGCCCGCTACATCGAACGTGAGGCCGACCGTCTGGCAAAGGCCGGTGTGCGGATGCGCTTCATCGGCGACCGCAGCCGGCTTGACCCCAAACTGCAGCGCATGATGGCCGGGATCGAGGCGCGGACAGCTGGGCTGGACCGGCTGAACCTGACCGTGGCGATCAACTATGGCGGCAGGGACGAGATCATTCGGGCGGTGCGCAAGATCGCCGAAGCGGCGGCGCAGGGCATTCTTGATCCGCGTCACGTCAGCGAGGCGGCTTTTGCCGAAAGGCTGGACACCGGCGGTCTGCCCGACCCTGATCTGGTGATCCGCACCAGCGGCGAGACCCGGACCTCGAACTTCCTGCCCTGGCAGGCAGCCTATTCGGAATACGAATTCACCGAAACGCTCTGGCCCGACTTCGGACCCGAGGAACTTGCGGCCATCGTCCAGCGCTTCTCCAACCGTGAAAGACGGTTCGGCGGGGTGTCGCGGTGATGGAGCCCGCACCGGCGGCCTCTGGCAAATGGGCGGACCTGCGCACGCGAGTGCTGTCGGCCATCGTCATGGTAGCTGTGGGTGCAGTCGAGATCTGGCTGGGCGGTACCGCCTTTGCCGCTTTGGTCGTGGTGCTGACCGGCGTGATGATCTGGGAACTGGCGACGATGACCGCCCCGCAGCGGCGGCGCTCTCCGGTGACGCTTGCGGTGGCGGCCTCAGCGGCGTTGCTGGCCGCGTTGATCCTGCGGACCGATGTCGCCGCGCTGTTTCTTGCAGTGCCATCGGTGGCACTTATCCTGACGCCCAGGCGTGACCGGCGTCTGGCGGGGGCCTACGCCCTGGCGATCATGCTGGCAGGCTATGGTCTGATCGACCTGCGCGAAACCGGCGGCGGACCGATGATCCTCTGGCTGGTTGCCGTGGTCGTCGCGTCGGACGTTCTGGGCTATTTCGCGGGCCGGATGCTGGGCGGACCGAAGTTCTGGGAACGGGTCAGTCCGAAGAAAACCTGGTCGGGGACTGTCGCGGGCTGGATCGGTGCGGGGCTGGTCGGGCTCGTCATGGTTCTGGTGGCGGGTGCAAGCTGGCTACTGGTGCCACTGTCGGCGCTGGTGGCTTTTGCCGGTCAGCTGGGCGACATCGCCGAAAGCTGGGTCAAGCGGCGGGCCGGGGTCAAGGATGCGTCGAACCTTATCCCGGGGCATGGCGGGGTGCTCGACCGTTTCGACGCACTGATCGGGGCTGTGGTCGCGGTGCTGGCGCTTGGCCTGCTGGTGCCGGTCCAAGGGCTCTTTGGGGGCTGACGGATTGCGCAGCCTGTCGATCTTCGGGGCTACCGGTTCCATCGGCGAGCAGACAGTGGACCTGCTGCTTCGCGCGGGCGGTGCAGAGACGCACAAGATCGTCGCTCTGACCGGAGGGCGCAACATCGCGCGGCTTGCCGAAATGGCGCGCACGCTGCGAGCAGAGATTGCGGTCTGTGCGGACGCGTCAGGGCTGGCGGAACTCCGTGACCGACTTGCCGGCTCAGGCGTCGAGGCGGCGGCAGGCACAACCGCCATCGTCGAGGCGGCAGAGCGTCCTGCCGACTGGGTGATGAGCGCGATCGTCGGCGCGGCAGGGCTGGAGCCGGGGTTCCGCGCCCTGCGGCATGGTGCGACGCTGGCATTGGCGAACAAGGAAAGCCTGGTCACGGCCGGGCCCTTGCTGATGGCAGAGGCCGCGCGGCACGGGGCCCGCATCCTGCCGGTGGACAGCGAGCATTCGGCGATCTTCCAGGCGTTGGTGGGTGAGGACATCGCCGCGGTCGAGCGGATCATCCTGACCGCCAGCGGCGGTGCCTTGCGCGACTGGCCGCTGGAGCGGCTGGCGAAGGCCACCGTGACCGAGGCGCTTGCGCATCCGAATTGGGCGATGGGGCAGCGGATCACCATCGATTCCGCCTCCATGTTCAACAAGGCGCTGGAAGTCATTGAAACTCGTGAATTCTTCGGGGTGGCGCCCGATCAGATCGAAGTGATCATCCACCCGGAGTCCTTGATCCATTCGATGGTCGCCTACCGCGACGGGGCGATCATGGCCCATATGGGTGCGCCCGACATGCGCCATTCCATCGGCTATGCGCTGAACTGGCCGGACCGGTCCCACCTGCCAGTGGCGCGACTGGATCTTGCCCAGGTGGCGACGCTCACCTTCCGGGCCCCGGACCTGGCGCGCTATCCCGCGCTCCGGCTTGCGCGCCAGGTCATGGCACGGCGGGGCCTGGCCGGTGCGGCATTCAATGCGGCGAAAGAGGTGGCGCTTGATCATTTCCTCGCGGGCGGCATCGGTTTCATGGACATGAGCGGTGTCGTGGAAGCCACGCTGGAGGCGCTGGATGCCGACCTCGGCCACGAAAATGACGCCATGACCCTTGAGGATGTGCAGCTGGTAGACCATCTGGCACGACAAAGGGCGGGCAAAATCGCTCGCCGGCAGGCAGGAGAGCAGTAATGGAAGCGATTGTGGCGGCGCTTGGCGGCACGGCCTGGACCCTCGTGTTCTTCGTGATCGCGCTGTCGGTGATCGTTTTCGTTCACGAATACGGCCATTACATAGTGGGCCGCTGGTCCGGCATCCATTCCGAGGTCTTCTCGGTCGGTTTCGGCCCGGTCCTTTTCAGCCGCACCGACAAGCGCGGTACCCGCTGGCAGTTCGCGGCGATTCCCTTCGGCGGTTACGTCAAGTTCATGGGCGATGCCGACGCAAGCTCGGTCCGGCAGGGCGATGTCTCGGGGATGTCCGTCGAGGAACGCCGTCACACGATGGCGGGGGCTCCCCTTTGGGCGCGGTCGGCGACTGTCGCGGCAGGACCCGTGTTCAACTTCATCCTGACCTTCTTCCTGCTGGTGGGGCTGGCCCTTTTCGTCGGAGCCCCACGCGAAGAACCGACGGTTGGCACCATGCGTGCCTTTCCCTTCGAGGGTCCTACCCTGCAGCAGAATGACGTGATTCTTTCGGTCGAGGGGCAGGCGACTCCGGACTGGGAAACCTTCCGAAGCGTCACCGAGGCCCTGAAGGGCAATGTCGCTCTGGCCTATGAGGTGCGGCGGGACGACGAAGTGCTGACCGTGAACGGCCCGCATCCTTTGGCCCCCGTCGTGGGCGAGGTGCAGATCCGTTCGGCAGCAATGGACGCCGGGATCGTCGAGGGCGACATCATCCTCAAGGCCGGCGGCCAGGATGTGCGCTATTTCGACCAGCTTCCCGAGATCGTCGCCGCCAGCAAGGGCCAGCCCGTGGCCCTGACCGTCTGGCGCAACGGCGAAAGCTTCGAGGTGTCGCTGTCCCCGCGCATTCGCACGGTTGACGACGGCAGCGGCGGTTTTACCGAGCGCTACCTGCTGGGCCTATATTCGGGCATGTTCTTCGAACCCGCCGTGCGCAGCGTCGGCCCGTGGGAGGCAGTGTCGGGTGCGGGCAGCAGCATGTGGCTGATGACCACCACCACCTTCTCGGGCCTGTGGCACATGATCCAGGGCGCGATCTCCAGCTGCAACCTTTCTGGTGCCATCGGGATGGCCGAAACCGCGGGCGATGCGGCGCGAAACGGCGCGCAAAGCTTTATCGGGATGCTGGCGATCCTGTCGTTCGGGGTCGGTCTGTTGAATCTCTTCCCGATTCCCGTGCTGGACGGTGGCCATCTGGTCTTCCATGCCTACGAGGCGGTGACCGGGCGCGCTCCTTCGGACCGGGCTCTCAGGGTGCTGATGACCATCGGTCTTAGCCTGGTGCTTACCATCATGCTGTTTGGCCTCAGCCGCGATCTTTTGTGCCAGTAAACCAACGCGCCGGCGGCAGGGTCAGCAAAGCCTGACCTGCCGCCGGATTGCTTGTCGCCACAACATCTTGCAAAGTTATCCACAGCAACCGCAGGCTTTTGACAAAGCTTGGCTTTCCCGGTAGCTATCCGGAAACAGAAAATTGCGGCGAGGATGCAAAATGCGGATGACCCAAAGCACGGCCACAGGGCGGTCGTTCAGGGCCACGTCTAGGGCGCGTCTTCTTGCCACGGCGGTTTTCATCGGTACCGCAACGGCTTCGGTTCCGTTCCTCACCCCAGCCTTCGCGCAGGTCTTTTCGTTTTCGAACGTGACCATCGAAGGCAACGAGCGGGTCGATACCGCGACCATCCTGAACTACGCCGGAATCAGCCGCGGCGACGAGGTCAGCGCCGGGGGTCTGAACGACGCCTACCAGCGCATTCTGAACTCCGGTCTCTTCGAGGAAGTGGAACTGGTGCCCAACGGCTCGACGCTGGTCATCCGCGTCCGGGAATACCCGGTCGTCAACGTCATCAGCATCGAAGGCAACAAGCGGCTCAAGGACGAGCGGTTGGCTGAACTGATCCAGTCGCAAACCCGCCGGGTCTATTCGCCGAGCCAGGCCGAGTCGGACGCTGCCGCCATCGCCGAGGCCTACCGCGTCGCAGGCCGCCTGGCGGCCACCGTCACGCCGAAGATCATCCGCCGCAGCGACAACCGTGTCGACCTCGTGTTCGAGATCACCGAAGGCAGGGTGGTCGAGAACGAACGCATCAGTTTTGTCGGCAACAAGGCCTTCACCGATCGCCGCCTGCGCCAGGTGCTCGAGACGAAGCAGGCCGGTTTGCTGCGCAACCTGATCCAGCGCGACACCTATGTCGCCGAACGGCTGGAACTGGACAAGAAGGTGCTGACCGACTTCTACCTGTCGCGCGGCTTCATCGACTTCCAGGTGCTGGAAGCCGGTGCCGAGATTTCGCGCGAGCGTGATGCGACCTTCGTCACCTTCACGGTGCGCGAGGGCGTGGCCTACAGTATCGGCGCGATCAGCACCGTGTCCGAAGTCGAGGGCCTGGATGCCGCCGAGTTCGAGGCGGTGCAGAAGATTCGGGCGGGCCAGACCTACAGCCCGCTTCTGATCGACAACAACATCACCCGGATGGAGACTTTGGCCCTGAAGAAGGGGCTCAACTTCGTCCGGGTCGAGCCGCGCCTGACCCGAAATCCGGCTGGCCAGGTGGTGGATGTTCAGTTCGCCATCGTGCGCGGCGAGCGTATCTTCGTCGAACGCATCGACATCGAGGGAAACACCACGACGCTGGACCAGGTGATCCGCCGGCAGTTCCGCACGGTGGAGGGCGATCCCTTCAACCCGCGCGAAATCCGCCAGGCCGCGGAGCGCATTCGTGCGCTTGGATTCTTCGCGGATGCCCAGGTGAACGCGGATCAGGGCTCGGCGCCAGATCAGGTGGTGGTGAACGTCGATGTCGAAGAGCAGCCGACTGGCTCGCTCAGCTTCGGGTTGAGCTATTCGGTGGCATCCGGCACCGGGATCAACGTGGGCTTTTCCGAGTCGAACTTCCTCGGTCGTGGTCAACGCCTGTCGCTGTCGGTTTCGACCGTGGCGGACAACCAGAATTCCAGCTTCAGCTTCACCGAGCCCGCGCTTCTGGGTCGTGACCTCAGCTTCAACGTCAGCGGCTTCTACCGCACCTCTGAATCGGATTACGCCCTCTACGACACACGCAGTGCGGGATTCTCGACGGGGATCGGGTTCCCGCTTGGTGAAGAGTCGTCGCTGGATCTCAGGATCAGCGTCTCTGACGACAAGCTGTCCAACTACAGCGGTGATTCGACCATCATCGGGGCGGAAGTGGCCGAAGGGGCGCTTTCGACGGTCTCGCTTGGCTACACCTACGAATTCGACAACCGCATCACCGGGCTTAACCCGAAGGGCGGGGTGCTTCTGCGCTTCGGTCAGGATTTCGCCGGTCTGGGCGGCGACACCAAGTATGTCGAGACGACAGGTCTTGCCGTCGGTGAAACCCGGATCATGAACGAGGAAGTCACGCTGCGCGCGATTTTCGAAGGCGGTGCCATCACGTCGCTTGGGGATAGCAGAAGCCGGGTGACCGACCGCTTCTTCGGCAACGGCAAGATCCGCGGTTTCGAACCGAACGGAATCGGCCCGCGGGACGGCACTGACCTGGCTGAGGCACTTGGCGGCAATCTCTTCGCCGTTGCCCGGTTCGAGGCTGATTTCCCGCTTGGCCTGCCCGAGGAATACGGCATTTCCGGCGGCGCGTTCTTCGATGTCGGCTCGGTCTGGAGCCTGGACAACGATAACGGAGGTGCCGTGGACGACAGCTTCAATCCGCGGGCCGCAGTCGGGGTTTCGGTATTCTGGACGACGCCGATCGGTCCGCTGCGGTTCAACTTCAGCCGGGCGGTGAAGAAGGAAGACTACGACAAGGAACAAAGCTTCGACCTGACGATCTCGACGAAGTTCTGATGGCGGGGGAGTGGCGCAAAGCAAGGCGCCGTGGTCCCTGGCTGCGGTCCATGGTCGTTGTGCTGGCGCTTGCAACCCAGGTGCAGTCGCAGGAGGCGCCAGCCCCGGTTCTGACGCTGGATCAGGACCGCTTCTTTCTGCAGTCCGATTTTGGCCGCGCCGCCATTGAACGCGAGCAGGCCGAGACAGCCGCGCTTGAGCAGGAAAATAACCGGATCGAAGCGGAACTGGTCGCGGAAGAACAGGCGCTGACCGACCAGCGTGGCGCACTCTCGTCTGCGGACTTCTCGGCCCGGGCCGCGGCATTCGACGACAAGGTCGAACGCATCCGGGCCGAGCAGGATGCCAAGGCGCGCAGCATTGTCGAAAAGCGTGACGTCGAGCGGCAAGAGTTTCTGCGTCTTGCCGCCCCGGTGCTGGGCGAGCTTCTCAGCGAGCGCAAGGCGGCGGCAATCCTGGACAAGGGGCTGGTCATCGTTTCTCTGTCGGCCGTCGATATCACCGACGAGGCCATCGCGAAGCTGAACGCGGCCCTGGTGGCTCCCGCCCCCGCGCCGTGATCCCTCGGCAACTTGTCTGTCGCGTGCCGACTTGGTAGTCAGACCTCAAGGCCCAAGGCCACAGCAGGGACGCGAAGGAACGACGACATGGATGCAAGCGCAGTGACCACCGCCGACCTGGACCTGATCCAGCGGATCATCCCGCACCGCTATCCTTTCCTGCTGATCGACAAGGTCCGCGCTATCGTCCCGAACGAAAGCTGCATCGGCATCAAGTGCATCACCTTGAACGAGCCGCAATTCCAAGGTCACTTTCCCGGAATGCCAATCTTCCCCGGCGTGATGATCATCGAAGCGATGGCGCAGACCTCGGGCGTGCTGGTGGGCCTGTCGATGGACCTGGTGGACAAGCAGGCCAAGGTCTTCTTCATGGGCGTCGACGGCGTCAAGTTCCGTCGCAAGGTGGTGCCGGGCGACGTGATGGAGCTGCACGTCAAGGCGCTGCGCGGCGGCGGACGGGTGTGGAAGTTCGAAGGCCGCGCCCTTGTCGATGGCGAGTTGGCCTGCGAAGCGACCTTCATGGCGATGTTCGACGTGCCCAAGTCGTGAGTGTCGGGGCATGAGCATCCATCCTACAGCCCGCGTCCACGCCTCGGCCGTCGTCGAGTCCGGCGCGGTGATCGGCGAAGGTTGCGAGATCGGACCGTTCTGCACCGTCGGCGCAGAAGTGACCCTGGGCCTGCGGGTGGTGCTGAAGTCGCATGCCGTCATTACCGGCTGGACCGAGATCGGCGACGAAACGGTGGTCTTTCCATTCGCCACCGTCGGTGAGGTGCCGCAGGACCTCAAGTATCACGGGGAACGGACCAGACTGGTTATCGGCAAGAGGTGCCGCATCCGCGAGGCGGCAACCCTGAACACCGGAACCGAGGGTGGCGGTGGAGTGACCCGGATCGGGGACGACGTTCTGATCATGACCGGGGCGCATGTCGGCCACGACGCTCAGATAGGCAATCGGGTCATCCTGGTCAACCATGTCGCCATCGCGGGCCACTGTGTATTGGGCGATGACGTCATTGTCGGCGGACTTTCCGGCGTGCACCAGTGGGTGCGCATCGGCCAGGGCGCGATAATCGGGGCGGTCACGATGGTGACAAACGACGTGATCCCCTACGGCCTCGTGCAGGCTCCTCGTGGCGAGTTGGACGGGTTGAATCTCGTCGGATTGAAGCGGCGGGGCGTCGACCGGGCGGGGATCACCGCGCTCCGGGCCGCCTACCAGACACTGGCGCAGGAAGACGGCAGCTTTCTCGACCGCGCGCGCAAGCTGGCCGAGGAGAGCGATTCGCCCCTGGTCCGCGAGATCGCCGATTTCATCCTGTCGAAGTCCGATCGCAGTTTCCTGACCCCCAAGGGCGGCAGGTGACCGGCATGAGGACCGCAATCATCGCAGGGCAGGGCCGGTTGCCGGCCGCCCTGGCCGGCTTGATGGCGGAGCCGCCCCTTGTCGCGGCCGTCGACGGCTTCCCTCCGGACGGGTTGACTGTCGACCTGCGCGTGCGGATCGAGCGTCTGGTCCCCTTCCTGCGCGCGCTTGAACGCGACGGGGTCGGGCAGGTGATCTTTGCCGGTGCGGTGGCCCGGCCGCGGCTGGACCCTGCGCTCCTGGACGAAGCGACTGCGACCCTATTGCCGCGTCTGATGGGCGCAATGGCGTCCGGTGATGACGCAACGCTGCGCGTCGTGATCGAGCTTTTCGAGGAATTCGGCTTCCGCGTCGTGGGCGTCGACGAAGTCGCGCACGAGCTGCTTCCGGGGGCGGGAGTGCTTGTCGGGACCGTCTCGCCAATGGATGAGGCTGATGCCGCACGTGCCGCGGCAATTGTCGCGGCCTTGGGGTCAGTCGACGTGGGGCAGGGCGCTGTCGTGGCCCAAGGTCTCTGCCTCGGGGTCGAGGCTTTGCCGGGAACGGATGTGCTGCTGGCGCAAGTGGCCGAGATCGGCGTGCTGCGACCTGATCCGGCGCGGGGGAGAGGTGTCTTCTACAAGGCTGCCAAACCCGGCCAGGACCGCCGGATCGACTTGCCGACCCTCGGCCCCGAGACATTGCGCGGGGCAGCGGCGGCGGGGTTGGGCGGGGTGGCGTTCCAGGCCGGATCGGTGATCTGCCTGGACCTTTCCGAGATGCATCGTCTGGCCGGGGAGTTGGGCCTGTTCCTTTGGGCGCGGCCGTGATCCCGGCGGGAGCGAGTGCCACTGCACGGCGCCCCGGGTCGGGTGTTCGGGTATCAAGACTGGACGCAGGCGACCGATGATCGGCACGCTGAAGCTGTTTTTCGTTGCTGGCGAACCCTCGGGTGACCGACTTGGCGCCGCGCTGATCGCGGCGCTAAGATCCCTGGTCCCGGTCGACATCGCGGGCGTGGGCGGACCGCTGATGCAGGCCCAGGGGTTGCAAAGTCTTTTCCCGATGGAAGAGCTGTCGGTGATGGGTATCGCCGAGGTCCTCCCGAAGTACTTGCCCCTCAAGCGCCGGATCCGCGAGACGGCAGACGCGGCTCTTGCCTCCGGGGCAGAGGCGCTGGTGACGATCGACTCGCCTGATTTCGGGTTGCGGGTTGCAGCACTGGTCAAGGCCGCGCGACCGCAGATGCGGGTGATCCACTACGTCGCGCCCTCGGTCTGGGCCTGGCGGCCAGGACGGGCGAAAAAGATGGCGCGGGTTGTCGACCACGTGCTTGCGCTTTTGCCCTTCGAGCCGCCCTACATGACTGCGGCAGGGATGACCTGTGATTTCGTCGGCCACCCGGTGGTGGCGGAGCCGCTGGCAACCGAAGCTGAGCGGGCCGCCTTTGACGGCAAGGGGCCGCTTCTCCTCGTCCTGCCAGGATCGCGCAAGGGCGAGGTGGCGCGGCTGGCCCCGGTCTTTGGCGGGGTGGTGGCGCGACTGAAGGTCAATCACCCCGACCTGCGGGTGGCCCTACCCACCGTGCGGGGTGTCGCAAACCTGGTGCGGGAGCTGTCGGCAAACTGGGCGGTTCAGCCCCGGATCATCGAGGATGCCGCCGCCAAGCGTGGCGCCTTTGCAGCCGCGGACGTGGCCCTGGCGGCCTCGGGCACGGTTTCCCTGGAGCTTGCCGCGAATGGCTGCCCGATGGTCATCGCCTACGACATGCACCCGCTGACGCTGTGGCTCATGCGACGGGCGGCACTGGTCGACACCGTGACACTGGTCAACCTGGTCAGCGAGACCCGCGTGGTGCCAGAGTTCATCGGCAGGGATTGCCAACCGGAGAAGATTGCCCCTGCCTTGGAGGCACTTCTCGCCGATCCGACGGCTCAGGCCGCAGCGATGGCGCTGACGATGGCACGTCTTGGCCGTGACGGCGAACCGCCCGGCCTTCGTGCAGCGCGATCCGTCCTGCGGGCATTGGGCAGGGCATAAGGGATTCACGACCCTCCACTGCGTCTGTCGTGGATACAGTTGCCCCCAACTTTGTGCTATTGTCCCCACATCCCGATTTTCCGGGGTGCCTTTGCCGACCTTTTACTCCGTCTTTTCAATTCCTCATTCAAATGGAGATGCTCCATGCATGGCTTCAATTACCGTGAGCCGCAGATCCCCCGTAGCCGCTTCAACGAACCCGGTCGCTTCGGTCGGATGTTCCCGTGGCTGCGCGGGCTTCGCACCTTCGACCCGGGTCCCGATACGCTTGGTGCGGTCGGCGGCCCGATGGATGGCGGCAATCCCCCGCCCAGCGACACGTCCCAGAACAACCCGCGGATCAAGGCCGGCTATACCTTCCTCGGCCAGTTCATCGACCACGACCTGACGCTGGACACCACATCGATCCTCGAGCGGCAGGTCGACGTGGACAGCACGACCAACTTCCGCACGCCTGCCTTCGAACTGGATTCGATCTACGGCCTCGGGCCTGCCGTCCAGCCCTACCTTTACGAGCAGCCCAACGGAGGACGGCTTTTGATCGCGGCCGACGGCAACGATCTGCAGCGCAACGGGCAGGGTCGGGCGATCATCGGCGACCCGCGCAACGACGAGAACATCCTGATCTCGCAGCTTCAGCTTCTGTTCATCAAGTTCCACAACAAGGTCTACGACACCGAGTTCGCCAACATGCCGCATGGCCGGGCCCGGTTCGAGGCCGCGCAGACCCTGGTGCGCTGGCATTACCAGTGGCTGGTGATGAACGAGTTCCTGCCGCGGATCGTCGGAACCGCCATGGCAAGCCAGGAAATCGCCAGCCCTTCCTTCAGCTACGAGACCGAACATGCCTATATGCCGGTCGAGTTCAGCGTGGCGGCCTATCGCTTCGGCCATAGTCAGGTCCGACCCGGCTATGGAGTGAACGCGACTGCGGGTGCGGGGCTCTTTCCGGGCGATCCGGATGCGGCCTTCGGCACCGGCGACTTGCGCGGCTTTCGCCCGGTTCCCGCAACTCTGGTGGTCGACTGGGCCCTCTTCTTCGGAGGCGGTGCCCAGGCCAGCAAGAAGATCGACACCCTGCTGTCCACGGTTCTTCTGAAGCTTCCGACCGGCGTCGTGCCGAAGGACGTGGCGAACCGCCACCGGTCACTTGCCACCCGCAACCTGCAGCGCGGGATCGACATGAACCTGCCCTCGGGCCAGACGGTGGCAGCGCACCTCGGGATTCCGGCGCTCAGCGAAGCTGCGCTCTGGACGACGAATGGGGCCGTGGTGGGTTCCGGACCCGCGCCCTTGTGGTTCTACTGCCTGCGCGAGGGCGAAGTCGGGACTGGAGGCGCACGGCTGGACGGTGTGGGTGCGGCCATCGTCGCACGCACTTTCGTGGCCCTGATGCTGAAGGACAAGGCCTCGTACCTGGTGCAGGACCCGTCCTTTGTCCCGACGCTGGGGCAGGGCGGTCGCTTCACCATGTCCGACATGGTCAACTATACCCTCGGGACGTCGCTGGCGTCCGAGGATATTGCCACCCTGCCGGACGTCATCTGAGCCTGGGGGGCGGTCCGAATGGGCCGCCTGCCCATTCAAGGCGCCGAAACCTCGCCATTCACGATGGCAAGAACCTGCGGCATCAGGCCTTCCATGTTCTGGTTGATCAGATCGATGATCCCCGGCTGCTGCGCGGCAGTCAGTTGCGGCAGCTTTGCCATCACCGACCGGCCCTCGGGCGTCGCATAGAAATCACGCAAGGCGGTGATTTCCGCCAGCGTCATCATGTCTGCCATGATCCCGGCCTGATCGCGCATGATCTTGGTCAGCGGATCGGTGAACGTGTCCAGGTAAAGCGCACGGATCCGGGCGACCTGGTCGTCGTTCAGGGTCTGCCCGCCCGCCGCGACCTGTTGCAAGATCGGCTGGTACATTGTCTCGATCATCGCGTCCATGTCGAAGCCCTGCAGGGCCAGTTCCACATACTCCGCCGCTGCAGCCACCCGCTCTTCGCGCGTCTCGGCAAGAAGGGGAAGGGGAAGCGCCAAGGCAAGCGCCAGAAGCAGGGGTTTCACGACGCATTTCCTTTCCAGATCCAGCCACCACCGAAGATGCGGCTGCCTTCCGGGGCGTAAAAGACACAAGCCTGCCCGGCGCTGACCCCATCCTCAGGCGACAGCAGTTCCACTTCGGCCGTTGTGGCTCCGGTCGGGCGAATAATCGCCTCGCGCGGGGGACGGGTGGAGCGGACCTTGACCTTCAACTGCCATTCGCAACGGCTGTCAAAGGCCTCGTCCCCCAACCAGTTGATCTCGCGTACCGGGATGATCCGGGTCGACAGCGCCTCTTTCGGTCCGACAATCACCCGGCGGTGCTGGGGGTCCAGCTTCACGACGTACAGCGGTGTTTCCAGACCGCCGATCCCCAGGCCCTTGCGCTGGCCGATGGTGTAATGGATCACGCCCCGGTGTTGGCCCATGACATTGCCGTCCATGTCCACGATCTCGCCCGGGTCGGCAGCACCGGGACGCAGCTTCTCGATCACCGCCGCATAATCGTTGTTCGGGACAAAGCAGATATCCTGGCTGTCGGGCTTGTCCGCCACCGGCAGCCCGTACTTCGCGGCAAGGGCGCGCGTCTCGGCTTTCGAGCCAAGGTGGCCAAGCGGAAAGCGCAGATAGGACAACTGCTCTGGCGTGGTCGAGAACAGGAAGTACGACTGATCCCGCGCCGCGTCGGCGGCTTGGTGCAGTTCCGGACCGTGGTCGCCAAGCTTGCGCTGGATGTAGTGCCCGGTCGCCATGCAGTCGGCCTCCAGGTCCTTGGCCGTGGCCAGCAGGTCCTTGAACTTCACCCGCTCGTTGCAGCGAATGCAGGGCACCGGGGTCGCGCCCGCCAGATAGGCGTCGGCGAATTCCTCGATCACCGCCTCCCGGAACGTGTTCTCGTAATCCAGCACATAATGCGGAAAGCCCATCGTCTCGGCCACCCGCCGGGCATCGTGGATGTCGCGGCCCGCACAGCAGGCGCCCTTTTTAGCCAGCGCAGCCCCGTGGTCGTAAAGCTGCAGCGTGACGCCGACGACGTCATAGCCTTCTTCGGCCAGCATCGCGGCCACGACCGAACTGTCGACGCCGCCGGACATGGCAACGACGACCCGCGTTTCGGCGGGGGGCTTGGCAAAACCCAAAGAGTTGAGGGCCAGGTCGCGGGGCATGGGACCCATCCTTCCAGAGATTGTCCGGGTTACGGGAATGATGGGGAATATATGAAAATGCTGTGCACTCTCAATCCCCTGTTTCAGGATTGATTAAGCCTGATCCTTCATCCTGCGTCAAACCAACAAGGGAACGGTCATGTTTCTCAAGCGTGTCGACGGGCCAAGGCAGGTCATTCTGCCGGATGGCAGCATTCTTACCCGGGCGGATCTGCCGCCTGCGGATACCCGGCGCTGGGTTGCCAGTCGCAAGGCGATCGTGGTGCGGGCCGTGGTCTACGGCCTGATTTCCGAAAAGGAGGCGCTGGATCGCTACGCATTGTCCGACGAAGAATTCGGACTTTGGCGCAGTGCGGTTGCCAAACATGGTGATGATGGCCTGAAAGTCACAGCGATTCAGAAATACAGACAACTTTAAATGGATTCTGACTCTCCCTCTGGCATAGTAACTCTACGTTAACCATTGCGGGCCATTGTCGTTAACGATGAACCCACCGGAGCGGAGATTTAACGAATGCGCATTCTGCTTGTAGAGGACGATCCAACGACCTCGCGCAGCATCGAATTGATGCTGACCCATGCCAATCTGAACGTCTATTGCACCGACATGGGCGAAGACGGAATCGATCTGGCCAAGCTTTACGATTATGACCTGATCCTTCTGGACCTGAACCTGCCGGACATGAGCGGGCATGAAGTGCTTCGCCAAGTGCGCCAGGCGCGGGTCGAAACTCCGATCCTGATCCTGTCCGGCGCCGATGATACGGAAAACAAGCTGAAAGGCTTCGGTTTCGGGGCCGACGACTACCTGACCAAGCCCTTCCACCGCGAAGAACTCGTCGCCCGCATCCACGCGATCATCCGGCGCTCCAAGGGCCACAGCCAGTCGATCATCAAGACCGGCCGGGTGGCGGTCAATCTGGATGCAAAGACGGTGGATGTGGAAGGCAAGGCGGTGCATCTCACCGGCAAGGAATACCAGATGCTGGAACTCCTTTCTTTGCGCAAGGGCACGACCCTGACGAAGGAGATGTTCCTGAACCACCTTTACGGCGGCATGGACGAACCGGAATTGAAGATCATCGACGTCTTCATTTGCAAGCTGCGCAAGAAACTCGCCGAGGCGACGGGGGGCGACAATTACATCGAAACCGTCTGGGGCCGCGGCTATGTGCTGCGCGATCCGGTGGGCGGGCAGGCTCGGTTGGCGGCCACGGCCTGACTTTACCTTCCCCGGCCCGCCGCCTAACGTCTGCAAGGGCAGCACAGGGGGCGGGCATGTTGGAGAAGGCAGTCGATCTCCTGACGGAAGCCGAGGCGCGAGAGGAACTTGCGCGCCTTGGTCGGGCGATTGCAGCCGCGAACACTGCCTATCACACACTTGACGCGCCCGAGATTTCGGATGCCGATTATGATGCGCTGAAGCGGCGCAATGCCGAGATCGAGGCGCGGTTTCCCGACCTGAAACGCGCAGATTCTCCCAGCGACCAGGTCGGCGCAGCGGTGGCCGACGGGTTCGGCAAGGTCGCGCACCGGGTTCGGATGCTGTCGCTGGAAAACGCCTTCGCGGCGGACGAGGTGGCGGAGTTCGACGATCGCGTTCGCCGCTTTCTGGGGCATGCCGGGACTGTCAGCTATACCGCCGAGCCAAAGATCGACGGCTTGTCGTTGTCCTTGCGCTACGAAGATGGCCTGCTGATCCAAGCCGCAACCCGGGGTGACGGTGAGGTGGGCGAAAACGTCACCGATAATGCTCGGACCATTGCCGACATCCCGCAGACCCTGACCGGCGCACCGCAGGTGCTGGAGGTTCGGGGCGAGGTCTACATGTCCCACGCCGATTTTGCCGCTCTGAACCAGCGACAGGCGGCGAGCGGCGAAAAGACATTCGCCAACCCGCGCAACGCCGCAGCAGGGTCGCTTCGCCAACTGGACGCCCGGATCACGGCCGCCCGACCCCTGCGGTTCTTTGCCTATTCCTGGGGCCAACTCTCCGTGCCGCTGGCTGCAACCCAATTCGAAGCGATCCGGCGCCTTGAAGCCTTGGGGTTTCAGACCAATCCGCTGACCGTCCTTTGCTCTGGCCCCGAGGAAATGCTGGTCCACTACCGGCGGATCGAGGCACAGCGTGCTGTCCTCGGCTACGATATCGACGGCGTCGTCTACAAGGTGAACGACCTTGCTCTGCAGGGCCGGCTTGGCTTCCGCTCATCCACCCCCCGCTGGGCCATCGCGCACAAGTTCCCCGCCGAACTTGCCTGGACCGAGCTTCTGGGCATCGACATCCAGGTTGGCCGCACCGGGGCGTTGTCGCCTGTCGCGAGGCTGCGCCCTGTGACCGTGGGCGGTGTGGTGGTCTCGAACGCCACGCTTCACAACGAGGATTACATCGCCGGACGCGACTCGCGCGGGCAGGAAATCCGCAGCGGCAAGGACATCCGGATCGGCGACTGGGTGCAGGTCTACCGTGCCGGGGACGTGATTCCCAAAGTTGCCGACATCGACCTGACCTACCGCAAGGACGGCGCGCAACCTTATGTATTCCCGAAAAAATGTCCGCAATGCGGCAGCCCGGCCCACCGCGAGGAAGGCGATTCCGTCCGCCGTTGCACGGGCGGCCTTATCTGTCCGGCCCAGGCGGTGGAGCGGTTGAAGCACTTTGTCAGTCGTGGCGCCTTTGACATCGAAGGCTTGGGCGCGAAGCAGATCGAGATGTTCTTCAAGGACGCGACCCTGCCCATGAGGACCCCAGCCGACATCTTCACCCTCGCCGCAAGGGACTCCGCCAACCCCTTGCAGAAGCTCAAAAATCGCGAGGGTTTCGGTGATGTCTCCGCCGCAAAGCTCTTCGCCTCGATCGAAGCGCGCCGCAGCATCCCGCTGGATCGGTTGATTTTCTCGCTGGGCATCCGCCACGTGGGCGAAGTCGCGGCTGGCCTTCTCGCCCGGCACTACAGCACCTGGGCGGCGTTCGAGACAGCGATAACCCGTGCGACGCCGGGGACACCCGAATGGGCCGAACTGACCTCGATCAACGGGGTGGGCGAGGTCATGGCGCAAAGCCTGGTCGAGGCGTTTCAGAACACGGCCGAACGGCACGCCATTGATGCGCTGGCGGCGCAGTTGATGGTCCAGCCCGTCCAGGCGCGCGGTGCCGTGGATAGCCCAGTCGCGGGTCTAACGGTCGTTTTCACCGGCACTTTGGAGAAGATGACGCGGGCCGAGGCCAAGGCCCGCGCCGAGGCTTTGGGCGCCAAGGTCGCAGGGTCGGTCAGCGCCAAGACCGACCTTCTTGTCGCCGGGCCGGGTGCCGGGTCGAAGGCCAAGGAAGCCGAGCGTCTGGGGGTACGCATGATCGACGAAGACGGCTGGTTGCAGTTGATCGGCGACGCATGAGCCGGCCCGAGGCGCTTTTTCCGCTGTTCGCAGGGCTGGAGACGCTGCCCGGCGTCGGCCCCAAGGCCGCGAAAGCCTTCGAAAGCCTGGGCGTGACCCGGCCCAAGGACCTGCTTTATCTCTTGCCGCATTCCGGGGTGGACCGCGCCCTGCGCAGTTCCGTCCGTGAGGTCGTCCCGCCCGCCACCCTGACAGTCGAGGTGGAGATCGGCCAGCACGTGCCCGCGCGCCGCAAGGGCGGGCCCTACCGCATCCACGTCCGTGACGCGCGGGTCGAGTTCTTGCTCGTCTATTTCCACGCCCGCGCCGAGGCTTTGGCGAAGCTCCTTCCCACTGGTCAGAGGCGGCTGGTCTCGGGCAAGGTCGAGCTGTTCGATGGCATCGCGCAGATGGTGCATCCCGACCACGTGCTGCGCCCCGAAGAGGCGCGCGAGGTCCCGGCCTACGAGCCGGTGTACCCTTTGGCCGCCGGATTGACTCAGCGGGTCGTCGGAAAGGCGGCGCAGGCCGCCCTGACCCGGCTGCCGATCCTGACGGAATGGATCGATCCCGGCCTGATGGCGCGGGAAGGCTGGCCCGATTGGCCGTCGGCCCTGCAGGCGGGACACGGGCCTACGGGGTCGGCCGGGCTTGCCTACACCCATCCCGCGCGGCAGCGGCTCGCCTATGACGAACTTTTCGCGCATCAGCTGACGCTTTCCATCGCCCGCGCCAAGCTGCGCAGAAGCAAGGGCCACGTGACCGCGGGAACCGGAGCTTTATGCGACAAAGTACTGAAAAGCCTGCCCCATGACCCCACGGCGGCGCAAGCCCGAGCAGTGCGGGAGATTGCTGCCGACATGGCCCAGCCGTTGCGGATGAACCGGCTGTTGCAGGGCGACGTCGGGGCGGGAAAGACCCTGGTTGCCTTTCAAGCGCTCCTGATCGCGGTCGAGGCCGGAGGGCAAGGCGTAATGATGGCGCCGACGGAAATTCTGGCACGGCAGCATTTCGAGGGGCTGGCTCCGCTTGCCCGGGCAGCAGGCGTCCGGCTGGAACTGCTGACTGGTCGGGACCGGGGTGCAGATCGGGCGATGAAACTGGAAGACCTGGCGATGGGGCGGATCCCGATCCTGGTCGGAACCCATGCGGTTTTTCAGAAAGACGTCGAGTTTCAGGACTTGCGGCTGGCGGTCGTCGATGAGCAGCACCGGTTCGGGGTGGCGCAACGGATGGAACTTGGCGCGAAGGGCGAAGCCGTGGACGTCCTTGTGATGACCGCGACGCCGATCCCGCGCAGTCTGGCCTTGGCGACACATGGCGACATGGACGTTTCGGTCCTGGACGAGAAACCCGCAGGCCGGAAGCCGATCCGCACCGCGCTGGTGTCCGCGGACCGGCTTGACGAGGTGGTCGATCACTTGCGCAACGCAGTGGCAGAGGGCCGACAGGCCTATTGGGTCTGCCCGCTGGTCGAGGAATCCGAAGTTGTCGATTATGCCAGCGCCGAACAACGTTTCCGGACCCTCCGCGCAGCACTTGGGGACCGCGTTGGTCTGGTTCACGGCCAGATGCCGCCGGCCGACAAGGACAGCGCGATGGCGCGCTTCGTGGCGGGGGAGACTTCGGTGCTCGTCGCGACGACGGTGATCGAGGTCGGGGTCAACGTGCCCAACGCGACCATCATGGTGATCGAACAGGCGGAAAGCTTCGGGTTGGCGCAACTCCACCAGCTTCGGGGTCGTGTCGGGCGGGGCGAAGCGGCCTCGACCTGTCTTCTGATGTACCAGCCCCCGTTGAACGAGACCGGACGTCGCCGCCTGACCACGATCAGGGACACCGAAGACGGCTTCCGCATTGCTGAAGAAGACCTCGCGATGCGCGGGGCGGGCGATCTTATTGGCACGGCGCAGTCCGGTCTCCCGCGCTTCCGGGTGGCGGATCTGGAGCGGCAGGCAGGCCTGATGGCGCTGGCGCAGACCGATGCAAGGAAGCTTCTGCTGGACGATCCGAACCTTTCCGGCACGCGCGGGCAGGCCGTGCGGGCGCTGCTCTGGATCATGGATCAGGACCGCGCCCTGCGGTTGATGAGCGTCGGCTGAGCCGTCTGTTCCGGTCTGTTCACAAATGTTCTTAAAAAGTTCTTTACAGGCCGTTGCGGATATGAGAACAATTCAGCAACAAGTCATGGAGGACGCAATGAAAGACGCCATGAAGACCCTGCTCAGCCACACTCCCAAAGGTGCGATGGAGGATCTGGTTGGCGTCGCGTCGCTGTTTGTTCTGCTTTTTGCCGTGCTGTCCGTCCCCGGGCTGCACTGAGGTTTCTGCCCCGCGCTCTGTCCCCCAAGGGTGACGGTCCGCCTCGCCTGGCCTACCGTCCGCCGATTCCAGACGCGCTACTGCCGCCGCCATCCCATAGGATGTGCGGCGGTTTTTTTTATGCGGCTGCCTCGGCCGCCTCCATCGCCTCGCACACGGCTTCCAGCGCCAGAAGGATGGACGCGTGGCGGTTCTTGTAGTCGCGGGCAGGCAGAAGGACCTCGTAGGCCTGGAACGGCGCAGAGGGGACCGGGCCACCCTCTCTCAGCATCGCCCGAAGCGAGTCCCTTGCGGCCTGAAGCTCGGGCAGGGCGCGGCCGATCACAGCCTCGCCCAGCACCGCGGCCGAAGCTTGCCCGAGGGCGCAGGCCTTCACGTCCTGGGCAAATTCAGCGACACGGCCGTCCTTGACCACGACGTCGACGGTCACCGTGGACCCGCAAAGGGGCGAGCGTCTGCGTGCCGTGCCTTGCGGGGCGGGAAGCCGGCCAAGATGCGGGATCTCGGCGGCGAGGCCGAGGATGCGACCCGAGTAGAGTTTGATGAGATCGCTGTCGCTCACTTGGAAGGATTGCCTTCGCGCATGGAAATTCCTTGGCTGACCCCGTATGTAGACCCCGCGACCCCAACTGCCAAGGACAGAGCCATGCCATTCGACCCGGCCACACTAAAGTATGATGCGGCGGGGCTGATCCCCTGCGTGGCGCAGGATGCGGCCTCGGGGGACGTGCTGATGGTCGCGTGGATGAATGCGGCCTCGGTGGCGGCGACGCTGGAGACGGGCAAGGTGACTTACTGGTCGCGGTCGCGGGGGGCGTTCTGGGTGAAGGGAGAGACCTCGGGGCACCATCAAAAGCTGGTCGAGCTGCGGGTAGACTGTGATCGGGACTGCCTGCTGGCGCTGGTCGAGCAGGAAGGGCCGGCCTGTCACACGGGCCGGCGGTCCTGCTTCTATACGGCGGTCCGGGGCGGGGAGGAGGTCGAGATCATGGCGCCTGCCCACGCGTGGACACCCTGACGGGTGCAGCGAAATCAAGGGCTTGGCTGCGGGCGTTAAGGATTCGGTAACCCGACCATGCGGCGGATGTCGGCGGGGGTGGCGCCCTCGGCCCGGTATTTCGACAGCGCCCGAGCGTCGTCGCGCTTTGCCAGGCGCTTGCCCTCCGGATCGCGGATCAGGCGGTGGTGGTGGTAAATGGGCGTCGGCAGACCAAACAGATGCTGCAGGATCACCTGGACTGGCGTGAAGTCGAACAGGTCCTCACCCCGGATCACGTGCGTGACGTGCTGGTCGCCATCGTCGAAGGCCGAGGCAAGGAAATAGGCCACGATGTCCTCGCCTTTGCGGGACAGGACCACATCGCCGATCTGGCGCTGCGCCTGGTCGGAATCGACACGGTGGTGGCCAGCATGGGCAGAGCCGGTCTCGATAAAGGACAGGTCGGCGGCGGCAAGCTGGCGCAGGGCCGCAGCGAGGTTCAGGCGCAGGGCGTCTTCGCGTTGACGGGTCCCCATCCCGCGGTCGCGGCAGGTGCCTGGGTAAACAGCGAAGGCAACGCCTTCCTGCGGGGCGGCTAGGGCAGAGCGGATGTCCGACCGTGTGCAGGAGCAGGGGTAGAGAAGCCCTTTGCCTTCAAGGGTTTCCAGCCGGGCGTTATAATGAACGATATGCTCTGACTGGCGGTGGATCGGGCCGTTCCAGGTCAAGCCCAGCCAGTCCAGGTCTTCCTGGATAAGCGCGTCGTATTCCGGTCTGCAGCGTTCGAGGTCGGTATCCTCCATCCGCAGGAGGAACTGCCCCTCGGCGGCGCGGGCCATGTCATGCGCCAGGATTGCGGAATAGGCGTGGCCCAGGTGCAAGGGGCCGGTCGGACTGGGAGCGAAGCGGGTTACGAAAGCCATTCCGTGAACGCCTGCTTTGCCCGGTCGGTATAGGCCTTGTAGCGGTCCTTGCGGCCCCGGCGGCCGCCCTTCGCATCGATGGGCGGGAAGAGACCGAAGTTCACGTTCATCGGCTGGAAGGTCTTGGCCTCGGCCCCGCCGGTGATGTGTGTCACAAGGGCGCCCATCGCGGTTTCCGAAGGAGGCGGAGAAAGATCGCGCCCGAGTATCTCGTGCGCGGCCATTCGTCCGGCCAGAAGCCCCATCGCGGCGGATTCGACATAGCCTTCGACGCCGGTGATCTGTCCGGCGAAGCGTATATACGGTCGGGATTTCAGGCGCATCTGCGCGTCCAGCAGGGTCGGCGAATTGATGAAGGTGTTGCGGTGGATGCCGCCAAGGCGGGCAAAACTGGCATTCTCCAGTCCCGGAATCATCTTGAAAACAGCGGTTTGCCCGCCGTATTTCATCTTGGTCTGGAAGCCGACGATGTTGTGCAGGGTGCCAAGCTTGTTGTCGCGGCGGAGTTGGACCACGGCATAGGCCTTTTCCTCGGGCTTGTGCGCATTGGTCAGGCCCACTGGCTTCATCGGGCCGTGGCGCAAGGTCTCGCGTCCGCGTTCGGCCATGACCTCGATGGGGAGGCAACCGTCGAAATAGCCTGCGGTCTCGCCCTCGTGGAACTCGGTCTTCTCGGCGGCAAGGAGTGCGTCGATGAAGGCCTCGTACTGGTCCTTCGTCATCGGACAGTTGATGTAGGCCTTTTGCTCATCCTCGGTCTCGCCCTTGTCGTAGCGGCTTTGCAGCCAGGCCACCGACATGTCGATCGTGTCTGTATATACAATAGGTGCGATGGCGTCGAAGAAGGCCAGCGCCTCGGCCCCGGTTGCGGCGCGGATCGATTCGGCCAAAGCGGGGCTGGTCAGAGGTCCGGTGGCAATAATCCAGTTTCCGGATGAAGGAAGTTCGACAACCTCTTCGTAGGACGTAGAAATCAGCGGATGCGACTTCAGCTTTTCCGTCACGGCCGCGGCAAAGGGATCGCGGTCCACGGCCAAGGCCCCACCAGCCGGAAGGCGGTGCTTGTGGGCCATCTCCATGACCAGGCTGCCCGCCGCCCGCATCTCCCAGTGGATCAGCCCGACGGCGTTCTGCTCATGGTCATCCGAGCGGAAGGAGTTCGAGCAGACCATCTCGGCGAAATCGCCGGTCCGGTGCGCGAAGGTAGCGACCTTGGGCCGCATCTCGTGCAGCACAACGGGGACGCCCAGGTTCGCAGCGGCCCATGCGGCTTCGGAGCCTGCCATTCCGCCGCCGATGATGTGAAGAGGTTCGGTCATGGCCCGGATTTAGGCCGGATCGCCGGAAAAGGAAAGCCGGGGGCTGATGCGCCCCCGGCTGAAGTTCAGGCCTTGTCCACGGCAAGCTTGCCGGGGCCATGGGCGAAGATCATCAGGAAGGCACCGGCGATGCCGAGGTTCTTGAAGAACATGATCATCTGCATCTGGTCTGCAGGCGCAAAGTGGTAAAGCAGCCCGGCAAGCACGCAGAAGCCCGCGCCAAGCAGGGCCATCCAGCGGGCCTGGAAACCGATCAGCATCGACAGGCCAAGCAGCACCTCGAAAATGATCGAGGGCCAGGCGAGAAAGGCGGGCAGGCCGCCCGAGGTCAGATAGCCGGCAAAGCCGGCAACATCGCCAAGCTTGCCCAGGCCGGCCGGAATGAACACGGCGGCGAGGAAGAGGCGCGTGATGAGCGGCGCATAGGTCTTGAGCTGTTCCATGAGTATCCCTTGAACGCTTGCTCCGGTCTTTTGCCGGGTCCGGACGTTCTTGCATACCGGCAGAATTGTGCAAATTCCGTGCCGGGGCAGGGGTATTGTGCGCTGATGCGCAGTCAGCTGCACTGCGCAAGGCGCCGGCGCTGGTCAGCGGTGAAGGCGGCCGGATCGGAAACGTCTGCTCCAAGTTCGGCGGCTTTCTGGAAGAAGCCTGGGGCCGGCAGGTGGTCGGGCGACAGACGTTGGCTCAAGACTGCGGCGCGGAAGGGACGGCCTTGGGCGGCGTCTTCCTCCATCAGGGACTCAAGCGCTGCGGTAAGCTCGCCCATGCGCAGGCCCAGGTCCCGCGCCAAGGCGCCGTAGTGCAGCGTTTCGCCCGCAGCCGCGAGGGCTGCGAGCCTGGCTTCAAGCCTCATCACCCTGATCGGCGACGCGGGCGACCGAGACGACTTCTTCATCGGCGGCCACGGAGAAGACCTTGACGCCACCTGCTGACCGGGAGCGGAAGCTTACCTGGTCGACCGGCACCCGGATCGACTGCCCGGTCGAGGTGGCGAGCATGATCTGGTCGGAGGTCTCAACCGGGAAGGAGGCGATGATCCGGCCGCCACGGGGCCCGGGCGAGATCGCCTTGACGCCCATGCCGCCACGGCCCCGGACGGGATAGTCGTGGGAGGAGGAAAGCTTGCCCGAGCCGCCCTTGGTGATGGTCAGGATCAGATCCTCGGCCGCCGACATCTCGGCGTAGCGGTCGGGGGAAAGCTGGCCGGCGGGGACGTGGTCTTCCTCGTCGTCGGTGTCCTCTTCGGTGATCCCGGCCATGAGGCGGCGCTGCTTGAGGTAGGCCTCGCGTTCTTCGGGCGTGGCCTCGAAGTGGCGGATGATCGACATGCTGACCACGTGGTCGTCTGCGCCAAGGCGGATGCCGCGCACGCCGGTGGAGCCGCGGGATTTGAAGACGCGGATCTCGGTGGTGGAGAAGCGGATGGCGCGGCCGGCTTCGGTGACCAGCATGATGTCGTCCTGATCGTCGGCGATCGCGGCGTTGACCAGGGTGATGCCCTCGGGGAGCTTCATCGCGATCTTGCCGTTGCGCATGACGTTGGTGAAGTCGGACAGGTCGTTCTGGCGGACGTCGCCATCGGAGGTGGCGAAGACGATCTGGAGGTTGCCCCAGTCTTCTTCGGGGACGTCGACGGGCATCAGGGCGGCGATGGAGATGCCGGGATCGATCGGCAGGATGTTGACCAGGGCCTTGCCCTTGGCGGTGCGGCCTGCCTGGGGCAGGCGCCAGGTCTTCAGTTTGTACACCATGCCGTCAGTGGTGAAGAACAAGAGCCAAGTATGTGTATTCGCGACGAAAAGCGTGGTGACGACATCGTCGTCCTTGGTCTGCATCGAGGCCAAACCCTTGCCGCCGCGGTTCTGGCTGCGGAATTCGGCCAGCGGGGTCCGCTTGATGTAGCCGCCCGAGGTGATGGTCACGACCATATCCTCGCGCTCAATCAGGTCCTCGTCCTCCATGTCGCCGGACCAGTCCATGATCTCGGTGCGGCGGGGGACGGCGAAGAGGGCTTTGACCTCGCGGAGTTCGTCCGAGATGATCGCCATGATCCGCTCGCGGCTGCCGAGGATGTCGAGGTAGTCCTTGATCTTGGCCGCAAGCTGTTCCAGCTCGTCGGTGATGGTCTTCACACCAAGCTGCGTCAGGCGCTGCAGTTGCAGGTCAAGGATCGCGCGGGCCTGCACTTCGGACAGGTTGTAGGTCCCGTCGTCGTTGATCGGGTGCGTCGGGTCGTCGATCAGGCGGATATAGGGCGCGATCTCGTGGGCTGGCCAGCGCCGCGTCATCAGTTGCTCGCGCGCGTCGGCCGGGGTGGCCGAGGCGCGGATGGTGGCGACGACTTCATCGACATTCGACACGGCGACGGCCAGACCGCAGAGGACATGGCTGCGTTCGCGCGCCTTGCGGAGTTCATAGGCAGTGCGGCGGGCGACAACTTCCTCGCGGAAGGTAATGAAATAGCTCAGGAAATCGCGCAGCGTCAGCTGTTCCGGGCGGCCCCCGTTCAGCGCCAGCATGTTGCAGCCGAAGCTGACCTGCATGGCCGAAAAACGGAAGAGCTGGTTCAGAACCACGTCCGGTGTCGCGTCGCGCTTCAGTTCGATCACCACGCGCACGCCGATCCGGTCGGATTCGTCGGCGATGTTGGCGATCCCCTCGACCCGTTTATCGCGGACCAGTTCGGCGATCTTTTCGATCATCGTGGCTTTGTTGACCTGATAGGGGATCTCATCGATGATGATCCCCCAGCGGTCCTTGCGGAGTTCCTCGATGTGGGTCTTGGCGCGGATGATGACGCTGCCACGCCCCTCCAGATAGGCCTTCCGCGCGCCGGAGCGACCAAGGATCTGCCCGCCCGTGGGAAAGTCAGGGGCCGGAATGATTTCCATCAGCTGTTCCATGCTGATGTCAGGGTTTTCGATCAGCGCCAGTGTGCCGTCGATCACTTCGCCAAGGTTGTGCGGCGGGATGTTCGTCGCCATGCCGACGGCGATGCCGCCCGCGCCGTTGACCAGCATGTTCGGGAAGCGGGCAGGAAGGACCGTGGGCTCCTTGTCCTTGCCGTCGTAGTTGTCCTGAAAATCGACGGTTTCCTTGTCGATGTCGGCCAGAAGGAAAGCGGCGGGCTTGTCCATCCGGACTTCGGTGTAGCGCATGGCCGCGGCGTTATCGCCGTCCATCGAACCGAAGTTGCCCTGGCCGTCGAGAAGCGGCAGCGACATGGAAAACGGCTGGGCCATGCGGACGAGCGCGTCGTAGATCGCCGAGTCGCCGTGGGGGTGGTATTTCCCCATCGTGTCGCCCACGGGGCGGGCCGACTTGCGGTAGGCCTTGTCGTGGGTGTTGCCCGATTCCTGCATGGCGAACAGGATGCGGCGGTGGACGGGTTTCAGCCCGTCGCGCAGATCGGGGATCGCGCGGGAAACGATCACGCTCATCGCGTAGTCGAGGTAGGCGGTCTTCATCTCGGCGGCGATATCGACCTGGGGGCCGTGCCAAGTGGGACGCTCCGGCGCTTCTTCTTTTTTATCAGTGTCTTCCGGGGTATCGGCCATGAGGGCGCGCGCCTTCCTTGCGGGATCAAGATTTAGCAGGAGGAAGGATACACCATCCTAGCTATGGGGTGCAATGGCGCGCTGCGGTCCATTGGCAGCCGTTGAAAGAGAGTGACAACACACTGTTTTCATTGATTTTTAGCCTAGGCCTGTCATGATTCCGTCACGGACCATCAGAAAGGACGGAAAGCAATGGTCGGACAAGAGACGGAACTGATGCTGAAGGGCTATGGGCTGACCACGGCTGAGCTTTACTACCGGATGCCGGATTATCGCAGTGTTCTCAACAGCTTCATCTGGCAGGAGTATGATCTGGCGCCGGATTATCCGAAGCTTTTCCAGTTCATCGAGTTCTGGCAGGAAAAGATTGAAGGACCGCTGCATTCGGTGCGCTTCACCCACCGTAAGCTGATCTCGCCGGGTGAGTGGCGGAATGTCGTGGGCGAGTTCTACTTGCATTGAACGGAAACAGTCGCACGGTCGCGGGCTGGTTGTTTCCAGTTGTGGAAAAGATAGCCAGAAACAATCGCCGGATATGAACGGTGTTTGTATCCACAGCAGTTACAGTGTAGCTACAGGATGTATATACGCTCAGATTCCCTTCGGCGGATCAACTGCTTGGCGCAATCGGTCACTTGGAACGCGTCGGACGGTCGAAAACCTTCTTGCCCATCAGGGACCCTACCAGATCCACCATGAGCCGGGCCGTCATCCCGCGGTCGTCGAGAAACGGGTTCAGCTCTACAAGGTCCAGCGAGGTCACGAGACCGCTTTCGTGGAGCAGTTCCATCACCAGATGCGCCTCGCGGAAGGTGGCGCCGCCCGGAACGGTGGTTCCGACGGCGGGGGCAATCGAAGGGTCCAGGAAGTCGACGTCCAGGCTGACATGCAGCATCCCGCCTTCGCGCCGCACGAGGTCCAGGAACTCGCGCAGGGGGGCGACCAAGCCACGCTCATCGATCACCCGCATGTCGTTGATGAAGATGTCGCGCTCCAGCATTGCGGCCTGCTCCTCGGGGTCGACCGAGCGGATGCCGAACATGCAGATCCGACGGGCCGGGACCGGGGCCGGGAAGGGCGGGAAGGCGTCGAACCCGTCGCGGCCCGCGATATAGGCCAGGGGCGTGCCATGCAGGTTGCCCGAGGTGGTGGTCAGCGGCGTGTGGAAATCGGAATGTGCGTCGAGCCACAGCAGGAACAGGGGTCGCCCCTGCCGCGCGGCAAAGGCGGCGGCCCCGGCGGCGGACCCAAGGGCCAGCGAATGATCGCCGCCCATGATGATCGGAAAGCCGCCCTGGGAAAGCGCATCATCGACGCGGTCCATCAGGATCTCGGCCCAGGCGACGGTTTCGGGTAGATCGTGCACGACGGGATTGCCGCAGGTGACCGGTTTCAGCTCGGGAAGGACAAGGTCGCCCCAATCCTCGACCCCGTGGCCTTCGGCGCTGACTTCCCGGGCGATCCCGGCGACGCGGTAGGCGGCGGGGCCCATCAGGCAGCCGGGGCGCTTCTGGCCAGAGTCGATGGGCGCGCCGATCAGGATCGTCTTGGGCATGGGGGTCTCCATTCTGGTCGGGCGCTTTGGTCCGGTGTAGCGGGGCCGGACTGCCGGTGGCAACGGACAATTCGGCGGGATCGGCGGGGATGCGCGGGCACAGTGGAGCCTTGGCGCGGCGAAGGGGCGCAGGGCTTTCCCCCGGAGGCCACAGCGCCTATCATTGGGGATAACCACGGGAGAGGCTGATGATCGTCGAGCTTGGGCATTTCGCGCTGATCCTGGCGCTGATGGTGGCGCTGGTGCAGTCCACGCTGCCCTTGTGGGGCGCGCACCGGGGCGACGCGCGGCTGATGGCGCTGGCGGGACCGGCGGCGCTGGTGCAGATGGCGCTGGTCGCGGGGTCCTTTGCGGCGCTGACCTGGGCCTTCGTGGTGTCCGACTTCTCGCTGGCGGTCGTGGTGTCGAACTCGCACACGCTGAAGCCGATGCTGTACAAGGTGTCGGGCGTCTGGGGGAACCACGAGGGCTCCCTGCTTTTGTGGGTGCTGATCCTGGCGGTCTACGGGGCGGCGGTGGCGTGGTTCGGGGACAACCTGCCCGACCGGCTGAAAGCGCGGGTGCTGGCGGTGCAGGGGATGATCGGGGTGGCGTTCCTATTGTTCCTTTTGCTCACCTCGAACCCGTTCTGGCGTTTGGCGCTACCGCCCTTGGACGGGCAAGACCTGAACCCGCTGCTGCAAGACCCCGGTTTGGCGTTCCATCCGCCGTTCCTGTATCTGGGCTATGTCGGGCTTTCGATGGCGTTCAGCTTCGCCGTGGCCGCCCTGATCGAGGGCCGCGTCGATGCCGCCTGGGGCCGCTGGGTGCGGCCCTGGACGCTGGCGGCCTGGGTCTTCCTGACCATCGGTATCGCGCTGGGGTCCTGGTGGGCCTACTATGAGCTGGGCTGGGGCGGGTTCTGGTTCTGGGACCCGGTGGAAAACGCGAGCTTCATGCCTTGGCTCCTTGCGGCGGCCTTGTTGCATTCGTCCATCGTCGTGGAGAAGCGCGAAAGTCTGAAGGCCTGGACGATCCTTCTGGCGATCATGGCCTTCGGGTTCAGCCTGATCGGGACCTTCATCGTGCGGTCGGGGGTTATCACCTCGGTCCACGCCTTTGCCAACGACCCCGAGCGGGGGGTGTTCATCCTGATGATCCTCGCCTTCTTCACCGGAGGTGCGCTGATCCTCTTTGCGCTGCGGGCCGGGTCGATGGAGGCGCGGGGGGTGTTCAGTCTGGTCAGTCGCGAAAGCGCGTTGGTGGCGAACAACATCCTGCTGACGGTCGCTGCGTTTGTTGTGTTCATCGGGACAATCTGGCCGCTGGTTGGGTCAATGTTGCTGGGTCGTGACCTGTCGGTGGGCGAGCCTTTCTTCAACGCGGCCTTCTCGCCCTTCATGGTGGCGCTGGCGCTGGTCCTGCCTCCGGGAGCGATGCTGGCCTGGAAGCGGGGCGACATCGGGCGCAGCTTGCGCGGGCTGATCCCGGTGATGGTGCTTGCGGTGGCGCTTGGGGCGCTGGCCTTTGCGATGCAGACCGGGCGCACGGCGCTGGGGCCGGTGGGCCTGATGCTGGGCGCCTGGGTCGGCTTCGGCGCGATGGCAGACATCTGGGCGCGGACCGGGCGCGAAGGCGTCGGGGCACGCTTTGCCCGCCTGTTCCGCTTGCCGCGGGCGGACTGGGGCAAGGCCACGGCGCACTTCGGCCTTGGCGTCACGATCTTCGCCGTCTCGGCAATGATGTCGTGGAAGATCGAGGACATCCGCATTCTGCAGGAAGGCGAGACCTTCCCGCTGGGGCGCTATGAGGTGCGGCTGGACAAGGTCGAAGAGGTGCAGGGGCCGAACTATACCTCCACCATGGGCTGGATGACGGTGACGCGCGGCGGCGCAGTGGTGGCGGTGCTGAACCCCGAAAAGCGGATTTATCCGGTAGCGCAGATGCCGACCACGGAGGCCGCGATCGACTATGGCTTCCTGCGCGACATCTATCTGGTGCTGGGCGACCGCCAACAGTCCGGCGGCTGGGCTGTGCGCAGCTACATCGAGCCTTTCGCCAACTGGCTGTGGGCCGGATGCATCCTGATGGCGCTTGGCGGGCTTCTCAGCCTGTCGGACCGCCGCTATCGGGTGGCCGCGGGCGCGCGGAAGGTCCCGGCCGGAGTGCCGGCGGAATGATCGCCTTCCTCAAGCGGTGGTGGGCAGATTGCCCACCCTACGCCCTTGCCCTTTTCCTGGCGGTGACCCCGGCCTGGGCGGTGCAGCCCGACGAGATGCTGACCGACCCGGTGCTGGAATCCCGCGCCCGCGAGATCAGCCGCGACATCCGCTGCCCGGTCTGCCAGGGAGAGACCATCGATGACAGCAACGCTCCCATCAGCCGGGACCTGCGACTGATCATCCGTGAAAGGCTGGTCGCAGGCGACAGCGATGCCGAGGTTGTCGACTACATCGTTGCGCGCTACGGCGAGGGCGTGCTGTTCAACCCGCCGGCCGAGGGGGCGAACCTGGTCCTCTGGCTTGCGGGTCCGGCGCTGCTTCTGGCCGGTATTGCCGTCGCCCTGGCAGCGGGACGCAGGCGGGTTGCGCCGGACGTCGTGCTGACCACCGAGGAAGAGAGCCGGTTGAAGGAAATCCTCAAGGAGTAGGGTGGGCGATCCCGCCCACCCAGCGCTTGTCGCGCCCGTGACGCCGCGTAGGGCTTGGCCTTCACGCCAGTCCCGCTAGTCTGGCCGCAAAGCTTGGGAGGCGGCACAGATGGCGGGATTGGTGACGGTGAAGGTCGAGGGTGGCGTGCATCACATCACGCTCAACCGCCCCGAGGTGATGAACGCGCTGAACCGCGAGATGCGGCTGGAACTGCTTGCTGCCCTGCAGGCGGGCCACGGCGCGCGCGTCATCGTGCTGACCGGGGCAGGGCGCGGCTTCTGCTCGGGTCAGGACCTCACTGATGCCGAGGGGCTGGAAGCCGCCGGGTTCGAGGCGATCCTGAACGACGAATACGTCCCGATGATCCGCGCGATCACCGAGGCCCCGGTGCCGGTCATCGCAGCGGTGAACGGGGCGGCCGTGGGGGCAGGGGCAAACCTCGCGCTGGCCTGCGACCTGGTGATCGCCGCTGAAGGCGCGGTCTTCCTGCAGGCTTTCACCCGGATCGGCCTGATCCCGGACGCGGGCGGGACCAGCTTTCTGCCGCGCCGGGTGGGTCTGCAACGCGCCATGGGAGCGGCCTTGCTGGCCGAGCCGGTCAGTGCCGCACAGGCGGTGGACTGGGGCATGATCTGGGAGGCGGTCCCCGATGACCGCTTTGCCGAGGTGGTGGCCGCGCGGGCGACGAAGCTGGCCAGTGGTCCCACCGGGGCCTATGCCGCCCTGAAGCAGGCCTTGCGCGGGGCTTTCGACCAATCTCTGGAAGCGCAGCTGGAGGTCGAGGCCCGGCTGCAGGGCCGCTGCGGGGCGAGCGCCGACTTCCGGGAGGGTGTTGCCGCCTTCCTGTCCAAGCGCTCGGCGGTCTTTCAGGGGCGGTAGGGAACCGCAACCCGCCGGCCGCGTTGTCGCCTTCGGTGTTCAGCAGGGGTGGCGGCGATGTGGAACCAGGCGTTGACGGCGCTTCTGGATCTGGGCATGCGGACCGGACGGTTGAGGCTGACCTTCGCGGACGGCACGCGCCGGGAGTTCGGTCCGGGCGGGCCGCCGGAAACCGAGGTCACGCTGCACGACCCCGACTGGCCGCGGAAGTTTCTGTTGAACCCGGACCTTGCGATGGGCGAGGCCTATATGGATGGCAGGCTTACCCTTCGCGACGATGATGTTCGCAGTCTGCTGACCTTCGCCCTGCGTAATGTCCGGGGGCGCCGCCTGCCCGCACCCCTGCCGCAACTTGGTGCCTTGTGGAGCCGGGCGAAATCCTGGGCGATCTGGAACCACATGGGCGTCGCCCGCAGGAACGTGGCGCATCACTATGACATCTCCCCCGACCTCTACGACCTTTTTCTGGGCGAGACCAAGCAATACACCTGCGCCTATTTCCGCCGCCCGGACATGACGCTGGACGAGGCGCAGGCGGCAAAGATGGCGCATATCGGGGGCAAGCTTCTGCTTCGGCCCGGAATGCGGGTTCTGGACATCGGCTGCGGCTTCGGAACGCTGGCCCTGGCGCTGGCGCGCGACCACGGGGTCGAGGTGACGGGCATCACCCTGTCCGAGGTCCAGCTGTCCAAGGCAGAGGCGCGCGCCCGTGAGGCCGGTCTTGCCGGGCAGGTGACCTTCCGGCTGCAGGATTACCGCGATGTGACCGAGACCTATGACCGTGTCGTCTCGGTCGGGATGATGGAGCATGTGGGTCTGCCGCACCTGCGGACCTATTTCCAGAAGGTCGCCGACCTGATGCCGCAGGAGGGGGTGGCGCTGATCCATTACATCGGGCGCTGGTCCACGCCGGGCACGATCTCGCCCTGGTTCGACAAGTACATCTTTCCCGGCGCCTATTGCCCGACGATCTCCGAGGCGATGCGGGTGGTGGAGAAGACCGGGATGATCCTGTCGGATCTGGAGGTCTGGCGCGGGCATTATGAACGGACGCTGCAGGAGTGGCTGAAGCGGTTCGACGCCAATATCGACCGGGTCCGACAGATGCACGACGACCGCTTCATCCGGATGTGGCGCTACTACCTGCAATCAGCCGAGATGGGCTTTGCCGAGGGCTATATGGTGATCCACCAGCTGCAACTGACCAAGGCGCGCGGCACCGTGCCGATGACGCGCGACTACCTGTATCCGGCGCGGAACAGCTAGGCGCCGCGCTTCAGCCCTGCGACACCGGTGCGGGCGATCTCGACCAGGCCCAGCGGGCGCATGAGGTCGGCGAAGGCGTCGATCTTCTCGGGCGTGCCGGTCATCTCGAAGACGAAGCTTTCCAGCGTGGAATCGACGACATTGGCCCGGAAGATCTCGGCCAGGCGCAGGGCTTCGATCCGGTGATCGCCGTGGCCCTTGACCTTGACCAGCGCAAGTTCGCGCTGGACCGACGGACCCTCGGCGGTGAGGTCCTGGACCTCATGCACCGGGACCATGCGCTTCAGCTGCGCCTCGATCTGGTCGATCACGGCGGGGGTGCCGCGGGTGACGATGGTGATGCGGCTGCGGTGGCCGGTGTGGTCGACCTCGGCCACGGTCAGGCTGTCGATGTTGTAGCCGCGGCCGGAGAAGAGGCCGATGACCCGCGCGAGGACGCCGGGCTCGTTCTCGACGATGACGGCGAGGGTGTGGGATTCCTCGACCTCGGAGAGCGCGGAGCGCAGGTCATAGGCGGAATGGCTGGTCGAGCCCTTCTTGATGTTCAGTGCGGACATGGGTCCTACCTTCTGCTGTGGGACACGGCGTCAGAATCCGATCCAGGACGGACGACCGACCCGGCGGATGACGGCGTAGATGATCAGGGGGCCGACGATCCCGGCAAGCGTGCCAAGGATCATGTGGGCGGTGAGGTCGGGGGTGAAACGGCCCAGCACGGCGCGGGTGCCGGCGGAAAAGATCGTGTGGGCAAGGTAGATGCCCATCGACGCGATGCCGAGATAGGCCAGAAGGCGCAGGGGCGCAGTCTGGCGGCTATTGGTCAGAAGGTAGACCACCGCCAGCGCGGCCAGGGACAGAGCGATGCCCAGAACCTGGGCGACGAGCAGGGATTGCGGCAGCTGAAAACTGGCCGCCTGAAAGCCGACAAAGACGGCAACGGCGATCAGGAAGGCGAAGGCACCCTGCGGTCGCCAGTTCGTTTGGCCCAGCGCCAACCCGGCCAGGAACGCCCCCGCATAGGTCGCGGCGCCGACGGTCCAGGCGTTCAGGCCGACGGGCGTGAAGCTGGAGGCGAGCACGACAAGCCCGGCCAGGGCAGCCCAGGTCGGCGCAGAAAGTGGGCCAGTCACGAAACGGATCAGAGCCAGCACGACGAGGTGCTGCAGAAACAAGGCCCAGAGGAACCAGAAGTGGTCCCGCGGGGGCAGGGGGAAGAACAACAGGCTTTCCAGCCCCGACATCTGCGTATTGGCCGCATCCCCCGCTGCAAGCCGCGCGGCGGTGAAAAGATAGGTCCAGAGGACCAAGGGCCACAAAAGCCGCGTCACCCGGCTGAAGGCTGCCTCGCCCACGGGCCGGCGCAGCGCCCAGGACTGAAAGGTCATGCCCGACAACAGGAAGAACAGCGGCATGTGGAAATTGTAGATCAGCCGGTCCACCAGCTGGAACGCCCAGGCATTGCCGATCATCCCTGCCGTCTCGAGCCCGCGCCAGGCATGGCCGATGACCACGAGGATGATGCCAACGCCCTTGGCGACATCCATCCACATGTCTCGGGTCTTCGGGCTGGCCTCGGCGGTGAGGGTCATGGGGTTCCTGACTGGGGTCTGGGTGGCTGGCTTGCCGGACCGGGTCCGGCAAGCCGCTTCACATCACACCAGCACCGCGCCCTTGGCGCCGATCACGCCCTGGGTATCGGCATCGCCAAGCAGCATCTCGTTGTGCGGCTTGCCCGAGGGGATCATCGGGAAGCAGTTTTCGTGCTTTTCGACCAGGCAGTCAAAGATCACCGGGCCGTCGTAGCGCAGCATCTCCATGATCGCATCGTCCAGGTCTTTCGGGTCGTCGCATTTGATGCCCTTGCAGCCGAAAGCCTCGGCCAGCTTGACGAAGTCGGGCAGGCTTTCGCTCCAGGACGAGGAATACCGCTCGCCATGCAGAAGCTCCTGCCACTGGCGGACCATGCCGAGGCGTTCGTTGTTCAGGATAAACTGCTTGACCGGGGCGCGGAACTGCATCGCGGTTCCCATTTCCTGCATGTTCATCAGCCAGGAGGCCTCACCTGCCACGTTGATGACCAGCGCCTCGGGGTGGGCGATCTGCACGCCAATCGACGCGGGCAGGCCGTAACCCATCGTCCCCAACCCGCCCGAGGTCATCCAGCGGTTCGGGTCCTCGAACCCGAGGAACTGGGCTGCCCACATCTGGTGCTGGCCAACTTCGGTGGTGATGTAGCGGTCCATCCCCTTGGTCAGCGCCTCAAGCCGCTCCAGCGCGTATTGCGGTTTGATCGTGGTGGTGGAGTTCTTGTACGAGAGGCACTTCACCGCGCGCCATTCCTCGATCTGCGCCCACCACTGCGACAGGCCACGCTGGTTGGTCTTCGACCCCCGCGCACGCCACTGGCGCAGGACTTCCTCCAGCACGCGGGACACGTCGCCGACGATCGGCACCTCGACGCGGATCACCTTGTTGATCGACGACGGGTCGATGTCGATGTGCGCCTTGCGGGATTTCGGGCTGAAATCCTTGATCCGACCGGTGATGCGGTCGTCAAAGCGCGCGCCGATGTTGATCATCACGTCGCAGCCATGCATCGCAAGGTTGGCTTCGTAAAGCCCGTGCATCCCCAGCATGCCGACCCAGTTCTTGCCGGACGCCGGATAACAGCCCAGACCCATCAGGGTCGAGGTGATCGGGAAGTTCGTCTCGGCCACCAGCTCGCGCAGAAGCTGGCTTGCGCGCGGGCCGGAGTTGATGACACCGCCGCCGGTGTAGAAGATCGGACGCTCGGCGCTTTCCATAAGTTCGACCAGACGGGCGATCTGGGCCGGGTCGCCTTCGGTCCGGGGCTGGTAGTGGCTGATCTTCGCATTTTCGGCAGCGACATAATCAGCAGTGGCGAACTGCACGTCCTTCGGGATGTCGACCAGCACCGGGCCGGGACGGCCGTGTGTGGCGACGTGGAAGGCCTGGTGGATGGTGTCGGACAGCTTTGCCGTGTCCTTCACCAGCCAGTTCATCTTGGTGCAGGGCCGGGTGATCCCGACGGTGTCCGCCTCCTGGAAGCCGTCGGTGCCGATCATGAAGGTCGGGACCTGTCCGGTCAGCACCACGATCGGGATCGAATCCATCAGCGCGTCGGTCAGCCCGGTCACGGCGTTGGTCGCGCCGGGACCCGAGGTCACCAGAGCGACACCCGGCTTGCCGGTGGACCGCGCATAGCCTTCCGCCATATGGACCGCGCCCTGTTCGTGACGCACCAGGATGTGGCGGATGTCGTTCTGCAGGAAAAGCTCGTCATAGATCGGAAGCACGGCGCCACCGGGATAGCCGAAGACGACCTCGACACCCTGGTCCTTCAGGGCCTGGACCACCATCTTCGCACCGGTCATCTGCTTCGACATCTTCGATCTCCTTCGCGCAACAAAAAGCCCCCGGAGTTTCCTTCGGGGGCGCATGGGAACCACTATGGTCAACCGTTACCGGCCCATGCGCGTCCTTCCTACGATGACAAGAAGTCTGGCCATTGGCCCATCCCCTTCACGTTCGGTTGGAACTTAGGGGCGGATATGCCGGGCGTCAACCGGATTTGCAATACGAAAATGTCGCTAGCGGCCGGTATTTTTGAACTTTTGTTGCGGCAGGATGCCGCGCCACGCAACTTTCACCACTATTTGCAAAAAGGCGCAGAGGCTCTGCCGCGATGGGCAGGTGAATCCACCCTTCGTCTGCGCTATGGCAGACGCCGGAACGGTGGGGCTGATCCTGCCACACGGGAGACTGACATGAAGCTGTATTATTCGCCGGGCGCCTGCTCGCTGGCCTCGCACATCACGCTGAACGAAGCGGGCGTGGATTTCACCGTGGAAAAGGTTGACGTCCGCGCCAAGCGCACCGAGACCGGCGCGGATTTTACTGCCATCAACCCGCGCGGAGCGGTGCCAGCGCTGGACCTTGGCAACGGCGATGTGCTGACCGAAGGCGTCGCGATCATGCAGCACGTGATGGACAGCGCCGCTCCGGGCTCGCTGCCCGCGCTTGGGACGATTGCCCGCGCCCGTATGGCCGAGGCGCTGAACTACGTCTCGACCGAAGTGCACAAGACCTATTCGCCGTTCTTCCGGGGTCTAGACGGTGATGCCAAGGCGGCGCAGCTGGGTCTTCTGGACGCGCGTCTGCAGGTGGTCGAGGACCGTCTGGCCGACCGCGACTGGATGGCAGGCGACGCCTATACTCCGGCAGACGCCTATTTCTTCACGGTGACGAACTGGTCGAAAGCCTTTGCCCATGACCTGACGAAGTTCCCGCGCATCACCGCGTTGCGCGACAAGGTCGCGGCGCGCCCCGCTGTGCAGAAGGCTTTGCAGGCCGAAGGTCTGGCTGCCTGAGGGTCACAGGCGGGGGGCCGATCCGGCCCCCCAGGCTTTCAGCCGATAAGCAATAGATAGGCGCCGTAGGTCGCCAGAAGCCCGGCGCCCGCGATGCGCGGCAAGCCTCCCAGCACGAAGGCCACAACGGCTAGCCCGACGGACGAGGCAGCAACCCACCACATGTCGACGGCGGCAAAACGTGCCTCGGCCGGGATTGGAGCGATCAGCGCGGTGAGCCCGAGGATGCCGAAGATGTTGAAGATGTTCGACCCGACGATGTTGCCCACTGCTATCTCGGTATGCTTGCGGAATGCCGCGATCACGCTGGTCGCCAGTTCCGGCAGTGACGTGCCGACGGCGACGATGGTCAGCCCGATCACCGCTTCGGAGATGCCGAACTCGCGCGCGATGGTGGTGGCGCTGTCGACCAGGAAGCCCGCCCCGATCACCAGAGCGACCAGCCCCGCGCCGGTCATGACCCAGGGTTTCCAGTTCGGGCCGAAGGTTTCGGTCCCACCCTCGGGCGGGTGGCCGCTGCCGGCGGTGAAGGCGACTGTCAGGAAGGCAGCCAGACCAGCGAGGAGGATCAGCCCATCCAGCCGCGTGACCTGTCCGTCCAGTAGCATGACCCAAATTGTCGCGGTGGCGGCCAGCATGAAGGCAAGGTCGCGCCAGAGTTTGCGGCCGGGAATGATCAGCGGGGCGATCAGGGCCGAGATGCCAAGGATCAGAAGCACGTTGCCTATGTTCGAGCCGATCACGTTGCCGATGGCGATGCCCGGCTGATCTGCCAAGGCAGCCTGGACCGAGACAATCAGCTCGGGTGCCGAAGTGCCGAAACCGACAATGGTGAGGCCGATCAGAAGCGGCGACAGGTGGAAGGCGCGGGCGATGGAGGAGGCGCCGCGTACAAGGAACTCTCCCCCGGCCACAAGGATGACAAGGCCAACAAAAAACATAAGGTAGGTCACAGGGTTCCCCAAATTTGGTTTGGCCAAAGGTTGGGCGACTGCGTCGGAATGCAAGGGCGATCTTGCCGATTTCGTCTGTTGCCCGTCCAATTGCCTAGGGTTGTGCAGGTTCCGTGGCGGCCCGGTAACAGACGGCGTTCAGCTTGTTGCCGTCCGGGTCGCGGACATAGGCCGCATAGAAATGCGGGCCATACTGCGGGCGCAGCCCCGGCGCACCTTCATCTGTGCCGCCATGGGCCACGGCCGCCGCGTGGAAAGCGTCCACCGCAGCGCGGGTATCGGCCAGAAAGCTGACCATCGTCCCGTTCCCCGGTGTCGCGGGGGACCCGTCGAAGGGCTGGGTCACCCAAAGATGCGGCCCGGGATCGTCCAGACCCCAGGCGGCGGAGCGGTCCTCGGGGTCAAAGTCCTCGACCCTCTGGTGGCCGAGTGGCGCGAGCACTGCGTCATAGAAGGGCAGGGCACGTGCAAGGTCGCGAGTGCCTAGCGAGACATAGCTGAACATGGGGCCTCCATCCTGCGGTTTCGGCAATCTCGGCCGACGCGCCGGGGATTCCAAGGGCACTCAGCCACAGGGCGCGTTCATTCCGAGGTCCTCTCGCCCTGCGTGCGGAATATGCTTCCCATATTGCAGGACGGGAAATAGGCTCTATGTCCTATCAACCCCGTACGCTTTTTACAGGGCGTGAACGGGTCAACCATATGGGAGGAGTACTGCATGGATAGACGTTCATTCTTGACCAAGGCCTCGGTGGGCGGCGTTGCTGCCGCGGGTGCAGCGACGCTTGCGGCCCCTGCGATCGCGCAGGAAAGCCCGACGGTGACCTGGCGGGTCACGTCGTCGTTCCCGAAGTCGCTGGACACGATCTACGGCGCTGCCGAGACGATGTCCAAATACGTGGCCGAGGCGACGGACGGCAAATTCCAGCTGCAGATCTTCCCCGCGGGCGAACTGGTTCCGGGTCTGGAAGCGGCGGACGCCGTTTCGGCCGGCACGGTCGAGGCCTGCCACACCGCCAGCTACTACTACTGGGGCAAGGACCCGACCTACGCCTTGGGAACCACGGTGCCCTTCGGCCTGAACTACCGCCAGATGAACGCCTGGCTGTACTACGGCGGTGGCATCGACCTGATGAACGAGTTCTTCAACACCCAGAACCTGCATTACCTGCCCTGCGGCAACACCGGGGTGCAGATGGGCGGCTGGTACCGCAAGGAGATCAACAGCCTTGCGGACATGCAGGGTCTGAAGATGCGGATCGGTGGCTTTGCCGGCAAGGTGATCGAGAAGCTGGGCGTCGTGCCGCAGCAGATCGCGGGCGGCGACATTTATCCGTCGCTGGAGAAAGGCACCATCGACGCGGCCGAATGGGTCGGGCCATATGACGACGAAAAGCTCGGCTTCCAGAAGGTCGCGCCCTACTACTACTATCCCGGCTGGTGGGAAGGTGGTCCGACGCTGTCCACGATGGTCAACCTGGCCAAGTGGAACGAGCTGCCGAAGTTCTACCAGGGCGTTCTGTCGACCGCCTGCGAGGCTTCGAACTCGAACATGATGGCAAGCTACGACTACAAGAACCCGACCGCGCTGAAGAACCTGGTGGCGAACGGCGCGCAGCTGCGGCCCTTCCCGCAGGACGTGCTTACCGCCGCCTATGAGGCAGCTATGGCGACCTATGCCGAGATCAGCGCCACCAACGCCGCGTTCAAGAAGATCCACGACAGCCAGACCGCGTTCAAGAAGGACGCCTATCTCTGGGCGCAGATCGCGGAATACAACTACGACGTCTTCATGATGACGCAGCAGCAGGCTGGCAAGCTGTAAGGCTTCCGACCCCGCCAAGAGGAAAGGCCCCGGATTGCTCCGGGGCCTTTTCTTTTTATGCGGGGCGTCAGGGGTTGATGACTGGCGCGCCAAGCTTCGGCAACCCGCCCGGGGCAGGCAGTGCACTTTCGGCCGGGGCGGTGCCGCCAATGTTCGGTGCACCGAGCTGCGGCGCGCCCGGCAGTCCGGGCAAGCCCCCCGGTGCCGGTGTCGCCCCGCCCGTGCCCAGCGGGGTAAGTGTCGGCACCTTGATCTCGATGGTCGAGGCGTCGACCACCGGGCCTTTGTAGTGCATCACGACCTGCGGGAAGAAGACGACCACAAAGATCATCGTCACCTGGATGATGATGAAGGGGATCGCACCCTTGTAGATCTCGCCGGTCTTGATCCCGTCCATCTTCTTGCCGGTGACCTTGTCGAGGTATGGCACCTTGGCCGCGACCGAACGCAGGTAGAAGAGCGCAAAGCCGAAGGGCGGCGTCAGGAACGAAGTCTGCAGGTTCACCCCGATGATCACCCCGAGCCAGATCAGGTCGATCCCCAGGGTCTGTGCCGGGGCGATCAGAAGCGGGACGAGGACGAAGGCGATCTCGAAGAAGTCCAGGAAGAACCCCAGGACGAAGATGATCAGGTTCACCACCAGAAGGAAACCATACTGTCCCCCTGGCACGGCGGTCAGCAGCTCCTCGACCCAGACGTGGCCGTTCACGCCGTAGAAAGTCAGGCTGAACATGCGCGCGCCGATCAGGACGAACATGACGAAGGCTGACAGCCGCGTGGTGGCGATCAGCGCCGATTGCAGGACCGGGAACTTGAAGCGCCCCTTGGCCCAGGCCAGGATCATCGCGCCCACGGCCCCCATTGCACCGCCCTCGGTCGGGGTGGCAAGGCCGATGAAGATCGTCCCCAGCACCAGGAAGATCAGGGCCAGCGGCGGGATCAGCACCATGATGACCTGCTGCGCCAGACGCGACAGCAGGTTGATGGCGAGGTAGCGGTCGGCCAGCGCGTAGAAGTAGACTACGAGGGTAGCGATGGTGGCGCCGAGCACGTCGGCGTTGGCTCCCCAGGCGTCATACCACAGGTAATGCGCCGCGTAGCCGATGCCGACCCCCGCAGCCAGCGCCACCAGAAGCGAGGTGACACCCCCGCCCAGCGTTCGCGCCTCGGGTGGCAGCGCAGGGACTTTATGCGGCTGGAAGATCGCGACCATGCAGATGTAGCCCAGATACATGCCGGTCAGGATCAGTCCGGGGATCAGTGCGCCCTTGTACATGTCGCCCACCGACCGGCCCAGCTGGTCGGCCAGCACGATCAGGACCAGTGACGGCGGGATGATCTGCGCCAGTGTGCCGCTTGCCGCGATGACCCCCGTCGCCGTGCGCCGGTCATAGCCATAGCGCAGCATGATCGGCAGCGAGATGAGGCCCATCGCGATGACCGAAGCTGCAACGACGCCGGTGGTTGCGGCCAGAAGTGCGCCGACAAGGATCACCGCGAAGGCCAGTCCGCCGCGGATCGGCCCGAAAAGCTGGCCGATGGTGTCAAGAAGGTCCTCGGCCATCCCGCTTCGTTCCAGGATGATCCCCATGAAGGTGAAGAAGGGAATCGCGAGCAACGTCTCGTTCGACAGGACCCCCCACAATCGTTGCGGCATGGTGCCGAGAAGCGGCCAGTCCAGGGTGATCTCGCCGTTGGAATAGGGGGCAAGCCAAACGCCAATGACGAAGAAGATCATGCCGTTCGCGGCAAGGGCGAAGCTGACCGGATAGCCATAAAGCAGGAAGACGACGAGGCTCACGAAGATGATCGGAGCCATGTTGTGCGCGATGATCTCGATCATTTCTTCCCCTCAGCAGCGGCGGTTGCAGCGTCGGCGGCGGCCTTGACTTCGGCCGCCAGTTCCTCGGCCTCTTTCAAGGCCTGCTCCTGGGCCGAGATGAAGGGATGGGGGTCCTCCATCCACCCGCGCATCACGGCGATCTTCTTGATGATCTCGGCCACGGCCTGAAAGGTCAGCATCACGAAACCGGCCAGCAGGATCGCGCGGGCGGGCCAGATCAGCAGGCCGCCCGCGTTGGTCGAAACCTGGCCCGAGTAGAACGCCTGGATGGTGTAGGGCCAGAGGTACCACGCCATCAGCGCGACGAAGGGCAAGAGGAAGAAGATGTGCCCCAGAAGGTCGATCCAGTGCTGTGTCCTGCGACTGCGGGAGCCGTAGAAGACGTCGATCCGGATATGTTCGTTCTGTTGCAGCGTGTAGGCGGCCGCGCCCATGAAGGCTGCACCAAACAGGTACCATTGCAGTTCCAGCCAGGCGTTGGACGACAGGTTGAACAGCTTGCGGCTTACGGCATTGCCCGCGCTGACCAGCACCGCAAACAGGATCAACCAGACAACGGATTTACCGATCAACGCATTCACGCGGTCAATGCCGCGTGCGATGGCAAGCAAAGCCTGCATCCCTTACCCCTCCCGTTGACGGCCGCCATTTGTTCGGCGTGCCAGTTCGCAATTGGTAGGGCATCTAGTCGCAGCCGCCAAGAACTCAACCGCGAGAGGAGGAAGATTCTGCCCGGGTCAGGCTATGGCCTTGTCCTTCAGCCGCTGCCCAACCTCGGCAATCGCGCGGATCACCGGCATGAATTCCTGCCCGAGCCCGGTCAGTTGGTATTCGACCGAGGGGGGCGAGGTTTCCATCACCTTGCGGGTCAGCAGGCCCCGTTCTTCCAGCTCGCGCAGGCGTTGGGTCAGGACCTTGGCCGAGACCAGCGGGATATCCGAACGCAGTTCGGAGAACCGCCGCGGACCGGGGGAGAGGTTCCACAGGATGTTCGGCGTCCAGGCCCCGCCGATAAAGGCCATGCAGTCGGACAGGGGGCACATCGGGTGCGGCGTGCGGTTCTTGCGGCATTGCAGCGTCATCGCGGGGCCTCACGGTGGTTCATCTGGAGATAGCGCAGGGGAGGCGTTACCGCAAGTTACCGCAGCGCAAAGTGATCTACCCGGTTGGGCGCTGATCCGACTGGACGCGCCGCGACAAGTCATATCCAAGCTTTCCGAGGACCAGACAGAAGGAACTCCCATGCCATATGTGAACATCAAGATCACCCGCGAAGGCGCCACGTCGGAGCAGAAGGCCGAACTGATCGCGGGGGTCACGGAACTTCTGCAGCGCGTTCTGGACAAGAACCCGGCCACGACCTTCGTCGTGATCGACGAGGTCGCGCTGGAGGACTGGGGGATCGGAGGCCTGCCGGTCCAGGAGTATCGGGCAAAGGCCAAGGTCAATGGGTGACGGCATCCGCTATGCGGCCCTGATGTTCGCGGCGGGGATGGGCGTGCCGCTTCTTGCCGGGCTGAATGCGGCGCTGGGTCAGCGGATCGGCTCGCCCATCGCCGCCGGGGCGATCATGTTCGCGCTGGCGTTCGTGGTGGCGCTGGTGGTGCTGGCTGTCTCGGGGCAGGGGGCCGCACTTGCCAAGGCGCCCGGTCAGCCGCCGGTCCTGTTCCTTGCCGGTGCGCTGATGGTGTTCTACCTTTTGTCGATCACCTTCGTCGCCCCGCGCTTCGGGCTGGGCAACGCCATCCTGTTCGTCCTGCTGGGCCAGATCGTCAGTTCGACGCTGATCGACGCCACCGGACTGATGGGCCTGGCCGCGCGGCCGGTCAGCGGCACAAGGCTTCTGGGTCTTGCGGTGATGGCCGTCGGGATCGCGCTGAGCCAGCGGGGCTGACCGGGTTACCCGGCGCGCGGGCCGATCAGGTCCCAGCGGTTGCCGAAGGGATCGCGCCAGACGGCGACAGAGCCGTAGACCTCGTGCCGTGGTGCTTCCTCGAACACCACGCCCGCGGCCAGCATCGCGGCGTGGTCGCGGGTAAAATCGTCGGTCTGCAGGAACAGGAATACCCGGCCGCCCGCCTGGTTGCCGATGGAGGCGACCTGCGCCGCCCCTTCGGCCCGGGCCAGAACCAGCCGCACTCCGCCACCGGAAGGCTCTACCGTCACCCAGCGCTTGCGGCCTTGGTCAATGTCCTCGACCTGCCGGAAGCCAAGCTTGCCCACATAGAAGGCGAGTGCTTCGTCATAATCGGGCACGACCAGCGCCAAGGCCGAGATGCGGGAGGTCACAGCCGCGTATCGGGCAGGCTGATCCGCGCCACCTGTTCGGCGATCGGGTCCACGGACAGCGGGTGCAGGTCGGCGGCATGGTCGGAGGGCTCGCCCATCGCCACCCATTCGCCGCCCTTGTAGATCTCCAGCGCCGAGAAACCCGCCTTGTAGCCCATCTTGCGGCTGCCCGGCACCCAGTAGCCCAGGTAGACGTAAGGCAGCCCGGCCTCGCGCGCGATGGCGATGTGGTCCAGGATGACGTAGGTCCCCAGGCTCATGTCCGTCAGGTCCGGGTCGTAAAAGCTGTAGACCATGCTGAGGCCGTCATCGAAGACGTCGGTCAGGCAGACGGCAGCCAGCGCGCGGCCACGGTCACCTTCGGCGGCGGGTCGGCTGTATTCGATCACGCGCGACTTGATCGGGGTCTCTTCGATCATCGCCGCGAACTCGAAGATGTCCATGTCGGCCATCCCGCCGTCCGCGTGGCGCTGGTCGAGATAGCGGCGGAAGAGCGAGAACTGGTCTTCCGTCGCCCAGGGGCTGGTCGCATTCCGCCGCAGGTCGGACGCCTTCTTCATCACCCGCTTCTGCGTCCGCGAGGGTTCGAAATCCGCCACCCGGATCCGCGCCGACAGGCAGGCCGAACACTCGGCGCAGGACGGGCGGTAAAGCACGTTCTGGCTGCGGCGGAAGCCCTGCTTCGACAGCGTGTCGTTCAGCTTTTGCGCATGTTCGCCCTGCAACGCCGTGAACAGCTTACGCTCCATCCGCCCCGGCAGGTAGGGGCATGGCTGCGGCGCCGTCACGTAGAATTGGGGCGTCAGGGGAAGGGAATGGCGCATCGGTTTCGGATCAGGATTGGATTGGCGCGAAGCCTAGCAAGCGAAAGCCGATCCGCCAAGCGTCCCCGTGCGGAAAAGGAAAACCCGCCCGTGCGGGGACACGGGCGGGGCAGGGGTCATGCGGTCAGGCGATCAGTATTCGCCCGCACGCGCCCCCGGTTCGGGCTTCGCTTCGCTTTCCGCGGCGTCCTGGGCCGAGGTCGCCCGGGCCCGTTCGTCCATGAAGCTGTCAAACTCGGACTTGTCCTTCGAGGTCCGCAGGCGCTGCAGGAAAGCCTCGAACGCTTCCTGCTCTTCTTCCAGACGGCGCAGAGCCTGCGCCTTGTAGTCGTCGAAGGCATGGTTGCCGGTGGGCTGGCCCGCGCGCATCGCGTGGCGGCCCCAGGAGTGGTCAGTGGCTTGGCGGCGCTGGCCGCAGGACCGTGCGAACATCTTTTTTCCCCAGATCATGTAGGCCAGAAGGGCAAGGCCAACGGGCCAGAAGATGATGAAGCCCAGTACCATCGCGGCGATCCAGGCCCACTTGCCGCGCTGGTCAAGCCAGCCCTCGGCACGACGGAAGGCATTGCGGATCCCGCCAGGCCGGGCGGTGTCGGAAGTCATGTACATCGGCGGGTCTCCAGTTGATGTGAATGTCTTTCACATGAGGGAAGATGGACTCAGCCTAGCCCGGCTGCAAGAGCCTATGTGAAGTATTTTTACATCGTGCGGCGGCAGGCTTCTTTTCGCCTATCCGGTGAAGTCCGCGAGGGTTGCGCCCGCGGCCCGGACCAGCGCGTGCGGCTTAACGCTGAACATGTGGCGGGGCGTGCCGGCTGCGGCCCAGACTTCGGGGAAAGCCAGCAGCCTCGGGTCCGCGAAGGTGGGCGAGGGGGTCAGGTGCCCAAGCGGCGCCACCCCGCCGATCGCAAAGCCGGTGACGCTGCGCACCACGTCGACCTCGGCCCGCGACAGGGCCTCTCCGGCCAGCGCCGCGGCCTTTGCGGGGTCCACCCTGTTGCCGCCTGCCGTAAGGAACAGGTACAGCCGACCGCTGGTGCCCTGGAAGAGGATCGACTTGACGATCTGGTCCACCACCACGCCAGCCTCTGCCGCCGCCGCCTCGGCGGTGCGGATCTCGGCCGCAGCCGCGACCACGTTCGAAGGAATGCCGGCCGCCTGCAGCGCGGCCGCGACGCGGGCCAGGGATTTCGACATGGGTGCCTTTCTGTTTTCCTTCAGCCAACCACCCCGGCCCGGTCCCGTCAATCGGCTGGAGGAGTTGACGCTTCCGCCCTGCCGCAGCAAGGTCCGCGCATGACCCTTGCCGCCCGCATCACCCGCACGCCCATCGCCTTCGACACCGCCGCCGCCGCCGACCTGCGCGCTGACATTTCCGGCTTTGCTCCCGAGGTGATGGACCTGATGGCCGCCACCGCCGCCTGCAGCCTGTTCCTGCGCGGCCTGATGCTGCGCGAAGCCGACTGGCTGCGCGAGGCGGTCGAGGCCCCCGAGGCCGCGCTTGCCGCGACCCTCGCCATCGCCGACGGCCTTACCGCCGAGGCGCTTGCCCTGGCCCTGCGCGAAGCCAAGCGCCGCGTGGCCCTTCTGGCGGCACTTTGCGACGTCGGTGGGGCCTGGTCCCTGGAAGAGGTGACGGGCGCGCTGACCCGCCTTGCCGACCGCGCGGTCCACCTTTCCCTGACCACCCTCGTGGCCGAGGAGATCCGCCGCGGCAAGCTGCCCGGTGCCACCCCGGACGACGCCGCAACGGCTGGCGGGATGGTGGCGCTGGCGATGGGCAAGATGGGGGCAGGAGAGCTGAACTATTCCTCCGACATCGACCTGATCTGCCTTTTTGACGAAACCCGCTACCCCGGCGAAGAACAGGAGGCCCGCGCCAGTTTCATCAAGGTCACCCGCCGGATGACCGCGATCCTGTCCGATGCGACCGACGGCTATGTCTTCCGCTCTGACCTCCGGCTGCGCCCTGATGCTTCGGTCACGCCGGTCTGCCTGTCGATGGCCGCCGCCGAAAGCTATTACGAGGCCGAGGGACGCACCTGGGAACGCGCCGCCTACATCAAGGCGCGCCCCTGCGGCGGGGACCTGCAGGCCGGGGACCGGTTCCTGAAGACCCTCACGCCCTTCGTCTGGCGCAAGCACCTGGACTTCGTCGCGATCCAAGACGCGCACGACATGCGCCTGCGCATCCGCGACCACCGGGGCCTGCACGGGCCAGTCACGGTGGAAGGTCACAACATGAAGCTTGGCGCGGGCGGCATCCGCGAGATCGAGTTCTTCACCCAGACCCGCCAGCTGATCGCCGGGGGCCGCGACCCCAGCTTGCGCGACCGGACCACCGTCGGCGGTCTTGCCGCGCTGGCCGCAAGGGGCTGGGTCCCCCCCGAGGTTGCGGACGAACTGACCACGCTTTACCGCGCCCACCGCGAGGTGGAGCACCGGCTGCAGATGGTCAACGATGCCCAGACCCATGCAATGCCCGCATCCCCCGTGGGTGTCGCCCGCATCGCCGCCTTCTGCGGGCAGACCGAGGCCGATTTCCGCCGGGACCTTCTGGACCGTTTGAACCGGACCGACCGGCTGACCGAGGGCTTCTTCTCGCCCGGTGCAGTCGAGGACGGCCCCGAGCTTTCCGCCAGCGCGCGCGAGATCACCAAGGGCTGGGAAAGCTATCCCGCGCTGCGCTCCGAGCGTGCCCAGTCGATCTTCCGCCGCCTGCGACCCCGCCTGCTGAAGGAGCTTGCCCGCGCGGCCCACCCGGACGAGGCGCTGGTTGCGCTGGACGGCTTCCTGGCCGGGCTGCCAGCCGGGGTGCAGATTTTCGCGCTGTTCGAGGCAAATCCGACGCTGGTCGAGCTGATCATCGACATCGCCGGATCGGCCCCGGCGCTGGCGCGCTACCTGTCGCGCAACGCTGCGGTTCTTGATGGGGTGATCGGCGGCAGCTTCTGGGGCGACTGGCCCGGAACCGCTGCCCTGCGCGCCGAGCTTGCCACCCGCATCGCCACCGCACCGGACTATGAAGGCCGGCTCGACATGGCGCGGCGCTGGATGAAGGAATGGCACTTCCGTGTCGGCGTCCACCACCTGCGGGGCCTTGTCGACGGGTTCGAGGCGGCCAAGCAATACGCTGATCTCGCCGAAGCCGTGGTCCAGGTGATCTGGACGGAAGTCCTGGGTGACTTTGCCCGCAAGCATGGCGCGATGCCGGGGCGGGGTGCCGTCGTCATCGGGATGGGAAGCATGGGGGCGGCGCGGCTGAACGCGGGCTCCGACCTCGACCTGATCGTGATCTATGACGACCGGGGGGGCGAAGGCTCGGACGGCCCGCGGCCCCTGGCCACGCGGCCCTACTATGCGCGACTGACCCAGGCGCTGGTGACGGCCCTGACGGCGCAGATGCCCGAGGGCCGGCTTTACGAAGTTGACATGCGGCTGCGTCCCTCGGGGCGGGCTGGGCCGGTGGCGACCAGCCTGCACAGCTTCACCACCTATCAGGAGAGCGAAGCCTGGACCTGGGAACACCTCGCCCTGACCCGCGCCCGGGTTCTTGCGGGCGAGCCGACGCTGGCGGGTGATGTCGAGGCCTTCCGCCGCGATCTCCTGGCGCGGAAAGGTCAGGGGGAGCGGGTAAAACCCGACGTGGCCGAGATGCGGGCCCGGCTGGCCGCGGCAAAGCCGACGCAAGGGGAGTGGGATGCGAAGAATGGTCCCGGCCGGTTGATGGACATCGAGCTTGCGGCGCAGACCGTCGCGCTCCTGTCGGCAAGCCCCGCGCGCAGCGTCGAACGTCAGATCGCGGCGGGGGCGGGCCGGAGAGTGCCGGATTCGGACGCGCAGGCGCTAAGCTCTGCCTACAGGTTGCTGTGGCGGCTGCACGCTGCGGCGCGGCTTCTCAGTGAGCGCGCGCTGGACTGGCAGGAGCTGGGCGAGGGTGGCCGTGCCTTCATCCTGCGCGAAACGGGGGCAGCGGATGCCGCAACGCTGGCGCGGGATCTGGCGCAGGCGGTGGCAGGGGCGGAAGCCGCCGTGACGCGGTTGGTGGGAACGGCGGACAGGGAGACGGGCGATGGAACTGGCTGAGGCGGACCCCAAGGGGCTGGTGCGGGAAAGCTACCGGATCGACGGGATCACGGCAGGCGAATGCCGGTCGATCTTCATGGACTGGGCGCTGTCGATCCCGGTCGATGCCACGGTACCGGATGCCGTCCGCGTGCTGATCGCGACCTATGGCGCCCCGAACCCCGACCACCCGATGACCACGGTCCTGCACCAGGCGCTGACCGCCCCCGAAGCCCCCCGCCGCAGGGGAGGCCGCACCGGCCGCCAAGGGTCCGTGGGCTGATCGACGCTCGCCCGGAACTCCAACGATTTCCGGGGCGGTTTCGCGGTTAACCGGTCAGGCGCTGCGGGGCAGGCCCGCGGCTTCCCGTGCAAGGGTAGTGATCGCCGCCCAGTCGCCTTTCGCCATCGCCTCCTTTGGCGCGACCCAACTGCCGCCGACGCAGAGGATGTTCTTCAAGGCCAGGTAATCCGGCGCGATCTTCAGGCTGATCCCACCCGTCGGGCAGAACTTCACCTGCGGCAGCGGCGAGCCGATGGACTTCAGGTAAGCCGCCCCCCCCGCCTGTTCCGCCGGGAAGAACTTCTGCACCGTGTAGCCCTTTTCCAGAAGTGCCATGATCTCGGACGCGGTTGCAGCCCCCGGCAAGAGCGGCAGGCCCTCATCCTCGCAGGCCGCGATGATCCGGTCGGTGGCGCCGGGAGAGACCCCGAACATCGCCCCTGCCGCTTTCGCGGCCTTCACGTCGGCGGGCGTCAGCAAGGTCCCGGCACCCACGACCCCGCCCGGAACTTCGGCCATCGCCCGGATCGCGTCCAGTGCCACGGCGGTGCGCAAGGTCACCTCCAGCGCGGGCAGGCCGCCGGCGACCAGGGCCTCGGCCAGCGGGCGGGCATGGGAAAGCTCGTCGATCACGAGGACCGGGACGACAGGGGCCAGGCGGCAGATCTCGGCGGCTTTCAGCGATTGCTGGGCGGGGGTCATGGGTCGGCTCCTTCAGGCCCCGGCGAAGGGGTGGTTGGATGGTGAGGGAGCCTCCGGCGGGGATATTTGGACAAAGATGAAATCGCAATGGCGGTCGGTGCGGGCACCCCCATCTCGAGCCGGTGGAACCGGGGGGAGACGGGGGGCCTTTCACCTTTGGCGGTCATCGGCGTCCCCGCCTGTACCGCCTGGTCAACCTACCTGCTGATTCCTTTCATCTTTGCCAAAATATCCCCGCCGGAGGCAGCAACAGTTCGACCGGGTGCACCCGGTCAGAGAACGAGCGCCGCGCCGGTGTCGGCGGACCCGGCATGGCGGCGGAAGGCGGCGAAAAGTTCGCGGCCGATGCCGAATTCATTAGCGGAGAGGTCCACGGTCACCGGCGCGCGGGACAAGAAGTCCGGGGCCAGCACCGACAATGTTCCCGCAACCGCGTCCAGCCGCACCATGTCGCCGTCGCGCAGCTTGGCCAGCGGTCCACCCGCCGCAGCTTCTGGCGCAACATGGATCGCCGCCGGAACCTTGCCCGAAGCTCCCGACATCCGCCCATCCGTCACCAGCGCCACCCGCAGGCCGCGGTCTTGCAGCACCGACAGCGTCGGGGTCAGCGAGTGCAGTTCGGGCATTCCGTTGGCCTGCGGCCCCTGGAAACGCACCACCACCACGGTATCCCCGGTGAACTCCCCGGCCTTGAAGGCCGCTTTCACCGCGTCCTGGCTGTGGAACACCCGGGCGGGTGCCTCGATCACATGCCGGTCGGGTGCCACGGCCGAGACCTTGATGACGCCGCGCCCCAGGTTCCCGGTCAGTTGCTTCAGCCCGCCTTGCGGTGCGAAGGGGTCCGAGGCCGGTCGGACCACCTTTTCGTTGAGGCTTGCCTTCGGCCCGGCGCGCCAGGCAAGGGTGCCCGCGGACAGCACCGGCTCCTGCCGGTAGGACTCCAGCCCGTCGCCGACGATGGTCTTGGCATCGGGATGCAGCAGCCCTGCGTCCAGAAGCTGGCCGATCAGAAATTGCAGGCCCCCCGCCGCGTGGAAGTGGTTCACATCCGCCAACCCGTTCGGGTAGACCTTGGCCATCAGCGGCACCGCTTCCGAGAGGTCCGCGAAGTCCTGCAGGTCCAGGATCACTCCGGATGCGCGCGCCATCGCGGTCAGGTGGAGGACCAGGTTCGTCGACCCCCCCGTCGCCATGAGGCCCACGATTCCGTTGACATAGGCGCGCTCGTCGAGGATCTCGCCCGCCGGGCGGAAATCGTTGCCAAGCGCGGTGATCGCCGCCGCGCGTTCCACCGCCGCGGTGGTCAGCGCCTCGCGTAGCGGGGTGCCGGGGTTGACGAAGCTGGTGCCGGGCAGGTGGAGCCCCATGAACTCCATCAGCATCTGGTTGGTGTTTGCCGTGCCGTAGAAGGTGCAAGTGCCGGGGCCGTGGTAGCTGGCCATTTCGGCGGCCATCAGCTCCTCCCGCGTCGCCTTGCCTTCGGCATAGGCGTTGCGCACCCGGGATTTCTCGTCGTTGGCGATGCCGCTGGTCATCGGGCCTGCGGGCACGAAAACTGCCGGAATATGGCCGAAGGTCGCGGCGGCCATGATCAGGCCCGGCACGATCTTGTCGCAGACGCCCAGGTATAGGGCCGCGTCAAAGCAGTTGTGGCTAAGCGCCACCCCGGCGGCCAGAGCGATGACATCGCGGGAGAAGAGCGAGAGCTCCATCCCCGGTTGGCCTTGCGTGACCCCGTCGCACATCGCCGGAACCCCGCCGGCGACCTGCACCGTCACCCCTGCTTTTGCCGCCGCCGCCCGGATCAGGTCGGGATAGCGTTCGAAGGGCTGATGCGCCGACAGCATGTCGTTGTAGGCCGTGACGATCCCCAGGTTCGGCACCTTGGCCTCGGCCAGAGCGTCCTTTGCCGCGCCCATTGCCGCATAGGCATGTGCCTGATTGCCACAGCTTAGATGCGCGCGGACCGGGCCGTTCGCAACGGCCGTGCCCATCCGCTCCAGATAAGTCCCACGGCTGGTCTCGGAGCGGGTGCGGATCCGGTCGGTGACACGGGCGATCGTCGGGTGCAGTGACATGGCGTCCTCTGAATGGGTCAGGGCAGATATAACATCGACTGTTAGCGCTAACAACCACGATTTCGAGCTGCGCGCAGCGTAATCGGCCCGCAATCCGGCCATTGGTTGCGATCCGGCGACAACGGACACCGGGTTGCCTGATTGTCGACCGAATCTTTGCCGGGACGGTCCAAATGCCAACACGGAACCGTGAGACCACGGGACAGCATAATCAGTCACCGGGGTTTTCACCATGAAGAAGCTTTCCATCCTTGCACCTGCGGCCCTTGCCGGCGTTCTGTTGTCCGCGATGGTGCTTGCCGCTCCGCAGCCGGTTGGCGGCACGGCGCCGCCGGTCCCCACGCTGGACCGGGCTGCCGCCTACAAGCTTGCCACCGCCGACTGATCCCCCAACCACCCTTCCGGGTCGGCACAAAAGCGGCTATGCGGTCGGCTTGGGTTGCAAGGTCCGGAAGGGGTCAGAATGTCGGAAGTCGAGGGATCGCTCAGGTCTTTGCCGGTCGTGCGGTTGAAGCCAAAGGCCGAGGCGCGGGCGATCCGGCACGGTTTCCCCTGGGTCTATGCCGATGAGCTGGTGACCGACCGCCGCACGCAGGGCCTTGATCCCGGCGCGCTTGCGGTGCTGGAGGATGGCGAGCGGCGGCCTTTGGGGCTGGTCACCGTCAATGTGAAGTCGAAGATCATCGCCCGGATGCTGGACCGCGACCCGGATGCGGTGATCGACCGGGCCTGGTTCGAAGCCCGGCTTTCGCGGGCGCTGGCGCATCGCGCGCGGCTTTATGCCGAACCTTTCTACCGCCTCGTCCATGCTGAATCCGATGGCCTGCCGGGCGTGGTCATCGACCGTTTCGGCTCGGTGGCGGTGGTCCAGCCAAATGCGGCCTGGGCGGAAGGTCACCTTGAGGACCTCGTCGCGGCACTGGTTGCGGTGACGGGGGTGGAGACTGTCATCAAGAACGGCTCTGGCCGGTCGCGCGGGCTGGAGGGACTGGCGGAAGAGGTCGTGGTGATCCACGGGTCCGAGCCCGCCGGACCGATCGCGGTCCCGATGAGCGGTGCGACCTACATGGCCGATCTGATGGGTGGTCAGAAGACCGGCCTTTTCTTTGACCAGCGTGAGAACCACGCCTTTGCCGCCCGGCTTTCGCGCGGCGGAACCGTGCTTGATGTCTTCAGCCATGTCGGCGGTTTCGCCCTCGCGGCTCTGGCGGGCGGGGCGACCGAGGCGCTGGCCGTCGACGCCTCGGCGCCTGCGCTGGCTTTGGCGGAGCAGGGGGCCAAGGCGTCGGGGTTTGCCGACCGTTTCACCACCCGGCAGGGCGACGCCTTCGAGGTGCTGGAGGCCCTGGGCGCCGAAGGCGCGCGCTTCGATCTGGTGATCTGCGACCCGCCAGCCTTTGCGCCGGCGAAACCCGCGCTGGAGGCGGGGCTGCGTGCCTATGAACGCCTCGCGCGGCTGGCGGCCCCGCTGGTCGCACCGGGCGGATACCTGGTGCTGTGTTCCTGCTCTCATGCGGCGGACCTGCAGGCGTTCCGCAACGCCTCGGCCCGGGGCATCGGGCGCGGCGGGCGGCGCGGGCAGATCATCCACACCGGCTTTGCCGGCCCCGACCACCCGGTCCTGCCGCAACTGGCGGAATCGTCGTATCTCAAGGCGCTGGCCTTCCGGCTGGACGGGTAGGGTGGGCAACACTGCCCACCCTACGCCAGCGAAGGGGGTGCCGAAGGCGGTCCTTGATGCTTGTGTCCTGTATCCGACGATCCTGCGCGAGATCCTGCAGGGTGCGGCCGAAGCCGGACTTTACCAACCGGTCTTCTCGGAACGCATCCTGCGCGAATGGGTGCTGGCAACCGCCAAGCTTGGCCCTGCAGCGCCGGCCATCGCGGAAGGTGAAGCCGCACTTCTTCGCGCCACGTTTCCGCGCGCCGTGACCCGCGAACACCCGGAAATCGACAAGCGCCTGCTCCTGCCCGACCCCAACGACCGCCACGTCCTAGCCACGGCCATCGCCAGCGGTGCCGATGGCATCGTCACCTTCAACGCCCAGGATTTTCCCGGCCACGTCCTTGCGGCCGAGGGGATTACCCGACGCGATCCCGATGGTTTTCTGTGGGAGCTGCAATCCCGGCACCCCGAGGTCATCGGCGGGGTCGTGGAAGCCGTCCGAGCCAAGGCCGAGGCAATTTCCGGTCGGCCTCAGCCCTTGAAGCCGTTGTTGAAACGCGCGCGGCTTTTCCGGCTGGGAAAGGCGATGGGCGCCTAGTCCCTTTCAGGACGTCTGCCGATCGCCCACCCAGCGCGCCTCATTGGCCTCGATCGCCGCGATGCGTTCATCGGTCTTCGGATGGCTCATCAACCAGGCCGGAATGCCCTGACCGCGGTTCTGTGTCAGCGCGCCCAGCTTGCGGAACAGCGACTTCTGCGGCCCGGTCCCGATCCCCGACTTGATCAACAGCGCCGAGGCATAGGCATCCGCCTCGAATTCGTCCCTGCGGCTCAGCCGCGCCATCAACGCCGTCGCGATCAGGTTGGCGATCCAGATGCCGATGATCGGCAGGAAACGGTTCAGCAGCGCCGACAACATCACGAAAACCGCGTTCTGCCCGGTGAAATCGATCATCCGCCGTCGCATGTGCCCCATCGCCACATGCCCCAGTTCATGCGCGATCACGCTGGCCAGTTCCTCGTCCGTGACCTCGCCCTTCGAACGCCGGTCGAGAAACCCCCGCGTCAGGTAGATCCGCCCGTCCGGAGAGGCGAGGCCATTGACCGGCTCGACCTCGAACACCCGGACTTCGATATTCGGCACCCCCAGGGCCGCGGCCATCCTGCCTGCAAGCCGCACCAGTTCGGGATCGCGCAGAAGGACCGACTTTTCATCCAGCATCTGCCGGGTGCGCCAGACCGAGACCTGCATCATCAGGACGGCATAGGCCACGGCCACGAGAAGGGAGAGAAGAAGTGCGCTCATGACCGGGATATATGCCGGACCGGGCCCGCTTCAAACCCCCGCACGCGCAGGTCCGAAAAGCCAGTAGCCAAGGGCGAGCACAGCCCCCAGACCTCCGACCATCCCGAGGACAGAGCCGAGCATCCCGCTCGCCGCCGCGATGTTCCCCGCAAAGCCGTAGCCGGTCCCGACGTAAAGCCCCGCCCAGACCGCCTCGCCGGCCAAGCCTGCCGCGGTGAACCGCGCCCAGCCCAGACCGGTACTGCCTGCCAGGAGATTGACCCAAGGCCCAAGCGGGCTGACCAGCCAGCGCGAGAAGAACACGGCCAAGACCCCCCGCCGGTCCATCAGGGCATCCGCCCGGGCCAAAAGCCGGTCGCGCGCCGGATCGGCCCGAAGCCGCGTCAGAAGCGACAGGCCCAGCCCGCGTCCGGCCCAAAAGCCAAGCTGATCCCCCGCGACCGCGCCCGCCGCCGCGGAAAGGAAGGCCTGCCACAGGACAAGGTCCCCGGCCGCGGCAAATCCTCCCGCCGTCAGCATCAGGATCGAGGCCGGAAACGGCAGGGCGAGGCAGGACAGGAACGTCGTCGCCGCAAGAAGCCAAAGCCCGTACTGCGGCACCAGTTCCAAAAGCCAATTGGTCATTCCGACCCCGCCTGCATCCGGTCCAGCGCCGCCTCGACCTCGGCGATCACCGTTTCGACCGGCACCCGGCGATCCCGGGCAATCTCGGCCAGGGGTTGGGGATGGCCTTTCACCTCGGGCAGGGGCAGGCCCGCCTCCGCGTCCAGCTGGCGCGGCTCCACACCCCACGATCGCGCGACATAGCCCACCGTCATCCAGGGCTCGACCGGCATCTCGCTGTGGGTGGCCCAGTAGGCGGTGAAGAAGACCAGCCGCCCGGCAAAGAACAGCGTGACCGCGCAGGCCATCAGGAAAGCCGAGGTCAGCCAGGGCCGCGTGCGCCAGGCAGCGAAAAGCCGTTTCATCGCAGCTCCCTTATTCCGCGCGCCAAGCCGTCCAGCGTCATCGGCACCATGCGGCCCTCGAAGATGTCCCGGATCAGCGCCGTCGAGCGCGCATAGCCCCAGGCCCGCTCCTCGACCGGATTGATCCAGACATGATACGGCCACTGCGCGCGGATCCGTCGCAGCCACAGCTCGCCCGCCTCTGGGTTCCAGTGTTCGTTCGCACCGCCGGGATGCGTCACTTCATAGGGCGACATCGCAGCATCTCCGACCACGATCACCCGCCAGTCGGCGCCATAGGTCCGGATCACGTCCCAGGTTGGAGTCTGGTGATCCCAACGGCGGCGGTTGTCGCGCCAGAGACCCTCGTAGATGCAGTTGTGGAAGTAGAAGACCTCCAGATTCCGGAACTCGGCCTTGGCGGCGGTGAAAAGCTCTTCCATCACCCGCACATGCGGGTCCATCGACCCGCCGATGTCCAGAAGCAGCAGCACCTTCACCGCATTGCGCCTTTCGGGGCGGGTCTGCACGTCCAGCCAGCCCTGCGCCGCCGTCGCGCGGATCGTGCCGTCCAGGTCCAGCTCCTCGGCCGCGCCATCGCGCGCCCAGCGCCGCAACCGGCGCAGCGCCAGCTTCATCGTCCGCGTGCCGATCTCGGCGTCGCCGTCCAGATTGCGGAACTCGCGCTTGTCCCAGACCTTGACCGCCCGCTGGTGACGGCTTTGGTCCTGACCGATCCGGACTCCCTCGGGGTTGTAGCCATAAGCCCCGAAGGGTGAGGTCCCCGCCGTGCCGATCCACTTCGAGCCGCCCTGGTGGCGGCCCTGCTGCTCAGCCAGCCGCTGGCGCAGCGTCTCCATCAGCTTGTCGAACCCGCCCACGGCCTGAATCGCTGCTCGTTCCTCGGCTGAAAGATGCCGCTCGGCCAACTTCTCAAGCCAGTCGCGGGGGAGATCCAGCGCCTCCAGCACCTGATCCGGCGTTACCGCCTCCAGCCCCGAAAAGGCGCGTCCGAAGGCCCGGTCGAAGCGGTCGATGTGACGCTCGTCCTTGACCAGCGTCAGGCGCGCCAGGTGATAGAAACCTTCGGCGTCATAGATCACCAGCCTTGCGGCCATCGCTTCGAGAAAACTCAGAAACTCGCGCAGGGAGACTGGCACCCCTTCTTCCCGCAAGGTCTGGAAGAACGGAAGGAACACCGCTTAAGCCCCGGTTTCTGTGGGTAGATCGGAGAGGAGCCTGCGAAAGCTCCGAAGCGGAATCCTGGATAATTCCGCTACCCGCTGCATCAGGCACGCAGCAAGCGGTCAAGGTAGATGGTGATGAAAAGGCCCATCAGCGCGAAGATCAGACCGTGGACGAAAGCATATTGCAGGATGTCGGCCACCTTGCCGCCCCGTGCCTTGGCGCGCAGGCCACCGCCGATTGCGCCCACCAGAAAGCCGCCGATCACGAACATGCCGCCCCATTTCCGGGGCGCGCCGATGCGCCCCTAGCCCTTGTCTGCGCGGTCGGCCACGGCGGCGATGTCGCGCATCCGGGCCTGGACCACCTTGTCAGGCCCGAAGCCATAGCGCGCGTGGACTGCGCTGTCCATGCGCAGCGCCGTCGCAGCGGCCGGGTTGCCCAGCGCGTCCAGCGCCTCGGCCTTGATCAGCATGAGCGTCGCCAGAAGGGCCGCGTTCTGGTGCCGTTCGACGACCGGAATGGCCCGGTCGGTGAGGCGCACCGCCTCTTCGGCCAACCCTCCGGCCAGCGCCATTGCCGCCATCTGCATGTCGACATGGGCCAGGTGTACCTCGCCCCCCGGCAAACTGGCGTAGATCGCCCCGGCGCGCGAGAAAGCCTCGACTGCGCGCGCCGGGTCGCTGCCTGCAGAGAGGCGCCCCACGGCGAACCAGCTGAACGCCAGTCGACTGTCGCGCCAGCCCCGCGCGACCGCGATGTCCAGCGCCCGCTCGGCCGATGCCTTGCGCGCGGAAACCGAGCCATTGCGGCCCAGCGATGTCTCGATAGCCCGGCTCCAGTCCGGCGGATTGCCCGCCTGCAACCCGGCGCGCGCCCCAAGCCGCGCGGCGACCTCCGCTTCGGTCATGCCGCTGACCAGCCCGGCAGAGTAGGTCAGCCGCAGGATGTCCATGTCGAAGCCGGTCAGCACCGAATGGAAATTGTCGTCGTTGAAGACACTGTCCGGCAGCCGGTAAAGGTCGTTCAGCGGTCCCAGCGCCTGGGCAAGTTCCTCGTGGAGGCAGTCGCGCACCTCTTGCGGGCTGGTGTCGGACGGAATGAAGATCGCCGCCCGCTCGCGCCGGGTGACCAAAGCCCAGTCCACCGCGTCCGACCCCCGCTGTCGCCGGTATTCGGCCAGGGAGCCGACGTTCGGCACCACGAAACAGGCGGCAGTCGGGGCCAGACGGCGCAGTTCGGACCGGCTTGCGAATTCGACGGTGATGGTCGCGGCACCTGAAGCGGGCCGGATGTCGATCCCCGCTTCGGACTGCAGCCGACCGATCAGGACCCCCAGGTCGCGCGGTGCCGTCGCCGGCACATCACCGGTCATCGCAACCGTCACGGGCCCCTCGAACCGGCTGAAGGTCGCCAGCCAGCGGCCGCTTTCCATCGCGAAGGTCAGGTCCATGAAGTCCCGCACCAGTGACCCGTCCGACCCCGGGGCCGCGACCATCTGCAGGGCACCCGACGTGTCAAAACCAGCGCCCACCTCGGCCAGAGGCCGGTTCTTCGACACTTGCGCCGGCGGGGCACAGGCCGAAACCACGCCAAGCGCAGCGATCAGAAGGGGCAGGCGCATAGGAATGACCGTCAGGCAGCGGGCCCCGGGCAGCAGGGTCGGGGCAAGTGTCCGGCTGGCACCGGGCCGGAGTCAATTCCGGAAAAATGTCGGATTTTCGGGACACTACCCCTCGCGGTTGATGTTGCGAAGGGCGCAGGATGTATCCAGCGCGGTCACGGATTGTTACAATTCGGACAATGGGTGGGACGCTATTTCGCCATAAGACGAGGCATGGTTGATTCGGCTTGCCGACCTATCCACCCATGATCGCGGCCATAACCCTGCGCAAAGGCTACCGCTGTCCCCGCGCCATGAAGGCCAGCCGTTCGAACAGCTGCACGTCCTGCTCGTTCTTCAGCAGCGCGCCATGCAGCCGGGGAAGCGCGCTTTTCGTGTCCTTCCGCAGGTCCTCGGGCGCCAGATCTTCGGCCAGCAAAAGCCGCAGCCAGTCCAGCACCTCGGACGTTGAGGGCTTCTTCTTCAGCCCCGGCACGTCGCGGATCTCGTAGAACTGCGTCAGCGCCGCCGTCAGAAGCCGGTCCTTGATGTCCGGGAAATGCACCTTCACGATCGCCGCCAAAGTGTCCGCCTCGGGAAAACGGATGTAATGGAAGAAGCATCGCCGCAGGAAAGCGTCGGGCAGCTCCTTTTCGTTGTTCGAGGTGATGATCACCACTGGCCGGTGCTTTGCCCGGACCATGTCCCCGGTCTCGTAGACGTGGAACTCCATCCGGTCCAGTTCCTGCAGCAGGTCATTGGGAAACTCGATGTCCGCCTTGTCGATCTCGTCGATCAGCAGGACCACGCGTCCCTCCGCCTCGAAGGCCTGCCAAAGCTTGCCCTTGCGGATGTAGTTGCGCACGTCATGCACCCGCTCGCCACCAAGGCCGGGACCCAGCTGGCTGTCCCGCAACCGGCCCACCGCATCGTATTCGTACAGGCCTTGCTGCGCTTTGGTTGTGGACTTCACGTGCCACTCAATCAGGGGTAGGGCAAGCGCCGCCGCCACCTGCCGCGCCAGTTCGGTCTTGCCCGTCCCCGGCTCGCCCTTGACCAGCAAGGGTCGCTGCAATGTGACCGCAGCGTTCACCGCAAGCGCCAGATCGTCGGAGGCGACGTAGCGGGATGTCGTGGCGAATTTCATGGTGATTACAACATCCTGACGGCCGCAGTTTCACAAACCCTACCTGTGCCCAGAAAATGTCGCAACCGCTAGTGACAATGTGGAAGCGTTGGGATACATGCCCGCCCAACAGGAGCGCGTCCATGACAGAAGCCCACCTGTCGGAGCGATCCGGCGCCAAGGAGAGTGTTTCGATGAAGGCCGAGGTTTTCCTCCCAGACGATTACCGTCCCGCCGAGGACGAGCCGTTCATGAACGACCGCCAGCTGGAGTACTTCCGCCGCAAGCTGCTGGTGTGGAAGCAGGAACTGCTGGACCAGTCCGCCGAGACGATCGACTCCCTCCAGGACAGCGCGCGCAATGTCCCCGACATCGCCGACCGCGCCTCCGAGGAAACCGACCGTGCACTTGAACTGCGCACCCGTGACCGTCAGCGCAAGCTGGTCGCCAAGATCGACGCGGCCCTGCGCCGGATCGAGAACGGCGAATTCGGCTACTGCGAAGTGACCGGGGAACCGATCAGCCTCAAGCGCCTGGATGCGCGGCCCATCGCGACGATGACCCTGGAAGCGCAGGAAAAGCACGAGCGCCGCGAGAAAGTTCACCGCGACGAGTAAGCTTGCCGGCCGGACCGCTCGGTCCCGTCAAGGTATCTGGCGGCTGATGGTCTGCCCATGCGGCTGCGAAGTCTGACATGTGTTACTGCGCCGCTCCGCTTTCCGGCGTTCTGGACTGGATGCTCCAGCCGTTGTGGGTGATACTCCGCCTGGTGTCGCGTCCGGCATAAGGGCCGGTGCGGCGGACTGCGCAGGACCTGCCATGACCCTCACGACAGACAGACGCCTGACCGGGGGCTGCTATTGCGGCGCAGTGGGATACACGGTCGCCGATCGGTTCGACTACGCGCTGATCTGTCACTGCGGCAATTGCCGCCGCACCACCGGGTCGGCCTTCAAGCCGTTTGCCGGAATTTCCCACGACCGTCTGACCATAACCCGCGGAGCCGACCACCTGTTGGTCAATGGCGACGACCAGACCAACAACACGCATTGCGCCACCTGCGGCTCGCTGCTCTATTCCGTCGTGCGCGACGGCGGATGGGTCCATGTCGCAATGGGGACCCTGATCGACGTACCGACGATCCGCCCCTCGGCGCATGTCTTTGTCGGCAGCAAGGCCCCCTGGCACGAGATTACCGACGACCTGCCGCAATACCAGGAGTTCCCGGAATGAGCCTGATCGGCCAACCTGTCACGATCATCGGCGCAGGTGTCGCGGGCCTTGCCGCCGCCCGCGCTCTGGCGTTGCGCGGGGCGCAAGTGACCATCCTCGAACAGGCGGACGCGATCCGCGAGGTTGGTGCTGGCCTCCAGATATCCCCGAATGGCGCCTGCGTCCTGCGCGCCCTTGGCTTGCAGCCCCATCTGGACGCGGCATCCACGCGGGCCGAGGCGGTCCAGTTGATCGACGGCCCCACCGGCGAGGCCGTCACGCGTCTGGACCTCGCCCGCCTCCGTCCCGATCAGGGTTATCATTTCCTGCACCGCGCCGACCTGATTGCACTTCTCCTGAAGGGTGCGACCGAAGCTGGCGTTACCCTGCGCCTCCTGTCCCGCGTGGCCTCGGTGGATGTCTCCGGCGTGCACCCCGTCGTGACGCTGGAGGCGGGGGAGCGGATCGAAACTCCACTCCTCATCGGTGCCGACGGCCTGCACTCGAGGACCCGCGCCGCGTTGAACGGGCCCGAGCAACCCTTCTTCACCCACCAGGTTGCCTGGCGCGCCGTGATCCCCTGTGAACCGGGTGCCGCCCCCGTCGCCGAGGTCCATATGGGCCCCGGCCGCCACCTTGTGAGCTACCCCCTGCGCGGTGGCACCCTGCGCAACATCGTGGCCGTCGAAGAGCGCGCGAAATGGGCCGAGGAAAGCTGGAGTCTCCGCGACGACAGCATGGACCTGCGGCTTGCGTTCGAAGGCTTCGCGCCCCGCGTCCGCGCCTGGCTGGACCGGGTGGAGGACCCCTGGCTCTGGGGCCTTTTCCGCCACGCCGTCGCGCCGACCTGGGTGAAACCGATGGGGCAGGGCGGTGTTGCCCTGCTTGGCGACGCGGCCCACCCGACGCTGCCCTTCCTCGCGCAGGGCGCGTCGATGGGTCTGGAAGACGCCTGGGTCCTTGCCCATGCGCTAGCGACGCACGACACTCCAACTGCCGCCCTGGCGGCCTATCAGGCACTGCGCAAACCCCGCACCACCCGCATCGTCGCCGCAGCCACCGCCAATGCCCGTGCCTATCACCTGTCGGGCCTGCCGCGGATGCTTGGCCACACCGGTCTGCGGCTTCTGGGACGCTTCTCGCCGGGCACGATGCTCAGCCGCTTCGACTGGCTCTACGGCCACGACGTGACGCAAATTTCTTAAGCAAGGAACTTGTCAAAATCCTCGCTCAAGGATTTTGGTGACCCGCCTAGGCGGCGATCTGGACCCAGACCGGCACGTGGTCGCTCGGCTTCTCGCCACCCCGCACCGCCTTGTCGATCCCCGCCGCCTCCAGCCTGTCCGCCGCCTGCGGGCTGCACATCACATGGTCGATCCGGATCCCGTTGTTCCGCTCCCAGGCGCCGGCCTGATAATCCCAGAACGTGTAGACCCCCGGCGCCGGGTCCCGCACCCGCACCGCATCAGTCAGCCCTAGGTTCGCCAGCCGCTGGAACGCCCCCCGGCTTTCCGGCAGATAGAGCGCATCGTTGACCCAGACCTCCGGCTTCGCCGCATCCACCGGCTGCGGGATCACGTTGTAGTCCCCCAGACAGATGAACGGCTCCTCCGCGGCCAGCAATTCACGCACCCGAATCTCCATCCGCGCCATCCAGGCCAGTTTGTAATCGTACTTCGGCCCCGGAGCCGGGTTCCCGTTCGGCAGGTAAAGCCCGCAGACCCGCACCGGCCGCCCCGCATCCACCACCGCCTCGATCCACCGCGCCTGCTCGTCGCTGTCGTCGCCCGGCAAGCCGCGCCGCACATCGGACAAAGGCAGCTTCGACAGGATCGCCACGCCGTTGAAGCCCTTCTGCCCGTGCGTCTCGACCCGGTAGCCCATCGCCTCGATCTCGGCGCGGGGGAAGCCCTCGTCCACCGACTTGATCTCCTGCAGGCAGGCCACGTCCGGGGCCGACTGCTCCAGCCACCCCTTCAGCGCCTCGATCCGCGCCTTGATCCCGTTGATGTTGAACGTCGCCAGCTTCATGCCCAGGTCCTCCGTCCGCCAACCCTAGGCCGCGCGAACCGAAGCCTCAAGCCGTCTGCCGCAATGGCAGCGCCGCCGCCGCCAGCCACAGCGCGTCCAGCCGGTCCAGCGCCGCCACGTCGAACCGACCCGGCTCTTCCCAATAGCGGCCGGACGGCACGTAGTATCCCAGCTCCGCCTCGTCCGCCAAGGCCGCCTCAACCCGTGACGCGTCGCCCATGCATGGCACCGCTCCGTCAACCTCAGGCTGGGTCACCCGCGGGAAGACCAGCCGCGACGGCCCGGTCGACAGGTTCACCATGGCGCAGCCCTGCCGCGCGGCCAGCAGCATCAGGCGCGCCGCCTTGGCCTCCAGACAGCGCAGCGTCACGTCCGGCCGCAGCGGGTCCGGGGTCCCCGCGCCATAGAAATGTGTCGGACCCGACTGTGGATAATGCATGTCGCAGCCGTAGACCGCGATCACGCTGGGCTTCAGCGCATTCAGCGCCCAATAAGCGGCCGTGAACGCCATTGTTGCGCCAGCGTAGACAAATCCACCGTAGGTATTTTGTGCCGGGACAAAGTCGACCTCTGTCACCACGCGCTGACCCTGGCCAGCCACCGCCTGCCGGTCCTCGGGAAAGTCGTAGGGATGAATCGCCACGTCCCAATCCGGCCGAATACGCCAGGCGTTGTTGATGGCCAGCACCACATCAAACGGCTGTCGCGGCCACGACGCGGCCTGCGCCGCCATTGGCGCCGACCCCAGCATCAGTACACGCATGGATTGTCCCTCAATCGTCCGCTGCGGCAAAGCTAGCGCAATGCGGCAGCGCGGCGAGAGGGTTACATCGAAAAACTGGTGCCGCAGCCACAACTTGACTTGGCGTTCGGATTTTCCACGACGAAGCGTGCCCCGATCAGCTCGTCGTTGAAATCGATCACCGCGTTGGACAGGAAGGGCAGGCTCACCTGATCCACCAGCACACGCTGGCCATCCTTTTCCAACACCAGATCGTCGGGCGCGGGCGCGTCCAGCGTGATCGAGTACGAAAAGCCCGAGCAGCCGCCGCCATCGACGGCAACCCGCAGCGGCTTCACCTCGCCCGTGGTCTCGGCAATTTCAGCCAGTCGGGCAAAGGCCCGGTCGGTGACTTTCGGCGGCAGCGTCAGTTCCATGGCTGTTCCCGTATCCTTCGGCTCGCCCTCCGAATATATGAAGCCTGACCGACCGCCACAAGGACAAGACCCGCATGCTCGCGCCCTATGCCTGCCAACCCGATGCCAGCCGCGGCAGGCTTTGGCCCGAAAGGCTGTCGTCGTTCCGCTCGCCCTTCCAGCGCGACCGGGACCGGATCATCCATTCTTCCGCCTTCCGCCGCCTGAAGCACAAGACCCAGGTCTTCGTCGAACACGAGGGCGACTACTACCGCACCCGCCTGACCCACACGATCGAGGTGGCGCAGGTCGCCCGAACCATCGCCGGGGTCCTTGGCCTGAACACCGACCTGGCCGAGGCCGTGGCGCTGGCCCATGACCTTGGCCACACGCCCTTTGGTCACACGGGTGAGGACGCGATGGAGCGGCTGATGGCGCCCTTTGGCGGCTTTGACCACAACGCCCAGGCGCTGCGGATCGTGACCCGGCTGGAACGGCATTACGCCGACTTCGACGGGTTGAACCTCACCTGGGAAACCCTTGAAGGCATTGCGAAACACAACGGGCCGGTCACTGGCCCCAATGCCGATGCCAAGCATGAGGGACCCTTGCCCTACGCCTTGGCCGAAGTGAACGCACAGTGGGACCTTGATCTGCACACCCACGCGTCAGCCGAGGCTCAGGTCGCGGCCATCGCGGATGACGTTGCCTATTCGCACCACGATCTGCACGATGGCCTGCGCTCGGGGCTTTTCACCGAGGACGACCTGATGGAGCTTCCCGTGACCGGCCCCGCCTTCGAGGAGGTGGACCGCAGTTACCCCGGTCTGGAAAAGATGCGCCGTCGGCATGAGGCTTTGCGGCGGGTCTTCGGCCGCATGGTCGAGGATGTGATCGCCGTCGCCCAGAACCGACTGACGTCCGCCCAGCCAAAGTCCGTCGACGACATCCGCCAGATGGGCACCACGGTGATCCGATTCTCGAAACCGCTTTACCAGGAACTGAAGGCCGTCCGCAGCTTCCTCTTCCACCGGATGTACCGCGCGCCCAGCGTCATGGCGGTCCGGGCCGAGGTCACGCGGATGGTGGACGACTTGTTCCCGCTGTTCATGAAAGAGCCAAGCCTCCTGCCGCCGGAATGGCAGGGCGACGTGCGGGCTGCGACCGACGAGACCGCGCTTGCCCGCGTGGTTGCGGACTACGTGGCGGGCATGACCGACCGCTTCGCGATCCAGGAACACGCGCGGCTCTTTGGCACGACGCCCCCGACCGGGACCTGATCGGGGGCCTTCAAGCGCGGGAAGGCCTCAAACGGTCCGCGCGGCCCTGACCCAGATGCCTGCCAGGACCACCGACAGGATCGCGTTCCACCCGGCCATCGAGACGCCCAACATCTGCCAGGCGATCTCGTCGCAACGCACGACGGCGGCGACATCCTTGGACGGATCGAGAAGGTCCGCGGCCGAGATCCCCTCGATCGAACCCGCCGTGCAGGACGCCAGCCCCTCCCACCACAGTTGCTCCACGCCGACGTGGAAGAGGCCGATCCCCGCCGTCGCCAGCGCGGCAAGTGCACCCAGCCAGGCAAGCCCGCGCCATCCGGTCAAGAGGGCGACAAGTCCGATTGCGATCGCCGCCGCATGCGGCCAGCGCTGCCACAGGCACAGCTGGCAGGGCGCAAGACCGCCGATGTACTGGAAGGCGAACGCCCCGCCCAGAAGGGCAACCGAGCCCAGAGTTGCGATCAGGATCAGGCTGCGGCTCGACAGGGGCATGCTCGATTTTCCGGACAATGTTTACGCGGCGCGACCATAGGCCCGGTGTTGAGCAAGGGGAAGAGGAACCGAACGCGCGGGGCAGGGGTTCTCATTCCGGCTTCCGATGCGGCCCTGGGGCGGATAGAATTTCCGGCAACCGGGGAGGGCACGGGTTAAGGATTCGTGAATGCCCACGGCCAAGGCATTGGTTTTGAACGGGAAGGTCGGGATGCCCACCGTGGTGCCCGTCCACAGGAAAGGGTGACGACATGCAGTGGCGCGGGCGCAGGGGAAGCAGCAACATCGAAGACCGGCGCCGGATGGGCGGCGGCGGGGCCGCGCGGGTCGGCGGGATCGGCGGCGCGGGGGCCATCGTGGTCTTCCTGATCGCCATGTTCCTCGGGGTCGACCCCAGCCAGCTTCTTGGCCCCGGCGGAACCGGCGAGATCTCCTCCTCCGCCCCGGTCGAGCTGACCGAGGAGGACCGTGCCGAGGGCGAGTTCGTCTCGGTAGTCCTCGCCGATACCGAGGAAATCTGGACCCGCGTCTTCCAGGATCAACTCGGCCAGCAGTATCGCCCCGCCACGCTGGTCCTCTTCAAGGAAGGCACCCGCTCCGCCTGCGGTGGCGCCTCCGAAGCGACGGGCCCGTTCTACTGCCCGGTGGATCGCAAGGTCTATCTCGACACCGCCTTCTTCACGACGATGCACCGCCAGCTCGGCGCCGAGGGCGACTTTGCCGCCGCCTATGTCGTCGCCCACGAGATCGGCCACCACATCCAGAACGAGCTTGGCATTCTGGAGGAATCGACCCGAATCCGGCAGCAGGTCAGCCAGGAGGAATCGAACGCCATCTCGGTCCGGGTCGAGTTGCAGGCCGACTGCCTCTCGGGCATCTGGGCCCGCGAAGCGGCGCAAAGCCTGGGCACCATCGAGCGCGGCGATCTGGAAGAAGCGGTCAATGCCGCCCGCCAGATCGGCGACGACACCCTGCAGAAGAACGCCGGCCAGCGCCCGATGCCGCACACCTTCACCCACGGCACCTCGGAGCAGCGGTCGCGCTGGTTCATGGTCGGCCTGGAGTCCGGTCGCCTCGCCGACTGCGACACCTTTGGGACAGACGATCTGTGATGCGTTGACGACCGGAGGCCAAGGCATTAGAGCAGCATCCGGTGGCCCGAGTGGTGGAATGGTAGACGCAGGGGATTCAAAATCCTCCGCCGCAAGGCTTGCGAGTTCGAGTCTCGCCTCGGGCACCACCCCCCTGATTCGACGTTGTTCACTTCCCGCGTGAACCATCCTTCGCGGATCGGAGCCAGTCGCTGGTGCAAAGGTGGTTTGCCCCAGTCCTGGGAAACACTGCACCGGATGTCTCACGGGGCAGTAAGCCGACTGGAGCGCTCCTCACCCATCCGTGACCACTCGCGTTCCGGGTGTCTGAAGCGCAGGTTGAGTGGACGGATAGGGCACACGTCCAAATTGAAAGATCAGTGATGGGGTAGGGTTAGCGAAGCCTGCCCGCACCTGATTTTTCGGTTTCGACGGAGCCAACCGTGGCCCCTTGGCCGGTCTGGGCTTAAGCGCACACGTTTCGGCTGAATTCTGCCTGTGTTGTCCTTGTTTTCCAAAGAACTTTTCCCTTCCCATGCTGGGTCTGGCAGGACTATCCAGAAGGGATAGCCCTATCCTTTCGGCATCGGGAAAATCGATGGGCCGAGGACAATGACGCCATTACGGATATGAAGAAAATGACTTTGCCCAGCCCGGATTCCCCCAAGCCCCAACGCTGCACGCCCTGCTTTACGCCCGGCACCATGATCACGACGCAGCGCGGTGAAATTCCAGTGGAATTCATTGCGGCCGGCGACCGGGTGGTGACCCGTGACAATGGGATTCAGCCGGTGCGCTGGGTTGGGAAGACCCAGATGTTCCTGCATGACTTCCAGGCCGACCCGCATCTGTTGCCGGTGTTCATCCAGCAAGGTTCGCTGGGCAAGGGGCTGCCGGAACGCGACATGATGGTCTCGCCGAACCACCGGATCCTTGTCGCGAACAACCGGACCTCCGTGCGCTTTGCCGAACGCGAAGTCCTGGTTGCCGCAAAGCACCTGGCCGCGCAAGGCGTGCACACGGTGCAGTCCAGCGGGACGACCTACATCCACTTCATGTGCGAACGGCACGAAGTGGTGCTCAGCAACGGCGTCTGGACCGAAACCTTCCATCCCGAAGACAATTCGCTGAAGGGAATCGGCAACGCGCAGCGGCTGGAGATCTTCGAGATCTTCCCAGAGTTGAAGACCGAGGCAGGTCGCGCGGCCTATGGGCAAAGCCGCTTCTTCGCGAACGGTCCGCACCGCGCGGAAGCTGTGGTTTAAGGCAACACTTGGCCCACCCAACCTGACTGTTCGTGCAATAACATTGCAGATCAAACAGTCAAAAGGTTAACGTTCCAGCGCATCAGGTAGAGACGCCACCAGAATGGCGCAAAGTTTCCGTGTTCGGTCACCGATCGAACAAGATGACTTGCTACCCGATCGACGGAGAACGGGGACAGACTGCAATGGCGACGATCGAGGGCTCGGGTTCGGGCGACGTCCACACTGGCAACGACGCCGAGAACGATTCCATCTGGGGTGCCGGCGGCGCGGATGTACTCTATGGTGGGGCGTCCACCGGTGCGGGCAACGACTTTCTGGACGGCGGTACTGGCAGCGACACCATTTACGGTGGCGATGGCAGCGACACGCTGGTCGGCGGATCGGGCAACGTCAGTGATGTACTTTACGGTGGCGCGGGGATCGATACGGCCGACTACAGCCGCAATCTGACCGATCTTGACCCATCCCCCGTCTTTGCGACCAACACGACGGCGGTCAATGTGAACCTTGCCAGCGGCGTGGCCACGGGGTTGGGCACGGACCAACTGTTCGGGATCGAAAACGTTATCACCGGCAGCGGCGCCGATGTCGTGACGGGGAATGCACAGGCGAACCTGATTTCGCTGGGCGGCGGTGCGGATACGTCAGACGGCGCCGCTGGCGACGATACGATCTATGGCGAGGCTGGGACGGATTCCCTCTTGGGTGCCGCAGGCAACGACCGGCTTTTCGGCGGCGCTGACGCGGACCGGCTTTTCGGCGGGATCGACAACGACGTTCTGGATGGTGGCGCCGGCATCGACTTTCTGTACGGCGGGTCGGGTCGCGACACGCTGGTCGGCGGTGAAAGCGGCGACACGCTTTTCGGCGGGCAGGGCTTCGACTTTGCCGACTACAGCGGGTCGAACAGTGCGGTTCAGGTCAATCTGGGCGATGCAGCCGCCGAAACCGGTGGCCATGCGGCAGGCGACACCCTGACAGGCATCGAAGGTCTCATCGGCTCGGCCTTCAACGATTCCCTCGTTGGCACCTCCGACGCGAACATCATTGATGGCGGTGATGGCGCGGACACGATTGTCGGCGGTTTTGGCAGCGATTCCATTGTCGGCGGCAGTGGAAACGACGTCATCGACGCAGGACCGGACACTCCGCCCACCGTGACACCCGCCCCGGCCGAGAACCTGCGGCTGGATTGGGACGCCCAGACGGGAGGCACCGGAACAAGTTTTGAGGCCGGCTTCACCCAATCGGTGGCTGGCGCAGGCGGCACGGCCCGGATGAACGTTTCGGTGACCTACACCGAAGACAACGCGAATTCTCAGTTCGCGGAAGATGACCTTCCGGGCGGCGGTGCAGCCGGTCCGATCTTTGCCGGTTCGACGGATTTTCCGGATGGACGCAGTTTTGACACCGGCTCGGCCGGTGTGCTGTACCGGGACGGCGGCCCAGGCGTCTCGGAAGTCACCCTCGATTTCTCGGCTCCCAGCGGATCGGGGGTGACCGATCAGGTCAGCAACGTCTATTTTCGTATCTCGGACATCGACACATCGGACTCGGCCGCCGGTTTCCGCGACACGGTCACAGTCAACGCCTACGACGCGTTCGGCAACCTCCTGCCGGTGACGATCACCGTCGGCTCCTCACAGCTGGTTCAGACCGGAAACACCGTGACGGCAGTTCCGCAACCCGGCGATCCAAACGGGTTCAACACCTCGCCAGGCGCGGCTGACGGCTCGGTCCTCTATTTCATTCCGGGGCCTGTCGCATCGATCGTCATTCAGTACGGCGACGCCGGCACGACCGGGTCAGCCCAGGCCATCAACGTCTCCGATGTCCATTTCACGACCATCCCGGAGACCGCCGCCACGGCGGACGACGACACGGTTTCTGGCGGCCTTGGCGACGACTTCCTGCAGGCCGGGCTTGGCGAGGATCTGCTTTACGGCGATGAGGGCCGCGACACCCTGTCGGGTGAGGCGGGCAATGACACGCTTTATGGCGGGATCGAGAACGACCTCATCTATGGCGGCACCGAGGATGACCAGGTCTTCGGCGGGGCGGATCAGGACACGCTATACGGCGATGGCGGGAACGACACCCTACTGGGCGGCGATGCCGCGGACCAGATCTTCGGCGGGCTGGGCAACGACAGCGTCGAGGCTGGCGACGGTGCTGACCTTGTCGACGGCGGAGACGGCAACGACCGGCTCATTTTCGGCTCGGGCAACGACACGGTCTATGGTGGTGCCGGCGATGACACGATTGACGATGTGCCGTCTGCAGCCTTGGCCGGGCAGAACCTGATCTATGGCGGCGACGGCGGCGATACCATCTGGTCCGGAAACGATTCCGATACGGTCTATGGCGGCGCTGGGTCGGACCGGCTGGACGGAGAGGTCGGCAACGACATCCTTTTCGGCGGCCTCGGGGCTGACCTGATCTACGGCGGCGACGACAGCGACCTGATCGCGGCAAGCTTTGTCGATGTCACCGGGTTGGAGAACGTGTTCGGCGGTGGCGGCGGCGTGGACAACGATACGCTGCGGGTCGACATAACCGGCTTCGGTTGGGCGCAGATGGACCTGACCTATGATCCACTGAACGCCGAGAACGGGACAATTACCTTCTTCGCCTTGGACGGAACCACGGTCCTTGGGACGCTGAACTTCACCGACATCGAGAACCTGGTGATCGTGTGCTTTACCGCCGGCACCCGGATCATGACCGGGGCAGGGCTGGTGGCCGTCGAGGACCTCGCGCCGGGCGACTTGGTGACGACCCGCGACAACGGGTTGCAACCCCTGCGCTGGGTTGGCCGGATTGTGCTGAGCATGGCGGACCTGCTAGCGCGTCCCGCACTGCAGCCGGTCCGCATCGGTGCCGGCGCGCTTGGCAGCGCAGGGCCGGATCGCAGCATGATGCTTTCGCCGCAGCACCGCGTGCTGGTCGAGGGTGCCAGAGCCGAGATGTATTTCGGCGAAAGCGAAGTGCTGGTCCCGGCCAAGCACCTGATCGGCCTGGCCAAAATCTCGCGCACGGTGCCGTCCGGGGGCGTGACCTATGTCCATATCCTTTTCGACCGCCACGAGATCGTGCTGTCGGACGGGATCTGGACCGAAAGCTTCCAGCCCGCCGAGCGGACCCTTGGCGCGCTGGAGGACGCGGCCCGTGCGGAAGTGCTGGCGCTTTTCCCCGAACTGAACGCGGACGCCACCCTTTTCCCCGCCGCCCGCCTGACGCTGAAAGCGCATGAGGCGCGGGTGCTTGTTTCAGTCTGACCCAGTCGGGCGGCCAAGATAGGTTGCCCAGTCCTCGGGCGTATCGAGGTCGAGGATGGCCATGTTCCCGGGAAGGGGAACCTGCCTGACCCGGTCGGCATGGCGCTTCAGGACCGAGCGCCCGCCTTCATCCCCCGAAATTGCCGATAATGCGGGCCAGAGGTCACGCGGAAAGATGGCGGGATGGCCGGGAGTGCCATCCGTGGTCCCGCCGCGCCACGCCAGATCGGGCTCCGCCCGAAACCGAGAGATGAGGTCGGCCAGCGCCTTGGCGGAAAAGCCGGGCATGTCGGCGGGCAGGATCATCATCCCGTCGTTGGGTCCGGGGTCGGTGATCGCGGCCAGTCCGCCGACAATCGACCGCGACATGCCCAGTCCTGCATCCGGGACTTCGACGACCTGCAGCGCAAGGTCCGCAACCGCAGCGCGGCGTGCTTCGGACGCGGGCGGCAGGGTAACCAGAACCGGCGCACCCGTCGCAAGGGCGGTCTCGGCAACCATCCGCAGGATCGGCTTGCCCTTGATCCGCTGCACAAGCTTGTCGCGTCCCCGCATCCGCGAGGAGGCGCCTGCAGCAAGGACAAGAATGTGCACGGTGGGTCGCATGAAGGAATGCTCCATCCGACCCCGCCAGCTTGTCAAGCGCCGCGTGACGCTACGTCAAGCACGCATCCGCCCGCCGTCATCCCAGATCGGGGCGAGGTGGACACGGGCCTTGCGGCGTTCGCCCAGGATCTCGACCTCCAGCTCCAGCCCGTCCTGCACCCGGTCGGCGGGGATGAAGCCCTGCGCGACGGACTTGCCGGTCCAGTGGCTGTAGCCGCCGGATGTGCACCAGCCGACCACGCCGCCGTCCAGCCAGATCGGCTCCCATGCCACGACATCGGCGTCGCTGGCGTCGACCACGATGGGCACCAGTTTCCGCGACGGACCTTCGGCCTTTTCCTTCGTGGCGGCGGCCTTGCCGATCCAGTCGGCGGGCTTGTTCCACGAGATGAAGCGATCCAGCCCGGTTTCCGCAGGCGTGTAGTCGGGGCTGAATTCCCGACCCCAGGAGCCGAACCATTTGTCCAGGCGCAGCGACATCATCGCCCGCATCCCGAAGGGGCGAATGCCGAAGTCCTGTCCGGCGGCCCACAGCGTGTCCCACAGCTGGCGCACCGACATGTGGTCGGTGAAGATTTCATAGCCCAGATCAGCGGTGTAGCTGACGCGCTGGACGATGCAGTTGGCCATGCCCACCGTCATCCGCTTCACGTCCATGAACTTGAACGCCTCGGCGCTGACGTCGCTGCGGGTGACGCGGGCCAGAAGCTCGCGCGCCTTCGGACCGGCGATGGTGAAGCCCGACCGCGCGTCCGAGATGTTGTCGACGCGCACGCCGTCCATCGCGTTCTGCTCGAACCAGCGGGCATGCCAGCCCTGCGCGCCGTAGCTGGCGGTCAGCTGGAACTCGGTCTCGGACAGGCAGGATACGGTGAAATCGCCGATGATCTTGCCGGAATGGGCCAGCATCGGGGTCAGCGACAACCGGCCTGGCTTCGGAATGCGGCCCGCCATGATCTTGTCCAGCCAGGCGCGGGCATTGGGACCAGTGACGGAGTATTTGCCGAAGTTCTGCAATTCGTTGATGCCGACATGTTCGCGGACCGCCATCACCTCTTGCCGCGTCGCCTCCCAGGCGTTGGAGCGTTTGAAGGTCGGCGTCTCATAGCGCGGCTCGCCGGGCAGGGCGTAGTAGTTCGGGACTTCCAGACCATACTGCTGCCCCCAGACCGCGCCCAGCTTGTCGTTGATGTCGTACATCGGCGTGGTGCGGAACGGGCGGGCGGCGGGGCGTTCCTCGTTCGGGTAGCCGACCGAGAAGCGCATCTGGTAGTTTTCGATGACCTTCGGGACGGTGTAGCCCGGTGTTGTCCAGGTGCCGAAACGGCTGACGTCGAATCCGCGGGGGTCACGCTCGACCTCGCCCTCGATCATCCATTGCGCCAGCGCGAGGCCCATGCCGCCACCCTGAGAGAAGCCCGCCATCACGGCGCAGGCCGACCAGTAGTTGCGCAGGCCCTGGACCGGGCCGATCAGCGGGTTGCCATCCGGCGCAAAGGTGAAGGGTCCGTGGATCACGCGCTTGACGCCGGTGCGCTCCAGCACCGGGAAGCGGCGGTAGGCGAAGTTGACCGAGTCCTCGATCTTGTCGAACTGTTCGTTCAGCAGCTCATGGCCGAAGGTCCAGGGCGTGCCGTCGACGGACCAGGGTTCGCAAGGCTTTTCATAAAAGCCGATGCAGAGACCCCGGCCTTCCTGGCGCAGGTAGCTTTCACCGCCCGGGTCCATGACATGCGGGAATTCGCGGCCCGATTTCAGGATCTCCATGATCTCGGGGATGTCGTCTGTGACGAGGTATTGGTGCGCCATCGGCAACAGTGGCAGGTAAACCCCGGCCATTGCCCCGATTTCCCGCGCCCACAGGCCACCGGCGTTCACCAGATGCTCGCAGGTGACGGTGCCCTTTTCGGTGACAACTTCCCAACCGTCCTTGGTCGGGTTCGTCTCCAGCACGCGGTTATGAAGCACGATCTCGGCCCCGCCCATCCGCGCGGCTTTGGCGTAGGCGTGGGTGGTGCCCGAGGGGTCGAGGTGGCCGTCCAAGGGATCGTAAAGCGCACCGACGATGCCTTCCAGGTTCACCATGCCGTCGGTGAACTTGTTGATCTCCTCCGGCCCCAGGATCTCGGTGTCCAGACCCATGTAGCGGTGCTTGGCGCGTTCGGCCTTCAGCTGGTCGAACCGCTCCTTGTTGTCGGCCAAAGTGATGCCGCCGACATGGTGCAACCCGCAGGACATGCCGGTGATCGCCTCCAGCTCCTTGTAAAGCCGGATCGTGTAGCCCTGCAGCGCGGCCATGTTGGTGTCGCCGTTCAGCGTGTGAAAGCCGCCCGCCGCGTGCCAGGTCGACCCGCTGGTCAACTCCGACCGTTCGATCAGCATGACGTCGGACCAGCCGAGTTTGGTCAGGTGATACAGCACCGAGCAGCCGACAACGCCGCCACCGATCACCACAACGCGCGCATGGGTCTTCATTGCAAGTCTCTCCGCCATATCCGGTTTTGCCGCACCATGACGGGGCAGGGGCCGGTTGGCATGAGGATTTGCGACAAAGAATGTCGCGGCCAGACACAGATGCCGGGCCGCGAGGGGCTTACTTCTCGGGGATTAAGCCGCGTGGGGCGAAACGCATGACCAGCAGAAGGACGACACCCAGCGTCAGCAGACGCATGTGGGCGGCGGTGTCCTGCAGGTGGTCCTTCAGGTCGCCGGCAGGCAGGCCCGCCGTGATTGCGCCCATGACCTGCGGTCCCAGGAACTCCACGGCCAGGTAGAGCCAGCCGATCAGCAACCCCCCCAGGATCGAGCCCCAGTTGTTGCCGGACCCACCGACGATCACCATCACCCAGATCAGGAAGGTGAAGCGCAGGGGCAGGTAGGACGGCGGCGTCAACTGGCCTTCCATCGAGGTCAGCATCGCCCCCGCCAGTCCCACCACGGCCGAGCCGATGATGAAGATCTGCAGGTGGCGGAACTTCACGTCCTTGCCCATCGCGGCCGCAGACACTTCGTTGTCGCGGATGGCGCGGACGGTGCGTCCCCAGGGGCTGTTCAGCGCCCGCTCGCAGCCCCAGACCAACAGGACCAGGACCAGTCCGAACATGGTGGCGTAGAGAAGCTTGACGAAGATGGTCGACGCGGTGACCGGGTCAAGCCCGGCATTTGCGACTGGTTCAAGGAACGCCGGGTTGAGCTGAAGGTCGACCTCGTAGGGCACGGGCCAGGGACGGGGCAGGTCGATCAGGTTCTTCACGCCACGCGCCAGCCAGTCCTCGTTGCGCAGGACGGTGACGATGATCTCGGCGATGCCAAGGGTCGCGATGGCCAGGTAATCCTCGCGCAGGCCAAGGGCGATCTTCCCGATGACCCAGGCGGCAGCAGCGGCCATCAGCGCGCCGACGGGCCAGGCGAGCAGCGAGTTCAGACCCAGCCCGCCGATGTTGCCGTCCTGGGCGGGGTTGTTCGATTCGACAGCAACGACACCAGGGTCAAGGATCATGCGGTAGATGAAGAAGGCCACGACCAGATACAGCGCCAAGGCCAGGGCGCGGTTGGTGCCCGGCTTGAGACGCCGGTACAGCCAGGTCGCAAAAGCGATGGCAAAGGCAGCGAAAAGCAGCCCTTCGACGATCTGCGGACCGCCGGCTGCCCAGCCCTCGGGCACCGGCTTGGCCGAGACGAGGACGACAGCGAGGCCACCGAGCGCGACCGAGCCGACGATCCCGGTCGAGAACAGACCCGCATAGCCCCACTGGATGTTCACACCGATCGCCATGATGCAGGACAGAAGGGCGAGGTTCAGGATGTTCAGTGACAGGTTCCAGCTCTGGAACACCCCGGTCAGGATGAACAGCAGTGCCACACCGGCGAAGAGGTAGAGGTTGCGGTGCATATCACTTGCCTCCGAAGATGCCCTGCGGGCGGAACAGCAGGACCAGGATCAGGATCGAGAAGCTGACGGCGACCTTGTAGTCGGTCGACAGCGCCTGGTAGAGCCCATCGCCAAGCCACTCGGGCGGGACCAGGTAGCCCAGGATCTTCTTCCAGGCGCTGGTCACGATCAGTTCCGAGAAGGCGACGATGAAGCTGCCGACGACAGCGCCCACGGGCGAGCCGAGGCCCCCCACGACGGCGGCGGCAAACATCGGCATCAAGAGGCTGAAGTAGACGATCCCGCGATAGGACTTGTCCAAGCCGTAAAGCGTGCCCGCGATGCAGGCCAGCGCACCTGCAATGATCCAGGTGACCATCACCACGCGTTCAGGGTTGATGCCGGAAAGGAGCGCCAGGTCCTCGTTGTCGGAATAGGCGCGCATCGATTTGCCGGTCCGGGTCTTCTGCAGGAACCAGAACAGAAGGACGCAACAGATCACCGCCGCGACGACCGAAAGTGCCGCCGTCGTCTTGATTGCCAAGGGTTCGGCCAACCCGGTCCAGGCTTTGAAGTCCTGCGGGTTCAGCATCATCCGCTCGCCATCGGTGAAGTTCTGCTCGGAGGTGCCGATAATCAGGCGCACGAGGCCGTTCATGACGAACATGACGCCGGTCGAGACGATCACCACGATGATCGGCTTGGCGCGTTGCTTGCGGTAGAAGCGGTAGACCACCCGGTCTGTCCCCAGCACCATCGCGATGGTGACCAGGATGCCAAGGGGCAGGGCAAGAAGCGCCGTCGGCAACGGGCCTGCCGTGATGCCCATCGACTGGAACCACCAGGTGAAGAGGATCACGAAGGCCGTTCCGAAGGCCATCGTGTCGCCATGCGCGAAGTTGGAAAAGCGCAGGACGCTGAAGATCAGCGTGATGCCAAGCGCCCCCAGCGCCAGCTGGCTGCCATAGGCAAGGCCGGGCACGACGATGAAGTTCAGAAAGGCGACAAGGGCGTTGAGAATGTCCATCAGTTCGCAGCCTTCTTGCATGTCGCCGTCAGTCGGTGATCGACCATCGTGCCGAAAACCTCCTGCGTTCTCAGTCCTACGAACGCCCCGCCGGGTTCCAGCGTAACGGCAAAGGTCCCGTCATCTGTGACGGTTGCAAAGGTCCGCTTGGCTTCGTCGGCTTGAGAGAGTGCCAGTTTCAGCCGGAAGCCGGGCGTGACCAGCCGGGCGGTCTTGCCGTCTGCAGACACGTCCAGCGGGAACTTGAACCCTGCCAGAGCCTCGCAGGTATCGAAGTCGCTGCGGCATTCCTCGATGGCGGCGCAGCCCCAGGTCTCTTGTGCGAAACCGGGGGAAACCAACGTCACAGCCAGAACCAACCCGGGAGCCAGGTGCGGAAGGGGGTGCATGTGCATGTTCAACCCCCCAGAAACGACTTGCGGACATCCGGGTCGGCAAGCAGCGCCTGCCCGGTGTCGGTATACCGGTTGCGACCCTGGACCAGCACATAGCCCTTGTCGGCGATGTCCAGCGCCTGGCGTGCGTTCTGCTCGACCATCAGGATCGAAATCCCGGTGCGGGCGATCTCGATGATGCGGTCGAACAGTTCGTCCATGACGATGGGGCTGACGCCCGCGGTTGGTTCGTCCAGCATGAGGACCTTCGGCTGGGTCATCAGCGCACGGCCCACGGCGACCTGCTGGCGCTGGCCGCCCGAAAGCTCTCCCGCCTTCTGGTAGCGCTTCTGCTTCAGGATCGGGAACAGGTCGTAGATCTGCTGCATGGTGTCGCGGATCGTGTCGTCCGTCCGGATGAAGGCGCCCATCTCCAGGTTTTCCTCGACGGTCATTCCGGTGAAGATGTTGTGGGTCTGCGGCACGAAGCCCATGCCCTTTCGGACGCGCGCCTGCGGGGAAAGCGAGGTGATATCCTCGCCCATCAGCTTGACGCTGCCCTGTCGCAGTTTCAGCATCCCGAAAACCGCCTTCATCGCGGTCGACTTGCCGGCGCCGTTCGGGCCGACGATCACCGCGATCTCGCCCGGCTCCACGGCCAGGGTGCAGTCATGCAGGATGTCGACCGCGCCGTAGCCGCCGGTCATGTTCTCGCCGATCAGGAAAGGAGCGCTCATTGGGAAAGGTCCAGGTGCAGGGCCGGAGGAGTGCAAGGCGACGGCGATGCGGTCATTTGGCCAGCTTCGTGTTGGACAGCAGCGCGGCCTGATAGTCCGCCTGCTGCGCCGTGTATTCTGCCCCGACGGCAAAGGTCATGATCTGCATGACCCGCTTCGGCTGAAGGAAGACCGAGTTAGCGAAGACCACGTCCATTCCCTTGATCCTGGCCTTGTAGACCACGGTGTCTCCGGTCAGGACACCCAGACTGGCCGGGCCGACGCTGATCAGTTCGGGGGTTGTGGCGCTGACCAGTCCGATGTTGTCCAACACGACATGCCGCATGTCCTGGGCCGTCAGCCCATTGTCGCTGTCCAGATCCTCGATCAGATATTGCGCATAGTGCAGCGCATCGATCCGGTAGGCCGCGTCGATCTCGGGGCTGGCAGGGGTCGTGCTGGTCCAGCCAAGGGCACTGCCGCAGAACTGCACCGCCAGAGTGATCGGCGTGCAGTCGACCGCGGCGGCATCGCCAAGGCCAACCGATAACGCAGCGGATTCGTCCAGGGTCGAAACCGTCGAAACGGGTGCGACGGCCTTCTCGACCTCTGAATAGGCAAGAGCGATCCCCGGAGTGGCCAGACCGGCCGCCAGAAGAAGGGCGGAAAGCCTCATGCCGCACCTTCCTTCAGCTTGTTCTTCAGGCCGCGGCCCAGATAGGCCTCGATCACGCGTTCGTCGTTCTTGACCTGGTCGACGGTGCCCTCGGCTAGGACCTTGCCCTCGGCCATGCAGATCACCGGGTCGCAAAGGCGACCGATGAAGTCCATGTCATGCTCGATCACGCAGAAGGTGTAGCCGCGTTCCTTGTTCAGCCGCACGATGGCGTCGCCGATGGTGTTCAGCAGCGTCCGGTTCACGCCCGCGCCGACCTCGTCCAGGAAGACGATCTTGGCGTCGACCATCATCGTGCGGCCCAGTTCGACCAGCTTCTTCTGCCCGCCCGAGATCATCCCGGCCTTCTGGTCGGCGATGTGGCTGATGGTCAGGAACTCGAGCACCTCGTCGGCCTTCTGGCGGATGCGTTCCTCTTCCTCGGCGACGGCCCCGCGCGAGAACAGCGCATTCCACAGCTTTTCTCCGGTCTGGCGCGGCGGAACCATCATCAGGTTCTCGCGTACGGTCATCGAGCTGAACTCGTGGGCGATCTGGAAGGTGCGCAGAAGGCCCTTGTCGAACAGCTTGTGCGGCGGCAGGCCGGTGATTTCCTCGCCGTCCATGTAGACGTGACCGGAGGTCGCCTCATAGCGCCCGGCGATGACGTTGAATAACGTGGTCTTGCCAGCGCCGTTGGGCCCGATCAGCCCGGTGATCGAACCGGTCTTGATCTCCAGCGATGCGCCGTCAACGGCGTGAAAGCCGCCGAAATGCTTGTGCAGCTTCTCGACCCGGATCATGTGCTTCCCCTGTCGTAGCCCATCCTTGTCCCGTCTTCGGGGGGTGGAGGGCTTCTTTTTTAGGCGACGGCCCGGGCGTGCTGCCCGGGCCGTGCCATGTCAACCGATCCGGTTAGGGATCAACGGAACTGGACGGTCTCGTAGACGCCGCCCTTGACTTCGAACTGCTTGTAGCGACCAGCGGATTCACCCGGTCCGATCAGCGTCACACCCGAAGCGCCATCATAGTCGATGGCAGTCCCGGCCGCGATCAGCTCCAGCGCCTTGCCCAGTTCGCCCGGAAGGACCTTGGTGCCCGAACCGTCAGCAGGTCCGTTGGCGATTTCCAGGATCTTTTCCTTGTAGACGGCCGGATCGGTCGAACCGGAAGCCTCCATGGCAAGCATCAGCAGTGCTGCGGCGTCATAGCTTTCGGGGGTGTAGGGCGAGGTCGCGTCGAAAGCGGGCTCGTTGGTCTTGCCCATTTCCTGCAGGACCGCAGCGCCGGGGCTGTCGGACTGTGCAACCTGGCCGTAGGAGCCGTCCAGTGCCGGGCCGATGGCTACGGGGAGCGAGTCACCCACCATGCCGCCGGGCAGACCGAAGGTCGAGAAGGCGCCGGTGTCGAGCGAGGCCTGGATGATGCCCTTGCCGCCCTGGTCGAGGTAGCCTGCCACGACCAGAAGGTCGCCGCCTGCCGCCGCGAGTGCCGCGACTTCGGCCGAGTAGTCGGCCTTGCCGTCGTCATGCGCCGCGTTGATCGTCACGGTGCCGCCCTTGGCGATGAAAGCCGCCGCGATCGATTCCGCCAGACCCTTGCCGTAGTCCGAGTTGGAGTAGGTCAGGGCGATCGACTTGATGCCCTTTTCGGTCAGGATGTCCGCCATGACTTCGCCTTCGCGCGCGTCCGACGGGGCGGTGCGGAAGAACAGGCCATTGTCCGGGTCGGCAGTCAGCGCCGGCGAGGTGGCCGAGGGCGAGACCATCACGATGCCGTTCGGCATGGCGACGTTCGTCAGCACTGCGCGGGTCACGCCCGAGCAGTCGCCGCCGATGATGCCCTTGACGCCTTCGGCGGTGACCATGCGCTCAGCCGCGGCAGTGGCAGCCGCCGCGTCGGTGCAGGTCGAGTCACCACGCACCGAGGCGTAGGTGTTCTTGGCCTTGCCCGAAGCATTCACTTCGGCCATCGCGGTTTCGGCCGCGTTCGCCATGTGCGAGGTCAGCGATTCGATAGGGCCGGTGAAACCGATCAGAATGCCGATCTTGACGTCCTCGGCAGCGGCAGCACCAGCCATCAGTGCGCAGGCCGAAGCGGCCAGCAGAAGTTTCTTCATTGATTGTATCTCCCTGATTGGATCGAAATCCTGCGCAGACGGTAGTGCGGGCCGTGTAAAAAGAAAAGGCCCATTTTGTCGACACGCTGGCGACACTGTTACCGCATGTGAGTCGACACAACTGCAGCGCGCACTACCTTTATTGCGGCGCAACCCTTGCTGCCAGTGCCGCCGTGCTGTCCCCGAAAAAGGATCGACATGAAGACCTCACTTCTCTTGCCGCTCTTGGCCCTGCTGCCCCAAAGCCTGTTTGCGAGTGAACTGCAGACCTCGGCCGGGACAATGGCCATCACTCCGGTGATCGAAGGACTTGAAGAGCCCTGGGGCATCGAATTTCTTCCAGACGGGTCCTTCCTGGTCACGGAACGAGACGGTCGTCTGCAGTTGGTCCGGGACGGGGCCGCCCAGCGGGTCGAGGGCTTGCCCGAGGTGCTGGTCGAAGGGCAGGGCGGCTTGCTGGACGTCCTCGTGCCGCGCGACTTCGCCACCGCCCGTGAGGTCTGGCTCAGCTTCGCGGCAGAGACCGTTGCCGGCGGGGCGACCGCGGCGGGCAAGGGACGTCTTTCCGAGGACGGCTCCCGGCTGGAGGATTTCCAGACTGTCTTCACCGGCGATGGCTATCCGGGCGGCCGCCACTTCGGGGCGCGGCTGGTCGAACTGGCGGACGGGACCATCGCGCTTGCGACCGGTGACCGTGGCACCGGTCCGGGCGGGATGCAGGCGCAGGACCCGCAGGTCTCGCCCGGCAAGGTGATCGTCCTGAACCGCGAAGGCAGTCCCGCAGTCACGCAGGACGGCTGGCTTCCGGGCGCATTGTCGCGGGGCCACCGCAACATCCAGGGCGCGGCTCTGGACCTGACGGGGCGGCTTCTGACAGTGGAACACGGGGCGCAGGGCGGGGACGAGTTGAACGCGCCGGCGACGGGCAAGAATTATGGCTGGCCGGTGATCAGCTACGGGATCAACTACAACGGCGATCCTATCGGGCAGGGGCAGGCCTTGGCGGGGATGCAGCAGCCGCTGCATTACTGGGACCCTTCCATCGCGCCGTCGGGGCTGCTGGTCTATTCCGGCAAGCTGGTGCCGGAGTGGGCCGGCGACATCTTCTTCGGGTCCCTGAACAGCGACTTCCTCGGTCGGCTGGACCCCGACACGCCGGCCGAGACGGGCTTCGCCGAGGAACGGATCGCGGGGCCAGAGACGGGTCGGGTCAGGGATGTGATCGAGGCGCCGGACGGGTCGATCTGGTTTCTGGCGGTCTATGACGGGGCGGTCTACCGGATGGCTCCAGCCGACTAGTGCCCACGGTGGACAAATCGAGGGCTTCCAATGTTTACAGAGGGTTGCCGTTTCGCGTTAACCTGGTCTTAACACCTGTCCACGGCCCTAGATCGACAGCCGCACCGGCAACGCGCCGGGCAGGCCTTGGGTGCCCCGCTCGCGGTAAGGGGTGGTGCTGTAGTGGCTGCGGTAGCACTTGGAGAAGTGCGAGGGCGACGCGAACCCGCAGGCCAAGGCCACGTTGATCACGCTCATGTCGGTCTGCATCAACAGGTTGCGGGCCTTTTGCAACCGCAGTTCCATGTAATACCGCTTGGGAGAGCGGTTCAGGTAGCGGCGGAACAGACGCTCCAGTTGGCGGGTCGACATGCCCACTTCCTCGGCCAGATCGGCGGGCGACATCGGGTCCTCGATATTGCCCTCCATCATCTGGATGACCTGGCTCAGCTTCGGGTGCCGCACGCCGATCCGGGTCGGGATCGACAGGCGCTGGGTGTCCTGGTCGGTGCGGATGGTGGAGTAGATCAGCTGGTCGGCCACGGTATTGGCCAGATCCTCGCCATGATCGGCGGCGATAAGCTTCAGCATCAGGTCCAGCGACGAAATCCCGCCTGCCGTGGTCCAGCGGTTGCCGTCCATCACGTAGACCGACTTGGTCAGCTTCACATCCTCGAATTCCTCGGAGAATCCATCCTGGTTTTCCCAGTGGATCGTCGCTTTCTTGCCGTCCAGAAGCCCCGCCTTCGCAAGCGCATGTCCCCCGGTGCAGATACCGCCGATGGTGACACCCCGCCGCGCCTCGCGCCGCAGCCAGTTGACGACGCCCTTGGTCGTGGTGCGCTGGATGTCCAACCCGCCGCAGACAAGGATGATGTCCTCGCGGTCCATCTCCTCCAGCCCCATGTCGAGCCGGAACGTGGCACCGTTCGAGCAGGTCTTCTCAACTCCCTCGCCGCAAAGGACCCAGCTGTAAAGCGCCTCGCCCGCAACGCGATTGGCCAACCGCAACGGCTCGATCGCGCCGGCGAAGCTGATCATGGTGAACTTGTCCAGCAGCAGGAAGACAAAGCGACGCGTCGCGGTTGTCTTCGGGGTCTGGGTGGCTTTTCGTGGCGCGAGCGTCATGTCTGCGACCTGATTATGTCGTTTGCGGGCCATCGAAACCGAAATTCCGACCAGCCGCAAGGGCCGAAAGCGGCAGTTTCCGCCCAATCGCCCTTTGCAAAGGCGGAAACGGGGGCGTATACCGCTGGCCGATTGCACGGGACCGGAGTGGGACGATGACCAAGGGATGGACGAAGACGGCGTGGCGCGCGAAACCGCGGATCCAGATGCCGGATTATCCCGATCAGACGGCGCTGAATTCGGTCGAGGCGCAACTGTCGAAATACCCGCCGCTGGTCTTTGCCGGCGAAGCGCGGCGGCTGAAGAAGCAGCTTGCGCTGGCGGCAGAGGGCAAGGCGTTTCTCCTGCAAGGCGGCGACTGCGCCGAAAGCTTTGCGGAATTCAGCGCCGACAACATCCGCGACACCTTCCGGGTGATGCTGCAGATGGCGGTGGTGTTGACCTACGCCGCCAAGGTTCCGGTCATCAAGGTCGGCCGGATGGCCGGCCAGTTCGCCAAGCCGCGCTCGGCCCCGACCGAAGTGATCAACGGCGTCGAAATGCCGTCCTACAAGGGCGACATCATCAACGGCTTCGAGCCGACCCCCGAAGCGCGGGTCGCCGATCCGAACCGGATGCTGCAGGCCTATACCCAGGCGGCAGCGTCGTTGAACCTTCTGCGCGCCTTCAGCACGGGCGGTTTCGCCGACATCCACCGAGTGCACAGCTGGACCCTGGGCTTTGCCGAGCATGACAAGGCCGAACGCTACCGCGAGATGGCGAACCGGATTTCCGACGCGCTGGACTTCATGAATGCGGCCGGCGTGAACAGCGACACCGCGAACGAGCTTAGCCGCGTGGACTTCTACACCAGCCACGAAGCCCTGCTTCTGGAATACGAAGAGGCGCTGTGCCGGGTGGATTCGATCACCGGACAGAACGTGGCCGGGTCGGGTCACATGATCTGGATCGGCGACCGCACCCGTCAGCCCGACGGCGCGCATGTCGAATTCTGCCGCGGCGTGCTGAACCCGATCGGGCTGAAGTGCGGCCCCTCGACCACGGCGGAGGACCTTAAGGTCCTGATGGCCAAGCTGAACCCGGAAAACGAAGCCGGTCGCCTGACCCTGATCGCCCGCTTTGGCGCGGGCAAGGTCGGCGAGCATCTGCCGCGCCTGATCAAGACCGTCCAAGCCGAGGGCGCCAACGTCGTCTGGTCCTGCGACCCGATGCACGGCAACACGATCAAGGCGGCCTCGGGCTACAAGACCCGGCCGTTCGACAGCGTGTTGCGCGAAGTGCGGGAGTTCTTCGCGATCCACAAGGCCGAGGGCACCGTCCCCGGCGGCGTGCATTTCGAGATGACGGGCCAGGACGTGACCGAATGCACCGGCGGTCTGCGCGCCGTGTCGGATGAGAATCTGGCCGACCGCTATCACACCGCCTGCGACCCGCGTCTCAACGCCTCGCAGTCGCTGGAGCTGGCCTTCCTTGTTGCGGAAGAGCTGTCCTCGCAGCGCGAGGCCGCGCGCCGCGTCGCGCTTTAAGCGTCAGGAAAAGACGGATGAGGGGAGGTGGGGCAACCCGCCGCCTTTTTTCATTCGCTGACATGCACCAGCGACAGATGGCCGAACTGCCGGACCGGCGGGGCGGCCGGCGCGTCGGACTGGGGTTCGGGGGCCCGCGGCAGGCGCTCGTCGCGCCAGCTGCGGATCTGGAATTTGCATCGCGCCGTCGGCCCCGGGGCAAAGCTGATGGCCCCCAATATCAGCTTCGTCCCGCCCTCATCGGCCAACGGCAGAAGTAGTAGTCGTGCCACCAGCCCGCCACCGGCCGCCCGGTCCGAGCCGAGGTCGACTTCGGCCACCGCGGGTTCGCTAAAGGCGCGCTCGACCGTGACCGACAGCTGCGCCCGGGACTCGGCGGCGAAGAGGCAGCTGAGCGGCAGGCCGCGTACGTCCATTCCAGCAAACTCGGCCAGCCCCGATCCCGCGATCCGAAGCTGCACCAGCCCGCGTCCGATCCTTTCGGCCAGAAAGACGCGGTCCAGCACTCCGCCCAGACCGCGGGGGTCGATGGCCGCGCGGGCGGGCAGCGCCTCACCTTGGCGCAGGCCTTCCCAGTAGCCGCGGACCTGCGCCAGACCGTCGAAGACCACCGGCGTCTGCGCGGGGCGCTGCGGGCGGAACCGATCCAGGAAGCTTAGCGACATCATTCTCTCCACCGGCTGCATCGTTGCCCTTGCGGGTGAACCGCGGGCCGCGCCATGAAGGGAAATTAGCGCGGATCGTGAAGATTCGGGCGAAAATCTAGTCAAATGGTAAATACCCCGCGCGCCGGGCGCTGAAAGGACCGCATGATCTCGATGACAGGCTTCGCTGCCCGGCGCGGCGCAGGGGGTGGCTACAGCTGGACCTGGGACTTGCGGTCGGTCAACGGCAAGGGGCTGGACCTGCGCCTGCGGGTGCCGGACTGGATCGACGGGCTGGAAGTGGCGCTGCGGGCCGAGCTGCAGAAGGCGGTCACCCGGGGCAACGTCAGCCTGACGCTGAAGGTGACGCAGGAGGATGGGCGCGACGACACGGCCTTCCGGCTGAACGAGGCGGCGCTGGGGGCAGCCTTGGGCGCGCTGGGGCGGGTCGAGGCGGCGGCGATGTCCGCGGGCGTGACGCTGCGCCAGCCGACGGCGGCGGATGTGCTGACCCTGCGCGGGGTGATCGATGCGGCGGCGCAGGAAACCGACACGGGCCCGCTGCGCCAGGCCCTGCTTGCCGACCTGCCAGCACTTCTGGCCGATTTCCACACCATGCGCGGGGCGGAGGGCCGGGCGCTGGCCGCCGTCCTGACCGCGCAGCTGGACCGCATTGCCAGCCTCACCGCCGAAGCGCAGGCCGAGACCGCTGCCCGTGCTGTGACCCAGGCCGATACCCTGCGCGAAGCCGTCGCCCGCGTCGTCGGTGCGACAGATGCCGTGGACCCGGGACGGCTGGCACAGGAACTGGCGCTTCTGGCGGTGAAGACCGACATCACCGAGGAACTGGACCGTCTGGCCGCCCATGTCTCCGCCGCCCGCGCGCATCTGGCCGAAGGGCAGCCCGCCGGGCGCAAGCTGGACTTCCTGATGCAGGAATTCATGCGCGAGGCGAACACGCTCTGCTCCAAGGCGCAGTCGCTGGCGCTGACCCGCATCGGTCTTGACCTGAAAACCGTGATCGATCAGATGCGCGAGCAGGTTCAGAATGTGGAATGACGCATGACCCGGCGCGGGCTTCTTCTCATCCTTTCCTCGCCCTCCGGCGCAGGCAAATCGACGCTTTCCCGGATGCTGATGGCCTGGGACCCCACCATGCGTTTCTCGGTCTCGGCCACGACGCGGAAGCCCAGACCCGGCGAGGAGGACGGCCGAGAATACTATTTCCGCGGCCGTGAGGACTTTCTGGCGATGGTCGCGGATGGCCAGATGCTGGAACATGCCGAGGTTTTCGGCAACCTTTATGGATCGCCCCGAGGCCCGGTCGAGGCCGCGATGCAGGCGGGTACCGACACCGTCTTCGACATCGATTGGCAGGGCGGCCAGCAGGTAGCCCAGGCCATGCGGGGTGATGTCGTGTCGATCTTCATCCTCCCGCCATCGATCGCCGAGCTTGACCGCCGCCTTCGCTCGCGTGCCCAGGACAGCGACGAGGTGATCGCCGGTCGCATGGCGAAAAGCCGCGACGAGATCAGCCACTGGGCGGAATACGATTACGTGCTGGTGAATGACGACCTGGAACTGACGTTCGAACGGCTGAAGGCGGTCCTTACCGCCGAACGGCTGAAGCGTGAACGCCAGCCCCAGCTCTCTGCCTTTGTCCGCACGCTGAACGAGGAGTTCGAAGCCCGATGATCTACGCCCTGGACGGCATCGCGCCAGAGATCGACCCTTCGGCCTGGGTGGCCGACACCGCCGTCCTGATCGGCAAGGTGGTCGTCGAAGCCGATGCCTCGATCTGGTTCGGCGCGGCAATCCGCGGCGACAATGAAGAGATCCGGGTCGGAGCCGGCTCGAACGTGCAGGAGAATGCGGTCCTGCACACCGACATGGGCTATCCGCTGACCATCGGTGCCAACTGCACCATCGGCCACAAGGCCATGTTGCATGGCTGCACCATCGGCGAGGGGACCCTGATCGGCATGGGGGCCACGGTGCTGAATGGGGCGAAGATCGGCCGGGGGTGCCTGATAGGTGCCTGCGCCCTGATCACCGAAGGCAAGGAGATCCCGGATGGCAGCCTGGTCATGGGTTCTCCCGGAAAGGTTGTGCGGGATCTGGACCAGACCGCACGCGCACGCCTGCTTGCCTCGGCCGCGGGATACCAGGCCAATGCCCGCAGGTTCCGCGCCGGGCTGAGCCGCGTGTGAGGCCGTCAGCCTTCCTCGATCAGTTCGATGGTGATGCCTTGGCGGGCCGCATGACTGCGCAGTTCACGCAAGACGATCTGCCGGTTCGGCAGCTTCGGCGCCACCACCCGCAGCGTCTTGCGGTAGTCCTGCGCGCCAAGCTTCTCGATAATCTCCAATGCGTCAAAGGTCTTGCAGAACAGCGGCGTCACCACCAGTTCCAGCGAAGCCGGCAGCGGCAACTGGCTTTCGAAGGCCTCGAGACTGATGGATGCAAATTCCTCCGGCCGAAGGCTGCCCTCGGCGGCGCGGGCTTCGGGAATGCCAATAACCAGACACCTAAGCTTTTGCGACAAATCCCAACCTCTCATACCGTGAGGCGCCGCCAAATCGTCTGTCTTAAGGACTCACGTCGGGGCCGACACTTGGTCCGGGTAAAGGCCGGTTCCGCACCGCATAATCTATACAACCGGGAATTTACTGGTATTCCCGCGCAAGACAAGGGCAGAGGACCGAATGTTCCGGAGAAGTCGCGCGAATGACCGCCCTGGACCCTGACCAACTGCTGGCGGGCGTGCCGCTTCCCGCGATGCTGGTGCGGCGCGACGACCGCATTCTGGCGCTGAATCCGCTGGCCGAGGCGCTGTTCGGCGCGGGACTGGCGGGGCGGCACCCCGCGATGGCGGTCCGCGCGCCCACGGTCCTGCAGGCGATCGGCGAGGTCGCGCGCGCGGGCGGGGTGCAGGAGGTGCGGATGACGCTCCGCCGCGAGGGGCAGGAGGCGGTGTTCCAGACCACCGTCTCGGCGCAGGGAGAGCTTCTCTTGTGCATCTTCCGCGACGTGACCGAGGAGGAGCGGGCGGGGGAGATGCGGCGGGATTTCGTGGCGAACGTGTCCCATGAACTCCGGACTCCGCTGACCGCGCTGATGGGGTTCATCGAGACCCTGAAACACGCCGCGAAGGACGACCCCAAGGCGCGGGAGATGTTCCTGGGGATCATGGAGGCAGAGGCGGGGCGGATGAACCGGCTGGTGGGCGACCTTCTGCGGCTGTCCCGGGTCGAGGCGGAGGAGCGGGTGCGGCCGAAGGGTCCGGTGGAACTGCGCGGGGTGCTGGAGGGGGTGATCTCATCGCTCGCCGGGGTGGCGGAGCGGAAGGGGGACCGGGTGGAGCTGGTGGGCGATCCGGTGACGGTGCCGGGGGATGCGGACCAGCTGGTGCAGGTCTTCACGAACCTGGTCGAGAACGCGCTGAAATATGGGCGGGCGGGGCAGGTGGTGCGGGTCTCGCTTTCCCTGGAGGAGACGGTGCGGGGACCGGCGGTGCGGGTCGAGGTCGCGGACGAGGGGGAGGGGATCGATGCGGTCCACCTGCCGCGGCTGACGGAGCGGTTCTACCGGGTCGATTCCCACCGGAGCCGCGAGATGGGGGGGACGGGGCTGGGGCTGGCCATCGTGAAGCACATCGTGAGCCGGCACCGGGGGTGGCTGCGGGTGGAGAGCGTGGTGGGCGAGGGGAGCCGGTTCTCGGTGGTGCTGCCCTTGGGGTGATGGGGGCCGCAAAGGACTCCGCCCGCGCGTGGGCAGGGTTTGGAGGGTAAGGATTTCAAGGGGTTGGCTGTGGGCGTTAGGGGTTTGTTAGGAATTTGGGGTGCAATGTTAAGCTGCTTTCTTCTTCCCGCCGCCGCGATCTAGCTGAAAGTTCACGATCTTTACCGGAATTGTAGAATAGCAGACGTTCGCGTACTTGTTAATATTCCGTAACCGCTCGTATGCCAATTTCAACTCATACTTTGCCATGAGTGGAAGATCGACCGGGGCAGGAGGGGCTTCCTTCTCATTGTAGAGTGTCCACAACTTAACGACAAAGGAACCCCCATTTACGTCCGCAATCTTTTCCCCGATCTTAGCGAGAAACGAATCTACCTTCCCGTGCTTGGAATTCTTGATGAAGTCCCGAATCTCATCCAAGAATACTTGATCCGAAAGAAAGAAATCACAGTAGAACCTGGCTTGCGAGAATAGATAGCTCAAGTTACTGGAGCCAGAATGCTGCTTCACTTGAATGATATTGATTCTTCCGTCATCGCAAAGCTGTAGCAGATCACAGAATTCCTTATCCTTACGACCCTGACCAATCTTGAGCTTGGCGCGATCAAACATTATGCTCTTGTCGCACAGTTCGGCGAATCTCTCATTGAACCTAGACTCTTTGTTCTTTCGCTCCTTAACGACTGAAATATCTATACCATGGAACTTCTTATCTACTTTCTCTACCGGGAGAACCTTTGCAATGAAGTTATTTACTGCCTTATAAAAGTCGTCATCGACCTTCTGCCAGACGCCCTCAGAAAGCACGTAGCATGCACCTGCATGGTCAACTTCGGTGACTATACACGAATAGGTGCTCCAACAGCGATCGCCTAGAATCTTGTCCTGCTCGTGGGAGTACGCGTAGATTTGCTTAGCCTTCAGCTTCGCCACGGACAGTTTATCGGTCGGAAAGTGTTTCTGACTTAGGAGATCGGATGCGACGACGTGCGAGACTACAATGTTTTTACTGGCATGGTTAGAATATGAAAAGCTAAAGTCATCATCCGGGAGAAATTCTGGAACTGCAAGATGCAAGCGCGTAAGGTCGCCGCTCTTTATCTTATCAACTAGAATCTGATCTAAAATGTCAACGATCTCGCTTGGGACCGGCTCGAATGCGGGGTAGTTTGGAAATAGTTGCTTGTATCTGTCTTCCTTATACTTCTGAAGGAAGATTTCGGACCATTCAACTAAGCGATCCCAACTAAGCTTCTCGTCGCCAATAACTTTGACGGTTAAACTATCCTTCCCTTGTAGCGTTACATTCTTGTCAAGTTCGGCGTGCGCTGAGATATACTTTAGAATCTCCGTTTCGGTCATGCCAAAGTCTAGCGAGTCTGAAGGTCGACTAACTTGGCGATCAATTTGCTTGGTTGTAAGCGCATGGGTGCGGGTTTTCGTTTGACGCAAATCCTGGTTCCCGCACATGTTCATGGCCGTCTTAATTCCAAAATCTGGAACAAATTCAGAAAACTTCAAAAGTGATCTGCCGCCTGTACCGAACGTTGCCGCAAGGACTCGACCCTCAAGCTCGATTAATATTACCCCACTTGGGCGAACAGAGTTAACCGAGAAGGCAATCCTGTCCTCGGGCAACCCGATTCTTTCGTTTATGAAGTCGATCCAAGGTGGCGTCTGGACGACCCGGTTCAGTTGGCAAACCACCATAACAGGCACTTCGCCCAAGTCAAAGGTCCGCACTTTACGGTCCTTTTCCTTTTCTTGGCCATCCTCAATCACTTCGGCAGGGTCGCTCAGCAGATCGTCGAATTTGCGACCCGCTTTTGCCAAGTAGAACGTAACCTTTGCAAGTTCCTGAGGCATAATGGTGACCCTACACTACAAACTATTTATCTCTTAGCATACTCATCGTGCAGTTGAATAGACTTTTGAATTATGCGCAATGAGGTTACGTTGACTGTGAGTTCAGCCCCTCACAACCTCCCCAACCGCTCCGTCAACAGCCGGTAGAACCCGTCCCGGTCCACGCCGCCCATGAACATCGCGTTGGGCTCCCTCCCGGTCACGCGCCACCAGTCGGCGACGGTCATGCCGAGGGTGAGCTCGGAGACTGTCTCGATCTCTACGTTCACATGGCGGCCGGTGAAGAGGGCGGGCTCCAGAAGGTAGGCGATCACGCAGGGGTCGTGCAGGGGGGCGCCCTCGCTGCCGTATTTGGCGGTGTCGAAGCGTTCGAAGAAATCGGTCCAGGAGGCGACGGCCTGGCCGACGGGTGTGCCGAGGGCGCGCATCTCCTCCACCCACGCGCGCGAGGTCAAGGCCTTGTGGGTGACATCCAGCGGCATCACCACCAGGGGCACGCCGGATTTGAACACGATGTCAGCGGCTTCGGGGTCGACGTAGATGTTGAACTCGGCCGCGGGGGTGATGTTGCCGCCCTCGAAATAGCCGCCGCCCATCAGGACGATCTCGGCCACCTTGGCGATGATGTCGGGGGCGCGCTGGAAGGCGGTGGCGATGTTCGTCAGGGGGCCGAGGGGGCAGAGGGTGATGGTGCCGGTCGGGTGGGCGCGCAGCGTCTCAATCAGATAGTCGACGGCGTGCTGGTCCTGCAGCGGGTGGGTCGGTTCGGGCAGGGGGATGCCATCGAGGCCGGTCTTGCCGTGGACATGCTCGGCCGTGACGAGGGGGCGCGTGAGCGGGCGGTCGCAGCCGGCGTGGACCGGGGTCTGGCGTCCGGCGAGTTCGACGATGATGCGGGCGTTCTTCTGGGTCAGCGCAAGGGGCACGTTGCCGGCGACGGCGGTCAGGGCAAGAACCTCAAGTTCCGGCGAGGCGAGGGCGAGGAGGATGGCGACGGCGTCGTCCTGGCCGGGGTCGGTGTCGATGATGATCTTGCGGGACATGGGAGGGCTCCTTTGCGGGGAGTTAGCGGGATGGGGGGAAGTTTGTCCAGACGGTCAGGAAAAGGCGTGCAATGCGACGGCGGGGGAGTAGGATTTTGGGGCGCGCGGGCGGAGGAGGCGGCGATGGAGATACTGGTCGGGACGACGAAAGGGCTTTTCGTGCTGTCTGGCGGGCGGGTGGAGGGGCCGTTCTGCGAGGGCTGGCCCATCAACCATGCGGTCGGGCGCGGGGGCGAGATCTTTGCGGCCGGGGGGAGCGGCTGGCACGGGGCGGGGGTCTGGCGGCGGGTTGGCGGGGAGTGGAGCGTGTCGAAGGGGCCGTTTCCGGGGGCCGAGCAGCTGTGGTCGGTCTGTCTGGACGGCGGGCGGCTGCTGGCGGGGTCGAAGCCCGCGTATCTGTTTGAAAGCGGGGATGGCGGGGTCAGCTGGCGGCGGCTGGAGGCGCTGACGGATCAGCCGGGGGCGGACCAGTGGCAGCCGGGGGCGGCGGGGCTGACGCTGCACACGATCCTTTCGGACGGAAAGGGCGGGCTGTGGGTCGGGATCTCGGCGGCGGGGGTGTTCGAGTCTCGGGATGGCGGGCAAAGCTGGCAGCAGCGGAACCGGCGGGGGAACCGGGCGGGGCCGGCGGGGGCCTTGCCGCGGCATTGGGACGGCGAGGAGATCAGGCGGGAGGATGAGATCTTCAGTTGCGTGCACAATCTGGCGTTCGGGGCGGCGGAGGGGCTGATCTGGATGCAGAACCACCAGGGGGTTTATCGGTCCCGGGATGGTGGGCAGGTTTGGGAAGAGGTGACGGAGGGGTTGCCGTCGACGTTCGGGTTTCCGGTTGCGGCGCATCCATTGAAGCCGGGGGTGGCCTGGGTGTTTCCGTTGAACGGGGACTCGCTGGGGCGCTATCCGGTGGGCGGGCGGGCGTTGGTCTGGAAGACCGAGGATGGGGGCGAGACCTGGGCGGGGAAGGGACAGGGGCTGCCGGAGAAGGACTGCTTTTTCACGGTGCTGCGGCAGGGGATGGCGTCGTGCGAGGGAGGCGTGGCCTTCGGGACGAACTCGGGGTCGGTGTTCCTGAGCCGGGATGAGGGGGAGACCTGGGAGGAGGTCGCGCGGCATCTGCCGACGGTCTTGTCGGTGGAGTTCATGGGGTAGGTTTTGGCGCAGCGCCGGAGGCTTGACCGGGCGGTTAAGTGGGGTGGTGGGCCTGCGGGGACCGGGAAGGTGCCGGATCTGCCGGGGGTCGGCTGGTGGGTCTGGGAGTTGGGCAACAGCATTCTGTCCGATCGCTGCGACGCCGGGGAAGAGTTGTGGCGGCTTGGGCGCCTAAGCCAGGCGTGCCAGACCGACCTTGACGCGGCGCAGGGGGATCGAGCTTTCGATGGAGGCCACGCCGGGAAGTTTGGTGAACTTGCCGACCAGAAAGCGTTCGAACTCGGCGAGGCCGCTTGTGGCGATGCGCAAGAGATAGTCGCGGTTGCCGGTCATCAGCCAGCAATCCACCACTTCCGGGAAGGCCTGGATCGCCGCTTCGAATTTCATCAGGGCCTCGTCGACCTGCTTGTCCAGCTTGACCGAGACAAACACCGAAAACCCGTAGCCAAGGGCGGCTTCATCGATGCGGGCCGCGTAACCGGCGATGATCCCCGCCTCCTCCAGCAATCGGATCCGGCGCGCCACGGGCGAGGGGCTTAGTCCTACGCCTGCGCTGATCTCGTTGACGGTCGCGCGGCCGTTCGTCTGCAGGATACGCAGAATCGACAGGTTCAGCGGATCGACATTGGCGGATTGCATCGACTGGTTCCTGAATGGCGCTGATTATCACCAGGATAGCCCATCAGAGCGGCAGAGAAAGCCGGAAAAGCGCGCGCGTTTGGCATTAATCTGAGGTTGCGCAAGAGGGGGCAACCGACATGACCGAAGCCGGTATCGATCAGTTGAAGACAGTCGAGCAGCGGCTGTTGTGGCTGTCGCACTGGATGATCCACCACGCCAACCACATCCGCCCTAAGGTGGACGGGATCAAGACCGGCGGGCATCAGGCATCCTCGGCCTCGATGGTGTCGATCCTGACGGCGCTGTACTTCCATGCCTTGCGGCCGGAAGACCGGATTGCGGTGAAGCCACATGCGGCCCCGGTGCTGCATGCCATCCATTACCTGATGGGCAGGCAGTCCCGCGAGCGGATGGAAAACTTCCGCGGGTTTGGCGGGGCGCAAAGCTATCCCAGCCGCACCAAGGACCAGATCGATGTCGATTTCTCCACCGGCTCGGTGGGGCTTGGGGTGGCGATCACCGCCTTTGCCTCGCTGGTGCAGGATTACGTGCGGGCCAAGCCCTGGGGCGAGGGCGTGCGCCCGGGACGCATGGTGGCGCTGGTGGGGGACGCCGAACTGGACGAGGGCAACGTCTATGAGGCGCTGCAGGAGGGCTGGAAGAACGGGCTGCGGAACTGCTGGTGGATCATCGACTACAACCGCCAGTCGCTGGACGGGGTGGTGCATGAAGGGCTGTGGAGCCGGGTCGAGCGGATTTTCGAGGCCTTCGGCTGGGATGTCGTGCGGGTCAAGCATGGCCGCCTGCAGCGCGCTGCGTTCCAGGAACCGGGTGGCGATGCCCTGCGGCAGTGGATCGACGACTGCCCCAACCAGCTTTACGCGGCGCTGACCTTCATGGGTGGCGCGGTCTGGCGCGCGCGGCTGCTGAACGATCTGGGCGATCAGGGCCCGGTCTCGGCACTGCTGGCGCGGCGCAGTGATGCGGAACTGGCGGCGCTGATGGAAAACCTGGGCGGCAATTGCGTGGCGACGCTGGCTGAAACCTTTGCCGCCATCGACCACGACCGGCCGGTCTGCTTTCTGGCCTATACGGTCAAGGGCTGGGGGACGCCGATTGCCGGGCACAAGGACAACCACGGCGGGCTGATGACCAAGGCGCAGATGGCGGACTGGCAGGCGCATATGGGCGTGCCCGAGGGCCAGGAATGGGACCGCTTTGCCACGGTCGGCGACAAGGATGCGCTGCAGGCCTTTCTGGACCGGGTGCAGTTCTTTCAGGGTGGCCCGCGCCGTCTGGACGACAGCACCGTCGCCGTGCCGGAAATCAGTTTGCAATCCGACCGCGAAATCTCGACCCAGATGGCCTTTGGCAAGATTCTGGACGATCTGGGCAAGGGCGACAGTGATCTGGCCCGCCGGATCGTGACCACATCCCCCGATGTCACCGGGACGACCAACCTCGGCCCCTGGGTCAACCGCCGCAAGCTGTTTGCGCGGACGGCGCGGGCCGATACGTTCATGGCCGAGAAGATCGCCTCGACCGCGAAATGGGAGTTTGCCCCCGATGGCCAGCATATCGAGCTTGGCATCGCCGAGATGAACCTGTTCCTCTTGCTGGGGGCCGCCGGGCTGTCGCATGCGCTGTTTGGCAAGCGGCTGATCCCTATCGGCACAGTCTATGACCCCTTCGTGGTGCGCGGCCTCGATGCGCTGAACTATGCCTGCTATCAGGATGCACGGTTCATGATCGTGGGCACCCCGTCCGGCGTGACGCTGGCGCCCGAAGGCGGGGCGCATCAGTCGATCGGCACGCCGCTGATCGGAATGGCACAGGATGGGCTGGCCGCCTTCGAGCCTGCCTTCGCCGATGAACTTGCGGTCATCCTGCACTGGGCGTTCGGCTATCTGCAGCGGTCGGGGGACGGCGATCCGGACGAGCGCACCTGGCTACGGGATGAAACCGGCGGCTCGGTCTATCTGCGACTGAGCACCAATCCGGTGGAACAGCCGGGGCGGCGGGTGGATCAGGCCTTTGTCCAGGGGGCGATTGACGGCGGCTATTGGCTGCGCAAGCCGGGGCCGAACTGCGAGGTGGTCATCGCCTATCAGGGCGTCGTGGCGCCGGAAGCGATCCGCGCGGCGGGCATGATTGGCGGCAGCCGGCGTGACGTAGGCGTGCTGGCGGTGACCTCGGCCGACCGGCTGAACGCCGGGTGGACCGCGGCGCAGCGCGCCCGGACGCGCGGGCGGCGCGATGCCCGGTCGGCTGTCGAGACGCTGCTGGAGGACCTGCCTGCGCATTGCCATCTGATCACGGTGATCGACGGCCATCCGGCCACGCTGGCCTGGTTGGGCGGGGTCTGCGGGCACCGGACCATCCCGCTTGGCGTCGAGCATTTCGGGCAGACCGGCACGATAGCCGAGCTTTACGACCACTTCGGCATCTCGGCCGAACGCATTGTCGAGAAGGTGTCGGGATTGACAGCGGGCAGACCGACGGCTTTCGCGGTGGAGTGACCTGCGGCCGGTCTAGGACTTCGGTTCGTCCGGGCGCGCGTCGATGCCGTAGTCGTGGAGCTTGCGGTAAAGCGTCGGCCGGGAGATGCCCAGGGCCTTGGCGGTGCTGCTGAGGTTGCCGCGATGCTGGGCCAGTGCGCTTTCGATCAACAGCACCTCTGCCATGCGCAAGGACACCGATCCGGCCTGCAGCCTGTCGTGGGCGGCCAGAAGCGATGGGTCGGCCGGGGCGGGCGCCGGGGCGGTGACGGCGCGGGGCAGGTCGGCGAGCGTGACATGCCGGGACTTCGCCAAGGCGTGCAGGCTGATGACCGCGTTGCGCAACTCGCGGACGTTGCCCGGCCAGGAATGGGCGAGGAGGGCCGACTGGACCTCGTCCCCGAAGATCAGGAGGTCGCGCCCGGTTTCGCGCGCGAGCTTGCGGTTGTAATGTTCGGCAATCAGCAGGACATCGTCGTCCCGGTCCTTGAGGGGCGGGATCGTCAGGACCGTGCTGCTGAGACGGTAGAACAGGTCACGCCGGAACCGCCCGGCCTCGACCTCGGCCTGCAGGTTGCGGTTGGTCAGCGACAAGAGGACCAGGGAGTCGTTCTGACGCTCTGGCCCGCTCAGCCGGATGAGGCGTTCTTCAAGGTGGCGCAGAAGCAGCGTCTGGTTTTCCGGGTGAAGCTCTCCGATCTCGTCCAGACAGAGCAGCGTGCCGGGACTGGCGTCGTTGGAGCCCTGAAGACGGCTGCGAAAGACGCTTTCGGTGACCGCGCCGCAATTGATCGTGGTGAAGTCGGATTTGCCGGGCGGGGCGATGCGGGCATGGATCAGGCGGGCAAAAAGCTGCTTTCCGACGCCGGTCTGTCCTTCGATGAGGATGGCCGCGTCCGTCAGGTCGATCCGGCTGGCCGTGTCCAGCGCATCGAGGATCGCAGCACTACCGCCGACAATGGTCAGGTTGGTGTCCGGAATTGCGACGCCGGGCAGGTCGGGGGCGGCCTTCCGCGACAGGGGGGCGGGCTGGGGATGCGAAAAGGAACTTGGTTGGTTGAAGACGAGGGCTGCGCCCCGCATGTCGCCGTCGATCTTCAGCAGGCGGATGTCCTGACAGCGCAGCCCTTCGGGCAGGGCACGCAGGATCATTTCCTCGGACAGCCCGTCGGGGAGATCGAGGAATTTGGCCCCAAGACCCAGGCCCTGGCCCAGCTTTGGCACGGTCTCTCCGCAGTTGCTGTTGAAGATCAGGCGGCCGAACCGGTCGATGATCGCCAGGCCGTCATTCGGGCCGGAGGTCTTCGGGAAATGGCCGATGGTTTCCTCCATCAGGCGCATGTTGAGCAGGGACTGCTCTTGGGCGATGGCCACCTCGATGTCGCGGGCTGCGGTGGCGGCAAAGGCGGCGTTGTGCTTCTGGAAGATCGTCGTCAGCCCGCTGAGGTTGATGACACCGATGATCGACTGGTCGACCGGATCGCGGATCGGAGCGGCGGCGCAGCTCCACGCTTTCATGCCTTCGCAAAAGTGTTCGTCGCCATGCACATAGACCGGCGCACCCATGAAGAGCGCCGTCCCGATGCCGTTGGTGCCGGCGGCATCCTCGCTCCAGACGCCGCCCACGGTCAGGTTGATCTTCCGGGCCTTGTTCAGCGTCGAGGTGTCGCCGACGGTGTCGAGGATCACGCCCTTGCGGTCGGTCAGGATCAGCATCGCTTC
>NZ_JALHQD010000005.1 GCF_022842145.1 Tabrizicola sp.
GCCCGGCTGTCCGCGCTGGTCAGCCTGCCGCTGGGCTGGGCCACGATCCACGTCCTCGTGGCCTTTCACTACGCCCACCTGCATTACCGGGCGGAAGAAGAAGGCGAAGGCTTCCGCTTTCCGGGCAAGGGCGACCCCGACGCTTGGGACTTCCTTTATACCAGTTTCACCATCGGCATGACCGCGCAGGTCTCGGACACCGAGGTCACGACCCGCCCCTTGCGCCGGGCGGTGCTGGTGCATGGCGTGGCCTCGTTCTTCTACAACACCGGCATCCTGGCCCTTGCCGTGAATGCAGCCGTGTCGGCTGGGCTGTGAGCGGTTTCTTCGGGGAAGCCGGACCCGGAGCCTTCAAAGGCTCCGCACTGGAGTTTTCGAAAACTCCGGCACCGACTTGCTGTCTGCACGGCAGAAATCCTTGACAAATCGCCAAGGGCCACGCCCAACCTTTTGAAATTGCTTGATCCGAAATCCGTCCACCGTGGACAGCCCGAAAGCCGCCATGCCCCTGATCCTTTTCGCCGTCCCCGCCCTCTGGCCCGAATACCGCGACGCCTTGCCTGCCGCGATCGCCGAGGCTGGGATCGACGCCCGCATCGTCACCGAGGCCGACCCCGCCGAGGTCGACTACATCGTCTACGCCCCCGCCTCGCCCCTGCAGGACTTCACTCCCTACACCCGCGCGAAGGCGGTCCTGAACCTCTGGGCCGGAGTCGAGAAGATCGTCGGCAATCCCACCCTCACCCAGCCCCTGACCCGGATGGTCGACCCCGGCCTGACCGAGGGGATGGTCGAATGGGTGGTCGGCCACACGCTCCGCCACCACCTTGGCATGGACCGCCACATCGTGAACCCCGGCCATGCCTGGGACCCGACCTGCCCGCCCCTCGCCCGCGAACGCCCCGTGACGATCCTGGGGATGGGGGCCCTTGGTTCCGCCTGCGCCGAGGCCCTGCGCAGACTGAACTTCCCGGTGACCGGCTGGAGCCGCACGGAAAAGCCCGGTCAGCTGCAGGGCGACCACGGGTTGCGGGCGGCCCTTTCGACCGCACAGGTCCTGATCACCCTCCTGCCGAAGACGCCCGAGACCGAGAACCTTCTCAACAAAGGCACCCTCGCTCACCTGCCCAGGGGGGCGGTAATCCTGAATCCGGGTCGGGGTGCACTGATCGACGACGATGCCCTCATGGATGCGCTGAACTCCGGCCAGATCGGCCATGCCACGCTGGACGTCTTCCGCGTGGAACCGCTGCCGCAGGACCACCCCTACTGGACGCATTCCCGCGTCACCGTCACCCCCCACATCGCCGCCGACACCCGCGCCCTCACCTCCTCCCGCGTGATTGCCGAGAACATCCGCCGCGGCGAGGCCGGGGAGCCGTTCCTGCACCGCGTCGACCGCGCGCGCGGCTACTGACCACCGCCCCCTCCGTCGCTGCGTTTGGGTCTGCGCAAACCGCGAGGAGCGACCCGAAGGGAAGCGAGGAGCCTTTCCCGGCCCGGCAAGGTCGCGAACGGGACAGCCGTCCGCCCCGCCCCATGCCAGCACTACCGGAAACGAGGTGCAGGCAATGCGATACGGTCGGGGAGTGGCTCTGGTGCTGGCGGCGGGCAGCCTCTGGTCGCTGATGGGCCTTGGCCTGCGCCAGATCGAGGCGGCAAGCGTCTGGCAGATTCTGTTCTGGCGGTCGGTGGGCATGGTGCCGGTCCTTCTGGCCTTCATCTGGTGGACCTCTGGTGGACGCCCGCTGGACCAGATCCGGAAGGTCGGCCTTGCCGGGGCAATTGGTGGCTTCGGCCTCGTCTTCGCCTTCGCCGGTGCAATCTTCGCGATCCAGACCACCACCATCGCCAATGCGGTGTTCCTCTTCACCGCCTCGCCCTTCGTGGCCGCCATCCTGGGCTGGATCATCCTCGGCGAACGGGTGAAGCCCTGGACCTGGGCGCCCATCGGCCTGGCCGTCTTCGGCATGTACCTGATGGTGCGTGAGGGGCTGGCGATGGGCGCGCTGGCAGGCAACCTCGCAGCACTTCTGTCTGCCGTGGGCTTCGGCGCCTTTTCCGTCTGCCTGCGCTGGGGCAAGGTGGGTGAGATGCTGCCCGTCTCGATGCTGGGCGGGGTCTTTTCGGTGATCGTCGCCGGCCTTGTCCTGACCGCCACCGGCGCGGCCATCCCCGCCTCGCCCTGGGACATGGGCGTCTCCGCCGCCATCGGCGCCGTGATCCTGGCGCTGGGAATGGTGATGTTCACGCTTGGCTCGAAAGTGATCCCCGCCGCCGAACTGACGCTCCTGTCGCTGATCGAGGTCCTCCTGGCCCCGATCTGGGTCTTCCTTTTCCTGGGCGAGACGGCATCTCCCGCCACCTTCATCGGCGGCGGGGTCCTTCTGGCCGCCGTGGCGCTGAATGCCGTGATGGGCGCGCGCAGTCCCCGGAACGAAGGGGTTGCGGAAACCTCGTGACCAGTGATTAATTGATCAAATTCGCGGGCCACAGTGCACCGCGGGTCCTGGGGAGATTGATCATATGCGGTCCGAGCCGCAAGACACCGCGCATGGCCCCTGCTGGCCGCGCAAGCCGGAGTTCGGTGGGGCCTATGGGTATGCGTTGCCCTGACCACCGGGGCCGCGGCCCTACCCCCCAATTCCGACCTATGAAAGAGGCACCACATGCCCGGTAATCTGACCCTTGAAGACCTGAAGAAGGCCGTAAAGTCCGGCGAAATCGACACTGTCGTGGCCGCCGGCATCGACATGCAGGGCCGCCTGATGGGCAAGCGCTTCCACGCGCAGTTCTTCGTCGACGGCGGCTGGGAGGAAACCCACTGCTGCAACTACCTTCTGGCCGTGGACATGGAGATGACCACGGTGCAGGGCTACAAGTCCTCGAACTGGGAAACCGGGTATGGCGACTACACGCTGAAGCCCGACATGGCGACGCTGCGCCGCATCCCCTGGCTGCCGGGCACCGCGCTGGTCCTTGGCGACACCCAGGACCACGCCACCCACGCCGACGTCCCCCACGCCCCTCGGTCCATCCTGAAGCGCCAGGTCGAACGCGCCCGCGCACTGGGGTTCGAACCGATGATGGCGACGGAACTGGAGTTCTACCTCTTCGAGAACTCCTACGAAAACCTGCGTGACGGGGGCCTCAACGCGCTCCGCACCGTAGGCGGCTACAACGAGGATTACCACATCTTCCAGACGACCAAGGAAGAGGACGTGATGCGCGCGGTCCGCAACGGCCTTTATGGCGCAGGCATCCCGGTCGAGAACTCCAAGGGCGAGGCCGAGGCGGGACAGGAGGAGATCAACTACAAATACTCCGACGCGCTGGACACCGCCGACAACCACGTGATCATCAAGAACGCGATCAAGGAAATCGCTTGGTCCAAGGGCAAGTCGGTGACCTTCATGGCCAAATACGACCACCGCCGCGCGGGGTCTTCCAGCCATATCCACCAGTCGCTTTGGTCCAAGGACGGGAAGGCATCGTTTGCCGACCACGATGACAAGCACGGCATGTCCGACCTGATGAAGCACTACCTTGCGGGCCAGCTGCACCACGCCCGCGACATCACCGCCTTCCTTGCCCCTTACGTCAACAGCTACAAGCGCTTCACCATCGGCATGTTCGCCCCCACGAAAGCCGTGTGGAGTGCGGACAACCGCACCGCAGGCTTCCGCGTCTGCGGCGTGCACAGCAAGGCCGTCCGCGTGGAATGCCGGATTCCCGGGTCGGACGTGAACCCCTACCTCGCCTGTGCCGCGCTGCTGGCCGCGGGCCTTGACGGGATCGAGAAGAAGATGGCGCTGGAACCCGAAATGCGCGGCGACATGTACTCCGCCAAGGGCATCCGCGAGATCCCGCACACCCTGCGCGAGGCGGCGGACCTGCTGACCAAGTCGCAGATGCTGCGCGAGGCCTTCGGCGACGACGTGATCGACCACTACCACCACGCTGCCCAATGGGAGATTTCCGAGACCGACCGCGTCGTCACGGATTTCGAACGCGAACGGCTTCTGGAACGCGCCTGAGCGTAGGGTGGGCGGTATCGCCCACCCTACCCCCGCGCCAAAATCAAGGTCGGCAACAGCCCGACGCACAAGGACCGAAGATGAAACCCATCCAACTGATTTCCCCCGTCGACGGCAGCGTCTACGCCGAACGCATGCCCCTGTCTCAGGCCGCCGCCGAAGCCGTGGTCGCCCGTGCCCGCGCCGCGCAAAAGCCCTGGGCCGCCCGCCCGCTGGAAGAGCGTATCGCGCTGGTCAAGGCTGCGGTCGCCAAGCTGAACACCATGACCGATGTCGTGGTGGAAGAGATCGCCTGGCAGATGGGCCGTCCCACCCGCTATGGCGGCGAGTTCGGCGGGGTGAACGCCCGCACCGACTACATGGCCTCCATCGCGGCCAAGACCCTCGCGCCCGAGATGATCGAGGACTCGACCGCGTTCCGCCGCTACCTCGCCCGCGAAGCTGTGGGCGTCGTCTTCATCATCGCGCCCTGGAACTACCCTTACCTGACCACGATCAACACCCTCGTCCCCGCCCTCATCGCCGGGAACACCGTGGTCCTGAAGCACGCCTCGCAGACGCTTCTCGTGGGCGAGCGCCTGGCCGAGGCCTTCCACGCCGCAGGCATCCCCGAAGACGTCTTCCAGAATGTCGTCCTTGACCACGCTACCACCGAAACCCTTATCGGCAAGCGCAGCTTTGGGTTCGTGAACTTCACCGGGTCCGTCGGCGGCGGCCAGGCCATCGAACGCGCCGCTGCGGGGACCTTCACCCCGCTCGGCCTCGAACTCGGCGGCAAGGACCCCGGATATGTCCGGCAGGATGCCAACCTCGACCTCGCGGTGGATGTCCTGATGGACGGTGCCATGTACAACGCCGGCCAGTGCTGCTGCGGGATCGAGCGGATCTACGTCCACGAATCCCTCTTTGACAGCTTTGTCGAGAAATCCGTCGCCTGGGTCGGCCAGCTGAAACTTGGCAACCCCTTCGACGCCTCCACCACCCTGGGCCCGATGGCGCACAAGCGGTTCGCACAGACCGTGCGCGATCAGACGGCGGAGGCCATCGCCAAGGGCGCGAAACCACTTCTGGACCCCAAGACCTTCGCCGATGACGGCGGCGCCTACCTCGCGCCGCAGATCCTGGTCAACGTCGATCATTCCATGCGGGTGATGAAGGAAGAATCCTTCGGCCCCGTGGTCGGCATCATGTCGGTGAAGAACGACGCCGAGGCCATCGCCCTGATGAACGACAGCCCCTACGGCCTGACCGCTTCGATCTGGACCGAAGACTACGACACCGCTGCCGCCCTGGGCGCGCAGGTTGACACCGGGACCGTGTTCATGAACCGGGCCGACTACCTGGACCCGGCGCTGACCTGGACCGGCGTCAAGGACACCGGGCGCGGCACGTCGCTGAGCTACCTCGGGTTCCATTCGGTGACCCGGCCGAAATCCTATCACCTCAAGAAAGCGCCGAAATGAGCCACTCTGTTCCCAACCGTAACTGGTCCTACCCCACCGCGATCAAGTTCGGCGTCGGCCGCATCGCCGAACTGGGCGACCACGCAAAGTCCATCGGCCTGACGAAACCGCTCCTCGTCACCGACAAGGCGCTTGCCTCGCTGCCGATCACCGCCAACGCGCTGGACGTGCTGGAGGCCGCAGGGCTGGGCCGCGCTGTCTTCTCCGAGGTCGACCCGAACCCGAACGAGATCAACATGGCCGCCGGGATCGAGGTCTACCTCGCGGGCGGCCATGACGGGGTGATCTGCTTTGGCGGCGGCTCGGCCCTCGACCTTGGCAAGATGATCGCGCTGATGGCGCACCAGCCAGCGAAGCTGAAGGTCTGGCAACTGGAGGATATCGACGACTGGTACACCCGCGCCGATGCCTCGAAAATCGCGCCGATCATTGCCGTGCCGACGACGGCCGGGACCGGGTCGGAAGTGGGCCGCGCAGGCGTGCTGACCAACTCCGAAACCCACAAGAAGAAGATCATCTTCCACCCCAAGCTGATGCCCGCCGTCACGATCTGTGACCCCGCGCTGACGACCGGGATGCCGAAGTTCATCACCGCAGGCACCGGGATGGACGCTCTGGCGCATTGCCTTGAAGCGTTCTCCTCCCCCTTCTACCACCCGATGAGCCAAGGCATCGCGCTGGAAGGGATGCGGCTGGTCTTCGAGAACCTGCCCAAGGTCTATGCCGATCCGAACGACCTTGACGCCCGCGCGCATATGATGTCGGCGGCCGCGATGGGGGCTGTGGCGTTCCAGAAGGGCCTCGGCGCGATCCATGCCCTCAGCCACCCGATCGGGGCGGTCTACAACACCCACCACGGCACCACCAACGCCGTGGTCATGCCGATGGTGCTGGACTTCAACCGCAAGGCCGTGAAGGACCGGCTCGCCTCTGCGGCGGCCTATTGCGGGATCAAGGGCGGCTACAAGGGCTTTTACCAGCGCGTGCTGGACCTGCGGGCCACGCTGAACATCCCGGAAAACCTGACCAAGCTGGGCGTCACCAACCCCGACCTCGACATGCTGACCAAGATGGCGCTGGAGGACCCCTCCTGCGGCGGCAACCCGGTCAAGCTGACCAAGAAGAACACCCGCGCGCTGTTCGAGGCCTGTTTGTAGGGTGGGCGATATCGCCCACCCTCCCTTCGGGTGCGCCAAGGCATGACGCTGCGCCAAACGACCGAGATCGCGGTCATCGGCGCCGGTGTCGTCGGGCTCACCATCGCGCTGGAGCTGATCGACCAGGGCCGCGAGGTGGTTCTGGTCGATCCCGGCCAGCCCGGCATGGGCGCAAGCTACGGCAATGCCGGCACCATCGCCGGTTATGCCACCAGCCCGGTCGGCACGCCTGATGTGCTGCGGTCGCTGCCCTCGCTGCTGTTCTCGCGGACCTCGCCGCTGGCGATCCGCCACCGTGCGCTGCCCAGCCTTGCGCCCTGGCTTTTGCGCTTCCTGCACCAGTCGCTTCCCGCCCAGGCCGAGCGCAATGCGCGGGGCATCGCGGCCCTTCTGACCGGGGCGGCCGAGCTTTGGGACGACCTTGCACTGCGGGTCCAGGGGGCAGGCATCCTGCAACGGCGCGGCTGCCTTTACCTGTATGAGACCCCGCAAGCCTTTACCCAGGCCTGGAGCGAGCTTGACCGGCGTCGGGCACTGGGGGTCGAGGTCGACCTGATCGGCCCGGACGGCCTGGTCGACCTGGAGCCGAACCTGCCCGCCACCCTTGGCGGGGCCGCCTTCTTCACCGGGGCCACCTTCCTGGACGATCCGGGCCGGATGATGGGCCTCATCGCCGCGGCGGTGCTGGACAAGGCCCGCCACCTGCAGGTCCGCGCCGAAAAGCTGTCGCGCAGGCCGGACGGCGTGGTGATCGAGGGCCCCGGGCTGCACCTGCACGCCCGCCGCGTGGTGATCGCCGCCGGGGCGCATTCGCGGCGGCTTGCGGCGCAGGCGGGGGACCGCATCCCCTTGGACACCGAACGCGGCTACCACGTCGAATGGGATATGGCCGAGCCGCTACTGACGCGGCCCGCCTGCCCCACGGCGCGCGGCTTCTACTTCTGCCCGATGTCCGGGCGGCTGCGGGTGGCGGGGACGGTGGAACTGGGCGGCCTGCGCCTTCCTCCCTCACCGCACCGGATTGCCAGGCTTGTCGAAGGCGCGCGGGCCTTCTTCCCCGACCTCGGACCGCCGGACCGCGAGTGGATGGGGTTCCGCCCGTCGCTGCCCGACAGCCTGCCGGTGATCGGACCCTCGGCCGGAGGCTCCGAGGTCATCCTTGCCTTCGGGCATGGGCATCTGGGCGTCACGATGGCGCCGATGACGGCCCGGATCGTCGCGGACCTGCTGGCCGGACGCGACCCCGGCCGCGTCGCGGTCGCCTGTCGGCCCAACCGGTTCTAGATAGGTGCCGCCGCCGCAAAGGCGGCGGCAGCAGTCGTCTCGCAAAGGTCAGCCAGGCGTCGTGACTGGTTCGTCGTCATCATTCCCGCAGGCGATGGCGCACAGCAGGATGCCGCCGATGAGCACCGGAATGATCCAGCCGGACCGCGGCGTCTCTTCCACGACGACATCGGGCTGGATTTCCTCTTCGATCACGATCGGCCCGCCGGCAAAGGCGGCGGTGGACGTCAGCGCCAGCGAAAGCGCAAGGACGGGGGCAGCAAGGAGTTTCATGGAGGGTCCTTTCATGGAGCGGTGGTTCCGATCAAACCGATGGTGGAATGGTTGGTTCCGCGGGCCCTTCAAGCAGCTCGCAACTGTGCCCCAAAAGTCACAGCGAACCCTCGGCGGCAAAAGAAAAAGCCCGGTGGCAGCGGCACCGGGCTTCCTGTGAGCCGGCAACACGCCGGACACCTTAGAAATCTTTGAGCGGCTGTGATCTTGGTTCGCCGCTGTTGTTCCAATCATATCCGGACCAGCGATGTAGGCAAACTATCAAGAAGTCATTTCCTCTACTCGTTCGTATAGCGCCGCACCTCGACCCGGTGCCGACAACCGCTTTTCCGCTGCCCGCAATTGCATAAATCATGCAGTCTGCATCCGGACCTTTTGGCGATTAGACGAGCTTTTGGCACATTTCGCACAACGCACCGGCAGCAGCCTGCAGCGCTCAGGAATAGGCCCCGGCCCACCGATTGATAAGCTGCCCCTGCAACCGCCTTGCGCGCGAAGTCCAGGCCTTGCCGCCCTCCGGCTCCTCGCGCAGGGCAACCGGCACGGCATCGCGCCGTTCGGGGTCGCCCGAGAAGATCGCGAAGACCAGTTCCCGCCCGCCGTTCGCCCCAGAGGCGCTTACCGCAGCTTTCGGCGGCACGATATACCCGGCCAGGCCCGAGACGAAGTTCAACGTCCCAGACTTCGCCAGCACTTTGACCGGGTGGCCGTCGATCACCTTGCCCCGGTCATCCTTCATGCCCACGTCGCGCAGGATCGCCTTCAGTCCGCGCCCCTCGCGGTCGGCCTGCACGAGGAGCCGCGCCATCCCGGCCGCCGTCACGCGTGAGTCCCCGCCCAGACCGGAATGGTCGTGCAGCTGGAAGCTGACGCCAAAGCGTGCCTGCACCCAGTCGGACATCGCCCGGCCCGAAGTCTCCAGATTTTGAGCGCGAGACGCAGTGAGGCCGACGCATTCCGCCGTCAGGTTGGTGGAATACTTCAGCATGTCGCGCAGAACCTCGGGCAGCGGCTCGCTTTCGATGCGTCCGATCTCCTGTCCTTCAGGAATCGCACCCGCACGCTCGCCCACCTCCAGCCGGATACCCTGCGCGCGCGCCAGAGTCCGGAAGACCTCGGCCACATAGGCCCCCGGATCGCGCACCGGCAGCCAGCGGCTTCCGCCCTTTCCCAAGGCGCTGGAAGCGACGGTCCATTCCTCGACCCGACTCCGGCCATAGGTGAACAGGGGCGCGTCGCGCTGCGCCACCGCGACCCGCACCATGCCGACCGGCGGCAGGAAGCGCTCGCCCCGCGCATCGACCGTGGTCTGCCAGTCGCCCGAGACGCGCTTCCATTCGAAATGCACGCGGTTGAAGTTCAGGCACAGGCCCGCGATGGCGGCGTTGTAGCCCACGTGGTCGGGCTGATCCTGCGCGATCCCATCCATCCGCGGCAGCGCGCCGTCCCAGTACAGGAACCGCCCCGTCGCGCCCTTCAATCCGCCCTTTGCCAGACGCGCCACCAGATCGCCCAGCTGGTCGGTCTGCAGCGTCGGGTCGCCACCGCCCACCAGCACAAGATCCCCCTGCACCATGCCGCCTGTGACCGGCCCAGTCGCCAGTACCCGCGTCTGAAAGCGGTACCCGGCTCCCAGCTTTTCCAGGGCGTAAAGTGCGGTCACCGCCTTTGCGACGCTGGCGGGGGGCAAAAGCCGGTCGGGCTCCCGCGCTTCCAAGAGATCGCCGGTGCGTGCGTCCATCAGCACATAGGCGACCGACCCGCCCAGCTTGGCCGCAGCGATCAGCTCGGATGTGTCCAGCGGCCCCTTCGCCGCCTGCACCACGGCCGCCTTGCCGCCGCGCGCGACCGGACGAGGCGAGCTGTCCATCACCTCGGCCAGGCCAGGCGTCGCCACCCCCGCCAGAAGCCCGGCCAGCACCATCCGCCGTGAAATCAGCATTCCGTCTCTCCGTTTGGCATGGTGATAGCCGCTTCTTCGGCGATTCCACCAGTCTGCGATGCCACTGCCGAAATCGCACTTGCGTGAGAATAATATCTGACTAAAGTCCGACATATTACCTGACCGGGGTCCGACAATGCTGGATGCCATCGCCCGCCTGCGCCGCTTCAACCGCGCCGTCACCCGCGAGGTCGGGGCGCTCGACACCTCGTTCCTTGGCCGGGGTCGCCCGCTGGGCATGGTCCGCGTCCTGCAACTGGTGCGGCCCGAGGGCACCGATGTGGCGCTGATCCGCGATCGGCTGACCCTGGACTCCGGTCTCACCAGCCGATTCCTGCGCAGCCTGGAACGCGAGGGGCTGATCGAAACCGACACCGACCCCGCCGACCGCCGCCGCCGCATCGCCCGTTTGACCACGGCGGGCCAAGCCGAACTGGCCGCTTACGAGGCCATCGGCCACGACCGCGCCGCGCGGCTGATCACCAAGGCCGGGTCGCGCGCCGATGAGGTCGTCGCGGCCATGGACCTGATCGCCACGCTTCTGAACCGCGATCAGATGGAAATCCGCGAGGCCGACCCCGACAGCCCCGAGGCGCTGGCCTGCCAGCGGGCCTATTTCTCCGAGCTTGTCGCCCGTATCCCCGGCCTTCATCTGGACCAGTTCCCGCTGCCGGACCCGAAGGCCGACAGCTATCGCCCGCCCAAGGGCCGCTTCCTGGTCGCCTGGTCCGACAATCTGCCCGTCGGTTGCGTCTCGCTGCGCCCGCTGGACACGACGACGGCCGAGGTCAAGCGGCTGTGGGTCCACGACAGCGCACGCGGCCAGGGCCTTGCCCGCCGGCTGATGACCGCCATCGAGGGCGAAGCGCGCAGCCTAGGCTATACGACGCTGAAGCTGGACACCAACTCCGCCCTGACCGAGGCGATCAAGCTGTACCGCGCGACGGGCTGGTCCGACATCGCGCCCTACACGCAACCGCCCGGTGACACCTGGATGGGCAAGACCCTTTGACCCGGCCGCCCTTTGCGTCTGTCGTCCGCGGCCGCCCAAGACAGGGTCGCCCCAAGCCTAGCGTCCCGACTTCCACCCGCCCCGCGCCCGGATTTCGGTCGAGGAGGCGTCGTTCATCGGCAGGTTCACGAAGGACCAGACCGGCGGCCGGTGCCCGCGCAAGGTCTCGCCCCGGTCAACCTGGTGTACCTTGAACGCCCGCGCCGCGACTGAAAGCCGTGCCGCCACCCCCGCGCCCGGCCGTGCCAGCACACCCACGGCCACCGACCGCAGGATATCGCGCCAGCGGCCCCAGCGGTGGAACTGAACCAGGTTGTCCGCGCCCATCAGCCAGACAAAGGTGACCCCGGGATAGATCGCCCGCAGCCGGTCGATGGTATCCGCCGTCGCCCGCGTCCCCAGGCTTTCCTCCAACGCCGTGATCTTCACCCGAGGATGCCGCATCACCGCCCGCGCCCGCGCCAGTCGGTCCGCCATCGGCGCGGGCTGGCGGGTCTTCAGCGGGTTGGCGGGCGTCACCAGCCACCACACCTGATCCAGACCCATCCGCTTCAACGCCTCGCGGGTGATATGCACATGCCCCTCATGCGCCGGATCGAACGACCCGCCGAGCAGCCCCACGACCATCCCTCTGGTCGCCACCGGAAACCCCTGCCGCATCCCATCCCCGCTGCCTGTCCCGGTCAATTGACCGCAGGAGAGGCGGGTTTACAATGGCTTCGCTGCTTGCGTCGCGGACGGCGTCAGTCGCAGGCCACAGTCTCGCGCAGGACCGCCATCACCGTGACGGCGAAAGCCAATCCCCACCGCATCCTGCATCTCAGGTCCAGGTGCCGCACAAGCGGCCACCCGGGACAGCCTGCCAAGTCCGCCCCCCCACACCCTGACCGTTGCAGCGCGGCCCCATCGTCGCTACATACGCGCCAACCCCCGAATGGAGCGCGTCATGGCCAGCTATCAATACGTCTACCACATGGAGAACGTCTCCAAGACCTACCCCGGCGGCAAGAAGTGCTTCGAGAACATCCACCTCAACTTCCTGCCCGGCGTGAAGATCGGTGTCGTCGGCGTCAACGGCTCGGGCAAATCGACCCTGCTGAAGATCATGGCCGGCATGGACACCGACTTCAAAGGCGAAGCCTGGGCCGCCAAGGGGGCCAAGGTCGGCTATCTGGCGCAGGAACCCTACCTCGACCCCAAGCTGACCGCGAAAGAGAACGTCATGCTGGGCGTCGCCAAGGAAACCGCGATCCTGGAGCGGTACAACGAACTGGCGATGAACTACTCGGACGAGACCGCCGACGAGATGGCCGCCCTGCAAGACCAGATCGACGCCGGCAACCTCTGGGAGCTTGAAGCCTCGGTCGGCGTCGCGATGGACGCGCTCCGTTGCCCGCCCGACGATTCCGATGTCGAAACCCTGTCCGGGGGCGAACGCCGCCGCATCGCGCTGTGCAAGCTTCTCCTGGAAAAGCCCGACATGCTGCTGCTGGACGAACCGACCAACCACCTGGACGCCGAGTCGATCGCCTGGCTGCAAAAGCACCTGATCGCCTACCGCGGTACCATCCTGATCGTCACCCACGACCGCTATTTCCTGGACGACATCACCTCGTGGATCCTGGAACTCGACCGTGGCCGCGGCATTCCCTACGAGGGCAACTATTCCGCCTGGCTGGACCAGAAGGCCAAGCGCATGGCCCAGGAATCGCGTGAGGACAAGTCCAAGCAGAAGGCTCTGGAAAAGGAACTGGAGTGGATCCGCTCCGGTGCCAAGGCCCGCCAATCCAAGGGCAAGGCACGTCTGTCGCGCTACAACGAGATGGCCAGCCAGACCGTCAGCGAACGCGCCACCACCGCGCAGATCATCATCCCGAACGGCGAACGCCTCGGCAACAAGGTGATCGAGGTTGTGGGCCTGAAGAAGCACATGGGCGACAAGCTGCTGATCGAGAACCTCTCGTTCACCGTGCCGCCGGGGGCGATCGTCGGCGTCATCGGCCCGAACGGGGCGGGCAAGTCCACGCTGTTCCGCATGATCATCGGGCAGGAAGCGCCGGACGAGGGCACAATCACCCTCGGCGGCACGGTCAAACTGGCCTTCGTCGATCAGTCCCGCGACGCCTTGGACCCCAACAAGAACGTCTGGGAAGAAATCTCCGGCGGGGCCGAGGTCATCCACCTTGGCGACATGCAGATGAACTCCCGCGTCTACACCGGGGCCTTCAACTTCAAGGGGACGGACCAGCAGAAGAAGGTTGGTCTCCTGTCGGGCGGTGAGCGCAACCGCGTCCACATGGCCAAGCTCCTGAAGTCCGGTGGCAACGTGCTCCTCCTCGACGAGCCGACCAACGACCTCGACGTCGAAACCCTGCAGGCCCTGGAAGCCGCCATCGAAGACTTCGCCGGCTGCGCGATCATCATCAGCCACGACCGCTTCTTCCTGGACCGCCTCTGCACCCACATCCTGGCGTTCGAGGGCGACGCCCATGTGGAATGGTTCGAGGGCAACTTCCAGGCCTACGAGGACGACAAGGTCCGCCGCCTCGGCCCCGACGCGCTGGAGCCGAAGCGGGTGAAGTACAAGCGGTTCGCGCGGTAAGCGCATCGATTTCAGGAGGCGTACTTGGTTTGGAAACCAGAGGACATCCTTTATGAGAACCCACCACAGCCGCGGCAAAGAACGTCCAAACTCTCGCATGTTTTGGGCCTTGCAGGACCAAGTCTTGAAACATTAGCATCTGCAGCTGAAGAGCTTGAATATCGTGAAATTAGCTACGTAGCTGCCTTCTTCCAGTTGCCATACCCCGTCTGGGTAGAGGATAAATGGATTTCGGTTAGAGCAGCTAGAGAGGGACTATTTTGCGATTTAAAATTTGATGTTCAAGAAGTCATCTTCAGCCCAGTTGGCCCTACCGTCGCCCGACTACAAGAATACTCCGATTCGAACCTTCCCTTAATAACCCAGGTAACCGCTCTGCTTCCGGTATGGGGGATTAGATCAAGATACCACGAGAAGTATCTAAATTTATGCGAAGCGAACAGCTCAGGCAATCCGCTTATAATTCCTCAAGGCGACAGCTGGGTTGACAATCGGCCAATTCGCCTGATTCAGTACCAGACAAATTTCGCCGCACGGCTAATTGTTGAATGTCAATTCGCCATAGCAAGGTTTTTGCCGACCTACGCCCTATTGAGCATATCAGAAGCTCTCATTCCAACTAAACTCTTTGGATACTGCACCATGCTTTGCCCCGGGAAAGTAGTGTTCGGCGGCGACTTCATCCCAATTTACCAAGGATTCCCTGGAAAGGCTCAACTGCGAACTCCCAGGAGGATTTCAAAGGAAAGAATGAATTTTGCGCTGAGCAATCCCGCAAGGTCCCTAAACAAGTTCGAATCCCAACTTATAGCTTTGGAACGCATTCGCTCATCGGGCGAGCATGAACTCGCTCTGGTCGGAACACTTTCGCTTCTAGAATGGCTTTTAAAGGAGTTTTTATTGCGAGAACATAAAATTAAGGTGGATACAATTCACAAAGCGCTGCAGAAATGGAAAAGCTGCCAATTGAGGCCGTGCGAGTTTATCTATTTCGATGGACTTCGAGTGAGGAGAAATTCGGCGGTACATGAAGGTCCGCCACAGCGCCAATCAATGACCTTTGCCCTTCCCGATTCTGGTTACCTCACGCTGGGCTTAAGGTCGTCAATTAGCGCTCTAGAAGTTAGGCAGGCAATTGAAAATCTGTTCGAAATTTATCGCAGAATGAACCTTTACACAGTCAACTCAAGTGAACCGCAAAGAGCCTGATGGCACGCACGATAACAGCTTGGCACCCAAGCTCCTGACCAATTCCAATCATACTTGAGAACACGCACCCCCCAATCCTTAACACCACCCTAACGCCCACAGCCAACCCCTTGAAATCCCTCACCCCGCTCCCCTGCCCACGCGTGGGCAGGCGGAGGCTCTTCCCCTCCCCCACCCCCACCCCTACACTCCCCGGGAAAGGGGGACCCCATGACCCAGCCCGACTACCAGACCCTCATCGACGCCCCCACCTGGGCCTTCATCGAGCGGACGAACGCCTCCTACCCCCCCGACACCGCCACCCTCTCCATCGCCGAGCAGCGGGCGATCTACGACCGGATGTGCGCCGCCTTCGACACCCCCTACCCGCCCGGAGTGACATCCCACGACCAACCCATCGCCGGCGTCCCCTGCCGCATCTATCCGGGGGCGCGGCCCACCGTCCTCTACCTCCACGGCGGAGGCTACGTGGTGGGCGGCCTCCACTCCCACGACGGGGTCTGCGCCGACATCCGGGGGGCCACCGGCCTGACCGTCGTATCGGCCGACTACCGGCTCTCGCCGGAACACCTCCACCCCGCCGCCTTCGACGACGCCTGCTCAGTCGCCCGCACCCTTGCCGCGAAAGGCCCCCTGGTCCTCGTCGGAGACAGCGCCGGAGCCAACCTCGCCGCCGCCGCCTGCCACGCGCTGCGGAGGGAGAGCCTGCCGATCCGCGGCCAGGTTCTGATCTACCCGGGGCTCGGCGGGGACCTGAACCAGGGCAGCTACCTTACCCACGCCAATGCCCCGATGCTGACCCGCGACGACGTCCTCTTCTACAAGGACATCCGTCACGCCGGCCCCGCGCCCGCAGGTGACCCCACGGTCAGCCCGCTGCAGGACACCGACTTCACCGGCCTGCCGCCAACCCTTGCCATCGCCGCCGAATGTGACCCCCTCGCGGACGACGCCCAAGCCTATGCGACCAAGGTCGCCGAGGCGGGAGGCCGCGCGCAGTGGGTGGTCGAGCAGGGTCTCGTCCACGGCTACCTTCGCGCGCGGCATTCCGTTCCCCGCGCGGCGGAGAGCTTTGGCCGGATCACGTCCGCCATCGCCGCCCTGGCAGAGGGTCGCTGGCCTTGCTGACTGCAGTCCCGCAGTGGTCGTGGGGTGGTTTGTAGCTGGGTAGAGATAGCTACAGTGCAGCCGGAGCCCGGCGTCGGGAACGGCATGGCACGACAAGGCGGCCGCCCGCCGGAACCACCTCCGACCCCTGAGCGTTCTTCCGCCGACCGGAGTCCCTTCCGGCCTCCATGCGAAAGGCGAAACCCATGTCTCTCGGCACCATTCTTCTCGTCATCCTCGTTCTCCTCCTTATCGGCGCGCTGCCGAACTGGGGGTATTCCAGCGGCTGGGGCTATGGCCCGTCGGGCGTGGTCGGGGTTCTCTTGGTGATCCTGCTGATTCTGGTCCTGATGGGACGCGTGTAGCGCGGCCCGACAGGGGCGAGAAACCGGACGGGCGCGCTTGGAAAGGCGCGCCCGTATCCATGTCGAGGCTACGCTGGCAAACCTGACGCCGGTCTACCGCCTGCGGGCAAGCCACTGGAAGGGTTCGACTTCCAGACTTTCGACTGTGAACTGCCTGCAGGGAACCGGCCCGCCGGAGCCTGCGTTGTTCCGGCAATCAACCATCAGGAGAACCCCCATGAAAGGCGCACTTGCCTGGCTGATCGGCATCCCGATCCCCATCATCATCATCCTCTACCTGCTCGACGTCTTCTAAGCAGGAGGCTCTAACATAAGGGCCGAGGTCAGCCCCGCTCGATCTCGGCCCCAAGGCGGCGCATCAGGTCTTCGAAGATCGGGAAAGAAGTCTGGATCGGCGAGCCATCGTCCACCGCCACAGGCGCTTTCGCCGCCAGTCCGCAGACGAGGAAGCTCATCGCAATGCGGTGGTCGATATGGGTCGCACAGGTGGCGCCCCCCGGGACGCCACCGGGTCCCATGCCGTGGACGATCAGCGTGTCCTCGTCCTCCTCGACGCGCACACCGCAGGCTTCCAGCCCGCGTGCCATCGCATCGATCCGGTCGCTTTCCTTGACCCGCAGTTCCTTCACGCCCCGCATGACGGTCTTGCCAGCGGCGAAGGAGGCGACCACCGACAGCACAGGGTATTCGTCGATCATCGAGGGCGCGCGTTCCGGCGGCACTTCGATCCCCTTCATGCTGCCGCTGAAGCGGACGCGCAGGTCGGCCACCGGCTCGCCTCCCTCTTCGCGGGGGTTCTGAAACTCGATTTCGGCACCCATCTCGACCAGCGTGAGGTACAGTCCGTTCCGGGTCAGGTTCTGGCTGACACCCGGCACTATGATGTCCGAACCCTCGACGATCAGCGCCGCACAGACCGGGAAGGCGGCCGAAGACGGATCGCGCGGCACCGCGACGGTCTGGGGCCGGAGCTCCGGTTGGCCCGTCAGGGTGATGACATGGCCTTCCCCGGTCTTTTCCACCGACAGCTTCGCACCAAAACCGACCAGCATCCGTTCCGAATGGTCCCGAGTCGGCTCTTTCTCGATGACCACGGTCTCGCCGGGGGCGTTGAGGCCCGCCAGCAGAACCGCCGACTTCACCTGGGCCGAGGCGACAGGCAGCGCATAGCGCACGGGAACCGGGTTCGCGGCGCCCACGATGGTCATCGGCAACCGTCCGCCCTGGCGGCCGTAGGCGCGGGTCCCAAACAGCGAGAGCGGGTCGGTCACCCGGCCCATCGGGCGCTTGCGCAGGGACGCATCCCCGGTGAAGGTTGCCGTGATCGGCGTCGTCGCCATCGTCCCCATGATCAGCCGCGCCCCGGTGCCGGAGTTGCCGACGTCCAGCACGTCCGCCGGTTCCTGGAAACCACCGACGCCGACGCCGTTGACCGTCCAAGCCCCCTCGCCATGCCGCGTGACCGTCGCGCCGAAGGCCCGCATCGCCTTGGCGGTGTCCAGCACGTCCTGGCCTTCAAGAAGGCCCGAGATCTTCGTCTCTCCCACTGCCATCGCGCCGAAGATCAACGAGCGGTGCGAGATAGACTTGTCGCCGGGTACAGCTGCCACGCCCTTCAGGGGCCCCGACTTGCGGGATTTCATCGGTTGCGCTTCGCCGTGGCCGGACATCATCGTCTCCCCTGAGGTTCGGAAAGCCTGATACCGCAACCGAAAGCCCCGCGCGACCCCGATTTCTTCACAGAAAATCGGTCCGGAGTTTTCTAAGTTTCGTACTAGCTCCGACGGAAGGTCAGGTAATGCGGCTGCCGCCCTTCGCGCAGGGCCTTCTGCTCGTAGCGGGTGGAGAGCCAATCCTCCCATGCCGCGCCCTCGCCGGTTTGCGCGACCAGTTCGAACCCGGCGGGCGGCACCTCCTCCAGCGTCTGGCGGACGTAATCGGGGATGTCGGTCGCCACGCGGAACTCGGCCCCTCGGGCCATCTTGCGGGCCAGAGGGAGCAGATACTCTGGCGTCACGAAGCGGCGGCGGTGGTGGCGCGCCTTGGGCCAGGGGTCGGGATAGTTCAGGAAGACCTTGCTCAGGCAGCCGTCGGGCAGCACGTCGAACAGGTCGCGCACGTCGCCGGGGTGAAGCCAGAGGTTCGTCACCCCTGCGCCCCGGATCTTGCCCAGCAGCATGGCGATGCCGTTCACGAAAGGCTCGGCCCCAAGGATCGTGACGCCGGCGTTCAGCGAGGCCATATGGACCAGATGCTCGCCCCCGCCGAAGCCGACTTCAAGCCACAAGGGCCCCTGCACGAAGCCAAGGTCCAGCGGCGATCGTGACGGGTTCTCCTCGCGGGTGACGCCCCGCAGGGTCAGGGGACCAAGGTCCTCGGCCAGATAGTCCTTCTGGCTGGCGCGCAGGGTCTTGCCGCGGATCCGGCCATAGAAGTTGCGGCGGTCGCCGGTATCGGTCATGCAAAGGCCCCGCTGGTGTTCCCGGGCCTTCAAGCAGAGCGGGGCGCAAGGGTCAAGCCGACCGTGCTGAGCACGGTTCAGACCCAGGCCGCCGGATGATATTCACATCCGACAATACAATGCGGCGCAATCGTGATACCGTCCGTGCTGGTACCAGCCTGCAGGGCATCGGGCCATGCAGCTGTGCTAGGGAGGTTAACCAATGGCACGTTACATCGTCACTGGAAGCTATACCGCTGCGGCAATGAAGGGTCTTCTGGCCAAGCCATCAGACCGCGAAGCTGCAACGTCCGCACTGGTTGCGGCAGCGGGGGGAAAACTCCACTCCTTCTACCTGACCACCGGGGATTGCGACTTCATGATGATCACCGAGACCGACAATCTGCAAGACATGCTGGCCGCGTTGATCGTTGCAGGGGCGTCGGGGGCGGTCTCTGGCCTGAAGACCGTTCAGGCCTTCTCTTCGGCCGAGTTCACTGCGGCGCAGAAACGTGCTGGCGAGATTGCCCAGAAATACATGGCACCCGCCTAAAGGCTTGCGCCGCCCGGGTCAGGGCGGCGCAACATTGATCAAACGGCCTTCTTCAGGGCCTCGACGAGATCCGTCCGCTCCCACGAGAAGCCGCCATCGGCTTCCGGCGGGCGGCCGAAGTGGCCGTAGGCCGAGGTGCGGGCGTAGATCGGGCGGTTCAGGTCCAGATGCGTGCGGATCCCCCGGGGCGTCAGGTCCATGACTTCGGCCACGGCCTTCTCGATCCGGCTGGCTTCCACCTGGCCGGTGCCGTGGGTGTCGACGTAGATCGACAGCGGCTTGGCCACGCCGATCGCGTAGCTGACCTGCAGCGTGCAACGCTCTGCCAGACCGGCGGCCACCACGTTCTTCGCCAGATAGCGCGCGGCGTAGGCGGCGGAACGGTCGACCTTGGTCGGGTCCTTGCCACTGAAAGCGCCGCCACCATGCGGGGCAGCACCACCGTAGGTGTCGACGATGATCTTGCGGCCCGTCAGGCCCGCGTCGCCGTCCGGCCCGCCGATCACGAAGGTCCCCGTCGGGTTCACGTGCCATTCGGTCTTCCGGGTGATCCAGCCCTCGGGCAGGACCTCGCGGATGTAGGGCTCCACGATCTTGCGGATGACCTTCGAGGTCTGGCGCTTGGACGTGTGCTGCGTCGAAAGAACGATCGAGGTCACCTCCACGGGTTTCCCATCGGCATAGCGCAGCGTCAGCTGGCTTTTCGCATCCGGGCCAAGCGTCGGCTCGGCGCCCGATTTGCGCACTTCGGCCAGGCGGCGCAGGATCGCATGGGCGTACTGGATGGGCGCGGGCATGTATTCCGCCGTCTCCAGCGTGGCATAGCCGAACATGATGCCCTGGTCACCGGCCCCATCCTTGTCGACGCCCTGCGCGATGTGCGCGGACTGTTCGTGGATGTAGTTGTGAACCTTGATCTTTTCCCAGTGGAACTTCTTCTGCTCATAGCCGATGTCGCGCACGCAGTCGCGGACGATGCCGTCGATCCGGCCCATCATCGCCTTGGTCGCCTCCTTGGAGGAGAGGCCGACCTCACCCCCGACGACGACACGGTTGGTGGTGGCGAAGGTCTCGCAGGCGACGCGGGCGTTGGGCTCCTCCCTCAAGAAGGCATCCAGGACGGCATCCGAGATGCGGTCGCAGACCTTGTCGGGGTGGCCCTCCGAGACGGACTCGGACGTGAAGACGTAATCTTTGCGGCTCATTGGGAAGTGCTCCGTTGGGTGATCCCCGCCACGCCAGGAAGCCGTTGTGGCAGTTCAGGAAGCGCCTTAGACGCCGGTGGGCGGGGCGTCAATGGGAAGGCCGCCGCCGCCCGATCATCGCAAGCCCGGCGAGACCGGCCAGCAACAGCGCCAGCGGCCCGTCGCCCCAACGGGCATAGGGCGTGGGCGGCAAGGCACCGGGGATGCGGGTGTCCAGAGCGTCCATGACACCGAAGGGCAACTGGTCCACCACCCGGCCCCTGGCATCGACCACCGCCGTGACGCCGGTGTTCGCCACCCGGATCAGCGGCAGGCCCTGTTCGATGGCCCGCAGCCGCGCCTGGTCGAAATGCTGGAACGGACCGGTCCAGACGCCGAACCAGGCGTCGTTGGTGATCTGCAGGATCCAGTCGGCCCGGTCCGGCATGGCGTTCACGTCGCGCGGGAAGATGGCTTCGTAGCAGATCAGCGGCAGCACCTTGCCGAAGCGGCCCAAGTCCAGGACCCGCGGTCCCGGTCCGGCGGTGTAGGTGTTGCCCGCCTGCGCCGCAAAGGCGCGCAGTCCGAACCAGTCATAGGCAAGATCGCCGAACGGGATGTATTCACCAAAGGGGACCAGATGCGCCTTGTCGTAGCGCGCGGTCTCGCCGCCATCGCCTTCCAGGACCCGCAGGCTGTTGTAGAAGCGCCCGGCCTCCTCGCGCTGGATACCCAGGGCGACCGGACGGCCACCCGACGCCGCAACCACCATGTCCGCGACCTCGGGGCTGTATTCCAGCATGTAGGGCACAGCCGTCTCGGGCCAGATCGTCAGATCGGCGGGGCCGTCTTTCGCGGTCAGCGCGATCAGCCGGTCGAAGAATTCCTGCGCGCGCGCGGCGTCCCATTTCACCGATTGCTCGGCATTTGGCTGGACGAGGCGAAGCGTCAGATCCCCGGCTGCGGGCATCGTCTGCGCAAGACGCCAGAGCCCCCAAGCCAGGGCGCAGCCCAGCACCGCAGCCGCGCCAAGCGCACCCCGCCAGCGCCAGACCACCGGAAGCACTGCGACCGTCAGGGTCAGCAGGCTGAGAAGGGACGGACCTCCCAGCGCGGCAAGCTGGTCCAGCGGTGTGCCGATCCAGACATGGCCCAGCATCGCCCAGGGAAAGCCCGTGAAGACAACCCCCCGCAGCCATTCCAGCGCAACGAAAGCCACGACGAAGGCCAAGGCGGGCCGTCGTGCCAGCCGCGACATGAGCGCCGCGAGCGCCCAGAACAGCGCAAGTCCCGCGGAAAGCAGCACCAGAGCGAAGGGCGCCATCCAGCCGTGGCGCGCGATATCGATCAGGAAGGGCTCGACGATCCAGTTCAGCGCAAGGGCGAAGTATCCCGTCCCGGCCCAAAGCCCGGTCAGGAAAGCCCCCCGCCGGTCGCGCACCCGGTCCAGGAGCCAGACCAGCCCCGCAAGCCCCGCCAGCGTCGCCCACCAGAACCCCGGCGGAGCCTGGCCCAAAGCGGCAACCGCACCCAGCCCGAAGGCCAGCGCGGCGCGGCGCTTTCCCGACAGCCAGGCCTCAACCATGCATCACGCGGCGCCCGGAACAGGCACCCGGACCCGCAGCCGCTTTATCCGGCGCGGATCGGCATCGACGATTTCGAACTGGACGCCGCTTTCGTGCTCGATCACCTCGCCCCGCGCCGGAACCCGGCCCGAGCGCAGGAAGACAAGGCCGCCCAGCGTGTCGATCTCTTCGTCTTCCTCGGCCATGCGCAGCGGGATCCCCAGCGCGGCCTCGATCTCTTCCAGCGGCGCGGTGGACTGCGCCAGGATCACGCCGGGCTTTTCCTCTTTCCAGAGCGCGCCCTCGTCCTCGTCATGCTCGTCATCGATCTGACCGATCACCGTCTCGATGAGGTCCTCGATCGTCACCAGCCCGTCGACCCCGCCGTATTCGTCGATCACCAGCGCCATGTGCACCCGTTCCTTCTGCATCTTCTGCAGCAGGACGCCCGTGGGCATGGAGGGCGGCGCATACAGGATCGGACGCAACAGGCGCTTCAGGCTGAACCGGCCCGTGGCCCCGAACCCATGCTGCAATGCCAGGTCTTTCAGCAGCACCAACCCCTGCGGATGGTCCAGCGTGCCCTTGTAGACCGGGACGCGGCTGAACCCGTGCTCCCGGAAGACCTCGACGAGGTCGTCCTTGCCGATGTCCAGCGGCACCGCCACGATCTCGGCCTTGGGGATCGCCACGTCATCCACCCGCATCCTGCGCAAGGCATGCAGTCCTTGCGGAGCCGGGCCCGATCCTGACGCAGCTTCGGAGGCTGACGATTCGGAAGCGGGGCTGAAGGCGGAAAGAAGCCGTCCGAAAAAGCCACGCTGGCCTTGATCAGAGGCGGGTTCATCGGTCGTCCCGTCCAGCGCGCTCTGCGCTGCGGGAGACCCGTCGGTGCTACTGCCCATCGGTCCTTTGTCCAGAAAACCACCCGTTACGCGGGTGCGACCCCTAATATGGGTCAGAAAGCCCAAGGCTGGCAAGTATCCGCACTTCCAGCCCCTCCATCAGCGCCGCATCTTCCTCCTCGACGTGGTCATAACCCAGCAGATGCAGCACGCCGTGCACGATAAGATGCGTCACGTGGTCGGGCATCGGCTTGCCCTGCTCCTCGGCTTCCCGGGCGCAGGTGTCGAAAGCGATGGCAATATCCCCCAGGGATTCGGGGTCATCCGGCGCGCCGGGTTCCGGTAGTTCGGGCACCTCGCCCACTAACTCTGCTCCTCGCTCCTCCGCGGGCCAGCTGAGCACGTTGGTCGGGGTGGGCTTGCCGCGGAAATCGGCGTTCAAAACCGCGATCCGGGCATCATCGCACCCCATCACACTGATCGAGAGACCGGCGACCGGAAGTTCCAGACCGGCCAGCACAGCGCGGCCTGCGCGTTCCGACAGCGGGGCCAGCCCGAAAGCCTCCCACCGCTCGTCCTCGATTACCGTCTCGACCAGATCCATGCCCGCGCCCATAGCTGCCGTTCCCGGCTGACGCAAGCACAGGCCAGCCTTTCATATTTGCGCAAATATCCTCAGGGGGTTTGGGGGCAGAATGCCCCCAACGCCGAGGAGAAGCGCGCAAGCGCGCCGACGAGACAAGGGACTTGCTCGCCAGCGCTCCGCTTGAAACCCGCCGTCAGGTGGCCTCGTCCGCCTCGTAGGCCTCGATGATCCGGCCAACCAGCGGGTGACGCACCACGTCCTTCGAGGTGAAGTAGTTGAAGCTGACGCCTCGCACGCCCTTCAGGATGCGTTCGGCATCCGCCAGCCCCGAGGCCGTGCCGCGCGGCAGGTCGACCTGGGTCCGGTCGCCGGTGATGACCATCCGGCTCCCTTCCCCAAGGCGGGTCAGGAACATCTTCATCTGCATCGTCGTGGCGTTCTGCGCCTCGTCCAGCACGATGAAGGCATTGGACAGGGTGCGGCCGCGCATGAAGGCCAGGGGTGCGATCTCGATCCGCTTTTCCTGCATCAACTTTTCGACCTGCTTTGCCGGCAGGAAGTCGTTCAGCGCGTCGTAAAGCGGCTGCATGTAGGGATCGACCTTCTCCTTGGCGTCTCCGGGCAGGAAGCCAAGCCTTTCGCCCGCCTCGACAGCGGGGCGCGACAGGATGATCTTCTCGACCGCGCCCGAGATGAACATCGTCACCCCGACCGCGACGGCGAGGTAGGTCTTGCCCGTGCCCGCCGGCCCGATGCCGAAGCCCATCTCGTGCTGGAACAGATTCGCGACATAGGCCTTCTGCGCCTCGGTGCGGGGCTCGATCGGCTTCTTGCGGGTCCGCAGTTCCATCCCGGTCGAGAAAAGCTCGATCTGCTCGGCGCTTTCGGCATCCGCGGGGCGCCCCATGCGCATCGCGCCGTCGATGTCTCCCGCCGCGACCCCACGGCCCGCCTCAAGCCGGGCATAAAGCGAGCGCAGCACCGCAGCCGCCTGTTCCCGCGCCGATTTGTCGCCGATCACCGCAAGGCGGTTGCCACGCCGAAGGATATGCACCCCCATCTGGTGTTCGATCTGCGCGAGGTTGCGGTCAAACTCGCCGCAAAGATCGATCAGCAATCGGTTGTCGGGGAATTCGAGGACGGTTTCGACGATATCCTCGGCGGACGGGGGGGTCAGCGCGCTGATGCCCAAAGGGCGCTCCTTCTATCAAGGGCCACAAGGAAAGTTTGCAGCCGGACACGTCATCTGGCAAGCAAAACCACCGACGGACACAATTTGTTGCGTCACTTCCTGCATTTTTCAGGATAGCCGGCAAGGAAACGCGCAAATGACAAGCCCCGGTGCAGGACCGGGGCTTTCAATGGCATTCCTGAAGCGCGGACGACCCGCGCGACGCGGTTATCTCGGCACGTAGTCGGGGCCCGGCGCGGTCGATGTCTCGTAAGGCCCAAGCACGGTTCCCGGCGGGTACTTGCCGTCGCAAATCGGCAGGCCGGTCCTGGGATCAGAGCGGGGCGAGGAATAGCCTTCCACGCCGTCGTCGATTATCCAGACCTGACAGCCGTCGGGATCATAGGCAATCGCGGCTTCGCCGTCGACCAGCCCCGGATCGTCGTCGGTGCCGGAATCCGACGCCTTGGCGATCACCGAATCCGGTCCGCCATAGCGCTGGACATCTTCGAAGAATTCTCCGCTGGCACAGGCCGAAAGGCCAAAGGCCAGCACCGGCAAAAGCGCAAGCCGCCTGGACTTGCCAAGGGTCGTCGGGGTGTTCACTGCAAGCGCCATCTGGTCAACCTTTCTTGCAGAGAACTTCGACGCGGCGGTTCTGCGCCATGCCATCCGCCGTCGCGTTCGTGGCCGCAGGCTGGCTTTCGCCGTAGCCGGTCGTGCTTTCGACCACGGCTCCCACCGATTGGGCCACCGCCGCCACCGCCTGCGCCCGGGCTTCGGACAAACGCTGGTTATCTGCGTCCGAACCGCGGCTGTCGGTGTGGCCGATGACGCTGTAGGAATAGGCTTCGGTGTTGCGGAAGTAGTCCTCCAGCCTGGCCCGGCCCTCTGCGGTCAGAGTGGCACTGGCGGTCGCGAAGAACGCATCTGCGCTTTCGGTCAGGCAGCTTGTCTGCCTCGTGCACACCGGCTTGCCTGTGTCGGGGTTCCGCCGGGGCACCATATACCCTTCGGTTCCGCCATCCGCCCACCAGTGCTGGCAGCCGTCGGCGTCGACCCAAAGCCCCCAGTCGATCTTTCCGCTGATCACCGGTTCCTGTGCGAAAGCCATCGACCCGGCCCCGATACAGGCCCCGGCAACGGCTGCAACCAGCCCATGCCGAACCACGTCCCCCAGAAAAAGCAAAGCAGCCACTCCCTTACACACCCCGCCGAGTCATCGGTCTTGTTGGGCGCAATAAAGCAGAAGAATTCCGTTCACGAGAAGGAAATCCTGGTCCCTGACAGGGTTATCCCCAGCCAAATGAGCAGATTTTCCGCAGACCGGCCATTGTGCAACAGTCAAAGCGTCGTCGACAGCAGTTCGCCCGCCAGCGAATTGGTCACCGAGCCGGTGATCCTTACCCGCATCAACTGGCCAACCTGTCCTTCGGGGTGCAGCACGTGGACCGCGTGCTGGTGGTCGGACTTCCCCACCATCTGCCCGTCGCGGCGGCCCGGCTTTTCGTACAGGACCTGCACCTCGCGGCCCACCATCGCGTCCTGCGCGGCACGCTGCTGGGCGGTGATCAGGGTCTGAAGCTCCTGCAACCGGGCGTCGGCGATGTCGGCCGCGACCGGAGCCTTCTCGGCCGCCGGGGTGCCGGGGCGGGCGGAATACTTGAAGCTGAACGCCGCCCCGAAGCCCACCGCGCGGATCAGATCCAGCGTCGCCTGGTGATCGGCGTCGGTCTCGCCGGGGAAACCCACGATGAAGTCCGAGGAGAGCAGGATATCCGGTCGGGCTGCCCGAATCCGGTCGATCAGGCGCAGGTACTGCTCTGCCGTGTGCTTGCGGTTCATCGACTTCAGGATGCGGTCCGACCCGGACTGAACCGGCAGGTGCAGATATGGCATCAGCTGGGGCAGATCGCCGTGCGCCGCGATCAGGTCGTCTTCCATATCGTTCGGGTGGCTGGTCGTGTACCGCAGCCGTGCAAGACCATCGATCGTCGCCAGTTCGCGCAGCAGCCGCGCCAGACCCCAGACGCCCCCCGGCCCCTCGCCGTGGTAGGCATTGACGTTCTGTCCCAGGAGCGTGATCTCGCGCACCCCTTGCGCGACAAGCCCCCGCGCCTCATCCAGAAGACGCGCCACCGGACGGCTGACCTCCGAACCGCGGGTATAGGGGACGACGCAGAAGGCGCAGAACTTGTCACAACCCTCCTGCACGGTGAGAAAGGCCGTCGGTCCGCGCAGGGACTTCCGCTCGGGAAGCTGGCCGAACTTGTCCTCGACCGGAAAGTCGGTGTCGACCATGCGGCCCCCCGCCTCGACCATCGCGGGCAGGCGGTGATAGGCCTGCGGGCCGACCACAAGGTCCACCACGGGCGAACGGCGCAGGATCTCGGCCCCCTCGGCCTGGGCGACGCAGCCTGCCACGCCGACCTTGAGTCCCGGTTTCGCCGCTTTGAGCCCGCGCAGGCGACCAAGGTCCGAATAAAGCTTCTCGGAGGCCTTTTCCCGGATGTGGCAGGTGTTCAGCAGAACCATGTCCGCCTCTTCCACCACGTCGGTGGTGACATAGCCCTTCGCGCCCAGGGCTTCCGCCATGCGCTCGCTGTCATAGACGTTCATCTGGCAGCCGTAGGTCTTGACGAACAGCTTCTTAACTTCGGTCATGGACATTCTCCGGAACGCGCGGCTTCTACCCTACCTTGGCCCTCGCCTCAACGCTCGCTTGCATCGCTGCACAGGATGGTCGAATTTGCCGCGCGACCCCGACTGGACAATCCATGCGCCATTCCAGCCTTTCCAGCTTTCTCGATCGCCAGCGGGGCAGCGCTGGCGCAGGTCCGGTCTCGCTGGTCCTGGCCGAGGATGACGTCGAACTGGACTCGACCCTGGCGCACCAGGTCAAGTGCGGCTTCCGCACTGTGGTGCTGCTTGCCCCCGATGGCGTGCGGATCGCCGAGGATCTGGAAAACCAGGTCCAGATCGTGCGCCATGACGTTTTCGCCGAAGGGGCGCTGGTCGCGGCCGTCAACCAGGCCATTGCCGCCCTGCCCGGCTCCTGGCTGCACTACTGCCACAACGCCGAATATCTGTTCTTCCCCTTCTGCGAGACCCGGACGGTCGGCGAGATGCTGGCTTTCCACGCCGAAGAACGGCGCGAGGCGATGCTGACCTGTGTCGTCGACCTGTACGCCGGCGACCTGAGTGGCGCGCCCAATGCCGTGGCTCTGGACGACGCGTGGTTGGACCGTTCGGGCTATTACGCACTGGCGCGCAAGGACCCGGCCAACGCGTGGCAACCAAGTGAACGGCAGCTCGACTTCTTCGGCGGCCTGCGCTGGCGCTTTGAAGAGCACATTCCCTTCGGCAAGCGCAGAATCGACCGCATCTCGCTGTTCAAGGCCAAGCCGGGCATGACGCTTCTGCCCGACTTCACGCTGTCGGACCAGGAGATGAACACCTATGCCTGCCAGTGGCATCACAACCTGACCGCCGCCGTCTGTTCTTTCCGCACTGCCAAGGCCCTGCGCACCAATCCCGGTTCGCGCCACGCGATCCCGACGTTCCGCTGGCCGAATTCGGTGAAGTTCGACTGGCACAGCCGGCAGCTGATGGACCTTGGCCTGATCGAGCCGGGCCAGTGGTTCTGATCCTCACGCTTCCGTGATGGACCCGGCGAAACTTCCGTTCTGAAGCCTCCGTTCCTTGGAATGTAACCAGTCGGATAGGCCGATTGGTGCTTTCAGAAACGGAGCTTTCATGTCCCTGAAGTCGATCCTTGGCGCCGCGGCGCTGACCGCCCTTGCACCCTCGGCCTTCGCGGCGAACCCCGATGTCGGCGGCGCTCCGATGTTCGAAGAGAAGAACATTGTCGAGAATGCGGTGAACTCGAAGGACCACACCACCCTCGTCGCCGCCGTCAAGGCCGCCGAACTGGTCGACGCGCTGATGGGCCCCGGCCCCTTCACGGTCTTCGCGCCCGTCAACGATGCTTTCGCGGCCCTTCCCGCCGGCACGGTGGACACCCTCCTGCTGCCGGAAAACAAGGACATGCTGTCCAAGGTCCTGACCGGCCATGTCGTCGCCGGAGACCTGAAACTGGCCGACCTGCGCGCCCAGGTCGGGGCGGACGGCTACGCCAACCTCAAGACCCTGTCGGGCGACGCCCTGTCGGTCCGCTTCAAGGGCGACACCGCGATGATCTATTCAGAATCGCGCAACATCGGGCGCATCACCATCGGCGACGTCGACCAGTCCAACGGGGTGATCCACGTCATCGACGCGGTGATGGTCCCGAACTGAGGATCTGAGTTTTCAGCACCAGCGGGCGGGGGCAACCCCGCCCTTTTTCACGCCTTGCGCAGGCGGATGACCACATCGACGCGGCTGACCGCCATGCCCGCGGGCACCTGCGGCAGTTGGGCGATCTCCAGCTCTTCGGCCGGCGCGTCGGTCAGGGAATGGCTGTCTTCCCAATAGAAATGCGGATGGTCATCGGTACGCGTGTCGAAATAGGACTTCGACCCGTCCACCACGACCTCGTTCATCAGCCCGGCATCGCAGAACGCGCGCAGCGTGTTGTAGACGGTGGCCAGGCTGACCTTCTCGCCCGCATCGGCGGACAGCGCATAAAGGCTTTCGGCGGTGACATGACGGTTCATCCCGTCGCCGACCAGCAGTTCAGCCAGTGCAAGCCGCTGCCGCGTGGGGCGCAGGCCCCCCATCTTCAGCCATTCTGCACTGCGATCCGTACTGGTCACTCGCCCGCCCCTTGTTTCCCCGATATAGGGCTGCAAACCCGACTATTTCAATGCGGAATCGTTCAGATCAGCGGGAAATCCCTGCAAATCCGCGTGCGATTGCCCTCCAGACGAGTATCGCGACCACTACGGACCCCAGTCCCGCCGCCCAGAATGGCAGCACCAGCGCCGTCCCGCGCGACGTGACCAACTCGCCCAGCGACACCACCACCCCGGAAAGGACCAGTCCCAGAGGCATCATTCCCCAGGCCAGAAGCCGGTAGATGCTGTTCACCCGGCCCCGCAATGCGTCCGGGATCAACCGTTGGCGGGTGCTCACCGAGACGACGTTCCAGACAAAGCTGCAGAACTCCATCACCGCAAAGGCCAGACCCAGGGTCCAGGGACCGGGCGCCAGTCCCATCAGCAGGAAGCTTGGCCCCGCAATCGCCAGCATCGCCTGCATCGTCCGAACCGGACCCAGTCGCGCCGCGATCCGGTCGCCCAGCAAGCTTCCAAGGATGCCGCCGAATGCACCGCCGGCCAAGGTCAGCCCGTAAACCTGCGCCGAAAGCCCAAGGTTCTCTTGCGCGTGCAAGACCAGTGCCACCAGAATGAGATTGCCGAACAGGTTCCAGAATCCGGTGGTGATGGCCAAGGTTTGCAGCAGCGGCACGCCGCGCAAGAATGCGAATCCTTCGCCGATTTCGCTCTTCCAGCCGCGCCGATCGTCAGTGCGCACGGCCTTGAACTGCCCCGCTAGCCCCGCCACCAGCAGCATCGCCAGCCCGTAAGCCACCGCGTTCAGCCCGAAGGCAAGCGGCAGCCAGAGCCCAATGAGAAACGCCCCCAGCGCCGGGCCGATCAGCGCGTTGGTCAAAAGCTCCGCGCTCCAGAGCTGGCCGTTCGCCCGCTCCAGCTTTTCCTGAGGCACCAGCGCGGGCAGCATGGTCTGCGCGGCATTGTCACGGAAGACCTCGGCCCCGCCGACGACGAGGGCGGCGACCAGCAGGCTTGTGTAGAGCCAGGGCGACGACACCCCCTCGTCCGGGGCCGGAGCCAGCGGCAAGGCAAGGCCCAGCGCCAGTGCGGCGCACAGGAAAGCCAAAGCCCGCACGGCATCCATGCCCAGGATCAGTCGCCGCCGGTCCACCCGGTCGGTGACCAGCCCCGCCGGCAGCGCCAAAAGCGCCCAGGGCAGACGCAGCGCCACCGGCACCAGCGCCACCAGCAGCGCGTCCCGCGTCAGCAGGGATGCTGTCCAGCCCCAGGCCACGACGGCAATGCCGTCCGCCAGGTTCGTCATACCACTTGCGGTGATGAACCGCTGAAATGCCGTCATCTCCGGGAACCTCTTCGCCCTGCCAGACTTGCCACCCCGAGGCTTGCCACCCTTGACCACCCAATGCTACGGAGGGTGAAGGGGATCACGGGGAGACACAAGGGATGGCGTCCTATCCGACCAGCTTCGACAAGGAAGCACTTCTGGCCTGTTCGCGGGGCGAGCTTTTCGGGCCCGGCAATGCCCAGCTTCCCGCCCCACCGATGCTGATGATGGACCGGATCACCGACATCTCGGAAGACCGGGGCAAACACGGCAAGGGCCATGTCGTCGCCGAGTTCGACATCACTCCCGACCTGTGGTTCTTCGACTGCCACTTCCCCGGCAACCCGATCATGCCCGGTTGCCTTGGCCTTGACGGCCTCTGGCAGCTGACCGGCTTCAACCTCGGCTGGCGCGGCTGGCAGGGGCGCGGCTATGCGCTTGGCGTGGGCGAAGTGAAACTGACCGGCATGGTCCGTCCCGACCGCAAGAAGCTCACCTACTTTGTCGACTTCACCAAAGCCCTGCAGACCCGCCGCCTGACGATGGGCGTCGCCGACGGGCGCGTGGAAGCGGATGGCGAGGTGATCTACCTCGTCAAGGACATGAAGGTCGCGCTGAGCGAGGCGTGACGCGGGCGCGCTTTTCGCTTCTGGAATGCCCAGGCACCATCTGGCGCCGACCGACCTTTGCCGAACTCATCCCGGCCATCGCCCGCAACACCCGGTGAGACCCGGCCCGATCGCCCCTACCCCCGCCGCAGCAGCGCCCTGACCGGCCGCAAAACCCGGCGCGCCCAGTCGGCTGCCCTGGTCGCCCGCCAGCCCGTCGGCACCGAGATGTCCGACCGGCTTGACCTTTGCTGCGCGACCGAGGGGGTGCAGACATAGGACGCCACCTCGGGGTGCGCGCGGCGGAACCAGGAATAGGCCCCGTCGACATGCATCGGCCCCCCGTCGGGTGAGCCCTTGGGGCGTTGCAGCATCGCCTCCAGGTAGTCGACCATCCGCGCGATCACGTCACCGCGCAGGCCGATGAAATGACCCAGAAGAAGGTCGCGCTCCGGCTCCAGGCGCACCAGCGAGATGGCCCCGTCCGCCGCCGCCTGGTCGTGACCCCGCCCACCGTGCAAAAAACCCCAGTCGGTGTCCCGTAGCGCGCCCAGCCTGGCGTTGGACGCAAGGGCGGCCGGGGTCCAGTCCACGTCATCCTCAAGGATCACGATGCTGCGATACCCCTTCGCCACCGCATCCTTCAGCGCCCCAAGGTGGCTGAGGAAACACCCGCGCTCGCCCAGAGAGCCGAAGTCGCCGGGGTCCGCTGGCCGCACCGCCGGGAAGAACTGCACCAGCGGATCATCCGCCAGCCCGATCAGCGCCAGCTGCGCCGTCATCTCGCGCCGCCGGTCGGTCCGGTCGGGCAGGTTGATCACATAGACACGGTCGAAGAGCGCCTGGAACAGGGTCTTGTCGAACCGGGACGTAAGATGCGGTACGGTCATGCTGGCAGGAATAGCCGCTCGCCCTGGATCAGACAAGCGCCCCGGCTGTGCCCAACCTCCTTGCCCCCTACCCCCCTCTGCCCTAAACAGTCCTCAACTAAGCGAAGGAGCACCCATGCGCCGCGTCGTCATCACCGGGATCGGCATCGTCTCGTCCATTGGCAACACCGCCGCCGAGGTCGAAGCCTCGCTGCGCGCCGGGAAGTCCGGCATCGTCTTCGCCCCCGACTATGCCGAACACGGCTTCCGTTGCCGGGTCCACGGCCAGCCGAACATCGTTCTGGAAGACCACATCGACAAGCGCGACCTGCGCTTCATGGGGGATGGCGCCGCCTACACCTTCATCGCGATGGATCAGGCAGTGAAGGATTCGGGGCTGTCCGAGACTGACATCTCGAACGACCGCACCGGCATCATCGTCGGTTCTGGCGGGCCTTCGACCAAGTCGTTCTTCAAGGCCCACAACATCGTCCGCGAAACCGGCTCGCCAAAGCGGATCGGCCCCTTCGGCGTGACCAAGGGCATGTCCTCGACCGTCTCGGCCTGCCTTGCGACGCCGTTCAAGATCAAGGGCGTGAACTACTCGATCACCTCGGCCTGCTCGACCTCGGCCCACTGCATCGGCAACGGCACCGAGCTGATCCAGATGGGCAAGCAGGACATCGTCTTTGCTGGCGGAGGTGAGGAACTGGACTGGACGCTTTCCTGCCTCTTCGACGCGATGGGAGCGATGTCGTCAAAGTACAACGACACGCCCGACCGCGCGTCCCGCACCTATGACGCCAACCGCGACGGCTTTGTCATCGCGGGCGGCGGCGGCATCGTGGTTCTCGAAGAACTGGAACACGCCCTCGCGCGCGGTGCCAAGATCTACGCAGAGGTTACCGGCTACGGCGCCACCTCTGACGGGCACGACATGGTGGCCCCCAGTGGCGAGGGTGGCGAACGGGCAATGCGGGTGGCGCTGTCCACCCTGCCCCAGGGCCGCAAGATCGACTACATCAACAGCCACGGCACCTCGACCGTGGTCGGCGACGTGACCGAAGTCGAGGCGATCCGCCGCGTCTTCGGCCAGGGCACGACCCCGCCCATCGCCTCCACCAAATCGCTCACCGGCCACTGCCTTGGCGGAGCGGGCGTGTGGGAGGCGATCTATTCTCTGATCATGTTGAACGGCAACTTCATCGCCGCCTCGGCCAACGTCGAAACGCTGGACCCCGGGCTTGATCCGTCGGAAATCGTGACCAAGCTGCGCGACAACGTGCACCTCGACTCGGTCCTGTCCAACAGCTTCGGCTTCGGCGGCACCAACGCCACCCTCGTCATGTCGAAATACCTTTCGTAGGAGCCAGCATGGCCGATCTGATGAAGGGCAAGCGCGGGCTTGTCATGGGCGTGGCGAACGACCGTTCCATCGCCTGGGGCATTGCTTCAGCTTTGGCCGCAGAAGGCGCAGAGCTGGCGTTCAGCTATCAGGGCGAGGCGTTCGGCAAGCGTGTGCTACCACTGGCCGCCAGCGTGGGGTCGGACTTCCTTATCGACGTCGACGTGACCAACGAGGAAAGCCTGGACGCCTGCTTTGGCGAAGTTGGCCGCCGCTGGGGATCGCTGGACTTTGTCATCCATGCCATCGCCTTTTCGGACAAGAACGAGCTGAACGGCCGCTTCATCAACACGACCAAGGGCAACTTTCTGAACTCGCTGAACATCTCCTGTTTCAGCTTCATCGACATCGCGCGCCGCGCCGAACCCTTGATGACCGAAGGCGGGTCGCTGATCACGCTGACCTTCCAGGGCTCGAACCGCGTCTCACCGAATTACAACGTGATGGGCGTGGCCAAGGCCGCCCTGGAATCGGCGACGCGCTATCTGGCGAACGATCTTGGCCCGCAGAAGATTCGCGTCAACGCGATCAGCCCCGGCCCGATGAAGACGCTGGCGGGTTCGGCAATCGGCGGCGCCCGTGCGACCTTCCGTCATACCGAGGACAACGCCCCCCTTCGCGCCAACGCGACGCTTGAGGCGATCGGTGGCACCGCGGTCTGGCTCTGCTCGGCGTATGGCGCCTGCACCACGGGCGAGATCATCCACGTCGACGGCGGCTACCACGCCCTTGGCTTCCCGCAGGCCGAGAACCTCTGACCCCGCCAGGCGGCCCCAGGACGGAAGGCGCGCATGACCCTCACGCCCCGCTACGTGACTGGTGACGCCTCGGTCGACAGCGATGGCCCCGACTTCAGCGTCTGCACTCTGGTCCGCAGCCAGCAGAAGTACGACCGGCTCCTCGCCTCGTTCGCCCGCACCGGCTTTACCGCCGACAACAGCGAGTTCCTTGCCGCCGACAACCGCGAGGTCAACCGCTTCGACGGCTACGACTGGCAGAAGGCACTTCTGGCGCAGGCGCGGGGGCGGTATGTGGTCTTCTGCCACGACGACATCGAGCTTCTGGACCAGGGCCATGACGCGCTGCTCTCCGCGCTGGAGGTCCTGACACGGGCCGAGCCGACCTGGCTTCTGGCGGGTGTGGCAGGTGGGCGCTACCGGCCGGAAAAGCATCACCGGCGCTTTCTGCGGATGCACATATCGGACCCCTGGGGCGAGAACCGTTTGATGGGGTCAGTCCCGGGCCGGGTCGAGACGCTGGACGAATGCTTCATCCTGATGCGTCGGTTGCAGCCGGTCATCGGATCGCATGACCTTGGAGGCTTCCATTTCTACGGTCCCGACCTCTGCCTGCAAGCCGAGCTTCGGGGCGGCTCCGCCCATGTGATCGACTTTCTCCTCCGCCACCACGGGGGTGGCACGAAGGATGACGATTTCCGGCGCGCCCGCGACCGGTTCATTCGGAAGTATGCGGCGATCTTCCCGGGGCGGTTCCTGCACTGCACGACCGGCGTGGTGCATCTTGTACCGCCGGACACCGGGGAGGGTGGGTGATCCGACGTGCGCCACGCGTGGAGGCTTTCCCCCACCTAATGATCTCAATGGGTTGTCGGTGAGCGTTCAGGATCAGTTAACCACTGCAGCGCGTGGTCTTCGACTCTTCTCGCAGGTGGGTGAAGGCTCCTCCTGCGACATCGTCTTCTCGTCGCGGGCCGGTCAGCGCCATCACCCGCCGTCCCCAATCACGCGACGAGACCCACCACCGCAGAAGCCCGATACCCCGCGCCGGGATCGCCGGTCATGGTCAGAACCTGCGCCGCAAGTTCCGCCTTGGACGAGCCCCGGAAGATCCCGTCGCGTTTCAGGCTGACCCCGCCAAAGGGCTCCAGGCTTGCCGCGTAGCGCGGGTCCGCGGCATAGACCGCCGCGCAGGGATCTTCGGGCAAGGCAAATTGCGAGGTAAGCAGTGCCGCCGTCCCGGAAACGGCGGCCTCGGGGCTGGCAAAGACTTCGAAATGCAGGTGCGGCCAGCGACCGGGATAGCAGCCGGGCAAAACGGTGGTGAACCGGACCAGACCGGCGCCATCGCTGATTCCAACCCCGCGCAGGTAGTTGCGGTCCGCCGCACCGTAGATCGAATAGACCCCGGCCGCGTCGCATTGCCAAAGGTAGACGGCGCGACCGGCCAACGGTGCGCAGCCGTTGCCCACGTCCTGAAGCCTGATTTCCAGCGTGACCGGCACGCCTTCGGCCACCGGCTGCAGCCCGCCGATCGAGGTGCGGATGTCGTCCCGGATGACGCCCTCTTCGGTCAGGATGTTGACCAGTTGCCCGTCGCGCACATTGGTGCCGTCCGCCGGAAACGGGCCCGCGGTTTCTTCCGGCAGCACCACGCAGGTCGCGCCATCGGACCCGGTCCCGATGACTGTCTCGGCCGAGCTGCGGGCGGCCCAGAGCGACAGTGCCGCCCCTCCCATCGCCAAGCCCGTCATCACCAGACGACGCCGCGTCAGATGCGGCAGGTCGGCGGCAAGGCCTTCAGGTCCGTGGTCGTCATGCTGGGTCATCCATCGCTCTCCTGTGTCAGACTGCACCGTCTTACGCGGCAGCTAAAGCTTTCCGTCGGCAGGTCCCCCAAGTTTTGATGGCAGGCAGACCAGGCAGATGGACAAATGGCAAGAACCCTCAGCCAACAGCCTGTTTGCGCGCGATAAACCCGGTTTTGTCCAGCGTGGACACGACGACAAGCCTGAAGGAGAGGAAGGTGGAGCGGGCGGCGGGAATCGAACCCGCGTCTTCTGCTTGGAAGGCAGAGGTCTTACCATTACACAACGCCCGCGCTGCATTTGGTGAGTATTCGGACGCGCTCCGTTCGTCAAGTTGGTATGCAGGCGACCATAGGCGCCGTACCGCCAAACGGTCCGCTAGAGTTCTGGGTGGGGCGGAAAGCAGACGGTCAGCGCGGCGTGTCGCGAACCTGCTGTTCGGTGGTCATAGACGTTGTAGCCGGGTCGACCCGGCCACTTTGATCGGTGGCCGCGTTGTCCTCAGGATGAGCGCAATATCACCAGGTTCTCTTCGACCGCCGCGGCGACCTCGGTGTAGTGCTGTGTCCGCCGGGCGGGATCGCCACCCGACCGGATGATGATCAGTTCGGTCTCCTCAACCACCATTGCTGCCTCGACCGCTGCTGCCTCTGCAAAAGCCTCTTTCAACGGACGGACCTTGGGCAGGCGCTTGGATCCGGTCCTGTGGCCTTCGCGCGGCCGGATAGCGGGGGCGCTGTCGTCTTCGTACTTGCGCACGATGGCATCAAGTTTGTCGGCGGCATCCAGCATCGCCTGCTTGATCGGCAGGTAGTCCCCGGTGTTCGGCAAGTTCGCCGCGACCTTCAGGTAGTAGATCCGCAGGCAATCGATCCGGTACCGCAGTTCGATGCGGCTGCCGCAGGTATTGTTGGCACCTTGCAGGATTTTGGTGATCCCCTTCGTGACCCCGGAGTTGAGGTTTTGGCCCGGTTCCGAGGAGTCGTCATGGCAGGAAATGCTGAAAAAACTGAAATCGGAAGGTGCCGACAGAATAGAAGGGCCGGACGGTTCCTCGGACTCGGGTTCCGGCTCGTGACAATCTGCAAGAGCGGGCGTGACGGGAAGCACCCAGAGGAGGCCGAGAGCGAGCAGAAATGGGGTCAGGATTGATCTAATCATTTCAGTTCTCCGTTTCAAAAATGCCGTAGGCGGCCAATACCGCACGCCGCGTGCCGGGACCGAAGGAGCCATCCACCGCACCATCGTAAAATCCCTTGTCGGCAAGAATTTGCTGCAGACCGGCCCAAGTCTCCTCGGGAAACTTCTCGGCATTGGTCAAGAGCGCGTCCAAAGCCAGCTCGCTTCCGCCCCTTAGCGCACGATACAGAAGGTCGGCGGCATCCCTGGACCCAAGGTCCGGCACCAAGCCGTTCGCAGCGAAGGACGCGACGTTGAACATCGCTTCGGTGTGACCCTTCGAGGCGGCCTCCTGAAACATCGCAAGCGCCTTGTCACGGTCCTTGTCCAGGCCCAGTTCGCCCGTGAAGTGGAAATAGCCCATGTCGTTCAGCGCGGCCGGAATCTTCGCCATGGCGGCTTCCTCATACAGCGCGCGGGCGCGGACTGGATCGGGGTCGGCACCGAGGCCACCCTCCAGCACCTTGGCCAACCGGTACTTCGCATCCGGGTCCCCCGCGGCCACCGCCTGTTCCAGGAGCGCCAGCGCCTCTTCCGGCGCGTAATCGGTGCTTTGCCGATCAAGCTTGGCAAGAGCCAGACCGACGAGGGACCGCGAGTCCCCGGCGGCTGCGGATTTCTCCAGCATGTCGCGCTCAGTTGCCACGACGCGTTGCCAGGCGGATGCCAGTTCCTCGAGCCCAGGTTCAGCCGAGCCAGTGGCAATGCTTGCCAGGTAGAAGGGCTCGCTCGGCAGGGCGCCATAGGTCGTCGGCTCCTGCTGGTTCGCGGTTGCAGCCAGCACGTCGTCGCGCACCTGCCGGAAAAGCAGGCTGATCTCCAGCTCCGGCCTCACGATGTTCTCGCGCAGCGCAATGTTGAACGGGCTGTTCTGACCTGTCCCGTCCAGCGCCACTGAGCCATCCCGGGCTGCAAAGGCAACCAAGGTGCCCCGGTCGGGCGAGGGAACTGCGAGACCGCCCCTGCCCGTGGTCAGACCCTTGGCAACCTCGGGGTCGCGCAGGTCGATGACATCGGGAAACGGATTGTCCCGGCAACTGTCCAGAATCACGATCGACATCTTCCGCGCCCCGTCCACGGCGGCGAGCATCTGGTCCATCGTGACCGAGGCCGAGACGATGTCCTTGGCCTGCTGCACCTTTGCGTCGACGGGGATCAGGAAAGTCGTCCCCTGTACGGAGACGCCATGGCCGGCATAGTAGACCAAAGCGATGTCGGCCGTTTCGGCCTTGAAGGCGAAGCTGTCCAGTGCAGCGAGCGTCTCTTCGCGGGTAGCGTCCATCAGAACATCCACCTGGAAGCCGATGCCCTCGAGTGTCTCGGCCAGCGCCCGCGCATCGTTGACCGTATTCCGCAACGCCTGGATGTTTTTGTAGCCGGCCATCCCCAGAACAAGGGCGACCCGGTCCTTGGCCCGAGTTTCGGACCCAGCCGGGAATGCCAGCAAAGTCAGCAACAGCGGAAGAACCAACAGGCGAAAAAGCATGACGGAATCCGTTGCCGAAAAAGAGACGATACGATGAAGGCTACGCCCAATCGGCGATTACAGAAACGAAAAAATCGAAGCTGCGCATCGAGACCGGCCAGCAACCGGTTGCGGCGAGCGAAGCATGGCCGAAGGAGCAGCTCGCCCGCCGACTTTCGTCGCCCTCGCCATCGTCGGCACAGGCGCGCATGCGAAACGCTGGTTCCCCAAGAGTTTCAACCGCGGGCAAAGTGGCTACGATATGGGAATGGTAGTCGACCTCGTGCCTTCGACTCCCGAGTCCGGAAGCGTAGCGCGGGACATGACAGTGGGGAACTGCGGGCGTAAGATCGGTCAGGTTGGCGCAAGATGGTTTCGCAATGAAGACTTTGGCCATAATCCCGATGCTCGTCCGGCAACACGCCGAGGATGCTGCCTTCCTGTTCGTTCAGCGCGGCCGCGCCTTCCATGGTCAGTCCTGGGACGAGACGCAGCTTGGCCGAACCGACCAGCGGATCGCGGGCAACATCGCGGGGCTGGTCGCGGCGGGCAAGACCGGGCTGGAGATCGCTGCGGAATATGCCGAGACGGTGGGCGGCGCGGGTGAGATCTTCACACTGGCTGTCACCGCCTTCGCGCAAGGTCAGGCGGTGGAGTTCACGTTGGCCGCCGGGTTGGGCAGTCCGGCGGGCCGCAAGGGCCTTTCCGGCGCGCTGGCCTGGACCGAACCGCGGCTCATCGGGCCGCAAGTCAAGCGCTGGCTGGAGTCGGGGGAAGAGGGGTTGCGGTTTCTGGGACTGGTGGCGCTGTCGCATCACCGGAGCGACCCGGGGGCGATGCTGGCGGGGTTCCTGACCGATACGTCACCCGAGGTCCGGTCTCGTGCGGCCCGACTGGCCTTTGAACTGGGGCGGGCAGACTTGGCAGGGCAGATGCTGGAACTGGCTGGTCCGGAAGTCTGGCCGCTCCTTGCACTTGCGCGCTTCGGAAAGGGAGCCCAACCGCTTTACGACCATGCGGCGATGGGAGAGTCGCCGGAGGCAGAGCTCGCGCTGGAGGCTGCGCTGATCGCCGCGCCAGATCAGGCGCGGGAGCGTCTGGGAGCCATGCTGCGCCTGCCTGCGACGCGTGCGCTGGCGCTGTCGCGGACCGGAGTGACGGGGGACCTGTCGGTGGCGGGCTGGCTGTGTCAGCAGCTGGATCAGGAAGCCGACATTGAGGCGGCACAGTTCGCACTCTTCGATCTATACCCCTTGGACCCGGACCTCTGCAGCGACCTCGCGCAGCGGCCCTTGACGGCCGAGGCTTGGCTGAAAGCGCATGTCAACGACCCGCCGCACCTATCCCTGCGGCGCAAGCGGCTGGACGTGTTGCGCTTGGGGTTCCGGGACCGCGCCGCACCGCTTCCCGACTGGCGCAGGACCCGCGCCTACCCCGCCTGGAGCTGAGCCGCCGCGGCTGTGGTCCGCAACATCGCCGCAGAGCGCAGGCCGTCGTCCGAGGCGATCTCGGCCATTGCCACCCGGCCCGGCGCATAGCCATGCGCGAAGGCATCGCGGGCCACCACCAGAGCGAGTACTGCCGAGGCGCTGCCGGTCTCGCCCGCCGACATCGCGGGCATCGCGGCGGGGGTGCGATCGCGTCGGGTGCGGTAGAAGCGCGCGCGCGTGATCATGGATTCCCAGGCCGCGTAACGTTCCCCATTGCCGTTCGAAAGGACGAAATCCACGAAGGGCTCGCCATCCGCCTCGCACTTTCGGCTGGCTTCGCGAAGGGCGGACAGCATGGCCCGACCCTGGCTGAAGCCTTCGGAGAGGACCGAGTTCTCCTCGCGCGCGGAGGCGACGGAGAGGATCGCGCAGGTCGGTCGCTGCCTACCAGCGGCGCGGGGCGAGAGGACCACGGCGGCGGCACCTTCGCCGGGGATCAGGCCCTGCGAGTTGCCCCCGCCAGCCAGCCGGTTCGCGGCCATCAGCCGAGCAAGGTCCGACGGGTTCACCAGGCTGTCGACGCCTGCAAGGATCACCCGGTCGACGGCCCCCTGGGCCAGAAGCGCGCTTGCCTGCGCCAGAAGCCCCAGCCCCGCGGCGGCACCACCGTCGACAGCGCAGGAGGAAGGGTGAAACGACATTTCACAAGCGGCGAGGATGGCGTCAAATAGCGCTGGGGGTGCCACGTGCTCGTAGGCCGGATGGCTCCGGTGGCTTTCCGGCGGGGTGAGGAAAAGTGCCGTGCGCTCCATCCGAACAGGATCGGCCTCCGTGGCGTCCTGCACCGCCTCGCGGATCGCGCGGGCGGCGAGGTTGACCAGCCACTGCCCCGCATCGCGTTTAAGCCGCCAGTTCGCCGGGATGCGCGCGACTGTCTGCTCGGCACCGAAAGGATCGGACATGGTCTCCGTCGAAAAACCGGTCACCCCGGCGCGGATCGCGGCACAGGTCTGCGGCGCGGTCAGCCCAGCCGCGGTGACGGCGCCTGCACCGGTGATGAAAAGCGGAAGGGTCAGCTGGCCCACACCGGCACCTCGTGCAGGGTCCCGTCGCCGCCGAGCGGGTTGATATATTCCTTGTTCTTGCGGCGGGCGTTCAGGAAGACGGGCGAGACATGGCCGACAAGCACCTCACGCAGCTTCGGCGCGTTGCGGCGGGTGATGAAGCTCATCCTGGCCTTGAGCGTGATGCGATGGATATCGGGCTCGATCAGCACGGTATCGGGCTGGAAGGCCGCTTCTTCGACCCCCTGGTCCCGGAAAAGGCGAACAGGGGCTGCCAAGGCAGGGATGCGAAAGTCCCAACGACCCTCCGGCGTCAGGTTGATCAGCGTGGCAGAGGCCCCGGGGCGGATCGAGGCCGATTGCTGGTCCGACGGGGCAACCTGCTCGTGGCGCGGGTCGTAGTCGCGGGGCGGCAGCGGCCACTGTGTGTCCAGCCAGGTCTGGTCATAGGTCCCCGCGAAGGCCAGGCGCGGCTGCCAGCCCCTGCCGATGCTGGAAAAGCCCACCGGGTCAGGCCGGTCGTCGCGGGTGGTGGCGACCTGGTCGGGCCGGGTGATGTTCGGCGCGTCGCTGCGGGCAGAGGGGTCAGCAGAACGCGCACCACTGAAGCCGATCCCCACCGGATTGCGCGGGTCGCGCTTTCCATCCTGCGCCGTGCCTCCAAAGGCGCGCTCCCAGGTGAGCGGCAGGGTGACAAAGGGCTGCGGTGCGCTGAAGGCCCCCAGATGATGCACCCGGTCACCGGTCACCTGGAGAACCTTGCGCACCTCACCGATCTGGAGGCCGACCATCACCTGCTCCGCCGGCCGCCCCCCAGGCGCATGGGCCGAGCCGTTCACGATCACCTCGGGCAGAGGCTTTTTCGGCGCGATGTCGGAATCGTAGCGGATCGAGGACAGGACCGGGTCACCCCAGGGGATATCGGCATAGGTCACGGGAAGCTGGTCATCTGCCAGACCGACCTTGCCCTGCGCGTCGGCGGTGAAACTGGCCGAGAGCATCACGACAAGCCGCTCCTGCCCCTCGACGGTGACCTGGACATGGGTGTGCACATCGAAGGGCGTGCGGTTGTCGATGATGGTGTCGTAGCTCATTCAACACCAGTTCCCGTTCTCGTCGAGGCCGATGGGCCAGTAGGGCATGGCGGTCAGAAGTTGGACGTATTCTCGGCGACCGTCTTCCTGCAGCCACGCCAAAAGGAAGACCTCAGGTCGAACTTTTTCAGCATCTGGAAGCTCCTGACCAATTTCGTCGCAAGCCAGCCAGTAGTTACGTACCAACCACACAAGATAGGGATGCTCGGCAGGTCCAGCGGCGCATTGGTCGAGTTTGTACTGGATTGCGGCACTAGGGGTACTGCCACCTTCGATCAACTCGTCTAGATCAGCTTCCCACGTTTCGGAAGCGCATTCGTAAACCTCCGCAAAGTCACCGATATAGCTCGTAAAAAGCCGCCTGTAGGCCGTAGCCGCCTGTTCAGCTGAGATTTCTTTGTCGGTATAGGGCACGCTCGATTTCACGTCGCGCGGAGCGCTCAATAGCCGCATCAGTCCGATGTTGACGTCATGTGCGGTACGCATATCCAGCTGGCCTCCCTAGCTGATCTCAAGTTCTTGATCTTCGCCCACAGGCGTATAGATAAATAGCCGAAAGTGCTCCCACAAATCCGGTGCATAATCCTCCATCATCTCCAGAAGTAGCAGTTTCGGGGCGATCGGTCCGCTCTTCTCGCCACCCTCGTCGCCATTCCCCCAGTCTGCCTCGATCGGCGCATGGTCGCTGCCGTCGGCAGATCGCTTAATATTCAGCCAGTGAACTAGGAAGTAATGCTCCCTGAAGATTGCGATCATCCTGGGATGGGATGCAGGCCCGGCCGGCCAATGAAGCCGCGATATCTGAGCCCCATTCGTGTCGAGCCGCTTCTGAAGGTCGTTCCACCATGAAAGCACCGGACCGAGTTCTTGTCTGAGGCTGCTAACCCACCGCGCGATAACGTCGGTGTAGTCACTATCGAGCCCGGCGAATCCTACAAATTCGTCAGCCAAACTCAGATCCCCCTTGCTTTCATGAAATCCCAGACTTCCTGGTTGTTGAAATTGCTTTGCCGTCCAGGCTGGCCGGGACTGTGGCTGTTGCAATGAGGCTTCACATAGAGCTTTCTCATTGCCGCCTTGAAATCTGCAAGATCCATGTTGCATCCCCCCATGTACCAGGCGACCTTTTGGGTGGGTTGGTGGTCGGCAATGATGGGGAGCTCCGTCCCCTCCCTTTGGCGCTTGGTCTTGGCCTGGAGACGCCTGATCGCACCCTTCGGTGGCGGTTTGCGCCGCTTTAAGTTAGCGAGGTCCCTGCTACACTCCCAGCATGCGCGTTTCTGAACCTTAGCTTTTTGCTTATCTGTTGTGGGTGTGTAGGAGGTACTAGAATCGTAGTCGGTGCTGCATTTGGCTTTCAGTTTTGCGGGTAGCGAATTTCGGAATCTCACAGCCGCCGCCGCGTCCAAACAATTCGGTGGAGTACAGGAAGTGTTCTGGAACATCGGGTCGCCGTGCCTGCAGACGCCCTTTCCCTCCACCTTCACCGTAAACGACCACATCGTGAAGCTGGCCTTGCCTTTGTTCGTAGCTGTCACGACGCCTTTCGGCGGCTGGCTGCCAGGTTCGTTTCCCGTGCTTGTCGAGATTTCGGACACATCCTCAAGCGCCGTGGGCTCGCCGTCGATTTTGACGGTCTTCGAGCCCTTCGTCAGGTCCGACGCCTGGGCGATGTTCACGTAAGGCACCGGGATCGGGCCGGCAGGAGGTGGGGGCGGGGTCATGCAGACGTCGCCCGGGGCGATGCCCTTGCCGCCGCTGCCCTTGTGGAAGAAGCCCATGTTCTCGGCATAGACGGTCAAACCCATCAGCTGCCTCCCTGCGGCAGGCCGAAGGCGGCGAAGGCGCGGCCAGAGGGGAAGTTCAGCTCGTGGACCTCCCAGTCGTCACGCCACATCATGACGGCGGCAGAGGGCGGTGCGGCCGGTAGGGGAACGGGCAGGCGCGACAGGCCGCGGTCAAGGTCTGACGTGGTAATGTCACCGTCGACGGTTTGGGTCAGCAGGGTTTCGGCGGCATCGAACCAGGGATCGTCGACCGCAAGGTCCCGACCAAGCGCTGCGATGACGAAGGGATAGCGTTCCCCGCGCGAGTCGTGGCTGTGCCGCCAGACCCCTGCAGCTGCAAGGGGGCCGAACAGGCCTGCGGCGGCCACGAAGCGCCAGGCGGGCTCGTCATAAGCGATGGGCGGAGGCGGTGCCGTCCGTGTGGCAGCGGCATACCAGTTGTCCCAGCGGTCGGTAAAGTCGGGTGGCAAGGACGCGCCCAGGAACCCGGCTGCCGAGGGCAGCTTGCCGAAGTAGCCGGTCAGGGGCGGGTCAGGGGGCATGGGATCAGTTCAACTGGACTGTGGCCCCCTGCACCCGGTTCGCGCCTTCGGACCGGCTCAGGAGTTGGGTGCCACGGATCGTCACGCGGCCGTCGGAGGTCATGGTGATCGAGGCGGCACCGCAGCGCAGGATCAGTTCCTTTTGCGCCTCGATGACCTGTGCCTCCCCATCGGTGACGACCTTAAGGATCGGGGGCTGGATCAGACCAAGGATCAGGGGCTGGTCGTCCATCATGGTTACAGCCGCCGTCCTGCCGATCGCGTCCTCGCCAATGGGGACAAGCGACTGGGCCAGAAGCTCGGTCTCACCCAGCGCGCCAGGGATCAGGACCCTGGCACGGCCATCGGGGTCGATCGCAATGATCTGGGCCCGGTGGACGCCCTGGAGACCAAGGAAGGGTCCGTCATGCATGGCTGATCTCCCTATTCGAAGGCGTAGGCAAAGCCGGCGTCAGAGCCTGTCACAGTGACGCGAGTCAGTTCGGCCCCTTCCAGCTTGCGGTTCAGGACCTGGCGGGAAAGTTCAGGCAGAAGGGTGTTCGTCAGGATCGCGTCGATCATCCGACCGCCCGACTCGATCTCGGTGCAGCGTGCCTTGATCGTGTCCATCACCCCGTCGCCGATCACCAGTTCCGCCCCGTGCCCCGCCTCCAGCCGCCGGGCGATACCGCGCAGTTTGTGGCCCGCGATGGACTCGATCATCGCGTCGGACAGTGGATAGTAGGGGATGGTGACCACGCGTCCGAGCAGCGCGGCGGGGAACACCTTCAGCAAGGGCGCGCGGAGCGAGCCGGTCAGTTCTTCCAGGTCGGCACCGGACTTGCCGTCCTCGGTCATCGCCATGATCTCTTCCGACCCGACGTTGGAGGTGAGGAGGATGAGAGTATTCTTGAAGTCGATCCGGCGGCCTTCGCTGTCGTCCATCATCCCCTTGTCGAAGACCTGGAAAAAGATCTCGTGCACGTCCGGGTGGGCCTTTTCGACCTCGTCCAGAAGGATCACCGAATACGGTCGCCGCCGGACCGCTTCGGTCAGGATGCCGCCCTTGCCGTAGCCGACGTAACCGGGCGGCGCGCCCTTCAGGGTCGATACGGTGTGCGCCTCCTGGAACTCGGACATGTTGATCGAGATCAGGTTCTGCTCGCCGCCGTACAGGGTTTCCGCGAGCGCCAGCGCGGTCTCGGTCTTGCCGACGCCCGAGGGGCCGCAGAGCATGAACACGCCGATGGGTTTCTCCGGCGCGCCGAGGCCCGCGTAGGAGGTCTGGATGCGGTTGGCGATCATGCCCATAGCGTGGTCCTGGCCGACGACGCGTTCGGACAGCGTCCCCGCAAGTTGAAGGGCGCGTTCGGTCTGGCTGGCAAGCATCCGGCCCATCGGGATGCCGGTCCAGTCCTGGACGATGGCACCAACGGCAAGGCGGTCGACGGCCGGAAGGATGAGGGGCCGTTCTCCTTGAGTATCGGCCAAAGTCGCCATGCGGGCGCGAAGTTTTGTCAGCATCTCTGCCTGGGCTTCTGGCGTCAGCGCCTCTGGCTCGGCTGTCTCCTCGCTGCCCTCGGGCGGAGTCTCGCCCGTCACTCCGGTCTCGTCCACCGGCTGACCCGCGCCCCGCAGGGTGGCGCGTAGCGACAGGACCTCATCGACCAGCACTTTTTCGGCGTCCCAGCGAGACTTGGCCGCCTCCAGTTCGGTAGTTGCTTTAGCGAGGGCCACCTCAACCTCGGCTTTGCGGTCGCCGACGTCGATGCCGATCGCCTCCTCACGGCCGATGATCCCCTGCTCGACCTCCAGCGAGGACAGGCGGCGTTCGATGTCCTCCACCTCGGCCGGGGTTGCGTGTTGGGAAACGGCGACCCGGGCGCAGGCGGTGTCGAGAAGGCTGATCGCCTTGTCCGGCAGCTGGCGCGAGGGAATGTAGCGGTGCGACAGGGCCACGGCGGCCTCGATCGCCTCGTCCAGGATTTCGACCTTGTGGTGTTTCTCCAGCACGCCCGCCACGCCGCGCAACATGCGGACGGCGGCGTCTTCGGAGGGTTCCTCGACCTTCACCACCTGGAATCGGCGGGTCAGGGCAGGATCTTTCTCGATATGTTCCTTGTATTCGGCCCAAGTCGCCGCGGCGACTGTCCGCAGTTCCCCCCGCGCAAGGGCCGGTTTCAGAAGGTTGGCAGCATCGCCCGTCCCTGCCGCACCCCCGGCCCCGATCAGGGTATGGGCTTCGTCGATGAAGAGGATGATCGGTTTCTCCGAGGACTGGACTTCGTCGATCACCTGCTTCAGGCGCTTCTCGAATTCCCCCTTCACCGACGCGCCCGCCTGCATGAGGCCCACGTCAAGCATGTGGAGTTGGACCGCCTTCAGCTGCGGCGGCACGTCGCCACGGGCTAACCGCAAAGCAAAGCCTTCGACCACGGCGGTCTTGCCCACCCCCGCCTCGCCGGTGAGGATCGGGTTGTTCTGGCGCCGGCGCATCAGGATGTCGATGATCTGGCGGATTTCCGGGTCGCGGCCGATCACCGGGTCGATCCTCCCGGCCCGCGCGCGTTCGGTAAGGTTTGTCGCATATTGGTCAAGCGCCGACTTGCCGCCCGGGGCCTGCTTTGCCTTGGGGGCCTCGCCCTCGGGCTTCGCGCCTTCGACGGACTCGGCCAAAAGGTCGCCAAGTTGGCCGGACATCGATGCCGGGTCGACCTTGTCGAACTCCAGGCTGATTTTGAACAGCAGGCCCTCCAGCACCGGGACCTTCAGCGCGCCCAACAGGATGTAGGCCGACCGCACGGTGTCATCGCCGAATTCGAGGCTGCCGAAGGTCCAGCTCTCCTGGATGGCGCGGAAGATGTGGTCGGAGAATTCCTCGACCGACCCCGCGCCGTGGGGCAGCGCGTCCACCGCGCGGGTGATGTCGGCGGCCAGCTTCGAGGCATCGACGCCGGCCGAGGCACAAAGGATCTCGAAATCCGACCGGGCGGATTGCGACAGCGCCTCGATGAAGTGGACAAGTTCAACATAGGGGTTTCCGCGGGCCTTGGCGGCTTGGGCTGCGGCGGAAAATGCCTTTAGACAGACGGGGTTCAGCTTTCCGACCAGCTCCTTGCGCTTGATCGTTTCGGTGCCGCCACGTGGGGCCATAATCCTTCCCCCTCAACCGCTTCTGAATATACTTGCTCATCAGGGCGGAAAGACGCAGGCTTTCCGCAGGGTCACTCTAGTCCGGAAATTTTCGCATGGCGACTGTTTTGGCGGTGCCGGTCTTGAAAACCGGACCCGGGGTGCGGGTAGGGGCCGCGAGATGATCGGCCCCTTGCCCGGAGACATCTTCCGCCAGGGCCAGGTCTTGAACCACACCTACGAAATCGAGGGGGTTCTGGGCCGTGGCGGTACGGGCGAGGTCTACCGGGCGCGCAACCAGATCTCCGGGCGGATCGTCGCGATCAAGGCGCTGAACGCACAGTTTTCCGGGAACGACGACTATATCCAGCTCATGCGCCGCGAAGAGCAGATGCGCGATGTCATCAATGACGCGGTGGTCCGGTATTCCGAGTGCTCGCGGACGGATCAAGGTCACGTCTTCCTGGTGATGGATTTCATCGACGGGCCGTCGATGAGCGACATCATGATGCGCCGCCGGATGGACCCGCGCGAGTTGATGATCATCGCGCACCGGGTGGCCGAGGGGCTGGTGGCGGCCCATGCGTTGGGGATCGTCCACCGGGACCTGTCGCCCGACAACGTTGTCTTGCGCGACGGGGCGGCGGAGAAGGCGACAATCATCGACTTCGGCATCGCCAAGGACACTTCGGCAGGTGCAAAGACCATCGTCGGTAACGAGTTCGCCGGGAAGTATGAGTATGCAGCCCCCGAGCAATTGGAGGGGCGGGCCGAGAAAAGGTCAGACCTTTATGCCCTGGGCGCGACCTTGCTGGCGGCGTTCCGTGGCCAGGTGCCGTTTGGCGGTTCGACGCCCGGCGAGATCATCCGCCGCAAGCAGACGAAGCTGGACACCGACGGCGTGCCGGAGCCATTGAAGGCCCTGGTGGACTGGCTGACGGCCCCTGCCCTTTCTGACCGCGCAGCCAGTGCGGAGGCGGTGGTCGAGCGCCTGAACCATTCGCTGAAGCCTCCCTCGACCCGGGGTCGCCGTGCGCCGCCCGAGCCGGTAGAGGCGCGGAAGGGACGCGGCGGAACCCTCGCGCTGCTTCTGGTTCTGCTTCTGGGGCTGGTCGGGGGTGGGGCCTGGTATGCAGGGCTTATGGACCCCTGGCTGAACCCGATCCCCGTCGCCTCGCCGTACCGGTTGACCGCAAGTTTCGGGCCGGAGGGGGCGCAGCTTTCCGGCAACGCCCCGGATGCCGAGGCGGCCCAGCAGCTGGAGCTTGCCTTCACCGCCGCAACGGGGCGCGCGCCACCCGCCGAAGCCCTCGCGTTGGCCCAAGGCGTGCCGGACGAGCGCTGGGTCGGCAGCCTTGTTGAGCTATTCGCGCTTCTGCAGGGCATTCCCGAATGGCGACTGACAGTGACGGACTCTGCCGTCGACATCGAGGCGGTCACGGCGAACCGGGATCAGACCGAGGCAAAGCGGAAGGCGATCCTGGACTGGGCAGCCCGGACCGAGATGAAGATTGGGTTCACCCCGCGAACCGGTCCGGCCAAGCTGCAGGGCCAGTCGGTTTTGGATGCGCTCGCCCCCTTTGCCGTCTGCGGCCCGCTGAACCCCGACAAGGGCCCGCTGCAGATCTACGATCTGGGCGAGACCATCGCCGTGACGGGAGCGATGGAGTCGGTAGAGGCGCGAGACGCGCTTCTGGCGGCGGTGGAGCCGGCGCTTGGTGACCGAAGCCTCAGGCTGGACGTGACGATCCTGAACAAGGACCTCTGCACTATCCGCAAGGTCCTGCCCCCCGTGAGCGCGGGCGATGCGGTGATCTGGTTCGGCAACGGCGCGACGGGCGAGGTCAACCTGTCCGGAATCTTCCGTGCGGGCGACAACCCGGTGGTCGAGGTCCTGGTCCCGCCCGACCTGACGGGGCTGTCGCTCTGGGTGCTGGTGGTCGACAACACCAACCAGGTCTTCAGCCTGCTTCCGAACGAGAAGGAGGCCGAGCATGACATCCAGGACATTGGCAGCATCGTCGACGGGGTCCGGCGCATCCGCGTCCTGGGCAGCATGGCAGATTTGCAGGCGGGAACCTCTGTCTTCTCGATCGAAGTTGATGCAAGCAATTTCGGCAAATCGGAGATCATCGCGATCCTGTCGAGACGGCCACTTTTCGGCACTCGGCTGCCGGAAACGCTGTCGGTCGGAGGGCTTGCGGACGAGCTTGGGGATGCCCTTGCGAAGGACCCGGAGAACATCGTGTCAATCGCCTCGCGGGTCATCGATGCAAGACCTTGACTTTAGGTCAGGGGGTGCAAGAGTTGATTTGAAGATTTTGTTTCAGCGTAGTGCAGAAGGCTTTGGACCGAGATGGAGCTTGAACCGTTCCTGGTTCCTGTGGCGGATGGCAGCGTCTCAGGATCGGAACTGCGCAACGACCCGCGTTTCCATGCCGTCGAGCGGCTGATGGAGCCTGCCGCCCGAAGTTCCCGGCTGGAGAATGTCAGGGCGGGCGGGACGGGAAGCGCCACTGTCGACTGGGCCGCAATACTGTCGGAAGCCGAGGAGCTGGCCCAGACCGGGCGAGACATCCGGCTTCTGGTGGTCGTGGTCCGGGCACTGGCAAATTCCGAAGGGTTCGACGGGCTGGCGCAGGGCCTGGGGTTGCTGACCATGACGGTCGAGACCCACTGGGACAGCCTGCATCCAGCGCTCCGCGAAAGCCCCTCGTTCAGCGAGGCTGCACGGCGGCGCACCAACGCAATCCTCGACCTGCAGAACCGGGACAACGGGCTTCTCTGCGACCTGGAATTCACCGTGGTCCTGACCCCGCGGGGCCTGGGCGCGGTCACGTTCGGCGATCTTTGCGCCGGTGCGCTTACACGGATGCAGGCGCAAGCAGAATTGCCGCAGGGCCTCGGCGAGAAGGAACTGGCCGAGCTTCTGTCTCGCCACGACGCCCGGGTGAACCGCGTCACCGCCGCCTGCCGCGCCATGGCGATCGAGCGGCCGGACGATCTGACGACCCTGGTCCAGGTGATCGAAGCCGCCCGGTCCGCCCTTTCCGCGCTTGAGGCCGCTCTCACCGCCCGCGTGGGGGAGAACGGCGTCGGCTTCAGGCTACAGGAACTCGACAAGGTCCTGACGCGGGCGCTGGTCCCGCTGGCCGCCGCACAGGGCCAGACGGCGCCTGCCGCACCCACACCGGAGGTGACTGCCATGGCCGAGCCGTCCCTTGCCCCGATGACTAACGGCGCGCAGCCTTCTTCCGCGGGAAGCGGGGGTATCCCCGGTTCGGTGAACTCGCGTCGGGACGTCGAACGCTGTCTCGACATGATCATCGATTTCTACGAACGCACCGAACCCTCCAGCCCGATCCCTCATCTCGCGCGGCGCATGCGGAAGATGGTGCCGATGAACTTTCTGCAGTTGATGGAAGAGATCGCCCCCAGCGGAATGAAGGAATTCAAGAACGTAGCCGGCGTGGACGACAAGAAATCGGCCTCGCAATAGGCCCCGAGAATGTCAGGAAAGGTCTGAACCATGGCAAGTGAAAGCAAGGCAAAGGTGATCGAACGCAACCGCGCCCCGCGGGTGCAGATCGCCTATGACGTCGAACACTACGGCAGCCCGACCACCATCGAACTTCCCTTCGTCATGGGCGTGATGGCCGACCTCGCCGGTAAGTCCGAGACGAAGGAGGCGATGAGGCCAGTCACCGACCGCACCTTCGTCGACGTCGATGCAGGACGCTTCGGCAAGTTCATGGAGGCTCTTGCCCCGCGCGTGAAGGCGCGTGTGCCGAACCGCCTGCCCGCCAAGGATGGCGCCGCAGACGAGGAAATGTTCGTCGACCTGACCTTCAAGCGCATGTCGGATTTCACTCCGGACAAGGTGGCCGAACAAGTCCCGGCGCTTGCTGAGCTCTTGAAGATGCGGCGGCAGCTCGAGGAGCTTCTCGGCTACATGGACGGCAAGGTTAACGCCGAAAAGCGCATCGCGCAGCTTCTGCAGAACGAGCCCCTGCTGATGCAGGTCGCCGAAGAAGCCATGAAGAAGGAGGGCTGAGCGATGGCCGAACAGGAAAAGCAGGCGACCGCCGCAGAGGCTCAGACCATCGACCTGAGCGAATTCAGCGACCTTCTGGAAAAGGACTTCCGGGTCAAGGAAGACGAAAGCCAGAAGCTGCAGAAACTGGTGCAGAACCTGGCTCTTGCGGCCACCGAACGATCAGGCACCGCGACGATCTCGGGCAATGCAGTCAAGTCGATCAAGAACCTAATCGCCGGGATTGACAGCATTCTGACCACCCAGATGAACGAGATCATGCATGCCCCCGAGGTGCGCGAGATCGAGGGCACCTGGCGCGGTCTGCACTACCTGGTGAACAACACCGAGACCGACCAGAAGCTGAAGATCCGGGTGATGAACATCGCCAAGGACCAGTTGGCCGACACGCTGGAGGATTTCGAGGGCCAGATGTGGGACCAGTCCCCCATCTTCAAGAAGCTGTACACCGACGAATACTCCATGTTCGGCGGAGAACCCTACGGCGCGATCATCGGCGCCTACGAGTTCAGCCACCACCCGCGCGACGTCGGCCTCTTGCGGAACATGTCGGGTATCTGCGCTTCCGCCCATGCGCCGTTCATCGCCGCAGCGGCCCCCCAACTGTTCCGGATGCAAAGCTGGCAGGAGCTGCCGAACCCGCAGGACCTGCAGCAGATCGTGTCCTCGCCCGACTATGCCAGCTGGCAATCACTGCGAGAATCCGAGGATGCGCGCTATATCGGGCTGACCATGCCTCGGGTGCTGGCCCGCCTGCCCTACGGCGCCGCGACCATCCCGGTGAAGGGCTTCGCCTTCGAGGAAGAGCTTGATGGCAAGCACGACCATTACGTCTGGATGAACGCAGCCTTTGCCATGGGCGTGAACATCAACCGCAGCCACAAGCTTTACGGCTGGGGCACCCAGATCCGCGGCGTCGAATCCGGCGGCGCAGTGGTGAACCTGCCGGTCCACAGCTTCCCGACCGACGACGGCTCCATCGCGATGAAGTGCCCGACGGAAATCGCCATCGACGACCGGCGCGAAGCGGAACTTGCCAAGCTTGGCTTCATGCCGATCCTGCATCGCAAGAACACCGACATCGCCGCGTTCATCGGGGCGCATTCCCTGCAGGATGATGAAACCCGTGCGGGGCGCCTGGTCGACCCGGATGCCCAGGCCAACGAACGGCTGTCGGCCAACCTGCCCTACCTCTTCCCGGTCAGCCGGTTCGCGCACTACCTGAAGGCCATCGCGCGAGACAAGGTTGGCACCTACAAAGAGCGCGCCGACATGCAGAAATGGCTGTCGGAGTGGATCAATCGCTACGTCCTGGCGAATACCGCCATGGCGGACGACAAGCAAAAGGCGAAACGCCCGCTTGCAAAGGCCGAAGTGCAGGTGGACAGCGTGGAAGGCCGTCCGGGCTATTACAATGCCCGCTTCTACCTGCGTCCGCACTACCAGCTAGAGGGAATCAACGCGAGCCTGAGGCTGGTCTCTGAACTACCGTCTGTGAAGAATGCCTGACCATTTCAACCGCACTCAATCAGTAAAGGACTAGATCATGGCGGTTTCGATTTATGCAAAGTTCCCCAATGGGATCACGGGCGAGGCCAAGCAGGCCGGACACGAGGACGAGGTTGTAATCCTGTCGCTCAGCTGGGGCGTCAGCCGACCGGCCACACTGACCGGCAACAGCCGCCAGACCGGCGTCCCGTCTTTTTCGGACGTGTCGCTTATGAAGGAGACGGACTCGGCTTCCCACGACCTGTTCATGGCCTGCGCGAAGGCAACGGCACTGGACGAAATCGTCATCACCTTTGTCAAGGACGCGGGGGATGAGCATATGGACTATCTTCAGTACACCCTGAAGAATTGCCTGATTTCGTCCTATCAGGTCTCGGGTTCATCGGGCGGCACAACGGCGACGGAATCGGTCTCGATATCGTACACTGAGCTTAAGGCACTTTATAAGAAGCAGGAATCGGACCACAGCGGCTCTAGCGACCACGAGGCCGAATTCGACCTGATGGCCCGCGTCTGAGTGAGGGCCGCCCTTACCAAGGCCGGGTGCAATGGTTGATGCGACGCCGACACCGCAATCCCGGACCGAGGCGGTCCAACCCAGCCTGTGGGACCGCCTCGTTGACGACTTGCCGGGCATCGTCGCGGAAACTGACCGGAAGCGCGCTGATCTGGTAGCCCGGATCGGCGCTGCCAAGGTCGATGCGGTGCTGGCGGGCGGGGCGCGTCAGGTCGAGGCAGACGAAGGCTTTGATGCCGACATCCGGCGGGACCTCCACCAGTTCCTCACCCAGATGGCCCGGCGCGCCTTCCTGGAGGAACGTGGTATAATCGTGAACGCCTCGGTGCTGCGCGAGGCCGTACGGCGCGACATCGAGGCTCTTTTCAACGTTGAACGTTTCGAATCCGGCCTGCAACTGAGCGACCTGGAGCAAGTCGGATATGTTACCCCGCAGGACATCATCGCTGATTTTCCCCATGTCCGCCGGTCGGTGCTGAACTATGGGGTCCCGTCCTTTTCGGGCCGCAGCATCACGGACTTCGATCTTGCGGCTCTTTCCAAGGAGTTGCGCGACGTGATCGCCGTCTTCGAGCCTCGCCTGAGGCGCGACACGATCCGCGTCAAGGTGGCTCAGGGCGACCGCACCGGCATGAAGATCGAGGTCGAAGCGATGCTCATGCTTTCGCCCGTCCCGGAACGGCTACGGCTGTCAACGACGATCGACCTCGACAACGGGCGCGCCACCACGGCGGTGGAGGACGGGTGATGGACCGGAACTTCCTGGCCTATTACGAAGACGAACTCGCGCATATCCGGGAGCTTGCAACCGAGTTTGCAGCGCTTCACCCCACCGTCGCGCGCAACCTGTCGCTTGACGCTGTGCCCTGCCCCGACCCTTACGTCGAGCGCCTTCTGGAAGGCGTGGCCTTCCTTGCCGCCCGGACGCGTCTGAAGGTCGATGCCGAAAGCAGCCGCTATGTCCGCAACCTTCTGGACGAGCTTTACCCCGACCTCATCTGCCCCGCTCCAGCGATGACCATGGCGGTCCTGCATCCAGGGCCCCAAGTACAGACCATGCTAGACGGCCACCTGGTCGCACGCGGCACCCGGTCGGTTGCAGCCTATCGCGAGGGTATCGCCACCCGCGCCACCTACACCACTGCGCAGGACGTGACCCTCTGGCCTGTCGCGCTGGGTAAGGTGGACTACCTGCAGGACAAAGGCGCGATGAATGCGGCAGGCCTTGACCGTCCCGAGGCGGAGGCAGCGATACGGTTCACCCTTGCAAGTGTCGGTCCCGGCTCGCTGGCCGAACTCAGTCTCGACCGCCTTGACCTCTGGTTCGTGGGCGGCTCTCGCGGCGGCGCGATCTTCGACGCAGTCTTCGGCCACGGAGCCGCTGCCGTCGCCCGCGCCCCGAAGGGCATGCCGCAGACCCTTACAGGTCCCTCCCTCGTCGGCATCACCGACCGAGAGGGCCTGTTGCCCCGCGTCCGCCCGTCGTTCGAAGGCTATCGGCTGATGCGGGAATACTTCCTGATGCCGGACCGCTTCCACTACCTGCGACTTGACGGGATCAACCCAGCGCTGCGGACCTGCGCCACTGGCCCCTGCGAGGTGGTGGTCTACCTCGACGCCGCGCGGCCCGAACTTTCCGACATCGGCGCCAAGGACTTCCGCTTGTTCGCGACCCCGCTGGTCAATCTTTTCGAGAAAGAGTGCAACGTGATCGAGATCGACGGCCGTTCCGCCGCCCATGTCGTCCACGCCGACCGCACCCGCCCACGCGATTTCGAAATCTACCGCCTGACCAATGTCGAGGACGCCGACAGCGACGGCCCGGATGCCCGGGTGGAGCCGCTCTATTCCGTCGGCCAGCACCGCGGCTCGGGCCTCGTTTATACCACAGAACGCCGTCCCCGCCGTCCGGGCGAGGACGAGATCCGACGCGGCAATACGCGGACCACCTATGCCGGCGACGATCTCTTCCTCTCGATCGCGCGCCCGGCCGACGTGACCGTGACCAAGGCGATCCGGCGCCTCGACATCCGCGCGCTTTGCACCAACCGAGATCTGCCGATCCTGGATGACAGCCCGAAGCTTTCCCTGGAAACCGGCGACCCTGTCGGCCGGATCGAACTAATCGCGCCCTTCTGCCGGCCGCGTGCTTCGGTCGCCTCGGCACTGCCGAACGTGGTCTCGGGCGGAGAAAGCCAGCTGGACGATCTCGCCTGGCGGCTGGTGGCGCAGCTCTCGCTCAACCACCTTTCGCTCGCCGAACCGGGACAGGAAGCCGGACCCCTGCGCGCCATGCTCGACCTCTACGCCGGGCGCGGTGATCCCGCGATGGCCCGCCACGCAAGATCGATCACCCAGGTCCGCTCGCGTCAGGTTGTCGAACGCCTGGGCATCCCTGGCCCAATCTGCTTTGGCCATGGCGTCGAGGTCACGCTTGACGTGGACGAAAACACCCTGGCGGGAGGCTCCACACTCCTCCTCTCCGCGCTGCTGAACCAGCTCTTCGCCCGCCACGCCGCGATCAATTCCTTCGTGCGCACGAAAACCCATCTCATGCAAAGACAGGAGGACGTGTCGTGGCCGATGACGCCGGGCAACCGCGCCCTGATCTGACCGGGGATGTGCCTTCACCCGAAACGATGAGCTTCTTCGAGCTTCTGCGTCGGCTCGAACGCGACGAGATGCGCTTTGGCCGGTCGGGCGGGCCATCGAAGGAACCCGCCCGCCTGGGCCAGCGCGCCCGGTTGACTTTCGGCACCCGCGATGTCGCGGGCTTCCACCCCGGCAGCCCACCCAAGGTGGATGTAGAGGTCATTGGGCTTCTCGGCCCCGAAGGTGCGCTGCCGTTGCACCTGACCCGCTGGGTCATGGGCCGCTTGTCGGACCGCTGGTTCACCGAAGGCAGCGATGCGGCCTCGGACACCACGTTCCTCGATTTCTGCAACCTCCTGCAGCATCGGATGATGGCGCTTTACTGGCGCGGCTGGGCCGATGCCCGGCCCGAGGTTCAGATCGAACACGGTCCTGCGGGCCGCGTGCAAGCCGTGGTCGAGGCGCTGGCTGGCGTCGCCCTTCCGGGAACCAGACCAAAGGCCCCCGATGCCCGGACCAGCCTGAAGATGCGCCACGCAACCGCGATTGGCCGCCAAGTCCATGGCGTCGAACGCCTGACCGCTTACCTGTCCGACGTGCTGGAAGCTCCGGTGTCTCTTGTCGAGTTCCTTGGCACCTGGACCGAGATCCCGCCCCGGCTGCAATCCCGCCTCGGCCAGCAGCATGCCAGGCTTGGCCGGTCCGCCGTGGTCGGCGCCCGCAGCTTCCAGCGCCAGACCCTGGTAGAACTCCGCGTTGGACCTTTGTCTCTGGCCCGCTTCACCGGCTTTCTCGCCGACGTCAAACTCATCTCCCGTCTCCGCCATGCAATCCGCCACGCGATGGGCCGCGAAATGGAGTTCAACCTGCGCCTCATCCTTGCCAAGGAGGACATCCCGGACACCCGTCTGGGCCACAGCCAGCTCGGCCGCACCGCTTGGCTCGCCCCGAAACGTCAGGAGGATGCCGACGACCTCCGCCTTTACCACATCGCGCAGGTGGAGGCCGCATGACCCTCCGCCTGACTATTGAACACAGCCCCCACCCCCAGGACCTCCGCGAGATGCGGCACCCGGGCGGCGAATTCTCGATCGGTCGCGGGGCCGAATGCTCCTGGCAGATCAACGACCCTGACATGTATGTCTCGCGCAAGCATTGCGTGATCACCGGCGAGGCCGGGCAGTTCATCGTCACCGACGCAAGCCGCGGCGGCCTGTTCATTGACGGCAAGGACCAGCCCCTCGGCCCGGGCAACGCAGTCCGGCTGGAATCCGGGATGCGCCTGCGTCTCGGCGATACGGTGATACGGGTGGAACTCGAGGCCGCTGCACCCGTCGCTACGCCTCGAACGCAAGGCCCGACGCGGCGCCAGATGACGCATGACGATTTCTTCTCATCCCCCGTCACGCCGCCGTCGCCCGTATCGCGCCCGCAGGGCCTGCCGCAGCCCTTCGACACCGGCCCCACGGATGCCCGCCGCCGTGACACGACGCCGTATCGCCCCGCGCCGCCCCCCCTTTTCGACGATCCCTTCACGCTTGACCGCTCCGTCGCGGCCCGCCCTACAGGCAGCGTGCCCGAACCGATCGCGCCGCGTAAGGACGACTTCGGCTTCGGCTCCTTTTTTGACGAGCCCGCAAAGCCCCGCACGCCCGATCCGCCGCCCGTTGAGCCCGTCACAGCCCCTGCGGCAGACGACTGGTGGTCCATTCCACCCCCCGTCGCCGCACCGGAACCTCCTTCGCCCGCCCCCGCACCAACCGGCCCCGCGTCGCCCGCCCCCGCATCGCCCGTGCCGGAACCGCTCCAACTGGTCCCGGACGCGCCCGTCGCCGCGTCAGTCGCAGCCCACAGCGTACCCCCCGTCGTCGACGAGGAGAACCGCACCCGCCAGCGCGGTGAACCGGCGCCACCCCCGGCGGCGCAGACCATCGCCTCCGACGCAGCACTGCGCGATGCCTTCTTCCGCGGCCTGGGGCTGGACCCATCCGCCACACCAGACGCCGAGGCCGAGATGGAGGCCTTGGGCCAGCGCTTCCGTCTGCTCGTCGAGGGTCTGATGCTCATGCTCCGAACCCGGGCGAAGGAAAAGCAGAACGCCCGGGTCGCGCAGACGGTGATCAGCAACACCGATGTCAACCCGCTCAAGTTCCTTGCCACCACCAATGAGGCCATCGCCGCCCTCGTCTCCCCGAAGGGCCCCGGCTACCTTGACCCCGAAACCGCGATCAACGGCGCTTTTCGCGATCTCGCTGACCACCAGGTCCGCTCCTGGGTCGCCATTCAGTCCGCGCTCAGGCGGATGATCGACCGCTTCGATCCCGCGTCGGTGGAAACGGACCTGGAAGACCTGGGGATGCTGGAAAGCCTTCTTTCGGGCGGGCGGAACGCCAAGCTCTGGAAGGCCTATACCGACCGTTACAAGGACATTGCCCGCGCCGCCGAGGACCGGTTCCTCGGCGAAGTGGGCGCCGATTTCCGCGACGCATACGAAGGCAACAGGGAGAAGACCAATGACCCATGAGTTTCCACGCCGTGCCTTTTTGATCGGCGGCAGCGCCGTCCTTCTCGTGGCCTGCGCCCCCGCCGGCCCCGGATCGGTGACCATCGTCGCGCAAGGGGCAGCGGGCATGAATCCAGGCCCCGATGGTGCCGACCGCCCGCTGATCCTGCAAGTCCTGCAACTGCGGGGCGCGGGGGCATTCGACGGTGCAGATTTCTTCGGCCTCCAGAAAGCTTCCGCCACTCTTGGCGGCGATCTCGTCAAGGCCGACGCCATCACGCTTGCCCCCGGCGGCAAAGCCACCAAGACCGTGGCACTCGAGGCCACGACCGCCCTCATCGCGGTCGTCGCCGGCTACAGGGACCCGGCGGGAAAGCAATTCCGTGCCAAGTCCTCGGTCTCGCCGACCGATGCGGTCACCTTCGCGCTTGACGTGACCGCCGGCGGGATCAAGCTGACCCCGATGTGATCCCTCGCCAGTGTGCGGAACAGGACGAAAGAATGAGTGACAAGAACAAGGTCGTCTGGTCCGAAGGGTTGTTCCTGCGCACCCAGCACCTGCAGCAGCAGGACCGCTATACCGAAGGCCTGGTGCGCGGCGCGCTTCAGGCCGCCCCAATGCAGGCCTGGGGGTTCCGGTCGCTGACGCTGGACGAACCTGCGCTGGACGCAGGCCGGGTCGCCATCGCCTCAGCCTCCGGCATCTTCCCCGACGGCACCCCTTTCGCAATCCCCGACACGATGTCCTCCCCCGCCCCGGTGCCGATCAAGGCCGACATGGCGGGCCATGTGTCGCTGGCGATCCCCATCGAACGCCCCGGGGCGGCCACCATCGACCCCGCCCATGCCGAACCCGCAGGCTCGCGCTACCACGGCGTGATCCAGACCGTCCGTGACGCCATCCGCGGCGGCGCTGAACCCGAAGAGCTGGAGGTGGCCCGCCTGTCGGCCCGGCTGATCCTGCCGGGAGAGGACGCGGCTGGCTATGTCGCCCTTCCCGTCGCCCGGGTCGAAGGGTTGCGCGCCGACGGCTCGGTCGCGGTGTCCGAGGGCACCCTTGCCCCGGCCCTGTGCCTGTCGGCCAACCCCTGGTACGCAGGCCTTGCGCAAGAGGTCGTCACCGGCCTGGACCGCATCGCCGAAGCGCATGGCAAGCTGGTCCTGGGCGGGGCCGGTCGGTCGATTGAAAACCTCCTCCTTCTGGAACTCGCCAACTCTGCCCGCCCGCGGGTGGCGCACATGCTGGCGCAGAACCTGCACCACCCGTCCGAGTTCTTCATGGAACTCGCGGGTCTTGCAGGGCGGATGGCGACCTACGGCTCCTCCTCCCGCCGCCTCTCCGACCTCCCCGCCTACGAACATCTCGACCCGCAACCCGCATTTGCCGCACTCGCCGACACGCTGCGATCGCTGATGCTGTCGCTGCGCCATGTGGAACCCAAATCCCGCGCGCTTCAGGTCGCAAGACATGCCCAGAACATCTGGAAGGTCCGCATCGACAACCCAGACCTTCTGAAAACCAGCCGCATCGTCCTGCGGATCGGTTCGGACATGTCTGACGAAAGCCTGCGGCGCATCTTCGTCAGCCAGGCCACCGTTGGGGCCGCCGACGCCTTCGAGAAGCTGTGGAAATCCCGCCTGCCTGGCATTCCGCTGAAGCCGCTGCACTCCCAGCCGCGCGAGATACCCTATGACGGGGAACGTCTGTGCCTTGAGCTTGACCAGAAGTCCGAACATTTTGCCCAGCTCACCGACGCGCCCGGCTTTGTGATTGGCGTCTCGGGCGCGCTGGACCGCGAACCCGAAATCGACTGCTACGCCGTGAACCGATGAGCAACGAAGACGACCCCTTCGGCCTTTCCAACGACGCCGGACGCACCCGCATCCGGCCGGTAAAGTCGAACGCGCCTGCCACCACGCCGCAGCCCCCGACCTACGGCGCTGAACGCCCCGCGCCTCCGGCGCAGCCTTTCGGAGGACAAGGCTTCAGCGGGCAATCCTACGGCCAACCCCACGGCACACCACCGCAAGACCTGGGCGGTCGCGGTCCGAAACCCCGCCTCACCCGCGCGCATCCGAACCCGCTGATCGTCGCCTTCGCCTCGCTTCTGGAACTCGCGCCCGAACTGGAGCGCGCCATGCCCCCGGCCAATGCGGAAGCCCTGCGCCTGCGGGTTCAGGAAAACCTGATCGACGCCCGCGACAGTGCCGTCGGTATGGGTGTCCCGATGACGCGCGCCAACCAGGCCGCCTGGTTCGTCGCAGCACTTGTCGATGACATCGCCCTCAACACCCCTTGGGGAGGCCATTCCAGTTGGCCCCGTCAACCGCTCGTCGTCGGACTGTCCGGAGAGGTCGACGCTGGCACCAAGTTCTTCGACCGGCTGGAGGAACTCCTCCGTTACCCCAACCGCGACCCGGAAATGCTGGAACTGGGTTTCCACTGCCTGAATCTCGGCTTTCGCGGCAAGTATCGGGTCGAGGGGCGCACCGGCGATGCTGCCCTCCTCGCGATGCGGTCCGCCATCGCCCGCGCCATCCGCAACCCCGAAGCCGAGGCGGCCGAGCTTTCCCCGCACTGGAAGGGCGTCATTGCCCCCGACGAGAAGCCCCGCTTCGCTGTGCCCTTGTGGACCATCGGCCTTGCAGCCGTCGCCGTCATCACCGCCATTTACGTCGGCCTTGGCATTCAACTGTCGAACAAGGCGACCCAGCTTTACGCCCTCGCGCGACTGCTTCCACCCGCCGAACGGGCCGAGATCTTCCGCCCTGTTCGCACCAACGCCGAACCCGCCGCGCCCGAGATCAAGATCGATCCGGTGGTGATCGAGCTTGTCCCCTCTTGCCTTGCCAACGCCCCGCAGGACACCGCCGTCGCCCTATCCGGCAAGGACGATGTCAGCTTTGCTTACCTCACCCTGCGCGGGTCGAACCCCGAGGTTTTTCGCAGCGCCAAGGCCGACATCAACGATGTCTACGGCCCGCTCGTGACCGGGCTTGCGGAGTGCATCAAGGAAAACATCGAGGTCATCGGCAAGGTCACGATCATCGGCCATACCGACAGTGTGCCCGTCCAGGCTTCGAACCCCTTCGCCTCGAACCAGGGCCTGTCCGAGGCACGCGCAAAGACCATAGCCGACCTTCTGACCGACGCCGGGGTGCCGCCCGAGCTTCTGGTCTCCGTGGGCCGCGCCGACAGCGAACCCGTGGGCGACAACGGCACCAAGGCAGGTCGGGCCGACAACCGCCGCATCGAGATCAAGATCGAGAAGAAACTCTAGATGAAAGTCCTCAAGGCCATCTTTCGGTTCCTCTTCTCCCGCCGCCTGTGGACCTTCATCGGCGTAGCCCTTCTTTGCGCGCTGATCTGGCTTTTCGGTCCACTGGTGTCGGTTGGGGACATGGTTCCGCTGGCCGACGACCTCGTTCGGATGATTGTCATCGCCGTCATCCTCGTCCTGTGGCTTTTCTCCCTCCTCCTCGCGCAATTGCGGGCCGCGAAGAAGAACCAGCTCTTTGTGACCGAGCTTGCGGCGCCCGAAAGGCCCGGGGTCTCGCTTCCCGGCGAGGCCAACGTCGCCGAGATCAACACGAAGTTTGCCTCGGTCCTGACCGAGATGAAAAGGTCAAAGCTCGGCGGCAAGAAGTTCCTCCGCGACATGCCGTGGTACGTGATCATCGGCCCCCCCGGTAGCGGCAAGACCACGGCGCTGCGCCAGTCGGGACTCCACTTTCCCGTCGACCTCTCCGACGACCTGAAAGGCGTCGGCGGCACCCGCAACTGCGACTGGTTCTTTACCGAGGATGCCGTCCTGGTCGACACAGCCGGTCGCTACGTCCAGCAACAAAGCGACCCCGAAATCGACTCCGCCGAATGGCTCGGCTTCCTCGACATGCTGAAGAAGCACCGTGGCAAACGAGCGTTGAACGGGGTGATCCTGACCCTTAGCCTCAAGGAACTTCTGGCCGGGGAAGCCGCGGTTCGCGAACATGGCCGCGAGATCCGCAAGCGCCTCGCCGAGCTGCGCGAGCGTCTTCAAATCCATCTTCCGGTCTACCTGATGCTGACCAAGGTCGATCTCGTTCCCGGCTTCGAGGCGTTCTTCGGGACCCTTCCCACCAAGGACCGCGAGCAGGTTTGGGGGGCCACGTTGCCCACCGACGCCCGCATCGACCGCACCACCATCGAGCGCGAGACGAAGGCGCTGCTGGCGAACCTGGAAACGCGTCTAGCCTCGCGCATGGCCGAGGATGTGCCGCTGGAGCAGCGGGCCGAAGTCTTCCGCTTCCCCTCGCAGGTCGAACGCCTGGAAGCGCCGCTCAAGCTTCTGATCGACACCGTCTTCGGCGAAAGCAAGTATGAGGAAAGTCCGTGGCTGCGCGGCTTCTACCTGACCTCGGCCACCCAGGAAGGCTCGCCCATAGACCGGCTGGTCGGTGAACTTGCAGGGTCCTTCGGCCTGAACGCCGAAGCAGCCCCGCGCCGGGCCTTTGGTGAGAAGCGGTCCTACTTCCTGCGCAGCATGTTGACCGACCTCATCTTCCCGGAGGCCGGCCTTGGCACTTTCGATGCCGCCGCCGAAGAGCGCCGCAAGTGGATCTGGCGCGGCTCCATCGCCGGGGCCTCGTTGGCGACCCTGATCGCCGGCCTCGTGTTCCTGTTCAGCTTCCTACGCTACTCCGGCGGCATCGATGACCAGGAACGCCTGCTCGCCGATCTTTCCGGCCGCCTTGCCAACGTCGCCGCGCGCCAGGCCCCAACGGATCCCCTTGACCTCGAACTCGCCCTGGAAGGCGTTACCGAGGTCAAGGCCGCAGCCACCGAAGTCCCAACGTCGCCGCTCACCTACATCGGCCCAACTGCCCAGTCGGAACTGACCGAAGCACAGCGCATCGCCTATGACCGGGGCCTGCGCAACATCCTGGAGCCCCGCATGGTCGCGATGCTGGAGGCCACGATGTGGCGCCAGATCCGCGATCCGGAGTATCTCCTGGGCGCGCTCAAGATCTACTACATGATGACCGGCCTTGCGCCCTATGACCGCGAGTTCGCTGCCCAGTGGTGGCAGGACCAGTTGCCCCTGAACGCGCCCACCGACCCCTTTCCGACCGAAGCCGCGCTGGAACATCAGCTGGCCGCCATCGACCGCATGGGCTCGGAGGAACAGAAGATCGCGCCTGACAATGCTCTTGTCCAACAGGCGCTCCAGTCGATCTGCACGATACCTTTGGCAGCCCGCGCCTACAGCGCCCTGATCTCCGACCCCACCGTCAGCGCGTTACCTGAATGGGTCCCGGCGGAAAAGGCGGGACCCAATGCCACCCGCGTTCTGACCCGGATCTCGGAGAAGACCCTGCGAGTCGGCCTGCCCGGCGCCTTCACCTATGACGGCTTCCACACCACCGTGCTGCCCCTGATCCCAGAGGTCGCCGCCACCGCTGCCCTTGATCAGGCCGTCTTCGCCGGGGGATGCGCCGAAAGCTCCGACGCTTCGGTCGCCACGCTTGAGACCGACATCCTCAAGCTCTATCAGGACGACTTCATCGCCCAGTGGAACGGCTTCTTGCGCGATATCCGGCTTGCCCCGATCACCGATCTGCCTACCGCCACTGCGAATATGAAGGATCTGGCAAGCCCTGACTCGACCCTCCGACGCCTGGTCCGTGCCGTGGTGGACGAGGTCGACCTGACCCGCGTCATCCCCGAAGAGGAAGGCAGCGCCGCGACCGACGGCGTGGTCAAGAAGGCAACCGCCAAGCTTGGCAAGGTCGGCAAGCTTCTGAAAGCGGGCAACAAGCTTGCCACTTCGACCGGCGGGATTGAAGGCCCGCCCCCCGGCACCGACATCGCCCTGCACTTCGCCCCCCTGAAAGCGGCGATCGAGGAGGTCGACGGTCTTCCCCCCCTCCTTGACGACGTTGGCCTGCAACTCGACGGCCTCGCCAAGGAACTTGCCAGCGCAATGAACTCGCCCGACCCCGAGGCGACCCTCCTTGCGCGTGGCGGTTTGGGAGAACTGACCGGCGCCGTCGCCAATGCCGCCAGAGCGCTTCCCGACCCGCTGGACGACTGGGTCGCGGGCATCGCAGGCGACACCATCGCCGTGACCAGGGATGCTGTGATCTCCCAGCTCAACGACCGCTGGCGCGCTGACGTCTACGACTTCTGCGTGAAGGCGACCGAGGGGCGCTACCCCTTCGACGAAGCCTCCGCCATCGACGTCAATGTCGCAGACTTCCGCGAGCTGTTTGCGCCCGGTGCCCGGATTGACAAGTTCGTCACTGACAACCTTCTGACTTACATCGACACCACCGTGAAACCATGGGCCTGGCGCGCCGACTTCGGCCTCGACGGGTCGCTCCTTGCCCCGTTCGAACGCGCCCGCTCGATACGCGATGGCCTTTTCCCGGGCGGCTCGGGCCCGGTGATGGCCTTCACGCTGGAAGCGAAGGACCTGACGCCCAACGCCGCCTCGGTCACCCTCAACGTTGACGGCCAAGCCCTGACCTACCTCAACGCCGCCACCCGCCCGATGCCGATGACCTGGCCCGGCCCCGACGGCACGAACCTGATCTCCCTCTCCTTCCAGCCCGCCGACGGCACCGGAGAGCTGTTGACCTCGGAAACCGGCTCCTGGGCCTGGCTGCGGCTGATCCGGAAAGGACGCCTGTCGGCGACCGACCTGCCTGAGGTCTTCAGACTTAGCCTCGGCCTCTCCGGCTTCTCCGCCAACTTCGAACTCCGTGCGGCATCGGTCGATAACCCGTTTGACCTGAAGATGTTCGGCAACTTCAAATGCCCGACGAAGTTCTGACGCCGCAGAAGTTGGGGGATGATGACCGCCGCCCGGTGGCCGGTGTCTTCGGTAAGATGCCGACCACGGGCGATTTCGTCTGGCGCGGGCTGCCGGATGCGTTCCGGAAACACTGGGACTTCTGGCTTACCCGGCACATCGCCCCTCTGGGCCGCGCGGGGGCCGTCTTCCCGCCCGGGGGGCTGCGGTTCAGCCTGCCGTCGGGCGGGCGTCTGGCGGCCGGGGTTGTGTTCCCAAGCCACGACAGCGCCGGTCGGCACTTCCCGCTGTCGCTGCTTCTGATTGCCGATGGCATCCTGAGCCAAGACCAGATCGATCCCTGGTGCGATGCGGCGCTGGCGCTTCGCCCGGACGGCCTGTCGCCGGACGCGCTTTGGGTCGCTCTCGACGCCCTACCCGCGCCCATGCCGGGCGGCGAACCCGCCTCGGGCGCGATGCTGCTCTGGACATGCGGCGGCCCCTCCATCGCCACGGACCCCGCGGACCCCGGCGATGCGCTGCAAAGACTGCTTCTGAGCTGACTCAGTTCTGGTGGATGTTCGACCCCTTCATCTTGATGTCACCACCTGCCTTGACGTTGATCTTGCCCGACCCGTCCAGCGCGATGTCCTTGCCCTTGATTGTGATCGTGCCGTCCTTCTTCATCGTTATTTCGGCATCGCCACATTTGAGGGTGATCTCGTCGGCGACGGTCAGCATGAACTTCTTGCCGACAGTCACTCCCATGTCCTTGCCAACACTCAGGCTTTCAGCCCCAGCGATGTTCGCGCCACGGTCCTTCCCAACCGAGACCGACACACCACCCCCCACGCTTTCCGACTGGTCACCGCCAATCGAAATGCCCTCTTTCCCGCCAACCGAAACCGTCCTGTCCGAGCCGATGGTCCAGCTGTCGTTCGATCCGATGGAATGACTCTCTGAGGCGCCAACGGTCACATCGCGGGAAGCACCGATGGTCATCGACTGTGCGGCCCCCACGGTCCGCGTCTCGGAGGCCCCCACGCTGTCCACCCGCGCAGCACCAACGGTGATCGTCTGGGCCACAGCGACGGTCTGGGTATGGTTAAGTCCGATCGTCTCGCTGGAACTCGACCCGACAGAGATCGTTTCGTTCGACCCCACCGTCAGCACCCGGTCCACCCCCACCGTCTCGGTGTCGTTGTTGCCGATGCTGGTGGTCTGGTCATGGCCCACGGTGACCGACTTGTCGTTGCCCACGGTCTCGGTCCGGTCGTGGCCGATGTCCTGCGTGGCGTCGTGGCCTACATCCTCGGCGAAGTCGTTGCCGATGGTGCGGGTCTCGTTGTTCTTGATCAGCTCGTTGTGGTCCTTCTCGGCCTGGAAGTAGACCTCCTCCGACCCCTTCTTGTCCTCGAATCGCATCTCGTTCCAGCCGCCGCCGCCGGGCGAGGAGTTCGACTTCCACCCCGACTGCGTGGCATTTGCAGGAAGTCCGTAGGGCGGCATCTGGGCGGCGTTGTATACCCGCCCGGTGACGATCGGCGCATCCGGGTTGCCTTCCAGGAAGTCGACGATCACCTCCTGTCCGATCCGGGGAATCTGGATGAACCCCCAGCCCGACCCGGCCCAGGCCGAGCTGACACGGACAAAGCAACTCGAGTTCTCGTCCTTGCCCCCAAGCCGGTCCCAATGGAACTGCACCTTCACCCGGCTGTACTCGTCGGTGAAGATTTCCTCACCCGAGGGGCCCACCACCACCGCCGTCTGCGGTCCCGACATCAGCGGCTTCGGCGTGCGGCGCTCTGGGCGGAAGGTCAGGCTCAGGGGCTGCAGTTGCAGCCGTACCCTGAACCCGTCGCCTTCCTGCTGCATCCCGGCGCGGTACTGGTCGTCCCACATCTCGTACTCTGACCGCAGCACCAGATACTTGACGTTGTCCGCCTCTCGCGGGAACTCCTCCAACTTGAAACTGACGCCCGACCAAAGACCGCGGACGTTCCCCTGTGCCTCGATGCGGACATGCGCGGCTTGGACTTCTTCCAGCCGGATCGCGGCAAGGGGTTCACCTGCGCCGACCTCGATGTAGGCCCCCGGGTAATGGTAAAGCTCGCCCTTTGCCGCCTCGTGCGACTTTGGCGCGTCCGACTTCGTCATCAGATCGGTGGCCGGCTTCTTGAAATCATAGTCGGTGTGGACATAGACCCCTGACCGAACCGAAGCCTGCGGCAGAAAGGCGGTGATCACGTCTTCCTCTCCGGCCGCTGTTCCGACCTCGCCGCGGAACTTCACGGACCCGAAGTCCTCGGCGTCCTTCACGCTTGCGTTTGCATCGGCCAGAACCAGCGTGTGCTCGCCGTCGGCATGGTCGAAGTGATAGAAGATCCCCTCGTGCTCCATCAGCCGCTGCACGAAGTCCAGGTCGCTTTCGCCGTACTGCACGCAATAGTCCCGCGGGGGATAGGACTTCTTCAGCCGCTTTTCGACCTTCACATGGGCATAGGGTTTCCAGACCTCCTCGATGATCTCGACCACACTCTTTTTCTGGAAGATGCGGTTGTCGCTGCGATTGGTCAGGAACCATAGCCACGGCCGCAAAACGACGCGATAACACGCGTAATCCTCGCGGAACCCCTGGAACGCGAATTCGGCGACGATGCCGTGGAAGAACCGCTTTGCACTGTCCGTCCGGACCAGGATTGTCGCCGGCGTACCAAGAATGTCCTCTGCCTTGACGTCGATATCCTTGCCGACCAGACCAAGTTCGTAGCGGAAACACTGGCTGATCTCGTCCGAACCCTCCATCTGCGAGAACACCAACTTGTCGCCCAGGGCCGTGCTGACCGTGATGTTGCGACCGTCAGCCATGCTGATCTCTCCTGTCCGAAAGCCGTTTCAAATCGCGTCGGGGCAAATGCACCATCACTCTAGCCGAAAATCGCGGCTGTGGGGCAAAAAGGGATCAAAGCGCGGTGGGGCAAGCCAGACCCTTCAGCAGGCGCCATCGCGACAGGGGGTTGGCTTCGGCCATGACTGTCATCTCCATAAAAAGCCGCGCATCGCCGGACTTCAGGTCGATCAGGAAACGCTTGCCGCCGTCACGTTCGCGCAGCCGGATACCGTCAAGGATGCGGAAGAGGCCCCATTCTCCGGGCTGCGCCAAGGTCACGTTTCCCGCCGTGGTTGTGAAACGCACCTCCGCTCCTGCCGTGGGGTTCGGGCCCGGCCAGGTCAGCTTTAGAGGCGCTGCCGTGGTCTCCACCGGCCCGCCCTGTCCCCCGATTGCCACGAATGTCCTGCCGCGTTCCGCCAGCGCCGCCAGTGTCAGTTCGGTGTCCTGTGATGAGAACCCGGCCGCGATGGCTTGGGTGCGTTGCAGGAACTCTGCGCTTTTCGGGTCAAGGCCGGCAAATCGCGCGTCCGGTTTCCAGCGCCACGGGGTGCTTGAGGTGTCGATAAAGGGCTCTGCCCGGGTGCGATAGAAGCGGTCGATGGCCCCACCGGCCCCCAGCAGCGCCGCGACCTCCGGCAACGTCGCATCAGCCCCTTCGGTAAAGGGATAGCGCGCTTCGGTCACCTGCTTGCACAGCGACAGGACTTCGGTCTGCCAGGCCTTCGTCAGCGGGTTTGACAAAGGGTCGGCCTGTGCCGCACTGGTTTCGGCCAGCACATCTTCGACGATCTGCACCACCATCGGCGGCGCGGTCCGCAGGGCGACGAGCGTGGCCCCGCGCGACTTCGCGGTCATCAGCCGCTGGAGACCGCGCGGCTCGTCCCGGTCCATCGCCCCAAGCGCAACGTTGAGGCTGGCGAAAAGCGCGGCGATCTCCTCCATCCGGTCATCTTCGGAATACTGGATCAGCGCTGCAAAGTCCGAGGCAATGCGCAGTTGCATGGCATGAGGGCGCTGCCGGTCCAAGCCACCGACCTGCGTCCAGACTTCAGGCAGCAGTCTGGCCAACGGCGAGTCCGGCGCGGCAAGACGGCCCGAGACGAGCACCGCGTTTTCCGGGTCGCTGAAGGGGCGCACTTTTACATCCGCCAAGAACTCTTTCCACCGTGCCAGCGTCTCGCGCTGGAGGATGTCCAGCACCTGGTCCGGGCTGTCGTTCTGTGTCGCCGGTGGCGCAGGGAACAGCCGCGCCGCTTCGGTCCGCGCGGTCTGCACCGCCAGTCCCGCCCCGACGTTGCGGGCATAGTCCCAGCCCGCTTGAGTAAAAAGGCCGGGCAGCGGACTGTCCATCGCGCCGCCCGACCGGCGTTGCAAGACGACCGAGATCCCCGGCACCGCCGTCTCGGGGACCCAAGGCAAAAGGTCGGAAGCGCCTTGCGAGCGCAAAAGCTCCAGATAGGCCCGCGCGGGCTCCCCGGCCTCGGCCGCATAGTTCCGCGCCTGAGCCAGAAGTTCGGGATCAGGTTGCGGAAGTGCCTCGGTCGGCGGGCGCAGCCGGTCGATGTGCGGGACAAGCGGTTGCAGGTCCGGCATCACCCCGACCCGGTCGGCAAGCCACCCTGCCAGATAGGCGGGCGACCAGTCGGCCTGCCCCGACAACACCGACCAGGCTCGAATTGTATCGTAGAGCGGCAGGCTTTCGCCCTCGCCAACCAGTGCCGCATCAACGGCCCGCGCAAGGGCTCCCGGCAGGTGCTTTTGCACCGCAATGTCATAGACCTCATCGGCATGGACCGCCGCATCGAACCCCAGCGGCGCTGCAAAAAGCCGGATGGGCGCCTTGTCAGCGGACCTGGCCACGTCCTGGGACGCGTCGCCAAGCCGCATCAGCCGCTGCGGCAGGTCCGGCAGCACCCCGTCGCGATCCAGCCCGATGTCCAGCGTCTTGGCATCGAAAAGCCGGGTCAGGTCGCGGTGGAAGCGCCATTCCACGAACCCCGCCCAGCCTGCCACCATAAGGACGAAGGCCAGGATCAGGACCAGCGTGATTCCCGTCCAGCCCGCACCGAGGTTTCGGTCAAAGGCCGTACGACTGCCCTCGAGCACCGCAAGCCGCCGCTCCATGAAGGTCTTTACGCCCCCGAAGTCCGGCCCCGCGAGGTCCGCCTTGCGGATGAATTCGCGCAAGATGGTCGCAGAAATGTCCCGCCCGTCGAAGATCAACCGATGCGCCCCGGCGCCCCAAAGCGCCACATCCACTGCCCGGTTCTTCCGCGCCGCCTGATCGAGAACAAGCCCCAGCGCATAGCGCGCCGGCTGGATCGTCGAAGGCGTGACCCCCGCCCGCTCGAGATCGGCATCGAAGCGGTCCAGCGCCTCGGCCGCGCGTTGAACGAGGGCCTGAGCCTCCACCCCCCGGATCGTCGCCAGCTGCTCGACCATCCGCAGCACCGCCCCGGCCGCCTGTTCATAGACCTCCGGGTCGGACCGCCGTGCCCCGCGCCGTGGCGGCAAGACCGTGCGCGGGTTGTTCAGGTCGGCGCTCATTGCGAGGGGATCAGGCCTTCATCAACCCATTTCTTCAGGGTCTCCTCACCCACCTCGAAATGCATTCCGTCCTCGCGATTGTAGCCGCCGCCCCAATACCAGCCTTCGGCGTTGAAATGCTCGGCGAGGATGACAAGACCGATCTGCATGGTGCCGTCGGCGAAGGGGTCAAGCTCGCCCTGCAGGGTGATGTCTATCGCCGTTCCGAAGGAGTGGTTCGAGACCGAAGAGTTCGACCCCCTGATCAGCCGAACACAAAGCGCGCCGGCCGTGCCCAGCTTGGCGGCGATGTCGGGCTCGTCCTCCTGCAGCTTGGCGACGATGCGCTCCAGGCTGTCCAGCGCCGGTTTCAGCATGGTGGCCTTGATCGTTCCGATCTGCCGCGTCTCGACGAGCGACTTCAGCCTCGGATTGCTGATCCCGCGGCAATCGGTGCCCAGATCCTCGCGCGGGCGGCCGAGAAGCGCCAGCATCGTCTTGTTGCGCGGCTGGGTGATGCCCTTGTTGAACCGGTCCCGCGCCGCGCGCATCTGTTCGGTCAGCGCTTCGGTCTCGGGTTGGTGCTGCCCGTCTTCGCCCGCCGACAGCCCGTCGGCGTCCACCGTGGGTGCCTCGACGGCCGACGGCTCGACCGGCGCGCGGTTGGCCAGCAGGCTCATGTCGTCGCGAAGCCGCGCGAGGTCGGCCTTCAGCGTGCCGATCTCGGCCTCAAGCCGCGCACGCTGCGCGGCTTCGGCATCGAAGGCCTCTTCCAGACTGGTCAGACGCAGATCGGCTGCACTGTCTGCCGATTCCAGAAGCGTCGTGACCATCGCAAAGGCCACCGCCGCGATGATGACTCCGATGGCGACGATGATGGGCGCAATCAGATTGTTCGACTGCATTCAGTCCTCGCAGATCTGAACAGTGATCGCCGACACATTGTCCGGAGCGCCGTTCTCCAGGGCCTCGCGCACCAGCCGTTGGCAGGCATCCTCCGGCCCGGCAGCCTCGCGCAACAGGGCTTCGACGGTCTGCTCGTAAACACAGCGCGTCAGCCCGTCGCTGCAGAGAAGGAGCCGGTCCCCCACCGCCAGCGGCACGCTGACCAGGTCGACCTCCAAGTCTTCGGCCCCGCCCACCGCTCGCGTCACCATATGCGATTCCGGATGGCTCTCCGCATCCTCGGGCGACAGTTCGCCCCGGTCCACCATCTCCTGCACCACCGAATGATCGCGGGTCAGCGGTCGCAGGTGCCCACCGCGGAGCAGATATGCCCGGCTGTCCCCGGCCCAGGCGACATGCGCCACCGCACGCGATACCAGCATGGCCACGACGGTCGAGCCCATCCGACTCATCCCCGGTGCCCGCTGGCGTTCCAGCACCAACTGGTTCGCCTCTTTCAGTCGGGCCACCAGGGCCGGGCCGGGGTCGGCTTCGTCGGGGATCTTCGCCAGACAGTCGATCACGATGTCGGACGCGACATCGCCGTTGCCATAGCCCCCCATCCCGTCGGCCACGGCCCACAACACCCCGGTCGGATCAGTCAGGATTGAATCCTCATTACGTTCCCGCACCACGCCTCGGTTCGTAAGCCCCGCCCCGACGGCCACCGGCATCGCGGGCGACAACCCCGGGACCACGGTGATCGGCGCGGTCATGGCCAGACCTCGTCCAAGAACTGACACGTCGGAAAACCGGTAGAGACATGGAGCATGGCAGGGGCCCGCCAAAAGGTGTGAATTGAATGCATCGCCATCATAGCCTAGACTTTCGCCAGTCATAAATCCGTTTTTTGGAAGGTGCTTCGAATATGCGCAACGTGCTTGCTGGCCTTGCATTCTGTGCCGCTCTCGTTCCCGCCGGGGCTTGGTCACAGGACCTTTCGGAACAAGAGCTTCTGGAGCTGTTTCTGGCGCAGCGTGACGCCTACAAGGCCGCGGTCGAGGGTAACACCAGCCTGACGCGCGGGTTGAAGCTTGTCACCGCCGACGATGTCGTGATCGCGACCGAAGTGGAAAAGACGGACACCGGCGCGACCGATAGCTCTACAGCGACATCGGAAAGCACCGAGGTCGCCGTGGCCCAGCCTGCGACCGAAACCGTGGTCAAGGAAACGGAAACCGCCACTCTGGTGAAGATGCCAGAGGACCTGGGCGTCAACATTCGCATCGAGTTTGCCTTTGACAGCGCCGCGCTTGACGATGCGCAGAAGCCCAAGCTTTCGAAGCTCTGCAATGTGATGAAGACCGCCGACATCCAGCTCTTCCGCATCATCGGCCATACTGATGCCTCGGGAACGGACGATTACAACGAGCGTCTGTCGCGTCTCCGCGCCGAAGAGGTGCAGCGCTTCTTCGTCAACGATTGCGGCATCGAGGCGTCCCGGCTCGAGGCCGTGGGCCTGGGCGAGCGCTTCCTCCTGGAAAACGCCGATCCCGACTCGGACGAGAACCGTCGGGTAGAGTTCCAGGCGCTCAGCTAATCCCGTCACGCCGAGCCGCCGTTGCCTGGATGGCAGGACTGTGGCATCATTCTTGCACTGTTTATGCCATTCTCGTTCCTTGCGACCCGCTCCCGCATTAGCAAATGGGTTCGTCATGCTTGCATCCTGGTCTCGCTGCCTTCTCCTGCTCTCCGCCATTGGCCTTCTCGGCGCCTGTGAAGAACTGACGCCTCCGCCACAGCAAGAGGCACCTGTCGTCGCCACACCGGTCAAGAAGGTCGCCCCCGTGGCAACTCCCGCTCCGGTCAAGACAAAGCCGAAGCCCGTCGTGATCGACTTCGACGACGGCGGTTCCGGTGGCGGCGGCTGGAGCGGCTAATGACCTCCCTCCGCGCTCTGGCGGGAAGCGCGGCTGCGGGGCTATTCATAGCTACCGTTGCCTCGGTCGCAGTGGCGCAGGACAGCGCGCTTGGACCCTTCCCGGATGGCCATATCTCCGCAAGCATGCGCAAGCTGGCCGAGCCGTCCGGCCCGCGTCAGAAGTATGCGATCGTCATCGGCAACCAGAGCTACGCCCATGCGCCGCAACTGCCGAATGCATGGAACGATGCGCTGGACGTGGCCGATCTCCTCGCCGACCAGGGGTATGACGTCACGCTGATGAAGGATGCCTCGAAGCGCGACTTTGAGGCGCTGATGCAGCGTGTGCTCTTCGACGTCGACCGCAATACAGAGGTCCTTTTCTATTACGCCGGCCACGGGGTGCAGATCGGGTCCGAAAACTATCTCATCCCCACCGACGCGGAGCTTGACCAGGTCGACGACCTTCCGTTCGAGACCATCTCAGTCGGCAGTCTCGTCTCGATCGTGGGGTCGCGAGCACGGCTGCAGATCATCATCCTCGACAGCTGCCGCAACAACCCCTTCGCCGGCGTCAAGCTGCAGGATTCCCTCGGTCCTGACGTCCGCGAGGTCGAAACGGGCTTCGCTTCGCTGGCGGCTCCGGTGAATTCCTACGTGGTCTTCTCGACCTCTCCCGGGGAGGTCGCCCTGGACGGGGCGGGCGAGAACAGCCCCTTCGCCAGCGCCTTCCTGCAGGCGGCGGCGCTAGGCGCAGTTCCGGTCACGGACGTATTCGAAGAGGTGCGCCGCAAGGTGTTTGTCGAAACCCAGGGGGTCCAGGTTCCGTGGGACAGCTCGACCATGGTGGAAGGGGCGACGATCTCACAGGTCAGCGCCACAACGGACACTGCCGCGCCAGAGGAAGCGACAGGCACCTCGGTTGCGCGCGGCCTGACGCTCTTCGCCAGTTCGGCCGAGCTTTTTCAAGCCGAAAGCATCCTGCCTACGCCCGACATCAGCATCGCCGCCCAACTGGCACCCGCCGTTCCCATCGGTGCGACACTGGTTCAGGACTTGGGCCTTGGCCCGTCGGACAAGGTGGGTCTGACCGAGCCTCCGCGCGGCGGCCGCCTAGTGCTGCTGGACGACCAGGGCCTGCAGTCCGCGCCAGTCTTCCCGCTGTCCGGTACAGACCTTGACCGTCTCGCCTTCGCCTATGTCAGCGGACCGGTGGTGCAGTTCGGTCAGGACCCGGTGCTGAAGGTCCAGTTCAAGATCGACCAGGGCGGCGCGCCGACGGTGGTGCAGGTCGACCTGACCCCCGACCCCTGCGACATGGCCGCAGCCGACCACCTCGATCCGGATGGCGTTGGCCTGGCGCGTTTTGCCAACGAAATTGCGCCCGAAGCTGCGGTGCAGGCCTGTCAGGCCGCTGTTGAACGCGAACCGCAGAACGCCCGCTTCCACTATCAGCTAAGCCGCGCGCTGACGGCACTGCGCCGTCACGACGAAGCGCGCGCTGCGCTGGATACCGCACGCAAGCTGGGCCATTCCCGAGCCTCGTATGCCATCGGCAATGCCATTCTGAACGAGGCGCGGGAAACCGGCGGTTCAGCGGTCGAGGCTGCTCCGGAAGAAGCGCTGACCTACTACCGCGAAGGTGTGGAGCTCGGGGACCCTTATGCATTCTACGCCTTGGGTCGTCAGTTTGTGCGGTTCGGCGAAACCTCTCAGGATCGCTTGCGCGGTTATGACCTCATGATGCGGGCGCTTGAGGTCGGGCACACCTACGCAATGAACGAACTGGGATATCTCTACCTTGATGCCGACAGCGAGTACTACGATCCGACCCGCGGGCTGCGCTATCTGAACGAAAGCGCGGCGCGGGGGGATATCTACGGCTACAACAACCTTGGCCTCGTCTACATGAACGGCCTTGGTGGGCAGGAGAAGGACGTCAAGGTCGCGCTGGACTGGTTCACCAAGGCGGCAGATGGCGGGCACCCGAATGCGCCGGGCAACATCGGTCAGTTGATCGCCTCGGGCGCGCTTGGCAAGGCGTCGGATCTCGGCCAGGCCGTCGAATGGTTCGACAAGGGCCTGGACCGCGGTGATGCAAATGCCGGGGCCTATGCCGCCTACCTGATCCTGACCGAAGGCGCCGGCGGCTTGTCCCCCACGGACGCTGCCCACCGCGCCGGCCGGGCCGCCGCCCTGCGAGACGCGAAGTCGGTCGAACGCGCCCGCAAGGTGCTGGACGCGCTCCCTGCCGAAGCCGTGAACGAGGCCGCGCAGCGCCTCTTGCAAACCCTTGGCGCCGACATCACCCCGGATGGTGCCTTCGGCGCGGGCAGCACGGCTGCTTATCAGGCCATTGCCGCCGACCATGGTGACACGTCAATCGAGACGAACCCAATCGAGCGGCTAGTCGACATCGCCCGCATCCACTGGTCGACCACGCCTTTCCGGGTGGATCTCTACTGATCAGAACTCCAGCGCGACTGCGACGCTGGCCTTTCGCGTGTCAAACCCGCTGCTGATCCGGTAGTCGCTCTGCGAATACTCGAAGTCCACCGAGACATTTTCGCGCGCCTGCCATGAGGCGAATACTGCTTGGGCCGTGCCTTCAAATACTCTATCCCCAAGCGGCCCTGGGGTCTGCGATGAATGGCCGAAGCCAAGGGTCAGATCTCTGAAATCATAAGACAGCGACAGGCCTTTGAAGGTCGTGTCATAGGCCCCCGTAATGCCGCTGTTAATGACCAGAGGTGCGCGATTAATTCGGTTCAGGACGACATTGAACCCGCCGCTCGTCAGGCCGAAACTGAACGATCGGAACCGGTCATCCTGTCCTTCGTCATAGCCCGCGGCAACGAACAAGACGGTATTCTCCAATTCACGTCGCCAGATTGCACCCAATGCGTCAACTTCAACCACTCTGCCCGCAGTGGTCTCTGCCTTGGACCGCGAGGCCGAAAACGTGACCTCACCAAACTGCAAATCCAGTCGCAGCGTCCGAAAGTCCAGACCTACAGCAGGACCTTCAAATGGGTAGGTCCGCACTCCGGTACTGCCAGCAGCATCGCCGATATTCATCCAGACCGCGTTTCCGCCGTCCACAAGTGAACTTCCTTGCTCGATCTCCCGCGTCGCCAGATCGAAGGCGGTTTCCATGTTGCCATAGCTTAGCGTCACACTCGGCAGCGCAGCGTAGACAGCCAGGTCAATCTCGGACCCGCCAAACTCTGATCCGCTCCCCCCCGTCGTGCTGCCTCCAAGCGTCAGATCGAAATTTGACTGGTTGCCCCGCAGATACGAGATGCGCCCCAGTGCGCCAAAGCGCAAATCCTCCATGGCCAGAATCTCAGCTCGTCCCGTCAGTTCGACTTTCGCCACCGGACCCACGTATTGATACCCGGCAGAAAGTGGTCGAGCCGTCTCCTCACTCAAATACCCCAATCCCACGCGCCCATTGAAACTGTAGGTCAGTGCATCCTGCGCCATAACAGCAGAGCCCGCCGTCGTGCCAATCAAAACGTACATCATCAAACTACGCATAGCCCGTCCCCGCGCTATCAAGTTGCGGAAGCTGACCACAAATACCGCTCTGCTTCAATCTATATGGGTCCCGCCCGATCATTGCCGACGGCTTTGTTGCCACACCGCACCAGGAACGGGTTGAACGTCTCTTTCCCACTACCATCGCTTAGTGATTATCCGCGGCCTCACAGCCGCAAACACGCGCAGCAAGATCATTGCCAACAGGTCTCGAAGCCAGCATCGTTGGCATGTCCGCCCAATGCACTGTCGAAGATCGGAAAAGGACCAGATCATGCCAGTAGCAATGAACTACGGCGAGATATCCGCAAGGCTGAAGGACTCGCAGGACTGAGGAAAGTATGTCACCGATGGCAATCGTTGTGCCCTAGTGGTCGGCGCAGCCCTAAGGTTGAAGCCCTATCCCCATCACAGAAGCTTCCGGGGACAACCCTCGGCCAATCCCGACCTTCGCACGATGCCCTTTCTTGAACGCTTGTTCCTGAAGGCGGCCGACGTCACCGATGTGATCCAGAAGACTTATGGGATGCCGGATCTAACCTCTTCTGGCGCCGACCTGGTTTCCTATGCCCGCTTGAAGACCATCCCAGAGCTTGTGACATTCTCGGACGCAACCGGAGATCACATCGACTTGTGGGACGGCCAATGTCTGGAGATATACCGCGAGAAAGGACGCAATGCCGTGATTACCGGGCTGATTGCAAATGCACGCAGAATACTTTTCTGGTCCGCCTTTTAGGGTCAGAACCCATTGAGTATGCCTTGGCAGCGTGATTCAGGCTCAGCAAGGACACATAACGCTGTGCAACCGCTGCGCGCGCCAGCCCATCGAAATTCATGATATACCGCTCCCAGCGGGGATGCCACGGGCGAAATGTCGACGGCAAGGGTCCGCAAGCGTCACATCTCCAATGAGACCGATTGAGGCGGCATGGCGAGAACGTCACATTGCGCGTCTTTCAGGACCTGTTGGGCCACGCTGCCCAGAACCATGCGGGCGACTGCACCTTTCCCTTGGGTCGCAACGACGATCAGGTCTGCGTTCAACTCCAGCGCCGCCTTGAGGATTTCGTTGGCGACAGTCGTTTCTTCCGGCCGCACGACCTTTTCCGCCGGTCCGATCCCGAGCCGCGCCGTGAACGCCGCCAGAGACTGAAGCGCTTCGGCGCGCAGGTCGTTCAGGTAATTCTCCCGTCCTGCCTTTCCGATGCTGTCGGACATCGCAAGGCGCAGGGCGGGGGCGTCGAAAACCGTCAGCACGGATGATCGCCCTCCGGCGCCAAGACCCAAACCGGTGAAACGCTTGAGGGCCTTCTCTGCAGTCTCAGAGAGGTCCGTTGTCTGAAGCACGTGGCGCCAAGGTCCGACGGGCGGGCCGTTCACCATCAGCACCGGGCATGACACCGCGCGGATCGTGCGTTCAGCCGTGGTGCCGACAAAGACATCCCGGAGGATCTGCCGGCGATGCGGCCCGATGACCAGAAGGTCGGGGCTCGCTTTGGCAACCTCCTTGACGATCCCGGCAAAAGGATCGTCCAGAACTATCTGCGTGCTGCAGGACACACCGTCCAGATCATTCAGGCTGCGGGTGAGTTCGCTCAGCAGTTGGCGTGCATCGTTCACTTCATGATCGACGATCCGGCGTGGTCGGTCGTCATCGACCACATGCACAATGTCCAGAACAGCATCATGCGCCCGGGAAAGGATGACCGCGCGTCTGAGCGCCCGATCGGACCGCTCGGAGAAATCGGTCGCGAGCATGATCTTTTTCATGGTCTGCCCTCCTGTCCTGAGACTGGAGGCAAGTAAGACATCAGGATCGTCTCGTGGATTGATGCAGGTCAATCAAAAGCGACAATCCTTCGCTATTCTTCACAAAACCTCACGAGAAACAGAAGGCCATGCCGCAGGACCAGTATCAAACCGTCAAGGAAGTCGCGGACCGCCTGAAGGTGGCCGAGGCGACCGTGCGCCATTGGATCAAGGTCGGCCAGTTGCGCGCGATCGACATCGGCAAGGGCTGGCGCATTGCCAATGCCGATTTGAACGAATTTCTGCGGCAGCATCAGACAGCCCCGAGGCAGCACAGCGATGGACCGAACGGTCTTGATGCAGAAGGGAAGCCCTAATGCCGATGCTGCCCCCCTTTGCCGAAGTGGCCCTGCTTCTGGTCATGGCGGCCGGGATCGGGCTGGTCGGCACGTTGGCGCGGCAACCCCTGATCGTCAGCTTCATCGCTGTCGGTCTGATCGCAGGTCCATCGGCGCTGGATGTCGTCCACTCGGACGCGCAAATCGACTTGTTGTCCGAGCTTGGCATCGCCGTCCTGCTGTTCCTAGTTGGCATCAAGCTGGACGTGCAGCTGATCCGATCGCTGGGCGTGGTGTCGGTAATGACCGGGCTTGGGCAGGTCATCTTTACCGCGTTCTTCGGCTATCTGATCGGTCTGGCGCTGGGGCTTGGTCACATCACCAGCCTTTACGTCGCGGTCGCCCTGACGTTTTCTTCGACCATCATCATCGTCAAATTGCTGTCCGACAAGCGCGAGATCGATGCGCTGCATGGCCAGATCTCGCTGGGGTTTCTCATCGTCCAGGACCTTGTCGTCGTGCTTGCGATGATCGTGCTGTCGGCCATCGGCATCGGCGCTGCGGATGCCGGGCATGGCGGCGGGTCGGTGGCGATGGTGCTGGCCTCCGGGCTGGCACTGGTGGCGGCGGTGGTCTTGTTCGTGCGCTACGTCGCCGATCCCTTGACGGAACGGCTGGCCCGCGCCCCCGAGCTTCTGGTGATCTTCGCCATCGCCCTGGCCGCGATGTTTGCCGCGGTCGGCGATTTTGTCGGCTTGGGAAAGGAGGTCGGTGGCCTGATGGCGGGCGTGGCGCTGGCCTCTACCCCCTACCGCGAGACCATCGCCGCCCGGCTGGCACCCCTGCGCGATTTCCTGCTTCTGTTCTTCTTCCTCGCCCTTGGGGCCACGCTTGACCTGTCGCTTCTGGGCACGCATGTCACCGGGGCGATCCTGTTCTCGCTGTTCGTGCTGATCGGCAACCCGTTGATCGTGCTGTCGATCATGGGGGCGATGGGCTACCGCAAGCGCACCGGTTTCCTCGCCGGGCTGACGGTGGCGCAGATCAGCGAGTTCTCGTTGATCTTCGTCGCGATGGGCGTGTCGATCGGGCATGTGACTGAAGACGCGCTTGGTCTTGTCACCATGGTTGGCCTCGTGACCATCGCGGCCTCGACCTACATGATCACCTATTCGCATCAGCTTTACGCGCTGTTCGAGCCGCTGCTTGGCGTCTTCGAACGCAAGAACACCCCGCGCGAGCCGTCCGAGGCTGGGGCACATGCGGCCGAGAGCTACAGGATCATCCTCTTTGGTCTGGGCCGCTTTGGCACCGCCATCGGGCTACGGCTCCACAAACGCGGCATCCGGGTGCTGGGTGTGGACTTCAACCCGCAGGCGGTGCGGCGCTGGCGCGATCTTGGGCTTGAGGCCGACTTTGGCGACGCAAGCGATCCCGAATTCGTCGCCGAACTGCCGTTTCGGGGGGCCGAGTGGATGGTCTCGACCGTGCCGATCCACCCGAGCGGCCTTAGCCACGAAGATACCCGCCGGACACTGATCCAACTGGCGCGCTCGGCAGGGTTCTCTGGCCGTATCGCCGCCGCCTCGCACAGCAGCGGTGACAGCGAGGCTCTGTTCGGCGCGGGCGTCGATCTGGTGCTGGAGCCCTTTCAGGACGCGGCCGACCGGGCGGTGGAACTCTTGTCCGGCGCCGTGACCGAGGAACGAACCGACTTCCCCGAAATCGCGGCCGAGGGCCGGGCAACGGGGTAACGCGAAGACTTCAACCCAGCACCGAAAGGACGACTGCCATGAACCGACTTGCAGGCAAGACCGCCATCGTGACCGGGGGTGCCGTCGGCATCGGCCGCGCCTGTGTCATCCGCATGGCTGAGGAAGGTGCCAATGTCGCCATCCTTGACATGCTTGAGGCCGAGGGCAAGGCGCTGGCCGCCGACCTGACGGCAAAGGGCCATGCGGTCGGCTTCTGGCAGGTCGATGTTGTGGACGAGGCCGGCATGAAAGCCGCCATCGACGCCGCAGCCGCCCGGTTCGGCGGCTTGCATGTGCTGGTGAACAACGCCGGCATTTCCGGCAGCCCCAAGCCCACCGATCAGGTGACTGAGGCGGAGTGGGACCGGGTGCAGGCGGTGAACGTGAAGGGCGTGCTCTTCGGCACCAAGCACGCGATCCCGCATCTGCGCGCGGCCGGGAAGGGGTCGATCATCAACCTTTCGTCCATCGCGGGGCTGATCGGTATCGGTGGCATCGCGCCCTATCATGCCTCAAAGGGTGCGGTGCGTCTGATGACCAAGAACGACGCCATCACCTATGCGGCCGAGAAGATCCGGGTGAACTCGATCCACCCCGCCTATATCTGGACCCCGATGGTGGAAAACCACCTGCGCGCCACCGCCCCGGACCTGGAGGCGGCAAAGGCGGCGGCAGGGGCCGCGCATCCCATCGGCACGATGGGCGAACCCGACGACATCGCCTGGGCGGTGGTCTGGCTGGCCTCGGACGAGGCGAAGTTCGTCACCGGCACCGAGATCGTCATCGACGGCGGCTATACGGCGCGATGATGGACCTGACCAATCTGCACGCTACCCCCGCCGCCGATTGCCTTGCCAGCCTTGCCGCAACGCCTGATGGCCTGACCGCCACCGAGGCGGTGCGGCGGCTGGCTGAGCATGGGCCTAACCGCTTGCCGGATGTGCGGGCGCGGGGGCCGGTCGTCCGCTTTCTGCGGCAGTTCCACAATGTGCTGATCTATGTGCTGATCGGTGCGGCGGTGGTGACGGGGGCGCTGCAGCACTGGGTCGATACCGGGGTGATCCTTGCCGTGGTGCTGGCCAACGCGGTCATCGGCTTCATCCAGGAGGGCAAGGCCGAGTCCGCGATGGCCGCGATCCGGGGCATGCTGGCACCAAAGGCTGCTGTGTTGCGCGACGGGCACCGGGTTTCGGTCGATGGTGCCGACCTCGTGCCCGGCGACATCGTTCTGTTGGAGGCGGGCGACAAGGTTCCCGCCGACCTGCGGGTGATCGAGGCACGTGGCCTTGCGGCGCAAGAGGCGATCCTGACCGGCGAGTCGGTGCCGGTCGAAAAGGACCAGACCCCGGTCGCCGCCGATGCCGCCCTTGGCGACCGCCGGTCGATGCTGTGGTCGGGCACGCTGGTCACCCAAGGCACGGCGCGCGGGCTGGTGGTGGCGACAGGCAAGACGACCGAGATCGGGCGCATCGGCGGGCTTCTGGCGGGTGTCGAGCAACTGACTACCCCACTGGTCGCGCAGATCGACCATTTCGCGCGCTGGCTCTCGTTTCTGATCCTGCTGGTGGCGGGGCTCTTACTCGTCTGGGGCTACTACGTCGGCCACATGCCCTTTGCCGATCTTTTCATGGCTGTGGTCGGCGTCGCCGTGGCCGCGATCCCCGAAGGACTGCCAGCGGTGATGACGATCACCCTGGCCATCGGCGTGCAGGCGATGGCGCGGCGCAACGCCATCGTTCGCCGCCTGCCTGCGATCGAGGCCATCGGCTCGGTCTCGGTCATCTGCACCGACAAGACCGGCACCTTGACCCGCAACGAGATGGTGGTGGCGGCGGCGGAGACAGCGGACGGCGCTTTTGTCGTCGGTGGCGAGGGCTATGCGCCCGAAGGGGCGATCACGCCAGCGGGCGACCTGACGCGGCTCGCCTGGGCGGCAGTCTTGTGCAACGACGCGAGCCTGCATCGCAAGGAAGGGGTCTGGACGGTCGAAGGCGACCCGATGGAGGGCGCGCTTCTGGCCTTTGCGGGCAAGGTCGGCGGCAATCCCGCCGCGCGCCGTCTGGACGCAATCCCCTTCGACAGCCGCCACCGCTTCATGGCGGTGCTGACCGAGGGGCCGCAGGGACGTGTGACCCATGTGAAGGGCGCGCCGGAGCGCGTTCTGCGAATGTGCGGCGGCATTGATCTACACCACTGGCACGACCGGGCCGAAGCACTTGCCCGCCAGGGCCTGCGGGTGCTGGCGCTGGCGGAGCGGGCCGAGACGGGTGACGCGATAGACCCGAAGTCGCTCGAAAGCGGGCTGACCTTCCTTGGCCTTGTCGGCCTGATCGACCCGCCACGCCCCGAGGCAATTGCCGCCGTGGCCGAATGCCGAGCGGCGGGCATCCGGGTCAAGATGATCACCGGCGATCATGCCGGAACCGCCGCCGCCATCGGCGCGCAGATCGGGCTGGCAAACCCCCTCCGGGTGCTGACGGGGGCCGATCTGGACAAGCTGGACGATGCGCAACTGGCGCTGGAGGTGGCGGATGTCGACATCTTTGCCCGCACCAGCCCCGAGCACAAACTTCGCCTTGTGACCGCGCTGCAGGCGCATGGCCTGTCGGTCGCGATGACAGGCGACGGGGTGAACGACGCGCCAGCCCTCAAACGCGCCGATGCCGGCATTGCGATGGGCCTGAAGGGGTCGGAAGCCGCGAAGGAGGCCGCTGATCTCGTGTTGGCCGACGACAACTTCGCGAGCATCGCCGCGGCGGTGCGCGAGGGCCGCACGGTCTATGACAACCTCAAGAAGGTGATCAGCTGGACCCTGCCCACCAATGCGGGCGAATCCATGGTTGTGGTGCTGGCGCTGCTGGTCGGAATGGCGCTGCCGGTGACCGCGGTCCAGATCCTCTGGGTCAACCTGATCACCGCCATCACGCTGGGCCTTGCTTTGGCCTTCGAGCCGACCGAGACCGGGACCATGGCCCGCCCACCGCGCGCCCGCCATGCGCCCATTCTATCGGGCAGTCTGGTCTGGCATGTCATTCTGGTCGCAACGCTGTTTCTGGCGGCGGTCTTCGGCATCTTCACCTATGCCATCGACAAGGGCTATCCACTTGCGCTTGCCCAGACCATGGCGATGAACACGCTGGTTGTGCTGGAAATCTTCCACCTGTTCTTCATCCGCAATATCCACAGCACGTCGCTGACATGGGCTGCAGCGCGCGGTACTCGCGTGGTCTGGACAGTGGTTCTCATCATCACCGGGGCGCAATTCGCTGTCACCTACCTGCCACCCTTGCAGGCAGTGCTGGGCACAAGCCCCGTCCCGCTGATGGACGGCCTGTTGATCGTGGCAATCGGCGCCGCGTTCTTCGCGCTGATCGAAATCGAAAAACAGATCCGGCTGGGGCTGAGGGGATGACCTGTGACAAGGCGAAGATGATCAGGTTGCGTTAGGATTTCCATTCTCAAGCGCAGCGTCCAGAAGGAACGAGGCCAAGATGACCGGAACCAGGAAGAAGCCGAAACCTTCCCCCCTTTCTCCGGCGGTGGTCACCGGGCTACCGGCAGTGATCGATCCGCCGCAACAAATCGAGCATCCGCACCAGAACTTCGACCGCGCGGCCCGGGCCGCCGTGGCCCGGCTTTCGGGCGGCGTCTCCACCCATGCCTTCATCGAAGCCTGGAGCGACTGGGGGCAGCACCTTGCCCGCGCGCCGGGCCGTCAGCTGGAACTGGCAGAACACGCGCAGCGCAGTCTGTTGAAGCTGATGGCTCTGGCCACCAGCCCCGGCGGCGCCCCGCCCTTCGTTCCCAAACCCTACGACCACCGCTTTGACCATGAGGGCTGGCAAAAGCCACCCTTCCAGATGTGGCAGCAGGGGTTTCTGGCGATGCAGGACTGGTGGGACCACGCCACCGAACCGATGCGCGGACTGCGTTCCGACGACGCCGAGCGCACCCGATTTCTGGCCCGGCAGACGCTGGATGTCCTGTCGCCCTCGAACCAGCCGCTTCTGAACCCCGAGATCATCGCCGAAACGGTCAAATCCGGGGGCCGCAACCTGGCCGAGGGTGCCGCGCATTTCGCCCACGACGCGCTGAAAACCCTGACCGGTCAACGCGACCCGGCCCCGGAGGGTTACCAGATCGGCAAGGATCTGGCCTGCACCCCCGGTCAGGTCATCTATCGCAACGACCTGATGGAGCTGATCCAATACACACCGCAAACGCCGAAAGTCCACGCCCGCCCGATCCTGATCGTTCCGGCCTGGATCATGAAATACTACATCCTCGATCTCTCGCCCGAGAATTCGATGGTGCGCTATCTGGTCGGGCAGGGTTTCACCGTCTTTATGATCTCATGGACCAACCCGACCTCCGATCAGCGCGACCTGTCGCTGGAGGATTACCGCACGCGCGGGGTCATGGCGGCCCTTGATGCCGTGACAACTATTGTGCCCGACACGCCGGTTCAGGCCGTGGGCTACTGCCTTGGCGGCACCATTCTGGCGATAGCAGCGGCGACGATGGCGCGCGACGGCGATAACCGGCTTGCCTCGGTTACGCTGATGGCGGCACAGGTGGATTTCGCCGAAGCGGGCGAGCTTCTCCTGTTCCTCGACGAAAGCCAGGTGGCATTTCTGGAGGATCTGATGTGGGAACAGGGCTATCTGGACCGCCCGCAGATGGCCCGCGCCTTTGCCGCGATCCGCGCCGAAGACCTGATCTGGACCCGTGCCGTACAGCGCTATTTTCTCGGGCGCGAAGATGTGCCGACCGACATCAGCGTCTGGCTGTCGGACACCACAAGGATGCCCGCACGGATGCATTCACAATACCTTCGCGGCCTGTTTCTGGAAAACCGGCTAACGGCGGGTCGCTTTGCGGTCGAGGGCCGGGTGATCGCGCTGAAGGACCTGTCGGTGCCGCTGTTCGTAATCGGCACCGAGACAGACCACATCGCGCCCTGGCGGTCGGTCTACAAGACCAAGCTGTTCACCTATTGTGACCTGACTTTCGTGCTGACCAAAGGCGGCCACAACAGCGGCATCCTCAGCGAACCTGGCCACACGGGGCGGCACTACCGCGTCTCGCACCGCCCGGCTGGGGCGCATTATGTCGGCCCTGACGCTTGGCTGGCAGAGACCGAGTCAAAGCCCGGCTCGTGGTGGCCAGCTTGGACTGACTGGCTGGCAGCGCAGGGTGGAGGTCTGGTGAAAGTCCCTGCAATAGGTGCGCCGGAGCGGGGTCTTGCCCCGCTTTGCCCCGCGCCCGGAAGCTTCGTGATGCAGCCCTGAAACCTGGAACCAAAGACAGGATGACACGATGCGCCGCCCGTACACGACGACATGGCTCGACCTGCCGCAAAGGGCAGTCCGCTGATCGTTGCCTCTGTAACCGCGCATTCGAAGCACAAAGCAGAAGGGGTCGGTCCACTTAATGCACCGTAGCGATTGGGTGCTTACACGGATTGCCGGACAAACTCAGTGCACACGTCGCCAAACCGTGCCATCCGAACTCCATCGAGATTGATTTTTTGATCTGGAGATGCAACGATTACGTGTATTTTGTTGTGTCCATTCTCACACGGGAATTGCCCCATGAGATTTGTCCAGCGTCCAGACGCGCCGTCTGAATCCCTTTCCGATCCCCAGTTTCAGAGAATGCGACAGGCCTATCTGGATTTCCTGGCACTTGACCCGCGCCGCCGCGCCCAGACGCGCCCGCCGGACCGGCACCTTCCGACGTCGGCCCCTGATCTGGACACTGCGATCCGACGCCTGTTTCATGAAAAATGTGCGTTCTGCGAACGTCGTGTGACCGTGACCACTTACCGGTTTCGCCCGACCTCGGAAGCGTTGCCCATTCTGGATCGCGAAGGGTCGCTGGCCTATGGCTGGCTGGCTGATGCCTGGCAGAATCTTTATACGATCTGCAATGAATGCCGTCCGTCGCGGATGAGCTATTTCCCCGTAACCGGCGCCCGGGTGCCCGTACCGACCGCCAAGGTCTATGAGGAGTATGTCACGGCCGGGAACGGACGCTGGCCCTATCCGATAGATGTGGCACCGTGGGCTGGGGGCATCGAAGAGGGACCGCAACTCCTTGACCCCTGCATCGATTCCGATCTCAGGGAACATCTGTTTGCAAGACCTGATGGGTCTTGGGCCAGCACAACCCCGCAAGGCGAAGAGACGATTCTGCATTTTCGGCTGAACCGGCCCGAACTGATCGCAAGCCGCCATGCCGCCGCCCAAGGCGAAAGCAACCGGTTTCAAGAGGCGCGAGGGTCCCTGACGGCGGATGGTTTCGCGGATTTGTCCGACATCTTTCCCCACCAGATGGAACATGGCGGTTTTCTGGAGAGCCTCGCTCGCAGGATGGTTGCGGATCGGGGCGCGCAGAACTTGCCGAAGGCTGCGAAGCCACGAACCACCGACTTGCCCGATTACTCCGACCCTCCCACCCTTACCCGGGTGGCCATCCGGGGTTTCAAGGGGATTGAGGACCTGGTCGTTACGCTGCCTGCCCTTGCCGGACCGACCGATCCCGCCCCGGCCCTGCTGATCCTGGGCGAAAACGCTGCGGGGAAGTCGTCGATCCTCGAGGCCATCGCCCTCACGCTCGGCTCGGCCAAGGCGCGTGACGAACTGATATCGCAACCTGCCGACCTGCTTCTTGATCCCGTCTTCATGGGTGGCAAGGAGGCACGTCACTCACACGGCATGGTGCGTCTCACCTTTCGGCGGCGCGACGGGAAAACCAGCACGCGCACCCTGCGCCTCAACAGCGCCGGCCTGTCCGGTCCCAGAACCGCCCGGGCCGATCTGCCGGTCTTTGCCTACGGGGCGTATCGCCACTACCTCAAGGATTTCCGCGACTGGACACCCGAGCGGGGTATCGTCAGCCTGTTTCGCAGCGACAATCTGCTTTCCAACCCCGAACAGTGGCTGCTTTCGCTGGAAACAACCCCTTTCAACGATGTCATCGCTGCGCTGCGATCCATCTTCGGGGCGGGCGGTGGCTTTGAACGGATCGACCGGCTGAACAACCGCTGCATGGTCGTGACTCTGCCCGACGGCAAGGGCGGGGCCGAGGCGATGACGCCGCTTTCGTCGGTATCGTCCGGGTTTCGAACCATCCTTGCCTTGACCTGCGATGTGATGCGCTGGTTGACCGATACACAGCGCAGCTGGTCCTTTCCAACGTTGAAGCAGGCACGAGGCATCGTTCTGATCGACGAGGTGGAGGCGCATCTGCACCCGCGCTGGAAGGTGCGGATCATGCGGGGGTTGCGCAAGGCATTGCCGCAGGTGACCTTCATCGCCACAACGCATGACCCGCTCTGCCTGCGCGGCATGCGGAACGGCGAGGTGATGGTCCTGCAACGCGTTCCCCGCGCCAAGGGGGCCGACGGGCTGCCCGTCAAGGTGGAACAACTGACCCACTTGCCGGATGTCACCAACCTGACCGTCGAGCAGCTTTTGACCTCGGATTTCTTCAGCGTCTTCGACCCCGACGATCCCAAACGCGGCGATGCTCTGGCCGAACTGACCGACGCGCTGGCGAAGATCGACGCCAGCAGCTCCGAGGGCCAGGCTCTGCGCGTCCGGCTGATCGGCACAATCGCCGACGATGTCGTGCATGCCCTGCCGGTGGGACGCGGCGAAGTTGCAATGTTGGTGCAGGAAGCGGTGGCCGACTATCTGATGCAGCGTGGACGCACCGCCGGGGCCGACCGCTTGGGCCTGCGCGATGCGACCCGCACCCGCATCGTCCGCATCCTGACCGAAGGCCGCGATCTTCCACAGGCGACAGCCGGGGGGCAAAATGCGCCGCGTTGATCGCAACAGCGTTCCGGTGCCCAAGTCGTTCAGCGGCCCCGAAAGCGCCGCGGCCAGGGAACGCTCCAAGGCAAAGGCCTACATTCAGGCCGCGAAAGAAACGGTGGAACAGGGCGGCAAACGCCCCAAGGCCTACGGCTTCTCGATCTACAAGGACGAGGCTTGTCGACTGGCGCTCGAGGCCCTTTTTCACGGCAAGTGCGCCTATTGCGAAACCTACTATGCTTCGCAGGGGCCGGTGGACATCGAACACTACCGGCCAAAGGGCGGTGTCGAGGATGACCCCGATCACTGGGGCTACTGGTGGCTGGCGGCGGATTGGAAGAACCTTCTGCCGTCCTGCATCGACTGCAACCGCCGCAGGTATCAGGTGCTGCCAACCCCCGATACGGCCAGCCTCATCGACCTGCGCGCTTTGGGCAGGCCGATCTGGCAAACCGGCAAGGAAAACGCCTTTCCGGTCAAGGAAGGCACCCGGGCCTTTGGGCTTGGCGATGATCCCGACACCGAGGTTTTGACCGAAAAGCCCTATCTCCTTAACCCATGCGACAGCGACGCCGATCCGGCCCAGCATCTCGAGTTTCTGGTGGACTCGCCGGTCCCCTTCGGCCTGATCCTGCCCCGTCGGCTTGATGATGCACATCCGGACGCCCCGACCCTTTCCACCACCGGAGCCAACATCAATCCCGCCGAAATACCCTCGCATCTCTCGGCCCGTGGCGCGGTGTCGATCCAGGTCTATGGCCTGAATCGCCTTGGTCTGGTGCAGGCCCGCACCCGCGTGCTGCGCCAGCTTGAAGCGTTGCGCATCATGATCGCCGAAGCCGACACTCTGGCCCGCAAGCTGGAAAAAAGCCGCAGCACTGCGGCACGGGACGCGGTGCCGGTGCTCGACGGGCTGATTGACCGTCTGGTCGAAGAAATCCGCCGCATGGGCGAAGCCGACCAGCCCTTTTCCGCCATGGTCGACCAATGGACGAAGCGGTGGCTGCACCACCTTACTGCACCCACCCCCGCTTGAAGGAGGCCACGATGACTGCCACCGCGCCCGCCCCAGCCCACCGCTGCGACCTCGTTATGAAGGGGGGCATCACATCCGGCGTGGTCTACCCGCGCGCGGTGGTGGCCTTGTCCCGGAAATACCGGTTCGAGAATATCGGCGGCACCTCGGCGGGGGCAATCGCAGCGGTGGTGACCGCCGCGGCGGAATACGGCCGCATGACAGGCGGCTTCGCCAAGGTCGAGGCGTTGCCGCAGGACCTGTCGAAGACGCTCCTGGAAAAGTTCCAGCCCACACCGCATCTGGCCCCGCTCTTCGGGCTGGCGCTTGCGGCCCTGTCTGGCAAACCCTTGGCCCTGCTGCGCGCCCTTCTGCAAGGCTACCCGCTTGCCGCCGCCGGCGCTGCCCTGCCCGGCGTCGTGATCGCGGTTCTGGCCGTAGCGCCAAACGGACCCACTGACTGGGGTTTTCTGGTGCTGGGAATCCTTTTAACCATTGCAGGGATCCTGATTGGCCCAATGCTTGTGGCCAAACGCCAGATCGAGCGTTATCTGCCTTTGCAAGATTACGGCCTTTGCACCGGTCTTACCCAGCCCGGTCAGAGCGGACCAGCGCTGACCAACTGGCTGTGCACCACAATAGACGATGTCGCAGGTCTTGCTCTCGGTGAAGGCCCACTTACGATAGGCCAACTCAAGGCGCGCGGCATTAATGTCCAGACCGTCACGACCGACATCACCACCCGACGCCCCTATGCCCTGCCGATGGGCAACAACCTGCACGCTTTTCACGAGGATGAATTCCGGCGCCTATTCCCGGGCGAGGTGGTTGATCACATGATCAAGCACTCCCGCCAAGTTCCTCCAGATTGGGGCGACCTTTCGGGCAAGCTGCATTATTTCCAGTCCGACGATCTGCCGCTAGTAGTTCTGGCGCGGATGAGCCTTTCCTTCCCAGGCCTGATCACCGCTGTGCCGCTCTACCGGATCGACTACACGCTTGAACGGCTTAACCCTGCGCAAAAGACGCGCCGCTGCCTCTTCTCCGATGGAGGCATCTCGTCGAACTTTCCGGTCCACTTCTTTGATCGCTTCCTTCCGCAAACCCCGACATTCGGCATTGCCCTTGCGGCTTACGACATTGCCCGCACAAGGGTGGGGGCCGAAGATGACCGCATCACCCTGCCCACTGCTCCGGATGGGGCGGGCCGCCTGCTGCCAACCCAGAACTTCAAAGGTGTGACGGGCTTTGTCATGGCGCTATTCGACAGCGCCAAAGATTGGCAGGACTCTCTGCAATCGGTTCTCACAGGTTACCGCGAACGCATCGTGACCGTGGCATTGAAACCAGAAGAAGGCGGAATGAACCTCGACATGCCTGCGTCAGTAATTGACATCCTGACTGACCTTGGCGCACAGGCTGGCGAAACCGTGCTGGATGAGTTCGATCTGAAGGAACACCGGTGGCGACGCTTCCTGACCGAACTGCCCCTGATTGAGGATCTTCTGATCTCCTATGCCCGCCACTGGGACGCGCCGGAACCAGGACCCGAGGACCTCAGCTACCCCGAGTTGCTGGCCGATGCGTCCAACCGCAAAGCCTATGCGCTGAAAGAAGCCACCCTGCGTCAGCAGGTGCTGCAGCGCGCCGAACGGTTGGCCGAACTTGGCCGCATCCTGACCGCTGACCCAATGCCCTCTGGTCTTGCCAGCGCATTACCGCTGCGCCGTGCGAGGCTTCGGGTGGTCGCCAACATGGATGACGCAGTCGCGAGACCGGCGACCGTGGCGGGAGCCAAGATCGAGCCAAATCCCGACAACCGCTGATTGCTGCAATATCCAAGAAGGTCTAGGCGAATTGACAAAACACGAAGCCAGATGCCGATTCATGTGATGCGCATGATGTAGAGAAAGCTCTCTTCAGTGATGTTGTCGCGGTCGCGATAAGGCGGGCAGGCGTCGGCCTGTCGAAGGAGAGCCGAATGAAACCAGCACGAAGGGTCGGTTAAGCAGAGCCGCGTCGGTGAACTCAATCCAGTCCGAATGGCTTCTTCTGGGCCGAAAGCGGACGCGCCGACCTCCCCGTCGTCTCTCCCGACTATCCCGGAGCATTCAGTTTCATGGGTGGCGCCGGGGGATGCGCGTCGGGCGCCACCGGGCACTTCTCGAGACGGCTTTATTTGCATCGGCATTCCTGATACGAACCGATCATTCGAACTGGCGTGCTGTCATGACCAACCAGATTCTCGTTGTTGACCCTCTCGAGCGGCCGGATATCCTGCGAAGCCTCGCCAGCGAGGTCCGGGTTCGTATCCTTGAGCATCTGACCCGACGGGGGCCGCGCAACGTCAACCAGGTTTCCGAAGAACTGGACCTGCCGCAGTCGACGGTTTCGTCGAACATCCAGATCCTCGTCGATGCGGGCCTGGTGCAGACCCGGTCCGAAAAGGGTCGCAAGGGCAGCCAGAAGATCTGCAATTCCACGTTCACGGAAATGCTGATCGCCTTCAAGGAACCGAGCCCGGCCCAGAATTCGAACGCGATCGAGGTCTCGATGCCCATCGGGCTTTACACCCGCTGCGAGGTCAGTGCGCCTTGCGGCTTGTGTTCACCCGAAGGGATCATCGGTCTACTGGACGTGCCGGACACTTTCCTGGACCCCGACCGGATGCGTGCCGGGTTGTTGTGGTTCAACCACGGCTTCGTCGAATACCAGTTTCCCAACAACGCAAAGCTTGCCGGTGCGTCGATCAAGGCGGTCGAGTTGACGATGGAACTGTCCTCGGAAGTTCCCGGAACTTCGAAGGACTGGCCTTCGGACATCACGGTGGCCATCAACGGACATGAAATCGGGACCTGGACCTCGCCGGGCGACTATGGCGACAAGCGCGGCAAGTTCACTCCGGACTGGTGGAAGCTGGCGGGGTCGCAGTACGGCGACCTGAAACGGTGGGAGGTCACCGAATCCGGGACCTTCCTGGATGGCGTCAGGTTTTCCGACTGCTGTCTGGGCGACCTGGAGCTGAACGCCCATCGGTCCATTCGGGTCAGGATCGGCGTGAAGGAAGACGCCCGCCACCCTGGCGGGATGAATATCTTCGGCCGCGGCTTCGGCAACCATGACCGGGACATCGCCCTGCGGCTGATCCGCGCCTGACCTGAACCATTTCGCTTGACCCGCGCCCGGTCATGGCAAACTATACCCATACTTCCGGTATGAACCGGATTGACGGATTCTCATGATCCGGTTGGGAGGATGCAATGAAGGCACGGGTTACGGCGCACAGCGCCTATACGATCGCGGACATCGACAAACGGTTGTATGGGTCGTTTCTGGAACATCTCGGACGGGCGGTCTACACTGGGATCTACGAGCCCGGCCACCCGACTGCCGATGCTCAAGGCATGCGCCGCGACGTGATCGACCTCGTCCGTGCCATCGACACGCCGATCTGCCGCTATCCCGGCGGCAACTTCGTTTCGGCCTACAACTGGGAAGATGGGATCGGCCCTAAGGATCAGCGGCCGAAACGTCTGGACCTTGCTTGGCGCACGACCGAAACGAACCAGGTCGGCATTCACGAATTCGCCGACTGGGCCGAAAAGGCCGGGACCGAGATGATGCTGGCCGTCAACCTGGGCTCGCGCGGCCTGGATGAGGCGCGGGCCTTCGTCGAATACGTCAACCACAAGGGCGGGACCTACTGGTCGGACCTGCGGGCGAAGAACGGGCGGAAAGAGCCCTGGAACTGCCGCCTCTGGTGCCTTGGCAACGAGATGGACGGCCCCTGGCAGGTCGGCCACAAGACCGCCGGTGAATACGGCCACCTCGCCAACGAGACCGCCAAGGCCCTACGCGGCCTTGACCCGACGCTGGAGCTTGTGGTCTGCGGCTCGTCGCATTCCAACATGCCGACCTACCCCCAGTGGGAGGCCACGGTGCTGGAAGAAACCTACGACCAAGTCGACCACATCAGCCTGCACATGTACTTCGAGAATTACGAGAAGAATTCTAACGAATTCCTAGCTTTGCCTCAGAAGCTGGATAATTACATCGGCACGATCTCGGGTGTGATCGACTATGTGAAGGCCAAGCGGCGGTCGAAAAAGAACGTCACGATTTCCTTTGACGAATGGAACGTCTGGTACCACGAGCGCAAGGCCGACGCCGAACGGATGCGGACCTGGGACTGGCCGGAAGCTCCGGTTCTGCTGGAAGATCAGTACAACTTCGAAGACGTCCTTCAGGTCGGCTGCATCCTGAACACCTTCATCCGCCGGGCCGATGTCGTGAAGATCGCCTGCATCGCCCAGCTTGTGAACGTGATCGCCCCGATCATGACCGAACCCGGCGGTGCGGCCTGGCGCCAGACGATCTACTGGCCGTTCCTCTTCGCCTCGAAGCACGGGCGCGGCACTGCGATGCAGCTCGCGGTCGAAGTTCCAACCTACGATGCCGATGCCGCTGCCGGTGTTCCGTGGCTGGATATTGCGGGCGTGCGCGACGACGACGCGGGCACGATCACATTCTTTGCGATCAACCGCTCGGGCACCGAGCCGATGGAGGTCGACGTTGCGCTGGATGGCTTCAGCGCGCGGACAGTCGAGCACACGCTAATCAAGCACACCGATCTTGAGGCGCGCAACAGCAAGGCCAATCCGGACAATGTCGCGCCGCAGAAAGGCAGCGGGGCCAAGTTGGCGGGAAAGGGCCTGCATCTGACCTTGCCGCCACATTCCTACTCGATGGTCCGGGTGGGACTTTAGTATCCGGCTTCCGGATACGTATCAGGTTTTCGTTGATCGAATCGGGAAAGGCGATACGCTTTTCCCAGGAGACGCGGCGAACCACGCCGCCATGAGGGAGGAAAAGATGACCATAAGTGGAATGCTGAAGGCCGCCATCGTTGCAACCATCGGCTTCGCCGGGGTTGCGCGTGCGGAAGAAACCGTTGTCTGGTGGGACTTTCTGGGCGGCGGCGACGGCGTACGGATGAAGAAACTGATCGAGGACTTCAACGCCGCCCATGCGGGCCAGATCAAGATCGACGCAACCACGCTGGAGTGGGGCGTTCCCTTCTATGCCAAGGTCCAGACCTCCGCCGCCGTGGGAGAGGCGCCGGACGTCATGACCTACCACGCCAGCCGTATCCCGCTGGCAGTGCAGCAAGGCGTTCTGCAGGAAATCACAGCAGATGACTGGACGGCGATGGGCGTTTCGTCGGCTGATTTTGCGCCTGCAACCTGGGATGCAGTAACGATTGACGGCAAGCAGTATGCGGTGCCGCTGGATACCCACCCGATCGTTCTTTACTACAACAAGGACCTTCTGGAAAAAGCCGGGATGCTGGACGAAAACGGCAAGCCCAAGGGCATGGACAGCCGCGAAGGCTTTACCGCCACGCTGCAGGCGCTGAAGGACAGCGGCGTCAAGTTCCCGCTCGGCTCGGTCACCGCCGACGGTAACTTCATGTTCCGCACCGTCTATTCGCTGATGGGTCAGCAAAGCGGCGAGCTGATGACCGACGGCGAATTCCTGGCCGGCGAAAACGGCGAAAAGCTTGCCAATGCCCTGTCCGTGCTGGCGGAATGGACCACTGCGGGTCTGCAATCGACCTACACCGACTACCCGGCGACGGTCGCGCTCTTCACCTCGGGCGAAGCCGCGATGATGATCAACGGCGTCTGGGAAGTCCCGACGATGACCGACCTCAATTCTCAGGGCAAACTCTTCAACTGGGGCGCCGTGGAACTGCCGGTGATCTTCGACAAGCCGGCGACCTATGCCGACAGCCACAGCTTCGCGATCCCCGCGAACAAGGACAAGGAGATGACCCCCGAGAAGCGCGCCGCCGTGCTTGAGGTGATCTCCTGGATCGAGAAGAACTCGCTGCTCTGGGCCACCGCCGGCCATATCCCGGCTTACGGCCCGATCACCGCTTCGGCCGAATACAAGGCGATGGAGCCCAATGCGACCTATTCGTCGCTGACGGCCAACATGATCTTCGACCCGAAATCCCCGCTTGCGGGCGTGGCCGGGCCGATGTTCGACGTCATGTCGACCTACTTCGTCCCGACCCTGAACGGCGAGATGGACCCGGCGGAAGCCGTGGAGTCGATCAAGGAAGAGCTGAACGCTCTTTAAGCTGACAGTACAGCGGGCCGTCCGACACCGGGCGGCCCCGACTTATTCCGGGGATGCAGGATGCTGACCAATCGCCGCAAGGATGCCTGGATCGCCGCCGTTCTGGTGGCTCCGTTTCTGGCGATCTACCTTCTGGTCTTCGTCTGGCCCACGATCCAGATGTTCGGAATTTCGTTCACCGACGCCCCGCTGATCGGCAGCGGTGACTGGGTCGGCACCGAGAACTACGAACGACTGCCGAAAGACCCGCGGTTCCGCACCGCCGCCTGGAACACGGCCTACTTCGTCGTGCTGACCGTCCTGCCGGGAACCCTGATCGCGCTGCTGATCGGAATGGGAATTTCGCGGCTGAAAGGTCGCTTGCAGGCTGCCGTGCTGGCGCTTTTCTTCCTGCCCTACATTCTGCCCGTGTCGGTCGTCTATTTCATCTGGGACTGGCTGCTGAACTTCCAGTTCGGCCTCCTGATGCATATCCTTGATCTCTTCGGCCTTGACCGCATTCCGATCATGAAAACGCGCGATTGGTTCATGCCCGCCGTCGCCGTGGTGACGATCTGGTGGACCGCAGGCTTCTCGATCCTGCTGTTCCTTGCCGGCCTTCGCGCCATACCGCCCGAGATTTATGAAGCCGCCGCGCTGGACAATGCCAGCCGCTGGACGACCTTCCGCCGCATCACATGGCCGCTCCTCTGGCCCGTGACCTCGCTGGTCTTCACCATCCAGCTCATCTCGCAACTGAAGATCTTCGACCAGGTCTATCTGTTTTCGGTCGGTGGACGCCCGAACGACAACATGGTGCTGGTCTATTATGTCTTCCAGCGCGCCTTTCAACAGGACCAGGGCGGCCGCGCCGCCGCCGTCGCCGTCACGCTATTCGTGCTGGTCGTCGTGGTCTCGGTGATGCAATTCCAACTGCTGCGGATGGCGGGGAACCGGAAATGACCAGACCACGCCTTCAGACCGTGAACTTGTGGGGCGGTATCATCACCGTCCTGACCGTGCTGGCCGCGGTCCTCTGGGCCTTCCCGCTGTACTGGGGGGTGATCTCCTCGCTCAAGCCTGAAGACGAGGTCGTGCGCCCCTATATCGAGCTTTGGCCCGAGAACCTGACCTTCGACCACTACATCACCGCCATCACCACCACGCAGATCGGCAGCTGGTATCTCAACTCTGTCGTCGTCGCGGTAGGTGTGACGGTGATCACCGTCGCGTCGTCCATGCTGTGCGGCTACGCCTTGTCGCAGCTCAGCTTTCCCGGCCGCAAGGCGCTCTGGTGGCTCATCCTTGCCAGCTTCATGGTGCCGACGCAGGCCCTGATCATCAACCACTTCGTCCTGGTGTCACAGCTTGGGCTGATCAACACCTGGGCCGGGATCATGCTGCCGCAGCTGATCCATCCGGTCATCATCATCGTCTACAAGCAGTTCTTCGACCAGGTCCCCAAGGACTTCCGCGAAGCCGCAGTGATGGACAACGCGGGCGAGTTTGCGATCCTGTTCAAGATCTACCTGCCGATGAACTGGGGGGTTACGACGGCGCTGTCCATCGTCTGCTTCATCTGGACCTGGAATGCGTTTCTCTGGCCGTTCCTGTCTGTCACGCGGACCGAGATGATGACCATGCCGGTGGGGATCACCCAGGTGAACGATGCCTTCGGCGTCTACTACGCGCGCCAGTTGGCGGCGGCAGTGCTGGCGGGCCTGCCGGTCGCTTTGGCCTATCTTCTGTTCCAGCGCAGGGTAACCGAGGCAATCACCCTGTCGGCCGGGATCAAGGGCTGACGTCCGGTCCCCCGAACGAAAGCAACAATCGCACCCAAGCTTTCAATGCAAACGACGCGGAGTCCTGAAGACTCCGCGTCGCACTGTTTCAGCAGATTTCGATACGGGCTGTCAGCCCCGGACCGCCCTGCCCTGCCCGTCGAAAAGGTGCAACTCGGCTGTGTCGAAGCTTAGGTCGACGCTGTCCCCGGCCTTCACCTGCGACTTGCCGCCATCCTGCGCGACGACCTGGGTGCCGTCCGACAGTTTCGCATAGACAAGCGTCCGGTCGCCCAGCCGTTCCACGACCGTAGCGGTGGCCTTGGTCAGCCCGTTCGCCACCACCGTCAGCGCTTCGGGCCGGATGCCCAGTTCCCAGGGACCCTCGCCCTTCGGCGTCGTGGCAAGCGGCACGATCGCCCCATCCCCAAGCCGCGCCGCCGCACGATCGCCCTGGCCGGTCAGTGTGACCGGCAGCAGGTTCATGGCCGGCGACCCGATGAAGCTTGCCACGAAGCGCGAGGCCGGACGCGTGTAGACCTCGATCGGCGTGCCGACCTGCTCGATCTGGCAGTTGTTCAGGATCACGATCCGGTCCGCCAGCGTCATCGCCTCGGTCTGGTCGTGGGTCACGTAGATCATCGTCGAGCCGAGCCGCTGGTGCAGTTCGGCCAGTTCCACCCGCGTCCTGACGCGCAGTGCCGCATCCAGGTTGGACAGAGGTTCGTCGAAGAGGAACGCCTTCGGCTCCTTCACGATGGCCCGCCCGATGGCGACTCGCTGCCGCTGCCCGCCCGATAGTTCCGCCGGCCGCCGGGCCAGCAGTTTCTCCATCTCGAGCATGCGCGCGGCTTCCGCCACGCGGGCCTTGATCGTGCCCTCCGGCAGACCGATGTTGCGCAAACCGAAGGCCATGTTTTCGGCCACCGTCATGTGCGGATAGAGCGCGTAGTTCTGGAACACCATCGCCACGTTCCGCTGACCTGGGGCCAACCCCTCGGACCGCACCCCGTCGATGGTCAGCCCGCCAGCGTCGATGCTTTCCAATCCGGCTATCATCCGCAGCAGCGTGGTCTTTCCCGATCCCGAAGGGCCAAGAAAGACCACGAATTCGCCTGCGGCTATCTCAAGGCTGACGTCGCGGATAACCTCGACCGAACCGAACGTCTTTGACACCTTTTCCAAGGCGATTCCGGCCATCTTATCCTCCCGAAGCTTTAGATCATAGTTTCGGGTATATATCCGATGTGTCAAGCCAAAGCAGGCCGTTTCCGTGCAGATCCGCTTTTTCCGGACCCATATTGCGGCAACCATTCCGCCTGGGCCGCCAGCATCTCGTCCACCATATCCCAAACCTCCTGCGGCGTGCAGACCGCTCCGACCAGGGGGTCGTGCAGCACGGCAAGCTTCAGCAGCTCCACATCCCCCGTCACCGCCGCCTGGACCGCCATCCGCTGCACGTTGACCGAGGCCTGGCAGGTGGCGGCACAGGCCAGAGGAAGGGTCACGCCTTCCACCATGTTGATCCCGAACCGGTCGACCCAGCCGGGGCTTTCGATGATGCAATCCTCGGGCAGGTTCTTGATCGTGCCGCCGTTCTTCACGTTGAAATGCCCGCGGTAAGGACGGCCGGTCTCCAAAGCCTCGATGATGTGGCTGGCATGTTCGTCCGTGCGTTTCCAGGACGACAGGGGCTTGTCTGCTTCGGCAAGAAGGGTGGGGAATTCGGTTTCGAACCAGTTGCGGGTTTCGCGGGTGTGCCGCAGGTAGCCCCCGGTTTCGCCGTGAATCCAGTCGTCGGTGCTGATCCAGTTCGGAATGTCCTCGCGGCGCTTCCTGTACCACGGCAGGTATTCGCTGAGATGCCCGTTGGATTCCGTCGAGTAGAAGCCGAACCGCCGCATCACGTCGATCCGCACCTTTTCCTGGCGCGAAAAGACTGGGTGGCGTTCGAAAGCCGCCAGAAGCTCATCCTTCTCGATCTTCCGGCCCTTGTGACGGATGTCGAGATACCAGGTCTGGTGGTTGATGCCCGAGCAGACGATGTCGACCTCGCTGAACGGCACTCCCAGCGCGGCAGCGATCTGACGATGGCCGTTCTGCACACCGTGACACAGCCCCACGGTATTGATCCCGCCATGGTCAATCGCGGCCCAGGTCATCATCGCCATCGGATTGGCGTAGTTCAAAAGCAGGTGGTCCGACGTCGCCACCTCGCGGATGTCCTTGCAGAAGTCCAGCATCGCCGAGATCCCGCGCTGACCGTACAGGATGCCGCCGGCGCAGATCGTATCGCCGACGCATTGATCGACGCCGTATTTCAGCGGGATGGAGATGTCCGTGGCAAAGGCCTCGACCCCGCCGATGCGGACCGTGTTCATCACGTATTTCGCGCCCTCGAGCGCGCGACGGCGGTCGGTCGTGGCGGTGATCTTCGTCTTCAGCCCGCTCACCTGCACCATCTTCCGCAGGATCTGGGCGATCATGTCCAGGTTCGTCTGACTGATATCGGTCAGGGCGATCTCGATCCCTTCGAACTCGGGCACCGACAGGATGTCCGAGCAGAGTTTACGGGTGAAACCGACACTTCCTGCGCCGATGATGCAAAGCTTGAATGGCATGGTTGGACCCTCCTCCAGTTGGGAAAAGGCTAGGCGCATGGGCGTCACGGGTGTAGAGAAATCTTGTGCCAACCCGGGTAACTTCATGCTGTCCAGTCTTCTGGCCCATGGCCACGACATCCGCGTGCTGTCCTCCCGCGGGTCCGTGCCGACCCTCGGGGTCCTGACCGAAGCCGCAGGCTATGAACAGCGCCGGAACGAGCTGTACAGCTGGGACGGGCTGAAGCGCGGAACCGAACCCTTTCTGGTCATCCAGCACACCATCCTTGGCGAGGGGCGACTGGATTTCGGCGGCGCGCCGCATCGGCTTGGCGTGGGTCAAACCATGCTGGTGACCATGCCGCACGCCCATCGTTACTGGCTGGAACGCGGGGGGCACTGGGAATACTTCTGGTTCATCCTCTTCGGCCGCGAGGCGTTGCGCATGGCGCGCGAGATCCTTGCCGTCGCGGGGCCAGTCCTGCGACCCGGCGACCACGGCTCCGCCCAACTGGCCGAGGCCTGCCACGCCCTGCTGACCCGCCCGTTGACCCCCGCACAGGCCTCGGTCCTGGGGTATCAGGCGCTGGCCGTCCTGCATGACGCGGCCTTCGCGGGCGCGGGGCCACGGCCAATGCTCGCGCCGGAAATCTCCCGTGTGCTCGCCCATGTCGAGATGAACCTCGGCGGCGATCTCAGGGTGGACAGGCTGGCCCAGGTCGCTGGCCTGAGCCGGGCGCATTTCGTCCGGCGCTTTGCGGCCGAGGCAGGTCTTCCCCCGTCAGACCACGTCTTCGCCCGTAGGATGGACCGGGTGGAGCGTCTTTTGACTGCCTCCGAGATGAAGATTGCCGACATCGCCAGCGCGACCGGGTTTGCCGATGCGAACTACCTGGCGAAAGCCTTTCGCCGCCATCGCGGGATGTCCCCGATGGATTTTCGGGCCATGCGGGACGAGGCGGTTTGATGGGACGCCTCGTGCGCCCAAGCGAGGAGAAGCCGAAGGCGCACGACGAGCGGCTCACGCCGGTTCGTGCAGTCCCTGCAAGAACGCGCGGTGCGGAATAGCCTGCCGCGCGGCCAGCCGGTATTCGGTCGCCAGCGACCGCGCCGACCGCCGCGCATTGGCACGCAGCTTCGGGTGATCGGCCAGCCAGTCCTTCGCGGCCTGCGGGTTCAGCAGCCCCAGACCATCCAGCATGGGGACATGCAGGTGGTGGTCGGTGTGCGGCAGGCCCATCGGGAAGGGCTGGAAGTCCTCCGGCCCCGGGACTTTCTGCTGCCAAAGCGCAAGGCGTTCGGCCAGCCGGTCGGGCAGCAACCCCGCGACGTCCTGCCAGAACGGCGTGTCCCGACGTTCGCTGACGTAATGCAGCCGGATGAAGTCGCGGAAGTCGTCCACCTGGCGGGCAGCAGAGGCATTGAAGGCAAGCCGCGCGCGGTCGTCGGGATTCGGCAGGACCGAAGACAGAAGCATAAGCTGGACGACGGTGCCGTGGATCGACGTCGCCTCCAGCGGCTCAAGGAAACTTGACGAAAGTCCCAGCGCCACGCAGTTGCCGATCCACTGCTGTTCAAGCCGACCAGCATCGATCCTGATGTCGTTCCGGACTTCGATGGGGTGACCGAGGACGCCTTCGATCTCGGCCTGGGCCTGGTCTGGCGTCACATGCGCGTCCGAGAAGACATAGCCGCAGCCATAGCGGCCCTGCGTCGGGATCTTCCACATCCAGCCCGCGCCTTGCGCCCAAGCGAGGGTGCAGGGCTCGATCTCCTCACCGTCCGGGATGTCCAGCCAGAACGGGATCGCCCGGTTGACGGGCAGAGTGCCCCGGTAGCTGACCCAGTTGCCCCCCATCGGCCCGATCAGGGCGCGGCGAAAACCCGTGCAGTCGACGAAAAGGTCGGCCTCAATCCGCGTGCCGCCCTCCAGTCCCAGCGAGAGGATGTTTCCGGTCTCTGCGTGCCGCTCCACCGTCTTGACCTGGTCGTCGATGGTTGCGATGGCCTTTGCCTTCGACCGCAGCCATTTCCCCGCCAGCGCCTGATCGAAGTGGTAGGCGTGGTGATAAGGGCCGACCGGAACCCGCCGCCCGCCCACCATCGCAAAGGGGCTGCGATTGCCGTTCAGAAGGTGCTGGAAAAGATGCGTCTCGCCGACACTCTCGCCCTGGCTCACCTGATAGACGTCCAGCGCGTTGACCTCGAACCCCGCGACCCGGTGCGGGTCGTCGATCGGGCCGTCGTAGCTATGACCCTTCCGCCGCCAGTCGCGATGGCGGATGCCGAACTTGATCGTGGCCCCGGTGGCCGCCAGGAATTCGGCCTCGTCGAGGCCAAAGTGTTGAAGCATCTGGCGGAAGACGGCGGTGGTCCCCTCCCCCACCCCGATGGTCCCGATCTTGGACGACTCGATCACCGTCACTTCGCAGGCATGGCCCCCGCGTCGGGCGCTGTCGCCCAGCATCATCGCGGCCAGCCAACCGGCCGTGCCGCCGCCCACCACACAGATGCGCCGGGGCCACATGCGCCTATCCCGCCTCCCGCACCGGCACCCGCGCCCATTCGGGCAGCCAATCACCGTGGGCCTCCAGAAGCTCGGTCGTAAGTTGCCAGATCTGGTCGAGGTCCAGTTCCGCCCCGGTGTGCGGGTCCAGCATGGCGGCATGGTAGATGTGTTCGGGGTTCTCGGTCAGCAGCGCCTGCACCGTGAGGTCCTGCACGTTGATGTTGGTCCGCATCAGGGCAATCAGCTGCGGCGGGATGTCGTGGACCACCGTCGGCTGCAGGCCGCTGCTGTCGACCAGCACCGGCACTTCGACCGCACAGCCTTCCGGCAGTTGCGGGATGAAACCGCGGTTGCCGATGTTGCCGTAGATCACTGAGGGCTCGCCCGTCATGACCGAATTCACGATCTCGGAGGCGTATTCATGGCTTTCCTTGACCTCCACCGTGTTCGCCGATTTCAGCGCCTCGGCCTCTTTCTTCCAGCGCGCGATCTGTTCGATACAGCGCTTGGGGTATTCGTCCAGCGGGATGCCGAAGCGTTCGATCAGGTCCGGCCGGTCGCGCTTGATGAACCACGGGGTATACTCGGCGAAATGCTCCGAGGATTCCGTCACGAAATACCCCAGCCGCGTCAGCATCTCATAACGCACCTTGTTCGGGCAGCGCGGATTCCAGTGGCTGGGCTTCGGGAAGCGCCCCTCGCGGTAGCCTTTCACCAGGTCGGGATAGAGGTTCTTGTACGACCCGTCCGCCTGCCGACGCTCGAAGGTCAGGTAGAAGGCCATGTGGTTGATGCCCGCCGCCCGATACCGGATCTCCTCGACCGGCAGGTCAAGGTCGCGCGCCAGCTCGTAGGCCGTGCCCTGAACCGAATGGCAGAGGCCGACCTGCCGGATCTTCGGAAACTTCGCCGCGATGGCCCAGGTGTTGATCGCCATCGGGTTCACATATTGCAGCATGATCGCGTCGGGTGCGACCTCGGTCAGATCCTCGCAGATCGACCACAGATGCGGGACCGTCCGGATGCCACGCATGATGCCGCCGATGCCCAGCGTGTCGGCGATGGTCTGGCGCAGCCCGAACTTCTTCGGCACCTCGAAGTCGGTGATCGTGCAGGGGTCATAGCCGCCGACCTGGAAGCAGCAGACGACGAAATCCGCCCCGGTCAGGGCGCGGCGCTGGTCGGTATAGGTCTTGATCTTCGCCTTGCCGCCCAAGGTCTGCGCCAGCTTGCCGACGATGATCTCGGATTCCTCCAACCTTTGCGGGTTGATGTCCATCAGCCGGATTTCCGCCCCCGCCAGTGCAGGCCGGGACAGGATGTCCCCGGCGATGTTCTTGGTGAAGACGGCCGATCCGGCGCCGATGAAGGTGATGACGGGGGTGGGCATTTCGGTTCCTCAGGCTGCGATTTCGAAGGCCGCCTCGACCAGGCGGCGGGTGTAGTCGGTTGTGGGGCGTTCCAGCACGGCGTCGACCGGTCCCTGTTCGACGATCCGGCCGTTCTGCATGACGATGACGCGGTGGCAAAGCGCACGGACGACCTTCAGGTCGTGGCTGATGAACAGGTAGCTCAGCCCCTTGTCGCGCTGCAATCCGCGCAGAAGCTCGATAATCTGCGCCTGCACGGAAAGGTCGAGCGCACTGGTCGGCTCGTCCAGAAGGATGAATTCCGGTTCCAGCGCGATGGCACGGGCGATGGCAAGACGCTGGCGCTGCCCGCCGGAGAATTCATGCGGAAAGCGCGACAGGATCGTATCGGGCAGCCCGGAGTCTCGCAGGGCCTGCTTGACCCGCTCCTCGCGTTCAGCACGGGTTCGGCCAAGGCCATTGACGATCAGCCCCTCCTCGATGATCTGGCGGACCGACATGCGCGGGTTCAGGCTGGCAAACGGGTCCTGGAAGACAACCTGCATCCGCTTGCGGAAAGGGTTCATCGCGCGGCGGTCCAGCCCGTCGATCCGGGTCCCCATGAACTCCACCGCGCCTTCTGTCAGCGTATTCAACCGCAGCAGCGCCTGACCGAAGGTGGTCTTGCCGCTTCCGCTTTCCCCGACCAGCCCCAAAGTCTCGCCCCGTTTCAGCTCCAGCGACAGACCGTCGACAGCCTGCAGGTCCGCCCATGTTCCGCGGAAAGCCCCACCCTTGCGCAGCCGGTAGGTGACGCGGATGTCGCGGCCGCTCAGAACGGTTTCGGTCCCCACCTGCGCCGGATCGGCCTGGCCTTTCGGCTCGGACCCCAGAAGCCTGCGGGTGTAGGGATGCTGGGGGTTGGTGAACAGCGCCTCGGTCGGCCCCGCCTCGCGCACTTCGCCGTGCTGCATGACATAGACATGGTCGGCGAACTGCCGGACCACGGTCAGATCGTGGGTGATCAGGATCACCGCCAACCCGGTCCTGTCCTTCAACGCCTTGATCAGGTTCAGGATCTCTGCCTGTACCGTCACGTCCAGTGCCGTGGTGGGTTCATCGGCAATCAGCACATCGGGGTTGTTCGCCAGCGCCATCGCGATCATCACCCGCTGTCGCTGCCCGCCGGAAAGCTGGTGCGGATACTGGTCCAGCCGTGCCTCCGGTTCCGGGATCTGGACATCCTTCAGCAGGGCCAGCGCCTTCGCCATCGCCTCGGCCTTCGACATCCGGTTGTGGATGCGCAGCACCTCGGCGATCTGGTTGCCGACGGTATAGACCGGGTTCAACGAGGACATCGGTTCCTGGAAGATCATCGACAGCCGGTTGCCGCGCAGCCGCCGCATCTCGGTCGGTGAGAGCGTCGCCATGTTGCGGCCGGCATACAGGATTTCGGTCTGCGGGTTGACCGTGGCCCGCTTCGACAGAAGCCGCATGATCGCCCGCGCTGTCACCGACTTGCCGCTACCGGATTCCCCGACCAACGCGATGGTCTGGCCTTTCTTCAGCGTGAAGGAGACGTCCTTCACGGCCTCGATCTCGCCGCCGTCGACCTTGAAGGTGACGCCGATCTTGCGGGCCTCGATGACGATGTCGTCGGTCATGTGCGCCCCCTCAATAAGGATCAATGGCATCGCGCAAGCCGTCGCCCAGCGCGTTGAAGGCGAAAACCGCCAGCAGGATGAAGCCCACCGGCGACAGGATCCACGGGTAGGACCCGATAACCGAGAAGGTCGAGGCGTCCTGCAGCATCAGCCCCCAGGAGATCAACGGCGGCTTCACCGCAAAGCCGAGGTAGCCCAGGAACGACTCCAGCAGAACGATGGCCGGAATGCCCAGGGTGATCGAGACGATCACATGGCTCATCACGTTCGGAAGAATGTGTCGCGTGACGATCCGGGCGTCCGAGGCCCCCACGGCCTGCGCCGCCCGCACATAGTCGATCCTCGCCATCGACATGGTCTTCGACCGCACCTCGCGCGACAGCTGCGCCCAGCCAAGACCCGCGATGACCAGGATCACGAAGCCGATGAAGACCGGCGACGGAGCCGTGACCGGGATCAGCGTGGTCAGCGTCAGGTACAAAGGCAGCTGCGGGAAGGCGAGCACGATCTCGACAAAGCGCTGGAACCACATGTCGAAGCGCCCGCCGATATAGCCCGACGTGATCCCAAGCAGCGTTCCGGTGATGGTGATCAGCGTGATCGAGGTCAGCGCGATGACCAGGGTGATCCGGCTGCCGATGATCCCGCGGGAAAGGATGTCGCGGCCCAGCTTGTCGGTTCCCAAGAGCCGGAGCGGCGTGCCATCCGACAGCCCGATGAAATGCGTATTCATCGGAATGAAGCCCAGATAGTTGTACTCCCAGCCGTCCACGAAAAAGGCCAGCGGACGCGGATTGTCGAGGTCCGGCCCCATCAGCGGCTGGAAGGTGATCGGGTCCAACTCCTCGCTTTCGGTGATGGCATAGACCACCGGCCAGAGGGTGAAACCGTCTTTGGTGAAGAAGCTGATCTGATCCGGCGGCGCGAATGAGGCACCATTGGCATTGGGGTTCTGCGGCGAGAAGAACTCGGCAAATATCGACATGATGAACAGCGTGGAGACGAGGACCAGCCCCAGCATCCCCGGCACCGACTTGCGGAACCGGCGCCACACCAGCGCGCGATAGCTTTGCGAGGTGGTCGAGACGGTGGACAGCCGCCCGTCTGCGGCTTCGCCTTCGTGGATCAGGGTCATTTGTCACCCCCCACCCGGATGCGCGGATCAAGCAGCGCCAGCAAGAGGTCGGCGATGATGTTGCCAATGATCAGCGTGGCGCCCAGGACCAGCATCAGCGTCGCGGTGACATAGACATCCCCGATCGCCATCGACCCCACGATCGCCGGGCCGATGGTCGCCAGGCCAAAGACGATGGCCACCTCGATCTCGCCGGTCAGCATGTAGGGCAGCACCACGCCCTGATAGGCCACCAGCGGATGGAGCGCGTTTGGCACCGCGTGGCGCATGATGACCGCGCCTTCGCCCAGACCCTTGGCCCGCGCGGTTTCGATGTATTGGGCGTTCAGTGTGTCCAGCAGGTTCGCCCGCATCACCCGCATGTTGTAGGCAAGGCCCCCGAAGGTCGCCACGGCGATCACTGGCCAGACATGCTGGATCAGGTTCCACAGCTTGCCCCAGTTGAAGTCGAGGAACCCTTCCCAATAGGGCTGCCCGCCATAGCGCGAGGAATAGAACGACCCGATCTCCTGCACGTTCAGCTTGAAGACGAGGATGTACAGAATGATCAGCGCCAGAAGGAAGCGCGGGATGGTCATGCCCATGAAGGACACGAAGGACAGAACCGTGTCGACCCAGGTGTATTGCCGGGTGGCGGCAAGGATGCCGAAACCAATGCCGATCACCGTCGCCAAAAGGTGGCAGACCAGTGCGATGGCAATGGTCGGGGGCAGGCGCTGCGCCAGGATCTCGGAGACCGGCTTGTTGTAGGCGTAGGACTGGCCGAAGTCGCCCTCGGTCACGATCCCCCAGATCCAGTAGCCGTATTGCATCAGCAACGGATCGTTCAGCCCGTGCTTCTCGCGGTATTCTTCGGCCGCTGCGGACGCGGCCTCGGGCGTGGCACCGCCCTGCACGATCATGTTGGTGCGGATGAAGTCGCCATAGTCGCCCGGTGGAGCCTGGATGATCATGAAGGTGATGAAGCTCATCACGATCAGGACCGGCACCGATTGCATCAGGCGGACGCCTAGGAAGCCCAGCATCGCGGGTCACCTGCAAGTGAAGGGGGGAAATCAGAGGGTGCCCGGGGGCGGCGGTCGTCTGCCGCCCCCGGACTTCGGGAGGAAACCCTTAGTTCGCCGCGATCGGCCCGGCCGAGCCCGGAGCGCCCGGCAGCGTCTGCGGATGCAGTTCGGCGCCGATCTGCTGGTCTGCCGGCACGAACACCCGTTCCCGGATGATGTTGTCCTCAGCCCAGTTGTACATGAAGATCGGAGCCCCCGCCGGGATGTTCGCGAAGCGCTTGTTGATGATCAGCGCCCCCGGATACGAGGTCAGGCCGACGGCCGTCACGTTTTCGGTGAAGGTCTTCTGCCAGGTCTTCATCGCCTCGATCCGGGCGGCCGGATCGCGGGTGCCGATGAAGGCCTTGATCGCATCCACAAGCTGCTGCTCGTAGGGCTGCAGATCCATCTCGCCCGCGCCGTTCGCACGATGCCAGACGGCAGTCATCGGCCCAATGGGCGCAAGGTTCGCCGTGCCCTGCACAGCCGAGACGTACTCCTGGTTGTTGCGCAGGACCAACCAGTCCCAGGCCCCGGCGTCGCGGGCGTTGTCGAAGTCCTTGCCGGTCAGGCTGTTGAGCGTGACCTTGATGCCGACATCGGACATCATCGCCACCACGCCCTCGGCCAGGTTGCCGTCCGTGGCATAGTCCGAGTTCACCAGCAGCGTCACGGTCAGGTCTTCGCCTCCAGCCACGTTGACCACGCCGTTTCCGTCTGTGTCGGACAGACCCGCCGCCTCAAGCGCCCCTTTCGCGCTGGCCTCGTCGAACGAATAGAACACGGTCGAGCCCGCATCATAGAAGCTGGTCGAGGTCAGCAGACCCCCGGCATAGGGTGCCGTGAACGGACCCTTCACCAGGCTGTCGCCAAGCCGCTGCCGGTCCATCGCGTAAGTGACGGCCTTGCGGAAATCGAGATTCCGGTTCAGCTCGCGCACCGCCTGGCCCCGGGCATCGGGTTCGCCCCAGCCGTTCGCGGACTGGTTGAAGAACAGCTGATAGCCGATGGACCGCGGTCCGAAGGCCAGCCGCGCCGGGCTTGCCGGATCGGCTGCCTTCTTCAGGCTTTCGACATAGTTTTCCGGCTGTTCGAGGTTCGAGAAGTCGCCCGTCCCCGCCACCGCCTGCACGTCGCGGTCACCCCAGGTGGACAGACGGAAGTGCATCTCGTCCAGGTAGGGAAGCTGCTGGCCGGTCTCGTCGACCTTCCAGTAATAGGGGTTGCGGCGCTTCACCACGATGTCATCGGGGCGGTGTTCCACCACGACCCAGGCGCCCATCGTCGGGAAGTTCATGAAGTCCGACGGGAAGGCGTTGAGGAAGGTTTCATAGCTTTCGCCGCCATGCTTCGGATGCTTCGGCTTCAGCACATGCGCCGGGCCGGGGCAGAAGTTGCCGTAGGCCATCGCGTAAAGCACCTGCTCGGGGAAGGCGTCCGGGAAGGTCAGCGTGAAGGTATAGGGGTCCACCACCGCGAAGGTCGCGTTGTTGTAGGTTGCAGGGCTTGCCCCCATCAGCGGAGTGACGTTCTCGTCCATGATCACGTCATTCCAGTAGAACTCGATGTCCTCGACGTCGAAGGCGTCGCCGTCCGACCACTTGGCACCCTCGATCAGCTTGATCGTCAGGGTCTTGCCGTCCTCGGACCATTCCCAGCTTTTCGCCAGGTTCGGCAGCGGTTGCAGGTCTTCCGAGTTCACGGTGAACAGGGGACCGGTCCGCGTCAGGCATTCGACCAGACCGATGTCGATCCCGCCCCAGCCATAGCTTTGTCCGGCCCAGAAGTTCCAGCCTTCGGGCCGCCCGCCGATTACATGGCGCATCACGTCGCCATAGACGCCCGGCCCGTCCGGCATGTTCGCGGCCTTGTAGATCAGCGGCTCCTTCGGCAGGCGCTCGGCCACCGGAGGCAGCTTGCCCGCATCGACAAAGGCCGTGACCCAGGCCGGTTCGGAATAGGCCGGCAGGGCCTTGAACTCGAAAATGTCCGAGCGGTTCACGTAGACCGGTTCGGTCTGCGCCTCGAACTTCGGCGGCTCTGGCGGAGCGGTCGGTGCGGCCATCTCGGCTTGCACTGCCCCCGCAGATACCCCCAACAACAGCGCCGCCATAGCGGCGCTACGGACCTGGAACGTCATGTGTCCTCCCTTGGCCAACACGTGTAGTCGGTTGATCATTATGCTGTGGCTGCCGGGCAGAGATATCCTCCCCCCTGACCGGCACAGTCCAAGGTTGCGGAATTGGCCGCCGTTCAGCAATATCGGTTTGTCAGATAGTTTTCCGGTTTTCTAAGATTGGATGGGATGAGGATGGACGACCCCCAGGCCAGAGCGCGCGCGCGGCGCAATCCGATGCCGGTGCCCAGCCACGACCGGCACTTCTATTCACACCTCCGCGCCTTCGGCCGTTTTGGCATCCGTATCTTTGAACCCGTGGTGATGCCCCAGCCGCATTGGCACGGGCATATCGAGTTGAATTTCGCCGCAAATTTCCGGATGGCCTACGATATCGACGGCACCCGGCTGATCCTGCCCGAGAACCGGCTGATCCTGTTCTGGGCAGGCGTGCCGCACCAGTTGACCGCCATCCAGCCGGTGGACGAGGGTCCGATCAAGCTGGCCAACATTTACCTGCCGCTCGACAGCTTCCTGCAGATGCGCCACATCATGGCGTTGCAGGCCGCCATGATCGGGCGCGGAATGGTCATGCTGCCCGAATCGCTGTGCGACGCAGGGTTGATGCAACGCTGGTATCTCGACTACCGCTCGGGGGATTTCGAGCGGGCCGAGATCGTCAAGATGGAGCTGAACGCCCTTTTCCGCCGCGCCTCGATCACCGGCTTCGACTTCCTCCGCCCGCCGCAGCACGAGATCGGCACCGACCGGAACCTCAGCTCTGCCCACGTCCGCCATGTGATCGACATGGTCCGCTTCGTACTGGAAAATCTCGACAAGCCACTTCTGAACGCCCAGGTGACGCAGGTCACGGGCCTCCACGAGAACTATGCCCTGACGCTGTTTTCCCGGACGATGCAGGTGCCCTTGAAGATGTTCATCAACCGGATGCGCCTGATGCGCGCGCGCGCGCTTCTGGTGGAAAGCTCGATTGCGGTGTCCGAAGTGGCCGAGCAATGCGGCTTCAGTTCGCTCACCCAGTTCTATGCGCAGTTCCGTGCCGGGTACGGCATGCCGCCCGCCGCCTTGCGGCAGCATTACGTGCAGATGGATCTGCGCTGATCCTACGGCGTCAGGCCTCGGCCGGGGCGATCAGTTCGGGCCCCGAGGCTTTGTTCGAATTCACTGCAACGCCGACGCGGAAGGGTCTGCTCATTACCCCTGCCTCCGATGCCTTCATCAGCACCGCAGCCCCATGCCCGCCCTCGCCAAGCCACAGCGGCCAGTCCGACTTTTCCAGCACGACCGGCTCGCGGTGGTGGATCTCGCCCATGCCCGGCCCCGCCTCGGTCGAGACGATCGCCACGGTGTCCATCTCGCCCCAGTGCTGCCAGACTCCGGCCAAAGCGATTGGTTCGCCATCCAGGCGGGTGAAGTACCAGGGCAGTCGCGCACCCTTCTCCCCCTCGTTCCATTCATAGAAGCCGGAAGCCGGGACGATGCAGCGCCGCGACCGGATGGCCTCGCGGAAGGCAGGTTTGGTCGCAACGGTGTCGGACCGGGCGTTGATGATCAGGGGGCCGTCGTTGGGAGCCTTGTACCAATACGGCAGGAACCCCCAGCGCATCGCGCGCAATCGCCGCACCCCGCTATCCGACGTCACCACGGCCACCGTGTTCGTCGGGCAGACGTTGTAGTTGGGAACCGGCGGCAGGTCATTGCCCTGCACGGCGTCGAACAGGGCGGCCAGCGCCTCGTTCGGGTGGGTGATGGTGAAGCGACCGCACATGGCTGCAACCTATCCCACCACAGCGGGGGTGCAACCCGCCACGACTTCGTTCAGTATACGATCGCAGACCGGAGGTGCCCATGCTTGCAGGCCCACCCAGCCAGATCGCCCGCCGGGTCGAAAATCTTGACCGCGCCCGACGCTTCTGGCGCGACACGCTGGGCCTGACCGAGCTTTACAGCTTTCCCGGCCTCGCTTTCTTCGACCTTGGCCCCACCCGCCTGATGCTGCGCGAGACCGGCACCCGCAATGAGGCCGACCTGCTATACCTGCCCACGCAGGACATCGTCGGCACCCACGCCGCTCTTGGACAACGGGGCGCCCAGTTGACCGGCACACCGCACATGATTCACAGGCATCCCGACGGCGCCGAAGAATGGATGGCATTCTTCAAGGACGACGAAGGCCGCGACCTGGCCCTGCATTCGGTCCGCCAGCCCTGACCTCGCGGGTTGACGCCGCCTCTCTCATGACAGGAGTGACGGCGCCTGCGCACAACTCCCTCGCGCCTACTGGCCCAGCTTCTTGATCCGCCCCTCGACGGCGATGTTCACCGTGCCCAGCTTTTCGACATAGGCCATCACGTCATTGGCCACGAGCTGGCCGGTCGGTCCATCGGTCAGGATGCGCCCCCCGCCCAGCGCGTCAAAACCGTCGCCACCACCGACGATGTAGTCATTGACCGCCACCTTGTAGAGCTTGTCCGCCTCCAGCGGGGCGCCACCGACCATGACCTCGCTGACCCGCGATCCCGCCGGAGCCGACGCGTCATATGCGAATGTCACCCCCGAGACCTGGGCAAACCGCCCCGCCCCCTTCTCGACCTGGCTGACCCCGTTCTCCAGCGCCAGCAGCACCTGGGACCCCGGCAGTTCCGTCACCACCGTGGTATTCCCGAAGGGCAGCTCGGTCAGGATGTCCCGCCGCGTCAGCTTGCGCCCCGCCTCATAGGTCGTGTCGCCCCGGATGCCGCCGCCGTTCATGATCGCGATATCGGCCCCCGTCGCGTCGCGCAACGCGTCGGTGATCAGGTTGCCCATCGTCGATTCCTCGGCGCGCACCACGTTCCGGCGGCTGTCCAGCGGCCCTTCGACCGTGCCGATCTCGACATTCAGGTTCTCGTCCATCGTCGCCCGCAGCTTGTCCGCCATCGCCACCGACTCCGGGTCCGGCGTCACTGCGGCGGTGTCGATGAAGCGGAACGCCGGGACCCAACTGATCTCGCGCTTGCCGTCTTCGGCCGTCTCGACCTCGACCGTCAGATCCACCGGCGACAGGAACTGTCCGTCGATCGAGGTTTCGACATAGGCCGTCCGCCCGTCATAGGCCGTGGCATAGGAATGGTCGTCTCCCGACAAGATCACGTCGAAGGCCCCGCTGGCCATCAGCGCCCGGTCGTTCTCCATGTTGGTCTGCACGACCCCGACGACGATATCCGCGCCCTCCTCCCGCGCCTTCTCGGCCGCGGCAACCCCCGTCTCGACCGTCGACAGGAACTTCAGGCTGCCGGTCGAACTGACCTCGGGCGAGGTATCCTGCGCCACCGGGATCAGCGCGACCTTCAGACCGCCGACCTCCTTCACCATGACACCGCCCAGCCCCTCGATGGCCGACCCGTCGCCGTTCGTGATGTTGATCGCCGCCCAGGGGTACTTCGATGCCTTCATCTTCTCGATGAAATTCTCCGGCCCGAAGTCGAACTCATGGTTCCCCGGCACCGCCAGGTCGAAGGGCACCAGGTTGGTGAAATCGATGGTATTCTGGCCCTTGTCGAAGCCCGACGCCAGCGAGGGTGACAGCATGTCCCCGTTGAACAGGTACAGCGTGTTCGGGTTGGCCGCCCGTTCCGCCTTGGCCACCGCGTTCAGCCGCGCAAAGCCGCCACGGCCGTCTTCTTCCTCGAAGTTGTAGACGTCGCCGACGCCAAGAAGGGTCAGCTTGACGGTCTCTGCTTCGGCGGTCGTCGCAACCAGGGCGGCGGCAATTGCCAGTCTCGAAATCATGCGCATCGCGAGTCTCCTGTGACGGGTTGGACCCCAAGACTGCGCCCAAGGCCGGGCCGCTGTCAAAGGCACAGCGGCCGGCGCGCAGACACTTGCCATGATTCGGCCACGATACAACCTGTGGTGAGTGCCTCTCACTTTGGACACAAATTCATCTTTCGTTAACCGTGAATTCGTCCCGCCGGAAACATGTCAAGCGCGCAAAAGGATAGCGGAAGCTTTCGAAAGGCATAAAAAATGAGACCCCTCCTGCTTGCATGCGCTTTCGTAACGATTGCCCCGGTTGCCAGTGCGGACACGAAAACTGTCGTTGAGTGCGAGTTTCGCGAAATCCGAAACCTAGAGGTCTTCAAGCGAACAATGCCCGGATGCTCGCTTGGGGCAGCCAAATCTGACGGCGCGGGCAAGTGGCTCACCCCGCCGAAGGCCGAGGCGGAACCGCCGGAAGTCATCGCGGAACTCCCGCCGGAAGCCCTGCCACCGGTCGTGAAGCCCGAGCCCGAGTCGACGCCGCCGGTCACCAATTCGGACCCGGAACCCACTCCGCCGGTCATCGATCCACTGCCGGTGCCCACGCCTCCCGTCGTGGAACCCGAGCCGGTACCGACCCCCACGCCGCAGCCGGAACCCACCCCGGTGGATGACGGCAACAACGGCCACGGCGACGACGAGGGCGGCATCGACTCCAGCAACCCCGGCAACGGTCCGAAGAACGGCACTGAACCGGAACCCACCCCGCCGGTCGTCGATCCGCTGCCGGTGCCCACGCCTCCCGTCGTGGCACCCGAGCCGGTACCGACCCCCACGCCGCAGCCGGAACCCACCCCGGTGGATGACGGCAACAACGGTCACGGCAATGACGACGGCGGCATCGACTCCAGCAACCCCGGCAACGGCCCGCAGGGTGGCGGCCAGACCGACCATGACGACAACGGCCACGGAAACGATGTTGGCGGCGTTGACTCGAGCAACCCCAGCCAAGGCGGCGGCGACACCGGCGGTTCCCAGAGTGGCAGCCAAGGCGGCGGTGACACCGGCAGCTCGCAAGGCGGCGGCCAGGGTGGCGGCTCCAGCCAGGGCGGTGGCGACACCGGCGGCTCGCAGGGCGGCGGCCAGGGTGGCGGCTCCAGCCAGGGCGGCGGTGACACCGGCGGCTCGCAGGGTGGCGGCCAGAGTGGCGGCTCCAGCCAAGGCGGCGGTGACACCGGCGGCTCGCAGGGCGGCGGCCAAGGCGGCGGCTCCAGCCAAGGCGGCGGTGACACCGGCGGCTCGCAGGGCGGCGACCAAGGTGGCGGCTCCAGCCAGGGCGGTGGCGACACCGGCGGCGGCCAAGGCGGCGGCCAGGGCCAGAGCAAGACCAAGTAACCGGCCTCACCAACCGACCTGACAACCGACACGGCGCGTTCCCCGCGCCGTGTCTTTTCCTTCCTGATACCAGCCAGTCGCGGCGGACCATTGCCAGACCCGTCAAGCTTCGCTATTCGCGCGTCATGCTGATCCTCAAGATCTTCCGTCGCTCCGAATGGGATGCCTTCCGCGCTGCCGGCGAGACTCGTGGCGCGCCCGTCGACCTCGCCGACGGCTACATCCATTTCTCCACCGCTGCCCAGGTTGCCGAAACCGCCGCCAAGTGGTTCGCCACCGAAAGCGACCTTGTCCTTGTTGCCTTCGACCCCGACAAGCTGGGCCCCCAGCTGAAATGGGAGCCTTCGCGCGGCGGCCAGCTTTTCCCGCACCTCTACCGACCCTTGCGGATCGCTGATGTCATCTGGGACAAGTCCCTCCCCCTTGGTGCCACCGGCCACATCTTCCCCGAGGGGCTCTGGTGACGATCGTCGAGCGGCTGGGCCTGACCCTGCTTCACCGCTTCGATCCCGAACGGGCGCATGGTCTGTCGCTGCTGGCCCTCCGTGCGGGTCTTGTCCCGCTGTCGGGCCCGGTCGATCTGCCCCGCCTGCACACCACCCTCGCCGGGATGCCGCTGCTGAACCCCGTGGGCCTGGCCGCCGGCTACGACAAGAACGCCGAGGCCGTGGCCCCGCTTTCCAGAGCAGGCTTCGGGTTCATCGAGGTCGGTGCCGCAACCCCGCTTCCCCAGCCGGGCAATGACAAGCCGCGCCTCTTCCGCCTGACCGAGGACCGCGCCGCGATCAACCGCTTCGGCTTCAACAACCAGGGAATGACTGCAGTCGGCGCCCGCCTCGCCGCCCGCGTCCGGGGACCGGTCCCCGTCGGGCTGAACCTCGGTGCCAACAAGACGGCGCAGAACCGCGCCGCTGATTTCGGCACGGTGCTTGCCCATTGCGGCGCGCATGTCGACTTCGCCACGGTCAACGTCAGCTCGCCCAACACCGAACGTCTGCGGGACCTGCAGGGCACCGCCGCCCTGACCGAGCTTCTGCGCCGCGTGATGGAAGCCCGGGCCGGACTGGCCCGACCGATACCGGTCTTCCTGAAGATCGCCCCCGATCTCTCCCCGGCCGAGCTTGAGGATATCGTCGAGGTCGCACTGAATGCGCAACTTTCCGGTATCATCGCCACGAACACCACGCTGTCGCGCGAAGGTTTGAATTCTGCAAGCCGTTCGGAAAGCGGCGGTCTTTCTGGCGTACCTTTGTTTGAAAAGTCCACGCGCGTGCTGGCGCAACTCTCCCGCCTGACCCAAGGTCTCATGCCCCTGGTCGGAGTGGGCGGCGTCAGTTCCGCCGAAGAAGCCTACCAGAAAATCCGCGCCGGCGCCTCGGCGGTGCAGCTTTACACGGCGATGGTCTACCAGGGCCTTGCGATGGTGCCCGATGTGGCCCACGGCCTTGACGCGCTTCTTGCCCGCGACGGTTATGCCAATGTCGCTATGGCGGTGGGCACCGGGCGCAGCGCCTGGCTCTGACCTTTCATCTTTGCGCAAGTATCCCGGGGTCCGGCGCAGCGCCCCGGGGCGTCCAACCTCAGAACGCCTTGAAGGTCATCGTCGTCAGTGTCCGCTGAATGCCCGGAATATCGAACAGCTTCGACGACAGGTAGTGCCCGGTATCCGCATCCTCGGGGATATAGACCTTGGCGATCAGGTCATAATCGCCGCTGGTCGAGTAAAGCTCGCTCACCACCTCGCGGTCCCATATCGCATTGGCCACCTCGTAGGTCTGACCAGGGGTGCAGCGGAACTGGACGAAAACCAAAGCCATCAGGGCCTCCTTGCTTGGCACGAATCCTACCCCGCCCGGCGGGGAAGGAAAAGCCTCACTCCTCGCCCAGGGCCAGGGGCGCGGGCGCGCGCTTCAAGTCGTCGATGGACAATGGCTCCGTCGGCCGTGCCAGCCGGTTGCGCACCACCCAATACAGCCGCGTCTGCGCCCGGGTGATCGCCACATAGGCCAGACGCTTCCACAAGGGCACCCCAGCCTCGGACCGTCCCGAAAAGGCGGCCGCCTGCAGATCGGGCGCAAAGACCTGGACCTCTTCCCACTGCGACCCTTGCGCCTTGTGGATCGTCACCGCCGCCCCGTGCAGGAACGTCGCCCCCATCCGGGCGGCGTGGGGAATGAACGGCTCCTCCTCGTCCGGCTTCTCGATCTTTATGATCGATGCCGCGCTGACCTGAGGCTCCTCGGCCCCGACAACGTGCAGCCGGGCAAACCCGTCACGGGTCCCGTCGCCCAGGTAGATCACCTGAGCGCCCTTGATCAGCCCCCGCGCCTCCAGGTCGATGCGCTTCTTGCGGTGCTTCAGGGGCAGCTCGATTCCGTCGCAGATCAAGGGCTCGCCCGGCAGCAGTGCATCCTCGGGCGCGCCATATGCGTTGCGGAAGGCCTGGATCAGCCTAACCCGCGTCGCATTGCGCCAGACAAGCACCGGCGACCGCGCCATCAGGGCCGCCTCGACGCGCTCTGCCACCACCACCCGTCCATCGACCCGCGCCTTTTCCTGCACCAGGGCCTCGAAGTCCGCGAAGCCCAGCCGCTCGTCGCCCAGCGCATGCGCCAAGTCCAGAATCGGGTTGTCCTGGGTCTGCCGGTGAATGCGGCTCAGTACCAACCGCCGCGTCTCGGGCAGCTTGTCGAAGACCATCTCGCCGGACAGGCCGACAGGAGCCAACTGTGCAGGGTCGCCGAACAGGACCAGCGTCGGGAAGATTTCCTTCAGGTCCTCGAACTGACGCTCGTCCAGCATCGAGGATTCGTCCACGAACCCCACATCCAGCGGCTCCTCCCGCCGCTTCCAGCCCTTGATGAAGTCACTGCCCTTCAACCCGGCCGCCGCCAGCGCACCCGGAATTGATGCGACCTGTTGGTAGAACGCATGCGCGCGATCCAGCGCGATCTCGGTCATTCCTGGAATGGCCAGACTGTCCACCACCGGGCGTGTCCCCGTACCCGCCAGCCATTCGGCGATCTTCTCGAATTCCGGGTCATAGACCGGCGTGTACAGGATCCGGTGGATCGTCGTCGCCGGGACACCCCGCAGACGCAGCACCGAAGCCGCCTTGTTTGTCGGTGCCAGGATCGCAAGCGTCCGACGGTCCTTGCGCTTCTTGCCCTCGTAATCGCCCGAAACGATGTCGACCCCGGCCGCCTTCATACCGCGGTAAAGCTGCGCCAGCAGCATGGTCTTGCCAGAACCCGCCTTGCCCACCACGGCCAAGACCGAGGTCCGACCTTCCGCCATCGGCGAAAGCTCGCCCTCGACAAGGTCGATCCCCGCCCCCAGGAATGCGGCGGCAAGTCGGTCATAGGCCTCGGCCTGATCGTCGGAAAAGGTCAGCGCGGTTGACTGCATCCTGCGATCATAACCGCAGCGAGCCCCAAGCGGTAGGGTCAGTGCATGCGTCGCCGTTTCGGCGCTGGCGATTGCGGCGGCTCTTCCGGACTCTCGCCCGCGGCAGCAATCTCGCTGCGCGCCTCGTCGATGGTTTCGGACACCTTGGCCGCCAGCCGGGGCAAACCGTTCTGGGTCGCGTAGGTAAGAAGATCCGACAGAACGTCGAAGACCCAGTCGTGGCGCATGCAATCCCTCGGCCAGAAACCTGTGCCGCCTTGGGTCTCCGTTGCCTGCAGCAGACAACAGAGCCCACTGCGACTCACTTAAGCACAGATATCCGGGCGAAGGGTGAATTCGTTGTTAAAGGTTGACTTCAACTCGCTTTGCTCGCCTCTAACGTGTCCTCCAGCGTCCGAAGACCGGTGCGAGGCGCCTGCACCAGAACCGCCATGTTCCCGGGCTTGTGCTGGTTCTTCCACATCAGCGTATGGGCCCGCGGGATCTCGGCCCAAGGGAAGACCTCGGACATGCAGGGGTCCAGTCGGCGCTCGACCATCAGCTTGTTGGCGGCGGCCGCTTGCTTCAGATGCGCAAAGTGGCTGCCCTGCAGGCGCTTCTGGTGCATCCACATGTAGCGGACGTCGAAGGTGCAGTTGAACCCCGTCGTCCCGGCGCAGATCACCACCATGCCGCCCTTCTTCACCACCAGGCTGGAGACGGGAAACGTCGCCTCGCCCGGATGCTCGAAGACCATGTCCACCGATACGCCCTTGCCTGTAATGTCCCAGATCGCCTTGCCGAAGCGCCGTGCTTCCTTGAGCCAGTCGTTGTATTCCGGGGTGTTGACCCTAGGGAGCTGCCCCCAGCACTTGAACTCGTTGCGGTTGATGACACCCTTCGCGCCCAGAGCCATGACAAAATCGCGCTTCGATTCGTCACTGATGACCCCGATCGCATTCGCTCCCGCCGTGTTGATCAGCTGGATCGCATAGGACCCAAGGCCGCCCGAGGCCCCCCAGACCAGCACGTTTTGCCCGGGCTTCAGGTCATGAGGTTCATGCCCGAAAAGCATCCGGTAGGCGGTGGCAAGCGTCAGCGTGTAGCAGGCCGATTCCTCCCAGGTCAGGTGCTTTGGCCGAGGCATCAGCTGCTGTGACTGCACCCGCGTGAACTGCGCGAAAGACCCGTCATGCGTCTCGTAGCCCCAGATCCGCTGAGAGGGCGAGAACATCGGATCGCCCCCGTTGCATTCCTCGTCGTCGCCGTCGTCCTGGTTGCAGTGGATCACCACCTCGTCCCCGACCTTCCAGCGCTTGACCTTGTCGCCCACCGCCCAGACGATCCCTGCGGCGTCCGAGCCCAGCACCGCATAGGGCTGCTTGTGGCCGTCGAAAACCGAGATCGGCTCGCCCAAAGCGGCCCAGACGCCGTTGTAATTGACGCCCGCAGCCATCACCATCACCAGCACCTCGTTGCTGTCGATGGACCAGGTGTCGACCACCTCCTGCAGCATCGCGCTTTCCGGGGCGCCATGCCGCTCGCGCCGGATGGTCCAGGCGTACATCTGCTTGGGCACATGCCCCAGGGGCGGCATCTCGCCCAGCTCGTACAGGTCCTTTTTCGGTGCGTCGTAGATCACGGGTGCGTTTTGCGTATCCAAAGCCACCACTGCCTCCAGTCAGATGCCGCGCCGCAGAATCGCCGCGCCCTTAGGGGCAGATGACAGTCTTGCGCGCAACTTTGCAATAGTATGATTGGGTATTCTTGAAATTTTATGTCTGCGGCGGCGCAGCAACGCCGACATCCGGCACCGAGGCCGCGTAGAAATCCAAGAGCGCCCGCTCGGCAGGCACCGGCTTCAGGTCCGCCGATACCAGCCCGCGCCGGATCAAGGGTTCCAGCCCCTCGTCCAGCACCGAGGCGCCGCCCATCGGTGGCAATTTCAGCACCGCACCGGCCGCTTGCAGCTGCCGGATCAACGCCTTCACCCGCAGGTCAAGCTCTTCCCGGCTGGCTGCCCCGTCCCCCAATGCGCGGGCCACCAGCGGCACCGGCAGCACCGGTACGACCGCCGCGATCGCTGCCATCAGCCGGTCGCCCAGCCCCTCGACAGTCCCGCCCGAGGCCAGATGCGCCCGCAAGGACACCGGTGCGCCAAAACCCGCCGCCGCCGTCCCGAAGCCCTTCGTGCGCCCCCGGAACCGCGCCCAGAGGAAGCGCACTGCATTTACCGCGACCTGGAAGGGCCGGTTGCGAAACCGTCGCGTCCCCGCCGCCGCCGCCTCGACCAGCACCCGGTCCTCCAGCACGCGGTCATAGCCAAGCCCCACCGGGACAAACACCACATCGCGAGCGTCGGGTGCCCAACCTTCGACGATATAACTGATCAGCCCCAGCTTTGGCGGCCCGACACGCCCGTCCAGGCTCAGTCCTCCCTCGGGGAAAATCGCCTGCGTCGTTCCCTCCTCGGTCGCCATCTGCACGTAGCGCGCCAGCACCTTGCGATACAGCGCGTTGCGGCTGCCGCGCCGGATGAAATAGGCGCCCATCGACCGGATCAGCGCGCTCAGGGGCCAGATCCGCGCCCATTCGCCGACCGCGTAACTGACCGCCGACCTGTCCGCGACCAGCCAGGTGACCAGCACGTAATCCAGGTTCGACCGGTGGTTCATGACAAACACCACCGCCGCTTTCGGATCGATCTGCCGCAGGGCCTGGTCCACCTTGCCGACCCGGACCCGGAACAACAGGCGGCTAAGCCACTTCGCCGCGCGCGTGCCAAAGCCGAAGTACACCGTGGCGGAAAACCCCGGAACGATCTCGCGGGCATAGCGCCGCGCCTCCTCGAACGTCACCTCGGCCGGCACTCCGGTCTCGGCCGCCTGCTGCATCGCGGCTTCCACGACCCTCTGGTCGTAGGCCAGCCGCGCCACCATGTCCGACCTCTGCGCCAGCTTGAAAAGGTCGATCTTGCGGTCCAGCCGCGCGTTCAGCCGCGTCAGCGCCCGCTCTGCCCTGCGGCGGAAGAACCAGCGTACCGAGGGGAACAGGAAATGCGTGGCGAAGCTGATCGCGGCGAAGCCAAGGATCAGGACCAGCAACCAGATGGGAACCGCGACGGTGCCGAACATGCGCCCACCCTGCCCGAAAGCGGAAACCTCGTCGATGACTTCGTCACTCCTCGAAAGGTCCGTCCCCGCGACGAGAAGCCGAAGGCGCACGAAGAGCGACGCCGCACCGCAGCGATTGACATCGGCATGATCTTTCTCGTATCCCATCCTGAGCGCAATAAAATTACCCGCCAGAACCGCACGCGAGGCCCCATGTCCGAGAAACCCTGGCTCTTCCGCACCTACGCCGGCCACTCCACCGCTTCGGCCTCGAACGCGCTTTATCGGGGCAACCTGGCCAAAGGTCAGACCGGTCTTTCCGTTGCCTTCGACCTGCCGACCCAGACCGGCTACGACAGCGATGATCCCCGCAGCCGGGGTGAGGTCGGCAAGGTCGGCGTCCCCGTCGCCCACCTTGGCGACATGCGGGCCCTGTTCCAGGACATCCCGCTGGACCAGATGAACACCTCGATGACGATCAACGCCACGGCTCCCTGGCTTCTGGCCCTCTACATCGCGGTGGCAGAAGAACAGGGCGCCGACATCGCCGCGCTGCAGGGCACCGTGCAGAACGACATCATCAAGGAATACCTCTCGCGCGGCACCTACATCCTGCCGCCGCAGCCCTCGCTCCGCCTGATCACGGACGTCGCGGCCTACACCGGCAAGCACCTGCCCAAATGGAACCCGATGAACGTCTGCAGCTACCACCTGCAGGAAGCAGGGGCCACGCCAGAGCAGGAACTGGCCTTCGCCCTCGCCACCGCCTGCGCGGTGCTCGATGATTTAAAAGTGAAAGTCCTCGCCGCGGATTTCCCCGCAATGGCCGGCAGAATGTCGTTTTTTGTAAACGCCGGCATCCGCTTCGTGACCGAGCTTTGCAAGATGCGCGCCTTCACCGCGCTTTGGGACGAGCTGCTGGAGACCCGCTACGGCATCACCGACCCCAAGTTCCGCCGCTTCCGCTATGGCGTCCAGGTCAACTCCCTTGGGCTCACCGAACAGCAGCCGGAAAACAACGTCTACCGCATCCTGATCGAGATGCTGGCCGTGACCCTGTCGAAGAACGCCCGCGCCCGCGCCGTGCAGCTTCCCGCCTGGAACGAAGCCCTCGGCCTTCCGCGCCCCTTCGACCAGCAATGGTCGCTTCGCATGCAGCAGATCCTGGCCTACGAGACCGATCTTCTGGAATACGACGACCTCTTCGACGGCAACCCCGCCATCGACCGAAAGGTCGCCGAACTCAAGTCCCAGGCCCTGGAAGAACTCGCGCAGATCGACGCGATGGGCGGGGCCGTCGCCGCCATCGCCTACATGAAGGGCCGTCTCGTCGAAGCCAACGCCGAACGGCTGGCCCGGATCGAAACCGGTGCCACCACCGTCGTGGGCGTCAACAAGTTCACCACCACCGAACCTTCCCCCCTTGCGACCGGCGAGGGCGCGATCATGCAGGCCGATCCGCAGGCCGAAGCCGACCAATGCGAACGCCTCGCCCGCTGGCGCAAGCAGCGCGACGCACATCGCGTGGCCGAAGCCCTTGCCGCGCTGCGGCAGGCCGCCCAGTCCGGCGAGAACATCATGCCCGCCTCAATCCTCTGCGCCAAAGCCGGCGTGACCACCGGCGAATGGGCCGGCGCCATGCGCGCGCTTTACGGCGAATACCGCGCCCCGACCGGCGTCAGCCAGAACCCGTCCAACCGCACCGAAGGCCTTGAACCCGTCCGCGACGCCGTCGCCGCCGTCGCCACAAAGCTTGGCCACCCGCTGCGCCTTCTCCTGGGCAAGCCCGGCCTCGACGGCCACTCGAACGGGGCCGAGCAGATCGCCACCCGTGCCCGCGACTGCGGGATCGAGATCACCTATGACGGCATCCGTCTGACGCCGCAGGAAATCGTCACCGCCGCGACCGAGAAACAGCCCGACGTTATCGGTCTTTCCATTCTCTCCGGCAGTCACATCCCCCTGATCCGCGAAACCCTCGATCTGATGCAGAAGGCGGGCCTCACCCAACCTCTCGTCGTCGGCGGCATCATTCCGGACGACGATGCGAAGACGCTGAAGGCGATGGGCGTGGCGCAAGTCTACACACCCAAGGATTTCCAGTTGAACCGCATCATGCTGGACCTCGTGGCCCTGGCCGACCCAGCACCGGTCGCGGCCCAAAAGGCACCTTGGTCCGTCCGCCATTCCGCCATGGCTAGCCCTTGATGCAAATCAAGGCGATACCGCCCGCCCGGCCCTATCCAGAAGGCCACACAGCCGTCTGGAGTCCCCAATGTTCGACCGTATCCGCGCCCTCATCCATCGCCTGCACGAGATGCAGGAGGTCAACGCGCTTTCCGACCGTGATCTCGACGACCTTGGCATGACCCGCGACCAGGTTCTGGACTTCCTGCGCATGCCCCGGGACATCGACCAGCGTGTAACCGCGATGGGTGCCATCTTCGGCCTCTCCGAAGCCGAGCTGAAGCGCGATCATGGCCTCTGGGTCGAGATCCTGTCGACCTGCGGCCACTGTACCGACCGTACCGCTTGCGCGAAGTTTCTGGCCAAGGGCAGCCAGGGCCAGACCTCCGAGGCGACCTTCTGCGGCAACCGCGAAGCCTTCGCCGACCTTAGGACCTACGCGGCCTGATCATGTTTCTGGCGCCTCTGGCGGTGCGGGCTCGGCCTGCCGCCAGACCGACGCGCCGTTCTCATACAGCTTGACGAGCCCCTGCGCCGCCCGGGCCTCGCGCCCGATGTCGACGATCAACTCGCGCCGCGTCGTCCCGCGCAGGAAGATGCAGCGCCTCGGCAGGGCATGCGCCTCCAGCTCCGGGTTGATCTGCCGGAAGAACTGCTTTTCCGGGTCCAGCCCCGGCCTCATCCGCCGCGCTGCCTCGCGCAGAAAATTGCCCTCGAACACCCCGGGCGACGTGGAAAAGGCGTTGACCAGGGTATCCTCGACGATCCGCCGCCCTTGCTTCACCACCCGGCGCGAGGTCTGGTAGGCCAGCCCCCGCGTGTGCTTGGTCAGGCACATGAAGGTCACCGCGCCCACGTCTGGCTCGAACAGCGGCTCGATCCGGTCCGGTCCAAGCGGCTCCAGCGCCAGCCAGTCATCCTCCAGATGCAGCACGCGCGGGGCCGTGGTCGCCGACCACGCCCGGATAACGGCAGAGGCAAAGTCAGGCGTCTCCGGCCTGAAGATCAGCGCATCGGGGAAATGCCGCCGGATCAGCGCCTCGCAGCGGTCCCCCTCGGCCCGGTCGCCCATGAAGGGGTCCAGATTGGCAATAAACCGGCGGACAGGAAAGTTCGGAAAGACATCCCTGGCAAAGGACTCCAGCGTCCGCTCCAGCAGGGCCTCGCGGTGGCCGGCAATCAGCGTGATGTCATAGTCCAAGCCTGGGGCCCCTTCCTTGCCTGTCCTCCGGATACCATGCCTCGGCCCTCCGCCTATCCGATTTTTCCGCTCTTGCCGCATCAACTGCGGCACCGCATTAATGGCGCGTCCGCGGGCGACGACGGACGCAGAAAAACCACGGGGACATGACCCCGGGCCGAGGGAAAGCTGACATGACCGTTCACATTGGCGCCAAGCCGGGCGACATCGCCGAAACCGTGCTTCTGCCCGGTGACCCCTACCGCGCCCGCTGGGCCGCGCAGACCTACCTCAAGGACCCGGTCCTGGTGAACGAGGTCCGGGGGATGCTCGGCTACACCGGCACCTGGAACGGCCACCGCGTCACCATCCACGGCTCGGGCATGGGGATGCCCTCCCTGTCGATCTACGCCAACGAGCTTGTCCGCGACTACGGTGCCAAGACGCTGATCCGCGTCGGCTCCGCTGGCGCCCTGCCCACCCACGTCAAGGTCCGCGACGTGATTCTGGCGCAGACCTGCTCCACCCTCGGCTCGCCCTCGCGGTCGATCTTCAAAGAGCTGAACTTCGCTCCCTGCGCCGATTTCGGCCTTCTGTCCAAGGCCTACGCCGCCGCCACCGCCGACGGCACCCCCGTCCATGTCGGTGGCATCTACTCCTCGGACACCTTTTACGACGAACGCCCCGACCTGTCAGAGCAGCTGCTCCGCCACGGCTGCCTCGGGGTCGAGATGGAGGCCGCCGAGCTCTACACCCTCGCCGCCCGCCACGGCGCCCGCGCGCTTGCGATCCTGACCGTCTCTGACCACATCACGACCGGCGAAGCCCTGCCGTCGGACCAACGCGAACGCAGCTTCGGCGCGATGATCGAGATCGCGCTCAAGGCCGCCTTCGCCTGATGCCTTCGCGCCGCTCTCTGCTCGTGACCATCGCGGCGCTTGCGTTCCGCCCCGGCACCGCGATGGCCGAAACGAGCCTCGACGCCGAAACCGCCTTCAAGCGGGCCGAGGCCGGAGATCTCCTCCTCATCGACATCCGCCAGCCCGAGGAGTGGGCCGAGACCGGGAGCGCCAAGGGCGCAACACGCCTGGACCTGCGCAGCCCGGATTTTCTTGACGCGCTGGCAGCCCTGTCCGGCGGGGACCGCAACCGACCGATTGCCCTGATCTGCGCCAGCGGCGGCCGCTCGGCGCGGATGGCCCGCGCTCTGACCGAGGCGGGATTCACCTCCGTCCTCGACGTGTCGGAAGGCATGCTCGGCTCCTCCGCCGGCCCCGGCTGGATCGCCCGCGGCCTGCCGGTCGTCACCGACTGAGCCGCGCTTCCGGCTTGCATCGGGCGGTGCGCACGGCTTTTCTCTCCCGACCTGATCGGAGTCGCCCATGCCCCACCTCATCTCCCGCCCCTGGGTCCCCGCCGCCTGCGAGACCTACATCCAGCGTCTTGCCACCGACGCGGGCCAAGCGTCGTCCAAGGTCGCCAACCGCCTAGACCACCTCATCGCGCGGAACCGCGAAATCCACGATCAGGACTGCTTCAACCTGAACCCGGCAACCAACGTGATGAACCCAAGGGCCGAAGCCGCGCTGGCCTCCGGCATCGGCTCGCGCCCCTCGCTTGGCTACCCCGGCGACAAGTACGAGATGGGGCTGGAAGCCATCGAAGAAATCGAAGTCATCGCCGCCGAACTCGCAGCAGAAATCTTCCACGCAAATTACGCCGAAATCCGCGTGGGGTCCGGCGCGCTGGCCAACCTCTACGGCTTCATGGCGCTAACAAAGCCGGGCGACAGCAGCATCGCACCCCCTGGCACCATCGGCGGCCATGTCACCCACCACAGCGCCGGCTGCGCGGGCCTTTACGGCCTCATGACCCACCCCGCCCCCATCGACGCCGACGGCTATACGCTTGATCTGAAAGGCCTCGCAGACCTTGCCCATGCCGTTCGCCCCAAGATCATCAGCGTCGGCGGCAGCCTGAACCTCTTCCCGCACCCGGTGGCCGAGGTCCGCAAGATCGCCGATCAGGTCGGGGCCAAGGTCCTTTTCGACGCGGCCCACCAATGCGGAATGATTGCAGGCGGCACCTTCCCCGACCCGCTCAAGGAAGGCGCGCATCTGATGACGATGTCGACCTACAAATCCCTCGGCGGCCCCGCCGGGGGCCTGATCGTCACCAACGATGCCACCATAGCGGAACGTCTGGACGCCATCGCCTTTCCCGGCCTCACCGCCAACTTCGACGCCGCGAAATCCGCCGCCCTCGCCTACACCCTCCTCGACTGGCGCGACCACGGCGCGGCCTACGCCAGGGCGATGATCGACCTCGCCCGTGCCCTCGCGGCAGAACTCGCGACCCTCGGCCTCCCCGTCTTCGCCGCCGACCGCGGAGCCACCACCTCGCACCAGTTCGCCATCGAGGCCGCCGCGTTCGGTGGGGGCCAAGCCGCCTCGAAAACCCTTCGCAAGGCCGGATTTCTCGCCTGCGGCATCGGCCTTCCCATCGCTGACGTCCCCGGCGACATGAACGGCCTACGCATCGGCACGCCCGAGCTTGTCCGCCGCGGCGTGACCCCCGCCGACGCCCCCGCCCTCGCCGCCCTGATCGCCGAGGGCCTCCGCTCCAACGCCCCGGAAAGCGTCGCCCCCCGGACCAAGACCCTTCGCGCCAGGTTCCAGGGCCTCCATTACGTCACCGCTTGACCATCCCCGCCCGGTCCCGTCTTCTGCCGCCAACAGGCAGGAGACGGCGATGAAACAGCGACACCTCGGCACCAACGGCCCTCTCGTATCGGCCATCGGCCTTGGCTGCCTGTCCTTCGGCGGTACCTTCGGCCCGACCACCGAAGCCGACAGCCTTGCCACCCTCGACGCCGCCTGGGAGTCCGGGATCACCCTTTTCGACACCGCAAACAAATATGGCGAGGGGATCAGCGAAACCGTCATCGGCACCTGGCTGAAGCACACGGGCCACCGCCCTTACATCGCCACCAAGGCCGCGTTTACCGACGACCCCAATCGCCGCATCGACAACCGACCTGAATACCTGCGCGCGGAACTGGAAGGCTCGCTGACGCGCCTTGGGGTCGATCACGTCACCCTTTTCTACGCACACCGCCACGACCCGCAAATCCCGGCCGAGGATCTGGCGGGCACCATGCAGCGCTTTGTCCAGGAAGGGAAAATCCTGGGCTACGGCCTTTCCGAAATCGGCCCCTACACCTTGGAACGTTGCCACGCCGTCCATCCGGTCATGGCGGTGCAGAACGAATACTCGCTCTGGACCCGCACGCCCGAGCTTGGCCTGATCCAGCGCTGCGCCCAGCTTGGCGTCGCCTTCGTGCCCTTCTCCCCCCTTGCGCGCGGCGTCTTCGGCACGCCGATGGCCGACCCGGCAAACTTCGCCCCGGGCGAATTCCGCAGCCGCATCCCGCGCTTCCATCCCGAAAACTGGCCCCACAACCGCGCCATCCTGGAAGCATTCCACCGGATGGCCCAGGACAGGGGCTTCACCCCCTCCGCCCTCGCCCTCGCCTGGCTTCTGGACCGCGCGTCGCACATCCTGCCGATCCCCGGCACCCGCACGCCCGACCACCTGCGCGCCTGGGCCAAGGCGACCGAGATCGACCTGACCGACGACGACCGCGAAGAGATCGACCGCATGCTTCCCGTCGGCTGGGCCTGGGGCGACCGCTACGACGACCTGCAGGCCCAGACGGTGGAACGCTACTCCTGACCGTGGCTCCGGTCGTAAGCGTTCGGCCCTGACGGAGCCCAGCCGACGGGCGGGGCTTTGGGCTGGAACACCTGCACCAGCAGGGGATGGCAGACTGCCACGTCGGACGAATGTTCGGCCGAACAATCGCCCCCCGGACAGGCCGAAAGCACACCCAGAAGGTCAATTTCAGCCATGAACTCCAAGTAGTCGCCGGGCCGGACTGGGCTGGCCTTCATGAAATACTGCCCGGTGTCCCGCGTGAACCCCGTGCACATGAAGACGTTCAGCACGTCATGCACATGCAACTCCGCCGCCTTGGCGGGCAGGCCCCAATGGTCGGCAACGGCGCGCGTCAGGTTGGAATGGCAGCAGTGGTGATACTGCTCGCCCCCCGACAAAAGCGCGTGGGTGTAGGGATCGCAGCGTGTGCCGATCACGTCGTGAACGCTGGCGCCGAAAGCATCGAACCCGTACCAGTCCAGAGTGTCCTCCGTCACCGTCGCCATCGGGCGCAGATAGGGCAGGCAGGACCACATCCGGTCGCCCGTGCTAAGGTGCGTCCCATGCAGCGCCCGTGTCTTGCCGCTGAAGAACCGCTCGCCCAGGTTCTCGGCCGCAAAGAGGTTCAGGTCGCCGACCTGCGGCCCCTCGACGCTGACGATCCGGAAAAACCCGCCCGCCGGCACCTCGAAGGTCCGCGCCTCGCGGGGTGGCACCAGCACCTCGGAGGTCAGGCTCCACCGCTCCCGCGCGGCGCGGTAGGCGGCCAGGTCCGGGCGCGGCAGGCCCTCGACCGGGTAGCATATGACAGGGCGGATGGCCTTGCGGGCAGCGCCATCGGCGGGGGCGGGGTGTTCGGGATGATCCAGCTTCATGCCGCCAAGGCTTGCCGGAAACCGTCGCCACTGCAACCCTCGTCAAGCACTTCGTGCACTCCCGGAAGGACCACAGCGAGGAGTGCTCGACGAGCGTCGCCTACCGCGGCCCGCGCAGACAATCCCTCGGCTCCGGACCCCGGGCCACCGCACCACAGGCCACGCAATGCCAGTGATCTGGAGCGACATTGCGGTCCAGCCGCCAGCGACAGTTCCGCGTCAGCGTCGAGTTTCGCCGGGTGATCCACAGATACAGGAACACCGACACCGCCAGGACCAGCAACAACAGCGGCATCAGCGCACCAGCCGGTCCCGCAGCCGCGCCAGCAGGGCATCGACCTGCTCCGCATCGTCCAGCCGCGCCTTATGGTGGGCGTCGCCGAAATCGGCGATGACGGCCGGATCGTTCGGCGCCGCCCGAAACTCCTCGCCCAAGGCAGACAGAAGCTGCGCCACGTGCCAGGCATAACCGGACTCGTCCATCCAGACCCGGTTCTTCGCATGCAGCTTTGCCGCCAATCCGGACATCAGCTGGGCGAATTCCTCACCCGATCCGAAGTCCGGAATGGCCAGAGGATCAGACAACCCGCTCGACCATCATCTTCTTGATCTCGGCAATCGCCTTTGCCGGGTTCAGCCCCTTCGGGCAGGTCTTGGCGCAGTTCATGATCGTGTGGCAGCGGTACAGCTTGAACGGGTCTTCCAGATCGTCCAGCCGCTCCCCCGTCGCCTCATCGCGGCTGTCGATGATCCAGCGATAGGCATGCAGCAGCGCCGCCGGGCCAAGGTAGCGGTCACTGTTCCACCAGTAGGACGGGCAGGACGTCGAACAGCAGGCACACATGACGCATTCGTAAAGCCCGTCCAGCTTGGAGCGATCGTCGATCGACTGCTTCCATTCCTTGGCCGGGCGGTTCGTCTTCGTCTCCAGCCAGGGCATGATGCTGGCATGCTGGGCGTAAAAATGCGTCAGGTCCGGGATCAGGTCCTTGATCACCGCCATATGCGGCAGGGGATAGATCTTCACGTCGCCCTTGATCTCGTCCAGCCCGTAGATGCAGGCCAGCGTGTTGATCCCGTCGATGTTCATCGCACAGGAGCCGCATATGCCTTCCCGGCACGACCGGCGGAAGGTCAGGGTCGGGTCGATGTCGGTCTTGATCTTGATCAGAGCGTCCAGGACCATCGGGCCGCACTGGTCCATGTCGACGAAATAGGTGTCCACCCGCGGGTTTTCCCCGTCATCGGGGTTCCAGCGGTAGACCTGGAACTTGCGGACGTTCTTCCCCTCCGGCTTCGGCCAGGTCTTCCCGGTGCGGATCTTCGAGTTCTTGGGCAGCGTGAACTGGACCATGAGGTCAGCCTTTCCTGGTCTTTGTCTTGGGCTTTGCGGGGGCCGCATCAGCGGGCTTCGTCAATTCGTACAAGGTTTCGCCGCGCATCAGGGCATAGGCGGCGACGTCAGGCTCGACGGCGACATATTCAAGCAGGTCAAACCCCGCCTGACGCATGTGGTCCTTGACGTCGCGCCCGAAGTATCGCGTGTGATCCTTCTGGCCGAAATGCAGAATACGGTCGCGCGGGGACTGGATCGCCGGATTCTCGTAGGTGGTCTCCCACGTCTCGATGACCGGAGTCGTCACGATCAGACGTCCGCCAGGCTTCAAGCAACGGAAACACTCTGCCAAGGCCTTGTGGTGGTCCACATGCTCCAGGATCTGATGCGCGATGATCAGGTCGAAACTCGCGTCCTCCAGATCCAGTGCTTCGATGTTCAGCTTGAGGTCGACCTTAGTCCGCATGAAGTCTGCGGTGACATAGGTTCCCGCCATCCCGCGAAGGATCGGCTCGAACGCGGGCTCGGGCGCGAAATGCAGGACCGACATGTCCTTGCTAAGGCCGCTCCGCCGGTTGATCCACAGCTTGAAAAGCCGGTGCCTTTCGCGCGACCGGCAAAGCGGACACATGCCATCCAGCCGCGGGGGCGACCCACAGGGCGCGAACTCGCCGACATAGCCGCAGACCGGGCAGGTCCGGGCGAACCCCGTGACCATCGCCGCCTCGTACTGGCGCATGCTCCGCCGCCGGATGCGTCCTAGCGCAGCTTGTGCAAAACGCACCTGCCTGGGCGCCGGCGTGGGAAGGTCGTCCGTCACGATCATCGCCAGTCCGGCCGCATGTACAGCGGGCGGCTTGGCGGCTCGCCAGCCTTCTGCATCACGCAGGACTCATAAACCGCCGCCGGGTCGCGACCCAGCAGGAAATCGGAACTCACGTTCAGCTCGAACGCCCCCGCAGTCCGCCCGTCCGAGCTTGCCCCGACCGACACCTCGCCCCGTGGCTGCTTGGCAAGCCGCGCACGCTCGAAGCACTGCCGTTCCGCCTGGGCCAGGGTCATCGGCCCGCAACCGGCCAGTAGCGCGGGGACCATCAGCATCAGTGCAAACCGTTTCATCCCGATCTCCCTCATGCGCTTTGCGCCATCGCGGGCGCCTCGGGCCGGATCGTGCCCAGAGCCACCAGTTCGCGCTTGCCCATCGGACCGCGGCCCGGCGTGAAATCCTCCAGCACCTGCAAACCGTTCGCGCGGACACGCGAGGCGCGCATGTGCATCGTCCGAACCCTTTGCCCGCCCAGCGCGTATTTCAGGAACCGCTCTGAATGCAGGCGCTTGCCCCGCGCGCAATACTCTCCCATCCGCTCCGCCCGTCTGCCATAGGCCGCCACGCCTTCGGCCCCCTTGACCAAAGCGAAACGGTCGTTGTGGCCGAACCACTGCGACCAGTCCGGCACCAGCACAAAGGACCGGTGCGCCCGCGCCAAAAGGTCCAGAGGCTCGGCCGCGCAATCGTGGTACAGCAGATCGGGTCGCGCGAAGATCACGATGTCGGGTTGAAACCCCTCGGCCAGCCGGGTTGCCCGCTGCAGCGAATGCAGCTGGTGCACCAGATTGCGGAACGAGGCGAAATCATCCCGCCAGATATCCCCCCACGCCTGCATCTCGGCCATCGGGTAAAGGTCCAGACAGGCCCCCGGCTCCTCCAGCTCAACCGCGTCCAGGTTCAGCAGCCGGTATTCCTCGGGGTCCAACTCGCCCATTTCCCCGGACCTCGGATTGCTGATCCCGGTCTGCCGAAAGAAATGCCCGAACAACCGGACCTCCCGCGCGATGGCCCGCGCGGGGTCGATCAGCTGCCCGGTGATCGACGGCAAGGTCAGCCGCAAGGCGCGGGTGATGCCGAAGAAGACGACGGCGATCTTCAGGTCCGACCTGACGCGCCCCTTCCCCGAAACTCCCGCTGCGGCCCCCGTTGCCATCGCCCGGTCAGCCCACCACCGGCGGCACGCCACTGGCCGCAAAGCACGACTGGGCTGCAGGCCGCACCGCGATCTGCCGGATCGTCGCCTTGGTTGCAGTGCCCGCCTCGACACCCACGTCCCGGGCCAGAAGCTGCAATTCCTCCTGGCTTGCCGCATCCAGGATGCAGTTCGTGGCCAGCCGGGCAGGTTCCGCCGGCATGTCGATGTTGACCACCGGGAACACCACCGAATGCGCCGTCCGCTTCAGCGCGGAATCCACCAGTTCACCGGGGTCGCAGGCCGTCAGAAGCAGCACCGCCAAGAACGGCAGAAGCTTGATTGTCACCTTGTGCAATATCCCGTTCCTCCCTGCATGAGACCGCCGCCGCGCGAGCAAGACGAACCGGTGACCGAGGCCGGACGGCTCGACTTCGGCAAAGCGGCGGCGGGCGATGCGGTGGCGGGCACGCCAGGTTGGCCTCCGTCGATGGTCCGGGCGATACAGGCGGTGGCAATGCGCGACTGCGCTTCGGTGACATTGGGCCCGGGGCGCACGATGAAGGTCATCCGGTCGTTTCTCAGTGTAGAGCTTGCCGAGTATGGTCCGGTGATCCCCGCCTCGCTGATGCAGGCCTGCATGGTCTCCTGAGTCAATCCGCCGTAGCTGCTGACACATCCGCCCAACAGACCCAGCCCTGCAATCACGGCAAGGCTATGTTTACCAAGAACCAGCACTCGGGACATCTTCAAAACTTCCTCTCCGCGGGGGCGATCTTCGCCAATGCGATGCCGCCCTGGGCTTCGGTCGTCAGAGGTTCGGTATGGACCGCCCGGTAGTCAAGCATGACCTTGTCGCCATCGACCCAGGCCAGCGAGTGCTTGCGCCAGTTGACGTCGTCGCGCTGCGGATGGTCCTCATGCGCATGCGCCCCGCGGCTTTCGGTCCGGGCATGCGCCCCGTAGATCGTCGCCAGCGCGTTCGGCATCAGGTTGGTCAGTTCCAGCGTCTCCATCAGGTCGCTGTTCCAGATCAGGCTGCGGTCAGTGACGTGCAGGTCGTTCATCTTGCCCGCAATCGCGGTCATCTTCTTCTCGCCCGCAGCCAGAGTCTCTTCGGCCCGGAACACCGCCGCATCGGCCTGCATGGTCCTCTGCATCTCCAGCCGCAGCTCTGCCGTCGGCACCGCTCCCTTGGCGTTCCGCAGGTCGTCGAACCGGCCCAGCGACTTGTCGACCTCGGCCGTGTTCGTCGCCGGAACGCTGGAGGCACGGTCCACCACCTGCCCCGCCCGGATCGCCGCCGCCCGGCCAAACACCACCAGGTCGATCAGGCTGTTCGAGCCCAGCCGGTTTGCGCCATGCACCGATGCACAGCCCGCCTCGCCCACCGCCATCAGGCCCGGGAAGATCGCATCGGGGCGTTCGGCGGTCGGGTTCAGGACCTCGCCCCAATAGTTCGTCGGGATGCCGCCCATGTTGTAATGGACCGTCGGCAAGACCGGGATCGGCTCCTTGTGCAGGTCCACGCCCGCAAAGATCCGCGCGCTTTCGGTGATCCCCGGCAGCCGCAGTTCCAGCGCCTCACGCGGCAGGTGCGACAGGTTCAGGTGGATGTGGTCGCCGTTGGCCCCCACGCCCCGGCCTTCGCGAATCTCGATCGTCATGCAGCGGCTGACATAGTCCCGCGGCGCGAGGTCCTTGTAGTGCGGCGCATAGCGCTCCATGAACCGCTCCCCGGCAGAGTTGGTCAGATACCCGCCCTCGCCCCGCGCGCCTTCGGTGATCAGACAGCCCGAGCCGTAGATCCCCGTCGGGTGGAACTGCACGAACTCCATGTCCTGCAGCGGCAGGCCTGCGCGCGCCACCATCCCGCCGCCGTCCCCGGTGCAGGTATGCGCCGAGGTCGCGCTGAAATAGGCCCGGCCATAGCCGCCGGTCGCCAGCACCACCATCTTCGCGTTGAAGACATGGATCGTGCCATCGTCCAGTTTCCAGGCCACAACCCCGGTGCAGGCCCCATCGGTGATGATCAGGTCCAGCGCGAAGTATTCGATGTAAAATTCCGCGTTGTTCTTCAGGCTTTGGCCATACAGCGTATGCAGGATCGCATGCCCCGTCCGGTCCGCCGCAGCACAAGTGCGCTGCACCGGCGGGCCGTTCCCGAACTCGGTCGTATGTCCGCCAAAGGGCCGCTGGTAGATCTTGCCCTCTTCGGTGCGCGAAAACGGCACCCCGTAATGCTCCAGTTCGTAAACCGCCTTCGGAGCCTCCCGCGCGAGGTACTCCATCGCGTCGGTGTCACCCAGCCAGTCCGACCCCTTCACGGTGTCGTACATGTGCCACTGCCAGTGGTCCGGCCCCATGTTACCCAGGCTGGCGGCAATCCCGCCCTGCGCCGCCACCGTGTGCGACCGGGTCGGGAAGACCTTGGTCACGCAGGCTGTCCGGAGGCCCTGCTCGGCCATGCCCAAGGTCGCGCGCAGACCGGCACCCCCGGCCCCCACCACAACCACGTCATACTCATGCGTCTCGTACGGATAGGCAGTCATCATCAGGTCCTTCACAGCGCCATGCGAGCCAGGGCGAACAGCCCCGTCGCGGCGATCACCCAGGAAAGCGCGATCACGAAGATGATCAGCAGCTTGCGATTGGTTCCCCGGGCATAATCCTCGATCATCGTTGTCGCGCCCATCGCGAAGTGACGCATCCCCACGACCAGCACCAGCGCGGTCAGGATCGCAGGCAGCGGTCGCGCGAACGTCTCCAGCACCGCCTCGCGGGTCCCGCCCAGGGCACTGCCGAAGATGTAAAGCCAAAGCGGCAGGAGGAAAGCCAGGCCAACGGACGAAACCGTCATCGCCCAGTGGTGCTCGGCCCCATGATGGGCGGCTCCACGACCTTCGGCACGCTTGCGGGGGGTCAAATAGCGCATGGGGGCGTCCTCACTGAACCAGAAGAATTGTGATCACAGTCAGCACGACCGATCCGATGATGCAGACCCAACCCAGCTTTTCTGCCGTCGGGATGTCCAGCCCCTTGCCCGAATCGAAGTAAAGATGCCGCAGCCCGGCCAGGTAGTGGTACCACACCGCCCAAAGCGATCCGGTGAACACCAGATCCCCGAACCAGCTGGTCGCCACCGCATCCGCCCGCGCGAAATAGGCGTCCGAGGTCGCGGCGGCCAGAAGCCACCACACCCCAAGGATAACCCCCACCATCATCGCACTGCCGGTGATCCGGGTCAGGATGGAACTGACCGAGGTCATCTGGATGCGATAGACCTGCAGGTGCGGAGAAAGCGGGCGGGCCCCGGAACCTGATGCGGGAGCGGCCCGCTTTGCGTCTGCCATGATCGGTCCTCACGTCTGGCGGTGCTTAACATGGACCAGCACCGGGCTGTCTTTGGTAATCTGAATAGCGCGGATTTCTCCGGTGTCACGCCACGAATGCCGCAATTGCAGCATGTTCCCGCTATCAGGTGCAGATTTCCCGGCTTTGTGATCACAGATTTTCTACCTGTGATCACAAGCTCGCCGCCAGCCGCATCCGTCCCGGATTCGCCCGCGGGGAAACCCCTCCGGACCTGACACGGCGCTGAACCCTTTAGCGCAAGTTCTCCATCACGATCTGCAGGTCGGTGTTCAGCGTGAACGAGATGACCCGGTGCCCATCCGGATTTGGCACGGCCAGCCAATAGCCGTACAGCGGCCCGGCCTTGCCGTTGAACATCACGACGTTCTGCACCATTCCGCCCAGGTCGCTGCGCTGCGCAATCGTGGAGCAACCCTCGAACCCGTCGGCATAGATGCCGGGCAGTCCGTTCAGACTATCCGCCAGATCGATGCCGATCTCGGTCTTGATCGCGGCGACGAAGCCGGCGACATCCAGATCCAGCATCATCTGGTTCATCGTCTCGACCTTCTCGACCACCACGCCACCATCGGGCGCACAGCCCGCGGCCACCGCAACGGAGGGAGCAACGGCGACAAGACCAGCAAAGATCACGGCTTTCATTGGCTTTTTCCTTGGGTTGATCGAAACGCAGTTTCAGACGATCAGGATGCCGCGTCTGTCAGACCGGCACCAGCGCCCAATAGTCCAAATCCAGCAGAACGTCGGAAAGATACTTCCCGTCCGCCCCGCGCAATTCTCCCGCCGCCCCCTTCGTCGCCACCAGCCGCAGCCGCAGGGCCCCGACCGACGGCACCGCAGTCTCCGCCCGGTCCAGCACCTCGGACCAGGCCCGCACCGTGTCGCCCGCAAAGCACGGGTTGGCATGTGCGCCCGCGTTCAGCGCCACGATCATCTGCGCGTTCGCCAGCCCGCTGAACGACAGCGCCCGCGCTAGGCTGATGACATGCCCGCCATAGATCAGCCGCCGCCCATCCTCGCGCTGGCTGACGTCGAAATGCACCTTCGAGGTGTTCTGCCAGAGCCGCGTCGCCAGCATGTGCTCGGCTTCCTCGATGGTCACCGCATCGACATGGTCGATCACCTCGCCCACCGCGTAATCGCCCCAGCGGTGCGGCTCACCGGCCAGCCCGAAGTCATAGGCGGAGAAATCCAGCCCCTCCGGCACCACCAGCGTCTCCACCGCCACCACCGGCGCAAGCTCCGGCACCGACACCGGCACCACCACCTCGCGCCGCCGTTTCCGCACCATCACCCAGCGCACATACTCCAGCACCACATCCCCGTGCTGGTTCAACCCGCGCGTCCGCACCCAGACCACCCCCGTCGCCCCGGACGAGGTCTCCTTCAGCCCGATCACCTCGGATTCCGACCGCAAGGTATCCCCCGGCCAGACCGGCTTCAGCCAGCGGCCCTCGGCATACCCAAGGTTCGCCACCGCGTTCAGGCTGATATCCGGCACGGTCTTGCCGAACACCGTATGGAACGCCACCAGATCATCCAGCGGCGAAGCCACCAGCCCCACGGACTTCGCAAACTCGTCCGAGGAATACAAAGCCCCCCGCGCCGGATACAGCGCATGATACAGCGCCCGCTCCCCCGCCCCCACCGTGCGCGGCACCGCGTGGCGGATCACCTCGCCCAGCCGGTAATCCTCGAAGAAGCGCCCCGGATTCGTCTTCATTGCTCGCCCAGCTTCACATCCGGGTGGTAGTCACCCGCCACCTCTTTCACCACCGCCTGCCCGCAGCGCATGACGCCATTGGCCGCGTCGAAGGCGTAGGTCGGAGCGCCATGCAGCTCCCACCCCTTGTTCAGCGCCGCCGTCACCTTGTGACAGAAGGCCGAGGTGTCATCCGCACTCAAGAACCGATAGAGCTTCACGCCCCCATCTCCCCAGCTTTCATCTTTGCCAAAATATCCCACGGGGGTGTGGGGGTGTGAAACCCCCACTCCGACCTCAACCCCAGGGCGGCACGCCAAGCCAGTTGTGCACCAGCATGATCGCGACCAGCACGACGACGGCCCCGACCACGGCGCCCACTTCCTTGCCCACCGGTGCAGGCTCCGGCAACGGCCCGCGCGGCACCGCCTTGTTGATCAGGATCACCTCCACGACCGCCCAGGCCAGGATGCCTCCAAACAGGATCACCGACGCCAGGTCCCCGTTGACCAGCAAATGCCCGATCGCCCAGGTCTTCACCGCCGTCAGCTGCGGATGCCGGATCACACGGGTGATCCGCGTCTTCATGCCCGAGGCCGCGTAAAGGTAGACCGCGAAGAACATCAGCAGGTTGTTCACATGGGTCAGGAACGCCGGCGGATACCACAGGTCGATGTGCTCCACGCCGCGGTAGCCCACGACCATCAGCACCACGCCCGCCAGCACGCCGACCGTCACCAGCCCCTTGCCCGCGTTCCCCATGGCGTCCCGCGACCCCGGAGCCAGCCGCTTCCACAGATGCGCCGCCCACCACAGTGCCAATCCCAGAACAATCAACGTCATCGCAGGCCTCCAGCCGGTTCATCGGCGTGCACCCTGCCTTTAAACCGCAACCGCCGCAATCGCCTCGGCCTTCCCGATCAGCGCCTCGGCCGTTGCCACATGCAGGTTCTCGACGATCTTGCCGTCCACCACCGCCACGCCCTCACCCCGCGCCCGCGCCTCGGCAAAGGCCGCGATCTGGCGGCGGGCCAAAGCGACCTCCTCCTCGGTCGGGGCAAAGACCTCGTTCGCCACGACAAGCTGCGCCGGATGGATCAGCGTCTTGCCGTCAAACCCCATGTCGCGCCCCTGCTCGCACTCCGCCCGCAGCCCGGCCTCGTCCTTGAAGGCGTTGAACACCCCATCGACGATCACGCGCCCCTCGGCCCGCGCTGCCAGCACGCAAGCCCCCAGCCCCGCCATCAGCGGCAACCGGTCGCTGCGAAACCGCGCGCCCAACTCCTTTGCCAGGTCGTTGGTCCCCATGACCATCCCCTCCAGCCGAGGATGCGCCGCAATCGCCCCCGCGTTCAGACAGCCCTTCGCCGTCTCCAGCATCGCCCAGAGCGGGGCCTTCACCTGCCCTGCAACTGCATCCAGATCGGCCCCGGAGTTCACCTTCGGCACCAACACCGCATCCACCCCCGGATGCGCCCCGAACGCCGCCAGATCGCCTGCGACCCACTCGGTCCCCAGCCCGTTGATCCGCACGATCCGCGCCCGCGGCCCATAGTCCGCACGGTCAAGAACCGATGCCAGCAACTCCCGCGCCCGCACCTTCTCCTCGGGCGAGACAGCATCCTCCAGATCGAAGATGATCGCGTCCGCCGCCAGCTCCCGCGCCTTCTCCAAGGCCCGCTCGCGCGAGGCCGGAATATACAGAACGGACCGATAGGGACGCGTCACGACTCACCTCCGCGCAACATTCTTGCGCTTGAAAGCACGGATCGGACACAAACGGCAAGCCCAAATCCGCCGCAGCGCAGAAAGATCGTGCATTCGCAGCGCAACCCGCCCGCCCCGTTAACCGCCCGTCATACCTCCCGCGGCAGCCTTGGCCCGTCCAAAGCCAGCAAGGCCCGCCCATGACCCAGCAGATGTTTGCCCTCTCCTTTGGCCTCGCCGCCGTCCTCGCCGCAACCCAGATCGCCCACTCCGCCCCGCAATGCGACCGGCGCGAAACCGTTACCGCGCTCCTCGCCGACCGCTACAACGAGACCAGCCGCGCGGTCGGTATCGCAGGCCAGGGCGCGGTGATGGAGCTTTACGCCGCCGAAACCGGCACCTGGTCGATCACCATGACCCTCCCCGACGGAACGATGTGCCTGATGGCCTCCGGCTCGAACTACGAGACGGTGGCCGAGGACCTCCCCGCAAAGGGTGACCCGGCCTGAAGGTGGCACCGCTTGCAGGCCCGGAACCCCGCCGCCTGACACGCCTCGGCAAAGGCGCGAAACTCCACGTTCCGCCGCAAGGGCGTCCGCGCCGGGCAGGTCATCCGGCAGAAGATCCCCGTCGTCTTCACACAGACGAGGACGTCGGGAAACCGCCCATCCCGCGCGACAAGACTTTCGTAAAGCGCATCCGCATCCGGCAGCATCGACACCCTCCCTGAAGCGCATCCCCGGTTACGGGCGTCCCCTCCCCACCGGGAAACCGGGCCAGCCCAAGGGGCCCATCCCGACCCTTGCACACCGCCGCAGAAAGGTCTGCCCTCCAAGCCGCGAACCCGCAGGATCCGGGTCAGATCAGCCCCCGCGCCCCGTCCCAGATCAGCTTCAGCGAGATCAGCGCCAGCGCCCAGACCACCAGCCGGAAGAACAGCTTTTCCGGCATCAGATGCACCAGCCGCACGCCCGCAAAGACCGCGATCACCGCGGGCAAGGCCAGCACTGCCGCAACCTTCAGGTTCCCGGTATTCAACTGCCCCAGCGCATAATAGGGGATCAGCTTCACCGCATTGATGATCGCAAAGGCAATCGTCGTGGTCCCCGCGAACACCGCCTTCGTCATGCCCAGCGGCAGCGTATAGACCTGATAGGGCGGCGCGCCCGCATGGCTCACGAAACTCGTGAACCCCGCCACCCCGCCCCAGAACAGGCCCGGGGCGACCTCGGCCCGCTTCGGTTCCACCACCGCCGGCTTGCGCAAAAGGATGTTGGCCGCAAAGGCCAGCCCGATCACCCCGACCAGCAGAGTCACCGCCGCCTCCGGCACCACGCTCGCCGTGGCCCAACCGACCCCGATCCCGACGATCGCCCCCGGCACCACGATGGTCAGCACCCGCCCGTCCCAGGCATGGCGGTAGGCGTAAAGCCCGAAGATGTCCGACACCACGTAGACCGGCAGCAGAAGCCCCGCCGCCATCACCGGGTTGATCACCAGCGCCAGAACCGGCACCCCCAGCATGCCCACCACCGGAACGCCGCCCTTCGACATCCCGACCAGCGCCGCCGCCACCAAGGCCGCAATCCAGAATCCGATCTCTTCCATCGCGCCCTCCGCACCAGTTACCGCTAACCCCTTCTCCCCCGGCCCGAAAGCCGGAATTTTTCGCATACAATGGTATACCGTGGCCGCCCCAAGACTGGACAGACGCCCGATAAGCCGCTACGCCTCCCTCCGATTCATCCCCCCGGACCACTCCCAAGGAGGCACAGATGGCCAGACCCAAGATCGCCCTGATCGGCGCCGGTCAGATCGGCGGCACGCTTGCGCATCTTATCGCGCTGAAGGAACTGGGCGACGTCGTCCTGTTCGACATCGCCGAGGGCACGCCGCAAGGCAAGGCACTGGACCTGGCACAATCCGGCCCGGTCGAAGGCTTCGACGCCTCCCTCCGCGGCACCAACTCCTACGCCGACCTGGCCGGAGCCGACGTCTGCATCGTCACCGCCGGCGTGCCGCGGAAACCGGGGATGAGCCGGGACGACCTCCTCGGCATCAACCTCAAGGTGATGAAGTCGGTGGGCGAAGGCATCAAGGCCAACTGCCCGAACGCCTTCGTCATCTGCATCACTAACCCGCTGGACGCGATGGTCTGGGCGCTCCGCGAATTCTCGGGGCTGCCGCACAACAAGGTCATCGGCATGGCCGGTGTCCTCGACGCCGCCCGCTTCCGCCACTTCCTCTCGGTCGAGTTCAACGTCTCGATGAAGGACGTCACCGCCTTCGTCCTTGGCGGCCACGGCGACACGATGGTCCCCTCCGTCCGCTACTCCACCGTCGGCGGCATCCCCCTGCCGGACCTCGTTCAGATGGGCTGGACCACGCAAGAGAAACTCGACGCCATCGTCCAGCGCACCCGCGATGGCGGGGCCGAGATCGTGGGCCTCCTGAAGACCGGCTCCGCCTTCTACGCCCCCGCCGCCAGCGCCGTGGAAATGGCCGAAGCCTACATCAAGGACCAAAAGCGCCTTCTGCCCTGCGCCGCCCACGTCAAGGGCGCCTACGGCCTTGACGGCATGTATGTCGGCGTCCCGGTCATCATTGGCGCCGCTGGGGTCGAGCGTGTGGTCGAAGTGAAACTGGACGCGACCGAAAAGACCATGTTCGACAAGTCCGTCGACGCCGTGAAGGGCCTTGTCGCCGCCTGCAAGGGCATCGACCCGACGCTGGCCTAACACGCGCCCTCTGGTGCGACATACCTGACCTTGAATGCGCAGCCCCGGCTGCGCATTCTTCATTTCAGCCGCAGTAAATGCCCCAGTGAAAGGTTGCCCGTGAAAGCCGCCCTCGTCGCCCTTCTGGCCCTCGCATCCCCCGCCGCCGCCCAGACCCTGTCCGACGAGATCGGCGCGAACGGCATCGCCCCCACGCTTTCCCGGCTGAAAGCCCAGCCCGAACCCGCGCTCGAGGATATCTTTGCCATCGGGGGGCTTCACTTCCTCGGCGCCGTCGAACGCGCGCTGCAGCTGCAATGGCGTACTGGGGCGGATCAGGTCACCGGCAACGCGGGCGACACGCTGGGTCTGCCGTTCCTGCGCCTGCCCGTGCCGCCCAACCCCGCACCCGAACCCTTCAACGGCGCGCTTGTCACCCAGTTTTTCACCGACATCGACGGCGACATGGCCGCCGCCCGCGCCGCCCTTGCCACCCTGCCTGAAGGTGAGGACTTCGGTCTCCAGCTTACCTTTGCCGACCTCTGGTTCGACGTGAACCTGAACGGCGCCCGCGAGCCAGACGAGGACGCGCTTGCCATCCTCGGCCCTCAGCTTCTGGGCTGGCAGTGGCAGGACCGCGACCCTGCCACCCCGCCGCTGACCATTCGCTTCGACGCTGCTGATGCCGCCTGGCTGACCGCCTACACCCATGTCATGTCCGGCATGGCGAACATCGTCCTCGCCTATGACCCCGCCGCCAGCATCGACCGCGTCATCGCGTCCCGCATCGCGCTGAAGGTGGCGCCGCCCTCGACCGACGCCTTCAACTTCGACGCCTCCTTCGGCCAGTTCCTTGACGCCTTCGCCATGCTGGAAGGTGCCGTGAACCAGCAACCGGACGCCGCCCGCGCCAAGGCCGCGAAAGAGCATTTCCTGGCGATGATCGCCGAAAACCGCCGCTTCTGGGCCCTCATCGCCGCCGAGACGGACAACGACCGCGAATGGGTCCCGAACGACACCCAGACCTCGGCGCTTGGCCTCGTCCTGCCCCCCGGCACCGGCAACACCTGGCTTGGCGTCCTGGCCGATGGCGAGGCGCTCCTCCAGGGCCGCCTCCTCATCCCCTATTGGCGCGGCCCCGAAGGCCAGGGCATCAACCTCGGCCGCATGTTCGACGACCCCGCTCCGATCTCGATCACCGGCTGGCTCCAGGGCTGGGCCGCCGTCCCCTACCTGGACCAGGGCCCGACCGTGACCCCCACCAGCCTGCGCCAGTTCGAAGGCCTGATGGGCGGCAATGCCGGATTGATGATGGTCTTCCTGAACTGACCCGGAAATCGCGGCGGGCCAGACCCGCAACTCTTTCACATTTGCCCAAATATCCCCGCCGGAGGCACGCCCGAGCCTGTCGCGCCCTTCGCGCGACAGGCGAGACAAGGTCTTGCGCCGCAAGGCGCTCCTTTGAAAAACCGCCCGAACCCCCGCGAACTGCGGTCCAATCCAGGTCGCGGCACGCAATTAAAGCGTTAACATCTCCCTAACACCGACGCCCAACCCCTTGATTTTACTCACCCGGCAATGCGCCCCACACGTGGCGCCCACGCCCCCCCTTGCCCCCCGCCCACAAATCCGGCATCCCCAAGTCCCACACATCCCCCGGAGGGACCTCCATGGACTACTCGAAATCCGGCAACCCCAAGGGCACCCGCCACACCCTGCGCGGCCCAGACCACAGCCAGAAGGGCGGACCGAAGTCGGTCACCCCCCCGCGCGAGACGAAGGAACAGCTTCTCGCCCGCATGAAAGCCGCCGCCGCCGAGAAGAAAGCCGCCAAGTCGGACGACAAGGCCTGACCAGGCTTTCTTCCCCCTACCTCGCCCCCGGCTTCTATGACGAGGCGATCGCGAAAGGCCGCCACCGCGACATTGTCGGCGGCCGCTGGGACGAGACCGCCCGCGTCCAGATGGCCGCCCTGACGGCCGCAGGCATGACCCCCGAGGATCACCTCCTCGACATCGGCTGCGGCTCGCTCCGCCTCGGCCACAAGGCCGTCCCCTTCCTTCGCCCCGGCCATTACTGGGGCACCGACGCCTCCCTCGCCCTGATGCGGCACGGCAGGCTCACCGAACTCCCCGACCCCGAGGTCCTCCACGAAGACCACCTGATCGAGGACGCGGACTTCGCCTTCCCCGGCGTCCCCGACAGCATCACCCTCGCCATCGCCTTCGGCGTCTTCACCCACCTCCCCCACGCCGACCTGCAAACCGCCCTCACAAACCTCCGCCGCTTTCCCAACCTCCGCAGCGTCCTCTTCACCGTCTTCCTTTCCGACGCCCCCACCTCAACCCGCCAGCCCGACGGCGTCGTCACCCACCCCGACCGCCCGCCCTACCACGTCCCCGAAGCCCGGGTCGCCCGGGCCATCGGCAACGCAGGCTTCACCCCGACCAGACACCCGACCCTCCTCCCCCGTGGCCAGGTCCTCTGGACCGCCACATAAGGGCTTCCCCACCTTGCGCGACCCAGTTCCCGCCGCCACACTCGCCTGAACCAACCGGAGGCCCCATGCGCACTCTCGCCATAGCCCTGCTCCTCGCGACACCCCTTTCCGCCGAAACCATCTCCGAGGAAATCGCCCGCACCGGCCTCGCCCCGACCGAAGCGCGCCTCGCCGCCCTCCCTACCCCCACCAACGAGGACCTCTTCGCCCTCGCAGGCCTCCACTTCCTCGGCGGCGTCGAACAGGCCCTGCAACTGCGCTGGCAGACCGGAGTGAAAGCCGACTGGTCCGAGCTTCCGATCCTCCGTCTCCCGATCCCGGAAAACCCCGATGCCATCCCCTTCCAGGCCGCCGATTTCACCGCCCTGATCCGCAACCTCGACGCCGACATGGACGCCTCCCGCGCGGCCCTGACCCAGCTTGGCGACAAGCCCTTCGCCCTGCCGATCCGGATCGCCGACCTCTGGTTCGACATCAATGCCAACGGCACCCGCGAAGCCGGGGAAAGCTTGGCCGAGGTCACCGGCATGGCCCTCGGCGGCGGGCGCGGCAACGGCGTCGCGGTCGAGGATCCCACCATCACCTTCGACACCGCCGACGCCGCCTGGCTGGCCGCCTACACCCACTTCCTCTCGGGCTTCGCCTCCACCGCGCTTGCCTACGACCCCGAACCCGCCATCCAGCGTGTCATCGACTCGTCGAAGGCCATCTATGCGCTCTGGGGCGACACGCCGCCCAAGAACGCGATGGACATGATGTTCGGCCGCCAGGTCGACCGCGCCGCGATGGCCCTGCACGCGCTCTCGACCACTCCCGACAAGGCGCTGGCGCAAGACGCCCACGGCCATTTCCTCGGCATGATCGAAGAGAACCGCCGCTTTTGGTCACTCGTGGCGCTGGAAACCGACAACACCGGCGAATGGGTCCCGAACGACGCCCAGGTTTCCGGCCTTGGTCTCACCATGCTCCCCGGCACCGGCGAACGCTGGCAGGCTGTCCTGGCCGACGCCGAGAAGCTCCTGAAGGGCGAAGTCCTGATCCCGCACTGGCGCTTCGGGGCCGAGGCGGGGATCAACCTGAATAAGGCCTTCGAAAATCCGCCCGCCATCGACCTCGTCACCTTCATCCAGGGCGAAGGCCTCCTACCCTACGCCGAGAAGGGCCCGCAGATGTCGATGCAGTCCTGGCGCGACTTCGAGGATTTCGTCCAGGGCGACGCGATGCTGTTCGCCGTCTTCCTGAACTAAGCCATTCATCTGTCCCCAAATATCCCCTGCGGAGCACGCCGAGCCTCTCGTGCGTCCTTCACGCACGAGGGGCGAGACAAAAGGCCTTCGCGCCTGCCAAGGCGCTCAATCTGATAACCGCCCCGACCGGGCTCAGCGCAAACCGTCCAGAACCGTCTCCAGCGTCGCCACCAGCTTGTCGGCGATCTCGTCCAGCTCGGCATCCGTCGCGTTGAACGGCGGCGCCAGGATCACCGTATCCCCCGCCGACCCGTCGACGTGCCCGCCCGAGGGATAGCAGATCAGCCCCCGCCGCAAACCTTCCGCCCGGATGCGCCCGTTCACCCCCAGGCTCGCATCGAACGGCACCTTCGTCTCCGGGTCCGCCACCAGCTCGACCCCGATGAAATACCCGCGCCCGCGAACCTCTCCGACCCCCGGAAGATGCTCCATCCGCGCCCGCAGGTCCGACCGCCAGCGCGGTCCCTTGTCCCGGATGCGGGCCAGCAACCCCTCTTCCGCGACGATCTTCTGCACCGCCACCCCGGCCGCCAGGCAAGCCGTGTGCCCGGTATAGGTATGCCCCGTCAGCGGCCCGCCATGCCCCACCGCCATGACGTCCGCGATCTCTTGTGTGTAGATCGCAGCCCCCAGCGGCAGGTAGCCGCCCGACAGCGACTTCGCCACGGTGATGATGTCCGCCGTGATCCCGTCCTCCTCGGACGCGCGCCAGACCCCGGTGCGTCCCGATCCGCACATCACCTCGTCGCAGATCACCAGCACCCCATGCCGCCGACAGACCTCGGCCACCGCGCGCCCATACCCCTCCGGCGCAGGCAAAGCCCCGCCCGCCGCGCCCACCACCGGCTCGAAGATGAACCCGGCCACCGTCTCGGGCCCCAACCGGACAATCTCCGCCTCCAGCTCGGCCGCCAGATGCGCGACCAGCCCTTCCGCCGTCACCCCCTCGGGAAGACGATAGGTATTTGCCGCACTCACCCGGCCCACGTCCGGCAAGGCCCCCGCAAATGCCCGCTGCCGGTCCTCGAACCCCGACAACGCCGTCGCCATCAGCGTGTTGCCATGCCACGACCGCTGCCGCGCGATGAACTTCACCCGCGCCGGATCACCCCGGTCAAAGTGATACTGCAGCGCGATCTTCACCGCGCTTTCCACCGCCTCGGACCCGCTGCTGGTATAGACCATGTCCGCCAGCCCCGTGGCCCGGCACAGGATCTCGCTCATCTCCTCCAGCGGGTCGGACGAGAAGAGATACCGGTAGCCATAGGCCACCCGTTCCATCTGCTTGGCCACCGCCTCGTTGACCCGGGGATCGCCGTGCCCGACGGAGAACACCGCCGGCCCGCCCGACCCGTCGATGTATTGCCGCCCCTCCACGTCCCACAGGTAGACGCCCCGCCCGTGGCTGATCTTCGGCAGGCGGTCTTGCGTGATGTCATTGGCGCTTGGGCGTGGCATGCTGGGCTCCTTGTCAGACCACAGGCTTCGCAAGCGCTCCGATCCTTGTCAATGTCGCCACCACTACGGTGATTCGCACGTGCTACTTGCGTTACCGCCACCATGTGATCACGCTTTTCCAAACTGTGATCACACTTTTCACGCCTGTGATCACATCTTCCATTTTCCCGGCATTTCCTCCGCATTACAGGCATTTGCTGTTTGGAACACGCGCGAACCCGTGCCAGAACCCCCCAGACCACTTCCCGGCCGTCAAATCCAAGAGGCGCCCCATGAACATTCACGAATACCAGGCGAAGGCGCTTCTGCGCAGCTACGGCATCCCGGTTTCGGACGGCCGTGTCGTCCTGAAGGCCGAAGACGCCAAGACCGCCGCCGGAGAGCTTGACGGACCGCTCTGGGTGGTCAAATCCCAGATCCACGCCGGGGGCCGCGGCAAGGGTCACTTCAAGGAACCCGAAGCTGGCGAAAAGGGCGGCGTCCGCCTTGCCCGCAGCGTCGGTGAAGCCGCCGAATTCGCCCGCCAGATGCTGGGCCGCACCCTTGTCACCATCCAGACGGGTGCTGCAGGCAAGCAGGTCAACCGCATCTACATCGAAGACGGCTCCGACATCGACCGCGAGTTCTACCTCGCCCTCCTGATCGACCGGCAGACCAGCCGCATCTCGATCGTCGCTTCGACCGAAGGCGGCATGTCGATCGAGGATGTCGCCCACGACACGCCGGAGAAGATCCACACCTTCACCATCGACCCAGCCACCGGCCTGCAGGACTTCCACGGCCGCCGCGTCGCATTCGCTCTGGGACTGACCGGCGCGCACGTGAAATCCTGCGTTGGGATCGTCAAGAAGCTGTACCAGATGTTCGTCGAAAAAGACATGGACATGCTGGAGATCAACCCCTTCTGCGTCCTGAAAGACGGCACCCTGCGGCTTCTGGATGCCAAGATGGCTTTCGACGGCAACGCGATGTACCGCCACGCCGACATTGCCGCCCTGCGGGACGAGACCGAGGAAGACCCGAAGGAACTCGCCGCCTCCAAATTCGACCTGAACTACATCGCGCTGGATGGCGAGATCGGCTGCATGGTCAACGGCGCGGGCCTTGCGATGGCCACGATGGATATCATCAAGCTCTACGGGGCAGAGCCCGCCAACTTCCTCGACGTCGGCGGTGGCGCCACGAAGGAGAAGGTCACCGAGGCCTTCAAGATCATCACCTCCGACCCGCAGGTGAAGGGCATCCTTGTCAACATCTTCGGCGGCATCATGCGCTGCGACATCATCGCCGAAGGCGTGATCGCGGCGGTGAAGGAAGTCGGCCTCAAGGTTCCGCTGGTCGTCCGTCTGGAGGGCACCAACGTGGAACTCGGCAAGGACATCATCCGAAAGTCCGGTCTGAACGTGATCGCAGCCGATGACCTGAAGGATGGCGCCGAGAAGATCGTGAAGGCCGTGAAGGGATGATCCGGATGCCGAAGACCCTCGTCCTCGCCAGCGCTGCGGCCCTGCTGCTCACCGCCTGCCAGACGACTGCGCCAACGGCCACCACCTCGACCAGCGCGGCGGCCCCGGCGGCCAGCGCGAACACGACCCAATCCGCCGTCGCCGCATTCATCGCGGCTTGCGTCAAGACTGCAGACAACCCCGACGCGGCGGGTCCCACGCTGGAATCGCTAGGCTTCCGCAAGACCGGCGGCAGCGGGTCGGGCGGCAGCTACTCCTCGTCCTTCGCCAGCGCGGTGATTTCAGTCGACACCCGCAGCGGTCGCGCCGGGCAATGCGTGGTCACGCCAAAATCGGCGACCTTCGCCGAGGTGGTCGCGCAGTTGAACGCACAGCTTCCCGCTTCGGGCGTGCAGGCCATGAAACTTGGCGGTGAAGAAGCCTGGATCCTTGGCAGCGGAGCCGTCGCCCTCGTCTCCCGCTCGAAGGGCGCCATGACCCGCACCCAGCCCGGCGTGTTCCGCGGCTAGACCCCAACCCAGGTGGAACCCAGATGGACTTCCTGACCTTCGAGGATCGCGAACAGGACCTGCCGGCGCTGATGCTGCTGGCCGTCAGCCTGCAGCGCACCTGTCCGGGGTCGCGCCTCCATCTGCCCGCCCGCGACCTTGGCGCGAAAGCCTTGGACTGGATGGGCCGCCAGCCCAACGTCGTCCTCCACCGCGACCTCTGGGCCGAGGATACGTTCTGGAACATCAAGCCCTACCTGCTGGAACAGATGCTCGCCCGTGGCATCCCCCGCATCACCTGGCTTGACGCCGACCTGATGCTGACCGCCGATCCCTCCGGCTACTTCGACGCCCTGCAGGACGACACGATCCTTGTCGCGCAGGAAGGCTTCCGCAGCCGCAACTCCGGGACCGGGGGCCGGACACTTTCCATCGGCCGCACCATCGCGCGCGAGCTGGGCTACACCGTCAACTCCTGCGTCGTCAGCGTCACCGCCCGCCACCAGCCGCTTCTGGACCGCTGGAAATCCTTCCTGCGCTCCGACCTCTATCAGACCGCCGACAAGCGCTTCATCGTCGGCGATCAGGATGTGCTGGGCGGTCTCCTCGGCTCGGACGAGTTCGGCCAGGTCCCGGTCGCCGCACTGAAGACGGGCCGCGACATCGCCCATGACATGCTGCCCGGCGATTTCGGGGCGTTCCAGCGGATCGCGACCCTCAGCCACGGCGAGCCGCGCTTTGTCCACGCCCAGGGCCGCAAGACCTGGCGCTATGCCACCGGCTCGGCGGACGCCACCGCGTTGCAAAGCCAGCTCAGCCTCCACCGGCACTGGGCCAAGACCCACCGCGCCGACCTGCCTTCGGATCAGACCGCCTGGATCACCCAGGACGGCCCGCTTTCCCGCACCATGCTCCGGGTGTTCCCGAACAGCCCCTCCTTGCGCGGCCTGCCCATCGGGCTGATCGGCAGCGCCCTCAACCTCGCCTACATCCTGCGCAACCTCATGCGGCGGAACCCGACCTTCCGGGTCGGCCAGTCCCCTGACGGCAACTCGCCCGCCACCCCCACCTGAAGTCCCAAGGAATACCGATGCTCACCCGCCTTGCCCTCGCGCTTCTCCTGGCCACGCCCGCCGCAGCCCAGGATGCCGACCCCAGAAACCAGCTGGTCGAGGGCTACATGGCCTGCATGTCCGGCGGCGGGGATGCGGACCTGACCGGCGAGATGCTTGATGCCGTGTTCTGGACACGTGAGGACGACAGCGAGATGGGCCTTGTCACCTTCTTGCCCGGCGCGGGCGACAGCACCGTGGTCTACATGGCCGACGACGGCAGCTTCTGCCACGTCGAAAGCCTGACCGTCGACAGCGCGACCGCGTCCGAGATCCTTGCCGCCAGCCTTGGCGGGGACGAGGGCGCGCCCTTCGACTACTCCAAGGACGACATGGGCTGCACCCGGCTGGATTTCGAGACCGGCGTGCAAGCGACAATCACCTCGGGCGGCAACGACCCGACCTGCGGCTCGGACACCGACTCGGGCGTCCGCTTCACCTTCTGATACCCTCCGGCCCGCTTCGGGCCTGCGACAAGCTGGATACAAGGAACGTTAAGAATGTCCGTCCTCGTCAACAAAGCGACCAAAGTGATCTGCCAGGGCTTCACCGGCAGCCAGGGCACCTTCCACTCCGAACAGGCCATCGCCTACGGCACGCAGATGGTCGGCGGCGTGACGCCCGGCAAGGGCGGGACCGAACACCTCGGCCTCCCGGTCTTCGACAGCGTCCACGACGCGGTTGCGAAAACCGGCGCCAATGCGACCGCGATCTACGTGCCCCCGCCCTTCGCCGCGGACTCGATCCTGGAGGCGATCGACGCCGAGATCCCGCTGATCGTCTGCATCACCGAAGGCATCCCGGTCCTTGACATGATGAAGGTCAAGCGCGCCCTCATCAACTCGCGCTCGCGCCTGATCGGCCCGAACTGCCCCGGCGTCCTGACCCCCGGCGAATGCAAGATCGGGATCATGCCGGGCAGCATCTTCTCCAAGGGCTCGGTCGGGGTTGTGTCACGCTCCGGCACCCTGACCTATGAGGCCGTGAAGCAGACCACCGACGTCGGCCTCGGCCAATCCACCGCAGTGGGCATCGGCGGCGACCCGATCAAGGGGACCGAGCACATCGACGTGCTCGAGATGTTCCTCGCCGATCCCGAGACGCATTCGATCATCATGATCGGCGAGATCGGCGGCGCGGCGGAAGAAGAAGCCGCCCAATTCCTCGCCGATGAAAAGAAGAAGGGCCGCTGGAAGCCCACCGCCGGCTTCATCGCCGGCCGCACCGCCCCCCCCGGCCGCCGCATGGGCCACGCCGGAGCCATCGTGGCCGGTGGCAAAGGCGACGCGGAATCGAAGATCCAGGCCATGCTCAGCGCCGGGATCGTCGTGGCGGATAGCCCGGCAGGGTTGGGTGAGGCCGTGCTGAAGGCGATTAAAGGCTAATTGGATCAGGGCGAGGGACGCCTCGCCTTTTCTCCTCGGCGGTGACCCCGCCCCACAAGGAACCGCGCGATGACCGACCAATCCCCCACCGCCGCCTTCACTGCCTCGTCCTTTCTTGACGGGGCCAATGCCGATTACGTCGACCAGCTGGCCGCCCGCCACGCCGCCGACCCGGCCAGCGTTGATCCGCAATGGGCGGAGTTCTTCAAGGCCCTCGGCGACAGCGAGCTTGACACGAAGCGCGCCGCGCAAGGCCCCAGCTGGGCCCGCGCCGACTGGCCGCCGCAGCCGGTGGATGACCTCACCGCCGCGCTCACCGGCGAATGGGCTGCCCCGCTCCCGGCGAAAGAAGCCAAAGCGGCGGGCCAGAAGATCGCTGCCAAGGCCGCCGAACAGGGCGTCCAGTTGACCGAGGAACAGATCCAGCGCGCCGTCCTCGACAGCATCCGCGCGATCATGATCATCCGCGCCTACCGGATCCGCGGCCACCTTGCCGCCGACCTCGACCCGCTTGGGATGACCGAACGCGGCAACCAGCCGGAGCTTGACCCGAAATCCTACGGCTTCACCGAAGCCGACATGGACCGGCCGATCTTCATCGACAACGTCCTTGGCCTGACCCACGCCTCGATGCGGGAAATCATCGACATCGTGAAGCGCACCTACTGCGGCACCTTCGCGCTGCAGTACATGCACATCTCCGACCCCGAACAGGCGGGCTGGCTGAAGGAACGGATCGAAGGCTACGGCAAGGAAATCCAGTTCACCCGCGAAGGCCGCAAGGCCATCCTGAACAAGCTGGTCGAGGCGGAGGGCTATGAAAAGTTCCTCCACGTCAAATACATGGGCACCAAGCGTTTCGGCCTTGATGGCGGCGAAGCCCTGATCCCGGCGATGGAGCAGATCATCAAGCGCGGCGGCGCTTTGGGGGTCAAGGACGTGATCATCGGCATGCCGCACCGCGGCCGCCTTTCCGTCCTCGCCAACGTGATGATGAAGCCCTACCGCGCGATCTTCCACGAATTCCAGGGCGGCTCCTACAAGCCCGAGGATGTGGATGGCTCGGGCGACGTGAAGTATCACCTTGGGGCCTCCAGTGACCGTGAGTTTGACGGCAACAAGGTCCACCTTTCCCTCACCGCCAATCCCAGCCACCTTGAGGCGGTGAACCCCGTCGTCCTTGGCAAGGTCCGCGCCAAGCAAGACCAGCTGAACGACACCACCGACCGCATCGCCGCCCTGCCGATCCTGCTGCACGGCGACGCCGCATTCGCCGGTCAGGGCGTCGTGGCCGAATGCCTGCAACTGTCGGGCATCAAGGGCCACCGCACCGGCGGCTGCATCCACATCATCGTCAACAACCAGATCGGCTTTACCACCGCCCCGGCCTTCAGCCGGACCTCGCCCTACCCGACCGACATTGCCTTGATGGTCGAAGCTCCGATCTTCCACGTCAACGGCGACGACCCCGAAGCCGTGGTCCATGCTGCCCGTGTGGCGACCGAGTTCCGCCAGAAGTTCCACAAGGACGTGGTCATCGACATCTTCTGCTACCGCCGCTTCGGTCACAACGAAGGCGACGAGCCGATGTTCACCAACCCGGCGATGTACGCCCGCATCAAGCGCCAGAAGACCACGCTGCAGCTTTACACCGAACGGCTGGTCGCGGACGGCCTGATCCCCGAAGGCGAGATCGAGGACATGAAGGCCGCCTTCCAGTCGCGCCTGAACGAAGAGTTCGAGGCTGGAAAAGCATTCCTCCCGAACAAGGCCGACTGGCTGGACGGCCGCTGGAAGAACCTGGCGACCAAGGACCTCAACAACTATCAGCGCGGCGAGACCTGGATCAAACCCGAGACCATGGCCGAAGTCGGCGCTGCCCTGACCCGCGTGCCGGACGGCTTTGACATGCACAAGACCGTCACCCGTCAGCTGGACGCCAAGAAGGAAATGTTCGCCAAGGGCGAAGGTTTCGACTGGGCCACCGCCGAAGCGCTGGCCTTCGGCTCGCTCCAGACCGAAGGCTTCGCCGTCCGTCTGTCGGGCCAGGATTGCACCCGTGGCACCTTCAGCCAACGACATTCCGGCTGGGTCGACCAGACGACCGAAGAACGCCACTACCCCTTGAACCACATCCGCCCCGGCCAGGCGCGGTATGAGGTGATCGACTCGATGCTGTCGGAATACGCGGTCCTTGGCTTCGAATACGGCTATTCGCTTTCGGAACCGAACGCCCTGACGCTGTGGGAAGCGCAGTTCGGCGACTTCGCCAACGGCGCGCAGATCATGATCGACCAGTTCATCAACTCGGGCGAGTCGAAATGGCTGCGGATGTCGGGCCTGGTGATGCTGCTGCCCCACGGCTACGAAGGCCAGGGCCCGGAACACTCCTCCGCCCGTCTGGAACGCTTCCTGCAACTCAGCGCGGAAGACAACTGGATCGTCGCCAACTGCACGACCCCGGCGAACTACTTCCACATCCTGCGCCGCCAGCTACACCGGACCTACCGCAAACCCTTGATCCTGATGACGCCGAAGTCGCTTCTGCGGCATCCGATGGCGATCTCCCGCGCGGAAGACTTCACCGACGGCTCCACGTTCCACCGCGTCCTCTGGGATGACGCGCAGAAGGGCAACTCCACTGCAAAGCTGCAGGCCGACGACCAGATCAAGCGTGTCGTCCTGTGTTCGGGCAAGGTCTACTACGACCTTCTGGCCGAACGCGACGCGCAGGGGATCGAGGATACCTACCTCCTCCGCGTCGAACAGCTGTACCCGGTGCCGACGATTTCCCTCACCCAGGAACTCAGCCGCTTCCCCAAGGCCGATTTCGTCTGGTGCCAGGAAGAACCCAAGAACCAGGGTGCCTGGTCCTTCATCGAGCCCGAAATCGAGGCCGTCCTGACCAAGATCAGGGCCAAGCCCACCCGGATGTCCTATGCGGGCCGCAAGGCCAGCGCCTCGCCCGCCACGGGCCTCGCCTCGCGCCACAAATACGAACAGCAGCAACTCGTCGCCCAGGCCCTGGGCCTGAACTGACCTCGAAGACCGGAGACTGACAATGACTGACGTGATGGTTCCCGCCCTTGGCGAATCCGTGTCCGAGGCCACCGTATCCACCTGGTTCAAGAAACCCGGCGACGCGGTGAAGCAGGACGAAATGCTTTGCGAACTTGAGACCGACAAGGTCTCGGTCGAGGTCCCTTCACCGGTGACGGGCGTCCTGGCCGAGATCATCGCCCCCGAAGGCACGACCGTGGCCGCCAACGCCCGCCTGGCCATCGTGACCGAAGGTGCCGCCGCCCCCAAGGTGGCCGAGCAAAAACCGGTGACGGAAGACCCGAAGATCGAAGCCGCCGCCGCCATCGGCTCCCCCTGCGCGGGACATGAGGAGATGACCCCCCGCGCCGACGTCGAGAACGCGCCTTCCGCCAAGAAGGCGATGGCCGAGGCCGGTCTTTCCGCCGACGCCGTCAAGGGCACCGGCCGCGACGGTCGGGTAATGAAGGAAGACGTCGCCAAAGCGGTCGCCACCCCGGCCCCCGCTGCCGCCCCCGCCCCCGCGCCCGCTCCGGCCACGGTCCCCCGCGCGCCCGTCCCCGCCGACGATGCCGCGCGCGAGGAACGGGTCAAGATGACCCGCCTCCGCGCCACCATCGCCCGTCGCCTGAAGGATGCCCAGAACACCGCCGCGATGCTGACGACCTATAACGAGGTCGACATGTCCGGCATCATGTCCTTGCGCAACGAATACAAGGACGCCTTCGAGAAGAAGCACGGCGTCAAGCTCGGCTTCATGTCCTTCTTCGTGAAGGCCTGCACCCACGCCCTGAAGGAAGTCCCCGAGGTCAACGCCGAGATCGATGGCCAGGACGTGGTCTACAAGAACTACGTCCACATGGGCGTCGCCGTCGGCACCCCCTCGGGCCTCGTCGTCCCGGTGGTGAGGGACGCCGACCAGATGGGCTTCGCCGCCATCGAGAAAAAGATCGCCGAACTGGGCCTCCGCGCCCGCGACGGCAAGCTGTCGATGGCCGAGATGCAGGGCGGCTCCTTCACCATCTCCAACGGCGGCGTCTATGGCTCCTTGATGTCGTCGCCCATCCTCAACCCCCCGCAGTCCGGCATCCTCGGCATGCACAAAATCCAGGACCGCCCCGTCGTGGTGAACGGCCAGATCGTCATCCGCCCGATGATGTACCTCGCGCTCAGCTACGACCACCGCATCGTCGACGGCAAAGGCGCGGTGACGTTCCTGGTGCGGGTGAAAGAAGCGCTGGAGGACCCGCGTCGGCTGCTGATGGATTTGTGAGGGGAGTCGGGATGAGCCCGACCTACGGTGATGCTTAGGGCGGGGCGTGCCCCGCCTAAGTGAGGAAACATGATCGACGAAGGTTCGTCATCAGGCAAAGACAACGCCGAGTACCGTCTTGCGGCGCATGACGACGCTCCGAAAAAAGCTGGCCCGAGAAAACTCAGCTCGAGAAGTCAGTACCTCCTTGCAGCTTCCTTTGGTGCTCCGACTTCGCTCTTTTGTTATGGGATAGCAAAGCTGATCGAGAACGATCCAGCTGACCCACAATACTACAAAGTGACCAAGTTCTATGTAATGGCTGGGATAGGTGTAGCCTTGACGGTGTTTGCACTTTGGAAGGCGTGGAAATCACCAAGTCGACCGGAACCTCCCACGTAGGGTGCGCTACAGCGCACCATCCGCCGGTGCGCTGTAGCGCACCCTACGCCAACCACAACCGTCCACATCCACCCCGGACCCCCATGCCCCACCCCGCCCCCACCGCCGCGACAAGCGCCCCACCTGCCCCCTTTTGGGGAGGATCGGGACGCTTCCCATTGGCCACCCTTGCCGCGCGGATCATGCTTGGGGTCTTCCTCTTCTTCATCCTCCTGACCGCCGTCCCATGGTTCTTCACCCGTGGACCAGAGGTCGCTTTCGGCGTTGTCATCTCGGCCATTCCCAACTTTCTGGTCCTCGCGGCCTTCGCTTTTCTCCTGCCAAGAGGAAACCTGATACTTGCGGCCGTCTTTGCCGTCTGGTGCCTGTGGGGCCTGATCGACTCTTTCTCCGGTGGTCCGAACCTGTTCGCGGCAATGATCGGATACGCCCACGGAGTCCTGAACTTTGTCGGCATTGCCGGCGTCGTCAAAGGCTGGCCGGGAAAAGTTAACCCATGACCCACACCCTGGCCGCCCTCGAACACACCCTCTGGGTCACGGAAACCCGCCACGACCGCGCTCTGATGGACGCCACCTTCGCCCCCGACTTCCACGAATTCGGCCGCTCCGGGCGTCGATACACGCGCGATGACCTCCTCCCGAACGGAGAGACGCAGGCCATCGACGCCACCCTCCACACCCTTACCGTCACCCAGGTCAGCCCCACAATCGCCCTCGTCACCTACCGCTCCGAACTCCGCCGCCCCTCCGGCACCGAATGGGCCAACCGAGCCTCCCTCTGGGACCGCACCTCAGGCCGCTGGCACCTCCGCTTCCATCAGGGCACCCCCTGCGAGGGCCCCGCATGACCCGCCTATCCACCCGTCAAGGCCAGGATGTCCGCCGCCACGGCGGCAAGGTCCGCGCCCAGCTGGTGGTCGCCGTCCGGCACCAGATGCAACACCGCCTGCGGCACCGCGCTCGCATAAAGCCGGGCGTGGTCGACCTCTACCACCGCGTCCGCCTCGCCGTGCCAGAGACTGACCGGCATCCCCTCGGGCAAGGCAAACTCCTCGCGCACCTGCATCTCCTCCAGCGTCCAGCCTCCGGGCCCGACGAAAGGTGCGCCGATCAGCACCAGCGCCCCCGGCCGGAAGTCCGGCGGATGCTCGGCCAGCGTGTGGATCAGCACCGTGCCGCCCGCCGAATGGCCAACCAGAACGTCGCCATCGCGCATCCCCGCCAGTTCCAGCCGCAGCACCGGACTCCAGCGCCGATACTCCGGATTGGCCTCGCCCGGCATCTTCGGATAGCGCAGCCGGAAACCCGGCCCGACCGCACTCTCCAGACTGGCGGCCAGCGTCGCGTCCCAGGCATCGTGCACGCCCTCGCCCGCGCCCTGCACGAACAGGATGGTCTTCGTCATCGCTGCACCTCCGATCCCAGGGCCAACGCCCGTCCCGCGCGCCCGTTCCCCTACCCCGACTTGGCTCTCGGCAGAGGTGCTGCATGACCCGCGCCACCCGGTCCGCCCTTACTCTGGCCACCCTCACTCTGGCCGCCCTCCTTGCCACCCCCCTGTCGGCCCAGGTCGTCCCCACCGGGTCGCCCGCCGCCGACATCCTGCTCTCGCAAGCCATCGCCGAGCATCGCGTCTTTCTCACCTGCTCCGCCCTTGACCCCGAAACCCACGCCCGCATCCTTGCCGGTTGGCAGGCCGACATCGCCTCGGCCACGGCGATCCTTGCCGCGCACAACATGCCCGGCGAGACCGTCGCCGCCTTCACGACCACCGCCGACCCCCAAGTCCTGATGCCCGGCGATGACACCCCCTGGGCCGAGGTTCAGGCGCTTTGCGCCACGCGACCCGATTGGCGTCAGGCCTATGACAGCCGCGACCGGCTCATCCTTGACCCGAAACTGGCGGAGGTCCTGAAATGACCCCCGTCGCGCTGATGTCCTGCATGCGGAACGAAGGCATCCACGTCCTGGAATGGCTGGCCTATCACCGCGTCATCGGCTTTGGCCAGGTTGTCATCTGCTCCAACGACTGCGACGACGGTTCGGATCGCCTGCTCGACCTTCTGGCCGACCACGGGCAGATCGACCACCTCCCGAACCCCGTCCCGACGGGTGAGCCGCCGCAGAAGCACGGGATCGCGCGCGCCCTTGCGCATCTTGCCGCCAGCCCTGCCGACTGGCTTGCCCATCTGGACAGCGACGAGTTCCTGAACATCGCCCCCGGCGCGGGTCCCGTCCAGGACCTTGTCAGACGGGCCGGGGACGCCCACGCCATCGCGCTGCCCTGGCGCCTGTTCGGCGACAGCGGCCACCAGACCTGGCCCGGCGAAACCCTCCGCGCCTTCACCGCCTGCGAGCGCGCGCCCGACCCGGCCACCGTCAAGTTCAAGTCGCTCTTCCGCCACCGCGCCTTCGCCTCGGCCTCCGACCACATGCCCACCGCGCCCCGCGTGGAAACCCCGCTCGCCGTCAACACCGGGGGCGAACCCCTGTCCTCGGCCCCTCTCTTCGGCAAGCCCGTCGCCCGCTACCAGCCCATCGACACAGCCCTGCGCGGCGGCGCCGTGGTGAACCACTACGCCATCCGCTCGACCGACAGCTTCCGACTGAAACAGGCGCGCGGCCGCGGCATGGGTCCGGCCTGGGAAAAGTATTTGCCCGGCTCCACCTGGCACCGCCGCGCCAACCGGAACGAGGCCCAGGACCGCACGATCCTCCGCCGCTGGCCCGAGGTCGAAGCCGAACTCGCCCGCCTCCGCGCCCTCCCCGGCGTGGCCAAGGCGGAAGCCACCTGCCACGACTGGTTCCTCGAAACCCGCGACAGCCTTCGCCCCGCAAGGACCACCGCATGACCCCCGAGCTGACCGCCCTCGCCCTCGCCGGCCTCCTCCAGACCGTGCAGTACATCGCCTTCGCGATCCCCGCGAACGTCGAGCTTGGCACCGGCTACACTTCCAGCCCCCGCGACCGCCCGCCGTCCCGGCAGCTTTCCACCCTGACGGGCCGCCTGCAACGCGCGATGAACAACCACTTCGAGGGGCTGATCCTCTTCACCCTCGCCGTCGTCGTGGTGACCCTCGGCGACCAGTCCACCACCACCACGCAATACGCCGCCTGGACCTACCTCGCGGCCCGCATCCTCTACATCCCCGCCTATGCCCTCGGCTGGCGCCCTTGGCGCTCGGCGATCTGGGCGGTAGGCTTCTTCGCAACCCTGACGATGATCGTGGCCGCCCTGATCTGACCCTTTCATCTTTGACCAAATATCCCACGGGGGTCCGGGGGTGTGAAACCCCCGGCTCCGCCGCCCGACCAAAGGAACCAACATGGCAGATTTCGACACCATTATCATCGGCGCCGGCCCCGGCGGTTACGTCGCCGCGATCCGCGCCGCCCAACTGGGCCAGAAGGTCGCCTGCGTCGAGGGGCGCGAGACCCTCGGCGGCACCTGCCTCAACGTCGGCTGCATCCCCTCGAAGGCGATGCTCCACGCCACCCACATGCTGCACGAGACGCATGAGAACTTCGAAAAGATGGGCCTGATGGGCGCACATCCCACGGTCGACTGGGCCAAGATGCAGGCCTACAAGGACGACGTGGTGAACGGCAACACCAAGGGGATCGAGTTCCTGTTCAAGAAGAACAAGGTCACCTGGATCAAGGGCTGGGCAACCATCCCCGCGCCCGGCCAGGTCAAAGTCGGCGACGAGGTCCACTCGGCCCGGAACATCGTCATCGCCACCGGGTCCGAGGCTTCCAGCCTCCCCGGCGTCGAAGTGGACGAGAAAACCGTCGTCACCTCCACCGGCGCCCTGACCCTCCAATCCGTACCGAAGTCGATGGTCGTCATCGGTGCAGGCGTGATCGGGCTGGAGATGGGCAGCGTCTACGCCCGCCTCGGCACGGAAGTCACCGTGGTCGAATACCTCGACGCCATCACCCCCGGCATGGACGCCGAGGTCGCCAAGACCTTCCAGCGCATCCTGACCAAGCAGGGCCTGAAGTTCGTCCTCGGCGCGGCCGTCCAGTCGGTCGCCAAGACCGCCGGCGGAGCCACCGTCTCCTACAAGCTGAAGAAGAACGACAGCGAAGCCTCGCTGGAAGCCGAGATCGTCCTCGTCGCCACCGGCCGCAAACCCTACACCGCCGGGCTCGGCCTTGAAGCCCTCGGCGTCGAGATGGGCCCCCGCGGCACCATCAAGACCGACGCCCACTGGCAGACCAACATCCCCGGCCTCTACGCCATCGGCGACGCCATCGCCGGCCCGATGCTCGCCCACAAGGCCGAGGATGAAGGCATGGCCGTGGCCGAGGTCCTCTCGGGCAAGCATGGCCATGTGAACTACGGCGTGATCCCCGGCGTGATCTACACCACGCCCGAGGTCGCCAACGTCGGCCTGACCGAGGAACAGCTGAAAGCCGAAGGCCGAGCCTACAAGGTCGGCAAGTTCCCCTTCATGGGCAACGCCCGCGCCAAGGCCGTCTTCCAGGCCGAGGGCTTCGTCAAGCTGATCGCCGACGCCACCACCGACCGCATCCTTGGATGTCACATCATCGGCCCCGCCGCAGGCGACCTGATCCACGAGGTCTGCGTCGCGATGGAATTCGGCGCTTCGGCCCAGGACCTGGCGCTGACCTGCCACGCCCACCCGACCTGGTCCGAGGCGGTCCGCGAAGCCGCCCTCGCCTGCGGCGACGGCGCGATCCACGCCTGACCACCCGCTCGTCGATGACGTCGTCACTCCTCGCTGGCAACCCAACGAGGAGAAGACGAAGTCGCACGACGAGCCGCCCCTACCCCCGCAACCGCGCCAGCGTCAGCCCTACCGCCTGCAGCTCCCGGCTTCCCGGTCGCAGCAACGATAACCCCGCCGCCAACCAGCCCAGCGGCCGCAGCCACCCTGCCAGCCGCCGGACCGAGGCCATGGCTCCCTCGGGTGCCGACACCGCATAGGCACCCAGCGCCGCCTCCAGCCAGCGCGGCTCATCCGGCCACAGCGTGAACGCCGTCTGCGCGAACATCACCACATCCGCCGCCTGCCAGAACCCGGCGCGCTTTGCCCGCCGGAACCGCTCCAGGTCGATGAACCGCGCCGCGCGACCATCCCAGCACACATCCCGAACGGCGGGTCGGCCATGCGCCATCCCCGCCCAGTGGAGCCGCCCCAATGCCCGACCGGCCTCGGCAAAGGCGCGCAGCTTTTCAGCCTCACCCCAAGTTGGGTCCGCCACCACTTCGGGCAAAATCGGTCCCGCGTCGGCCATCAGGACCCAGTCCACCCCCTCGGCGGCAATCCCCGCCACCGGCAGGCCCGCTGCTGCCAGCGCGTGCAACCCCTCCCGCTCTGCCGCAAAGGCCCGGCCCGGGTCGCCCTTCTGCAGCCGCAGCCGTCCCGTCAGCCGCTCCACCCGCTTCAGCCAGAACCGCTGCCCATCCGCAAGCTCCACCCGCCGCACCCTTTGGGGCGGCTCGGCCAGCGCTTTGCGCAAGGCATCGTCCAGCTGGGGATCAAGAGGCTTGGGCATGGGAGGGCTCTACCGGAGAACGGGCCGACTTGCACGACTGCAGCAAATCCGCTCGCAGCCCATCGGCAGGCCGACCTGCACTTTTCCGACTTCGGACGTCACGATCAGTCGAAGAACCCCGGCCCCGCGCGCCCAAGCAGTTCCTCTGCCAGCACCCGCCCGATCTCCACGCCCTCGCCGACCGGCCCCCGCCGCTCCCCGGCCACCGAGGCCGAGCCATCCGGCCGCAGGATTTCCCCCCGCAGCCACAACTCCGTCCCGTTGATCACCGACAAACCGGCGATGGGCGTCTCGCAGGACCCGTCCAGCGTCGCGAGGAACGACCGCTCCGCCGCCAGTCGCAACCCGGTCTCGCCGTGGTGGATCGCCGCCAGCAGCGCCGCCACGCGGGTATCCGCCAACCGCCGCTCGATCCCGATCGCGCCCTGCGCGACCGCCGGCAGCATCTCCTCCGGCGCGATTGCCCCCCGGGCCACCTCCGCCATCCCCAGCCGCGTCAGCCCCGCCATGGCCAGGAACGTCGCATCCGCCACCCGCTCCTCCAGCTTGCGCATCCGGGTCTGCACGTTCCCCCGGAACTCGACCAGCTTCAGGTCCGGCCGCCGCAGCGCCAGTTGCGCCCGCCGCCGCAAGGACGACGAGCCGACCGTCGCCCCTTGCGGCAAGTCCGCAATCGACCCGTAATGCGGCGAGACGAACGCGTCCCGCACATCCGCGCGCTGCAGATAGCAGTCCAGCACCAGCCCCTCGGGCTGCAAGGTCGGCATGTCCTTCATCGAATGGACCGCGATGTCGATCCCGCCGTCCAGCAAAGCCTCCTCGATCTCGCGAGTGAAAAGACCTTTCCCCCCGATCTCGCGCAAAGCCTTGTCCTGGATCTGGTCGCCGGTGACCTTGATCACCACGATCTCGAAGGCCGCTTCGGGCAGGCCAAACGCCTCCATCAGCCTGGCCCTGGTCTCATGCGCCTGCCACAGGGCCAGAGGCGAACCACGGGTGCCGATCTTCAGCGGGCGGGCGGGGGTGGGCAGATCATCGCTCATGGCGCTAGGCTTACCCGTGTCACGCGCGCCTGACAACTCTTGACAACAACGCCCCCACAGCCGACCCATGACGCGAAGCAAAGAGGCTAGACATGACCAAATTGATCCTGCGCGCGCTCAAGGGCGAGGTGCTGCCCACCCCCCCGATCTGGATGATGCGCCAGGCTGGCCGCTACCTGCCCGAGTACCGCGAAACCCGCGCCAAGGCCGGTGATTTCCTCTCGCTCTGCTACAACCCCGAGCTTGCGGCCGAGGTCACCCTGCAACCGATCCGCCGCTACGGCTTTGACGCGGCCATCCTGTTCGCCGACATCCTGCTCCTGCCCCAGGCGCTTGGCCCGAAGCTCTGGTTCGAGACCGGCGAAGGCCCGCGGATGGAGACGACGGATACCCCGGGTCAGGTCGCCAACCTGAAGCCGACCGAGGCGATCCACGACACGCTGAACCCGGTCTACGAGACCATCCGCATTCTCGTCCGCGAACTTCCCGCGGAAACCACGCTCATCGGCTTTGCCGGTGCCCCCTGGACCGTCGCCACCTACATGATCGCCGGCAAGGGCTCCAAGGACCAGGCCGCCGCCCATGTCCTGAAAACCCAGGACCGTCCCACCTTCCAGGCGCTGATCGACAAGATCACCGAGGCGACCATCGAATACCTATCGGCGCAGATCGACGCCGGGGTCGAGGTGGTGAAGCTCTTCGACAGCTGGGCCGGAAGCCTGAAAGGCCAGGACTTCCGCGACTTTGCGGAAGCGCCGGCGCAGCAGATCATCTCGGCCCTGAAAGCCCGCCATCCCGGCATCCCGATCATCGCCTTCCCGCGGGAAGCCGCCCAGGGCTACATCGGCTTTGCCCATCGCACCGGGGCCGATTGCGTCGCCATCGACAATTCGGTCAGCCCGGAATGGGCCGCCGCCAATGTCCAGATCGACGGCTGCGTGCAAGGCAACCTCGCGCCCGAGCACATGGTGACCGGCGGCCAGGCGCTGATCGCCGCGACCCAGCACGTCGTCCGCGCCTTCTCCAAGGGGCCCCACATCTTCAACCTCGGCCACGGCATCACGCCCGAAGCGCACCCCGACAACGTGCAGCTGATGATCGACACGATCCGCGGGACCTGACCGCCGTCCCCGATGCCATGATCGTGGGGTGGGCAGCATTGCCCACCCTACCCCTCCGCCCCGTTCCCAGCGTCGTGCCCCGATGGACTTCCTCTGGATTCCGGTCACCCTTGCCGCAGCCCTGGCCCAGACCGGCCGTAACGCCGCCCAGCGCGGGCTGACGGAACGGCTCGGCACCCTTGGCGCCACCAATGTCCGCTTCCTTTACGGCCTGCCCTTCGCCTGCGCTTTCCTCGTCCTGGCGCTCTGGGCCAGCGGCGCGCCTCTGCCCACCCTCACATCCAGCGCCCTGACCTTCGCCGCCCTTGGCGCCTTGGCCCAGATCGCCGCCACCGCCCTGATGCTGCAGGCGATGCGGACGCAAGGCTTCGGCATCGTCACCGCCTGGCTGAAGATCGAGCCCGTCCTCGTCGCCCTCATCGGCTGGGCCGTGCTGGGAGAGCCCCTGACCCTCCCGATGCTCGCCGCCATCGCCGTCGCCGTCGCGGGGGTCCTCGTCATGACCCTGAAGCCCGGTCAGGGCCGCAGCCTCCTGACCGACCTCCGCCCCGCCACCCTGGGTCTTCTCGCCGGACTTTGCTTCGGGCTCTCCGCCATCGGCTTCCGCGGTGCCATCACCGCCCTCCCGGACGGCAGCTTCCTGATCCGCGCGCTGACCATCCTCGTCCTCTCCCTCGCGCTTCAGACCCTCGTTCTCGGCGCCTGGCTCGCCCTTAAGGACCGCGCCGCCCTGACCGGCAGCGCCCGCGCCTTCCTGCCCTCGCTCGCCGCTGGCTTCCTCGGGGCCCTCGCCTCCGCCTTCTGGTTCACCGGCTTTGCCCTGACCACCGCCGCCAACGTCCGTACCCTCGCGCTGGTCGAGGTCGTCCTCGCCCTTCTCGTTGCCCGCGTCGCCTTTGGCCAACGCGCCACCGGCCGGCAACTCACCGGCATCGCGATCCTGCTTGGTGGAGTCCTCCTGCTTCTGCGCGCCCAGGCCTAGCTTTCCAGCGCCAGCCTAGCCTTCCAGCGCCAGCCTCGCCTCCACCACCCGCACCAGGTGCGCAGCTACGGCCTCCACGTTCGCGACCGTGATCAGGTCCCACAGCGCCGGCAGCAGCCAGACCGTTTCATAGGCCGTCGGCGCCATCCGGACCCCGTCCAGTTCGGCCCACAGGCTGTAGTGCAGTTGCCGCGACATCGCGCCCACGCCCTTGCCGCCCAACCCGAGGTTCAGCACCATCCGCCCCCGCGGCAGCGCCGCCTCCAACTGCTCCAGATCCGCACCCACCTTGCGTGCGGTCCCGCCGAACCGCGCCTGCAACGACCCAAGCACCGCCTTGCGCAACCGGCCCGGAGCCACCGGCACCGCCGCCTCGAAGGTCGGCACATGTGGCAGCGGAGGTTCCGCCGCCACTCCCGCCAGTCCCTGCATCCGGATGAAGGCATCGATCCCCCCCGGCTCTGCGGCAAGCCGCGCCAGCGACTTCACGCCTTGGAACCGCAGATCCGGCCGCCCCGGTGCCGCCGTCTCTACTCCCGCCACCAGCGGCAACCGGGCCAGCAGGGCCATCCGACCGGCCGGTGCCAATGGGGCGGCCGCCTGCGCCTCGGCAAGCACCGAAAGCTGGTCGGCATAGACCCGCCGTTCCAGGTCGCTCATGGTGTCCAGGAGCGCCAGCCGCCGCAGCACGACAGTCGAAGGACACCCCCGCAGCAGCGGAAACCCCTGCGCTGCCTCTTCCCGCCGATGCACCCGCGCCACCGCTGCCTTGTCCATCCCGCACCCTTTAAAAACTTCGCTAAATTCAGCGCAGACCAGCGGCCAAAATCAAGCCTGTCGCGGCTTTTGCAGGATCGGCGCATCCGCGATCAGCGCGAACGTTTTGCCTGAAGACCTCTGGGAGCACCCCAAGGGGTGCGCCGATGGTGCGGCACAGCGAGGCAAACACCCCACCCGCCCCCCTCGTGGCAGGCTGTCGCGCCCCCTGGCATCCGGCAATCGTTAAGAAACCCTGAACGCCCGCAGGCAAGCCGTTGAAAAGACGAAAGGAAGCAAGGACGCCCACCGTGGTCACTGCCAGCAGGCCGCCCCCGCCGGTTCGACCGCCTCAGACGACCTCGCCCCGATCCAGCCGCCCCAGCACCGCCTCCGCCCCGGCCAGAACCGCCGTCCGGTGGCCCGCGTCCATCCCGTCCCAGACCCGGTACATCTGCCCCATCCGCGGGTTCCCCTGGAACCGTTCCCGGTGCCGGTCCAGAAAATGCCAGTAGAGAAGGTTGAAGGGGCAGGCCCGCTCCCCGACCTTTTCCTTCACCCGGTACCGGCATCCCGCGCAGTGATCCGACATCCGGTCGATATAGGCCCCGCTGGACACGTAGGGCTTCGATCCCAGAAGCCCCCCATCCGCAAACTGGCTCATCCCGATGGTGTTCGGCGCCTCGACCCATTCGAAGGCATCGACATAGACCGACAGATACCACTCATGCACCTCCGCCGGGTCCACCCCCGCCAGCAACGCGAAATTCCCCGTCACCATCAGACGCTGGATATGGTGGGCATAGGCCAGGTCCCGCGTCTGCCCGATGGCGGCCTTCATGCAGGCCATCCCCGTCTCCGCCCCCCAGTAGACCCGAGGCAACGCGCGCCTGTGGTCCAGCGCGTTCCCCTCCAGATACTCCGGCCCTTTCAGCGCCCAGATCCCCCGCACATACTCCCGCCAGCCGATGACCTGCCGGATGAACCCCTCCGCTGCCGCGATGGGAATCCTCCCGGCCTTCCAAGCCGCCTCCACGGCCTGGCACACCTCCAGCGGCCCCAGAAGCCCGATGTTCATGTAAGGCGAGATCAACGCATGGCTGAGGAAAGCTTCCCCCTCCAGCATCGCGTCCTGTTCCGCCCCGAACCGCGCCAGCCGCTCCTCGACGAACTCGCCCAAAGCCTGCAGCGCCCCGGCCCGGTCCGTCGCCCAGCGAAACGGCCTGAGCCGCCCGAAATGCGCGAACCGCGCCTCGACCAGCGCCAGCACCTCCTCCACCACCGCATCCGGCGCGAAGTCGCCGGGCCGCGGACGCAGGAGGTCCGCCTTGGCAGGCTTCCGGTTGTCGTGGTCAAAGTTCCACTGGCCGCCGGCCGGCTGGTCCCCCTCCATCAACAGCCCGGTCTTCCGGCGCATCTCGCGGTAGAACCACTCCATCCGCAGCTGCTTGCGGCCCTCGGCCCAGGTCGCGAACTCGGCCTGCGAACAGATGAACCGGTCGTCCTCCAGCACCCGCACCGGCACCGGCAGCGCCTCCAGGTCCTGCAGAACCCGCCATTCCCCCGGTTTTGTCGCCAGCACTTCGGACGCGCCAAACTCCACCGCCCGCCGCAGAAGCTCGCCGGAAATCGTCTGGGAATTCTCCGCGTCGTCCAACCGGGAATAGGCGACCCGCCAGCCCGCTTCGCGCAGCGCCACAGCGAACTTCCGCATCGCCGCGAGGATCAGCGCGATCTTCTGCGGATGGTGGGGCACGCTGGTGCCTTCACCCATCACCTCGGCCATCACCACGACATCCCGCGCCCTGTCCGCCGCCTTCAGCGCCGCCACGTCCGCTGTCAGCTGGTCGCCAAGGACAAGGACCAGCCTCACCACGGCACGACCTCGCCCTTCCAGTCATAAAACCCGCCCGTATCCTCCGGCCCCAACCCCTCCAGCACGCGCAGAAGGTTCCCCGCCGCCGCCTCCGCCGTGACCGCCGGATGCCCCGCCCGCAGGGCCGGAGCCAGCCCCGTCTCAACCGTCCCGGGGTGCAGCGCCACCAGAACAGACTGAGGATGCGTGCGGCGCGCCTCGACCGACGCGGTCCGCACCAGCTGGTTCAGCGCCGCCTTCGCCGCCCGGTAGCCGTACCAGCCGCCCAGCTGGTTATCGCCGATCGACCCCACCCGCGCCGACAGCACCGCCAGCCGACTGACCCGATCCCGGGGCAGCAGCCGCAGCGCGTGCTTCATCACCAAAGCCGGCCCGATCGCATTGACCGCGAACTGCATCGCCAAAGCTTGCGGATCCAGCGCCCGCAGCGTCTTTTCCGGCCCTGCTCCATCGATGACCAGTGCCCCGGTTGCCACCACGATCAGATCGAAGCCCGGCTCCAACCCGCCCAGCGCCGCCGCGACCGAACCCTCGTCCGTCACGTCCAGCCCATCCGCAGACCGCGACAGTCCGACCACCTCGCCACGCTCCCGCAAGGCTGCGATCAAAGCCGCACCAATCCCGCCCGACGCCCCAACAACCAATGCCCGCATCACGCCTCCCGATCAGAAGCGAGAGATAGCGCCCCGCCGCCCGGCGACCACGCACAACGCTTTCATACTGGCTGAAATATCCCCGCCGGAGGCTCCGCCGCCGCCACCAGCCCGCGATCAACAAACGCCCGCGGATGCGCCGCCAAGCGGGAGCTCGATGCCCCCCGAGGCGGCTCCCCGTTCAAGGTACACAGCAGAGGGCATGGTAAAGCCCACGCTAACGCGGTCGATCAACCCGTTGATTTCACATTTAATCCGACAGCCGCCTCGCGTGGGCAGCGATCAGACCGCGATCTCGCGCGGGACGATGAAATCCACCGTCACCCCGGATCCGAAGGTGACGTCCGTCCAGTCCGTGACGTCGAAATCCGCCACCAGAGTGGCCCCCGTCGGATATCTCGCAAACTCCGCGTTGGCAGGCGGATGCGCGACCAACCGCGCCGCGAATTCCGCGATGCCGGGGTTGTGCCCGATCATCATCACCACGTCCGCCTTGCCATGCCGCAAGACCGCCATCATCACATCCGGACCGGCATGATAGAGCGCCGGCTTCAATTCCAGCACCGGAGCCCCCGGCAGCGCGGGCGCGATGCCCGAGAAGGTCTTCCGGGTGCGTACCGCATCAGAACACAGGACCTCTCCCGGCACATAGTCCCGGCTCGCCAGCCACTGCCCCAGGTCCGCCGCCGCGGCCTTGCCGCGCTCGTTCAGCGGGCGGTCATGGTCGGGGGTCAGCGGGTCGTCCCAGGAAGATTTCGCATGCCGCGTCAGGATCAAGCGCTTCATCTGTGGAACTGCCTCATGTGATAACCCGACTGTTCGGGCAGTCTTGCATAGCTTTGCGACAGCGGGCAAGCGCGGCGCACAAGGCAGCCGGCGGACAGGCACTCCGCCCCTTCCGGTCGGTCCAGGAAAGCGTGGCAGGCCGGCAGGTCATAGCCCGCCCCGGTCAGCGCGCCCACCGGGCAGGCGGTCAGGCAGGGGGCGGCACAAGTCTCGCAGGGCCGGGCCACCGGGGGCGGCACCGCGACGACATCCTTCAAGGCCAAAGCCCCGCGAAAGCTGACCATCAGCCCCTGCCCGGCATGAACCAGCAGCCGCACCGGGCTGTCCCAGACCCTGCCCGTCCGCAAGGCCCACTGGTAGAACGGATGATAGGGTGGCCCCCCGAACGGAAACAGCGCCTTCGCCCCAAGATCGCAGGCGATCCGCCCGATCACCCGGCGCGACCAGCGGTCCACCGGGTCCGGTTCGCCCCACTCCGGCTGCGCCTGCAGATGTGGCCAGAAGCCCGGCTCCCTCGGCCCCAGCATCAGCAGGGTTCTGGTGCCCGCCGGAAAGCCCGCCTCGCCCTCGGCCACGGCGAAACCGCCCAGCACCTCCAGCCGCTCTTCGGCCAGCCGCGCCTCTAGCGCCGGAAGGGCAAGCCCAGCGCCCACCCCAGTTTCGCCGGTCTCTCGTCCTGCCATTCCAGCCCCACGGTCATCGCGTCATGTCCCGCCTTCGGTTGTGGCACATGAGTGCGGAAAATCCGGTCCCAAACCGACAGGCAGAAGCCGTAATTGCTGTCATGCTCCTCGCGGTTCACCGAGTGGTGGACCCGGTGCATGTCGGGCGTCACCAGCACCAGCCGCAAGGCCCGGTCCACCGGCCCCGGCAAGGCAAGGTTCGAGTGGTTGAACAGCGCCGTGCCGCTGAGCAGGATCTCGAACACCAGCACCGCCAGCGCCGAGGGGCCAAGCAGATAGACAAGCCCGATCTTCAGCCCCATCGAGGCCAGGATCTCGACCGGATGAAAGCGGAAGCCCGTGGTCACGTCCATGTCGCGGTCGGCATGGTGGACCCGGTGAAACCGCCAGAAGAGGGGCACCTTGTGCGTCACCAGATGCTGCGCCCAGATCGCGAGGTCCAGGATCAGGACGGCCAGCACCAGTTCCAGCCAGCCCGGCCAGTCCAGCCGGTTCAGCAGCCCCCAGCCCTGCGCCTGGGCGTCAAACGCCGCTCCGATGGCAAGCAGTGGCAGAAGAATGGCCAGGCCCCGCAGCGCCAGGGTGTTCAAGACCGTGATGGCCAGATTGGTCGCCCAACGCCGCCTGCGCGTCAGCGCGCGGGGTCGGCGCGGGACCAGCGCCTCCAGCCCCGCAAAGAGGGCAAAGAGCGTCAGGAACACCCCGCCACGCCAAAGAAGTTCCTGCTCCATACGGAAGGCATATACGCGATTCGCGGCCGATGGTTAAGAACCGCAAGCCCGGGCGCGCGTATGCATGGAATGAATACGCAATGAATACGCAAAGGATACGCTGAAAACCCCGCCGTTTCAGCCGGTTAACTGTCCGCCCGCGGGTTCGCGCCGGTCAGCGCCGTGCGTGGGGTTTTATCCTGGGTTCGGTCGACCGGATCTGGCTTCCGGCCCCGTGGTCAGTGAACAACTCCAGAAGGCAGGCGTTCGGCACCTTGCCATCCAGGATCGTCACCGCCCGCGTCCCCTGGTCGATCGCCATCAGTGCCGTTTCCGTCTTCGGGATCATCCCGCCCGAGATCACACCGTCCGCCGTCATCTGGCGGATCTCCTCCGGCGTGATCTGGGTCATCACCTCTCCGGCCGCGTTCTTGACGCCGGGCACGTCTGTCAGAAGCAGCAGACGGTCCGCCTGCAAGGCGCCTGCGATGGCCCCCGCCGCCGTGTCACCGTTCACGTTGAAGGTCTCGTTGTCCTTCATCCCCGTCGCCACGGGGGCCACCACCGGGATGATCCCGGCGTTGTAAAGGTCGCGCAGGACCTGCACGTTCATTTCCACGGGACGGCCGACGTAGCCCAGTTCGGGGTCATCCGCCTCGCAGACCATCAGGTCATCGTCCTTGCCGGAAATGCCCACGGCCCGACCGCCCGCATCCATGATCGCCTGCACGATCCGCTTGTTCACCAGGCCCGACAGGATCATTTCCACAACCTGCACCGTGGCCTTGTCCGTCACCCGCTTGCCGCGCACGAATTCGGATTTGATTCCAAGCTTTTGCAGCATCTCGTTGATCATCGGCCCGCCGCCGTGGACCACGACGGGATGCACGCCGACCTGCTTCATCAGCACGATGTCGCGGGCAAATTCGGCCATCGCCGCGTCGTCGCCCATCGCGTTGCCGCCGAACTTGACCACCACCACCGCGCCCTCGAAGCGCTGAAGATACGGGAGCGCCTCGGACAGCATCTTGGCGGTCGTCTTGGCATCTTCCGGGGTCAGGGTCTGCTGCTTCATCGGGGCCTCCGTCTCTTCGCGCCGCATATGCTTTTTCCGACCCCCCGCCAAGTCTTATCGGCCAAGTCTTATCGGCCAAGCCTTGCCTTCCCCGTGGGGAAGGGTAGCCTTCCCCCATAAAGGAGACTTCTATGTCCGAACAGAAGACCCTTGTCCTGACCGGCGCAAGCCGCGGGATTGGCCATGCCACCGTCAAGCGGTTTTCGGCCGAGGGGTGGCGGGTCCTGACCTGCTCGCGCCAGCCCTTCGACCCGCGCTGCCCCTGGCCGGGAGGCGAAGAAAATCACATCGAGATCGACCTGGCAGACCCGAACAAGACCATCGCGGCGATCGAGACGATCAAGGCCAAGGTCGGCGGCCGCATCCATGCCCTGGTGAACAACGCCGGGATCAGCCCCAAGGGTCCGGAAGGCGCGCGGCTGAACACCATGACCACCGACCTGCGCACCTGGGGCCATGTCTTCCACGTCAACTTCTTCGCCCCGGTCATCCTCGCCCGCGGGCTGAAGGACGAGTTGACCGCGACGAAGGGGTCTATTGTCAACGTGACCTCCATCGCCGGGGTCCGTGTGCACCCCTTCGCGGGCGCCGCCTATGCCACGTCAAAGGCGGCGCTTGCGGCCTTGACCCGGGAAATGGCCCATGATTTCGGACCCTTGGGCGTCCGCGTCAACGCCATAGCGCCGGGAGAAGTGGAGACCGCGATCCTGTCCCCCGGTACCGACAAGATCGTCGAGCAACTGCCCATGCGGCGTTTGGGTCAGCCCAAGGAAGTGGCCGACGCGATCTGGTTCCTGTGCTCGGACCAGTCCAGCTACATCTCGGGCGCCGAGATCGAGGTCAACGGCGCCCAGCACGTCTAGACCTTCATCGATTTGGGCTTCAGGTGCAGTTTCCCGCTGCCATCGGCGAAGCGGGTCGGCAGCGCCGCGCGATCGATCTCGCCCTGGATGGTAAGGTAGACATCCTGCAGCACCCGGTTGGACGAGAAGTAGAACGCATGATCCGCGTTCGGGATACCGGCAAAATCCTCGCGGTCCTCGTCGTAATGGGTCCCGACATCGACATTCACCGCCTTGGTCGGCGAGTTGGCAGGAAGTCCGACACGACCCACCCGCGGCGAGACCCCCAGTCGCTTGGCGTTCGAGATCGACAAGGCGGCGTCATAGGGGTTCGAGTAGTTCGTCAGCCGGATGCAATGGCGATAAAGCGAGGCGCTGACTTCGGAGGCACCCATCGAATTGGCCGAGACATCGCCTCCCGCCAGCATGACCTGGCTTAGGGTCCAGCCCTGCTGCACCAGGGCGGGGCGGTCGTCGGCATCGTCGAAAGCCTCGCGCAGGACAAAGGCCCCCATGGAATGGGCCAGGACATGGGTGCTGATCATGCAGTCCGTCGACTGGATCCGCCCGAAGGCGGTCACGGCATCGGTCACCAGTCGCAGGGCCGTCAGGCGCGCGTCGACCCTGTCCTCAAGGTAGTTGAGGGCCGTATCTCCGCAGGGCCAGTCGAAGCTGACCACGGCCCCCTTGTAGCCAAAACTCTCCAGCCCCTTGCGGATCAACCGATGGCGGGCGAGGACGGTCTGCAGCGCGTTGTTGTAGCCATGGATGTAGATCAGGACGTCGCCGACGGGCTTGCCGGTTGCACTGGTGCTGGTCTTGGCGATGTCGATCACCGTCTTGAACCAGTCGGGGCGCGAGATTGCCATGGCCGGAGTATGGCTGGCGGCGGTCGGGGGGACTTTCAGGAACTTGGTTTGGCCGGGGTTCGAGCCGAATTTGCCCTGCGTCGTATTGCGGGCGCAAAAGATGTAATCCATCGCGATCTCCATAAAATGGTCGTTCAAATGCGGCCATTATAGCATCGGTCAGCCCATTTCCAAAGTCTTTGCCTTGGAGCACCCCTCTGGCATAAGGGCACATCCTGCGAGGCCCCCATGCTTGACGACACCGACGAGATTCACCCGCTTTTCCACGGCGCGCCCAAGGGGCTGGAGTTCCGCAAGCTGCGCAAGCGCCTGCTGCAACAGGTGCGCGAGGCGATCGACACCTATGGCATGGCGAAGCCCGGCGACCGGTGGCTGATCTGCCTGTCGGGCGGCAAGGACAGCTACACCCTGCTGGCGATCCTGCACGAGCTGAAGTGGCGTGGCCTGCTGCCGGTGGACCTTCTGGCCTGCAATCTGGACCAGGGTCAGCCCAACTTTCCGGCGACCATCCTGCCGGAATTCCTGACGAAGATGGGTGTGCCGCACCGGATCGAATATAAGGACACCTATTCGGTGGTGATCGACAAGATCAAGCCGGGCGGGACGATGTGCAGCCTTTGCTCACGGCTCCGGCGCGGCAATCTCTACCGCATCGCGCGCGAAGAAGGTTGCTCGACCGTTGTCCTGGGGCATCACCGCGATGATATCCTTGAGACCTTCTTCATGAACCTCTTCCACGGTGGCCGACTGGCCTCGATGCCGCCGCGCCTGTTGAACGAGGACGGCGATCTGTTCGTGGCCCGCCCCCTGGCCTTCGTGGCCGAGGCCGATTGCGAGAAGTTCGCGCAAGGCATGGGTTACCCGATCATCCCGTGCGATCTGTGCGGCAGTCACGAAGGCCTTCAGCGCGCGCAGGTGAAGAAGCTTCTGGACGACTGGGAAACCCGTACCCCCGGCCGACGCCAGGTGATGTTCCGGTCACTGATGAACGTGCAGCCCTCGCATCTGGCGGACCCCGCGCTGTTCCATTTCGCCGGCCTTGCGGCCGCCTTGGCAGATGTCGAAAATTCTACGCAACTTTCGGGCGAGCATTAAGGAACCGATCATGAACATCCGGCTAGCCTGACCCCAAGCCGCGGGCCCTGCGCCCGCTGACAGAAGGGACCGGCTGCCATGATGTTTGCGTTTCCGCGCGGGTCCGACCTGCCTTGGCAGATCATCGCCATGCTACCCGTCCTTGGTCTCGCGGCCTATTGGGCGGGGGGCGAAGCCGGATTGATCATGCTTGCGGCCTTGCTGCCGTTCTGGGTGATGGCCTATCGGGCGCACCTGCTGCGCGCCCCGCCGGTTGCGGTTTCGGACCAGGTGATCGACCGTCTGGACCGGGCGCTGGCCGAAATCCGGACGAAAGGCGGCGCGACCGGGTGCCTGGTGATCCAGTTCGACGATCCCGCACATCTGGCCGACCGTCTGGGCCGGACCCGGCAGTGCGAAATTCTTGCCGCCTCCATTGGCCGGCTTCGCGGGGCGTTGCGTCCGGGCGACATGCTTTTCCCGATGGAAGATGGCAGTCTGGCGGTGGCGCTCTCGGCCACGCCTCGGCTGGATGCCGAAATCATGGTGCGTATCGCGGCCCGGCTGCACCTGGTGGTGCAACAGCCGATGAACCTTGCCGACGGACCGGCGCAAGTGACCTGCTCGGTCGGCTTTTGCCATTCGGCCCAACTCCGGCAGCCGTCCGGTCGCTCGCTTCTGGACGCGGCCCAGGTTGCAGCGGACGAGGCTGCCCGTAACCGTCCTGGCGCGATCCGCGGCTATTCGGACGATCTTGCCCGGGCGCGGGCCGACCGCGATGCCTTGCGGTCGGGCTTTTCCCAGGCGGTCGACCGGGGCGAGATCCAGGCCTGGTTCCAGCCGCAGCTTTCCACCGACAGCGGCGAGGTTTCGGGGATCGAAGCCCTAGTCCGCTGGCAGCACCCCGAGCGCGGCCTGCTTGCGCCCGGCAGTTTCCTGCCCGCCATCGAGGGGTCCGAGTTGATGGAGCTTCTGGGCCAGACCATGCTGGCCCAATCGCTGGCTGCGCTTGTCGAACTCGACCGTCGCGGTTTGCATCTGCCGACCGTGGCGGTCAACTTCTCGGGTCCGGAACTGCGCGATCCGCAGTTGCCCGACCGCCTGCGCTGGACGCTTGACCGATATGGACTGGCGCCGTCGCGGCTGACGGTCGAGGTGCTGGAATCGGTGGTGGCTGGGGATGGAGATGACGTCATAGCCTCGAACATCGGCCGGATCTCGGCACTGGGCTGCGCCGTCGACCTGGACGACTTTGGCACCGGCAATTCCTCGATCACCGCAATCCGCCGCTTTGCACTGAACCGGCTGAAGATCGACAGAAGTTTCGTGCAGGATGTGGACCAGAACCGCGACCAGCAGAAGCTGGTCATGGCCATCCTCTCACTGGCAGAGCGTCTGGGGCTAGATACGCTTGCAGAAGGGGTCGAGACACCCGCCGAGCATGCCCTTCTGGCGCAACTGGGATGCGGCCATGTGCAGGGGTACGTCGTTGCAAAGCCGATGCCGGTTGGCGATCTGGTCCGCTGGTTGACCACCCACCGCGACCAGCATCGCGAAGCGATCCGCATCGGCGTGAAGGCACGCTAGACGGGGAAGCCCGCCCGGCCGCCCCGGCAATACGGGTGCCGCCGCCCTTCGGTTCCGCCGCGCGACCGGCTCGTTGCGAATTGATCGGCACTCCTGCCGGGGAAGGGCGAAACTGCTTGACCTTTCCCCGCCCCTGTCGTTGAAGCACCGCTGATCGATCAGCATGGTGGTTGGCGGCATGGAAGAGCAGAACAACAAGAATCTCATCCTCGCGATGGTTCTAAGCGCGGCGGTGATGCTCGTCTGGTTCATCTTCTTCCCGCCGCCGGAGCCGCCGGCGCAGACCGCCGTGACCGGGCAGACCGGCACCGAGGCTGTCGTGACAGCACCGGCAGAAACATCGCCGACCCAGCCCCAGACCGAGGCTGACCCGGTCCCCGAAGCGCCGCGGCTGGCGATCGACACGCCAAAGCTTTCCGGTTCGCTGTCCCTGCGGGGCGGCCGGATCGACGACCTTTCGCTGAAGACCTACCGCGAGTCGCTGGACGCGGGCGCGCCGATCGTGCGCCTCTTGTCTCCGGTGGGCGAAGAGCTTTCATATTACTCGGTTTTCGGCTGGCTTCCCGGCACCGGTCTCGACGTCACGGATGTTCCCGACGCCAACACCGCCTGGACAACCACTGCCGGCGCGACGCTTACGCCCGACCAGCCGGTGACGCTGCGCTGGGAAAACAGCAAGGGCCTGACCTTCCTACGCGAAATCTCGGTTGACGAAGACTTCATGTTCACCGTGACCGACACCGTCCAGAACAGCTCGTCCGCCGCGGTGGCGTTGCAACCCTATGGCATCGTCGCCCGGCATGGCCTGCCGAAACTGCAGAACATCTTCGTCGTTCATGAAGGTGCGATCCAGCGGACTGACGGCAAGCTCCTTGAGACCGACTACGTTGACATCACCGAGCTTGAAGTCGACGCCCGCGAAGGCCTGCCCGCCGAAGTCACCGAAGCCACCACCGACGGCTGGATCGGCTTTACCGACCATTACTGGATGACGACGCTGGTCCCCGAGCAGGGCAAACCGTTCAAGTCCGTGCTGAAATATGTCCCCAGCGCCGGCATCTACCAGGCGGAGGTGCGCCAACCCGTCGTCTCGGTCGCGGCGGGGGCGAGTGCCACCTCGACGATCCAGTTCTTCGCCGGGGCGAAGGAATGGGCGACGATCCGCGCCTACGAGAACGAGGGCGGCATTGCGGGATTCCTCGATTCGATCGACTGGGGCTGGTTCTACTTCCTGACCAAGCCGATCTTTGCCGTCCTGCACTGGCTGAACGTGCACATCGGCAACATGGGCATTGCCATCATCGCGCTGACCTTCTTCCTCAAGTTCCTGGTGCTGCCGCTGGCCTACAAGTCCTACGTCTCGATGGCGCGGATGAAAGAGCTTCAGCCCGAGATGGAAGCCCTGAAGGAACGCACAGGGGATGACCGACAGAAGCTGCAGCGCGAAATGATGCAGCTTTACAAGGACAAGAAGGTCAACCCGGCCGCGGGCTGCCTGCCGATCCTGATCCAGATCCCGATCTTCTTTGCGCTTTACAAGGTGATCTTCGTCACCATCGAACTGCGCCACGCGCCATTCTTCGGATGGCTCCGGGACCTGTCGGCACCCGATCCGTCGTCGCTTTACAACTTCTTCGGCCTGCTGCCCTGGGCTGCGCCGCCGACGGGGTCGGTGCTTCACCTGATCTTCATCGGCATTCTGCCGATCCTTCTGGGCATCACCATGTGGCTGCAGCAGAAGCTGAACCCGGCACCGACCGACCCGGTGCAGGCGTCGATCTTCGCGTGGATGCCTTGGGTGTTCATGTTCATGCTGGGCGGCTTCGCCAGCGGCCTGGTGGTCTACTGGATCACGAACAACACGATCACCTTCATGCAGCAGTACCTGATCATGTGGAGCCACGGAAAGCGGCCCGACATCTTCGACAACATCCGCTCGGCCAAGGCGGCGCGGGTCGAGGCGAAAGCCAAGCCTCCTGCCCCACCGACCCCGACTCCCGCCAAGAAGGGCAAGAAGTGACCGATCCGGCCGGGGGGCGCGTCGCGCAACTGGTGCGCCACCCTATCAAGTCCGCCGGCTTCGAGCAGGTGGCAGAGGCAAGGCTGACCGAAGGCGCGGCGTTCCCCTTCGACCGGGTTTGGGCGGTTGCTCATGCTGCAGCCCGGTTATCCGAACCACCCGGTTGGGCACCCAAACTGCAGTTCCTGCGCGGCTGGGGTTCGGCAGAGCTGATGGCAATCTCCTGCACGTCCGACGAGCGGGCAGGAAATGTGACGCTAAGCCATCCGCGCCGCCCGACAGAAAGCTTCACGCCCGATGATCCGACGGATGCCGCGCGGCTGATCGCCTGGCTGCGCCCCCTCTGGCCGGAAACGCGGCCAGAGCCAGCGCGCGTTATCCGGGTCCCGGGTCACGCGCTGACGGATCAGGACCAGCCCCTGGTGTCGATAAACTCGGTTTCTTCATTGGCGCAACTGGGCGCGCAGATCGGCCGTGACCTGTCGCCACACCGGTTCCGGGGCAATATCTGGATCGAAGGTTGGCTTCCGATGGCCGAACTGGATCTGGTCGGGCAGGAGATCACCATAGGTGAAGCCCGGCTGCGGATCGAAGAGCCGATCGGCCGCTGCCGGGCTACCGGGGCCAACCCGCAGACCGGGCAGCAGGATGCCGATACGATGGGGGCGCTTGAGCGTCGCTACGGTCACACCGACTTTGGCGTCTTCGCCAGGGTGATCGAGGGTGGCAAAGTCGCCGTGGGAGACGAGGTGCACTGATGGCAATGACCTTCACTTTGACGCCGGAGCCCGAGGACGAAGCCCGTGAGGCTGGACGGCTGCTGTTCGCCGGCCCCGTCACCTTCGTGAAGGGCGTGGTGGCGATGTCCGGCCTGCCCCCTGCCGACCGGCTCGAGGTCTGTTTTGCCGGGCGCTCGAACGTGGGAAAATCCAGCCTGATCAATGCGCTGACGGGCCGCAAAACGCTGGCCCGGGCTTCGAACACGCCTGGTCGGACGCAGGAAATCAACTACTTCGCCTTGGGCGAGGAACGGTATCTGGTCGACCTTCCGGGCTATGGCTACGCTGAAGCGCCGGTCGCCATTGTCGCGAAGTGGCAGGCGCTGCTGAAGCAGTATCTGTCAGGCCGCGTCACCCTGCGCCGCGCTTTCGTGCTGATCGATGCGCGGCATGGGGTCAAGGCGGTGGACGAAGAGATCCTTCAGCTTCTGGATCGCTCGGCCGTGACCTTCCAGGCGGTGCTGACCAAGGTCGACAAGATCAACCGGGTCGAGCGCGAAGCGGTGATCGAACAGGTGAAGGGCGCGCTGGGAAAGCATCCGGCGGCCTATCCCGAGCTTGTCGTGACCAGTTCCGAAAAGGGCGAGGGTATCGAGACCCTGCGCGCGATCATCGCGACGATGCAGTGACCTAGCGGTCAGCGTCGTGCTCCGGGTCGGCACCCGGTACCGGGTCATAGCCCTGCCCGCCCCAGGGGTGGCAGCGGCAGATGCGGTGCACTGTCAGGTAGCTGCCTTTCAGACCGCCATGCCGTTCCAGCGCCTCAAGCGCATAGGCCGAACAGGTGGGCTGAAAGCGGCAGCCATGTCCCACCCAGGGCGACAAGAGCAGGCGGTAGGCGCGGACGGGCAGCGCGGCAAGGTGCGCAAGCGGCGTCATGCCCGGCCTCGATGCACGGAAAGCAGAGCCTGCTCTAGATCCGCACGCAGGTCGGTGTAGGGGCGTGAGACGGTGGCCTCAGGCCTGGCAACCAGAACGTAGTCCCAGCCAGGCCGGGCGCGGGGACCCAGCACCTCGCGCGCCAAGGCCCGCAGGCGGCGCTTGGCGCGGTTGCGCAGCACGGCGTTGCCGATCTTTTTCGACGCGGTGAAACCAATGCGGGACAGAGGGTCGCCGTCAGCCCGATCCCGGGCCTGCAGCAGGAAGCCGCCCGTGCCTTGACGCCGGGCCGAGGCTGCCTTGAGGTAATCGGCGCGCTTTTGCATCACGCAAAGCGAAACCGCCGGAAAGCCGTTGGGCGCTTCGGCTAAGATGCCTTGGCCCTGGGTCTCCGGCGGTGTCATATGCTTACCCTGACGCCCCTGGGGGCGCGTGATCAGGCGGACAGCTTGTGACGGCCCTTGGCGCGGCGTGCGGCGAGGACAAGACGGCCGTTCTTGGTGGCCATGCGCGCACGAAAGCCGTGACGGCGCTTGCGAACCAGGTTCGACGGTTGAAAGGTGCGCTTCATCGCGGCTCTCCATTAGACATGACCCGAACCCGGTGGATTCGAGGGCCCGTAACTTGAAGCCCGTCCTTTACGGGCGGTTTCGGCCCAAGTCAACGCAGGCCGCGCGGATTTCCTGCAACATTTCGCGTCCGCGGTCGGGGAAATGTTTCAGTCTGGACCGGATCGCACCGGCCGGGATCAAGGCGGCGTGAAACCCCTGTCCCCCGGTCGCGTCCTGAGCCATGTTCGGCCCCCATGCAAGGACCCGACATGCCACCCGCCACCGCACCACCCACTGCTTCCACCTGGCTGAAGCGCCTGCCGATCCTGGTGATTCTTTCGGCGGCCCTTCTGGGGGCTATCGCGCTGCGCGATGAGCTGAGTTTCGAGACGCTTGCCCGCCACCGCGAGGACCTGCTGGCCTTCCGCGATGCGCATTATCTCTGGGCCGTGCTGGGGTTTCTGGCAGCCTATGTGGTGATCGTGGCGCTAAGCCTGCCCGGCGGCACGGTGGCGACGCTGACGGGCGGGTTCCTGTTCGGCCTCTTTCCAGGCGTCCTCTACAACGTGGCGGGCGCGGGCACGGGGGCGGTTCTGGTCTTTCTGGCCGCGCGCACCGGGTTCGGCGCGGCTCTGGCGCAAAAGCTGGAGACTGCGGGCGGCAAGGCGGCACGGCTGCAGGCGGCCCTGCGCGAGAATGAATGGTCGGTCCTGTTCCTGATGCGGCTCGTCCCGCTGGTGCCTTTCTTCATCGCGAACCTGATCCCGGCTTTCGTCGGCACCAGCCTTTACCGCTTTGCCGTCGCGACCTTTGTCGGGATCATTCCGGGCGCGCTGGTCTTCACCTCGGTCGGGTCGGGTCTGGGCGAGGTCTTCGCGCGGGGCGAGGCACCGGACCTTGGCATCATCTTCACGCCGCCCGTCCTGTTTCCGCTTCTCGGCCTTGCCGCCTTGGCGGCGCTGCCGATGCTGATCCGGGCCATCAAGGGAGCACATTGAATGCAGCGGATCGAGACGGATATCTGCGTGATCGGGGCCGGGTCCGGCGGCCTGTCGGTTGCGGCCGGTGCGGTGCAGATGGGCGCGCGTGTCGTGCTGATCGAGGCCGACGAGATGGGTGGCGACTGCCTGAACACCGGCTGCGTGCCCTCGAAAGCGCTGATCGCCGCAGCCAAGGCGGCCGAGGCACAGCGTCGTGGGTTCCGCGGCATCGCTGCAGTCGCCCCCGAGGTGGATTTCGGCGCGGTGAAAGATCACGTGGCGGCGGTGATCGACGAGATCGCACCCGTCGACAGTCAGGAGCGTTTCGAGGGTCTGGGCGCGACGGTGATCCGAGCCTTTGCCCGTTTCACCGGCCCGCGGGAAATCCAGGCCGGGGACACGGTGGTCCGCGCCCGGCGTTTCGTCATCGCCACCGGCTCGCGGGCGCTGGTGCCGCCGATTCAGGGTGTCGAGACTGTCCCCTACCTGACCAACGAGACGATCTTTGCCCTGCGTGAACGTCCCGAGCATCTGATCGTCATCGGCGGCGGCCCGATCGGGATGGAGATGGCGCAAGCGCATCGGCGGCTGGGCTGCGAGGTGACGGTGATCGAGGGGGCAAAGGTGCTTGGTCGCGAGGACCCGGAGCTTGCTGCCGTGGTGATCGAAGCCTTGCAGGCCGAGGAGATCACTCTTGTCGAAGGCCAGCCCGTCGTGCGGCTGTCCGGGGACAAGGGCGCAGTCGAGGTCACCCTGGGCGACGGGCGGCACATCAAGGGCTCGCACCTTCTGCTGGCCGTTGGCCGCAAGGTGGCGGTGGACGGGATGAACCTGGAGGCTGCGGGAGTGGCTTACTCGCCGAAGGGCATCACGGTCGACGCCCGGTTGCGATCGACGAACCGTCGCGTCTATGCGGTGGGCGACGTGGCGGGCGGCTTGCAGTTCACCCAGGTTGCGGCCTGGCACGCCGGTATCGTGATCCGCCAGGCCGTCCTGGGCCTGCCCGCCAAGGCCGACCCGCGCGCCCTGTCCCGCGCCACCTACACCGACCCGGAGCTGGCCCAGGCGGGCCTGACCGAGGCCGAAGCGCGCAAGCTGCATGGCGATGCAGTCACCGTCGTGCGGGCCGAGTTCGCCCACAACGACCGCGCGCTCGCCGAAGGGAAAGGCCATGGGCTGGTGAAGGTCATGGTGGTCCGAGGACGCCCGGTTGGTGCCAGCATCGTCGGGCCGCAGGCGGGCGAACTGATCGGGGTTTGGGCGCTTGCAATCTCGTCCAAGTTGAAGATGTCTGCCATTGCCGCGATGGTCGCGCCCTATCCGACGCTGGGAGAGGTTTCCAAACGCGCGGCGGGTGCCTATTTTAGCCCCAAGCTGTTTGACAGCCCAACGTTGAAGCGCCTGGTCAGGTTCGTGCAACGCTGGGTCCCGTAAGCCGGACAAGGAAGGTTCGGGTGGCCGAAAGACGCAAGAGATTTCTCAAGACGCTTTCGGGACGCTTCCTGATGCTTACCGTCATCTTCGTGATGCTGGCCGAAGTGCTGATCTTCGTGCCTTCCATCGCGCGGTTCCGGGCCGATTTCATGCTGACCCGGTTGAAGCAGGCGCAGATCGCCGCTCTCACACAGCTTGCGGCCGAAGACATGGTCTCGCCCGAACTTGAGGCCGAGCTTCTGGCCAACGCCGAGGTCTACAACGTCGTCCTGCGGCGGGACGAGGTGCGGCAGCTGGTGCTTTCGTCCCCGGTCCCCGGCGAGATCCATGACACGTTCGACCTACGCATGGCCGGCCCGTGGGAGTTGATCCGCGACGCCTTCGCCTGTCTGCTGGACCCGCAGGATCGCGTGGTGCGGGTGATCGGCTATCCGGTCCAGGAGGCTGGAACGCTGATCGAAGTGACGATGGAGACCAAGCCCCTGCGCGAGGCGATGCTGGATTATGGACTGCGGATCCTGATCCTGTCCGCCCTTATTTCCGTCGTCACCGCGCTGCTGCTGTTCCTCGCCGTCCAACGCCTGCTGGTCACGCCGATCCGCCGCGTGGTGCATCACATGCAGACCTATGCCGAAGCGCCCGAGGACGCGCGCCGGGTGATCGAGCCGAATGCGGATGTCGAGGAACTGCGTGCGGCTGAAGAGGCTCTGCAGTCAATGCAGATGCAGTTGACCAATGCGCTGCGGCAGAAGGAACGGCTGGCCCAGCTGGGTGGTGCGGTGGCAAAGATCAGCCATGACCTGCGCAACATCCTGACCACGGCGCAGCTTTTCGCCGACCGGCTGGAGGGCAGCGCCGACCCCGTCGTCACCCGGGCGGCACCGAAGCTGATCAATTCGATCAGCCGGGCGGTCTCCCTGTGCGAATCCACCCTCGCCTTCGGCAAGGCCGAAGAACCCCCGCCGCAGCTTCGCCGCCTGAACCTGGCGCAGCTGGTGGGCGAAGTGGTCGAGGGCGAAGCCCTGGGGGCTGATAGCTCGATCACCTGCCTGATCGAGGTGCCGCCGGGCCTGATCATCCGCGCCGACGGCGAGCAGCTTTATCGCGTGTTGTCCAACCTGATCCGCAATGCCCGGCAGGCGATCGAGGCCACCAGCCAGCCCGGCACCATCGAGGTCTCGGCTGGCGAGGACGAGGGTGAATGGTGGGTCCGGGTTGGCGATACCGGTCCGGGCATGCCGCCGAAGGCGCGCGAGCACCTTTTCGCCGCCTTCCAGGGCGGTGCGCGGAAGGGCGGCACCGGCCTTGGACTTGCTATCGCCGCCGAACTGGTCCGCGGTCACGGCGGCCGGTTGGAGCTGGTCCGCAGCGACGCCGAGGGCACCGAGTTCGCCATCCACCTGCCCAAGGAAACTACCGACCCCGCTCCTTGATTTCGCCCTTGCATTGCCCGGCGTGCAAGGCTACATCGCCCGACATTGCGGACCCGTAGCTCAGCTGGATAGAGCATCAGACTACGAATCTGAGGGTCGGGCGTTCGAATCGCTCCGGGTCCGCCACTCACCCTTGAAATCGTTGATTACCTTGGTGCGCCCTCGAACATAACCATCAATCAACCCACCATCTCCAAAACGCTTGTATGGCTGTTCGGTCTCGAAACGGAGGGCAGTGCCATCATCGCGCCCAACTGCACCGGTAGGAATCAGTCGTGCGAGTAACGCGGTCCCCGTGAGGCTCGTATCAGTTTGAGCTGCCACTTTTCCCAATGACACCTTTACACGCCTGCACGGCCGAAAGGTCGGGCAGTTCTTCTAATGGGACACCTCAAGAGCGCCATTGTGCAGTGAGCGTTGCAGCGACTTGGCCTGCCCCCAGTCCAGCGACAGCCAAGCCGCCCACTCATCCGGCTGTGTCAATATCACCAGCATCGCCTTGGGATGGATAGGCGCCACTTCGTCGTTAGGTTAACAGGTGAGGAAAGCGAAGAGGACGTCCGTGGTCGCGCCGTCCTTTAGCTTGCGGATCGAGGTCCAGGCGGGCGCCCAAATACCAGCGAAGAAAATGGGCCGATCTGCCGCCAGCTTGAATCAGGCGTTTCCGGCTCCCCTGCCGCCGGCGCGAGGTTCGGCAAACCGATCCACCGGCACCAGGCAGCGGTTGGCCGCACTTAGCCATCGCCGCCAGTGGGGAGAGTCTACATTCCGAACTTTGGTCACGCCTCGATCAATACCTGAAGGGCTGTGAAACTGCGGTGGCGACGGGAGACCCAACGCGCCTTGAGTAAGACGTGCCCGCCGTCGCCAGCAGTCAGGATTGGCGCGGTTCGGTCTGGATAGACTTCCCCGGATTCGAATATTGCCCGCCTCATTAGCCATACCGTCAAAGAGATGGCGCATAGCCTCGGCTGAGGTCGTGTGGTGGAATAGGTTGCACATGGCACACCACGCAGGTGGTCGGGGAGTTGTGTCAACATTTCCTCTAGCCGCAACTTCCGGGCGGATAATGTTCCTGCTAAGTCCTCCCGCATGCCGTGGCCCAAAACAGTCCCCGAAGATCTGTGCCGCAAGCTTGAGGCGGTCCTGGGTTACATAACCGCCCAGCGCCGCAGGACGTCTGGGGCGCAGTGCTGGAATGGCTGGAGGCCGAAGGGGTCGAGGCACCACCCGGCCAGCGGAGAGAATGCGTAAGACAGTCTACCTCTTTCGAAGGCTGACAATAAGCGCCGACACCCCAAAAACGAGGATCGAACTGACCGCAACACGAATCGCAAGCTGCGGGTTGACCAGCGTCTCAACCTGAAACAATGGCTTTCCATCCGCTGTGCCCAAAGCGGTCAAGAAATACGCGACTACGCCAGCGGCGCATGTTGACCATGCAAGGCTCATGGAAGTCGCGCCTGACCGCAACGCTGCCCGCGGCAGACACAGTCGGTCATGCCGCCCCCATCCAATGACAACCAGGTTTGACAACTGCGCCGCAGGACCTTCCTGCACCGGCGCGGTCGCCAGATCACGGACGAGAGCATCAAAAGTCTTTGTTCTGGCAAAGCTCATCAGCTGGGACGCTACCATGTCCCCGTCGAGTTTCCACGGACGCGTAGAAAGCTGCCCAAGGAGCATACTGCGCGTCAAAGGGTTTCTATAAAGAGTCGGAAGGGCAGGCCGGACGGCACGTACCAGTCGAATTGATGCAGACAGCGTAGCGAACTTGCTGCGCGGCAGCTAGCAGTGCGCCAACGTGGATCTGCGCACCCTTCTCGAAGGAACTCAATTCCCGTTTTGCCCACGAAGTCTTGTCATTAGATCAATCCTGGAAGTTCATAGAACTTAGCCCAAGGGCCCCGGTGAGAATGCGCTGAAAATCAATTACTGTACGCGCGTCCAACGCTGTTACCGAGCTTTCCACGCTTGCTTTGACCACTGTTGTGAAAACGGCACTAAGATACGTGCCAGGGTAACCTTAGGGTCATATACTCCGCTAAGGACTTTCTCAACTATCTCTGGCGAAAGTAATGTCAGTTTCAGCAACCGCGTCATGTAAGAGGAGGCGAGCCTCTCTCGCTCGGCCGGTTCGGCGATGGTGGCGAACTCCCCTGATTCTAGCATTCGCTTCCACCGGAAGGCCCGCGCTAACACCTTGATCAGAGTGTTGTCGCTTCGGTACGGGTTTGCTGCGCCGTCCAGCAACTGCATTTTCTTCCGCCCGCCGCGCCGCACAATGCGGAACGGAACACGGAGCGATATGACGTCGGCGCGCTGCTTACCCTCTAAGTTGCCATCATCCTGACCACGCCTGATCTGTCATATTGTGTTTGGCGGTGCCTATCCCGTGCTAGGTCGTTCCATTTTTCGTCGTTCGCAGTGCTAAGAGTTTCAGGTTCGGTATCAAGTTGATATCTTTATTGGGCGACTCGCGCCACGGTTGAGAATGATGGGGAAAGGTTAGAGCTTTATGAATACTTCCCAGCTTCATACGACGTTTCCAACCTTCGCGAGGAGCTCGCGCGTTAGCCCACACAAACCGTCAACTCACGGCAGCACGTCCAGCCCCTCCTCACCGATGTTCACCCTCTCCACCAGCAACGCCACCATGCGCGACTGCTCGGCGGGGGACAGTTCGTCCCACAGCGTATCCAGCCACTGCAGCGCCGCCGTTGCGTCCGCTTCGGTGATGCGGGCATCATGCGCCCGCGCCGCCATCCAAGTCCCCGCGATGATCTCCGGCTGCCGGAACTGCGCCCGAAGCTCCTTGATGACCGCGGTTTCTAGATCGCCCGATGGAACGCGCCCGATCGGGCACACGCCTTTACCGAACTTCAAGACACTCTGGACCTGTCGCGGTTCTGTTCCGGTCAGGTGCTCATGTTAAGCGGCTTTGCGTTCGAAAGCCACGGGGCTTTTCCGGCCCAAGGCTGAGCGTCTGCGGCGTGGATTGTAGAAGCCGTTGATGTATTCGGAGATGGCAACTTCGACGTCTTGACGGGTCTGCTTGTTCGTGCGCCAGACCAGTTCTGCCTTGAGGGATTTGAAGAAACTCTCGACGGCGGCGTTATCATAACAATTTCCTTTGCCACTCATTGACGCCACCAGTCGATCGTTGCGCAAGATTTTCTGGTAGTCGTGCGAACAGTATTGGCTGCCGCGGTCCGTGTGGTGAATGCATCCCCTCCGTGGCCTGCGCAGAGAGATGGCCATGTTCAGGGCGCGGATCGCCAGGTCTTTCTTAATGCGACTGCTGATAGCCCAGCCGACCACCCGCCGTGAATGCAGGTCCAGGATGACTGCCAGATAGACCCAGCCCTCCCGCGTCCAGACATAGGTATGTCACCAGCCCATTTCTGGTTGGGTTGGCTCGCGGCGAAATCCTGCTGCAGGAGATTCGGCGCTATGTTGAATGTGTGGTCGCTGTCGGTGGTTGCTTTGAATTTATGGGTTCTGACCACTGAAATGGCATTCTGCCGCATCAAACGACCCACCCGACGGTGCCCGACACGCACCCCAACTCGTTCAGATCTTCAGTCATCCTTGGGCGGCCATAGCTGCCCTGGCTCGATCTATGCTGATTGCGGATATGCGCCAAAAGCAACATGTCGCGCCGCTGCCGATGGGATACAGGCCGATGCTTCCAAGCCCGAAGACCTCGATCCGTTACCCCCATCACGCGGCAGGCATGCGCCCTGGAAAGCGCCCCCTGATAGTCGTCCAGAAACGCGAACTTCTCGGCTTTTGGGCCGCGAAGAACCGAGTGGCCTTTTTTAGCAGTTCCCTCTCCTCCTTGAGAATCCGGTTCTCACGCCGAAGCCGCTCATTCTCGCGCAAAAGGTTCTGGTCGGAGTCGGGTGGACCTGCCTCGTCAGAAACCTTCTTCACCCATTTGTTCAGGGTAGAAAGCCCAACCCCCAAATCAGACGCAACCTGACGCCATGTCAGGCCGCTGGTCTGTGCGATGCGAACCGCATCACGCTTGAACTCGTCGCTGTGTATCGCTGCCATATCCGGTCTGCTTGATGGCGAGTTGATCGCAAAAGACCGGAACAAAACCGCGACAGGTCCAAGGTGGTTGTAGAGTTGAAAGAGATTTATGCTTCTCACTCCGCAAGCTGATTTACAAGAACGGAGATTGCCCTCGTAGCGTCCCCCCACAGAGTTCACGAGTTTGTCGAGCATAGACGCGCAGTTCGGAAGGAACCTGACCGCCCTCCATCACCATTGCTTCAATCGCGCGGCTACAAGCCTGGTGTAGGCGGTCGTCCGAATTCCTGTTCGCGTGGAGGCGGGCTTCCCGGATGACCTTAAGCGCGTCCTTTTGCCATTGTCTCATTGTGAGCAATCTCCAAGCAGCGTGTGCCGCAAGAAGAGTGCCTTTTGGTAAAGATTCGCTTAATGAGTAAGCGCGAAGAAGTGCGATCTCTCTTGGGTTGCAGTTTGCGCACTTTGCTTCATGGCTTCAAACTGGTTCGCCAACAGGTCTTTGGCTTCTGTAGCGCAAACGATTGCCAGGAGCTTGAAAGCCTCTGCGGTGGCAGCGAACCCTTCGCGCTCTGCCATCGCAGCAGCGACAAGGGCTTGGTTCTTCAGTTCGCTCGGATGCATTTAACACCTAAGATTTGATCAACTTTCGCCCATACTATGCCCCGAGAGTTAAGGAAGTGTTAAACGAGCCGAACGGGTGGACAGTGAACCGGAAATGAACAACCAACTATCTCTACATTGTGCGTTCTTCTCGGCTCTGGGAACCATACATGCGTTTGTCTTTCGATTTCTCGCACCACCCAAGGGTCAGAATTATCTTCCTGTTTCCACAACATCGCCCATTGTTCTGAGATGTAGGTACAATCCAAGATTGGTTAACTCCATGTTTCATGGGTGCGGCTAGCTGGTTTTCCATTGGCATAGAGAGAGCGGCCAACGGATTCACCGGGCAACATCAGCAACCGAGTAGCTAAGCACGTGGATCTCTTCTGCCCCTCCGCCAAGGTTCTTAGCAGGATTGACTGGCAGAAGGCTTGACATGAAGGGGCGTTGACTGCCCGCCAACGAACGTGTGCGTTTCTGAGGCACACCCAACGGTGATCGAGAACTTCGACGCATCGTTTGCAGCTGAGGAGTTGGCGCGGTTCCGTCGCGATCTGGGCACGGCTGTCGGTCAGTGTCGAGAACAGCACCTCGTTCAGGATTCGTCGCAGAATCGACCGTTGGAGCTTTCGACGAACCCATTCTGCCAAAAATCACCGCGCGCGATGTAGTGCCACTGGACGGTGGTGTCTTGCCACCGGAACAAGATCGCCATCGAGGTGAACCCGGTGCCACTGCGGAACATGATGATATGTGGACTGCTCGCTTGGAAGACTTTGTATCGAGTTCGCGCCGCCCCCCCTGGCACCGTACACCGAGGTATCGGCACTCACGTTCAGCAACTCCCGCGCTCCACGACCGCCAACCGGCGGCCATCGGTCGAATGGCATCTTTGACATGGAGACCGGGCGCAATAACATGAAGTTGCAAAAAAGCCACAGATCACTCGAACATCTCAAAACTTTACCGAAATTCAGATCTAAAAAGACAGCGAAAATCCGAAATGTAAACCGACTATTAACGCTGGGGCGGTCAACTGAAAAAAAGAGGATCGAAAATGGTAAACATCAATCTGTGGCCCTTCGGGACAATGAAGTACACGGGGACTACTGCCTCAGACGATCTATTCGGGACCAACTTTCTGTTTGCGCGTGACGGCGCCTGGACGCCAGGTGCAATTTCCCAACCATACCAAGCATTCGCGTCTGAAGTTGGGCTCTCAACAATGAGGTACCCTGGCGGAACCATGACCGAAGATCTTTTCGACATGGAGAATCCCAACAATACCGGCAACCCGGTGGCCGGCCAGAAAGGCCTGGTGCCGCTAACGTCCTTTCTTGAATTCGCGGGCTCAATCAATGCGTCTGCTACCATTGTGATTCCCACCTATCGGCTCTTCACGAACACGTTCGATGCAAGCGGAAAAAGGATCATTGATCCCAATGCTGAGTCCATTGTAAATAACTTTGTCCTTTTTGCCCTTGAGGAAGCAAAGGCCGCCGAAACCTCGATTGTTGCATTTGAACTAGGAAATGAATGGTGGGTCAATAATGAAAGCCTATTTGGCTTTAGGATGAGTCCCGTTGATTACGGGCGAATGGCAAACTTCCTGGCACGAACTATTCAAGAAGCTATCATTGAATACAACTTGGGCCAGCCCAAATGGAACAAAGAAGATCCCGAAATTGTTATCCAAGTTGGCCCCGGTGGAAACGCGGAATGGTATTCCCGCGCCGAGCTTGGCCTCCCCACCGCGGGCAAGCCCGCCGATATTACTGCAACTGAAGCTATATTTAATCAGATATCGGACCCAGTATCACAATCGGCCATAGATGGAATTCTTACCCACAGATACCTTCACGGTGGCGACCATGCCGTCACTGGATGGGCATATAGACCATTCGAGTATTGGGAGCATCTGGCGCGGAATACCCCTGGATTCAATACCAACGTGAGCCGGTATGTAACTGAATGGAATGTGTCGGCAAGAAATGAAAATCAGTTTGGACTGAGGCAGTTTGATTCAATGATTCTGTTAACGCAGGAGATGATGAATGCGGGTGTCAGTCATGCGAACGTTTGGGCTGTCCAGCAGAACAATGACACTAAACTAACTTACAATACGGGTCTCCGGGAAGCGCAGTACGCTGGATTAACGTTCGGAGGACTTGCGTTCGATATGATGGCTGCTCAGTTGCCGGGCCAGCAGACAATCTTCAATCCTGGAACTATTTCCGACCTTCAATCAGCCATGTTTGGATCTGAATCCCGAATTGTCTACTTTCTGACTAACAAGACTGGAAACATCAGGAATGACGTCATTAGTAAGTTTACGATCCCGGCTGGAACAGAACATGTAAGCATCTATGAAGTTGAGGAAGGATCTGACGGGAAACCTACCGTAACTGTTCGAACGTCTAGCCTTCAAAACCTGCCTAGCCAAGTGCAGTTGACGCTTTCCACCGATGAAACTGTAATGATAGTGCTCACTCTAGGCGCCAATGGTGCGACCGTCGAAGGCTACGATCGCGCAGACATTTTGCTTGGAACCGTAGGGCCAGACCATATGAGTGGGGGGCTTCAGAATGACTCCATTGCTGGCTACTATGGAAGTGATACAATTCTGGGCGATGAAGGTAGTGATACGCTATTAGGTGGTGAAGGAAGTGATGTTCTAGAGGGGGGCAGCGGAGACGATCTAGTTCTGGGCGGAGATGGCAACGATTCTATCGGTTGGAGTTCCGGTTCTGATACCATAGTAGGGGGTTCGGGAGAGGATATGCTCAATTTTTCCCGTATGACTCTGAGCGTTTCCATTGATCTACAGGATCACTTCGTTTCGATTCCCGCTACGGGCGTAACTATCTCGGAATTTGAGAGCCTAATCCTAGGAAGTGGTAATGACACCCTGTTCGGAGGAGTTGGCCGAAACAGGATCGAAGCCGGCTGGGGAAATGATTACCTGGATGGGCGCGAAGGTGAAGACACACTTGAGGGTGGGGATGGTGATGACACCGTTCTGGGTGGTGCTGGTGAAGATCTTCTCGATGGTGGCTCCGGCAATGATGAGCTCTATGGCGGCGACGGCGCGGATTATATGGTTTCAGGCGATGGCCATGATTCGATTTTTGGTGGCATGGGAGATGACATCCTTGAGAGCGGAACTGGAGATGACTTAGTTATTGGAGGCGACGGAGCAGACGTCCTGATGGGAAACTCTGGCGACGACACCATGTTAGGGGGATCTGGTGATGATCGGGCCCTAGGTGGCTTGGGATGCGATGTTATCCTTTTAGGTATAGGTGATGATTACTCCGACGGTGGTGGTGGTGACGATTTTATGTTTGGTGGGACAGGTTCCGACTCTTTGAGAGGCATGAGTGGTGATGACTTTGTCCTTGGTGGGTCGCAACTATCATTAGATTTCTGGAGCGCACTTTTCGGCACAAGTACCAATCTAGAAGAGTATGTTGCCTCTATAATGTCGGACCCCGAAGATAAAGCGTCTTATCCATCCGACGATCGCATGATAGGAGGCCAAGGAAATGACACGCTAGTCGGCGGTGCTGGAAACGATTTGATTTTCGGTGAGATGGACGATGATTGGATCATTGGCGGGGGGGGGGGCGACCTCCTGTCTGGGGGCTTTGGAAGCGACACCTTTATCTTCGATTTGACAGCTTTTCATCAAGCCACAATTGTGGATTTTCATGCGTTCGATGACAGGATCATCCTGGTAGGATTGATGCCGCTTGGTATGGGTTCGATTTCGGAGTTCATAGATCATAGTGCGTCGGTATCTTCAGAAGGGGTGGTGGTCAACCTTTTGGGAGGATCTGAAATTCTTTTCCTTGGTAGGAAAAGTATTGATTTTCTACACTCCACCTTAGATTACTGGTGATGCGTTATTTGGTTTAGCGTCGCTCGGCATTGAAATAGGAGTCGGTTCATTCATAAAACTCGATGCGAGTCAGTTTGCCAGAAGTTTTTTCGAATTTTTTTTGTCTTAGCATAGTGGGCTTGTAGATGCCGAGCGGCCCTTTATTAATGGTTTGGCAATCAGTTCATGGCATCTATTCACTGTTCAATTGGTTCAGGCAACTCACCTTTGCCCCGGACTTGTGTTGAGCGAATGGCATAGCGGGGCGTAGATGCGGAAACGTGATTCGGTACAGGGCAGGAAAGAGCTGTGGTCTGCGTTCAGTGCGTCTTCTGGTCTCGTCCTTGCGACTTTATTGTACAGTATTGTTGTCAACCTCCTTATGTTTACCGGTCCACTATACATGTTGCAGGTCTATGATCGAGTGCTTGGCGCTAGGTCCGAGGCAACGCTAGTTGCGCTCTCTGCTCTCGTGATCTTCCTGTTCTTGGTCATGGGAGTGCTTGAGCACTCTCGGAGCAAGATAATGGCATTCGCCGGTGCGCGCTTTCAGGAACGGTTGGAGCGACGTGTGTTCGCCGCAGCGATGCAAAGGTCGTCTAGGGTTCCGAGTGATCCGGTGGCGCTCACCGCTCAGCGTGACCTTGAAGCCATCAGGACCTTTCTTGGGTCTTCAGTCATTCTTGCCATTTTGGATCTCCCGTGGACCCCGCTTTTCATAGTAGTGCTCTTCATCTTTCACTCCTTTATAGGTTGGCTAGCCGTGGGTGGGGCGGCTATTCTGATTCTCGCATCCGCATTCAACCAGGTTCTTTCACAGGGACTGCAGAAGGAGGCCGGTTTTACCGCGTTTCAGGCCGATCGTATGGCGGACTTGATGAAGGCTGAGGCCGAAACAATGCATGCTCTCGGTATGTCTGGCGCGGGGTTCGACCGCTGGCAAAAGGTGCGTAAAACTGCTCTAAGCAAGGCCATCTCTGCGGCGGGAGTCTTGGGTTGGTTCGGGTCATTAACCAAGACGTTTCGCATTTTTCTGCAATCTGCAGTGCTTGGCTTAGGAGCTTGGCTGGTTCTAAAGGAGGAACTGAGTGCAGGCGCAATGATTGCAGGCTCGATCCTGATGGGCCGCGCCCTTTCGCCGATAGAGATTGTTGTTGGGCAATGGACCCTTGCGCAGAAGGCTGGTGACGCGTGGCAACGGCTGTCTGAACTTCTTTCGTGCACTCCGCCGCCGCAGGCACGGACGGCTCTGCCCCGCCCGAAATCTTTACTTGATGTCGAGGCGCTGAGTGTTGGTGCCCCTGGCGAGCCAGTTCCTCTTTTGCGTATGGTCAGCTTTCGGCTGGAACCCGGCCAAGCGCTTGGTGTGATTGGGCCGTCAGGAGCTGGCAAGTCGACGCTTGCCCGCGCACTGACCGGTGCTTGGCGTCCTATGGCCGGGAAAATCCGGCTCGATGGGGCGGCGCTGGAACAGTATGATCCGGACATACTTGGACGGCTAATCGGCTATCTCCCGCAGCGGATCACTCTGTTCGATGGGACTATCGCCGAAAACATAGCTCGGCTCGATGATCAGGCGGACAGTGCCCGGATCGTTGAGGCGGCGCTGAAAGCTGACGCGCATGACATGATCGTTCGGCTGCCGGATGGCTATGACACCCGCGTCTCGTCAGGCGGGGGCCGACTATCGGGGGGGCAGATGCAGCGGATCGCTCTGGCTAGGGCGCTGTATGGTGACCCAGCTTTGCTTATCCTGGACGAGCCGAACTCGAACTTGGACAATTCCGGCTCCATGGCGCTGAACATAGCGATCCGCACGATGAAGGCAGAAGGCAAGTCCGTCCTGATCATGGCGCACCGGCCGGCAGCAATCCAGGAATGCGATCTGCTTCTGGTCCTTGAAGGCGGGGTGCGCAAAGCTTTCGGGTTGCGCGATCAGATACTGCGCGACCAAGTCAAGAACCACACGGAACTTCTGAAGCGTGCCTCTCCGGGAAGCACGGCATGAGCTCGTCGGATGCGCAGTGGTCGGCGGCACGCCCGCTCATTTGGGGGTTTCTGACGCTGGGGTTGCTGGTCGGCGGCCTGGGTGCCTGGTCGGCGCTGACCACCTTAGCAGGCGCGATCATCGCCCCGGGTCAGATCGAGGTTTCGCAGAATCGCCAAATTGTCCAGCACCCGGACGGTGGGGTGATCGAGGAAATCATGGTGCGGGAAGGCGCCGAGGTTCTGGCTGGCGATGTGCTGATGCGGCTGGACGGCAGTGCGCTGAACTCTGAACTGGTGATCGTTGAAAACCAGTTGCTGGAACTTGCCGCGCGTCAGGCACGCCTTGTGGCGCAAAGCGACGCGAACGCGGCGGTCCGCTTCCCGGAGAAACTGCTTTCGACCGCCGCCTTGCGCGCCGATGTGGCCGAGATGCTGGCCGGTCAGCAAAGCCTTTTTGCCAACCAAGCCAAGATGATGGCTCAGGCGCAAGAACAGCGCCAGACGCGCATCGGCCAGATCGAAAGCCAGATTGAGGGCTTCGCGGCGCAGCAGGATGCGATCCGCGCGCAGACCGGGTTGCTGGACAAGGAACTTGGCACCCAGCGTGAGTTGCTGGCTAAAGGCCTGACGCAGTCCGCCCGCGTCTCGGCGCTGGAACGCGAGCTTGCGCAGTTGAAGGGACAGCTGGGCGAATTGACGTCTGCGCGCGCCGAAGCCGCGGGCCGCATCACCGAAATCGAGATCGAGATCACCGCATTGCTTACCCAGCAGGAAGAGCAGGCCCAGGCGGAATTGCGCGATCTTGTGGCAAGCCAGAGTGAACTGGAAGAGCACGAGCGCGCTTTGCTGGAACGGATTGCGCGGCTTGATGTCAGATCCCCTGCCTCGGGCCTTGTGCTGGGAATGCAGGTTACAACGCCTCAGGCGGTGATCCGGCCGGCGGATGCCCTGATGTTCATCGTCCCGCAGGACAGGCCACTTCTGGTTGCCGCACGGGTGCCGGTCACTCATGTCGACGAGGTCCATTCCGGCCAGGATGTCCGACTGGTGTTCTCGTCGCTACCATCCCGAACGACGCCGGAAGTTGTTGGTCAGGTAACGCTCGTCTCCGCAGACGCTCTGACGGATGATCGATCCGGAATGAGCTATTTCAGAACGGAAGTTGCCATTGATGCCGCGGCCCTTCGCCAGTTGCGGGACGTGGACATCGTTCCCGGCATGCCTGTCGACGTCTTTATCCGCACGACTGACCGAACGCCGCTGTCTTACCTGCTGAAACCGTTCACGGACTACTTTCGGACTGCATTCCGGGAAACGTAAACTTGCGGCTGCGACCGGTGGGTGGAGAAGGTTCGACGGCAGGCCCATCCCCTCCAGCTCGTGGGGCTACCTTTGATTACCTGCGAGAGGGAGTTCGAAAAAGCCGTCGTCAACGCGCGCGCGAGGTATTCTGGTGCATCGGGTACTCACCGATGAAGATCACGTGACGATCAAGCTTGGCTGCTTTTCGAAGTAACAAGGCCATTGCCTTTCATCGTTCTTTGGGCTTGGCGACACGTCTGGTGTCTGGTGAGACGATCTAGGTGTTCTTGTATCTGGTGAAACGCACGTCGCAGTTTGCGCCTCCTAGCCCTCGATCATCCGCCATATACTGCGGCTTAGCCGACTTGTCGGGCAAGGCCACTCGGCGGGGAGAGCGAGGGTCGTTCATGGAGTGGTAGAGAAGCTTAGCCGCCTCATGCCGGACCTTTGCCTCAACTTCCCACGCTAGGGCCGCGTCTTCTCCATACGTTGCCCTACGGTTATTGAGTGCTGCGATCCGATAGTTGCGCATTGTAGACGCATCCATTAGAGCTCAGCGGTCAACTGAATTGCGCCAACTCCCCAAAGATATGCTTCCCCGACAGGCTCCCCGCGCTCCAATTCTCGAGAAACGATCTCGACCGGACGAAGGCCTGGCTCTTCCGCCAGTTGAGGCAGAACTATAGCGCGCTTGATGACATTGGAGCAGGCCGCAGCAAGTTCCGCGACAGTTGGCCAGACGCGGGTTTATGCATTGATATCCGAATCATCGACGCCTGGATCAAGAACGCCTCGTAGTCCACTACTGGCGCGAACTTGCAGAGAATACGGGCGAGGGCTTCAGCTTCGGACTGGGATGCTTTGGGATTCTCGCGCAGGTGCAGAGGCACGGTATAGCGATCCAGCCAACGCGTCAGGTGCTTCCCGATTTCGGAACCGCGGATGCTCATTGGATGTTCGTCCCGAAGTTGGTGAGGTCGTAGGGACGCGAAGGGGGTCTCGGCTTAAGTCGTGCAGTGATCCATGGGATCGGATCCACGGTGCCGGCCTTGCTGCAGTCCATGATTGTTTCGAGTATCTGTTCGTCCTGCCCTGGATTGTCCTTGCGGAGTTTCCCCACGAACCTGCGTGCACCGGTTTCTTGGATGCCACAATTGACGAGTACTCTCACACCCTCGTCGAAAATTGCCTTCGTCAGACTGATCGGCTCAGCGTCCAATGCGGTAGCATCGGAATCTTCTTCCCTTCTTTCACCCTTCTTCTTGGTTTGCGTCGCTGCTGCGCCGGAGGCTGCGTCGTTTCTGCGTCACTGCCACGCGGCGCATTCTGATAAATGTTGTAGTTGCAGATGGTTACGGTCAGGCCTTCGCCGGTATCTCGGTAGATCATGCATTGATCCTCGAGCTTGGCCAGATAGCGACGCACCGTCGGTGCAGACCACATCCACGCACTTGCAAGAAAACGCGTGGAGGCAGCGAGTTGACCGCGCTGCAGGTCAACAATGTGGTCAACGACACGCGTCGTTCTCGGTTTCCAGGAAGCGTTGGCAATAAGCCAGATCCACGCCTCGCGCTGGCTCATCGCTTCATCCTTGAAAGTGGGGTCGCCCCACAGATCGCGGGCAATGTTCACATTGACAGCCATTTTGCCTTTGCAATGTTGGCGACGACCCAGGTGGTCAAAGCGCCTGGCGTCACTTCCTGCACTAAAGTCCAATGACGGCGGAGGGCGATCTGGGATTTGATAGTCCCGGCGTAAGTGTCTGGCATCTTTATCTCCGGTGGCTACCGACGGACTGGGCAGGACATTACGGGCACGCAAGACCGGGCCATTTCCTGCAGCCCCATCCATCAATGGCGAGGCTGTCCTTCAGCCGCAGGAGGCGCGGCGGGCTTCCCAGGCTTCAACTTCCGAAAGCTTCCAGCGGGTGCAGCCTGGGGAAAGCGAAGTCGGTTTCGGAAAGTCGGGAACAGATTTTACCCAGCGCCAAGGCGTCGAGCGATGGACACCATAACGGCCGGCCAGTTCAAAGTCAGATAGGAAAACCTCAGGCGACGTCATCTTGCGTACTCCGGCTGTGTACGTATGCTCGCAACCTGCCGAAACGCTATCGGCCTAGTCCAAAGTACATTGCGACGAGTTTTGTCACCGCCTGTACGTTACCTTACAAAATGCCTCTGCAGAGCAACCGTTATTGTACTGGCTCTCTTTGGGTCTCCAGAAGGCTCATAGGCCTTAAGCACGAACGCAGGAAACGGACCACGATAGTTGTTGTACTCCCGAACCAACCATCTGACGGGCTATTTCCAAAGAACTTGCTGCAGACCTCGGCCAGCGATCGTATTAGCGCTCTCTGTGCTGTCGTGCCTATGTCCTCGACGGGCGGTCTGTCTCCAATTTCGGCCTCCAGGTATTTGGTAGCCGACAGTAACTCCTCGAGGAACGCGATCGCGTTGGGATAGTGTGAGGGGAGCTTCTGATCGATACGTTCAAGCAGGCCTCCGTCACTTGTCTTGTGGCCGGTCAACATCTCCATACCAGACTTCAGCCGAACGACCCTCTACGAATAATCGCAAGGTTCTTTGCTCGTGCTTTGGCGCGCTCAGGATAGGTCAGGTCGGACAAGACATCGCGTCGCGTGAAAGCAAATGATACGTTGTCTGCGAGATCACCCATAAGATCGCGCCACCCGGAAAATCGGTGCGCCCTTTCATCCTCTCTTGGGCGTAAAAAATGCGGAGGGCACCCCAGGCCAGCGCCATGCACTGCAAGGACGAGTCGCTCTGCAGCTTCAACACCCCAAGTCACCGAGAGCCCCCCAACCGTTGGCAGATGAATGATTGTCCTTCGATATAATCGTCCTCCTATCAGATTAGAGATGACGTCGGTTTGTGCCCCGTGCGTTGCGGCCCAAGTGAAGCATCGGTGCGATAGATTGCGACGTGATTGCAAACGAAAGACACCTTACGTAGGCGTTCAGAATATTGCAAAAGTTGTCTCAAGGTCCTTCTTGGTCACAGCGCTATGCGCTGATCGCGCGATTCCTTCACTCTGCGAACGGAAGCCAACTTTCATTTTGACGGAATCTTTCAGTCCGACGCGTAAGTGGCCCAGAATTACCTCCGTTTGCATTGTATAGGTGAGAATACTCTGCAGGCACGACTCAGCAATCCCTTCAAACTGCAAATGCCATCAATCTGATGCGAAGACTTCGTCACGACTACCGACCTTCCAAAAAATGCCACCCAATCAGCCATCATAGCGCGGCGCTTCTCAACCATATCACCCCGCCTGTACGCTGCCTCCACTGTGTTGCTGATCCGGTGCGCTAGCGCGACCTCTGCCATCTCACCAGGATACTCAGTCCTCTCGGCCGCCAAGAAACGTGCTTCGCATTCCGTGCGGCACGGGGCGGGCGCTTGCTTACGCGGTCAAGGTACCCCCGGTAGCCGGCCGCGACCTGTGCTATGTGCTGGCGTTTCATAAGCATCGAAAGGGCCATGTCCTAAAGTAGGCCAATTCTCGCACCAGGGAATAGGAGCAGCGTGCCGCTAAATCTCGGAAGGGTCTTTCAGGAGAGCCACAGATTCTGCGGTCAGCACCACACTATGTTCTCGCCGCACTTCATGCGATGGGCTGGGATGATCCAAAGTGACTTTTTAAAATCGACTTCCTCCCATGTGGCTCCCCTGACTTCGCCCGATCGAGCGGCTGTCGACGCCAGAAACTCCAAGGCGCGAGCAGGCAAGCTTTCGCTTTCGCGAATATCTGCAAACCATCTCGGAGCATCGTCTAGCTGCAAAGCCGGATGGTTGCTCTCATACGATACCTTGCTTGCAGCCGGAAGCAAATCTTTCAGGTTGCCTGCCCAGCGCGCCGGGTTGTCGTCGCTTCTAAACCCCGCCACAGTCGCCCAAGACAGAACCGCCTCGATCCGCCCACGAAGCCGGGTCGCGGTCTCAGTCTTTGCCGCCCAGATCGGCTGAGGGCAGCGAAGAACGGCGGCGGTATCGATCTCGCCGACCGGCATTCCGCCCGTCGGGCCTCAGTCAGCCGCGCCTTTGCGGCTTTCCGCTCCTGAATCGGATCAACCCCCCGTTCTACCCTGTCACGGGCCTCTCTGGCCTTGTCGCGAGCTTGCGAGAGCGTCACAGTGGGATACCCGCCCAATCCGATTCCCGGCGGCAGCCGCCGATCAGCATCCGCAGAATCCATGATTTCGCTCCGGTCGGGGTGAGCTGCATGTACAGACCGGTAACACCGCCAACCGGCACCATAAGGTTACCTTTTCCGCTAGAGTGAGCGAGACGCTTCACATCCAAGGCTCCTAGTTCAGCGGCGACTCTAGGCATTCCACGTTCCCGCTATAACACCCCTCGAAAAGGATGCCGCAGGAAAGGATGAACTACAACAGCATGCAACACGCCATGGCATCAGATTTCTGGTTTTCCCTAGTATTTCGGCACTTCGTCGCTTCGGAAGGCAACGGAATACGACGCAGAATGGCGGCCTCCGGGTCCGCCAAAATCCACAATGACGCCGCAGCTAAAAGCAGATGATCTCGGCTTCTGCTTCCGCCCGTCGCAAGTCCGCGACCTGGGCGTTTGCCGGAGCGGTATCGCGAAAGAGCGTGGACCTTTCGCCGGAAGTCTGGCGCATGGTCAGCACGGTTTCTGCCGCCACGTAGGCGTCATAGGGCAGGATCGTCGCAATCACGTCGATAGCGCAGGAACACTTGCGAAGCGCCTCGGGCGTCTGACCGTTCACCGCCATGCAACCAAACACGTAACCTGCCCGCGCCTCGGTAGGATAGTCGTTTGCCCCTGCGATCTGGGGGCAAGCCAGCACGATGACCGACGCAAGATGTAAGACCCGGGTCATTCGCTACCCTTTCCCGGATCGGACAATTTGAACGTCTCATGATAGCCAGTCTCCGGATCGGGAGTATCCGCGCTTAGGCTGAGGATGCGGCCAGGAACCGAGGGCGCGACCACGAACCGCAGCGTCAGGTCGGCAAACTCGCCCATTCGCTCACGATTGGGATCGTCTTCAAAGGGGCGCAGGGTGAATGCCTGTGCGGCGACCATGCTGCCGGCGTAAGGTTCGCTGGCGTCGGTTGGGTCGCCACCCGTGCGCAGGGCATCCTTGATACGGTTTCGGATGTAGAATGGGCTTCCACCGGTGAGTGTTGCCATGCTGCGGGCAACAGATTCCAGAAACACCAACAAAACGGGATTTCCGCCCTCTGCCGAAAAATCCCCAAGACTGCGGCTGCGGCTGTCGGCAATGAGTGTCAGAGACAGGTGCGCCGCCCCATTTGTGGGCTTGGAAAGCACCAGGCTCTCCTGGGACACGGGCTGGAAATCCGGTGCCGCGGGGCCGCTTCGGACATGCGAGTAAACAATCTCCACCCCGGGCGGCAAGGGCGAGAAGATCCCCTCGGCAAAGAGGCTGTCCGTTATGGCATCGGCGTTTGCAGGCCCGACAAGCATCAGACCTGACACTATCATCCAAAGCAGTCTGGTCATGGAATGCCCCCTTCCGTTCTCTCTTCAACCAACCGCAGCAGCGCGTGGCGCAGGTCCTCGGGCTGGATTGGCTTCTCCAGCACCCGGATGCCGTGGCGCGCGCAGCTTCGCACCATTGCGGCGTTGCGATGGGCCGTGACCACGACCGCCGGGATCTCCGCGCCGCTCAGGTCACGCAGGACGGTGATGGTCCGCAGTCCCGTATCGCTGCCCCGCAGGTGATAGTCGGCCAGGATCAGGTCCGGTTGCAGCCCAAGCTCTGTCACTGCTGCGCGTGCGCCGGCGGTGCCATCGACCACATGAGTGCGCATTCCCCAATTGTTGCGCAGGGTCACGGCATATCCATGTCGCATGGCGGCATTGTCCTCGACGATCAGGGCCTGCAACCCCCGCAGCCGATTGCGGTCGGGATGATGCCGTGCGCCGGTCTTCCGGACCGACGCATTCCGGGCCACGATTTCAAGGCCGATGCGGAAAAGCGATCCGCGGCCCGGTTCACTCTCCAGTTCGATCGGATGGCCAAGCTTTGCACAGGCGCGCTTGACGATGGACAGGCCGAGACCCATGCCAGGCTCGCCAGAACCGTCCTGTCCCAGGCGATGAAATTCGGCAAAGATCTGGTCACGGTCCTCGGCAGCAATGCCGATGCCGGTATCGTGGACTTCCAGCCAGGCCTGCCCGCCGCGCCGGCGTGCACCAATCAGCAGGCCGCCAGCTTCGGTGTACTTTATCGCATTTGACACCAGATTCTGCGCGATCCGTCGCAAGAACACCGGGTCGCTGTCCACGGCCAGGGAACTGCGGACAAAGCGCAAGCGCAGACCACGCGCGGCAGCGGGCGCCTCGAACTCGACGCGCAGTCGATCAAAGAGCGCGTCAAGGCTGACTGCCTTGCGGTTGAACTCGATCCGTTGCGAGTCGAGGCGCGAGATGTCTAGGACGGCGCGGATCAGCTCTTCCACGGACTCGAAGGCGTTGCCCAAGCGCTTGACCAGATCGGTCTGATCGATCCCAAGCTCCATCATCGCAAGGTTGGACAGGAACAACCGGGCCGCGCTGAGGGGCTGCAAAAGGTCATGACTGGCCGCCCGCAGGAACCGCGTCTTGGACCGGTTGGCTTCCTCGGCGGCCAGTCGGGCGGCTGCAAGTTCATGGTTCTTCTGGCTCAGGTCGGCCAGCGCGCGTTCCAGGTCGCGGTTGCGCGCGGCCACTTCCTTTTCAAGCGCCAGCGCCGCCTGGAACAGCGACCAGGCCGACCCACGCGTCTTGTCGTAATGGTCCAGCCGTTCGATCAAAGCTGCGTTGATGCGTCCCAGCTTTTCGATCCGGCGTTCCAGATCATCTCCGTCTCGGAGCATCTAGTGCCTCTCGGGGTCCAGGAAGGCCAGACCGACGAAGGTCTGGTTCATGTGCATGCCACCATGCTGTTCGCCGTAGGTGTTGAAGCCGGCCATGTTGTAGCGGTGGAAGATATCCTTGATAACACCGCCAAGCCCCGCATGTTCCATCGCCAACCGCCGCAGGATGCAGTCGAAGGACAGGATCAGCGACGGAATGGCGGGAAGATCGCGCAGCATCGCCTCAAAGCCCTCGGTCAGGTCCTCGGCCAGACCCAGCGACATCACCGCACCAGTATCGATCGACGACATCAGCAGAAGCCCGCCCTCTTCGGTCTGCTGGCGGATCGCGCGGACGAAAAATCGCCCCCCCATGTTCACCAGCAAGGGGTGCCGGGCAAAGACCAGCGGCGATAACTCGGCGATCGGGACGCCAACGATGCGGGCGTATTCCTCGGCCGCAGGTTCGGCGTTGATCTCCAGCAAAAGACGTTCGGCCGGATTGGCGCGGGTGACGATCATCCGGGTTTCGGTGGCGCGGAAGTGGTCGAAGATCAGGTCGCGCACGTCGAGGTCTGTCTCGATCAGGCAGAAGATCGCAACATCGCGCAACACGGCCTGATCAGCGATCACAAAGGTCTGCGAAAAGTCCAGATCGTCCCCGGCTGAGCCGCCCATGACCATGACGTGCGGAAGGGCGGCGTCGAGCGTCGCCACCAGCACTTCTTCCTGCTGCGAAGACCCGTCGACCAGCAGAACCCCGAAAAGCCGGCGACCCGGGTCAGGCTTGAAACGCGCCAGCATGTCGCGCAGTCCTGTCATCCAGCGCGAGACTGGCAGGCGAGACAGCTCGTCCAATACCAGCACTTCGGACCGGAAGCTCTGCGCGGGAAAGCCGATCGCAACCGCCGTGCCATTGCAATAGCCCTCGCCAGACAATTCCCCCGCCGAGGAGCAGCCAACGATCCGGGTGTCGGCGGGCAATCCCTTGCGAAGATCCGCCGCCAAGACGGGAAGCATGGCACTGGGCGAGGCGAAGATCAGGACCAGGTCCGGATCGGCCGGCTTGAGGACCGAAAGCAGGCCAGCCGCCGCCGAGGCCACATCGCCCATGTGGATCGTTGCCTGAACCGGAGCCGTAATGTGCGAAGCGGGATACTCCCTCACCGTTTTCCCGGCCCCCTTCATGTGGTCAGTCGCTGTCGTACAGCTTGATCGCCTTGGCGAGCAGCACGACCTGGGTCCGGCGCCGCACTCCGATCTTGCCCATGATTGCCGCGATGTGGGTCTTTACCGTCGCCTCCGAAATGTTCAGCGCGTAAGAGATTTCCTTGTTGGCCTTGCCCAGGCAGATCTGGCGCAGGATCCGGGACTGCTGGTGGGTAAGAGATGCGAAGCGATGCGCGATCTCTTCCATGTCGGGCAGCGCCAGATGCTGCGGGGCGTCGTCCGGGTCATAACCTTCTGGCGTCACCTTCTCGCCCGACCAGACCCGGCGAAGTGCCGCACACATCGCCTCGCGGCTCAGCGACTTGCTGATATAGCCCTGCGCGCCCGCGGCCATCACCGCGCTGATCATCGCTGGGTCCTCGTTGGCGGAAATCACCGCGATGGGGACGCCGGCGGCCACGCGGGCCAGCGTCACCATACCCTCGGATCCCTTGGCATCGGGCAAGTTCAGGTCCAGTAGGATCGCATCGGGCAGCTTGCCATACTTCAATCTCTGGATTGCCGAAGCTAGGTTCCGTTCGCACTGCGCCTGCCGCAAGCCGAAGGCGACGCGCAGGGTCACAGTCAGCGCTTCACACATGAGGGGATGGTCGTCCACGATCAGCAGGTCATCGACCTTCATCATGACGCCGGGCGCCGAACCGCATGCCTCGACCACAATCTGGTGCCGCATGGTCTCCTCCCTTGCCGCGTCTGGATCCTGCGCGGCTTCAGAAATGAACGCTCGTCCAGCGCCCTGGTTCCTCAGCTTCCGGTTGTCCCTCGAAGTTCTCCCGACCTGATCATGTCAGGTTTTTTCCGGCAGGTATCTCATCCTTTGGGTTGATTTACGGAGGGCGTCCGAAGTGGCATGGTTGAGAAAATCAGGAGTATTACGATGCTTGACCGCTTCCGCTTGGGCGCTGCGGCGCTTGTGGCTGTTTTGGCCTCAACTCCCGCCTTGGCGGAAGAATTGACGATCGGCACCCTCGCCTCGGGCACGGTGCGGTGGGAATTGGACACAATTCAGCACTACGGATTGGACAAGGCGGAAGGCTTCGATCTGAAGATCACGGAACTGGCGGGCAATCCCGCCACCCAGATCGCCCTGGCCGGGGGCGAGGTCGATGCGATCGTCTCCGACTGGCTGTGGGTCGCGCAGCAGCGGGCCGAGGGCAAGAATTACGTCTTCATCCCGTTCTCCACCGCCGTAGGTGCGCTTCTGGTACCCCAGGACAGCCCGGCGCAGACGCTGGCGGACCTGAAGGGCAAGAAGATCGGTATCGCCGGCGGACCGGTGGACAAAAGCTGGCTGATCCTGCGCGCCTATGCCCGGCAGGAAACCGGCGAGGATCTGGCGACCGTCACGGAACAGGTCTTTGGTGCCCCACCGATGATCTACGAGGCAGGTCTCTCGGGCGAGGTCGACGGGGTGATCAACTTCTGGAACTTCCTGGCCAAGATGAAGGTCCACGGCATGCGGGAGCTGATCACCGTGGCCGAGGCCGCCACAGCCTTGGGCCTGGACCCGGCGACGCCGCTTTTGGGCTATGTCATGGATGAACAGCTGGTGCAGGAAAAGCCCGAACTCGCCGCTGCGTTGAAGCGGGCCTCACGCGCGGCCAAGGAACTGCTGCTGACCGACGAGGCGGCCTGGCAACGCCTGCGTCCGATCATGAACGCCGAGGATGACGCCGAGTATGCGGCCCTCCGCGAGGGCTGGCGGCAGGGGGTTCCCGCCGACGCTCCGGTCGACGAGGCCAACGCCGCCAAGGTCTTTGCCCTGATGGTCGAGCTTGGCGGAGAGGAACTGCTGGGCCAGGTCAAGGAACTGCCCGAAGGCGTGTTCTACAAAGGTGACTAGCCCAGAGCCATTCGGGCGCGCCTCCGGAAGCCTTCCGGTGGTCCTTTCGCTTGCCGCCTTCCTCGGTCTCTGGGCGGTCGTCGCAGCGATCGTGGCCGAGCCCGCCACGATGCCCGGCCCACTGCGCGTCTGGACCGTACTGGTGGATGAGGCGGCGTCCGGCCGCCTTCTGACGAACACTGGCATCACCCTCCTCCGCGTGGTCGCCGCCTTCGTCGTGGCGATGGGGATCGGCGTCGCGCTTGGCCTCGTCCTCGGGCGCAGCGGCAGGACGGACCGCTGGCTGAATCCCTGGCTGGTGATCCTGGTCAACATGCCCGCGCTGGTGGTCACCGTCCTGTGCTACATCTGGATCGGGTTGAACGAGGTCGCCGCCGTCGCCGCCGTCGTCATCAACAAGGTCCCCCTCGTTACCGTCATGGTACGCGAGGGTTCCCGCGCGCTTCGCCCCGACCTCGATGACATGGCCCTTATCTTCCGTATGCCGACCGGTGCACGTCTCCGTCATGTCGTCCTGCCGCAGATGGCCCCCTACATCGCCGGGGCTGCGCGGGCGGGGTTGTCGCTGATCTGGAAGATCGTGCTGGTAGTGGAATTCCTGGGCCGCTCCAGTGGCGTCGGTTTCCAGATCCATCTCAACTTCTCGATGTTTCGGGTGGCACATATCCTGGCCTATGCATTCGCCTTCATCCTCGTCATGCTGGTGATCGAATACCTGATCCTGCGGCCCTTGGAACGTCATGCCGGGCGGTGGAGGCAGGATGGACATTGACATCAGGGCCAAGTCCTTCGCCGGTCGGCCGGTCCTCGGTCCGGTCCGGCTGACGCTGGCGCAGGGACAACGCGTGGCGATCCTGGGGCCATCGGGGATCGGCAAGACCACCCTTCTGCGCATCGTCGCGGGGCTGGACGCCGACTTTGACGGGACCGTCAGCGAGGAGGGTCGCACCACGGTGGTCTTTCAGGAACCGACGCTGCTGCCGTGGCGCACGGCGCTGGAGAACATCACCTTACCTGCCGGGGTAACGCCCGAGGTCGCGCGCGGCTTGATGGCCGAGGTCGGCCTTGGCGGAAAGGACGCACTATACCCGCGCCAGCTTTCCCTTGGGCAGCAAAGACGGCTTGCGCTGGCGCGGGCATTCGCGCCCTCCCCCACCACGCTTTTGATGGACGAACCCTTCGCCTCGCTGGATGCCGGAACCGCCGGGCGGATGCTGGATCTGACCGCTGCCCTGCTGGACCGCTCCGAAGTATCGCTGATCTTCGTGACGCACGACCCGGCCGAGGCGACCCGCCTTAAAGCGCGGGCGCTGACCCTGTCCGGCAGCCCGGCCACGCTGAACGCCTAAAGCCCGGTCATGGGAAAGCTTTGGTCAAAGACGTTGCCGTCGGTGTCCTCGGCATGGACGGTGATCCTCTCGGCTCCGTTATCCAGAAAGCGGAACTGGTAGACCGGGTCCTCGGAAATCGAGATGCCTGCCGTGACCTTGAACAGAAGGTCATCCCCCTGCCGCACCTCCAGCACATCAACGAAATGCGCCGGGATGTTCAGCAGCGTCACCTGATCGCGCTGAAAGCCGGTGGTGTTCGGATGCCGCAGCATCAGCTTGGCGGTATGGCGCACCTTCGTGCCTTCCGGCTCCGAGGACAGGATCTGGAACCGCATCTGGCCCATTTCGGCCTGCAGCGCTTCCAGGTCTTTCGAGGCTGGTGCCGCGCAGCCGCCGCTCGCCTTCACGTAGCGCCCAGCCAGCACGCTGGCCGTGTCGGTCACGGCAATGGCGCGGATGTTCGAATAGGCGTTGACGCGTAGCCGCAGTTCCATGTCCAGCGGCAGCATGGCGGGGCCCAGCGTGATCTCGGCCGCCACTGGCGCGGGGTTCTCGTCGATCACCACCGTCAGCGCCCGGATCGCCGGGGCACCGGGCGGCTGGGTCAAATGGACCGGGACAAAGGCAGGGTCCATCGCGCGGGTGGGCGCGTCCAATAGCAGAATGTCGGAGTTCTCGGTGGCGGTGTCTCCATCGGGAACCAGCTCTTTCAGCTCTTCCCAGGCGGTGCTGTCGACCAGCGGGTTGTCCTGCGCCAGTGCTGGCGCAGGGCAGAGCATGATCGCGGTCAGGGCGGCCCGAAAGACGTGCGACATGACGCTTCCTCCGCATCCACTACCGCACGAATCCTGCATGCAAACGAGTCATACTTTCGGTTGATCCCCCACAGTGCGCCGATCCGCTAGACTGCGGGACGGGAGGTTCCCTCATGTTCCATCTGGTCGTCACCGCCTGCCTTGCATCCGACCCCTCGGTCTGCACCGAGCGCCTGCTGCCCACCCCCGAGCCGTCGACGGAAGCCGCCTGCACCGAAGGTGCCAAGGCCCGCATTGCCGAATGGGCTGCCCTCCATCCCAACCTGACGACCGGCGACTGGAATTGCCGCCCGACCGAAGACCTGCCCCGCCTGGAGATGACCGATGTCGCGCCGGGCGTCTTTGTCCACATCGGTCGGTCCGAGCCTGTCTCGATTGCCAACGGCGGGGATATCGCGAACCCTGGCGTGATCATCGGTGATACGGTGGCCGTGATCGACCCGGGCGGCAGCCGTGCGATTGGCGAAGGGCTTTACGCCGCAATCCGCGATCTGACGGACAAGCCGATCAGCCATGTGATCCTGACCCACATGCACCCCGACCACATCTACGGTGCCGAGGTCTTTGCCGAGGCCGGGGCGCAAATTATCGGTCACCGCAACCTGCCCTCGGGACTGGAGCGGCGGGCCGAGGTCTGGGCCGAGAGCATCCCGCGCCAGGCCGGAGCGTTGGCGATGATCGGAACCCAAGCCATCCCGCCGGACCGGACCGTCGCGGCGCAGGAGGAGATCGCCCTGGGCGGCGCGACGCTGCTGCTTCATCCAGTGGCGACCGCGCATACCGACAATGATCTGACGGTGTACCACCTGGAAAGCGGCACTTTGTTCACGGGTGACCTGGTTTTTGCCGGTCTGACGCCCTCTGTCGATGGCTCGTTGACCGGCTGGCTCGACTGGTTGGAGCTTCCGCCCGACCCCGTGCCGCAGCGGATCGTGCCGGGCCACGGTCCGGTCTCGCTGGGCTGGACGGAAGGCACCGCCCCCCTGCGCACCTATCTGGTTGCGCTGGCCGACCAGACCCGCGCCGCCATCCGGGCGGGCGAGGCGATGAGCACGGCGGCAACCCATGTCGGCACCGACCAGCGCGGGAACTGGCAGGGCTTTGAAGAAATCAACGCCCGCAACGCCATCGCCGCCTTCAAGGAACTGGAGTGGGAGTAGGCCTAGGGCAGATGCGCCGCGATGGCGCGGCCCAGCGCAAATGCCCGCTGCTCCAGTATCACCGGTGTTTCGCAGACATAGGTCAGTTGGGCCTGCCGGTCGGTGAAGATGCGGACGTCCCAGTCCAGCCGTTCCTCCTCGGCATCCATCTTGTCAAAGTCGGGGTCCAAGGCCGCCGACAGCCGCGCCATCTCGGCCCGCCGCGCCTCGATCTGGGCGCTGAGCGTGAGCTGCTTTTCGGCATAGCGTTCGACTCCGGCCATGATGCGGGTGCGATAGGCGTCGATCCGGTCGAACACCGCGACGAACAGCGCCGTCAACTCTTGCGCACTGGCTTCCTTGGCAAAGGCTGCGATCTGAACCTCGGCTTCCTCCATCGGCAAGCGCCGCTGTTCCAGCACCTGGGCCAGCGCTGCGATGTCCGCCCGCTGAGCAAGTATCTCGACCGCTGCGTCCGGTGGCGGGCCGGACCAAAGCTGCCCAACCGACAGATGCGGCTGCTTTGGCTGGATACAGGGCCAGGTCGGATCGCCTGACCCGCCGGCCAGGGCAACTACGGGTAAAGCCAGTATGACGGCGAAAATGAAAATGCTTTTCATGCCCCTGTTCCTTTCCGTCGGCCCCACAGGCCCTTTGCAGGATCGTACATGTAGACCGCCGCCGCGAAGAACGCGGCAAAGCCCCCGGCCGTGACCAGAAACGAGGTTGGATCGAACTGCAGATACAGCGCAAAGCGGATCAGCTCGACCGCATGGGTGAAGGGGTTCACCGCACATATCCAGTAGAGAAGCTCGCTGGATTCCTTCATCCGCCAAAGGGGGTAAAGTGCCGACGAGGCAAAGAACATCGGGAAGATCAGGAAGTTCATCACCCCCGCAAAGTTCTCGAGCTGCCGGATGGTGGAGGACACGAACAGCCCCAGCGCCCCAAGCATCAACCCCGACAGGACCAGCGCAGGCAGCACGGCCAGATAGCCAAGGGCGGGCGGTCTTACATCCCAGGCCCAGGCGATCAACAGGAAGGTGTAGACCTGCAGGATCGACACGAAGACCCCCGCCATGAGCTTTGACAGAAGCAGGAACCAGCGCGGCGCGGGGCTGACCAGCAGCGTCCGCATCGCCCCGGTTTCCCGGTCGTAGACCATCGACAGCGAGGACTGCATCCCGTTGAAAAGCTGGATCATCGCGCAAAGACCGGGGGTTACGTAGACCTCGTAAAGCACGTAGGTCTGGTAGGGCGGCGTGATGGACAGACCCAACACGGCCCGAAAGCCTGCCGCGAAGATGAAAAGCCAGACCAGGGGCCGCACCAGCGCCGCGACGAACCGCCCGCGCTGGTTGACGAAGCGCAAAGCCTCGCGCCAGACGATGCCGCGGAAGACGATGGTCCAGGCGCGCCAGCCACCAGTCATGCCTCTGCCCCCGTCAGCGTCAGGAAGGCGCGCGTCAGCCCTTCGGACCCCGCCATGTCGCGGGCGATTCCATGCGCCAGCACCGCGCCTTGGTGGAGAATGTAGACATCATCCTCCGCCCCGATCTCGTCCAGGATATGCGTGGCCCAAAGGACCGAGACCCCGTTCCCCGTCAGCCCACGGACCAAGGCCAGCACCTCGCGGCGTGAACGGACGTCCAGCCCGGTGGTCGCCTCGTCCAAGAGCAAAAGGTCCGGGCGGTTGATCAGAGCCCGCGCGATCTCGGCCCGGCGCTGCTGGCCGCCCGACAAAGCCGCGACCTTCATTCCGGCCCTGTCGGCCAGATCGACCTGCACCAGCACCTCGGCAATGAGGGTATGGGCCATCGCCCGACCGATGCCGTGCAACGCTGCGTGGTAGGCCAGGTTCTGCATGACCGTCAGGTCGCTGTCCAAGGCGCGGGTCTGGAACACCACCCCCAGCCGGGCCAGGGCCTTGCCCGGAACGCGGCGCAGGTCATGCCCCGCGACCCGGATCACGCCGCTGGTGTTGTCGTAAAGCCGGGTGATCAGCGAGAAAAGCGTCGTCTTCCCGGCCCCGTTCACCCCCAGCAAAGCCACAAACCGCCCGCGCGGCACCACAAGGTCAACGTCCCGAAGCGCCACGACCTTGCCGAAGGCGTGGCTTACCCCCGTGATCTCCAGAGCCGGGCTCTCCTCCATGCCGCTCTCCGTTCAATCAGGACCCACAACGATGCCCCAGGGTTGCTGGCCGACGGGAACCGAGCGGATGACCTCCCCCGCCGCCACGTCGATCACCGAGACGTCGTTGGAATTGCCGTTAGTGGTGAAGAGAAGGCTTTCGTCCGGCGTGAAGGCCAGCTGCCAGACCCGCTGACCGACCAGAAGGTAGTCCAGCACCTCGAATGTCGTCCCATCGATGACCGCCACCCGGTTCGCCGGCCCCAGCGCCACGAAGATCCTGGAACCATCCTGCGTGATCTTCAGCCCCACTGGCTGGATCGCCTCGGGCAGGACACCGGGGATCTCGAAGCCGATCTTGTGGACCACCTCCTTCGTCGCCACGTCGATCACCGCAACGGTCCCGCCGATCTCGGCCGTGACGAACAGAAGCTTGCCGTCCGAGGTGAACTGCGCGTAGCGCGGGCGCTGGTCCACCAAAACGTTCGCCACGATCTGCGACGTCGCCGTGTCGATGAAGTGCGCCATGTTGGTCGTCTCGGAGGTGTTGACCACAAAAGCCCCATCGGGCGAGATCGCCATCCCCTCCGGCTCCACCCCCACAGGGACTTCGGCCAGCATCCGGTGCGACTGCACGTCCACGATGGTGACCAGGTTGTCGTCCTCATTCGCGATGTAAAGCGGATTGCCGCTGGGATGCAGCACGAACAGCTCCGGGTCCGGGCCGGACGGCAGGGTATGCGTCTCGGTATAGGTCTCGGTCTCGAATACCCGCACCGTGTCGTCGTCCGAGGCGCAGACATACAGCTCTTTCCCATCGGGCGAGATCGTGATCCCCCGCGGTCGGTTTCCCGCCGGGAAGGTGGCGATCACCTCCAGCGTCTCGCTTTCCAGAACGGTGATGTCGTTGCCCTTCTCGTTGGTGATGTAGACCTTGTTGGCCAGCGCGGGATGGGCCAGCAGGACAAGGGACAGGGCGGCAAGACGCATGGGGGACCTCATGGGAAGGAACATTCGGTTTCGGGACGGTCCCTCCCAAGCGTGTCAAGCTGCGACACCTGGTGCAGGAACGCATCTTGCGGCGAGACGGTTACGGTCAGCGCTCCGGTCGTCAGCAGGATCGGCTGACGCAGCTGATGGTCCCAGTCGCGGATCGTCAGCTTCTGGCCCTTGAAGCCCGCGACCTCGAACTCCGGTGACAGGATGTGCTCGCGCAAATTCGCGGGGTCGCCCGATTGCGTGCGTGTCGCCGCCTCGCCAACGATGCGGATGGCAAGCCAGGCCTGATAATCCTCTTCGCGCATCGGGCGGCCGGCCATCGCCTCGAACCGGTTCTGGAACTGCGTGGCACCCCAGGCCTCCAGCGCCGGGTGCCAGGTGCGTGGCACGAGGCCAGCGGAACCCGCGACAGGCCGTGCGTCCCAGGTCTGGAACGGCAGGTATTCGGCGAAGATCCCCGCCTCGTCCGCGGCAATCAGGATGTCATGATCCTCCGCGCCCTGCGTGAAGACCGGCATCTGTTTTTGCACCTGGACATGCCCGGTATCGGTGCGCCGCGCGCCGCCGGTGTCCTCATAGACCCGTTCCTCGACGATCTCGGCCCCGAACTTCGTGGCCGCGGTGCGGAACGCCTGGGCAAGGTCGACGTCAGCCGGATGGCTGCCAGCGACCAGAAACCAGCTGTCCCACTTCTTCCACGCCAGGAACTGCGCCAAGGCATCGGCGAGCATCGCGTGGCTTGGGGCCACATGGACCACGTTTCCCCGACAGTCCGCGCCGCGCAACCCGTCACCCCGTGCGCCAGCGTTCAAGATCAGCGCCCGATCCCCGGCCAGATCGGTCAAGGCCAGCGTGGTGGCGTCGTCGGCCAGGATGACGACGAACCCCGCACCCCCGGCCAAGGCTTCCTCCAAAGCGGCGGCCGCAGTGTCAGGTGTCGCCACGAAGTCGGCGGTCTCGAAAATCTGGCCCATGAAGCTGCCGGTGGTGGCATTGTCCTCGGTCCCAAGTCGCGCACCCGCGAGGCCCAGGTCGGCGGGCGCCAGGTCCAGCCGCGAGATGGGCGGTAGCCCTGCCACATCCACCCGCAGGACGGCGGCCCTGATCAGGGTGTCGGCCTCCGCCAAGGCTGGTGCCAGAAGCCCCACCAGGCTGATCGCTGCAATGAACTGCATAGGCCACTCCTCGGTTGATTGGGCCACAGCGGCGCGGGAAGCGTCAATTCAACCAAAAGGTTGAGAGTTCCCCCCGAATTCATCCTTCCGACGGATTGCGGGACCCGGGTCCGGCTCGCATCCTGCTGCCATGAAAGCCGCCGTCGCATCCCTGGCCCTGCTTCTCTGGGCCAACCCGGTCCCCGCGCAAGAGCCGCCCACTCCGGGTAGGGTCGCCTTCTTCGGCTTGCGCTTTATCGACATGTCCACCGAGGGTGCCATGAACGGCGTCCGCCCGGATGAATCGACCCGCACCAAGATGGCCAGCGCGTTGGTCGCCGAGGACATGGTCGCCCGTGGGTTCGAGCTCGTCCCGATTGACCCGGTGGCCAAGCGGCTTGAGACGATCACCAACCCCACGGACTGCAATGGCTGCGACACCGCCATGGCGGCCGAGCTTGGGGCGGATTATGCGCTGACCGGCGAGGTGCGGAAGATCTCCAACCTCATCCTCAGCCTTGAACTCAACTTGCGCGATGCGGAAAGCGGGCAGACGCTGCGGGCCGGAACCGTGGACATTCGTGGCAACACGGATGAAACTTGGAGGCGCGGGTTCAGCTACCTTTTGCGCAATATCATCTTCCGGCAACGCTAGCCGCGTCAGCCTGCCTGGAACGGCTCCACCCGCACCAAAGGCGGGTTTCCAGGCAGCGTCACCCAACCCTCGGGCCCCTCCGGATACCAGATCACCTGCGTATAGCCCAACTCCAAGGCCCGCTTGGCGACGTTCCAGGACATCCAGCAGTCCGCTCGGCAGAAGACGACGATGGCCTGATCTCGGTTGCCTTTGGTCGCTTGCTCCAGCCCGGCGCGCAGATAGGCTTCCTCTTCCGGTGACAGCGACTGGAACCCGGTGTTCGGCAACCAGATCGAACCCGGAATGCTGTCACGCGGCTTGTCGCGCCAGATCGTACCCTCGGGCAGGTCCGCTGGTTTGACGTCACGCGGCATCACGTCGATGAAGACCGCCTTGCCGTCGCGGTGCAAGGCCGCCGCGGCCTGGTTGTCCACCACCGTCGCCCCGGCCAAGGTGTCGGGAACCGGGGCCGCATAGGGCGGTCCGCGATAGCCCTCCGGCTCGGGCGGGACCTGACCAAGGGCAGGTCCCGCAAGCGCAAGCGCCAGGACCAGCCAAAGCTTCACGGCGCAGCCTCCTGCAATGCGGTCCCCTGGTCATTCACCAGGGGCACACCCGCCTTGGTCAGGATCGCCACGATCTCGGCCTGGTTGCGGCGGATAAGCGAGTTCAACTCGCGCTTCCAGTCCTGGTCGCTGGGGCGCACGCCCATCGTGATCCGGTAGAACAGCTTGGGGCTGGCTGTTTCCTGCAAAAGGGGAGTGACCGTCAGAGCCGGGTTGCCCTTGGCCAAAGGTCCGCCAATCGGCCCCCACAGGATGGCCGCGTCGATTGCGCCCGATTGCAGATCGGCCAGCATGTCGCCCGCCGGGTCCTGCACCCGCCGGTCCACGATCAGCGGATAGGGCTTTGCCAGCGCCATCAGCCCATGCTGCGCCACGTGCGAGGCCGGAGGCGTTCCCGCCACGATGCCGATCCGGCGGCCCTGCAACGCGGGGTCGGTCAAGGTCTCGACCTTGGCCAGCGCATCGTCGCTCCGCGTCACCAGGACATAGACCGAGGTGTAGTAATGATTGGTGTTCTGCACCAGCTCATCGCCCTGCGCATAGCCGATGACCACGTCGCACACCCCGGCGCGCAGCGTCTTGCGGATGAAGCCGGGCCCCATCGGAAACCACGTGGTCTCCAGCGGCCGGTCCAGGCGTTCGGCCAGAAGTTCGGCGATCTCGTTCTCGAATCCCTTGGTTTCGCGGCCCGAGAGCGGCAGGTTGGCGGGATCGGCACAAACCCGGAAGGCAGTGGAAGATACCAGGTCCGCCGTCTGTGCCGACACTGCCCCTGCGGAAAGCATCAGGCTCAAGACGACAGGCCAGACCTTAGCTGTCCATGCAGGACTCTTCATTGGCCGCGACCTCCTCGCTCTTTTCCGCTCGCTTGGCCGGACGGCCGCGGGGAACCGCATCCGTCCCGCGGGCCTTGAGATAGGTGTAGATGTCGTCCAGGTAGCACATGACATTCGGGTTGGTTCCAAAGGACGGCATGACCGAATTCTGGCCACCGCCCACCTTCTGGCGGCCCTCGGCCACCACGGTGTAGAAATCATAGTAATCCATCACCACCGCGGACCTCTTCAGCGCGGGCGCGTAGGTCGACCCCTCGCCATCCGGTCCGTGGCAGACATGGCATTCCGCGTGGTAGCGCCGGAACCCCGAGAAGGTGGCCCAATCGACCGTGCCATCCTCCTCGATCTTGTAGGTCGGAATCCCCTCTGCCGTCATCCAGCGCCCGTTTTCCTCATGGTCGGCCACCAGGTTCGGGTCGGTCTCCTGCGCCTGCAGTGGCAGCGCGACCAGGGCGATCACTCCGATGGCACTGAAAAGATTGGTCTTCGGCATGTTGCGGTTATCCTTCATCTTTCGCATCGCACGAAACGCGGGGGCCGCCATGCCCCGGTCGAAGCATGGCGGCCCGGTCAGTTTGGTATGTGTCAGTCCGACAGTTCGAACACGGTAAGCTGGCCGCCCAGTGCGGTGTAATCGGACAGCGCCGCATAGCCGCCCACCGCGCCAAGCCCTTCGTTCGGGTTGGTCAGACCAGCCGCCAGACCGATCCCGGCCCAGCCGCCGACGCCCGAGAGGACGGCGATGTACTGCTTGCCGCCCTGCTCATAGGTCATCACGTTGCCGATGATACCGGACGGGGTCTTGAACTTGTAAAGCTCCTCGCCCGTCGCGGCATCGATGGCCTTCAGATAGCCCTCCAGCGTGCCGTAGAAGACGACGTCCCCTGCGGTCGCCAAAGCACCCGACCAGACCGAGAACTGCTCGGGCAGCGACCACTTGATCTCGCCCTTGACGTTGTCCCAGGCGATGAAGTTGCCCATCCCGCCGTGGCTGTTCGGAGCCGGGTACATCGACAGCGTGGCCCCGACATAGGGCTGACCTGCGGCGTAGCTGACCTTGAACGGCTCATAGTCCATGCAGACGTGGTTGGTCGGCACGTAGAACAGATTGGTCTTCGGGCTGTAAGCCGCCGGCTGCTGATCCTTGGTCCCAAGCGCCGCTGGGCAAACGCCCATCGTGTTGGTGTCTTCGCCAGTCTGTTCGGTCGAATACTCCTTGACCACCGCCGGACGACCGTAGGTGGGCGAGGCCGGGTCCATGTCGACACCCGTGGTCCAGTTCACTGCGGGATCATACTTCTCGGCCACCAGAAGCTCGCCCGTTTCGCGGTCCATCGTATAGCTGATGCCGTTGCGGTCGAAGTGGGTCAGAAGCTTGCGCGGCTGGCCGTTGAAGTCCTGGTCGGTCAGGATCATCTCGTTGACCCCGTCAAAGTCCCACTCGTCATGCGGGGTCATCTGATAGACCCATTTCGCCATGCCGGTATCGGCGTCACGTGCGAAGATGGTCATCGACCACTTGTTGTCGCCGGGACGCTGCTTCGGGTTCCAGGTCGAAGGGTTGCCGGTGCCGTAGTAGATCAGGTTCAGGTCGGGGTCATAGGCATACCAGCCCCAGGTCGTGCCACCGCCGATCTTCCACTGATCGCCCTCCCAGGTGCTGATCGAGCTGTCCTTGCCGATCGGCTTGCCCAGATGGGTGGTCTTCTCCGGATCGACCATCAGTTGATCGTCCGGGCCGACCGAATAGGCCCGCCACAGCTGCTCGCCCGTCTCGATGTTGTAGGCCGTGACATGGCCCTGGACGCCGAACTCGCCACCCGAGATGCCGACGATCAGCTTGTCCTTGACCGGCAGCACGGTGGCTGTGTTGGTCTCGCCCTTGGTCGGATCGCCGTTGACCACCGACCACTTCGTCTCGCCAGTCTTGGCATCCAGTGCCACCAGCGTGGTGTCGGCCTGATGCAGGAAAACCTTGCCGTCGGCATAGGCGAGGCCCCGGTACACCGTGTCGCAGCACATCACCGCGATCACATCCGGGTTCTGCTTCGGCTCATAGCGCCACAGGATCTTGCCTTCATTCGCCAGGTCCAGCGCGTAGACCACGTTGGGGAACGGCGTGTGGACATACATGATGTCGCCGACCACAAGGGGCGAGCCCTCGTGCCCGCGCAGCACGCCGGTCGAGAAGGTCCAGGCGACCTTCAGATCCTTCACGTTGTCCTTGGTGATCTGGGCCAGCTCCGAGTACCGGGTGTTAGCATAGTCCCCGGTCTGGATTGCCCATTGCTTTGCATTGCCGATTGCTTCCGTCACGCTCTCGTTGGCGGATGCCGAAACGGACATCCCCAGCGCAAGCGCGATGGACAAGGTGCCTAAGGTCTTCATGGTGCCTCCTCCGATGGCCAGTTTGGTCGGCCGACTGATGTTCAACGGCAAACCGGGAACGGTCGAGCCAGAGGGTTTCTGGCTCGCTGTCTTCACGACGAGCGGCATTGAACTGCCGCTTCCATTTTCCTCATTTCATTAGGTTGCCCGTTCCTCCACCGGTCAACCTTCGCCCCCGAGTTCTCAACCTAAAGTATGGCCACGCCACGGTTTTTGTGGCGCGGCCAGCTTGCGCTAGTACACAACCACCGCCCGGATGCTGGTGCCCGCGTGCATCAGGTCGAAGCCTTCGTTGATGCGCTCCAGGGGCAGGATGTGGGTGATCATGCTGTCGATCTCGATCTTGCCGTCCATGTACCAGTCGACGATCTTTGGCACGTCGGTGCGGCCCCGCGCGCCGCCGAAAGCGGTGCCTTTCCAGACCCGGCCGGTGACCAGCTGGAAGGGCCGCGTTTCGATCACGGCCCCGGCGGGTGCCACGCCGATGATGATCGACTGGCCCCAGCCGCGGTGGGTGCATTCCAGCGCGTCGCGCATCACCTTGACGTTGCCGGTGCAGTCGAACGAGTAGTCCGCGCCGCCGATCTTGTCGAAAGACGTTTTCGTCAGGTCGACGATCGCCTGGACGACCGAAGTGCCCTCGGGCAATTCCTTGGGGTTGACGAAGTGGGTCATCCCGAACTTCTCGCCCCAGGCCTTCTTGTCGTTGTTCAGGTCGACACCGATGATCATGTCGGCCCCGGCCATCTTCAGGCCCTGGATCACATTGAGGCCGATGCCGCCCAGACCAAAGACCACGGCCTTGGCCCCGATCTCGACCTGCGCGGTGTTCAGGACCGCCCCGATGCCGGTGGTGACCCCGCAGCCGATGTAGCAGATCTTGTCGAAGGGGGCGTCGTCGCGGACCTTGGCCAGCGCGATTTCCGGCATGACGGTGTGCTGGGCGAAGGTCGAGCAGCCCATGTAATGGTAGATCGGCGTGCCATCGAGCATGGAGAACCGGGTGGTGCCGTCCGGCATCAGGCCCTGGCCCTGCGTGGCGCGGATCGCGGTGCAGAGGTTGGTCTTGCGCGACAGGCAGGACGGGCATTCGCGGCATTCGGGGGTGTAAAGCGGGATGACGTGGTCGCCGGGTTTCAGCGACTTGACGCCGGGGCCGCATTTCACCACCACGCCCGCGCCTTCGTGGCCCAGGATCGAGGGGAAGATGCCTTCCGGGTCCGCGCCCGACAGGGTGAATTCGTCGGTGTGGCAGATGCCGGTGGCCTTGATCTCGATCAGGACCTCGCCTTCCCTGGGGTCGTCGAGATTGACCTCCATGACCTGCAACGGCTGGCCTGCGGCGACGGCAACGGCGGCACGGGTGCGCATCTGATATTCCTCCCAGGTGTCAATCCCGGCCATGCGGACGGGGCGCGGAAGGGCGTCACCGCCCCACCGCCGAAGTGCAGGTCGTGGCCGACCTGGCCTAGTCTTTCAGGACGCCGCTGGCCTTTGCGGTGAAACTGGCGATGTAATCCATCAGCGCAGGCGACAGCGCGTCATAGGGCGGCAGGCCCAGTTCGTTCAGCCGGGCACGGATGCCGTCCATCGCCTCGGGCCGGGTGCCGCTTTCGATCACCGACGACACGAAGGCCGCAAATGTGGGGGCCGCCCAACCTTCCTCGCCCGAAAGCTCGGTGTGGATGAAACTCAGGCCGGTGAACGGGTGGTTCTCACGCGTGACCGGGCCATGCAGGTGCACGCCGCAACCGGTGCAGGCGTGCCGCTGAATCAGCGCCGACGGATCGACAACCTTCAGTTTGCCCTCATTCCGCGTCACCTTGACCTTGTCGGATGGCACGACGGAAACCATCGAGAAGATCGCCCCCTCGGGCTTCCAGCACTTGGTGCAGCCACAAACGTGATTGTGCAGGCAATCCGAGGAAATCTCGACTTCCACCGGGTCCGAAGCGCAGTTGCACGTCAGCGTTCCGCCGGAAAATCCGGATCTGCCGGGTTTGACACCATTGTCCACCGCCGGGTGGATACTGACCGTCGCCATTTTCGCGCCTCCCCTGGTTTTCTGTGAGGAACAGCGTGGCATCGATACGAATAGTCCGCAATTCAACCAAAAGGATGGCGAAGGCCTGGCTTCGGTACCGATTGCCAGGTGATCGCGCACGCGCTCCCTAGCGACCTCCGAGGGACGTCACACCGGGAGGGAGCGACGGTGCCGCTACAGCCAGCTGGACCTCTTTGGCCTGGTCCTCAAGGGGTTCCGTTGGGGGCCGGATTCGCTTCCTGAGAAAAGACCGGCACGAAACTGGCCGGCGCGAGCGAACCCTCGATCACATCGACGCCGGCAGTGGCGGCTGTCACGGTCCAGACAGGTGGACCCGCATGGTAGGTCGTCAGGCGATCTTCCAGCGCGCGGACTGCCAGCTCGATGGAAAGCCGCCCCTGCAGGACTGGCGAGTCGGTTGGCGCAGCCAGGATCCGCCCCCGGACGACGCCCCGGTACACGGCATGGCTGAGATAGGTCGAGACCACCTCGACCTTGCTCTCCAGCCCCCTTGCACGCAGGATCGGGACCGCTGCCTCGGCCATCGGGCCGCTTCCGACCAGGTAGTCGATGTCGGGCATCGCCTCGAGCACCTCCTCGACCAGCAGGACCTGCTCTTCGGTTCCGGTGTCGCCGAAGCGGATCATCACGATCTCCGCCGAGCTTTCCGCCAGCGCCGCGCGGAAGCCCGCGTCGACAAAGGTCACCCAGCCCGCGCCCTGTGGTCCTGGAAACCAGGCGACGCGGACCGGCGCACTGCCCTTGGGGTGGCGACTGGCCAGAAAACGCCCCGCAGCCGCCCCCATCTCGGTCCAGGGCACGCTGGCCTTTGCGGTGATTCCGCTGTCATCGATGTCGTTGACTGCGGCAATGACCGGCTTGAGCCGGGCGATCCGCTCGACATCGGCAGTCAGCCCGGCATAGGAGACGGCCCCCAGGATGACTCCGTCGAACTCCTGGCTGGCACAACCTTTCAGCTGTTCGATCTGTCGCGAGAGGTTGGGGTAACCCCCGGCCTCGAAAACATCGAAGGAGACCCCTAGGCGGCGTGCTTCCTCGACCATGCCATAGTTGACCGACAGCCAGTAGGCATCCTTCAGATGCGGATAAAGGACGCAAAAGCGCCAGGGTCGGGCGGCGCGGGTGAGCGGCGTGTAGGTCAACGGCACTGCGGCGCTGCTGTCGTCGAAGGGCACGGCGCGGGCTTCCAGCTTCCACACCTCGGCACCGGCCTGGCCCGCAAGGCCCGCCAGCAGAACCGCCGCCGAAACGGCCTTGCGCATCGCGTCTCCTCTTTCGCGGATTCGGTGATAGCTTGGACCCGCAAACCCTGGGAGCGAACCTTGCGGAACTTCGGCTACAAGTCGAGTCTTGGCGGACGTCTGCTGCTGGCGATCGCGCTGATCGTGGGCTTTCCAGCCGCCACCGGGGTGCTGGGCTGGTTCGAGCTGAAGGATGTGGCGGCAAACCAGTCGCGCGTGGTGACCGAGGCGATCCCGGCGATTTCGGAAGTTCGGGGCGTGGCCGAAGAAACCAGCCGTGTGGTTGCAGTTGCGCCCGAACTGGCGGCTGTCACGGACGAAGCGCAGCGGGCCGAGCGGGCGGCGTTCCTGTTCGACCAGGCCAATGCCTTGCGCGCGCGGCTGTTGCGGCAGGAGGGGTTGCGGGACGAGGCACTGGCCAACGCTCTGGCCGCCGAGGCGGGCCTGCGGCAGGCGCTCACCACGATCGACCGGCTGGTGCGGCAGCGGATCAGCCTGATTGCCCGCCGGGATGCTCAGCTGGCTGCGGGCCTTGCCGCGGCGGTCGAGCTGACGGAAATCGCCGATACTCTGGTGGCGAATGCCGAAATGGGGGCCTCGGCCGTGATCTCCAGCCTTTACGGCATGGACGGGACGGATACCGCAGACCCCGAAGTTCGGCTGGATACGCTGGACAAGCTGATCGAGGTCGACCTCTTTCAGATGGGACTGATGTTCGAACTGCGGTCGCATGCCTCCGAGGTCGGGCTGCTTTTGAACCGGGTGGCCGGGGTGCAATCGCAAGTCGAGTTGCAGTCCCTTCGCGACGAGCTGGCGGCGCGGGTCCGGGTGATCGCGCGGCGGCTGGAGTCGGTACAGGACCCGCGCCGGGCAGACCGGGTGCGCGTGCTTCTGCGGGTGATCGGTGCCGCGCCGGCGGCGCCTCCCGAGACGGCGGCACTGTTCGAGAACATGGCCCAGGTGCTGGCAGTGACCGAACGGATCGCCGGAGCCGAGACCGAGCTCCGGCGGGCGGCGCTGGAGCTGGAAACCGCGGCCTCGGTGCTGGCGGACCGGATCGAGGCCAATGCGGTCCGGGCGGGCCAGTCGGCGCAGCAGGCGATCCTGGCGACACAGCGGCTTTATGCGTTTTCGGCGATACTGGCGTTGGTGCTCTCGCTGGCGGTCCTGTGGTTCTATGTGCGCGGCAACCTGATCCGGCGTCTGGATGCCCTGTCCTCGCGCATGACAGGCTTGGCCGAAGGCAGCCTGGGCGAGGCAATCCGCCCCTCGGGCAGGGACGAGATCGGACAGATGGAAGCCGCGGTCGAGGTGTTCCGGCAGCAGGCCATTGCGAACCATGATCTGGCGGCGGAACGCGAACGCCACCTCGAAGAACTGCGCAGGCACCGCAGCGAGTTGCAGGAACTGGTGGACGAGCGGACCGAGGCGCTTCGGGGTGAAGTGTCGGCACATGACGCAGCGCGCGACCGGGCCGAGGCTGCGGACCGGGCGAAGTCAGAATTCCTGGCGATGATGAGCCACGAGATCCGCACTCCGATGAATGGCGTGCTAGGAATGCTCCGCAACCTGCCACGCAATGGGCTGACGCGGGTGCAGGTGGCGCGGCTGGAGGCGGCGCTGGCGTCGGGCAAGGGGCTGATGGGCCTGCTGAACAGCATCCTCGACTATTCCAAGCTGGAGCAGGGCCAGACGGCGGAAGAAATCGAGGATTTCGACCTCGGTGAAGCCTTGGGGGACATCGCGCTGTTGATGGCACCGATGGCCGAAGAAAAGGGCCTGCGGCTGGTGACCGAACTGCCCGACGCCGCGCTGCCGCCGCTGCGGGGCGACATGGGCAAGCTGCGGCAGATCCTGTTCAATCTGGTGTCGAACGCGGTGCGGTTCACCGATGCGGGCGAGGTGCGGATCGCCGTGGGGCTGAACGGCCCACCCGAGGCGGACACCCTGCGGCTGCGCTTCACGGTCAGCGATACCGGCCGCGGCATCGCGCCCGACGCACTGGAGCGGATCTTCGCCGCCTTCCAGCAGGAGGACCCGCAGACCGCAAGGACACATGGCGGCACCGGGTTGGGCCTGACGATCAGCCGGCGGTTGGCCGGGCTGATGGGCGGGGCGCTGACTGTCGCCAGCCAGCGCGGGCATGGCGCGACCTTCACGCTGCACCTGCCCTTCGCGCGGGGCGCGGACCCGATCGCAAGGAAGGTGGAGCCCGCGCCGGACCTGCCGCCGCTCAGCGTGCTGGTGGTCGAGGATCACCCGGTCAATCAGGAGGTCGCATTGGGCTTTCTGCAGTCCATGGGTCACCGGGCCGCAATTTCGGCGACGGGAGAGACGGCGCTGGAGATGCTTGCGGCGGGCGGCTACGACGCCGTTCTGATGGACGTCAACCTGCCCGGAATCTCGGGCATCGAGACGACGCGGCGGCTGCGTGCTTTGCCGGGGCTGGACCGGCTGCCGGTGATCGGCGTCTCGGCCCATGCCCAGCCGCAGGACATGGCGGCGTGCCGGGCTGCCGGGATGGACGAGGTGGTGGCCAAACCGCTGACGCCCGAGGCTCTTGCCGCCGCGCTGGAGAGGCTGTGCGGGGTGGGTGTCGCTCCTGCGGTGCGCGAGACCCTGGCCGACCTGGGGCCGACCGCGACGCGAGAGCTTCTGCGGCTGATGCTGGACCGGCTGCGACCCGAGGTGGAGGCGCTGGCCGCGGCGCTGCAGGTGCACGCAACCGGTGACATCGAACGGCTGGCGCACCAGTTGAAGGGTGCCGTGGGCAACTTCGCCCTGCCCGAGCTGGGCGAAGTTCTCGCCGACCTGTCGCGCCGCGATGCCAGACCGGGACCCGAGGCCCTGGGACCCTTGCTCATTGCGGCAGCGGCGGCTGAGCGGCAGCTGACCCGGTCGCTTCAGTCGCTGGAGGAGTTGGCTGGGGTCAGGACAGCTGCGCAGTGAAGACGTAGCCTTCGCCGTGCGAGGTGCCGAAAATGCGGGGCTGCTTCGGGTCGTCGGCGAACTTGGCCCGCAGGCGTTTCACCATCACATCGACCGTCCGCGATCCCGAATCGCCGTGGCGGTGGGTGATACTCGCCAGCAGCCGATCGCGTGAAAGGACGATCCCGGGGTTCAGCACGAAGGTGCGCAGCAGTTCGTACTCGGCGCGGGTCAGCTGAACTCCGACTCCGTCTTCTCCGCTGACATGGCGCGCAGCGGTGTCGAAGGTGTACCCCGCAAAATGCACGACCCGGCGCGTCAGCTGCCGCATCGCCGCCGTGCGTCGCAGAAGGTTCTTGACCCGCGCCAGAAGCTCGCGACGGTTGAAGGGCTTGCAGACATAATCGTCGGCGCCAAGTTCAAGCCCCACGATCCGGTCAACGTCATCGGTGCGCCCCGACAAAAGGATGATCCCGACCTCGGACCGCGCCCGCTGTTCGCGGGTCAGTTCAAGCCCGTCCTTGCCGGAAAGGTTGATGTCCACGATCAGAAGATCAGGGCTTTCTTGGGCCAGCACCTTCTCGGCCGCTTCGGCCCCGGCGCAGACCGTGACCCGGTAACCGAACGTCTCCAGATAGGCCCCCAGCGCCGTGCGGGTCACCGGGTCGTCCTCGATCACGACGATATGGGCGGCAGAGGTCATGGGTAAGAAGTCCCGGGTGCGGCACCCGTCCTGTTAACATTTTGTAACAACATTCTCCAGCCCGTTCATCACTAGGGTCTGACGTGTTCACATACGGTGCATAACCTTGCCTCTCAGGAAAGCGTTCGACTTTCCGGGGAAACGTCGCCGCCGCAACGGGTGCGACCTGAACAGGGATCGAAACATATGCAGAAACTGACCTCACTGCTTCTTGGCGCGGCGGTTATCGCGCTTTCCGCCCCGGTCTGGGCGGAAGATTCGTCCGACCCGATCGTCATCCCGACTCACAACTGGTCCAGCCAGATCGTGATGTCGAATGTCGTCGGCCAGATGTTCGAAGGCATGGGCAATTCGGTCGAGTACGTCTCGACTGACAGCCAGGCGGTCTATGAGGCCGTGCGTCTGGGCGATGCGACGCTGGAGCTGGAAGTCTGGGAAGGCGCCTTCGGCAAGTCGTTCCGGGCCGCGGTGGAGAAGGGCGGCATTCATGACGTCACCACCCATGCCGCGATCACCCGCGAGGATTGGTGGTATCCGATGTGGACCAAGGAAGCCTGCCCCGGCCTGCCGGACTACAAGGCTCTGAACGAGTGCGCGGCCATGTTCGTGACCCCGGAAACCGGCGACAAGGGCCGATTCCTCGGCGGGCCGGTGGACTGGTTGAAGCACGACCAGGAAAAGGTCGATGCGCTGGGGATGAACTTCGTCGTGGTGAACGCAGGATCGGCCGCGGCGCTTTGGGCCGAGATTGCTGCAGCCGAGAAGGACAAGACGCCCATCGTCCTGTTCAACTGGACGCCGAACTTCGCGGAAGCCGTCTGGCCGGGCGAATTCGTCGAATTCCCGACCTGGGAAGAAGGCTGCGATGTCGATCCTGCCAAGGGTCCGCTACCCGACAAGGTCTTCGACTGCGGGAACCCGGCCAACGGCTATCTGAAAATCGCGGCCTGGGACGGGATGAAGGACAAGTGGCCCACCGCCTATACGACGCTGCAGAAGGTGAACTTCACCAACGCCCAGATCGCCGAGATGGCCAAGCTGGTGGACGTTGACGGGATGGAACCCGAAGACGCCGCCACCGCCTGGCTGGAAGCGAACGAGGCGGTCTGGAAGCCCTGGACCGAATGATCTCCGGCGTCACCTTCGGGTGACCCACCTTGCCACCCGGGATCATTCCCCCCGGGTGGCGCTTTTTTCACCGGAGGCGACCCGATGACCACAAACGACGTGGTGATTTCCTGCAAGCACGTGTGGAAGGTCTTCGGCGACCGTCCGGAACGGCTGAACCTGACGCCCGCGACGACGCTGGACGACTTGCGCGCAACCAACCACATCGCCGCCGTCCGTGACGTGTCGCTGGAGATCCTCCGGGGTGAGATGCTGGTGGTGATGGGGCTTTCGGGGTCGGGCAAGTCAACGCTGGTCCGCTGCCTCGCCCGCCTCCTGGACGTAACCTCGGGAGCCGTGGAGGTCGAAGGTCGCGACATCGGCAAGCTGTCGGAGCCCGAACTGATCGAGCTGCGGCGTAAGAAGATGGGCATGGTGTTCCAGAGCTTCGGCCTTCTGCCGCACCGCACCGCGCTGGAGAACGTGGCCTTCCCGCTGGAGATGCGGGGGCAGGACCGCGCCTCGCGCATTGCCAGGGCACGCGACATGCTGGCACTGGTGGGACTGAAAGGTCGCGAAGGCTATTTCCCGCGCGAATTGTCGGGCGGCCAGCAGCAACGCGTCGGCATCGCGCGCAGCTTGGCGGTCGAGCCGGACATCTGGTTCCTGGACGAACCCTTCAGCGCGCTCGACCCGCTGATCCGGCGCGAGATGCAGGACGAATTCCTTCGGCTGAAGGGGATGCTGGCCAAGACCGTCGTCTTCATCACCCACGACTTCGACGAGGCTTTGCGCCTAGCCGACCGCATCGCGATCATGAAGGACGGCGCAGTCGAACAGATCGACACGCCCGAACGCATCGTCATGGCCCCGGCAACCCCCTACGTCGCCAAGTTCACCGAAGCCATCGACCGCACCCGCGTTGTCCATGCCCTGGCCCTGGCCCAGCCGGTCGAGGGGCGCGTCATCGAGGGCGAGCCGCTCCCCGCAAACGAGACCCTGCACGCGCTGGCCCGGCGCATCGTCGGCGACAGCCGGCCGCTGATCCCGCTGGTGCACAAGGGCCAGATCGCGGGTCTCCTGGACCGCAAGGCCGCGCTGGATCTCTTGCTGGGGCCAGTGGCATGATGACTGCGGCGCTTGGAAAACCGCCGTTTCAGCTGGACCAGAGGCGGGTGGCCCAGGCAATCCTGCTGGCAGCGCTGGTGCTGGTTGCCTTCCGTGGGGCCCTGCCCGCCGGTCTGGTCCGCCTGCCCGAAGCGATGGTCGTGCCCTTTGCGGACTGGATCAACGCCGCTTTCGCCTTTGCTCAGGACGACCTCGGGTTGATGAGCCTGACACGCGCCTTCTCGGATGCGGTCGAGCTTTGCCTGGATGTCACGGCGAACCTTCTGTACGGCAAGTCGCGCTGGCCGAACGTCGGCCCAATCCCCTGGGTGGTCATAGCCGCGACGGCCGGGATGGCGGGTTATGCGTTGGGCGGCCTACGTCTGGCCCTGCTGGCCGCCGGCACCTTCGTCTGGATCGCCGTCATGGGCCAGTGGAAATGGGCGATGGAGACCCTGTCTGTCATCGTCGTGTCCGTGCCCTTCTCGGTCATCTTCGGCCTCTTGATGGGCGTCCTTGCATGGCGCTACCGCCTTGCCGAGCGCATCCTGAACCCGATCCTGAACATTGCGCAGTCGCTGCCGCATTTCGCCTACATGATCCCCGTCGTGGTTTTCATCGGCGTCGGTCCAAAGGCAGGGGCCATCGTCACCATCATCTTCTCGGTCCCGCCCATGATCCGCATGTCGCTTCTCGGCCTGCGCGCGGTGTCGCCCGAGATCATCGAAAGCGGCAAGATGAGCGGGACGACCCGCTGGCAGCTGATGACCCGCGTCCGCCTGCCCGCCGCCCGGACCGAGATCCTGATCGGCGTCAACCAGGTCATCATGCAAAGCCTGGCGATGGTGGTGCTGGCCAGCTTCATCGGCATGCCGGGGCTGGGGCAGAAGCTGCTGCAACTTCTCCAGGCGCTCAAGATCGGGCTATCGGTCGAGATTGGCATCACCATCGTCCTTCTTGCCATCGTCCTGGACCGGATGTCGAAAGCCTGGGCGATGAAACAGCCCGAGCATGTCGAGGGCGAAACCTGGGTACAGCGCCACCGTCTGCTGACGATTTGGCTGGGCCTGGTTGCGCTGGGCTTCCTGGCGGCCTGGGCACATCCTTACTTCGCCGAAGTGGAGCGGAAGCAGGCGCTCAGCATGGCCGGCCCGATTGACGTGGTGGTCGGCGGCTTCATCGACCTCGTCGATCCGGTGACCGACTGGCTGCGATGGTTCCTGATCACCTGGGTGCTTATTCCACTCCGCGACGCCTTCCTGTGGCTGCCGACATCGGCCGTCGTCCTGGCTCTGGCCGGGATCGGCTGGCGGATCGGCGGCTGGCGCTCGGCGCTGGTCTGTCTGGCGTTCGTCCTGCCCATCGCGCTGTCGGGCTGGTGGGATCGGGCAATGATCACCGCCTACACCGTCTTCGTCTCGGTCACCCTGGCCCTGCTGATCGGGGTACCGCTGGGCCTGATGGGAGCCGCGAACGAGACCCGCGCGCGGCGGTTCCTGCTCGTGTGCGATACGGCGCAGACCTTCCCAAGCTTCATCTACCTGATCCCGGTGATCATGCTGTTCGGCGTGAACGACGTTGCCGTCGTCGCAGCCGTGACGGTCTTTGCGACGGTGCCCATCGTCCGCTACACCATCGAGGGTCTGCGCAACATTCCGCCCGAGATCGTGGAATCTGCACAGATGTCGGGGGCAAGCCCCGGTCAGCTTCTGCGCCACGTAAAGTTGCCTCTGGCCGTCCCGACGTTGGTCGTCGGTGCCAACCAGTCGATCATGTTCGCGCTGTTCATGGTGATCATCGCGGCGTTCATCGGCACGCAGGACCTGGGACAGGAGATGCAGCGGGCGCTATCCTCGACCGATGTCGGCAAGGGCCTGGTCCTGGGCTTTGCGGTGGCGTTCATGGGACTCCTTGCGGATCATCTGCTTCTCAGATGGGCGCGCAGCAGAAATGCCTCGCTCGGCTCGAGCCAGTCCTGAAGGAGAACGCCGCTTCTGCGCGCTACCACAACGACTGCATCACGACCGGAATAGATTGTTCTGAGCGCCCGTTGTGCGACCGCGCCGACACAGGCGTGGACCGCTAGACGTCACCCCCGGACAAGCGGGAAAAGGTCATTGCGGGCCAACAGCTTGCGACACGTCACCATCCGCCGCAGACACCCCGTGCACCCGGGCCTCACGCTTGAACGGGTTTTCGTCGGGTACCGCATAATCGGGCACCAATGCTCCCTTGTCCCGCGCGTCGGCCATATAGCGAAACGCATTGACCGTCATCCGCATCAGATGCTCGCCCGCCTTCATCGGCGGATACATCGCTTCCGTTTCCGGGGTCCGGAACTTCTCCAGCGGCTCGACGATGGCGTGGTAGTCCAGCCCGAAGAACAGAGGAAAAGAGAACCGTTCCCGACCGATATTCACCACGCGGTGCTGGGTCGACCTGAACTGCCCGCCCGACCAGGTTTCGAAGATGTCGCCGATGTTGACGATGAAGCAGCCGGGGATGGGTGGTGCCTCGATCCAGTCATCCTCGGCATTCATCACCTGCAGGCCCGGACCGCCCTGCAGCAGGATCGTGAAGCATTCGAAATCGGAATGGGCGGCGATGCCGACGATATCCTTGGTGGCAGGCAGGTCGTTCGGCACATAGCGCAGCAGGCGCAGTTGCGAGGTCGGATAGCTGATCTGGCGGGTCAGCTCTTCCGGGTCCACCCCAAGCTCCAGCGCCAGGGCGTCCAGAAGCCTCAGGCCAATGCCGAAGACCGCATCGTAGTAGCTTGCGACCGTGTCCTTCCAGCCGGGCAGATCAGGCCAGATGTTCGGCCCCGTCATCCGCCATTGGGCAAGGTGATCCGGGTGGTCTGCCGGAGCCTCGTAGGACATGTCCCAGGATTCGTTCATGTTGATCGACTTGGGGAAGTTCGCGCCATTTTCCTCGAACGGAACATAGCCACGATGGTGGGTGGTGAACCCCGACCACCAGCGCATCTTGTAGGATCGCGGCATGCCGTGGAACTGGCGCGAGGCCGCCGTCACTTTGTCGACCAGTGTCTGCGGGACCCCGTGGCCGGTGATGTAGAAGAAACCGGACGTACGGGCCGCCCGGCCCAGTTCGGTTGCTATGCGGGCCTTGTCCGCCGGATCGCCCGTGAACAGGCCGCCGATGTTGATGACGGGTAGGGTCGCATCGTCGACGGTAAGGGCTTTCTGGTCGTCGGATACATCACTGCGCATGTCGGCCTCCGGACAATCTGATGGGATGACTGTCCGGCCCCGGGCGTCGCTTGCACGCAAATAGTCTACAATTGCGATCTATCCCCCCGCCCTTGCCTGCTTTTCCAGCATCTGCGTGCAGCGATGGCTCAAACAGTCGCGAGTTCTTTCTGCACGGGCATTTTGGCTGGCCAACTTGGACTCAAGGCAGGCGCCGGTCTGATTCGGTGTCTTTTTCCCGCAAAAGCCGCTGCCCCGGCAGCGCGCTTTCGCGTCAACCTGGAGGGATGAAATGATCCGACTGAACCGCCGCAATCTCTTGAAGCAAGGCAGCGCCGCAGTGGGGCTGGCCGCAGCCTCGTCCGTGATCGGCACGCCGCTCATCGCGCAGACCCGCACCTTGCGGGTGGGGTCGTACGGCGGCTATTTCGAGAACAGCTTCAAGGAGCATGTCTTCCCCGCCTTCACCGCCGCCACGGGCATCACGGTGGAAAGCGTGACGCAGCCGAACTCCACCGATTGGCTGGTGACGATGCAGCAGGCGACGGCGGCAGGGTCGGTTCCGACGGACATATCGCTTTACGCGCGTGACACGATGATCAAGGCCAGCCGACTGGGCGGATTGATCAAGACGCTTGATCTGTCCAAGATCCCGGCGTCAGCGAACCTTGACCCCTACTTCGTCTTTGATGCCGGTGAAGGCCCGCTTGGTGTCGGAGCGATGTCCTGGTTCACGGCAATGGTGATCAACCCGACCGAGGTCACAGAGCCCCCGGCAAGCTGGGCCGAGTTCTGGGACACCTCGAAGTACGAAGCAAGCCTCGGGCTGTCGAAGAACTACAACGCCCAGTTCATGGACATCACCGCCGCCACCTTCTTCGACGGCGAGGCGACCTTTGCCACCGAGGAGGGCATTCTGGCGATCATCGCCAAGGTGGCCGAGTTGAAGCCGAACGTGGCGCTGTGGTGGTCGGCCGAAAGCCAGATGGAACAGGCGATGAAGAACGGTGACGTGATCGGCGGGCAGTACTACCTCGACGTGTCGAACCTGATGGCGTCGGAAGGCTTCCCGATCAAGCCGATCTTCCCGAAGGAGGGCAATCCGCAGGACTACGGCTCTTGGTGCCTGGCGGCGCTGTCCGACAAGGATGCCGAAGCGGCGGAGTTCATGAATTTCTCGTCGGACCCCGCCACTCAGGCCCTGATGTCGCGCAAGATCGGGACCGCGCCGCTGGTGGCCAAGGACAAGACCGACCTGACCGACGACGAGTTCGGCTTCGTCTCCGGAACGCCCGCGATCAAGCCCGCCTACGAGGCCTATCTCGACAAGGAAACCTTCATGAAGGAAGCCTGGGACAAGATGGTGGCTGGGGTGTAAGTCCCGCCATGTGTGCCCTTGCCCTGAAGGACATCCGCAAGGCCTATGGCGACGCGCGCGCGGTCGATGATGTGTCGATCGACTTTCCGCAAGGAGAGTTGACGGCTCTGCTGGGGCCGTCCGGCTGCGGCAAGACCACGCTTCTGCGCATGATCGCGGGGCTGGAGGTTCCGACAGCGGGCACGATCACTCTGGGGGGCCGCGACATCACGCGGCTTCCCGCCCACAGTCGCAAGTTCGGCATGGTGTTCCAAAGTTTTGCGCTGTTTCCGCATCTGTCGGTGCGCGAAAACGTGGGCTACGCGCTGACCATCGCAGGCACGCCGCGCGCCGAGGTCATGGCGCGGGCCGACAAGCTTCTGGACCTTGTGCAACTGCAGGGCTTCGCGGATCGGCGGATCGGCCAATTGTCGGGCGGGCAACGTCAGCGCGTGGCGATCGCGCGGGCCTTGGCGCAGGAGCCGGAGGTGTTCCTGCTTGACGAGCCGATGTCGGCGCTGGACGCCAAACTGCGCGAGGAGATGCAGGTGGAATTGCGCCTCCTGCAGCAGCGGCTGGGGATCACGACCATCGTCGTCACGCATGACCAGCGCGAGGCGATGACGATGGCCGACCGCATTGTCGTGATGTCGAAAGGCAAGGTCGAGCAGTCCGGCAGCCCGCAGCAGATCTATCAGTGGCCAGCCACCGGATTTGTCGCGGGCTTCATCGGACGCGCCAACTTCATGGAGGGTCTGGCCGAGAACGGAAAGATCCGGGTCGGCGATGTGCTCCTGACCCTGCCAAAACCCGCCAACTTCCTGAACGGCGCCCCTGTCCAGCTTGCCTGCCGCCCGGAAGCGATCAGGTTGGGCACGTCGGAGGCCGCCAATACCGTGAAGGGGACCATCACCTTTGTGCGTGATCTGGGTCCGGTGCGGGACTTTCACCTCGATACCCCGCTTGGCAAGCTGGTGGCCGAACAGGGCGCGGACCAGGGCCGCAATCTGAAGCTGGGTGACACGGTTCCCTTGTCTTTGCCACCCGAGGCACTCCGGATCTACCCGCGCGGCATTGCCGAGAGTCCGATGGGGATGGCGGCCGAATGACTGCGACCGACGACACAGCCGCATGGCCCCGCGAGACAGCGGCCGCGGCACCCGGAACCAAGGGGCCGCGGGCCGGGCGCTCCGCTCTGGCTGTGCAGGTGGTGCTTTGGGCGACCGTGCTGGTCTTCTGCCTCGTGCCGCTGTTTCTGGTGTTGGTCATCTCTTTTGGCCACAAGATCGAAGGTGCGGGCTGGGAATGGGCGCTGACGCTTGAGAACTATCAACGCTTCTTCGTAGGGGCGAACTGGCCTGCCGAGAGCACCTCGCTGTATCTGGGCCAGCTCTACTGGTCGATGCGCTATGCGGTGGTGGCGGCGCTGCTGGCGGTGGTGACCGCCTTGCCCTTCACTTACCTCATGACCCGCCAATCACGCCGGGCGCAGGCAGTCTGGCTGGTGTTCCTGCTGGCCACCCTGTCCCTCTCGGAAGTCTTCATCGTCATGGGCTGGGATATCATCCTGTCCAACAATTCAGGCCTTCCGATGCTGTTCGCCGCCACCGGCCTGACCGACTGGCTGAAGGACACCGGCTGGTTCGACGTCCTGCGCGACTGGGGGCTGGCCAACCCGCGCAACGTCAAGTTCAAGCCCTCCGAAGTGGCGACGGTACTGACGCTGTCCTATCTCGTCTGGCCCTACGCGGTGATCCTGCTCTACCCGGCCCTGTCCCGGCTTGACCCGTCACTGGCCGAGGCAGCGCGCACGATGGGGGCCCGGCCCTGGACCGTCGCGCGCACCGTCATCCTCCCATCGGTGCGCTTGCCGCTGATCGGGACCACGCTGTTGCTCTTCGTGTTCCTGCTGGGTGCCTACGTCGCAATCACTGTCTTCGCCGACCCCTCGCAGCACACCACGGCTGTATCCGTCTATGAACATGTGCGCGGCAGCACCCTGAACGCCCCCTTCGGTGCAGCGCAATCGGTGATCCTTCTGGTCACGGCAACCGCGTTCCTGGTGCTGGGCCAATGGCTGACCCGCAAGTCGCCGAGGGCCGCGTGATGCTGCGGGCCCTGGGCGCGATCTTCATGTCCCTGGCCGCGCTCGTGGTCGCCCTGCCGATCCTGATCGTCTGTTCCGCCGCGCTGAACGGCGGCCGCACGATGTTCTTTCCGCCGCAGGACCCAACGCTGGCCCGTTTTGGCGAATTCTTCGTCTCCGAGCCGGTCTGGACGCGTGCCCTGACGAATTCGGTGATCGTGGCGGTGGGGGCGGCCACGCTTTCGGTGCTGCTGGCTTGGCCGATTGCCTATCGCCTGTGGAAGACAGGATCCCGCGCATCCACCATGCTTGCGACCCTGGGCTCGATCCCCTTTGCGGTGCCGCCGATCGTGTTTGGCGTGGGGCTTGGCTTCTTCTGGGCCTTTCTGGGTGGCCTTGGCACGATCTGGGCCGGGATCATCAGTCACGCTGTCCTGTTCCTGGCCCTTCCCCTTGTGACAATCTCCATCGGCCTGCAGGCCATCGACCGCGCGCATCTGGATGCCGCCGCGACCATGGGGGCCACCGAGTCCGTGACTTTCCGCACCATCGTGATGCCGCAGACGCTGCCCTACACCGTCTCGGGCTTCTTCTTTGCGCTTGTCCTGTCGTTCAACGAATTCATCGTGATGTTCTTCGTCTCGGCCTCGTCCTTCGCGACCGTCACGCTGCAGATCTTCAATTCGCTGAGGAACGGCTACACCCCCACAATGGCCGTGGCCGCCGTGGCCTTCATCGCCGTCTCCATCGCCGTCTTTTCCGCCGTCGCCCGCTGGGGTGACCTGCCACGCCTGATGGGCGCAGACCAATCCCGCAACTGACCTGAAAGGATCCCCCATGCCGCGCCAGCCAACCCTTGTCGGAAACCCCGTTCTGATCGTCGTCGACATCCAGAAGGGCGCATTCATGGATCACGTGGCGGGCATCCCCGTCATGCCCGCCCACCGCGAAAACATGGAGCGTGCACGCTCGGTCGTCGATGCCGCGCATGGCGCGGGAATCCCGGTGGTCTTCATCCAGGAGATCCACCGCCGCGACATGGTGGATTATGGCCGCGAGCTGGACGGGACCGAGGATGTCCATTGCCACGAGGATGATCCCGGCACCCCGGTCGCTTTCGAGGAGATGGGCCGCAGGCCCACGGACTACTTCATCCACAAGCGCCGCTATTCGGCCTTCTATGGTACGGAACTGGAAATCCTGCTCAAGGGTCTCAAGGCCCAGACCCTGATCCTGATCGGCGGGCTGACCGACGTCTGCGTCCACTACACCTTCGCCGACGGCCATCAGGGCGACTATTACTGCCGCGTCATCAAGGATTGCGTGGGCGGCTCGACGACCGCGGCGCATGAAGCCTCGCTGAACGCGATGGAGTATCTGCAGGAAGGCGCGGTCCTGTCGGCAGACCAGATCATAACCGCGCTCGGTGCCCGACGCGCGGCGGCGGCGTGATCCCGGAAGCAGCCCTGCAAGGCCATTGGCGGCGCAACTGGCTGCGGGCTCCGGGGGTCCAAGACAGCACCACCCGTGTGCATTGGGTACAAAGTGGCAAGTGGTGCGCGGATATCCGGGTGCCCCTGCTGCGGCCCGGGCTTGCCGCGGGCTCGCTCTCCGCGATGGACCCGGCCGACCTGGCGGTGCTTCTGTCCGCCGAGGGCTTTGCCGGCCACACAACGCTGACCGGCGACATGTGCACCTGGACCCGCAGCTGGAACTGGCGCGGCTTTCCCTGTCCGGTGGATGCAGGACGCCTCCGGTTCGATCCCGCGGGCCATCTGATCGAAGACGGCGTGCATTCCGATTACCGCGAAGAATGGCAGGCTGCTCCGGGTGGCACGTGGACAGCCATGTCCGCCGCATCCGCAGACGCAAAGGGGCTGCTGATCGCAAATGACACGCATTTCCTCCTGGGTCTGGGTCAAAGCGATGCGCACGCATGGCCCGATCTGATCGCAGCGCTCAAGGACGGGACGGCGACGGCCGGGGATGCCCGGGCGTCATTTGCCTCGGTCTATGTCATGGGCCACTGGCAGGGGGCGGACGGCGTTGCCGAACTCTCCACCCAGCCCTTCTGCGAAGGAAAGCCCGTCCTGCAGCGCGACCAGGCCACTGCGCGCCTCACCCTTCCCGATTTTGATGGCCGGGCGCAGGAATACCTCCTGCGCCTGTCCCCACTCCCTGCCTGAGGACCGCACATGACCCTGCCCATAGCCGAGCATTGGTACCGCGCCACCCGCATCGACGACGATACGACGCTGATCATCGAGCCGCACATTCATGTGCTGGAGCAGGCCAATCTCTGGCTCGTGCAGGGCCGGGACCGTGACATGATCCTGGACACCGGCATGGGTGTGGTGCCACTGAAGCCCTTCCTCGACACCCTGCGCCGCGATCCGGAAAAGCCGATCATCTGCGTCTCTTCCCACACGCATATCGACCACATCGGCGGGGTGCACGAGTTTGAGACGCGCCTTGTCCATCCGCTGGAAGCCGAACAGATGGCGCGACCCTCGGGCCTGCATTCCCTGTTCAAGCGCGACATGCCGGACCGGCTGATCCAGACCTTTCTCGATGCGGGCTACCCACCAATCGGCGAGATGCTGATCGAAGCCCTGCCCTTCGTCGGCTACGACCCGGAAAGCTACCGGTTGCGCGGTGCTCCGGCGACCGGGCTCTTGACCGAAGGCGACACGGTCGATCTCGGGAACCATGTCTACGAAGTCTGGCATCTGCCCGGCCATTCCCCCGGCGGCATTGGCCTTTTCGAACGGTCGACGGGTATCCTGTTCGCCGCAGATGCGATCTACGACGGGCCGCTGATCTACAGCGGACCGGGGATGAGCGTCGCCTCCTACCGCGAGACCTTTGCCAAGCTTCGCACCCTGCCCGTCACCCTGGTTCACGGCGGCCATGATCCCAGCTTCGGGCCGGAACGGATGCTGCAGATCATCGATACCTACGAAGCACGTTGGGATGCCGAAGCCTTGTCGCAGGCAAATACACCCTGAGTCGTCCGCGATCCGGTGCTGCGCCGAAGAAATGCGCCCAAAGGGCGGGCATGTGACGACGGGATCGCCCGAAAAATGGGCCTCTGGATGTTCTCCCCTCGCCCATGCGCCGCCGCCCATTGCCGCCTGCAAGCCATCCGGCATTCTGACCGTGAGTTGACGGCTAGGGTTCCGGCGCAGCTGTGCGTGTCTGGTCCGAGAGCTGTCACCGCAGGGAGAGACATCCCCTGCGGCGCACGGCGGGACAAAAACCCGGGAGACCTCGTCAGGCCAAGGGATTGGCGGCGAAGGTTCGTCCATTTCCCTTATGCAACAGGAAGGGAAGAACCATGATTTCGCGTCGCTCACTGCTATTGGCCGGGGTTTCTGTGCTGGCGCTGCCACTGGCAGGCCCCGCATCGGCTCAAAGCCGCACCGAGTTCAAAGTCGCATGGTCGATCTATGTCGGCTGGATGCCCTGGGGCTACGCGGCGGACAGCGGCATCGTCAAGAAATGGGCGGACAAGTACGGGCTGACGATCCAGGTGACGCAGTTCAACGACTATGTGGAATCCCTCAATCAGTACACGGCCGGGGCCTATGACGCGGTGACGGTCACCAATATGGACGCGCTGTCGATCCCCTCGGCGGGCGGCGTGGATACGACCGCGGTGATCGTGGGTGACTTCTCGGCTGGCAATGACGCGGTGTTCCTGAAGGGCGCAGGCGGCTTGGCGGACCTCAAAGGCAAGCGCGTCAACCTCGTGGAGTTTTCGGTCTCGCACTACCTTCTGGCGCGCGGACTGGACTCGGTCGGTCTGTCCGAAGCGGACGTGACCGTCGTCAACACTGCAGATCCCGATATGGTGGGCGCGTTCCAGACGGCCGACGTCGAGGCGATGGTGACCTGGAATCCGATGGTGGCCGAGATCGAAAAGCTGCCCGATGCGACAAAGATTTTCGACAGCGCGCAGATCCCGGGCGAGATCATCGACCTGATGGTGGCCAGCACCGCGTCCCTCGCCGAGAACCCCGACTTCGGCAAGGCGCTGGCTGGTATCTGGTACGAGACCGCCGCGCTGATGGTTTCTGACACGCCGGAAGGGGCTGCCGCACGGGCGGCGATGGGGGCGGCCTCCGGCACCGATCAGGCCGGGTTCGAAGCGCAGATGGCGGCGACCAAGCTCTTTGACAAACCCGCCGATGCCGTGGCGTTCACCACCTCGCCCGACCTTAAGGCGACGATGGAGCTTGTCCGCACCTTCCTGTTCGACAAAGGGCTGCTCGGGGCCGGTGCGCCTTCGGCAGATGTCATCGGGATCGAACTTCCGGCGGGCGACGTGCTGGGTGACGCGGCCAACGTGAAGCTTCGCTTCACTGCGGACTACATGCAGATGGCTGCTGACGGCCCGCTGTAGTTGCCCCGGATGCGCCTGATCAACCTCACGCCCGGCAAGGGAGGGCGTCTTTTGCTGGGCGCTCTGCCGTTCGTGGTGCTGGCGCTGGCCTATCTGGTCGGCTCGGCCCTGCGGCTGGCCGACAACCCCGGCGACAAGCTGTTGCCGTCGCTCGGGGCGATGGGGCGGATGATCGAGGTGATGGCCTTTACCCCCGACAAGCGCACGGGGGCCTACCTTTTGTGGACCGACACGGCGGCCAGCCTCTTCCGCCTGTGGTCGGGCTTGGCAATTGCCACGGTCATCGCGCTGGTCATCGGCCTGCTGAACGGCGTGCTGCCCGTGATGCGGGCCTTGCTGGCACCTTTCGTGGCCTTCCTGTCGATGGTCCCTCCGCTGGCCCTTCTCCCGGTGCTGTTCATCGTGCTGGGCCTCGGCGAAGTGTCGAAGATTGCCCTGATCGTGATCGGAGTGGCCCCGATCCTGACGCGTGATCTTGCGCTGACGGCCGCTGCACTGCCCCGCGAGCAGATCGTGAAAGCCGAAACCCTGTCCGCCTCCAGCTGGCTGATCGCATGGCGCGTGGTGCTGCCACAGGTCATGCCGCGGCTGATCGACAGTCTGCGTCTGCAGCTTGGCCCCGCCTTCCTGTTTCTGATCGCCGCCGAGGCGATCTCGGCCGAAGGCGGCCTTGGCTACCGCATCTTCCTTGTCCGCCGCTATCTCTCGATGGACATCATCTTCCCCTATGTCGTCTGGATCACGGTCCTCGCCGTGGCAATGGACCTCGCCCTGCGCCTCTTGCGCCGCCGCCTATACCCCTGGGCCGAGCCGGAGGGTCGGGCATGACCGCTCTCACCATCCAGAACCTCTGGAAAGAGTATGGTCCGCAGGTCGTCCTGGAAAGCGTCAGCCTGACCATTGCGCCACGCGCCTTTGTGGCTCTGGTCGGTCCGTCCGGCTGCGGGAAGACGACCTTCCTGCGGATGCTCCTGGGACAGGAACAACCGACACGCGGGACGATCGTGATGGACGGCGCACCCCTCCCCCGCGAGCCGGGACCCGATCGCGGCGTGGTCTATCAGCGCTATTCGGTCTTTCCCCACCTGACGGCTCTGCAGAACGTCATGATCGGTCCGGAAATGCGCGCGGCACGACTGGCAGGCCGGCTCTGGGGCAAGGCGCGAAAGGGGCTGGCAGACGACGCCGCCACCTTGTTGCACGAGGTCGGTCTGGCAGGTGCCGAGGACAAGTTCCCCGCCCAGCTGTCGGGGGGCATGCAGCAGCGGCTGGCCCTGGCCCAGACCCTGATGATGCGACCGAAACTGCTGCTTCTGGACGAACCCTTCGGCGCGCTAGACCCCGGGATAAGGGCCGAGATCCACGCCCTGATGCGTCGGCTCTGGCATGAACATCCCATGACGGTGGTCATGGTGACCCATGACATGCGCGAGGCCTTTGCTCTGGCCACACGGGTCATCGCCTTCGACCGCCCGCGCCAACGCCCCGAAGAGCGCGAGCGGTATGGGGCCACCATCACCAACGATATCGCCCTGTGGCCCCCGCGCGTGGCGGGCCGACAGACGATCTATGACGCCGACATTCCCGCCGGCGACGAAGACCTCAGCCGTTTTGCCATCCAACCTGGTCCGCCCCGGCCCGATCAAGGAGCCCTTCGCTGATGCCCCATACCCCCAGGCCGCCCGAGGCCATCGCCGCCGACCGCGCAAGATACGAAGACCACCAGCGAAAGGGGCTGACCTTTGCCCCCAAGGCCCCTCCGGTCCCCAGTTCGCTGCCCGCGCCGCCACCCTTTGGTGTGGTGCGCGAACAGGTCATTCCGGGGGGATGGTATGCGACGTTCACGCTGGCCCAAGGCCAGATCCTGCGGCTGCAGGCGGGCGGTCTTGGCGGTTCCGTTTCGTTGGCGGCATGGGCGGCGGGAGATACCTCCGAGCGCCTGAACCTGCCCGACACTATCAAGGTCCAGTGGACGACCGATCTGCGAAAGGGACGTGTCCTGTTTTCCGACATGGGCCGGGTGATGCTGTCGATCACCGAAGACAGCTCGGGTGCGCATGACGTGCTGACCGGTGGATCGGGCAGCACCGGCGCGGGCACCCCGACCATGCGCAATACCCGGGACAACATGATCCTTGCCGCCGCCAAGCTCGGGCTGAACCGGCGCGACCTGCCGATGCTGATGACCTTCTTCGCCCCGGTCCGGGTGGATGCCGAAGGGCGGTTCTTCTGGAACGCCACGCTGTTGTCCGGAAGCGACTGGGTCGAGCTGCGGGCCGAGATGCCGCTGATGCTGGCCCTGTCCAACACCCGGCACCCGATGGACCCGACCGGGTCCGAAGTGCCCGGCGTGACCGCCACGCTGCAGGCCGCCCGACCGGTGCCGGACGATGATCTGTGCCGCACGGCCACCGCCGAGGCGACGCGCGGTTTTGTCAACAATGCAAGGGGTTAAGGCAATGCAGATCCACGAGATTCCCGCCGAAAAGCCCTGGTCCGGCATTGTCCGCAAGGGCCAGACCATCCGCATCATCGATGCCTATGGCCAGCAGGCCATCGACACGATCTTCTACAACGCCGGTGATTTCGGCGAACGCTATTCGGCGCAGGACACGATGCGCGAACAGGGGGCAGCCTACGTCACCACCGGCACCCGGGTCATGTCGAACGAGGGCCGCCCGATGCTGACGGTGACCGCAGACACCTCGGGTCGGCACGACACCTGCGCGGGTTGCTGTTCCTGCGAAAGCAACACCGTCCGCTTTGGCGAAGGCACCCGGCATCTGCATGCCTGCCGCGAGAACTTCATCCTGGAACTTTCGCGCCACGGCATGACCAAGCGCGACATCGTGCCGAACATCAACTTCTTCATGAACGTGCCGATCAGCCCGAACGGGGCCATGACCATCGACGACGGCATTTCGGCGCCCGGCGACCATGTGGAACTGGTGGCGGAAATGGATGTGCTTTGCGTGATCTCGAACTGCCCGCAAATCAACAACCCCTGCAACGGGTTCGATCCGACGCCGATCCGCGTCGAGATCCGGGACTAGCGCCATGTTCAAGACCGTGCTCGTGGCGAACCGGGGTGAGATCGCGGTGCGCATCATCCGAACCCTGCGTGCGATGGGAATATCCCCCGTCGCCGTCTATTCCGACGCCGACCGCTTCGCCCCCCACGTCCGGCTGGCAGATCAGGCCGTCCGTCTGGGACCGGCACCTGCGGCCGAAAGCTATCTGAACGTGGCCGCCGTCATCGCCGCAGCCCGCGCCACCGGGGCCGAGGCAGTGCATCCGGGCTATGGCTTCCTGTCGGAGAATGCCGCTTTTGCCGAGGCTTTGGCCGCAGAAGGCATCGCCTTCATCGGGCCGGAACCTGCCCATCTGCGCGCCTTCGGGCTGAAGCATACCGCCCGCGAATTGGCCCAGGCGGCTGGCGTTCCCCTCTTGCCCGGCACCGGACTTTTGGCCGATCCGAAGGCGGCAGCCACAGCCGCATCGGCGCTGGGTTATCCGGTGATGCTGAAATCCACGGCCGGCGGTGGCGGCATCGGGATGAGCCGCTGTGATGACGAAGCAGCACTGCTCGCCGCTTTTGCCGGGGTGGAGCGCACGGCAAAGGCCAGCTTCGGCGATGCACGGGTCTACCTCGAACGGTTCGTCGCCCGCGCCCGCCATGTCGAGGTGCAGGTTTTCGGCAACGGTCGCGGTCGGGCCGTGGCCTTGGGTGAACGCGACTGCTCGCTGCAACGTCGCAACCAGAAAGTCATCGAGGAAACACCCGCGCCCAACCTTCCCGAAGCCGTGCGCCAGCGCCTCTTCCGCGCCGCCGAGTCGCTGTGTGCCAGCGTCGGCTATGCCTCGGCCGGGACGGTGGAATTCATCTATGACCCCGACCGGCAGGACATCGCCTTTCTCGAGGTGAACACCCGGTTGCAGGTCGAACATCCGGTTACCGAAGCGGTGCTCGGCATCGATCTGGTCGAATGGATGGTCCGGCTGGCGGCGGGCAAAGATCCGATCCCCGAAACCCTCCCTGCGCCGCAAGGACATGCCATCGAAGCCCGGCTTTATGCCGAAGCACCGCATGCCGGCTTTCGCCCCTCGGCCGGGCGGCTGACGGACGTCGCCTTCCCGGAAAACGTCAGGGTGGATGGCTGGATCGCGACGGGCACGGTCGTCGAACCCCACTACGACCCGATGCTGGCCAAGATCATTGTGCATGCGGCCGACCGCCCCAGCGCAATCGCCGCGCTGCAAGATGCGCTGTCATCGTCGCGCGTGGCCGGGATTGCGACCAATCTGGACTATCTGGCCGCCATCGCCGGATCGCCGATGTTCGCCGCAGGGGATGTGACAACCGCAGCCCTGAACACCTTCGCCTTTGCGCCAAAGGGGATCGAGGTGCTGTCGCCCGGCGCGCAGTCCAGCTTGCAGGAACTGCCCGGGCGGCTTGGCCTTTGGCACGTCGGCGTGCCGCCCTCCGGCCCGATGGACGCCCGCAGTCATCGCAATGCAAACCGGATGGTCGGCAACCCGCCTGACACCTCCGCGCTAGAAATGACGATGACGGGGCCGACCTTGCGGTTCCTGTCTCGGGCCCGCGTCGCACTTGCGGGCGCCCGAATGCAGATGGTCCTCGACGGTGCGCCCGTGACAGACCCGGTGTTCGAGGTTCCTGCGGGCGGCGTGCTGACAGTCGGAGCCATCCAAGGGCCGGGCATGCGCGCCTATCTGGCTGTGGCCGGGGGCTTTGACCTGCCTGAAATTCTCGGATCCCGCGCGACCTTTGGCTTGGGCGGATTTGGCGGCCACGCCACAGGCGTCTTGCGCACGGGCGATCTGCTACCTTTGGCCGATGCGCCGGTCGGTGCGCCCTCGGCACCCGAAGAGGCCGCCTTGACCAATGCCTGGACGCTGAAGGTTGTCTACGGCCCCCACGGCGCGCCCGACTTCTTTGCTCCCGAAGACATCGAGACGCTGTTCTCCACCACTTACGAGGTCCACTACAATTCGGACCGGACCGGGGTCCGGCTCATCGGCCCAGCGCCAACATGGGCGCGTGCTGACGGGGGCGAAGCCGGCCTGCACCCTTCGAACCTGCATGACAACGCCTATGCCGTGGGGGCGATCGACTTTACCGGAGACATGCCGATCCTGCTCGGCCCTGACGGCCCAAGCCTTGGCGGTTTCGTCTGCCCCGCGGTGGTTGCAGATGAAGACCTCTGGAAACTCGGACAGCTCCGTCCCGGCGACACCTTGCGCTTTTCGCCCGCCGAGCGGCCCGCCGACCCGATTGCGGGACCCGCCTATGGCCGTTCCGGCTCGCCCATCCTGTGGCAGGGCGGAGACGGGGTCAGCGTGGCCTACCGACGGCAGGGCGACGCGAACCTGCTGGTCGAATACGGACCGATGATGCTGGACGTGGTCCTTCGCCTAAGGGTGCATCTCCTGATGCAGGCCGTCGCCGCATCGGGCCTGCCGGTCATCGACCTTACCCCCGGGATAAGGTCACTGCAGATCCACTACGATCCAGCCCGGTTGTCGCGTCACGACCTGATTGCCAAGTTGCAGCGCATCGAAGCCAGTCTGCCGCCCGCAGGCTCGGTCAAGGTTCCCAGCCGCGTCGTGCATCTGCCCCTGTCCTGGAACGACCCGCAGGCAGAGCTTGCGATGCGCAAGTATCAGGACCTAGTGCGCCCCGATGCCCCCTGGTGCCCCTCGAACATCGAGTTCATCCGGCGCATCAACGGCCTTGCGGATGAGGCTGCGGTCCAACGTACGATCCTTGATGCCCGTTACCTGGTGCTGGGCCTGGGCGACGTCTACCTTGGCGCGCCGGTTGCCACGCCCGTCGATCCGCGCCACCGACTCGTGACCACCAAATACAACCCTGCCCGGACCTGGACGCCCGAGAATGCCGTCGGCATCGGCGGGGCCTACATGTGCATCTACGGAATGGAAGGACCGGGCGGCTATCAGCTTTTCGGCCGCACCATACAGGTCTGGAACACCTGGGCGCGCACTCCGGCTTTCAAGGACCGCCCCTGGCTTCTGGATTTCTTCGATCAGATCCGGTTTGATCTGGTGACACCCGACGAACTGGCCGAAGCGCGGCTGGCCTTCCCGCATGGCGGCTATCCCGTCCGGATCGAGGAGACGGTTCTGGACTGGTCGGCAGAACTTGCCCAACAGGCGCGCGATGGCGCCGACATCGCTGCGGCCAAGGCCCGCCAACAAGCGGCTTTCGAGGCGGAACGCCAGCGATGGAAGGACGCGGGCCTCGACAGCTTCACCCCCTTGGAACAGCCCGGCGCCGAACAGACCGCACTTCCGCAGGGTTGCACGGGGATAGAAAGCCCGGTGCCCGGCTCCTTGTGGAAATTCCTGGTCGAACCCGGGTCCCGCATCACCGCGGGTGATACCGTGGCGATCATCGAATCCATGAAGATGGAGATTGCCGTGATGGCTCCGATCTCGGGTCGCCTGCGGTCGGTGAACACAAGCCCGGGGCGGACCGTCCGCGCGGGCGAAATCCTTGCCGTGATGGAGACGACATGATGCTGCCCCCGATGCTGACGATCGCCGCCCTGCGCGCGGCCTATGGGGCCGGTCTGACCCCTCTGGATGTGGTTGAAGAGGTGATCCGTCGTCGTGACGCCCTCGTCGACCGGGCGGTGTTCATTACCGAAACACCCGCCGAAAAACTTCGCGCAGCAGCCAGGGCGGTGATGGCGGGCCCACCCGATCTGCCGCTCTGGGGCATTCCCTTTGCCGTCAAGGACAACATAGACGTCAAGGGCCTGCCCACCACGGCGGCCTGCCCAGCCTTCGCCTATGACCCCGCAGCCAACGCCACGTTGATTGCGCGGCTGCTCGCGGCAGGGGCCATCGTGATCGGCAAGACCAACCTCGACCAGTTCGCCACCGGGCTGAACGGTACCCGCAGCCCCCACGGTGCGCCGCGGTCCGTGTTCAACGCCGATTACGTCTCGGGCGGGTCATCCTCGGGGTCGGCCGTCGCCGTGGCCAGCGGGCTATGCAGCTTTGCCCTTGGCACCGATACCGCGGGTTCCGGCCGCGTGCCTGCAATGTTCAACAACCTCGTCGGCATCAAGCCCACGCCCGGCCTTGTGCCCAACACCGGCGTTGTCCCGGCCTGCCGGTCGGTCGATGTGGTGACCGTCTTTGCCGGATCGGTGGCCGAGGGCGTGGCTGTGCGCCGGGTGATGGAGGGGTATGACGCAGCCGACCCCTTCTCGCGCCAGGCAACCCCCGCCGCCTTGCCATCACGCCTGCGCATCGGGGTCCTTGCGGGCGCCGAGCGCGAGTTTTTCGGCAATGCCGAGGTCGAGGCGCTGTACGACGCGGCCATCGAACGCGCTCTCTCGCTGGGGGCGACCGTTGTTCCCTTCGACTATGCCCCCTTCCGCGAGGCGGCGGCGCTGCTTTATGACGGTCCTTGGGTGGCCGAGCGGCTGGCAGCGGTGGAAGCCTTCTACGCATCGAACGCCGCAGATTTCGACCCGACGGTCCGCAAGATCATCGCAGGGGCGCAAGGCCGCACTGCGGTCGAGGCGTTCAACGGCCTCTACCGTCTCAACGCGATCAAGCAACAGGTGGCCCCGGTCTGGAACACGTTTGATCTGCTGATGTTGCCGACGTCTCCCACGACCTGCACCGTCGCCGACATGCTGGCCGACCCAATTGTGCGGAACAGCCAGTTCGGGCGCTATACCAATTTCGTCAACCTGATGGGTCTGGCGGCCATTGCCGTGCCAGGCGGCTTCGGCCCCTCGGGCCTGCCTGCGGGAGTAACGCTGATCGGACCGGGGTTCAGTGACGATGCGCTGGCTCCCTTTGCCGGGGGGATGCATGCCGCAGCGGCGTGCGGGATGGGCAAGGACCGCGCGGCCGAGGTGCCGCCCGCGGCCCTGCCCAAACTCCCCGAGGGTTGGCTCCCCATCGCCGTCGTCGGCGCGCATCTGACTGGAATGCCGCTGAACCACGAACTGACCGGACCAGGAGGCGTCAAGCTGGCTGAAACGACGACCGCCCCCGGCTATCGCCTCTATGCCTTGCCAGGCACGGTTCCGCCAAAACCCGGATTGATCCACGACCCCGCCTTCCAGGGCTCGGGCATCACCGTCGAAGTCTGGGCGCTGCCCGCCGCTGCGTTTGGGGCTTTCGTGGCCCGGATCCCGGCCCCCTTGGGCATCGGAAAGCTGACCCTTGCCGATGGCACCGCCGTCAGCGGCTTTCTGTGCGAAGCGCACGCCGTCCAGGGGGCAGAGGAGATCACGTCCTTCGGCGGCTGGCGGGCCTATCGTGCCGCGAAACCCTAGCTGAGCTGCGCGCTACCCTGACGGCCGATAACTCCAGCCCTACCAACGCGCTTCCCAGAAGGCCAAAGGATCGTCCCGCATGATCTGTGTGATCCCCGGCGGGATGACCTTGATCGTCTGCGGCCCGACCCGGGATGTCAGTTCCATCTTGGCTCTTACGATCTTTTCCGGATCGGTCAGCAATTCAATTGCCGCAAGCGCCAGTGCCTCCGAGGCCATCAATGGCCCCGCGTCAGACGCCGGATGCCCCGACAGCGCGGTCCAGGCCCAGTGGTGAATCGGCACACCCGCAGGATATGCCCAGTTCACCCGACCCAAGGGCACGATCCAGCTCGCATCCCCGTCGTCCTGACCGTAGTAGTCGATGCCGTCCTTGAAACAGTCGATGTCGCGGTGCAGATCGAACGGCTTGCCGGGCGATGCGGCCTCGGACAGGGCCTGCATGAAATCGATGTCCGCGTCCGTCCAGCGCGGTGGGCCGACCAGACGCAAGCTGTCGTCCAGGACATCGGCCAGCACGTCATTGGCCAGATACCCGCGACTTGCCGCCACGAACTTCTCTTCGACCTCGACTCCGGTTCTGGCGGCGACTGCACGAAAGACAGCCTCCATTCCCCGATAGGCAGCCATGACCGGATCAAGCTCGCGGTGGCGGAGCGAGCACCAAAGGCGCACCTCGTCCGGCATCACCCCCGGCATGATGCCCGCGGATCGGAACACGTGCTTTTCGACGATTCCGGGAAAGTGGTCAGCTTCGGCGATGAAAGCAGCCATCGCCGTCTCCGCCGTCTTCAGTGCATCGCGTGCACCGCCCATGCCGGCGTGGGCGCTGTCCCCGCGGAAGACGAATTCGCCCGTCACCACGGCATGGCAGGGGCGCGACAACGACCCGTTCTGGTAATCGCCGTGCGAGGTCAGCAACGCATCGAACGCATCGAAGACGCCAGCCTCCTGCAAGGCGATCTTGCCCCAAAGGATTTCCTCGGCGGGGCAGCCGATGACGCAAATCTCGCCCGCAAGCGACAGGTCCTCGGCCGCAATCGCCGCCGCGATGGCAGCACCGCAGTTGGCCGGGCCGATGTGGTTATGCCCGCAGCCATGACCGGGGCGGCGGCCGGTACCGCTGCGATGGGCCACGGCGGCGTTGTCCAGACCCGGTAGCGCATCATACTCGGCCAGGATGCCGACGCGCGGGCCGCCCTGCCCGGCCCCCCGGCGTGCGAGAAAGGCTGTCGGCACTCCGCCCACTCCGGTTTCGACCTCGAATCCGTGGGTCTCCAGAAAGCCGGTCAGGTTCGCAACGCTTTGGTATTCCATGCCCGGCAGCTCGGGACAGGCCCATTGGTCGCGGAACAACTGTGTCATCTGCGGAACAAGCTTTGCCCATTCCGCCCTTACGGTATTTGCTGTTGAATGATCCATCTCGGCCCCGATGCTTGACCAGAAGCCTAGCCGTTACACCCGTCCACGAAAGCATCCGGCCTCGCGACCGGCCTTTTCCGTGAGGAAATGCTTAGTTTCCAGGCAGCCCAGCTGCCTTTTCAGTGCAATTGCACAATCTGGCGCACACCCGACACCATCGGCAATACACCAAGATCGCCACCCCCTCCGCAACGGCCGGGGCAATGGCCATTGCGTCCTGAGGTCTTGCGCCGACCAATGCCGGTTCAGTGACCCAGAATCTGGCTCAGGAACAGCTTGGTCCGGTCGCTCTTCGGGTTGTTGAAGAACTCCTTCGGTTCGTTCTGTTCGACAATCTGGCCCTGGTCCATGAAGATCACCCGGTTCGCCACGGCCTGGGCGAAGCCCATCTCGTGCGTGACGCAGATCATCGTCATGCCCTCCTGGGCAAGCTGGATCATGGTATCCAGCACCTCCTTGATCATCTCGGGATCAAGCGCGGATGTCGGCTCGTCGAACAGCATGATCCGCGGCTTCATGCACAGACTGCGCGCGATGGCGACGCGCTGCTGCTGGCCGCCGGACAGCTGACCAGGGTACTTGTTCGCCTGCTCGGGGATCTTGACCTTCTCAAGGAAGTACATCGCCGTTTCCTCGGCCTCGCGCTTCGGCACCTTGCGGACCCAGATCGGGGCCAGCGTCAGGTTCTCCAGGATCGTGAGGTGCGGGAAAAGATTGAAGTGCTGGAACACCATCCCGACTTCCGACCGCACCTTGTCGATGTTCTTCAGGTCGTTGGTCAGCTCTGTCCCGTCGACGATGATCTGCCCCTGCTGGTGTTCCTCCAGCCGGTTGATGCAGCGGATCAGCGTCGACTTGCCCGACCCCGACGGGCCGCAGATCACGATCCTCTCGCCGCGCTGCACGGTCATGTTGATGTCACGAAGCACGTGGAACTGTCCGTACCACTTGTTCATGCCGCTGATCTGGATCGCCACTTCGTCCGAGATCTGCATCTGTGCTGCTTCTGCCATGTAATGTCCCTTAGCGATGATCGGTCTTCAGCTTGCGCTCCAGGTACATCGAGTACCGGGACATGCCGAAGCAGATGAGGAAGAAGATCGCGCCGACGAAGATGTAGGGCTCCCAGTAGATGCCCTTCCAGTCGATGTCGGCCCGGACGATCTGGGTGACGCCCTTCAGCGGGTCCATCAGACCCACGAACGCAACCAGCGTGGTGTCCTTGAACAGCCCGATGAACGTCGAGACGATCGCGGGGATCGACACCTTCAGCGCCTGCGGCAGGATGATCAGCCGCTGCGCCCGCCAGTAGTCCAGGCCCAGCGCATCGGCGGCTTCGTACTGCCCGCGCGGCAGGGCAGCGAGGCCACCCCGGATCACCTCGGCCAGGTAGGCGGCGGCGAAGAAGGTGACCAGGATGATGACGCGCAGGATGATGTCGAAGTTTGTCCCCGGCGGCAGGAAATACTGCAGAAGCAGCGAGGCGGTGAACAGAAGCGTGATCAGCGGCACGCCGCGGATGAACTCGATGAACCCTACCGAAAGCCACTTCACGATCGGCATGTCGGACTGTCGCCCCAGCGCCAGGAGGATGCCGATGGGCAGCGAGAAGCTGATGCCGGTCACACCGATCACGATGGCCAGAAGGAAGCCGCCAAACTGGTCGGACGCAATGGCCGGAATGCTGAACGGCAGCGCCGACTGCAGCAGGTTGACTGTGGGCACGTCGATATAGAGCCACCACAGCACCGCGGCGACCACGCCGGCCCCCGCCGCCGGTGCCAGCCCGATCAGGGGCGAGGCCAAACGGAACACCCCGTAAAGGATCGCAAACCCGGCCATCGCGACGATGGGCGACCAGACGGACCCGCCCCAAAGCAGCCAGAAGGTCAGCGCCGGATACAGCAGCGTGAACCAGATAAGCTTGCCCGGCTGCATTTGGACCAGCGCAAGCATCCCCAGCACCAGAAGCACGGCCACGACGAAGACGCTGGACGGCGCGGCAGAGAGGTAAAGCGTCAGCAGCAGAAAGGCCAACACACCGCCCAGAAGGATGGTCAGGCTCCGCTTCTGGCCGGAATACAGGACCGGGGCCAGCGCCGCGAACAGAAGGCCGAACGCCAGAATCGGCCGCCAGTATTCCGCGGGCGGGTAGAAGCCGAACAGGAACTGGTGCCAGCGCTCGCGGATCATGGCCCAGCAGGCGCCCGTTGCATCCGGCCCGGCGGTTGCGGCCACGATCTCGCGGCACTGCGACAGGCTTTCCGCGTTCCAGACCGAGTTCAGCCACCACGGCAAGGCGGACTGCAACAGCAGGTATATCACCGCGACGCCGAACAGGGTCAGCACGACGTTGAAGGGTGTCGAGAACAGGTTCTCGCGCAGCCACTTGATCGCCCCGCGCTCGGTCACCGGAGGCGGCAGCGGAGGAAGCATTTCAGTACGGTTGAAGCCTTGGGCCATGTCAGCGCGCCTTCAGCTGGACGGAATTGTTGTACATGTTCATCACCGCCGAGATCATCAGACTGATGGACAGATAGATGAGCATCATCAGCAGCATGCATTCCAGCTCGCGGCCCGTCTGGTTCAGCGTGATGCCCCCCAGTGTCCCGCGCAGATCCAGATAGCTGACCGCGATGCCAAGCGAGGTGTTCTTGGTCAGGTTCAGATACTGGCTGATCAGGGGCGGGATGATGACCCGCAGCGCCTGCGGCAGGATGATCAGGTTCATCGTCCGGTTCGGACGCAGTCCCAGCGCGAAGGCCGCTTCGGACTGGCCCCGGCTGATGGCCTGGATCCCGGCGCGGACGATCTCGGCGATGAAGGCGGCCGTATACAGCGTCAGCGCGATCAGTAGCGCCGTGAAACTATGCGCCACCAGAATCCCGCCCTGGAAGTTGAAGCCCTTCAACGACGGGATTTCCAGATGGAAGCCCATCGCGACAATCACGGCGATCACCGGCGCGAACAGGATCAGGATCGACTTCCACCAGGTCACGGGTCGCACCCCCGTGGCCTCCTGGGTCGCGCGGGCGCTGTGCACAATACGCCGGTTCACGAAGATCGAACCGGCAATGACCGCCAGGATGACCCAGAAATCCAGGTTCAGCGACACGAACCCAAGGTCCACCGTCCCCAGACCGCGTTCGAACAGCGCAGAGGGGATGTTTGTCCCACGGTTGGTCACCGCAATCGTGTCGAACAACATCATCGAGGCTGCCGGCTCCTCACCCGCGGCCACCATCTCGTCCGTGACCCGGAAGTCACGCGGCTGGGGTGTGACCTCGGACAGGATGACGTAGGACAAGAGGATCCACAGCAGCAGCGGCACGTTGCGGAACATCTCGACGTAGACGGTCATCAGCCGGCTCACCAGCCAGTTCCGCGACAGCCGCAGGACGCCGATGAGCACGCCAAGGATGGTCGCGAAGATGCAGCCCAGGACGGCCACGACAAGCGTGTTGAGAAGGCCGATCAGCAGGGCGCGAAAATGGTTGTCGTCGTTGTTGTAGGGGATCAGCTGCTGGCCGATGTCATAACCCGCGCGCTGCCAGAGGAACCCGAAGTTGAACTCCTTCCCGCGCGCCGCAAGGTTCTGCACGGTGTTGTTCAGCAGCCAGGCAACGGCCAGCGCGAAAAGCACCAGAACCACGATCTGGATCGTGTAGGACCGGTACCGCGTGTCGTAGACGAGCATCGAGAGCCGAAAGCCATCTTTCGGCGCGTCAGTTGCCATTGTCATGGCTACCCCCTGTTTCCGATCGGCGGCCCTGGTTTTCCAGGTGCTGCGGGGTCATCAAGCGCGCCCCTGGCCTGTCGGATCTATGTCGTTGAAGCAAGAAGTCGGGGGCGCCGTGTGGCGCCCCCGGAGTGACCTAGATCAACGGAACGGCGGTGCGTACTGCAGGCCGCCCTGGGTCCACAGCGCGTTCAGGCCGCGGGCCAGGTTGATGGTCGTGCCTTCGCCGATGTTGCGCGAGAAGATCTCGCCGTAGTTGCCGACGGCAGCGATCGAGCGCTTGAAGGCGTCGTTGTCGAGCCCGAACTTGGCGCCCATGTCGCCCGAGGCACCCAGAAGACGCTTGACCTCTTCGTCGGTGGTCGAAGCCAGCACTTCCTCGACGTTCGCCGAGGTGACGCCCTTTTCTTCAGCGATCAGAAGCGCGTAGTAGGTCCAGCGCACCACGTCGCCCCAGTTGCTGTCGCCGTGACGCACGACCGGGCCGAGAGGCTCCTTCGAGATGATCTCGGGAAGGATGATGTGGTTTTCAGCGTCCGGCAGGGTCGCGCGGCTGGCGGCCAGGCCCGAAGCGTCGGTGGTGTAGGCGTCGCAGGCGCCGGCGACATACTGGCGCTGGGCTTCCGAGTCATCAGCCACGGTGACGGGCTGATAGGTGATGTTGTTCTGCTTGAAGAAGTCAGCCAGGTTCAGCTCGGTCGTGGTGCCGGTCTGGATGCAGACGGTCGCGCCGTCCAGTTCCTTGGCGGACGAGACGCCGAGGTCTTTCTTCACCATGAAGCCCTGGCCGTCGTAGTAGTTCACGGCCACGAAATCCAGCGCCAGTTCGCTGTCGCGCGACGAGGTCCAGGTCGAGTTGCGGACCAGGAGATCGACTTCGCCCGACTGCAGCGCGGTGAAGCGGGTTTCGCCAGTCGTGGGGACGAACTTCACCTTGTTCGGATCGCCCAGAACGGCCGCAGCCACGGCACGGCACAGGTCGACGTCGAAGCCGGCCCAGCTACCGCTGGCGTCCGGGGCTCCAAAGCCGGTGAGGCCGGTGTTCGACCCACACAGCAGCTCGCCCCGCGCCTTGATGTCGTCGAGGGTCGCCGCCCCAGCCAGACCCGCCACAAGCGTGGTGGCCGCGAGTGCGCCGAAGAATACGGATTTTTTCATTCTTACCTCTTCCTGAGTAAGTGGCCTTCCAGGGCCAGTTCTTTTTATGCGCGAACGGGTCGCGCTGTCGTCGATTGCAGGGGGTCTAGCCCCCCACTGCCATATAGTTTCGACTAAAGCGCTTTTGTAGGTCAAGCGGGCACTGTCGGATTCAGGAAAAATGCTTGTTTCCTACCGGTTGCGACAGGCGTTCCGCCTTCGCTATCCGGGTTGCACAGTTTTCGGGCAGAAGTGTTACCCACACAATGCGAAGAATCGGTCCGCCTGCAGCAGCGCCGCGCGCTTCAATGCTGCACTTTCCGCAGCCTCTTCATCCTCGCCCCAAAGCGAAATCTGCCAGTCCTCGTCGACCCGCGAAAGCGCCCAGGCCGCCTCCGCGGTAAGCCGACCCCGCGCCACGGCGAGGGCCAGCACCAGCGAGCCGGTGATCGCCACAAGGTCATGGAAAGCCGAAAGCTGGAATGCGCTCAACGCGTGGACATGGGCCCGCAGCGTTTCCAGGCTGGTCTCGGGTTGGGCGACATGCATCACGCCCGTCGTCCTTGTCAGATCGGCCCCCAGTTCGGCCCGCGCCCAATCGAGGATCGGGTCCCAGTGCCGGGCCTGAAGGGCCACAAGGTCGGCAGGCCCCTCGGCCCGGTAGCACAAAAGATCGCTGCCGCCATATTCCGCCAGCATGTCCGCCACGGCGGCGAACTGCGGCATCACCTTGTCGATGGCCGAGTTGGCCGTGCGGGTGAACGGCATCGTCTCGGGATTGACGGTCTTCTCCTGCGCCTGCCATTCCGCCGCCACCGCCTCGGCCAGCGCAAGCGTCGGGACGACCAGCGGTGCCTTCAGCGGCGTGCGGACCGGACGGGCATCAAGGTGGACCGTGAACCCACCCTCGACCGGCACGGCCGAAGCGGTGGTCCAGAAGCGTCGGGCAGTCCAGCTGCTCACCTTATCACCTCGAAGGGGTCCGCCGGAACGTCATCTTCCTTCCAGTCCAGAAGCTTCCATGTCCGGGCCATATGCTCGGGCAAGGGCGCGGTGAAGGTGATCTGCTTCTTGGTGATCGGGTGCTCGATGGTCAGGCTGCGCGCATGAAGGTGCAGCTTCCGTGACAGATCGCCGCCCGCGCCGGCACCCCAGCCATCGCCCAGATTGTCCGCTTCACCGCCACCATACTTGCCGTCGCCCAGAATCGGATGCCCGATCTCGGCCATATGCGCGCGCAGCTGGTGGGTGCGCCCCGTCACCGGCTCCAGCGCCATCCACGACAGGCGCGCGCCCAGGAACCACAGCGTGAAGTAATCGGTCTGCGCGCGCTTGGCGTCGGGATGGTCGGCCAGCTTGGCGGGATGGACGCACAGCATCTTCTCGCTGTCGCCGCCCCTGCCCCGCCCGCCCGGAGCTTTCTCCAGCGCGAACTTGATCGACCCCTGCCGGGGATGCGGCACGCCTGCCACGACGGCCCAGTAGATCTTGCGCGCCGCCCGGTGGCGCAACGTCTCCGACAAGGCCCGCGCGACCCGGTCGGTGCGCGCCAGCATCAGAAGACCCGACGTGTCCTTGTCCAGCCGGTGCACCAGCTTGGGCTTTTCCTTGTAGCCGAACTTCAGCGCCTCGGCCAAACCGTCGACGTGCCGGTCCCCCTGCCCCGACCCGCCCTGCGAGGGCAGGCCGGCCGGCTTGTTCAGGACGATCATATGCTCGTCCTTCCACAGGACCGCCGCCTGGATCATCTTGGCATCCGCCGCCGAGACGCCCTCGATGCGCGCTTCGGTCCTTGCCACCTGATCGGGCAAGGGCGGCACACGCACCATCTGCCCCGGCTTCACGTGATCCGAGGCCTTGACACGCCCGCTGTCGACCCGAACCTGGCCGGTGCGGCACAGCTTTTCGACGGCCACCTGGTTCAGTTGTGGAAAGCGGCGGCGCAGCCACTTGTCCAGGCGCTGTTCGCCCTCATCTTCAGTCACGGTCAGGTTCTGGACACTCATGTCAGGCTCCGGGCAATGGCCACGCCAAGCGCGACAGCGATCAGGGACAGGGCGACAGTGCCCAGGACGTAGGCAGCGGCCTGCAGGTGTTCGCCCGCCTCGACCAGCTTCAGGGTGTCCAGCGAGAAGGCCGAAAAGGTGGTGAACCCACCCAGGAGGCCGGTCATCAGCAGGACCTGCCAGCTTTCGCGGGCAAGCAGGACGAACAGGACGCCAATGGCAAAGCACCCCACGACGTTGACCACAACCGTACCCAAGGGCGCGCCGATGGCCAACACCATCAGATAGCGCAGAACGGAACCCGCAGCGCCGCCAAGCGCGATCAGAGGAATGGTCAGGGACATGGCCGTCCTTTGCGGCGGGATGGGCGGTTTGTCAATGCGGCCGCTGCGGCGCTTTCCCCACACGATTCGTGGGGCGTGGTTAACGGCAATCGGGGCATACGCGCGTATGCATGGGCTACATACCGGATTCATACGCCTTGTAGACGGTCGAAATGTTCGAAAAGCCCCCGGTTAATCGAGCGATTCAAGGGGGTTGGTCGCTCCGGCCACGGGGTGTTGCGCGCCGCATTCCCGGACGCCTGCAACCCTCGCTAACCGAAGATCAGCCGTCCTGCCGCTTTGCGCGAAGCTTGGCGAAGTATTCGACCCGTTTCTTCAACTCGCGCTCGAACCCGCGTTCGGGCGGCAAATACCAGACCGGCCGCTTCATGCCTTCGGGGAAGTAGTTCTGCCCTGAAAACCCATCCTCGGCATCATGGTCATAGGCATAGCCCGACCCATAGCCGATATCTTTCATCATCTTGGTTGGCGCATTCAGGATATGCTTCGGCGGCATCAGGCTCCCCGTCTCCCGCGCCGCCGCACGGGCCGCCTTGTAGGCCGTGTAGACCGCGTTCGACTTCGGCGCGAGCGCCAGGTAGACCACCGCCTGCGCCAACGCCAACTCCCCCTCGGGCGAGCCCAGTCGCTCGTAAGTCTGCCATCCGTCAAGACAAACCGCCTCGGCCTGCGGGTCGGCCAGCCCGATGTCCTCGACCGCCATCCGGGTGATCCGGCGGGCCAGGAAGCGCGGGTCCTCCCCGCCCTCCAGCATCCGGGCGAACCAGTAAAGGGCCGCGTCAGGGTCGCTTCCGCGTACCGATTTGTGCAGGGCGGAGATCAGGTTGTAATGCTCTTCCCCCGACTTGTCGTACTTCGCCGCGCGCCGCATCAGCCGCTGGGAAAGCTGGTCGCGGGTCAGGGACGCATCGACCTTCCACGCGGCCACCTGTTCGATCAGGTTCAACAGCGCCCGACCGTCGCCGTCCGCCATCTCCAGCATCGCCTCGCGCGCCTCGCCCTTCAGGGGCAGTGCCCGGCCCAGGTCCTGTTCCGCCCGCTGCGCCAAGCGTTCCAGGTCGGTCAGAGAAAGCCTCTCCAGGACTATGACTTGGCTTCGGCTCAGCAGCGCCGCGTTCAGTTCGAACGATGGATTTTCCGTCGTCGCCCCGACAAGAAGGATCGTCCCGTCTTCCATGTGCGGCAGGAAACCATCCTGCTGCGCCTTGTTGAAACGGTGGATCTCGTCGACGAAAAGCAGCGTCCCCTTGCCGTTCTGCCGCCGCAGCTTTGCCGCTTCGAACACTTTTCGCAGGTCCGGCACACCGGTGAAGATTGCAGATATCTGGATGAAATGCAGGTCCGTCTCATCGGCCAGCAACCGGGCGATGGTCGTTTTGCCAACGCCCGGTGGGCCCCAGAGGATAAGCGAGGACAAGGACCCCGCCGCCAGCATCGCGCCAAGGGGGCCGTCGCGCGACAGAACCTTCTCCTGGCCGATCACCTCGGCCAGGGACTTCGGTCGCAAGCGGTCGGCCAACGGGCGCGGGCCGCTGGCAGGCTGTGAGGGCATGTCGAAAAGATCGGCCATGGCGCCACCTTAGCGACGGTGTGCGGCGGACTAAAGCCGGAAGCGCAGCCGCAGTGGCTTGCCGCCACGGACGAGATCGATCAGCCAGTGACGCGAAACCTTGCGGACCGCGGCAAGGGCATCGGCTGGCGTCGCTATCCCCCGACCGTTGATCGCGACGAGAACATCGCCAGCCTTCAGACCGATGTCGAACGCGATGTCCGATGTTTCGAGCACCACCACACCCTGAGCCTCCAGCGGCAGATGCAACTCCGCGATCACGCCGGGGTTTATCCGCGACAGAACGGCCCCCCGCAGGACAACATCCCCGACAACCCGTGTCACCCCGCGGTCAGGCACTTCGGGTGCCGGACCCAGCTTGACCTCGGCCGCGGTCCTTGTCCCGTCCGCGACAAAGGTCACCTCTTGCGGCCCGTTGCCCAGCACCGACAGGCGGTACAGAAACTCCTGCGGCGAGTTGATCGGCGCGCCACCCAGGGAGAGGACAACATCGCCCTTCGACACCCCGGCGGCCCCGAAGGGGCTTTGCGGATGCATCTCGGTGATCATCACACCCAGCGGCCGGTCCATACCCATGGCCTCGGCCAGGGGACCATCGACCTCCTGACCTGACACCCCCGCCCAGGGCCGCGTGAACCGCGTCTCGCCGGTCCTGGCCTGGGCAATCACCGCCGCCACCAGATTGGAGGGCACCGCAAAGCCGATACCGTTGGACCCGCCGTCCTTGGTCAGGATTGCGGTGTTGATCCCGACCAGACGCCCCTGCATATCGACCAGCGCCCCGCCCGAGTTTCCGGGGTTGATCGGCGCATCCGTCTGGACGAAGTACCCGGTCCCGTCCCCCACCTGCAGAGCCGACCGCGCCAGGCCCGAAACGATGCCCGAGCTGACCGTCTGGCCGACGCCGAACGGATTGCCGATCGCCAGCACCAGGTCGCCCACCTGCAAGGCGTCGCTATTGCCCATCTGCAGGGCCGGCAATGGTTCGTCCGCGTCGACCTTGAGAATGGCAAGATCGCTTTGCGGATCGGCGAGGAGCACCCGCGCCGCGTATTCCCGACGATCTGCCAGGACAACCCGGATGTCCGTGGCATCGGCGATCACGTGATAGTTCGACACCACGAATCCATCGGCCCCGACAATCACCCCGGACCCCAGCGCGTTCTGCACCCGCGGCGGGCCGTTCAAGTCCTGGAAGAACTGGTCGAAGAAGGGGTCGCCCGCAAAGGGGTTCGACCTTTCCTGCACAAGTTGCCGGGCATAGATGTTAACAACCGCCGGCGCCGTCTTGCGCACCACCGGACCGAAGGAAAGCGCAACCTCCGCACTGGACTGCGGGACGGTCGCCTCTGCCGCAAGCGGTCGAGGCAGAAGCAGGAAAAGCAGCAGGACAAGACGCAGCATGATCAGGACCCGGGCGACTGAGTTCCTCCTCAATCTGGGCGCTGACCGCAGGACAGGCAACAGGACAGACCCGTTGCCTGTCCGCGGCGGTATCAATGCTTCGTGCCGGAAAAGTCCATTTCGACCACCTGGTTCTCGATTCCGTCGATCAAGAGGATCGGTCCCATGGCCCGCATCTTGACGCCCACCCGGTCGGCCCAGCGGGGCCAGGTCGCCGCAAGCAGCGTCAGGCAATGGGTGGCATCAAGGCTGCGCACCGTGTCGCCCAGTTGCGCGATCAGCTGTGCATGGACCCGCCGCCGGATCGCCGCCGGAGTGTCATGTGCCACGAAAAGGCGCGAGCTTTCCCAAAGATGCCCGGCCATCGGCGCGGGATCGTAAAGGAGGTTCGCTGGGATCGTTTCAAGAAGTCCCCGCTGCGCATCGCGGATCATGTAGCTGTAGATGCCACAGCCGTGCGTCGTCGGCGTCAAGCGGTTGCCCGCCAGCACCTTGCCCTCGTCGTCATGCACCACGACCCAGCGGCTGGCGGGGGTGTCGTACTGGTCGTACTCCATCCCCATCGCCTCGGGCAGGTTCCACTTGTTGTGGACGATGAACAGCTCGCGCCGAGCGCGCAGCATGTTCGCGAAAAGCTCGCCGTGGTTGTGCATGTTGGCAAAAGAAAGCGTCGTGGTCTGCATGGGGTCCTCCTGCAGGTTGGGTTAAGTCGTAACCTTGCAGGAGACGTCGTCAGATCAGACGGTTGTCCTTGGCGCGCTGGATGGCTTCGGCCGTCGTCCGCGCCATCAACCGATTGCGGGCGGTGGTGATCCGGGCCTTCAGCGCGCTTTCGGAGATACCAAGCTTTTCTGCCGCTTGAGCAAACCTGTCGCCCCCTGCAATGCATCTCAAGGCCTCGATCTGGGCCTCGGTCAGCGCTTCGGGGGGTTCGCTCAGATCGTGCAGGCGCAAAACCGTCCGCTCGATCTTCTCGATCTCCTCGTCCCGAAACTCCCGGTCGGACCGGGCGAAACTGGCAATTGTCCGCGATTTGATCGGACCGCAGGCGACCGTGGCTCCGTAGTTAAGCCCGTGTTGCGCCGCTTCCTTGAAAAGGCCGAAGGGGTCCATCAGGCCCGGATCGCTCCACCGGATCCAGCCCGTCCGGGAGAAACCCCAGGCGGTCATCGGATCGCGGAGGACATAGCCATTCTCGGTGTAATGGTCGATCCAGCGCTGATCATAGGTTTGGAAAGTAAAGAGGGGCGAGGTGAAGCGGATGTGGAGCCCGATAAAATACCCCACATTGGCCAACCTTGCCAGATTCTGAAGCTCGACGTCGATACGCGCACGGACACTCATTTCACTCATCATACCACTTTAGATCGCACAACCCTAGGCTGACGACCCCATCAATCCAAAATCATTTTGCCGTTTCCAGGCGGCGCAGTGACGGCGACAGCACCAAATCAATGGAGCTTTGTCGCCATGCTGATCGAAACACAGACCGAACGGCTGTCGCCCGTGTCCATGACCGGACCGGACGGAACGCAATCCAGGCCGACCCGGCGGGCCAGTCGCGGCGAGTTTTCCGGGATGATGCCCAGCAGGGTGGTTGCACCCAGGTCCCGCGCGGAAACCACCATCTCGTGGATAAGTTGCATCTGCACCCGCAGGCGCTCTGCCGCCGGGACATCGTTGGAAACGAAAACGCGGCTGGATTCCCAGATGTTCGGGTCAATCGGAGCCTCGAAGTTCAGCAGATCGCGGGGGATGGTTTCCAGAAGACCACGCTGCGCGTCGCGAATCATGTAGGTGTAGATCCCACACCGGTGCGTGGTGGGCGTCAGCCGGACCCCGGCCATGACCTCGCCACCCTGGTGGACGCAGACCCAGCGGCTTGCGGGCGTGTCATACTGGTCGAACTCCATGCCGTTGGCTTCCGGCAGGTCCCACTTGGCGTTCTGGATGAAGGTCCGGTGCCGGGCCCGGAACATGTTCGCGAAAAGCTCGCCGTGGTTGTGGAGGTTGTCGTACGACAACGTCGTGGCTTCCATTGTTCATTCTCCTTCTTCTGGTCTTTCAAAACCTTGGAAGGGACAGTCTGAATCAAAGCAGCCGATATTCCCGGGCCTTGCGGATCGCTTCCGACGCGGTTCGCGCTTCCAGCCGGATGCGTGCCGACTGGACGCGCGCCTTGAAGGCGCTTTCCGTGATGCCAAGTTTTTCCGCCGCCGCAGCATGCCTGTCCCCGTTGGCAAGACATTGCAACGCTTCGATCTGCGCTTTCGTCAGTTCGGAGGGTGGCTTTGCCTCTATGTGCAGCTGGATAGTCACTTCCTTGAGGTGCCCCATTTCCTCATCCGTGAATTCCCGGTCGGATCTGCTGATCCCGACGATCGAACGCGAGGTGATGGGCCCGTAAGAAGAAACAGCGCCATACTTCAGGCCGTGGCCGGCGGCCTTCTTCATGACGCCAAACGGATCAGGCAGCGGGATCGCGCTCCACCGCGTGGTGCCTTCGACCCCGACGCCCCAGAAGACGAGTGGATCGCGCAGGTAATAGGAATGGCTGTTGTAATGCTCTACCCAGGCAGCGGGATACGAGCTTTTGTAGATCAACGGCGTGGCGAAACGGATGTGCAGCCCGGCCGTGTAACCCATCGGGGCCATCCGATCGAGTTGCTCAAGCAACACCGTTATTGCCTTCCGTTCGGACATTCCCGATCACTTCCCCACTCACACCTTGATTCTACCGACAATTGATCTTGGACCGAACATTTACCTTTTCAAGGTAGCTAATCCATGGCGGAAAGAAGTTAACAATTCAACCTTTTCAATGAAAAAGGCCCGCCGTGTGGCGGGCCTGCGTGATTCTGTCCTGGATGTGGTCAGGCCTCTGCAGCTTCCATCCGGTTGCGGTCCGAGGCGCCCTTGGCCGAGGTGTCGCGGTCCACGAACTCGATGATTGCCATCGGAGCCATGTCACCGAACCGGAAGCCGGCCTTCATGATCCGGACGTAGCCGCCCTGGCGGTCCTTGTAGCGCGGCCCCAGGATCGCGAACAGACGCTCGGTGTGCATGTCCTGCTTCAGGGCCGAATGGGCCTGACGGCGGGCATGCAGGTCGCCGCGCTTGGCCAGCGTGATCAGCTTTTCGATGATCGGGCGCAGTTCCTTGGCCTTGGGCAGGGTCGTCTTGATCTGCTCGTGCTCGATCAGCGAGCCGCACATGTTGGCGAACATCGCCTTACGGTGTTCATGGGTCCGGTTCAGCTTCCGGTAGCCGCTAGAGTGACGCATTGAAATCTCCTATCCGCGTGTTTTGCTTTGTCCGGCAGGGCCTACGTTTGGTCCCGCTCACCTTGGGCTTGCGCCAGTCATTCCCCGCCTAGCGCGGGCATTTGGGCGGGTGGGCAAGACTGCCCACCCTACGATTGTCAGAACTGGTCTTCGAAACGCTTGGCCAGATCTTCGATGTTTTCCGGCGGCCAGCTTTCGACGTCCATCCCAAGATGCAGGCCCATGCCCGAAAGCACTTCCTTGATCTCGTTCAGCGACTTGCGGCCGAAGTTCGGGGTGCGCAGCATCTCGGCTTCGGTCTTCTGGATCAGGTCGCCGATGTAGACGATGTTGTCGTTCTTCAGGCAGTTCGCGGACCGGACCGAAAGTTCCAGCTCGTCCACCTTCTTCAGCAGGAGCGGGTTGAACTCGAGGCCCGAGTCAATCTCGCCAACCTTGGCGGATTCGGGTTCTTCGAAGTTCACGAAGATCGACAGCTGGTCCTGCAGGATGCGCGCGGCATAGGCCACGGCGTCATCCGGCGTCAGGCTGCCATCGGTCTCGATCTTCATCGTCAGCTTGTCATAGTCCAGCACCTGGCCCTCACGGGTCGGGGTGACTTCGTAGCTGACCTTCTTCACCGGCGAATAGATCGCGTCGATCGGGATCAGTCCGATCGGGGCATCCTCTGGGCGGTTCTTGTCGGCCGAGACATAGCCCTTGCCGGTATTCACGGTCAGTTCCATGAACACGTCAGCGCCATCGTCCAGGTGGCAGATGACGTGGTCCTTGTTCAGAACCTCGATCCCGTTCGATTCCGAAATGTCGCCGGCGGTGACAACGCCCGGCCCTTTGGCCGAGATCGACAGCCGCTTCGGCCCTTCGACTTCCATCTTCAGGCTGACGCCCTTGAGGTTCAGGACGATATCCGTCACGTCCTCGCGCACGCCGGCGACCGAGGAGAACTCGTGCAGGACGTTGTCGATCTGGACGGAGGTGATAGCGCCCCCCTGCAGCGAAGACATCAGCACGCGACGCAGCGCGTTGCCCAGCGTCAGGCCGAAGCCGCGCTCCAGAGGCTCTGCGATCACCGTCGCGACGCGGGCGGCATCAGCCCCCGGCTTCACGACCAGTTGCGTCGGCTTGATGAGTTCCTGCCAGTTCTTATGGATCATTCTGAAGCCCCTATTCTTGTCCGCTGCCGATGTCCGAAAGCCGGCGGACGCCCGAGGATCGTAAACGACGAAAACCGGGCCGCGAGGGACATGCCCCCACGGCCCGGCCGTAAGCAAAATCTTAGACGCGGCGACGCTTGGGCGGACGGCAACCGTTGTGCGCCAGCGGGGTCACGTCCCGGATCGAGGTGATCTGGAAGCCCACGGCAGCCAGCGCGCGCAGAGCCGATTCACGGCCCGAACCCGGACCCTGCACTTCGACTTCCAGCGTGCGGACGCCATGTTCCTGGGCCTTGCGGCCAGCATCTTCGGCAGCCATCTGGGCGGCGTAGGGCGTCGACTTGCGCGAACCCTTGAAGCCCATGGTCCCCGAGGAGGACCAGGCAATCGCGTTGCCCTGGACGTCCGAGATCAGGATCTTGGTGTTGTTGAACGAAGAGTTCACGTGCGCAACGCCAGCGGCGATGTTCTTGCGCTCTTTCTTCTTCGTGCGGGAGGCTTTGGTATCACGTGCCATGTTTCAAGCCCCCTTATTTCTTCTTGCCGGCAATGGCCTTTGCGGGGCCTTTGCGGGTGCGGGCATTGGTGTGCGTGCGCTGGCCGCGGACCGGCAGGCCCTTGCGGTGACGCAGGCCGCGGTAGCAACCGAGATCCATGAGACGCTTGATGTTCATCGTGACTTCGCGGCGCAGGTCGCCTTCGACAGTCAGGTTCGCGTCGATGTATTCACGGATCGCCAGAACTTCAGCGTCGGTCAGCTGGTTCACGCGACGTGCGTCGTCGATCTTCAGCGCCTCGCAGATGGCCTTGGCCGTGGTCGGACCGATACCGGTGATATAGGTCAGCGCGATCGGAACCCGTTTCGCGGTGGGAATGTTGACGCCAGCAATACGTGCCAAACGTTTCGTCCTTCTTTGGTTGCGGTTCCGTAGTGCCAGAACCTTTTTTCACAACACCGCACGGGCAATTAACCCGGCGATACGAACTTCCAATAAGGAAGGCCCGCATGGCGATTCCACCGCGGGACGCCGTGCATTAGGGGCTTTTCCCGGGGCCGTCAAGGCCGCGAGAGAGGTTTTTCAGGCTTTGTCAAGAACCTTGGCGATTGCGTCGGCAACGGCGTCCACCTCGGCCAACCCGTCCACTGCGGAAAGCTGCCCCTTGGCATAGTAGTAGCCGATCAGGGGCGAGGTCTTCTTGTAGTATTCCATCAGCCGGGTCTTCAGCGTTTCCGCGTTGTCATCGGCCCGCCGCTTAAGGTTCGTGCTGCCGCAAACATCGCAGGTACCAGCGACTTTCGTCGGATGCGTGACGTCGTGGTAGACCGCTCCACAGTTGCCACAGGTGTACCGCCCGGTGATCCGCGAAACCAATGCCGCATCGTCGACCTGCATCTCGATGACGCTGTCCAACGTCGCTCCGGTACGGGTCATCAGCTCGCCAAGAGCATCCGCCTGCTTCAGCGTACGCGGAAAGCCGTCGAAGATGAAGCCGCCCTTGGCACCATCGTGCATTTTCGCTTCGATGAGGCCGATCACGATTTCGTCCGTCACCAGCTCTCCCCGGGCCATGATGCCTTCGACGCGGCGGCCCAGCTCGGTGCCCTTGGCGATGGCCTCTTTCAGCATGTCGCCGGTCGAGAGCTGAACCATGCCGCGCGCCTCTTCAAGGCGTTTGGCCTGCGTCCCCTTGCCCGCTCCAGGCGGTCCCAGAAGAATGATGTTGGGCATCTTGGTCAGCGCCGCGCAGGAGCCTTGGGCGCGCCAGTCTTCTTCTTGCCGCGCAGCTGGGACTTCTCGATCAGGGCTTCGTACTGATGGGCCAGAAGATGCGACTGAACCTGCTGGATCGTATCCATCGTCACCGAAACCACGATCAGCACAGAGGTGCCTCCGAAGTAGAAGGGGATGCCCAGTTCAGCGATCAGCACTTCGGGCAGAAGGCAAACCGCCGCAAGATAGGCCGAACCAAGCACCAGGATGCGGTTGACCACGTACTCAAGATACTCCTCGGTCTTCTTGCCGGGCCGGATGCCCGGGATCGAGGCGTTCTGGTTCTTCAGGTTCTCGGCGACCTCGTCGACCTTGAACGATACGTTCAGCGTGTAGAAATACGCGAAGAAGACAATCATCGCGGCCAGGAACAGCAGGTGCAGCGGCTGGCCGTAGCCCAGGTTCGCGGCAAGCCAAGACAGGACCGGGTTGGTCGATCCGCCCGAGAAGGTGCTGACGGTCGTCGGGAGAAGCAGGATCGACGAGGCGAAGATCGCCGGGATCACGCCCGCCGGGTTCACCTTGATCGGCAGGTGCGACGAGCCACCCTCGTAAACCTTCATCCCGACTTGGCGGCGCGGGTAGAGGATCGAGATTTTGCGCAGCGCGCGCTCCATGAAGACGACGAAGGTGATCACGCCGATCACCATCACGATGATCCCCAGGATCACCGGCGTCGACAGCGCACCAGAGCGGCCTTGGGCAAAGAACTGGGCAATGGCCGCGGGGATTTCCGCGACGATGCCGACGAAGATGATCAGCGAGATGCCGTTGCCGATGCCGCGGGCGGTGATCTGCTCGCCCAGCCACATCAGGAACATCGTGCCACCGACAAGGGTGATCACGCAGGCGGCAATGAAGAAGAGACCGGGGTTATGAGCAAGCCCACCGCCCTGGATCGACATGGCGATGCCGTAGCCCTGCAGGATCGCCAGCGCGACAGTGCCGTAGCGGGTGTACTGGTTCAGCTTCTTGCGGCCCTGTTCGCCCTCTTTCTTTAGCTGCTGCCAGGGGCCGTACATGGTTCCCAGAAGCTGCACGATGATCGAAGCCGAGATGTAGGGCATGATCCCCAGCGCGAAGATCCCCATCCGGGACAAGGCGCCGCCGGTGAAGAGGTTCAGCATCCCGCCCACGCCCTGCGAGGCCTGCTGCATGAACTCCCGCAGCGCGGTACCGTCGATACCGGGGACCGGGATGTAGGTGCCAAGCCGGTACACGATCAAAAGGCCGATCGTGAAGAAGATGCGTTGGCGCAGGTCAGTCGCCTTGCCGAGCATGCCCCAGCTGAGGTTTGCCGCCATTTGCTCTGCAGCAGATGCCATGTCAGGTCTCTTTCAAGCCAAGCGCCGCCGGACCGTTTTCCGGTCGGCGGCGCGGGAAAACTGGTAGCTGATGTAAGCGACCTTGCGACCGCTCACAATGCCTATCTGGTCGCCTGCGCGACCGGGGCCTTATTCAGCCGCCGCCGCGACCGGTGTCAGGAGCGTGACCTTGCCGCCAGCCTTTTCGATGGCTTCCACCGCCGAGGCCGACGCACCGGTGACGGTGAGGTTCACCTTCGACGTCAGCGCACCCTTGGCCAGCACGCGGATGCCGTCGTGCTTGCTTTTGGTCACGCCAGCCGCGACCAGCAGGTCTTCGGTGATCTCGGCCTTCGCATCCAGCTTGCCGGCGGCGATGAACTTCTCGATCATGCCGAGGTTCACGACGGCAAATTCCAGACGGTTCGGCTTGGTGAAGCCGCGCTTCGGGAGGCGGCGATACAGCGGCATCTGGCCGCCTTCGTAGCCACCCAGAGCCACGCCCGAACGGGACTTCTGACCCTTGATACCGCGACCGGCGGTCTTGCCCTTGCCCGAGCCCGGGCCGCGAGCAACGCGCTTTTTCTTCTTCGCCGCGCCTTCGTTGTCGGCGAGTTCATGCAGTTTCATTTCGCTTCTCCTTGCCGGATGCGCCCCCGAAGCGAGAACGGGACGCCCACGGCTTTTCTTGATTCTCATGGCCGGACTTGGCCACCCGAGGGGCGATACATGAGGTGGCCCCGAAAAGCAAGGACGAGTCTCGCCCGCGGTGGCGAGCCTCGTTTGTCCAATGGTTACAACGGGTTATGTCTTTGCGTTAGGGTGGTGTTAACTTGTGGACAGCGGCCCGACGCCCGCTGATCAGGCCCCTGCGGGCCAGTGGAATTCGGGACGGAGACCGGAGTAGACCGGGCGGCCGTCCTGCGGCGCGGCATAGCCCTTCGTCTCGTCCCAGAAGGCATGGTAGGTCGCCTTGGGGAACCCGGCGTCGTCATAGCCCATCACGTTCGGCACCGCGACGCGGATGCGCTTTTGCTTGTCATCCAGCATCAGAACAGCGCCACAGTCGGTGCAAAGGCAGATCTCCAGCGGGCCATCGGGGTTCTGCGCGTTGAACGGAACGCGCTTCATCTTTTCGGGATGGTCGGCCTGGATGTCGCCGTGGTTGAAGAAGGCGACATGCGTGGTGTGCTGGCCGGTCACCGACTTGCAGACATTGCAGTGGCATTCGTGGTTGTCGATCGGCTCGGCTGTGGCGGTGACATGGACATGCGGGCAGCCGCCCGCGTAATGGGTGGTCATGGATCAGTCCTCCCTCTGGCGCCCCCTGCCCCTCCCCGGGCAGAGTCGAGTCGCCGTTCGAAATCCTAGCACTCTGGCCTGACGCTGCGTAAGATTTTGCAGCATGCGCTGTTGGAGGGGGAGGCGAGCAGCATGGGAGAATTCCACATTGGCAACCCGGTCTTCGTCACCTGGATGATCGCCACGGCGCTGACCGTGCTGAAAGTGATGGGCCAGGGCTGGATGACTGTCTACCGCATGACGAAGATCAAAGGCGGCTACGCCGCGCCCGAGGACCTGCGGCCGGGGCTGATCAACCGGGCCCCGGACCCGTTGCAACTGGAGGTCAACGACTATGTCGACCGCTCCCGGCGGATGCACCGCAACGACCTGGAAAACATCCCGGCCTTCTGGGCGGCGGGGCTGGTCTTCGTGGCGGTCGCACCCCCCTGTGGCTGGCGCAGGCGCTGATGTACGGCTTCGTTGCAGCACGGGCGGCCCATGCGGTCGCCTACGGCACGGCGCAGTCGCATGATGTCAGGGCGACGTTCTATACGATCGGGTCGGTGATCGTGATGGCAATGGCGGTCTACGCGTTGATTGCGCTTCTGTAGCGCACCCGTCTGCGCAAGAAGCCGCCGCCTTGGCGCTTGCCCCTCTCGGGGCGCTTCTATTCCAGGAACAGAGCGACGCCCCAGCCGGTTCTTCCTGCATGCTCACCGGGCTGAGCCGGTGGGACAAGATGGAGAACGACAAATGGCGAACAACCAGAACCAGTCGGGCGGTCAATCGGGCGGCAAATCCGGTGGGCAGTCCGGTGGGCAATCGGGCGGCAAATCCGGTGGACAGTCGGGTGGGCAGTCGGCGCGCAGCGATGTGGGCCAAGGTGACGTCAAGAACCCGGATACCGATGGCCGTCTGAAGGAAAACGGCGGCGGTCAGCAGGGTCAGGGCGAAGTTACCGATCCCGAGAATGACGGCCGTCTGAAGGAAAACGGTGGCGGTCAGCAGAACCGCGGCCAAGGTGGTAGCGAAGGTGGAAGCCAGGGTGGCCAAGGCGGAAGCCAGGGACGCCGCTAAGCGATCCAGATAAATGGAAACGCCCCGCCGGGATCGGCGGGGCGTTTTTCGTTTCAGCGGACGGTGGGCAGATTGCCCACCCTACGCCCGAGCGAGGCTTAGCCGCGCTCTTCGATGATGACGACCAGGTGGCTGATCGAGTTCACCATGCCGCGCACGGAAGGGGTATCTTCCAGCTCGCGGGTGCGGTTCATCTTGTTCAGGCCCAGGCCCTTCAGGGTCGCGGTCTGCACGGCCGGACGGCGGGCTGCCGAACGGATCTGCTTCACGACGATGGTCTTCTTGTTGTCAGCCATGATCATGCCTCCACGGTTTCAGAGGCAGCCGCTTCGGTTTCCGGCTTGCGCAGGATTTCGGCGACCTTCTTGCCACGACGTGCAGCGACCGAACGGGGCGAAGCTTCGTGCTTCAGACCGTCGATGGTGGCGCGGATCATGTTGTAGGGGTTGGTCGAGCCGATCGACTTGGCCACGATGTCCTGGATGCCAAGCATCTCGAACACGGCGCGCATCGGGCCGCCGGCGATGATGCCGGTACCGGCCACGGCGGTCCGCATCACGACTTTCCCGGCGCCGTGGCGGCCTTCCATGTCGTGGTGCAGCGTGCGGCTGTCTTTCAGAGCGACGCGGATCAACGAGCGCTTGGCCTGTTCGGTGGCCTTGCGGATCGCCTCCGGCACTTCTTTCGCCTTGCCCTTGCCGAAGCCGACGCGACCACGCTGGTCACCGACGACGACCAAGGCCGCAAAGCCGAAGCGCTTGCCACCCTTGACGGTTTTCGAGACGCGGTTGATCGCGACCAGACGGTCGGCGAATTCCGGGTTTTCTTCCGGGCGGTTGTCGCGACGGTCATTGCCGCCCCGGTTTCCGCCGCGATTGTCACGTTCTGCCATATGGCAATTCCTTCGTGGTGGCGCGCATCGGCGCCGTTAGAACCGATCCTGGTGTCGCCTGCGGAAGGGACCCGGATCATCGGGGCGGTGTTGCCACCGCCCGCCTGATTTTAGAACTTCAGACCGCCTTCGCGGGCTGCATCGGCAAGCGCCTTGATCTTGCCGTGGAACAGGAAGCCGCCACGATCGAAGTAGCACACTTCAATCCCGGCCTTCTTGGCCCGTTCCGCAATCGCGGCGCCCACTTTCGCGGAAGCCTCGACGTTGTTCTTGCCCACCACGCCGAGATCTTTCTCGAGCGAGGAAGCCGCCGCAATCGTCACACCCTTCGCATCGTCGATCAGCTGGACGCTGATGTTCTTCGACGAACGGTGCACGCTGAGGCGCAGACGACCATGCGAGGTCGCCTTGATCTTGTTCCGGACGCGCAGGCGGCGCTTGAGGAACAGCTCTCTCTTGTTCAAAGCCATTTTGCCACCCTTACTTCTTCTTGCCTTCCTTGCGGAAGATATACTCATCCTTGTAGCGGATGCCCTTGCCCTTGTAGGGCTCGGGGGCGCGCCATTCGCGGATGTTCGCTGCCACCTGGCCGACCTGCTGCTGGTCGATGCCTTCCACGGTGATCTCGGTCTGCTTCGGGACGGTGATGGTCACCCCCTTCGGCACATCGAAGTTCACTTCGTGGGAATAGCCCAGCGACAGTTTCAGCACGTTGCCGGCCATTGCAGCCCGGTAGCCGACGCCCTGGATTTCCAGGTCCGACTTGAAGCCGGTCGAGACGCCGGTCACCAGGTTGGCGACCATCGAACGGGTCATCCCCCACTGCTGGCGCGCACGCTTGGACAGACCACGCGGCGTGACCTTGATGGCATCGCCCTCGATCGTGAGGGTGATGTCGTCGCTTGCGGTGAAGCTGCGGGTCCCTTTCGGGCCCTTCACTTCGATGGTCTGGCCGCTGACCGAAGCCGAGGTGCCCTGGACGAGCGTTACGGGTTTTTTGCCGATACGAGACATTGCACCCTCCTCAGAACACGGTGCAAAGCACTTCGCCGCCAACATTGGCAGCGCGTGCATTTGCATCAGACAGGACGCCCTTGGGCGTGGAGACGATCGCGACGCCAAGGCCGTTGCGGACCGATGGAAGCTCGCTCACACCCATGTACACGCGACGGCCGGGCTTCGAGACACGCTTCACTTCGCGGATCACGGGCTCGCCTTCGTAGTACTTCAGGCTGATGGTGAATTCGCCCTGGCCGTTCGCGGTGTCTGCCTTTTCATAGCCACGGATGTAGCCTTCGGACAGAAGCACGTCGAGGACGCGGGCGCGCAGGGTCGAGGCGGGCGTTGCCACCGTCGACTTGCCGCGCATCTGGGCGTTGCGGATACGCGTGAGCATATCGCCGAGAGGATCGTTCATAGACATCGTCTTTCCTCCCTTACCAGCTGGACTTGACCATGCCCGGGATCTGGCCGAACGAGGCCAGGTCACGCAGCATGATGCGGCTGAGTTTGAGCTTGCGATAATACGCATGCGGACGGCCGGTCAGCTGGCAGCGGTTGTGCAGCCGGACGGCGGACGAGTTGCGGGGCAGCTCGGCCAGTTTCAAAGTCGCCTTGAAGCGCTCGTCCACCGGTTTCGCCTGGTCGTTGATCACCGCCTTCAGCGCGGCGCGCTTGGAAGCATGCTGCTTCACAAGCTTGGCGCGCTTCACTTCGCGGTTCACCATGGATTTCTTTGCCATATCTTTGATCCTCGCGTTACGACGTGAAGGGCATGTTGAAATGCTTCAACAGCGCCTTGGCTTCGGTGTCGTTTTTCGCGTTGGTGCAGATGATGATGTCCATCCCCAGAACCTCGTCGACCTTGTCGAAGTTGATCTCGGGGAACACGATGTGCTCTTTCAAGCCCATGGCGTAGTTGCCATTGCCGTCGAAGCTCGAGCCCTTCACGCCCCGGAAGTCGCGGACGCGCGGCAGCGCGACGTTGATCAGACGGTCCATGAATTCGTACATCTTGTCGCCGCGCAAGGTAACCTTGCAGCCCAGCGGCATCTCTTCACGGACGCGGAAGCCGGCGATCGACTTCTTGGCCTTGGTGATGACAGCCTTCTGGCCGGCGATCTGGGACAGTTCCTCGGCGGCCTGCTTGACCTTCTTGGTGTCCTTGACCGCCTCGCCGACGCCCATGTTGAGGACGATCTTGTCCAGACGCGGGATCATCATGTCGTTCTTGTAGGCGAACTCTTCTTTCATCGCGGCGCGGATCTTGCCTTTGTATTCGGCTTTCAGGCGCGGCGTGTAGGTGGCTTGGTCGAGCATCAGATCGCCTCCCCGGTGGTCTTGGCGTAGCGGACCTTCTTGTCGCCTTCCATGCGGAAGCCGACGCGGGTTGCCTTGCCGTTCTTGTCGACGATCGAGAGGTTTGACAGGTCGATCGGCATCGCTTTCGGGACGCGACCGCCCTGGCTGTTGGCCGACTGCTTGGTGTGGCGGATGGCCACGTTCACGCCGTCGACGATGGCCTTGTTCTCAGTCGGGTTGACGGACGAAATCTCGCCCTTCTTGCCCTTGTCCTTGCCGGTGAGCACGACGACCGTGTCACCCTTCTTGAGTTTCGCAGCCATCAGAGCACCTCCGGAGCCAGCGAGATGATCTTCATGAAGTTCTTGGCACGCAGCTCGCGCACGACCGGCCCGAAGATACGGGTGCCGACCGGTTCGCCCTGGTTGTTCAGGATGACGGCGGCGTTGCGGTCGAAACGGATGGTGGTGCCGTCTTCACGGCGAACTTCCTTGGCGGTGCGAACGACGACGGCTTTACGCACGTCACCCTTCTTCACGCGGCCTTTGGGAATCGCTTCCTTGACCGACACCACGATGATGTCGCCGACGGAAGCATAACGGCGGTGCGAGCCGCCAAGAACCTTGATGCACTGAACTCGGCGAGCGCCAGAGTTGTCAGCTACATCCAGATTCGTCTGCATCTGGATCATTTGAAAGTCTCCCGACCTTCAGGGGATACCCCTGGGGTTTCGATAAAACGGAAGTGGTTACGCGGTTGCGTCGACCACCACCGTCCAGCGTTTGGTTTTCGAAATCGGCGCGCATTCTTCAATGCGCACGGTGTCGCCGACCTTGAACTTGTTCTCCGCATCGTGAGCGCGGTACTTCTTCGACTTACGCACGGTCTTCTGCAGCAACGGGTGCTTGAAGCGGCGTTCGACGGAAACGGTGATCGTCTGCTCGTTCTTGTCCGAGGTGACGGTGCCCGTCAGGATACGTTTCGGCATTGTTTTTCCCCTTACTTCGCAGCGTCAGCGGCTTTTTGCACAAGAACCGTCTTGATGCGGGCGACGTCACGGCGGACGGCACGCATGCGGGCGGTGTTCTCAAGCTGGTTGGTCGCCTGCTGGAAGCGCAGGTTGAACGCTTCTTTCTTCAGCTGAACCAGGCTGTCGCGCAGCTGGTCCGGCGTTTTCGTCTTCAGTTCTTCGGCTTTCATGCCGCTTCCTTTTCCACAATCGCCAGACGGCCCCTGCTTGAGGGTCACCGAGGACCTGACGGATCAATGACAGACCAGCGAATCCGGGAGCCCGGAATCGCTGGATGGGGCCGTATAGGTGGGTTGGGGGTGCGAGGCAAGGGGGAAGTTGGGTGTGGATCATGGACGATCATGGTGCCCACGTCTTGCATTCCGATAGCGTCAAGTCAAAGCTAGGTCGATCTTGGTTCCCTCAGATGGTGAGACATGGATTTCGTTCTAGCGTCCAATTGCCATGGGATGGACTGCAGTCGCCTCCTTGAGGACTGGCGGTGGTTGATTCCCTACGAAGCCGAACCGCTCCAAGTGGGCATCTTCGGTGATTGGATCTTTGGGATGGCAAATGGCGCGATCTGGCACTTGAGTCTGCTCGATGGAGTCTTCCAGGAAATCTCGCCAGACGTCAGGGCCTACAATGTGGCAAAGGCTTCGCCTCAGAACACAGCTGACTGGTTCTGTTCCGAGTGGGCTGAGATCGCTTGGGCTCGGGGGCTTCGACCATTAGAGAACGAGTGTTTGGGCTGGAAGGTAGCTCCAATCCTTGGCGGGCCATTTTCATTTGAGAACATGCAGGTGTTCTCTCCTTTTGTGTATCAGAGCCTCATGGGCCAACTGTTCAAGCAGTTACGCTAGGAAAGAATCACGCCCACCCATAGTTGAAGCTGACCGAGATACGCTCTTCCTCGGACATGTTCATCGGGACCTCGTGGCGCAGCCAGCTTTCCCACAGGAGAACCTCGCCCACCGAGGGTTTCACATAGACGAACCGCTGCAGCTCTTGCGGCGCGGTTTTCAGGGGGACAGGGGCCAGCATCATCATCGGCAGGCGGGGGTCCTCCAGCTTCAGCGCGCTGGTCCCCTCCGGCATCGCGACATAGGTCGTGCCCGAGATCACCGAATGCGGGTGGATGTGGCTGGCGTGGGTGCCGCCTTCGGGCAGGATGTTGATCCAGAGCGAGTTGCACTTGAGCTTCTTGTCGCCCAGGTCGAACCCCAGCTCCTTGCAGAAGGCGGCGACGTGCTTGTCCAGCGCCTTTTCCAGATCGCCGAAGATCGGCATCCGCCAGGGCAGGTCATCGAGCGAGGCATAGGATGTGTAGCCCGGATAGCCGTTCGCCTCGCACCACTCCTGCCCGGCCTCGTCGTCCTCGGCCACCATGTCGCAGGTCTGGTGGAGTTCGGCGTAGTCGACCTTCTTCTTCGCGAGGTCATTCAGACCGGCACGATAAAGGCGGGTGACGAAGAGGGTGGTAATGTCGGGCATGGTCGGCTCCAGATTTGAAAAGGCCCCCGCCGTTTCCAGCGGGGGCCGATATCGCAGGTCGGGCTTGCGCCCGCCCCTTACCAGTCTTCCTTCGCGACGACGCGCGTGGTGACCGGGAGTTTCATTGCGCCCAGACGCAGGGCCTCACGCGCGATTTCGTCGGACACGCCGTCGATCTCGAACATGATCCGGCCGGGTTTGACCTTGGCCGCCCAGTAGTCGGTGGAGCCTTTGCCCTTACCCATACGAACTTCGACGGGCTTGGCCGAGACCGGGACGTCCGGGAAAATCCGGATCCAGACCCGGCCCTGACGCTTCATGTGGCGGGTGATCGCGCGGCGGGCCGCTTCGATCTGCCGCGCGGTGACGCGCTCGGGCTCGGTCGCTTTCAGGGCGAAGGAACCGAAGTTGATCAGGAACCCACCCTTGGCTTCGCCATGGATGCGACCCTTGTGCATCTTGCGGAATTTGGTGCGCTTTGGTTGCAGCATCTCATTCTACTCCTTACGCGCGTTCGCGGTCGCGGCGCGGACCACGGGGGGCCGGGCCGTCTGCGGCTTCGGCGAGGCGGCGGTCATGCGCTTGCGGATCATGCTCAAGGATCTCGCCCTTGAAGATCCAGACCTTCACCCCGATGATCCCGTAAGGGGTCGTGGCTTCGGACAGCGCATAGTCGATGTCGGCACGAAGGGTGTGCAACGGCACGCGGCCTTCGCGGTACCATTCGGTCCGGGCAATTTCGGCGCCGCCAAGACGGCCGGCGACGTTCACACGGATGCCAAGCGCACCCATCCGCATCGCGTTCTGCACGCCACGCTTCATGGCGCGACGGAAGGACACGCGGCGTTCCATCTGCTGGGCGATCGACTCGGCCACCAGCTGGGCGTCAAGCTCCGGCTTGCGAACCTCGACGATGTTGAGGTGCAGTTCGGACTTGGTGAACACGGTCAGCTTCTTGCGAAGCGTCTCGATGTCCGCGCCCTTCTTGCCGATGATGACGCCCGGACGTGCGGTGTGAATGGTCACACGGCACTTCTTGTGCGGACGCTCGATGATCACGCGGCTGATGCCAGCCTGCTTGAGATCCTTGTGGATGAACTCGCGCATGCGGAGGTCTTCCAGCAAGAGGTTGCCGTAGTCTTTCGATTCAGCGAACCAGCGGCTGTCCCAGGTGCGGTTGACCTGGAGGCGCATACCGATCGGATTGACCTTCTGACCCATTATGCGGACTCCCCGGTTTGACGGACCTTGATGGTGATCTCAGAGAACGGCTTCATGATCTTGCCGAAGCGACCGCGAGCCCGCGGACGGCCCCGCTTCATCACCAGGTTCTTGCCGACCCAGGCCTCGGCGACAACAAGGCTGTCGACGTCGAGGTTGTGGTTGTTCTCCGCGTTGGCGATCGCCGACTGGAGGCACTTCTTCACGTCACCCGCGATGCGGCGCTTGGAGAAGGTGAGGTCGGCGAGCGCCTTGTCCACCTTCTTGCCCCGGATCAGACCGGCGACGAGGTTCAGCTTCTGCGGCGAGGTGCGAAGCATGCGGAGGACCGCCATCGCTTCCTTGTCCGCCACGCGACGGGGGTTCTTTTCCGATCCCATGGCTTATTTCCTCTTCGCTTTCTTGTCGGCGGCGTGACCGTAGTAGGTCCGCGTCGGCGAGTATTCACCGAACTTCTGGCCGATCATATCCTCGGATACGTTGACCGGGACGTGCTTCTTGCCGTTGTAGACCCCGAAGGTCAGACCAACGAACTGCGGCAAGATGGTGGAGCGGCGCGACCAGATCTTGATCACTTCCGCCTTGCCACCGGCCTTGGCCTTTTCGGCCTTCTTCAGGACGTAGCCGTCGACGAACGGGCCTTTCCAGATGGAACGTGCCATGGATTAACGCCCTTTCTTCTTGGCGTGACGCGAGCGCACGATCAGTGCATCCGAAGCCTTCGGCTTGCGCGTCTTGTTGCCCTTGGTGCCTTTGCCCCACGGGGTAACCGGGTGACGGCCGCCCGAGGTACGGCCTTCGCCGCCGCCGTGCGGGTGGTCGATCGGGTTCATCGCGACGCCGCGGACCGTCGGGCGGATGCCCTTGTGACGCATGCGTCCGGCTTTACCGAAGTTCTGGTTCGAGTTGTCCGGGTTCGACACGGCACCGATGGTGGCCATGCATTCCTGACGGACCATCCGCAGTTCGCCCGAGGAGAGGCGGATCTGCGCGTAAGAGCCGTCACGGCCGACGAACTGGGCATAGGTCCCAGCCGCACGGGCCAGCTGACCGCCCTTGCCGGGCTTCAGCTCGACGTTGTGGACGATCGCGCCGATCGGCATGCCGCTGAACGGCATCGCGTTCCCCGGCTTCACGTCGGTCTTGGCGCCAGCGATGACGCTGTCACCCACGGCCAGGCGCTGCGGCGCCAGGATGTAGGCCAGTTCACCGTCCTGGTACTTGACCAGCGCGATGAAGGCGGTGCGGTTCGGGTCATATTCGATCCGCTCGACGACCGCCGGGATATCATATTTGCGACGCTTGAAATCGACCACCCGGTAGAGACGCTTTGCGCCGCCGCCCTGGTGAAACATCGTGATTCGTCCGGTGTTGTTCCGGCCGCCAGAACGGTTCAAACCCTCGGTGAGGTGCTTGACCGGGCGGCCTTTCCACAGCTCCGAACGGTCGATCAGAACCAACCCACGTTGGCCAGGCGTCGTCGGCTTATACGACTTGAGTGCCATGTTCTCTGTCTTCCGTTTGCTTCGTGACCCCTGCGGGCCTCGGGTGAAGGGCTCCGAAGATCCCCAAAACAAAATCACATGGCCCCGGAACGAATCCCGGGGCCTCGCGACAGGGGGCTTCTAGGGGAAAGGGGGGGTGGTGGCAAGGGCCGGAAGCAAGCAAAGCCTGAGAAACCCAGAGTTCTTGGCAAAGCGCTTGCAGAGCACGTGTTGGCTTCGCTCCGATGTTGCGCTTCCATTGCCATAGAATTTCCCAAAATTCATGTTCGGGTCAAAGCAAGGTCGGATAATGCTGCAGAAAGGAAACAGTAATGGCACCAAAACCAGAGGACGTGGCGGCTTTGCAGGCCATGTTCGATACCGAACTCGCGCAGAAACGGGCCCAGCAGACACGCCGCAGCGATGCCGCCGGGGCCAAATCCTGGCTGGTCATCGGACTGGTTCTGGGCCTTGCCGCAGGGGCGGTGCGCGGGCTGGTCCTACACCCGGACACGCCCTTTGCGCTGGAAACGCTTTCCGGCGACGTGCTGTTTGCACTCGGCCTCGCCATCCTGGCAGCAGGACCCATCCTGGGCGTTGTGGGCGCGATCCTCTATGTCGTCAGTAGCAAATGGCTGTCACTGGCCTATGCCGGGGCGGGCATGACGGTCGGCACCTTGCTTTTCGGGCTTGTCTCGTAGCGGTCTTGCAGAAAACTCAAAAGCCCCCGCCTTCCGGCAGGGGCTCTCTCATTTCACTCAGGCCGAAGCTCAGAGGCCGGTGGTGACGTCGATCGTCTGACCGTCTTCCAGCATGACATAGGCCTTCTTCTTGTCCGAACGCTCGCCTGCGCGACCGCGGAAACGCTTGGCCTTGCCCTTGGTGATGGTGGTGTTCACCGCCTTCACCTTCACACCAAAGATCGCCTCGACGGCTTCCTTGATCTGCGGCTTGGTCGAGTCCATCGCGACCTGGAACACGACGGCACCAGCCTCCGAGGCCATGGTGGCCTTTTCGGTGATGATCGGCTTTTTGATCAGGTCGTAGTGCTCCGGCTTGATGGCCGCAGCGGTTTTCGGTGCTTTGCTCATTTCAGGCGAGCCTCCAGGGCTTCGATACCGGCCTTGGTGATGACCAGGGTATCACGCTTCAGGATGTCGTAGACGTTGGCGCCCATCGTGGGCAGAACGTCGACGCCGTCCAGGTTGCGGGCGGCCAGAGCGAAGTTGGCGTCAACGGTCGCGCCGTCGATCACCAGAACGCGCTTCCAGCCGAGCTCGGTCGCCATCTTGGCCAAGTTGGCGGTCTTGGCTTCGGCGAGGGTCGCCATGTCCAGGATCACCAGCTCACCCGCCTTGGCCTTGGCCGAAAGTGCGTGCCGCAGCCCGAGGGCGCGGAACTTCTTCGGCAGGTCATGGGCGTGGCTGCGGGGCTGCGGGCCCTTGGTCACACCACCGTGGCGGAAGATCGGAGCCTTCTTGGAGCCGTGGCGTGCGCCGCCGGTGCCCTTCTGGCGATAGATCTTCTTGGTCGAGTACGAAACCTCGGCCCGGGTCAGCGTCGAATGGGTGCCGGCCTGGGATTTCGCCCGCTGCCAGCGCAC
>NZ_JALHQD010000006.1 GCF_022842145.1 Tabrizicola sp.
CGTCAAGCGCCTGATAATCCGTGCAATCGGCAACAAAGCCGCGCTCGAACATCACGCGCATGAAGTCAGATTTTGGATGGTAGTTCATGGCCGCCTCGGTCTAGGATGCGCGCGGTATATCTGCGTGAAGGTTCCAAGGGAAGATGCGGAAGGACGGGGCTTTGTGGGCGCTCGGCACCATGTCCGGCACTTCGCTGGACGGCGTCGATGCCGCCATGATCAAGACCGACGGCCATGCGGTCTTCGCCTTCGGTCCCGCCGCCTATCGGCCCTACACCGCCGAAGAACAGGAAACGCTCCGCCGTGCCCTTGGCCAATGGCCCGGCGACCCTGATGTCGAACCCGCGGCAGAGCTGGTGGAAACCGCCCATGCCGAAGTCCTCGCCCGGTTCTCCGGGGCCGAGGTTCTGGGCTTCCACGGCCAGACCCTCGCCCATGACCCCAAGGGGCGCGGCACCCACCAATGCGGCAACGGCGCGCTTCTGGCGCAGCTTCTGGGCCTGCCCACCGTCTGGGATTTCCGGTCGTCCGACGTGACCATCGGCGGACACGGCGCGCCGCTGGCACCCTTCTACCACTACGCGCTCGCCCGCCACATCGGCGCGACCGAGCCCTTGGCCTTCCTCAACCTCGGCGGCGTCGGCAACCTGACCTGGATCGACCCCACCGCCCCAGGACCGGAAAGCGCCGGCGCGCTTCTCGCCTTCGACACCGGCCCGGCCAATGCGCCCATCAATGACCTGATGCGCGAACGGCTGGGCGAAAGCCATGACGCAGGCGGGGCGCTCGCCGCCAGCGGCGAGGTCGATGAGGCCTTCGTCGCCTCGGTGCTGAAGGACTCGTGGTTCGATGCGCTGCCGCCGAAGTCGCTGGACCGCAACCATTTTGCAGGCCTTCTCGACCGGACCGAAATGCTGTCCGACGAAGATGCCGCCGCCACCCTCACCGCCGTGGCCGCCGCCGCGGTCGCTGCCGCGCAAATCCATTTCCCGGCCCCGGTGACCCGCATCCTGGTGACCGGCGGCGGGCGCAACAACCCGACGCTCATGGCCGAACTCCGCCGCCGCATCCCCGTCCAGATCGACCCGGTCGAGGCCGTGGGTCTGGACGGCGACATGCTGGAAGCCCAGGCCTTCGCCTTTCTTGCGGTGCGTGTGCTGCGGAAGATGGCGACCTCTGGTCCCGACACCACGGGCGCTCCGGCCCTTGTCGGGGGCGGCCAGATCAGCCGGCCAACAAGCCTTTAGCCTTTTGCGCGAAGCCGCCCGGCCAGAAGCGGCAGCGAATAGATCACCAGAGCGGTCCAGATCAGGCTGAAGGCGATCAGCTTCACGCCGCTGAACGGCTCGCCGAAGATGAAGACCGCGGTCAGGAAGATCAGCGTCGGAGCGATGTACTGCATGATCGCGATGGTCGACAGGGTCAGCCGCTTCGCGCCGTTGGCGTAGATCATCAGGGGCACCGCGGTCACGATCCCGCAGCCCAGCAGCAGCGCGTTGTCCCAGGTCACACCTTCCAGGAAATGCCCGGTCCCCTGCGCCTGCAACCAGCCGATATAGGCCACCGCCGGGATCAGCAGGATCAGCACCTCCAGCGTGAAGCCCTGGTTCGGCCCGATCGGCAGCCGCCGCTTCAGATAGGCGTAGAATCCCCAGGTCAGCGTCAGCCCCAATGCCACGACTGGCAGCCGCCCGGCCTCCCAGGTCAGGATACCCACCGCCACCACCGCCAGCGCAATCGCCGCCATCTGGGTCCGCCCCATCCGCTCGCCCAACAGGATCGCGCCCAGGAAGATGGAAAACAACGGGTTGATGTAATAGCCCAGTGCGGCATCCAGCGCATGGCCCGAGCCGATGGCCCAGACATAGATCCCCCAGTTCACGCTGATCAGCGCGGCGGTCATCGCGCCCATCCCCAGCATGCGGGGCGATGACAGCGCGGCCTTCAGGTCCCCGGTTCGCCCCATCCAGACCAGCACCGCCAGTGCGATGGGCAAGGACCAGACCACCCGATGCGCAATCACCTCGATCGGAGGGATATGCGCCAGGGCCTTCATGTACAAAGGCAGGAAGCCCCACAGCAGATAGGCGGTCAGCGCATAGAGAAAGCCGGACAGACTGTCGCCGGTCGTGGCGCCGGGGCGGGGCAGGGCAGGGGTCTCACTCATGCCCCACCCCTATCCAAAGCCCCCGCCAGCGGCCACCCTGATCTTGTGCCCCGCACAATGCGGACCTTTCGGAACGCGTTCGGTCTCCACCTCCCCCGCGGGGCGAGCACCCCGCTCATGGGCGCTGAGAATCGCTGCAGCGACAGTCAGGAGCCAGTCGATGCCGTGGTCCGCCAAACAGACTCTCTGACACCTCGACGCAAAGAACATCTCCAGTACCAGCGGTCTCGCTCGCGAAATCGACTTCAAGCCGCCCTTTTCGCCCACTCGGCAGTACCACTTCGGCAACCGTAGAAGGCCCGTTCACCTGCGCAACCATGTCCGCGCCGACAACGGGCGCCCACTCTGCACCGACCGGGCGTGACCAGATTGCCAAAAGGACGCCGGCCGCGCCACCCATGGCGACCAACAGGCCAATCCGCCTCACCGCCGCCGCGCCAGATACTCCCGCGTGAACCCCGCGTAGCCGTTGGCCGTCACTTTCAGTTCGTCCTTCATCAACCCATGCACCTCGGGAAGCCGGTGAAACGGCACCGTCGGCCAGACGTGATGTTCGACATGGTAGGGCATGTTCCAGGCCAACCAGCGAACCATCCGCGTCGAAAAAGTCGTGCGGGTGTTCTCGAACATGTTGACGACCTCCGGACAGTCACCATGCTCGGCCAGCAGATACAGCCGCAGGAACGGCTGACCCAGCAGCACCGGAACGATCCAGACCCACAGGAGTACATCCGTCCAGACCAGGCTTGCCGCCGCCGCAAGGTAGATCACCGCCATCGCCCGAGCCTCGGCTACCACCCGGCCCTTCGCGCCCTCGGCCACGAACCCGTCCGTCACCCGTCCCCGCACCAAAGCCCCCATCAGCCGCGCCTCGGCGATCCAGTAGGGCAGGCCGGACACCTGCCAGACCCAAGCCCGCAACGTCGCGGGCTTCGGCCCCGCCAGTTCCGGGTCCTTGCCCGGCAGGTTGGTCCAGCGGTGATGCGCCATGTGAAAGGCGCGGAACCACTCGAAGGGCAGGACCAAAAGCCCCCCGCACAGCCGCCCGACCCAATCGTTCAGCCAGACCGTCCGGAACGGAGTCCGATGCGTCGCCTCATGCTCCAGCGTGAAGAGGAAGATGATCAGCAAACCCTGCACGGGCAACAGAAGCCACCAGCCCGGGACCGCTGCAACGATCAGCGCGCCCACAGCCCCGATCGCCGCCAGATGCCCCGCCAGATGCCAAAGCCCCGCCCGGTCGGACCGCTCGGTCAACCGGTCGCGCGTGGCAGGGTCGATGCTGGACAGAAAACTCCGGTGATCCATGCCCGGACCATGCACCCGGTCGGGCAGGTCGGCAAGACCGCCCCGGCCTGAGGTGCGTCACGTTCGCGGCCATCAGCACCTCAACCTGAGCCCCCCCTGCGCAATCCCGCCGCCGGCCGTCATCGGAACAGGCGACCCCTCCGGAACCTTGCTCCCACCCTTCAGCCTGCAGGCAGATCCCAACCCGGCGGCGCAAGTTCGAACCCCTCGAACCGAAATCCCGGCGAGACGGTGCACGAGACCAGCGTCCAGTCGCCCGTCGACCGGGCCGCCTGCCACCAGCCTGCGGGAACCACCGCCTGCACCACCTCGGCGCCCAGCACATCCGGCCCCAGCCGCAGATCCCGCGTAGCCTCCAAGCCCAGCGACAGCACCAGCGGAGCCCCCGCGTGCCACAGCCAGATCTCGTCGGCGTCCACCCGGTGCCAGTGGCTCCGCTCGCCTGCCTGAAGCAGGAACAGGATCGCCGTCCCGCTCGCCCGGCCCTCGACCAAGGGCCCGGCCCAGGTCTGCCGGTACCACCCGCCCTCGGGGTGTGGCTGCAACTCCAGCCTGCGAATGACCTCTGCCGCGCTCATGCCTGCCTCCATTCGCCCGAGGCCAACCCGTCCAAGGTCCAGTCCCCCACCCGCCAGCGGATCAGCCGCAGACAGGGCAACCCCACCGCCGCGCACATCCGCCGCACCTGCCGGTTCCGCCCCTCGCGCAGCGTGACCTCGATCCACCCGTCCGGCACCGATTTCCGCACCCGGATCGGCGGGAAGCGAGGCCAAAGCCACTCCGGTTCCGCCACCGCCTGCGCCCCGGCGCGCAAGGTAGGGCCGTCGTTCAGCACCACCCCGGCCCGCAACCGCGCCAGCGCATCCTCGGTCACCACCCCCTCGACCTGCGCGAGATAGGTCTTCTCCAGCTTGAACCGTGGGTCCGCAATCCGCGCCTGCAGCTTGCCGTCGTCGGTCAGCACCACCAGCCCCTCCGAATCCCGGTCCAGCCGCCCGGCAGGGTAAACCCCCGGCACCGGCACGAAATCCGCCAGCACCGCCCGCTCCCCCTCTCGCGAGAACTGACAGAGCACGTCGTAGGGCTTGTTCAACAGGATCAGCATTCCCCAGACCTAGCCGCCGCACAGCCCGTTGCCAAGACGCACGCCCCATGCCAGCCTTGGGCCATGACCCGGACCCTGATCATCGGCGCCGGCATCACCGGCGCGGCGCTCGCCTTCCAGCTGTCCCGCCGGGGAGAGGCCGTGACCATCGTCTCGACTCACGCCGAAGGTGGCCTCGCGTCGGCGGCAAGCTTCGGCTGGCTCAATGCGTCCTTCTTCCTGTCGCATCCCCACTTCCACCTGCGGCATGAGGGCCTTGCCGCCCACCGTCGCCTCATGGACCAGCTTCCGGGCCTGCCGACCACCTGGCCCGGCTGCCTGTGGTATGAAGCGACCGGCGAGGCGCAGGCGGAAACGGCGGCGGACCTGCGCGAACTCGGCTACAGCGTCGAAACCCTGACGCGCGCCCAGATTGCCGCGAAGCTCCCCGCCCTCGGCCCCGTGCCGGAAACCGCGCTCTTCTTCGCCGAGGAGGGTGTCGCCGACCCCGCCACCCTTGCCCGCGCGTTGATCGCAGCCTCTGGCGCGCAGGTGGTTCGCGCCACCGTGCAAGCCCTGACCTTGGACGCGGGCAGGGCGACCGGCGTGCTGACCGACATTGGCCCCCTTTCGGCGGACCGGGTGATCCTTGCCACCGGGACCGGCACCCCTGCGCTGCTTCAGCCTTTCGGGTATTCCCTGCCGATGCTGAAGCGCCCCGGCCTGATGCTGACGACGAATACCCTGCCACCGATCTGTCCCGTGGTCCTAGCCACCCCCGATCAGGAGGTGCGCCAGGACGAAAAGGGCCACCTGCACGTCCCGGCCTCTGCCGGGCATCATGGCGACCACGCCGAAAGCCTGGGGGCGTTTCCGGTGGTGATAAATGCCACTATACAACGGCTTCGCGCCCTCTTTCCCGGGCAGGAAATCCACTTTGCGCATCAGGCCATGGCGATGCGTCCGGTGCCGGGTGACGGCCTGCCTGTCGTGGGTCAGGGGCCGGTTGCGGGCCTCTGGCTGGCGGTCATGCATTCCGGCGCGACCCTTGCACCTGTGGTGGCCGAGCTTCTGGCCGCCGAGATCACGGGTGGACCGGAAAGCCCGCTTCTGGCCGAGTTTCGACCTGCACGCTTTCAATAGGAACGGGCGCCCCGGTCGGGACGCCCGTCGATTTCTTCAAATAAATCGGTCCGGAGTTTTCGAAAACTCCGGCTCCGACGTCAGGCCTTCAGCACGGACCGCCCGGCATATTCTGCAGTCTCGCCCAGAAGTTCCTCGATCCGGATCAGCTGGTTGTACTTCGCCAGCCGGTCCGAGCGCGACAAGGAGCCGGTCTTGATCTGCCCGCAGTTCGTCGCGACCGCCAGATCGGCAATCGTGGCGTCCTCGGTCTCGCCCGACCGGTGGCTCATCACGTTGGTATACCCCGCACGGTGGGCCATATCGACGGCCTGCAGCGTCTCGGTCAGGGTGCCGATCTGGTTGACCTTGACGAGCATGGAGTTCGCGCAACCGGCCTTGATCCCCTCGCCCAGACGGCGCGGGTTGGTGACGAAAAGGTCATCGCCGACCAGCTGGATCTTCGACCCCAGCTTGTCGGTCAGCAGCTTCCAGCCCGCCCAGTCATCCTCGGAACAGCCGTCTTCGATGCTGATGATCGGGTAATCCGCAGCGAGGCCTGCCAGGAACTCGATATTCTCCTCGATGGACAGCGACTTGCCTTCGCCCTTCATCTCGTACTTGCCGCCCTTGAAGTACTCCGTCGCGGCGCAGTCCAGCGCAAGGTAGATATCCTCGCCCGGGCGATACCCGGCCTTCTCGATGGATTTCAGAATGAAATCAAGCGCGTCGCGGGCAGAGTTCAAGTTGGGTGCGAACCCGCCCTCGTCGCCGATGCCGGTGTTGTGGCCCGCGTTCTGAAGCTCTTTCTTCAGCGTGTGGAACACTTCCGAGCCCATCCGCACCGCCTCGCGGATGTCGGACGCGCCCACCGGCATGATCATGAATTCCTGGATGTCGATCGGGTTGTCGGCATGTTCGCCGCCGTTGATGATGTTCATCATCGGGACCGGCAGGATGCGGGCCGAAGTGCCGCCCACATAGCGGTACAGGGGCTGCGCCGTGAACTCCGCCGCGGCCTTCGCCACCGCCAGAGACACGCCCAGGATCGCGTTCGCGCCAAGCCGCGACTTGTTCGGCGTGCCGTCCATCTCGATCATCGTGCGGTCGATGCCGACCTGTTCGGTCGCGTCAAAACCCACCAGCTCTTCAGCCAGCTCGCCGTTAACGGCCGCCACGGCCTCCAGCACGCCCTTGCCCTTGTAGCGCTTGGCATCGCCATCGCGCCGCTCGTTCGCCTCATGCGCGCCGGTCGAAGCGCCCGACGGCACCGCCGCCCGGCCCATGCTGCCGTCTTCCAGCGTGACGTCCACCTCGACCGTCGGGTTGCCCCGGCTGTCCAGGATTTCGCGGGCGTGAATGTCGATGATCGTGCTCATGGGGATCCCTCAAGGCCGAATTGGATGCTCTCCCGGCCCCTTTACCCCGGCTCAGGCCATAGGGGAAGCGCGTTTCCTCGCACGCTCCCGACCGAAGGCGTAAAGCCCCGAGCCCACCACCAGCGCCGCTCCCAGAAGCGTCGAGGCTTCGGGGCGCTCGCCCAGAAAGATCATCGCGATCACCATCGCAAAGACCAGTCGCGTGTAGCGGAAAGGTGCGACGACCGAGACTTCTCCCAGCCGCATCGCCGCGACCACCGCGTAATATCCAAAGAGCCCGGCCACCAAGGCACCGCCCAGCCCCGCCCACTGACCGGGCGTCGGCACCACAAAGCTTTGCCCCATCCCCGCCATCAAGGCCGTGCCTGCCGGCACCAGTCCCAGATAGGCCCAGGTCGCCACCTGGAACGTCCCGATCCGCGCCGGCATCACCCGGGTCGCGAGGTCGCGCGCAGCCAGGAGAACCACGCAAGCCACGGTCAGAAGCCCCGTCGGATCAAAGTCCGCATCCCAGGGCTTCAGGATCACCAGCACGCCGAGAAACCCGACCAGGATCGAGGCCCACCGCCGCCAGCCGACCTTTTCGCCCAGAAACAGCGCCGCCCCCGCCACCACCACCAGCGGCGAGGCCTGCAGGAGTGCCGACGTCATGGTCAGGGGTGCCAGCGCCAGCGCCACGATGTACAGCATGGCCGCCCCGGCCTCTGCCAGGGTCCGGACCAGCGCCATCCCGCGCAGCGCGTCCCTCGACACCACGGATTGCCGCTGCCCCGCCGCCAGCGCCCAGAAGACGCAGGCCCCGGCCGCCCCGGTCAGTGCCAGCACCTGACCCGGTGGCAAAGCCTCGGCCGAGCGTTTCAGGAACAGGTCCTCGACGGCGAAGAACGCCATCGATCCCACCATCAGCAGGGCCGCGCGGGAATTGTCGGCGGCGTCGGTCGCGCGGGGTGGCATGGGCGTTCTCCACTTCGGATGCGTGCCTACACCGCCGCCGGACCGAAGGAAACCTCAGCGATAAAGCCGTGGCGCCCCCGCCTTGTCGTGCATCGCGTTGACGTCATCCGGCGACAGGTCCAGCGCGCTGGCCAGCTGGTGCAGATAATCCGCCTCGGCCCGCTGGTCGAGGTCGATCGCCATCAGCGAGGCCATGTAGACCTGCGGCTCCAACCCCGCCGGGACCGCCCGCGCCAGGCCCTCCACATCCACCGGGCGCTGCAATTCCGTCTTTACCGCCTGCACCTCGCGCGGCGTCGCGTCGCCCATCGCCTGCGTCAGCCGCTCGCGTTCCGCATCATCCAGATCGCCGTCGCACTTCACCGCCTGGATCACCGCCCGCAGCATCAGCGCCGCGGACAACTCCTCCTCCCGGTCCGGCTCTGGCAGGGTCAAGGGGCCGCCGTTCCGCCCGCCTGGCTTGTCCGCCAGCACCTGATCCAGAAGGTCCCCGACCCCGCCACCGGAATTGCGCCCGACCGATGCCTCCCGCGGCGACGCCCAGCCACGTCCGGTCAACTGGCCGAAAAGGTCATCCAGTCCGCCCTTCGGTGCCGTCGTCCGTGGCGAGGACCGCTTCTGTCCCGAAAGCTGGTCCAGCAGGTCACCAAGACCGCCCCCCGACCCTGCATCCGACTGCCCGCCCGATTGGCCCGTCGTCCGGGTCGCCCGGCCCGAGGACCGCCCGCTGCCCAGGATGTCGCCCATCATGTCCCCAAGCCCGCCCTTCGACCGCGTGTCGATCCGCGTGCCGCGCCCCGCGCTGGTCGTGCCGGTGGACCCACCGGCAAACCCCTTCGTCACGCTTGAGACGCCTTTCGCAACCAGCATCCCGATTGCCACCTTCAACAATGTCTTGCCGATACTCATCACGCCCCTCACTGTCCAAACCTGATGGACAGCCTTCCTTGCCGCCGCGCGCCGGTCAATGCAAAAGGCAGGACGGGCTGGGGGGAATGATGCGCAAGACAAAGCTGGACGGGGCAGGGGTTGCCATGCTCCTGGGGGTGCAGGGCCTGCTTGCGGTCAATCAGATCATCATCAAGCTGGTGAATGTCGGCCTTCAGCCCGTGTTCTTCGCCGGCCTCCGCTCGCTTCTTGCCATCGGCTTCGTCTGGGCCTGGCTCGTCTGGAAGGGCCGCCCGCCCAGACTGCGGCGCGAGGCCTGGGGGTCGGGCCTGCTGATCGGCGCGCTTTTCGCAGCCGAGTTCCTGTTCCTGTTCCTTGCCATCGACCTGACCTCCGTGGGCCGCTCCGCGATCATCATGTATTCGATGCCCGTCTGGTTCGCGATCCTCGCGCATTTCGGCCTGGGCGAGCGGATCACCGGCCCCCGCGCCGCAGGTCTGGCGCTTGCCTTCTCGGGTTGCGCCGTGGCGATCCTGTCGCGGCCCGATACGGGCGAGGCCAGCCTCGTCGGTGATCTCTGCGCGCTTGGCGCCGCCTGGGGCTGGGCGCTGACCGCCTATGTCGCGCGACGTCCGGTCATGCGGGCGGAAGGCCCCGAGATGCAGCTCTTCTGGATGGTCCTCGTCTCGGCCCCGATCCTTCTGCTGGCGGCACCCCTCTTCGGTCCGCTGCTACGCGATCTGCAACCGCTACATATAGTAGGTCTGGTCTTCCAGTCCTCGGTCGTCGTGGCGGGCGGTTTCATCGCCTGGCTCTGGCTTCTGTCGGTCTACCCGTCCTCGACGGTGGCGTCGTTTTCCTTCCTGACCCCGATCCTCGCGCTTCTCCTTGGGGCGCTGCTTTTCCAGGAAACGCTTGGACTGCCGATTCTATTCGCCGCCGCTCTCGTCGCCGTCGGGATCGTGCTGATGAACCGGCCGGTGGCGGCACCCAAGCCATAGCGGCCGGGAATCGCCGGACCCCGGTCGTCGCGCGGTCCTGTGGGTAGCTCAAGTGCGCCACCCAAGCAGGCCAATCGCCTAGGAAATCCGGCACTCTTCACAAACTGCGCGAAGACTGTCCCCAAAGCTGTCCACAACCCCCGCGTGACGGGGCCTGCCGCCGCGCTCTGTGGCGGAAAAAACGTCAAGTTGAAAATCTGTCGTGAAGCGAAATTTTCCCGTTGATCGGGGGTGCGTATTACGACACTTTGACAAAGCGGCAGGGGACACCACTAAATCTAGTGCCTCCGCAAACAGGCAAGACGACCCACACAAAGTGCATCCAAATCGGGATGCGACCCTCTTGACGGCGCTCACCGTCAGGACGTGTGACGTGTTGCTTGTCGGTTCGGCGCGCAGGCGGGTCCCTTGCGATTTGACAAAACCAACGGCTGTTTTTCAGCCGCAAAAAAGGAGATCAGGGGCATGAAGATCGAGCGGAAGTTCACCACCGAAGCCACCGGCGCCTACGGGGCCATGAGCTTTGCCATCACCGTTTCCGAAATCCGCAATCCGGACGGCACCGTCGTCTTCCGCAACGACGCGGTTGAAGTTCCCGAGGGCTGGAGTCAGGTCGCCTCCGACGTGCTCGCCCAGAAGTATTTCCGCAAGGCAGGCGTTCCGGCCGTGCTGAAGAAGGTCAAGGAAAAGGGCGTGCCCGAGTTCCTGTGGCGCTCCGTCCCCGACGAAGAGGCGCTGGCCCAGCTTCCTGCCGATCAACGTATAGTGGGTGAGACTTCGGCCAAGCAGGTCTTCGACCGTCTCGCCGGCGCCTGGGCCTATTGGGGCTGGAAGGGCGGCTACTTCACCACCGAAGCCGACGCCTCCGCCTATTACGACGAGATGCGCTTCATGCTGGCCCGCCAGATGGCCGCGCCGAACTCGCCGCAGTGGTTCAACACCGGCCTGCATTGGGCCTACGGCATCGACGGCCCGTCGCAGGGCCACTTCTACGTCGACCACAAGACCGGCGTCCTGACCAAGTCCACCAGCGCCTACGAACACCCGCAGCCCCACGCCTGCTTCATCCAGTCGGTCAAGGATGACCTCGTTGGCGACGGCGGCATCATGGACCTCTGGGTCCGCGAAGCCCGCCTCTTCAAATACGGCTCCGGCACCGGCACCAACTTCTCCTCGCTCCGGGGCGAAGGCGAGAAACTGTCGGGCGGCGGCAAGTCCTCCGGCCTGATGGGCTTCCTCAAGATTGGTGACCGCGCTGCGGGCGCCATCAAGTCGGGCGGCACCACCCGCCGTGCGGCCAAGATGGTCATCATCGACATGGACCACCCCGATGTCGAAGACTTCATCAACTGGAAGGTTATCGAGGAACAGAAGGTCGCCAGCCTGGTGGCCGGTTCCAAGGTCCACTCCGCCCGCCTGAACGACATCTTCGCCGCGATCAAATCCTTCGACGGCTCGATGGACGGTGCCACCGACCCGGTCGCCAACCCGGCCCTCAAAGCCGCGATCAAGGCCGCCAAGAAGGCGATGATCCCCGACACCTACACCAACCGCATCCTGCAATACGCGCGTCAGGGCTTCACCTCGATCGAATTCCCGACCTATGACACCGACTGGGATTCCGAGGCCTACATCTCCGTCTCCGGCCAGAACTCCAACAACTCGGTCCGCGTCACCGACGCCTTCCTCAAGGCCGTCAAGAATGACCAGCCCTGGGAGCTGATCCGCCGTACCGACGGCAAGGTCGCCAAGACCGTCTCGGCCCGCGACCTCTGGGACCAGATCGGCCACGCCGCCTGGGCCTGCGCCGACCCCGGCATCCAGTTCCACGACACCGTCAACGCCTGGCACACCTGCCCCGAAGACGGTGCGATCCGTGGTTCCAATCCCTGCTCGGAGTACATGTTCCTCGACGACACCGCCTGCAACCTGGCGTCGATGAACCTTCTGACTTTCCAGCATAACGGCAAGTTCGACGCCGAGGCCTACGTCCACGCCTCGCGCCTCTGGACCGTGACCCTGGAAATCTCGGTGATGATGGCGCAGTTCCCCTCGAAGGAAATCGCCCAGCTTAGCTACGACTTCCGCACCCTCGGCCTCGGCTACGCCAACATCGGCGGGCTTTTGATGAACATGGGCCTTGGCTACGACTCGGACGAAGGCCGCGCCCTCTGCGGCGCCCTGACCGCGATCATGACCGGCGTCTCCTATGCCACCTCCGCCGAGATGGCCAAGGAACTGGGGCCCTTCTCCGGCTACCAGCGCAACAAGCACCACATGCTTCGAGTCATCCGCAACCATCGCGCGGCCGCCCACGGCACCGCCTACGAAGGCCTGAACGTTCCGGCCGTCGCCCTTGACCACGCGAACGTCCCCGACCAAAGCCTTGTCGCCCTTGCGAAATCCGCCTGGGACGAGGCCCTGCGCCTTGGCGAAGCCCACGGCTACCGCAACGCCCAGACCACCGTGATCGCCCCCACCGGCACCATCGGTCTGGTGATGGACTGCGACACCACCGGGATCGAGCCCGACTTCGCCCTCGTCAAGTTCAAGAAACTGGCCGGCGGCGGCTACTTCAAGATCATCAACCAGTCGGTCCCCGCAGCCCTTGAAACCCTCGGCTACTCCACCGCCCAGGCCGCCGAGATCGTCGCCCATGCCGTCGGCCACGGCTCCTTGGGCCAGGCCCCGGCGATCAACCACACCTCGCTCATCGGCCACGGCTTTGGCCCGCGCGAGATCGAGAAGATCGAGGCGGCTCTCCCCTCGGCCTTCGACATCAAGTTCGTCTTCAACCAGTGGACCCTGGGCGTCGACTTCTGCAAAGGCACCCTCGGCATCCCCGAGGACAAGCTGAACGACCCGACCTTCGACCTTTTGCGCCACCTCGGCTTCACCAAGGCCCAGATCGACGCCGCCAACGACCACGTCTGCGGCACGATGACCCTGGAGAACGCACCCCACCTGAAGCCCGAACACTACTCGGTCTTCGACTGCGCCAACCCCTGCGGCAAGACCGGCAAGCGGTTCCTATCGGTCAACAGCCACATCACCATGATGGCCGCCGCGCAGTCCTTCATCTCGGGCGCGATCTCGAAGACGATCAACATGCCGAACAACGCCACCATCGCGGAAACGCTGGCGGCCTATGAACTTTCCCACTCGCTCGGCATCAAGGCCAACGCGCTCTACCGTGACGGCTCCAAGCTTTCGCAACCCCTCGCTTCGGCGCTGATCGAGGATGACGAGGAAGCCGAAGAGATCCTGACCAACGGCTCCACGATGGAAAAGGCCACGGTGATCGCCGAGAAGATCATCGAAAAGGTCATCATCAAGGAAATCGTCCGCAGCAATCGCGAAAAGCTGCCCGAGCGGCGCAAGGGCTATACCCAGAAGGCCATCGTCGGCGGCCACAAGGTCTATCTCCGCACCGGCGAATACGCCGATGGCCAGCTGGGCGAGATCTTCATCGACATGCACAAGGAAGGTGCCGGCTTCCGCGCGATGATGAACAACTTCGCCATCGCGATCTCGGTCGGCCTGCAATACGGCGTGCCGCTGGAGGAATTCGTCGAAGCCTTCACCTTCACCCGCTTCGAACCGGCGGGCATGGTCCAGGGGAACGAGACGATCAAGAACGCGACCTCGATCCTCGACTACATCTTCCGCGAACTGGCCGTCAGCTACCTCGACCGCACCGACCTCGCCCATGTCGCCCCGAAAGGGGCTGCCTTCGACGACCTCGGCCGCGGTGAGGAAGAGGGCAAGCGCAACATCTCGGAAGTGACCGAGACCGCCGCTTCCAAATCGCTGGAGGTCCTGCGTCAGGTCGCCTCGACCGGCTACATGCGCAAACGCCTGCCGCAGGAGTTCACCGTCCTGCAAGGTGGGGTAGGGGCCACAGCTCTCGCCACCGGCACCGATGCCCTGTCGATGCTGATGCCCGACGCCCGCGTGACCGGCTTCTCGGAAACGACCAGCACCTACGCCATGAGCGCCGTCACCTCCACCGACGCGCGGTCCAAGGCCAAGCTGCAAGGCTACACCGGGGACAGCTGCTCCGAATGCGGCAACTACACGATGGTCCGCAACGGCTCCTGCCTGAAGTGCAACTCTTGCGGCGGGACGACCGGGTGCAGCTGATGAGGGAGGTCGGACATGAAGCAGGACCTGACCCTAACCACTAAACGAGCGGTCACGATCTTCGAGGAAATGGTTTCTTGTCGGCGCAACTACTGCGCCGACGACGAGTTCTTCAAAATGAGCGACGTCTGGGAATATCTGTGCGACGGTGGCAACGAGTGGAAGATTAAGTCCTTCCATCAGCTTCCCGATCAAGCGCTCAGACCCAAAGCGGCAGTCACCGAGTTCGACCACATTGTGCGCTTGATCGTCGAGTCAGGGCTGTGGTCACGCGCGCAACAAGGGGACAAGCTGTCCAATTTCGTGCTCGCGCACGAAGCTGGGCATTTGCAGCTTCGGCACAACTCTCGGACGGCGGTGCGCCATTTCATGATGGTGGCCGGCGAAAAGGGAAACTCTGTCATCCCGCAAGACTACTTTGAACTTGAGGCAAACTTCGCCGCTGTCGTCTTCCAGAGTGGAGTGGCGCTCTTGGATGTGAGCCTAAGTTCAAATGAACTGGCGCGGCGAGCGTTCTCTGATGTCGCTCAGGTCAAGAAAGTGCAGGCAATGGTTCGCACGGAAGTCTTCATGCGCGAACTTAATCGGCCGCGTCCGTCTTACCCGAGGGCGGTGCTCTAGGCACTGGGAGCGGAAGAAGGCTCCGAGTGCTTTAAATCCCCAAGTATCCCACGGGGATCCGGGGGTGTGAAACATCCGGATGCCAAAACAAATGAGCGCTATGTCTGCTGCCCGATTTGTCCGTCGACAAATCGGGCAGCGCCTGCCTGCCTAAGCCACTTTTATGTAGTGGTCACACGCCGTGATTGACGGCTCAGACGTCGCTCGGCGCGGACTCTTCCGGTGCGGGCTCTGTCGGCGCGGGCTCTTCCGGCGCGGGCTCTTCCGGCGCGGGCTCTTCCGGCGCGGGTTCTTCCGGCGCGGGTTCTTCCGGTGCGGGTTCTTCCGGTGCGGGCTCTTCCGGCGGTGCGGGCTCGTCCGGCAGTACGGGCTCTTCCGGAACAGGCTCCTCGATCACGACCGGCTTGGTGCCGCCCGCATTACCGTTCAGCTTTCCGTTCTTGCCTTGGTTTCCGGCACCAGGTGCCACCCAGCCGGCTTCGGCTTTGTCCAACAGCGAGGTGCCCAGATTGCGGGCCTCCGCGGCACCGGCCATAAGAATTGCAACGCTGCAAAGAGCGAGCGGGTTCATAGACATTTTTTTTCCTTTCACGGGAGGATGACTTGCCCGCGCAAATAGTTATAGCCAGATGGAGACACGTTCGTAGTAACGCAAAGGTTGATCCACGCGCGCATTCGTTAGCACGACCACAACTTTCGGTAGGCTTGGCTCGCTCTCGCACCTGCCACACTATCCACTGGTATCCGCTGGCCTGAGGCGTCGGACAACACCAGGGAACGGACTGCTCCTTGACCCGCGCTGGGAAGGTCGGGGAGCCGAAGGCGCGATGTAGCGCACCCTGCGCTGCGTTCGGGCGGCGGTCCCCACGATGCCCCTTCCCCCCGCCGCCCCCAATGATTACCTCTGCACCGAACGGAGATCCGCGATGCAGCACTATTCCTACCTCGACCTGGCCTCGATTCCCGAAGGCCAGACCGCGGCCGACGCCTTTGCGGCGACCGTCGATCTGGCCCGCGCGGCGGAACGGGCGGGCTTTCACCGCTACTGGCTGGCCGAACATCACAACATGCCCGGCATCGCCAGCGCCGCGACCGCCGTCCTGATCGGACATGTCGCGGGCCAGACCCGCACGATGCGGATTGGCGCGGGCGGCATCATGCTGCCGAACCACTCCCCCCTTACCGTGGCCGAGCAGTTTGGCACACTCGCGACCCTTTATCCGAACCGCATCGACCTCGGCCTCGGCCGCGCGCCCGGCACCGACATGGTCACGGCCCGCGCTCTCCGCCGCCACATGGAACCCGAGGATACCTTCCCGCAGGACGTGCAAGAGCTGATCGGCTATTTCGGCGACGCCGCCGGCCCCGTGCAGGCGATCCCCGGCACCGGAACCCATGTGCCCGTCTGGATTCTCGGCTCCAGCCTCTTCGGCGCGCAGCTCGCGGCCTGGTTGGGCCTGCCTTACGCCTTCGCCTCGCATTTCGCGCCCACGCATCTGGACGAGGCGCTGGAAGTCTACCGCCGCAGCTTCCGCCCCTCGGACCGGCTGGCAAAGCCGCATGTGATGATCGCGGTCGGCGTCTGTGCGGCCGCCACCGACGCGGAGGCGACCTACCTCCGCTCCTCGCAACTCCTCGCCTTCGCGCGGCTCAGGACCGGACAGCCGGGCAAGCTGCCGCGCCCGACGCATGATCTGGACGGCATCCCCGCCCCGATCCTGGCCCAGGCCAAGTATGCGCTCTCCTGTTCCGCCGTCGGCTCGCCCGCCACCGTGCGCCATGAGCTTGCCGCCCTGATGGCCCGCTACCGCCCGGACGAGATCATGATCACCGGCATGATGCACGACCACGCAGCGCGCGTCCGCTCTCTGGAGATTGCGGCCGACGTCTTGGCAGACCTGGTGACGCCCGCCGCGGCGGCCTGACGTAAGCCTGCACCGCCGCGGAAACTGCCCGTAATGTTAAGTGTTAACACCACCCTAACGCCCACAGCTAACCCCTTGGAATCCTTTGCGGCCCCCACCGCCCCGCGCGCGGGCACCCCAAGCGTTTGACCGGACCCCAACCCCCCGCTACCATCGGCCCATGAAAGCGAACCCCACCCAGGCCCTCCGCGACACCGGAGTCCGCGTGACCCGCCAGCGGGAGACGCTCCTCAAGGTCCTCACGGAAGCCGAAGACCATCCCGACGCCGCCGAACTGCACCGCCGGGCGCGGACCCTCGACGACAGCCTCTCCCTCGCCACCGTCTACCGCACCCTCTCGGTTCTGGAACGCGAAGGCGTCGTCCTGCGGCTTGCCCTGGAAAACGGCGGCGCGCGGTACGAGGTCGCCGACGCCCCCCACCACGACCACATCGTCGACCTCGACACCGGCCAGATCACCGAGTTCCGGTCCGAAAAGATCGAACAGCTCCAGCGCGAAATCGCAGCCGAGCTTGGCTACGATATCGTCCATCACCGGATGGAACTCTACTGCCGGAAGAAGCTTTAGCCCCGACCCTCAGACCGTCCTCACCAACCGCAGCGCATCATAGATCGCCGCATGCGTGTTCCTCGCCTCGACCGCGTCGCCGATCCGGAAGAGCTGGAACCCCTCCACCGCAGGCTGCGCCAGCCCCTCGATCAGCGCGTCGTAGTCCACCGCGCCCTTGTTGCCCGACTGCGGCTTCAAGTGGAAGTAGAGGTCCGCCAGCGGCTGCGTCCCGCCGTTCACCACCACCTGGTCAAAGACCGCAGTCCGGTCGAGCTTCATGTAATCCGACCCGATCACCGCCTCCAGCTGGTTCCCCGCCCGGCGCACCGCGTCCAGCTTGTAGGTCACCGTGAAGGTCACCGCCTTGTCCTGCAACGCGCGCATGTAGGGGACCAGATTCATCCCCATCACCTCGGGCGAGAAGCTGCGGTCGCGGGTCATGACCTCGACCTTCGCGCCGGACTCCGCGATGATCTGCGCCGCCTGCAAGGCCGCATGGTCGCCCGCGTCGTCATAGATCAGCACGTTCGTTCCCGGCTTTGCATCGCCCGACAGGATGTCCCAGGCCGAGACGACAAGGTCGTTCCCCTCGGCCAGCAGACCGGTCGTCGGAAGGCCCCCTGTCGCGATCACGACCACGTCGGGCTTTTCGGCCATCACGTCCTCCGCCTCGGCCCAGGTGTTGAAGCGGAACTCCACCCCTTTCGCCGTGCATTGCGCATGCCGCCAGTCGATGATTCCGATCATCTCGGCGCGCCGTTTCAGCTGCGAGGTCAGCCGCACCTGCCCACCTGGTCGATCTGCAACCTCGAAGACCACCACTGAATGCCCCCGCTCGGCAGCCACCCGCGCGGCCTCAAGCCCCGCCGGGCCGGCACCGACCACCACGACCTTCTTCCGCACCTCGGCCTTCGCGATCTCGTGCGGCTGGGTCGCTTCGCGCCCGGTTGAGGGGTTGTGGATGCAAAGCGCCATGCCTCCCTGGTAGATCCGGTCCAGGCAGTAGGTTGCGCCAACGCAAGGCCGGATGTCGTTCTCGCGGCCTTCGACGATCTTGCGGACGATGTGAGGGTCCGCCATGTGGGCCCGCGTCATTCCCACCATGTCGACCTGGCCCGTCGCCACCGCGTGACGCGCTGTCGCCACGTCGGGGATGCGGGCGGCGTGCAGCGTCGGCATGCCGACCTCGGCCTTGATGCGGCCCGCGAAATCCAGGTGCGGCGCCGATCGCATTCCCTGGACCGGGATCAGATCGGTCATCGCCGGATCGGTATGGATCCGGCTGCGGTTGACGTTCAGGTAGTCCACCAGACCCGAGTCGCGGAAGATCTTGCCGATCGCAACGCCTTCCTCGATGTCGATCCCACCCGGCTCCATCTCGTCGACGCCGTACCGCATGCCGATGATGATCTTGTTGCCGACCCGCTTGCGGATCGCGGCGAGGATTTCCATCGTCAGGCGTGCGCGGTTTTCCAAACTGCCGCCGTACGGCGCGTCAAGGGTGTTGGTCAGGGGCGACATGAACTGGTCAAGCAGGTGGCCGTGGCACATGATCTCGATTCCGTCGAGACCCGCCGCCTGCATCCGTTCGGCGGCATCGACATAGTCGCGGATGATGCGCGCGATGTCCCAGTCCTCGGCCGGTTTCGGCGTGGCGCGGTGGGCCGGTTCGCGTTCGTGGGTAGAGGAGACCACGGGCAGCCAGTCGCCCTTGTCCCAGCGCGTCCGGCGGCCAAGATGCGACAGCTGGATCATCACCGCCGCGCCCGCCTCGTGGCAGTCGTCGGCCAGCTGCTTCATCCACGGCACGATCTCGTCCTTCCAGACGAGGAGGTTGGAGAAAACCGGCGGGCTGTCGCGGCTGGTGCTGGCCGAACCCGCGGTCATCACCATCGAGACCCCGGCCTTCGCCCGCTCCAGATGGTAAAGCCGATAGCGATCCTTTGGCATCCCGTCGTCGCCATAGGCCGGCTCGTGGCTGGTCGTCATGATCCGGTTGCGCAGCGTCAGGTGTTTCAACTGGTAGGGCTGGAGGAGCGGATCGTTCGACATGAGACCGGCCTGTGTGATGGGGAATCGGGATCTGCGGCGACTATCGCAAAACTTGACACATGTGTCGAGTTTGTTCTGATCCGCCTTGTGCGGTGCGATCCGGAATGGTTAGGTCAGCGGTATGAACACGCAAAAGACCGAACGCGGCTGGCGTGGAACGCCGGATCTCTGGCTGGAGGCGGCCTATGACCTTCTGGTCGAGGGTGGGGTCGAAGCGGTCAAGGTGATGCCCCTTGCCGAACGGCTGGGCCTGTCGCGCACCAGCTTTTACTGGCACTTTCCCGACCGCGAGGCGCTGCTGACTGGCCTGGTCGAGCGTTGGCGGGCGAAGAATACCGGCAATCTCGTCGCGCAGTGCGAAGCGCCGGCTGCGACGATTGCAGAAGCGATGCTGAACCTTGTGGATTGCTGGATCGACCCCCAGTTGTTCGACAGCAGGCTGGAATTCGCGATGCGGACCTGGGCTCTGACCGATCGAGCGGTCGAGCAGGCGATGACCGAGGCCGATACGGTGCGGATTGCCGCGATTACCGTGCTGTTCCGCCGCTTCGGATATGATGACACTCAAGCCGACACCCGCGCGCGGGCGCTGTATCTCACTCAGGTGGGCTATATTGCCCTGCGGTCGCAGGAAAGCTTTGACGTCCGGATGGGGCGCATCCCGGCTTATGTGCTGACCTTCTCGGGTGTTGCGCCGACCCAGGAAGAGGTGGCGGCCTTCCAGGCACGGCACGCCGTCAGGTCAGGCGCATCAGCAGGTCCTTGAGAAGCCGGGCCTCGTCTTGCGTCAAAGGCGAAACCGTGTCCGCCGAAACGCTGAGGGCGGTGGGCACCCGATCGGCGAAAAGCCGTTCGCCTGCTTCGGTCAGGCTGACGGTCAGGCGCCGGCGGTCGGCGGGGTCGGCATTGGTCGCGACAAGGCCCAGCTTGGCCAACCGGTCCACGACACCCTTGATGGTCGCCGCGTCCATTGCCGTCTCGCGCCCAAGGTGGTTCTGCGACTGCGGGCCGATCTCGGCCAGCCGTGCGAGCACGGCGAACTGGGTCGTCGTCACTTCGGGGATTGCGGCGGCGAAGATCGCGAGATGTCGCTGCGTCACCCGGCGCAGGACATAGCCGATCTGGTCGTCGAGGCGATAGGATTTGGCATCGGTCATGCTTCGCGATACGACTTGCGGTTGATTGGCGCAAGGACGTTGACAGAATCCCGCCGAGACCACAGTCTGTTGTTACACAAATGAATTCGGGGCTCCCGTGCCGGACTATGCCCGACCACAGACGCTGACCGATGCGCTTCGGCTGATGGGCCGGGGCAGGGTGTCTGTCCTTGCCGGGGGGACCGACCTTTATCCGGGGGCGGGCGCTGCATTGGCAGGGGCGGTCGTCGACCTGACGGGCGTTCCCGAGCTTTGCGGACTGCAGACGGGTCACGGCCTGCGGATCGGTGCTGCGACCTCCTGGACCGCGATCGCAGAGGCGGACCTGCCGCCAGCCCTGCGCGCCCTGCAACAGGCCGCGTGGCAGATCGGAGGCCGCCAGATCCAGAACGCGGGGACCATCGGTGGCAATCTCTGCAACGCCTCTCCCGCGGCGGATGGCGTGCCGCCCCTGATGGCCTTGGGCGCAAAGGTGGAGTTGGCCTCGGCTCAGGGGACGCGGCGGCTGGCGCTGGAGGCGTTCCTGCAAGGTCCGCGGCGCACGGCGCTAAGCCCCGGCGAGGTCGTGACCGCGATCCTGATCCCGGAAAGCGGACTGCAGGGCCGGTCGGCCTTCGTCAAGCTTGGGGCGCGGTCACATCTGGTGATCTCGATCGCCATGGTCGCGGCGCGGGTGGTGGTGCAAGCCGGTCGGGTGGTCGATGCGACCGTGGCGGTCGGGGCCTGTTCCCCGGTGGCGGTCCGGCTTCCTGCGGTCGAGGCGGCGCTGCGGGGTGCCACCGTGGCCGAGGCCTTGGACCGGGTTCAGGCGGCGGACGTGACGGTGGCGCTGGCCCCCATAGACGATGTGCGGGCAACGGCCGCCTATCGGCTTGCGGCGGCGACCGAGCTTGTGCGTCGGGCTGTGGCCGGGGCCTTGGCATGATCCGCTTTTCCCTGAATGGCGCGCAGGTCGAAGTGGAGGCTCCACCGACGGAGCGTTTGTCCGACACCCTGCGCGAGAGACTGGGCAAGGTCGGCACGAAGGTCGGCTGCGACGCTGGCGATTGCGGGGCCTGCACCGTCCTTCTGGACGGCGCAGCGGTCTGCGCCTGTCTTACGCCCGCCGCGCGGGTCACTGGCCGAGCCGTCACCACCGTCGAGGGTGAGACGCCCGAGTTGACCCGCCTGCGCGCCAGTTTCCTGGCTCACGGGGCGGCGCAATGCGGCATCTGCACGCCTGGGATGCTTCTGACCGCCGCCGATCTGCTGACGCGCAACGACCGGCCCTCGGAGGCCGAGGTTGAGCAGGCGCTTGGCGGCGTCCTTTGCCGCTGCACCGGCTACCGCAGCATCATCGCGGCGGTGGTGGCGGCGGGGGCAGCGGTGGAGGCCCAGCCGCCGGAGGCACCGGCGGGCGGCATCGGAACCAGTGTCCGCCGTCTGGACGGAGCGGCCAAGGTCGCGGGCGACAGCTTCGGGGCGGACGAATGGCCGGACGGGGCCTTGATCGTAAAGGCCATCCGTTCGCCCCATCCGCATGCCGAATTCGCGATTGGCGACCTTGCAACCTTCCGCGCCCGGCCCGGCGTGGCTGCGGTATTCACCGCATCGGACATCCCCGGCCGCAATGCCTTTTCCGTCATCCCGCCCTATGCCGACCAACCCGCCATCGCCGCCTCGCCCGCCCGCTTCCGGGGGGAATGCGTGGCCCTGGTGGCGTTTGATCCGGGTGTCGACCCGGACCTTTCCGCGTTTCCGATCAGCTGGGTGCCGCTGGCCCCACTGGACCGAACCGAAGCGGCTGAGGTTGGCCCTCCGATCCACCTGAGCCGACCCGGTAACCTTCTGGTCGAAGGCAGGGTGCAAAAGGGGGACGCTGCTGCCGCCCTTACCGCCAGCGCGCATGTTGTCGAAGGCCGCATGACCACCGCCTTCGTCGAACACGCCTACATCGAACCTGAGGCGGGCGCTGCCTGGATGGACGACGACACCCTCGTCATCCGCGCCTGCACCCAGGCCCCCGGCATGGACCGCGAAGATACCGCCGCGATCCTGGGGCTTCCGCTGGAGCGGGTTCGGATCATCCCCTCGGCCACCGGCGGGGGCTTCGGATCGAAGCTCGACATCTCCTTGCAGCCGCTGATCGGGCTGGTCACGCTCAAGACCGGGCGGCCCTGCCGGATGGTCTACAGCCGCCAGGAAAGCATGACCTCCACCACCAAGCGCCACCCGGCCGAGATGTGGGGCCGGATCGGCTGCGACGCGGAAGGCCGGATCACGGGGGTGGAGTTCGAGGGTCGTTTCAACACCGGTGCCTATTCCAGTTGGGGGCCGACCGTGGCGAACCGGGTGCCGGTCCACGTCTCGGGGCCGTACCTGACGCCCGCGATCACCGCCAAGGCCCGCGCCATCCATACCCACGGTCCGGTCTCCGGCGCATTCCGCGGCTTTGGCGTGCCGCAAGGCGCGCTGTGGCAAGAGACGCTCTTCGACCGTCTCGCCGACGCGGCGGGCATCGACCGGCTGGAGTTCCGCTTGCGAAACGCTTTGCGGGACGGTGATGCCTCGGCAACGGGGCAGGTGCTGCGCGCTGTTGGCATCCACGACTGCCTGATTGCGCTCAAACCCCACTGGGCCCGTGCCCTGGCCGAGGCGGCGGGCAGAAAGGGCCGGGGCGTCGGCGTCGCCTCCTGCTGGTACGGCTGCGGCAATACCGCGCTGCCGAACCCCTCGACCATCCGCATTGGGCTGTCGCCCGATGGTCTTGTTGTCCTGCACCAGGGCGCGACCGACATCGGCCAGGGATCGAACACCGTCATTGCCCAGATCGCGGCCGAAGCACTTGGCGTGCCGGTGACCGCTTTCCGCCTTGTCGGACCGGACACGGCGCTGACCCCGGACGCCGGCAAGACCTCTGCCAGCCGGCAGACCTACGTCACGGGCCGCGCGGCCAAAGCCGCGGCCGAAGGTCTGCGCACGGAAATCCTGCGCCGTGCCAATGCGGGAGAGGGAGCGACTCTGGCGCTGGACGCCACGACGCTGACCGTCCGGGACCGGGGGACCACGGCCCGGATCGACCTGGCCACCCTCCTGCCCAACGCCCTGGGTTACGTGCTGAGCGCCGAGGCGACCTACGACCCGCCGACCTCTCCTCTGGACAAGAACGGGCAGGGCGCGCCCTATGCGGTCTACGGCTACGGCGCGCAGATGGTGGAACTGGAGGTGGACCCGGCGCTTGGCACCATCCGCCTGCTGAAGATCACGGCTGCGCATGACGTGGGACGCGCGATCAACCCGATGCTGGTCCGGGGTCAGATCGAGGGCGGTATCGCACAAGGCATCGGCATGGCGCTGATGGAGGAATACCTCCCCGCCCGGACCGAAAACCTGCACGACTACCTGATCCCGACCTTCGGCGATGCGCCGCCCATCGAAAGCCTGCTGATCGAGGTCCCTGATCCCGAAGGTCCCTTCGGTGCCAAGGGATTGGGCGAGCACGTCCTGATCCCGACCGCCCCCGCCATCCTGAACGCGATCCGCCACGCCATCGGGGCCGAGATCACCCGCGTCCCCGCGCTTCCGCACCGGGTGCTGGAGGCGACGCAGGATCTTTCTCCTGGGGCTGCTTCCGACGCCGGCAAGGGGCGTTTCCGATGACCGACGCGCCCGAAAAGATCCGCTGCGATGCCTGCCCGGTGATGTGCTACATCGCGCCGGGGCAGACCGGGGCCTGTGATCGCTATGCCAACGAGGCAGGCCGGATCGTGCGGACCGACCCCGTGGTGATGCTGTCGCATACGGTCGAAGCCGGAGGCCGCGTCGTGCCCTTTGCGGCGCGCGACTGGGACGGAAGCCCGGTTCCGGCGGACGCTTTCGTCACCGGAATCGGCACCGGGACGACCTACCCCGACTACAAGCCCGCGCCCTTCATCGTCTCGTCCCTGGTCGAGGGCGCCGACATGGTCACCGTCGTGACCGAGGCGATCTTCTCCTATTGCGGGGTCAAGGTGAAGATCGACACCGACCGGTTCCTTGGCCCCGAGGGCGCTGTAGTGCGGGTCGAGGGCGAACCGGTTGGCCATGTCACGACCGCCGAATACGGCAGCCAGATGCTGAGCCTTGGCGGGGTGCATCACCTGACCGGCGGCAGCAAGGCCGAGGGCCGGGTGACCTGCGCGGCGATGCTGGCGCTTTGCAACGCCGAGGCCGTGGAAATGACCGTCGACGGGGGGTCCACCGTCGTGGTGCAGGCAGGGGAAGCCCCGGTCGTGGACGGGACCCGAGAGCGTCGGATGCGGGTCGGCTGCGGCTCTGCCACCATCGGGATGTTTGCGGTCCAGTGGCAGGGGCTGGTGGACGAGGTGGTGGTGGTCGACGACCATATCACCGGCGTCGTCAGCGAGCATCAGGCAGGCAAGGTGATCGGCTGGCCGCCGTCGGGTATCCGGATCAAGGGCCACCGCTCGACGCCGGGGCGCTATTTCAAGGTCTCCGAACCGGGGCAAGGCTGGGGCGGAACCCGCCTGACCGACCCGCTGGAGATATTGGGCGAGTGGGACCCCAAGAAGGGCGCGCGGCCGGGCCTGCGGCTCTTGATGGTTTCCACCACGGGCGAGCAGTACGCCTATTACGTCCTGGACCAGAACCTGCGGCCCGTCGCGCAGGAGTTGCCGCAGAACCTGAGGAAGACCGTCGAACTGATTGACGAGAATTGCGAACCGTCGCTCTGCACCGTGCTGTTCGTCGGCGGAGCGGGCGGGTCGCTGCGCGCCGGGGTGGCGAAGAACCCGGTGGGACTTACGCGGTCGGTCCAGGCCGGCGTCACCCGGCTGACCAGCGGCGGGGCCCAGACCTGGGTCTGGCCCGGCGGCGGGATCACCTTCATGGTCGACGTCACGCGTCTGCCCAAGGGCGCCTTCGGCTATGTGCCCACCCCCGCACTGGTCGCACCTCTGGAATTCACGCTTCCACGTATGGAATATCTTGCGATGGGCGGGCATGAGGAGAGCATCCGCACCCTCGACCAGTCGCTCGCCGAGGGTGGTGAGTATCCGACTTCGGCTAGGGTGCAGCCATGGCCGTAAGAGCAACCCGCGTCCAAGGTGCCGTCGCTGCTCTGCTGCCGGGGGGGCGGCTTCATCTTCAGCATGGCCCCATCGACATCATCGCCGAGGCTTTTGGGGAACCCCCCGCAGTTCGCGCCGCCTATGCCCGCGCGGCCAGCCGCTTTTCGACCGTGCTTGAAGACCTGGTTGCCGAGTTGCCCGACCTGCGCGCCGAAGACGCCCCGGTCTCTGGACGGATCGCGCGCCGCATGGCCCTGGCGGTCGCGCCCTTCCGCCCGGTTTTCATCACTCCGATGGCCGCGGTCGCGGGGGCGGTGGCCGACGAGATCGTCATGGCTCTGACCGGGCCGGGGATACGCCGCGCCTATGCCAATAACGGCGGCGACATCGCGTTGTGGCTGGCTTCCGGCGAAAGGCTGACCTGCGCTCTGGCGGCGACGGGTGGGCTGGACCAGGTGACGGTCGGGGCCAGCGACCCGGTCCGTGGAATTGCCACCTCCGGCTGGCGAGGGCGCAGCTTCTCGCTTGGGATCGCGGATGCGGTGACGGTGGTGGCGCGGACGGCGGCCGAGGCGGACGCGGCGGCGACGATGGTGGCCAATGCGGTGAACCTGGACCATCCCGGCATCCTCCGGCGTGCAGCGCGTGAGGTGCAGTGCGACAGCGATCTTGGCGACCGCTTGGTCACGGCCGCGGTGCCGGTTTTGACGCCAGCAGAACGGGCCGCGGCCCTGAGGGCCGGCCTGCAGGCTGCGGAAGACTTCCGGGCGCGCGGATTGATTGAAGGGGCGGCGCTTTTCCTGCAGGGTGAGTGCGGGATGACGGGCGCGCTGGCGCTTGAGAAAGGGAACGCAAGTGGCTGACTTTGCAGTCCGGAAGATCGTCATGCAGCTGGAGGAGATCCGGCACGAGGGCGGGCCCCTGGTGACCCCCCCGCCAGTGCGGGGCGCGATCTATGCGATCTGTGCCAACCCCTTTGCCGGACGCTACGTTCCGGATCTCCAGCCCGCGATGGAGGACCTCAAGCCGTTGGCGCTGGACCTGACCGACCGGCTTGTAGCCCTTCTTGGCGGGCGCGAAGGAATCGACGCCTATGGCAAGGGGGCCATCGTGGGCGAAGGCGGCGAAAGCGAACATGGCGCGCTCTGGCATGTCGCGGGCGGCTATGGGATGCGCGAACGGCTGGGCGAATGCCGCGCCATCGTTCCCAGCGTGATGAAGGTGGGGGGCATGGGCAGCCCGCTGGACCTGCCGCTTGGACATCTGAATGCGGCCTATGTCCGTTCACGCTTCGATGCCATCACGCTGGCCTGCCCGGACGGGCCGCGGGCGAACGAGGTCCTTTTCGCGCTTGGCATGGCGCGCGGGGGCCGGGTCCACAGCCGGATGGGCGGGCTGGAGATCGACCAGGTCAAGGGGGAGGACGGTCTGAGGTGACACGCGCACCAAGATCCTTCGACGGATTTTGTACCAGGGTCTGGAAAGCTTTGGGGGCAGGCGGTCTTGCCTTTCTGCTGGCCCCCGGCCTTGCCTTCGCCTGCGCACTGCCGCCTTCGGTTATCCTGACATTGCCGACCGGCCACTACATCACCGCCGCTGCACTGACCGTCGCGCTGACCGCGATCATGGGCGTCGCCGTCCACCGCCTGCCGGTCATGGCACCGCGCCAGGTCTGGGAGCGGCGCGTCCTGCTGCCTCTGTCGCTGACCTCTTACCTGTCGTTCCTGGCGTTCCTAGGTCTTGTCTTCATCGGCCTTTATGGCGACCGCGACCCGATGCACAATCTGATGACGCTGGTCTTCTGGACCGGGGTCTGGATCGCGGTCCCGCTTGGGTCGATGCTGCTGGGCAACCTCTGGCGGTCGCTCAGTCCCTGGACCGGCCCGGTCCGCATCGCGCGCACGCTGCTTGGCCGCACGGGCAGCATCGGCCTTGCCCGCCTTGGCCACTGGCCCGCGGTCGCCGGTTATGCGGGCTTCGTCTGGTTCCAGATGGTCTCGCTTTATCCCGATGATCCAGCCGTCCTGGCGAAGGTGGCGCTGACCTATTGGGCAGTCATCTTCCTTCTCGCCGTGCTGGAGGGTGAAGACTGGCTGGAAACCGGCGAGTTCCTGACCGTCCTGTTCTCGTTCATCGCCAAGGTCGCACCGCTTTGGCACGTGACCGAGGGACCCAGGACCCGGCTCATGCGCGGCTGGCCGGGGTCCCAGGTCCTGGCCATGCCGCCGCTCTCGGCCTCGGCCGTGGTCTTCGTAAGTCTGGCCCTTGCCGCGCTGACCTTCGACGGGCTGGCCGAGACCTTCTGGTGGCAGGCGCTGATCGGTGAGAACCCGCTGGAGCCGACGGGTCGCAGCGCCGTGATGTGGGTAAACACCGCTGGGCTTCTGGCGATCTGGGTGCTGACGCTGGGCCTGATCCTTGGGGCGATCCTGCTGGGGCGCCGCATTGGTGGCGGCTTCGCCACCGGGCCGGTGATGCTGTCCTTCCTTGCCATCGCGGCGGGCTATCACGCGGCCCACTACCTCGTGATGCTGCTGACCGCCGGGCAGTATACGCTGGCCGCGCTGAACGATCCCCTGATGACCGGGGACAGCTGGCTGGGCCTGCCGCCCTTCTTCGTCTCATTCGGGTTCCTCACGGACCCGCGGGTGATGCCGGTGATCTACGGCCTCCAGTTCGCCGCGATCCTGGGGGCGCATCTCCTGGCAGTGCTGCTGGGACTGAAACTTGCGGGGCAGGGGGCACGTCCCCTTGCCCATCTGCCGATGACGGTCCTCATGGTGGGGTATACCGTCCTGGGTCTATGGCTGCTGTCCACGGCCAGAACCGGATGACCAGAACCGGATGAAACGACTGGACAATCCCGGGGACGTGGCGCCCCAATGACAACCAATGGCCCGACCAGAGGCCGCAACAGTGGAGAGACGGACATGACGAACGGATTGCTTCATCCTACCCGCCGCGGTCTTCTGATGGCCGGGGGCGCAGGGCTTCTGACCGCCGCACTGCCGGGCTATGTCGCGGCGCAGGCAGCGCCCGTCAAGATCGGCTTCCAACTGCATCGGACCGGCATCGGTGCCGCCTATGGCCGCTGGTACGAGCGGACCGCCCAGGCCGCGCTGAAAGCGATCAACGATGCGGGTGGCATCGCTGGTCGCCCGGTGGAGATCCTGTTCGAGGACGATGCCACCGACCCCAAGCGCGGATCGGAAGTGGTGGACAAGCTTACCCAGTCCGATGGCTGCGATCTGGTGATGGGGACGCTGTTCAGCCATGTTGTCATGGGGTCCGCGCCCCGCGCCGGTGAGCTGAAGGTGCCCTACCTCGTCTGTTCCGAGGGCTACCACGTCGCCTCCGGCGCGTTGAACCGCTGGACGCTGCAGCCCGGCATCACCGACGTGCGCGCGCAGATCTCGACGATGGCACCCTGGGTGGCGGCCAACCTTGGCAAGAAGGTGACGATGGTCTTCCCGGACTACGCCTTCGGCCACGACCACCGCGACTTCTTCACCGCCGCGATCCAGGCCCAGGGCGGCGAGGTCGTCGCCCAGATCGCGGTGCCGCCGACGGAAACCAGCTTCACCCGCTACTTCCCGCAGATCCCGGCGGAAACCGAGGTGCTTTATCACGTCATGGTCGGCCCGGCCGTCCTGACCTTCGTCAAGGAACTGGGCGAGTTTTACGGGACCGGCGCAAAGCCAGCGCTCTTCGGCTTCATCGACAGCCTGGAGGCCGTGGACACCGCGACGCCGGGCCTGGAGTTTCTGGAAGGCAGTCACTTCTGGGAGGCCCATCCGCGCGTGAAGGCCGCCGACGCCGGTGAGCACGAGGGCCACTACCGCGCCGCCGTGGGGGTGGACGACAACGGCGCTTCGGTCAGCGATGCGGCGGATGTGTCGACCTACAGCCACATGTTCTCGACCTGGGAGACGCTCTACTTCATCAAGCAGGCGATGGAGGCCTCGGGCTACACCGGCCCGGCTGACCGGCAGAAACTGGTCGAGGCGATGGAGGCGATCACCGATCTGCCCTACGGCATCGAACGGCCGCAGGGTGCCAAGCGCTTCAACGGGAAGACCCACCAGGTCTTCGGGGCGCAGCACATCAGCCAGGTGCAAGGCGGCAAGCTGGTCAAGGTCCATACCACGACCATTGACGAGGGGATGTACGAGGACGCGGTCGACTACACGACGATGTACTTCTGACGATCGCCTTCTGACAATCCCGGGGTGGGCGCATCGCCCACCCTACTTTGCCGCCAGCGCAGGGTGGGCAGTCCGCCCACCTTCCCCATCCACGGACAAGCATGGCCTTCGGACCCTTCCTGCTCCTTGCCCTGATGGAGGGCCTTGTAACTGCCGCCGTGCTGGCGCTGGCAGCCGCCGGGCTAAGCCTGGTCTTCGGCGTCATGCGGGTCGTCAACGTGGCGCATGGCGAGTTCTACATGCTGGGAGCAGTCCTTGCCTGGGCCGTGACCACCATGATCCCCGGCCCGCCTGCGCTGGCCTTCCTCGCCGCCGTCATCATCGCCCCGCTCCTGGTGGCCGCGCTCGCCGCTGCCGCAGATGGGTTGATCCTGAAGCGGCTGAACTACGACCCCGAGGCGACCATCGTGGCCACCATCGGCCTGCTCTACATCCTCCAGCAGGCTGCGCTCTCGCTTTACGGACCCAATGCCAACCCTGTCACCGCCCCCTTCGAGTGGCGCATCCAGCTGCCCTGGTTCGGGTATTCGGGCTACAAGCTGTTCGTCGTCTTCGCGGCCGGAATGGTGCTTCTGGCGCTATGGCTTTTCATGAACCGCACTAAGGCGGGCCTCGTGATGCGCGCCACGCAAGTGGACCGCACCACGGCGCAGGCTTTTGGGATCAACGTCGACCGTGTCTACATGGGCACCTTCGCGCTTGGCGCAGGGCTTGCCGCACTGGCGGGCGTCTTGGTCGTCCCGATCCAGCAGGCGCAATACCTGATGGGTCATGACCCGCTGCTGCTTTCGTTCATCGTGGTGATCATCGGTGGCCTTGGCTCTTTGCGCGGCACGTTGATCGCCGCCCTTGTGATCGGCCTTTCCGACGGCGTGATCTCGATGTTCTTCACGCCGACGCTTGCCAAGATCCTTGCCACGCTTCTGGTCGCGATGGTCCTCGTCTTCCGCCCTCAGGGCCTGTTCGGAGCGAAGGCGTGACGGGGAACAGCAGCAAGGTCTGGATGCTGCACCTGGCACTGCTGGCGGTGTTGTTCTCCGCGCAGTACTGGCTGTCGCCCTACAACGTGACAAACCTGTCCCGGATCATGGTGCTGGCGGTCTTCGCGATGGGCTACAACCTTGCCTTTGGCTACACCGGCCTCCTAAGCCTTGGTCATGCCCTCCTTCTCGGCGCCGGGATGTATGCCGCGGGCCTGCCGGCCCAGCTTTGGGGCTGGAGCGCCGGTCCCGCCTTCATCGCGGGCATCGCCGGAGGCGGCCTTGTTGCCGCAGCGCTCGGCCTTCTGGCGCTGCGCACGGCGGGTGTCAGCTTCATGATCGTCACCCTGATGTTCGCCCAGGCCGGATATCTGACACTGCTCTACTTCGCCCCGGTCACCGGCGGGGATGACGGCTTTGCCGTGGTCGCCACCAGCCGCACCCTCATGGGCTTCGACCTTTCCACCGACACGCCCCGGTTCCTTGCCGCGCTGATGATCTTCGCCGTGGGTCTTCTTGCCAGCCTTGCCCTGGTTCGTTCGCCCTTCGGCAGAACGATGGTCGCCATGCGCGAGAACGAAGAGCGGTCCCGGATGCTTGGTTACAACCCCTTCACCGTGAAGCTTGCTGCGCTTACCATTTCTGGCCTGTACGCCGGGGCCGCGGGGGCCGCCTACGCGATCCTCTTCGGCTATGTCGGTGCCAGCTTCGCCACGATCCAGTATTCCATCCTGCCCATGCTCTACGTGCTTCTGGGCGGGGCGGGGACAACCCTCGGACCCTTCCTGGGCGCGCTTTTGATGTTCGCGCTGATCGAGGCCGCGACGGGCATCACCACCGCGCACCAGTTCATCGTCGGGGCGGCGCTGGTCGTTCTTGTCCTTTTCGCGCCGAAGGGCATCCTGGGCACGATCCGCGAAAGGTGGGTCAGATGGCTGCCCTGATCGAAAGCCGGAACCTTGCGCTGCACTTCGGTGGCCTCAAGGCTGTGGACGGGGTCGACTTCACCCTGCAGCCCGGGGAAATCCACGGTCTCATCGGCCCGAACGGCGCTGGCAAGACGACCTTCGTCAGCCTTCTTTCCGGTCGCCGTCTGCCGCAGTCGGGAACCATCCATCTGGCAGGAGAGGACATCACCCGACTTCCCGCCCACCTCCGGGTCCGCAGGGGCATTGCCTATACCTTCCAGATCACCTCGATCTTCCCGCGCCTTTCGGTCTTCGACAACGTGGCATTGGCCGTCCAGTCGCAGGGCGTATCGGACCTGTCCGGGAAGACCCTCGCCGCCCTGGCGCGCGTGGGGCTTGAGGGGCTGGAGGAGCAGGAGGCACAGACCCTGTCTTACGGCCACCAGCGGCTTCTGGAACTGGCGATGGGGCTGGCCCTGAACCCGAAGCTTCTGATCCTGGACGAGCCGACCCAGGGCCTGGCCGCCAGCGAGATCCAAGGCTTCAAGGACCTGGTCCGCAGCCTGGTCCCCGCGACCACCGTCCTTCTGATCGAACACAACATGGAGGTGGTGATGGACCTCGCCACCCGGATCACGGTGCTGACCTTTGGCCGCGTTCTCGCCTCGGGGACCCCTGCCGAGATTCGGGCCAACCCGTCTGTCCAGGAGGCCTATCTTGGCGCTTGACGTTCAGGGTCTGACCGCAGGCTACGGGCCGGTCACCGTACTTCGCGGGGTCGATTTCCGGGCCGAGCCGGGGCGGATCACCTGCCTGATGGGTCGGAACGGCGTGGGAAAATCCACGTTCCTCAAAGCCTTGATGGGACTTCTTCCAGCGACGGCCGGGACCATCTCCCTTAACGGCCAGCCGCTGCACGGCCTGCCCGCACATCAGGTGCCAAGGTGCGGCTTGGCGTTCGTTCCGCAGGGCCGCCGCCTGTTCGGCCCACTTACCGTGGCCGAGAACCTTGCCGTCGGTGGCCTGGTCCGTCGCAACGACCCCGCGCGGCTGGACGAGGTGCTGACTCTGTTTCCCCGGCTCCGCGACCGCCTTGGCCAGGTCGCTGGCACCCTGTCGGGTGGTGAACAGCAGATGCTCGCCATTGCCCGCGCGCTGTGCCTTGAGCCCAAGGTCCTGCTTCTGGATGAGCCGACCGAGGGGCTGCAACCTTCGATCATCGCCCTCATTCAGGACGCGATTGTCACGCTGAAGGGCCAGGGCGTGGCGGTCGTACTGGTGGAGCAGCGCGTGGATTCAGTGCTGAAACTGGCAGATCGGGTGGCGTTCATGGTCGCGGGCCGGATCGCCGAGACGCGGGATGCGGCGGGACTTGTGGCCGGCGATCCAGCGTTCCGGACCTATGTGGGGGTGTGAATGACGCGTAAAGCTGACCGCCGGGGGCGCGCATGACGGGCCTTGTCGCAGGTGTCGACGTGGGCGGCACCTTCACGGACCTTGCGATCTTCGATCCGTCGACCGGGGAGGTCCGGCTGGCCAAGGTCCCGACCACGTTGCCGAACCAGTCGGGCGGCGTGCTGGCGGCCTTCGATGCGGCGGGGACCGATGATCTCTCGCAGGTCGACCTGATCGTCCACGGCACGACCACCACGACCAACGCGGTGCTGGAGCGTCAGCTTGCGAACACCGGTCTCATCACCACGGCCGGATTCCGCGACGTGCTGGAGCTTGGCCGCCGCACCCGTCCGCAGGCCTACGGGATGCACGGCCACTTCACGCCGGTGATCCCGCGCGACCTGCGGCTGGAAGTCCCCGAGCGGATGGATGCCCGTGGCCGCGTCCTGACGCCGCTGGACGAGGCCGCCCTGCGCACTGCCGTCACGCAATTGCGGGATCAGGGCTGCGAGGCGCTGGTGATCCATTTTCTCCACGCCTATGCCAACCCCGCGCACGAGCTACGGTCGGCCGAGATTGCGCGTCAGATATGGGCCAATGATTACATCACCTTGGGCCATGCTCTGCTGTCCGAATCCCGCGAGTACGAACGTGGCGTGACCGCGGCCGTCAACGCCTCGGTCCAGCCGCTGCTGGAACGCTACGTGGCGCGCCTGGCTGAAGAGTTGGCCGCGAAGGGCTACCGGCGCGACCTTCTGGTGATGAACGGCAATGGCGGGATGGTGGCCGCAAAGGACGTGGCGAAGGAAGCGGTCAAGACCGTGATGTCCGGTCCCGCCTCGGGCGTGATGGCGGCGGTTGCGACGGGCCGCAGGGCGGGGATGGCGAACCTCCTGACCTATGACATGGGCGGCACCAGCACCGATGTGGCGATGATCCGGAATGGCATTGCGCCCGTCTCGAACGAGATCGAGGTCGAATATGCCATGCCGATCCATGTGCCGATGGTGGATGTGCGCACCGTCGGGGCCGGGGGCGGTTCCATCGCCAGGATCGATGCGGGCGGCATGCTGCGGGTGGGGCCGGAAAGCGCGGGATCGACGCCAGGCCCGGTCTGCTATGGCCGTGGGGGGACTCGGGTCACGATTTCGGACGCGAACCTGATCCTCGGTCGCTTGCCCGCCGACCGCTTCGGCCAGGCGGTCGAGGCGGCGCATCGCGCGATGCGGGACCAGATTGCCGCGCCGCTGGGGCTGTCGGTGGAAGAGGCCGCGGAAGCGGTGGTCCGCATCGCCAACACCCACATGGCCGGGGCGATCCGGATGGTTTCGATCTCGCTCGGGGCCGATCCGCGCGACTTTGCCCTTTTTGCCTTCGGAGGGGCGGGGCCGCTGCATGCCGTGGCACTGGCCAGGGAGTTGAACGTTCCCAAGGTGTTGATCCCCGCCCGGCCCGGTATCACCAACGCCCTCGGCTGCGTGGTGGCCGACCTGCGCCACGACTTCGTCCGCACCCTGAACCGCCCGCTTGACGTGGTGGACATGGGCGACGTCCACGGGGTCCTTGCCACGCAGGAGGCCGAGGGGCGGCGTCTGATCGGGCTGGAGAAGATCGCGCTGACCACGGTGCGCGCCGAGTATTCCGCAGACATGCAGTTCGTGGGCCAGACGCATCTTCTGCGGGTGCGGCTGCCCTCAGGAAACCCGTCGCGCGACCAATTGCAGCGCCTGTTTGAGGCGGCCTATCACACCCGCTTCCGCGTGGACCTGCCGACGATCCGGGCAAACCTGGTGAACCTGAACGTGTCGGTCATCGGAGAGCGTCCGGCACTGGACCTGTCGCGGCTGATCGATCCGGCGGGGCGGCGGGAAAGGGCCCGGCCAGCCAGCACCCGGAAGGTCTGGTTCGGTGGCTGGCATGACACGCCCATTTACTGGCGGGACCACCTCCCGTTGAAGATCACCCTGCAAGGCCCGGCGATCATTGAGCAAATGGATACGACCATCGTGATGGATCCCGGATCGACGGCAACACAGGACGCGGATGGCAACCTGATCGTCGAGGTAGGCACATGATCGATCCCGTCACGCTTGCCGTCATCCAGGCAGGGCTTCAGCAGGTCTGTGACGAGATGGACCTGACGTTTTCGCGGGCAGCCTTCTCTCCGGTGATTGCGGAGGCGGACGACCGGTCCGACGGGATCTATTCGGCAAGCGACGGAAGCCTTATTGCCCAAGGTTCCAAAGGGTTGCCGGTCTTTGTTGGAGTGATGCAGTTCTCGACCGCGACGATTTTGGAGCGCATCCGTTCCGGCATCACGGCGGCACCGCAGCCGGGTGACATCTACATCGTCAACGACCCCTATCTGGGTGGCACGCATCTGATGGACGTGCGCTTTGCCATGCCGGTCTGGCGGGCGGGGGAAATCTACTGCTGGCTGTCGAACACCGGCCACTGGCCCGACACCGGCGGGGCGGTTCCGGGCGGGTTCAGCGCCAGCGCGATCAGTGCCGAGCAGGAAGGACTGCGCCTGCCCCCGGTGAAGCTGTTCAAACAGGGAATGCTGGACCAGGAAATCTACCAGATCATCTGTTCCAACATCCGGGTGTCCGAGCAGCGGATCGGCGATGTGAAGGCTCAGGCCTCGGCATTGCTGGTCGGGGCAGAGCGGCTGGGGGCGCTGCTGGACCGGTATGGCGACGCGACGGTGACTGACGCGATTGCCGAGATGCGCAGGCTGGCGGCCAAGCAGATGCGGGCGATGATCGGGCTGATCCCGGAGGGTGTCTATCGGGCCACCGCCATCGTGGACAGCGACGGGGTGGTGAACGAACCCCTGACGATCGCGCTGGCGGTGACGAAGGCGGGCGACCAGCTGACCTTCGATTTCGCGGGGTCGTCGAAACCCTGCATGGGGCCGATGAACTCGGTCCGGGCGACGACGCTGTCGGCAGTCTACCTGGCGATGCGGCATATCTTTCCGGATGTGCCGATCAGCGCGGGCGCCTTCGAGCCGCTGGAGGTTGTTGGTATTGAAGGGACTTTTCTGGATGCGCACTATCCGCGCCCGGTTTCCGGCTGTGCGGCCGAGGTCAGCCAGCGCATCGCCGAAGCGGTCTTTGCGGCGCTTGTGCAAGCCGTCCCCGGCTCTGTCACCGCGGCCCCGGCGGGAACCTCGGGCAACTTCGGGCTGGGTGGGCATGACCCGGAAAAGGGCCGGGATTATGTGATGTACCAGATCTCGGGCGGGGGCTATGGCGGTTTTGCGGGAGGCGACGGGATCGCCAACGGCTGTTCGACCATCGGCATTTCCAAGGCCCCGCCGGTCGAGATCATGGAGCAGACCTACCCCGTCCTGTACCGCCGCTATGCGCTGCACGAAGGGTCGGGCGGGGCGGGGCAGCACCGGGGCGGCTTTGGCGTGGACTACGAGATCGAACTGCTGCGCGGTGAGGCCCGGGCGTCGTTTGTCATGGACCACGGGCGGGTCGGGCCGCAGGGGGCCCTGGGGGGCCAGGACGGTGCGGTGAACCGGGTGGAGGTGATCCGGGATGGCGTGGTCATGGTGCCGGAGCATCTGTCGAAGGCGCAGGACATCGCCTTGAAACCGGGCGACCGGGTGCGGGTCAGGACGCCGGGGGGCGGGGGCTACGGCCCACCGGAAAAGCGTGATCCGGCGCTGGTGGCCGAGGATGTCCGGCTGGGGCGCTACACGGCGGAGGAGGCTGCGCGGCACTGGCCGGGATGGTCCGACGGAGGCGTCTGACTTGGTCGGCCAAGCCGTTGAGAACGCTGTTTTAATGACGCCAGGCGCTGCAAATCCGGCGATCTGCAGTGCGTCTACAGGGCGTATTCATTCCATGCATACGCACGTGCATCCCATAAGCCGTTAACCACCCTGCGAGGCAGGACGCGCCGACCCCCCGCCCTGGCCCGCTTGCGTGCGGGGAAAGGCGAGGGATCGTGCTGGCACTGCGCGGCTTATTCGGCGGCGTGGGGCCCGGCCTTCCTGCGTGACAGTGCCTCTTCCAAGAGCGAGATCCGGCCCTGCAAGAGCGCCACGTCGACCTGGTTGCGCGCAAGATTGTCGGCCATGACCAGCGGGTCGGGGGCCACGGGTTCGACATCCTTCTTGCCGAGGAAGCGGCCAAGGACCCAGGAGAAGAAGCGTGAGAGGTCGTCCATCGCGAGATACATCGACGGCACCACGACCAGGCTGAGCACGGTCGAGACGATGATGCCGCCCATCACGGCGATGGCCATCGGGGCGCGGAAAGCACCCCCTTCGCCGACGCCAAGGGCCGAGGGCAGCATCCCGGCGGACATCGCGATGGAGGTCATGACGATGGGACGGGCGCGTTTGTGGCCAGCCTCGATCACCGCCTCGATCCGGTCCATGCCGCGGACCCGCATCTCGATGGCGAAGTCGATCAGCAGGATCGCATTCTTCGCCACGATCCCCATCAGCATCAGGATACCGATCAGCACGGGCATCGACAGCGGGTTCTGCGTGATGATCAACGCCGCGGCCACCCCGCCCACCGACAGCAGGAGCGAGAAGATGATGGTGATCGGCTGCAGGACCGAGTGGAACAGAAGGATCAGCACGAACATCATCAGTAGGACACCCAGGATCATCGCACCCTGGAAGCTGCCCAGAAGCTCGGCCTGGACCTCGGCGTCGCCCGAGGGCGTGACCTGGACGGTCGCGGGCAGGCCCAGCGACGGCAGCAGTTCCTGGAAGCGGGCGGTGGCTTGGTCCAGCACATAGCCGGGAGCGATGTCGGCACCCAGGGTGGCGACGCGCAGGCGGTTCAGGCGCTTGACCACCGAGGGGCCTTCGGCGACCTCGACGGTGGCGACGGCAGCCAAGGGGACGGGGCCGTTCGACGACATCACCTTCAGCGCCGAGATGCGCGCGAGGTTGTCGCGGGAGGCTTCGTCCAGCTGCACCCGGATCGGGATCAGCCGGTTGTCGATGGACAGCTTGCCAAGCGCCGCCGAGACATCGCCGATGGTGGCGACCCGGACGACCGAGGCGATCTGCTGGACGGTGACGCCCAGACGGGCGGCCTCGTCGGCTTTCGGCGTGATCTGGATTTCCGGACGCGGCAGCGCAGCCTCGGTCGAGGTGTTGAGGAACATCGGCTCTTGCCGCAGCGCCTCTTCGATCTTCTGGATCGCGAGGTTCAGGTCGTCTTCGTCATCCGACAGGATGTCGTACGAGAAGGGACGCGCGCCGCCGCCCATGGTCGCGGCCTTGAAGGCGCGGACGTCGGGGATCGTCTTCAGCGCCTCGAAAACCTCGGTCTCGATTGCGCTTTGCGGGTGGATGCGGCCTTCGGAGGGGATTTCGGGGATCAGCGCGTTGATTCCGGGCAGAGCCTCGCCCAGTTCGATCAGCTTGCGCTGCAACCCGTTGTCCAGACGGTCGAGGATGATGGTGAAGGTGGCGCGGCGGGTGTCGCGTTCGCCAAGCGGGGTCGAGCCGCCAATCACAAGCACGGACTTCACCCCCTCAATGTCCTGCACGATGTCGCGCATCGCATCGGTGGTGGCGGCGGTGTCGTCGAGCGTGGAGCCGGGCGGCAGTTCGACCGAAACCACGATGCGGCTTTCGTCTTCGGGCGGGAAGAGGCTGCCGGGGACCTGCAGCATGGCGATGACCGAGAAGATCACCACGATCACCGCGACGACGAGGGTGATGTAGTAGGTCGGCAGCGCGAGCCAGCGACGCTTGGACGAGCGGCGGACCTTGGTCGTGTTGCGGACAAGCCAGATATAGCCGCGCATGATCGCGCCGTCCTTCTGGTCCTCGTGGCCCTGGGCGTCCTTGGTGCGCATCAGGTAGGCGGCCATCATCGGCGTGATCAGGCGCGCAACCAGAAGCGAGAAGAGGACGGCAATGGCGACAGTCAGGCCGAATTGTCGGAAGTACTGGCCGGGGATGCCGGGCATGAAGCTGACCGGGACGAAGACCGCGACGATGGTGAAGGTGGTGGCGATGACGGCAAGGCCGATCTCGTCCGCGGCCTCGATCGCGGCGCGGTAGGGGGTTTTGCCCATGCGGATGTGTCGGGCTATGTTCTCGATTTCCACGATGGCGTCGTCGACGAGGATGCCGGTCGCCAGCGTCAGCGCGAGGAAGCTGACCAGGTTCAGCGAGAAGCCCAGCATGTCCATCAGCAAGAACGTGGGGACGGCAGACAGCGGCAGGGCAATGGCCGAGATCAGCGTGGCGCGCCAGTTCCTGAGGAAGGCCAGCACGACGAGGATGGCAAGAAGGCCGCCTTCCAGAAGCGTGTGGATGGCGCTGGTGTAGTTGCCGTAGGTGTAGAAGACGGAATCGTCGACCATCGTGATGCCGACGTTCGGATGCTGCTGGGCCAGGTCCGCGACCACTTCGTTGGTGATCTCGGCCACCGAAACCTCGGACGCGCCCTTGGAGCGGAAGACCAGGAAGGTCACGCCCGGCTCGCCGTTGATGCGGCTGAAGCTTTTCAGTTCCTCGTAGCTGTCGACCACCTGGCCGAGGTCGGACAGTTTGACGAACCGGCCCGACGGGAGGGCGATGGGCGTATTGGCAAGGCTTTCCACGGTGCCCTGGTCGCCCAGGGTGCGGATCACCTGTTCACCCTCGCCAAGGTTCACCTTGCCGGCACCGAGGTTGGCGTTGGTCTGGGCGATCTGGGCGCTGATGGCCTGGGCGGTGACGCCGTAGCTGTCCAGCCGCACGGGGTCGAGTTCGACCCTGATCTCACGGTCGGCCCCGCCGATGCGGGTGACGCGGCCGATGCCGGGTTTGCCCTGCAACGCGCGGGTCACGGTGTTGTCGACGAACCAGGAGATTTCCTCCATCGTCAGGTCGGGGGCGGTGACCGAGAAGGTCATGATCGCCTGGCCTTCGACGTCGATGCGGGTGACGATGGGGGCCTCGATCCCGCCGGGCAGGTCGCCGCGGATCTGGTCCACGGCGTCCTTGACGTCCTGGACGGCCTTGTCGGTCGGCACTTCCATGCGGAATTCGATGACGGTGGTGGAAATCCCGTCCGTCACGGTCGATGTCACGCGCTTGGCGCCGGTCAGGCCAGCAACGGCGTCCTCGATCTCCTTGGTGACCTGGCTTTCCATTTCCGCCGGGGCCGCGCCGGACTGGCCGACCGAGACGGCGACGAGAGGGACGTCGATGTTCGGGAAGCGGGTGATCGGCAGCGCATTGAAACTTTGCCAGCCGAGGACCATCAGCAGGAAGAAGGCGAGAAGGGGGGCGACCGGATTGCGGATCGACCAGGCGGAGAAGTTCATGGCGCGGTCCCTCAGTTCACGGCAGCGGGGGCGGGGACCGGGTTGATCCGGTCGCCGGGACGGACGAAGGCGCCGGCCTTGGTCACCACCACATCGCCCTGGTTCAGGCCTTCGGTGATCTCGACCAGCCCGCCGTCGCGGATGCCGGTTTTGACGGCAATGCGCTCGACCACGCCGTCGACAACCCGCATCACGGTGGCCCCTTCCGAAGAGGAGCCGACGGCGGTGACGGGCACGGCCAGAGCCTGGGTTTCGGCCGCGAGGATCTCGGCTTCGACGAACATGCCGGTCCGAAGCGACTCGTTCGAGCTGTCGACCGTGATCCGGGCGCGGCCGAGGCGGGTGACCGGGTCGATCGAGGGTTCGACCAGGCGGACGGTGCCTTCCAGCACGCCGCCCATGCCGACGGCGCGTAGATGCGCCTTCTGGCCGGGGGCAAGGCGCAGAAGGTCGGTCTCGGCCACATCGGCGCGCAGTTCCAGGGCCGCGTCACGGGTGATGACGAACATCGGCTGACCCGCCGACGTGGCGATGGCACCGATCTTGGCGTTGCGCTGGACGATCTTGCCGGCGACGGGGGCTTTCACCTCGGTGCGGCTGAGGAGGAGGGCGACGTTTTCCAGCCGCGCTTCGGCAAGGGCAAGCTGTGCGCGGGCGGATTCCAACCCTTGCGTGGCCACCATCACCCGGGCGTTGGCAGAAAGCGCATTCGCCCGCGCCGTGTCGGCCTGAGCCTGGGGTGCGGTTCCCTGTTCGCGCAGCTTCGTCGTGCGGTCGGCCACACGCTGGGCCTCGTCGCGCGTCGTCTGCGACTCGACAAGTTGCGCCTCGGCCTGGGCGATGGCGGACTTCGCGGCCGCCAGCGAGGCAGCGGCTTCGGTCTTCTGCAGGTCCAGCGTGGTCTTGGACAGGACGGCAAGGACCTGGCCCTCGGTCACCATGTCGCCCACATCGACCAGAAGCTGGTCCAGCGGCTGGCCTTCGACGAGGGGTGCGACCTGAACCTCTTCTACAGCTGCGATCAGGCCCGAAGCGATGATCCGGTCGGACAACTGCGACAGCCCCACGGTACTGACGGTGATGGCGGGCAGGACCGGGGCCACTTCGGGCATGTTTTCCGCGGCGACCGCCTCTTGTGCCTGGGCGGGCAGGACCGGCGCGATGGCGAGGAGAACGGCTAGGATCAAGGTCGGGCGCATGGGCTTAGCCTTCAGCTGTGTCATTGGAGATATGGGCAAGGATGCCGTCGATCACGGCGACGACCTGGGCGGCAAGGGCGGGACTGGCGGGGCCGCACTGTGCGGTGCGGGTCGCCATCGCCTTCACCAGCATGACCAGCATCTGGCACTGGCCTGCATAGCGCACCCGCGCTTCTTCCATCGGGCGGCGCGTGGTATGGGCGAAGATCGCGGCCAGGAGGGACACGATGGTGTCCTCCATCTGCCGCGCCGCCTCGCCGATTTCCGGCTTGCGGATGGCGGCGGCGGTGATCTCGGCCCAGAGCTGACCGTCCTTCATCGACTCTTCCGAGAAGTGGTTCAGGATGCGTTCGCGCAGGAAGAGCATCGGCTTGTCCGAGGTCTGGATCTCGGCGAACTCGCCCTGAATTTCAGCCAGGTCATAGCCGCACATCGCCTGGACGATGGCGGCTTTGGAGGGGAAATAGCGGTAGAAGTTGCCGACGCTCATCCCTGCGGCGCGGGCAAGGTCCTGCATCGACGCGCCGTCGAAGCCCTTTTCGGCGAAGGCCTGACGGATCGAAGCCAGAATCTCATGGCTGCGCGCGTCGGCCGCGGGGATGGGGTGGGGCAGCGGGGGCATGGTCAGGAAGCCTGGGAATGAACGTTCATTCACTGCAGATAGCGAAGCTTACGCAGAGGTCAAGTGTCTTTACGGCAGAAGGCCCGCGCTGGATGTGTTGTGCTTCACTTTTCACCGGATTTGGCCCAAAGGAGCGGCAGCACAAGGACGAATGGCATGGCGACGGGCATCAGTTTCAACGTGGCGGCGACGGATGGCGCGGCGCGGACCGGGGTGATCTCGACCCCGAGGGGGCAGATTCGCACCCCGGCCTTCATGCCGGTGGGGACGGCCGCGACGGTGAAGGCGATGCTGCCGGAAAGCGTGGCGGCGACCGGGGCGGACATCCTTCTGGGCAACACCTACCACCTGATGCTCCGCCCGACGGCGGAACGGGTGGCGGCGCTGGGCGGGCTGCACACCTTCATGAACTGGTCGAAACCGATCCTGACCGACAGCGGCGGGTTTCAGGTGATGTCGCTGGGTCCCTTGCGGAAGCTGACCGAAGAGGGGGTGAAGTTTTCGTCCCACCTTGACGGGTCCAAGCACATGCTGACGCCGGAACGCAGCATGGAGATCCAGAAGCTTCTGGGGTCGGACATCGTGATGTGTTTCGACGAATGTCCCGCGCTGCCCGCCGATGAGGCGACGGTGGCCAAGTCGATGCGGATGTCGATGCGCTGGGCACAGCGGTCGCGCGATGCCTTCGGCGACCGGCCGGGACATGCGCTGTTCGGGATCATGCAGGGCGGTGTGACGCGGGAGCTGCGCGAGGAAAGTGCCGAGGCGCTGAAGGGCATCGGTTTCGATGGTTACGCCGTGGGCGGCCTGGCGGTGGGGGAGGGGCAGGAGGCGATGTTCTCCGTCCTCGACTACGCGCCGGGCTTCCTGCCGGAGGACAAGCCGCGTTACCTGATGGGTGTGGGCAAGCCCGACGACATCGTGGGCGCGGTCGAACGCGGCATCGACATGATGGATTGCGTGCTGCCCTCACGGTCAGGGCGGACCGGGCAGGCCTGGACGGCGCGAGGGCAGGTGAACCTGCGCAACGCCCGCCACAAGGACGACCCGCGTCCCCTGGAGGATGGCTGCCAGTGCCCCGCCTGCCGCAGCTATTCCCGCGCCTATCTGCACCATGTGGTGCGGTCGGATGAGATCATCGGCTCGATGCTGCTGACCTGGCACAACCTGCATTACTACCAGCTTTTGATGCAGGGCCTGCGGGAGGCGATTGCGGCGGGGGGGATGGCGGCCTTCGTGGCGACGTTCCACGCGCGGCGCGCCGAAGGTGATGTCGAACCGGTCTGACAAGCTGCCCGCGCGAACCCGGCCTGTGCGCCAATGCATAGCGGTATCCCGCTCTGCGCTGGTTGTGGCTGGCACCGCAGCCCCTAGGTTTGCACCAAGACCTTGCAAACAAAGGAACGTCGCGATGACCGAAGCTCTGTTCACCCCTTATACCCTTGGCGATATCGCGGTGAAGAACCGCATCCTCATGGCGCCCCTGACCCGCAACCGGGCGCGGCCCGAGGATGATACGCCGTTCGATCTGCACGCCGAATACTATGCCCAGCGGGCCGGGGCGGGGCTGATCATCACCGAGGGCACCCAGATTTCCCCGGAAGGGAAGGGCTATGCCTGGACGCCCGGCATCTATTCGGAGGCGCAGGTGGCCGGGTGGAAGACCGTGACCGATGCGGTGCATGCCAAGGGCGGCAAGATCGCCGCGCAGCTGTGGCATGTGGGCCGGATCAGCCACGTCTCGCTGCAGGAAGGCGGGGCGGCACCTGTTGCGCCGTCGGCCATCGGCGCGGGGTCCAGGACCTTTGACGGCACGGGGTTCGTCGAAACCTCGGCCGCGCGCGCGCTGGACCTGGCCGAGATTCCGCGGGTGATCGAGGACTATCGCCGCGCCGCCCGCAATGCCGACGCGGCAGGCTTCGACGGGGTCGAGATCCACGCGGCCAACGGCTATCTGATCGACCAGTTCCTGCGCGACACCGCGAACATCCGCACCGACGGATATGGCGGGTCGGTCGCCAACCGCGTCCGCTTCCTGGCCGAGGTGGTGACGGCTGTCACTGAAATCCTTGGGCCCGGCCGGGTGGGCGTCCGCCTCAGCCCGTTCTCGAACGCCAACAACGTCGGCATCGACAGCGATACTCTGGCGACCTTCAGTGCTGCAATCGATGTGCTGAACGATGCAGGCATTGCTTTCCTGCACATGGTCGAAGGCCAGACCGGCGGCCCGCGCGACTGGCCGGAAGGTGCACTGGAGACGCTGCGCGACCGGTTCAACGGGGCCTATGTAGCCAACAATGGCTATGTCCGTGACACGGCCGTTGCCGCCGTCGCGTCGGGCAAGGTCGATCTGGTGGCTTTCGGCAAGCTTTACATCTCGAACCCCGACCTGGCCGAGCGTCTGGCCCTGGATGCGCCACTGAACCCGATGCCGACCGAAGGGCTGTATGGCGGGGGAAGCAAGGGTTACACCGACTATCCCACGCTGGAGAAATCGGCTGCGTGACCGTGTGACGGAAAGTGCGGGCAAGGCAACTCGCCCGCGCTTTCCCACCTTGCACCCGTTCACGCAGAGGTTCATTCTGTCGAACCAAAGCAGAACTTGAATCCCCCGCCCACGGACCACAAGTTAACAATTCTGAAGGCGGAGCGGGCAGGGTTGCCGATGGTCGGGACCCCGCAGCGCTGCCGCGAACGAAGGTAGTCACATGAGCACCCAAAGCTATCCGGTCCTGCCCCTGCGCGACATCGTGGTGTTTCCCCACATGATCGTGCCGCTCTTCGTCGGACGCGAGAAATCGGTCCGCGCGCTGGAAGAGGTGATGCAGGACGACAAGCAGATCCTTCTGTCCTCGCAGAAGGACCCGACGGCGGATGATCCGGCCTCGGACGGCATCTTCCGGGTTGGCGTCCTGGCCAACGTGCTGCAGTTGCTGAAGCTGCCCGACGGGACCGTGAAGGTTCTGGTCGAGGGCAAGTCGCGCGTGAAGATCACTGGTTTCGTCGAGAACCCGGCGTTCTTCGAAGCCACCGCCGAGGCCCTGCCCGAGACCGACGGTGATTCCACGGCCGTCGAGGCGCTGGTCCGCGCGGTCGGCGAAGAGTTTGAGCGTTACACCAAGGTCAAGAAGAACATTCCCGAAGAGGCGCTTGCCGCCGTTTCGGACACCCGCGAACCTGCGCGCCTGGCTGACCTTGTCGCCGGTCACCTTGGCGTGGACGTGGGTCAGAAGCAGGCGATCCTGGAAACGCTGGACGTCGCCGAGCGGCTGGAGAAGGTCTACGGCCACATGCAGGGCGAGCTTTCGGTCCTGCAGGTCGAGAAGAAGATCAAGTCTCGCGTCAAGACGCAGATGGAGAAGACCCAGCGCGAGTACTATCTGAACGAGCAGATGAAGGCCATTCAGAAGGAACTCGGCGACGGCGAGGACGGCCAGAACGAGGTCGCCGAGCTGGAGGCCCGCATCGCCAAGACCGAGCTTTCCAAGGAAGCCCGCGAGAAGGCCGACGCCGAGCTGAAGAAGCTGAAATCGATGTCGCCGATGTCGGCGGAAGCCACAGTCGTGCGCAACTACCTTGACTGGCTGCTGGGCGTGCCGTGGGGTGTGAAGTCCCGCGTCAAGAAGGACCTCGGTGCCGCGCAGAAGGTGCTGGATACCGACCACTTCGGCCTGGACAAGGTCAAGGAGCGGATCGTTGAGTATCTGGCGGTGCAGGCGCGGTCGACCAAGCTGAAGGGTCCGATCCTGTGCCTTGTCGGCCCTCCGGGCGTCGGCAAGACCTCGCTGGGTCGTTCGGTCGCCAAGGCCACGGGGCGTGAGTTCATCCGCATCTCGCTGGGCGGCGTGCGCGACGAATCGGAAATCCGCGGTCACCGGCGGACCTATATCGGGTCGATGCCCGGCAAGATCATCCAGTCGCTGAAGAAGGCCAAGACCACCAATCCGCTGATCCTCCTGGATGAAATCGACAAGATGGGCCAGGATTTCCGGGGCGACCCGGCGTCCGCGCTGCTGGAGGTTCTGGATCCCGAACAGAACAACACCTTCGTCGATCACTACCTGGAGGTGGAGTACGATCTGTCCAACGTGATGTTCATCACAACGTCGAACAGCTACAACATGCCGGGTCCCTTGCTTGACCGGATGGAGATCATTCCGCTGGCCGGCTACACCGAGGACGAAAAGCGCGAGATTGCGCGGGGGCACCTTCTGCCCAAGCAGATCGCCGCGAACGGCCTCAAGAAGGGCGAATTCAGCGTCAGCGATGCAGCGCTGACCCATGTCATCCGCTACTACACCCGCGAAGCGGGCGTGCGGAACCTGGAGCGCGAGATCGCCAAGCTGGCCCGGAAAGCGGTGACCGACATCCTGAAGGGCAAGACCAAGAAGGTGGACGTCGATCCGACGAAGGTCGAGGAATACCTGGGCGTCCAGCGCCACCGCTATGGCCTGGCCGAGAAGGAAGATCAGGTTGGTGTGGTCACCGGTCTGGCATGGACCAGCGTCGGCGGCGATCTTCTGCAGATCGAAGCGCTGAAGCTGCCGGGCAAGGGCCGGATGAAGACGACCGGGAAACTGGGCGACGTGATGAAGGAATCGATCGACGCGGCCGCCTCTTACGTCCGCTCGATCAGTCCGAAGATCGGGGTGAAGCCGCCGAAGTTCGAGACGATGGACATCCACGTCCACGTGCCGGACGGGGCGACCCCGAAGGACGGGCCCTCGGCGGGTCTGGCGATGGTGACCTCCATCGTCTCGGTCCTGACGGGGATTCCGGTTCGCAAGGACATCGCCATGACCGGCGAGGTCTCGTTGCGCGGCAACGCGATGCCGATCGGCGGGCTGAAAGAGAAGCTGCTCGCCGCGCTGCGGGGCGGGATCAAGACGGTCTTCATCCCGGAGGAGAACGCCAAGGACCTGGCGGAGATTCCGGCGAATGTGAAGGAAGGCCTGACGATCATCCCCGTGACCCACGTCCGCGAGGTTCTGGCCCAGGCGCTGGTGCGCCAGCCCGAGCCGGTGGAATGGGACGAGGCGGCGGAAGAAGCGGCGGCAGCCGCGCGGGCTGCGGGCGGTGTGGTGCCGCCGGTTCAGACCGCGCACTGATCGACCGACCACCAGAACCAGACGGGCGCGCCAGACCGGCGCGCCCGTTTTGCGTTGTGGAGGGCGGGCCCGCGTGCGGGGAACACGATGCGACTTCCCTCTGGCCGGCTCGCGCAAGGCTGCGTAGTGTCGCCGGGACACAGATAACCGGAAGAAGGCAACATGGCCCCGCGCACGCCCAAGGACTCTGATACGAAGCCCGAGAAGGCAACCAAAGCGCCAAGGTCGGCCAAGGTGGCGGCGGGGGTGGATGCCGCCGCAACGCCCGCAGCGGCCGTGGTCGGTTCAGACGCTCCCGCCGCCCGCGCGGACACGGTCAAGCTGAAGGACCTGATCGAAAGCGTTGCCAGTGCCACCGGGGGCAAGAAGGCCGACGTGAAGGCCACGGTCGAGGCGACTCTGGCCGCACTGGGCGAGGCGCTTGCCACCGGCAAGTCGCTGGCGGTCCCGCCCCTTGGCAAGCTGCGGGTTGTGAAGAACAAAGGTCCGGCGCTGACTTTGAAGCTGCGCCTGGCCGATGGTGCGAAGGCCGCCGGATTGGCCCTTGCAGACGAGGGAGAGGACGACTAAAAGCCCCCCCATCGGGCGATTAGCTCAGCGGTAGAGCGCTTCGTTCACATCGAAGATGTCAGCGGTTCAAATCCGTTATCGCCCACCATTCTTCCCCAAGGCGCGCCCGAACCGGCGCGTCTTTGGCATTCCAGGGCTTGCCAGATTCGGGCGGTCGCGGTAGGCACCGGGGTGGGGGCGGTTAGCTCAGTTGGTAGAGCGTCTCGTTTACACCGAGAATGTCGGGGGTTCGAGTCCCTCACCGCCCACCAGTCCCCCCGAACCTGAGTCTCTGCCCCGATTGACGCGGATCAAGGCCCGGGCTTGCCTTGCGCGTTAGGTTGGTGGCCCGAAAGGTTCCATCATGTCCGACGCCAGCAACATCGTCTTCCGTGCGACCGGTCTGACCAAGGTCTACCGCAACGGCGCGCTTGAGGTGCACGCCTTGCGCGGGATCGACTTTCAGGCGCGGAAAGGGGAGTTCATCGTCATCCTTGGGCCCTCGGGGTCGGGGAAGTCGACGTTTCTGAACATTGTCGGCGGGCTGGACCGCGCTTCGGGCGGAGAGGTCTGGTTCGAAGAGCACCAGCTGACCGCGCTGGACGAGGCTCAGCTGACCCAGTACCGCCGCGACCACGTGGGTTTTGTCTTCCAGTTCTACAACCTGGTTCCCAGTCTGACTGCCCGCGAGAATGTCCAGCTGGTGACCGAGATCGCCCGCCGCCCGATGCGGGCCGACGACGCGTTGGCGCTGGTGGGACTGCAGGACCGGGCCAACCACTTCCCCGCGCAGCTGTCCGGGGGGGAACAGCAGCGGGTCGCCATTGCGCGGGCCATCGCGAAGAACCCCGAAGTGCTTTTGTGCGATGAACCCACGGGAGCCCTGGACAGTGCGACGGGCATCAAGGTGCTGGAGGCGCTGACCCAGGTGAACCGGGCGGTGGGGGCCACGACACTGGTCATCACCCACAACGCCGCGATCCGCGATATCGCCGACCGGGTGATCCGCTTTGCCGATGGACGGATCATCGAAGAAACGGTCAACGCCACCAAAAAGCAGCCCTCGGAGGTGGCATGGTGATCTCGCCCCTCCGCCGCAAGGTCCTGCGTGACCTCGCGCGACTGTGGGCGCAGGTGCTGGCCATCGCGCTGGTGCTGGCGGCGGGGGTGGCGACGCTGATCCTGGGGAACGGGGCTTACGCCTCGCTGTTCGAAACGAGGGCGCGCTATTACGAGGAGAACCGCTTCGCCGATGTCTTCGCCGACGTGACCCGCGCGCCAAGGGCGCTTCTGGGTGAGGTCCAGGACATCGAGGGCGTGCTGGATGCCGAGGCGCGGATCGTGAAGCTGGGTCTTCTGGATCTGCCGGGGATGGTCGAGCCGGGGTCGGTCCTGTTCGTCTCGCTGCCGGACACGGGCGGGTTGAACCGGCTTTATCTGCGGCTTGGCCGTCTGCCCGAGCCGTTGTCGGCCGAAGAGATCGTCATCAGTGACGGGTTCGCCGCTGCGCATCGGCTGGGGCCGGGCGACCGGCTTCCGGTCCTGATGAACGGCAAGCGGCGCGAGTTGCTCATTACCGGCGTGGCACTGTCACCCGAGTTCATCTATGCCTTGGGCCCCGGCCAGATGATGCCCGACCCCCGCCGCTTTGGCGTCGTCTGGGCGCCCCGCGCCGGTCTGGAAGCCGCCTATGACCTTGACGGAGCGTTTTCGAACCTGGTCTTGAAGCTTGCCCCCGGTGCCAGCACGGACCGGGTGATCGAGGCGCTTGACCGGCTGACCGAACGCTATGGCGGGGCAGGGGCCAGGGGGCGAACCGACCAGATCAGCCACGCCTTCCTGGACGCGGAACTGAAGCAGCTTTGGGCGATGGTGCGGGTGCTGCCGCCGATCTTCCTCTTGGTCGCGGCGATGCTGGTCAACATGACGCTGTCGCGCCTGATCACCCTGGAACGCGAGCAGATCGGGCTTTTGAAGGCCATCGGCTATACCTCGCGCGCGGTGGCGCAGCATTACGTGGAGTTCGTGGCCCTGATCGCGGTGGTGGGCATCGCGATCGGCTTTGCCGGTGGGGCCTGGCTGGGGGTGGGGCTGGCGCAGATGTATGCGCGGTTCTTCACCTTTCCCTACCTTGTCTTCACCCGCGACCCGCAGCTTTACGGTCTGGCCGCCATGATCACCTTGGCGGCGGCCATTGCCGGTGCGCTTTACGCCGTCCGGTCGGTGGTCAAATTGCCCCCGGCCGTCGCGATGGCGCCCCCGTCGCCTGCTGTGTACCGGGAGCGCGCCACCTGGCTGCGCCGCCTGCTGAACCTGCCCCAGACCGGGGTGATGGTCGCCCGCCACCTGCTGCGCTGGCCGCTGCGCACCGCAAGCTCCACCCTTGGCGTGGCGATGGCGGTGGCGATCCTGGTCGCCTCGCTGTGGTCCTTCGGCTCCATCGACCGGATGATCGACATCACCTTCTTCCGGTCCGAACGCCACGATGCCCAGATCGTCTTTGGCACGCCCGAACCGCTTGGCGCAGCCTTTGCTGCACGCAACATGCCCGGCGTGATGGTGGCCGAGCCCTTCCGTCAGGTGGCCGCCAAGATCAGCCACCTGGGACACGAGAAGACCCTGGCCATCATGGGCCGACCGGCCGAGCCGCACCTGTCGCGCGTGCTTGACCCCGTCTTGCGGCCGATGCCGATGCCCGAGGCGGGCCTGATCCTGTCCGAGGCGCTGGCCGACGCCCTGCAAGTCCGCCCCGGAGACCGGGTCACTGTCGCGCTGCAGGAGGGTCGCCGCGCCACTGTCACCCTGCCGGTAAGCGGCTTGTCGGTCGGCTATGTCGGGCTGGGCGCGGCGATGGAGATCGGCGCGCTGAACCGGTTGATGGGTGAGGGGGCGCTGATTTCGGGCGTCAGCCTGATGATCGACGACGCCCGCACTGCCGAGTTCTACGCCGCCGCCAAGATCACCCCCAAGACCGAGATGATCAGCGTCACCACCCTGATGCTGACCCGCTTTCGCGAGACCCTGGCCGAAAACATCACCGTGATGGTCACCGTCTATGTCGTGCTGGCGGGCATCATCGCCGTGGGCGTGGTGTACAACTTTTCGCGCATTGCATTGTCCGAACAGGGCCGCGAACTGGCCAGCCTCCGCGTCCTGGGCTTCACCAACCGCGAGGTTTCCGGCGTGCTTTTCGGCGAGCTTGCCACCGTGGTCCTGTTGGCGCAGCCTTTGGGCTGGCTGATCGGCTACGGCATCGCATCGGCGATGGCGGCAGCGTTTTCCTCGGACCTTTACCGCGTGCCCTTCGTCGTCCAGCGCGACGTCTATGCCACCGCAACCCTGGTGGTCTGCGCCGCCGCCCTGGCCTCGGCCTGGGCGATCCGGGGGCGGATCAACAATCTCGACATGATCGAAGTCCTGAAGACACGGGAGTAGCCCCATGCGCCGCCTGATCCCCATTGCCGCTGCCCTGGCCGTGCTGGCCTTCCTGGTCTGGGCCTTCATGCCGCGCTCGGTCGAGGTCGAACTGGGCGAGGTTGCGCTGCGCCCGCTGGAGGTCGCGGTCGAGGAGGAAGGCGAGGCGAAGATCCGCGAGGTCTTCACCGTCTCGGCGACCATTACCGGCAAGCTGCAGCGGATCGGCCTGCATGCCGGCGACGAGGTGACGGAAGGCCAGCCGGTCGCCAGCATCGGTCCGGCGGCTCCGGTTCTTCTGGACAGCCGGGCGCGCGCGGTGGCCGAGGCGACGGCTGCGGCGGCGCGGGCGGCGACCGAACTGGCCCGCGCCCAGCTTGCCCAGGCCGAAGCCACCCGCGACTTCATGGCCGGAGAGGCGAGCCGGGCGGTCGCTCTCTTTCAGAAAGGGGCCATGTCCCAGCGCGCCTACGACATCGCGGTCCGCGAGCAGAAGACGGCCGAGGCGGCGGTTTCCAGCGCGGTGGCGAACCTTGCGGTGCGCGAGAAAGAGCTGGAAAGCGCGCTTGCCGTCCTGAGCCTGGACGGGGCGGGCAGCGGGGCGTCCTGCTGCGTGGAGATCCTCGCGCCGGTATCGGGAAAGGTCCTGCGGGTGCTTACCGAAAGCGAGCAGGTGGTGCAGACGGGCACGCCGATCCTGGAACTGGGCGATCCCGGCAATCTGGAAATCGTGGTGGACCTTCTGTCTCGCGATGCAGTGCGGGTGACGGAAGGTGCCGTGGCGATGGTCAGTGGCTGGGGCGGCGCGCCCACGGCTGCAAAGGTGGAGCGGATCGAACCCGCGGCGGTGACGCGGGTCTCGGCCCTTGGGATCGAAGAGCAGCGGGTGACAGTGATCCTGCGCCTGACCGGTGCCCGGAGCGACTGGCAAGGGCTGGGCCACGGCTTCCGGGTGATCGCGCGCATCGCCCTTTGGCGCGAGGAGGAGGTGCTGACGATTCCGGTGGGCGCGCTTTTTCGGGATGGTCCGGACTGGGCGACCTATGCCGAGGCCGACGGCCGCGCCGTCCTGCGCCGGATCACGCTGGGCGAGCGGAACGAGGATTTCGCGCAGGTGCTGGAAGGGCTGCAGCCGGGCGACCGGGTGATCCTGCATCCGTCCGATCAGGTGGCCGACGGCGTGGGCATCGTGGCGCTGGAGCCGTCCTAGGTCAGGACCGTCCAAAGCGCGGCAAGGCCGGCGGCGACAAAGACTGCGCCTGCGCCGATCACATAGCCGAGGTAGTCCTGCAGAAACCCGCCCTTTGCGGGCGGGATGTGGTGGGTCACCGGCCGGGATTGCGGTTTCGGCGCCTCCTCCGTCAGGGCGGCGGGCAGGGGGCCGCCCTCTTCGGCGATGCGGATCCAGTCCAGCCAGTCCCCGGCCGACTGGATCCGGTCGCGTGGCATGACGCGGACGGCCTTGTCGATGGCCTGCAGGAACCCGTCCGGATAGCCCTGGAACCGGCCGGCCAGCGGCACATATGGATCAGGCTCGCCCTCGGCCACGCGGGCCAGGCGGCGCTGGCTTTCCGGCGGCGGGCTGCCGGTGATGACATGGTAGAAGGTCGCGCCCAACGAATAGAGGTCGCTGGACGGGCTTTGCTCTGCCCCGGTCAGGTAGAATTCCTGCGGCGAGTAGCCTTCCTTGATGACCCGCCGTCCAGTCAGGACCCGGGTGGCCCGCACCACCTGTTCGCTGGCCGCGCCGAAGTCGATCAGGATCGGGTTGTTGGTCTTGTCGACCAGGATGTTGTCCGGCGAGATGTCGCGGTGCAGGATGCCGACCTGATGGATGAACTCCACCGCGCCCAGCATCCGCTTCAGCATCAGGACCACCTGCTCGGGCGTGAAAGCCTGGTCGGTTGAATCCAGGATGTCGTGCAGGTCGCGGCCTTCGATGTAGTCGATCGCCATATAGGCGGTGTCGTTGTCTTCGAACACCTGATGGACCCCGACGATGTTCGGATGCACGAGGCGCGCCAGGCTTTTCGCCTCGGCCAGGAAGCTGTCGACGAACCCGCGGAAGTCATCCTGGTGCTTGCGGGACCGGGCGCGCACAAAGCCGGTCGAGCGGCGGCAAAGCGTGTTCGGAAAACACTCCTTGATGACGACGGTGCGGTCGAGGCTGTCTTTGGCCAGATAGGTGATCCCGAACCCGCCGCTGTTGAGAAAGCCGATGATGGTGTAGTGCCCGCCCAGCAGCTGGGTGCCCGGCTTCAGATCATCGGCAAAGGCGTCGGGATCGACGCGGCCCAACTCGGCCTCGAGCTGATTGCTGATCTGTGTCCGCCCCTGCGCCACGTTCATCCTACCGGTCTGATCACTCGCCAACATGACGGTTTCTGCAGGGTCCTGCAGCGCCATCGTCTTAGAACTAGGTTTACACCGGGTAAAAGCCGCACGGGCCCGGGCCCGCTCCTTGTGGATATTCTACGCAGTCGAGGGCCAGGCGCGCAAACCTGCTGCAAGAGGATCGGTGTGCCCGGTCGGCGGTGCACCACCCACACGGATGCCCGGACTTGGGCAAAGCGGGTGGGATGGCACCCTAACAAATTGATTTCAAATGCGTTGCAGTCAAGTTGCGCAAAATTGCACAGACTTGGCGGTCCGTGGGCACTGTGACAAAAACACCAGCGATCCCAGTGGGATGCGCCGTTATCTCGCCTTAATTCACCCGGCTCCTCATCCGCCAGAGGCGTAGGTCGAAGGCTTAACAACCAGAGGTAGAATCCGTCAGTGCGCCAAATATCACCGGACCGATTCGGTTTTGTCAGTCGCCAGGCCATTCCTTTGCGGTTTGCCCCGGCCGAAGGATCTGAAAGCTGCGGGCGGGCAGGGTCAGCCAGTCGTCCGCCGTCCCGTCGGGCCAGATGACCCGCAATTCCACCGTTTCAGCTGCACCAAGGCCGAAGTGGAGCCAGCCGACCGACCCCGAGACGTGACCACCGCCCGACACGATCTCGTGCCGTTCCACCTTGTCGCCGCGCCTGATCTCGACCACCGATCCGATGGCATCGCGGTTGACGTTGTCCTGCTGCAGGCGGACCTGCACCCAGCCACCGGCAAGCGCCCCGGTCTGCCGCCAAAGCTGTGCCGGCTCCCAGCGGTTCACGACGACGAGGTCCAAGAGCCCGTCCAGGTTGAAGTCCACCACCTGCGCGCCACGCGCGATGCCGAAACTTGCCACCCCCGCGCGGTCGCCGGCTTCGACGAAGGTGCCATCCCCTTGCCCCAGCAGTAGGTTGTTGGGGTCCTTTGCCGCGAAGTCGGGCATCTGTGCCACGTTGCCCTTGGCCACGAACAGATCCAGGAGGCCGTCGTTGTTCACATCGGCGAACTGAGGATGCCAGGCGGTCGAAGGGTTTAGGTCGCCCCCGGTATAGGGCCGGTGCGCCGTGATCCCGGACTTGAAGGCGATGTCGGCAAAGTCGGGCTTGCCCGAGGCGGGGTCCTTCAGCACCTGCAGCTTGTTGTCGGCCATCGAAGTCAGGTAATAGTCCGGATAGCCGTCCAGGTTCACGTCGGCCGAGGCGATCCCCATTCCCCAGATCCGCAGGCGTTTCCAGCCGTCATCCTTCTCGGTGTAAAGCCGCGGCGGCTGGCCCGGCTCCAGATGCCACATCTGTTCCTGCCCGCCCTTGTAGTATTCGCGGTCGTTCGACACCCGCAGGGAGGGATGGCCGGACCGGTTCCAGTCGGTGAAAAGCATCGAAAGCGCGCAGTGCGACGGGGTGAGGGCCAGCGGCGCGGCGAAGCGGTTCGCCTCGGACCCGACACCCGGGCGGTGCAGCCAGTTGTCGGTGCACGAGCCCCAGGGGAAGGCCTCTTCCTTGCGGTCGACGTAGTTGCCGACAGCCAGAGTGGGCCAGGTCTGCCCTTTCTCCCAGATCGCGGCAAAGGCGGTGGACCAGGCGTCGCCACCGTCAAAGCCCCAAGCCTGCGTCGCATCCTCGAACCGGCAGTCGCCAAGGCCGCGCAACAGGCGGTTTTCGCCCAGCCGCAGGACCACCAGGTCCATTACCCCGTCGCTGTCGATGTCCAGGGGATAGGCACCCAGCACGGCGTCCAGCGACACGGCCCCGGTCTTCTCGAAGGCCAGCGCCCCGCCTTTCGGGCTACGGTTGAGATACAGCGCCGAAGGCCCGGCACCGCCGGACAGGAACAGCTCGGGAAAGCCGTCGCCGGAACAGTCGAAAGTGGCGACACCGCCGCCGACCATGTATTCCCAGTCCCCCTCGAACGGGGTGGTGATGCCGGCGCTGGCGGTTTCCTCGGTAAAGGTCGGCAGGGCCGGTTCGGCCAGGACTGGGCCCGCAAGGGCAAGGATCAGAAGGCCGGCGCGCATCATGCTTCAGTCCGGAGGGCTGCGGCGAAGGCCCCGACGGCCCGACCCTGCACAAGACCGGCCTCGTTGCCGAAGCGGAAGTGTATCCCGCCGTAAAGCCGTGACATAGCCGCTTCTTCGGCAGCGGCTTCGAAGGACGCAAAGCTGCGGACAGGCAGGCCTTCGTCCTCGTGCGTCGCGTCGTCGAAGGCGAAGCTGTCGCCGAAGATCGACGTCAGCACGGTCGAGGCCGCACCGGACTGGGTGGAATGGCCCGAGGTGTATTCCGGGAAGGGCGGCGTGATCAACAGCGGTTCCCAGGCCGGATCGATGTGGCGCTTGATGTAGGTGACCGGGCGCAGCAGGTTGTACCTGAACTTCGTCGACCAGCAGGAAATGAAGGCGTCCGCCTGCGCCACGCCCAGCTTGGCCAGGGTCGAGGAGATGACCTCGACCGGCAGCGCGTCCCGGTCGGCGATCTGCATCACGATCGAGATCCAGTGCCCCGCCGGGGTCGGGGTCAGCATCGCGTCGTCGGACCAGAAACGGGCGATCAGCTTCTGCTCGTCGGTCAAGGCCTTTGCGGTCTCGACGACCTCAGCGGCAAAGCCGTGGAAGGCCGATCCGGCAGCCTCGTCATAAGCCGGTGGCGGGGGGGCATCCAGCGCCGCCATGTCGGGCACGGCGAAAGGCCGGTTTCCGCCCCAGGCGGGCAGCAGCGGGGCTTGCTGCAGCCGGATGGCACTGGTCGGAGCCCAGTCCTGCGGGTTGGTGCCGGGCGTGTAGTCGTGCGGAAAGCCCATGTTCTCGACCACCGCGCCACCATCGGTCGCGGCCCAGGCCAGGATATGCGCCGCAATCGCCTGACCATGCGCCACACTGCGGTCGACGACGTCGGTAGCCATCCCGTCGCGCGCGGTGCGGCCCATGATTTCGCCCATCTTCTCCATCGCGCGCTGGCCGGTGGGACCCGTGTTGGCGAACAGCTCCAGCACCGCTGCGTTCAGAGCGGCGTGCAGCACGCAAGGCTCGTCGAATGCGCCCTCGCCGCGGGTGGGCAGCGGGGAAAGGTCGGTCAGCTGTCCGGCAAGGCTGTGCAGCGCGGGGTTGCCCGAGGCCAGCGCCTCATGCGCGGTGACGCCGATATAGGCGAAGCCACGGGCGGCGACGGGCGGCATGTAGGTTGCCGTGTGCCGCACAAGCTCCAGGATCAGCTTGTGCCAGGTCAGCAGCACCTCGCGCGAGACATCGGCACGGGCGGCTGCAAGTGCGGGCTTGAGGTGCAGGGCGAACGGCGCGGAAAGGGTAAGCCCAAGAAACTGGCGGCGGCGAAATGGCATGGTGTCCTCCCGGATGCCCGCGTTTCTGTCACGCGCCAGAAGACGTGGCAAACCCTTTCAATGCCGTCCCGTCAGCCAGTTCCCGACTGCCGCCAGCTGCGACGGCCCTGCATCTGGCCGGTCCTCGCGCCGGTCGGCGGCGTTCAGAAGCGCATACATTCCGTGGACGCCCAGCCAGCGGACCGGCTCCGGCTCCCAGTCCTTGACCCGGCGGTTGACCCAAGGAAGTTGGGCAAGGTCGGTGTCGCGCCCGAGCGCCAGGTCAGCCAGCGTCCGCCCCGCCAGGTTCGACGTGGAGACACCCACACCCACATAGCCCCCGGCCCAACCAAGCCCCGTCACAGGGTCCAGCCCCACGGTCGCGCACCAGTCGCGCGGCACTCCCAGGACGCCGCACCAGGCGTGGTCGATCTTCGCCTGCCGGACCGCCGGGAAATGCCGGTGCAGGATCGCCGTCAGCCGCTTGATCGTTTCGGGGTCCGGCGCGCCATTCGTGTCGAGGTTTGAGCCATAGCGGTAGGGCACCCCCCGGGCACCCACGGTGATCCGGCCCTCGCGGGTGCGCTGGCAATAGCAGTAGGCATTCGCGAAATCCCCAATAATTTCATGGCCCTGCCAGCCGATCTGGTCCCATACCTCTGGCGGCAGGGGTTCCGTGGCGATCTGGGCCGAGTTCATCGGCAGCCACTCGCGCTTGCGGCCCGGCAGGCCTGCGGTGAAGCCTTCCGTGCAGCGCAGGATGACCGGGGCCTGCACCGTCCCGCGGTCGGTTGTCACCAGGCCAGGTTCGTAGCCCGTGACCGTCGTGCCCTCGACGATCCGCACCCCCAGCCGTTCGACCGCCTTCGCCAGCCCCCGCACCAGCTTGGCCGGCTGCACTCGGGCGACGTTGGTCACCACCATCGCGCCAAGCGCGCCGGGAATGCGGATGCGGTCCGCAAGATCGCGGGCGTTCATCTCGAACACCCGCCCCTCCTCGCCCCAGTGCCGCCGATGCGCGACCTCGGCCTGCATCCGTCCGACCTGCGCGGGCTTGGTCGCCACCATCAGCTCGTCGGTGCGCTGGATGTCGGCGTCGATCCCGCAGGCTTCAGCCACGCGGATCACCTCGTCCACCGTGCCGCTCATCGCCTCGACCATTGCGCGGACGGCGTGTTCGGACGAGGTTTCCAGATACCGCGCATGGTTCCAGGCGAAGCCGCCCGTAAGCCAGCCGCCGTTCCGCCCCGAGGCGCCGAAGCCCGCGAAGTCCTTTTCGATCACCAGGACATCCAGTGCGGGATCAGCCTTCTTCAGGTAGTAGGCGGTCCAAAGCCCGGTATACCCCGCCCCGATGATCGCCACATCGGCTGTCCGGTCGCCCGCAAGTGCCGCGCGGCGGAAGGGCAGGCCGATGTCGGCATACCAGAACGAAACATCGCCGATCCGCATGGAACCCCCTGTTTTGGGCGTCAGAGGGCCACAGGCCCAACCACATTTCAAGCCGAATGGACGTTGCCTTCGACCCTTCTGCCGCCGATGCTGCCGGAAAACCACGCGGGGCACGCCATGCAGGGCTTCTTCGTCACCGGGCCATACGACGACGGCGATCCGGTCACCGGGCATTACTACGAGGTGGCGTCGAACGACCCGGCGCGCCCGCAGGTCTGGGGGTACACCTCTGCGCTGTCCTACCGGCCGGGCGAGGCTTTGCATCTGCACGCCATGTCCACGGCGCGCGACGTCCGGCTGACCATCGCCCGCGACGGGCTGACCCCCGCAATCGTCCTTCAGACGACCATTCCCACGACGTTTGCGCCGACCCCCGGCGACTGCTCGGTCAAGGGCTGCGGCTGGCCGGTGGCCTTCGAGACCGTGATCCCCGAGGATTGGCCGACCGGTGTCTACGTCCTGACGCTGGAGGTTGCGGGACATAGCTCCCGGGCGATGTTCGTCCTGAAACCCGCCCAACCCGTCGCAAAGCTGGCGCTGATCCTGGCCACCGGCACCTGGTGCGCCTACAACGACTGGGGCGGGTCGAACCATTATCAGGGGCTCACCGGTCCCGGCGGAGGAGACTTCGCCGCCGAGGTCAGCCTGCTACGCCCCTGGGCCACGGGGTTCGTCCGCTGGCCCGACGATGCCCCGCGCATCCCCCATGCCTCGCCGCTTCTGACTCGCCCGCGTTATCCGCACATGGATTATGCCCGCGCAAACGGCATTTCGAAGAAATACGCCTCGTCGGGCTGGGCGGCCTTCGAGCGGCCCTTCGCCTTGTGGGCGGAAGAGCAGGGGATCGCGCTGGATTACCTCACCCAGCACGACCTCCACGCCGACACCCACCTTCTGGACGGCTACGCCCGCGCCGTGATCGTCGGTCACGACGAATACTGGACCTGGGAGATGCGCGACCACCTGGACGCCTGGGTAGATCGCGGTGGCCAGCTGGCGCGCTTCGGCGGCAACTTCTTTTGGCAAACGCGGCTGTCGCCCGACCTTCTGACCCAGACCTGCCACAAGTCCCGGGCTATGGCCGAGGACCCCCTTGCTGCCACCGACCGGATCACCAGCTACTGGGACCATCCCCGGACCCGCCGCCCCGCCGTGGCCACGATGGGACTGACCGGATCGATGGGCGTCTACGCCGGGTGGAGCCGCTGTGCCGCCCACGGCTCGGGCGGCTTCACCCTTTACCGCCCGGACCACTGGTCGATGGCTGGGACCGGGCTGGGCTACGGCGATGTCCTGGGCGCTGCGTCCAGGATCTTCGGCTACGAGGTGGACGGAATCGACCATGAGATCCGCAAGGGACTGCCCTATCCGGCCGAGGGCACCGGGCTGGAGGGCGAACTGACCATCGTCGCCCTCTCGCCCGCGACGACGCTGGCCCACCACACCGGGCGGCATGACATGGACTATTTCATCGGCACACTGGACGCAGAAGAGGTCGCCCAGACCATCTACGGTGCGATCACGCCCGAAACCCTGGGTCTCGCCAGCCGCGGCAATGGGTGCATGGCGGAATACCGGCGGGGCAGGGGGATGGTCTTCAACGCCGGCAGTTGCGAATGGGTGGCCGGGCTGATCGCCCGCGAGTGGCCGGTCGAGGTGGTGACACGGAACATCCTTCTGGGACAGTGGGGTTGAGCAATCCCCTTCCCCCGCGCGCGGCCTTAGGCTAGGCCTTCGCCCATGTTGAGCCTGTCGAACCTCGCGGTGGCCCGGGGCGGCGTCACGGTCCTGCGCGGCCTGACGCTGGCGGTCGCGCCCGGCCAGGCGCTGATCCTGCGCGGGCCGAACGGGTCGGGCAAGACCACTCTGCTGCGGACGCTCGCGGGCCTGCAACCGCCCGCCGAGGGGACCTTCGACCTGCCCCCCGACAGCGTCGCCTATGCCGCCCATGCCGACGGGCTGAAATCGACCCTGACGGTGGACGAAAACCTGAGCTTCTGGTCGCGCATCTATGGTGGCCCGGCGACCGACCACGCGGTTGCGGCGCTGAACCTGACCCAACTGACCCGCCGCCGCGCGGGAGAGCTTTCCGCCGGCCAGAAACGCCGCCTTGGCCTCGCGCGGCTTCTGGTCACCGGCCGCCCGGTCTGGCTGCTGGACGAGCCGACGGTCAGCCTTGACGTGGCCTCGGTTGCGCTTTTCGCCGATGTGGTGCGCGACCACCTGGGCAAGGGCGGCCTTGCCGTCATCGCCACCCATGTCGACCTGGGCCTGCCCGAGGCGACGATCCTTGACCTCGACTCCTACCGCGCCCGGGTGATCCAGAGCAGCGGCTTCGACGAGGCCTTCGCATGAAGGCGCTTCTGTTGCGTGACCTGCGGCTGGCCTTCCGCTCGGGCGGCGGGTTCGGGCTGGGACTGGCCTTCTTCTTCCTTCTCTCCATTCTCGTTCCCCTGGGCGTCGGGCCCGAGGGCGGCACCCTCGGCCGCATCGCCCCCGGAATCCTGTGGGTCGGTGCGCTTCTCGCCTGCCTTCTGTCACTGGACCGCATCTTCGCGCTGGACCATGAGGATGGCTCGCTGGACCTTCTGGCCACCGCGCCGATCCCGCTTGAGGCTGTCGTGGCCATCAAGGCGCTTGCGCATTGGCTGGTGACGGGTCTGCCGCTGACCCTGATCGCGCCGGGGCTTGCGGTGTTCCTGAACCTGCCCGTCGGCGGCTACCCCTGGCTGGTCGCCAGCCTGATCCTCGGCACGCCGGCGCTGTCGGTGATCGGCGCCTTCGGGGCAGCGATCACCGTGGGGCTGCGGCGGGGCGGGCTGCTTCTCAGCCTTCTGGTGCTGCCCTTGTATGTGCCGACCCTGATCTTCGGGGCCGAGGTGGTACGGCGCGGCGCAGAGGGCATGGCCTTGGCGACCCCGCTGGCCCTGCTGGCGGCAATCAGCCTTGGGGCCTCGGCCCTTCTTCCCTTTGCGGCCGCAAGTGCGATCCGCGTCAATTTGCGCTAAGGCTCTCGCGCGATGGTGTGTTGAGCGGGTAACGGGAACAGGATAGCGAAACCTCATGTCTGTCTGGGAATATGCCAACCCGAAGAAATTCATGCAGACCTCGGCCTGGGCCTTGCCCTGGGTGGTGGGGCTGACAGTGCTGCTGCTGGTGACGGGCCTCGTCTGGGGCTTCTTCTTCACCCCGGATGACTACAAGCAGGGGTCCACGGTCAAGATCATCTATCTCCACGTGCCTGCGGCCATGATGGCGATCAATGCCTGGGTGATGATGCTGGTGACCTCGCTGATCTGGATCGTCCGGCGCCACCATGTGTCGGCGCTGGCCGCAAAGGCCGCCGCACCCGTGGGCCTGACCTTCACCCTGATCGCGCTGGTCACGGGTGCGCTTTGGGGCCAGCCGATGTGGGGCACCTGGTGGGCCTGGGACCCGCGGCTGACCTCGTTCCTGATCCTGACCCTGTTCTACTTCGGCTACATCGCGCTTTGGGCCGCGATCGAGGACCCGGACACGGCGGCGGACCTGACCTCGATCCTGTGCCTTGTCGGATCGGTCTTCGCACTGCTGTCGCGCTATGCGGTGAATTTCTGGAACCAGGGGCTGCACCAGGGGGCGTCGCTGTCGCTGGACAAGGAAGAGAACGTCTCGGACGTCTTCTGGGTGCCGCTTCTGGTCTGCATCGCAGGCTTCGTGCTTCTGTTTCTGACGATGGTCCTGATGCGCACCCGGACCGAGATCCGCGCGCGGCGGCTGAAGGCGCTGCTGGCGCGGGAAAGGGGGACGTGATGCCGGATCTGGGGAAATACGCGGTTTCGGTGCTGGGGTCCTATGCGGCCACGGCGGTGCTGATCGCCGCACTGGTGGGGCTGACGCTGTGGCAGTCGGCCCGGATGAAGCGCGCGCTGGCCGAGGTCGAGGCGCGGCAGGGGAAATCCGATGGCTAGATGGCTGATGGTGCTGCCCCCGGTCCTGTTTGCGGGGCTGGCGGGGCTGTTTTACGCGGGCATGTACCGCGACAATCCGGGAGAACTGCAGTCGGTCTTCGTCGGCCGGACGGCTCCGGTGCTGCCGACGACGGTGCTGCCGGGCATTCCCGGCGTGACCGACGCCGACCTGCGGACCGGCGAGGTGACGGTCGTCAACTTCTGGGCCACCTGGTGCCCGCCGTGCCGGGCCGAGCATCCGCAGTTGCTGGAGATGGCAGCGCGGGGCGTCCGCGTCGCCGGGGTCAACATCATGGATGACGACGAAAAGGCGGTCGCCTATCTGGCCGAGGAAGGCAATCCCTTCATCGGCGTAGCGACCGATCCGAACGGGCGGAACCGGGTGGAATGGGGGGTCACGGCCCCGCCCGAGACGTTCATCGTCGGGGGCGACGGGACGGTGCTGTTTCGTTTCGTGGGTCCCTTGATCGGGACCGATTACGAGGTGCGGTTCCTGCCGGAATTGGAGAAGGCGCTGGCCGGCGAGGGGTGAGCGCCACGGTGACGGTTTCGGCGCTTCCGGCCCTTTCAACGCCCTGTGCGCGGACGTTAGGGGTTTCTCAACCCGGCTGGAAGGTGGGCCAACCCGCGCCAGAGGGGCGCGGAACGGCCCACCCTACGCCCGCGCTGCAATCCTGCGTGGCTGGGTCGACGGACCCGGATTGCGCCGGACGACGGGCAGTTGCGCGATGCCCTCGAACCGGGCGTAATCGCCGCGTTTCAGCCAGTGCGGCATCGTCCGCGCCAGCACGGGATCGCCGCTGAGATAAAGTTGACCATTCGCAAGTTCGCCCGCGACCGTCGCCCGACCCAAGAGCATGCCATGCAGCGAGACCCGGTTCGTCTCGACATAAAGGTCGATGTCGAAGCCGGGGATCGAGGTGCAGATCTCGGCCTCTGCGCCCGGCTGGAGGATCGCCCAGTAGGTCGAATACTCCAGGTCCGGGTCGGCAAAGCGGAACTGCATCACCAGGCGGCGGCGGGGTAGGGCATCGGCCACGAACTGCCTGCGCATGCTCCACATCAGGTTCGACACGGTGGCGGTGCACAGCGCCACTTCGGCGTCGATGGAGCATTGTGCCCATTGCGCCAGGGCGTTGAGGGCGGGCTCCAGCGCGATAGCCGTTTCGGTCCTTAGATAGTCGACCGAGCCGGTCGCAGGGTCTGCGATGCGTTCGATCAGCCCGATCTCCTCCAGCTCTTTCAGCCGGCGCGACAGAAGCGCGGGCGAGATGCTGCCGATCTCGCGCCGCAGGTCGTTGAAACGGGTCGCCCCGGCCCAGAGCCCGACAAGGATCGGGATTGTCCAGCGCGGTTCCAGAATGTCGCAGGCGCGGGTGATCGGACAGATCATTCCGTAAGGTTTCTGGGGCATGGCAGGCCCTCCCTCCGAACTGACTTTACGCCCCTGTCTGGTGTCCGGCCAGTTCACGCTCTGTAGCAGGTCCGCTTCAGTTTCCGCACTCAACTTTCTGGCGGCACCGGGCCGATGCTGAGGCGATCAAACCCCGTGATGGAGATCGCAATGACCCCCCTGTCCACACCCACATCCCGCGACACCGATCCGATCAATGGCGGCTGGCTGGTTTTCGGCAACCTGCTGGCCGAAAGCCTTGCCCCCGCGAGGCGCCCGGTCCGCTTGCACCCGAAAGAGGCGCGCGCGCTGTGGCGCCTGGGGCGCCTGCGCGGCCTGCTGAACTGGTGGTTCCGCCCCTTGCCCGGATCCCGTGGCATCAGCGCCACCGATGCGGCCACCCGGTTGGAGATCCTGACCCGCGGCGGATTTCCCCGTTAGGTGCCGTCAGATCAGCGCGAGCGCCACAACCAGGACCAGGGCGGCCAGAAGCGTCAGGTCCACGGCCGTGGGAACGGGCAGGCTGCGGTTCGCGGAAGCGGCGGTCGGCGCCATCTGGGCCTGAGAGCGAAGCGGAGGAAAGCGGTGCGTCATCTGGAGAAGCCTTCTGGCCGGGACAAGTCCAGATTGCTTGGGAAGGTGAGAACAAAAAGTGAAAGGCCCGGGGGTTGCCCGGGCCTTCCTTGGAAACAATCCGTTTCCGAACTCAGGACGCCGCAAGGTTCCGCAGCACGTAATGCAGCACGCCGCCGTTTTCGACGTATTCAACCTCGATCTCGGTGTCGATCCGGCACTTGAGCTGGATCGTCTTCTCAGTCCCATCGGCATAGCGGATGGTGCAGGGCACTTCGCTCAGCGGTTTCAACCCGCCTTCAAGTCCGCCGATCGAGACGACCTCGTTGCCCTTGAGGCCCAGGCTCTTGCGGGTATCGCCGCCGGTGAACTCGAACGGGATGACGCCCATGCCGACGAGGTTCGACCGGTGAATACGCTCGAAGCTTTCCGCGATCACCGCCTTCACCCCCAGAAGGGCGGTGCCTTTGGCGGCCCAGTCCCGCGAGGACCCCGCGCCGTATTCGATGCCACCAAAGATCACCAGGGGCGTGCCCTGAGCCTGGTAGGCCATCGAGGCGTCGTAGATCGAGGTCTGCTGCCCGTCAGGCCCGAGGGAGTAGCCGCCCTCGACCCCATCCAGCATCTCGTTCTTGATGCGGATGTTGGCAAAGGTGCCGCGCATCATCACCTCGTGGTTGCCGCGCCGCGCCCCGTAAGAGTTGAACTCGGACACCGGAACTTGCCGTTCCGTCAGATACTTGCCGGCCGGAGTTGAGGCTTTGAATGAACCGGCCGGGCTGATGTGGTCGGTGGTGATCATGTCGCCCAAGAGCGCCAGCACCCGCGCGCCGGTGATGTTCTTGATCACACCAGGCGTGGCCGACATGCCCTGGAAGTAGGGCGGGTTCTGGATGTAGGTCGAGGTCGGCGGCCAGTCGTAGGTCTCGGAATCGGTGATCTGCACGCCCTGCCACTTGGCATCGCCCTTGAAGACGTCGGCGTATTTCGACTGGAAGGCCTCGCGCGTCACGACCGCGTGGACGATGTCGGCGATTTCTTTGTTCGTGGGCCAGATGTCCTTGAGGTAGACCGGGCCATCGGTGCCCATGCCGAGGGGTTCGGTCGTGAGGTCGATGTTCATGTCCCCGGCCAGCGCGTAGGCGACGACCAGCGGCGGCGAGGCCAGGTAGTTGGCGCGGACGTCCGGGGAAATCCGGCCCTCGAAGTTGCGGTTGCCCGACAGCACGGCTGCGGCCACAAGGTCGCCCTCGTTGATCGCCTTGGAAATCTCGGGCTGGAGGGGACCGGAGTTGCCGATGCAGGTGGTGCAGCCGTAGCCGACGAGGTTGAAGCCGACGGCGTCGAGGTCTTCCTGCAGACCGGCGGCGTTCAGGTATTCCGACACGACCTGCGACCCGGGGGCGAGCGAGGTCTTCACCCAGGGCTTGCGGTTCAGGCCAAGGGCACGGGCCTTCCGCGCCACCAGACCCGCGCCGATCAGCACGTAGGGGTTCGAGGTGTTGGTGCAGGAGGTGATCGAAGCGATCACGACCTTGCCGGACGACAGCTTGTAGCCTTCGCCCTCAACGGCCACTTCCACACCCTGCGGGCGCTTGAAGCTGGTGTCCATTTCCTTAGCGAACGAGGCCTTGGCGTCCGTCAGCGGCAGGTAATCCTGCGGGCGCTTCGGGCCCGAGATGGCCGGGACGATCTCGCCCATGTCGAGATGCAGGGTCGAGGTGTAGATCGGATCGTAGTCCGGGCCGCGCCACATGCCGTTGGCCTTGGCATAGGCTTCCACCAGCGCAATGCGGCCCACGTCGCGGCCGGTCATGTGCATGTAGCGCAGGGTTTCGTCGTCGATGGGGAAGAAGCCACAGGTGGCGCCGTATTCCGGGGCCATGTTGGCGATGGTCGCGCGGTCGGCCAGGGGCAGGCGGTCAAGGCCGTCGCCGTAGAATTCGACGAACTTGTTCACCACGCCGTGTTTCCGAAGCATCTGCACGACCTTGAGGACGAGGTCGGTGGCGGTGGTGCCTTCCATCATCTGGCCCGTCAGCTTGAAGCCGACGACCTCGGGGATCAGCATCGACACGGGCTGTCCCAGCATCGCGGCCTCGGCCTCGATCCCGCCGACGCCCCAGCCAAGGACGGCCAGGCCGTTGACCATCGTGGTGTGGCTGTCGGTGCCGACAAGGGTGTCGGGGTAGGCGACGAGGTTGCCGTTCTGGTCGGTGTCGGTCCAGACGGTCTGCGCGAGGTATTCCAGGTTCACCTGGTGGCAGATGCCGGTGCCGGGGGGCACGACGCGGAAGTTGTTGAACGCCTTCTGGCCCCATTTCAGGAAGACGTAGCGCTCCATGTTCCGCTCGTATTCGCGGTCCACGTTCATCTGGAAGGCGCGGGGGTGGCCGAATTCGTCGATCATGACCGAGTGGTCGATGACCAGATCGACGGGGACCAGCGGGTTGATCTTGGCGGCCGAGCCCTTCAGGCCCTTGATGCCGTCGCGCATCGCGGCAAGGTCGACGACGGCGGGGACGCCGGTGAAGTCCTGCATCAGCACGCGGGCGGGGCGATAGGCGATTTCGATCGGGTTCTGGCCCTTCTGCTTGCCCCAGGTCGAGAAGGCCTTGATGTCGTCCACGGTGACGGTCTTGGCATCCTCGAACCGCAGCATGTTCTCCAGCACCACCTTCAGCGAGGCGGGGAGCTTCGAAAACTCGCCCAGACCGGCGGCCTCGGCGGCGGGGATGGAATAGTAGTGGACCGTCTGGCCTCCTGCGGTCAGGGTCGTGCGGGTCTTGGAAAGGTCATGTCCAACGGTGACGGTCATCTCTGGCTCCCTTGAAAGGCGGCTTCGCGCGGCATTGTATGCAATTGTATGCCGAATATCCAGCCCCGGTTTGTGGCATTCCTACAGCATATGACAGGTCTCTCGCAAAACCTTGATTGGCTCGTATGGTGGCAGCTTCCTATAAGGAACCGGGGACCAATGATCAGGATAGGCACCATGCGACATTTCGTCAGCGCGGCTTGCGGGTTGTGGCTTGCCGCCGCGGCGCAGGTTCAGGCCGAGCCGGTGGTGGTTGTCGAGCTTTATACCTCGCAAGGCTGTTCGTCCTGCCCTCCGGCGGATGATTTCGTGGCGATGCTGGCGTCGAACCCGCAGATCCTGCCCCTGGCGTTGCATGTCGACTATTGGGACTACATCGGCTGGGCCGACAAGTTCGCCCAGCCGAAGTTCACCGACCGCCAGCGTGCCTATGCCAAGGCCGTAGGGTCGCGGACGATCTACACGCCGCAGCTGATCATCGGCGGGTCGGACCGGATCGAGGGATTCGCTCCGGAAGAGACCGCCGATCGGCTGCGCGCGCACATGGAGGCGGGAACGACGGTGCGGCTGACGGTCACGCGCGAGGGCGACCGGCTGGTGATCCGCGCCGAGGCCGATCCGCCGTTGACGGAACCCGTGCGGGTGCAGCTGGTGCGCTACAAGCCGGAAGAGACGGTGCTGATCGAGCGCGGCGAGAACGCCGGCAAGACCGTGACCTACACCAACATCGTGACCTCGTGGGAGCGGGTTGGTGACTGGTCCGGACAGGAGCCGCTGGAGATGTCTGCACCCTATCCGGGGGACGAGCCCGGCGCGGTGATCGTGCAGCAGCAGGGGCCGGCGGCGATCCTGGCGGCGGCCCGGGTGGACTGATTGCGAACGGTCGGTGGGTCAACCCGCGCTACGGCGCGGAACGACCCACCCTACTGACCGCCGCCCTTCCAGCGCCGGTGGATCCAGAACCATTGACCGGGATGGGCCCGAACGCGCGCCTCCAGCGCCCGTGTCACGGCGCCCATCATGTCCTCGGGATCGCCGTGGGGAATCGGTGCATCCAGTTCAACCTGGAAGGCCAGGCCGTCCGGCTGGCGGGTGGCGAAGAAGGGAATGAGGTCGGCCTTGAGCCGCAGCGCCAGTTCGGCGGCCGAAAGCGCGGTCCGCGCCGGTTGGCCGAGGAAGTCCAGGGCGGGCGCGCCCGGCACGTCCTGATCGAACAAGAGGACCAGTTGTCCGCCCGCTTTCAGGTGCCGCACGAAGCCTGCGGTGCCCGCGCGGCCCTGCGGGAAGACCGGACCGCCGAAGGCCTCCATCGTGCGGACATAATGCGCGTTGAAGTAGCGGTTCGAGAGGTTCCGGTAGAGACCGCCGATGTCGAAGCCGCGCGCCACCAGCGCCGCCCGTGCGGCCTCGTAATTGCCAAAATGGCCCGAGACCAGGATCACCGGACGCTTCGCCGCGCGCGCCGCAACTAGGGCTGCGTAGCCAGGCCCTTCCGGCTCAATCCCGGCGGCGCGGGCGGTGAAGGCGCGGGTCGAGTAGTTCTCGATCAGGGTCCGGCCCGCATTGTCGAGCGAGGCCGCGGCAATGGCGCGGCGGTCAGGTTCGGGAAGGTCGGGCCAGACCAGCGCCAGATTCTCCAGCGCACGGGTCCGGTAGCCTGCCCAGGGGCCGATCACCCGCCGCATGAGCCAGCCCATCACGGCGACCCGCCAGGGATAAGGCAGGGCCAGCGCCAGCCCGATCAGCCCGCGGGCAGCGAGGTTGACCAGGTAATGGTCGGGACGGAACGGCGGATCGGCATCGTCGGACATGCGGGTTCTAGGCTGCAGGCGCGCGCGACGCCCGGTGTTCGCGGTGCCAGACATAAAGACCCGCCCCCACGATCACAAGCGCACCGATCACCGTCCAGCGGTCGGGCCACTGGCCGTAGAGAACCGCGCCCCAGAAGGTGGCGAAAACGATCCCCAGATAGGCGAAAGGGGCCACGATCGACGCTTCGGTGATGGAAAAGCTGCGGATGATGCAAAGCTGCGCTCCGGTGCCAAGGCAGGCGATCAGCGCAAACTGCCAAAGATCGGCGGTCGCGATCGGCTCCCACACGAAAGGCAGGGCGATCCCGGCGACGATGGTGCCGAACAGGGCCGCATAGACCATCGAGGCCCAGACGCTTTCCTGCGCGCCGATCTTGCGGGTCAGAAGCGCGCTGGTGGCGTAGGAGATCGCGCAGAGGAGTGGCAGGACCGCCCACCAGGTGAAGACGCCGGCCCCCGGACGGATCACGATCAGCGCACCGATCAGGGCGACGACGACGCCCGCGATGCGGCGGCGGCCAAGCTTCTCGCCCAGGAACAGCGCCGCGCCAAGCGTAATGAGCACCGGGTTGATGTCGGCGATGGCGGTGGCTTCCGTCAGTCCGATGAACGGCAGCGACAGAAAGAAGAAGGTCGTGGCCCCGAATTGCGAGGCCGAGCGCCAGAAGTGCAGCACGGGAAAGCGCGTGCGCAGTACCGGGCCGAGGTGGTGGCGAAGGATGAGGAGGACCAGCAGGAGTTGCCCCGCAAAGCGGACCCAGATCACCTGCGGCGCGGGATAGCGCTGGATGAGCCCCTTTGCAGTGGCATCCATCGCGGTGAAGAGGAAGATCGCGAGGACCATCAGCGCCACCCCGCGGGTGACGGAAGAAAGGGGTGCGGCGGACATGCGTCCCTTCTAGGCGGCAGGGGGCGGGGCAGCAAGGGCCGGCTGGCGGTCGCCGGGCCGGCACTTCTTTCGTCTGCGGCATGCTGGCCGGTGCCCTGAATCAGGTTCCGATTGCGTTCCAGGCGGAAAGGGATCAGCGGGCAGGTTGGCTGCGCCATCGCGTGGGAACGAGGGGTGAGGTTCCGGCGATTCGACTGTCGGACACGGGCTGAACGGCTCTGTCGCCGCGCATTCTGGACCGGTTTCGTGGTCGGACAAGGTGGAAGCGTGCCGGTTGCAGCGCCATCGCAAGGGGGGCAGGCTGTCGCCGTGTCCGGGCGCACCTTTCGCTTGGTTTCCTCCCCGGTCGAGTGTCTGCGATCACGCCATCCAGAACGGATCTGCAGGCCCGTGTTGCAGTGCGACGTAATGGGAAGACGTGGGGCACCAGCGGTGTCGCAAAAGGACGAACAACCCTCAGTCCTCCTCCTCCTGAACCAGGGTGATCTCGCCGCTGGTTTCCAGCGTTCGGATCGCGCCAATGATCGCGTTCATCGCCTCTTCGGCGTCCTTGTCCTTGACGCGACCGCGGGCGGCCATCTCTTCGCGCAGGCCCTGGGCCAGGCGTTGCGAGATGTTGGACAGGATGAACTCGGCCGCGTCCTCCAGTCCCGGCTTGCCGGCCGCCGCGGCCAGGGCGGTCACCAGTTGCGGCTGTTCGACCAGGCGGGTGATCTTCGGGGTGTCGCGCGGGTTCAGGCGCGCGGGAATGTGGACGAAGGTGAAGATCGCCTTCCGCACCTCGGCCGCAAAGGCGGCATCCTCGGCCTCCAATCCCAGCAGCACATCATCGCGTGTCAGCGAAGGCGAGACGTTCAGGATGGCGCCGACGCGTTCCACCGGGCCCTGATCGAAGGCCTTGGGCGGCTGGTTGTCCAGTTCGGCCAGAAGGGCGGCCCCGATGCGGCGCACGGTTTCGGGGTCGACGTTGCCGGTCATCGACACCGCATAGGCCACCCTGCGCGCCCGGTCACCGGGCAGCTTGCCCAGAAGATCGGCCGCCTTGCCGACGGGCAGCTTCGACAGCATCACGGCGCCCACCTCCACCGCTTCGTGCACCAGGATCGGCAGCAGGCGGTCGGGCGGGAGTTGGGTGATCCGCTCCCACGGGTCGATCTTGGACGACGTCGAGGACATGCGCCGCAGCCGCTGGGCCGCGGATTGCGAGATATGGCCGTCCATCATCGCCAGCGCCCCTTCGATCCCGCCGGGGAAGGCGAGGCCGACGGATTCGAGTTCGGCGAGGAACTCCGACACCACCTCGTTCAGGGTGATGCGGTCGACGAGGCGCATCTGCCCCATCTGCTCGGCCAAGGCGGCCTGCATGTGTTCGGGCAGCGAGGACAGGGGCAGCGAGGTGCCTTCCGTCAACAGATAGCGCACGATTACCGCCGCCTTCTGCCGCGGGGAAAGTACCCGTTTCGGCAGCGGCGGGATCGTTGCGATCCGGCGTTCCGGAGTGATCCGGGCCAGGGGCACCATATCTTGCGGCATCAGGTCCTCATCGATTCGACGAGGTCAGCCTAGACGCCCCCGGGTTAACGGCAGCTTGATGGCGCCGGGTCCATTAGCGGGACGGATGCGGATCAGCTGGAGGGCGTCTCGACGCAGGTGCCCTTGGCGGCATCCCAGGTCGTGCCCGCCATGCAGCTGGCCGCGGTCTGTTCGCTGTGCTGGCCCACGCACTGGGCGAAGGCAAAGCCGGGGAGAAGGGCAATCGCCAGGGCGGCGAGGGTGGTTGCAGTCTTCATCGGTCGTCCTCCTTTGGCAGGTTCAGGGTCAGTAGGTGTAGGTCACTCCGGTCGTGATCGCGGTGGCAAGCGCGGTTTCGGCCCAGGTGCCAGCGCCGCCGCTCTTGCGGATCGCGTCAAGCTGCGCCCGTGCCAATTGCTGTTCGTCCATCTGGACCAGAAGCTGGCCATAGTAGCTGCGAGCCAGGATATTCTGCGGGTCCATCGCGATCGCACGTTCGTAAGCGGCGATGCCTTCCTCGATCCGGCCGGTCTGCCGCAGAAGGAAGCCCTGATAGGTCTTTACGCGCGAGGTCTCGCCCTCGGTCATGGTGGCAAGCACTGCCAACGCCTCGTCGGGGCGGCCGGCATAGGCCAGCTCGCGCACCGCGTCGTACCGCTGGTCGTCGTTCAGGCTGGAGTCCTCGGCCGCGATGCAGGTCTTGGTCTTTTCGTCCCAGACCGTGCCCTTCTCGCATTCCGTTGTCGTCTCGGTCGGCGTCGGTGGCTCGCTGTCGTCACTGCCCGCCGCAAGGGCCAAATGCGGCATCAGGACCACGGCGGCGGCAAGGATCATGCGCATGAAGTACCCTTTCGGCAATTTCCGAAAAGGTAGCACGATTGTTGCTTAGGCAAGAACGGATTGTGCCACGGCGCCCCGCAGGGCGGATCACGCTTCTGTCAGCTGCCGAAAACCCGGGCGAAGATCGTGTCGACGTGTTTAGTGTGGTAACCAAGGTCGAACTTTTCCTCGATTTCGGCGGGGGATAGGGCCGCAGTGACCTCAGGGTCGGCCAGAAGCTCGGTCTTGAAGTCGGCCCCCTTTTCCCAGACCTTCATCGCGTTGCGCTGGACCAGACGGTAGCTGTCCTCACGCGAAACGCCAGCCTGGGTCAGCGCGAGAAGCACGCGCTGAGACATTACCAGGCCTTTGAACTTGTTCATGTTGCGCAGCATGTTCTCGGGGTAGATCACCAGCTTTTCGACGACGCCCGCCAGCCGGTGCAGGGCAAAGTCCAGCGTTATAGTGGCATCCGGTCCGATGGCGCGTTCGACCGAGGAATGGCTGATGTCCCGCTCGTGCCACAAGGCCACGTTCTCCATCGCGGGAACCACGGCCATACGCACAAGGCGCGCCAGACCAGTGAGGTTCTCGGTCAGCACCGGGTTGCGCTTGTGCGGCATCGCGCTGGAGCCTTTTTGCCCCGGCGAGAAGAATTCCTCGGCCTCCAGCACTTCGGTCCGCTGCATGTGGCGGATTTCGATGGCGACGTTTTCGATGCTGCTGGCGATCACGCCCAGCGTCGCGAAGAACATCGCATGCCGGTCGCGGGGGATGACTTGCGTGCTGATCGGCTCGGGCGTCAGGCCCAGCATCTTGCAGACGTGCTCTTCGACCGCGGGATCGATGTTGGCGAAGGTCCCCACGGCGCCGGAGATCGCGCCGGTGGCGACCTCTTTCCGGGCGTTTTCAAGGCGCTCGCGGTTGCGCTTCATCTCGGCGTAGAAGCGGGCGAAGGTCAGTCCCATCGTCGTCGGTTCTGCATGGATCCCGTGGCTGCGGCCGATGCGGACCGTATCCTTGTGCTCATGGGCGCGGGTCTTCAGCGCGGCCAGAACCCGGTCCAGCGCCTTCAGCAAAAGGTCCGAGGCGCGGACAAGCTGGATGTTCAGGGTGGTGTCCAAGACGTCCGACGACGTCATTCCCTGGTGGACAAACCGCGCGTCGTCATTGCCGATGATCTCGGCCAGATGGGTCAGGAAGGCGATCACGTCGTGCTTGGTCACCGCCTCGATCTCGTCGATGCGAGCGACGTCGAAGGGCACGTCCTTGGCCCGCCAGACGGCTTCGGCGTTGGCTTTCGGGATCACCCCCAAGGCGGCTTGGGCGTCGCAGGCATGGGCCTCGATCTCGAACCAGATCTTGAAGCGCGTTTCCGGAGACCAGATCGCCACCATTTCAGGACGGGAATAGCGCGGGATCATCGGGGAGCCTCCGGGAACACAAGGGTTGCGTCCCCTTAATCTGCGGCCTGTCAGGGTGCAAGCGTCAGGGGAAAGCACGTGCAGGGGCCTGCTCGGGTCGCAGTGCGTCACGCCAGGGAAGCGGGTTCAAGAAACAGGAACGCATCGTGGACGGAGGACAAGGCCTGGCGCGCGATAGCAAATTATGATGCTGGGTTTCTGTTATATTTCAGAGTACTCTGAGGCTTTCATCAGGTGATGCCTGAACTGTGTGAGGATATCGCCACCCAACCGGAGTCCAGCCGCTCGCCCACGCTGTGGTTCCAGCGCCTCCAGACGTCGTGGTCGGTTTCCTGCCCGGGATTTGGGCCAACGCGGGCGAACTGTTGCCAAAGGCGCAACTCATTTATGCCGCAGTGATCGGGTTAGAACAGTTGCGATTGACCACCGGGCCCGAGATGGGGCCACCCTTGCGCGACCTGGTGGAACGTTTGATCAAGTGATGGGACGCGTGGACGAGTGATGGAAGACGAAAGCAGGATCTGGCAGCAGGGGATCGGCATCGCTCTGGGGCTGGCAGTTCTGGCGCTGGTCAGCGGCTACCTTGGTTTCCTGCATCCTATGGGAGATTCGCTGTCGGTCGGGCGCGGGATCGCGGCGGCGGCGGTTCTGATCCTGGCGGTCTTCGCCAGTTTTGCAGGCCTGCGGATGGCGGCGTTCGTCTCGATGCTGCTCGCGCTTCTGACGGGCGCGCAGGTGCTGCTTGCCTATTCCTGGCCAGGGGTGCCGGGGCGTTACACGCTCTATCAGAAGAACATGCTGTACCGGAATGCCGAGCTGGCGCTTCTGGAGGCGGACATCCGGGACGCCTCTGCGCAGATCCTGGCTCTGCAAGAGGTGTCCACCGCCAACGAGGCGCTGCTGACAAGCCTGAAGGACCTCTACCCCACGCAGCATCTTTGCCCCGGCGGAACAGTCGGCGGGCCAGCCATTCTGACCGATCTTGAGCCGGTACCAGGAACGGCCTTTTGCGGGCCGAACCTTGCCGCGTTGCAGGTCGTGTCGGGTGCGGAACGGTTCTGGATCGTTTCGCTGCACCTGAACTGGCCCTGGCCCTACAACCAGGCCGACCACGTCGACCTCTTGCTGCCGATCCTGGACCGGCTGGAGGGGCCGGTGGTGATGGCGGGCGATTTCAACATGGTTCGCTGGGCGAACTCGGTCACCCGGCTGGCCGACATCGTCGGCGCGCGACCGGCGGGACCGACCTTCGGCAGCTTCATCGGGCTGTCGCGCCTGTTCCCGCTGCCGATCGACCACGTCTTCGCGCCACAGGGTGGCAAGGTCTCGGCCCGTCCCGCGGCGGGGTCGGATCACCTGGGCTTGCTGGCGCAGGTCGAGCTTTAGAAGCCGCTCGATCGACGAAGCGCTGTGATCCTGCAGATTCTTCCAGGTTCAGTGGCGGCGCTGGCTCCGTTCTGCGGGCCGCTTCTTGTTGGCTGAGTCCAGCCGTCCCCGTTTTGGCCGAGGGCTGGCGCGTCCTTGATGAGGCCGGGATCCGGGCGGCGCTGGTGGCGCGGGTGCTGCAGTACGAGGACGGATCGACGCAGAATTTCTTCCAGGACGGCCGGACCTTGCACGAAGCCGGGTCTGGGGCGGCCTGGGGGAGTGGGTGGAGGGGAGCCGGTGCTGCTCTATCTGGCCGCCATCGGATGTCGCCGCCTGCTACGTCGTCGAGGGGCAGGGGTTGGACGTGCGGTTCACCGGCGCGGGAGGCGAGGTCACAGTGGGGAGGTACGTGGACTTGTAGTGTCCACGGTGGACAAATCCTGATGGGTCTTTCATTCCAATGGCTTGGCTGCGGACGTTAGGCCTTTCTTAACACATTCTCTTCGACTGTTCAGGCCCCGCGGTCAATCTCACGCTGGGCCCACAGAAAGCCCACAAATGCACCCTTCACGAGGCGGAGCACGACCAAGGTCAGTGCCCCTACGATGGCCGTGACCACAAGGGCAAGGGTCAGGGGGTCGGCGCGAAATGCCACGAAGCCGAACCCGAGAACAGGAATGAGCAGGAGCCCAATGATGCTCATTGTGATGAAGGCCGGTGCATCCGCTGCACGATAAAGTCCGAGCGGTTCTTCACATGAGGAACACTTCTGAACAACAGTCAGGTAGCCATCAAACAGCTTACCTTCACCGCAATGCGGGCAGCGAGCAAGTAAGCCGCGGCGCATCGCTTCCTTGTTCGAGCGCGGAGACAGGTCGGAGGGTTCATCAGACATGTTCAGGACGTAGGAAATGAAAAGCGCGCCTTCAACGGACATGGACAGGTCGCCGTCCGCGCTCAGCGCTCCTCCGCTGAAGGTGTTCGCAAGTCGAAGTAACGGCAGCTTGCGCCTTGTCCGCTGGTAACCGCTTCTCAAGGAACATCTTGTGCAAACGGGGGTTTGCCGGACCGCTTTTCGATGACTGCGTCCCTCATCGCTGGCAGCTCTGCGACGAGAAGCCGAAGGCGCAAAAGGAGCGCCTGCGTCGCACAAACCTCGTCAGTCACCACATTACCCCATCAGCCGCTCGTCGAACGGATACCGCGTCAGCGTCTCGCATCCGTCCTCCGTGATCAGCACCTGATCCTCCAGCTTGATCGAGAAATTCCCACCCTCGGGTGAGACCAGCGCCTCGACACAGAGGACCATCCCCGGCTCCAGGGCCGCGTCGAAGGCGCCGGGCATCCAGCCGTCGGGGTAGTGGACATAGGGCCATTCGTCGCAAAGCCCGACGCCGTGCATCTTGCAGGAATACTTCTGCTTCCAGTACTCCGGAGCCAGCTGGTGGCCCTGCATCACCAGTTCCTCGATGGTCACGCCGGGTTTCAGGCGGGACTTGTGGTCGGCGATGTGGTCCAGCGCATGGTGAAAGGCGCTGACCATCGCGTTCGAGGGCCGGGCGTCGCCCACCCACCAGGTCCGGGAGATGTCGATGCAGAACCCGTAAGCCCCGATCAGGTCGGTGTCGAAGGCGACGATCTCGTTGTTCTGCACGATCCGCGGCCCGCATTCCAGGAACCACGGGTTCGTCCTGGGCCCCGACGCCAGAAGCCGCGTCTCGATCCATTCCCCGCCGCGCCGGATGTTGGCCGCGTGAAGTTCCGCCCAGATCGCATCCTCCGAGACCTTGCCCCCCGGCACCTCGCGGCGGGTGAACGCCTCCATCTCGGCAATCCCCGCTTCGCAGGCCACATGCGCACAGCGCATCGCCAGGATCTCGTCCGGCGTCTTCACCGCACGGACCCGTTCGGTCACTTCCTCGCCTTCCTCGACCACGAACCCGGCCGCCTCCAGCGCCCGCAGTCCGTGGATCATAATCTTGTCCACCGCCAGCCGCCGGTTCGTCCCGGCATGTTCGCGCATCACCTCGTCGACCTGCGCCGCGAACCCCTGCGCCGCCTGCTGCCCCCGGTCTCCGGTCGAGTTGTAAAAGAACGTCGCTCCCGAGCGCAGCTCCTTCACCAGGGGGTTGAACGTCACGAGGAAAGGGGAGTTCTTGTACTCCCACATCACCATATGCCCGTCGGCGCACAAAAGGCAGGCGCGGAACGGGTTGTGCGTGTTCCAGAGCTGCATGTTGGTGGTGTCGGTCGCATAGCGGATGTTCAGGGGGTCGAACATCAGAAGACCGCCATAGTCCCGCGCGACCAGCCCGGCGGTCAGCTTCCGCCACCGCGCCTCGCGCATCCGCGCCAGGTTCGGCAACTCCAGCCCCGCCGCCGCCCATTCCCCGAAGGCCAATTGGGTGGGCCCGATCTCGACCCGGTCATTGTCGTTCGCCGTCCCGTCCCCCAGCGCGGCGCCGCGCGTGGGGTCGATCTTCCGGCGGTCGCGCTGATAGTCCATGTGGCCTCCCCGTTTGGCAGCAGAGTGCCCGGCTTGGCAGAGGCCCGCCTATGCCAGCCGCGACGCCTTTGGTCGCAAACGTGTTGGTTGCAGCCGCTGGGGCTCCGTGCTTCAAGCGGTGCATGTCGCACGCGCTGCAAGATGCGCCGATCCTGCAGGACCGGCTTCCGCTTCACCCCTGGGCCAGTCCGGCAACCCGGCGCCTGCCCGGTATCCAGCCCGTGCAGGGCCGCGACTGGTTGCGGGTGGACGAGGCCTATGCCGGACAGATGGCCCTGCGCGATCGTCTCATCGCCGGGCAGCCCCAGGTGGTCCACGGCCTTCTGCCAGCCGCCCGCCCTGCGGCGGATGAGCTTTACGCAACCGTCCTCGACTGGCTGCGCGACGAGCCCGGCTTTACCATCACCGCGACCGATCTCACCCGCCCCGACGGCGTGACCGTGCTGCTGGACCCTGCCCATCCGCTGATGACCCTTGGCCGACTGGTCCAGCAGGACCTTTGCCTGATGGAAGACAACGGCAGGGAATACGACCTGACCGGCGCGATCCTCTGCTTCCCGGCCTCCTGGACCCTGGCGCAGAAGCTGGGCCGCCCGATGACCGGCATCCACAAGCCGGTCGAGATCTATGACGAGGCCCTCGCCGCCCGGGTCCATCGCCTGCTGACGGCGATCCGGCCGGAACAGCCCCTGTGGCGGATGAACTTCTTCACCTACGACAGCTTCCACCTGCACCACCCGCGGGTCGAGGGCGACTGGCGCCGCCAGCCCACCGGCCGGTCCTATGTCCGCTGCGAACGCCAGACCCTTTTGCGCTTGCCGCAGACCGGGGCGGTGCTTTTCGCCATCCATACCATCGTGGTCGACGCCGCCCAGATCGCGCCCGAGGATTACGCGGCGCTGCGCGAGGCGATGCATTGACCCGCTGCCTGCTGGTCTTCGCGCATCCCCTGGGGGACAGCCTCAACGCGCGTCTTGCCGCGACGGTGGAGCAAAAGGCGCGTGCGCAAGGCTGGGACGTCACCCGCCGCGACCTTTATGCGCAAGACTTCGACCCGCGTCTGACCCCAGGGGAACGCCAGGGCTACTATGCGAAGTTGCCCGCCACGCTTGGCGAGGAAAAGCACGAGCTGAGCCGGGCCCAGGTCCTGATCCTGATCTTCCCGACCTGGTGGTTCGGCTTCCCCGCAATCCTGAAGGGCTGGTTCGACCGGGTCTGGACGCCCGGGACCGCCTTCGATCATTCCCCCGGCTTCGGCCCGATGCTGCCGCGCCTTGATGCGCTGCAGGACGTGCTGGCCGTGACCACGATGGGGGCACCTCCTTGGATCGACTGGCTGGTCCTGCGCCGTCCGCTGCGCCGCATCCTGCGCCTTGCCATCCTGAAGCCCTGCGCGCCGAAAGCCCGGCTGACCTGGCGGGTGCTGCATTCCGCCGAAGCGGTGGCCGAGCCGCGCATCGCCGCCCTCGAAGCCCGCCTGACCGCCGACCTTGCCCGCCTGAATCGGAGACTGACATGCCCGGACTGATCCGCCGCACCCTGCTGATTGGCGGGGCCGCCGCTGTTGCCGCCGGGGGTGTCGCCCTATGGCGGCGTGGCCAAAGGGCGACCGAGATCGCCTATGGTAGTGACCCGCGCCAGGTGATGGACGTGACCCTGCCCGCCGGCAGTGGCCCGCATCCGGTCCTGCTGATGGTCCACGGTGGTGCATTCAAGATCGGCGACAAGTCCGAACTGACGATCTGGCCCGAACTGACCCAGGCCGGGATCGCTGTCGTGCGGATCAACTACCGCCTGTCCGGCACCGCGAAATGGCCGGCCCAGGGCGAGGATTGCCTTGCCGCCGTGGTCCATCTGCAACGCGAGGGGATGACGCTGGGCCTTGATCCCGCGCGGCTGGTGCTGCTCGGCCAGTCTGCGGGGGCCTTCCTGGCCGTCTCCACGGCACTCAGCCTCGTCGAGGTCGGGCTTCGCCCGCGCGGTGTGGTCAGCCTTTTCGGCCCGATGGACTTCTCGACGATGGACCAGGACATGGCGACGCTGGGGCGAACCCCGGCGATGGGGGCGACCGATCCGGCCGACAGCGCCGAAAGTCAGCTTCTGGGCTATGCCGTCGGCGAAAACCGCGCCGCCGCGTGGTCGATGGGACCGGTCGGGCGGCTGTCCCGGCTGAAAGAGCCGCTGCCGCCGATCCTGATCCGGCATGGCGATGCCGATCCGCTGATCGCCGACCTGCAGGCCAAACGCCTGCGCGAGGCCTGGATCGCCGCCGACCCGCAGGCCGAGGTCGACTACAAGCTTGTCCCCGGCGCCGGCCACGGTGGCGACGCCTTCGAGACCGATCCGGTCAAGGCCGAGGTCCTGGCCTTCCTGCAAAAGACGCTGGCCTGACGGCCCCGCTTTCGCCAGGCCCTTTCACCTGGCACCAAATATCCCCGCCGGAGGCTTTTGGAGCGGGCTTGCGTTCTTCACGCAAGGCCGCGACGGAAAAGGCTGGCGCGGTACGCGCTCCATCTGAAAACCGACCGTCTCAGTTTCAGTCGTCGGTTCCGATCTGCCGCAGGTCCCGGCCCGTGATCCATAGCCACAGCGCACGGCCAAACCCGTAGGGCAGCGCAACGAGGGTCGTGCCCCAGCCAAGCAGATAGCCCGAAACCTGGATGGCACCCTCGGCCACGGGGCCGGGAGGGGCAGGGGGCCGATCCGGGTCCGGCGCCGAACCTGTCTCCGGCCCCGCCGCGATGTCGTCACGGATCGAGGCGAGCGGATCATCGTCGGGTTGCAGGATACGCGGTTCGGGCAACACGACGGGGGGCACCTCGCCCTTGGCCGGCGGCAGGGGCTCCGGCTCGGCGGGGGCCGTCGCTGCCCTGTCCCACAGATGCGGCCGGATCTCGGCGACCAGCGCATTGCCCCGCAGCACGTCGCGGTCGGCCGTGGCGCTGGCATGCGACAGGACGGCCGCCAGGTTCTGCACCCAGGCCGCGACCCGCAGGTGCGAGGGCACGAAACGCGCGGCGCGCCCCAGTTTCTCCGCAGGAATGCGCCCGGCTCCATCGCGGACGCGCTCGGCGCGAAGCCGCAGGCTGCGGGCACCCCAGGCATGCAGCGGGGTCACGACTTCGCGCGACAGATGCAGGCTTGCCCGGCCCAGGGCGCGCAGGTCGAACGGCGGACGCTGCCCGCCGGAAGTCCAGATTTCCGGTCGGTCCAGGGCTGGCTTCTTTTGCAACGGGGTCTTGGCCATCAGTCTTCCGCAGCTGGTTTCAACCGCAGGTTAGCCGTCCGCACCCTGCTTTCCAAGACGTTAATGTCCCTAGTGCTAAGTCCGGAATATCAATGCCTTATCCGGATTGTCCCGCGCGGGCGCCAGCGAAAAAGGGCGCCCGAAGGCGCCCTCCTGATCCCGGAAGGTAGGGTGGGCCGTCGGCCCACCGCCCCCTTCAGCAGGAGTAGTACATCTGGTACTCGACCGGGTGCGGGGTGTGCTCGTAGGCGTAGACCTCTTCCCACTTCAGCGCCATGTAGGCTTCCAGCTGGTCGCGGTCGAACACGTCGCCCGCCAGCAGGAAGTCCATGTCCTTCTCCAGCTCTTCCAGAGCCTCCCGCAGCGAACCGCAGACGGTCGGGATTTCAGCCAGTTCTTCCGGCGGAAGATCATAGAGGTCCTTGTCCGAAGCCGGACCTGGATCGATCTTGTTCTTGATGCCGTCAAGGCCGGCCATCAAAAGCGCCGCGAAAGCGAGGTAGGGGTTCGCCGACGGATCGGGGAAACGGGCCTCGACGCGCTTGGCCTTCGGCGATTCCGTCCACGGGATCCGAACGCAGCCCGACCGGTTGCGGGCCGAATACGCGCGCAGAACCGGGGCCTCGAAGCCCGGGATCAGGCGCTTGTAGCTGTTCGTGCCGGGGTTCGTCAGGGCGTTCAGAGCTTTGGCGTGCTTCAGGATGCCGCCGATGAAATACAGGGCCTCCTGGCTCAGGTCGGCATACTTGTCGCCCGCGAAGAGCGGCTTGCCGCCCTTCCAGATCGACATGTTGACGTGCATCCCCGAGCCGTTGTCGCCCTTCATGGGCTTCGGCATGAAGGTCACGGTCTTGCCGTAGGCGTGCGCCACGTTGTGGATCACGTACTTGTACTTCTGGATGTTGTCGGCCTGTTCGACCAGACCGCCAAAGATCATCCCAAGTTCATGCTGGCAGGTCGCGACCTCGTGGTGGTGCTTGTCGACCTTGATGCCCATCCGCTTCATCGTGGACAGCATCTCGCCCCGGATGTCCTGGGCTTCGTCGATCGGGTTGACCGGGAAGTAGCCGCCCTTGTGGCCCGCGCGGTGGCCGTAGTTGCCGCCCTCGGTCACGGTGTCGGTGTTCCAGGCAGCCGCCTCGGCGTCGATCTCGTAGGACACCTTGCGGGGGGTCACCGAGTAGCGGACGTCGTCGAACAGGAAGAACTCGGCTTCCGGCCCGAAGTAGGCCTGATCGCCGATCCCGGAGGACTTGAGGTACGCTTCAGCCTTCAGCGCGATCTGGCGCGGGCAGCGGGCATAGGCCTCGTTGGTGTCCGGCTCGACCACGTTGCAATGCACGCACATGGTCTTTTCGGCGTAGAAGGGGTCGATGTAGACCGAAGCCGGATCGGGGATCAGCTTCATGTCGGACTGGTCGATCGACTTCCAGCCCGCGATCGACGAGCCGTCGAACATGAAGCCTTCCTCGAAGAAATCCTCGTCGACCAGGTCGGCCACCAGCGTCACGTGCTGGAGCTTGCCCTTCGGGTCGGTGAAGCGGATGTCGACGTATTCGACCTCCTCGTCCTTCATCAGTTTCAGAGCAGTGGCAACGGCGCTCATCTGACTGCCTTTCGTTATGGGGTTGATGGGTTAGGCGGTTAGGCCCGTTCAGACAGCATCGTCGCCGGTTTCGCCGGTGCGGATGCGGATGGCTTGTTCCACGGGGGTGACGAAGATCTTGCCGTCGCCGATCTTGTCGGTCCGCGCGGCGGCGATGATCGCCTGGACGGCAGTGTCGACCATGTCGTCGGTCAGCACGACCTCGATCTTCACCTTGGGAAGGAAGTCGACGACATATTCGGCGCCACGGTAAAGTTCCGTGTGGCCCTTCTGGCGGCCGAAGCCCTTGACCTCGGTGACCGACAGGCCCTGGATCCCGGCTTCCTGAAGCGCCTCTTTGACTTCATCCAGCTTGAACGGCTTGATGATCGCTTCGACTTTCTTCATGGGCCGACTCCCCCCGGTTCCGTCTTTGCCCCTCACACCACTTCCCCGCGGGGGGGACAATGTGACAGGGTTTCCTTGTGGCTTGTGGCCGGGGGATTCCTCGCATGATGCCTAAAATTTATGCAGTGCGCCTAAGAGGTGGGCAGTTTGAAAACTGAGGTGGTTGAAGAATGACCGAACTTCTGACCGCCGCGCAGATGCGGGCCATCGAACAGGCGGCGATTGCCTCGGGTGAGGTCACCGGCCTGGAGCTGATGGAGCGCGCCGGGCGGGGCGTGGTCAAGGCGATCTTCGAGGAATGGCCCGAACTGCAGGCGACCTCGCACCGGGCGGTGGTCCTGTGCGGGCCGGGCAACAACGGCGGCGACGGTTTTGTCGTGGCACGGTTGTTGAAGGAGTGGGGCTGGGAGGTGGAGGTTTTCCTCTACGGCGACCCAGAGCGGATGCCGCCGGACGCGCGGGTGAATTATGAGCGGTGGCGGGGGATGGGGGAGGTAAAGCGACTCGGCCGGAACATGTCAGCCTACAGCGACAAACCCGATCTAGTAGTTGACGCACTATTCGGCACCGGTCTTTCCCGGCCTGTCACGGGGATTGGCCTTGCGCTTCTTGAAATGCACGAAGACCGCCGGTCGTTATGGACCAACACCAAATGGGGCATCGCTCATGTTGCCATTGATCTGCCAAGCGGGCTTTGCAGCGACAGCGGACGTCCGCTGAAGGCAGAGGATTTCCGGGGGATTGGCGAGAGCGTGGCAGCAGCGCCCACAGGTGCCGCCGATATGACTGTCACCTTTCACTCAATGAAGCTTGGACATGTACTGGACCTGGGGCCTGCCCTGTGTGGCAAAGTGCGCGTCTGCGACATCGGATTGAGCGAAGCGGTTGGAGCAGTGCAGCTCGTTCAGCCTTTGGTGCGTGATCTGGGCAAACACCTGGATCATAAATACTCACACGGCCACGCCCTTATCCTTTCCGGCCCCTCCGGTCGCGGCGGGGCGGCGCGGCTGTCGGCGCGGGGGGCGCTTCGGATCGGGGCGGGGGTGGTGACGGTGGGGTGTCCTCCTGAGGCCATCCAAGAGAACGCCGCGCGGCTGGATGCGGTGATGCTGCGGGGGGTGGCGGATGGGGAGGCTCTGGCCGGGGTGCTGGAGGACGGGCGGATCAATGCGCTGTGCGTGGGGCCGGGGATGGGTCTGGATGCGCGGGGCAGGGAGCTGGTGGTGGTGGCGTTAGAGAGTCGGGGTGAACCCCGACCTACGGGCTCTGTAGGTCGGGGTTCACCCCGACTCTCTGTTGTCCTCGACGCCGACGCCCTGACGCTCCTCTCCCAAAACCCCGACCTCTTCGCCGCCCTTCACGAGGGATGCGTCCTGACCCCTCATGCCGGCGAATTCGCCCGCCTCTTCCCCGACATCGCCGAAAAGCTGGCCGCGCCAGCCACCAAAGGCCCCGCCTATTCCAAGGTCGACGCCACGCGCGAGGCGGCGAAGCGCGCGGGCTGCGTGGTCCTGTATAAAGGCCCCGACACGGTGATCGCGGACCCCACGGGGCGCTGCGCCATCAATTCCGCCCACTACGACCGCGCGGCACCCTGGCTCGCGACCGCGGGGTCCGGCGATGTGTTGGCCGGGTTCATCACCGGTCTTCTGGCGCGGGGGTTCAGCCCCTTCGACGCCGCCTGCACCGGGGCTTGGCTGCATGTGGAATGTGCGCTGTCCTTCGGCCCCGGCTTGATTGCCGAGGACCTGCCCGAGGAGCTGCCGAAGGTGTTCCGGGCGCTTGGCCTGTAGGGTGGGCGATTCGCCCACCTTCCGATCAAACTGCGCGGTCGATCTTGGTCGACAGGTGGATCAGGCTTTCCGACGCCCGCACTCCGGTCATGGCTCCGATCTGGTCCAGCACCGAATCGAGCACCTGGGTGTTGGGGCAGGCGACCTGCACCAGGAAATCGAAGCGGCCGGAGGTGGTGAAAACCCGCTCGATCTCGGCAATTGTCCGCAAACGGGCCAGAACGGCCGCCTGCGAACGGGGTTCGATGGTCAAAAGGACCGAGGCCCTAAGCCGCCCCTCCCGCGCCGCTTCGCCCAGTTTCAGCGTGTAGCCGGCGATCACGCCCGAGGTCTCAAGCCGCTCCAGCCGGGCCTGGATGGTGGACCTCGCGACCTTCAACCGGCGCGATAAGGTGGCAACCGAGACCCGCGCGTCGGCGGAGAGAAGCCCAATGATGTTGCGATCCAGTTCGTCCATGCAATCTGCCGTCCCTTTTCGTCATTATAACGACGAAACCGCGCATTTATATAGTTTTGTTCGGTGAAGTTGTAACCCATATGCGGCATCCTCGATTGCAGGAAAAGGGCGGTTCATACGCACCTGGCCTGGTTCACTTGAAACCACGCTGGTGCCCGATCCCATAGCTGCACGGGGAAGGGCGAAGCGTCTTGTTGGCAAAGGAAAATCGGCCGATGGGACTCTCCAAGACAATCTGGTCCAACCCCACTGACTATCTGAAGAAAGAGCAGCCGGAAAATCCGGTGCTGTTCTTCGCGCCCTCGGCAGCCCAGGCGGCAGCGCGGCGGTTCATCGACGGCTTTCCAGGCCTCGTGACCTATGCCGTGAAGTCGAACCCCGGCGAAGCGATGGTGGAAAACCTCGCGGCGGCCGGTGTGCGCGGCTTTGACTGCGCCTCGCCGTTCGAGATCGACCTGATCCGCCGCTTGGCCCCCGATGCGGCGATCCACTACAACAACCCGGTCCGCGCGCGGCACGAAATCTCCTATGCTGTCGCAAAGGGTGTGAAGTCCTACAGCGTGGATTCGAAGTCCGAGCTGGCCAAGCTGATCGAGATGGTTCCGGTGCACGCAACCGAGATCAGCGTCCGCTTCAAGCTGCCGGTGGCCGGGGCCGCCTACAACTTTGGCGCCAAGTTCGGCGCGACGGTGGAACTGGCGACCGAACTCCTCCGCGATGTGGCGGCGGCGGGTTACATCCCGTCGATCACCTTCCACCCCGGCACGCAATGCACCGACCCCCACGCCTGGGAGGCCTATATCCGCGAGGCGGCGAACATCGCCAAGGCGGCGGGCGTCAAGATCGCGCGGTTGAACGTCGGCGGGGGCTTCCCGAACCACCGGCTGCAGGCCGTGGTCCCGCAGATCGAGGACACGTTCCAGCTGATCGACCGGGTCACGACCGAAGCTTTCGGAGCAGACCGCCCCGCGCTGATCTGTGAACCCGGCCGTGCGCTTTGCGGCGACGCCTTCGCCTTGGCCGCGCGCGTCAAGGCGCTGCGCGACGGAAGCCACGTCTTCCTGAACGACGGCGTCTACGGTTCCTTGACCGAACTGCCGATGATCGGCGTGATCGACCGGATCGAGGTGCTCACGCCCCAGGGCGAAAAGCGCAAGGGCGACGCGCTGCCGCGCATCGTCTTCGGCCCGACCTGCGATTCGGTCGACCGGCTGCCGGGCGAGATCCCGCTGCCGTCCGACCTGGCCGAAGGTGATTTCGTCATCTGGCAGGGGATGGGGTCGTACTCGACCGTCACCAACACCCGCTTCAACGGGTTTGGCGAGCTGCAGATGGCAACGGTCCTCAGCCTGAAGCTCTGACTGTCTGATCTTCTTGTGCAATTGAAGCGCCCGGCTGGACAAATCCTGCCGGGCGCTTAGCGTTTGGGGTGAGGGAACCTTAACCCCCGCCGGGCGATGATGTGGGGAACCTGCATTCCCGAACCAGGGAGACCCGCCACGCGCCTGTTTGATCGCCTTCGCAGTTTCTTCCGCCGCACGGTCGAGCCCGAGGTGGAACCCGCGCCAGCGCCGGGCCGCGTGCGCGGGGTCGTAGATCACGTCATCATTCTGGATGGCACGATGTCCAGCCTGGAGCCGGGGCAGGAGGGGAACGCGGGACTGCTGTTCCAGCTTTTAAAAGAGATGGGCCACCACGCCAACCGCCGCCTTTACTACGAGCCGGGGATGCAGTGGGAGGGGTGGCTGCGCGGGCTGGCAATCCTGGAGGGCCGGGGCACCGCGCCGCAGATTCAGCGGGCCTATGGCTGGCTCGCCTCGGGCTACCGCGAGGGGGACCGGATCTTTCTCTTCGGCTATTCGCGGGGGGCCTATGCGGTGCGCTCGCTGGCCGGAGTGATCGACAAGGTGGGGCTTTTGCGCCGGGAACATGCCACCGAGCGGGCCGTGCGGCTGGCCTGGCGGCACTATGAAAGGGCGGCGGACAGTCAGTCCGTGCAAGTGTTCACGCGCCGGTTCTGCCACCCGGAGGCTCCGATCGAGATGGTGGGGGTCTGGGACACGGTGAAGGCGCTGGGTCTGCGGTTACCACTGTTCTGGATGTTCGCGCCGGACCGGCATGGGTTTCACAACCACCATCTGGGTACCTCGATCCGGCACGGCTATCACGCGCTGGCGCTGAACGAGACGCGCGAGGCCTTTGCACCGGTGTTGTGGGACTGCCCTCCCGGGTGGGAGGGCAATGTGGAGCAGGTCTGGTTCCGCGGCGCGCATGGCGATGTGGGCGGACAGATCGGCGACTTTGCCGCGGCGCGGGGACTGGCGAACATCCCGCTGGTCTGGATGCTGGAGCGGTCCGAGGCGCTGGGTCTGGCGCTGCCCGAAGGCTGGCGCGCGCGGTTTCCCTGCGATCCGGCGGCGCCGATGGTGGGGACTTGGAAAAGCTGGGGGAAGGCGTTTCTGTGGCGGCGGAAGCGCGTGGTCGGGCAGGACAGGTCGGAACGTCTGCACCCGACGGCCATTGCTGCGGCGGGGAAACGCTGGCCCGCACCGGTTGGAATCGGGCTTCAAGCCGCGCCGCCAGAGCCGTAAGGTCGCGCCACCCGCTGTCCGGAGGCCCCAGATGAGACCCGTCACCGTCGCTGTCACCCAGTTCGCCTGCACCTGGGATCTGCCGGACAATGCGGACCGCGCCGAGGCTCTGGTGCGGGCCGCCGCGGCCCAGGGCGCGCAGGTGGTGCTGATCCAGGAGTTGTTCGCCGCCCCCTACTTCTGCATCGAACAGCATCCGAAGTATTTCGACCTTGCCCAGCCCCTGGAGGGTCACCCGCTGGTCGCCCGCTTTGCCGCGCTGGCGCGCGAACTGGGCGTGGTGATCCCGGTCAGCTTCTTCGAACGTGCGGGACTGGCCTTCTTCAACTCCATCGCGATGGTCGATGCGGATGGGCGGGTGTTGGGGGTCTACCGGAAAAGCCACATCCCGCAGGGGCCGGGGTACGAGGAGAAGTATTACTTCTCGCCCGGCGACACCGGGTTCCGGGTCTGGGACACGGCTTATGGTCGCATCGGCGCCGGCATCTGCTGGGACCAGTGGTTTCCGGAATGCGCCCGGGCGATGGCGCTGATGGGGGCGGAACTGCTGCTTTACCCGACCGCAATCGGGTCAGAGCCACCTGCGCCGGACTATGACAGCCAGCCGCACTGGGAACTGGCGATGCGCGGCCATGCGGCGGCGAACATCCTGCCGGTGATGGCCTCGAACCGGATCGGGCTGGAGGTCGCTCCCGAGGGGCGGGAGGTGACCTTCTATGGGTCGAGCTTCATTTCCGACCCCACCGGGCAACTGGTCGCAAAGGCTGACCGGGAGACGGAAATGGTACTTGTCTACCAGTTCGATCTGGATGCCATCGCGGCGATGCGGGCCAGCTGGGGCCTGTTCCGCGACCGCCGGGTGGACCTTTACGGGGCGGTCCGGACTTTGGACGGTCGCGGCTGATGCGGGCGTCTTGCCGGCTTGCGCAGCGCGTGTTGCGCCCTCAGGCCGCCTTGAGCTGATCCGCCATCTCGTGGTTGCGGTCACGGTGGCCGGCCTCGTCGGCGCGGACGGCGATGACCACGTCGCGCAGGCGCGCGGTCTGGGGCAAGTGCCAGTAATCGATGGCGATCTGCGGGGCGGGAACGTTGTCGACCCGTCCCGCTTCGATCTCGGCGAGGTACTGGGTATAGCTGACCACCGCCTCTTCCTCGAGATATCCGACGATCCGGTGCGCAGTACGAGGCGTAAAGAGGTAAAGCCAGAAGTAGGCGTTATAGAAGATCGCCTGGCCGATCATGATGACCAACCGCTCGAAGCGAGACGGTTGCGCCACGTGGATGAAGGTCATCAGGTGCATGCGTTCGTTGTCGGCTTCTTCCAGCAACTCGCGGATCCAGCCCTGATCGTCGCGAATTTGGCGCAACGCCTTCAGGTGCTGAAGCAGCCCGCCGACCATGCCGGGGACAGCCGCGATGGTTTCAAGCACAACCGCGCGGTGGCCGTAACGATGCGAGAAGAAGGCGTCGGCAAAGACGCGCATGAACTTCACGGTGCGAAACGCCACCCGGTCGCCCATTGTAGCGGGCGCGTGGTGCAACGTCAGGTCGGCAATGGAGGAAGCGTCTTTCATGGTGATACTCCGCGTAGAAAGCACGCAAGGAATATAACATAATTCCGACGATTTTCATCAGATTTGCGCTGCGGCGCGATGGCGCAGCGCTGCAGCAGAAAGGCCGCCCGGGCAGGGGCGGCCTTTTTATTGTGGTGGTCGAACGGGTTAGCGGTGGCGGAGGTCGACGTAATCGCGCATCTCGGGCCCGATATACAGCTGGCGCGGGCGGCCGATCTTCTGGTTCTTGTCGGCGATCATCTCTTTCCACTGGCTGATCCAGCCCACGGTCCGGCTGATCGCGAAGATCGGCGTGAACATCGCCGTGGGGAACCCCATCGCTTCCAGGATGATGCCGGAATAGAAATCGACGTTGGGGTAAAGCTTCTTCGAGACGAAGTATTCGTCCTCCAAAGCGATACGCTCCAGTTCCTTGGCAACCTGGAGAAGCGGGTTGTTGTCCACACCCAGCAGACCCAGCACCTCGTCCGCCGATTCCTTCATGACCTTCGCGCGGGGGTCGAAGTTCTTGTAGACCCGGTGCCCGAAGCCCATCAGGCGGAAGCCCGAGGTCTTGTCCTTGGCCTTGGCGATGAACTCGGGGATGCGGTCGACGGTGCCGATTTCCTTCAGCATCTCCAGGCAAGCCTGGTTCGCGCCGCCATGCGCCGGACCCCAAAGGCAGGCGATGCCGGCGGCGATGCAGGCAAACGGGTTTGCGCCCGACGATCCCGCCAGACGCACGGTCGAGGTCGAAGCGTTCTGTTCGTGGTCGGCGTGCAGCATCATGATGCGGTCCATCGCCTTTTCCAGGACCGGATTGACGACGTAATCCTCGGCCGGGACGGCAAAGCACATGTGCAGGAAGTTGCCCGCGTAGCTGAGCGCGTTCTTGGGGTAAACGAAGGGCTGGCCGACCGAATACTTGTAGGCCATCGCGGCGATCGTCGGCAGTTTGGCGATCATGCGGATCGCCGCAACCTCACGCTGCCAGGGATCGTTGATGTCCGTGCTGTCATGGTAGAAGGCGGCCATCGCGCCGACCACACCCACCATCGTCGCCATCGGGTGCGCGTCGCGGCGGAAGCCCCGGAAGAAGTAGTGCATCTGTTCATGCACCATCGTGTGCTTGGTCACCCGGCCGGTGAAGTCGGCCAGCTGCGCCGCGTTCGGCAGTTCACCGTAAAGGAGGAGGTAGCAAACCTCGAGGTGCGTCGACTTTTCGGCGAGCTGTTCAATGGGATAACCACGATACAGAAGCTCGCCCTTGTCGCCGTCGATATAGGTGATGGCGCTTTCGCAGGCGGCGGTCGAGGTGAAGCCCGGGTCATAGGTGAAGACGTCCGCCTCGCCGTAAAGCTTGCGGATGTCCAGCACGTCGGGACCGAGAGTGGGTTTGTGGACGGGAAGGTCGTAGGTGTTCCCGTTCAGCTGAAGCTTGGCGACAGTATCGGACATGGTTCTCCCCGGTCATGGCGGTCGCACCCGGGCAGGGGGGCGGCCGTTGGTATCCTGCACCCCGGACGGGCTGCGTTCAAGGCCGGGGGGCGGGGCTTATGCAGCGGCGTCCGACAGCCTGGCGACGGTTTCTTCCCGACCGATGGTTAGCATCATGTCGTAAACCGAAGGTGTAACAGTTCGGCCGGCAAGGGCCGCGCGGAGGGGTGCTGCAAGCTTGCCGAACCCGATGCCGTTTTCTGCGGCAATCTCGTTCAGGATCGGCTCCAGCACCTCTTTCGTCCAGCTAGCATTTTGCAGGCGCGGCGTCAATGATTTCAGTATACCACGGGATACCGTATCCAGGGCATCTGCCGCCTTCTGGTCGAAAGAGATCGGACGTTCGACCAAAAGAAACTCTGCCTTTTCCATGAGTTCCGGGAATGTCTTCGCAGATTTCTTCAGGAAGCACAAAGCGCTTTGCATCCGTGCACTTTGGCCATCAGTCAGCTCGGGACGTCCGGCAGAGGCAAGGTAGGCCCGCAGTTCATGCAGCAGTGCGGCATCGTCTGCCATCGCCATGTGATGGCCGCAGGTGTTTTCCAGCTTCTTGAAGTCCAGCCGCGCCGGGGCCCGGCCAATTCCGGTCAGGTCGAACATCTTCATCGCCTCGTCCGAGGTGAAGATCTCGGCGTCGCCCTGCGCCCAGCCCAGCCGCGTGAGGTAGTTGCGCATCCCCGCGGCGGGGTAGCCCATCGCCTGGTATTCCTCGACCCCCGTCGCGCCGTGGCGCTTCGACAGCTTCTTGCCGTCCGGCCCGTGAATCAGCGGGATATGCGCCCAGACAGGGACCTGCCAGCTCATCGCGTCGTAGACCATCTGCTGGCGGGCGGCGTTGTTCAGGTGGTCGTCACCCCGGATGACGTGCGTGACGCCCATGTCGTGATCATCGACCACCACGGCCAGCATGTAGACCGGCGTGCCGTCCGACCGCAGGACGATCATGTCGTCCAGCGTCTCGTTCTTGATGGTGACGCGGCCCTGGACCTGGTCCTCGATGATCGTCTCGCCGGTGCGGGGGGCCTTCATGCGGATGGCGAAGGGGGCGTCGGGATGCGTTGCAGGATCGGCGTCGCGCCAGGGGGACAGGAACACCGGATAACGGCCTGCGGCCTCCTCCGCGGTGCGGAAGGCGGCGATTTCATCCTGTGTCGAGAAGCACTTGTAGGCCGTTCCTCGCGCAAGCATCTGGTGCGCGACCTCGGCGTGGCGGTCCTTCCGCGCGAACTGGCTGACCACCTCGCCGTCCCAGTCGAGGCCCAGCCAGGTCAACCCGCGCAGGATCGCCGCCGTCGCCTCGGGGGTCGAGCGTTCGCGGTCGGTGTCCTCGATCCGCAGAAGGAACTTGCCGCCCCGGCCGCGCGCGTAAAGCCAGTTGAACAGCGCCGTCCTGCCGCCGCCGATGTGCAGATACCCGGTGGGCGAGGGCGCGAAGCGGGTGACGACCGGAGAAGCTGGAACGGCGGACATCGGACGTTAACCTTTCGGAAACCATGACGGGCGTAGGATTTCCGCCGGGTTTAGGCAATCGCGGGTTGGGAAACAAGGTGGCCGTCACCAAGGCCCTGATCGCGCCGCTGGAGGCGCTGCAGACGGCGCGGGGGATGCTGTTCCCCTGGATCGCCGTGCTGATCGGTTGCGGCATCGGCATCTGGTTCACCCTGGACCGCGAGCCGGGCGCCGGAAGCTATGCGCTGGCAGCCCTTCTGGTGGCAGGTGGCGTGGCGCTTGCGGTCAAGGCAGAGCTTGCGCGCCCGCTGGGCCTTGCGGTCGCTGCCCTTGCTGCAGGCTGGATCGCCGCCGGGATCCGGGCACATGCGCTGGACGCCCCGATGCTGACCTTCCGCTACTACGGGCCGGTGGAGGGGCGGATCGTCGAGATCGACCGCTCGCAATCGGATGCCCTGCGCCTGACCCTGGACCAGGTCGTTCTTCAGGAGGTCTCGCCCGAGCGCACTCCGGCGCGAGTCCGTGTTTCGCTGCAGGGCGAACAGGAGTGGCTGAAGCCGACACCAGGCCAGGTGGTGATCCTGACCGCCAACCTTGCCGCCCCGGAAGGACCCGTCGAACCCGGCGCCTTCGACTTTCGCCGCATGGCCTTCTTCGACCAGCTGGGGGCCGTGGGCTACACCCGGACACCGGTCCTCTTGCTGGAGGATCCGGCGGATGGAGCGCTGCCGATTGACCGGCTGCGCACCTGGCTGACCCAAGGGATGCTGGCCCATATGGATGGTCAGGCCGGCGCATTTGCCGCCGGGGCGATGACCGGGGACCGCTCTGCCATCACCGAGGACACCGTGCAGGCGCTGCGGGATTCGTCGCTGGCGCATCTGCTGGCGATCTCGGGGATGAACATGGCGTTCCTGACCGGCTTCGTCTTCGCGCTGTTCCGCTATGGGCTGGCGCTGGTGCCCTATGTGGCGCTGCGGGTGAACACCAAGAAGGTCGCCGCGGTGGTCAGCCTGGGGGTCGCGCTGTTCTACCTCCTGCTGTCTGGGGCGAATGTGGCGACGGAGCGGGCATTCATCATGATTTCGGTGATGCTGGGAGCAGTCCTTCTGGACCGCCGCGCTCTGACGCTGCGGTCGGTGGCGGTGGCGGCGATGATCCTGCTTCTGTTCAAGCCGGAAAGCCTGCTGGAGCCTGGCTTTCAGATGTCCTTCGCCGCCACGATCGCGCTCATCGTCGGCTTTGCGGCGCTGGATGGCAGCATCTACCGTGAGCGGGTGCCGCGCTGGCTGATGCCGGTTTTCACGCTGGTCCTGTCCTCGCTGATCGGGGGGCTGTCGACCGCGCCCTATGCGGCGGCGCATTTCAACCGTTTCACCGATTACGGGCTCTTGGCGAACGTGCTGACCGTGCCGGTCATGGGCGCGGTGATCATGCCTGCGGGGGCGGTGGCGGCACTTCTGGCCCCCGTCGGCCTGGCTTGGCTGCCGCTTTGGGTGATGGAGCAGGGTGCGGGCTGGATCCTCTTCGTGGCGCACTGGATTGCCGGGTTGGAGGGAGCGGTCACCCCGATCCCCGCGCCGGGTCCTTGGGTGCTGCCGCTGTTCACGCTGGGGGCGATCTGGCTGACCCTCTGGCGCGGTCGGGTGCAGGCGCTGGGTCTGGTGCCGGTCGCGGTTGCGTTCGGGTTGTGGGCAATGGCGGAGCGGCCGGTGCTGCTGGTGTCGGGGGATGGGCGGCTTCTGGGGCTTGAAGGGCCGGAGGGGCGGGCACTGTCGTCCCCGAAGGACGGTGGCTTTGCGGCCGAGAACTGGTTGCAGAACGACGGCGACCTTGCCGAACAGGCGCAGGCTGCCGAACGACCGGGCTTCGACGGCCCGAAGGGGGAACGCTGGTTCGATCTGGGCGGCCTGAAGGCTGTGGTGCTGACGGGCAAGGGAGCCGCGGCGAAGCTGGTGGATGTCTGCGCCAGCGCCGATCTGGTGATCCTGGCGGCCGAAGTGGAGACAGCCCTGCCAGGTTGCCCGCTGATCGAACAGGCTTTGCTGTCGCAGACCGGGCCGCTTGCCATCTGGATGGAGGGCGGCGGGATGCGGATCGAACAGACAAAAGGGGCGAGCCGGCTTTGGTCGCCCCGTTCCCGTGATGTCGACCTGCCGGACCTGACCGGCAAATCGCTCGCGTCAGCGTCTCAGTAGCTGCGGATCAGACCGACGAGGCGGCCCTGCACCTTGACCAGGTGATCGGGGAACACCCGCGTCTCGTAGGCCGGGTTCGCGGCTTCAAGCGCGATCATGTTGCCCCGGCGCCGGTAACGCTTCAGCGTCGCTTCGTGATCTTCGACCAGAGCGACGACAATGTCACCGTTGTCAGCCGTCGACTGTTCCCGGATCACCACGATGTCGCCGTCGTTGATACCGGCTTCGATCATGGAATCGCCTTTGACTTCAAGGGCGTAGTGCTGACCCTTGCCAGACAGCATCGACCCCGGCACCGCGATGTGGTGCGACACTTCCGAAATGGCTTCGATCGGGACACCGGCCGCGATGCGGCCCATGACCGGCAATTCCATCGCGTCGACGGTCGAGACGGGCATCGCCCCGCGCGGCGGATCGACCTTGTCGCCGGTAATGACCTTGGGGTTGAAACCGGGCCGTTCCATCGCTTCGGGAAGCTTCACGATTTCCAGCGCCCGCGCGCGGTGGGCCAGGCGGCGGATGAAGCCGCGTTCTTCCAGCGCAGTGATCAGACGGTGGATGCCGGACTTGGACCGCAGGTCCAGCGCATCCTTCATCTCGTCGAAGGAGGGCGGCACCCCGTCGCGGTCCATCCGCGTCTTGATGAAGTCCAGAAGTTCCAACTGCTTGCGTGTCAGCACAGGGTCCACTCCCACATCATGCGTTTGCATAATGTTCTGCCCGTGTTCCCGGTTTGTGTCAAGAAATATCCACAGGCCCCTAGATCGGCAGGTAGGGAACCGTGTCTCCGGCGCGACAGGCTGGCGCGTTGGTGGGACGAAGCAGAAGTGCATCGGCCTGGCCCAGGATCGACAGCAGCGCCGAGTCCTGCCGGTCGAAGGGGGCAATTCCCGGCATCCCGTCACCGGGGACAAGCCGCGCCCGCATGTAGTGCGCGCGGGGGCCGTTGACGGGGAGGTCGGTGGTCAGCCGCGCATGGCGCGGCACTGGGGCCGCATCGGGACGGCCGAGAAGGGCGCGGACCATCGGCAACAGGAAAAGATGCCCGCAGACGATGGCGCTGACCGGGTTGCCGGGCAGGCCCAGCATCGGCACGCCGTTCAGTCGCCCCGCCATCAGCGGTTTGCCGGGGCGCAGGGCCAGTTTCCAGAAGCTGTGCTCCAGCCCCGCGACGCGGCCGACAAGGTCGTGGTCCCCGACGGACGCGCCGCCGATCGTGACGATCAGGTCGGCATCGCCGGCAAGGCCGAGGACAGTCGCGAGTTCAGCCTCCGTGTCCCGTGCGATCGGAAGAAGGCGGGCAAGGCCGCCCTCGGCCTCGATCATCGCCTTAAGCGCAAAGCTGTTCGAGGCGATGATCTGGTCGGGGCGGGGGTCTTCGCCCGGCATCACCAACTCGTCCCCCGTGGCGACGATGGCGACCACCGGACGGCGGCTGGCCTGCACCGTCGGAATGTTCATCGCGGCAAGCAGCGCAAGGTCATTGGGCCGCAGGCGGCGCGGGGGAAGGCTGTCTCCGGCGCGGAAATCCTGGCCCTGCGGCCGGATGTGGACGCCCGCGTCCAGGCCGTCCTTCAGGATGATGCGGTCGTCAACCCGGACCACGTCCTCCTGGATGATGATCCGCGTCGCCCCCCGCGGCACCGGAGCCCCGGTGAAGATGCGCACGGTCTGGCCCGGGCCGACCTCGCCGTCGAAGGCATGGCCCGCGCCTGCTTCGCCGATAACGAGGAAGTTGTCGTCCGGTCCGGGATCGCCCTGCACGGCATAGCCGTCCATCGCCGAAGCCGGAAACGGTGGCTGGTCGCGGGTCGCGATGGCCGGGCTGCACATCCAGCGCCCTGCGGCTTCGGCAAGGGCGACAGTCTCGGCCGGAAGCGGCGCGACAAGGGCCAGGCAACGGGCAAGCGCATCTTCGACCGAAATCATCAAAGCGCCTCGTAGCGGCCTGATTTGCCGCCGTCTTTCAGGATCAGGCGTACCCCGTCGATCACCATCGACTTCTCCACGGCCTTGACCATGTCATAAACCGTCAGGGCCGCGACCGAGACGGCGGTCAACGCCTCCATCTCGACCCCGGTCTGGCCCGAAGTCTTCACGGTGGCCTCGATCCGCACGCCGGGAAGTTCCGGGTCGGCGGTCAGGTCCAGCGCGACCTTGGTGATCGGCAGCGGATGGCAAAGCGGGATCAGGTCCGAGGTCTTCTTCGCCGCCATGATTCCCGCCAGCCGCGCGACCGAAAGGACATCGCCCTTCTTCGCCCGGCCTTCGGTGATCAGTTGCAACGTCTCGGCCGTCATGCGGACCGCGCCCACGGCCACCGCAACCCGGTCGGTCACCGGCTTTCCGGAAACGTCGACCATATGGGCCTGCCCCTGGTCGTCGAAATGCGAAAGCCCGGAGGTCACAGCCCGCCCTGCGCGGTCAGCGGTTTCGCCAGGATCGCCCGGGTCGCCGCGGTCACGTCCTCTTGCCGCATCAGGCTTTCGCCGATCAGGAAGCAGCGCGCGCCGTATTGCGCGAGGTCGGCCAGATCGCCGGGGGTGTAAAGCCCGCTTTCCGCGACGATGATCCGGTCGGCCGGAACCATGCGGGCAAGCTTGCGCGTGGTGTCCAGCGTGACCTCGAAAGTGTGGAGATTGCGGTTGTTGATGCCGATCAGCGGCGATTTCAGCAGTGCTGCGCGTTCCAGTTCGGGCTGGTCATGAACCTCGATCAGGACATCCATCCCCAGTTCCATCGCGGCGGCTTCCAGCTCGGCGGCCTGGGTGTCGTCCAGCGACGCCATGATGATCAGGATGCAGTCGGCGTTCAGAGCGCGCGACTGGGTGACCTGCCAGGGGTCGTACAGGAAATCCTTGCGCAGGCAGGGCAGGGCCACGGCAGCGCGCGCTGTCATCAGGTACGCGTCCGCCCCCTGAAAGCTGGGCGCATCGGTCAGGATCGACAGGCAGGTCGCACCCCCGGCCTCGTAGGCCTTGGCCAGCGCCGGAGGGTCGAAGTCGGCGCGGATCAGGCCCTTGGAGGGGCTGGCCTTCTTGATCTCGGCGATGAGGCCGTAGCCGTTCTGCGTCGCGTCCTGAAGTGCGCGGGCAAATCCACGCGGCGGGCTGGCGGATTTGGCGGCGGCTTCCAGGTCGGCCAGGGACGTGGCGGCTTTCGCCTTGGCCACTTCCTCCAGCTTGTAGGCCTTGATGCGGTCGAGGATGGTGGACATGGAGAGCCTTTCAGGCGTTCGTCAGGCGGCGGAGCGCGTCGACCTTTGACCTGGCCGCACCGGAATCGATGGATTCCCTAGCCAACGCAACGCCTTCCGTCAGGGTTCCCGCCTTGTCGGCCACGACAAGGGCGGCCGCCGCGTTGAGAAGGACGGCGTCCCGGTAGGCCCCCGGCGCGCCGTCAAGAAGGGCGCGGAAGGCGGTGGCGTTTTCGGACGGGGTGCCGCCGAGGATCGCTTCGAACGGATGCGGAGCTAGGCCGGCGTCTTCGGGATGGACGGTGAAATCCCGCACCGCGCCGTTTTCGACCGCCGAGACGGAGGTGGACCCGCAGATGGTGATCTCGTCGGTGCCGTCCGAGCCGTGGACGAGCCAGGCTTTCTCGGTCCCGAGGGTGAGCAGGGTTTCCGCCATCGGGCGGATCAGCGCGTCCGAAAAGGCTCCCGTCAACTGGCGTTTCACCCCGGCGGGGTTGGTCAGGGGACCGAGGATGTTGAAGATCGTGCGGGTGCCAAGCTCCGCGCGGACCGGCATGACATGGCGGATCGCGGGGTGGTGCATGGGGGCCATCATGAAGCCGATCCCGGCCTCGGTCAGGCAGCGTTCCACGACCTCGGGGCCGACCATGACATTGAGGCCCATCTCGGTCAGTGCATCGGCTGCGCCGGATTTGGAGGAAAGATTGCGGTTGCCATGCTTGGCCACGGTGACCCCCGCACCGGCCACGACGAAGGCGGTGGCGGTGGAGATGTTGAGCGTGCCCTTGCCGTCGCCCCCGGTGCCGACGATGTCCATCGCGCCCTCGGGGGCTTTGACGGGATTGCACTTCGACCGCATCACCGTGGCGGCGGCGGCGTATTCGTCGACCGTCTCGCCCCGGGTCCGGAGCGCCATCAGGAAGCCGCCCATCTGGGCAGGGGTGCCCTCACCCTCGAACAGCGCGTTGAAGGCGGCTTCGGCCTCGGCGCGGGTCAGGGGGCGGTTGGCGGCGATGCCGATCAGGGGCTTGAGGGTCTCGCTCATGCCGGGACCTTCGCGCGGGCCTCGTCGAGGAAGTTCCGCAGAAGCTGGTGGCCGTGTTCGGAGGCGATCGACTCGGGGTGAAACTGGACGCCCTCGATCAGGTGGTGGCGGTGGCGCAGGCCCATGATGGTGCCGTCTTCCAGCCATGCTGTGATTTCAAGGTCCGCCGGAAGGGTGGCGCGGTCGACGACGAGGGAGTGGTAGCGGGTCGCCTGGAAGGGCGAGGGCAGTCCGCGGAAGACGCCTTTGCCTCCGTGGTGCATGGTGCCCATCTTGCCGTGGACGATCTCGTGGCAGCGGACGACATTGCCCCCGAAAGCCTCCCCGATGGTCTGGTGGCCGAGGCAGACGCCGAGGAGCGGGATGCCGGCGCTGGCGGCGGCCCTGGTCAGGGGCAGGCAGATCCCGGCGGCGGCGGGGTCGCAGGGGCCGGGGGAGAGGACGATCACCTCCGGCTTCATGGCGATCACGTCCTGGACCTGCAGCGCGTCGTTCCGTTTCACGACGACGTCCGCGCCAAGCTCGCCCAGGTAGTGGACGAGGTTGTAGGTGAAGCTGTCGTAGTTGTCGATCAGGAGGAGCATGGCGGCGGACCCCGAAGTGGTTCCGGCTGGTTATCGCCGATGCGGGGGGCGGTGTAAACCGGGGTTGGGGCGGGGCTGCCCGCGCGTGGTGCGGTTTTCCGGGCGTGGGAAATCAAGGGGTTGGGTGCGGGCGTTTACCCGGCGTTCACCTTTGGGCGGCTCCTCGCTTCCTTCGGTCGCTCCTCGTGGGGCGCTGCCGACGAACGACCAGAGGGAGGGAGGAGGCGTCAGTCGTGGCGGACCACGTCGTCTGCGCCGAGGTAGCCGCCGGTTTCCACCGCGATCAGGGTCACGGGCAGGCGCCCGGGGTTGCCCAGCCGATGCGGCTGGCCGAGGGGGATGTGGACGGCTTCGCCTTCGCCAACCAGACGCGCGCGGATGTCCAGGGTGATCTCGGCGGTGCCTTCGACGACGACCCAGTGTTCGGAACGGTGAAGATGGGATTGCAGCGACGTGGCCTCCCCCGGGGAGAGGCGCAAAACGCGGACCCGAAAGCGGGTGCCCTCGGCAAGGACGGGGGCCGCAACCGGTTGGGCCGCTGCAAAAGCCATCCCGGCCTCGGCAAAACCTGCGGGGTGCGATCCGTCCATGATCTTTTTCTCCTGTCCCATGCGGCCAGTGAGGGGGGCAAATGGTTACCGGGGCGTTAACGCTGTCGGGCCATTTCGGGGCATTTCGGGGGCGGCTCGTCCCTGGTCGCGGCGGGGACGGCTGACAGATTGAGCGCCTTGCGGCGCGAAGACCATTTGTCTCGCGATCTTGCGTGAAGGACGCAAGATCACTCGGCCGTGCGCGCCGCGCGGGGATATTTGGAGCCAGGTGAAAGGGCTTGGTGTTGCCCCTGCCGCTCAGGTCCAGTCCAGCACGACCTTGCCCGAAAGGCCGGACCGCATCGCGGCAAAGCCGTCCTGGAAATCATCCACCTTGAAGCGGTGCGTGATGACGCGGCGGATGTTGAGTCCGTTTTCCAGCATGGCGATCATCTTGTACCAGGTCTCGAAGATCTCTCGGCCGTAGACGCCCTTGATGGTGATGGCCTTGAAGACGATGCGGCTCCAGTCGACCGGGGATTTGCCCGGCGGGATGCCGAGCATGGCGATGCGGCCGCCCATGACCATGTGCTCGACCATCTGGTCGAGGGCCTGTTGGGAGCCGGACATCTCCATCCCCACGTCGAAGCCTTGGCTCATCTTGAGGCTGGGGTAGACCGAGCGGAGGTCGGTGGTGGCGACGTTTACCGGGACCACGTCGGCGACCTGCGCGGCAAGGTCGAGGCGGGCCTGGTTGATGTCGGTGATGACGACGTGGCGCGCGCCGACGTGCCGCGCGACGGCGGCGGCCATGATGCCGATGGGACCGGCGCCGGTGATGAGGACATCCTCGCCGATCAGGTCGAAGCTGAGCGCGGTGTGGACGGCGTTGCCGAGGGGATCGAGGATCGCGCCGATCTCGTCGTCGATCGCGTCGGGCAGGGGGACGACGTTGAAGGCGGGCAGGCGCAGGTATTGCGCGAAGGCACCCGGTTCGTTGACGCCGATGCCGCGGGTTTCGGGGTCGAGGTGGAACTTGCCCGAGCGGCTTTGGCGGCTGGTCTTGCCGATCAGGTGCCCTTCGCCCGAGCAGCGCTGGCCGATGTCGAGACCTTCGACGTTGCGGCCCTTGTCGACGATGATGCCCGCAAATTCGTGGCCAGTGACAAGAGGGACCGGGACCGTGCGCTGCGCCCAGTCGTCCCAGTTCCAGATGTGGATGTCGGTGCCGCAGATGCCGGTCTTGTGGATCTTGATCAGCACGTCGTCGGGACCGATTTCGGGGACCGGGCGGGTTTCCATCCAGAGGCCGGGTTCGGGTTTCGCTTTCACGAGGGTCTTCATCTGGTTGGTCATTTGAGGACTCCCGTGACGTGTCCGGCCTTGGAGAAGGCGTCGAGGGCGAAGTCGAGGTCGGCTTGGATGAGGGCGGCGTTCATCTGGGTGCGGATGCGCGCCTGGCCTTTGGGGACGACCGGGAAGAAGAAGGGGGCGACGTGGACGCCACGAGTGTTCAGATCGGCGGCCATAGCTTGCGCGAGTTTGGCGTCACCCAGCATGACGGGAATGATCGGGTGCGCGCCGGGCAGGAGGGTGAAGCCTGCTTCGGTGAGGCCCTTGCGCCAGTATTCCGCGTTCTGGGCAAGTTTTGCGCGGAGATCGTCGGCGGCCTCCACGATGTCGAGGGCGGCGAGGGCGGCCCCGACGACGGCGGGGGGAAGAGCATTGGAGAAAAGGTAGGGCCGGGCGCGCTGGCGGAGAAGGTCGATCACGGGCTGCGGGCCGGCGATGTAGCCGCCGAGCGCGCCGCCGAGGGCCTTGCCGAGGGTGCCGGTGAGGATCTCTACGGTGACGCCGGCGCGGGCCGGGGTGCCTGCGCCCCTGGGACCGGTGAAACCGGTGGCGTGGCAGTCGTCGACCATGACCATCGCGCCGTATTGGTCGGCGAGGGCGCGGATGGCGGGGAGGTTGGCGTAGTAGCCGTCCATCGAGAAGACGCCGTCGGTGGCGATCAGGATGAAGCGGGCGCCGTCGGCTTTGGCGGCTTTCAGCTGGGCTTCAAGGTCCACCATGTCGCTGTTGGCATAGCGGTAGCGTTTCGCCTTGCACAGGCGGATGCCGTCGATGATCGAGGCGTGGTTCAGCGCGTCGGAGATGACGGCGTCTTCGGGGCCGAGAAGGGGTTCGAAGAGGCCGCCGTTGGCGTCGAAGCAGGCGGCGAAAAGGATGCTGTCGTCGTGGCCGAGGTATTGGGCGAGGCGAGTCTCAAGTCGGCGGTGCAGGTCTTGCGTGCCGCAGATGAAGCGGACCGAGGCCATGCCGAAGCCGTGGTCGTCCATCGCCTGTTTGGCGGCGGCGATCAGGCGGGGGTCGTCCGCAAGGCCGAGGTAGTTGTTGGCGCAGAGGTTCAGCATTTCGCGACCGGCCATCTGCACATGGGCGCCTTGCGCGCTGGTGATGAGGCGTTCGCGTTTCATCAGGCCGTCGGCCTCGATCCCTTGAAGCGTCGCGGTGATGTGGTCGAGGAAGGCCGTAGTTTCCGTCATGGCAGAACCCTTTCCGGTTTGGCGGAAATTCGCAGATCAGCGGCGGTGTGTCAACTTGACGGAGGGGTTCCGCCATGTTGGAAGTCAGCTGTCCTGGACGATCAGGATGGCGCGGGCGGCGCCGTCGGCGGCGATCTGGTGCGGGCGGTCGGCGGGGTAGCGCGCGACGTCTCCCGGTTGAAGGTGGTCGGTGGCGTCTCCGCTGGTGACGGCGAGGCGGCCTTCGAGGACCGTCAGATGCTCGCGGCAGCCGGGGGAGTGGGGGTCGGAGGTGAGATTGGCGCCGGGGGCGAAGGCCAGTTCGTAGACTTCGTGCCGGCCGACGGATTCAGGGGCGGAGAGGATGCGGATGGTGACGCCGGCGCGCTGGATCACCGGGGCGGCGGCGGCGCGGGTGACGGCGATGCCGGGGGCGGGGCGGCCTTCCAGAAGGCCGGCGAAGTCAAGCTGGAGGGCTTGGGTCAGCGCCCAGAGCGTGGCGACGGTGGGGGAGGATTCGCCGCGCTCGATCTGGCTGACCATGGACCGGGAGACGCCGGAGAGCTTGGCGGCGGCGTCGAGGCTGAGGCCCCGGGCTTTGCGCGCAGTGCGGAGCGAGGCGGCGAGGCGGTCGTGGATGTCGGAGCGGTCGGCCATGCGGGCATGGTGGCGGGGAAGGTGCGGGGCGTCAATCTTCGGGGTTCGCGCGTCGTTCGACTTCATGGCGCCTCGCTGGAAGCCGAAGGCGCAGGAGGAGCGGTTCGTCAGGTGCCGCAGAAGGTGACGTAGGGACCAAAGCCGGTGGGGGCGGGGAGCATGTAGGGCTCGGATTCGGTGTAGGGCCGCTGGATGGCGGACAGGAGGGCGTGGAAGGGCGCCATGTTGGCGTCGGTGGCGGCGGTCAGGGCGGCCTCGACGTTGTGATTGCGGGGGATGACCGCGGGGTTCACCGCGGCAAGGCGCTGGGCTGCGCCTTCGCCAGCGCGGGCACGCCAGCGGGGGAGCCATGCTTCCATTTTCGTGAAGTCGTCGAAGAGGGGGCGGAGGGCTGCTTCGTCGGCGAGGCGGCGGAAGGTCAGGGTCCAGTCGGCGCCTTCCATTGCGGTCATGAGGTCATCGGCCAGCGCCGCGTCGCCCTCGTCTTCGCCAAGAAGGCCGAGCTTGCGGCGCATGACGGTCAGCCATTCCGTGCGGTAGTGTCCGGCGATGCCGACGAGACGGTCGTTGGCAATCTCGATGGCTTTTTCCCGCGACGCATCAAGCAGCGGGATCAGCGTTTCGGCCAGACGCGCCAGGTTCCAGCCCAGAATCAGCGGCTGGTTGGCATAGGCATAGCGGCCCTGGTGGTCGATGGAGGAAAACACGGTGCCGGGCGCATAGGTTTCCATGAAGGCGCAGGGACCGTAGTCGATGGTTTCGCCCGAGATGGCCATGTTGTCGGTGTTCATCACACCGTGGATGAAGCCAAGGCCCATCCATTCGGCGATGAGCCGCGCCTGCCGGGCGATCACCGCGTCCAGAAGGGCGACGTAGGGGTTCGCGGCCTTGGCAAGGTCGGGATAGTGCCGGGCGATGGCGTAATCGGCGAGCGCCCTGACCTGGGCCTCTTCGCCCCGGGCGGCGAAGAACTGGAACGTGCCGACGCGGAGGTGACTGGCTGCGACACGGGCCAGGACCGCCCCGGGCAGCTTCGTCTCGCGCCAGACCTCTTCCCCCGTGGCCACCACGGCCAGCGACCGGGTGGTGGGGACGCCCGCGGCGGCCATGAATTCGGAGATCAGATATTCGCGCAGCATCGGGCCGATGGCAGCCTTGCCGTCGCCGCCGCGCGAAAACGGGGTGCGGCCGGAGCCCTTGAGCTGGATGTCGAAGCGGCGGCCATCGGGAGTGAGGATCTCGCCCAGAAGATGCGCGCGGCCGTCCCCCAACTGGGGCGAGAAGCCACCGAACTGGTGCCCGGCATAGGCCTGGGCGATCGGCTCGGCCCCCGGGGGAACCTGCGCGCCCGAGAACCAGTCCCGCGCCTCGTCGTCGGAGAGGGCGAGGTTCAACTCGGCGGCAAGGGGCCGGTTCAGAACCAGAAGCCGCGGGGCAGGGGCCGGGTCAGGGGCTGCGCGCAGATAGGTGCCGGGCAGGTCGCGCGCATAGCTGTGGTCGAAGGCGATGGTCATCGGTGTATTTCCAGGCGCGGGATTCCTAGGTCACAGATAGGCCGGATGACCGGGGGCGCAAGCGGCGTATCTGAGTTCCGCACGGAACGCGGCGGAAAACCCGCACCATGACCACCCGCCACGCGAACGCGATCCGGCTGTCCTTGTTTCCGGATCGGCGAACCGTCGGGCTTCAGGGGATGACCGAAGCGGTCCGGCCCAAAGCGAGAAACCAGGTGTGAAAGGTGGAAGTGGTCGGGGCGGAGGGATTCGAACTCTCGACCTACGGTACCCAAAACCGTCGCGCTACCAGGCTGCGCTACGCCCCGACTGTCGCCCCTTTACCCGGTGCGAACGGGAATGAAAAGCCTTAGCCGTCGCAAGACCACGCAGCAGTTTCGGACGGGATTGCGGGGTGGCGCAAGACGGTGCCGGGGCCGATCCCCAGCTTCGAGGCCAGCCCGGCGTTGATCTCCAGCACGAATTGCACGCCTTCGCCGCCGTCGATGGGCGTCAGGTCGCCCGGGACGGCCCCGGAATGCACGCGGGTGACGGTCCCCGAGGCGTCGGCAAACACCATGTCCAGCGGAATCAGGGTGTTCTTCATCCAGAAGCTGACCCGACGGGGCATCTCGTAGACGAAAAGCATGCCCGAAGCGGGCGCAAGCTCGGTCCGGAACATAAGCCCCTGCGCCCGCTCTTCGCCGTCGTCGGCCACTTCGACGGCAAAGCTTTCCTTGCCGCCTTCCCAGCGCAGGTCCAGCCGACCCGGCGCACAGGCGGCTTGCGCCCAGGCCGAACCCGGCAGAACCGCAGCAAGGACAAGCGCGCGCAGCATGTTCAGCCCTTCTCTCTCGCGGCGGCTTCCCAGGACACGACCTGGATGGCCATCCGGCCCCGCTTGCCTTCGATGATGCGCAAAGCCACGCCTTCGCCGGCCTGAAGGTCGGCAAAGCCCGAAACGCGCAGCACCTCGGCGTGGATGAACACATCCTCGGGCTTGCCGAAGACGTTGGCAAAGCCGAAGCCCTTGCCCTTGTCGAACCACTTCACCCGCGCAGCCTCGAGCGGCAGCGCAAGAATGTCTGCGCTGACCATCTCGGCCGCATCGTCGCCGAAGGGCACGACAATGCCTTCCGGTGGATCGATACGAACCACTTCCACGGCTTGCACACCGCGCTGCGTCTTTTGAACGCGGACTTCTATGCCCGCACCATCTGCTACTGACCCCTGCCCGAAGTTCCGAAGAACGTTCGCGTGCAGGAGAATATCTGCATCCGTCTGGTCTGACACGATGAAACCAAAACCCTTGGAAGGATCAAACCACTTAACGCGACCATGCACGATCTGCATGACCTCATCTTCTTCCGACATTTACAGAGCCTTCTCCCCAGAATGAGCCCTAAGGGGCACAGATGGTGCGAAAGTTAACCGGGGATCAAGGGCAAATGTGCCGGTTCGTTGCATAAAATCTGACAAGTGCCGGAATCCTAGGGATTCAATCTTGTGACCTTCCAATCGTCGGAATGCGTGGGACGATCCCAGCGAAACCGGTCGTGCAGCCGGAAAGGGCCGTCGGCCCAGAATTCGATCTCGACCGGCCGGATCCGGAATCCGCCCCAGAACGGTGGGCGCGGCGGATTCGTCCCCTTGGTCAGCGCGTGCTTGGCCGCTTCGGCCATCAGCGCCTCCCGCGAGGAGAGGGGTTGCGACTGCTGGCTGGCCCAGGCGCCGATGCGGGACTTGAGGCTGCGGCTGGTATAGTATTCGTCCGCCTTCGGCCCTTCCTCGCGGGTGACGGTGCCCCGCACGCGGATCTGGCGGCGCAGGGACTTCCAGTGCAGCACGAAGGCCGCCTTGCCCGCTGCATCGATCTCTTGGCCCTTTTTCGAGGTGTAGTTCGTGTAGAAGACGAAGGCGTCCGCCTCGATCTCTTTCAGCAGGACCATGCGGACATTCGGCAGTCCGTCGTCGTCCACCGTGGCCAGCGCGATGGCATTCGGGTCGTTCGGCTCGGAGGCTTCGGCCTCGGTCAGCCAGGCCTGGGCCAAGGCAAAGGGGTCGCTGCCCGCGAATATGCCCGTACGGTCCATGTGAGACTCCTTCCATGGCGGTGAGGACCTGCCTTGAAGGGCGGCCCCGCTTCGCCTACACGTCATTGCCAATGAAAAGGTGGGCGAGGGGTGAGGAATGTCAACTGGACTTATGCAGGGCAAGCGCGGCCTGATCATGGGGCTGGCGAACGACAAGTCCATCGCATGGGGCATCGCCCAGGCCGTGGCGGCCCAGGGGGCGACGCTGGCGTTCAGTTACCAGGGCGAGGCGCTGAAGAAGCGGGTCGAGCCCTTGGCGGCAAGTCTGGGCAAGCCGATGCTGTTCGAATGCGACGTCGCCAGTGACGACAGCATCGATGCGCTGTTCACCGGACTGAAGGCGGAATGGGGGCAGATCGACTTTCTGGTCCACGCCATCGGGTTTGCCGACAAGAACGAATTGCGCGGCCGCTACGTGGATACCTCGCGCGCCGGGTTTGCGCTGGCGATGGACATCTCGGTCTATTCCTTCACCGCCGTCTGCCAGCGGGCGGCGGCGATGATGGGGCCGGGGGGAAGCCTGCTGACCCTGACCTACTTCGGCGCGGAAAAGGTCATGCCGCATTACAACGTGATGGGCGTGGCGAAGGCCGGGCTTGAGGCTTCGGTGAAGTACCTGGCCGAGGATCTGGGCAAGGACGGCATCCGCGTCAACGCGATCTCGGCCGGCCCGATCAAGACGCTGGCCGCCAGCGGGATCGGCGATTTCCGCTACATCATGCGTTGGAATGAACTCAACTCGCCCCTGCGCCGCAACGTGACCCAGGAAGAGGTGGGCAAGGCCGCGCTTTACCTTCTGTCAGACCTTGGCAGCGGCACGACGGGCGAGAACCTGCACGTCGACGCGGGCTACCATGTGGTCGGCATGAAGGCGATCGACGCGCCGGACATCGACATCGTCACCGGCAAGAAAGAGGGCGGCCAGTGAGCCGCGCCCGCGCATGAGCCTGGCGGCCTTCCTGGCCTTTGCCGGGCTGGTCCTGTTCGCCGTGGTCTCTCCCGGTCCCGCCGTCCTGATGTCGGCCCGCACGGGCTTGAGCGAGGGCTTCCGCACCGGCGTCATGCTGGCGCTGGGCATCGCTTCGGGGGCGGTCTTCTGGGCGCTGGCGGCGATGTTCGGATTGCACCTGATCTTCGACGCGGCGCCATCGCTGCTTTGGGCGCTGAAGATCGGCGGGGCGGCCTACCTTCTGTGGATGGCCTGGCACCTCTGGAGCGATGCGAAAACGCCTTTCATCGCCGAGGACGCGCGCCCGGTCCCACGGTCGCCCTTCGCGGCTTACCGGCTTGGCCTGTGGACCAATCTGTCGAACCCCAAGGCCGTGGTGATCTATTCCTCGATCTTCCTTGGCACCATCCGTCCGGAAACGCCGACCTGGATCCTGATCACCCTGATCCTGATGATCCTGGTGATGGAGACCGCCTGGAACAGCCTTGTCGCCCGCATCTTCTCGCTGGAGCGGACGCGGTCGACCTATATCAGCCTGAAAACCGTGATCGACCGCTGCTTCGGCGCTGCGCTTGCGCTGCTCGGCGTCAAGATCGTCGCCACCTGAGGAGACACCCATGTCCGCCGAACGCCTGCCGCATGAAAAAGGGTTTCACGTCAGCTGGGACCAGATCCACCGCGACGCGCGTGCGCTGGCCTGGCGGCTGGACGGCAAGGGACCGGGCGAGGGCGGGACCTGGAAAGCGGTCGTCGGGATCACGCGCGGCGGTCTGGTTCCGGCGATGATCGTTAGCCGGGAGCTGGACATCCGCGTCGTCGACTCCATTTCAGTGAAATCCTACCACTCGGGCGGCGGCAAGGCTGACCAGCGGCGCGAAGCCCAGGTCATCAAGGCCCCGCAGGCCGAGATCATGGGCGACGGGACGGGCGTGCTGATCGTCGACGACCTGGTGGACAGCGGCCGGACGCTGGAACTGATCCGCAGCCTGTATCCCAAGGCGCATTTCGCTTGCGTCTATGCCAAGCCCGAGGGCGAAAAGCAGGCCGATACCTACATCACCAGTGTCAGCCAGGACACCTGGATCTTCTTTCCCTGGGACATGGCGCTGCAATATGTCCAGCCGATGCGCGGGGCTGACTGACCGCTCCTCGTCGCATTCCATGCGCTCGTCGCCGGGCGCTATCACGACGAGAAGCGAAGCGCACGAGGAGTTGCCCCGTTGACCCTGCCCCTGAACCCTGCCTTCGCCGCGACCGAACCGCCCCCGGTGATGGAGGCGCGGCGCTGGATCCAAGGCGTCAGCTTTCCCGCCGACCGCCCGCTGATCAACATCAGCCAGGCCGCACCGGTGGAAAGTCCGCCGCTGGGCCTGCGGCAGGCACTGGCAGACGCTGCGCTGAACAACCCGGATGCGCACCTTTACGGCCCGGTTCTTGGCCTTCCTGCGCTGCGGGAGGAAATCGCGACGCAGTGGTCGACCCTGTACGGAGGCAGCATCGCCTCCGAACAGGTGGCGATCACGCAGGGCTGCAACCAGGCTTTCTGCACGGTGATGGCGACGCTGGCCGGGCCGGGGGATGAGGTGATCCTGCCGACGCCGTGGTATTTCAATCACAAGATGTGGCTTGACATGTCCTCGGTGAAGACCGTGGCGCTGGATTCCGGCCCGACCCTGATCCCCTCGGCCGAAGCGGCTGCCGCGCTGATCTCCGACCGCACCCGCGCCATCGTTCTGGTCAGCCCGAACAATCCGGGCGGGGTCGAATATCCGGCCGAGACGCTGGCGGCGTTCCGTGACCTGTGCCGCGCGAAGGGCCTTGCCCTGATCGTGGACGAGACCTACCGCGACTTCGACAGCCGGACCGGCGCGCCGCATGACCTGTTCCAGGACCCGGATTGGGCTGACACGCTGATCCAGCTTTACAGCTTCTCCAAGGCCTACCGGCTGACCGGGCACCGGGTGGGGGCCGTTGTCGCATCGACTGCGCGGCTGGCCGAGGTCGAAAAATTCCTGGATACCGTGGCGATCTGCCCCAGCCAGCTGGGCCAGATCGGTGCCTTGTGGGGCATGCGGAACCTGGCCCAGTGGCTGGCGGGGGAGCGGGACGAGATCCTGTCCCGCCGCCGCGCGATGGCCGAGGGCTTCAAGACCCTGCCGGGTTGGAAGCTTCTGGGCTGCGGCGCCTACTTTGCCTATGTCGAGCACCCGTTCGACATGGCCAGTGACGCCTTGTGCAAGCGGCTGGTGACCGAGGCCTCGCTCTTGATGCTGCCGGGGACGATGTTCCAGCCGGAGGGTTCAGCCGCGGGGAAACGCCAGATCCGCATCGCCTTTGCCAACGTGGATGCAACCGGCATCGCCGAGGTGATCCGCCGCTTGCAGGGCTTCCGGCCCTGACAGGCCCGTGACCGGGAGCGCAACCGGGGGCTGGACCGGGGCGTGTCCGGGGGCCGGGGCGGGCGATCTTGATCTTGCCCCCCTGCGGGGTTCCCACTATGCACCTGATCCATAACCAATCAGAGGGCCCGAACTCATGGCGAAGACCCCGACCGAAGACGGAAAGCGCCCGCGCAGCACGGTGAAAGAGGTGGCGGTCTGGACGATGCTGGGGTTGCTGATCCTGGGCCTTGGCGGTTTCGGCGTCACCAGCTTCTCGGGCGGGGTGACCAAGGTCGGCAGCGTCGGTGACATCGAGATCACCACCGACGACTACGCCCGTGCGCTGCAGACCCAGGTCAACGCCTTCAGCCAGCAGTTCGGCCAGCAGCTTTCGATGCAGGAGGCGCTGGCCTTCGGCATCGACAAGCAGGTGCTGCAGGACGTCGTGACCCGGGCCGCCGTCGACAACGAGGCGCAGCGCATCGGACTATCGGTCGGCGATGACGTGGTCGCGACCGAGATCATGGGCATGGATGCGTTCAAGGGCGTCTCGGGCAGCTTCGACCGCGAGACCTATCGCTTTGCGCTGGACAGCAGCAACCTGTCGGAGCCCGAGTTCGAGACCAACCTGCGCCGTGACATCAGCCGCGAGCTCTTGCAGGGCGCGGTATCGGGCGGATTCAACGCTCCGGTGGCGCTGACCGAAACGCTTTACGCCTGGGTCGCGGAACGGCGCGGCTTTTCGATGCTGCGGCTGGGCGAGGCCGATCTGACCACCCCGGTGGCCGAACCGACCGAGGCCGAGCTGAAGGCGCATTACGACGCGCATCTCGACCGCTTCACGAAGCCGGAAGCCAAGCGCATCACCTACGCGTCGCTGCTTCCCGAGGCCATCGCCAAGGATCAGCCGGTCGATGATGCCATGCTGCAGACCATCTATCAGGACCGGATCGCCGAGTTCGTGATCCCCGAACGCCGCCTGTTGGAACGGCTGGTCTATCCCGACCAGGCCGCGGCCGAAGCGGCGAGGGCGAAGCTGGACGCCGGTACTCCGTTCGAGGATCTGGTGGCCGAACGCGGGCTGACGCTGGACGCCATCGACATGGGCGACGTGGCGCTGGACGAACTGGGTGCCTCGGGCGCTGCGATCTTCGGCACTGCCGAAGGTCAGGTTGCCGGGCCGCTGGACAGCGACCTTGGCCCGGCGCTCTACCGGGTCGTCTCGGTCCTTGCGGCCGAGGAGACGACTTTTGACGAGGCCCGCGATACGCTGGCGATCGAGATCCAGACCGACGCCGCCCGGCGCCTGATCGGCGACCGGGTCGAGGAGATCGACGACCTTCTGGCCGGAGGGGCGGCGCTGGAAGACCTTGGCAAGGAAATAGGCATGGCGGTTGCGACTCTGGACCATGTTCCGGGCCAGCAGGGCGAGGACTCGATCGAAGGCTATCCGGCCTTCCGCGCCGCCGCGGATGCCGTGCAGGAGGGCGACTTTGCCGAGGCCATCGTTCTGGACGATGGCGGCGTGGTCGCACTCCGGCTGGACGAGATCGTCCCCGCCGCGCCGATTCCCTTCGAGGAGGCCCGCGAGCGGGTGGCCGAAGACTGGCGCCGCGATGCGGTCGCCCAGGCGCTGACCGCAAGGGCCGCCGAGATCAAGGCCGCGCTTGACGGCGGGGAGGCGATCGGCGGCTTCGGGATCGTGGACGTGACGCCGGACACCGCCCGGTCGGGCTTCGTCGCCGATGCGCCCGAGACCTTGCTGACCGATGTGTTCAAGATGACCGAAGGCGAAGCTAGGGTGATCGAGGCCGAGGGCTTTACCGCCGTGGTCAAGCTTGACCGCATCCTGCCCGCAAGCGCGACGCCCGGTGACGCAGAGGGCGAAGATGCCGAGGGCATGCGCGAGGCTCTGGCCGCCCAGGTCCGTCAGGCCATCGCCCAGGATGCCTTTGCGGCCTTCACCAATGCGCTGACCTCCGAGGCCGGGATCAGTCTGGACCAGGCCGCGATCAACGCGGTCCATACGAGCCTGCCCTGATGCAGCTTTCCCCCGGTTTTGCCGAGTTCGAGGCGGGGTGGACCGCCGGAAAGAACCAGATCGTCTGGGCCCGGCTGGCGGCGGACCTGGATACTCCGGTCAGCCTGATGCTGAAACTGGGCGATGCCCGGGCCGATACCTTCATGCTGGAATCGGTCACGGGTGGCGAGGTCCGGGGCCGGTACTCCATCGTCGGTATGAAGCCCGACCTGGTCTGGCAGTGCCACGGGGACAAAAGCCGCATCAACCGCGAGGCGCGCTTCGACCGGCAGTCCTTTACCGACCTTGCCGGCCACCCTTTGCAGACCCTACGCGACCTTCTGGCGGAATGCCGGATCGAGATGCCCGAGGGGCTGCCCGCGGTGTCGGCGGGCCTATTTGGTTATCTCGGCTATGACATGATCCGGCTGGTGGAACACCTGCCGCAGGTGAACCCCGATCCGCTGGGTCTGCCCGATGCGGAACTGATCCGCCCCTCGGTCATCGCGGTGCTGGACGGCGTGAAGGGCGAGGTGACGGTGGTTGCCCCGGCCTGGGTTGCGGGCGGGCTTTCCGCGCGGGCGGCCTACGCCCAGGCGGCGGAACGGGTGATGGACAGCTTGCGCGATCTGGACCGTGCGCCCTCTGCCGCGCGGGATCTGGGCGAGACGGCCCCGGTTGGCGCGGCGACGTCGAACTTCACGCACGAGGGCTACAAGGCCGCCGTCGAGAAGGCAAAGGACTACATCCGCGCGGGCGACATCTTCCAGGTGGTGCCTAGCCAGCGCTGGTCGCAGCGGTTCGAGCTGCCGCCCTTCGCGCTTTACCGCTCCTTGCGGCGGACCAACCCCTCGCCCTTCATGTTCTTCTTCAACTTCGGCGGCTTTCAGGTGGTGGGCGCCAGCCCGGAAATCCTGGTCCGCCTCCGCGACGGCGAAGTGACGGTGCGGCCCATCGCCGGGACCCGGAAGCGCGGTGCCACGCCCGAGGAAGACAAGGCGCTGGAACTGGACCTGCTCGCGGACCCCAAGGAACGGGCCGAGCACCTGATGCTTCTGGACCTTGGCCGGAATGATGTGGGCCGGGTGGCGAAGGTGGGGACGGTGCGCCCCACGGAAACCTTCATCATCGAACGCTACAGCCACGTCATGCACATCGTGTCGAACGTGGTGGGCGAGATCGCGGACGGTCAGGATGCCCTGTCGGCGCTGCTGGCGGGGCTTCCCGCTGGCACGGTCTCGGGCGCGCCCAAGGTGCGGGCGATGGAGATCATCGACGAGCTGGAACCCGAAAAGCGCGGCATTTACGGCGGCGGGGTGGGTTATTTCGCGGCCAATGGCGAGATGGACTTCTGCATCGCGCTGCGGACCGCGGTGGTGAAAGACGGCCAGCTTTACATCCAGGCCGGCGGCGGCGTGGTCTACGACAGCGACCCGGAAGCCGAGTACCAGGAAACCGTCAACAAATCCAACGCCCTGCGCCGCGCGGCAGAGGATGCCGGACGCTTCGCCGGGCGCGGGAACAGGTAAAAGCACCTCCTCGTTCGACTTCGTCTCCTCGTCGGGGGTGCCCCGCGAGGAGTGACGAAGTCATCGACGAGCAGCCCCTTGTAGGTTCACTCGACCGTCAGAACCGCCGAGACCGGGGCCAAGGCCACCGTCGCGGCCTTGCCCTCGACCGTCCATTCCAGAAGGGCTGCCACCGTTGCGGGATCGGCACTGCCGACCACGCTGACGCGTCCTTCCTGACCGGCCTTGAAGACGGCGCGGTCCAGGAGGCGGCGGATCGCGGCGGCGTCCGCACCGGTGGACCCGATGTCGCGGAAGATCACCCCGGCTTCCAGATCCTCGCGCCGGGCGACCTGGTCGGCAGCATTCAGCCCCGCGTCCCAGGTCAGCAACCCGCGGCCTTGCGCTTTCAGGATCGGCACCACGGTCGCGGCCAGCGGGCGACGGTTCTGGAAGGTCGGCTCGGCCAGGTCCATCACGGCCACCGCCTCGGGCAGGCCCTGTTCCATCGACTGGAAGGCCACCTCGACATCGGCGGGCATCGCGCCCTCGGCGATGCCGGTCACCAGCATCACCACCTCCTTGCCCGCCGCGCGGTAGGTTGCGGCGTGCTGGGCCGAGGCCGGGTCCTGCGGGTCCAGCGCGAAGCTGACCGGGAAGGGCAGGGCGGCAAGGCTGGCGCGGTCGAGGTCGGCGCTGCCGTCGTCGATCAGGACGATGGCGAAAGGCGGCTTTGCGTCCGGGTTCTCGAAGCTGGCCGCGAACTGCGCGATCGGTCGCGGGTCGGCTGGCGGTGCTGATGGGTCGGCGGCCGGGTCGGTTGCCGCATCCACGGCCGGGTCTTCGCTGCCGTCGCCGGCGCGCGCCAGTCCGGGAGCGGGCTTGAAGGTCGAGCTGCGCGCTTCGGCTTCCGGTTCCGCGACCTCGCCGGGAAGTGCGGCGGGTCGGGTTCCGGGCATGGCCGGGGCCGGGGCCTCTACTGCGGGATCGGCGGGGGTTTCGGCCAGTTCCGGGGCAGGTTCCGGGGCCGGTTCGGGCTCGGGTGTCAGCATCGGGTCCGGCGCAGGCTCTTCAGTTGCGGCGGGTTCGGCGGGCATCGGGTCGGCAGCGGGTGCCTCGGCTGCAGGTGCTTCGGCTGCAGGTGCCTCGACTGCGGGTGTCTCTGCTACGGGTGCCTCGACTGCTGGCACCTCCGGCTCTGGTGCAACCTCGGCTGTGACGATCTCTTCGCTTGGGGTGGTTTCGGCTTCGGCCGCCGGGGCGGGCTCGGCTGGCAGCGGAGCCGCGTCGCCGGTCCCTGCCGGTTCCACCGCTGCGGCTTCGGCAGGTGCCGGTGCGACCTCGGCCAGGGGTTCCGGCAGTGCGGTCTCGGGAGCAGTCTCTGGGGCGGCTTCTGCCATCAGGGTTTCGGCCGGGGCTTCCGGGGTTTCAGCTGGCGCATCGGCGAGCGTTTCGGCGGGTTTCGATGGTTCAGCCATCGTTTCGGGCTTGGCAATTTCGGCGGTGGCCGGAGGCGCCGGCTCGACCACCTCTGCAGGTTCAGCCGCCGGTTCAGCCGCAGTCGTTTCCACGGCTGGCTTGGCGACAGAGGCCGTCTTGTCAGGCTGCGCTGCGGTAGTCTCCGCGCTCTCTGCAGGCGCCTCAGAGGAAGCCTCGGGATCGACCGCTTCCGCAGACGGCGCGGCGGGCGCAGGTTCGGCGGGCGCTGACGCCGCTTCGGCTTCCGCCACCGCGGCGTCTTCCGCACGAACCGTGGTATCCTCGACCGCTGCTGCCCCCGCATCCGCCGTGACAGGCTCGGGTGCCGCGATAGGCTCTGCCACGGCAGCGGGCGCGTTGTCGTTGGCGGGCTGAACCGGGAAGAGCGCCGAAGCAACCACCAGGCCACCGGTGACCAGAAGGCCACCCGAAACCGCCCCGAGAAGGAATTTACCGATCACTGCTGCCTCCAGTCTTGCACCGCTGCGACCGTTGCGGGGCGAACGCACGCCGTGCCCCTGTCGGATCGCCTGTTTCCCCGGCACCGTTTTTCTGACGAGCGGCACTATAGACTGCAGCGCAGCAGGCTTCACGCGTTTTTCTGCAATTGCTCAACAAGTTGCCGCCACCGTGGCAGGCGGGCAATCCTTGGGGCGCGATGAGGGGACGTGGAGGCGGGTACCGTCGCCAGCGCTATGAGGCATAAGGTTGGAAGAGTTTCGTCCTGCACCCCGTAGCAATCTGTTGCACGTGATCCGCAGAGGCGTTTCTCCTGTGGAGCAACGAAAGGCTGCTTGCGCCGATCTTATGGCCGCTCAGAAGCGCGACCTACTCTTCGCATGGTCGAAAAGCGGCGGGAGATGATAAGCGTTTGGGCGTCGTTCTTGACTGGCGCCTTGGCCGGACCGACTTCGCAATGAATCCGTGTATCTCTTCTTGAGTTGCAGTGTCCTGTCGATGACGCTGGCGTTGAGACGGCTCTTTTCAGCGCCTCGGACAAACTGTGCGGCAACATGGAGCCATCGGATTGCAAGCATGTTGCTCGTGCGTTGATCTTAACTGGCAGGTCTGGCAGTGGCTGCAATGGGCGGAAAGCGGACATTCGCTGTTATGTTGACGAATGGCTGCACGATGAAAACAGATTACAGCCTTGGGTAAGCGTGGCTGGGAGGCGGGAATGCGGCTTCTCCTGGCGAACTTGGCCGGGAAGTGTCGACCGGCAGATTGGCCCATGAGCGTTGGTCGGGTCTGGGCGCCTTGGTTCTTCCTTTCATGACGATAGCGTTGTGCTCTGCTCAACCTTAGCCGGATTCGGCGCAGAGCGGAGCCGCCCCAGAAAGTCAGGGCCTGGCACCTACCGTGCAAGGATGTCGGCTGCCCGATCAAGGTCCGCAGGCTCTTCAGAATTGGCCGCACCTGGCTGGTAGGTCGGAGGAGCGAGGCCGAACGGGCTAGTGCTCGTTCCCATCTTCCAGCACGATCTGGTGATCACTTGTGACGTAGTTGTCCATGTGCAGGCGGGCTATGGGCTGATAGGTCGCCGGGTTCACATAGCGGCCCGCAGCGTCGAGACATTCATCCCGCACGAACATCTGGACCACGCGCCCAAGGATGATGGCGCGGCGCGGGTAATCGATGATCTGTTCGACTCGGCATTCCATCGCGCAAGGGGACTGTGCAATCCGCGGCGCTGCAACCTGGATCGATGGAACGGCCGTCAGCCCGGCAAGGGCGATCTCGTCGACGCCGGGGGGGACGTCGCGCCCGGTGACCAGCATCGACTGGGCAATCGCCATATCGACCATGTGCACCACGAACTCGCCCGAGCGGCGCAGGTTGGCGACCGTGTCCTTGGGCGCGCCGTCCTCGCGCGGCTGGATGCCGAGGATCAGGATCGGCGGCTCGTGCGAGAAGACATTGAAGAAGCTCATCGGGGCGGCGTTGTTCCGGCCCTGTTCATCAACTGTCGAGACAAGCGCGATGGGGCGCGGGCCGACGAAATTGGTCAGCAGACGATAGCGGTCGTCTTCGGGCAGAACGGTGAAATCGAAGTTCACGACACCACCTCGTCGGTCACGGCGTGACAGGCGATGCGGGTGCCATCGGGACGGCTGCGGAGTTCGGGAACCACGCGGCGGCACAGGTCCGTTGCCAATGGACAGCGCGGGTGGAAGGTGCAGCCGGGCGGCAGGTTCAGCGGGCTGGGGATGTCGATGGCCAGCGGTTCGCGGTTGCGGCGCGGGTTCGCAACGTCGGGCACGGTGTCGAGCAACTGGCGGGTGTAGGGGTGGGCAGGTGCTTGGAACAGACGCTCGGCGGGACCTTCCTCGACCAGGCGGCCCAGATACATGATCGCCAACCGGTCGGCCATGAAGCGCACGACGGCCAGGTTGTGGCTGATGAAGAGATAAGTCAGGCCCAGCCGCTCCTGCAGGTCCTTCAAGAGGTTCAGCACCTGTGCCTGAACCGAGACATCCAGCGCCGAGGTCGGCTCGTCCAAGAGCAGAAGGTCGGCCTCGGCCGCCAGTGCCCGGGCGATGGCGATGCGCTGGCGCTGGCCGCCGGAAAATTCGTGCGGGAACTTCGCGACGTCCGCGGCGACAAGGCCCACTGTCTCCAGCAGTTCGGAAACGCGGGCAAAGCGGGCGGCTGCGTCCATGCTCAAAGGCATCGGTTCGGCGATCGACCGTCCGACCCGCCAGCGCGGGTTAAGGCTGCCCACTGGGTCCTGGAAGACCATCTGGGTGCGCAGGGGCTGGCCCATGCGGCCCAGGCGCTGCACCTCGCCGTCGGTCGGGGTGTCGAGGCCCGCCACCAGCCGGGTGACGGTGGATTTGCCGCAGCCGGATTCCCCGACGATGGCGAAGGTGGTGCCTTCTGTGACGTCGAAGCTGACCCCATCCACCGCGCGGACCGTCAGGCGGGGTGCCCGGGTGAGCAGCCGCTGGATCAACGGGGCCGAGGCATCGAAGCTGCGGCCAAGGTCGCGGGCAGAGACGATCACGGCAACCATCAGACCGCGCCCGGACCAGTATAGCGGCCGGCCTCGGCCACGATGCGCCCGGACTTGACGACCAGCGCGCGGGTAGGGCGGTCGACGAGGACCTGCGCCCGGTTTTCGCCGGGGACAAGGACAAGGCTGCCCTCGCAGCCAACGGCAAGACCGTGTCCCTGCAACCCAAGCAGGTCGGCGCCCCGCGCGCGGCCCATGTCCATGCAGGCGCGCAGTTCGGCATCGGTCCGGCACCAGCTGCGGAACGCGAAAAGCCAGCAGCGATCCAGCATGTCGCCGTTGCCATGCGGGTTCCAGGTGTCGCGGATCGAATCCGACGCCAGTGCGCAGGGCACGCCCCGGTTGGCCAGCCGGAACATCGGCGGAAAGGCGATTTCGCCGGGCACGGCCGAGATGATGCCGATCTGCAGTTCGGCAAGGCGGTCGATCATCGCAGCGACCTTGTCAGGGGGGCCATCGCCCAGGCAGAAGGCATGGCTGATAACGACGCGGCCCTGCAGGCCCAGGGCGGCGGTCCGGTCACAGATCAGGCCCATCTCGTAAAGACCAAGCTCGCCGGATTCGTGCAGGTGGATGTCGATCTTCGCGCCCTTGCGGTCGGCCATGCCAAAGATCGAGTCCAGATGCCCTTTCGGGTCGCCGTCGATGGTGCCGGGGTCGATCCCGCCGATGACCGAGACGCCTTCATCAAGCGCTGCCTCCATCAGATCGGCGCAGCCCGGGTCAATCATCATGCCCGTCTGCGGGAACGCCACCAGCTCAAGGCCGACCGCGTCCTTCATCTGCTCCCATGCGGCCAGCACGCCGTGGACGTTGTCCAGCTTGTAGAAAGTGGAGATGTCGATGTGGCTGCGGATATGGGTGGACCCCATCGCCACGCACTGCCGCATCAGACGGCCGGCACGGTCCTCGACGCTGTAGGGCAGGTTGCGGCGGATCTCGACCTCGTTGTCGATCATGGCTCGTAGGCCGGCGGGGACGTTGATCGGGTGCCAGGGCAGACCCCAGAGGATCTTGTCCAGATGGACATGCGGCTCGACAAACGGGGCAAGCGCGATGGCCCCGGCGCCATCCCGAACCGGGGTTCCGGGCGGCGCGGTCAATCCGGGTCCGATGGCCGCGATCCGGCCGCCGGTGATCAGGATGTCGGAAGGGGCGCCGTCCTCGGGGCGGACGTTGGTGATCAGAAGATCGGACATGGGACGAAGCCTTTCACTTGAGACGCGGGTTCAGGGCATTCCGGAGCCAGTCGCCGAAGATGTTGACCGAAAGGACCAGCAAGACCAGAGCAAGGCCGGGGAACATCGATATCCACCATTCGCCTGACAAGAGCAGGTCGTTGCCGACCCGGATCAGCGCGCCGAGCGAGGGCTGCGTGGGCGGCATCCCCAGGCCCAGAAAGGACAGGATCGCCTCGGTCAGGATCGCGACACCAAGGCCCAGGGTGGCCAGGATGATGACCGGGCCGAGGGTGTTGGGAAGGATATGCGCGAAGACGATCTTCAAGCTCGACACCTGCGACAGGCGGGCGGCCGCGGTGTAGTCCTTGTTCTTTTCGATCATCGTGGCGGCCCGGACCGTCCGGGCAAACTGCACCCAGTCGGCAAGGCCGATGGCCAGGATCACCACGGAGAACCGGGTCATCTCGCGCAGGTCGGGGGGCATCACGGCCTTTGCGATGCCGTCGATGAAGAAGGCGATCATGATCGTAGGGAAGGACAGCTGCACATCGCCCATGCGCATGATAACGGCATCGATCCATCCGCCAAACCACCCCGCGATCAGGCCAAGGGTCACGCCGATGGTCACCGAGAGCAGCACCGCCGCCACCCCCACAGCCAGCGAGATGCGCATGCCGTAGAAGATCGTGGACAACACGTCGCGGCCCTGCTCGTCAGTGCCAAGAAGGTAGGTCGCGCTTCCACCGTCGACCCAGGCCGGGGGCAACCGCGAGTCCATAAGGTTCAGCGTGCCCGGATCGAAGGGCGTGTGCGGAGCGATCAGCGGGGCGGCAACGGCGCAGATCATCATCAGAACCAGCACGGCCGCCGCCAGCATCGCCGCAGGGGCCTGCCGGAATTGCCAGATGAGGTCGCTGTCCAGCATCCGGCGGAGGTAGGAGGAACCAGGAGTCATTTCCGGCGCATCCTTGGGTCGATGAAGAGATAGATCATGTCCACCGTCAGGTTGATCATCGCAAAGCCGAACCCGACCAGCGCCAGATAGGCGGCCATTACGGGGAAGTCGGCGTATTCGATGGCCTGCAGGATCAGAAGGCCAAGGCCCGGCCACTGGAAAACCGCCTCGCAGACGATGGCGAAGGCGATGAGCGAACCAATCTGCATCCCCACCACCGTCACGACGGGCAGAAGCGAATTGCGCAGAGCATGGCGCAGATGCACGCTGCGGTCCGACAAACCACGGGCGCGGGCGAACTTGATGAAGTCGGCGCGCATCACCTCCTGCATCTCGCCCTGCACAAGGCGCATGATCATCGAGATCTGGAAGACAGCCAGGGTGAGGACTGGCATGATCAGGGCCATTCGGCCGGTTTCGGTCAAAAGGCCCGTGGACCACCAGCCGAACTGCACGACGTCGCCGCGACCGAAGGCGGACAGCCAGCGCAGCTCGACCGAAAAGATCAGGATCAAGAGCATCCCGATCAGGAATTGCGGGATCGAGATGCCGATCAGCGCGATGATCTGCAGGAGGCGCGAGAAGAAACCCTTGGGGCGCAGGGCGCAGTAAACGCCCATCGGGATGCCGACGCCAAGCGCAAGGATCGTGGCGCAGACCACCAGTTCGACGGTGGCAGGCAGGCGCGAGAGGATCAGCTCAAGCACCGGGACGCGGTTGCGGTAGGAAATGCCGAAATCGCCGACGACCGCGCGTTCCAGGAAATGCCAGAACTGGATATATGACGGCTGGTCGAGCCCAAGGGTGCGGCGCAATTCGTCGCGTTCGTCCAGCGTCGCATTGACGCCCAGGATGTTGTTAACCGGGTCGCCGAGGTAGTTGAAGATCAGAAAGGACAGACCCGCCACGATCAGCATCACCAGAAGGACGCTGCCCAGACGGCGGAGGACAAGGGTGATCATCGGCGGGCTTTCAGCGGAAAGGGAGGTTCGGGCGACGGATTGGCCGCCGCCCGAACCGGAACGCGTCAGTTCATCGTGTAGTACCAGAAGCGGGTGTATTCATCGCCCGGCACGATGGCGTTGACCTTGTCGGTCATTCCCCAGGTGAGGAACTGCTGGTGGATCATGATCTTGCCGACCTCGTCGCGCTGGGTCTTGACCACTTCCGAGATCATCTCCTGGCGTTTGGCGGGATCCGTCTCTTCGCCGATCTTGATGATCAGCGCATCGACGGCGGGGTTGGAATAACCCTTCGGGTTCCAGGCCCCAAGCTCGCCCGAAGGGGAATGCACGGTCGCGCTGAAGATGTTGTAGGGGTCAATGGTTGGCAGCCCCGCCCAGCCCAGCATGTAGAAGGCGTATTCGCCGCCCGGCAGGCCGGTGTCGTACTGAACCGGCGGAACCATGTTCAGCTGCACCGTGATGCCGATCTTTGCAAGCATGCCGGCCGTCGCCTGACAGATCTGCTCATCGTTGATGAAAGAGCCTTGCGGGCAATGCACCGGCAGGGTGAAGCCGTCAGGATAACCCGCCTCGGCCAGAAGGGCTTTGGCACCCTCGGGGTCGAAAGGGAAGCGGACGTCCAGCGCGGCGTCATAATAGGGCATCTGCGGCGCAAGCTGCGTGGCGACTGGGTTCGAGTTGCCGCGCATGATCGAGGTCATGATCCCTTCGGCATCTATGGCCATGGCGATGGCCTTGCGCACCAGCGGGCTCTTCAATGGATTGCCTTCGACGCCGCTGCCGGCAAGCGTGTCGCTTTGCTGGTCCATGCCGAAGAAGATCGTCCGCAGGTGCGGGCCGCGCATCACCTTCATGCCGGGCGTCGCCTCGATACGCTCAAGGTCCTGCGGAGGGGCATTGCGGATGAAGTCCACCTCGCCGGATAGCAGAGCCGCCACGCGGGTCGCGTTGTTGGTGATGGGCGTGTAGACGATCTCGTCGATGTTGTGCTTCTTTTCGTCCCACCAGTCGGGGTTAGCCGCGAGGACGGTCTTTACGTCCGGTGAGCGTTCCACCAGCTTGAAGGGCCCGGTGCCATTGGCCTGCGTCTGCATCGCGCCGCCCGCGTTCGAAGACAGGTCCAGCGGCTTTTCCGCACCGATGGATTCCTGGAACTCCTTGTCCATGATGTACCAGCCGGCAAAGTCGTTCAGCAGCAGCGCATACTTGCGGTTCACCTTGAAGATCACGGTGTAGTCGTCGACCTTCACCACTTCGTCGATGGGTTCAAGAAGGCCCGCGAAGGGCGAGCCCGGGTCGCCTGCGCGGTGGTAAGAGAAGATCACGTCATCGGCGGTGAAGGGGTTGCCGTTGTGAAACTTCACGTCCTTGCGAAGGTTGAACTTCCATTCGGTGTCCGAGATCACCTCCCAGCTTTCGGCAAGCGCCGGTTCCAGCTTGAGGTCGGCATTCCAGCGCACCAGCCCTTCGTAGACGTTGCACAGAAGGCTGAGCGCAAAGTCGTCGCGCGCCGCGTGCGGGTCCATCGAGGCGATGTCCTGGGATTCGGCAAAGCGCAGGCTGTTGGCGTTGGCAGTGCTGCCGAAGACTGCCAGCGCGGCAGCAAGGATCAGGGGTCTTGCAAGGTGTCGCATGATGTCTGTTCTCCCGTGTTGAGTGGTTTTTTGGGTCTTCAGGTCCCCTTGGGCAAAGCGGTGCCCCCGGAAAACAGGTGGCAAGCAACCGTGGACGCGGCCACGGACGCGAGAACTGGCACTTCGGCCGAACAGCGCGGCCCGGCTTGCGCACAGCGTGGGTGGAAGCTGCATCCCTGCGGCCAATGGCCGGGCCGTGGCATGCTGCCAGCGATTTGCGGCAATCGGGCCTCTCGGCGGGCAAGCGACGGGATCAGGCCCATCAATCCGGCGGCATAGGGATGGCGCGCGGCACGAAGCACTTCATCCACCGGCCCGATCTCGACCAGCCGGCCCGCATACATCACGGCCACGCGGTCAGCGATTTCGGCGATCACGCCCATGTCGTGGGTGACCAGCATGATCGCGGTTCCCCGGTCACGCGCCAGTCGGCGCAGAAGGGCCAGGATCTGCGCCTGGATCGACACATCCAGCGCAGTCGTAGGCTCGTCAGCGACGATCACCTCGGGTTCCGCGGCGATTGCCAGGGCGATCACGATCCGTTGCCGCATGCCGCCAGAGAATTGGTGAGGATACTGGCCGAAGCGTTTGGCCGGATCGGCGATCCCCACCTCGGCAAGCAGGTCCATGGCCCGGCCCCGCGCCGCCGTTGCGGTCAGGGGCAGATGGGTCCGGATCGTTTCCACCAGCTGGTCGCCAACCGACATGAGCGGGTCCAGACTGGTGAGCGGGTCCTGAAAGATCGCCCCGATCCGCTTGCCACGGATCTTGCGCTGGTCTTCAGGCGGCAAGTTGTCGATCCGCTGCCCGTCCAAGAGGATCTCGCCCCCAGCGATGCGCCCCGGGCCTTGCAGAAGCCCGATCAAGGCGTTGCCGGTCAGGGACTTGCCTGCCCCCGACTCGCCGACAATTCCCAGGATTTCGCCCTTCGCAAGCTGGAAGCTGATCGAGTCGATTGCCGTGATGCTGCCGTGTCGACTGTCGAAGCTGATACTCAGATCGCGAACGACAAGCGCTGATGCGGGATTCATGGACGACTTCTCCATGAATTGTGCACCGTGCCCCTTGACGCGCTTGCTTCAAGATTGTTCAACATGATTGTATACAGCTGCTGGCGATGGCCGCCGCAGGCCAAAATCGAGCAGGACCAGGCGTGAATTTTGTGAACAGCCGCAACCGCAACCAACGCGGGCAACGGACCGACGAACGGATCCATGCCGCGATCTATGCGGCGATCATCAATCTTCAGCTGCGCCCGGCCACTCCGTTGCAGGAAGACGCGCTGGCCGGGGCCTTTGGCGTCAGCCGCACGATCATCCGCAAGGTGCTGCAACGCCTGGCGCACGAAAAGCTGGTGGTGATCACCCCCAACAAAGGGGCCCGAGTGGCACGACCGACCACTGATGAAGGCCGACAGGTCTTCGAGGCCCGCCACACCATTGAAAGCGAACTGGTCCGCAAGGTTGCCCGCAACCGCGACGAAGCCGGGCTGGACCGCCTTCGCGGCATCGTGACGGAAGAGATGAAAGCGCAGACCGCAAACGACAAGCGCCGCCGCGTGCAGTTGTCCGGCGACTTCCACTGTGCCCTTGCAGAACTTGCTGGGAACGAGGTGCTGGCCGGCTTTGTTCAGGAACTGGTGTCGCGCACGTCGCTGATTATCGCACTGTACGAAGTACCCGGGGCTGTGCCTTGTTCCTGCGACGAACACAGCCAGATCATCGACGCGCTTGCCACGGGCGACGAGGCGGCGTCGATCAAGCTCATGACGGATCATCTTCGGCATATCGAATCCCAAGTGGATTTGTCGCAATCAACGGGCGGGGTGGATTTCAGGTCGCTCTTCTCCGGCGCGTCCGGGCAAATGGGCTGACGGGGCATAGGCGGACATCGCCCCGAGGTACGGTTTGGCAATTGGATAAGCGAGGTCGCCATGTTTCGACGTCGCGAGCCTTGCCCCGACCAGAGCCTCGGCGAACTTGATCGCGACAGTAACGCCATCGATGACTGGCACCGGCAGCCGTTCGCGCAGATAGTCGACCAGCCCGGCCATTCCGGCACAGCCCAGAACGATGGCGCCGCAGCGGTCCTCCGTCAGCGCACGCTGGCATTCGGCCAAGATGATTTCGTTGACCTGATCGTCAGGACACTCGAGAGCAAGCACCGGCAGATCAGTTGCCCGGACACGACGGCACGCTGACTGCATCCCGTAGTTGCGCACCAGCGCCTCGGCGATGATCCGCGTCCGGTCAAGGGTAGTGACGACCGAGAATGATGTGGCGATGAAGGTTGCCGCATGCATCGCTGCCTCTGCGATCCCCAGTACCGGGGCTGCGGTGATCTCGCGCGCGGCAAGAAGCCCGGGGTCGCCGAAGCAGGCGATGACGTAGGCGTCAGCAGCGGGGTCTGCTCGCATTGCCTCAATAAGGCCGAACACAGCGAACGCCTCGTCATAGTGCCCTTCAATGGACACCGGACCCGACGCAGCAGTTACCGAATCGATGATGGTGCCCGGACTCGCAACAGCGCGGGCGGCCTCGGCCATGGACAGGGTCATCGCAGCGGTCGCGTTCGGATTGATCAGCTTGATACGCATGTTTGTCCCACGGTGTGACGCTGCTGCCTTATTGTATACATCAAGATTGTTGATGCCTAAGGCTCTCCTGTCAACAGACTCGCCAAACACCACCGCGCGCACCCGCAAGCAACGGTAACGCGCCGGAGTTTCCCCAGTTAATCGGACGATCACAACCCCTCTAGATGCGCCGAATCCCGGAAAGACAGCTGGATTTTCGCGGATTTGGAGTGATTCTAGTGCAATTTTGTGTTCACGCCGCTGAAGGATGCATCGCGCGGCCCCAAAAGCTGCCTAGCAAGTGACCAGTTTTTGGATACACCGACACTACTGCATTAAATCCACTATCGTACACAATTAAATGGTTCAATCTCGGTCTGAGTGTCAGGAAAGAGCCGAATGGACAGCACACCGATTCTTGACGTTCGCGGCCTGAGTGTCGGGTTCGCCACTATCGGCGGACTTCTGGTCGCGGTTGAGGACGTGACCCTTTCGGTGTCGCGCGGCGAAGTTCTGGCGATCATCGGCGAGTCCGGATCGGGCAAGACGGTGACGGCGATGTCGATTGCGCGCCTTCTGGCAAGCCCGCCCTCGCGGGTGCTGGGCGGGTCGGTGCGGATGGGCAAGGACGAGATCCTCGTCCTAGACGACCGGGCGATGGAGGACGTTCGTGGTCGTCGGATTGGCACGATCTTCCAGAACCCTCGCGCATCGCTGGACCCTTCCTTCACGATTGCGTCGCAACTGATCGAGACGTTGCGGCGGCACGACCCGGCGTTGGGGCGGACGGCGGCTGCGGCCGAGGCGGTGCGCATGCTGGGCGAGGTCGGGTTTCCTGATGCCGATCAGGTGATGGCAAGCTATCCGCACCAGCTTTCCGGGGGGATGTGCCAGCGGATTGCGTTGGCGATGGCGCTGGCCTGCAAGCCCGAAGTGCTGATCGCGGACGAGCCCACGACGGCACTGGACGTCGGCGTGCAGGCCCGCGTCCTGTTGCTGTTGAAGCGACGTAGCCACGAAACCGGCCTCCCAATCATCCTGATCACGCATGACATCGGCGTCGTTGCGGCAATGGCAGGGCGGGTGTTGGTCATGTACGGCGGGCACATGCAGGAGGAAGCTCCGGTCGCCGACCTACTGGAGCGCCCGCTGCATCCCTATACCCGCGCGCTGATCGCTGCGATCCCCGACCCTGACCTGCCGCCCGGCGAACGCAGCTTTATCGAAGGGGAACCACCGGACTTGGCTGATCCGCCGCCCGGTTGCCGCTTCGCTCCGCGGTGTCCAAAATCGGAAGCTAGGTGCGAAACCGAAGTTCCTGTGTGGCGACAGGTCGCGCCCCACCGTTCCGTCCGCTGCCATCTGGTGTGACGCGCAGATGGAGAACCTGATCGAAATCCGCAACCTTTCGAAGACGTTCCGCGTCCGGCGCGGTGGTGTTTTCAATCGGAGTACGGTGGTGACACGGGCCGTGGAGGACGTCGGCATCGACATCCGAAAGGGCGAGATACTGGGCTGCGTCGGAGGCTCGGGGTCAGGAAAGTCAACCTTTGGGCGTATGGTCCTGCGCCTGATCGAGCCGGATGCAGGCACGATCAACTACGGCGGCCGCGACCTGCTTGCCTACTCCGCCGAGGAATTGCGCCAGCACCGGCGCCGGGCGCAGATCGTGTTCCAAGACCCGTTGCAGTCGCTGAACCCGCGCCGCACGGTGGCCGAGAATGTCGCCCGTCCGCTGCTGAACTTCGGCATGGACGGCAGGGCGGCAGCGCGGCGGGTGGATGAGCTTTTCAAACTGGTTGGGCTCGATCCACGCCAGTCGCATCGCTATCCGCATGAGTTCTCGGGCGGCCAGTGCCAGCGTATCGCCATCGCCCGTGCCTTGGCGCCCGAGCCCGAATTCCTGTTCCTGGACGAGCCGGTATCTGCGCTCGATGTCTCGATCCAGGCGCAGATCCTCAACCTGCTCAAGCGGTTGCAGGTGCAACTTGGGTTGACCTACCTCTTTGTCTCGCACGATCTGAAGATCGTCCGGCAGTTCTGCGACCGGACCATGGTGATGTATCGCGGCAAGCTGCTGGAGACTGGCGACAGCGCCCCGGTCTATCAGGCCCCCCTGCATCCGTTCACACAAGACTTCCTCGGCACGGTCCTGCATGCCCGGCGCAATGACGCCTGGGAACGCGCGGCTGAGCTTGCCGAGGATCTGGAAGGCGCGCCGCCCCGGATGGACGGTCCGCACTGCCCCTACGCAGCGGCATGCACCCGCCGCATCGATCGTTGCACAATGGCCGAACCCGCGCTGCAGCCCGCGGGAGCTGGTCGGAGCGTGGCCTGTTTTCGCCACGACCCAGACCTGGCTGCCCCCTCCCAAGCAACAAACTCTTCCCCAACAGGAGAAATCGCATGACCCGCCTAGGAACACTCTTGCGTGGATCGGTGCTGGCGTTCGCCCTCACCGCCACCACCCCGGCCCTGGCCGAAACCACCCTTGTCGTGGCAGTTGAAGCAGACTTCAGCCGGATGGACCCGGCCGCCTCACGCACCTGGAACACCTTCAAGGTCGTGCGTCACATCTTCGAAGGCTTCGTCGAAGAGGACCTGACCAAGGGCGGTGACGCGGTGCCCGAGATCGTGCCCGCGCTGGCCACCAGCTGGGAAATCTCGGAGGACGGGAAATCCTACACGTTCAAGCTGCGCGAAGGCGTGACCTTCCACGACGGCACGCCCTGGAACGCCGAGGCCGCCAAGTTCAACATGGACCGGATGACAAATCCGGACTTCGAATACTTCGTGCCGACCGCCCCTGGTCTGCTCAGCTGGGTGTTCATGGACCTTGCGGGCTATGAGGTCGTTGACGAATACACCTTCCGCATCGACCTGAAACAGCCCAACGCCGAGTTCCTGCGCCGCCTGTCGGCCGGCGGCTCGGGTGCGCCGCGGATGGTCTCGCCCGAGGCGGTGAAACAGTTTGGCAACGACGGGATCGAAGACAACCCGATTGGAACCGGCCCGTTCAAGTTTGTCGAGCGCGTGGTGGGCGAAAAGGTCGTGATCACGAAGAACGAAGCCTACTGGAACCCTGATCGGATGCCGAAGACCGACACGATCGTGCTGCGCGGCATTCCGGAAGTGGCTACCCGGGAACTAGCGCTGATGGCGGGCGAAGTGGACATCATCGGCACCCCTTCGCCGGATTCGATCGAGACGCTGCAGGGGCAGGGAGCAAAGATCGTCACGGGCAAGTCGCCGATGTTCTATGTGCTGTGGATAAACACCAAGGACCCGCATTTCAGCGATGTCCGTGTGCGTCAGGCCGTCTGCATGGCGATCAACCGTGAGGACATGGCCAAGTTCCAGCGCAAGGGCTTTGCAGTGCCGACCTGGGGCATCCTGAACCCCGGTGGCCCGGGCTATGATCCGGCTTTCCGCGACTGCGAGTATGATCCCGAAGGCGCCAAGGCCCTGCTGGCCGAGGCCGGGTTCCCGGACGGGTTCGAGACCCGGATGGACTGGACCTTTGGCGGCGGGTCGGACGTGAACACCAAGGGCGACGCGGAATGGCTGCAGCGCGATCTGGAGAAGATCGGCATCCGCGCCAGCATCGAGATGTTCGACAACAACACCTTCTGGGACATGATGACCGCCGGCATGCGCGAGGGGACCGGCTTGACCTCGGCCTCGTGGGGGGAAAGCACGTTCGCCTGGCTTGACCAGGTGGTGACCACGACCGCGTTGCCGCAGAACTGCTGTAACTCGGGCTACTATGAAAACCCCCTGATGGACCAGCTTCTGTCCGAAGCGCGCGCCAGCGCCACGCAGGAAGAGCTGGACGCAAAGCTGCACGAAGTGCGCGACATCGTCGCCAAGGACATGGCCTTCACCAGCTACTATGCGGCCAACTCGGTCTACGCGACCGGGCCGACGGTCACTGGCTTCGTCCTTGCGCCTCAGCACTGGATCGACCTGACCGGCGTCGCCAAAGAGTGACCTGGCCACCCCTGGGGCCAGTCCCCGGGGGTGCCTATCCGACCGGAAGAGGACCGCGATGCACCTTGCCCTTTTCACCCTTGGACGCCTTGGCTCGGCCATTCCGGTGCTGATCGGTGTCACCGTCGTGGTGTTTCTTTCGGTGCAACTTGTGCCGGGCGACATCGCCCTCTCGATCTTGGGCCGCATGGCCACGCAGGAACAGCTTGCCGCCTTGCGCGAAAGCATGGGGCTGGACCGGCCGCTGATCGTCCAGTACGGGCGCTGGTTCGCCGCGCTGCTGCAGGGCGATATCGGGGTTTCTCTGGCCCAGCAGCTCCCGGTCGCGCAGATCCTGGTCCCGAAGATCTGGAACTCGCTGATCCTGATGGCGGGAAGCCTGTTTCTGGTCCTGACCATCGGCTTCGGGCTTGCCGTGATCTCGGCCCCGCGCTTTCGCAGCCTGACCGACCGCATTGTCGTGGCACTGACCTTGGTCTTCGCCAGCTTGCCGGTCTTCTGGCTGGGGATCATCCTCCTCTACTTCCTTGCGTTCAAACTGAAGCTGTTTCCCATCTCGGGGATGTATGACGTTGTCGGGGGTGGCGGCTTCTGGGACCTGATCCACCATCTGATCCTGCCGGCCAGCGTGACCGCCGCATCATCCATCGCAGTCGTGGCCCGCGTTACCCGATCGCGGATGATCGACGTGTTGAACGAGCCTTACATCCTTGCCGCGAAGGCCCGGGGCCTGACCCGTCGCCAGATCGTGCTGCGCCACGCGGTGCGCAACAGCCTTGCCACCTTCGCCAGCATCGGCGGGCTGCAGATCGGCTACCTCTTCGGCGGTGTGGTCTTCACCGAGATCATCTTCAACTGGCCGGGCATCGGCATGCAGCTTTACGATGCGATCCTGGCGCGGGACATCCCGATGATACAGGGCTGTGTGCTGGTGGTGGCGGTGGTCTTCGTCCTCGGCAACCTGATGTCGGACGTTGTGGTCCGCGCTCTCGATCCGAAAGGGAGCTGACCGATGACTGGCATACCCACCGCCTTGAAGCCCCCGATAGGCCGCCGGTCGAACCTCTACTTCGTCTGGCGCGGCGTGCTGGGCGACCCGGTTGCACGCATCGCTGCAGGTGTTATTGCAGGGATGATGCTTGCGGCCGCCTTCGCGCCGTGGATCTCGCCCTGGGCTCCGAACGCTGCCAATCCAGAGCTTCGACTTATGCCCCCCGGTACCCCCGGGCATCTTCTGGGGCTTGATCAGCAGGGACGGGACATCCTTTCGCGGACGCTGCATGGCGCACGGCTTACGCTGATCTGCGGCATCCTGCCGGTGGTCATCGGGGCGGCGATCTCGATCCCTCTGGGAATGCTCGGGGCGTGGTACCGTCGGCTGGGTGCCGTCATCATGCGGCTGATGGATGTGCTTTTCGCTTTCCCGATGGCCTTGCTGGCAATCATGCTGGCAGCGCTGATGGGCCCGGGTATCGGCAACATGATGATCGCGCTTGTCGTGACCCTGATCCCATACAACACCCGGGTCGTCTACGCGGCGGCCTGTCTGGAACGCGATCAGGCCTATGTCGAGGCCGCCCGGGCCATGGCCACGCCGGATCTGAAAATCCTTTTCGTCGAGATGCTGCCGAACGTCGTGGCGGCCTCGGTCGTCTATTCCTGCACGATCATCGGTGCCGTCGTGATCACCGCGGCGGGGTTGTCATTCCTGGGTCTGGGGGTTCAGCCGCCTACTGCCGAATGGGGCATCATGACCAGCGAAGGGCGCAGCTTCATCTTCAACGCACCCCATATCGCGGCGGTGCCGGGAATTGCGATCACCATCCTGGTGATGGCCTTCAACCTTCTGGGCGACAGCCTGCGCGACAGCCTTGATCCCCGCACCCGCCTGCGCCTTGTGAAGCCGGCAAAGGAGACCTGATGGCAACCGTCATCCGCAATGCGACCGTCCTGACGCTGGACGAAAGCGACCGCCTGCACCAGCGCGCCGATGTGGTGATCGAAGGCGGCCTCATCCGCGCTGTCGGTCTCGGGGCAGCCGAGTCCGCCCCTCCGGACGCGCAGGTGATTGCCGGCGAGGGCAAGCTTCTGATCCCCGGCCTCATCAACGGTCACTTCCATTCGCCCGGCAACTTCATGAAGGGCGCGCTGGAGAACTGGCCCTTGGAACTTTTCATGCTCTATGAGGTTCCGCCCCTGATGGACCGCGTGGCAAGCCCGCGCTTCGCCTATGTCCGCACCATGCTGGGCATCATCGAGATGCTGAAGCAGGGGGTGACGGCGGTCCATGACGACTGCTTCTTCGTACCCGTCGTGACCGAAGGCGAAGTCGATGCCGTCCTGCAGGCCTATGCCGACGCTGGGATGCGCGCGACGGTGACGCTGGATCAGCCCAACGTGGCCGAGACGGCGAAATATCCGTTTCTGTCCGAAATTCTGCCCGCCCCCCTGCGCGACCGGATGCAGTCCGCGCCGCGCATGTCGGACCGAGAACTGCTGGACCACTATGCCCGCTACATCGACCGCTGGCATGGGTCTTCCGACGGCCGTTTGCGCGCAGCGGTCAGTTGCTCTGCCCCGCAACGGGTGACCCCGGACTATTTGCGCGCCCTTGGCCGCATCGCGCAAGAGATGGACATCCCCTACAACATGCACATCCTGGAAACCCGGCTGCAGCGGGTCTTCGGGCAAGAGGTGCTCGGCAAGTCACTTGTCCGCTATGCCCATGATATGGGGGTGCTGACCGAACAGGCTATGGTGATCCACGCGATCTGGATCGATGACGACGACATCCGCCTGATCGCGGACTCGGGTGCCTCGGTGGCGCACAACCCGGTGTCGAACCTGAAGATCGGCAGTGGCATCATGCGTTGGCGCGCCATGCGGCAGGCCGGGATCAATGTCTGCCTCGGCAATGACGAGGCGAACACCGACGACGGCATCAACCTCTGGACGGTGGGCAAGGTCGCAGGGCTGATGCACAACATCGCTGATCCGGAGTTTCGCAACTGGATAACGCCGCAAGAGATCCTTGGCAGCCTCACACATGCCGGTGCGAGGGCGATGCGACTGCCGGTGCCGACGGGGCAGATCAAGGTCGGCTGGCAGGCGGACCTCGCACTACTCGACTTGTCTACCCTGCCGTTCACGCCCCTGAACGATATCCGCCGCCAGCTGGTCTACTGCGAAACCGGTGCCTCGGTGCGCACGGTCCTGGTCGGCGGCGAAGTCGTCGTGCAGGACGGTCGCCTGACCCGCGTGGACGAGACCGCCCTTCTGGCCGAAGCGCGCGCCTGCGCTTCAGAGTTTGCGGATTACATGTCACGCTGCAAGACGGCAGCCGATGACCTCCTTCCGCATTACCGGGCAATGTATGACCGCGCGCTGTGCACGCCCGTCGGGATGGACCGCTGGGCGCGCCCCGATTTCGGCAAGGGAGGAGCCCCGCAATGACCACGACCCGCGTCCGCGCCCGTTACGTGATCGCCTGGGACGGCGCATCACACCGCACCTTGCGCGACGGCGAGGTGGTCTACCGCGGCGACACGATCCTTTTCGTCGGTCGTGGCTTCGAAGGCCCGGTCGATGTCGAGATCGACGGTGGCAATGCCGTCCTTGGCCCCGGGTTCATCGATTTGAACGCGCTGGGAGACCTTGATACGACGGTCCTTGCCTTCGACAACCAGCCCGACTGGGCCAAGGGCCGCACCTGGCCCGAAGATTACGTCGCCGCAGGCCCGATCGAGATGTATTCGGACGAAGAGCAGACCTTCAAGATGAAGTATGCCTTCGCGCAGCTGGTCCGGAACGGCATCACCACGGCCTTGCCCATCACCTCGATGTTCTACCGCAAATGGGCCGAGACTTATGACGAGTTCGCCCGGTCCGCAGACAGCGCCGCCGAGATCGGTATCCGCGCCTACCTTGGCCCATGTTACATGACTGGCGTCGAAGTCGTGCGCAACGACGGCTCTTTCTACACCCATTGGGACGAGGATCGTGGCCTGAAGGGCCTTGCCGATGCCGAGGGCTTCATTGACCGGTTCGACGGCGCGCATGGCGGATTGATCCGCGGCATGCTGGCCCCCGACCGCATCGAGAACTGCACCCCGGAACTCATCCGCCGCACCGCCGCAGTCTCGGCAGAACACGGTGTCCCGGCGCGCCTGCACTGCTGCCAGAGCTTGGACGAGTTCCAAAGCATCGTCGACCGCAATGACATGACGCCGCTGGAATGGTTGTCGTCGCTGGGATTTCTCGGACCAAGGGCGCTTCTGCCGCATGGGGTCTATATCACCGGACACAGCCGGGTGTCCCGGACCGGCGACGACGTCGGGCTCCTGCGGGACTCTGGTGCCACGCTGATCCACTGCCCGCTGGTCCTGTCACGCTATGGTGGTACGATGGAAAGCTTCGCGCGGCTGAAGGCCGCGGGGGTACGTATAGGTCTTGGCACCGACACCTTCCCGCCTGACATGGTGGAAAACATGCGCCTCGGGATCAGCCTGTGCCGGGTGGCTGAGCACTCGGTCACCGCCTGCTCGGCCGCAGATTTCTACAACGCCGCCACCGTCCACGCCGCCGATGCCCTTGGGCGTCCCGACCTTGGACGCCTGGCGCCAGGGGCGAAGGCCGATATGACCCTGTTTGACCTCTCGGATTTCGGAATCGGTCAGGTCATCGACCCGGTCCAGACCATGATGCTGTCTGGCACGGGGCGGGACTTCCGGACCTCGATCATCAATGGCCGTGTGGTCATGCGCGACCGCCTCTTGCCCGGTGTGGACCTTGATGCTTGGCATCGGCAGGCTCAGGGGCAGTTCGAAGGCCTGATTGCAAAGTATCCACTCAGAACACTGCATCACCCCCCCGTCGATGAGATTTTCGCTCCAGGCTTCCGCAATTTGTAGCGATGCATTTTCCTGAACGGATGTGGATTTCACAAAGTTTAGAATTGCGCCGTCGCAATTCGCGTCTGGCGGATAGCGGTCGTTCGCGGCCGAAATGAGGAATGTCGGGTTAGGGCCGGGAACTGCCTTTCCAGCCGTTGTGCAGCGGGACAGCACCCGCTTGGCTCCAGATCGGCGAAGGACTGCTACAGGGTGCGTCCGGTCAAGCCAGTTTGCCGCGCGACGTGATGCTGGCCAATTCCTGCACCACGGTGCCCCGGATCAGGTGGACACGGTCGAAGAGGTTCGTGACCACGCAGGCATGGTTCGGGATCACGCGCACCCGTTCGCCTACCGCGGGCCGGTCTGGGCAGGCTGACAGATCGACGTGGCCGTGTTCTTCCGACAGCCCGGTGATCACCGCGTCCGGATAGGCGGTGATACGGCCGTGGCCGGGCAGTGGGCAGAGGTCGGCGGACAGCGCCTTTGACCCGGAATCGAGGATGGCGCGGGTCTCGGTCGGGCGGCTTACCACGGTGGCCAGCACCGTCATCGCGCAGTCGTCCCAGCTGCCAAGACCGAAGGCGACCTGCATGCGGTCGCTGTAGATGTAGGTGCCGGGGCGGTGTTCGGTGGCGACGGTCACGAGATGCGCGCGGTAGAGGCCCGGGCTGCCCCCGGCCGAGATCACCGGCGGTGGCAGGCCAGCCTCGGTCAGGAGAGCGCGCGCGGCGGTCAGCCAGGCGTCCGTCGCAGCCTCGCCGTCGCGCGGCGGATAGGTCATCAGGCCGCCGAACCGCAGGCCCGGCGCGGCGGCAATGGCCTGCGCCAGCGCCAGCGCCTCCTCCGGCGTCTGCACCCCGCAGCGATTGGCTCCGGTGTCGCATTCCACCAGAACGGTCAGGGGCTTCTTCGGCGCGGTGAAGGTCGCAGCATACCCGGCAAGGACGGTGGCATTGTCGCAGGTCACCGACAGAGTGACCCGCTCGGCCAGCGCGGCAAGCCGCGCAAGTTTGGCCGGGCCGATGATGTTGTAGGGCAGGAAGATGTCGGTCAGCCCGCCATCCGCCATCGCCTCTGCCTCGCCCAGTTTCTGCGCGGTGATGCCGATCGCGCCCAAGGCCAGCTGCGCGCGGGCGAAACGGGGCAGCTTGTGCGTCTTGACATGCGGGCGCAGCCGCAGCCCGTGTGCGTCGGCATAGCTTTGAGCGCGGGCCAGATTGGCCTCGACCCGGTCAAGGTCGATCAGCACGGCGGGGGTGTCGATGTCGTCAAGCGTCATGTGATCGCCTCCAGAAACGGCAGGTTGCCGGCCATCAGCCCGGCATCCACCGTCAGCGTCGTGCCGGTGATGCCGCTGGCGGCGGGCGAAGCAAGGAAGGCGACGGCAGCGGCGACTTCATCGGTGGTGACGATCCGGCCCAAGGGATAGATCGCCGCCAGCTTGTCCAGAATCGCGGGATCGGCTTGCAAACGATGCTCCCACGCGGCGGTGCGGATCGAGGCCGGGATCACCGCGTTCGAGCGGATGCCGTGACGGCCTTCCTCGATCGCGATGGCCCGCGACCAGGCCAGCATCGCGGCCTTGGCGGCGGAATAGGGTGGGTTGCCGTGGTGAGTCAGGGCGTTGACGGAAGAGACGAAGACGAAGGCGCGGTTGCCGGTTGCCGCACGCATGGCGGGCAGGAAGGCTTGGGTGAAATGCGCGGCCCCGGTGAAGTTGCGCGCCAGTTCATCGTCAACCGCGTCGGGGGTGCATTGGCCAAAGGTATCCGCCCGCGTCCAGCCCGCGTTTGAGATCACGACCGAAGGCGTCCCTCCGGCCAGTATGGCCGAGGCGGCGGCAAGGGTCGCGTCGCGGTCGCGCAGGTCGAAGTGGTGCGCCTCGCCCGCAAGATCGGTCCCAGGGATGTCGCAGGACACCACCTGCGCGCCAAGCCGTGCCAATGTTGCACCAAGCGCGCGACCGACGCCGCCACCCGCACCCGTCAGAACCACCCTTGCACCGGTCAGTTCGATCATGCGCGCCTCCTTGCGTTTCCGGGCCGGGTCGTCAGGATCACGGCAGCAAAAGGAGGATACGCCATGTCGAAGGAAGTGTTCGGAACCAGCCATGTGCCCCTGTCGCCTGCGGTGCGGGCGGGGGATTTCGTCTTTGTCTCGGGCCAGGTGCCCGTGGCGGACGGCAAGGTGGTTGCGGGCGGCATCGGGCCGGAAACCCGTGCCGTGCTGGAAAACGTGAAGGCCTTCCTTGCGCTGGCCGGAGCGACTATGGCCGACGTGGTGAAGACCACGGTCTGGCTGCGCGACCGCGACGACTTTGCGGGGTTCAACGCGGTGTATGCGGAATACTTCCCGCACCAGCCTCCGGCCCGGTCCACCGCTGAATCGCGCCTCATGATCGACATCGCGGTCGAGATCGAGGCCATCGCCTATGCCCCGCGCTGAGGCGGGCCGCCCCAGACGGTGACCGGAAGCCCCGCCATCCGCGCTTTCAGCTGGAGTGCGACAAAGCGCGAATAGAACCGCGACAGGGCCAGATTGCCGCCATGGAACCAGAGGTTCTTTACGGCGGTCGGCTTCCACATATTGCGCAATTCGCCCTGCCAAGGACCTGGGTCGCCGCGCACGCCGGACCCCAGGCCCCAGCAGGGGCCAACCGCCTCGGCCGCCTCATCGGACACGATGCCAGCGACGGTGCGGTGCATCGACTGATACCCGGTGCAGGCCACCACCACATCGGCCGTGACCGTCCTGCCATCGTCCAGCACCAGCCCTTCGGGCACCACCCGCGTCACGCCGTGCCCGGCGATCACTCCGATCTGGCCGGTGGCGATCAGGTCCGACGCGCCTACGTCGATGTAATAGCCCGATGCGGTGCGCAGCGCCTTCATCATCAGGCCGGACTGGTCCTCGCCAAAGTCAAGCTGCATCCCCGAGGCGGCAAGTCTGGCGTAGAAGTCGGCGTCCTGAGAACGGATGCGCTGGTAAAGCGCGCGTTGGCCTGCGGTGAAGCGCGAGAACGGCGTGGCGGCTGACAGAAGGTCGGCCCGGTCGACGTCGATGCCGCGCGCCACGGCGTCTTCGGAATAGATGTCGAACCCAAGGTCCATCAGCGTTTCCGACCGCACCACGCAGGTCGATGACCGCTGGATCAGCGTGACCTCGGCCCCGGCCTCCCACAGGTCCACGGCCACATCATGCGCACTGGACGCTGCCCCCACGACCAGCGCGCGCTTGCCCACAAAGGCGCGGCCATCCTGATAGGCGCTGGAATGGATCAGGGTTCCGGCAAAGCTTTCCGCCCCCGGCCAGTCGATGGCGCGGGGCGGACCGTAGGCTCCGGTGGCAAACACCAGTTCCACCGGGTGGAGGGTGGTGGTGCCCCCGTCACGGCGCACCGTCACCTTCCAGCGATCGCCCTGCCAGACCGCGCTTTCGACGGTCGAGGACAGCCACAGGTCAAGGTCCAGAGCCAGTGCATAGGCCTCAAGCCAGTCGCCCATCTGGTCCTTGGGGCAAAACACCGGCCAGTGCGCGGGGAAGGGGATGTAGGGCAGATGGTCGTACCAGACCGGGTCGTGCAGCACGAGGCTGCGATACCGGTTGCGCCAGCTGTCGCCCGCGCGCGGGTTCTTTTCGACGACCAGTGCGGGCACGTCCAGCGACTTGAGCCGCGCGGCCAGCGCCAGCCCCCCCTGACCGCCGCCGATGATCAGAACCTGCGGTTGGTCTTCCTGCCCCAGCCTGGCGCGGCGGCGGGTGCGGGCTTCGGACCAGGTCTCGCGCGTGCGGCTGGCCTTGTGGACGATGCCGCGGGGCCGGGTGGCTCCGCGCCGCTCTTCGTGGCTGGTCAGGTCGGCGACGGCGGTGAACAGCACATCGGCCAGACCATCGCGCAGCGTCAGCCGCCCGGTGCCCTGCGCTGTGGCCGTGCGGAATGTGATCCAGGCGCTGATGGTCTCGCCTTCGCTTTCCGCCGGGCCGACCCGCTGCCAGCCCGTGGGGATGGCGCGGGCCAGGCAACCGCCCAGCATCGCCGCAATGCGGGCCGGGCCTTCAAGCGTCACGATGTTCCAGGTGAAGGCCAGAAGGTCGCGCCAGGCCGCGTCGGGGCGGAAAAGTGCAACCGCCCCTGCCACATCCTGTGCCTTGAGAGCAGTGTCGAACCGGGACAGCCAGTGGTCGATGGCGGCGTCGGACATGGTCAGTCTCCCAGCGGTTCCAGTGTCGCGCCTCGGCGGTGCGTCTGGATGGCATACTTGATCCGCCTCAGGTTTTCGCGCGCGGGCGGGCCGATTGCATAGCCGGTGGCGGCGGCCAGAAGGTCGATCACCGCCAGAAAGGCAAAGCGTGATGCGGTGGGTTTCAGCGTATCGGGGTACTCCGGCACGGCCACGGTCAGCGCCACATCCGCTGCGCGGGCAAGGTCGCTGCCGGGCGTGGTGATGGCGATGGTCGCAGCGCGGTGGTGACGCGCCATCTCGACCGCCTCGATCACCTCGCGAGTGCGACCGGTCGACGAGATCGCGACAAAGGCATCGCCGGGGCGACAGGTCGCCACCATCATCCGCGCAAGGTAGGGGTCCTTCAGCGCCGTCACGCCCAAGCCATAGCGGAACAACCGGTTCTGCGTTTCCTCGGCCAGAGACGAGGACGACCCGCCAAGGCCAAGTGCAAGCACGCGCCCGCCCGATTGCGCCAGAAGTTCGGCCGCTTGCATCAGAAGGGCGGGGTCCAACTGTCGTTCGACGGCATGGATGGCGGCCCGCGCTTCAGCCAGCACAGATTCCCAGAACGGCGGCAGCGCGGTCTCGGACGGTTGCGCGGGCGCAGCATCTGCGGCCAGATACAGGTCGCCCACCACCAGTGACCGGGCCAGTTGCAGCTTGAAATCGCGCACACCTTCGCAGCCGATGGCGCGGCAGAACCGGGTGACGGTGGGCTGGCTGACGCCAGCGCGAATGGCAATGTCGGCGTTCGAGGCGTCGACGGCGGCCTGCACGTCCGACAGCACGGCGTCGGCCACCGACTGTTCGGCCGGCCGCAGATCAGGATAACTGTCCTTGATCCGGGCAATGATGTCCGGCACCGGCAAACGCCTGCTTGCGGCCTGTTCCGCTCGCATCCTGCCCCCGTCAATGTCTGAACCGCGCCCGTAGTATCCCGGTCATTGGCCATCCACGTCAAGCCCTTGTGTTGGAAACTTACACGGGCTCTCAGCGCTCGCGGCCAGGAAAACATGGCGGCATCTCTGCCTCTGTGTCGAATCGTTGACAGCCATGTAAGCCAGCAACATAGTTTCCGCTGGGTCAGCTTGCAGGTCGGCAAGGGACTGCAAGGCGGGGGCGCATGGCTGTGGCGACAGAAGGCGCAAGGCTTAGCATTCGCGGCGCGGGCAAGCGCTATGGCGACCTGCAGGCGATTGCCGACGTGACCTTCGATGTCGGGCGCAACACCATCCTGTCCATTGTCGGGCCGTCGGGCTGCGGCAAGACCACGCTCCTGTGGTCGATGTCGGGGCTGCACGGGCTGAGCGAGGGGCAGGTGCTTCTGGACGGTCAGGCGATCACCGGCCCGCACCCCGAGATCGGGCTGGTCTTCCAGGAGGCCAACCTTCTGCCCTGGCGCAACCTGATGCAGAACATCCTGTTCCCGTGGGAGGTCAAGCGCCAGAAGCCGGACATGGCCTGGATCGACCACCTTGTGGACCGCGTCGGGCTGAAGGGGTTTGAAACCCGGATGCCGCGCGAGTTGTCGGGGGGCATGCAGCAGCGTGCCTCGATCGTGCGGGCGCTGTCGTTGCGGCCATCGGTCCTGTTGATGGACGAACCCTTTGGCGCGCTGGATGCCTTCACCCGCGAAGAGATGAACCGCCTGGTCGAGGAGATCTGGCTGGAGACGAAGACCACGATCGTCTTCATTACCCATTCCATCGAGGAGGCGATCTTTCTGTCGGACCGGGTGCTGGTGCTCAGCAAACGCCCTGGCCGGGTGATGGCCGACTATCCGGTGCCGTTTCCCCGGCCCCGCAGCCTTGAAACCATGGCCAGCCGCGAGGTCTTCGACCTGACGAACCGGATCAAGGCCGACATCTACGGCCAGACCTCCTTGCGCGCGGCGGCGGAGTAGCGACGATGAGGGATGCCATCCCCGAGTTCAACAAGTCACAGCCGGGGGGCGGGGTTGGCCTGTCGGGCGTTTCTCTGGCGGCTGGGACGGGTACGCGGACCCGCAAGGAAATCGCGATCATCCTCCTGGTGGCGGTGGTTGTGATCGGCGGACTTGAGGTCCTGCTGCGCTGGTTCGAGGTGCCGCATTACATCCTGCCACCGCCGTCGGCCATCGCGGCGGCCTTGGTCAAGGAGTTTCCGCTGCTTCTGCCGCACCTGCGCGACACGTTGATCTGCCTGTTTGCGGGCTTCGGCATCGGGGCGAGCATCGGTCTGATCCTGGCCGCAGTGGTGACCCAGAAACCCTTCGTCGAGAAGGTCATCACGCCCTACATCCTGATCCTTGTGACCACGCCCATGCTGGCGCTTGTGCCCTTGCTGATCCTGCGCTTCGGCTTTGGCTACACGCCCCGCATCATCGCCGTGGCGCTGGCGGCGGGGCCGATGGTCATGATCAACGCCGCCACCGGGTTTCGCCGCACCGACAGCGCAAAGATCGCCTTGGCGCGCAGCTATGGTGCATCTGTCCTGCAGATCTTCTGGAAGATCCGCGCACCGATGGCGCTGCCGATGATCCTAGTGGGGCTGATGATCGGCGCCATCTTCGGCCTTTTGACCTGCGTCGGGGCTGAGATGGTGGGCGGTGGGTTCGGCTTGGGCAACCGGCTGACGACCTATTCCAGCATGATCAACATGCCCGAGTTCTTTGCGGTGATCATGATCCTCTCAATCATGGGCATCGTTCTCTACGTCCTGTTTTTCCTGATCGGCAAGAAGTGGGCAAGCTGGGAGACCTGAGGCAAGCCCGGCACAATCTAGTACAACAAGGGAGTGACCGAGATGACCATTCTGAAAACCGGCCCCGGGCTAACGCGGCGGAGACTATTGCAGTTCACTGCCAGCGGTGTCGCGCTTTCGGGCCTGGGGCTGCGATCGGCGCTGGCCGAACCCTATGACCGCGCCTTCACCTGGATCAGCCCGCGCGGCACGCTTGAGGTCCTGGATGACTACGGCTTCTGGGTGGCCAAGAAGATGGGCTACTTCGGCGACCTGTCGGTCGACATGCAGCCGGGCCCGTCGGACGGCACGGCCACGGTCAAGTTCGTCGATGTGGGGCAGGCCGACATGGGCTTCCCCTCGCCCGGCGTGTTCTCCTTCGCGCTGCGCGAGAGGATGAAGCTGAAATCGGTGTTCCACATGGGTGCGCGCGACACCTTCAGTCTGGCCTTCCGCAAAGGCGAAGGCCCGGCCGACATCAAGGGCATCGAGGGCAAGACGATCCTCTTGGGCTCTGCAGCCTGGCAACCGATCGTTGACCCGATGCTGGCCGCGCAAGGCGTCGACATCACGACCATCAAATATGTCGAGGCGGGCTGGCCGACCTGGGGCACGGCGCTGGCCGGCGGTCAGGGCGACGCGGCGCTGGCCTGGGAAGGCTTGCGGGCCGAGTGGATCGCCACGGGACTAGAGTTCGAATACTGGCTGGGCGTGCAGAACTCGCCCCTGCCGGCCAACACCTTTGTCGTGCGTGCTGCCGACGTCGAGGATCCCGACAAGAAGGCCTTCATGGAGCAGTACCTCAAGGGCTGGGCCATGGGGATGGAGTTCGCCGAGCACAACCCGCAGGCCGCCGTGCAGGCCGTGTTCGACCAGTTCCCGACCTTGGCGCAGAACGTCGGCCCCGCGCAGGGCTGCATGTCGCTGATCCAGCAGGCCAACGTCTTCCGCGGCGACATGGCCAAGCGGCAGGGCTGGGGTTGGCATGACATGGCGTCGTGGCAGGCCTTCTTCGACCTGACAGCCAAGATCGGCCAGACCGACGTGATCAAGGCCGAGGATGTCTGCAGCAACGACCTGATCGCAGGCGCAAACAGCTTTGATCTGGAAAAGATCAAGGCCGATGCGGCGGCAGCGGGGGTGCCCGCAGGCTTTGAGGACGTCAATGTCGAGGAAATCCGCGCCACGATGTTCGATCAGGCCATCGGCGCGAAAGGCTGAAACACGGTTGGCGGCGCCCATCCTGCGGGATGAGTGCCGCCCACCGCCCAACCGAAGGAGACCGCGATGACCGCGCCCGTACGCATCCTTGTCGTGGGCCTGGGCAACATGGGTGCGTCCCATGCCAGCGCCTATCACCGCAACCCCGGCTTCCAGATCGTGGGCCTGTGTTCCCGCAAGATCAAGTCGAAGGCGATCCCCGAGGCGTTGCAGGGCTATCCGCTGTTCGAGGATTATGAGGCGGCGCTTGCGGCGCTGAAGCCCGACGCGGTCTCAATCAACACCTGGCCCAACACCCATGCCGATTATGCCATCAAGGCGATGGAGGCGGGCGCGCATGTGTTCATGGAAAAGCCCATCGGCACCACCAATGCCGAGGCCGAGGCGGTCGTCGCCACCGCCCGGCGGCTGAACCGCAAACTGGTGCTTGGCTATATCCTTCGGGTACATCCCAGCTGGGAGAAGTTCATCGAGATCGGCAAGTCCATGGGCAAGCCCCTGGTCATGCGGCTGAACCTGAACCAGCAGTCGTCAGGGGACGCGTGGTTCTGGCACAAGAACCTGATCGACAGCCTGATCCCCATCGTGGATTGCGGCGTGCACTACGTCGACGTCATGTGCCAGTTGACGGGTGCCAAACCCGTCCGCGTACACGGGATTGGTGCAGCACTTTGGGCCGAGGCCGACAAGCAGAACTACGGCCACCTGCACGTGACCTTCGATGACGGCAGCGTCGGCTGGTACGAGGCGGGCTGGGGGCCGATGATGTCGGAAACCGCCTTCTTCGTGAAGGATATCGTGGGGCCCAAGGGCTCGGTCAGTCTGGTGCCGGACGATCACGCGCGGTCGGGCGAGGAAGACCTGTCCGACAGCGCCAATATCGACAAGCATACCAAGACCGATGTGATTCGCGTCCATCATGCCGCCGTGGGCAACGACAAGCATTTTCTGAAAAAGGACGAGATCCTGCGGATGGCCGACGAACCCGGCCATCAGGAATTGTGTGACCGCGAGCAGGCCTATTTCTTGCGCGCGATCCGCGAGGATCTGGACCTGTCGGAAAGCATGGATGCCGCCGTCAATTCGCTGCGCATCGTGCTGGCGGCCGAGCAGTCGATTGCCGAGGAACGGGTCATCCGGCTGGACTGAACTGCGCCTCTGCCGGGCGCAAAGGGGGAAGCCATGAGCAGTATCGACGACCTTTATCGTTCGTCCGATGCGGTGGCGCTGGCCGGTCACGTCCGGGCGCGAGACGTTACTGCGGCGGAACTGACTGAAGCCGCGATCCGCGCCATTGACGCGCTGAACCCGCGGCTGAACGCCGTCATCCACCGGCTGGACGACATGGCACGGGCGCAGGTGGCCGCCGGTGTTTCGGGGCCGCTGGCGGGGGTGCCCTACTTGCTGAAAGAACTTGCCTCCAGCTGGACCGGCGCGCCGGTCACCAATTCCAGCCGCTACCTGCAGGACCAAGTCGCCACTGCCGACAGCACCGTCGTCAGCCGGATCAAGGCGGCAGGGCTGGTGCTTGTGGGCAAGTCGAACGCTCCGGAGAACGGCTGGTCCATTGCGACCGAGCCGGTTCTGTACGGCCCGACGCTGAACCCATGGGATGCAGGCGTGACCCCCGGCGGGTCCAGCGGCGGGACGGCGGCGGCGGTGGCGGCAGGCATGGTGCCGCTTGGCGACTCCAGCGACGGGGCGGGGTCGATCCGGGTGCCCGCTTCGTGCTGTGGAGTGGTGGGGCTGAAGCCGTCACGCGGGCGCGTGACGCTGGCACCGCTTGCTGACTACTGGATGGGCGGGGCGTATTTCCTGTGCAACTCACGCACGGTGCGTGACACGGCGACCTATCTGGATGCCGTGGCGGGTGGTCTGCCGGGCGATCCCTACCCCTGCCCCCTGCCCGCCCGACCCTTTGCCGAACTGGCGCGCGAAATACCGCAGGGGCTGCGCGTGGGGTTCACGGTGGCCGATCCGACCGGGAACCCGGTCCATCCCGACATCGCCTCCGTGGTCCGCGCCACGGCCCGCGCGCTGGAAAGCCAGGGCCACCACGTTTCCGAATACGACATGACGACCGACCTTGGCGTCTTGTGGCGCACTTACACCGAAATGTCGGTGGTCGAGGCGGCGGGATTCTGGGGTTGGATGGAAACCGTGACCGGCCGCCCCGTCACCCCGGACAAAGTTGAGCCGGTGACTTGGGCGATCCTGACCCGGGGGCGCGCCACCATGGCGATCCCCCATGCCAACCGGGTAGAACAGCTGCGCCAGATGGGCCGCGCCATCGTGACCGAGCTTCTGCCCTTCGACATCTACCTGACCCCGACGCTGACCCAGCCGCCACGGCCCGTGGGCTATTACGACATGTCACTGACCGATCTGGACGCCTACAACACGCTCTGGGCCGATGCGGTGTTCATGGCCCCCTTCAACGTCTCGGGCCAACCGGCTATGTCGCTGCCGCTGGGCATGGCCGGGCCGTTGCCGGTCGGCGTGCAAGTGGTGGGACGGCCCGGAGACGAGGCGACGGTGCTGCAGGTGGCGACATTGCTGGAGCAGGTGATGCCCTGGCGCGACCGGCGTCCGCCGGTCCGGGTATAGGGGGTGGCGATGCATGATCTGGTGCTGCGGGGCGGGCGGGTGATCGACCCGGCCCATGGGATTGACGGCCTGGCTGACGTTGCCTTCACCGCGGGCCTTGTGGCCGCCGTCGGTCAGGGGTTGGCGGGGCGCGAGGTGCAGGACGTCAGCGGCCTGATCGTGACGCCCGGCCTGATCGACCTGCACACCCATGTCTACTGGGGCGGCACCTCGCTGGGGGTAGAGGCCGACGCCTATTCCCGCCAGTCCGCCGTCACCACCGTCGCCGATACCGGCAGCGCAGGGCCCGGCAACTTCCCCGGCTTTCGCGCCCATGTCATCGACAAGGCGCGCGTGCGGGTGCTGGTCTATCTGCATGTGTCCTTTGCCGGCATCTACGCGTTCTCTCCGACCATCATGGTCGGCGAAGCGCATGACATGCGGCTGATGGCTGCGCGTGAGGCGCTGGCGGTGGCCCGCGCCAACCCCGACGTGATCATCGGCATCAAGGTGCGCGTCGGCCGCCACGCCTCGGGCCCCTCCGGCATCCAGCCGCTGGATGTGGCCTTGGATCTGGCCGACCGCGCCGGTCTGCCGCTGATGTGCCATATCGACGAGCCGCCGCCGACCTATGCCGATGTGGTCGACCGCCTGCGCCCCGGCGACGTGCTGACCCACTGCTTCCGCCCCTTTCCGAACGCCCCGGTTGAGGGCAACGGGCACCTGCGTGAGGCCGTGCAGCGCGCCCGGGCGCGGGGCGTGTTGTTCGACGTGGGCCATGGCATGGGCTCGTTTTCCTGGGATACCGCGCGCAAGGCGCTGGCAGTGGGCTTTGCGCCCGATACGATTTCCTCGGACGTCCACGCGATGTGCATCACTGGTCCCGCCTGGGACCTGTTGCGCACGATGACAAAGTTCCTGTCGCTCGGTCTGCCCTTGTCCGACGTCGTTGCCGCCGCCACCTCCAACGCCGCCAAGGCGCTGCGCCGCCCCGAGCTTGGGCATCTGGGCGCAGGGGCTGCCGGGGATGCCTCGGTGCTGGCGCTGGCCGAGATGCCAACCCCGCTTGAAGACGTGCTGGGAGAGGTTGTCGATTACCCGCAACGGCTGATCCCGCGCGGCATGGTGATCGGCGGACGGTGGGAGGCGCTGTAGATGACGCGCGTCTCGGTCTGGGCCTATCCCTGGGACCTGCACGACATCGGGCTGGACACCGCACTGGACCGCATTGCGCAGGCGGGTGGCAATTGCGTCAGCGTTGCCACCTCCTACCACGCGGGCCGCTTCCTGCAGCCCGGCAATCCGCGCCGCAAGGTCTACTTCCCGCAGGACGGTACGGTGTATTACCGGCTCGACCCTGCCCGCTGGCTAGGCCAGACGATCCGGGCGCTGCAGGCCGATGTGGTGGCGGCCGAGGGTGATTACCTGGCGGCACTGATCGACAGGCGCGACCGGGGCGGGCCTCAGGTCAGCTGCTGGACGGTCTGTCTGCACAACACGCGGCTTGGTATGGCGCATCCGGATCACGTCATGCGCACCGCCCATGGCGACCCGCATTTCTATGCCCTCTGCCCCAGCAGTCCCGCCGCGCGTGACTATGTGGCAACGCTGGTGCGCGAGGTGGCCGACGCCTATGCGCCGGACCGGATCGAGCTGGAAACGCCAGAGTTCATGGGGTTTTCCCATGGCTTCCACCACGAGAAGGACGGCCTTGGCGTGACGCCGGAAGAGGATTTCCTGCTGGGCCTGTGCTTCTGCGCCCATTGCCGACAGGCAGCGATGGCGGCCGGGGTGCCCTTTGACGAAGCCCGCGCCCGGGTCGTGTCGTTGCTGGACGCGGCCTTTGCCCGGCCTTTGCCACAGCGCAGTTTTCCTGACTTTCCGGCCAGGGGATTTGCCGCTTTCGACGGTGAGCCCGCGCTGGCCGCCTTCCTGCGCTGGCGCCCGCAGGCGGTGACCGACCTTGTGGCGCAGGTCGCAGCCGGAGTGCCGAAGGCGACCGAACTGGCGGTCATCGACTATGATGGGTCGTGGACCGGCGGGCTGGACATCGCGGCCCTTGCCCCGCATCTGGGCGGCGTTCTTTACTGCGCCTACTTTGCCCCACCTGAACGGGTTGGTGCGCTCCTGGCCCCGGTCAAGGCAGCGCTTGGTCCGGGCAAGAGGCTGACGGCAGGGTTCCAGCTTTTTCACCCCAATCTTGCCGACGCCGCCGACCTTGCAGCGCGCGTCGCTGCGGCCAGGGTCCACGCGGACGGCCTGAACTTCTACAACCTCGGCCTCGTGCCACCGACGCGTCTGGCCTGGATGCACAACGCGCTGCATCCGGCCTGAACCCGGTGCTTTCCGGCCCCGAACCGCGACGGAACCGCACGCCCGACAGCGGCGGCTTTGGTGCCTTTGCCAAGTTCAAGACTGAATTTGCCCTTGGCTAGGTCGCGTTGGTCCTGCAATTGCAGGGCCATGGCCAGCCACTTCGCTGCAGCCGAACGACTGCGGACACTGGTCGCAAACGCCGGCAAGGGCCGCGAGCGTCGATCCGGGTGGGGCCTTCGCAAGGGGCGGAAAGCGGACAGTCGCTGTCGCGCAACGAAGCGGGTTGGTTCGTCGCTGTCGACGAGATGTAGCAAACAGCATTCTCGAAGTAGAAACCGAGCGAAGGATCACCCTTGCTGCGATATTCACTTGGGGGGGAGCAGATCTTCCGGTGGCTGCCTGTTGCCGGCCATTTGGCCGGACGGGTCGTCTTGGCTCCGTCGCAAGTTCCTCACCGACCATGCCTACTGTCGCCCCATGTTATGTAGCTGTCGCGGCATTGACCTACGACTGCACTTGGGTCTGCAAGCAGTGTCAAACCATGTGCTGCAGCACGCCATCGCCGCCAAGACTGCGGGAAACCCTGTCCCAAAGTTGTCGCAGCCGCTTTACGTGCAGGTCGTCTATGATCGCCGCAACCAGGGTGCGCAGCGCCTCGCGCCTGGCGTCTGAGGTCAAGGCACCAGGCTCCCCGGCGCCGAGGTGGAGCTTCGGAAGTGTTTTCAGGCCAAGACTCTCACGAAGGTCAGCATCCCGCATGTCGTTCTGGAAAAGGATATCGGCCAGGGCCTCTCTCGCTTCCGGCGAGCCACGCTCCACGACGGCCTCGAGATCGAAGATCGTCCGGATGTTCAGCGTCCGCAAAGCCAGGAACCGCTCTGGCCCGAATTCCAGACAGAGTTGTGCCTGCGCGACCCAGTCGATCGTCGTGTATATCCCGAACGGACTTTCGATATGCAGCATGATCGGATTGAACGCAGCAAGGTTCTGAACGTCGAAGATATACGCTTCTTCCAGCCGAAAGGCCGTCAGGTGATCGATGCCCTCAAGCAGCGTGACCGGAACCACCTTGCAGTGCTTTTCATGCTTGATGAGGCGTTCCTTAAACGAGAAGCCCGCTTTCTGGATGACATAGGACAAAGCCGATTCCGGAATGAAGCCGAAGGCGAAGGCCAGGAACAGCCAGCCGTAACCGACACCGTCGGTCGGGTCGTATTGAGGCCAGTCAGTCCCGCGGTTGAGGTCAAGCGCGGCAAGGGCGTCCCGGCCCAGCGCGACCACCTGTTCGGTGCTTGGCACAACCCGATAGGCGACGACGAGAAGAACCAGCACAAGCATCATGTGCAGGAAGGCGCGCAGAAAGGTGACAGGCGATAGGTCGAACGCGACCACTGCCCGCAGGAAAAGCCGGATCGAAAAGAAATACGACCCCGCGAAAGCGACAGCCGCGATGGTCAGGACATTCAGATGGTGTGCATCGATCTTTGCCGGGTCGGCTAGCAGTTCTGACGGCAAGCCACCGGCTGCCAACAAGCTTGGTTTGAGCCAGGCTCCGACCATTCCGTCGGCACTGAACTGAGCAAGATGCGCGAAGATCAGAAACATCCCGAAACCGGAAAAGATCATGAACGGAATGGCGCAGAAGAGCAGCATCCAGTCCGACAGGACCTGGAACGGAAAGCGGGGAATTTTGGTCAGATCGCCGGTCCGCGCCTCGTGGGGAAGATCGGCGTAGTACTTGCCACGGACGAACTCGAAGCTCACCAGGGTGCTTCCGGTTCCGTTGTGCGGGTGTAGGTCAAATGTCTTGGCGAAGAGGTCGATGAGCTCGATCCTGTTGTAGCGAACCTGAGCCCGGATAGCGATGATCGCCACCGGAAGGAACAGGGCAAGAAAGGTTGCTGCCCAGACCGGCAGGTAGAAGACCGTGGGATCGCCGGGCAGTTGCAGGATCGCAACTCCCACGGCAATGACAAGCAGCATGACCAAAGCGAGGGTAGCCCCGCCGCCGATGGTCCCGAGTGCAGGCATGGGCAATCCTCCTTCAGGGAGTGGGGTTGATCGTGCCGTGGGCCGCAGGTCCGAAAAGGCGCTCGGGCTCCCCGCTTTCCGGTCGCAGGAAATCAGCCTTTTGCAGGAAGGCATCCTTCTCGCGCTGGAACTGGGCCGTCATGAGGCCCAGCGACCGCAGAAGTGGCGGGTAGGGCCGTGGGTCCGCCACCCAGGTCATGTGCAACCACCTTGCGTAGAATGCCTTGTGACCCGGCCGCACCGTTGCCGTAACGATGTCGGCTGCGTGGTAGATCGCGGCTGCCATGGCGATACGCATCAGCAACATATGGACGTCCGGCTCTTCACGTTGGGCAATCGGGTCCACCGTCAGCCGGTTTGGATCGACGATGCGATCGCCGGCTGCAAGCCGCGGCGACAGGATCTCGGGGAAAACCAGGACCGCTGGTGAGCGCGCCTCATGTGCAGCCCCGGCAACATGAAGTCGGATCGAAGCGATAAGCCTGTCGTCCCGCCAGACCCCCACGGTTCGCGCGTTCGGCATCTCATCGTAGCCGTCCCACAGGCGCTTTCCCGGGATTGCACCGATCATCCCGGCGGCCTGATAGGCACGGTACCGAAGCGCCGCCACGTCCTCCTGATCTTCGCCCGTCGCGACCCGACGGACAGAGACTCGCTGGACAAGCTCGGTCAGCCGGTCTGTCCGGTTCGCAAACCCCGTCATCGCTGCCCCCGGATCAAGGTTAGTTTCGGGCAAAGGAATCCGGCGCTGCGGGTGGCGGCGCGGTAGCTTTCGGCTTGGGGTGAGGCGAGGATTGTCCGTTCCTCGATCAAGGCGCTGTTCACATAGAACAGGACCAGCGCAAAGGTCAGCGCGGCAAGCAACCAGACAGGTGCTGCAATAAGCAGGGCGGCCCAGAAAAGGATGTAGGACAGATAGAATGGGTGACGCACCCACCTGTATGGCCCGCTGCCCGCGATCCGGGGCGGTGCCACGGGATCAAAGGCAAGCGTCAGCCCGTGCCCATGTGTAGCCCGCACTGCGGCATGAAAGACGCCAAGGGCGGCCAGCACTCCGACGGCAGCAAGGGCCAGTCGCCCGTTGTCCGGAGGCGAGCGCAGGATAGCGATGATCCCGGTGAGTAGTGCTGCGGCTGCAAGTACCGAGACGATCCGCATTGCCATCGGCATCCGCGTGCTGACGAAGTGATAGCGGATCGCCCAGGCAAAGTAGGCAAAGACCGCCACGGCAAGCGCAAGGAACAGCACCGACCCGATCACGACAAGACCTCGCCAGCGATCTTTCGACTTGCAACACGCGCAAGCGGCGAGCCGATGCGGTTGAGATGGTCCGTGTCGAAAAGATCCAGCAACATGATGATCTGCGTGCCGGCGACCGGATGCTCGAAGGACCCGCCGGTCTGGCGATAGCCGAAGGTCCCGAACAACGAGACCAGCTCTTCCCGCGTGGACAGGACGGAATGCCTGACGTTCAGGTCCAGCCCGATCTGGTAGGCCAGGCGAAAGAGAGCGATCACCGCACGCAGGCTTCGGCCGCCTTCATCGGTCACAAATCGGCTGCAGACAATGGTTTCCGGGGCACAGAGAAGGCGGGCGGACACCGCAAGATCGGCGAGGTAGCCCTCGGGGCTGACGTCTTGCAGGGCGGTTTGCCGAAGCGCCGCAACCAGGCGGCCACCCTCGCAATACGCGATCTGTCGGGACCGCTGATCTTCCGCGTCGACCAAGGTGCCGTCCGGCGAGACGCCAGGATAGGACTTGCCCTGCTCGACCACGAAGCGCCGATGGCGAAGCCGGTAGATCTGGCCAAACCAGGGTTCCGTTGTTGCGACGAATGCCCCGCGCCGCACGGTGGCCCGGTCCTCGTTCATGCGGCGTCTCCCGCGGGCGCGCCGATGGCCCGGACAAGTGCCTCATCCCGAAGCGGGATCGGATAGACCTGTCGGAACAGCGAAAGGCACTGGGTCATGGGGCCGATTGCGTCAGGGCGTTCGGTCAGCACCTGCTTGATCAGGTGGCGGAACAGATTGGCGTGCCGAACGTCCTCCGTGACATGATCCGACAGGAAGCGTGTTCCATTGGCGAAGGCAATGCCCGCGCCCGGCGACGCGGCAATCGCCTTGGTCAGGCGTTCGGTCAGGTTCTCGAACAGGTACTCGGCGCCGATGTAGCCGAAGGGGTCGCAGCGGTCCGCCATCCGGTCCCAGACCGCGGCGACGGCAAAGGCGGCGGGGGTGGGCGCCGCGCACTGCAGGGCGGGGTTGCCGCCCATCGCAAGGTAGTCGTCCCACGCCCAGAGACCGTGCTCCGCCTCTTCCGCCTTGTGGTGCGACAGCACCTGCATCAGACGGACCTCGGACTTGTGCAACCGACCGATCATCCGAAAGCCGGCCTCCGTGGTCTGGCCCTGGTACATGGGGACAGCATGCAGGATTTCGCGCAGGACCAGCCGCAGATCGGTGTGCCGGCTCGGGTTCTCCAGAAGCTGCCAGCCACGCCAGGCCCTGACCTCGCGTTCGACATCCGTGACCATCGCGTCAAGTTCGGCAAAACCCTTCTCGGCGGTTTCCGAGTACTTCCCCTTGCCGCGGGGCAATCGTCCATGTGGGGTCATCAGCGTTCTTTCCGAATGATTGAGTGTTTCGTCCTGCACCCGACCTTGGGCCTAGCCCAGGCCCAGGGCCCGAAGCGTGCGAAAGGTGGCGGTGCCGTCCGGCGGCAGTCCTTTGCTGCGCTGGAAGCCCGCCACCGCGGCCCGCGTGTCCTTGCCGAAGACCCCGTCGACCAGAAGCAGGTCGTCCGGCGGCAGATGGCGGTTGAGAGCGGCCTGCAGGCTTTCGACCTGGGGGCCACGATCGCCGATCGTCAGCCCCGGTTTGCGCAACGCGGGCCGCGCACCGAACAGGCCGTCCTGCGACCAGCGGTCGATCAGCTCTTCCGAGGCCTCGAAATGCATGGCGTCCTCGATCCGGAAGGCCGCGCCCCAGAAGAAGCCATGGCGGTTGAAGATCGGGTGGATTGCCATCAACCCGGCCTGCGCCCGCCCGTCGCCCCGCGAATCCAGCACGCCGCCCAGCGTCAGGTCGATCGCGGTGCCCCAGGCGTGGTTCGAGATGGCCGTCGCCGAGCCGCGGACGAGCCGGCAGCAAAGCATGCCTGCGCTGCCAAGGGCGGCATGGATGGCAGGGTGATCGCGCTGGATATCGGCCAGGATGGTCCGCAGGACGGCGACGGCAGGTGCAAGGCCAGTTGCGCGGAAGGGGCCGACATCCTCGGTGACGATCAGGCCTTTGATCAGCGGGTCCACGACCGGCGCGCAGTCGGTCCCATAGGTCGGGCGCGGATTGCCGATCAGCGCAAGCATGGTCGCGTTCCGCGCGGCGTGAAGCGGGCCGTTCAGAGTCCGACGGTCCTCATGCGCAAGGGGAACAGGGTTCGTCAATCCGGATGCAATGTTCATCGCAGGCCTTTCCCATCGTGAAGGTGCAGGCCCTAAGAAGCGCGTTCTCCGTAAATCCAACGAAAATCTTCAGTGGGTGAATCCGCGCTGCCAGCGTTAATTTATCGTAAAGCGCGCCCTCGGCTGGTGATGGGTCCGGAATTGTCTGCCACAATCCTCCGTGACGTCGCGGGCACGGGGGACTGGCGAATGACCTACACATGGCAAGAGCAGGACGCGGACGAAGGGCACCTGCGCGGCCCGACCAACCCTTCGGCTACTATCGCCGGGGTCGATCCCTACGAGGACTGGGACAAGGTGACCCGCCCCTCCTCCATGGCAATGAATCAGGACAGCGGGCAACCGCTGAGGCTGATGCAGCCGGTCTACGTTGAACTGATGTCTGTGCGTCCGGGCAAGCCGATCCACACCGCGCAAGACGCAAGTGCCGCTGCACAAAAGCTGTTGGACATCTGCAGCGAAAGTCCGGAATGGATTGCCTTGCCCGATGAAACCGCTGTCTGCCTGACCAATCTGTCGACGGCACTCAAGGTCGACGAAGCAAGTCTCCGGTTCTTTGTCTTCCGGCCAGAGAACGAAGCCTACAACACCGTCATCCTGCGCGACAAGCTTCCCTACAGGGTCCTGCGCGTCGGCCTAGTTATCCCCTTTGCGGAACAGGCCCGACCTGGTCCGCCCGCCTTGCGCAGCCCACCGGTCGCGACGGTCGCCACCGCGATTATCGACGACCAGATCGGCTTCCTCAACGAACGGTTCCGTGCGACGGAAGATACGACGCGGATCACGCGGGTCTGGCTTCAGGGGATGCCGACCTTCCAGAAGGTGTCGGGCAAGCCAACCGTTGCGGATGTCGGACGCGAACTCAAACCCGACGAGATCGATGCTCTGCTGAAATCCTGCCCGTTCGAGGACGAGGCCTATCGCGAAATCTATCCGTTCGGCGTGCCATTCATCCCATCCGAGAGTGTAACCGCCAGCGGGATCGATTTTCGGACCGCCCAGGACCTGCTTGACCCGACCTTCATCCGGCCCTTCGGCTTTCAGGCGGGGCATGGCACGCATGTCCTCGATCTCGCGGCCGGATATCCATGCGGCACGGCACCCGGCGAACGTCCCATCCTTGCGGTGCAACTGCCAAAGCTCGCGGCGGCCGAGACGTCGGGGGCCCGGCTGGACCTCTTCGTGCTGTTGGGCCTGACGCGGATCCTGCACTGGGCGGACACGGCGTTCCATGATAAATCCGGCAACGTTACCCCCATCTCGGTCGTGGTGAACATCAGCTACGGCTTTCTCGCCGGCCCAAAGGACGGCAGCGGCTTTCTGGAGCGCGAGATCGCCCGGCTTGTCCGACTTCGGAACCAGCGGAACGGACGGACCATCAAGACGGTGGTCGTGATGCCCTCGGGCAACGGCTACCGTGACCGGACCCGCGCGCGGATGACCCTTTCGAAGGACCAGTTCGAAACCGTCCTCCTGCGCCTTCAGCCCGAGGACCGGTCGGTCAGCTTTGTCGAGATCTGGACCAGCCGCAAACCGACACTTACGCTGACCATCGCACCCCCCATCGGCCCCGCCGTGACGATCCCGCTGCGCGGCACCGGCGTCTGGGACTGGATGGATGGCCCGACAGTGATCGGACGGGTCTATGTGCAGGACCACGATAACACGCGCCGGCGCGTGGTGATCGCGCTGGCCCCGACCATCAACCACGACCGGCCTGCGACGACGGCACCGAACGGCGCATATGGCCTGACGCTGTTGAACACCGGCGGGGACGACCTCACCGTCGACATCGACGTCCAGCGCGACGATACGCCCTCGACCTTCCGGCAGTATGGCCGGCAATCCTATCTCGACCACCCGCGGGTCGACCTGATCGACCCCGAAACCTTCGACAGCGTCATGCCCGACCCCGATGACTGCCCGGTCACCCGGTCGGGCACGATGTCTGCCATGGCAACGTCGGGGGCGAAGGATTTCGTCGTGGTGGGCGGGGCTTTTGACCGCCACGCCTACGAGAAAGCCGCGCTGTATTCCGCCTCGTCCGGAGGCTTGCCCTGCGAGATCGACCTCTCTGCCGTGTCCGAAGAAACCCGCGCCCATCCGGGGCGCCTTGCCACGGGGCTCTTCTCCGGCTCGACTGCGATCTTCATGGGGACCAGCGCTGCCGCACCGCAGGTGACGCGGGCGATCGTCGAACAGATCGCGGCGGGTGGCGACTATGACCTCTCGGCGACCCTGGATCCGGCCGAGAGTTTCCCGGGAAAGGACGAACGGCTGGGCGCGGGCATCCTGCCCTTCCTCCAGGAACCGGGTCGCGTGGCGCGGAGGGACGAGCTTTAGGAAGCGAAGGCGGGCAGAGATGCCCGCCTGCTCCATCTGCCCGCAGAGACCCCTACAACTTGAACTCGTCCAAGGCCTTGCGCCAGAACGTTTCCAGGATCGTCGGGCTCACCGTTGCAGCAGCCTCCGTCTGCGAACCCGCCCGGGAGATCGCGGGGTCCACCGGCGGTGTCGCTTTCGGATCTTCCGGAAGTGCACTGGCCAACCAGGCCAGGGAGAAGTCCATGTCCGCGTAAAAGGTCTTGTCGTCCGGCTTGCCAGATCCGAGCGGACGCACACCGAAGACGGGCGTCGCGGAAGTGACCGGCTTGGCCCCGGTTCCCAGCCGATGAACATATTCGCCCAACATACAGCCCAGGACGGCCCCCGCCGCCGTATCGCCGGGGAAATGAACCCCGGCGACCGTGCGATTGACGGCAATGCGGGCGGCCAGCCGGAACGGCTGGGCTTGGGCCGTCACTCCGGCCAGCGGGCCTTCGATGCCTTTGGTCATCAGCCTGTGCAGCACGGTCGCGACGGCGAAGGCCTCGGTCGCGTGGCCGCTGGGGAAGGTCGAATGGTCCGGCGTCTGGATGATCGGCTGCAGTTCCGGCGCATAGTCGACCGGACGCTTCGCCCGGCACAGGTGCTTGACCTTCAGCTCCACGAAGATGCACAGCCGGATGACGGCCTCAAGCAGCTCCATCGTCTTCAGCCGCCGCTGGTCGTCAATCAGCGCGATGGCCCCGAAGAAGGACAGGATATCGTCGATCTGCACGCTGATCTCGGGGATACGGTCCTCGCGCAGGTCAGCGTAAGATCGCATGAAACGAAGCTGTTGCCCGAAGAAATCCGGGGCCGGACGCGCGACCTGAAAAAACATCGTCCCCAGTGTCCGTTGCTTGACGACCGTTGCCGTGCTGTTGCCCGTCACCTCGACGCCGCTGAACAGTTCGTGGTCCAGCATCAGTCCCCGCGTCGAATAGCGCAGGTAAAGGATGTCATCATCTTTCGTCGAGAATTCGTCCGGCAAGTTGGCGGGTTTCGCGTCCCAGAACCCCGCGATGCCGTCATGGGTCTGGGTCAGGGCCTGGCTTAGAAGCGGCGACGCCTCGCCGCCGGCATGGTCCGCCAGGCCTTCGTCCCCCGACCTGCCGGAGCGGCCCGACCTGCCCGATCGCCCTGACCTGCCTGATCTTCCCGACCTGCCGGACCTTCCCAGTTCGCTCATGATGTTTGCCCACCCATTTGCCTATTGAACGCATCTTCGGCGGCGCGCTCTTTCTGGGTCAATCTTGGAAATGGGAACCCTGTGGAATTTACGCCGGATTCACGCTAGCCTCATCGCGCTGGCCAGGGTGTGGGGCAGCGCCATGTATTTCCGCGCTGTGGCGTTTTAGTGGGGACGGGGTTGGAAGAAGACGAGGGCCGAGGTCATCTACAGATCTTCCTCATGGGTCCCTTCCGCCTGATCGGTGAGGACGGGCAAGAGATTGTGTTGCGCGCGGCCAAAGCCAGAGGATTGATCGCGCTTCTGGCCGTTTCCCCAGTCTTCCGCCGTTCGCGCATATGGCTTCAGGACAAACTCTGGAGCGACAGGGGACGCGAACAAGCCTCGGCAAGTCTTCGGCAGGCGCTGTCGCAACTTCGCGACGAACTGGGCGCACTTGATTCCGTCCTGCAGGCAAGTCGCGATGACATCTGGCTCAATCCGTCACGGATCAAGGTATTCGACAAAGTCCAGGGAACAGACCAGGCTGAGTTTCTTGAAGGCCTGGACCTGCGAGATCACGAATTCGAGGCATGGCTTCGCACGGAACGGATGGCCAGGCTTCCTGCGGTGGCCAAATCGACAAAGACCATTGCCGCCCCGCCACAGACCCGGGCCGGAAAGGCGCGTCCCGTCTATATTGTCGCCCAAGGCGCTCCACGGTCGACCGAACGGCTTTACGAGGATATCTTTGTCGACTGCCTCGAATGCAGTCTGCGAGAGTCGCTGACCGTAGACGTGTATCGCCGTGACCCACCTGCCATCGAGATCGACCCGTTGATCATGGCGGTGCAGGCGTTCGCCGTGTCGGGCCAGGGCCACGGCCTTCGGGTACATATCGAGGAAGGCCGCAGGCGAAGAACGCTTTGGACCGGAATGCGGATCGTCCCCGCCAACGGCGCGCCCCCCGTCGAACACAAGGATGTCCTGGCCCTGGCGTATGAAGCGACCGAGGCGCTGGCCGACGCGCAGCTTCTGGACCGGTTGCGCAGTCGCGAGCAGCTTGATGCCTCGCTCATGGCGCGCATGGCCATCCGCAAGATATTCATGTTGACGCCGGATGAGCTTGAAAGAGCCGATCTCCTGCTTGATCAGGCGTTCGAAATTGACGCGCATCCGCAATTCCTTGCCTGGCGCATTCAACTCCGTGTCATTCAGCAACTTGAACGTCATCCTCAGGGCCAAAGCACATCGCATGAACTTCCCAAACTGATTGCCGACGCACTCGCGCTTGACCCGACGAACTCGATGGTGCTTGCCGCCACGGCCAATGCAAAGCTTCTGGTTGAGGGCGATGTCGTGGCCGGAGTCGAAATTGCCCGCGCCAGTTTGCGGATGAATTCGTCAAATCCGTTTGCCTGGGACTGCCTGAGCATCGCGCTCTTGATGAATGGCGCATCCGAAGAGGCCCATCGGCACCAGATGTGGGCAAACCAGATCGCCGCCCGATACCCGATCCGGCATTTCTGGGACATGGGGGCTGCGCTTACCTCGGTCGTGACGAACCGGCACGAGGACGCGTTGAAGCTCGCTCAAACCGCACATGCGATGGCCCCGAGCTTCCGTCCACCGCTGCGCTATCTTACTGCTCTCAACGGGGCGATCGGGCAGCACGAGGCCGCCATCACCTATGCAGCCAAGCTGCGTGAGCTTGAGCCCGACTTCAGTTTTGAACGCCTCCTATCCGATTCCGCCTATCCGGTAGCAGCACTTCGACGCAGCGGTCTCCTGACAAGTGGTGCCCTGCGCGAGCTTAGGCATCACTCCCTTTAGGACCGGAATGCGAAAGCGGTGGGGTGTTCGCGACTAAGTATAAGTCAGAATGATCAAACGGGGAGCGGGTCCGTAACGCCTGGAACCTTTCGGGCGTTGGAAATCCGGAGGTCGCGATGCTTCGCCGATGGTGCTCTATGGTGTCTGGAGGCGATTGAACGTCAGCTATGGGCCGAGAGCGACTGGGAAGACGCAAAGGGTGGAAAGCGGCCTCTCATGCCTCTCTGCTGCGGCACACAGGATCTGGCAAAGCAACTGGGACACTATTGCCAAACACCGCACACGATCCATCGTCCTGTAACGGGCCTGCAGCGTGTGACGAATAGGGCATTGGCCCAGTCTCTGTTCGCTACCTGGAGAAAACGAATTGTTCCTCAAGACAGTCTGCACCGTTGCCTGCATGGCAGCATCGACCGGCATCTGCCAAGCCGAGGGCACGGCGAGGGGAGCGCCCGATATCCTGATCCTTGGAGATTCGCAGCTGACCTTCGGCGCGGGAGAGGCCTTTCTTGACGTGCTGGCCAGCGTGGCGGGCATCTGTGGGCTGGATGCAGACGCCACGACGGGGGTCATCGGCGTCCGATCCAGCGCGATAACCAGCTGGACCGGGACATCGAAGTCGGCCAAGGGCGCGATCTGCGATGTGGACCCGAAATGGAAGGTGAACGCTGGGGCTTACGGGACATTGGGGCAAGGCGAGAACCCATATATCCAGATCGGCAAAGGCGCGCAGTTCCAGTTCTGCCGCGCAGGCATGTCCCCGCTGCAGGCGGTGTTCGCCGACGGCTACTACGCGCCGGATCTGGTGATCTTCTTCATGATGGGCAATGCAACCGAACGCTGGGCCAGTGACCCCGGTGCCGCGCTGCAGGACGTCCGGGCACTCATGGCCGACCTGCCGCCGAACCAGCCCTGCATCTTCATGACTTCGGCCCCGCCATTCAAGGAAAAGGCCGTCAAGGAGCGTCTGCAGGCGCAGGACAATATCGAGGCGGCCTTTGCACTGGCAGGCCGTCAGTGCACCTTCGTTCCGGGCTTTACGACTGAAACGATTGCCGAAAACCGGGGCAATGCCGCCAATTTCCGTCGCAATGCTTCGGGCAAGGTCAAGGACCCCTATCACCCGACCGAAGCCGGGGCGCGACGCTTCCTGAAACTGCAGCGTGGTGCTCTATGTGCGGCTATCGGCAAGGAACTGGGCGGATCATAGGCCGCCCTCTTGGTGCCATCACGAGGGCGCGAGACCGCTGAAAGACTTGTAAGGCCCTCTGTGCCCGACACGAAGAGAGAGATGCACCAGCAAAGGAACCCCCAATGTTCAAAATGACCGCCCTCGCTCTCGCCCTTGCCACTGCCATGGTCGGCAGCGCCTTTGCAGGGGACCAGTATGTCGACAAGACCGGCTTCGCCGTGTCGGGATATGATGTCGTGTCCTACTTCGACCTGCCGCAGTCCAAGGTGGGTCAGCCGCAGCAGCAGCCGCTGCCGGGCCAAGCCAGCGTTACGGCCGACTACAAAGGTGCGACCTTCGCCTTCGCGACCGAGGCGAACCGCGACCGTTTCCTGGCCGACCCGGCGGCATTCGTCCCGCAGTATGACGGCCACTGCGCTTACGGCGTGGCCAAGGGCGGCAAGGTACCCGGCAACCCGACGCTGTGGCGCATTGTCGATGGCAAGCTTTACCTCAACATCACGAAAAACGTCGTCGGCTTCTGGGAAGAAGACATCTCCGGCAACCTGAAGAAGTCCGAGAAGAACTGGGGCGGGCTGGAGCCGCAGGCGGCTTCCTCCGACAAGATCCCGAGCTTTACCTCGGCGGCACCTGTGTCGAACTGACCAGCGGCAGTGAGTGATGCAAAGACCACATCGCCAAAAGCGCAGGCCCTAGCGGGCCTGCGTGTGCTTGACCTTTCGCGCATCTTGGCAGGGCCGACGGCGACGCAGCTTCTGGCCGATCTTGGGGCCGAGGTGATCAAGATCGAGCGCCCCGGGACAGGGGACGACACGCGCGGCTGGGGGCCTCCTGTCGTTCTGGATGCCGAGGGGAGGGAGACTTGGGAAAGCGCCTATTTCCTGTCGGCAAACCGGGGCAAGCATTCGGTTGCAATGAACATCGCCGATCCGCGTGGGCAAGTGATCTTGCAGGCTCTGGCTGCAAGAGCGGATTTCCTCGTCGAGAATTTCAAGCTGGGTGATCTGAAACGGTACGGGTTGGACTATGCCACCCTGCAAGCCGTGAATCCCGGACTGATCTATTGCTCGATCACCGGCTTTGGCCAGACCGGCCCAAACGCCCACCGAGCGGGCTATGATTTTCTGGTGCAAGGCGAGGGCGGACTGATGAGCCTGACGGGCGAGGCCGACGGCCCCCCGACGAAGGCCGGGGTCGGTATCGCCGATGTGCTGTGCGGCATGTATGCGGCGGTGGGCATTCTCGCTGCGGTCCAGGCGCGGCACCACACTGGCCTTGGGCAGCACATCGACCTTGCGCTGATGGATGCACAGGTGGCGATGCTGATCAATCAGGGCGTGGGCTTTCTGACCGACCGTCAGGTCCCGCCCCGGCGCGGGAATGACCATCCGACCATCGTGCCATACGGTACCTTCCCGGCCAGCGACGGGAGCTTCGTCCTGGCCATCGGCAACGACGCCCAGTTCGCCCGCTTTGTCGCGGTGGCAGGCGCGCCAGGGCTGGCGACTGATCCCCGCTTTGCCACCAACGCATCCCGCGTCCGCAACCGCCAGGTCCTTGTACCCCTTCTGTCGGCCCTGACAGCTGGCCGCCCGGCGGCGGAGTGGCTAGCACTTTGCGCGGCCCAGACGATCCCCGCCGGGCCGGTCAACGATCTGGCCCAGGTTTTCGCCAGCCCACAAGTAGCGGCGCGCGGGATGCGGGTGCGGATGGATCATTCCGGTGCGGGCAGCGGTGAGGTCGATCTGATCGGCAACCCGTTGCACCTGTCGAAAACCCCTGTCAGCTATGCCAAGGCCCCGCCGACGCTGGGAGAGGACACCATGGCCGTGCTGGCGCGTGAGCTTGGGCTGGACGCTGAGGCCCTGCGCGACCTTGCCGCTGCGGGCGTTATCGAAGGAAGGCCGGACGCATGACCACCACGGGCGCAGACATCATCGGACAGGCCTTGGCCCGAGCGGGCGCGACCCATGCTTTCGGCATTCCCGGCGGCGAGGTTCTGGCGCTAATGCAGGGCCTGGATGCCGCCGGGCTGCGGTTTCTCCTCGTCAAGCACGAGAACTCTGGCGGCTTCATGGCTGAGGGGCTGTGGCACACGACCGGCGCGCTGCCAGTTCTGGTGGCGACCCTCGGGCCGGGGGTGGCGAATGCTGTGAACGTGGTGGCGAACGCGATGCAAGACCGCGTGCCGCTGATCTTTCTGACCGGCTGCGTCGACGCGGCCGAGGCCGAGACCTATACCCATCAGGTCTTCGATCATCAGGCGATGCTGCGGCCCGTGGTCAAGGGCAGCTTTCGCCTGGCAACGGGCGCAGTGGGCTCCGGCATGGCCAAGGCGATTGCACTGGCGACCTCTGGCCAGCCCGGACCGGTGCATGTCGACGTGCCGATTGGCGTGGCCGACGGGCCAACCGACGAGGCGGACATTCCCTTTGTGCCCCCGGCCCGCCCTGGCCTGCCGCCTGCGACTGATCTTTCCGCCGCTCTGGCTGCCCTGACACCCGCACAACGACCGCTGGCCGTTGCCGGAGTCGATGCGGTGAACGAAGGCGCGGGCGATCTCATCCGGTGCTTTTGCCATGACCACGCCATTCCCCTGATCACCACCTACAAGGGCAAGGGGCTGATGGACGAGGGTGATCCTCTCTGCCTGGGCGGGGCGGGGCTCTCGCCCATGGCCGATCGCACCCTTATGCCGCTGATGGCGAAGGCGGATTGCATCCTCCTCCTGGGCTATGACCCGATCGAGATGCGGATCGGCTGGCGCAATCCCTGGACGCCTGCTCAGACGGTGATCGAGATCGCCCCTATTCACCGCAACCACGGGATGCATCAGGCGGATCATTGCCTGATCGGCAGTTTGGTAGAGACCTTGACCACGTTGCAGCACTCGGCACCGCCGCGCTGGATCGACGGCGCGCCCGCGCAGGCGCGCGCCGAGCTTAGGGCCGCCTTTGCCACACCGCCCCGCTGGGGGCCGCATCAGGTGTTCGCCACCCTCCGCCAAGTCATGCCGCCCGAGACCCTGATCACCGCTGACAGCGGCGCGCACCGGATCCTTGTCAGCCAGATGTGGGACTGTCCCGCTCCTCGTCTGATGCTGCAATCCTCGGGCCTGTGCACCATGGCCTGCGCCGTGCCACTCGCCGCAGGTGCGAAGCTTGGCCGACCCGATACCCCGGTCCTGGCCTTCGTCGGCGATGCAGGGCTTGAGATGGGGGCCGGAGAGCTTGCGACCCTGACCGCGCATGGCCTGCCCATCGTGATCTGCGTCCTGGTCGATGACAGCCTCTCGCTGATCGAACTGAAGCAGCGTGGCACCCAGCGCCCCAATCTGGGGGTCGATTTCGGCGGCCCGGGGCAAGGCACCGACTTCCCAGCCCTGGCCCGCGCCTTCGGAGGCCACGGGGTCGAGGTGACTGACCCCGAGACGCTGGCCCGTGAAGCAACCGATGCCATGTCGCGGGACAGCTTTACGCTTATTGCGGCCCGCATCCCGCGCCGCGCCTACGATGGGGCCTTGTAGGGCACGTCCCTTCACGCCGGCGTGATCCCCCTGACATCCGCCGCGCGGATCGTAACAAACCTCGCGCGACCAGCGAACCGGCTGACGCAAACGCCTCTGCAGCCTATCGCACAGGCCCGCTGTCACGCTTGCGAGAAGGTTCGCCGATGCCGGTTTCTGATGACCTGAGTGGAATGCCCACATCGCTGACCAGCCCCCTGATCGGCGACTGGAACGAGGTCATCCTTGGCATCCTGTCCCATGCCGCCAGCACCGGGCCGGACCTGAACAGGGTCCTTGCCGCTGCCCCCGACTTCGCAATGGGGCAGGCGATCCGAGGGCTCTCTTGCCTTCTTCTCGGCCGGGCGGAAATGGTGACCGTCGCGCATCAGGCCTATGCGGCAGCTGTGTCGGGCGCCCCGGCCACCATGCGCGAGATCGCCTTTGTCCATGCGCTTGGCGATTGGTTGAACGGTCGTCCCACCCGAGCCGCGGCGCGGTTGCAGGTGATCCTGAACCTCAACCCGCGGGATGCTTTGGCGATGAAGATGGTGCAGGCAATCCACTTCGTTATGGGCCGCCCGAAAGAGATGCGCGCCTCGGTCGAAGCGGTGATGCACGCCTGGGCCGACCATCGGGCGCGCGGCTACCTGCTGGGCTGTCATGCCTTCACGCTGGAGGAAACCGGCGACTATGCAGCCGCTGAACGCACCGGTCGCAAAGGTGTGGAGCTGGCGCCTGACGACGCCTGGGGCCTGCATGCCGTGGCGCACGTCTACGACATGACCGGACAGGCGCGGTCGGGGTTGGACTGGCTGACAGGGCGCGAAGCCTCTTGGGCGCATTGCAACAACTTCCGCTTCCATGTCTGGTGGCACGGGGCGCTGATGCATCTGGACCTGGGTCAGTACGACGTGGCCCTGGCGCATTACGACGCCGACATCCGGGCCGAAAAGACCGACGACTACCGCGACCTCGCCAGCGCCGCCTCGCTTCTGTCGCGGCTGGAGCTGGAGGGCGTTTCTGTCGGTGACCGCTGGGAAGAGCTTGCCGTGCTGGCTGAACGCCGCGCGACGGATGGTTGCCTCGCTTTCGCCGACCTGCACTACATGCTGGCGCTTTGCGGCGGTGCGCGCGATGAGGCCGCTGTGGCGCTGATCGCCCGGATGCAGGCGACCCAGCGTAGCGCGGGTGAGGCTCAGGCTGTCATCTCGCACCCCGGCCTGCATATCGCGCAAGGTCTGCACGCCTTTTCCAGCGGCGAATATTCCAGCGCCTGGATGCACCTGCGCGCCGGGCGGGCCGATCTGCAATCCATCGGGGGCAGCCACGCGCAGCGCGACGTCTTCGACCGCATAACCATCGAGGCAGCGCTCCGTGGCGGCTACATGGACGCAGCCGAAGGCCTGATCCACGACCGCATGGCGCGGCGTGCGGGCAGGGCCGACGGCTATGCGACGGCCCGCCTTGCGCTGATCGGCTCTGCCCGCGCCCAGGCGGTGTAAGGTGAGCGCGCCCAAAGCCCAACGCGACCCCCGGCTCGATTTCTTCCGGGGCCTCGGCATGTTCATTATTCTGATCGCCCATATCACCGGCAACCCCTGGACCCTTTGGATCCCCGCCCGCTTCGGCTTTTCGGACGCGACCGAGATGTTCGTCTTCTGCTCTGGCATGGCTTCAGCGTTGGCCTTCGGAGCGGTCTTCACCCGCGCGGGCTGGCTGCTGGGCACCCTGCAGATCGCTTTCCGCATCTGGCAGGTCTACTGGGTGCATCTGGGCGTGTTCTTCGTGACGCTGGCCCTGATGCTGGCGCTGAACGCCACCGAAGCCTTCCCGCGCGATGAGGTCGGGGCGCTGAACCTGTATCCGTTCCTCAACAACACCGGGCCGAACCTGCTGGGCCTGCTGACCCTGACCTATGTGCCGAACTACTTCGACATCCTGCCGATGTATCTGGTGATCCTCGCGCTGATCCCGGTGATGATGGCACTGGTCCGGATCGAAATGCGGCTCGCGATCCTGTTCAGCCTGACGCTTTGGGTTGCGGCGACGGCGGGGCTGAACCTCCCGGCGGAGCTCTGGTTCAGCAAACCCTCGGACCGGACCTGGTTCTTCAACCCCTTTGCCTGGCAGCTTGTTTTCTTCACCGGGTTCGCACTGATGGCGGGATGGCTGCCCCCGCCACCAGTGCACCGTGCGTTGGTTCTGGCGGCCATCGCCGTCGTCGTCTTCTCGGTCCCCTTTGCCTGGCACAAGGTCATCGGAGCGTCGGAATTCGTGCGCGACTGGCGGAAAGAATGGTCGGTCCTGTTCGACAAGTCGGACTTCGGCATCCTGCGCTACATCCACTTCCTTGCGCTGGCCTACCTCGCCTGGGTTTGCGCCGGTCCAGTTGGCGCACGGCTGCGGCGGGGCGGTCTTGCGGGTGCCGTCATCGCCCTGATCATGCGGGTCGGTCAGCAGTCGCTCGCAGTCTTCGCGGCCTCGATGGTGATGGCACGGGTCCTTGGGGCCGTGCTCGACCTTGCAGGCGGCGGGATGCTGGCGGCGCTGGCAGTCAACCTCGCCGGGTTTGCGATGATCATTGCGGTCGCAAGGCTTGCCGCATTCTTCAAGTCAAAGCCCTGGAAGACTGCCCAGCCCCGGCCCGCCGCAGACCCCGTTGCCGAGACAACCAACGCCCCTCTGACGGCCGAGATGCGGCCATGACCGACCTCTCTCGTCGCCATGTCCTTGGCCTAATCGGCGCGCTTTCGGCGCTTGGGTTCGCCCCGGTGCTGGCCGAAGAAGCCGCCGGTGCCACACTTGGCCCCGCTACCCCCTTCGACGTCGAAATAATTGTCGCCCGTGCCCGCGGGCTGGCCGCTGCCCCTTACGCCCCACCGCCTGTCGTCAGCCAGGATTGGCTTGGCCTCTCCTACGACGATTTCCGCGGCATCTGGTTCGACACGCGTCACACCCTTTTCCGTGGCTCCCCCAGTGCGGTGCAGGCCGAGTTCTTTGTGGCCGGCCTATACTTCCCGCACAAGATCACCGTCCATGCCGTCGAAATGAACCAGTCGCGTGAGGTGCAGTTCGGCTTGCGCCTCTTCGACACCACCGACCAGTTCCCGGCCCTGCCAGAGGATGGCACCGGTTTCGCCGGGTTCCGACTTCTAGGAGAGCTGGAGGCCCGCGACCGCTTTCAGGAATACGCCGTTTTCCAGGGTGCAAGCTACTTCCGCGCGATCGGCCGAGGCCAGGCTTACGGCCTGTCCGCCCGGGGCCTTGCCCTGAACACCGCCGCCGACGGGCCCGAGGAATTCCCCGTGTTCCGCGATTTCTGGATCGAGGCGGCGGAACCCGGCGCGGCGGAGGTCACGGTCCACGCCCTGATGGACAGCCCGTCGGTTGCCGGGGCCTACAGTTTCAAGATCACCAAGGGTGCGACGACCGAAATGACCGTCAGCGCCCGGCTTTTTCCGCGGGTGGACCTTGCGACAGTCGGCATCGCCCCCGGCACCTCGATGTTCCTTTTCAGTGACATCAACCGTACCCGCTTCGACGACTTCCGCGAGGCGGTGCATGACAGCGACGGGCTCCTCATCTTGAACGGGGCGGGGGAATCGCTTTGGCGACCCCTCACGAACCCGAAGGCGGTCGAGGTCAGCGCCTTCGCCGACATGAGCTCGCGAGGCTTTGGCCTGATGCAGCGCGCCCGCCAGCCCGGCGATTACAACGACCTCGTGGCGCATTACGAACGCCGCCCGTCGCTTTGGGTGGAGCCCGTGGGCGACTGGGGCAGGGCGCGGTGATGCTGGTCGAGATCCCGACCGACAAGGAGATCAACGACAACATCGTCGCCTTCTGGCGCCCCGCAGCGCCCCTGGCTGCCGGGTCCGAGCATCGCTTCGACTACCGTCTGCACTGGTGCGCGACCAGCCCGGCAGAAGGCACCGTCGCCCCGGTCATCGCCACCCGCACCGGCGCCCGCATCTTCGAGGACGGGCGGCTTTTCACCATCGACTACGCGCCCCATCCCGCCCTTGGCGACGATCCCGAACGGATCGAGGCGCGCATCAGCACAAGCGTGGGCGAGATTTCCAGCCAGCACCTGCAGACAAACGCTGCCACCGGCGGCATGCGGCTGGACTTTACCCTGAAGGGCGGCGTGCCGGTCGCCGAACTGCGGGCCGAGCTTTGGCGCGGTGGCCAGAGTGTGGCCGAGGTCTGGGTGAACCGCTGGGTCAGCACATGACCGCCGCCATTCGCCTTCCGCTGGTCAAGACCGAGCCAATCCAGCCGCTTGCGATGCCGGACCAGTCCTTCCGTTCGCCCTTTACCGATCCCGCAGCGACCGGAATTCGCTTGCCGCGTTCGGTAAAGGCGCTGCGGTTGGCGGTGCTGACGATGCCCCTCTGCGTGACGCTGGCCCTGGCCTGGATCGGCTTGGGATGGTTCACGGTGGACGGTCATCTCGCCGCGACCGAGGCCGCGCTGGTCGCCGTCACAGTCTTTGCTTTCTATTGGGTGGTGCTTTCGGTCGCAACCGCCGCTCTGGGGCTTTTCTGGCGCCCCCGGCCCAAGGTTCAGGCCCTGCATGGGCTATCTGTCGCGATCCTGTTGCCAATGTATGGCGAGCCTGCGGCCGCGACCATCGGCAATGCAGCAAGCCTTCTGGCCGCGCTGTCCGGTAAAGGACGCCACCGCTTTTCGCTACATGTCCTGTCCGACAGCCGCGACACTGCCGCCGCGCGAGACGAACTGGCCTGGATCAGCGCCGCCCGGCTGACTCATCCGGGCCTGGCGCTGCAGTACCGCCGACGCACCACCAATACCGACTACAAGTCCGGCAACATCCGCGACTGGGTCACCTCGCGCGGCCATGACCACGACGCGATGCTGATCCTGGATGCCGACAGCGTCATGGCGGCCGCTTCCGTGCTGCTGATGGCCGACCGGATGGCGGTGGAGCCAGGCCTTGGCCTGATCCAGACCGTCCCCCGCGTGCTGGGGGGCCATACCCTTTGGCAGCGGATGCAGTCTTTTGCGTCCGAGGTCTACGGCACCAACCTTGGCCGTGGCTTTGCACTCTGGACCGGGGTCGAGGGCAACTTCCTGGGCCACAATGCGCTGGTGCGAACCCGCGCCTTTGCGGCCAGCGCGGGCCTGCCGCACCTGCCCGGACGCGCTCCGCGGGGTGGCGTCATCCTCAGCCACGATTTCGTCGAGGCCGCGCTGATCCGCCGCGCCGGGTGGGGGGTGCGGATGCTGCCCGAGGCGTCGGAAAGCTATGAGGACACACCCGAGACATTGCCCGGCTACCTGCGCCGTGACCGCCGGTGGTGCCAGGGCAACATGCAACACCTTCGCCTTTTGACAGTGCCGGGCCTGCACCTCGTCTCGCGCTTTCATCTGTTGCAAGGGGCGATGGCTTACCTTGCTTCGGTCTGGTGGCTGGCGCTGCTGGCGCTTTGGGCGCTGTCCGGCCCGGGCAATGCATTCTACGACCCTTTCCTGGCCAACCCGCTGATGCCGATCTGGCCTGACGTGCCCCCGGTCAGCCAGGCAGCGCTGAGCGTGACTGTCGGGCTGATGCTGCTTGGCCCCAAACTTCTGGGCATCGCCGCCCATCTGCGCGACCGGGGTCTTCCCCTGCGCCAGTTGCCCGGCTTTGGCGCCTCGGTTCTGGTCGAGGTTGTGCTGTCGGTCCTTCTGGCTCCCGCGCTGATGGTTCACCAGGTCCGCGCCGTGTTGCGCACGCTGGCCGGGTTCGACGGTGGCTGGATGCCGCACCTCACAGGCCGTCCGGGCCTTGGCACGCTTCTGCGCTTTCACGGGACGGAGTCTGCGCTTGGCGCGGCTCTCCTTTGTCTCTGCGCTCTTGGCAGGGTCGACCTTTGGCTCTTGCCGGTCGCAGGCAGCCTTTGCCTGACCAGCTTCATCTCGTGGCTGGTGCAACGCGATGTCAGGTCGGGCTGGCTTTTGCGCCCGATCGGGGGAAGCCGATGAGCGTAAAGACATCCACCCTCGCGCTGGTCCTGATGGCCGGGGCCGCAAGCGCCGACTGCGGGCCGGACGCAGGCGCGTGCAAGATCCCGGGCGGCACCTACCACATCGTCTTGCCTGATGGAGTGACAGGGCCGATCCCCGCGATACTCCTTCTGCACGGCTATGGCGGCGAGGGGCTGGGCACAATCCGCAACAAGCCGATGGTCAACCTGATGCTGGGCCATGGCTACGCCGTGATTGCCCCCGACGGCCAGCCGCGGTCGGATGGCGAGGGACAGACCTGGGATTTCCACCCCGACCGCCCCGCGACCCGCGACGAGACCGCGTTCCTGACCTCCGCGGCCGACGACGCCACCACCCGCTTCGGCCTGCAGCGCGATCGGATGCTGCTGGCAGGCTTCTCCATCGGTGGGTCGATGACGAGCTACGTCGCCTGTGCCAAGCCCGAGGCCTTTGCCGCCTATGCCCCGGTCGCTGGCAGCTTCTGGCGCCCGCACCCCAAGGCCTGCGCCGGTCCCGTGCGTCTGTTCCACACCCATGGCAAGGCCGACCGGACCGTGCCGCTTGAGGGCCGCGAGATCATGCCGGGGTTCGTGCAAGGAAATGTCTTCGAGGCTATGGGGATCTGGCGCGAGGCCAATGGCTGCCCATCGCCTGACCCGAACGGAACCCGCAGCCTCGGGATCTACACGATCGAGGACTGGACCCGTTGCACTCCGCGGGCGAGCCTCAGCTTCGCCCTGCACGACGGCGGGCACAGCATCCCGAAGGGCTGGGCGCAAATGGCGATCGACTGGTTCGAGGCCCTGCCTTAAGGCGCCGCGCTACCAGCGCAGGACCCGTGCCCCGATCAGCGTCGATACCAGCGTGACCCCGCCAATCGCCAGGCCGTACCAGGTGACGTAAAAGAGCGGACTGTCCTCGATGCAGTGCATGGCATAGGCCATCGCCGCCAGACCACTGCCGCCAAGCCCCGCTGCGAACCCGGCCAGCGCGGGCGAGGTCGTTGCCCCCTTGCGCAACGCGACCAGAATCGCCGCGACTGGCAGCACCGACAGAAGCGGGATCATCACCAGGCAGGTGGTCATCGTCTTGCCGACCAGCGCCATCTGCCGCCCCTCGGCGGGCGTCAACACATAGGCCCAGACCAGCAGTCCCAGCGCTGCCACCACTGGCACCGCGACCGGCCAAAGCCGGGCCAGACTGCGTCCCTCCGGCCGGGCCAGAACCAGCGCAAGCCGCACCCCCAGAACGCCCAGAGCGGCAGTCAGCACAAAGCGCATCACCGAGAAAGGTTCACTCAGCGACGCCAGAAGATCGTCCCGGAACCCAAGCGAGACCCAGACCACGAGCACCGCCGCGGCCAATGCCAAGGCCAGCGCAGGCCACAGGAACGCCTTCAAGGGCGGCTCTGTCCGGCTGTCGGCGGCAAGTGCCGCAATGAGGTTTTCGGTCTTCATTTCAGATGCCTTTCCCTAAGGGCGGCGAGTGTCTTGAAAGCGCGATGCAGGGCCACCCGGACCGCGCCTTCCGTCATGTTCAGGGCCTGCCCGGCCTCGGCCGCGCTGGACCCCTCGATCCCGATCATCCGAACCAATCGCCCCGAGCGGTTGTCCAAGAGCCCGATCATCTTGGCCATGTCGGCCGCCTCGGTCGGGTCGGGTCCGGCCTCGGCGGCGAGGATCTCGTCGAAATCCTCGATCGGCACTTCCACCTTGCCGCCGCGCGCCCGGAAGGCATCGACGACCTTGTAGCGCGCGATGGCATAGAGCCAGGGCCGCACCGGCGCACCCGCCTGCCAGGTGTGCCGCTTGAGGTGGACCGCAAGCAGCACCTCCTGCAGCACGTCCTCGCAGATCGCCTCGCCCAAGCACCCCGCCTTTGCCCGGACAACGCCCCGCAAGACTGGCGTGATCGTCCGAAGAAAGGTGGCATAGGCCCGACTGTCGCCCGAGTTCGCTTCAGCCAGCAAAGTGCCCCAGTCGTCCATCAACTCCGCATTCCTTGCCTACCTGTTCGCGAATGACGCCGTCTTGTTACATGAGCGCATGCGCCGACTACACGAAGTCACCAACCCGTGAAGGCCGTAACGAACGCCTCTTGCTTGCGAATGGCCTAGTGGATGCAGTGGGTTGGCGTCAACACACAGCCGTCGCGATCGCTGCACTGCTGCTCAGCATGGGGACCGGACATTGGAACTGCTTCTTGCCTACCTCGCCGGAATCCTGACGCTAATCAACCCTTGCGTCCTACCCGTGCTGCCCATCGTCCTTGCCTCCAGCCTGCACCGGGATCGGCGGGCGCCCCTAGCGTTGGCGGCAGGGCTCAGCCTGTCCTTCCTCGCCCTTGGCCTTGGTGTGACCGCCATCGGCCCAGCCCTTGGCCTTGACAGCGATCTTGTCGCGCGGGCTGCGGCTCTGGTGATGGTTGCCTTTGGTCTCGTCATGCTGGTCCCTGCCTTCTCGCAGCGATTTGCTGCAGCGACGGCAGGCATTGCCAACCGGGCTGATGCGCAGATCGACCAGACCACCACCTCCGGCCTTGGCGGTCAGTTCCTGTCCGGCGCGCTTCTCGGCGCGGTGTGGAGCCCGTGCATCGGCCCCACTCTTGGTGCCGCCATCGCACTCGCCTCTACCGGCGAAAGCCTTGGCCGGGCTGGGGCGATCATGGGCGCCTTCGCGCTTGGCGTCTCGACCCTTATCCTCGGGCTCGCCTACGGCGCCAAATCCGCTCTTCGCCGCCGCGAGACCCTTCTGCGCAGTCTGGCCGAACGTTCGAAACCTATCATGGGCGTCGTCTTCATCGTAGTCGGTACCGCGCTATGGTTCCGCCTCAACCATGTCGTCGAAGCCTGGCTGATCGACACGCTTCCCCCCGGGCTGATCGACTTTTCGGTCAGCCTCTGATCCCCACCCCCCAGAGGAGACCTTCATGAACCGTCGTACTTTCCTTGCTTCCACCGCCGCTGTTGCCCTGCTGCCTCTCGGCCTTCAGGCCGCCGAGCCCCTCCTCTACACGCCCGGTTCGGCCGAGGCTGCGATGGACGAAGGCAAGATCGTTCTCCTCGACTTCTGGGCCAGCTGGTGCACCACCTGCGCCGCCCAGGAACGCGTCCTGACCGCGCTCAAGGCCGAAAACCCGGCTTATGAACAGAAGATCGCCTTCTACAAGGTCGACTGGGACCTCTATGCCAAAGACACGTTGGCCATGGAACTGCGCATCCCGCGGCGCTCGACCCTGGTCCTGCTGAAAGGCCGTGAGGAACTGGGACGCATCGTTGCGGGGACCTCGAAGCGCGACATCAAGGCGCTACTCGACACGGCACTCGCAGCCAGCTAGCAGATCGGAACCCCCTGAAAGGGTCCGTCGCAAGGTGAGGTGGACGGCCAACGTCTGCTTTGGGCCGACAACGACCATGTCGTCGCGAAGGGCGGTCCGCCGCGGCTCGCGTGGGTGGGCGGAACCATCTCATCCTCTCACGGCTTGAGGCACGCGAATCGCAACCTGAAAATTTTGGCAAAAGACGCCGGGAGGGGCGGAATGATGACGTTTTTGCAAGGGGCGCCTTGCCGCGCAGGTGCCGAAATTGAAAGCGGACGAGAGGAAAATCATTCAACCTCTCCCCATCGGTGGCGCGAACACGCCGCGCTGCAGTCCTCACCCGTCTTGGCAACCGCATGATCAGGAGCCGGGCAAGCATTCGGGTCGGCACGGCAGGTTGGACAATCCCGACCGACGCGCAGGCTGCGTTCCCGAAGGCTGGCACGCATCTGGAGCGATACGCGGAGGTCCTCGACGGTGCTGAAATAAACTCGTCCTTCCACCGGCCACACCGAAGATCGACGTATCAACGTTGGGCCGCGTCCGTGCCGGACCACTTCCGGTTCTCTGTCAAGGTACCGAAAGAGATCACCCACAAACGCAGGCTGAAAGACAGCGAACCCCTGCTGGACAGCCTCCTGACCGAGGTGTCCGGCCTCGGGCACAAGCTTGGCCCGCTTCTGTTTCAACTGCCTCCCAGCTTCGCCTTCGAGCAAGCAACGGCCGAACGCTTTCTGACCGAACTCCGCCACCGTGTGGCCGGGCCAGTCACTTTCGAGCCACGCCATCCGTCATGGTTCGCGCCCGAGCCCGAGGACCTCTTTGCAACTTTCGCCATCGCACGCACAGCGGCGGACCCTCCGTGTGTTCCGAGCGCCGCCCAACCCGGCGGTTGGCATGGGCTGCGCTACGCGCGCTTGCACGGCTCGCCACGAATACACCATTCGACCTATGGTGATGAGGCCATCAGTTCGGTGGTCGAGGCTCTTTGTGCGGACGAAGGGGCGATGGCCGAGCGCTGGTGCATCTTTGACAACACTGCATCTGGCGCGGCGACGCAGAACGCACTCACCGCCATCGCGCTCATCGCGTCCCGCTAAAGAACCGGCGCCGCCGCTGCAGAAAGGTGACCTTCTCAAAGGCCGGGGAACGGGCCATGGCAGTTGTGGACGAATGCCCGCATGGCGCTTCTATCTAGCCCTGCGCTCCGATCCCGTCTCAACTCCTCAGTGTCCACAAAACCGACGGTACGCAGTTGTGTACAGAACCGCAACGAGCGGTTCATAGAGCGTGATGGAGAACTTTCATGAAGGACTTTGGGAACCAAAGCCGTCGCACATCGTCATAGGTACGGGCCAGAGTGCCCTCTGCAAGAGTTTCCTGGGAGGATGAACGTATGATAGCGAAAAGCCTTTGGGCGCTCGGCCTTGTTGCCGTGCCCTTTGCTGCACATGCGCAGACGGAAATATCGTGGTGGCACGCCATGACCGGCGCGAATGCCGAGGTGGTGGAAAAGATCGCCGGCGACTTCAACGCCTCTCAGGGGGATTATGTGCTGAAGCCCGTCTTCAAGGGTACCTATCCCGAGGCGCTGAACGCCGGTATCGCCGCATTTCGCGCTGGACAGGCCCCCGACATCATCCAGGTCTTCGACGTGGGTACGGGCGTCATGATGGGCGCCGAGGGAGCAATCAAGCCGGTGGCGGAGCTTCTGACCGAAAATGGCGCGACCTTTGACAAGAGCCAGTACCTGCCGGGGATCGTCGCCTACTACTCGAACCCCGCGGGCGAGATGCTGTCTTTCCCTTACAATTCGTCCTCGCCGATCCTGTATTACAACAAGGACATCTTCCAGAAGGCGGGGCTTGACGTCGACAACCCTCCGAAGACCTGGGATGAGGTCTGGACGGCCGCCCGTCAGATCAAGTCCAGCGGGGCTGCAACCTGCGGATATACCTCGACCTGGCTGACCTGGATCCATACCGAGAATTTCGCGGCCTGGAACAATATCTCCTGGGGCACCAACGAGAACGGCCTGTCGGGAAACCCCGAGCTGAAGCTGGACAGTGAGACCTACGTCAAGCACTTCCAAGCGCTTGCCGATCTGGCCAAGGAAGGCGTCTTCGTCTACGGCGGCCGCACCTCGGAGGCGAAGCAGAACTTCACCTCGGGCGAATGCGGTATCCTGACCGAAAGCTCCGGCGGCCTGGGTGACATCGTCAAGGCGGGCATCAATTATGGCATCGGCCAGCTGCCCTATGACGCGACCGCCCCGGGCGCGCCGCAGAACACCATTCCGGGCGGGGCCTCGCTTTGGGTGATGGGCGGCAAGTCGGACGAGACCTACAAGGGTGTCGCCGCCTTCTTCAACTATCTGTCGCAGACCGACGTGCAGCAGTACCTGCATGAACAGTCGGGCTATCTGCCGGTTACGATGGCGGCCTACGAAGCGTCCAAGGCTTCGGGTTTCTACGAGCAGAACCCCGCGCGCGAAGTGCCAATCACCCAGATGATGGGGAAGCCGCCGACCGAGAACTCGAAGGGCGTGCGCGCGCCGAACCTACCGCAGATCCGCGACATCCTGAACGAAGAGTTCGAGAAGATGCTCGCCGGTCAGCAGGATGCGGCCACCGCGATGAAGGCGGCGGTCGAGCGCGGGAATGCTGCGATCCGCGACGCTGCTGGCGGCTGACGCCGGACGGTCCAGACTGGCGCGCTGCGGGCCCTTTGGGGTCCGCAGCGTCTTCCCTTTTCCTGATGCAAAGGACGCCGGATGCGCCGGACGGTCTTCCCGCACAAGCTGTTGCCGTGGCTCTTGCTGGCCCCGCAGCTGGCCATCACGCTGATCTTCTTCTACTGGCCCGCCGCGCAGGCCTTCCGTCAATCGGTGCTGAAGGAGGACCCCTTCGGCCTTTCCAGCGCCTTCGTGGGGCTGGCGAATTTCCGCAAGGTGCTCTCCGACCCCGCCTATCTGAACGCGGTGCAGGTGACCGTGGTCTTTTCGCTGCTGGTCGCCTTTTCGGCGCTGGCGATCGCACTGTTCCTGGCGGTGCAGGCCGAGAAAATCATTCGCGGCAAGGGGTTCTACCGGACGATGATGATCTGGCCCTACGCCGTTGCGCCCGCAATCGCGGGTATGCTGTGGCTGTTCATGTTCAACCCGTCCTTCGGGACCCTCGCCTGGCCCCTGCGCCAGATCGGGATCAACTGGAACCCGCTTCTGGACGGGGACGACGCGATGATCCTGGTGGTGGCGGCAGCAACCTGGAAGCAGATCAGCTACAACTTCCTGTTCTTCGTCGCCGGTCTGCAGGCGATCCCCAAATCCCTGCTGGAAGCTGCGGCCATTGACGGGGCCAGTCGACGGCATGCCTTCTGGACCATCGTCTTCCCTCTCCTAACGCCCACGACCTTCTTCCTCTTGGTGGTCAACACGGTCTACGCGCTCTTCGACACCTTCGGAATCATCCATGCCGTCACCGGCGGCGGGCCCGGAAAATCCACAGAAACGCTGGTCTACAAGGTCTACAACGACGGCTTCGTGAACCTGATCATGGGCGATTCCGCTGCGCAGTCGGTGATCCTCATGGTCATCGTCATCGCCCTTACAGCCTTCCAGTTCCGCTTCATCGAACGGCGGGTGCACTATGGCTGAGCCCGGTCAAAGCCCGATGGCGGCACGTGGCCTCGCCCGCACCATGGCGCATTTCTGGATGATCCTGGGCGTCATCATCGTCGCCTTCCCAATCTACTACGTCTTCATAGCCTCGACCCATTCGGTGCAGACGATCCTGCGGCCGCCTTTGCCACTTCTGCCTGGGCCCGAGGCGGCCGAGAATTACAGCGATGCCTTCTCGGGCGGGATCGGGCGGATCGGCGGGGTCAGTCTCTGGCGGCTTCTGGGCAATACAACGCTGATCGCCCTGGGCATCGCGCTGGGAAAAATCGCGATCTCGATGGCATCGGCCTACGCGATCGTCTTCTTCCGCTTCCCCTTCCGCATGGCCTGCTTCTGGCTGATCTTCATCACACTGATGCTTCCGGTCGAGGTGCGCATCCAGCCGACCTACAAGGTGATGGTCGACCTTGGCCTCATCGACACTTACGCCGGCCTCATCCTGCCGCTCATCGCCTCGGCCACCGCGACGCTTCTCTTCCGGCAGTTCTTCATGACCATCCCGGACGAGTTGCTGGAGGCCGCCCGGGTCGACGGCGCAGGACCGTGGCGCTTCTTCAAGGACATCCTCTGGCCCCTGTCGCTGACCAACGTGGCGGCGATATTCGTGATCCAGTTCATCTATGGCTGGACGCAATATCTGTGGCCCTTGCTGGTCACCAACTCGAACGAAATGAACACCATTGTGATCGCGCTGAAGAAGATGATCTCCTTCGCCGATGCCGATACCCCCTGGAACCTGGTGATGGTCACCTCGGTCCTCGCGATCCTGCCGCCGATCCTGGTGGTCGTGCTGATGCAGCGCTGGTTCGTGAAGGGCCTGGTCGAGACGGAGAAGTGAATGGCGCGCATCGAGTTGCAGGACGTCCGGAAAAGCTACGCTGGGCAAGAGGTGATCCACGGCGTCACCATTGATATCGCGAATGGCGAGTTCGTGGTGATCGTGGGGCCTTCAGGCTGCGGAAAGTCCACGCTGCTGCGCATGGTCGCGGGGCTGGAGGAGATCAGCGCAGGCACGATCCGCATCGGTGACCGGGTGGTGAACACTCTGGAACCGCGCGAGCGCAACATCGCGATGGTGTTCCAGAACTACGCGCTTTACCCGCACATGTCGGTGCGGGACAATATGGCCTACGGGCTGAAGATTGCGGGTTTGTCCAAGGCGGATATCGACGCGGCGGTCGCCCGGGCCGCGTCGATGCTGGAGCTGGAGCCCTTTCTCGACCGCAAACCCCGCGCCCTGTCGGGCGGGCAGCGGCAGAGGGTGGCGATGGGCCGCGCGCTGGTGCGCGAACCTGCGGCCTTCCTTCTGGACGAGCCGCTGTCGAACCTGGACGCCAAACTGCGCGTGCAGATGCGGCTGCAGATCAAGGACCTGCACCTGCGGACCGGCCAGACGACGCTTTACGTTACGCATGACCAGGTCGAGGCGATGACGCTGGCCGACCGGCTTGTGGTCATGGACCGCGGCATCGCCCAGCAGATCGCGACCCCTCACGAGGTCTACACCACCCCCGCGAACGAATTCGTGGCTGGTTTCATCGGCTCGCCGGCCATGAACATCTTTGATGTCCGCAGCGAAGGCGGGATCCTGGTCCTGCCCGGCGGCCACCGGGTCACTGTCGCGGACCCCCCGCCCGACGGCGACCTGCGTCTCGGCCTTCGGCCGGAGGACGTCGAGACGGTGTCGGATGGCGCGGATGCCTTCCCGGTGGTGATACATTCGGTCGAATGGTTGGGGGCTGATGCCTACGGCTATTGCGTGATCGACAATTCTGACACGCAACTGACCGTGCGGATGCCAGGCAACGCCCCGGCGGCACGGGGGGACCGGCTGAAGATCAGCCTGTCGCGGTCAAGGCTGCACTTCTTCTCGAAGGAAGACGGCCGCCGTCTGAAAGCGCAACGGGCCAGCTGATCCAAGGTGCCGACAGAGGAAGCTTCTACAACGCTGTCCGTGACATCCTTGGTGCCGACCGCCCGCCAAGGCCGACCCGCGCGAGGCGCGCCGGTTCGTCCAAGGTCGATCCCCTCTGACAGCGTCAAGGCATCCTCGATGCCGACGCCCAGGTAGCGCCCAGTGCTGTCATCTTCGTATGACCGAGCAGCAGTTGAACAGCCCGGAGGCTGTCGGTCTTCTTATAAATCTGCGCCACCTTAGTCCGGCGCATGGACATGGAACTACCTCCTGTCCACCGAGCCCGCCCTTCTTCGGTCTTGCCGACACCGGTATGATATTTCGACCGAGGCCTGGTTTCCTCGCTACGCGCGGACGGCGGTCTCTCACTCTGGTCCAAGTCAACGACCGCTTTGGGAGCGAATGTGCTTTTCTCGGTACCGCCGGTCGTCAGGCCTTTGTGGGTCTGCGGGCCCGAATGGCGGTGATGCAGAGGTCTCGGTAGGGCGCGCAATGTTGTGCGGTCGGTGAACGAGGATTACTGCGCCGAACCGGATGGCCGTTGATGATCTGCTGCGCCGTCAGCGGTCACCGAAGCCGGCTTGCATGAAGAATGGCAGGTCGGGCTGGTGGCGCTTGATGCCGGTCGCCTGTTCGGGGGTGAGGCCGGTGTCACGAAGGAAGTCGGGCGGCAGGTCTTCGAGGGCGCGGCGCCGGGCGTGGGCGGCGCCGGTGCGGCGGGCTGTGGCGCTTACGGCAGCGAGCCAGCGGGTGAGGAGACCGGACCGGGGTTCGGCCACGAAGGTGCACGCGGGAACAGCTTTGGCAGGCATTGGTGACTCCTGTCTACATGGCATGGCCGTGATCCCGGAATACAGGGAAACCCCGAGTCGGTGCTTGAGGGCCGGATGGTGTTTTCTTGAGGGAATGCGGGGGAAAGCGTACGATGCCCCATGATCCTCGACTTCGCCCACTTCACGCTCGACACGGGCCGCGCCGAGTTGCGGAACGGCGACGCCGTGGTCGCGCTGGAGCCCAAGGTCTATGCACTGCTGCGGTTGCTGGTCGAGAACCATGACCGGGTGGTTAGCCGCGACGAGATGATCGCGGTCGTCTGGGGTGGGCGGTTCATCTCGGACGCTGCCGTTTCGACCGCGCTGAAGCAAGTACGCCGGGCCTTGGGCGATGACGGCGCGTCGCAAGTGTTCATCCGGACGCTGCACGGGATGGGCCACCGCTTTGTCGCCCCCGTGCGGATCAAGGCGGCGGCGGCTGCCGCGAGCCAGCCGGATACCACCGTGACCGACGACGCGCCGGGCGGGCAGCCGACGATTGCGGTCCTTCCCTTTGGCGCGACTGGGCTGCCGGAAAACTTCGCGTCCCTGAGTGATGCCCTGCCGGCCGAGATCATCTCGGCCCTGTCGCGGCTGCGCTGGCTGCGGGTGATCGCGCGGGAATCGAGTTTCCGCTATCGCGGCGCGGACGTTGATATTCAGGGTGTGCGGGCCGTGCTTGGCGCAGGGTATTGCCTGACCGGACGGGTGGAAATGCCGGGCGGGCGGATGGCGGTGACTGTCGATCTGGTCGATACGGCCCACGGGCGGCTGGTCTGGTCCGACCGGCTGGAAGGATCGCCCGACGATGTGCATGGCATGCGGCACAGCATCGTGCAGGCGGTGATCGCGGCGCTGGATTTGCAGATCCCGCTGGCCGAGGCAGCGCGGGCACGGACGCGGGCGGTCGAGGCGCTGGATGCCTGGAGCGCCTATCATCTGGGCCTGAGCCACATGTACCGCTTCAATGCCCGTGACAATGCGATTGCGGCGGGGCTGCTGCAGCGGGCGACGGAGCTTGATCCGGGGTTTGCAAGCGCCTTTGCTGCGCGGTCGTTCACCAGCTTTCAGAACGCGATGATGGGCTATACGGGCAACCGCGCCACCGAGGTTGACGCCGCCCGCGCCTTTGCCGAACGCAGTGTCGAACTGGACCCTCTCGACCCCCATGCCAATGTGGCGATGGGGCGGGTACCGATCCTGTCGGGGCATCCCGAGGACGGGCTCTTGTGGCTGGAGCGGTCGGTGGCGCTGAGCCCGAGCCATGCCAAGGGCCATTATTCCATGTCCTTCGTGCAGGCGATGAGCAGTCGACCGGGCGAGGCGCGCGACGCCGTCGATCTTGCAGTGGGCCTGAGCCCGCTCGATCCGCTGGTTGCGTCGATGCTGATGATGCGGGGGATTTCCTTTGGCATCGATGGCGACTTCGAAACCGCGGCGAAATGGACCGTCCGTGCCAGCCGCATGGCACCCACGCATTTCGGTGGGCTTGTGCTGACGGTGGCGATGTGCACCTTGAGCGGGCAGGACGAGGCGGCGACGCATTGGATTCAGATGCTGCGCGAGCGCAGGCCCGACGCTACATGGACGCAGTTTCTGGTAGGGTTGCCATTCCAGGATTCCGTCTTTCGCCAGAAACTCGTGTCTGCCCTGATTGCCGCCGGTTTGCCCGAGTGAGCCGCGTGTTCAGTCTGATGCCCTTCAGTTCGATCTTCGTGGCTCAGGCTTTCTTGCGAGCGGGTGAGGGCAGCGACGCAGAGGTCGCGGAAGCGGGCGAGGGTGGTGTCAGACCAATACGCACTCGAGCGGCGCTGAGGCCTCACAGTGGATCCTGGGATCGCACCAGATCGTCAGTGAACCCGGCACTTGAGTGCTGGCTGGATTTGAGAGCTGAATCTCTCGCAATTTTTGGGGTAGAGCCGGGCGAGAGCGTCAGCCGGGCAGGTTCGCCAGGACGTACTCGACTGCCCATTGCACGCCGCCACCATGCTGAAGTGTGATCGGATACATGCCTTGGTACTCGAGGGCCGTGTTGTCCGGCGACCATTCGGCCGCGACCGCAAACCATGTCATCGGCACAGCGCCCGCTTGGATCATCCTCTGGCAGGCGCGCTCGTGTGCTTCAGGGCTGAGGCCCCCCGAGGCATCGGCGACGAAAAAGACGTCGAAGCCGGCGCCCAGTGCCGAAATGGCGGTTTGCGCCAGGCAGACCTCTGTCCAGAGGCCGGCCATGACCAGCTTTGTCCGTCCGGTGGCCAGGACCGCCTCCACGAATGCCGGATCGGACCAAGCGTTGGTGTTCGTTCTGTCGATCGGCTCCACATCGGGCCAAAGTGCTCGGAGACCCTGAAACAACGGATCCTTCAGGGGGCCGGATCGACCGTTGATCGTGGTCAGCACCGTGGGCACGGCGAGCGTTCGCGCCGTCTTGGCCAAAGCCAGGACATTGTTGGTCAGAAGTTCAGGCGTGATCGAGTTCACGGGGAACGCAACCCAAGGCTGATGGTCGATCAGGCACAGGGCCGAATTCTTGATCGTGAGCGTATTGATTGTGTGCATTTTCAGGAGCTCCTTTCAGAAGAAAACTGCGCAGAGTGGCGCTGCCAAAGCGACACCGAGAGCCATAGAACGGCACAGCCGGCAACGATTTCAGCGATGGTCATGACGATGGGTGGCAAAGCGATCGCCGCGATGGTCGGCGCGGTGCCGATTGATCCATGGATGAATATATTGACGGACAGCTGGGAGATCTTGCCCTGCTGGTCAGGGTCGTAGAGTCGGGTGGCTTCACCGCGGCCTCTCGCCGGACCGGAACGCCGCAATCGACGATCAGCCGCCGCATCGCCGCCCTCGAACGCCGGCTGGGACAGACCCTGTTGTCGCGCACCACCCGACGTCTGGAACTGACGGAACCTGGGCAGCGGGTCTTCGACCATGCCAAGCAGATGCTCGCCCACGCCGAGGCTGCACAGGGCGCGATGGCTGAACTGCTCAGTGATCCCTCCGGCCTCTTGCGCGTCACCGCACCGCTTGTCCTGGGCCAGGCGCTGCTGACCGAAACCATCTCGCGGTTCCTTGCAGACCATCCCGCCATCCGCTTGACGCTGGAATGGACCGCGCGCGCCATCGATCCCGTCGAGGATGCCGTGGATGTGGCCATCCGGGTTGGGAAGCCGCGCGACTCGGCCGCCATGATGGTGACGCTGGGATCTGTGCGCAGCTGCCTTTACGCCCCGGGCAATTGGGCGGGTCCTGTTCCACGTCACCCCGACGAGCTTGCCGGGCACCCTGTCTTCGGACTCGGTCGCGCCGGAGCTAGCGACTCGCTCCGGTTTGTGCGTGGTCGCGAGAGGGCAGACGTGGCCGTGACCTGGCGCTTGCAAGCCAACGACACAGGGCCCGTGATCGCTGCCGCCGAAGCGTGCGCAGGCCTCGCTGTGCTTCCCAGTTTCGTCATCCCGACCGGCTGGAGCAGGCTCCTCGCCGACTGGCAGATGACACCGATGCCCGTCAACGCCTTGACCGCGCGGGGCCGTGGTTCCTTGCCGCGCGTTCGTCTGTTTCTGCAAGCTCTTCAGGAAACCTTCGCGAATTTTTCGAAGCAGGACGCTAGGTGACCGTGCCCTTTCGACATAACTGGCGGTTTGTTGCTGCTCCTTTGATCAGGTCATGTGCTGCAAAGGAGGTGAACCATGAACACAGGCAGAACGAATGAAATTCGAATGGACGCGGTTCGGGTCGCGTTGAGCCGCGGGCGTTAGCGGCGCCAAGTTGCGGATGACTGGGCGTCGGCTTTTCGGCGGTTCCGGCGGATGCGAACTCTGCAGATGTTCGCGTCCGTCACGCCTTAGTCTGCAACCGCTTCAATCAGGAGCGATCCCTCTCCGGGCGCACCAGCTGTGAGACCGCCCGCACCGGCGCTCTCGCCGAGTGGCGTGGTCTCTTCGCTGTTTGAGTTAAAGGTCGGGGTAGGGGTAACAGAGACTGGTCCGCAGTCGTCGGACAGCATCCCAACAGACGGATGACCTCGGGGCTCGTCTTGAAATAGCGAAAAGGGAAAGGTGTGGAGATCGCCGGGGGCTAGCGGGCACCGGTGTGCCCCCTCAAGCGAAATTCCTCTGACAACACCACGATGAGCCTGTCGTCGGTCTCGGTAATTCGCAATGCGCTGCGGCTTAGGCGTGTGAAGCTTTAAGGGCTCTAGGACGGCAGACAACCAGGGGGAACTCTCTAAACGATGCGACGTTAAAATTTTTGACAACCCACGATAATGTACATCTCAGGAGAAATCACGATGACCATTGCAAAGACATTTTTCGCGACGGCGCTAGCATCAACCTTACTCTCAACGGCAGTGTTTGCCCAAGATGCGGCATTCAAGTTGCCCGAGCAGTGCACCGCCGCAAAGGCTTCTGGCGGAATGGATCATTCGGACATGGGCCATGGTAATGCCCAAGCCACTCCGTCCGACGGCATGAACGCCGGCATGATGGGAATGATGGGCATGGGAGGGGTCGATCTTGAGTCGATGCCTGCACATGTCAAAGATAACATGGGCAAGATGATGGTCACGATGCCTGCGATGCACGAAGGCATGATGATCGAGAACCCCGACGTGGCCTTCGCCTGCGGAATGATTGCGCACCACCAAGGCGCCATCGACATGGCTAACGTGATGCTCGCACATGGCGAGAATCCGCAGATGCGCGCGTTGGCCGATGAAATCATCGCAGCACAAGTTGGTGAGATTGAGCAGATGACGTCATGGCTGGCGGAAAACGCGAACTGAAAAGAACGTGGTCGCGCAGTGTGGAGACACGCGCCTGCGTAGAAATGCCGCCCGAACGAGCCATCATGCGGAGTGCTTCTCCACCACACAGCCCGACCCCCGCATGCGGCCTCCACTGCGCTGTTAATTCAGTGGGCCGTTGACCAGGAAGTTGGAGGCGGGTACCGGAATCGAACCGGTCTTCACGGATTTGCAATCCGCTGCGTAACCTCTCCGCCAACCCGCCGCGAAGGTGGGTGTGGGATAGCGGATAGGGCGGGCGGCTGCAAGGGCTTCCTCCGGTCCGGCCGCAGGGTTGACTTGGGGTCGGGCCACGGTGATTGTCCGCGCCAGTCGGGCAGGGGCGCGGGCGCGTGCAGAAGATCCTTATCACCGGAAGCGCGGGTTTCATCGGCTTTCACCTGGCACGGCATCTCCTTGCGGCGGGCCACCGGGTGCATGGCTACGACGGGATGACCCCCTATTACGACGTGAAGCTGAAGGAAAAGCGCCATGCGATCCTGAGGGCGATGCCCGGGTTCACGGCCACGCAAGCGATGGTCGAGGATGTGGCAACGCTGGACCGGATCGGCGGCGACTTCGCACCCGATGTCATCATCCATCTCGCCGCGCAGGCCGGGGTCCGCTACAGTCTGACGCACCCGCGGTCTTACATCGAGACGAACTTTACCGGCAGTTTCAATGTGTTGGAACTGGCGAAGCGGTGCCGGGTCAAGCACCTTCTAATCGCCTCCACCTCATCGGTTTACGGCGCGAACCCTGAGATGCCGTTTCATGAGACGGACCGCACCGACCACCCGCTGACCGTCTACGCCGCCACAAAGAAGGCGGTCGAGGGTCTGTCGCATTCCTACGCGCATCTCTGGGACGTGCCGGTGACGCTGTTTCGCTTCTTCACCGTCTATGGCGAATGGGGCCGCCCGGACCTTGCCTATTTCAAGTTCGCGAAGGCGATCCTGCAGGGGCAGCCGATCGACGTCTACAACAACGGCGAGCTCTGGCGCGACTTCACCGCGGTCGAGGATCTGGTGGAGGGCGTCGGTCGGCTGATCCCGCTTGCGCCGCAGACGCCCGCCGCAAGGGGAACCCCTGTGGACGGTGACAGCCTCAGCCCCGTGGCGCCGCACCGGATCGTCAATGTCGGCAACAGCGACAAGGTGCATCTGATGGAGTTCATCGGGACCCTCGAAACCCTGCTGGGTCGCAAGGCGATCTGCAATTTCCTGCCGATGCAGCCCGGCGACGTGCCTGCGACCTGGGCCGACTGCTCGCTTCTCGAACGGCTGACCGGCTTTCGCCCCGAGACGGACCTTGCCACCGGGCTTGGTCGCTTCGTAGACTGGTACCGTGACTACACCCGCGTCTGACTGGCTATAGCGGCGGCCTGGCTCTGGCCCTAAGCAGGCCGGGCGCGATCCCCGATACTGGCGCGCGAAAACGCATTCGAAAGGACCGCCCCATGGAAGGCTTCGCAGGATTGAACGACATCGGGCAGGTGGTCGAGGCCGACCGCGCCCATGTCTGGCACCACCTCTCCCAGCACAAGCAGTATGACACGGGCGTCGATCCCCGCGTCATCGTCGAAGGCAAGGGGATGCGGGTCTGGGACGCCAAGGGGAAGGAACATATCGACGGTGTCTCGGGCGGGGTCTGGACGGTGAATGTGGGCTACGGCCGCGAATCCATCGCCAACGCCGTGCGCGACCAGCTGATCAAGCTGAACTATTTCGCCGGGTCCGCCGGGTCGATCCCCGGTGCGGTCTTCTCGAAGCGCCTGATCGAAAAGATGCCGGGCATGTCCCGCGTCTACTATTCCAACTCGGGGTCCGAGGCGAACGAGAAGGTCTACAAGATGGTGCGCCAGATCGCGCATCGGCACCACGGCGGCAAGAAGTGGAAGATCCTTTACCGGGACCGCGACTACCACGGCACGACCATCGCCGCACTTGCGTCGGCGGGCCAGGACCAGCGTGCCATGCAGTACGGACCCTTCCCGGACGGCTTTGTCCGGGTGCCGCATTGCCTGGAATACCGCAAGCAGTGGGAGGTCGAAAACTACGGCGAGCGCGCGGCTGACGCCATCGAAGAGGTCATCCTGCGCGAAGGCCCCGACAGCGTCGGCTGCCTGATCCTGGAGCCGGTGACGGCAGGCGGCGGCGTCATCGTCCCGCCCCAGGGCTATTGGGACCGCGTGCAAGAAATCTGCAAGAAATACAACATCCTGCTGGCCATTGACGAAGTCGTCTGCGGCGTGGGGCGCACCGGGGTCTGGTTCGGCTACCAGCACTACGGCATCCAACCCGACTTCGTGACCATGGCCAAGGGTGTCGCCTCGGGCTACGCGGCGATCTCGTGCACCGTGACCACCGAAGCCGTCTTCGAGATGTTCAAGGACGACCCCTCGGACCCGATGAGCTATTTCCGCGACATCTCGACCTTCGGCGGCTGCACCAGCGGCCCGGCCGCGGCGCTGGAGAACATGCGGATCATCGAGGATGAGGGGCTTCTGGCGAACACCCTGGCGATGGGCGACTACTGCCTTGGGAACCTCGCCGCGCTGATGGACAAGCACAAGGTCATCGGCGACGTCCGCGGCAAGGGGTTGTTCCTTGGAGCCGAACTGGTGTCTGACCGCGCGACCAAAGAGCCTGCGCCCGAGAAGATGGTCCAGGCCGTCGTCGCCGACTGCATGGCGCAGGGCGTGATCATCGGCGCCACCAACCGCTCGTTGCCGGGCCTGAACAACACGCTCTGCCTGAGCCCGGCGCTGATCGCGACGAAGTCTGACATCGACGAGATCACCACGGCGATCGATGGCGCGCTGACGCGGGTGTTTGGGTAAGGACTGAAGCCTGTTGCAGGCGGGGAGGGTGTCCGACGACGGGCACCCTTTTGCTATGGTGGGACTTCGATATGCGGTTTGCCCTTCACGGTGCGCAGCGAAGAGAAGCCACCCAAAAGGGCAGGGACATTGCCCCGTTCGCGGCGGCGATGTCATCCCTAGGTGCGGAGCAAAGCGATTTTGGCGCTGACCTCAGTTGCGCCCGGATCGTTGCGCTGTAGCGCACCCGACGAGGCACTTGCGACCCTGGGCCTTATCTCACCAGAGCGGCGATGATCGTGCCCCAGGTCACCGCGCCGCCAAGGACGGAGGGCACCAGCCACCAGCCGCTGCGCATCTGCGCGGATTCTGACAGGTCCTTCTGGCGGGCATCGGTGATCTGCATGGCATTCCCTCGTTTTACCAAGGTCATAGGCCAGACTGCGTCGGAACGCCTGCGGGCAGGAGGATAGTGTACTGTCCGGAAGGATAGGTCCGGCGGGGGTGGTTTTACCCGCCGGTCCCCTTACGCCACCCCGTAGCGCTTCCGGGCTTCCTTGAAGCTCATCAGCTTGCCCTCGACCGTGTCCCACAGATGCAGGTTCACCGACTGCAGGCTTTCGCGCACCGTCAGGCGCTGCGCTTCGGCCAGGGCGCGGTGGTCGCGGATCACCTCGGGCAGGCGGTAGAAGGGGATGCGGGAATAGAGGTGGTGGACGTGGTGGATGCCGATGTTGCCGGAAAACCAGCGCAGGGGCTGCGGCAGGATGTAGTGGGACGAGCCCTCCAAAGCGGCGTCGTGCAGCTGCCAGTCCTCACCTTTGGACCAGTGCGTTTCCTCGAACTGGTGCTGGACGTAGAAGAGCCAGACCCCCAGGGTCGCGGCCATCACCGAGGTGGGCAGGTAGATCAGGAGGACGGGCCAGAAGCCGCCGAACCAGATGATCAGGCCGACGGCGATGCCGATCATCGCATTGGTCCCCATCGCAGAGGTCCAGTAGCGCCAGCCGGATTTCATCAGACCCAGGGGCAGGCGATTTTGCAGCAGGAACAGGTAGCTCGGGCCAAGGACGAACAGCACGACCGGGTTGCGGTAAAGCCGGTACATCAGCCGTCCCCACCAGCCCCGGGCGCGGTATTCCTCGATCGTCAGGGTCAGGACGTCGCCGATCCCGCGCGCGTCAAGGTCGCCGTGGTGTGCATGGTGGATCGAATGCGTCCGCCGCCAGACGGCATAGGGCGTCAGGGTCAGCACCCCGAGCACCCGGCCCAACCAGTCCTGCGCGGTGCGGTTCTTCAGGAAGGAGCCATGCCCGCAATCATGCTGGATGATGAAGATGCGGACCAGGAAGCCGCCGTTCAACACGGCCAGCGCGAGCGCCAGCCAGGGGCTGACCGAAAGCGCCATCCAGGACAGGACCCAGAGTGCCAGGAACGGAACCAGCGTCGCTGCCAGTTCCCACAGGCTGCGGCGGGTCGAGGGTTCGCGGTAGCGGGCGAGGGTAGTCAGCCAGTCGCGGGCTGGGCGGTCGGCAAGGGTGTCGGGCATCGTGGCCTGCGGCATTCCCTCCGGCTTTTGCCGCGGCGGGGTCGGCTTGGCCTGCGGTAGAATTGCGCGGGCGCGCGCTTGTACCATCAGGCTGCTTCGGGTTAGGCGACACGGGGGCGAAGATCAACCGAATTGATGCGCGCCCGCAGTCACGTCCCGGCGATGTCTCTGCCCGGTCACGCTTGACTTCGCCCGCATCGATGCCGCTTGATCCGGCCCGACCCAAGCTCCGTGGTGCCATGGCCGCCATTCCCGTCGAAGCCTTCTACCTGACCCCCGGCGCTTCGGGGTCGCTGCAGCAGCAGATCCGGACCATGGTGACGCAAGGCATCCTTGCGGGCCGCTTTCGTCCAGGAAGCCGGATGCCATCCTCCCGCGGTCTGGCCGAGCATCTGGGCGTCAGCCGGATCACCGTGACGCTGGCCTATGCCGACCTTGTGTCGTCGGACTATCTGACGTCGGCGGGGCGGTCGGGTTACTTCGTGTCGGATACGGCCCCCCTGGCCCCCGAGTTCCCGCAGGCCGGACCGCCTGAGGAAGCCATCGACTTCAAGGGTTTGACCGGTGGTCGCTTTACCCTGGTTCCCCGGGTCGAGCGGCCCCAGGACTGGGACCGCTACCCCTATCCCTTCATCTACGGCCAGGCCGACCCGACGCTGTTCGATCACCAGAACTGGCGGCAGTGCGCGCTGCGGGCCCTGGGCAAGCGCGATTTCGCGGCGCTGACCACCGACTATTATGAACGCGACGACCCCCTGCTGATCCAGGAGCTGTTGCGCACCATCCTGCCCCGGCGCGGGATCGCGGCGCGGGAAGATGAGGTCTTGCTCACCTTAGGGGCGCAGAACGCCTTGTGGATCACCGCGACGGCCCTGCTGGGGCCGGGTCGGCGGGCCGTGGTGGAAAATCCCGGCTATGCGGCCTGGCGTGCCATCGTGGCGGCGACGGGGGCGACGGCGGTTCCGGTCGACGTCGACGCCCAGGGTCTGCCGGTTCAGGGCCTGGTGGCGGATGTGGTCTTCACCACCCCCTCGCACCAGTGTCCGACCAACGCGACCATGCCCGTCGACCGCCGTGTGGCCCTGCTGGAGGCGGCCGAAGCGCAAGGGTTCGTCATCATCGAGGACGATTACGAATTCGAGATGTCCTTCCTGAAGCCTGTCGCTCCGGCGTTGAAGTCCTTGGACCGCGGTGGCCGGGTGATCTATGCCGGGTCGTTTTCCAAATCGGTCTTTCCGGGGTTGCGGCTGGGGTATCTGGTCGGCCCGCCCGGCTTCATCGCCGAGGCGCGGGCGCTGCGCGGGTTGATGCTGAAACACCCGCCGGGCCATATCCAGCGGACGATGGCCTATTTCCTGGGCCTCGGACACTACGATGCCCTCGTCAACCGCATGAAGAACGCCTTCCGCCGCCGTCGTCAGGTGATGGCCGAGGCGATTGGGGCCGAGGGGCTGGAAGTTGCGGGGCAGGGCGGCTTTGGCGGGTCCTCGTTCTGGATGCGCGCGCCCGACGGCGTGGACACCGAGGCGCTGGCCTTGCGTCTGCGCGCTGACGGCGTGCTGATCGAACCGGGGCGGGCGTTCTTTGCGGGCGAGGGGCCGGGGAATTACTACCGGCTGGCCTATTCCTCGATCGCCCTGCCGAAGATTGCCGAGGGCGTGACGCGGATCGCTCAGGCGATCGCTCGTCGATGACTTCGTCACTCCTCGCCCGCGACGAGAAGACGAAGTCGCACGAGGAGCCGTCGCTGGCCCTACCGGGCCGAACCAACTGGCCCTAAGCACCTTTGGTGGGCGGAGATAGGTTGCGCGCAAATGGCCCGCGCGGGCCGCATGGGACATGGAGAGACGCGATGAAGATGACGACCGAGGAAGCTTTCGTGAAGGTCCTGCAGATGCACGGGATCGAGCATGCCTTCGGGATCATCGGGTCGGCCTTCATGCCGATCAGTGACATCTTCCCGAAGGCGGGCATCCAGTTCTGGGACTGCGCGCATGAAGGGTCCGGCGGCATGATGGCCGACGGGTTCACCCGGGCGTCGGGCAAGATGTGCATGATGATCGCGCAGAACGGGCCGGGGATCACCAACTTCGTGACGGCGGTGAAGACGGCCTACTGGAACCATACGCCCTTGCTGCTGGTCACGCCTCAGGCCGCGAACAAGACCATTGGGATGGGCGGCTTCCAGGAAGTGGAGCAGATGGCCCTGTTCAAGGACATGGTCTGCTACCAGGAGGAGGTCCGCGATCCCTCCCGCGTGGCCGAGGTGCTGAACCGCTGCATCCTGCAGGCCAAGCGCCAGTCGGCCCCGGCGCAGATCAACATGCCACGGGATTACTGGACCCAGGTAATCGACATCGCCTTGCCGGCGGTGGTGGAGTTCGAGCGGCCATCGGGCGGGGACGATGCGATGGCGGCGGCGGCGCAGCTTCTGTCCTCTGCCAAGTTTCCCGTGATCCTGAACGGTGCGGGCGTGGTGATCGGGGGTGCAATCCCGGCCTCGATGGCGTTGGCCGAACGCCTGACCGCCCCGGTCTGCGTGGGCTACCAGCACAACGACGCCTTCCCCGGCTCGCATCCCCTTTTCGCGGGCCCGCTGGGCTATAACGGGTCCAAGGCGGGGATGGAGCTGATTGCCCAGGCCGACGTGGTCCTGGCTTTGGGCACGCGGCTCAACCCGTTCTCGACCCTGCCGGGCTACGGGATCGACTATTGGCCCAAGGACGCCAAGGTGATCCAGGTCGACATCAACCCGAACCGGATCGGGCTGACCAAGCCGGTCTCGGTGGGGATCGTGGGCGATGCGAAGAAGGTGGCCGAGGGGATTCTGGCGCGCTTGTCGAAAACGGCAGGAGATGCGGGGCGGGCCGAGCGGAAGGCGCTGATCGCGCAGAAGAAGTCCGCCTGGGCGCAGGAACTGTCCTCGATGGACCACGAGCAGGACGATCCCGGCACCTCGTGGAACGACCGGGCGCGGAAGGCCAAGCCGGAGTGGATGTCGCCCCGCATGGCTTGGCGTGCGATCCAGTCCGCCCTGCCGCGCGAGGCGATCATCTCGTCGGACATCGGCAACAACTGCGCCATCGGCAACGCTTATCCGTCGTTCGAGGCGGGGCGGAAGTATCTTGCTCCCGGCCTTTTCGGGCCTTGCGGTTACGGGCTTCCCAGCATCATTGGCGCGAAGATCGCCTGCCCGGATACGCCTGTCGTGGGCTTTGCCGGTGACGGGGCTTTTGGCATCGCGGTCACGGAACTGACCGCCATCGGACGCGCCGAATGGCCCGCGATCACCATGGTCGTGTTCCGGAACTACCAGTGGGGCGCCGAAAAGCGGAACTCGACGCTGTGGTATGACGACAACTTCGTCGGGACCGAACTGGACGAGGGCGTGTCTTACGCCGGGATCGCCCGGGCCTGCGGCTTGCAGGGCGTGCAGGCGCGGACGATGGATGAGCTGACGGCGGCGCTGCGGACGGCCATCGATGACCAGATGGCGGGCAAGACCACGCTGATCGAGGCCTTGATCAACCAGGAACTGGGCGAGCCCTTCCGCCGCGACGCGATGAAAAAGCCGGTCGAGGTGGCGGGGATCTCCAAGGCCGACATGCGGCCGCAGGTCGTCTGATGCCCTTTGACCTCGGGCCGCTGGCACTTCTGTGGCTGGCGGTCGCCTGTCTGGTGGCGGGCTTTGTGCGGGGCTATTCCGGATTCGGATTTTCGGCGCTGCTGATCGCGGCCGCCAGTATTGTGACCAATCCGCTTAACTTCGTGGCTGTTGTCGTCATTCTGGAAACGGTGATGTCGTTGCAAGCCGCAAAGGGCGCCGGGCCGGACGTCGACTGGAAGCGGGTCGGCTGGTTGTTGGGCGGGGCGGCGATTGGCTTGCCGCTGGGGTTGTGGATTCTGACCGGGGTTTCGGAAGACACCGCGCGCGCGGTGGTTTCCGGCTACGTCCTCCTCATGTGCGTCGTGCTTCTGGCGGGCTGGCGGCTGTCGCGTGAGGTGACCGGGCTGCCAAACGGCGTGGCGGGCGTGATCTCGGGCCTCGCCAACGCGCCGGGGATGGGGGGCCTGCCGGTGGCGGCCTTCTTTGCAGCACAACCGATGTCGGCAAGCGTATTCCGGGCGACGCTGATCGCATATTTTCCGCTTTTGGACATCTACTCTGCCCCGCTTTACTGGCTTGCGGGGCTGGTCAGTTGGGACACGCTTTGGGCCAGCCTGATCGCCCTGCCGCTGACGCTGCTGGGCAACTGGCTGGGCGGGCGGCATTTCTTCGGCACCGACCCGCAGGAGTTCCGCAGGTTCGCGATCATCCTTTTGGCCGGGCTTGCCGTGCTGGGGCTTGGGAAGGCGCTGGTCTGATGTGGCTGATCGTCAACGCCGGGTCGTCGTCCTTGAAGCTGAAGGCCTTTGACAAAGACGTCGAGGTCGCCAAGGCCTTCGTAGGCGAGATCGGGCCGGATGGACACGCGGCGGCGATGGCCAAGGGGCTGGCGCAGGCTGGCGTCCCGGTGGAGCGACTGACCGCCGCCGCGCATCGGGTGGTGCATGGCGGGGCCGGGCTGACGTCGACGTGCCGGGTCACGGATGCGGTGCTGGGGCAGATCCGGGACTGCGTGCCGCTGGCGCCTTTGCACAACCCGGCGAATCTGGTGGGGATCGAGGCGGTTGCGGCACTGGCTCCGCATCTGCCGCAATACGCGGCCTTCGACACGGCCTTCCATGCGACAAACCCCGAGGTTGCGGTGACCTATGCCCTCCCGCTGCCCGAGCGGGAACGGGGCCTGCGACGCTATGGGTTCCACGGGATCAGCTATGCCGCTCTGGTGCGCGTCCTGCGGGGGCAGGGTCCGCTGCCGGGGCGCATGCTGGCCTGCCATCTGGGCAACGGCTGTTCGTTGGCGGCGATCCGCGACGGGCAGTCGGTGGCGACCACGATGGGCTATTCGCCGCTGGACGGGCTGACGATGGGCACGCGCGCGGGCGGGATCGACGGCAACGCGGTCCTGCGGCTGGCCGAGGTGCACGGGGTTCAGGGTGCGGCGCGCATCCTCAATCGGGAGAGCGGGCTCCTGGGTCTTGGCGGCCACAGCGACGTGCGTGCGCTGCATTCGGCCGGGACGCCCGATGCAGACTTCGCATTGCGGCATTTCGCCTATTGGGCGGTGCGACACGCGGGATCGATGGTGGCGGCGATGGGCGGCCTCGATGCCATCGTGTTCACCGGAGGGATCGGCGAGAACGATCCCTGGATGCGGAAGGAAATCCTGTCCGGCCTTTCGTTCATGGGAGTATCTCCCGACCTTTCCGCCAATGACCGGAACGAAACCATGCTTCATGATCCGACTTCGCGTGTCATTATCCTTCTTGTGCCAGCCGACGAGGAGCGCCAGATTGCCCTTGAGGCGCAGGCCGTCATGTCTGGCCAAGCGCAGGCCGCGAAGGCCGGGGAGGGCGCGTGAACCAGCCGCGGGTGGAGACTCAGAGGGAGGTCGGCGACGAGGTCCGCCAGACCACCTGCTACATGTGTGCCTGCCGCTGCGGCATCAACGTGCACATGAAGTCGGGCAAGGTCGCCTACATCGAGGGCAACCGGGACCATCCGATCAACAAGGGCGTCCTCTGTGCGAAAGGGGCGTCGGGGATCATGCAGGTGACCGCGCCCAGCCGCCTGAGCGCGCCGCTGCGCCGGGTGGGGCCGCGCGGGTCCGGGGCCTTCGAGGTGATCTCCTGGGAGGAGGCGCTGTCGACGGCGGTTTCCTGGATGAAACCCCTCCGCGAGACGGCTCCGGAGAAGCTGGCCTTCTTCACGGGACGCGACCAGTCGCAAAGCCTGACCGGATGGTGGGCGCAGAACTTCGGCACGCCGAACTATGCCGCGCACGGGGGCTTCTGTTCGGTGAACATGGCGGCGGGGGGCATCTACACCATCGGCGGGGCTTTCTGGGAATTCGGCCAGCCGGACTGGGAGCGGACGAAGCTGTTCGTGATGTTCGGGGTGGCCGAGGATCATGACAGCAACCCCATCAAGATCGGCATCGGCAAGCTGAAGGCCCGGGGCGCGCGGGTGATTTCCGTCAACCCGGTACGGACGGGTTATTCGGCGGTGGCCGATGACTGGATCGGGATCACGCCAGGAACCGATGGGCTTTTGATCCTGTCGCTGATCCATTGCCTCTTGGAGGCGGGGAAGGTCGACCTTGATTACCTGGCGCAGTGGACGAACGCTCCCCTTTTGGTGAATGAGGCCGAGGGGGCGGAGAAGGGCCTGTTCGTGAAAAACGCCGAAAGCCAGCCCTTTGTGATCGACCGCCGGTCAGGTCACCCCGCACCGTGGGATGGGAAGGGCGTGCAGCCCGACCTCGGGGCCGAGTGGCAGGGGAACCGGACGGTCTTTCGGCACATGGCCGAGGAGTATCTGACGCCGGAGTACGCGCCGGAAGCCGTGGCGTCTCGCTGCGGCGTCACGCCCTCGCGTATCCGGGCGTTAGCGGCAGAGCTGGCCGAGGTGGCCTTCGATCAGGCGATCACGCTGGACCAGCCCTGGACCGACTTTCGCGGCAACGAACACGCGGACATGCCGGGCCGCCCGGTCAGCTTCCACGCGATGCGCGGGATTTCGGCGCATTCCAACGGCTTTCAGACCGCGCGCGCGCTGCATCTGCTGCAGATCATCCTTGGGTCACTGGAGACCCCCGGCGGCTACCGGCTGAAACCGCCCTACCCGAAACCCATCGAGGCCCACCCGACGCCGCATTTCGTCACCACGCCCGGCAAGCCATTGACCGGGCCGCATCTGGGCTACGTGCGCTCGCCGGACGACCTGTGCCTGCTGCCTGATGGCTCGCCCGCGCGCATCGACAAGGCGTTCAGCTGGGAAAACCCGTTTTCGGCGCATGGGTTGATGCACATGGTAATCCCCAACGCTCATGCCGGGGACCCCTACAGGATCGACACGCTGTTCCTCTATATGGCGAACATGTCGTGGAATTCGTCGATGAACTCCACCCGCGTGATGGAGATGCTGACCGAGCAGAAGGACGGCGAATATGTGATCCCCCGGATCATCTACTCCGACGCCTATGCCAGCGAGATGGTGGCCTATGCCGACCTGATCCTGCCCGACACGACTTATCTGGAACGCCACGATTGCATTTCACTTCTGGACCGCCCGATAAGCGAGCCTGATGCGGCGGGCGATGCCATCCGCTGGCCGGTGCTGGAGCCGGACCGTGAGGTCAGGTGCTTCCAGTCGGTGCTTCTGGACCTTGGCGCAAGGCTCGGCCTGCCCGGAATGGTGAACGAGGATGGCTCGCCGAAGTTCAAGGACTACGCCGACTACATCGTCAATCACCAACGCAGACCCGGTGTCGGCCCGTTGATGGGATTCCGGGGCAATGGCGAGGCGCAAGGCCGGGGCGCGCCGAACCCCGAGCAGATGGAGCGCTATATCGAGAACGGGGCCTTCTACCAGGCGCATGTTCCCGCCGAGGCAAGCTTTTTCAAACCCTGGAACGCCGCCTATCAGGATTGGGCGGTGAAGCTGGGCCTGTACGAATCCCCGCAACCCTACCTTTTCAACATCTGGTCCGAACCCCTGCGCCGCTTCCAGCTTGCCGCCGAGGGCTTCGGCCCCCGCCAGCCGCCCGACCACCTGCGCGACCGCTTGAAACAGGCGATGCATCCCCTGCCGATCTGGTACGCGCCCTTCGGGGATGAGGACGCGGCCTTCGGCTATCCGGTCCATGCCCTGACGCAAAGGCCGATGGACCACTACCACTCCTGGGGCAGCCAGAACGCCTGGCTGCGGCAGATCAAGGGGCACAACTACCTCTATCTGCCGACGAAGATCTGGGAGGTGCAGGGTTTTGCCGAGGGTGACTGGGCAAGGGTGTCCAGCCGCGCGGGGACCATCGTGGTGCCGGTGGCGCATATGGCGGCGCTGAACGAGAACACGGTCTGGACCTGGAACGCCATCGGCAAGCGCAAGGGCGCCTGGGCGCTGGACGAAGGTGCGCCAGAGGCGACGACGGGGTTCCTGCTGAACCATCTGATCTCGGAGCTCTTGCCGGACCGCAACGGCGTGCGGCTGTCGAACTCTGATCCGGTGACGGGGCAGGCGGCATGGTTCGACCAGCGGGTGCGGGTCGAGCGGGTCGCGGCGGAAGATCATGTGCGGGGAACGGTGGAGCCGATGTTCGAAAAGCTGCCCGACCCGCCGCGCGAAGGTGGGGGCCCGATCAGAAACGGTGGCCAAAATTCTTCGAAGAATTTTGCAGAAAGTCTTCGAAAACTTTTGCGGCTCCCGGAGGGGACACGATGACCGCACTGCCGCACTCGACCGCCAAGAAGCTTGGTCTGGTGATCGACCTTGACACCTGCGTCGGCTGTCAGGCCTGCGTCACCGCCTGCAAGGGCTGGAACGACGCCGGCATCGGCCTGTCGGACCAGGACCCCTATGGCGCCGATCCCTCGGGGACCTTCCTGAACCGGGTCCATTCCTATCAGGTCACTGTGCCGGACGCCCCGGCGCAGGTGGTGACCTTCCCGCGTTCGTGCCTCCACTGCGACGACGCGCCTTGCGTCACCGTCTGCCCGACGGGGGCCAGCTACAAGCGGGCCGAGGACGGGATCGTGCTGGTCAACGAAGATGCCTGCATCGGCTGCGGCCTTTGCGCCTGGGCCTGCCCTTACGGCGCGCGCGAGATGGATGCGGCCCAAGGTGTGATGAAGAAATGCACGCTCTGCGTCGATCGGATCTACAACGAGACTCTGCCCGAAGAAGACCGTGAGCCTGCCTGCGTCCGCACCTGCCCGACCAATGCCCGCCACTTCGGCGATCTTGCGGACCCCGACAGCAAGGTGTCGCAACTGGTGGCCGCGCGGGGCGGCTATGACCTGATGCCCGACATGGGGACGAAGCCGACGAACAAGTATCTGCCACCCCGCGCGAAGGGGCCGGGGACGGCCAGCCCGCTGGCACCGCTCCTGGACATCAAGGCCACCGGGATCGCTGGCTGGCTGGACCGGATGCTGGGGAAGATCTGAATGCATCCCGCCCCCTCCGTCATCCTGTTTTCGACCCTGTCCGGACTGGGCTTCGGATTCCTTGCCTTTCTGGGCTGGGGGGCGCCGACGCCATCCGGCTGGGTGGCCTTCTTCCTCTGGGCGCTGGGCTACGGGCTGGCGGTCGGGGGGCTTCTGGCCTCGACCTTTCACCTCGGCAATCCGAAGAACGCGCTGAAGGCCTTCAGTCAATGGCGCACAAGCTGGCTTTCGCGCGAGGCATGGGCCTCGGTCGCGTCGTTGCTCAGCCTTTCTCCGGTGGCGCTGTCCGACATCTTCGGGCTGGGCCTGCCGCGGCTTGTCGGGCAGGTGGGCGGTGTGCTTGCCCTGCTGACCGTCTTCACCACGGCGATGATCTACACCCAGATCAAGGCCGTCCCGCGCTGGCACCACTGGTTGACGCCGGTGATGTTCCTTGGCTTTGCGGTGGCGGGAGGGGCGCTTCTGTCCGGGCACGCCTGGGCCCCGGTCCTGCTTCTGGCGGTGGGAGCAGTGTTGTGGGCGGTCTGGCGCGTCGGCGACGGGGCCTTTGCGAGGGCCGGGCAGACGATGGGAACGGCGACGGGTCTTGACCGGCTGGGCGTGCCCTCGGTCTTCGATCCGGCGCATACGGCGGGCAACTACCTCAAGCGCGAGATGATCTTCGTGGTGGGGCGCAAGCATGCGGCCAAGCTGCGGATGCTGGCACTGGTGCTGGCCTCGGCGCTGCCGGCACTGGTCCTGATCTTGCCGCTGGGAGGGGCGGGAATCGCGCTGGCGGGCCTGATGCACCTTGCGGGGGCGCTGGCGGCGCGCTGGCTGTTCTTCGCAGAAGCCGAGCACGTCGTGGGGCTTTACTACGGCGCGCGGGGATGATCCTTTGCGGCCATGAGCGCCTTCAAGTCCTATGACATCCGCGGCCGTCTCGGGACGGACCTGACCGAAGCCATCGTCCACCGGATCGCCCGGGCCTTTGCCACGGTGACCGGGGCGGACGCCGTGGTTCTGGCCCGCGACTGCCGCGAAAGCTCACCGGGCCTTGCCGATGCGGTGGCGGCGGGGCTGGTGGCGCAAGGGGTTCGGGTGCTGGACCTTGGACTTGCCGGGACCGAAGAGATGTACTTCGCCACCGCCCATCTTGGGGCAGGGGGCGGGATCTGCGTCACGGCCTCGCACAATCCGCGCGAATACAACGGGATGAAGCTTGTCGGTCGCGGGGCGGTGCCCCTTCCGGATGCGGATTTCGCGCGAATCCGCAGCCTGACCGAGGGCGGGGCGGAGTTTTCCGCCGCTCCCCAAGGTGGGCGCGAGGACTGGTCCACTGTCCGCGCCGATTACGTGGCACATGTGGTGGCTTTGGTGGGGCAGGGGATCGGGCCGCTGCGGCTGGTGATGAATGCCGGAAACGGTGCGGCCGGGCCGACGCTTGACGCCCTGGCCGAGGGATTGGCGGCGCGGGGGGCGCAGCTGGATCTGGTCCGGATGCACCACGATCCCGACGGCAGCTTTCCAAACGGCATCCCGAACCCCCTTTTGCCCGCGAACCGCCCAGTGACCGCCAAGGCGGTGCAGGCGGCTGGCGCGGATTTCGGCGTGGCGTTCGACGGTGATTTCGACCGCTGTTTCCTTTTCGACGGCGAAGGTGGCTTTGTCGACGGCGAGCATGTTGTGGCGCTGCTGGCTGCGGCGCATCTGGTCAGCGATCCCAAGGCCACGATCATCCATGACCCGCGGGTGATCTGGGCCGTTCAGGATGCTGTGCAGCGGGGCGGTGGGCGGTCGGTCCTGACGCCGACGGGCCACGTCTTCCTCAAGGCCGCGATGCGGCGCGAGGGTGCGGTCTACGGCGGCGAGATGAGCGCGCACCACTATTTCCGTGGCTTCATGGCCTGCGATTCGGGGATGATCCCCTGGCTTATGGTGGCGCGATTGGCCAGCCAGTCAGGGCGAAACCTGACCGAGATGGTCGGCGCGCTGCGTCGCGACTTCCCCTCTTCCGGAGAGATCAACTTCCGCGTCGACGACCTTCCCTCGGTGGTCCGGCGGGTCGAGACGGCGCTGGCACCGCAGGCCCGGTCGACCGACCGCACCGACGGTCTAAGCCTGGATTTTGGCGACTGGCGGATGAACCTGCGCGCGTCGAACACCGAACCCTTGTTGCGGCTGAACGTCGAGGCGCGGGGAGACGCGGGCCTGGTGGCCGAGGGCGTGGCCCGCGTCAGCGGTCTGATCGAGGGCTGACGCCCTCAGGCCGATACGGTGGCCGAGACCGTGGTGCTGGCGGGCTGCTTGCGCAGCATGGGCCAGCCGCGGCGGAAAACCGGGATCACCGGCAGGTCGTCGGCCAAAGCCTGCAGGCGGTTTTCGCGCTGCTGCAGGCGGGCAATCTCGGCCCGGATATCGGAAAGTTCGTCGGCGAGGGTAAGTCTGGAAGCGGCCATCGTGGTCCTCCTTTGTTCTACTTGGCCAGCATCGACTCGATTCCTGAAGACTTCGCTAAGTGACAGATCGAATTCGGATTGTTTCTGCCTTGGCGGCTTGTCTTGAAAGGCCGCAACGCGCACCCTTCGGTCAGCTTGCAAGGTGGGAGCCATGTGGGAGTTCAGTATTTTCCGGGCACTGGGTCTTATGGTCCGGACGTGGCCCTTCGTCCTGTTGCGCGCGCTGGTCTATCTGGCGATTGCCGTTGCTCTGGTCGTGGCCGCGGGCGCCGGTGCCTGGATCGGCACTGTCCTGGCTGATCTGTGGATGCAGCCGAACTCGGCTTTCGCCGGGCTTTGGGGCGGTGCCGTCGGCCTTGCGCTGGGGGTTCTGGTGGTCGCTCTCCTGCGCGGACGGCTGCTGTACCGGGTGACGACCGGGCACCTTGCGGTGATGGTCGAGGCGCTTGATCGTCGCCCCCTGCCACTCGGCACCGGGCAGATCGCACTTGGCAGGGCCATCGTTGCCGACCGGTTCGGCGACGCGCCGGCTCTGCTGGCGCTGGACAAGCTGGTCCGCGGCGTGATCCGCACCGCGACCGGGCTGGTGGACGGCCTTCTGGTCGACATCCTGCCGATTGCCGTCCTGGACCGTCTGGCCCGGGCCACCGGCCTTCGCCTTCGGCTTGCGCTTTGGTTGATCGAAGGCGTCGTTCTGGCCCATGCGACCCGGACCCGGTCCGAAAATGCCTGGGAAGCCGCGCATGATGGCCTGGTCCTTTACACTCAGAATGCCAGGCCGCTGATCACAAATGCGCTCTGGCTGTCCCTGGTCGGCTGGGCGCTGGCAGGGGTGGTGGCGCTGGCGGCCTTGTCCCCTGCGGCGACGGTTGCAGCGGCCCTGCCCGAGGTGCCCTGGACGGCCCCGCTTCTGGCGGCGGTCCTTGGCTGGGCGGTCAAGGCCGCGCTTTATGATCCGCTGGCGCTGGCCTGCATGCTGCAGCTTCACCTGCGCCTGACCGAGGGTCAGGATCCTCTGCCCGAATGGCGCGGACGGCTGACCCAGGTTTCGGACAAGTTCCGCCACCTGGGCGAACGCGCGCTTGGCTGGCGATCGGGGACAGCGCAGGACGCCTGACCCCGGCCAGCCGGTCTGGGGCAATGCATGAAATCGCACTGAAGCCCCGTTGCGGCACCCTTGCATCTGTGGCAAGACTGGCTCTGACGTCAACCAGACCGATGAGTTCAGAATGAGCGAATTCGCCAGCCGCCGCGTGATGATGGTGGATACGCAGGTCCGCCCGTCGGACGTGACCAAGTTCCCGATCATCGATGCCATGCTTTCCGTCCCGCGGGAGACTTTCGTCCCCGACGACAAGCGCGAAGCGGCCTATGTCGGCGAGAACCTGACTCTGGCCCCCGGCCGCGTCGTCCTGGAAGCGCGCACCTTGGCCAAGCTTTTGGACGCGCTGGATATCCAACCGACCGAGCTGGTGCTGGATGTGGGCTGCGGCCTCGGCTATTCCGCCGCGGTCATCGCCCGTCTGGCCGAAACGGTCGTCGCGCTTGAAGAGGACGAAGCCCTTGCAGCCGACGCGCAGCGCCTTCTGTCCGAAGAGGGCGTCGACAACGCCGTGACGGTCACCGGCAAGCTGACCGAAGGGTCGGCGACCTGCGCGCCCTATGACGTGATCACCATTGAAGGCGGCGTGGAAGAGATCCCCGCAGCCATCCTGGCGCAGCTGAAGGATGGCGGGCGCATCGGCGCGATCTTCATGGACAGTGCTGTGGGAACGGCCCGCATTGGCTACAAGGCTGGGGGTCAGATCACCTGGCGGTCGGTGTTCAACGCCGCGGCCCCGGTGCTTCCCGGATTTGCCAAGCCGCGTGGCTTTGTGCTTTAGGCCCGATATGGCCGGTCCGGTCTGGGCAATCGGCCCATGCGGGACCACAAGAAATTGCCCGTCGGACGCAGGTCGCGGGCCTGGTTGAGGCAGGACAAGATGCGTGGATGGCTTCTGTCGATCGTGGTGGTTCTGGTCGGGCTCGGTTCGCCGCAGGGTGCTGGGGCCGAAACGCTCGCCGACGCGCTGACCGCGGCTTACAAGAACTCCAACCTTCTGGACCAGAACCGCGCCGTGTTGCGCGCGGCGGACGAGGATGTGGCTCAGGCTGTATCGGCGCTGCGCCCGGTCGTGGCCTATACCTTGCAGGGCGCCTGGCAGCGGGCCGACGTGATGGGACCGTCCGGCGCGTCGGTCAGCGAAGCGCTTTCGGCATCTCTCGCGCTTAGCGCCGAGTTGACGATCTGGGATGGCGGTCGCCGCCAGCTGGGCATCGAGATCGCCAAGGCCAGCGTGCTCGCCACCCGCCAGGCGCTGATCGAGGTCGAGCAGAACGTGCTTTTGTTCGCCGTGCAATCCTATGTCGACGTCCGGCTGGCGCAAGAGGTCGTGGCGCTGCGGCAAAGCAACCTTCGGCTCATCACTCAGGAACTGCGCGCTTCGCAGGACCGTTTCGACGTGGGCGAGATCACCCGGACCGACGTCTCCATCGCCGAGGCGCGGCTGGCGGCCTCGCGGGCAGCACTTGCGGCGGCCGAAGGCCAACTGATGATCGCCCGCGAGGCCTACAAGGCCGCGACGGGTGCTTACCCGGGCAATCTGGCACCTCTGCCCAGGGCTCCGGCCCTGCCGCGCACGATGGACGAGGCTCAGGCGGTGGCCCGGGCGACCCATCCGTCGATCCGGCAGGCGCAGCAGCAGGTGACCGTGGCCGACCTGCAGGTCGATCTGGCGGAAGCCGGTCGCGCACCGACCATCGGTCTTGGTGCGACCCTGCGCACCGATGACGAGGATTTGCAGTCCCAGTCGCTGGGCCTCACGATGAACCAGACGCTTTATGCCGGCGGTCGGCTTTCGTCGCTGCAACGCCGTGCGCTGGCCGGCAAGGACGCGGCGCGTGCCGGGCTGCAGCAGACCGCGGTCGGTGTCGTGCAGAACGTCGGTGTGGCCTGGGCCAACCTTGCGGTCGCCGCCGCCTCGATCGAGGCGTCCGACCTGCAGATCCGCGCCTCACAGGCGGCGTTCGACGGCGTGCGCGAAGAAGCGGCGGCGGGAACGCGCACGACGCTGGACGTGCTTGACGCGGAACAGGAACTTCTCGACGCGCGCAACGCCCGGCTTCAGGCCGAAGCGCAGCGTTATGTCGCGGTTTATCAGGTCCTGTCCACGATGGGCCTCCTGACCGTCGACCACCTGCAGCTTGGCATCCCGACCTACGATCCAGAAGCCTATTACGGCGCGGTCGAGAAGGCTCCGTCGCATTCGGTGCAGGGCAAGAAGCTGGACCGGATCCTTGACAAGATCGGCAACTAGCCACCGTTAACCGCCAAACCGCGTTTTCTGTTGCCTTGCGGGGGCTTGGCGGGGTAAGTTGACATTCAAGGAAACGCAAGCAATCGGAACGATCCTGATGGCGGGACCCCTGAGTTCGGAGGAAATCGAGGATGTCGTTTCCTCGGTGCGGCGCCTTGTTTCGAACGAGCTGTCACCGCGCCGTCTTAGCCGGGACCTTGGCGCCGACCGCCTGCTCCTGACCCCCGCGCTCCGCGTCGTCTCAGAAATCAGCCCCCTTGCGCCGCTGGTCGTGGGCGAAAAGTCAGCCCTAGAACCTGTCCCTGATCCCGAACCGGTTGAGGTTGCGCAGACGTTCGACGATGCCGTCGAACTGATCGAAGCGGAATGGGAAGATGAAATCTGGCTCGGCAAGGACACCGCTCCCTTGGGTGAAGTGGCACTTGGTGCCGAGGAAGCGGAAGTGCTTGCCCGACCCAATGCGTCGGATGCCGACGCGATGACCGAAGCCGAAGCGGTCTGGATCGAACCCCAATCGAGCGCTCCTATCCCGCTCCAGCCGCTTCGGGCCCGGGCGGAAAGCCTGGCCGCGCGTCTCGCGGCGGGGGAGGTTCACCGCTCCGCCACGGCCGAGGGTCAGCAGGCCCTTGCGGACGAAAGCATCGCAGACGACCCGCAGATGCAAGCCATTGCGCAACCGCCCGCAAGTTCGACACTGCCGGAAGACGCGCCGCCTGACGCGCCAGCATCGGCAGATCCTGCGCCGGAGCCGGAGGCCGTGTCAGACCTGCCCGAGGCTGCATCCGGGGACGAGACGGCTCTTGATGACGTGCCCGCCCCTGACGCCCTGTCGCAGCGGATGCCGACCGAGATCATCGACGCGGATGGCACCCCTCTGGCCGTTCTCGACGAAGCTGCGCTGCAGGAAATCGTCCGGCAGATGATCCGGGAAGAGCTGCAGGGCGATCTGGGTGAACGCATCACCCGCAATGTGCGCAAGCTGGTGCGGGCAGAGATCAACCGCGCCTTGATGGCACGGGATCTGGACTAGGCTCTTTCGCAAATGAAAACGCGCCCCGTGGGGCGCGCATCGAGCCTGGCGACAGGATCGGATCAGGCCGCTTCGGCCTGCTCCAGCTCCAGCGCGTGGCGACGTTCGGATTCTTCGCGGCTCAGCGCGACCGAGGTGCGCACGCCCTTCGAGACGAACTCCATCAGACCCTTCACGACACGTTCGTTCGGGTCGATTCCGGCGCAGGACAGCACTTCACGGCCATCGCGCGAGCGCGCCCAGCGGGCGATCTGGTCCGGACCGTTGCCGTACTTCTTGTCGTCGGCAATGGCGTCATCCAGCGCCGCGAGAACCACGGCGGCGAAAAGCTTGCGTGCGCGCTGGCCCTGCTCGAAGTTGAAGGCGGTGCTGTCGATGGTGTCACGCATCGTTTTTTCCTTTTTTCTTGCTCTTGTCTTCCGCGGAGTTCGTGGGTTGTAACCGCTTGCGGACGATTCGGGCTGACCGCTTTTGGAATGACTGCTATGCGTCCAGTGCATGGCCCGTGCAGGGCGGTACTGTATCTAGTCGTCGGATTGCCCCGGCATATGCGAGATATGGGGGACTCCGCCAGTCTTTCAACCTTTGGTTAAGATTTTCTTGCCCGTCAGCGCGGTCCTGTCAGTCGGGCTGCGGTTCTGTCAGGCTGACCCGCGCGCTTCCCGCCTGCAGCGGCTGAGCCGCGCGGTCGAAGCGCAGATACGCGATGCCGTGCCCGTCGGCCTGGGTGAACAGCGTGCCAGCCGCCTTGCCATCGGCCAGGATCTCGGTCCCCACCGGGGCCGCGCCGTCGACCACGACCTGCACCAGACCCTTGCGCCGCTCGGTCTTGTGCTTCATGCGCGCCGTGACCTCTTGCCCGACATAGCAGCCCTTGCGGAAATCGACGCCGTGCAGGCGCTCGAACCCGGCCTCAAGGATGTAGGTGTCGTCGGGAACCAGTTCGATCCCGCTCTCCGGGATGACATGCCGCACCCGGATTTCGTCCCAGTCGATTCCGGCCTCGCTCCGGTCTTCCGGACCGTAAAGCCGCCAGCCAAGGGCCGGGTGACGGGGGTCGGGCAGCGCACCTTCTGGCGCATCGCCAATGCCGCGGCTGACCGTCAGCGCGGCTGGAGCGATCTGCACGTCGGCACGCAGGCGGTACATTGTCAGGCGACGCAAGGTGTCGGGCGCAAGCGGCGTGGCTATGTCGATCAGTAGCGGCCCATCCGGCAGGCGAACCACCAGGAAATCCGCCAGATACTTGCCCTGCGGTGTCAGAAGCGCCGCCCAGATGATCCCGGGCGCCGTCTCCAGCGGGCGAAGATCGTTCGACACGAGGCCCTGCAGAAAGGTCTGCGCGTCCTTTCCGGTCATCGTCCAGACGGTGCGGGCAGGGTTCTGGGTCATGCGTGCAACCTTAGGGGCCGGGCTGCGCCGGCGGAAGCCTTACTCACGCAGTTGTGCCTCTTGCAGCTGCGAATAAAGCCCCCGGCGCGCCATGAGCTCGTCGTGGGTGCCTTCCTCGATCATCCGGCCGCGATCCAGCACGATGATCTTGTCCGCACCCTTCACAGTCGACAGCCGGTGCGCGATGACCAGGGTCGTGCGGTCACCCTGCGCCCGCGACAGGGCGGCCGAAACCGCTGCTTCGGTCCTCGTGTCCAGCGCCGAGGTCGCTTCGTCCAACAACAGCACCGGCGCATCGGCCAGCAGCGCGCGGGCGATGGCCACGCGTTGCCGCTGCCCCCCGGACAGAGCCGAGCCACGGGTCCCGACCGGCGTATCAAGCCCCAGCGGCATCCCCGACACGAAGCCTGTCGCTTCCGCATCGTCCAGGACCTGCAGCAGCCGCTCGGGGGCGCGGTCGGTGCGGCCCAGAAGCAGGTTCTCGCGCAGGGTTTCGTCGAACAGCGCCGCGTCCTGCGACACCGAGGACAAAAGCGCACGCTGGTCGTAAAGGCTCAGGTCCTGCACATCGACGCCACCGATCAGGATGCGACCGGCCTGCGGTTCGACCAGGGCTGCGATCAGGTGGAACACCGTGGACTTGCCCGCGCCCGACGAGCCGACCAGCGCCGTCACCTTGCCTGCTTCGGCAGTGAAGCTCAGCCCGTCCAGCACCGGACGGTCGGGATAGGTGAAGCTGATGCTCTCGAAACGGATTTCAGGTGCGCCAGGGGCAGGCGTCGCGCGGCTTTGCGCGGGGCGGGTGCCCGAGGGCTGGGTGTCAAACAGGGTGAAGACCCGCTCCAGGCTGGCTTCGGCCACCTGCCACTGGCCTGCAAGGTCGCTCAGGCGGCGGATCGGCTGGAAGGTCAGCGCCATCGCGGTGAAGAAGGACATGAACTCGCCCGTCGTCCGTTCGCCGCTGGCCACCTCGGCGCCGCCCAGCATCAGGACGGCGAAGAAGCCCAGGCCGGTGATCACGTCGACCAGCGCCGGCATCGCGGCCCGGCCAAGCGCGGTCTTCACCTCGGCGCGGACGATGGTGTCGATGATGCGCTGAAAGCGCGACGCCTGGTAATCCTCCATCCGGTTCAGCTTGACCGACTGGATGCCGTGGAAGATCTCGTCCAGCCGCGTGGCGCGCAGCCCGGACTGCTCGCGGGTCAGCATCGCCTTGCGCCGCAGGTAGCGCCGCAAGAGGTAGGCGGGAAACAGCAGAAGCGGCGCGCCGATCATCGCGGCGGCGGTCCAGTAGGGATCGATCCAGATCGCCACCATGAAAAGCCCGATCAGCGAAACCAGATCGCGCCCGACACCGCCGATCACCAGAACCGCGGCCCCCTGCGCGGCCATCGTGTCACCCTGCACCCGCTCGATCAGCTTGCCCGGCGAATGCTCCTGAAAGAAACTGGCGTCCAGCGTCAGCAGGTGGCGCACCAGATCGACCTGCATCGCGCCCGCCGCGTTCTGGTTGACGCGCGTCAAAAGCCAGCGTCCCAGGATCGAGGTGATCGCCCGCAGGACGAACAGGCCAAGGATTGCGGCACCGACCCAGATCAGAAGACCCGCGCCACCTTCGGCAAAGACCACATCGAACAGCGGCTTCAGCATGTAGGACAGAAGACCCAGCGTCGATCCCTCGACCATCATGATCAGGAAGGTCACGATGATAAGGGTCAGGTGCGGCCGCAGGTACAGGCCGAAATAGCGCCGGAAAAGCTCGCGCGAGGAATAGGGACGGTCGGTGTCCGGGGCGTGGCTTTCGTCGTGCATGGCGCGGGTTTAGCCGGAATGGGCGCAACTCTCAAGCCGGGCCGGATTGACGCTGCCTGCGCACGGGCCTAGCCATGTCGGGCAGTGATGGAGAGACGCATGAGCCTTGCCAACGGTCGCCCCTACCTGGCCATCCCAGGCCCTTCGGTGATTCCCGACCGGGTGCTGCGTGCCATGCACCAGGGATCACCCAACATCTACGAAGGTCCGCTGATCGAGATGGTGGCTTCGCTGTTCCCCGACCTGCGCGCCGTGGCGGGGACGGTGGGCCATGTGGCGATGTACATCGGCAACGGCCATTCGGGGTGGGAGGCGGCGAACGCGAATCTCTTCAGCCGGGGCGACAAGGCCCTGGTGCTGGCGGTGGGGCAGTTCGGGCTGTCCTGGGCCAATTCGGCCCGCGCGATGGGGATCGAGGTCGAGGTTCTGGACTTCGGCAAGTCCTCGCCCGCCGACATGAACCGGGTCGAGGCGGCATTGCGCGCCGACACCGCCCACCAGATCAAGGCCGTCCTGACAACGCATGTCGACACGGCCAGTTCGATCAAGACCGACATTCCGGCGCTGCGCGAAGCGATGGACGCGGCGGGGCACCCAGCGCTCTTGGCGGTGGACTGCATCGCGTCCCTTGGCTGTGACGAATTCCGGATGGACGACTGGGGCGTCGATGTGATGGTCGCCGCCTGCCAGAAGGGCCTGATGACGCCGCCCGGCATGGCCTTCGTCTGGTTTTCCGAAGCCGCCCGCCTGCGCTGCGGCAAGTCGGACCTCGCCACCCCCTACTGGGCCTGGGGACCCCGCGCCGAACCCGAGGAGTTCTGGCAGATTTGGGACGGCACCGCGCCGACCAGCCACCTTTACGGCCTGCGTGAGGCGTTGGACATGATCCGCGAAGAGGGTCTGCCGAATGTCTGGAAGCGCCACCAAACGCTCGCCTCTGCGGTCTGGTCCGCCTTCGACTGCTGGTCGGCGGGCAATCCGGCAATCGGGATGAACGTCACCGAGGCCGCGCATCGCGGCTGGTCGGTCACCGCCGCCCGCTTCGGCGCGCCGCATGCGACCCGGTTGCGGGAATGGTGCGAACACAAGGGCGGCGTGACGCTTGGCATCGGCCTTGGCATGGCACCCTCGACCGACCCGGCCTACCACGGTTTCCTGCGCGTCGCGCACATGGGCCATGTGAACGCCCACATGACGCTGGGTGCGCTTGCAGTGATGGAGGCGGGGATGACCGCGCTTGCCATTCCGCATGGCGCGGGGGCCTTGGCGGCGGCAACCGGGGTGGTGGCCAAAGGTGCGCTGTAGCGCACCCTACGCTTTCCCTTGCCGCTCGCGGATCGAGATGTAGATCGCAGAACTGATCAGGATCGTGACCCCCAACACGGTCCAGCGGTCTGGCAGGTCAGCGAAGAACCACCAGCCCAGGATCGTCGCCATCACGATTTCGGTAAAGGCCAGTGGGGCGAGAAGCGAGGCTTCGCCATGTTCGTAGGCCATGGTGATCAGCACATGGCCCAGCGTCGCGATCACCCCCAGGGCAGCGAGCATCGCCCACTGCTCCGGTGTTGGGGCGATCCAGAGGAACGGTAGCGCCAGCGTCATCAGCGCCGCCCCGACAACCGAGGTCTGGAAGTTCAGCACCATGGCGTCAGCCCCCCTCGCCATTGCGCGGGTCAGCACCAGGTAGGTCCCCAGCGCCACCCCCGACCCCAGCGCCAGGAAGGTGCCGGGGTTCACCTCGACCATTCCGGGCCGGATGATGATCAGCGTGCCGACAAACCCTACGGCGACGGCGGCCCAGCGGCGGGGCCCGACCCTTTCGCGCAGGGCAAGCGCCGAAAGGATCACGATCACCAGCGGGTTGACGAAGAAGATCGCCAGTGCATCGGCGATGGGCAGGTGTTTCAGCGCCTCGAAGAACAGGAAGGTCGCCCCGAACAGCAGGACCGCCCGCGCCAGCTGGCGCAGCGGCTGCGCCGGACGGAAGGCTTGCGCTCCTTCTGCCCGAAGGGCGAAGGGCAGGGTCATCAACCCGCCGAACAGCGCACGGGCCCAGACCACGATCAGGATCGGCATGCCGGCCTGGCCCAGCTTCTTGGCGAAGACGTCGATGATGGGCAGGATTGCCATCGCCGTCAGCATCAGGGCCACGCCCACCAGGGGCCGGGCCGGGGCGGGCGCTACGCCAACAACGGTCAGGATGGACCTCCGGGACGGTCATCCTCCAGATAGATGCGGATGATCTCGTCGAAGCCCTGTTCGGCGGTGAAGCCCAGTGCGCGGGCCTGCCCGGCCTCGCACGCCTCGGCCCAGGGTTCGACGATGGCCTGGATGACCGGGTCGGGGGCATAGTGGATAAGATCGACGGCTTGCTGCCCCGCGACGCGGCGCAGGGCCTCGATCATCTCGGCGATGCTGGCGGAAAGGCCGGGCATCGACAGCGCCCGGCTGGGGCCAAGGAGACCCGTGTCCAGCGTTGCTGCCCGCAAGAAGAAGCCCGTCGCGGCGCGGGGGCTGGCGAACCAGTGGCGCAAGCTGTCGCGGACGGGCAGGGTGGCTGGCAACCCGTTCAAGGGCTCGCGCAGGATCGAGGAGTAGAACCCCGAGGCCGCCCGGTTCGGAGCGCCGGGCCGGATGCAGATCGTCGGCAGCCGCAGGGCGATCCCGTCCAGAAGACCCCGGCGCGAATAGTCCGACAGAAGCAGCTCGGTCATCGCCTTCTGCGTCCCGTAACTGGTGCGTGGGGTCAGGTGGAAGTCGTCCGGGATCACCTTCGGGAAGGGTGCTCCGAACACCGCCAGCGACGAGGCGAAGACCACGCGCGGGCAATAGTCCGGCATCGCCGCGATTGCATCGAAAAGCGCCCGCGAGGCGTCAAGGTTCGTGGCATACCCTTTGGCAAGGTCCGCCTCCGCCTCACCTGACACGATTGCGGCAAGGTGGAAGATCAGGTCCGGCCGGTCCTTGACCAGCTGCTCTGCCGCCTCCGCCTCGGTCAGGTTCACCGCCACCGACACCGCGCCCGCGACCGAACCGGGCACGACAATGTCCGCCAGCGTCAGCCGGTCAAACGCCAGCGCGCCGCCCGTGATGGCCTGGGTCAGCTTGCGGCCCAGCATTCCCGCCGCGCCGAGGATCAGGATATGCATGTGGTCCCCTCCGTTCGCCGGAAGGGGACCACATCAAGACCGCAAAGCCAAGCGGATCAGCCGCCGTTCTTGGCCAGCCACTCCTCCATCCACTTGATCTCGGATTCCTGCGCCGCGATGATCTCTTCGGCGAGCTTCTTCACTTCCGCGTCCTTGCCGTGCTCCAGCACGATCTGGGCCATTTCGACCGCGCCCTTGTGGTGCGCGATCATGCCTTTGACGAAGTCGACATCGGCATTGCCGGTGTATTCCATCATCATCGCCGCATGCATCCGGTCGTTGGCCTCCATGAAGGCCATCGAGGCGGGGCCCTTGTCGCCCATCATGTGCCCTTCGTGCCCGGCTTCCTGCGCCAGCGCGGGAACGCTGGCCAGCAGGACGGCCGCCAGGGTAAGCTGCTTCAACATCGTTGTTCTCCTTCGAATTGACCTTGGGTGCGATGTCGGACCTTCCCGCATGGGAAGGAAACTCATTTCGGCGTGAACGGAAAAGCGGCAGCCGTACCGATTGTTCCGCAGTTGTGCACGACGGACGGCGATCTGTGCGGCAGACAGGGGCTTCTGCCCCTTTCCGACCGGGGATCGGGCGCGTATGTTCAGGCCACGAAGGCACAAGACGCAAGAGGTCCAGGTGACCAAGCACAAGCGGCACCGTCCCGTCATCGGGATCATCGGCAACAGCTACGTGATAAACGACCGCTACCCGACGCATTCCGCCGGAACGATGAACACGGCTGCCGTCGCCGAAGTTGCAGGCGCCATCCCGTTGATCATCCCCTCGGACCCGCGCTACGTCGGGGTCGAGGAACTCCTTGATCTTTGCGACGGCTTCCTCTTGACCGGCGGCCGCCCCAACGTCCACCCCAGCGAATACGGCGAGGAGGAAACCCCCGCCCACGGCGCCTTCGACCGCGGCCGCGATGCGATCACGCTGCCCCTGATCCGGGCCTGCGTCGAACGGGGCCAGCCCTTCCTTGGCATCTGCCGCGGCTTTCAGGAGGTGAACGTGGCGCTTGGCGGCACGCTTTACCCCGAAATCCGCGACCTGCCGGGCCGGCTGAACCACCGGATGCCGCCCGACGGCTCGCTGGAGGAATGCTTCGCGCTGCGCCACACCGTCAGCTTCACCGAGGGCGGGGTTTTCCACCAGCTGATGGGCGCGCGCGAGGTGATGACCAATACGCTGCATGGCCAAGGCATCGCCCGGGCCGGGTGCCGTATCGTGATCGACGGCCATGCGCCCGATGGCACACCCGAAGCGATCTACGTCAAGGATGCGCCCGGCTTCACGCTCTCGGTCCAGTGGCACCCGGAATGGAACGCGGGCAACGACCCCGTTTCGCGCCCGCTCTTCCAGGCCTTTGGCCAGGCCGTCGCCGCCTGGGCCGAGGGTGAGCGCCCCGCGGCAATGGCGCGCTCGGCCTGACTTGAGGCAGATCAGGGCGGGCGCGGCCCCGGTCTGCTAGCGCATGGGTACCTGACGAAAAGGAGGTGCCCCATGAAGCTGCTTGTCGCCTATGCCACGACCGACGGCCAGACCCGCAAGATCGCGCGCTTTGCGGCCGACCGCCTTGCGGGACTTGGCCATGCGGTCGAACTTCTGAACCTGGAAGATGCCGAGGGCCTCGACCTCTCCCGCTTCGACGGAGCGATCCTCGCCGGTTCGTTGCACGCCGGGGGCTACCAGAAGACGCTGGTCCGCTTTGCGACCGAGGCTGCTGCCGACCTTGCGCAGATGCCCACGTTGTTCCTTGCCGTCTCGTTGTCTGCTGCGGGGGACGACCTCGATGATTGGTCGGGCCTCCGGACTTGCCTTGCCGATTTCAAGGCCGCCACCGGCTGGACCCCCGCCCGCGTCGAGCATGTGGCGGGGGCGTTCCGCTTTTCCGAATACGACTTCTTCCGCGCCTGGGCGATGCGCCGGATCGCGGACCAGAAGGGCGAGACGGTCGAACCCGGCAAGGACAAGGAATACACCGACTGGGCGGCGCTGGTTCTGGCACTGGACGATTGGCTGGTCGGCCTGACCCCCAGGGTCAAAGCGGGCGCAGTTTCAGCCGGATAATCCGGTTCTCGCGCTTTTCCATCACCTCGAAGCGGAAACCGTGGAAGCTGAAGACCTGACCCGCGTTCGGGATCATCTGGGCCTCGTGGATGACAAGGCCCGCCAACGTGTTGGCCTCGTCATCCGGCAGCCGCCAGTCAGTGGCCCGGTTCAGGTCGCGGATCGTCATCGCCCCGTCGATCAGCCAGGCGCCGTCATCGGTCGGGGTCAGGCCGTCCTTCTTCACCACGTCGAATTCGTCGGTGATGTCGCCGACGATCTCTTCCAGGATGTCTTCCAGGGTGATCAGGCCCTGCAGCGTGCCGTACTCGTCGACTACCAGCGCGAAATGGGTGCGTCGGGCCAGGAACTGGCGCATCTGCTCGTCCAGGGCGGTCGTTTCGGGGATGAAATAGGGCCTCATCGCCACCTTTTCGATCTGCAGCGCGCCGATACCGGCGACCGAGCCGTCCTCGCCGCGGACCAGCCGGTCGACCTCCCGCAAAAGGTCCTTGGCATGGACCACGCCCAGAATGTTGTCGTCGCTGTCCCGAAAGATCGGCAGCCGGGTGTGGGCCGAGGCAAGGACGCGGGTGATGATCTCACCGGGCGGCAGATCGGCGTCGATCATCTCGATCTGGCGGCGGTGGCGCATGATCTCGTCGACGGTGCGGTGCGACAGGTCCAGTGCCCCCAGCAGGCGGTCGCGGTCTGCTCTGTGCACCGCGCCTTCGGAATGACCCAGCGCGATCGCTCCGGCGATTTCTTCGCGCAAGGCCAGCATCTCGCCGCCGGGGCTTGGTTTCAACCCGATCAGGCGCAACATGCCGCGGACCAGCAGGCGGACGATCGTCACGATGGGCGAGAAGATCAGGATCAGCACCCGGATGATCGGGGCGACACGGGTCGCCACCGACTCGGGAAAGGTGATCGCGACGGTCTTCGGCATCACCTCGCCGAAGATCAGGACCAGCGCGGTCATCCCCAGGGTCGCCAGCGCCACCCCACTGTCGCCGAAGATCCGGGTCAGAAGTGCTGTCGCCAGCGAGGCCGACAGGATGTTGACGATGTTGTTGCCCAGAAGCAGCGCACCGATCATCCGCTCGCGGTCCTCGGTCACCCGCATCGCCGCCTTTGCCCCGCGTGAGCCGCGGTCGGCCTGCGCCTTCAGCTTGCCGCGTGATGCGGCCGTCAGTGCGGTTTCCGACCCGGAGAAGAAGGCGGACATCACCAAGAGGACCAGGATGGCGGCCACTGTCAGCCAGAAGGCGGTATCAAGCGTTTGGGGGGTCATCGGGTCTTTCCGGGCTCAGCCCTTGCGGGCCAGGGGATGCTTGGTCAGGACCAGGTCCTTCAGATGATCGTCCAGCACATGGGTGTAGATTTCGGTCGTGGCAACGTCGGAATGGCCGAGCAGCGTCTGGATCACCCGCAGGTCTGCGCCGTGGGCCAGAAGATGGGTTGCAAAGGCATGGCGCAGCACATGCGGCGTCACCCGGGCGGGAGAGATGCCCGCCAGCACCGCGACGTCCTTGACCAGGCTGTGGAAATACTGCCGTGTCAGGTGCCCCTCGCGGCCGTCGCCGGGAAAGAGATACCGTGACGGCGGGCGACCCGCCTTGCGCCCCGCCTCGTCCTCGGCGTCCCGGTGGGCCAGCCATTCGGCCAAGGCCGCGCGGGACGGGCCGGACAGCGGCACCATGCGTTCCTTGTCGCCCTTGCCGCGCACCAGGATCATCCGGGGATCGCCCCGGACGGCCGCGACGGGCAGCCCAACCAACTCGCTGACCCGCAGGCCGGTGGCGTAAAGAAGTTCGAACAGCGCCGTATCCCGCAGTCGGTCCGCCGGGTTGCGGGCGCGGGTGCGCGCCGCGTCCATCAGCCGGGTGACCTCGCTCTCGGTCACCGTCTTCGGCAGGCTTTGCGCCCGGCCCGGGCCCGTCAACCGCAGGGCGGGATTGTCGCTGCGCCAGCCCTCCTCGAAGGCAAAGCGGTAAAGCTGGCGGATCGACGACAGCCGCCGCGCGCGGGTCGCCTTGGACAGGCCCTGCGAGTCGCAATGGACCAGGTAATCCTCCACCGCCTCGCGCCCCGCCTTGTCGAAAGCCAGGTCCCGGCGCGCCAGCCAGTCGGCAAAATCCGCCAGGTCGCGGCCATAGGCCAGTTGCGTGTTCCGCGCCGCCCCAAGTTCGGCGGCACAGGCGTCGAGGAAGGTCGAGATCCAGCGGCTCGCCTCGGCGTCGGGCATGGCCTAGCCCCGCCGTTCCAGGATCATCAGCTCCAGCGCCGCACGCCGGGCGACACCTTCCAGACCCGCCAGGCTCAAAAGCGACAACCCTTCGGTCACGCCGCGCAAGTCGCCCTGCACGCCCCGCGCGATGTTGTCGATGGCAACGATGATCGCCTCGCCCTTGCGGTTGCCCTCCAGCAGCGCCTGCGCCTCGACCGACGGGGTCGGCGCCCGGAAAGCAGCCGAGATCGCCCGCCCCAGGCTGTCGGGTGGAACGACGTTCCGTGCGTCGCCCACGGCAAGGGCCACAAGAAACGCATCCTCGGGGTTGCCAGGCTTGTGCCGCTTGGCCGCCATCTCCGAGTAGGGCGACAGCAGCCCGACCCGAAACGCGATGGCGGCAGCCTCGCCGGTCAAGGTGACGTCCTGCAACGCCTTGCCGAAAAGCGTGGCGAAGGGGACCTCCAGCTCGGCCTCCTGCATCTTGGCCCAGACCGCGGGCAGGGTCGCCGCGACCCGCGCCCCATCGCCTGCGGTGATCGCCGCATCGAAGGCCTGGAAGGTGGCGACCCGGTCCCACACGCCGCCCGAAGCGGCGGGCTCGCGTTCCGTGTAAAGTCCCAGAATCACGTTCGGCGGGATCGTCCCGGCCCGCGTCAATCGCTCGGCCGCCTCGATCTGCGACTTCCATCCCACGCGCGGGCTAAGTTCGGCGTAGGAAAAGGCGATCGGCAGTCCCTCGGTCGGCAATGGCTCGCCGATGGCGGCATAGATCATCCAGTCCAGTGGCGTGACCGGACTTGGCGCAGGCGGGACCGGCTCACCCTCGAAAAGGTCGGGATCAAGGAAGCGCGACAAAAGCGTCTCCTGGTCCGCCGAGATCTGGTTCAGCGCGCGCGAGGTGCGGATCGTCAGCGCCGCCGTGTCCCAGTCGCCGGACCGGGCCAGACAGAAGATCCGCGCCGGCACCGTTGGCGCAAGGTGGGGGGCGTTGGCCATCGACTGACAGGCGCGATCCTCGGCCCCGGTCAGAAGGGCCACATCGAAGGCGCGGCGGAACAGATCGGGCGTGGTCGCCCCCGCGGCCTCGATCAGCGCCGCCGCCTGCTCCAGCGCACCAAGCGCCAGAAGCTTGTCGATCCGCGTCTGCAACAACTCGCCCCGCCCGCCCGCATCGACCGGAGCCGCCACCTCGGCCAGAAGGATCGTCAGGAACAACTGGCGCAGCGCCGGCAGGTCGTCGTCGGGGTGGGTGACCAGCCGCTCGGCAATTTCGCGCGTCAGCCCGTTGCCCCAAAGATCCTTCGGCAGACCAGACACCGCGGACGCGATCAGTCCGACCCCATCGGGTGAGGGGCCGTCCAGCGAGGATGTCGTCACCGCGGCGGGAAGCGCACCCCCGGCTTCGGTGACGGGTGGCTCGTCGATGGCCACCCCAGTGCCCGCCGCTGCTGCCGCCGTGGCCGGGGTGGCAACGGACTGCGACAGCCAGTCGATGGCGGACAAGGGCCCGCCTGCATCCTGGCCTGCCGCCGGATCACCAAGGATCAAAAGGGAAATAAGACCCGCCGCACTAGTCCGCATTCAACACCACAGGCTTCTTCACTTCGCCCTGACTGGGGGCGAGATCACCCAGATAGGCATAACCCGTCAAGCCGATGAAGCCCAAAATCACCAGCACCACCAACGCCTTGATGATCCGACCCATCGCCTTGCCCTTCCTCGTGCCGCCTGGACGGTTTGGCCCGTCCGGCTGTCATTCCCGCGCCTGTCCGCATAAACGCGGGCCGTCGCAGGTGCCATTGCAAATCTATATAGCATTCGGGAAGACTTCACGCCATTGAGGGGGAAAGTTTTCCGGTCGGCAAGTCCTTGCCCGCGGGATCATGCATGGTGTGGCGATGGTCAGTCTGGTCAAGACGGTAGTCCTGGTAGGAATGATGGGCGCGGGCAAGACCGCGGTCGGCACGGCGCTGGCACGGCAGCTTGGCGTCGCGTTCAAGGATTCCGACGAAGAGATCGTCCGCGCCGCCAGCCGCTCCATCGCCGAGATCTTCGAACGCGACGGCGAGCCCTTCTTTCGCTCCCGCGAGACCGAGGTCATCAGCCGTCTTTTGCGCAGCACGCCTTGCGTCCTGTCGACCGGCGGCGGCGCGTTCCTGTCCGAAAGCAACCGCCAGCTCATCCATGACGTCGGCGTCTCGGTCTGGCTCAAGGCCGACCTGGAGCTTCTGTGGCAGCGCGTCCGCCACAAGACGACCCGGCCCCTGTTGCGCACGTCAAACCCGCGCGAGACGCTGCGCACGCTTTACGAGGCCCGCCAGCCGCTTTATGCGATGGCCGACATCGTGGTCGAAAGTGCTGCCGAACGATCCGTCGACGATATGGCGGCGCGGGTGGTCGAGGCGCTGAAAGCGCGGCCCGACGTGCTGGAGGTCTGATCTTGAACACAGTTGCGGTTGATCTGGGCGAACGCTCCTATCAGGTGCGGATCGGCCAAGGCCTTCTGTCCCGCGCCGGGGCCGAAATCGCACCGCTCCTGCGCCGCAAACGCATCGCGATCGTCACCGAAACGACCATCGCGGCCCTGCATCTTCCCGCACTGACCGAGGCACTGTCCGCCGAAGGGATTGCCTCGACGACACTCGCCTTGCCGCCGGGAGAGGGGACGAAGAACTGGGAGAACCTTGCCCGCTGCACCGAATGGCTGCTGGAGCAGAAGGTGGAACGCAAGGATGTGGTCCTGGCCCTTGGCGGTGGCGTGATCGGCGACCTCGTGGGCTTTTCCGCCGCCATCCTGCGCCGGGGCGTCCGCTTCGTGCAGCTTCCGACCTCGCTTCTGGCGCAGGTGGACAGTTCCGTCGGCGGCAAGACCGGGATCAACACCGCGCAGGGCAAGAACCTCGTCGGCGCCTTCCACCAGCCCAGCCTGGTGCTGGCCGACATCGACGTCCTCGATACGCTGACCGACCGCGACTTCCTGTCCGGCTATGGCGAGGTGGTGAAGTACGGGCTTCTCGGCGATGCCGCCTTCTTCGACTGGCTGGAAGCCGAAGGTCCCGCGCTGCGCGCCGGCGACAAGGCGGCCCGCCTGCGCGCCGTGACCCGGTCGGTCGAGATGAAAGCCGGGATCGTCAGCCGTGACGAGACCGAGGAGGGCGAGCGCGCGCTTCTGAACCTTGGCCACACCTTCTGCCATGCCCTTGAAAAGGCGACCGGATATTCCGACCGCCTGCTGCATGGCGAAGGCGTCGCCATCGGCTGTGCGCTGGCGTTCGAGCTGTCCTCGCGCCTTGACCTGTGCAGTCAGGAAGAACCAAGCCGTGTCCGCGCGCATCTGAAGACGATGGGAATGAAGACCGACATCCGCGACATCCCCGGCGATCTTCCGGGCTCCGAGGCGCTGATCGCACTGATGGGGCAGGACAAGAAGGTCGTGGACGGCAAACTGCGCTTCATCCTCGCGCGCGGCATCGGTCAGGCCTTCGTGGCCGATGACGTGCCGGGCGACAAGGTGCGCGCCGTGCTGGAAGACGCGCTCGGCGCCTAGAACAGCAGCTTGTAGACGTTGCCGTTGGTGTCCGAGGCTTGCCCCGTGCCGCTGGCGGTGCCCGACCCGATGACGAAGGTGCCCTGCACCCGGGTCCCGTCGGCGCAGACGGCGTAGATTTCGCCGTTGTTGACGCCCGCGACGGTCTCGATCTCGCGCCCGACTTCGCCGCCGGTCTTCTTGAAGGTCAGCGACATGCCCTTGGTGTTCGACACCGTGCGCGGGGTCAGCGACGACCAGGTGCCGGAGCAGCGCCCACCCTCTGGCAAGCGGAAGGCCAGCTCTCCGGACGTGCCGGTCGTGTTCTTCGCCGTCGCCTGGATGACCAGCGTCGGATCGGCGTCGGCAATCGGACCTTGCAGCGGGTAAAGCTGCATGGGGCTGGTGCCCGTGGCGCAGGCGGCCAGCGGCAGGATCAGCCCCAGGGCCAGCAGGCGAGCAAGGCGGGTCTTTGCGGTCATCGACAAGCTGGTCTCCGAAAGGGCGTGAGGCACGCGCGTCTATGCGGTGAATTCGGTTCCGTGTCCAGTGCTCCGGCCCGCCACCATCCGCCGCACACCGCGTCGTGAAGGACTGGCTCAGCGGGTGAAGAACGGCGCGGCCCGCATCGTCGGCGGCACCGGAACGCCCAAGCGAGTCAGGATCGAGGGGGCCAATGCCAGTTGATCCAGAACCTGATCTTCGGGCGGCAAGCTGCTGTTACCAAAGTAATAAAACGCAAAGTCGCGCTGGTCCTCGCCCGTCCCGCCGTGGTGCCCCCGCGCATCCTGCCCGTGATCGGCGGTGACGATCACCTCGTACCCGTTCTGCCGCCAACGGTGGATCCACGGCGCCAGGATCGCGTCCATGTGGAAACAGGCGTGGTCCATCTCCTCGCAGTCGTGGAAGAAGCGGTGGCCCATGCTGTCCAGCGTGCAGGTGTGCAGGATGCCGTAGTCGATCCCCTTCACCTCGCACAGCCGCGTCAGCATGCCGAAAAGGTCATAGTCCGACGGCGTCATCTGGTTGGCATGCCCGTAGCCATGCATCGTGTGGAACCGCCCGTGAGTGATCGGGCCGCCCGGCTCGTCATACTCGATGTCGCGGACCACGTCGAACGGCGCGCGGTTGAAGAACTCGGACCAATAGCTGTGCGTCACCGCGCCTGTGGTCTTGCCCGCCTGCGTCAACTCGCTGAACACATCGGGAAAGGTGACCCGCCGGATATCCGCGTTGTCCCAGATGTGATGCTGCTGCGGCGGCACACCCGTGTGGATCGAGGCATAGCAGGAGGCCGAGGTCGAAGGCAGCACCGCCCGCATCCGCCGCACCTGGGCTTCGCCCTGTTCGACCCAGCCTTCCAAGTTGCCGAACAGCCGCCGCCAGTTGCGATACGGCACGCCGTCCAGGATGATCAGCAGAAGCTTCGTCATGGCGCACCTCCTCATGCGACTTCGTCTTCTCGTCGGAAGGGCCCACCCAGCGAGGAGGGACGAAGTCCAACGACGAGCGGCGGTTCAGTTCCCCGCGCTCTCCATCTTCCGGTGCGCGATCACCTGCTCCAGCCAGCCCTGTTCCATCTCGGGGACCGAGGACAGCAGAAGGTCGGTGTAATCATCAAAAGGCGGCATCAGCACGTCCGTCTTCTGGCCATACCGGACCACAGCTCCCTTGAACATCACCGCGATCTTGTCGGCGATGGCCCTCACCGTCGCCAGATCATGCGTGATGAAGAGATAGGCCACCCCCGCTTCCGCCTGCAGGTTCAGCAGGAGCTTCAGGATGCCATCCGCCACCAGGGGGTCCAGCGCCGAGGTCACCTCATCGCAGATGATCAGCTTCGGGTTCGCCGCCAGCGCCCGCGCGATGCAGACCCGCTGCTTCTGGCCACCCGACAGTTCCGCCGGATAGCGGTCGGCAAAGCCCTTGCCCATCTCGATCTGGTCCAGCAATTGCTGCACCCGCTTCTCGCGATCGGCCCCGCGCAGACCGAAGTAGAACTCCAGCGGCCGCCCGATGATCGTGCCCACGGTCTGCCGCGGGTTCATCGCGGTATCGGCCATCTGGTAGATCATCTGGATTTCGCGCAGATCATCCTTGCTGCGCCCCGCAAGGTCCGCCGACAACTGCCGCCCGGCAAAGGTGATCCGCCCCGCGGACGGCGGCAACAGCCCGGTGATCGCGCGGGCCAGCGTCGACTTGCCGGACCCCGACTCTCCCACCACCGCCAGCGTCTGGCCCACCGGCAGATCGACCGAGACGTTCTTCAACACGTCGAAGTTCGTCCCGCGATACCGCGCCGTCAGGTTCTGCACCTGCAGGATCGGCGGGGCCGGGGCCTTTTCCACATGGTCCAGACTGCGGACCGAGACCAGAGCGCGGGTGTAGTCCTGCGTCGGGCGGTGGATGATCTGCCCGGTCTCGCCCAGTTCCACCATCTTCCCGTGCCGCAGCACCATGATGTCATCCGCGACCTGCGCCACCACGGCCAGGTCGTGCGTGATGTACAGGGCCGCGACATCCGTATCCCGGATCGCCTCCTTGATCGCGGCGAGGACGTCAATCTGCGTCGTCACGTCAAGGGCCGTGGTCGGTTCGTCGAAGATCACCAGATCGGGCTTCGGACACAGCGCCATCGCCGTCATGCAACGCTGCAACTGCCCGCCCGAGACCTGATGCGGATAGCGGCTGCCGATCGTGTCGGGGTTCGGCAATCCAAGCTTCTTGAACAGCGCCCGCGCCCTTGCCTCGGCCTCGGTCTTCGACATCAGCCCGTGCGACAGCGAGGACTCGATCACCTGCTCCATGATCTGCTTGGCCGGATTGAAGCTGGCGGCGGCGGATTGCGAGACGTAAGTCACCTCGCGCCCGCGCAGGGCCCGCAGCGCCTTGGCATCGGCGAGCCGGATCTCCCGGCCGTTCAGATGGATGGTCCCGCCCGTCAGCCGCACGCCGCCGCGCCCATAAGCCATCGCCGACAAGCCGATGGTCGACTTGCCCGCCCCGGATTCGCCGATCAGCCCCAGCACCCGGCCCTTTTGCAAGGTCAGGTCGACCCCGTGGACCAAGGTCACCTCTTTCGGAGGCTCGCCCGGCGGGTACGAGGTGGCCTCGATCACGAGGCCCTTGATCTGCAACAGGGGATCAGCCACCGCGGCCTCCTTTCAGGCTGGAGGTCCGGGTCAGGATCCAGTCCGCGACAAGGTTCACGCTGATCGCCAAAGCGGCAATCGCAGCGGCAGGCAAAAGCGCGGCGGACTTGCCGTAGATCAGCCCATCCTTGTTCTCCTTCACCATCCCGCCCCAGTCGGCCAGCGGCGGCTGCACGCCCAGGCCCAGGAACGACAGGGTCGAGATGAACAGGACCGCGAAGATGAAGCGCAGCCCGAACTCGGCCACCAGCGGCGACATCGCGTTCGGCAGGATCTCCTTGAAGATCACCCAGCCCCATTTCTCGCCCCGCAGCCGTGCGGCCTCGACGTAATCCATCACCGTGATGTCCACCGCCACGGCGCGGGACAGGCGGAAGACGCGGGTGCTGTCCAGCACCCCCATCACCAGGATCAGGACGGTCAGGTTCAGCGGCAGGACCGACAGCATGACCAGCGCCACGATCAGCGAGGGCACGGCCATCACCAGATCGACGATCCGCGACAGGACCTGATCGACCCAGCCGCCCTTGACCGCCGCCAGAAAGCCCAGGAACGCCCCCATCGAAAAGGCCAGCACCGACGATGCCAGCGCCACGAAGATGGTGATCTGCGCGCCGTAGATCAGCCGCGACAGGATATCCCGGCCGATGGTGTCGGTCCCCAGCCAGAACTGCGCCGAGGGACCCTCCCACTGGCCGCCCGAGACATCGGTGATCTCGTAGGGGGCGATCCAATGGGCGAAGATCGCCACGAACAGGAACAGCCCGGTGAAGACAAGGCCGATGAGGGCGGAAATGGGTATTCTCATTTCGGGTGCCTCAGGCGCGGGTTGGCCAGGATGCCGATGACGTCGGCCAGCATGTTCAGGAAGATGTAGACGGCGGCGAAGATCAGGCCGACGGCCTGCACCACGGGCAGGTCACGCTTGGTGACGTGGTCGACCAGATATTGTCCTAGGGCGTTGTAGCCGAAGACCACTTCGACCACGACGACACCGACGACCAGATAGGCCATGTTCAACATCACCACGCTGACCACCGGGGCAATCGCGTTCGGCAGCGCATGGCGCCAGATCACCGTCATCGGCGACAGGCCCTTAAGCTCGGCGGTTTCGATGTAGGCCGACTGCATCACGTTCAGGATCGCGGCCCGGGTCATCCGCATCATGTGTGCAAGGACGACAAGCACCAGCACGATGACGGGCAGTGCGACGGCATTCAGCTTGGCCCAGAAGCCCATGCCCGGAAAGACCATTGCGACGGGTTGGAAGATCGGGATCAGCTGGGTGAAGATGAAGATGACGAAATAGGCCGCAACGAATTCCGGCAGGCTGATGGTCGACAGCGTGATGCCCGAAATCACCTTGTCCGGCCACTTGCCGGCGTAGCGCGCGGCGATAAGACCCAGAAGGATCGCCAGCGGCACCGCGATGACGGCCGCACAGCCCGCAAGGAACATGGTATTGCCCAGCCGCTGCCCGATGGACTGCGCGATATCCGCGCCGTTGGTCAGTGCCGTGCCAAGGTCGCCGGTCAGCACACCCCCCAGCCACTGGAAATAGCGGGTCAGGGGCGGCTCGTTCAGCCCCATCTTCTCGCGCAGGTTCGCCAGCGCCTCGGGTGTCGCCTGCTGACCCAGAATGGCCTGAGCCGTATCGCCCGGCAGCGCCTCGACCCCTAGGAAGATCACGGCGGACACGGCGAGCAAGAGAAGGAGGCCCAGCGCAATGCGCTGGACCATTAGCTTCAGGATCGGATGCACCCGCCGGCCTTACGCGTTCAGCCAGCAGCGGACCTGTGCACGGCCGTTCATCAGCTCGCCATTCGGGTCGTCGACCCAACCGCCGATGGTGTCGCTGACGCCCGACACGAAGTCGTTGAACATCGGCAGGATCAGGCCACCCTCATCGCGCAGGATCTGCGCCATTTCGGTGTACATGCCGGTGCGCTTGGCCGTGTCCAGCTCGCCCCGGGCCGCCATCAGAAGCTCGTCGAACTTGGCGTTCTTGAACTTGGTGTCGTTCCATTCGGCGGTGGAGAGATAGGCCGTCGTGTACATCTGGTCCTGCACCGGACGCCCGCCCCAGTAGGACGCGCAGAACGGAGCGACGTTCCAGACGTTCGACCAGTAGCCGTCATCGGGCTCCAGCTTCACCTGCAGCGGAATCCCCGCCGCATTGGCGCTGGCCGCGAAGAGGTTCGCCGCATCGACCGCGCCCGGGAAGGCCCCCGGAGCGGTCGCCAGCATGATCGGCGACCCGTCATGGCCGGACTTCGCGTAATGCTCCGCCGCCTTGGCCGCGTCATATTCGCGCTGCTCGAACTTGTCCTCGAACAGGGGATAGGCCGCGTTGATCGGGAAGTCGTTGCCGGGGGTGCCAAGGCCACCCAGGATCTTCTCGACCATCTCGCCCCGGTTGATCGCGTACTTCAGCGCCATCCGCATGTCGTTGTTGTCGAAGGGCGCCTTGTCGCAGTGCATGATGAAGACGTAATGCCCGCGACCCGCCACGTGCTTGATCTGCACGCCCGGCACGCCTTTCAGCAGTTCCACGATCTTCGGGTCGACCCGGTTGATCATGTGGATCTGGCCCGACTGCAGCGCCGCCGTCCGGGCGGTGTTGTCGTTGATCACCAGGATCTCGACCTCGTCGGCATGGCCGATGCTGCTGTCGAAGTAGTTCGCGTGCTTCTTGAACGTGTGCCGCACGCCGGGCTCGTTCACCACGACCTGGTACGGGCCCGCACCGATGCCGGCTGCCGGATTGTCCACGCCACCGCCGGGCTGGATCATCAGGTGATAGTCGCCCATCAGGAAGGGCAGGTCGGCGTTGGCCGCATTCAGCTTCAGGGTGACCATGTCACCTTCGGCCTTCATCTCGGTGATGCCCTGCACGATCCCCAGCGCGCCGGACTGCGCCTTCTCGTCGGTGTGCCGCTTCAGCGTCGCCACCACGTCCTCGGCCGTCACCGTGCCGCCGCCGTGATATTCGACGCCCGCACGAATCTTGAACTTCCACTCGGTCGCATCGGCGTTGGACGAGATCTCTTCGGCGATCCGCGGGTCGATGGTGCCGTCCGGGTTCACGTCGCACAGCATCTCGCCCCAGGTCATGTTCACCTGGAACGGAACTTCCGACGCGGCCAGTGCCGGATCAAGGCTGTTGGTCGATTCCCCGCCCTGCATGCCGACGCGGATCACGCCGCCCTTCTTGGCTTCCTGCGCGGTGGCGGCTTTCGAGAACAGCGCCGAGGCAAGTCCCGCCGACACGCCAAGAGCCGTCGTGCGCCCGACGAATTCACGCCGCGTCATCCGGCCGGTCCTGGCTTGCGATACCATCCAGTCAAGCTGCTTGTGCTTGTCGTCCATTGTGGTCTCCCTGTTGGCCCCATTCCGGGGATTCTTTTGTTGACTTGGTAATCAATAAACCGCGAACCGGCCCGTGCGACAAACGTTTTCTCGCAGCGGATCACACAAAGTCTCGTGCGACCTCCTCGTCCCACTCCCGCTGGAAAACGACGCTTTCGCCTTCCCACGCGGTCAGGGAGGCCTGCATCCGCAAATGCGTGGCAGTGGCGGTCATCATCGTCTCGGCCCGGGTCCGGACCCGCCAGTCGCCCCGCGACAGGCGCTGCTCCCAAGTGATCTCGGTCCGCGCCGAAAGCGGATCGGCCCCGATTTCCCACCGCTCGGTCGTCTGCTCTCCTGTCACCAGCCCATGTGACAGGTTTTCGCTTTCGCCCAGATCGTCCTCGACCACCAAAGCGTGGGTACCCGCGATCAGGTCGCTTTCGATCCGCCGGATGGAGCGCCCCTCGCGCAGCACCTGGTGTTTCCAGGGTGTCGCAGTCTCTGACGGCGGTGGGGTCCACTCGGCTTCCCCGGTGCCCTGATGGACCGGCAGATCCAGGCTGGCTTCCGTGATCTCCAGTGTCGCCGCTGCCGGGCTGGGCCAGACGAAGGGCCAATAGGTCGTCGACAGCGCCAGCCGCAGCTTGTGTCCCGCCGCGACCCGGTAGCCCATCTGGTCCAGGACCAACACGACATCTTCCGGCACGCCCGGCACCATCGGCTCTGGCGCTTCGGCACTGCGCCGGTGGCAAAGGTTCAGGATGCCATGCGCGATCCGCGTCGATGCTCCGTCGGGTGCCACATCGCAAAGCCGTGCGACGATGAAGGCCAATGGCTTGTCCGACGCGAGCCGCAGCGTCAGCTTTGCCGCCCCAAGCAATTCCAGAGGCTCGGCCAACGCAGCACCGTCGAAGCAGACCGACAGCGCATCGTCCGTCCTCTGGTCGCCCGCCATCTCGGCGTTCAGTCCCATCGGAAAGAACTCGCCCGCAGTCACCCCCAGATGCTGCGGCGTGCAGACGCTGGCCGACAGCGCCCCCGCCACCCCCAGCCCCGCGTCCGAGACCTGCATCACGCGCCTTGAAACCCGGGGGGTCGGCCACTCGGCCTCGGCAATCCAGTGCCCGTCGCGATGCGCCGCACTCGGGTTCGGCGGGGCGGAATGCAGCATATAGGCCCGCAGGGCAGGGACTTCCTCGGCCCCGTTCTCGATTCCCTTCAGCCAGCGGTCCCACCAGCGCACCGCCAGTTGCAGGAACCCGATCTTCGGCCCCGGCACCGCAGTGTGGGGATACTGGTGCACCCAAGGCCCGATGATCCCCTTAACCGGCCCGCGCGCGTTCTCCATCAGCTTGGCGACGGTGTTCATGTAGTTGTCGTTCCAGCCGCCATAGGACAGGATCGGCACTGTCATCCGGTCCCAGTCCTCGCAGATCGAGCCGTGCTTCCAGTAGGCATCGCGTGTCTGATGCGCCGCCCAGGGTGCGGCGTGGAACGGCTGATTGTTCAGCCTCTGCAACCAGGTCTCCCGCCAGCCATTGTGCAGCAAGGGATCGCCGGGGCGCGAGGAATAGGACAGCATCACCGCGCCCCAGCCGAAGTTCTCGCCCAGCAAAGCCCCGCCCTTGAAGTGGATGTCGTCGGCAAAGCGGTCGGTGGTGGAATAGACCGAGATCACCGCCTTCAGCGCCGGCGGTTGCAGGAAGGCCGTCTGCAGGCAGTTGAACCCGCCCCAGCTTTTCCCCATCATTCCGACCGTGCCGCTGCACCAGTCCTGCTTGGCCAGCCAGGCGATCACGTCGCAGGCGTCCTGCAGTTCCTGGATGGAGTATTCGTCCTCCATCAGCCCTTCGCTATCGCCGTTGCCCCGGATGTCGACCCGGACGCAGGCATAGCCATGACCGGCGACGTAAGGATGCATCAGCTCATCCCGGGGCAGGGTCCCGTCGCGCTTGCGGTAGGGGATGTATTCCAGGACCGCCGGGACCGGGCGGGTGGCGGCATCCTCCGGCATCCAGACCCGGGCGGACAGTCTTGTGCCGTCCGGCATCGGGATCGACAGGTCCTCGATCACTGCAATGGCACAGGGAAAGCTGGTGCGGATCGTCAACGGCGGCCTCCGATTCTTTCGTCTCATCGGATATTATTCGTTCGTGCAATTCAAGCATTGCGTGAAGGACGGTTTCGGTTTGCAGCCGATCTGGAAGCGAACAGGTCAGCGCAACCTGCGTCGTTTGATCGGCCTCCGGGGGTCGAGATCATCCGTAACGCCACACACAGTCCGGATTTCTACAGTTTCGACGGTGTGCAGTCCGGCTTATACGGCGAGGCCCCCTGCTTCGACATCTGCGAGCGGCTGTTGAGGCGACGTCGCCTGGGTCCGCATCGTGCTGCGTGACGATGCCTTTGCCAACGACAAGGCCTAGACCAGCGCTCGCATTGTCCTCGCCAAGGATGCCGACTGCCACGCGCTCAGCGCAGACTTCCCGGCCAAGGGGTCGACTTGCATCCGCTTCGCGCCCGAGGACGGGCAGCCAGCCGCCTTGATCCTGGACCTTCAGGATGACCGCGTGCGGAAAGACCGGGCCGCCGCCTGGCCGCTGGAAGAGATCGGCTACCGTACAGCCACGGCCAATACCGGGGACAGCATCGATGCCCCGGTTCTCTTTCGCGGCGTGCAACTGTTCCACAAGCGCCCGAACGGGCTGGTGGTGCTGGTCCCAGGCGATTTCAACGGTGACGTCGGGGGCGGCTTCGCCCTCTGGCGCAAAAGCGCGGTCACGCCTCCGATCGACCTTGCCGCCGCGATCACCGGTCTCGGCCTTGCGCTGGGGCCTCCGCGACCGATTCCGCCTAAAACACTAGGCACCGAGACGAGAGACTCGATTGCCCCGCCGCCCGACGCGCACGACGCCGCCTATGTCGCTTCCCTGCTGGCGCTCCGCCCGTCGCCCAATCCCCGCATCCGCTCCAATGCCGTCGCGCAGATCGTGACAGGGTGGCAAGGCAAGCTTCAATATAAGAAGCCAATAACTGAAGCTGACCGGGTGATCCTCTGCGCTTCGCTTCAGGATACGTTCATTCCCAAGTCGTTCTGGGCGGTCCAGCTGCAAAACAAGAGCCTGCGCTGCTAACAGACGTCGCTTCGGTTGGTTAACAGAACCTGAATGCCCACAGCCAACCCATTGATTTCCTTGTCACCAAGTAAGTGCCCACGCGCGGGCACCCATGCCTGTTCACCCCCGCACAGCCCCCGCGCGCCCAGAACGGGATGAAATTCCGGGGGTGGGGGTCTACCTTCCCCTGCAAAGGAGACCCTCCATGTGGAACCCGCTTCTCGACCCCTCGATCCCGATCGGGGACTCTGTCGACACGATCGAGACCGTCATCGTCCCCCGCGCCCGCGACCTCGGCGGCTTCGAGGTCCGCCGCGCCCTGCCGTCGGCCGAGCGTCAGATGGTCGGCCCCTTCATCTTCTTCGACCAGATGGGCCCGGCCGAGTTTCTGACCGGCCAGGGCATCGACGTCCGCCCGCACCCTCACATCGGCCTCGGGACGGTCACCTACCTTCTGAAGGGAAAGATGCACCACCGCGACAGCCTGGGATCGGACCTCTGGATCGAACCCGGCGCGGTCAACTGGATGATGGCGGGGCAGGGGATCACCCATTCGGAACGGACGGATGGTGAGGCCCGCAAGGCCCCCCTCTCCCTCTTCGGCCTGCAGACCTGGCTTGCTCTCCCCAAGGACCGCGAGGAAGACGCCGCCGGTTTCGCCCATCTCGAACGGGCCGCCTTGCCGGAACTGGAAGGCGAGGGCAAACAGGTCCGCCTCATCCTCGGCACCGCCTGGGGCGAAAAGGTCGGTCTCGACATGCCCTCCGAGGTCTTCTACGCCGACGCCCGCCTGCAGCCCGGCGCCTCCATCCCGCTGCCCGACGATCACGAAGACCGCGGCGTCTATATCCTGGATGGCGAGGTCTCCAGCGGGGGCCAGACTTTCGAGGCGGGCCGGATGCTGGTCTTCCGCCCCGGCGACCGGGTCTCGGTCAAGGCGGGTCCCCAGGGCGCGCGGATCATGCTGCTGGGAGGCGCCACGATGGACGGCCCCCGATTCATCTGGTGGAACTTCGTCGCCTCCAGCCGCGAGAAGATCGAGGCCGCAAAGGAAGCCTGGCGCGCCGGCGACTGGATGCACGGCCGCTTCAAGCTGCCGCCCCATGACGACGGCGAATTCATCCCGGCCCCGGATCGGTGAAAATCCCGCGCTTCCCCCATTGACGCCCCCGGCGTGACCGTCTATCCCGCCCTCCACGCGCGGTGGTAGCTCAGTTGGTTAGAGTACCGGCCTGTCACGCCGGGGGTCGCGGGTTCGAGCCCCGTCCACCGCGCCAGTTACCTCCCTTTGCAGATCATAGCCCGCAAGGGCGCCACACGTGGCGCGCTTTTCGGGCCGTTTGATTTCAAAGGGTTGGATGCGGGTGTGAGAGGAGTGGTAACACTTCGCCGTAATCTTCGCCTTTGACCGCGCGGGCCGTATCCGGGCGAAGGGGGCGACGCTGGCCCAGCCACCGTCCATCCTGCACCGACCCCCTGAAGCCGGACCAAGCGCCGCCCAGCAGCACTGCCGGCGGCGGCCCCACGACCCTCGCCACCCTTGGCCCACGGTGCTCCTCCTCGCCGTCCTGACCCTCACCCTCCAGACCCGCACGCACGCCGACCTCCGCCACTTCGGTCTGGAGTGACCGCACCCCACAGTTTCCCGCTTGACGCCCCCTGCGTGACCCACTATTTGCCCCTCCAGCGCGCGGTGGTAGCTCAGTTGGTTAGAGTACCGGCCTGTCACGCCGGGGGTCGCGGGTTCGAGCCCCGTCCACCGCGCCAGCTTCTCTCATGAACCGACCAACTGTCGCATGACGGTCCGTTCTGTCCGACTGCGACATGCCGTTGAGCGGGGTTGATGGCCCGGTGGCAGGAGGGTACGATGGCTGTTCTCGATCGGATTCCGCTGTCAATTCTGGTGATCGCAGCCCTGACGCTGGGGTTGGCGCCCTTTGTCCCCGAACCGCATATCTGGGAGAAGCTGAAGCTCTTGGTGGCGGGTGATCTGGTGAAGTCGGTAGATATCTTCGATCTGCTGATGCATGCGACCCCCTTCGTGCTGCTGGTGGCCAAACTGGTGCGTATGGCCGTGCAGCGGGGGTAGGGTGTCGGGGTGAACCCCGAGTTACAGTGTCATCCGATACCTGATATGGCCGTCGTTATCGCAGAACTGGTCGTAAAGTTTGCGGGCCGTCGTGTTCTCGATCTCGGTCAGCCAGTAAAGTCGCTGCCAGCCGTTGCCGCGGGCGATGGCGATCAGGTCCTCGATCAGCGCGCGGCCAAGACCCTTGCCGCGGGCCTCGGGGGCGACGAAGAGGTCTTCCAGATAGCCGTCGTCCCCCAGCACCCATGTCGAGGGGTGGTGCTGGTGAATGGCGAAGCCCTGCGGGGTGCCGTCGACCACCGCCAGCCGGGCCGTCAGGGGATTCGCGGGGTCCATCAGGCGGGTCCAGGTGAAGGCGGTGACCTCCGCAGGAAGGGTCAGGCCGTAGCCGTCGAGGAACCCCTGCCACAGGCGCAGGAAATCCCTTTCGTCTTCGGTCCTTGCGTCACGAAGCTTAAGCATCACGCGATGCGGGCCAGGATGCGCGCCCAGGAGCGGATGCCCTTGTGGAAGCTTTCCAGATCATACTTCTCGTTCGGCGAATGGATCTGGTCGTCGTCGCGGCCAAAGCCGATCAGCATCGCATCCATCCCGAGGATGGTCTTGAAGTAACCCGCCACCGGGATCGAGCCGCCGGCCCCCACGAAAGCGGCAGGGCGGCCCCATTCTTCGGTCAGTGCAGCGCGGGCGGCTTCGAAAGCGGGATCGGAGATTTCCATCACCGAGGCGGGCGCACCATCGCTGCCGCCGTGCCAGAGGATCTCGCAATCGGCGGGCATCTGGGCTTCGGCCCAATGCTTGAACGCGGCGATGATCTTTTCCGGGTCCTGGCGCGACACCAGACGGAAAGAGACCTTGGCGTGGGCCTCGCCCGGCAGCACGGTCTTGAATCCGGCCCCATTGTATCCGCCCCACATGCCGTTCACTTCGGCGGTCGGACGGGACCAGATCTTCTCCAGCGGTGTGCGGTCCTGTTCCCCCGCAGGAACCGAGAGGCCCACGTCGCCAAGGTAGGTCGCATGGTCGAAGGACAGGTTCTGCCATTGCTGGCGCAGGGTGTCGGGAAGTTCGTCCACGTCGTCATAGAATCCGGGGACCTGTACCCGGCCCGTCGAGTCGTGCAGGCCGGACAGAAGCCGCGCCATCAGGTGCAGCGGGTTCTGCGCAAGGCCGCCGTACATCCCGGAATGGAGATCCCGCGACGCGGCGCGGATGGTGAATTCGGCCTTGGCCAGCCCGCGCAGCATCGTCGTGATGGCGGGAGTCGCGCCCTCGAAAAGCCCGGTGTCGCAGATGAGGGCGAGGTCGCAGGACAGTTCCTCGCGGTTCTGTTCCAGGAAGGGGACCAGCGAGGGCGAACCCGATTCCTCCTCGCCTTCCAGGAAGATCGTCAGCTTGCCGGGCAGGGTGCCGTGGACGTGTTTCCAGGCGCGACAGGCCTCGATGAAGGTCATCAGCTGGCCCTTGTCATCGGAAGAGCCACGGGCGCGGATCACCTTGCCCTTGGGGGTGTCCTGGACTTCGGGGTCGAAGGGCTGGCGGTCCCAAAGGTCCAGGGGATCAACGGGTTGCACGTCATAGTGGCCGTAGAACAGGATGTGCCTGCGGCCTTCGCCGCCATGCGCCACGACCATCGGATGCCCCGGAGTCTGCGCGGCGCGGGCCTCGAAGCCAAGCGAGGCCAGGTCGGCGGCCAGAAGATCGGCGGTGCGGGCGCAATCCTCCTTGTAGTCGGGATCGGTGGAAATCGACGGGATGCGCAACAGCTCCATCAGCCGATCCAGTGACTGGGGCAGGGTGTCGTCGATGCGGGCAAGGACGGCGTCGAGAGACGGGGTGGACATCATACTCTCCGGGATTTGATCAGGAACCAGCCTAGCAGGCGGGTTGGGACTGTCCAGAGCAGGCGGGCTGCGGTAAGGAAGACGAGGCCTGCGGGTGGGGTGACAAATCGCCCCCTTGGCAGCGCCGCAAGATTGACCGAGATCAAGGCACCCATGCGGGGGTTCGGTGGAGAACCCTTGCAAAAGGAACCGAAGGCCGATGACCAGATACAACGATGCGATCGATGCCAGCCTGCAACGCCTTCACGACGAGGGGCGCTATCGCACCTTCATCGACATCGCGCGGGCGCAAGGCCAATTTCCCCATGCCGTGTGGACCAAGCCCGACGGGTCGCAGAAGGACATCACTGTCTGGTGCGGCAATGACTATCTGGGCATGGGTCAGCATCCGGATGTGCTGACCGCGATGCACGAGGCGCTGGAGGCGACTGGCGCCGGTTCGGGCGGCACGCGCAACATCAGCGGCACCACGGTCTGGCACAAGCGGCTGGAGGCGGAACTGGCCGACCTGCACGGGAAAGAGGCCGCGCTGGTCTTTACGTCGGCCTACATCGCCAATGACGCGACCTTGTCGACGCTGCGGGTGATCTTCCCCGGCCTCATCATCTATTCCGACTCGCTGAACCATGCCTCGATGATCGAAGGCGTGCGGCGTGGCGGTGGCGAGAAGCGGATATTCCGGCACAATGACGTGGCCCACCTGCGCGAGCTGCTGGCCGCTGACGACCCGGCGGCTCCGAAGCTGATCGCCTTCGAATCGATCTATTCGATGGACGGCGACTTTGGCCCGATCAAGGAAATCTGCGATCTGGCGCAAGAGTTTGGCGCTCTGACCTACCTGGACGAGGTGCACGCGGTCGGCATGTACGGCCCCCGCGGCGCGGGCGTGGCGGAACGTGACGGGCAGATGCACCGGGTGGACATCATCAACGGGACGCTCGCCAAGGCTTACGGCGTCTTCGGCGGCTATATCGCGGCTTCGGCGCGCATGGTCGATGCGGTGCGGTCCTACGCGCCGGGGTTCATCTTCACGACCTCGCTGCCGCCGGCGGTTGCTGCGGGTGCAGCGGCCAGTGTCCGGTTCCTGAAAGGGGCGGGTGGGCAGGCGCTGCGGCTGCGGCACCAGACCCAGGCGACGATCCTGAAGACCCGGCTCAAGGCGATGGGGCTGCCGATCATCGACCACGGGTCGCACATCGTGCCCGTGCACGTGGGCAACCCGGTGCACTGCAAGATGCTGTCCGACATGCTGCTGGAAGACCACGGCATCTACGTCCAGCCGATCAATTTTCCCACCGTCCCCCGCGGTACCGAGCGGCTGCGCTTCACGCCCTCGCCGGTGCACGGATCGGGCGAGATCGACAAGCTGGTGCGCGCGATGGATGCACTCTGGTCGCATTGTGCGCTGAATCGCGCCGAACAGGTGGCTTAAGGCCTTTGGCCTGTGGAAAAGGCCTTGTCCTATGGTAGGGTTTGTCCAATAGAACAACGATGTGAGTCGCTGGGGAAGGCGACCACGCGGACGGGTGCACCGAAGGGGACAGCGGGCAGATGATCGGTTGGAGGTCAAAACCTTCGACAACCGAAGAGGACAAGCCAAAGGGCTTTGACGACTTCGAGTTGCGGCTCGGCGACCTCATGCGCGGCGAGCGTGCCACGCTTGGCAAGTCGCTGCTTGATGTACAGCGTGAGCTTAAGATCAAGGCCACCTATATCGCCGCCATCGAAAACGCCGATCTGTCGGCTTTCGAGACCCCCGGTTTTGTCGCAGGCTACGTCCGTTCCTACGCCCGCTACCTGGCAATGGACCCGGAATGGGCCTTCGAACGCTTCTGCGCCGAAGCGGGCTATACCGTGTCGCACGGGCTTTCCTCGGCCGCTGCACCGCAGCAGTTCGCAAAGGCCCGGGCCCGGGCCGAGAATGCCGATCCGCTGGGCGACCCGAACGCCAGCTTCATCCCGCGGGGCGAGGCGATCTGGTCGCATATCGAACCCGGGGCCGTCGGCTCCATCGCCGTTCTGGTCGCGCTGATCGGGGCCATCGGCTATGGCGGCTGGTCGGTTCTGCAGGAAGTCCAGCGTGTGCAACTGGCGCCCGTCGACGAAGCCCCGACCGTGGTGGCCCAGATCGACCCTCTGTCGAGCGCCGGAACCGCGGGTCAGCAGATCGCCGTGGCCCGCCCGGCCGAACCGGCGGCGGAAGCGGTCGCCAGTGCCGAAGGTTCGGCAGACAGCGATGTGCTCGACCGGCTCTACCGCCCGCAGGCGCTGGACGTGCCCGTCCTGACCTCCCGCGATGGCCCGATTGCCGCGATCAACCCGCGCGAAACCGGGGTGCTGGCGGAAGTCGCCGAAGCCGATGCCGTGGACCAGGCGATCGAACAGGCGGTCGAGGCCGAGGTGCAGGTCGTCGCCGAGGCGCAGCAGGGCATCGAAGTCCTGGCCGTGCGCCCGTCCTGGGTGCGGGTCAATGCGGCCGATGGCACCGTGCTGTTCGAAAAGATCCTGGACGCAGGCGAACGGTACGTGGTGCCGCCGCTGGAAACCGCAGCCCTGTTCCGCACCGGCAACTCCGGATCGATCTACTTTGTCGTCGATGGTCTGACCTACGGCCCGGTTGCCCCCGGCGCGCAGGTCGCCAAGGACATCCCGCTTTCGCCAGAGGCGCTGACGCAAAGCTTTGCCCAGGCCGATCCGACGGCGGACGAGGATCTGGCGCGCTTTGCCACCGCGGATGCCTCGGCCCTTGTTCCGGCCTTGGACGCGCCAGAAGCTGCCCCCGAGGATGCGACCGAATAGGCGGATTGCCGGGACTGCCCGCGCGGCTTATGTTGCGACGGCAAGACACGGAGCCTGACCCATGACCCACAATCCCGTCCGCCCCTGGCGCAACATCCAGCGCCGGCCCTCGCGGCAGATCCGGGTGGGCAAGGTGCTGGTCGGCGGCGATGCTCCGATCAGCGTGCAGACCATGACCAACACGCTGACAACCGACGTGGCCGCGACGATCGAGCAGATCCAACGTTGCGCGGTCGCCGGGGCGGATATCGTCCGGGTGTCCACGCCGGACGCCGAAAGCACGGCGGCGCTGCGCGAGATCGTGGCGGAAAGCCCGGTCCCGATCGTTGCCGACATCCATTTCCACTACAAGCGCGCCATCGAGGCGGCTCAGGCCGGGGCGGCCTGCCTGCGGATCAACCCCGGCAACATCGGCGATGCGCGCCGGGTGGCCGAGGTGGTGAAGGCCGCGAAGGACCACGGGTGCAGCATCCGCATCGGGGTGAACGCCGGGTCGCTGGAAAAGCACCTTCTGGACAAGTACGGCGAGCCTTGTCCCGATGCGATGGTGGAATCGGGCCTCGACCACATCAAGCTGTTGCAGGACAACGATTTCCACGAATTCAAGATTTCGGTGAAGGCCAGTGATGTCTTCATGGCGGCTGCCGCCTACCAGCAGCTGGCCGATGCCACCGACGCGCCGATCCATCTGGGGATCACCGAGGCAGGGGGGCTGACCTCGGGCACGGTGAAGTCGGCCATCGGGCTGGGGAACCTGCTGTGGATGGGGATCGGCGACACGATCCGCGTCAGTCTGTCGGCGGACCCGGTCGAGGAAGTGAAGGTCGGCTTCGAGATCCTGAAATCGCTGGGCCTGCGGCACCGTGGGGTGACGATCATCTCGTGCCCGTCCTGCGCGCGGCAAGGGTTCGACGTCATCAAGACCGTCACGGCGCTGGAGGACCGGCTGGCCCACATCACCACCTCGATGAGCCTGTCGATCATCGGCTGCGTGGTCAACGGCCCCGGTGAGGCCTTGATGACCGACATCGGCTTTACCGGCGGCGGGGCGGGCAAGGGGATGGTCTATCTCGCCGGCAAGCAGGACCACACCCTGTCCAACGACCGGATGGTCGAGCACATCGTCGAACTGGTCGAGGCCAAGGCGGCCGAGATCGAGGCGGCGGAAAAGCTTGCCGCGGAATAGCGGGACTTAATCCTCGCCCAGTTCCTGCGCCAGGTGATCGATGAAGGCGCGCAGCCGGGCGGTGACCGATTGTGCCGAGGGATAGACGAAATAGATCGCCTTCCGCGGCGTGGACCAGGCGGGCAGGACATGGACCAGCCGCCCTTGCGCGATTTCCGCGCGGACGATGAGGCCGGGCAGGGGGGCGATGCCGGCCCCGGCGACGACGGCGTCACGGACTGCCAGCTGCGACCCAAGCCGTAGCGGCGGGTTGAAGGGCAGGGTGATCTCTTCGGCTCCGTTGCCAAGCGGCAGGCCTCCGGCCCACAGCGTGGCCAGGCCGACCATCGGAAAGCGCGTCAGGTCAGTCGGATGGCGCAATGTGTCCAGCCCTGGCAGGTCGGGGGCGGCGGCAAGCATCGCCTGGCCGTGCAAAAGCCGCCGCGCGACCTGGCTGCTGTCCTCCAGCGGGCCAAAGCGGATGCAACCGTCGAAGCCCTCTTCCAAGAGGTCGGGGGTCCGGTCAAGGAAATGGATCTCCAGCGTCACGTCGGGGTGCAGGCGGCGGAAGCTGGCGGCAATCGGGCCGATCAGCAGATTGCCGATCACCTGCGGCACCGCCAGCCGCAGATGCCCGCGCGGAGTGCCGCCGGATTCGCCCAGGGCGCGGCGGATGTCCTCGGCCTCGCCCAGCAGCCGGTCGGCGCGGGCAGCAAGGACTTCGCCTTCCTGCGTGGCGCGCAAGGTGCGGGTGGACCGTTCGATGAGCCGGACGCCCAGATGGCTTTCCAAGTCCGCCACCCGCTTTGACAGCGTGGACTTCGGCACCCGCAGGGCCAGGGCTGCGGCAGAGAACGAGCCCTCGCGCAGCACGGTGCGGAAGCCGCGCAGGGCGGTGAGGTCGAGGTCATTGTCCATAATTCGGGACGCACCTTGCAGGAAAGGCCAACTTGTCCATCATGCTGGATTGTCGCATCCTGTGCAAGACAGATTGAAGGACCAATAGATGCAACGGATGACTGACCGGCCCGGCGGCGCGGTGACAGGAGCGGTGACGGCGGCGGTGCTGGGACTTGCGGCGATGACGATCATGGCCAATGCCACCGTCGCCTCCTCGCTGCCGGGCCTGCGCGCCCATTATGCCGACGTGCCGCATATCGACACGCTGGCGGGGCTCATCGTGACCTTGCCCTCGCTGGCCATCGTCCTGTCGGCCGGGCTGATGGGCGTGCTGATCGACCGTTGGGACCGGCAGAAGCTTCTTTTGGTGACGGCGGTGCTTTATGCGGTGGGCGGGACCTCGGGCCTTTGGGCGGAAAGCATCTGGGCGATGCTGGCGGGGCGGCTGGCGCTGGGGCTGGGGGTTGCGGGGACGATGAACCTTGGCATGACCTGGGCCAGCGACCTGTGGCAAGGCCCCGATCGGGCGCGGTTTCTGGGGATGCAGGGGGCGGCGATCTCGGCGGCGGGGATCGTGTTCATGCTGCTGGGCGGGCTTCTGGCCAGCTACCATTGGCGCGGAGCCTTCGCTGTCTATGCACTGATCCTGCCGATCGCGGCGCTGGCCTTCATCGCCCTTGGCCCCCATGCCAGGGCCATCGCCGCCGACCGCGACCGGCCGAAACCGGTCCAGACCACCGCCGACCGCTTCCCCTGGGCCGCCTATGCCTTCATTGCGCCCCTGGCCTTCGTGTTTCAGGTCGCGTTCTACGTCACCCCCACCCGGCTGCCCTTCCACCTTGAGGCGCTGGGGACCACCAGCCCCCTGGTCGTCGGGGCGCTGATGGCGGCGCTGGTCACGGTCTCGGCCCCGGTGTCGCTGATGTACGGCCGCATCCGGACGCGGCTGTCGGCCATGACGATCTTCGGGTTGTCCTTCGTTTTGATCGGGGCGGGGTTCATCGCCCATGCCACGGCGACGGACTGGCACGGAGTCCTCGTGGGCTCGCTGATCGCGGGGCTTGGGATGGGGATCTCGATGCCGAACTACACGACCTGGTTCATGGCGCTGGTTCCGGCGACGATGCGGGGCCGGGCCTCGGGCTTGCTCACGACGGCGTTCTTCCTGGGCCAGTTCGCCTCGCCCCTGGTGTCCGCGCCGCTGGTGGCCTGGTTCGGACTGGCGGGGACATTCGCGGCGGTGGGCTTCGGTCTGGTGGGCTTGGGCGCGGCGCTTTGGGTCGTCCACGCGGTACGCCCCGAACCGACGGCGGCCGAGGCCTAGACCACCCTAGTGCGGGATCGACTTCGAGAAGAGGTTCACGATCAGCACCCCCACGAGGATGAAGGCCAGACCCAGGATCGCGGCGAAGTCCAGGGTCTGGCGATACCAGATCCAGGCCACGCCGCTGATCAGCACGATCCCCATCCCCGACCAGATCGCATAGACCACTCCGGTCGCCATCACCCGCAATGGATAGGACAGAAGCCAGAAGGCCACGGCATAGCCGAAGATCGCCACCAGCGAAGGTCCCAGCCGGGTGAAGCTTTCAGACCGCGCCAGCGCGGTCGTCGCAACCACTTCAGCCAGGATGGCCGCCAGAAGGATCAGATAGGTCCGGGTCATGCGTCCGCCTTGGTCGTTGCCTGTCACGGGCATCCTGCGCGGGCCGGCGACACAAGTCGAGTTGGCCCGCGACGCTTGCAGAGGCGGAACCGGCACCGCCAGCGACCGCAAGCCGGATCACCGGGCGGTCGCAAGCCCTGGCTCAGCCACCCTTGCGCATGTCGGCGACGAAGGTCTGCATCACGTCGAGGGGGGCATAGCCGCGCATCACCGAATCCCCCATGACGAAGGCCGGGGTTCCGGTGACGTCCATCATCTCGGCCAGGGCATAGTTGTCCTGGATCACCGCCATCACCTCGGGCGACTTCATCCGGTCCAGGACCGGCTGCGGCTCGAACCCAAGGTCTTCGGCCAGACGGGTCAGCGTCTCGGTGGTGGGCTCTCCCCGCAGGACAATGAGAGCGTGGTGCGCCTTGTCATAGGCCTCGTCGCCGTGAAGCTGGCGCAGCGCGATGGCGAACTGGGCGGATAGCATCGACGCCTCACCCAGGATCGGGAATTCCTTGACCACAAAGCGGATGTTGCCGTCGGCGGCGATCAGCTGTTCGACCTCGTCATAGGCCTTGCGGCAATAGCCGCAGCGATAGTCCATGAACTCGACCAGAGTGATGTCGCCGTTCGGGTTGCCGCCGACCCAGTCGTTCGGATTGGCGAAGATGCGCGCGCTGTTGGCCGCGATGATCGTCGAGTCCCGCTCCAGCCCGGCGGATTCTTCGCGCTGCTGCAGGATATCCATCGCTTCGATCAGTACTTCGGGATTTTCCAGCAGATAGGCCCGCACTTCGTCACGGAAGGCGCTGCGCTCGGCATCCGTCATGGCGGCAGCGGCGCCGGTGACCGGCTCCTCGGCAAGGGCGGGGAAGCTGGCAAGGCCGGCGATCAGGCCAAGGGCAAGACGGTTCATGGAAGCTCCTGAAGACCGCGGACCTGCGGCGGGCGGAGGATAGGGGGGGCCACCGGGCGTGACAAGCCGCTCGCCGCTTTGTGATGGCCGGGACGCGGGCGGAATTTACAAATGCCGGCCAAGCAGGGATAAGGCGGCGATGACCGCGCTTAAAGCCTTGCTGCTGACCCTGCTTCTGGCCCTGCCTCTGGGCGCGGAAGAGCTTTCGGCGCTGGCCAAGGTAAACTCGCTGCGGTCGGGGATCGTGGCGACAGGGGGCGGGCTGGAACTCCGCCTTGCGCTCAGCCAGCCGGTGCCCTGGCGCCTGCGGTTGCTGGACGATCCGCCGCGCCTGGTGATCGACGCGCGCGAAGTGGACTGGCGCGGGGCCGAGGCGCTGGCCGTGGTCAAGCCCGGCGTCTCGCTGCGGGCAGGCCGCTTTCGTCCGGGCTGGTCGCGGATGGTGCTGGAGCTGGAAGGTCCGCACAAGGTCGCACGGGCCGAGATGACGACGGGCGACGAGACCCGGCTGGAGATCGTGCTGGAACCGACCGACGCGGCCAGCTTCGCGGCTGAGGCAGCGCGTCCCGACCTGCCGGAATGGGCCTTGCCCGAGGCCGCGACACTGGTGCCGCCCCTGCCGCAGGGCAACGGTCCCCTGGTCGTCGTCCTTGACCCCGGCCACGGCGGGATCGACCCCGGTGCCGAACGCGACGGCACCAGCGAGGCCGCGCTGATGCTGACCTTCGCGCGCGAGGTGAAAGAGGTTCTCTTGCGCGACGGCCGCTTCCGAGTGGTGATGACCCGCGACGAGGATGTCTTCGTCCCGCTGGAAACCCGGACCTCCGTCGCGCGTGAAGCCGAGGCGGACCTGTTCCTGTCGCTTCACGCCGATGCGCTGGCCGAGGGTGATGCGCAGGGGGCGACGGTCTATACCCTAGCCGATGAGGCTTCGGATGCCGCCGCAGCCGCGCTGGCCGAACGGCATGACCGCGATGATCTGCTGGCGGGGGTGGATCTTTCCGAACAGGACGACGTGGTGGCCGAGGTCCTGATGGACATGGCCCGGACCGAAACCGCTCCGCGCACCGACCGGCTGGCAAAGGCGATGGTCGGGGCGATCAAGGCCGCGGAAATCCGGATGCACCGTCGACCGCAACAGTCGGGCGGCTTTTCGGTGCTGAAGACGCCGGACATCCCCTCGGTCCTCTTGGAGGTCGGGTTCCTGTCGTCGGACCGCGACTTCAAGCGTCTCTCTGACCCCGCCTGGCGCGCGACCCTGGCCGAGGCGCTGCGTCAGGCGCTGGTCACCTGGTCCGAGGAAGACGCGGCGCTGCGGGCTGCGGCCAACCCCTGACCCGTGCGAAACCCCGCCCGAACAGGTATTTGTGACCGTCCAAGGTTTTGACGTAGGCCCGCGTCTGGTATACTGCGGGGACGCAATCGGAAGGGACCGCGGTGCTCAGATTTGTTGGAAATGTTCTGGGCGGGATCTTCTCGGCGGCGACGCTTGGGCTGGTATTTGCCGCGCTGACCCTGGGCGGCATCTTCTTCATGTATTCCCGCGACCTGCCCAGCCACGAAAATCTGGCGCAATACACCCCAGCGACGATCAGCCGGATCTATTCCGGTGAAGGCCGGATCATCGACGAATTCGCGCAGGAACGCCGCCTCTTCGTCGCGTCCGAAGACATTCCGGACCTGGTGAAGCACGCCTTCATCAGCGCCGAGGACAAGAATTTCTACAACCACCACGGCTATGACACCCGCGGCATGGTCGCCGCCGTGGTCGAAGCCGTGCAAAGCCGCGGGCAAAGCATGCGCGGCGCATCGACCATCACCCAGCAGGTGATGAAGAACTTCCTTCTGGACGGCTCGCGCAGTGTCGAACGGAAGATCAAGGAGATCATCCTTGCGACCCGGCTGGAACAGACGCTGTCCAAAGACAAGATCCTTGAGCTCTATCTGAACGAGATCTTCCTCGGGAAGAACTCCTACGGGGTGGCGGCTGCGGCGCAGACCTATTTCAACAAATCGCTCAGCGATCTTGCCCCGCACGAGGCCGCGATGCTGGCCGCGATGCCGCAGGCGCCGGGGAAGTACGATCCGGTGACCGCCAAGGAACGGGTGACGGAACGCCGGAACTACGTCCTGCGCGAGATGTGGCAGAACGGCTATATCGACGAGGCGACCTATCTGTCCGAAAAGGACCAGCCGCTCCGGTCAGTCCAGAACGGCGATTTCGAGGCCTTCCGGGATGCGCTGCCGCCACGCGACTATTTCACCGACGAAATCCGCCGTCAGCTGTCCGGTGTCTTCGGCGAAGAGGAGTTCTTCTCGGGCGGGTTGACCATCCGCGCCACCGTGGACCCCGAGATGCAGAAGGCCGCCGCCGAGGCGCTGCGCAAGGGTCTGGAGCAGTACGACCGCAACCAGGGCGTCTGGCGCGGGACGGGCAAGACCCTTCCGGCCGAGGTGCTGGGCGCTGACGCTGCCTGGCGCGAGGCGCTGGCGAAGGTCGAGATCGCCCGCGATGTCGACACCTGGTTCCCCGCCGTGGTCTTGGAGCTGGGCGAGAACGACGCCCGGATCGGCATCGAAGGCGTGATGGACGATGAGGACGGGCATTTCATCCCGGCCGAGGATGTGACCTGGGCGCGCAAGCGGCTGGAGGGCGGCGAACTGGGCCGCAAGGCGCAGGTCGCGGGCGATCTTCTGTCCGTGGGCGATGTCGTGCTGGTCCGCGCCGTGACCAACGACGACGGCACCTTCAACCGCTGGTCGCTGCGCCAGATCCCGGAAGTCCAGGGCGCCTTCATGGCGATGGACGTGAACACCGGGCGGGTCCTGTCGATGCAGGGCGGCTTCTCTTACCAGGACTCGGTCTTCAACCGCACCACACAGGCGACGCGCCAGCCCGGCTCCAGCTTCAAGCCTTTCGTCTATGCCGCCGCGTTGGACAGCGGTTTCACCCCCGCCACCATCGTCGTCGACGCCCCGATCGAGATCGAGACGCCGCAGGGTCTGTGGACCCCGAAGAACGCCTCGAACAAGTTCTACGGCCCGACGCCCCTGCGCACCGGGATCGAGCAAAGCCGGAACCTGATGACGATCCGCATCGCGCAGGAAATCGGGATGCAGACTGTCGCCGGTTACGCCGAACGCTTTGGCGTCTATGACCGCATGGGTCCGTTCCTGGCGAACTCGCTCGGCGCGCAGGAGACGACGCTCTTCAAGATGGTCGCCGCCTATGCGATGTTCGCCAATGGCGGTGAGCGGGTCGAACCCACCCTGGTCGACCGGGTGCAGGACCGCTTCGGCAAGACGATCTACCGCCACGACCAGCGCGTCTGCGAAGATTGCGGCCAGCCGGACCTTGCACCGGGGCAGGGGGTCCGCATCGACACCAACCGCGAGCGGGTGATGAACGCGATCACCGCCTACCAGCTGACCAGCATGATGCAGGGCGTCGTCCAGCGCGGCTCGGCCAGCCGTCTGAACCTGCCGGTTCCGATCGCGGGCAAGACCGGCACCACGAACGACGCCAAGGACGTGTGGTTCATCGGCTATTCCTCGAACATCGTCGCGGGCTGCTACATCGGTTTCGACCAGCCGCGCACCCTGGGCGAAAGTGCCTTCGGCGGCACGCTTTGCGTCCCTGTCTTCCAGGACTTCATGGAGGACGCGGTGAAGAAATACGGCGGTGGCGACTTCCGCATTCCCCCCGGCGGCTATTTCCGCAAGATCGACCGTTTCAGCGGGATGCCGCTTCCGGACGACGCCTCGGGCGACAACGTGGTAGCCGAATACTTCCGCGAGGGCGAAGAGGCGCTGATCGGCATCGGCCTTGTCGTAGATGGCGGCTTTGCGATGGGCGAGAACCTGCCCCTCTTCGCCTATGGCGAGGGCGAGGGCGGCGGTGGCGATCAGGGCACCACCGTCACCAACTCGGAAGGCCAGCAGGTCGTCGTCCCGAAGAAGGCCGATTTCGGCACCGTTTCCTCGGGCGGGCTTTACTGACACCTCTCGCAGCGTCTGGCCGCGCCCTTGCCGGGGCGCGGTCAAACCCTTATGACCCTCGGCCAAGATCAAGGACTGGACCCGACCCATGCGCGCCGAAACCCAAGCCAATATCGAGGCCATCGAAAAGACGCTGAAGCTTCTGGCGCAGCGGATGGACTGGGAAACAGCGCCGCACCGGCTGGAAGAATTCGATGCGATGATCGAAGACCCCGACCTCTGGAACGATCCGGCAAAGGCGCAGAAGCTGATGCGCGACCGTCAGGGGCTTCTGGACGCGGTCAACGCCTACAAGCTGATCGACAGCGGGCTGAAGGAAAACGCCGAGCTGATCGAGCTTGGCGAGGCCGAGGGCGACACCGAGATCGTGCGCGAGGCCGAGGCGGCCCTGACCGACCTCGTCAAGGTCGCCGAGGCGAAGGAGCTGGAGGCGCTGCTGGACGGCGAGGCCGACGGCAACGACACCTTCCTGGAAATCAACGCCGGGGCCGGTGGCACCGAAAGCTGCGACTGGGCGTCGATGCTGGCGCGGATGTATGTCCGCTGGGCCGAAAAGCGTGGCTTCACCGTGGAGTTGCAGTCGGAATCCGAAGGCGACGGCGCGGGGATCAAGTCGGCCTCCTACAAGATTTCCGGCAAGAACGCCTATGGCTGGCTGAAGACCGAGGCCGGGGTCCACCGCCTGGTCCGCATCTCACCCTATGACAGCGCCGCGCGGCGGCATACCAGCTTCTGTTCGGTCTGGGTCTACCCGGTCGTCGACGACAACATCGAGATCGAGGTTCAGGACAAGGACATCCGGATCGACACCTACCGCTCCTCGGGCGCGGGTGGCCAGCACGTCAACAAGACCGACTCGGCCGTGCGGATCACCCACTTCCCGTCGGGGATCGTGGTGACCTCCAGCCTGAAGTCCCAGCACCAGAACCGCGACATCGCGATGAAGGCGCTGAAATCCCGGCTTTACCAGCAGGAACTGGACCGCCGCACCGCCTCGATCAACGAGGCGCATGAAAACAAGGGCGATGCGGGCTGGGGCAACCAGATCCGGTCCTACGTGCTGCAGCCCTACCAGATGGTGAAGGACCTGCGCACTGGCTACGAGACCTCGGATACCCAAGGCACGCTGGACGGCGATCTGGACGGGTTCATGTCGGCGACCTTGGCGCTGAACGCCAGCGGCAAGAAGCGCGGCGACTTCGCGGACGTCGACTGACGCCCGCAAAATCCTTGCCTGAAGCTTCGCCCCGCGCGTAACATTTGGGCATGAGCGTCACGCATCCGCCCGCCACCCCGGAAATCAACCTGGTCGAGGCTTCCGACCTGCGCGAAAGTCTTGCGGCCGGATGGCGGGACTTCAAGCGCGCGCCGTTCCTTGGGCTGGCATTCTCGGCGGTCTATGTGCTGGGCGGCTGGCTGATCCTGTGGGCGATGACCACCAAGGGCCAGGTCTGGTGGACCTTGCCCGCCAGCGCCGGCTTCCCGATCCTGGGCCCCTTCATCGCCTGCGGGTTCTATGAAATCTCCCGGCGGCTGGAGGCGGAGGAGCCGTTGGTGGCCACGGAAATCTTCGGCGTGATCTTTCGCCAAAAGGACCGCCAGATCCCCGCCATCGCGGCGGTGATCGTGGTCTACTTCCTGTTCTGGAATTTCCTGTCGCACATGATCTTCGCCCTTTTCCTGGGCAACGCGACAATGACCAATGTCTCGTCCTCGCTCGCGGTGTTCCTGACGCCCGAGGGGATGATCATGCTGGGCTTCGGGACGGTGGTGGGCGCGGTCTTTGCGACGCTTCTCTTCAGCCTGACGGTGGTCAGCCTGCCGATGCTTCTGGACCGCGAGGTGGATTTCGTGACCGCGATGCTGACCAGCTTTGCGCTGGTCAGGGAAAGTCCGGGGGTGATGCTGGGCTGGGGCGCGTTGATCGGGCTCTGCCTGTTCCTGGGGATGCTGCCCGGTTTCCTGGGCCTCTTCCTCGTCCTGCCCTTGTTCGGCCATGCCAGCTGGCACCTTTACCGGCGCGCCATCACCTGACCGGACGGGCGACCAGCAACGCAAGTCCTGCCGCCAGTGCGGCCATCAGACTGGAGGTCAGCGCGACTGTGCCGAAGGCCGCACCTGTTGCGGCCAGATGCTGGGCGCTGTCGCCTGTGACACCAAAGCCCGGCGCAACCGGCCCGTAGGCCTCCGCGGCCATCCGGCCCAACAGCGCCACGGCGATCAGGCCCGCGACGCGGGCCACGGCATTGTTCACGCCCGAAGCGGCGCCCTGTTCGCCATCCTCGGCCCCTTGCATCGCCGCCGCTGTCAGGGGGGCCACGACCAGACCCAGGCCTAGTCCCGCGAGCGCGGTCAGCGGCACCACATGGGCCCAGAACTGACCCATCGGTGCCGCAAGCCAAAGTCCCGCATAGGCCAGCGCAACCAGCGCCGAGCCTGCGGCCATCAGGGGCCCCGCGCCGTAGCGGTCCGCCATCCGGCCCGCCGGGGCGGAAAGGACCCCGATCAGGATCGAGATCGGCAGGAAGGCCGCCGTCACCTCCAGCGCCGTCACGTTCCAGGCCGTGACCGCGGTCATCGGCAGGTAGAACATCACCCCGTTCAAGGCGAAGTAGAGGACAAAGGTCACCACATTCGTCACCGCCAGCGTCCGGTTGCGAAAGAGGCCCAACCGCAGCATCGGGGCAGGGGCCACGGCCTCCCAGACCAGAAAGGCGGCCAGACTGGCGAGGGCGGCCAGCGCGACCCAGGCCGGGGCTGCAGCGTCCGTCAGCGCCCAGGCCATCAGCCCCAGCCCCAGCGTCGCCAGTCCCGCTCCCGGCAGGTCGACCCGGACACCCGGCTTGCCGATGTCGCCAGGTGTGCGGCCGCGGACCAGCCACAGCGCGACCAGACCCAAAGGCAGGTTCAGCGCGAAGATCAGCCGCCAGCCAAGTTCGCCGCCCCAGGTGACGAACATGCCGCCAATCACCGGACCAAGCGCGGTGGTCAGGGTCGATGCGGCGGCCCAAAGGCCAAGGGCCCGGCCCCGTTCGGCGCGGGGATAGGCGCGCGAGATCATCGCCATCGACCCCGGCACCATCATCGCTGCCCCGACACCCTTCGCGGCGCGGGCGGCGATCATCTGCTCGGGTGTCATGGCGAAGGCGCAGGCCAGCGACCCCGCCACGAAAACCAGGATGCCCAGCGAGAAGATCCGCGCGATGCCGAAACGGTCGCCCGCAGCACCCCCGACCAGGACCAGCGAGGAGACGGCCAGAAGGTAGGAGGCGTTGATCCATTGCGCTTGTTGCAGCGACGCCCCCAGCGCCTCCCGCATCGCGGGCAGCGCGATCGACGTCACCGACGAGTCGATGAACCCCATCGACGAGGCCAGGATCGCGGCCCAGAGGATGATGCCCCTGTCACCCTCGGCACAGAAGGAAACGGGCACCGGAGTGCCCTCCGATGCCCGCGCAATGGTCATGGTGGGGTGGCTTATTCGGCGTCGGACGCAGGGACGGGCGTGTCCAGACGGACCGCGCCACCGGGGCCGCGGCCATTGGCCAGCGGGTCTTCCTGACGCTGAACCGAACCCTCGAAATGGGCGCCCGATTCGATGGCGATGGTCTTGTGGATGATGTCGCCCTCGACCCGGGCGGTGGAGGTCAGGCGGACCTTCAGCCCGCGCACGCGACCGATCACCCGGCCGTTGACGACGATGTCGTCGGCGACAATCTCGCCGCGGATGGTGGCGCTTTCGCCGACGGTCAGAAGATGCGCGCGGATGTCACCTTCCACGGTGCCCTCGACCTGGATGTCGCCCGTGGTCCGCAGATTGCCCACGACGGTCAGATCCGACGACAGCACCGAGGCGGATGCCTTGCCCTTCGGAGCCGAGGGGGTGAAATCCATGCTGGGCTTGGTCATCGGGGTCTCCGGGGTTTTGGGCTTCTCGACCTCGGCCTTCGGGCCCGGCTCGTTGATGCGGCTCTTAGAAAACATTCTTCGCTGCCTTTATGAAGGTCATCGGGTTTACGGCGTCACCGCCGAGGCGGACCTCGTAGTGGAGATGTGTGCCGGTGGAACGGCCTGAGTTGCCCATATCACCGATCCGGTCGCCGCGCGATACCCTTTGTCCGACCTCGACCCGGATCTGGCTGAGGTGCGCGTAGCGCGTCTCGACGCCAAAGTCGTGCTTGATCTTCACCAGACGGCCATAGCCATTGTCCCAGCCGGCATGGACGATCACCCCGTCCGCGGTGGAAAAGACCGGCGTGCCATAGGCCCCCGCCATGTCGGTGCCTTCGTGCATCCGGGTGCCTGCTCCCTTGGGGTCCTGGCGGTAGCCAAAGCCCGAGGTCCAGCGGAAGCTGTCCTTGACCGGCATCGCGAAGGGAAGCTTGAACGCCGCGATGCGGTACATGTTCATCCGGTCCAGGCCGGTCAGGATCGCATTGGCCCGCAGTTCTTCGGCCGAAGGTGCGGCACCCGAGGTCGAGAACGATATCGGCGTCAGCGGGCCGCCCTGACCCGAGTAGCCCTCGCGCACCGCGCCGATCAGGTCGTCGGGCGACATGCCGGCCTCGCGGAACATCTTGTCCAGGGGTTCCACCGAGACGGTCAGCGCCTCTTCCAGCCGGGTGAAGATCGCGTCGTTGCGCAGCTGCATCGCTTCCTTGGCGTCGGCGACCAGTGCGGCCTCCTCGCGCGCGGCTTCGGCATCGGCGAGGACCTCGTTGCGTTCCTCGGCGGCGTCGCCCAAAGCCCCGGTCAGGAACTCCAGCGTGGCCACGGTGTCACCCGCACGGCCCAGTTCGGTTGCAACACCCGATTGCGAATTCAGCGCCAGCGTCACGCGGTCGGCTTCGGCCCGGGCGGTGTCGCGGTCCTTGATCGTCTCGCGCAGCGTGTCCTGGATCGCCTCGATCCCGGTCTCCAGCTCGCGCCGGCGGTCTTCGGAGGCAAGCAGACGCTCCTGCATTTCCGACACCTGGGTCAGCGCGATGCTGAACCGCTCCTGCGCGCGGGCGGCTTCCTCGGCCCGCAGGTCGCGGTCGGACGAGAGCGCGGTCAGCCGCTCTTCGTACAGCGCCTGTTGGCGCATCGACTGTTCGCGCGCCGAACCGGCACCAATGGAATCCATCATGATCAGCGCGGTGGCGACGATGGTCCAGGCCAGCGCCAGGGTTCCGCCCACGATCCCGATGATCTGCGTCGCCGGTCGCAGCCGGATGAAGCGGGTTTCGGTGTCGGACTTCAGGAACAGGCGTTGTTCAGGGAAATGCCGTTCCAGGCTTTGGTGGAACCGATAGGCGAGGCGATTCAGCACGTGGGGGTCATCCGTTCTTGCCCTGGCAGGGGCTTCAATAGGTTACCCCAAGGCGGCTGGCCCCAGGCTCGGACCTGATTAGCCATGCTGTTTCAGGGTCGCAACAATTTTGACCACAGGCTGAGTTTTTCCGCGCGGGACCCGGGGATTATCGGCAAAAAACCGCCGATCACTCCCCGTCTTCGGTGAGCGGCCAATAGAAATCGGGCGGAATCCCGGCATCGGCCCGCTTTGCCTCGTTGAAGGGCGGTTTCAGCTGGCCGTGGAAATACCGGCGGACCAGGGCGTGGAACACCTCTTTCGGGTCGGTCCCGTCGCGACCGCAAAGCCAGTTGAACCACTTCGACCCATAGGCGACATGGGCCACTTCCTCGGCGTAGATCACCTCCAGCGCGGCCAGGGCCTGGGTTTCGCCGTGCTTGCGAAAGACCTCTATCATGCCCGGCGTCACGTCCAGCCCGCGCGCCTCCAGCACCATCGGCACGACGGCCAGGCGGCCATGCAGGTCGAGGGCGGTATCCTCGGCGGCGCGCCACATTCCGGCATGGGCGGGCAGCGCGCCGTAGTGGCTGCCCATCGCCTCCAGACAGTCGCAGATCAGGTTGAAATGCTTGGCTTCTTCGTCGGCGGCCTTGACCCAGTCGTCGTAGAAGCCCAGCGGCATCGGGTGGTCGGCGAAACGTGCGATGATGTCCCAGTGCAGGTCGACCGCATTCAGTTCGATATGCGCCACGGCATGCAGAAGCGCGATGCGACCCTCGGGGCTGCCGGGGCGGCGGCGCGGGACATCCTTCGGGGACAGAAGCACGGGCGCTTCCGGGCGGGCAGGGCGCAGCGGTGGCTCGGCCCGGCCGATGGGCAGGGACTGGTTCGCCGCGCGGGCGGCAAACCAGGTGGCGGCATGGGCACGACCAAGCGCCGTCTTTGCGCGACCATCGGCGGTGGTCAGAACCTCGACCGCAAGTTCAGCCAGGCTTTGCGTCATCGGTCAGGTCCCGCAAATCTATTCGAAAAGATTGCATATTCCCTCGAAGGAATTTGCGGACCCCTTCTGTCACAGCGCCTGCGCTGCCGCCAGCACCTCGTCGGCGTGGCCCTTGACGCTGACCTTGTTCCAGACCCGCGCCACCTGACCTGCGCCGTCGATCAGCACCGTCGTCCGCTCGATCCCCATGTAGGTCTTGCCGTACATGCTTTTCTCCAGCCAGACGCCGTAATCCTCGCAGGTGTGACCCGCCTCGTCCGACGCCAGGATGATCCCCAGACCGTGCTTCTTGCAGAACTTCTCGTGGCTTTTGACGCTGTCCTTCGACATGCCGATCACCGTGGTCCCCGCGGCCGCAAACTCGGCCTGGCGGGCGTTGAAGTCCTGGGCTTCCAGCGTGCAACCCGGCGTGTCGTCCTTGGGGTAGAAGTACAGGACCACCTTGCCGGGCTTCAGCCCCGAAAGCGTCACGGTGCCGCCACCATCGCGGGGCAGGGTGAAATCGGGGGCGGTCTGTCCGGCGGAAATCATGGGCGGCTCCTTGCCTTGTGCACGTTTGTGACTTTGCATCTAGTTGCCTTCGCGCAAAGATAAAGGCAGGGAAAGCACCGGCGCTCTGCACGGGGCGACGGCAGGTGAGCGGGGCGCCAACTTCAGATGAACGACCAGTCGGCGGGCTTGGAAGACGGGCGCAGTCCCGTTGCCGCGCCGGCGCGGGCAGAACCCCTGCTTCTGAGCCATCCCGAACCTGACCCGCCGACCCCACCTGGTCGCCCCGACCGACCGGCCCGCGCACGCAGATCGCGCCGCCGGGGCGGGATCAGCCTGACCGTGATCCTGACGCTGGTCGTGCTGGCCCTTGGCTTTGGCTACCTGACGATGGCCTATACCGGCAAGACCATCCGGGTCCCGACCTGGGGCGTCGCCGAGATCGAGGCGCGGCTGAACCAGGGCCTGGCCCAGGCGCGGTTGCCAAAGGGGACTGCCGTCTCTCTGGGCGCGGTGGAACTGGCGGTCGATGCCGATTTCGTGCCCCGCTTCCGGCTGGAGGACATCCGCCTGATCGGTGAGACCGGCCGCTCGCTTCTGGCCCTCCCCGAGGCGATGGTCGCTTTCGAGCCGCGGGCACTGCTGACCGGCCGGGTGCGCCCGTCCGAGGTCCGGCTTCTGGGCGCCCGGCTTGCGGTGCGACGCGACGCGGCCGGCCGGATCGACCTGCAGTTCGAAGGCAGCGCCACCGGTGCCGGACCGCAAAGCCTGTCCGACGTGCTGACCGCGGTCGAGACGGCCTTCGCGGGGCCCGCCTTCGACTCGCTGACCTTGATCGAGGCCGAGGGCCTGACCCTGGTCCTGACCGACGACCGCGCGGGCCGGACCTGGCAGGTGGGCGACGGACGGCTGGCGATTCAGAACGGCGAGACGACGATTTCGGCCGAACTTGGCCTGACGCTGCTGCAGGGTGCGGTGCCGGCGCAGGCGGTGCTGACGCTGGTGTCCGACAAGGGGGCCAAGACCGCGCGTCTGAGCGCCAAGGTCGACAACATCGCCGCGACGGACCTTGCCGCGATGGCCCCGCCGCTGGCCTTCCTGGCCTTCGTCGACGCGCCGATCTCCGGGGCGCTGGAGGCACGGTTGGGCGGGGACGGGCGGTTCGACAGCCTGACCGCCGAACTGGGCCTTGCGGCAGGCAGCCTCGCACCCGGGGCGGGTGCGCGTCCGGTCGGCTTTGACCGCGCCGCGCTGTCCCTGGCCTATGATCCGGCGACGGCGCGGATCCAGCTTTCCAGCCTGTCGGTCGAAAGCCCCTCCCTCCGCCTGACCGCCAGCGGGCACGGCGATCTGCTGGCCTCGGACGGAACACCCCTGGCCGTCGGCGCATTGCCCGACAGCATCCTCGCCCAGATCGCGGTCCAGGAGGTCATGCTGGACCCCGAGGGCCTGTTCGAGGAACCCGTCCGCTTCGGCAATGGTGCCTTGGACATGCGGCTTCGGCTGAAACCCTTCCGGCTGGACATCGGCCAGCTGTCCCTGATCGAAGGTGAGGAACGGCTGCTCCTCTCAGGCTCCGCCGAGACGCTGGAGGATGGCTGGCGGGTGGCGCTGGACGTGGCGCTGAACCAGATCCAGACCGAACGCCTGCTGAAAGTCTGGCCGGTCTCGGCGGTGCCGAAGACCCGCAGCTGGTTTGCCACCAACGTGGGTCAGGGCCTGCTGACCGACGTCCAGGCCGCCCTTCGCCTGCAACCGGGCGGGCAGCCGCAATTCACCCTCGGCTACGAGTTTTCCGACACCGAGGTCCGCTTCGTGCGCACCCTGCCGCCGATCCTGAACGGCCGCGGCCATGCCACGCTGGAGAACAAGACCTATACTGTCGCCCTGGACAAAGGCCATATCATCGCCCCCGAAGGCGGCCGGATCGAGGCGGACGGGACCGTCTTCCAGATCCTCGACATCACCCAGCGCCCGGCCACCGCCAAAGTCGATCTCGTGACCTCAGCCAGCCTGACCGCCACGCTTTCGCTGCTGGACCAGGAGCCGTTCAGCTTCTTCTCCAAGGCCGGGCAGCCCTACAACCTGGGCGACGGCCGCGCCGAATTGGCCGCCACCATCATCATGCCGCTGAAGCCCCGCATCCTGATCGAGGACGTCAGCTTCACCGTCGCAGGTTACATCCGCAACTTCACCTCGCCCGCCCTTGTCCCCGGACGCATCCTGACTGCGCCCGAGATCGAGGTCGCGGTCAACACCGAAGGGCTGGAACTGCGCGGCAAGGGCAAGCTCGACATCATGCCGGTGGACCTGATCTATCGCCAGGGCTTCGGGCCGGAACAGAAGGGCCGCGCCCGGGTCAACGGCACGGTGCAGCTGTCGGACGCGGTCCTGCGCGACTTCGGGATCGAACTGCCCGCAGGATCGGTCAAGGGCGAAGGTCCTGCGGCGATCGACGTGGCCCTGGTCAAGGACCTGCCGCCGCAACTGACGCTGACCTCGAACCTGGCGGGCCTTGCCCTCCGCCTTGACGCCCTGGGCTGGTCGAAGCCCGCGGGAACCCGCGCCGCCCTGGACCTTGAAGCCCGACTTTCGCGCGAGCCCGTGGTCGAACGCCTGACACTGGATGCCCCCGGACTGGATGCGCGCGGCCGGATCACCACGCGCGAAGGCGGCGGGCTGGAGGCGGCCACCTTCGAACGGGTCGCCGCCGGCGACTGGCTTGACGCCGCCGTGACGCTGACCGGGAGGGGTCGCGGTGCGCTGGACGTGGCCCTGACCGGCGGCAGCCTCGACATGCGGCGGATGCCCGACGGCGGCGGCGACGCGGGCGGTGGCGGGCCGATCAACGTGCGCCTCGACAGCCTGCGGATCTCGGAGGGCATCGCGCTGACCGACTTCCGCGGCGAGTTTGGCAGCCGCAGCGGCTTCAGCGGCCGCTTCGTCGCGGCCGTCAACGACATGGCGCTGGTTGAAGGCATCGTCGCCCCCGCAGAAGGCGGCAGCGCCATCCGCATCACCTCGGAGAACGCGGGGGCCGTGATGGCGGCGGCGGGCATCTTCGACCAGGGGCGCGGTGGCAATCTGGACATGACCCTGTTCCCGCGCGGGCCCAAGGGCGAATACAATGGTGCGGCCACCTTCACCCGGCTGCGCATCCAGGGCGCGCCCGCTTTGGCCGAGCTTCTCTCGGCGATTTCGGTCGTGGGCCTGCTGGAGCAGATGAACGGCGAGGGGCTGGCCTTCAACAACGGCGAGGTGAAATTCATCCTCACGCCAAAGGCGATCGAGATCACGGCAGGCTCTGCTGTCGGTGCCTCTCTTGGCATTTCCTTTGCCGGGCTTTACCTGACCGGCTCGGGTGCGATCGACCTGCAGGGGGTGATCTCGCCGATCTATCTGGTCAACGGGGTGGGGCAGATCCTGACACGCAAGGGCGAGGGGCTATTCGGCTTCAACTACCGCGTCACCGGCACGGCCGAGGACCCGAATGTTGCGGTGAACCCGCTGTCGGTGCTGACGCCCGGCATGTTCCGCGAGTTGTTCCGCCAGCGACCGCCCAACCTGAAGGACGCGCAGGGGAGCGGCGGATGAAGCTGGACGATTTCGATTTCGACCTGCCCGAGGCGCTGATTGCCACGCGGCCCGCCCGCCCGCGCCCCTCGGCCCGGCTTCTCTTGGCGGAAGGCGACCGGATCAGCGACCGGCATGTGTTTGATCTGGTGGACATCCTGCGGCCCGGCGACCGGCTGGTCCTGAACAATACCAAGGTCCTGCCCGCGCGGCTGTTCGGCACCCGCCAGCGCGGTGAGGCGGTGGCAAAGGTCGAGATCACCCTTCTGGAACCGCGTGCCGTGGGCTGGCGGGCGCTGGCCAAGCCCCTGCGCAAGGTGCAGGTGGGGGAGGTGATCCGCTTTTCGGACCGGCTTTCCGCGACGGTGGCCGAAAAGTCCGAAACCGACCTGACGCTCACATTCGAGCTGACCGGGGATGACTTCGACACCGCCTTGGCCGAGGCCGGAGTGATGCCGCTGCCGCCCTATATCGCGGCCAAGCGCGCGGCGGACGACCAGGACCGGACCGATTACCAGACCGTCTTCGCCCGCCACACCGGGGCCGTTGCCGCGCCCACGGCCAGCCTGCATTTCGATGTGGAATTGCTGAAGGCGCTGGCGGCCAAGGGGGTCGATTTCACCGAAGTCACCCTGCATGTCGGCGCCGGCACCTTCCTTCCTGTCAAGGTCGAGGACGTGACGACCCACAAGATGCACGCCGAATGGGGCCGCGTCACCGCGGCGGCGGCAGACGAGATCAACGCGACAAGGCGGGCAGGGGGACGGGTGATCCCTGTCGGCACCACCGCGCTGCGGCTGATCGAAAGCGCCGCGGCTCCGGACGGGGTCCTGCATCCGTGGGAGGGGGAGACCGACATCTTCATCTATCCCGGCTACAAGTTCCGGGTGACGGACGCGTTGATGACCAACTTCCACCTCCCGAAATCTACGCTGGTGATGCTGGTCGCGGCCCTGATGGGCGAAGACCGCATCCGCGCGATCTATGCCCAAGCGATCGTCGCGGGCTACCGCTTCTTCAGCTATGGCGACAGCTCGCTTCTTGTCCCCGATCCCTAGCGGCTAAAGACGAAACCTTCCCAGTCGCCCGCATCACGCCCGCGCGGGGCAAGGCCCAGGCTTTGCCGGTCGCAAGGCGCGAAGCCGCAGGCCAGAAGCAGGCGCTTCGATCCCGGGTTGGCGGGGTGCACCCGGGCGGTGATCCGGGTGATATGCGGCTTTCTGACCGCAAGCCGGTCCAGAAATCGCTGCACCATGTCACGCCCGTGGCCCTTGCCGCGGTGGGCCGCAGCGATCCAGTAGCTCAATTCCCCGGTGTCCGGGGTTGCCCCGTATTCCAGCCGAACCTGACCCACCGGCTGCCCGCCGACGCTGGCGACCCGCACCTTGTGGTGCGTGCCTTCGGTCGACAGCGCGATCAGCGCGCGGGCCATGTCATCGTCCAGGGACCCCGGCCGATCCTCCAGCATGTAGGTCCACAAGCTGGGGTCGCTCATCAGGGCGCGGTAGGCTGGCAGGTCATCCTCGACCCAGACCCGCAGGGACAACGCCTGGGGCCGGACATAGACCGGAGTGCCGGTGACCTGCTTGTGCAGCGGCAGGACGCCCATCTGCCAGGACAGCGGCGGGGCGGTGTCATCCTCGTCCTCGGTCTGGTGGACCCAGCCTTGCTGCAACGGACAATAGGCCAAAGGCTCACCCAGGGCCCGCGCCCTGGCAAGCTCCTCGGCGTCCAGCACGCCGTCGAAGCGGTTGCGGCCGGTCCGCGTATCCCCTTTGGTCATGGCGTGCTCCCTTTTGTCGTTCCAGCCTAAGTGGGAAGCCCTTGGCCGAATTCAATAACTGTGTCGGGTACAATTCCGCGGGCCAAAGGAAACCCTGCCGGGCCGCTTGCCTTGTGCCGAAACTTCGGGCAGGCAGACCGCCTATCCCCGCGCGGCAGGAACGACGATGCTGAAAGTCCTCTCCCATTCCTGGCCGCTTCTGATGGGCATCATGCTTTTGATGGTCGGCAACGGTATCCAGGGCACGCTTCTTGGCATCCGTGGCAATCTGGAGGGCTTCACCACCTACCAGCTCTCCTACGTGATGGCCGCCTACTTCCTGGGCTTCCTCTTCGGGTCCTGGGCCGCGCCGAAGATGATCCGCCAGGTGGGCCACGTGCGCGTCTTCGCCGCACTGGGCTCGCTGATCTCGGCAATCCTGGTGATCTACCCGGTCTATCCCGACTGGATCGTCTGGACCGCCCTGCGAGTCCTTGCGGGCTTCTGCTTTTCCGGCATCTACATCACCGCCGAAAGCTGGATCAACAACACCGCCTCGAACGAGACCCGGGGCCAGGCGCTGTCGGCCTACATGATCGTGCAGATGATCGGCATCATCGCCAGCCAGGTCCTGCTGAACCTGCCCGACCCAACCGGCTTTGCGCTGTTCATCCTGCCGTCGGTCCTCGTGTCGCTGGCCTTCATGCCGATCCTGCTGGCCCCCACCCCTGCGCCCGAGTTCGACAGCACGCGCCGCGTCTCTTTCGGGCGGCTCTTCCGCATCTCGCCGCTCGGCTGCGTCGGCATGCTCCTGACCGGAGGCGTCTTCTCCGCCATGTTCGGCATGGCCTCCGTCTGGGGCGCGCAGGAGGGGCTGACCCTGGGCCAGATCTCGATCTTTGTCGGCGCGATCTATGTCGGCGGTCTGGTGCTGCAATACCCCATCGGCTTTGCCTCGGACCGGATGGACCGGCGCACGCTGATCACCGGGCTTTCGGCCGTCGCTGCCGTGGCGATGCTGGCGGCGGCGCTCCTGCCCCTGTCCTTCCCGGCGCTGGTCGGCATCGCCATCATCCTGGGCGGGATCACCAACCCGGTTTACGCGCTCCTCATTGCCTACACCAACGACTTCCTGCCACGGGACCAGATGGCGGGCGCCTCGGCGGGACTAATCTTCCTGAACGGGTTCGGCGCGATCTTCGGACCCACCTCGACCGGCTGGATGATGGAGCAGTTCGGCCCCTCGGGCTTCTTTCTTTTCATCGGTCTGCTTTACATCGCCCTTGCGGCCTATGCGCTGTACCGCATGACGCGCCGCGCCGCGCCCAGCGTCTCGGGCGCCTTCCGCGGCGTGACCCTCGGCGCCTCTCCCCTGGCGGTCGAGGCGGTCCTGGACGAGGCCGCCCGGGACGATCCCCCGCGCAAGGATGTCGCCTGACATCTTCGGGTTGCAGCGCCGCCCGATCCCTGCAAGGCTTTGCCAAAGCAGGGAGGCTGCGATGTCTGACCCGGTAGAAGTGCTGGACTTCTGGATCGGCGAGATCGGCGCAAAGGGCTGGTTCAGCGGTGGCGACGCCGTGGACGATGCCTGCCGCGACCGGTTCCTGGATCTCTGGCAGGCAGCGCACGATGGCGGCCTGGAACACTGGGTCGAAGGACCCGCCGGGACGCTGGCCTACCTTGTCCTCACCGACCAGTTCCCCCGCAACATGTTCCGCGGCGAGGCGCGCGCCTTTGCCACCGACGCCCGCGCCCGCGCCGCCGCCCGCCGCGCCGTGGCGCTAGGCTGGGACATCGCGGTGCCGGAACCCGAACGCACCTTCTTCTACCTGCCCTTCGAACATTCCGAAGACCTGTCAGACCAGGACTGGTCGGTGGAGCTTTACTCCGCCCGCATGGTAGAGGATGCCGATTTCCTTTTGCACGCCAAGGCGCACCGCGAGATCATCGCCCGCTTCGGTCGCTTTCCCTTCCGCAATGCCGCCTTGGGGCGCACCACGACGCCCGAGGAACAGGCCTTCCTGGATGCGGGCGCTTACCCGGCCCTGGTGACCCAGATGAAGGCCGAGCAGGAGGAAAGCCATGCGCCTGACGCATAGGCCCACAGCAGCGCCAATGTTGCTTGGGTCTGGCAGATAGTTTAATGGCAAACTACTTTTTCTGGAGGAGGGAAAGATGGCTGCCCAAAGCTTCGACGTAATCGTGATCGGTGCCGGACCGGGGGGCTACGTCGCCGCCATCCGCGCAAGCCAGCTTGGCCTCAAGGTCGCCATCGTCGAGCGTGAACACCTGGGCGGCATCTGCCTGAACTGGGGCTGCATCCCGACCAAGGCCATGCTGCGCAGCGCCGAGGTCTTCCACCTGATGCACCGAGCCAAGGATTTCGGCCTGGCCGCGACCGGCATTTCCTTCGACCTGCCCGCCGTCATCGCCCGCTCGCGTGGTGTGGCCAAGCAGCTTTCGGGCGGCATCGGCCACCTGATGAAGAAGAACAAGGTCACCGTCTTCATGGGCGCGGCGACGCTGCCCGCCAAAGGCATGGTGTCGGTCAAGACTGACAAGGGCACCGAAGAACTGACCGCCAAGTCCATCGTCCTTGCCACCGGCGCCCGCGCACGGGAGCTGCCGGGGCTTGAAGCAGACGGCGATCTTGTCTGGTCCTACCGGCACGCGCTGGTCGCGACCCGGATGCCGAAAAAGCTGCTGGTCATCGGCTCGGGGGCCATCGGCATCGAATTCGCCAGCTTCTTCAACACGCTGGGTTCCGACACGACGGTCGTCGAAGTGATGGACCGCATCCTGCCGGTGGAAGATGCCGAAATCTCGGCCTTCGCCAAGAAGCAGTTCCTGAAGCAGGGCATGAAGATCCTGGAGAAGGCCGCGGTCAAGAAACTGGACCGCAAGCCGGGGCAGGGCGTCACCGCGCATATCGAACAGGCGGGCCAAGTCACCACGCAGGACTTTGACACGGTGATTTCCGCCGTGGGCATCGTCGGCAACGTGGAAAACCTGGGGCTTGAGGCTTTGGGCGTGAAGATCGACCGCACCCATGTCGTCACCGACGAATACTGCCGCACCGGCGTTGAAGGGCTTTACGCCATCGGCGACATCGCGGGCGCGCCCTGGCTCGCGCACAAGGCCAGCCACGAAGGCGTCATGGTGGCCGAACTGATCGCAGGCAAGCATCCGCACCCGATCAAGCCGAACTCCATCGCGGGCTGCACCTATTGCCACCCGCAGGTCGCCAGCGTCGGTCTCACCGAAGCGAAGGCGAAAGAAGCGGGCTATGACATCAAGGTCGGCCGCTTCCCCTTCATCGGCAACGGCAAGGCCATCGCCCTGGGCGAAGCCGAAGGTCTGGTGAAAACCATCTTCGACGCCAAGACGGGGGAACTTCTGGGCGCTCACATGATCGGTGCCGAAGTGACCGAGCTGATCCAGGGCTATGTGATCGGCCGCACGCTGGAGACGACCGAGGAAGACCTGATGAACACCGTCTTCCCGCATCCCACGCTCTCCGAGATGATGCACGAAGCCGTGCTCGACGCCTACGGACGCGCGATCCACATCTGATGGCCTCGCTCAACCGGGTCGTGATGCAGAAGGAAACCCGGGACTGGATCACCAGTCTCGGCCCCGAGCGTCTCGACGTGGCCGAGCTTTCCGGCAGATGGGGCGAGAAGTTCGGCTTTCGCAGCTACCGCGCCTTGCAGTTCCGCAAGTTCGATCCCTGTCAGGGTCCCCTGCTGGACGAGGCCGGGAAGGTCGTCCGCTTCGATCTGATCATGGCCAACCAGGTCTGGGAGCATGTCGAACGCCCCCATGCCGCCACCCGCAACATCTACCGGATGCTGCGCTCGGGCGGCTGGTTCTGGCTGGCCGTGCCGTTCTTCGCGCCCTACCACGCGGTGCCGGTCGATTGCTCGCGCTGGACGGCGCGGGGGCTGAAGAACTTGCTCATCGAGGCGGGCTTTGACGAGGGGCGTATCCAGTCCCACCAATGGGGCAACCGCCACGTGGCACAGCGCAACCTGGAAGTGCCTTGGCCGCCCGACTTGCGGGACGATGATGACCTGACCAACGATCCCGACTTTCCTGTGGTCTCCTGGGCGATGGCGCAAAAGGACTGACGCCGCCTCGTGCGCTTTCGTCTTCCCCCGCCGGCAGGGCCGCCGCGACGCGCCCGCCGCCGCCCCCGAGCGAGGAGCGACGCAGTCGGGCGAAGGCGCCGCGCCAGCTTAAGAAATCCTGAACGCCCGCCGTCAACCCCTTGAAATCAAATGACCTGAAAGACTGACCACGCGGGGCACCCTCTGGCATCCCGCCCCCATTCCCGCTACCACTCCCCCATGCGCCCGCTGCCGCCCATGTTCCTCGTCCTCCTCCTCTGGTGCGCCGGCCTCGGTGCCGCCGCCCAGTTCGGGAAGATCTCGATCCTGTACGAGACCCTCCGCGCGACCTACGGCGGGCAGGGCGAGGTCGCCCTCGGGCTCGTCGTCTCCATCGTCGGGATGGTCGGCCTGATCTTCGGAACCACCGCCGGGCTTCTGGTGGCCCGCATCGGCCCCCGCCGCGCCATCGTCGCCGCGCTGGCTGCCGGGGCGGCGATGTCCGCCCTGCAAAGCCTGATGCCGGCCTACCCCCTGATGCTGGCCAGCCGGATCATCGAAGGCGCCAGCCACCTCGCCATCGTCGTGGTCGGCCCCACGATGATCGCGGCCCTCGCCCCCGAACACCGCCGCCCCCTCGCGATGACCCTCTGGTCCAGCTTCTTTGGAGTGACCTACACCATCCTCGCCCTGATCGGCCCGCACGCGACCCCGACCGGCCTTTTCCTCGGCCACGCCGCCTACATGGCCGCCCTCGCCGTGATCCTGGCGCTGACCCTGCCGCCCGACCCCCGCGGGGTTGCGCTGCCGATGGGGAACCTTCTGGCCCAGCACGCGGCCATCTACGCCTCGCCCCGCCTCGCCGCCCCGGCAATGGGGTTCTGCTGCTACACCTTCCTCTACGTCGCCCTCCTGACCCTGCTGCCACCCGAGACGCCCGAGACGCACCGCGCCCTGATCGCCGCCGGGATGCCCCTCGTCTCCATCGCCGTGTCGCTGACGCTGGGGGTCCAGCTTCTGGGACGTATGTCGGCCGTCCGCCTGGTGCAGGCAGGTTATCTGGTGGCGATACCAGGATTTCTGATCCTGTGGGTGTTCTGGGGGCAGGGCGCCGGAATGGTGGCTGGAGGGTTCCTGCTGTCCGGTGCGCTCGGGATCGTCCAGGGCGCAAGCTTCGCTTCGATCCCCGAACTTAACACCACCCCCGAAGACCGCGCCCGCGCCGCTGGGGCGGTGGCGCAACTGGGGAACCTGGGGACGACCACGGGTACCCCGGTCCTTGCAGCATTGCTTGCCAGCATGGGTCCGGGGGGGCTTGCGCTGGCGGCGGTCATCCTTTGCGGGGCAGGGATCGGCATCCACGCTCTGCAGAAGGCCCGCCGCGAGCAGGTGACCTAGCAGGCAACAACCGCCCCGCCGCCTGCCGCCCAATCGCGCAGGCCGCCGAGGTTGACCACAGGCCCGTAGCCAAGCTGCGCCAGCCTGTCCGCGGCCATCGCCGACCGCCCACCCGCCGCGCAGTAGACCGCGACCGGCAGGCCCTGCGGCAGTTCACACCCCGGCTGGCGTGGGTCGCACTTCAGGGGCAGCAACGACAGCGGGATCAGCTTGGCCCCCTGCGCCACACCCGAAGCTTTCGCCTCGGCGACCTCGCGTACGTCGATTAGCAGCATTTTTCCCAGAGCCACCTGTTCGGCGACTTCTGCGATGCTCAACCGGAGGGGGGCGGGACGGGCCGTGGAAGACATAGAACACCTCGTTCTTGGGATTACACCTATATAGCTTGGAATATGAAAATGTAAACCCCACAGCAAGGCCGATATGCGTTCATGTTCCGTTCACTTTTTCCGGTTGGAGACTCAGCCAAACCGTCCTATGTCTTGTCCCTGCACGTTTGGGGTTATCATGGCGGAACAGAAGTTCATCGAAGTGCGCGGCGCGCGCGAGCATAACCTCAAGGGCGTAGACGTCTCGATTCCGCGCGACCAGTTGGTGGTGATCACCGGGCTTTCCGGCTCGGGCAAGTCCTCACTCGCCTTCGACACGATCTATGCCGAGGGGCAGCGGCGCTATGTGGAATCGCTGTCGGCCTATGCCCGCCAGTTCCTCGACATGATGGGCAAGCCTGATGTGGATCACATCTCCGGCCTTTCGCCCGCAATCAGCATCGAGCAGAAGACCACCTCGAAGAACCCGCGTTCCACCGTCGGCACGGTAACCGAGATCTACGACTACCTTCGCCTGCTGTTCGCCCGGGTCGGCACGCCCTATTCCCCCGCGACCGGCCTGCCGATCACCGCGATGCAGGTGCAGGACATGGTCGATGCCGTGATGGCGATGGAGGAGGGGACGCGGGCCTATCTGCTGGCCCCGATCATCCGGGACCGGAAGGGCGAATACCGCAAGGAATTCCTGGATCTCAGGAAGCAGGGCTTCCAGCGGGTCAAGGTAAATGGCGCCTTCTACGAGCTGGAAGAACCGCCGACGCTGGACAAGAAGTTCCGCCACAACATCGACGTCGTGGTCGACCGGATCGTCGTGAAGGAAGGGATCGAGACGCGCCTCGCCGATAGCTTCCGCACAGCGCTGAACCTGGCCGACGGGATCGCCGTGGTCGAGCTCGCCGACGCCAAGGAAGGAGAGGAAGCGCAGCGCATCACCTATTCGGAGAAATTCGCCTGTCCGGTCAGCGGCTTCACCATCGCCGAGATCGAACCCAGGCTGTTCAGCTTCAACGCACCGTTCGGCGCCTGCCCGGTCTGCGACGGCCTGGGGATGGAGCTTTTCTTCGACGAGCGCCTCGTCGTTCCCGACCAGAACCTGACCCTGATGCAAGGTGCCATCGCGCCTTGGGCCAAGTCGAAGTCGCCCTACCTGACCCAGACGATGGAGGCCCTGTCGAAGCACTACGGCTTCAACCTGAAAGCCAAGTGGAAGGACCTGCCCGACACGATGAAGGACCTTTTCCTGCACGGCTCCAAAGGCCAGGAAATCGAGTTCCGCTATGACGAGGGCGGGCGCGTCTATCAGGTCAAGCGCGTCTACGAGGGCATCATCCCCAATATGGAACGCCGCTACCGCGAGACTGACAGCGCTTGGTCCCGCGAGGAGATGGAGCGCTATCAGGCCAATCGCGCTTGCGGAGCCTGCGGTGGCTACCGCTTGAAGCCCGAGGCGCTGGCGGTGAAGATCGCCAAGCTGCACGTCGGACAGGTGGTACAGATGTCGATCACCGAGGCTTATGCCTGGATCGAAGGCGTGGCCGAGACTCTGACCAAGCAACAGAACGAAATCGCGAAGGCGATCCTGAAGGAAATCCGTGAACGCCTTGGATTCCTTGTGAATGTCGGTCTGAACTATCTGACGATGAGCCGCGCCGCGGGGACCCTGTCGGGGGGGGAATCGCAGCGCATCCGGCTGGCGTCGCAGATCGGGTCCGGTTTGACCGGCGTGCTTTACGTGCTGGACGAGCCGTCCATCGGACTTCACCAGCGCGACAACGACCGGCTGCTGACCACGCTGAAGAACCTGCGGGATGCGGGCAACACCGTCCTGGTCGTCGAACATGACGAAGACGCCATCCGCGAGGCCGATTATGTCTTCGACATGGGGCCGGGCGCGGGGGTGCACGGCGGGATGGTGGTCAGCCACGGCACGCCCGCCCAGGTTGCCGCCGATCCGGCCAGCCTGACCGGGCAGTATCTGTCGGGTGTGCGGGAGATCGCGGTGCCGAAGACGCGCCGCAAGGGCAATGGCAAGACGCTGACGGTGGTGGGAGCCACCGGCAACAACCTCAAGAACGTCACGGCCGAGTTTCCGCTGGGGATGTTCGTCTGCGTGACGGGTGTGTCGGGGGGCGGCAAGTCCTCGCTGACCATCGAGACGCTGTTCAAGACCGCCGCGATGCGCCTGAACGGCGCGCATGAAACTCCGGCGCCTTGCGAGACGATCAAGGGGTTCGAGCATCTGGACAAGGTGATCGACATCGACCAGCGCGCGATCGGCCGGACTCCGCGTTCGAATCCAGCGACTTACACCGGGGCCTTCACCCCGATCCGCGACTGGTTCGCGGGTTTGCCAGAGGCCAAGGCACGGGGCTACGGCCCGGGGCGGTTCAGTTTCAACGTCAAGGGTGGTCGCTGCGAAGCCTGCCAGGGCGACGGTGTGCTGAAGATCGAGATGAACTTCCTGCCCGACGTCTACGTCACCTGCGAGACCTGCAAGGGCCAGCGCTACAACCGCGAAACGTTGGAAGTCAAGTTCAAGAACAAGAGCATAGCCGACGTTCTTGACATGACCACCGAGGACGCCCGCGAGTTCTTCCAGGCGGTTCCGTCGATCCGCGAGAAGATGGATGCCCTGGTTGAGGTGGGCTTGGGCTACATCAAGGTCGGCCAGCAGGCGACCACGCTGTCAGGTGGCGAGGCGCAGCGGGTGAAGCTGTCAAAGGAGCTTTCCCGACGGGCAACCGGCCGAACGCTGTATATCCTGGATGAGCCGACCACCGGCCTGCACTTCGAGGACGTCAGGAAACTTCTCGAAGTGCTGCATTCCCTTGTGGACCAGGGGAATACGGTGGTGGTGATCGAGCATAATCTGGACGTGGTGAAGACGGCGGATTGGGTGATCGACATCGGCCCCGAAGGCGGGGACGGCGGCGGCGAAATCGTTGCAACCGGAACGCCCGAGGCTGTCGTGAAGGTCGAGGCAAGCCACACCGGCCGCTACCTCAAGGACCTGCTGAAACCGCGGCGCATCGCGGCAGAGTAGGGTGGGCGATACCGCCCACCCTACGCCCGTGCTCAGTTCAGCACGTTTTCCAAGATGCGGATCGGCTCGATGACGACAAGGTTGCTTTCCTTGACGCGGACGATCTGGTTGTCGATCACCACGTAGACGCTGTCATCGTCAAGCGGCGTCAGCGACAGGTCCGCCCACTGATCTTCGGTAACGATCACGTAGTGGCCGCGGAGGCGGTCGCCTTCGGCATAGACATGGTCCGGGTTATAGGACTTGCCGACCTGTCCCGGAGGGACGCAGGCGGGGTCCTTCTTCGCCAGGCCGGGCGGGCAGTCCTTGGCGCCTTCAGCCAGCGCTGGAACGCCGGTCAGGGTGAATGCCGCAAGGGTGGCGGCAAGAATGGTGGTGATACGGGGCATGTTGGCCTCCTTCTGCTCTGATACGAAAGTAAAACCGTTTGGCGGGCCTCTTAGTTCCTGAAAGGTTCGGGCCAAGCGGCTTTCAGCGCAGGTGCGAGGTCCGGCGCGTGCGGATCACCTCCAGCACCAGACCAGAAGCGGTTTCCACCCGGTAGACCACGCCCGCCATCGCATAGTAGCGCCAGCTTCCATCCGAGGGGGCAAGGTCATAGCGGGCCGGGTCCATCAGCAAGGACCGCGTCTCGACCGGGAACCTGTCACCGACGATGAAGGGCGTGACCGTGGGCTTCACCCGCAGGATCTTGCGGGCAGGGGCGTCATCGATCGGACGCTCGCAGACCGAGGGGACGATGGAAGCGCATTGCCCGGCCAGCGCAGGACCGACGGGGAAGAGAAGAAGCAGGGAAAGGATCAGGGGTCGCATTCTGGCCTCGCTGATGGATCAGCAAGGGAACGCCGGTAGTTAAGGCGCGGTTCCCCGGGGGAAACCGCGCCGGAGAGGTTAGTCCAGCGCCTTGAAGTTCAGGCTGGCACCGTCCTTGATGCCGCTGAACCAGCGCGCCGTGACGGTCTTGGTCTTGGTGTAGAAGCGGAAGGCATCGGGCCCGTACTGGTTCAGGTCACCGAAAGCCGATTTCTTCCAGCCACCGAACGAGAAGTAGGACAGCGGCACCGGGATCGGGAAGTTGATCCCGACCATGCCCACGTTGACCCGGGACGCAAAGTCGCGCGCGGTGTCGCCGTCGGCGGTGTAGATCGCGGTGCCGTTGCCGTATTCGTTGTCCATCACCAGCTTAAGCGCCTGCTCGTAGGACCCGGCGCGGACAGTCGTCAGGACCGGCCCGAAGATCTCCTGCTTGTAGATATCCATCTCCGGGGTGACGTTGTCGAAAAGCGAGGGGCCGACGAAGAAGCCGTTCTCATAGCCCTGCAGCTTGAAGCCGCGGCCGTCGACCACCAGATTCGCGCCCTGTTCGACGCCCGAATTGATCAGGCCAAGGATGCGGTCCTTCGAGGCCTGGGTGATCACCGGCCCGAAATCCACATCGTTTCCAGCGGTGTACGGGCCGACCTTCAACTTCTCGATCCGCGGGATCAGCCGTTCGATCAGTGCGTCCGCGGTCTTTTCACCGACCGGGACGGCCACGGAAATCGCCATGCAGCGTTCGCCCGCCGCGCCATAGCCCGCGCCCACCAGCGCGTCCGCGGCTTTGTCGAGGTCGGCGTCGGGCATGATGATCATGTGGTTCTTCGCACCACCAAAGCACTGCGCCCGCTTACCGTTCGCAGCGGCCCGGCCGTAGATGTATTGCGCGATGGGGGTCGAGCCGACAAAGCCCACGCCCTGAATCACCGGGTGGTCCAGGATGCCGTCCACCACGGTCTTGTCACCGTTCACCACCTGCAGCACGCCATCCGGCAGGCCAGCTTGTTGCAGCAGTTCGGCCAGGTACAGCGAGGTCGAAGGCACCCGTTCCGACGGCTTCAGGATCATCGCATTGCCCGACGAAAGCGCCGGTCCGATCTTCCACAGCGGGATCATCGCCGGGAAGTTGAACGGCGTGATTCCGGCAACGACACCAAGCGGTTGGCGGATGGCGTAAAGGTCGATGCCCGGACCTGCGCTGTCCATCGCCTCGCCCTTCAGCATCGCGGGCGCGCCCATGCAGACCTCGATCACCTCAAGTCCGCGCTGCACGTCGCCTTTGGCGTCGGGAATGGTCTTGCCGTGTTCGCGGGCCACCATCTCGGCCAGCTTGTCCATGTTTTCATTGATCAGGGCGCCGAAAGCCATCATCACCCGGGCCCGGCGCTGCGGGTTCGTGGCCTGCCAGCCGACCTGGGCCTTGGCGGCCTCCTGGATGGCGTGGTCCAACTCGCCTAGCGTGGCCAGAGCGACGCGCGCCTGCACTTCGCCGGTGGCGGGGTTCATGACATCGGCGAAGCGGCCCGAAGTGCCCGCGACGCGCTTTCCGTTGATCCAGTGACCGATCTCTTGCATGGAATCCCTCCTAAGGTTGCTGTCCTTCTACCCCTGCACAAACGCCAGACAAAGCGGCAATCGTCCAAAAAGGTTTTGCAGGAATGCAGGGCAGGGGTAGGGTGGACAGTATTGCCCACCTAGTGAGGTTCAAGAATGGACTGGGACGACCTGCGCGTATTCCTTGCCGTGGCGCGCACCGAAAGCCTCTCGGCGGCAGGCAAGCGGCTGAAGATCGACCCGGCCACCGTCGGTCGCCGCATAGCCCGGCTTGAGGAGGCCACCCACGCGCGGCTTTTCACCAAGTCGCCGCAGGGCTATGCGCTGACCGAGGAGGGCGCCCGGCTGATCCCCCATGCCGAACAGGCCGAGCGCGCCACCCTTGGTGCCGAGGAAAGCCTGACCGGACCCGGTGGCCTGACCGGGCTGATCCGGCTGGGTGCGCCCGACGGCTGCGCGAACTACCTGCTGCCCCAGGTCCTGTCCCGGATCTGTGACGAAAATCCCGGGCTGGAAGTGCAGATCGTTGCACTCCCCCGCGTCTTCAACCTGTCCAAGCGCGAGGCGGATATGGCCATCGCCGTCAGCAGACCCGAAGCAGGCAGATTGACCGTGCAGAAGCTGACGGACTACCGACTGCACCTGGCCGCCAGCCGCAACTATCTGGCAGGGGCGCGCGCCATCACCGCGCCCGAGGACCTGCAGGGGCACCGGATCATCGGCTACATTCCGGACATGATCTTCGACAAGGAACTGGACTACCTCGCCGAGATCGGGATCGGTCCTGCGACCCTGACGTCGAATTCGGTCTCGGTGCAGCTGAACTGGCTGCGGACCGGGGCAGGGGTCGGGGTCGTGCATGACTTCGCGCTTCCGGCCGCGCCGGACCTCGCGCGCATCCTGACCGACCGGATCAGCCTGACGCGCAGCTTCTGGCTGATCCGCCACGAAAGCGATGCGCGGCTGGATCGGCTGAACCGCTTCGCCGATCAGCTGACCCGCGGCGCGCGGGCCGAGATGGTGCGGCTTGAGGCGCTGATCGCGGACGAAACCCGTGCTTGACAGAATCCCCTGTCAGGTCCGACCCTTGACCTCCGGTCAGGAGGAGGGGCCGTCCCATGCTCGTACAGCAAATCCTCGCATCCAAGGGTGACCTTGGCGTCATCACAGTCGAACCAGGCACCACCGTCCAGGAAGTTGCCGCGATCCTTTCGTCGAAACGGATCGGGGCGGTGATCGTCTCGTCGGACGGCAAGGCGGCCCTGGGGATCGTTTCAGAGCGCGACATCGTGCGTGAACTGGGCAAACGCGGCGCCACCTGCCTGAAAGACCCGGTCGAAAGCCTGATGACGGCAAAGATCGTTCATTGCACACGGACCGAAGGCACCGATGCCGTGCTGGGCCGGATGACCGATGGCCGTTTTCGCCACATGCCGGTGATCGAGGAGGGCCAGATGGTCGGCCTGATTTCCATCGGCGACGTGGTCAAGGCCAGGCTGATGGAACTGGCGGCCGAGAAGGAAGCCTTGGAAGGCATGATCAAGGGCTTCTAGGGCGGAAATGCGCTTGCACCCGCGCGGGCAATATTGTTGCGTGCAGAAGTCATGCGGCCAGCCAAGGGGGAGCCATGCGCATCGGGCTTTATCCGGGGACCTTCGATCCGGTCACCCTGGGCCACATCGACATCATCCAGCGCGCGATGGCCTTGGTGGACCGGCTGGTGATCGGGGTGGCGATCAACCGTGACAAGGGGCCGCTTTTCAATCTGGAAGAGCGCGTAGCGATGGTCGAGGCGGAATGCGCGGCGATCATCGCCAAGACCGGGGGCGAGATCATCGTCCATCCGTTCGAGAACCTCTTGATCGACTGCGCCCGCGACGTCGGCGCCGGAATCATCATCCGCGGTCTGCGCGCGGTGGCGGATTTCGAATACGAATTCCAGATGGTCGGCATGAACCGCGCGCTGGATGCCAGCATCGAGACGGTGTTCATGATGGCCGATGCCCGGCGTCAGGCGATTGCCTCCAAGCTGGTAAAGGAGATCGCCCGGCTGGGCGGCGACGTCTCCAACTTCGTGACACCGCCGGTGGTCGACGCCCTGGTCCACAAGTACCGCTGATGCAAAAGGGGCCCGCAGGCCCCCGCATCGTCCAGCGTTCTGGCCGCGATCAGGCCGCCTTGCCGTAGACCGCTTCGCGCGCGATCCGGTCGGCGTCGCCGGGAAGAATCCCGAGATCCAGCGCGATGTCGGCAGGCAGGTTGGCAATCTCGTTGCGGGTCTGGCGGTACAGCGCATAGTTCGCCGCAGCGGTCTTCAGCATTTCATACACAGAGGTCATCTTCATCGTCCTTATACAGCGCGAGAGGACTGCTTTTCCTTCTCGCATGGCCGGAACATAAGCGTTCCGTTGGCGCCAACAATGACCAATGCTGCGCTGCGGCTATGCAGTCACCGCATAGCTTCGGACAGGAAAAAGGGCGCCAGATGGCGCCCTTTTGCCTTTATATCAATGGGTTCAGATCAGTTTTCCCATCGCGACAGCCGTGTCAGCCATGCGGTTCGAGAAGCCCCATTCGTTGTCGTACCACGACAGGATCGACACGAAGCTCCCGTCCATCACCTTGGTCTGGTCCATGTGGAACACCGACGAATGCGGGTCGTGGTTGAAGTCGCTGCTGACCAGCTTTTCGGTCGTGTAACCCAGGATTCCCTTCAGCGGACCCTCGGCGGCGGCCTTGATCGCGGCATTCACTTCCTCGACCGATGTGGCGCGCCTGGCGATGAACTTCAGGTCCACCACGGAGACGTTCGGCGTCGGCACCCGCATGGCAAAGCCGTCAAGCTTGCCCTTCAACTCGGGCAGCACCAGACCGACGGCCTTGGCAGCGCCGGTCGAGGTCGGGATCATCGACAGCGCCGCAGCCCTGGCGCGGTACAGGTCCTTGTGCATCGTATCCAGCGTCGGCTGGTCGCCGGTGTAGCTGTGGATCGTGGTCATCATGCCCTTCTCGATCCCGATGGCGTTGTTCAGGACGAAAGCCACCGGCGCCAGGCAGTTGGTGGTGCAGGACGCATTCGAGACGACGATGTCATCCCTGGTCAGCGTGTTGTGGTTCACGCCGTAGACGATGGTCTTGTCCGCGCCGTCGCCGGGGGCGCCGATCAGCACCCGCTTCGAGCCGTTCTCAAGATGCGCCTGGCACTTTTCCTTCGAGGTGAAGATGCCGGTGCATTCCAGCACGATGTCGACGTCACCCCAGGGCAGCTCGGCCGGGTTCTTCAGCGCGGTCACCCGCATCGGCCCGCGGCCGACGTCGATGCTGTCTGCGCCCGTGGTCACCGTGGCCGGAAACTTCCCGTGCACCGAATCATAGCGCAAGAGATGGGCGTTCGTCTCGACGGGACCCAGGTCGTTGATTGCCACGACCTCGATGTCGGTGCGGCCCGACTCGATGATGGAGCGCAGCACGTTGCGTCCGATGCGTCCAAATCCGTTGATGGCAACCTTGACGGCCATGACTAGTCCTCCGAAGTTTGGGGTATCCCGATAGCGCTAACAAAGACATATCGCCGGGAAATGCAACCGCAGTTTGACGCGGTCAGTTCCAGAAAGCCACCCAGTCGATCAAGTTCAGGAATTTTCGCGCCAGAAACTGAAACGCCGCCCCGCTGTTGACTGCAAGGTCGGCGACAATGGCGGCGACAATCACCAGGCCCAGCCAGATCGCGATGGTATTGGTCAAGCCGGCCCCCGGAAAGCGGGGCGCCTGGCCCCGGTTACTGCGCGAGCCGCCCCATCGCGCCGGCCACATCGGCCATCCGGCAGGAGAAACCCCATTCGTTGTCATACCACGCCAGCACGCGAACGGAACGCCCCGCGACCTTGGTCTGGTCGGGCGCAAAGATCGACGACTGCGACGTGTGGTTGAAGTCGATCGACACCTTCGGTTCGGGGTCATAGGCCATGACCATGCCCATGTAGCCTGCGCAGGCTTCCCTGACGATTTCGTTAACCTCGGCCACCGTGACCGACTTCTGCGCGATAAAGGTCAGGTCCACCGCGCTGACGTTCGGCGTTGGCACGCGGATCGCCGAACCCTCCAGCCGGCCCGCCAGTTCCGGCAGCACCTCGCCGATAGCCTTGCCAGCGCCGGTCGAGGTCGGGATCATCGCCATTGCTGCACTGCGGGCGCGGTACAGGTCCTTGTGCCGCCGGTCCAGCGTCGGCTGGTCGCCGGTGTAGCTGTGGATCGTGGTCATGATCCCGCTTTCAATCCCGATCGTGTCGTTCAGCACTTTGGCCAAGGGTGCCAGGCAGTTCGTGGTGCAGGAGGCGTTCGAGACCACCAGGTGTTCTGGCAGCAGGCTACGGTGGTTGACGCCGTAGACCACCGTCAGATCCGCCCGCTTCGCCGGGGCTGACACCAGCACCCGCTTCGCCCCCCGCCCCAGATGCACCGCCGCCTTGTCGCGGTCGTTGAACTTGCCGGTGCATTCCAGGACGACATCGATGCCGTACCAGTCCAGTTCCTTCGGCTCATAGGTCGACATCATCCGGATCGGCCCGCGACCAAGGTCAAGCCCGGCGTCCATCACCTTCACCACCCCGGGAAACCGGCCATGCACGCTGTCATACCGCAGGAGGTGGGCGTTCGTCTCCACCGGCCCCGTCGCGTTGATCGCCACCACCTGTACGTCGTTGCGGTTCGATTCCGCGATATGCGCCAGCGTGCAGCGCCCGATGCGCCCGAAGCCGTTGATGCCGACGGTGACGGTCATGCTGAAACTCTCCCTGGTGATCCCGGTCGCAGGGATACCGGCTTGCATCCGACATTCAAGACAAAATACGACGGCAAATCAGAGTGTTAGCGCAATCTTCGCCTGTTTGCGCTAACCGGGTGCATCACTTTGCCGAATCCTGCGTTTCCAGCTACATCCAAGGTTGCAGGCGGAACGGGGCAAGGCATGAGCGGACTTCTGGCACTTCTCGACGACGTGGCGGCCATCGCCAAGGTGGCGGCTTCGTCGATCGACGACATTGCGGCGGCTGCGGCCAAGGCGGGGACCAAGGCGGCGGGGGTGGTGATCGACGATGCCGCGGTGACCCCGAAGTACGTCCACGGCTTCTCGGCCGACCGGGAACTGCCGATCATCTGGCGCATCGCCCTTGGCAGTTTGCGCAACAAGCTTATCGTCCTGCTTCCCGGCCTTCTGGCGCTGGACCATTTCGCCCCTTGGGTCATCACGCCGCTGCTGATGCTGGGCGGGGCATACCTGTGCTTCGAGGGCGCGGAAAAGTTGGTCCACGCCTTTGCCCCCCACGCTGACGAAGCTGTCGCGTCGGACTTCGACACCAAGGACCCGACCCACCTGGAAGAGGAAAAGGTCGCCGGTGCGATCAAGACCGACTTCATCCTCTCGGCCGAGATCATGACCATCGCGCTGGCCACCATCGAAAGCCCCAACTTCTGGATGCAGGCCATCACGCTGGCGGTGGTGGGCACGATCATCACCGTCGCGGTCTACGGGGCGGTCGCTCTGATCGTGAAAATGGACGACGTGGGCCTTCACCTGGCCGCCACGGGCCGGACCTCCGGGGGCAGGGCGCTTGGCCGCGGGCTGGTGCTGGCGATGCCAAAGCTGATGGCGTTCCTGTCCACCGTCGGCACGGCCGCGATGCTGTGGGTCGGCGGCAACATCGTCATCCACGGGCTGGAGGTCACCCATCTCTGGGCCTGGCCCTACGAGACGATCCACCACATCGCCGAGGCCGTCGCCCATGCGGTGCCCGTGGCGCAGGGCTTCGTCGAATGGGTGGTGACGGCGGCGCTGGATGGGGTCTTCGGACTGATCCTCGGCGTCCTCCTTATCCCCGTCGCGACCCGGATGATCGGTCCGCTCTGGGCCGCCGTCACCGGCAAGAAGGCCGCCGCGCACTGACGGAACCGGCCCTGCAAGATGGCGTTGTCTCCCCAACAAGGGAGACCACCATGAACCGCCAAGACTTCGACGCCTGGGAAGCCCGCATCCGCGACCGTGCCGATCTGCTGTGGCAAGAGGCGGGCAGTCCCGAGGGCGGCAGTGACCGTTACATCGACCAGGCGCGCGAGTTGCTGGCGATGCGGGAAGTCGCGCTTCCGACGCTCGACCCCGAAGAGGCCGCGGCGCCTGTGATCGAGGAAGCCTCGATCCAGGGCAACCTCGGGGAATTCCCCACGCTGACCGACCAGGGCGAGGAGCAGACCTATCCGCACATCCAGGACGACGACGGCCCGCGCCTGTCGGACGGTGACGCCTCCGAGGACGGCGGAGTCCTTCCGACCGAGGATTATCCTGAGGAAGACCTGCCCGAGGTTTCCCTCGCTGATGCCGATCTCACCTCAAGCACCGAGAATGCCGAGGACGATCCGCAAAGCCCCGACCTCAATGACGACGGGATGCCCGATCCCGAGGACCTGGACGCCGAGGAGGATGTCGAGGGCGAGATGGACCCCGGCGACGAATACGAGGACAGCGCTCCCCCGGACCCCGATGCCACCGCGCCAGGCTATGACGCTGCGGTGCGTGGGCGTTAGTCCAGCAGGGCCAGCCGCTGCGCCAAGGCCGAGACAAGGTCGGTCCGTGTCACGATCCCGACGATGGCCGCGCCTTCCACCACCGGCACCGCCTCGGCTCCGCCATCCGCCAGAAGCGGCAGCAGCGCCCCCACGGGCGTTGCAGGCGTAACCTGCGGCACTCCGGTCTCCATGATTTCACCGGCCTTGGGCGGGGTCTTGCGGTGGCTGTCGATCAACCGGGCCAATGCGGCAAGCAGGCTGGAATGCTGAAGAAAGGCATCCTCGCGGGCGCGGCGGATCAGGTCGATCTGGAAGATCACACCCATCAGGCGGGTGCCCTCCACCACCGGCAGCGAGGTGAAGCCCCGCGTGCGGAAGATGTCCGCGACCTGGGACAAGGGCGCCTCCGGGCCGACCGTCACCAGATCGCGCGACATGATGTCAGCGGCGGTAAACCCCTCCATCCGCCGCGCCGCAGCGGCCTGTTCCGCCGCGCCGACCAGTCGGGCCAGGTCGGCGACACCAAGGTTCGCCGACTGCCGGAAGTCTTCCAGGATCGTGGCCAGCTCGGCCGGATCAAGGCCGATCCGCGCCTCGGGGGTGGGGTCCTGCGTGCCGTGCGGACCCGGCTGGGCGGGCTGGCGGAAGGGGTAGACCCGGCCTGCCGCGCCGTTCCACAGGATGCCGACCGCGACCAGGAGGGCAGACCCCGCCGCGACGGTCGCGGTCGTTGCCAGCCAGTGCGCCGGACCACCAAGCGCCACCAGAAGCGCCACGGCACCGCCCGGAGGATGCAGTGCGCGCGTGGCCAGCATCGCGGCAATCGCCAGACCCACCGCCAGCGGCACGGCGTGGCTGGCCTGGGGCAGGGCGCTCAGCACCGCCAGCGCCACCAGTGCGGACAGCGTATTTCCCACCACCACCGACCAGGGCTGCGCAAGGGGGCTGTTCGGAACCGCATAGACCAGCACCGCCGAAGCCCCGAAGGGTGCGATCAGCCAGCCAAGCCCTGCGCCCCGCAGGGCCAGCCCCGCCAGAAGCAGCCCCACTCCTGCACCAAGCCCGGCGCGGACAAGGTCCACCACCTTCGGGCTGCCCATCGCCGGGCCGAATCCCCGCCAGTCCATCCTTGCCCCCTTTTTCGCGGCGGACCCTGACCGGCCAAAGTCGAAATGAAAAGCCCGTCAGAACCTCGCGCGCCAGCGGTCCGTCAAAAATGGAAGCGGCGGCCCGAAGCCGCCGCTTGCTTAACCAGACTGGATCAAAGGGTCAGAGCAGCGCCTTGGCCGCTGCAACCGTGGCGTCCGCCGTGATCCCGAATTCGGCGTACAGCCGCTCCATCGGGGCCGAGGCGCCGAAGGTCGACATGCCAACGAACCCGGCCTTCGCCTCGCGCCCGCGCTCGCCCAGAAGCCAGCGGTCCCAGCCCATCCGGACGCCCGCCTCGACCGCGACCCGCACCGGGCCGGGCGGCAGGACCTTGCGGCGGTAGGCCTCGTCCTGCGCTGCGAACAGTTCCATCGACGGCATGGACACGACGCGGGTGCCGATCCCTTCCGCTTCCAAAGCGGCACGGGCCTTCAACGCGATCTCGACCTCGGAGCCCGTCGCCATCAGGATCACCTGACGCTTGCCCGTCGCCTCCTCCAGCACATAGGCGCCTTTGGCGACCATGTTGGTGTTGGTGTGGGTCTTCCGCACCGCCGGAAGGTTCTGGCGGGACAAAGCCAGGACGGTTGGCCGGGTCTTCTCGGTCAGCGCGATTTCCCAGGCTTCGGCGACTTCCACCAGGTCAGCAGGACGGATCACCAGCGTGTTCGGCGTCGACCGGCTGATCGCCAGATGCTCGACTGGCTGGTGGGTCGGGCCATCTTCGCCCAGACCGATGGAGTCATGCGTCATGACATAAACGACCGGGATGCCCATCAGCGCCGAGAGGCGCATCGAAGGCCGCGCATAGTCGGTGAAGCACATGAAGGTGCCGCCATAGGGCCGCACGCCGCCATGCAGCGCCATCCCGTTCATCGCTGCGGCCATCCCATGTTCGCGGATACCGAAATAGACGTAGCGGCCCTTGCGATCCTCGGGCGTGAAAACGCCCAGGTCGGCGGTCTTGGTGTTGTTTGATCCCGTCAGGTCGGCAGAGCCGCCGATGGTTTCCGGCAGCACCGGGTTCACCGCGGCCAGCACCTTTTCCGACGAGGCGCGGGTGGCCAGCTTCGGCATATCCGTGACGGCCTGCTTCTTCACGCCGCGAATGACCGAGGCCAG
>NZ_JALHQD010000007.1 GCF_022842145.1 Tabrizicola sp.
CAAGGATGGCGGTGGATGCAAGAAGCGTGAACAAGGCGCCTCATTCGTCGCTTGGCAATATTCCGCTTGTTGCCGCACGCCACCAATCGTGGCCCGTGTTCGCGCAACTGTCTGAAGACGAAAAGAAAAGAGCGGGCACAAGGCCCGCTCTTTCCGGTCGTCCAATCCGGATGGATTAGAACGAGAACTTCAGGCCGACGTCGGCGAAGGTGTTGTTGACACCGACGTTGTTGTTCTGACGAACGATACCGCCAGCAACGGTTGCGCCACCGCCCAGGTCGTAGGCAGCGCCGATCCCGATGTGCTGCGTGTCGGTCGAAGCGAAAGCATCCGTTCCGGCCGCGTCGAACAGGGTGTTGCCGAAGTCGGTGTAGAAGGCGGTCAGCGTGGTCGCACCAACAGCGTAGTCAACCGACAGTGCCCAGGTGGTGTCCCTGCCAGCGATGTCGCTGTCCGAGACGCGAGCCTTGACGGTCGCAGCGCCGAAGGTGGCCGAGCCGCCGAGCGAGATCAGGTCTTCCGCCGCGACGGTGTCGAGCGTGAGGGGAGTAACCGCAGGATTGCCATCGGTGGTTTCGTATCCGAGAGCGACCGAGTAGGCGTCCGTCGCGTACTTGACGGCGACGTTCAGCTCGCTGCCTGCGCTTTCAATCTGGCCCGCACCCAGACCGAAGGTCAGAGCGCCAGCGCTGTACTCGTAGTAGGCAGCCGTCTTGGTTGTGCCGACGAAGCCGATTTCCTGCAGCGAGTCGTTCGGGCCGTAACCGACGCCCGAGACCTGGCCCACGAGAGCGTCAGCAGCGCCGCCGACGTCGCCCATGGTCAGCTTGCCGAACGCGCCCGAGATGAACACGGTCGAGTCGCCGTTAGCGGTGCCGCCTTGGCCGGACTGGTCAGCGCGCATCGAAGCGCCGAACGCCAGGCCGGTATCGGTTTCGCCCGAAGCGGTGAAGACGATACGAACGCGCGAGCTGAACTGAGTGGTCGAGCCGGTAGCAGTGTCGGCGTACACCAGACCCATGCGGGCCGAACCCGACAGGGCGATTTCCGCGGAGGCGGCGCCGGCAACCATAACCAGGGCGCTGGTCGCGAGAAGAATCTTTTTCATGTTTTCCCTCTTTCTTCAAGGTAAGCCCGCCGCAGGGGAATCCGCAGGGGAATGAGCCGTATTTCACCCTTGCTGCCCACTTTTGCAACGCTCGCAAACCGTCCTCGGGAATTCGACGGAAAGTTGGTGCAGCAAAGCCACAGGTCCGGAATCCCCCAGTCATTGTCTGCGCTTCGCGCCCCTGCGCAAGCGCGCGCACGAGAAGCGAAAGCCCTTGGCACGCCTTGGGCGACAAGCTAGACAGCAGGCAAGGGTTCCAAAGGTGGCCGGATGAACTTGCATCAACTTGCACGCATGGCATTGGCGACGGGTCTGGTCGTTACTCTTTCAGCTTGCGGCGGCGGACTTGGCAGCGGCAATCTGTTCGGCAACCGGACTTCGGTCCCGTCGGAAGACCAGATGACCCGGAAAGAACGGGCCGACGCGCAGCGGGCAGCCAATGCGGCGGCGAACCCGGACCGGGAAGAGCGGGGCTCCACCGTGTGGGATCTGTTCTCGAACTCGGACGATCCGAACACCACGGTCGAGGTCAACAAGTACATCTGGCAGGCCAGCCTGGAAGTGCTGAACTTCCTGCCCATCGAATCGGTGGACCCGTTCACCGGCGTGATCGTGACCGGGTATGGGCGGCCTCCGGGTGGGGGTCGGGCGTATCGCGCGACGATCTATGTCCAGGACCCGGCGCTGGATGCGCGGAGCCTGAAGGTCGCGCTGCAGGGGCAGGGCGGCGGTTCGGTGGCTCCGGAGACGGTGCGGGCCATCGAGGATGCGATCCTGACCCGGGCGCGGCAGCTTCGGGTGCGCGACAGCAAGCTTTAAGCGTTCTGGTGGCCGGAAGGGCCGGGAAGGGGTGGACCTTTCCGGGCTGGCATGTGTAATTCCGCCCGGAATTCCGCATGAGGCCTCCTGATGTCCCGCTATGACCCTTCGGTGATCGAACCCCAATGGCAGGATGCCTGGGACAAGGCCGGGGCCTTCACGGCGCGGCGCGATCCGGCCAAGCCCAAGTACTATGTGCTGGAGATGTTCCCCTATCCGTCGGGGCGCATCCACATGGGGCATGTGCGCAACTACACGATGGGCGATGTGGTGGCGCGGACCAAGCTGGCGCAGGGGTTCAGCGTCCTGCACCCGATGGGCTGGGACGCCTTCGGGATGCCCGCCGAGAACGCCGCGATGGAGCGGGGCGGGCATCCGAAGGATTGGACCTACGGCAACATCGCGGACATGAAGGCGCAGATGAAGCCCTTGGGCCTGTCGATCGACTGGTCGCGGGAACTGGCGACCTGTGATCCGGAGTATTACGGCCAGCAGCAGGCCATGTTCATCGACATGATGGAGGCCGGGCTGGTCTACCGGAAGGCCGCCGTGGTCAACTGGGACCCGGTGGACATGACGGTTCTGGCCAACGAGCAGGTGATCGACGGCAAGGGCTGGCGGTCGGGCGCTGCGGTGGGACGGCGCGAGCTGACGCAGTGGTTCTTCAAGATCTCGGATTACTCGGAGGAGTTGCTGTCGGCGCTGGACGGGCTGACGAACTGGCCGGAGAAGGTGCGCCTGATGCAGGCGAACTGGATCGGCAAGTCGCGCGGCTTGCAGTTCGGGTTCCAGACGGTGGGGGCACCTGCGGGGTTCGATGTGCTGGAGGTCTACACGACCCGGCCGGATACTCTGATGGGGGCCTCCTTCGCGGCGATTTCGGCGGACCATCCGTTGGCGAAGGCGCTGGAGGGCGACCCGGCGGTGGCGGCCTTCGTCGCAGAGTGCCGAAAGGGCGGGACATCCGCCGAGGAAATCGAGACGGCGGAGAAGATCGGGTATGACACGGGCATCCGCGTCAAGCATCCTCTGGACCCGTCGTGGGAGCTGCCGGTCTGGATCGCCAACTTCATCCTGATGGACTATGGCACCGGCGCGATCTTCGGTTGCCCGGCGCATGACCAGCGCGACTTTGATTTCGCGACCAAGTACGGGCTGCCGATCAAGCCGGTGTTCACGGCGGACGGTGCCGACGCCGCGCTGGCCGAGGCTTTCGTGCCGATGAAATCGGAGAAGGTCCACTACATCCGTGGCTTCGCCGGGGCCGAGGTGCAGACGGGGGACGACGGCGTTGCATCGGCCATCGCCCATGCCGAGGCGAACGGCTACGGCAAGGGTGTCACCAAGTTCCGCCTGCGCGACTGGGGTGTGTCGCGGCAACGCTATTGGGGCTGCCCGATTCCGGTGATCCACTGCGCGACCTGCGGGGTGGTGGCCGAGAAGAAGGAAAACCTGCCGATCGAGCTGCCCTATGACGTCAGCTTCGATGTCCCCGGCAACCCCCTGGACCGGCATCCGACCTGGCGCGACTGCACTTGTCCGAAGTGCGGGGCCAAGGCCCGGCGCGAGACGGACACGATGGACACCTTCGTGGATTCAAGCTGGTACTACGCCCGCTTCACCGCGCCGCGCGCCACGACCCCGACCGTGCTGGAAGACGCCGACTACTGGATGAACGTCGACCAGTATATCGGCGGGATCGAGCATGCGATCCTGCACCTGCTGTACAGCCGCTTCTTCGCCCGGGCGATGCACAAGACCGGCCACCTGCCGCAGAAGGCCGTCGAGCCGTTCAACGCGCTTTTTACCCAAGGCATGGTCACGCATGAGATCTACCGGTCCATCGATGTGCAGGGCCGACCTGTCTATCACCTGCCCGAAGACGTGCTGCGCTTCAACATCGGGACAGAGCCGGTGGCATTCCTGCGGGCGGACCATGAAACCGACCTGTCGGAAATGAGCGAAGACCAGCTGAAAGCCAAGCTGGAAGAGGCTGCAGGGACGGCCATCGAGATCATCCCATCGGCCAAGATGTCGAAGTCGAAGAAGAACGTCGTCGACCCGATGAACATCATCGCGGACTTCGGCGCCGACACGGCCCGCTGGTTCGTGATGTCGGACTCGCCTCCTGAACGGGACGTCGAATGGACGTCCTCGGGTGCCGAGGCGGCGTTCAAGCACCTGTCCCGCGTCTGGGCGCTGTCGTCGCGGATCGGCGACATGCCGGCGGACCACAAGGGCGAGGGCGACGATGCGCTGGCCCGGGCGACGGCCAAGGCCATCGAGGATGTGACGAAGGGGATCGAAGGCTTTGCCTTCAACAAGGCCATCGCGGGGCTTTACGCTTTCGCCAATACCATCGGGAAGGCGAATGCCTCGACCGGGGTGATGAAAGAGGCGATCCGCACGCTGGCCAAGCTGATGTCCCCGATGACGCCGCATCTGGCCGAGGAGATTTGGGCGGCGCAGGGCGGCACCGGCCTTTGCGCGCAGGCCGCGTGGCCCAAGGCCGACCCGGCGCTGCTGGTGGACGATACCGTGGTCCTGCCGATCCAGATCAATGGCAAGCGCCGTGCGGAAATCAGCGTGCCGAAGGACCTGCCCGCGTCCGAGGTTGAAAAGCTGGCGCTCGCGGATGAGGATGTCGTCAAGTTCCTTGCCGGTCAGCCGGTGAAGAAGATCATCGTCGTCCCGGGTCGCATCATCAATGTCGTCGTCTGATCGCAAGCCCTGTCGCCAAAGCCGTCTCCCGCGGGAGCAGGTCACACTGGTGTCGCGCCGTGCGCTTCTGCTTGCGCCGGTTCTGCTGGCGGCCTGCGGCTTTACCCCCGCTTACGGGCCGGGAGGCGGTGCGACGAAGCTGACCGGGGCGGTGCGGGTGCAGGACCCCACGGACAAGAACGGCTTCGATTTCGTCGAACGGCTGGAGGAACGGCTGGGCCGGCCCGAGGCTGCGCGGTATGACCTGGCCTATACGATCACCACGGAGACCGTGGGGGTGGGCTTTACGGCCGACAACAAGATCACCCGCTACAACCTGAAAGGCGCGATCGACTATGCGCTGACCGACCAAGCCAGCGGGGCACGAGTGACCGGGGGGCGGGTGCAGGGCTTTACCGCCTATTCTGCCACCGGCTCGACCGTGGCGGCGCTGTCGGCCGAGGAAGACGCGGCCTTCCGGCTGATGCGCATCCTGGCCGACCAGATCGTCGCGCGGCTGATCGGCGCGGCAGACAGCCTGCCATGATCCTGAAAGGGTCCGAGGCCGCCCGCTACTGCGCCAGACCCGATCCGGCGCGGGCCGGGCTGCTGATCTTTGGTGCCGATGCGATGCGGGTGGCGCTGAAACGGCAGGAGGCCATTGCGGCGCTTGTCGGTCCCGAGGGAGAGGCCGAGATGCGGCTGACCCGCATGTCAGGCGCGGACCTGCGCAAGGATGGCAGTCTTCTGCTGGACGCGATCAAGGCGGTCGGGTTCTTTCCGGGGCCGCGGGTGGCCTTTCTGGAGGAAGCGACGGACGGCCTGACCGATACGGTGGCGGTGGCGCTGAAGGAATGGAAGCCCGGCGATGCGGTGATCGTGGTCACGGCGGGCAACCTGACGGGCAAGTCGGCGCTGAAGATGCTGTTCGAGAAGCACCCCTCGGCGATCTGCATCGCGCTTTATGACGAACCTCCGGGTCGGGAAGAGATCGAGGCGGCGCTGAAGGTGGCGGGGCTGGTCGACATCGACCGCGAGGCGATGACCGACCTGAACACTCTGGCCCGCGCGCTGGACCCCGGCGACTTCCGCCAGACGCTGGAGAAGATCGCGCTGTACAAGTATGGCGATGCCTCGCCGCTGACGCCTGCCGACGTGGCCGCGATGGCCCCGGCGACGATAGAAGCCGAGGTGGACGAGTTGATCGACGCGGTGGCCGAGGCGCGGTCTCAGGCCATCGGGCCCCTGTTCCGGCGGCTGGAGGGGCAGGGGGTCCAGCCGGTGACGATCTGCATCGGGGCCTTGCGCCACTTCCGCATCCTGCACGCGGCGGCGACCGATCCGCAGGGGCCGGGGGTGGGCATCCAGCGGGCGCGGGTGAACTTCAAGCAGAAGGACGCGATGGGGCGGCAGGCGGGGCAATGGGGCGTCCGCGCGCTGGAGACGGCGATGGCGGTGCTCTTGGAGACCGACCTGACCCTGCGGTCCGCCAGCAAGGCCCCGGGCATGGCGCTGATGGAACGCGCGCTGATCCGCATCGCGATGACGCGGCGGTAGGGGGCGATTTCTTTGAAGAAATCGTGTCGGAGCCTTTGAAGGCTCCGTTCCGGAGTTTTCGAAAACTCCGGTGCCTCACGCGCGGCGGATGGTTCCGGTGAGGGGCACGGCGGCGGTCAGCGTGTTGGAAATCGTGCCGTATTTCAGGATGTTGCGGTGCAAGAGGTCCATGCGCGCGTCGTTCTCGGCGGTGGTGACGGTGATCTGATACCGGATCCCGGTCAGCTTCGGGGGTGCGTCCTGACGGTCGGCCTCAAGCGCGACGGTCATTCCGTCCAGCTGGAACTTCAGCGTCGGCAGCACGCGTTCGGCGCCTTTGATCATGCAGGCGGCCAGGGCCGACAGCAGAAGTTCCACCGGGTTCAACGCATCCTTGCGGCCCGCCATGTCGGTGCCAAGGCGGACTTCGGCGCCGTGGCTGGTCGCGAGGCTTCCGGTGGCGTCCAGGCGGCTGGCGGTGACTTCGTACTGCATGGTGCCTCGCAGGTTGACAGTCGGGGTCAGGGGCGGAGAATGCCTGAAACCCGGCACCCGCGCCTTGATCCGGCGCAAAGCGAGGCTTCCTTGACGGCATTCACTGATCTTCACGCCCGCTGCGCCGTGCTGGGCACGCGGCTGTTCACCGTGACGAAGCTGGACGAGGAGAAGGCGCTCTTTGCCCGCGTCTTCACCTCGCATCCGGTGGAATATCCGGTGTCGGGAACGAAACCGATGGAAAGGGACGGCTGGTACGACACCACGATCGCGGGGCGGCGGACCTTTGTGGCCAACACGCCGCCCGAGTTCGCGAAGTATTTCTTCGACCACGAGCTGATCGTGTCGCTGGGGTTGGGGTCCTGCATCAACATTCCCGTCGTGGACGGAGCCCGTGTCCTTGGCACGGTGAACATCCTGGCGGAAGCCGGACATTTCACACCGGAAAAGCTGGACGCCTATGAGGCGCTGGTGGCCGATGCGGCACTGTCGGCGGAGCTGCGGTGATGGCGAAGGAACCTACCCCGATCGAGGCCTTCCTGGCACCGCTTGCGCGGATTGCGCGGAAGCATCGGGACATCGAGGGGCTGGTGTTCTGGGGCGGTCAGAGTTGGGACCCAAGCCCCTCCGAGGCGCTGGACGCCGAAGAGATCGCCTTTTACGCCGAGGGCTTGCTGATCGACGGGTTCAAGATGGACTGGGCCCTGGTGGCCGAGGGCGATGCGCCTGACCATCTGCGGCTTTGCTTCTGGCAGGAGGGTGAGCCGCCGCCGCCGGTGCAGCTGCCCTGGCGGGTTCTGGAACAGGGGCGCTGGGCGGGCTGAGGTCCGCGGCGGGCCGTTGCCGGGCGCAGGGCAGGAGTTGGCCCTTGTCCAACCGGGCGGGCTGCGCCTACGGTCTGGCGAGTTTTCGAAGGACCTCCCATGCGCGTGCTGTACGACCCCGATCCCCGGACCACCGATGACATCTTCTCGCCCGACGCACTGGCGGCGTTCCGCAGCCGGTACGAGGTGACGGAGTGGCTGGGCCAGGACCGTGACGCCTTTTATGCCGAACACCTGCCGGGCACCGAGATTCTGGTCTCGCAACAGGCGATGGGCGCGGACCGGCTGACGCTGGCACCGAAGCTGCGGGCGATCTTCAACGTCGAGACGAACTTCCTGCCGAACATCGACTATGAGGAGTGCTTTCGTCGCGGCATTCCAGTTTTGGCCCCCGGCGGGGTCTTTGCCGCGCCCGTGGCCGAGATGGCGCTGGGCATGGCGCTGAGCCTGGCGCGCAATATCCACGGTGAACATGCGGCTTTCCTGCGCGGGCAGGAGAAGTGGCTTTTCGACGGCAACCGCGACTCCGAGATGCTGGCGGGATCGACCGTGGGGATTATCGGCTTTGGCGACCTTGGGCGTGCAGTGCACCGTCTTTTGGCCCCGTTCGGGTGTCGCGTGCAGGCGCATGACCCCTGGCTACCCGCCGGTCATCTGCGGCGCCTGGGGGTGGAGCCGGTGGATTTCGACACCCTGATGGCCGAGAACCGTTTTGTCTTCGTGATGGCGGCGATCACTACGGAAAACAAGGGGTTGATCGACGCCCGCGCCCTGTCGCTGATGCAGCGGGGGGCGATGCTTCTGCTGATGTCCCGCGCGGCAGCCGTGGACTTTCCGGCCATGACCCAGGCCGCGGCCGAGGGGCGCATCCGGGTGGCGACCGATGTCTTCCCGGTCGAGCCGCTGCCACAGGACGACCCGATCCGTCAGGTGCCAAACATGCTGTTCTCGCCGCACCGGGCCGGGGCGCTGGAGTTTGCGCTGCGGGAAATCGGAACCCGGGTCCTGGAGGATATGGACCTGATCTCGCGCGGTCTGGCCCCGGTCGCCTGTCGCCGGGCGGAACGGGAAACCGTGGCGCGCTTCCGGTCAAAGCCGGTGGACCGGTCCTAGAACCGCGACAGCAGAAGGCCCGCCGCCACCAGACCTGCGGCGGCAAGGCGCGTGGGCGTCACCTCGTGCACAGCCATGCCAAGCGCCCCGGTCGCGTCGATGATCAGGGCGGCGGCCATCTGCCCCAGGATCAGCGCGGCGACCAGGGTGACGACGCCCAGCGACGCCACGCCCCAGACCGAGGCGAACACATACCAGGCACCCAGGACGCCACCAAGCAGCGTCCAGGCCGGAACCTGCGAGAGCCTCAGGAAGGCAGCGCCCTGACCCTGAACCGCGGCGAGGGCGACCAGGACAAGGAAGCCCACGCCAAACGACACGGCAGCGGCCGGGACCGTGGCACCAAGCTCGCGGGACAGGGCCGCGTTGATCGGCGCCTGGACCGAGATCGCCGCCCCGGCCAATACCATGACCATGATTACCCACCACATGCGCGCCTCCCTTGGCTTTGGGCCATCTGACCACCCCGCTCTGCCCGCATCAACCCTTGCGCCTGGCGCGGGTTCGGGCAGATTGGCGATATCCCATATCGGCGGTTCCGATGGCTTTCACTCTGCGCCAGCTTCAGTTCTTTGTGGCCGCTGCCGAGGCCGGGTCCGTCTCGGGCGCGGCGCGGGCGCTGTCGATCAGCCAGTCCTCGGTGACCGAGGCGATCCGCGGGCTGGAGGATGATCTGGGGGTCATCCTGTTTGACCGGCAGGCCCGGGGCATCCTGCCGACGCACAAGGGATCGGCTTTCCTGCGGCATGCCCGGCAGATCCTGTCCGACGTGGCCATCGCGCGCAGCACCTTTCAGGCCGAAGCCGAAACCGCGCGTGGCCGCCTGTCGCTGGGGGTGACCAGTCTGGTCGCAGGCTATGTGCTGTCAGACATCCTGCAACGCTACCGCCGCGCCTTCCCGCAGGTCGAGCTGAACGTCATCGAGGACAGTGGCGAATACCTTCAGCACCTGCTGATCGGCGGAGAGCTGGATGTGGCGGTCCTGCTCACCTCCTCCGTGCATGACCGGATGGCGCTGAATGTCGAGACGCTGCTGGTGTCGCCCTATCGGCTTTGGCTCCCGCTGGGACATTCGCTGGCGCAACAGGAAAGCATTACCCTGGAAGAGCTTGCCGGGACGCCGATGATCCAGCTGATGGTCGACGAGATCGAGGAATCGACCCGCCGCCTGACTGCCGCCCTGCCGGTCAAGCCGCAGATCGCCTTCCGCACCCGCAGCGTCGAGGCGGTGCGCAGTCTGGTTGCCACCGGAGCGGGGCTGGCGATCCTGCCCAGCCTGGTCTACCGGCCCTGGTCTCTGGAAGGCGACCGGATCGAGATCCGGGACGTGTCCGGCGACCTGCCGTCGGTTCAGGTCGGCCTTGCCTGGCGCAAGGGTGCGCCCTTGACCGGACCGGCGTCGAACTTCATCCGATCGGCGCAAAGCACGGCGGTGGCCCGGCCCGGATGAGTTCCGCCGAAGCGAGTAACCAATCGGAAACAGTGACTGCCCACTGTTCCTAGAGCAAAGCGCTTGATTTATAAGTAAAAACAGGCGACGCTTGGACGTCAAACGGTTGACTACCGAGGTAGTGTAGGCCGCAGGTATGGAGAGTCCAGGGATGCGCGGCGACGGTAAACGCTTGTTGATTTACGCACCGGTCGCGCTTCATCGCAAGGAAGGCAAGCTCTATCTGGAGGATCAGGCGCGCAACGGCCTGCGCCTTTGGGCGGAGAATTTTGACCTGCTCACGGTGATGATGCCTGTCACCGACGCTCCGATGCCGAAAAGCTGGGGTCCACTGGAGTTGGTGGGTCCGGCGCTCGAGCGGATTACCGTCGTGCCGCTTCCAATGGCCTATCGACCGGATCGATTTTTGCGCCAACTTCCGGCGGTACGACGTCAAATCCGTGATCTGATAGCGGAAGCGGATTACATCAGCTTCGCGATAGGCGGTATCTTCGGGGACTGGGGATCGGTGGCCTGCCATGAAGCCTGGAAAATGGGTCGACCCTACGGAATCTGGACCGACCGGGTCGAGTCGCAAGTGACGCGTCAACTGATAGGACAGGGCAACTGGCGGCGCAGACTACAGGCCCGCCTTTACCATCGGCCCATGGCGTGGCTGGAGCGTCACCTGATCCGCCGTGCACATGTGGGCTTCTTTCACGGGGGTGAGACATTCAATACCTACGCGCCCTTCAGTCGCAACCCGCATCTGGTGCATGACATCCACCTGAGCAAGGCCGATCACATTGACCCGGTTGCGCTGGACGCCAAGGTCGAGGCGGCAGCGACCGGCTTGGGGCCGCTGAAGATCGTATACGTCGGACGCGCAGACCCGATGAAAGGACCGCTCGACTGGCTTGAAGTGCTGGACTCGGTACATCGCGCTGGCGTGGATTTCGAAGCTCAATGGCTTGGAGACGGTACCGAACTCGACACGCTCCGTGCGCAAATCGTCGAAAAGGGACTGGAGAACAGGATCATGGCGCCCGGCTTCACGTCGGACCGCGCGGCGATTCTTGCGGCCCTCCGCGCGGCAGATATCTTCCTCTTCTGCCACAAAACCCCGGAATCGCCACGCTGCCTTATCGAAGCGCTTGCATCGGGCACTCCGATTGTCGGCTATGACGGTGCCTTTGCGCGAGACCTGATAAGTGGCAATGGAGGCGGCGTACTGGCACCCCTGAACGATGTTGTGGCCCTTGCGAAGCAAGTAATCGAGCTTGCCTGCGAGCCCGTGCGGCGTGCCACAATGGTTCGGAACGCCGCCGCGGATGGCGCCCCTTTTGATGACGTCTCGGTTTTCCGGCATCGTTCCGAGTTGATTCGGGAACATCTGCCTCCGCGCTGACAAAGGCGGATCATTGGAGACAATGGCCGCGCTATGCAGGCTTCACAGAAATTCGAACACTACCGGCCTGAGTCATAGGAAAAACCGATACCTCGCTTCAGTTTTTTGTTATTGCGAAAGTATGGGCACGCCATAGGCTTTCCGCAAGTCCGCGGGAACGGACCCTCTGCAGCCATGCCAGAGAAACAACAACGGGAGTGTGCCATGAATCGCCTCAAGCTCTTGGGAACCACAACGCTTGCCCTGATGACCGGGATCAGCCCGGTTCTGGCCCAGGTCACTGAAATCGGTGCCCCTGAAGGCCAGGTGAACATCGTCGCCTGGGCCGGGTATATCGAGCGCGGCGAGACGATGAAGGAATTCGACTGGGTCACCAAGTTCGAGGCGGCCTCGGGCTGCAAGGTGAACGTCAAGACCGCCAATACCTCGGACGAGATGGTGGCGCTGATGAACGAAGGCGGGTTCGACCTTGTCACCGCGTCGGGCGACGCCTCGCTGCGACTGATCGCTGGAGACCGGGTCCAGCCGATCAACACCGACCTGATCCCGTCCTGGTCGACGGTGGACGAACGGCTGAAGTCCGCACCCTGGCACACGGTCGACGGCGTGCACTACGGCGTGCCCTACATGTGGGGACCGAACGTGCTGATCTACAACACGGAAGTGTTCAAAGAGCCGCCGACGTCGTGGAACGTGGTGTTCGAGGAGATGACCCTTCCCGACGGCCAGTCGAACAAGGGCCGGGTGCAGGCTTATGACGGCCCGATCCACATCGCCGATGCCGCACAGTACCTGATGTTCCACAAGCCCGAGCTTGGCATCACCTCGCCCTACGAGCTGAACGAGGATCAGTACAAGGCGGCGCTCGACCTTCTGCGCGTGCAGCGCAATCTGGTCAGCCGCTACTGGCACGACGCCTTCATCCAGATCGACGACTTCAAGAACGAGGGCGTCGTGGCCTCGGGGTCCTGGCCGTTCCAGCGCAATCTGCTGCAGTCCGACGGCCAGCCCATCGCCTCGGTCATCCCGCAAGAGGGCGCGACGGGCTGGGCCGACACGACGATGATGCACGTCGATGCGGCGAATCCGAACTGCAGCTACCTCTGGATGGAGCATTCGCTGGCCTCGAACCTGCAGGCCGACCTTGCGGTCTGGTTTGGCGCGAACCCCGCGGTTCCTGCGGCCTGCACCGACGGGCGCGGCATGTCCACCGCCGAGACCTGCACCTCGAACGGAATGGATGATTTCGAGAAGATCCGGTTCTGGACCACGCCTGTGTCGAATTGCAGCCAGGGGGACGGCGCCTGCGTGCCCTACTACCGCTGGGTGTCGGACTACATCGGCGTGATCGGCGGTCGCTGATCTTCTGAACCACGGGTGGGCGGATCGCCCACCCTACTCCCCAACTTCCCTGACCAGTGGTGCGCCCTTGTGCACCCTACGGATGTCCCATGACCATTGCTGTCGAGTTCGCCAACGTCTCGCGCCATTTCGGCACCGTCAGGGCGGTCGACGGTGTGGACCTGACCATTGCCGAAGGGTCCTTCTTCGCGATGCTGGGCCCCTCGGGGTCGGGCAAGACAACCTGTCTGCGGCTGATCTCGGGGTTCGAAAAGCCGACGGGCGGGCAGATCCGGATCTTTGGGGAAGACGTGTCCGAGACCCCGCCGCACCTGCGCAACGTGAACACGGTCTTCCAGGACTATGCGCTGTTCCCGCATCTGAACGTGCGCGACAACGTGGCCTACGGGTTGATGGTCAAGGGCATGGGCCGCGCCGCGCGCTACAGAAAAGCCGAGGAGATGCTGGCGCTGGTCAAGCTTGACGGCTACGGCGACCGCAAGCCCGCGCAACTGTCGGGCGGGCAGCGGCAGCGGGTGGCGCTGGCGCGGGCGCTGGTGAACGAACCGCGCGTCCTTCTGCTGGACGAACCGCTGGGCGCCCTGGATCTGAAACTGCGCGAGGCGATGCAGGATGAACTCAAGGCCCTGCAGCACAAGCTGGGCCTGACCTTCGTCTTCGTCACCCACGACCAGCACGAGGCCCTGTCGATGGCCGACAGCCTCGCCGTCTTCAACGAAGGCAGGATCGCCCAGATCGGGACCCCGCAGGACATCTACGACCGCCCCGCCACCCGCTTTGTCGCCGATTTCGTCGGCTCCTCCAACGTCCTGCCCCCCGACCTGACCCGCGCGCTGGGAGGGCCCGCAGAGTGGGCTTCGCTCCGCCCCGAGGCCACCCGCCTCGCCCCGACCGGCCCGGTTTCGGGCACCGTTATCGCGCTGCGCTACCTTGGCTCGGGCACCCGCGTGGTGATCGACGCGGGCGGGACCGAGGTTGCCGCCCTTGTTCCCGCTGGCCAACCCGTCCCCGCCGAAGGCGCGACCACCGCCATCGCCTTCGAACCCTCGGCGCTGCACCTGATGGGGACGACCTGATGCGCCGCACCCGGACCCAGCGTCGCAGGGGGCGCTGCCCCCTCACCCCCCGGGATATTTGGGGACAGATGAACGGCAATGCCTGCTCCCCATTCATCTGTCCGGCAAATATCCCCGCCGGAGGCTCCGACCGCGCCGACGGGCGCCAGGCTTCCGGACAAAGCGCCCAAAATCCTTCCTTCAAGGATTTTTCCGCTCCGGGGGGGCGCGCATGACAGCCCGCGCGATCCTTCCCGCGAAGGGTGCTGCGGACCACCTGACGGGCACCTTTTGGCGCCGCCCGCAGCTTCTGCTTCTTCTCCTCATCACGCCGCCGCTTCTGTGGCTTGGCGTGGTCTACCTAGGCTCGCTGGCAGCCCTGCTTCTCCAGTCCTTCTACTCGATCGACGAGTTCTCGGGCGTGGTGAAGGAGGAGTTCACGCTGAAGACCTATGCCGAGCTGTTCCGGGCGCAGAACCTGGACATCATCATCCGCACGGTGGTGATGGCGACCGCCGTTACCCTGGCCTGCGCCATCCTCGCCTTTCCCATCGCCTATTACGCCGCGCGTTACGCCAAGGGGCCATGGAAGGCGGCCTTCTATCTGGGTGTCATGCTGCCGCTCTGGTCGTCCTACTTGGTCAAGGTCTATGCCTGGAAGCTGATCCTCGCCAAGGAGGGCATCCTCGGCTGGGCGGCGGAGGGCACTGGGACCGGCTTCATCATCACCGGCATCCTGTCTATTCCGGGGATGGAGGGGTCCTCGCTCTCCACTTCGCCCTTCGGGACCTTCCTGGTCTTCGTCTACATCTGGCTGCCTTACATGATCCTGCCGATGCAGGCCGCGCTTGAGCGGGTGCCGAATTCGATGCTGGAAGCTTCGGCCGACCTCGGCGCGACCCGGTCGCAGACCTTCCGCACGGTGATCCTGCCGCTGGCGCTGCCGGGGGTGATCGCGGGGTCGATCTTCACCTTTTCGCTGACGCTGGGCGACTACATCATCCCGCAGATCGTCGGGGACTCATCGCGCTTCATCGGCCTTACGGTCTACCAGTTGCAGGGCACGGCGGGGAACACTCCCCTGGCGGCCGCCTTCGCCGTGGTGCCGATCCTCATCATGCTGGTCTACCTGGCGCTGGCGAAACGGGCGGGGGCTTTCGATGCGCTCTGAGGCCTCCTGGGGATTGAAAGCCGCAGCACTTGGGGGGCTTCTGTTCCTCCATCTGCCGATCCTCCTGATCTTCCTTTATGCCTTCACCACCGAGGAACGGAGCTACGCCTTCCCACCGCCGGGTTACACGACGCAGTGGTTCGGCGTGGCCTGGAACCGCGCGGACATCTGGCCGCCCTTGTGGCTGTCCCTGAAGGTCGCGGCGATTGCGACGGTGATGGCGATGATCCTTGGCACCCTTGCCGCCGCCGGGATGGCGCGGGCGAAGTTCTTCGGGCGCGATCAGATCAGCCTGCTGATCCTTCTGCCCATTGCGCTGCCCGGGGTCATCACCGGCATGTCGCTGCGCTCGGCCTTCGGGATCATGGACATACCCTTCAGCACCTGGACCATCGTCCTTGGCCACGCGACCTTCTGCATCGTCATCGTCTACAACAACGCCATCGCCCGGATGCGCCGCCTGTCGGGCGGGATCATGGAGGCTTCGGCCGACCTTGGCGCCAACGCGTTCCAGACCTTCCGCTACGTCCTTCTGCCGAACCTCGGCAGCGCGCTGCTGGCAGGCGGGATGCTGGCCTTTGCGCTTTCGTTCGACGAGGTCATCGTCACCACCTTCACCGCGGGCCAGCAAAGCACGCTGCCGATCTGGATGCTGAACGAGCTTGTCCGTCCGCGCCAGCGCCCCGTCACCAATGTCGTCGCCATCGTGGTCTTCGCGGCCACCTTCGTGCCGATCCTCATCGCCTACTACCTTACCCGCGGCGGGTCCGAGACTGCCGGCATGGGCAAATAACGGAGGATTCCTCATGACCATCCAGACCAAGTTCCTGATCGGGTCCGCCTTCGAGGCTGGGCAGGAGACGCCCGAGCAGATCCTGAACCCGCGCACGGGCGGGTTGATCCTGGAGGTGCCCGAGGCCTCGACCGCGCAGGTCGACCGGGCCGTGGCCGCTGCGCGGAAGGCCTTCGAGGGCTGGTCGCGGACGACACCGGCCGAACGGTCCTCGGCGCTGTTGAAGATCGCGGACCGGATCGAGGCCGAGGCGGATGCCTTCGCGCAACTGGAGGCGTTGAACTGCGGCAAGCCGATCAATGCGGCGCGGAACGACGAGATTCCGGCGATCGTGGACTGCTTCCGCTACTTTGCGGGCGCGGTGCGCTGCATGACGGGGACCGTAGCGGGGGAGTATCTGTCGGGCCATACCTCGATGATCCGCCGCGATCCGGTGGGCGTGGTGGCCAGTATCGCGCCCTGGAACTATCCGCTGATGATGATGGCCTGGAAGCTGGGGCCCGCTGTCGGGGGTGGCAACACGGTGGTGTTCAAGCCGTCCGAGCAGACGCCGCTGACCGCGCTGAAGCTGGCGGAGATCCTGGCCGAGGTGCTGCCGGAAGGCGTCGTCAACGTCATCGCCGGGCGCGGGCAGACGGTGGGCAGCTATCTGATCAACCATCCGCAGGTGGACATGATCAGCCTCACCGGAGATGTGGCCACGGGCAAGAAGATGCTCGATGCCGCCGCCAAAACCGTGAAGCGCACGCATCTGGAGCTGGGCGGCAAGGCTCCGGTGATCGTGTTCGATGATGCCGACATCTCTGAAGTGGTTGAGGGGCTGCGGGCATTCAGCTTCTACAACGCCGGCCAGGATTGCACCGCAGCCTGCCGGGTCTATGCCGGGAAGAAGATCTACGACAACCTTGTCGCGGACCTCACCTCGGCGGCGTCGTCCATCGTTCTGGGGGCGGAGGACGACGCCACAAATGAAATCGGGCCGTTGATCAGCCAGCGCCAGCGCGACCGGGTGGCAAGCTTTGTCAACCGCGCGCGCGAGTTGAACCACGTCCAGATCACCACCGGTGGCGAGGCGATGGACCAGGGCTTCTACTACCGCCCCACGGTCGTCGCCGGGGCCAAGCAGGACGACGAGATCGTGCGGCGTGAGGTGTTCGGGCCGGTGGTTTCGGTCACCCCGTTCAGCGATGTCGAGGATGCGGTGGCCTGGGCAAACGACAGCGACTACGGGCTGGCGTCCTCGGTCTGGACGAAGGATGTGGGTCGCGCGATGGCGACGGCGGCGCGGCTGCGCTACGGCTGCACCTGGATCAACACCCATTTCATGCTGACCAACGAGATGCCACATGGCGGGCTGAAGCAGTCCGGCTACGGCAAGGACATGTCGGCCTATGCGCTGGAAGACTATACCGTGGTCCGGCATGTGATGATCAAGCACGGCTGACCCCCAAGCCAGGGTGGGCGGATCGCCCACCCTACGCCTGCGCGTCACTTCGGGGGGAAGAGCCGGTAGTAAAGCGCGTCGGGCAGGAAGTTTCCGCCGCGGAAAAGCCAGCTGAAGACGGTGGGGAAGCTGATCTTGAAGCGACCGCTTTGCATGTGCCGAAACATGATCTCGGCGGCGGCTTCGGGTTCCATGATGAAGGGCATGGTGAAATCGTTCTTCGCCGTCAGCCGGGTGCGGATGAAGCCCGGGTTGGCAAGTTGAACGGTCACACCGGATTTCCGCAGGTCCGCATAAAGCGATTCCGCCAGCACCATCGTCCCGGCCTTGGAGGCGGCGTAGCCGATCGCGCCGGGCAGGCCGCGGAAACCGGAGAGCGAACCGGTGATGACGATATGGCCGCGGTTCTTCGCGACCATGCCGGGCAGGGCGGCCCCGACCGCACGGATGCAGCCGGTGAAGTTGATGTTGGCCATCGCCTCGGCAGCCTTCGCGTCCCAGTCCTGCGCCCGCATCGGCCAGTAGACGCCGGCGAGGAATACCATCCCGTCGAGGTCAGGCAGCCCGGCAGCGGCGGCGGCGACGCTGGCGCTGTCACCCACATCCACCGGCAGGATCGTCGCGGGTCCGGGCAGGGTCGCGGCGGCGGCTTTCAGACTGTATTCGGTCCGTGCGGAGAGGATCACCTCCGCCCCCGCGGCGCTGAGTTTCTGCGCCAAGGCCAGACCCAGGCCCTCGGATGCACCGATGAGCCAGTACCGCTTGCCCTTGAAGTCTCTCATTCAGCGGCGGCCAGTTGCCGCGCTTCGACGGCCACGGGGCGCATCGTGGCGACAAGCTCGGCGACCTTGATGCCGAACTTGCGGAACTGCGAACGGTTCATGATCGTGCCGTTTTCCATGAGGTACATCCAGTCGGTCACGTCAAGGACATGGCCCCCCGCCTCGGGCGTCAGGCGGATGCGGTAGTTCAGAACGACGCTGGAGCCTTCGGCGCGACCGGTCCCCATGCCGACGACGTCGGGGGCGGTGGCGACGATGCTGCCGTCGGGGTTCAGGGCAAGCGTCCAGGCGCGGTGCTGGATGGTGCCGCTGTCATAGCGGAAGACCTCGGCCAAGGTGCCGGTGGTGCCATCCCATTGGCCGTGCATGTCAGCCACGAAGCGCGAGGTGACGCGACCGGTTGGGCCGAAGATCACACCCTCGCAGGCCAATGGACCGGAGAGGTGGCGGCGCAGATCGAAATCGGGGCCCTTCCCGCGATAGTCGGCGGGGTCCTGAGCCCGGAATGACGCGAAGCGGCTGCGCAGCGTGATCAGGATGAGGACGATCAACGCCCCGGCCAAGGCGGAGAGGATCGGGGTCATCGGATAGCATCCTTCAGGGGCATGTCGAGGCGGGTCCGGGCGAGAAGCGCGATTGCGGTAATCTTCAATACGCAAGGCAGGCCCGCGTAGATCAATGTGAGTGTTTCAAGGGCACTTTCCGGGTTCTCCTGCCCGGTCTGGAAGCCCGCGGCCTGCAGCGCGGGTAGAATTGTTAGGGCGGCAAGCGCGAGTGAGAGCTTGGAGACAAAGGACCACAGGCCAAAGGCGGCGGCCTCGGGTGTGCCGGTCTGGGCCAGCCGTTGCGCGAAGATCGCGGGCAGAAGCGTGAGGTCGGCGCCGAGGGCTGCCCCGGAGGCGGCGCAGATCAGGGCGAAGGCGATCAGGTCACCGGAGCCGAGCGTCAGGGTCCAGAGAAAGCTGGCGATGGCGAGGGTCATGGCCGCCAGGAGGACGGGCCGCGGTCCGTGTTTGCGGGCGAGGTGGCTCCAGACGGGGGTGGAGACGGCGGCGGCGAGGAAGAAAAGAAGGAGGAGCGGACCCTCCCAGCCGGGAAGCGCGAGGCGGCTTTCGACGAAGAAGAGGAAGAGCGTGGACGTGACCGCGACGGGGGAGGCGTTCAGCAGCGCGATCAGGAGGAGGCGGCGCGACAAGGGGTCGGAAAGGACGGGGCGGAAGAGGTCGAGCGGGTTTGGCGTGGGTTCGGCGGGAGTGCCCTGCCATTCGCGGTGCATCGCGACGGTCGCGACAAGGGCCACGGCGGCGAAGATCAGCGCGAAGGCGGTGAAGGGCTGGCTGGTCAGCGCGGCGAGGGCGACGGGGGCGGTGGCGGCAAGGCAGACGCCCAGGAGCGAGCCGCCCTCGCGCCAGCCGGCGAGGCGGATGTGGCCCTGGGGGCCGAGGGTTTGAGCCTTGGTCACGCCCTCGGCGTAAAAGCAGATGGTGAGGTAGGAAAAGGCGGAGAACAGCACGGTCAGGGTCAGCGCGAACCACAGAAGCGGGGCCACGGGCGGGGACACGGCGAAGAGGCCCCAGAGTGCTGCGGCCATCAGCGCGGCGGCAATGGCGATGGTCAGACTGCGGCGGGGGCGCGTCGCCTCGGCGAGCCAGCCGAGGAGGGGGTCCTGCACGACATCGATCAGGCGGAGGGATGCGAGCGTCAGGCCCATTGCGGCCAGCGAGGTGCCGTATTGGTCGACGAAGAATTTGGGCGCGTGGATGTAGATCGGCAGGCCAGCCATCGCGATGAGAGCGGCAAAAAGCGACCAGGCGGGGAGGCGGGTGGTCATCGGCGGCTGATGAATGGAGCGCCTTGCGGCGCAAGCCCTTTGTCTCGCCTCTGCGCGCGAAGGGCGCGCAACCGGCTCGGACGGCGCGCCGCGCGGGGGATATTTGGGCAAATGTGAAAGGCGGAGGGCTGGCGCATCAGCGCGAAATGTCTTCGGCCGGGGGCGTGGGGCGGCCGTGGAACTTGACCTTCTTTGCCCACAGTTTCAGCGCCTGCCAGTGGATCAGCGCCAGGACCCGGCGCGAGCCGAAGGGGCGGCGGAGGGCGGAGGCGAGGATGCCGCGGTTGGTCAGGGGCTGGCGCGGGCCGATGAGGTTGGTGAAGAGGCCGCCGCCCGGGGTGGTGTAATCGATCCAGATGCCGATGCGGTCGGAGCGGATGTCGAAGCGGAAGGTGTAGGTGCCAGCGACGGGCTGGAAGGGCGAGACGTGGAAGATCTTCTGCGCCTGGATCGTGTCCTCCCGGGTGATGGGCGCGCGGTCCTCACGGTGGCAAAGATAGGAATGACGGTCGCCGTAGGTGTTTGTCACCTCGGCGATCACGGCGCGGAGGTGGCCGAGGTGGTCGTAGGACAGCCAGAAGCTCACAGGGTTGAAGACGTGGCCGAGAAGGCGCGGCTGGGCGAGGAGGAGGAGACGGTCGTGGGCAAGGTTGTGCTGGGTCAGCACCTCGCGCGCCCAGGCCACTCCGGTGCCCTGGCCGGGCGTGCCGCCGTGGTCAGCGTCGTGGACCGACATCAGGTTGCCGGTGTTCCGCGAGAACAGGGCGGGGCCCTTGGCCTTGGCGGGATCGAGCAGGAGATAGTCCACCGAGTAGCGGAAGGCGTTCTTCACGGCACCCTTGCGGCCGTGGAAGGTCTCTGCCGGAATCCGCTGCACGCTGGCATCAAGGTCGGCCATCAGGCAACCAGCCGGAAAGCGTGCCGCTCGGCCATCGCCTGCACCACGTCGACCGCCGAGGCGAAGCCATCCTCATGGAAACCATTGCGCATCCAGGCGCCGCAGAACCAGGTGTTGTGACTGCCGTTCATCGTGCGGATGCGCGCTTGTGCGGCCAGCGCGGCGAGGTCGAAGACCGGGTGGTGGAAGGTGTTCACGTCATGCACAAGGTCGTCGCGGATCGGGCGGGTGGTGTTCAGGGTGACGAACAGGGGGTCGTCCTGCGGGATCGGCTGCAGGGAGTTCATCCAGTAGGTCAGGTCGATGCGTTCGCCGGGACCCGACTTCGGCTCGACATAGGACCAGGACGACCAGACCTTGCGCGATTTCGGCATCAGCGAGGCGTCGGAGTGCAGCACGGCCTCGTTCGGCTGGTAGCGGATCGCGGCAAGCGCCGTGGTTTCGGCCGGGGTGCCATCGGCGAGAAGCTTCAGCGTGATGTCGGAATGCGTGGCGAAGACCACGTCATCAAACAGCTCCGGCTCGCAGCCCGTTGCGCGGACGAAGACCGACCCGGCCTCGCGCCGGACGGAAGCAATGGGGGAGGCAGTGCGGATATCGACGCCCTGCGCGGTCATCGCGGCCTGCAGGCGACGCACATACTCCATCGAGCCGCCCTTGACCGTGTACCACTGGTGCTGGCCGTCGACGTCCATCAGCGCGTGGTTGCGGAAGAACCGGACCAGCGCCTGGGCCGGGAAGTCGAGGATGCCCGAGGTTGGGGTGGACCAGATCGCGCCCGAGAACGGGGTGATGTAGTGGTCGCGGAAATACGACCCGGTGCCGAGACGGGCCAGCAGCTCGCGGATGGTCATGGCGGGGTCGTTGGCCACGGCTTCGGCATTGCGGTTGAAGTGCAGGATGTCGGACAGCATCCGCAGGAAGCGCGGGTTCAAGGCGTTCTTCCGCTGCGCAAAGATCGCATCCATCGACGCCAGCCCGTATTCCACCGCCCCGCCCCGGATCGACGCCCCGAAGGACATTGAGCTTTCGGTGACGGGGACGTCCAGCTTTTCGAACAGACGCACGAGGTGGGGGTAGTTCACCCGGTTGAAGACGATGAAGCCCGTGTCGACCGGCTGGTCCTTGCGTTTGCCCGCAATGACGGTGCGGGCATGGCCCCCCAGACGCGGCTCGGCTTCGAAGAGGACAACGGAGTTGCGGTCGGCCAGCATGTGGGCTGCGGCCATGCCGGAAATGCCCCCCCCGATCACGGCGATGCGGCGGGGGGCGGAGCCGAACTGTTCGAAAGGCATTTAAGAGGACTTCCCTGGATTGGTCTTCACATGGTTACGCTACGGGCCCCCGATCGGATCACCCCTACCCATGACTTACGGGGCCCGGGGAGAGAAAGTTTCCTGTCAGGTTGGCTTACCCTGACAGACGCCAAAAAAGTGTCAAACGAAGTTGACACATTTCCTTGACTTGTTGCCGGTGTGATCCAATTGCCTGAAAAATGATCCGGCTGCGGGTTGCCCGCGTAGAAGCAGTATGATGCTTGACGCCAGCAGAGCCGCTATGACGGAACAGACCATGCCGCCGGTGCCTTCTGGGCCGGTGACACGAGTCGGTTCGCGGCAGAAGAAGGACGGATCGTTGGCGAAGGCGGAGGACGAGACAGACTGGGCCGGCCTTCTGTTGAGGGTGCGCGACCATCAGGACAGGGCGGCCTTTGCGGCCTTGTTCCGGCACTTTGCCCCACGGGTAAAGGCCTTCCTGATGAAGTCGGGGGCTGGGGCCGCTCTGGCCGAGGAATGCGCACAGGACGTCATGGCGACGCTCTGGCAGAAGTCGCATCTTTTCGACCCGACGCGGGCCAGCGTGGCGACCTGGGTCTATACCATCGCCCGCAACCGGCGGATCGATGCGCTGCGCAAGGCGCGCCGGGCCGAGCCGGAGGAATTGGACTGGGGACCGGAGCCCGAGCCTGACATGGCCGAGGTGCTGGAGGCCCAGGAAGAAACGGAACGGCTGGGGCGCGCGTTGGCCGCGTTACCCGCGCCACAAAGGACACTGATCGAACGCGCTTTCTATGGCGACCTCTCGCACAGCGAGATCGCCGCCGAGACAGGGCTTCCCTTGGGGACGATCAAATCGCGGATTCGGCTGGCGCTGGACAAGCTGCGCCACCAGATGGGTTGAAGGACGAAGTAGGGACATGACGATACGCCACCATCTCTCGGACCAGCTCTTGATGGGCTACGCGGCCGGCCAGCTGCCCGAGGCTTTCAGCCTGGTCGTCGCGACGCACGTGTCGCTGTGCGACGAGTGCCGGGCGCGGCTTGGATCATTCGATGCCGTGGGCGGGACGCTTCTGGAGGAAGCGGACGAGATCGCAATGGGCGAGGACGCGCTGTCGCGGACGCTGGCCCGGATCGAAGGGCTGCCGCAGGCCACCCGGTCCGAGCCGTTGAAACCGGCGGGCATCTTCCCGGCTCCCTTGGCCGAGTATATCGGCGGCGACCTGTCGTCGGTGCGCTGGCGCAAGGTCGGCGGCGGGGTTCGTCAGGCGATCCTGCCCACGGGGAAGGATGCATCGGCGCGGCTTTTGTACATCCCGGCGGGCAAGGCGGTTCCGGACCACGGTCACCGCGGGATCGAGCTGACGCTGGTCCTGCAGGGCGCCTTTGCCGACGCGAACGACCGTTTCGGGCGCGGCGACATCGAGATTGCCGACGAGGACCTTGAGCATACTCCGGTCGCGCTGGCGGGGCAGGACTGCATCTGCTTGGCGGCGACGGATGCGCCCTTGCGGTTCCGGGGGCTGATCCCCCGGCTGGCGCAGCCGCTGTTGCGGATTTAAACGCCGAAGTATCGGACTGCGATCAGGAACCCGTCCCCCGAAAGGTGGGCGGGTTCTGTCGTTATCAGAAGGTCGCCGGTTGCCGTGGGCACAGCGTTCACCGTGCAAGGCCCCAGGGCGTAAAGCGCGAGACTGCCGGCTGCGGGCAGGAACTGGTCTCGCACCACGGACACTTCCGGTCGGGGCAGATGACGCGCGGTCATGACGTTGAAATCGTCGGACGGCTGGCCGTTGGTGTCAGTCGCCGCCACGGCGACATCGCCGGGAAAGGCCACGGGGACAAGCGGATCGCAGCGAAGATCCAGATTCGGTCCGGTCAGCCGGAATCCCGCGCCGGTCAGCACTGTCAGGTTCCGCTCGATGCCGGGAAAGAACGAGAATGGTCCATCCTCGACCACCGAGGCGCGGGAGAGGCGGAGGAGCGTTTTGCCCGCGGGGTCCGTCAGGTGCAGAAGCTCGGTCGTGGTGCCGCGCCCGTTCTTCCAGGGTTGCGTCTGGTAATCGGCGGGGGTGAGGTGGATCATCGGCGTCTCTTCATCGGGCGGTGGGCGAACCCGCAGGCGGGACCGCCCACCCTACGGGGCGTCACTCGGCGGCGGTGGGGCCGATCACCTTGGCGGGGGTGTCGGGCGCCAGTTCCTCGAAGTCGAAGTTGTCCAGCCGGCGGGCGCGCTTGCCGGCCTTTTCCGAGGAAATCTTGATGTCCTCGATGTCCTTTGCCGCCTGGCCGAAGTGGCGGTCCAGACTTTCGACCCTTGTCCCCAGCCGCTCGACGTCGCCGTACAGGAGCGCCAGTTCCTTGCGGATCGCGCCCGCCTGTTCGCGCATCCTTGCGTCCTTCAGCACCGCGCGCATGGTGTTCAGTGTCGCCATGCAGGTGGTGGGCGAAACGATCCAGACCTTGGCCGAGAACCCCTCGCGCACGAGGTCGGGGAAGTTGGCGTGAAGCTCGGCATAGACCGCCTCTGAGGGGAGAAACATCAGCGCGCCGTCGGCTGTCTCGCCCTCAAGGATGTATTTGTCACTAATCGCGCGGATATGGGTGCGGACGGCGGTGCGCATCAGCTGCGCCGCCTCTTGCAGGAGACGCGGGGTGTCAGCACGACGAAGCGCCTCGTAAGCCTCCAGCGGGAACTTGGCGTCGATCACGATGGGGCCGGGCGGGTTCGGCAGGTGGATCAGGCAGTCCGCCCGCTTGCCGTTCGAAAGGGTGGCCTGCATCGTGTAGGCGTCTTTCGGCAGGGCCTTCTGCACGATGTCATGCAGCTGGATTTCCCCGAAGGCCCCACGCGTCTGCTTGTTCGACAGGATGTCCTGCAACGACAGGACGTTGCCCGACAGCTTTTCGATATTGGCCTGCGCCTTGTCGATCGTCTCCAACCTTGTCTGCAACTCGCCCAAGGACCGCGCCGTGCGGGTCGAGGTGCCGTGCAAGGCTTCGGTCATCTGGCGCTGCACTTCGGCAAGGCGCTGTTCCATCACCTGAAGCATCGCGGTCTGGCTGACCGCCTGGGTTTCGCTGACATGGTGCAGACCCCCCGACAGCCGTTCCTGCCCGTCGCCCAACTGCTGCAACCGGCTGGAGAGCCAGCCGATTTCCCGCATCAGGGGTTCCGCCGCCGTGGCCGACCGGTTGACGCTGCGCAGGATCAGGACAAGGAGCGCGAGCAGGATAAAGGCGACCGCACCGAGAAGCAGGATCTCGGGGTCGTTCCACTGATAGGTCTGGCCGAACAGCGTGATCATCGGCGGCCGAACAGCCGTTCGATGTCGTGGAGGCTGAGTTCCACATAAGTCGGTCGGCCGTGGTTGCACTGGCCGGACAAGGGCGTCGCCTCCATCTCGCGCAGGAGGGCGTTCATTTCCTCGGGGCGCATCTGGCGGCCGGACCGGACCGAGCCGTGGCAGGCCATGCGGCTGAGGATGCCGTCGATCTTGGCGCGCACCAGCTGGCTGTCGCCGCTGTCGACGAGTTCATCCAGGATGTCGCGGATCAGGGCCGCGCCGTTGACCGGGCCAAGGATCGCAGGGGTTTCCCGGATGGCAACGGCATTGCCGCCGAAGGGTTCGATGCCAAGTCCGACTTCGGCCAAGGCCGGGGCCGCATCCAGAAGGCGGGCCGCGTCGGTGGGAGAGAGTTCCACGATCTCGGGGATCAGCAGAGCCTGGGCGCGGATGCCGGTTTCCGCCTGCTGGCGCTTCAGGCGTTCGTAGACGAGACGTTCGTGCGCGGCGTGCTGGTCGACAAGGACGATGCCGGTGGCCGTCTGGGCGACGATGTAGTTTTCATGAAGTTGCGCGCGGGCGGCGCCAAGCGGGTGCTCGTCGTGCAGCTGCGCCTTCTCCTCGCGGGGCGGTGCGAAGGCGGCGGCCTGAGGGGCCTCGGCAAAGCCGGTGAAGGCCTCTGGGGCCTGGAAGGCGAAGGCGCGGGCAAAGCTGGCGGGGCTGGGGCGATCCATCTGGTAGACGCGCGCCGGTTCGGGGCGGAAGGCGTCCAGTGTGGCAGCCCCGACGGTGGAGGAGGCACGGTGGCCGGCGCCGGTGAGCGCGGATTTCAGCGCGGTGATGATAAGGCTGCGCGCGGCGTCGGGTTCCCGGAAGCGGACCTCGGCCTTCGCCGGGTGGACGTTGACGTCAACGCGCTGGGGGTCGGCGATCAGGTTCAGGACGGCAGCCGGGTGGCGGTCGCGGGAGAGGACGTCGAAATAGGCGGCGCGGAGGGCTCCGTAGAGCATCCGGTCCAGCACGGGGCGGCCATTCACGAAGAGATATTGCTGGGTGGAGGACCCGCGAGAGTAGGTCGGCAGCGCGGCATAGCCTTGCAGCCGCAGCCCTTCGCGTTCGGCGTCGATGCGCAGGGCGTTGTCGGTGAAATCGCGGCCGATGACGGAGGCAAGGCGGCTTTGCAAAGCGTCGAACAGGTCGCCACTGGCCGGATCGGCGCGGAAGAGGGTGCGCGCCTCGCCGCCCGTCACGTCGCGCAGGGTGAACCCGACCAGCGGTTCGGCCATCGCCAAGCGGCGGATCACTTCCGTAACGGCTTGCAACTCGGCCCGGTCCGACCGCAGGAATTTCAGCCGCGCAGGCGTGGCGAAGAACAGGTCGCGGAGTTCGACGACCGTGCCACGGGTCAGCGCGGCAGGCTTGACCGGGGACATCCGGCTTCCCTCGCAGGCGATCTGCGCGGCTTCGCCCTCGGCCCGGGACGTGATGGTCAGACGGCCCACCGCACCCAGGCTGGGCAGCGCCTCTCCCCGGAAGCCGAAGCTGCGGATGTCCAGCAAGTCCGACCCGTCGATCTTGGACGTTGCATGCCGCGACAGGGCCAAGGGCAGGTCTTCCGGCGTCATGCCGCAGCCGTCGTCCGTCACCCGGATCAGCGTCTTGCCACCATCGGCGATATCGACCTGGATACGCGCGGCACCGGCGTCCAGGGCGTTCTCGACCAGTTCCTTCACGGCCGAAGCCGGACGTTCCACGACCTCACCCGCCGCAATGCGATTGATCGCGGCCTCGTCCAGTTGCCGGATCACCGGACGGCCTTGTGCGCCCGTTATCTTGGGGGTGTGAAGCGTCATGCCGCTATCTGTAGCAGGCGCGCATGAGTCGGGGAAGAACGAAACCGGACTGGCGGCTTCCATCTTGCGCTTTGCGTGGCTTGCGTCATACGGAAGGAAAGACCGGGTTCAGCGTCAGAAGCACCAAAGGGGGACGGACATGCAGGACATCCTGGCGCTGGCCAGCGCCAATCTTCTGACGCCGATGATCCTGTGCTTTGCGCTGGGGCTTTTCGCCGCGCTGGCCCGCAGCGAGTTGACGATCCCAGAGGCGGTGGCGAAGGGGATGTCGATCTACCTTCTATTCTCCATCGGCTTCAAGGGTGGGGTCGCGGTGGCCGACCACGGGCTGGACGCCACGCTGATCGCGGCCCTGGTGGCCGGGGTGATCCTGTCCTTCATCATTCCCTTCGTGGCCTTTGGCCTTCTGAAAGGGATGACCCGCCTGTCGCCCACCGACGCCGCCGCCGTCGCTGCGCATTACGGGTCGATCTCGATCGTGACCTTCGTCACCGGGTCCTCGGTCATCCAATCCGCGGGGCTGGTGGCCGAGGGCTACATGGTCGCCGTCGCCGCCGCGATGGAGGCCCCGGCGATCATCTCGGCGCTGTATCTGGCGTCGCGGTCCGGTGGCCGGGCCGAGAAGATGGACGCCGACCTTTGGCGCGAGATCCTGCTGAACGGCTCCATCGTCCTTCTGGTCGGGTCCTTCCTGATCGGCCTTGTCACCGGGGACCAGGGCATGCAGCGGATCGAGGCATTCATCGTCGCACCCTTCCAGGGGGTGCTGTGCCTGTTCCTTCTGGACATGGGGCTGGTTGCGGGCCGCGGGATGCGCAATGCCAAGGGCGTCCTGACGGCGGGGGTGCTGGGCTTTGGCCTGCTGATGCCGGTGGTTGGCGCCGCGTTCGGTTTGGCGGCGGGGCTGCTGCTGGGACTGTCGACCGGGGGCGTCGCTCTGATGATGATCCTTTCGGGGTCCGCGAGCTACATCGCCGTGCCCGCCGCGATGCGGGTGGCTTTGCCGGATGCGAACCCGTCGATCTACCTGACCCTTTCGCTGGGCGTGACTTTCCCGTTCAATCTGGTGATCGGTATTCCGGCCTGGGTGGCCGTGGCAACGGCAGTGGGGGGCTGACATGCAGACGCACAAGGCGAAACGGGTCGAGATCATCATCGAAGCCCCGATGGAGGGCCGCCTGACCCAGGCGTTGGAGAAGGCCGGTGTGACAGGGTTCACCGTCCTTCCAGTCCTCGGCGGATCGGGCCGCTCCGGCCGCTGGACGCGCGAAGGCCAGGTCGGCCGCAGCGGCATGGTCGCCGTTGTCTGCCTTGTGCGACCGGAAAAGCTGGACACGCTGCTGGAGGCCGCCTTCACCGTCGTCGACCGCCATATCGGTGTGATCGGCGTGACGGATGCCGAGGTCCTCCGCGCCGAACGCTTCTAGCGCGGCGCGAAGACGTAGAGGCAGCGGCAGGTCTCGGTCTCGGTCCCGCCACGCAGGCAGGCGTGCGGCATGGTCCCGTCGAAATGCACAGTGTCGCCGGGGTGCAGGGTGACGGGGGCATAGCCCTCGGTGTGCAGGACCAGCACCCCCGACAGGACATGCAGCATGTCGTCCGTCTCGTGCCGGTTCCAGTCCCCGAACCCTGCAAGGTCGCCTTGGGTGAATTCCACCAGCATCGACTGGAACGGCCGCCCGCGCAGGTCCGCTCCCAGCGGCCAGAGCCGCGTGTTGGGATTGTCGATCCCGACCCCCGGCGTCCCCCGCTCCACCACCAAGCGTCCGACAAGCGCCACCGGCTCGGCCCGCACCAGATCGGACAGGGTGCAACCAAACCCTTGCGCCAGCTTCAAAAGGATCTCGAAGGTGGGGGACAACAGCCCGTTCTCGATCTTCGACAGCGTCGACCGCGCAAATCCCGCCCGATCCGCCAGCGCCTGCTGGTTCCAGCCCCGCGCCTCGCGCCAGCGCTTGATACGCTGGGCGAGCTCCTGGTGTGGTTCGGCGGCGCGGGGGCGGTCGGTGAGCGGGGCCATGCATGTTCCAATTGACGGCAGGATGTTCCGATAATAACAATCGGCGCAGCAATCACAATGGGGCACCAGATGGCCGGACCGAAATCGCAAAGCCTGTTCGAGCGGGGCATGAAGGTGCTGGTCGAGGGCGTCTCCTCGGCCTCGCGCGGCCCGGCGACCTTTGGCGGCGCGCCGCGCTACATGAGCCACGGGGCGGGGTCACGGCTGTATGACGTGGACGGGCGCGAATACATCGACTGGATGATGGCCTTTGGCGCCTTGCCGCTGGGCCACGCCCACCCGAAAGTGGTCGAAACCATCGCCCGCGAGGCTGCCCGTGGCACCCACTTCGCCACGGCGCTGGAGGTCGAGGTCGAGGTGGCCGAGATGCTGGTGGCGCTTCTGCCCCACGTGGACAAGGTCCGCTTTGCCAACACGGGGACCGAAGCCGCGATGGCCGCCTTCCGGTTGGCGCGAGGCCACACGGGGCGACGCAAGATCATCAAGTTCGAAGGCCACTATCACGGCTGGTGGGATTCGGTGCTGATCAACACCAACCCTTATCCGCCTACCCTCTTGGGCCACCCGAACGACCCGATCCGCATTCCCGACTCGTCCGGCATCCCGGAGGAAGCCTGGAAGGACACCATCGTCGTGCGCTGGAACGACGTGGAGGCGCTGGAGCGCGCGATGGCGCTGCATGGCGATCAGGCGGCTTGCGTGGTGACCGAAGGGGTGATGTCCAACATGGGCGTCATCCCCCCGAAACCCGGCTACCTGAACCGGATGCAGGAACTGTGCCAGAAGCACGGGGCGCTGTTCTATTTGGACGAGACCGTCACCGGCTTCCGTCTGGCGGCGGGGGGCTGCGCGGAACTCTATGGCCTGACGCCCGACATCGTGACCTACGGCAAGGCGCTGGGGGGCGGTCTGCCGATGGCGATGATCGGCGGGCGGGCGGATGTGATGGCGGGCCTTGAATGGGGCAAGGTGCTGCACTTTGGCACCCATAATGCTGGCCGTCTGGCGCTGCATGTGACCAAGGTGATGCTGGAGACGATGCTTGCCGACGATCAGGCGGGGTTCGCGAAGATCAAGGACCTCGGCCTCAAGATGGCTGACAGCGTCCGTCAGGTGGCGCGCACCTCGAACCGGCACGGGATCGTGGTGCAGGGGGTGAATTCCATGTTCCAGATCTTCTTCACCGACAAGGCCGAGATCGCCGATTACCGCGACTTCTGCACCCATGTCGACCGCATGAAGTTCCGCGATTTCGCCCTGCGGCTGATGGACAAGGGCATCTACATGAACCCCTCGGCCACGCTGCATTCGCTGTCCTCGATCGTCCATACCGAGGCCGACATCGACACCACCGCCAAGGCGATGGCCGAGGTGCTGGAGGAAATGGCGTGATCACCATCGGCATCCTCGGGGTCGGCGGGCTGGCGGCGCTGATGGTCCGGGGGATGCAGGGGGCTGGGTATCGCCTGATCCTGTCGCCCCGAAATGCCGAGGTCGCGGCCCGACTGGCGGCGGAGCATGGCTGTGAGGTCGCGGCGTCGAACCAGGCTGTCGTCGATGCGGCGGACGGAGTCTTCGTCTCGCTTCCCGCAGCCACGGGTGCTTCGGAACTGGCGCAACTGGCCTTCCGTCCCGGCCAGCCGGTGCTGTCGGCGATGGCGGGGACGGGACTGGCCAAGCTGCAATCGGTGATCGGTCCGGCCCGCGCGGCGGTCAGCATGATGCCGGGCTATGCCAATGCGCTGGGGGTCGGGCCGTCGATCCTGTATCCCGACGACAGCTTCTGGCGACCGTTCCTGGCTGCCACTGGCCGGGTCCAGACCTTCGACGATGAGGCGGGCTTCACCACCGCCGCCACCTTCGGCGCCTTCTCGGGCGCCAGTTTCGCCTTCATGGCGCAGGCGATCGCCTGGTACGAATCCCAGGGCCTTCCGCCCGGCACCGCCCGCGCCCTTGTCGCCGCAACCCTGCGCGGCAATGCCGAGGTGCTTCTGTCGGAAGATCGCGGCCTTCCCGAGATCCAGCGCGAGGTCATCACCCCGGGGGGCATCTCGGAGCTTCTGGTTTCGACCCTGAACGAGCGGGGGGCATTGTCGGCCTGGGATGAGGCCCTGATCCGCGTCCTGCGCCGGATCGGCGGTTAGACCAGTCGTCGACTGACCGGGATCCCTCCTCGTGCGACTTCGTCTTCTCGTCGGAAGATCCTGCACGAGGATTGCAGAAGTCCACGATAGCATGACCTATCCCACCGCCAGCGGGTGACGGGTACGGTCTGCCACGGAACCGGACAAATGTTGCCAAATCCCTAACGTCCGCAGCCATGATATTGAAATATATGGCCTGTCGCGGGGCGCTACGCGTGGCGGATCAGGCGGCGAGGTCCCCTGTCCCCACCTCGTACAGCCCCGCCGCCCCTTCCTTTGCCTGGGCCAGCAGCCCGCCCAACTGGGGCAAGAGCCGCCGGATCATCACCCGGGCGAGCGCCTCCCGCCCCGGATCGGCCAGTGTTGCCATCAGGTGGACCTGCCCGCCCAGGACCAGCGCGAAGGCCCTCAGGTAGGGTACCGCCCCGGCGAAACGGTCGTTGAGAGGGAGGGCAACCATCGCCTCGGTCCCGTCCCGCAGCGCCTCGGCGGCGGCCCAGACCTCGCCTGCCAGATCCGGCAGCCGGGTGCGGCCAGCCTCGGCCCCGCGCTGGACCTCGTCGATCAGCCGAAACGCGGCATCGCCGCCGTCGGCCAGCTTCCGGCCCACCAGGTCCATCGCCTGGATGCCGTTCGTCCCCTCATAGATCGGCAGGATGCGGGCGTCGCGCAGGTACTGGGCCGCCCCCGTCTCCTCGACGAAGCCCATGCCGCCGTGGATCTGCACCCCGACCCCTGCCACCTCGCAGGCGACATCGGTGCCGTAGGCCTTGGCGATGGGGGTCAGCAGCGCCGCGCGGGCCTGCCAGTCCGGGCTGCCGGTCGCCGTGGCCATGTCGATCGCCTTGGCGCAGGCCAGCGAGATCGCGCGGGCGGCGAAGACCTCGGCCCGTGCCATCGCCAGCATCCGGCGGACGTCGGCGTGATCCAGGATCGGTCCGTCCGCCGACAGCGGAGTCGGCCCCTGATGCCGCCCCTCGGCATAGGTAAGCGCGTGCTGGAGCGCGGCCTCGGCAATCCCCACCCCCTGCGCGGCGACGGAAAGCCGGGCGTTGTTCATCATCGTGAACATCGCGGCCATGCCCTTGTGTGGCGCGCCGACCAGCCATCCGGTCGCGCCGGTGAACTCCATCACGCAGGTCGGGCTGCCGTGGATGCCCAGCTTGTGCTCCAGGCTGACGGCCCGAAGGCCGTTGCGGTCCCCAAGCCGCCCGGAAGCATCGGGGATGAACTTCGGCACCATGAAGAGGCTGATCCCCCTCGTCCCCTCGGCCCCGTCCGGCAGGCGGGCCAGGACCAGGTGGCAGACATTGGGGGTGAGGTCGCTGTCGCCCCAGGTGATGAAGATCTTCTGCCCGGTGATCGCGAAGGTGCCGTCACCATTCGGCACAGCCCTGGTCCGCAAGGCACCCACGTCCGAGCCCGCGTGGGGTTCGGTCAGGTTCATGGTGCCCGACCACTCGCCCGAGGTGAGCCGGGGCAGGTAAAGCGCCTTCAACTTGTCCGAAGCATGGTGTTCCAGCGCCTCGATCTGACCCTTTGTCAGAAGGGGTTTCAGTTGCAAGGCAAGACAGGCAGCGGACATCATCTCGTCGACGCCCAGCGAAAGCGAGATCGGCAGGCCCATGCCGCCGAACGCCGGGCTGGCGGCCATGCCGACCCAACCGCCCTGCGCAATCGCGCGGTAGCCGTCGGCAAAGCCGGGGGGCGAGACGACCACGCCGTTCTCCAGCCGGGCGGGGTTCTGGTCGCCGACCCGGTTCAACGGTGCGAGGACGTCTGTCGAGAGGCGCCCCGCTTCGGCCAGGATTGCCTCGGCAAGATCGGGGGTCGCAGTGGCAAAACGTTCGGTTGCCGCGACATCGGCGAAGCCCACCACATGATCCAGGATGAAACGGATATCCTTGACGGGTGCGCGGTAGGGCATCGGGACCTCTTTCGGTCAAAGCTTGGCAAAACGGGGGGGCTGGCTTATGGACGGCCCGTCGCAAGGCTATTCCATTCGCCGAACCCATCAAGTTGGACGCTGCGTCACCATGACCCTGACTCTTGCCTCGGACGACGCCGGGATTGCCGAAGCCGCGCGGCTTCTGGCGGCGGGAGAGCTGGTCGCTTTCCCGACCGAGACGGTCTACGGGCTGGGCGGGGATGCGCGGAACGGCAGGGCTGTGGCGGGGATCTACGAGGCGAAGGGGCGGCCAAGCTTCAATCCGCTGATTGTGCATCTGCCTGATCTGGTGGCCGTGGAAAGGATCGCGCACGTCGGACCGAAGGCGCGGATGCTGGCGCAGGCATTCTGGCCGGGGCCGCTGACGCTGGTCCTGCCCCTGAAGGACGGCTCAGGGATTTCGCCGCTGGTAACGGCGGGACTGACGACGGGCGCGGTGCGCGTCCCGGCACATCCCCTGGCGCAGCGGCTTTTGCGGGCGTTCGGCGGCCCCTTGGCGGCCCCCTCGGCGAACCCGTCGGGGCGGGTGTCTCCGACCCGCGCGGGCCATGTGCTGGAGGGGCTGGCCGGACGGATCGCCGCGGTGCTGGATGGCGGACCCTGTGCCGTGGGGCTGGAGTCAACCATCGTGTTGGCTGATCCCGAGCCCGTTCTGCTGCGGCCCGGCGGTCTGCCGGTGGAGGCGCTGGAGGCGGCTTTGGGACAGCCCCTGGCGGTGGGAGGCGATGCGGGCAAGCCGACCTCGCCGGGTCAGTTGGCCTCGCACTACGCGCCCGAGGCCACCTTGCGGCTTGGCGCGACCGAGGCGCGGGATGGCGAGGTGCTGGTGGGCTTTGGTCCGGTGCAGGGCGCGCTGACGCTGTCCCGGACGGGCGATCTGGTCGAAGCGGCGGCGGCCCTTTTCCAGATGCTGCGCGAGGCGGACAAGCTGGCTGGTCCGGGGGGGCGCATCGCCTTTGCGCCGGTTTCCGAGACGGGCCTGGGCCGCGCGATCAATGACCGGCTGCGGCGGGCGGCCGCACCACGCGGCGTTTAGCCAACCGAAACCCCAACGTCACACCGGCCCGGCATGGATGTGTAACGGGGAAATTCCCCGTTAATTTTCGGTTCACCTGTGCAATAGTTTGCCCGGGCCTGAGAGCCTGAGTAAAGAGAAAACCCGCCAGCCAAGCCGGGAAAACCAAGGGAACTGTGGAAATGTTTAACGAATTCAAAGCTTTCATAGCGCGCGGCAACGTGCTTGATCTTGCCGTCGGTGTCGTCATCGGTGCCGCCTTCACGGCGATCGTCACCTCGCTTGTCGATGACCTGATCAACCCGTTGATCGGCCTCATCGTCGGCGGCGTGGACTTCAGCGGGCTGAGCGCCGGTCTGGGCGACGCGCAATTCATGTACGGCAACTTCATCACCGCGATCATCAAGTTCGTGATCGTGGCTTGGGTGGTGTTCCTGATCGTGAAGGCCGTGAACCGGATGATGCCGAAGAAGGAAGAAGCTCCGGCCGCGCCCGCTGGCCCGTCGGACAACGACCTGCTGAAGGAAATCCTGGCCGCGCTGAAAGCCAAGTAAGTCCCGAAATGTTCTGGAAGACGGCCCGCGGGAGCGATCCTGCGGGCCGTTTCCATTCAAGCAGGCAGCGGCGCACGCGGACGCAGATACCAGTACCAAAGACGGTAGGCCCAAAGTGCGATCAGCGGGCCGAAGTGCACCGCAGCCGGGGGCCAGCTGCCCCAATTGTGCAGCGCGGCCCAGTGGATCAGCACCAGGACGGCGGCGGGATAGGCCCAGCGTTGCAGGGTCTTCCAGCCCGTATGCAGCCAGCGTTGCGCCGCGTTGTTCGAGGTGATGGCGAGCGGCACGAACAGCACCATCGCCAGCCAGCCGGTCCAGATTTCGGTATGCGGCAGGGTCTCGACGATGCGGTCCAGAGTGCCGCGGTCGATGACATAGATCACGGTATGGGCAAGGGCGTACAAGAAGGCTGCCATCTCGATGTCGCGACGGTGATGCACCAGCCAGCGCGGCCACTGTCGGCCCTTGAACAGCAGCATCAGTCCCGATGCCATCATCCCGATGATCATGAAGCGGGCGGCCCATTCGCCGGTGGGGTGGAGAAGCCGGTGGAAAGCCTCGGGGTCATCACCGAAGAGAGAGGGCAGGGCTGGAAGCGCGGGGATGGACAGCACGACCCAAAGGATCAGGGTCGAGGGTTTGTAGCCAAGGATTGTCATGGGGCACCTGTTGACTGGTGCCCCACATACGCCGCGGTGCAGCGCTTCCGTCGCGTCAGAGCGACAGGGCGTCCGCAGCCGGGATCACCGGCAAGCCAAGTGCCACGCCAACGGCGGCGTAGGTCAGCTTCCCGGCATGGACGTTCAGGCCGTTGAGCAGGTGCTTGTCGTCGGCGCAAGCCTGCTTCCAGCCCTTGTCGGCCAAGGCCAGCATGAAGGGCATCGTGGCGTTCCCCAGGGCCTGGGTCGACGTGCGGGCCACTGCGCCGGGCATGTTGGCGACGCAGTAGTGCATGATCCCGTCGACCTCGTAGATCGGGTCCTGGTGGGTGGTGGCGCGGGAGGTCTCGAAGCAGCCGCCCTGGTCGATGGCGACGTCGACGAGGGCCGCGCCGGGTTTCAGCTCCTTCAACTGGGCGCGGGAGATCAGCTTGGGGGCCGCCGCGCCGGGAATCAGGACTGCGCCGATGATCAGGTCGGCCTCGCGCGCCAGAGAGATGGTGTTGCCAGCCGAGGCGTAGGCGTTCTTGAACTCGCGGCCGAAGACGTCGTCCAGATAGCGCAGGCGGTTGACTGAACGGTCGATGACCGTGACATCCGCGCCCATCCCGGCGGCGACCTTGGCGGCGTGGGTTCCGACGACACCACCGCCGATGACCAGCACCTTGGCCGGAAGCACACCCGGAACACCGCCCAGCAGCACACCGCGCCCGCCGTTGGCCTTTTGCAACGTCCAGGCGCCGACTTGCGGAGAAAGACGGCCCGCAACCTCGGACATCGGGGCCAGAAGGGGCAGGCCGCCACGGTCGTCGGTCACTGTCTCGTAGGCGATGCAGGTCGCTCCGCTTGCGAGAAGGTCGTGGGTCTGGTCTGGATCGGGGGCGAGGTGGAGGTAGGTGAACAGGACCTGCCCCTCACGCAGGCGCTTGCGTTCGACGGCCTGCGGTTCCTTGACCTTGACGATCATGTCGGCCTTGGCGAAGACCTCTTCGGCCGTGTCGACGATGCGGGCCCCGGCGGCGACATAGTCGGCGTCGGAAAAGCCGGCACCCATCCCGGCCTTGGTTTCGATCATCACCTCATGGCCGTGGGCCACCGCCTCGCGGGCAGCGTCCGGCGTCATGCCGACGCGGAACTCCTGCGGCTTGATCTCTTTGGGGCATCCGATTTTCATGGTTCTCTCCCTGTGGGACCTGGTCCCTGTGGAAGCAATCCTGATCCGATTTCGTGGCGATGCTTTGAATTCTGATTGGCGCTGGCCACGGATAGGCGTAGATTCTGCGGTGAAATCACCAAGAGACCGCAGAATCTTTCATGACCCTTGACCTTGACGCCACCGACCGCCGCATCCTGACCGTGTTGCAGAAGAACGGTCGGATCACCAATGCGGAACTGTCCGAGGCGGTGAACCTGTCTCCCTCGGCCTGTCACCGGCGGGTGCAGCGGCTGGAGGAGGACGGGTATATCGCGGGCTACGTCGCGCTGCTTGACGCGCGCAAGATGGGGCGGATGACCACGGTTTTCGTGGAGATCACGCTGCAAAGCCAGGCGGAGGACCTGCTGGACGCCTTCGAGCGCGAGGTGGCCAAGGTGCCGGACCTCTTGGAGTGTCACCTGATGGCGGGAACAGCGGACTATCTGCTGAAGCTGATGGCCGAGGATACCGAGGACTTCGCCCGCATCCACCGGCAATTCCTGAGTCGCCTGCCGGGCGTGCGGCAGATGCAGTCCAGCTTTGCGCTGCGGACGGTGGTGAAGACGACGGCGCTGGCGGTTTAGGCAGCCGCCTGCTGATAGCCCTGCAGATAGCCCATCACCGCGCGGCGGGTGCGGTCGGTCAGGGCACCACGGTCAGCCTCATGCGCCTCGCTCGCGGCGTCGATCATGCCGCGCAGGATCGCAAGCAGGTCCTGGGCCGTGGTTTCTGGACGCTGGATCTTCAGCTCGTCCAGACGGGCGGCGATCAGCACGGTGATCCGGGCCGAGAACTCTGAGGCTTCCGGGTCCGGCGGCATCTGGCTGCGCGCCAGGTTCAGTGTCCGGGACAGCGAGGGCCGGGCCAGGTAATGCTCGACAGTCGCTTCGATCAGTTCATCCACCAGGTTGGTCAGGCTGTGTGCGGCGTCCGAAGACACGATGCGTTCGACAGCTTCCAGCAGGTTTGCCCTTTCGGCCCGGATCAGCGCTGCCAGAAGCGCGTGCTTGCCGGGGAAGTACTGATACAGCGACCCGATCGAGACCCCGGCCCGCGCGGCGACGGCGTTCGTCGTCAGCGCATCCAGCCCTCGACCCGAGCAGAGGTCGGCTGCGGCGGCGAGGATCCCGTTCACTTTTGCACGGGAGCGGTCTTGGCGGGGGTGTTTGCGAAGCTCGATCATGAGCCAACGCTAGGGCCTCTAATTGCGGCAGAAAACTGTTAAATGTGGCAACAATTGGAAATAGATTGTTGATGCTCGCCCAAGTTGCACCATGGGGCCGCCACAATGTCGCCACACAATCTAGGGTTATCGAGCGCCTTTTTTGGAAGCGGTTGGCGGCGCCCCGAACGGACGCCAAACGGCACCAGAAGGGCAAAGAAAAACCCCCGGCCTCGCGGACGGGGGTTGATCGGGATGGGAATCGCTTCCCCAGTGTCGCTTGAGACGTCTTAGAGACCGCCTTCGCGCTGAAGCTTCTTCCGCGCAAGTTTCCTTGCACGGCGCACGGCTTCGGCTTGTTCGCGTGCTTTCTTGACGGAGGGCTTCTCGAAATGTTGCTTGAGCTTCATTTCGCGAAACACGCCTTCACGCTGAAGTTTTTTCTTCAGAGCACGGAGAGCCTGTTCGACGTTGTTGTCGCGGACGCTGACCTGCATGTGGTTGTCACCACCTTCCTAAGCTAGAGTTGCACTATGATGTGCAGGCTGGGGCGCTATATCAAAGCGACACCGGCTTGTCTACCAAGAGGAGAACGCCATGTCCGAGGACCCGATCAAGGCGCGCGTGCTGGACGCGGCACTGTCGCATGTTCCGTTCGACGGCTGGTCCGAACGCACGTTGGCGGCGGCCATCGCCGAGGCTGGCGTGACACCGGCGCTTGCCCGATCACTGTTCCCGCGTGGTGGCGTGGATCTGGCCCTGGCCTATCACCAGCGTGGCGATGATCAGATGGCCGAAGCCCTTGCGTCGCGCAACCTGTCCGCGCTGCGCTTCCGTGACCGGATCGCGCTGGCGGTCCGCTTGCGCCTGGAAGGTGCCGACCGCGAACTGGTGCGGCGGGGAACGACGCTGTTCTCGCTGCCGATGCATGCGGCGGATGGCGCACGGGCCATCTGGCAGACGGCGGACCGGATCTGGACTGCCCTGGGCGACAGCTCGGAGGATCTGAACTGGTACACCAAGCGCGCCACGCTGTCCGCTGTCTATGGGGCCACGGTGCTGTACTGGCTGGGCGACGATTCGTCCGAGGCGCAGGACACCTGGAATTTCCTGGACCGCCGCATCGACCAGGTGATGCAGGTCGAGAAGCTGAAGGCCAGTTTCCGGGAAAATCCCTTCGGAAAGGCCTGGGCGGCGGGACCCGGCAAGCTTTTTGAAACCATTCGCGCGCCAAAACTGCCGGATGACCTGCCCGGCCGGACCCGCGGATAGACGAAGGACCGAAGATGACCCTGTCGCACAGCATGCTTGCCATCGAGATTTCGTCCCCCGGGGGGCCGGATGTGCTGCAACCGACCTCGGTTCCGGTGCCGGTGCCGGGCCACGGCCAGATCATCATCCGCGTCGCCTATGCCGGGGTGAACCGTCCCGACGCCCTGCAGCGGGCCGGGGCCTATGCGCCGCCGCCCTCGGCCTCGCCCCTGCCGGGGTTGGAGTGTTCGGGGACGGTGGTCGAGGTGGGGCCGGGTGTCACGCGCTGGAAGATCGGCGACCAGGTCTGCGCGCTGCTGCCGGGTGGTGGATACGCCGAGTACGTGGCGACGCCCGAGGCTCACGCCCTGCCGATCCCCAAGGGCCTGTCGCTGAAGGAAGCCGCCTGCCTGCCGGAAACCTGCTTCACGGTCTGGTCCAACGTGGTGATGCGCGGGGGCTTGCGGGGGGGTGAGCGGTTCCTGGTGCACGGCGGGACCAGCGGCATCGGCACGACGGCAATCCAGATTGCGTATGCTTTGGGCGCTCGGGTCTTCGCCACGGCGGGAAGTGACGAGAAGTGCCAGGTCTGCGTCGATCTGGGGGCAGAGGCGGCCTTCAACTACCGGGAAGCTGACTTTGTCACCGAGATGAAGGCATTCGGCGGGGCGAACCTGATCCTGGACATGGTCGGCGGACCCTACATCGAGCGGAACTTCAAGGCGCTGGCCGATGGTGGACGGCTGGTCCAGATCGCCTTTCTGCAGGGTGCCAAGGTGACGCTGAACCTGGCGGAACTGATGACGCGGCGACTTGTCCTGACCGGGTCCACGTTGCGGCCGCAGTCGGACCTGGCCAAGGCAAAGATCGCCAAAGCGGTCGAGGAAAACGTCTGGCCCATGATCGAACGCGGTGCCGTCAAAGTGGTGATGGACAGCGAATATGGTCTGCCCGACGCGCCCGCAGCACATTGGCGCATCGAATCTGGCGGTCACGTCGGAAAGATCGTGCTGAAGGTCAATCCGTAAGGAATACCTTACCTGCTTCGACGCCCCGTCGCGGGAACCGAGGCTTCACGCGCGCGTAAGCTTGACGTAAGGTAAGTCAGGTCAGGCGGGTCGGAGATTTTTGATTAGGATTTTATTCCCGGAGAAGACCCCAGCGGCTCTGGGACCCGAAGATTGCACGACAACCTTTTCCCCAAAAACCTCTCGCAGCATGCGGTTCGGATCCGGTCCCGCCGACCGCCCATCAGCGAACCGGCTCCAGGACTGCGTCCTGCAGTTGGCAGTCCCGAAGGACATCCTCGCCACAGCGGCGGAAATCAAGATCCGGCGTCAGGCAGATCCGCGCTTCCTGGATCAGCCCTTCCTTGCAGGTGATGGTGATCTGGTCGCGCGCAAGATCGGGATTGGCTTCGAGAAAGGCCGCCTCGATCACCTCTGCGGGCACCTGAAGCCGGCGGGAGACTTCGGAAAGAAAGCCCGGAACCGTGACTCGGTCATAGGCTGCACGCGCCGTGCGGAAATAGTTGGCCGCCGACAGTCCTGCGCAGCGGCCATGTTTCTTCCACTGATAGAACGCGGGACCGGCCCCGCCCATGATGTCGGCCATCGCGGCAGTTTCCGCGCGGGTCGGATCGCGCTCGGTCGTTCGACAGTAGGAGGGCCAGCCGTCCTCGTACTGCGGCCAGAGACCGTGCAGGACGAAGGTCAGTCCACGTCCGTCATCGCACTGCAGGTCGTCGCGGGCGTCGCCTTCCAGTGCGCACCAGGCCGATGACCAGGACAGCGACAGGACAAAATAGTCGAAGTCCCCGGCGCGCTCTCCCTCGGCTCTGGCAGCGCCGGACCAGCACAAAGCCGCGACGGCCAACAGGAACAGGCGCATTTTCGCTTCCCCTTCGCGCAATTCGGCCCTATACGAGCGCGTGAATTCCCCGAAATCGTGGAACTCGCGGGCCAGGCCCGCAGCCGTTTTCCCGGCACGGGACAGGTTTGTAAAGGAGAGATCCGATGTCGAAACCGCTTATGGCCAAGGCCACTGCCGTCTGGCTGGTGGACAACACGACGCTCAGCTTTGCCCAGATCGCCGATTTCTGCGGGATGCACGAGCTTGAAGTCCAGGGGATTGCCGACGGCGACGTGGCCACCGGGGTCAAGGGATTTGATCCCGTCGCGAACAACCAGCTTGACCCGGTCGAGATCACCCGCGCCCAGGCCGATCCACTGTACCGCATGAAGCTGAAGTTCAATGCCGCCGCCGTGGGCGAAGAAAAGCGCCGTGGCCCGCGGTATACGCCGCTGTCCAAGCGTCAGGACCGCCCCGCCGCAATCCTGTGGCTGGTCAAGTTCCATCCGGAACTGTCGGATGGCGCGATCGGCAAGCTGGTGGGCACCACCAAGCCGACGATCCAGTCCATCCGTGAGCGGACGCACTGGAACATCGGTTCGATCCAGCCGATCGATCCGGTGGCGCTGGGGCTGTGCAAGCAGACCGAGCTGGATACGGCCGTCCAGGCCGCTGCGCGCAAGAAGGCTGCCGACGGCGTCGTGATGTCCGATGATGAGCGGCGCAAGCTGGTGTCGACCGAGCAGTCCTTGGGCATGGCCCCGGATGCGCGCACGCCCTCCGGGCTGTCGGGTCTGGAAGTCTTTGGCGACGAGGAGAAGGATGACAGCCCGGCCTCTGATTTCTCGGACGCCGACAGTTTCTTCAACCTGCCAGCCGGCAGTCTTGACGATGACGAGGACGAGGACGAGCGTCGCCGCTGATCCAAGGCCCGCTTTTTTCATTCATGAGCCCGGTCGCATCCAGTGCGGCCGGGCTTTTTCTTTGATGCGCGGTGATTGAGTGACGGGAAGCGCCGCCCCGTTTGGCGGCCGGCACACGTTTTCAGGAGTCTGGCGATGGAACTTTCTTCAGCGACTTGAGTTTGGTCAAGGCTGGCAAGTCCCATAACCGGCAAGAGGTGTCTACACACCGAAAGTCCCCCCATGTTCGCCCGGCTGCTATTCTTTCTAAGCGCGCTTCTGATGCCGCTGCCCGCGCTGGCGCAGTCCGCCCTTTCCGGCCTGCTTGACAAGGTTTCAGCAGCGGACCTGGTCACCGGTGCCGAGGGCTTCGGTCCGGTTCGCGAGGATGTCCCGGTCGTCCCGGTCCTGAAAGGCGGCGAGACCATCGGCTGGGCCTTCATCACCAGCGATTTCGTGTCGACCACCGGCTATTCCGGTAAGCCGATCCACACGATGGTCGCCGTGGACAAGGACGCGACGATCATCGGGGTGAAGCTTGTCAAGCATTCCGAGCCCATCGTCCTGATCGGCATCCCGCAAGCCAAGATCGATGCGCTTGCCCAGGGCTACATCGGGGTCGATCTGGTGGCGGAAGCCCGGTCGGGGGGCGAATCGCACGATCTGGACATCATTTCCGGGGCGACGGTCACGGTGATGGTGATTGACGATTCCATCGTGCGTTCGGGGTTGAAGGTTGCGCGGGCGTTGGGGCTGGGCGGTTTGGCCCCGGACACGGCGCCAACCGGTCCGGCGTTTGAACTCAATCCCGATGCGACCGCTGCCCCGGACTGGATGACGCTGGAAGGTGACGGGACGCTCCGCCGTCTGTCGGTCGATGTGGGTCAGGTGAACGCGGCCTTTGCGGCGCTGGGTGATCCGCGCGCAATCGCGCGGGCGCTGACAGAACCGCCCGAAACGACCTTTATCGAGATGCAGACGGCGCTTGTTTCGCACCCCGCCATCGGCAAGGCGATCCTGGGAGAAGCAGAGGCCGACAACTTGCGCTCCTGGCTGAAACCGGGAGAGCACGCCATCGTCGTGGTGGGTCGCGGGCTCTACAGCTTCAAGGGCTCGGGCTATGTCCGGGGCGGGATATTCGACCGGATCGTGCTGATCCAGGACGATATCTCGGTCCGGTTCCGCGACAAGATGCACAAGCGGCTGGTCGGAGTGCAGGCTGAAGGTGCGCCGGGCTTCAGCGAGGCGGACTTGTTCAGGATCCCGGCGGATGTGGGTTTTGACCCGACCCGACCGTTCCGCATCCAGCTTCTGGTCCACCGTGAGGTTGGACCGATCGAAAAGCTCTTCACCACCTTCGATCTTGGCTACCAGTTGCCCGAGAAGTACCTCCGCCCGGTTGCGGTTCCGGTCGCCGCCGAAGACACCGGCGCCGCCGAAGCAGTCGCCGCGCAGGAGGAAACCGCCGCGCATCAGGCGCTGTGGCAGCGGATCTGGCGGGACAAGCAGGTGGAGATTGCGGTCACCGGCGCGATGCTTGCCGTCCTGACACTGGTCTTCTTCTTCCAGGGCTTCGCCACCCGGAACGAGCGGCATTTCTACTGGTTCCGCATGGGCTTCCTGACCGTGACGCTGGTATTTCTGGGCTGGTACGCCAACGCGCAGTTGTCGGTCGTGAACCTGATGGCGCTGTTCGGCGCGCTGACCTCGGGCTTTTCCTGGCAGGCGTTCCTTCTGGACCCGCTGACCTTCATCCTGTGGTTCAGCGTGGCGGCTGCGCTGATCTTCTGGGGCCGGGGGGCCTATTGCGGCTGGCTTTGCCCCTTTGGTGCGCTGCAAGAGCTGTCAAACCAGATCGCCCGCAAGCTTCGCGTCCCGCAGTGGACCCTGCCCTGGGGCCTGCACGAACGGCTGTGGCCGATCAAGTACATGATCTTCCTCGGGCTGTTCGGAGCAAGTCTGGTCAGCATCGAGCAGGCCGAACGGTTGGCCGAGGTCGAGCCCTTCAAGACCGCCATCATCCTGAAGTTCGTCCGCGCCTGGCCCTTCGTCGCTTATGCGGTTGCGCTTCTGGTCGCCGGTCTCTTCGTCGAGCGGTTCTACTGCCGTTACCTTTGCCCGCTGGGCGCCGGCCTCGCCATCCCGGCCCGCATCCGCATGTTCGACTGGCTGAAGCGGTACCGGGAGTGTGGCAACCCTTGCCAGACCTGCGCCATCGAATGCCCGGTTCAGGCGATCCACCCGACGGGCGAGATCAACCCGAACGAGTGCATCGACTGCCTGCACTGCCAGGTCCTGTACCGGTCGCCGGTGAAATGCCCGGTCGTCATCAAGAAACTGAAGCGGCGCGAAACGGCCGCCGCTTCTTCTCCCCGCGACCTTGCGGGTCACCCGAACCATACCAACCGCAACCTGCTGAATGAAGGGACAGATCATGTCTGAACGACCCACCTCCGGAATCTCGCGCCGCGGCCTTCTGGGAGCCACGGCGGGCGGAGCAGCCCTTGCCGGGGCCATCGGCGGCGGGCGCCTGGCGCTTGGCACCGGCGCTGGCCTTGGTGCCTTGGCGCTTGGCTCCACCGCGGCACAGGCCCAGGCCGCCAGCGAAGGCTACAACGTCCCGCCCGGCCAGTTGGACACGCATTACGGCTTCTGGTCTTCGGGCCAGACCGGCGAGATGCGCATCCTTGGCATCCCGTCGATGCGCGAATTGATGCGGGTTCCGGTCTTCAACCGCTGCTCGGCCACCGGCTGGGGCGAGACGAATGAATCGCTCCGCATCCACCAGCGCACGATGAGCGAAAAGACCAAGAAGCACCTCGCCGCCAATGGCAAGAAGGTCCACGACAACGGCGACCTTCACCACGTCCACATGTCGTTCACCGACGGCAAGTATGACGGCAAGTACCTGTTCATGAACGACAAGGCGAACACCCGCGTCGCCCGCGTGCGCTGCGACGTGATGAAGACCGACGCGATCCTGGAGATCCCGAACGCCAAGGCGATCCACGGAATGCGGCCGCAGAAGGCTCCGAACACCAAGTACGTCTTCTGCAACGGCGAGGACGAGGCGCCGCTGGTGAACGACGGCACCACGATGCAGGACGTGTCGACCTATGTGAACATCTTCACCGCGGTTGATGCCGAGGCGATGCTGCCCGCCTGGCAGGTTATGGTGTCGGGCAACCTTGACAACTGTGATGCGGATTATGAAGGGAAGTGGGCTTTCTCGACCTCCTACAACTCGGAAATGGGCATGACGCTGGCGGACATGACCGCTTCCGAGATGGACCACGTGGTCATCTTCAACATCGCGGCCATCGAAGCGGCTGTCGCGGCTGGCGAAGGGCAGGAATTGAACGGTGTCCGCGTGCTGGACGGCCGGAAGGACGCGAAAAGCCAGTTCACCCGCTACGTACCGATCGCAAACAACCCGCACGGCTGCAACATGGCACCGGACAAGAAGCACCTTTGCGTCGGGGGCAAGCTGTCGCCCACTGTTACCGTGCTGGACGTGACGAAGTTCGACACGCTCTTCGACGGCGAGGTCGATCCGCGCAGCGTCGTGGTGGCCGAACCCGAGCTTGGCCTTGGCCCGCTGCACACCGCCTTTGACGGACGCGGCAACGCCTATACGTCGCTGTTCCTGGACAGCCAGGTGGTGAAGTGGAACATCGAGGATGCGATCAAGGCCTATGCTGGTGAGGCGGTGGACCCGATCAAGGACAAGATCGACGTCCACTACCAGCCCGGTCACCTGAAGACCGTGATGGGCGAGACCTCGGAGGCGGAGAACAACTGGCTGGTCTGCCTGTGCAAGTTCTCGAAGGACCGCTTCCTGAACGTGGGTCCCCTGAAGCCCGAGAACGACCAGCTGATCGACATCTCGGGCGACAAGATGATCCTCGTCCATGACGGTCCGAACTTCGCCGAGCCGCACGATGCAATCGCGGTGGCGGCGTCGAAGCTGAACCCGCTGTCGGCCTGGAACCGGCAGGACCGGATGTGGGCCGAAACCCGCAAGCAGGCCGAGGCGGACGGGGTGAACCTGGACGACTGGCAGGACATGGTGATCCGCGACAAGGACGACCCGAAGAAGGTCCGCGTCTACATGTCCAGCCAGGCGCCAAGCTTTGCCCTGGAAAGCTTCACGGTGAAGGAAGGCGACGAGGTCACGGTGATCGTCACCAACCTGGACGACATCGACGACCTGACCCACGGCTTCACGATGGGCAACCACGGCGCGGCGATGGAAGTGGGGCCGCAGGCGACGTCCTCCATCACCTTCACGGCTGCGAATGCCGGGGTCTACTGGTACTACTGCCAGTGGTTCTGCCACGCGCTTCATATGGAAATGCGCGGCCGGATGTTCGTGGAACCGGCAGGAGCATGACCATGCTGCGTGCCCTCGCCCTCATGCTGCTTGCGACGCCCCTCTGGGCCGAGGAAGTGCATGTCCGTCCGGGCATGGGCACGCTTTCCGCAGCCATCGCCGGGGCAACCCCCGGCGATGTGCTGGTGCTGGCGGAGGGGGCCTACCTTGGCCCCGTCATCATCGACCGGCCCCTGACCTTGCAGGGCGACGGTCAAGCCACCATCGATGGGCAAGGCCAGGGGACCGTGGTCACGATTACCGGCGACGACGTGGTGCTGACCGGGCTTCACATCACCGGTTCGGGCACGGTGAACCAAGACATCGATGCGGGAGTGAAGGTCGTCAAGGGCGCCGACCGCGCGCGGATCGAGGGCAACCGGCTGACCGCCAACATGCACGGCATCGACGTGCATGGCGGGCTGGACACTCAAGTTTTGCGCAACGTGATCGAGGGCCGCCGGAACCAGCGGATGAATGAACGCGGCAACGGAATCTATGTCTGGAACAGCCCCGGCACCGTGGTCGAGGGCAACTCGGTCCGCTGGGGCCGCGACGGGATCTTCTCGAACGCGTCGAAGAAGGGAACCTACCGGGACAACCTGTTTCGCGATCTGCGCTTCGCGGTGCATTACATGTACACCCACGACTCCACCGTCTCGGGCAACATCTCGATTGGCAATCACCTTGGCTTTGCGATCATGTTCAGCGACCGGGTGGTGCTGACCAACAACCTTTCGCTCGGCGACCGTGAACATGGGGTGATGCTGAACTTCGCCAACGGGGCGGATGTGGCGGGAAATCTGGTGCGCGGCGGCACCAAGAAGTGCCTCTTCATCTACAACGCCCACAAGAACCTGATCGCGAACAACCGCTTCGAAGGCTGCGGCATCGGCATCCACTTCACCGCCGGGTCGGAACGCAACATGCTGACCGGCAATGCGTTTCTGGGCAATCAGGAGCAGGTCAAATACGTCGGCACCCGCTTCATGGAGTGGAGCTTCGAGGGAAAGGGCAACTTCTGGTCCGACCATCCCGCCTTTGATCTGAACGGCGACGGCATCGCCGACGGGGTCTACCGCCCGAACGACCTGATGGACCACATCCTCTGGTCGCAACCCGCCGCGAGCCTTCTGACCGGCTCGCCTGCCGTGCAGCTGGTGCGCTGGTCGCAATCCTCGTTCCCGGCGATCCTGCCGGGGGGCGTGACCGACAGCCATCCCATGATGCAACCCATTTCCATTCCCGTCCCCACCGACATTGCGGCTTTCGAGGCCGAGGTCGCCGGACGTTGGACACAAGGCCAATTCGATGACATCGACCCTGACGATCTCGGCTCTCACTAAGCGCTTCGGCGAGGTCGCAGCGCTGACCGGCGTCAGCCTGTCCGTCGCACCGGGTGAACGCGTGGCGCTTCTCGGCCACAACGGCGCGGGGAAATCCACGCTGATGAAGATCATTCTCGGCCTGATCCCCGCCACAAGCGGTGAGGTCACGATCTGCGACGCGGCCCCCGGATCGCAGGCGGCCCGCCGCGCGGTGGCCTATCTGCCGGAGAACGCCGCCTTCCACCCCGCGCTGACGGGGCTGGAGCAGATCAAGCACTACCTCGCGCTGCGAGGTGAGGCCTCGACGCTGGCGATGCCGCTTCTGGAGAAAGTCGGCCTTGGCCAAGCCGCCCGCCGCCGCATCGGCACCTATTCCAAGGGCATGCGCCAGCGTGTCGGCCTAGCGCAGGCGCTGATCGGCCACCCGCTCCTGCTGGTCCTGGACGAGCCGACCTCTGGCCTTGATCCGGTTTCCCGGCGTGAGTTCTACGCGCTCCTTGACGACCTCGCCGCCCACGGCGCGTCGATCCTGCTGTCGTCCCATGCCCTGACGGAAGTCGAGGCGCGGACCGACCGCATCGTCATCCTCTCCCGCGGTCAACTGGTGGCCGAAGGCTCGCTTCCCGACCTGCGCCGCCGCGCCGACCTTCCGGTGACACTGCATGTCACGGCGCGGAACGGCTATGCCTCGGACATCGCCCGCGCCCTGCCCGGAGCGATCCTGGTGGACGGGGGCCTGACGCTGACCTGCACGCAATCCGACAAGCTGGAAACCCTGGGTCGCATCACCGGCCTTGGCACCAAGGTTTCGGACATCGAGGTGCTGCCGCCAAGTCTGGAAGACCTCTACTCCCACTTCAGCCAGGGAGCCGGGCAATGATCCGCATCCTTTCCACCGCCCGCATCGAGTTCCGCATTGCGTTGCGCAACCGCTGGGTCGCCATCGCGATGGTCCTGATGGCGGTCTTTTCGCTGGTCCTGTCGCTGGCCGGGTCCGCCCCCACGGGCGGGCTGGGGGTGGACCGCCTGTCGGTCACTGTCGCGTCGCTCACCTCGCTGTCGGTCTATCTGATCCCGCTTCTCGCGCTTCTGATGAGCTTCGACGCCATCGCCGGTGAGACGGAGCGGGGGACGCTGTCGCTTCTCCTCGCCTACCCGATCGCGCGGTGGGAAATCCTGCTGGGCAAGCTTGTGGCCCATCTCGCGATCCTGACGCTGGCGGTCCTGCTGGGTCACGGTCTTGCTGCCGGGGTGGCGATCTGGTCCGACCAGACCTCGCTGGCCGGGCTTCCGTCCCTGTTCCGTCTATCCTGGTCCTCGGTCCTGCTAGGAGCCACTTTTCTTGGCGCAGGCTATGCGCTGTCGTCCCTGTCGCGGCGTCCCTCCGGAGCGGCGGGGCTTGCCATCGGTCTCTGGCTGGGCCTTGTCGTCCTGTACGATCTGGCACTTCTGGCGGCTATCGTCGCCGACAACGGCGGGTGGTTCACCACTGACGCCTTCCCGGTCGCCCTTCTTGCCAATCCTGCCGACGCGTTCCGGCTGTTCAACCTGACCGCCTCTGGTGCCACCGCAGCCGCCGCAGGCGTTGGCGGGGCGGCTGACGCCATCCCGATTTGGCAATCGCTTGCCTCGGTCCTTCTCTGGCCACTTGCTGCCTTGGCGCTTGCCGCCGCCGCCTTCCGAAAGGTCACCCCATGAAACGCACCCTGTTGTTCGCCCTGATGCTGGCCGGCTGCCAGGAAGACGTCACCCAGAACACCGACCCGGTGCCGCTGACGGCCGAAACGCTGGGCCATTTCTGCCAGATGAACCTTCTTGAACACGAAGGCCCGAAGGGTCAGGTCCACCTCGACGGCCTGCCGGGAGCGCCGCTGTTCTTCAGCCAGGTCAGCGACCTTGTGACTTATCTGCGCCTGCCCGAGCAGAGCAATCCGGTGCTGGCAATCTATGTCAGCGACATGGGCGCCGGCGGCGCGACCTGGGCCGAACCTGGGGCGGCGAACTGGATCGATGCGCAGACGGCCACCTATGTCGTCGGATCGGACGCCATTGGCGGCATGGGAGCCCCGGAGCTGGTTCCCTTTGCAGATGCAGTCAAGGCGGAGGCTTTCGCCGCCCTGCATGGCGGCACGCTGGTGGGATTGGAGGCGATCCCCGACCCTGCGCTCTCCACGGTCGATGCTGCCGAACCCGAGGGCGAGGACGACTATGCGCGCCGCCTGAAATCCCTGTCGGAAGGCTGAGCCATGTTGACCCGCCGCCGCTTCATCGCCATCTCGGCCGCACTGGCCCCGTCGATGACACTGGCCCCGATGACACTGGCCCGCACTCCGGATCTGCACATCGAAACCGGTACCGCGCTTGGGGCGAAGATCACTTTGCGGCTTCAGCATCCGGACGCGGCGCGGCTTGCGGCGCAGGCGATGGACGAGATCCGCAGACTGGAGAAGATCTTCTCGCTTTACCTGCCCGACTCGGCGCTGGCCCGGCTGAACAGGGACGGTCAGCTTCTGGCCCCTCCGTTCGAGCTGCTGGAATGCCTGGCTATTGCGGGTGCAGTCCATTTCGCGAGCGATGGGCATTTCGACCCCACGGTCCAGCCCCTGTGGCGGGTGGAGGCGCAGGCCCGCCTGACGGGAACGCTGCTGTCCGACGAGGACCGCGCCGCCGCCCGTTCGCTGATCGACTGGGCTGCAGTGAATTATACGCCGGACGCCATCACCCTGCGCCCTGGAATGGCACTGACGCTGAACGGGATCGCGCAAGGCTATATCGCGGACCGGGTGGCCGAATTTCTGGCTGGGCACGGCCTGACCCACGCGCTGATCGACACAGGCGAGCTGTTTGCCCTGCCGGAAGGAAGCTGGCCGGTGGAGTTGGCGTCCGGGGGCAGTGTGCCGCTGCGGAACCGCGCGCTGGCGACATCCGCCCCGCTGGGAATGACCTTCGGAGGCGACGGGCAGACCAGTCATATCCTTGATCCGCTGACCGGACGTCCGGTCAATATCCGCTGGCGGTTGATCAGCATCTCGGCCCCATCGGCAGCCCTGGCCGATGCTGTTTCGACGGCGGGATGCGTGGCGCGCGACCTGGAGGATCTTGCTGCCCTATGTGATCGGATCAGCGGCGCCCGGATCGAGGCGGCGGTCCCAGCCTGAGGTCCGGCACAGGGTAACGCCCGCAGCTTGCATGTTGCGGACCGCATCCTTGGTTTTCCGACCAGGAAATAGGCGAAGCTGCGCAATGTGATGAACAAGCAGGCAGGCGGCGTCCCTTTCCACCCTGCTTCCGGCCAAGTCGTTGCACGCCGGGGACGCTGGTGGTCTTGGAAGCGGATGACCCGGCGACTATCCATCATCGTCGTTGAGAAGGACCGCGACCGGGCGCTCATGATCGTCGACGGCCTGCGCGAGGCGGGAGACCACCAGGTCCTGGTGATCGCCGATGAACTGGGCCTTGCGCGACGGATATCGGAAAGCAATCCCGACCTTGTCCTGATCGATGCCGGCAACCCCTCACGCGACGCGATCGAGGAACTGACGCTTGCCAGTGCGCCGATGCAGCGTCCGGTTGCGATGTTCGTCGACGAAAGCGATGGCGCGCTGACCCAGGCGGCAATCGAAGCCGGTGTGTCGGCCTATGTCGTCGCTGGCCTGTCGGCCAACCGGATCAAGCCGGTCATCGACGCCGCCATCGCACGCTTCCATCTGATGCAGAAGATGCGGGTGGAACTGGCCGAGACCCGCCGCGCGCTGGAAGAGCGCAAGGTGATCGACCGGGCCAAGGGCATCGTCATGCGCGCGAAAGGGATCGGCGAGGACGAGGCCTATGCGCTGATGCGAAAGGCCGCGATGGATCAGGGCAAGAAGCTGGCCGAGGTAGCGCAGGCGCTGGTCACGGCGGCGGAGCTGCTGAAATGACCGTGGCTTTGCGTCTGGGCTTCGTGCCGCTGGTCGATGCCGCCCCGCTGATCGTTGCCGAGGCGATGGGCTTTGCCGAGGAAGAAGGGCTGGCGCTGGACCTGGTTGCAGCGCCAAGCTGGTCCACCTTGCGCGATCTTCTGGCGGTGGGGCAGGTGGCGGCAGCGCAGATGCTCGCCCCGGTGCCGGTGGCCCTGGCCCTGGGTCTAGGCGGTACGGCGCGGTTCGAGGTGCTGTCGGTCCTGAACCTGAACGGCAACGCCGTGGGCGTGTCCACCGCAGTGGCCGCACGGATGCAGGGGCATGACTTCATGCTGTCGGATGCGCGGGCGGCAGGCTTGGCGCTGCTGGAGGCCGCAGGTCAGGGGCTGCGGATCGGGGTTCCTTTCGCCTTTTCGATGCATAACGAGTTGGTGCGTTACTGGCTGGAGGGACTGGGGCATGGCCTGCCCAAGGGGCTGGAGATCGTGACCGTGCCGCCTCCGCTGATGGCGGATGCGCTGGCAGCGGGCGAGATCGACGCCTTCTGCGTGGGCGAGCCGAGAGGCTCGGTCGCCGTGGAACGCGGGGCCGGGGTCCTTTTGCTGCCGACCAGTGCGATCTGGGCGGCGGCACCGGAAAAGGTGCTGGCGGTCCGGGAAGGATGGGCCGAGGCCGACCCTGCGCTGGCCGGACGGCTGATCCGGGCGATCTGGCGGGCCGGCCGTTGGCTGGGTCGCGAAGCAAACCTGACCGTGGCAGCCGAGGTTCTGGCGACGCGGCTTGGCGTATCGGCTGAACTGGTCGAGCGCGGTCTGACCGGGCGACTGCTGATCGCTTCGGACGGGGCGGAACGGCTGGTGCCGGGGTTCCTGCGCTTTGACGACGGGGCGGCCGGCTTTCCCTGGCGCAGTCAGGCGGCCTGGATCGGGGCGCGGCTGGCGCGTCGGCATGGGCTCGACGCGACGCAGGCGCAGACCGCCGCAGCGGCGGTTTTCCGCAGCGACCTTTACCGGCTGCACCTGGGCCTCGCAGGTGCTGACCTTCCGGCGGCCAGCGCCAAGGTCGAGGGGTCGCTGGTGCAGCCGACGCCGGTCGCTTCCTCTCGCGGGAAGCTGATTCTGCCGCCGGACCAGTTTTACGATGCCCAAGTCTTCGACCCGGGACTTGCCGGATGATGAATTCTTAGGCGCTGCACTGCAGCATCGGTAAATTCCATAACCTAGGCCAACTTTGCCGCGCCTTGCTCGTTGACGCGGCGATGCAGCATGGCATCCTGACCTCAAGCGCCGAGGCAACGAGGTCTCAACCGCGCCATCCCACCACATCGGGAAAGCCGAGCAATGCCGCTTGGGTCCATCGTCATCATGACGAAGGGTCTGGCGGCTTTTTCCATTTCAACGCCCGTCTCGGGCCACGAGGAACCAAGCCATGACACGCATTTCCGCGCTTCTGCTCTCGACCGCCCTTGCGATGCCCGCCTTTGCCCAAACCTCGGGCATCGAGAAGGAAGAACTGACGCTGGGTTTCATCAAGCTGACCGACATGGCCCCGCTGGCGATTGCCAAGGAGAAGGGGTTTTTCGAGGACGAGGGCCTGTCGGTGACCTTGGTGGCACAGTCGAACTGGAAGGTGCTGCTGGACGGCGTCGTCTCGGGCGAGCTGGACGGCGCGCATATGCTGGCGGGGCAACCGATTGCGGCCAGCATCGGCTATGGCACCAAGGCCGCGCTGGTGACGCCGTTCTCGATGGATCTGAACGGCAATGCGATCACCGTGTCGAACGCGGTCTGGGAGGAGATGAAGGCCAATGTGCCAATGGAGGGTGGCAAGCCTGTCCATCCGATCAAGGCCGATGCGCTGAAGCCGGTGATCGAGGCCTATGCCGATGCGGGCACTCCGTTCAATCTGGGGATGGTGTTCCCCGTATCGACGCATAACTACGAGCTGCGCTACTGGCTGGCGGCGGGCGGGATCAATCCCGGGCTTTACTCTCCGGATGACGTATCCGGGCAGATCGGGGGCGAGGTCCTGATCAGCGTGACGCCGCCGCCGCAGATGCCCGCCACGCTGGAGGCCGGGACGATCCTTGGCTACGCGGTGGGCGAGCCGTGGAATCAGGCGGCCGTGGCGAAGGGGATCGGCGTGCCGGTCATCACGGATGCCGAAATCTGGAGGAACAACCCCGAGAAGGTGTTCGGCCTGACCGCCGAGTTCGTGGAAGCGAACCCGCAGACGGTGCTGGCGCTGACCAAGGCGCTGATCCGCGCGGCGATGTGGCTGGACGAGGGCGACAACGTCAACCGGGCCGAAGCGGTCGAGATTCTGGCGCGGTCGGAATACGTCGGCGCCGATGCGGCGGTGATCGCCAACAGCATGACCGGCACCTTCGAGTTCGAGCCCGGCGACAAACGCCCGGCACCGGATTTCAACGTCTTCTTCCGCTACAATGCGACCTTCCCCTACTATTCCGATGCGGTCTGGACCCTCACCCAGATGCGCCGCTGGGGTCAGATCAGCGAAGCCAAGCCGGACGCCTGGTACGACGAGACGGCAAAATCGGTCTACAAGCCCGAGATCTACAAGCTGGCCGCCGAAGCGCTGGTTGCCGACGGCCACGCGACCACGGAGATGTTCGACTTCGACGCCGACGGCTACCGCGAGCCCACGGCAGAGTTCATCGACGGGGTGTCCTATGACGGTAAGGCCCCCAACGGCTATATCGACAGCCTGATGATCGGGTTGAAGGGCGACCAGACGGTCGTCGGCGGCGCAGTGACGAACTGAGGGGGCCGCCATGACCATGCTTGACCCCGCCGCCCTGCCCGAAGAGCCCACTGCACTGCAGGCAGACCGGCTGGCGCGGCTGTCCACTCTGATCTCGCGTTGCGACCCCTGGTTCAAGGTGCTGGGACTGGCCTGGCTGACGCCTCTGTGGCGGATGCTGGCGGGTGAGAACCCGAAGGGCCAGATCAAGGACCTTTGGCGGCTGGCGCTGGTGCCGCTACTGGCGATCCTGGCCTTTCTGGCGCTCTGGGCCTGGGCCGCCCCGAAAGTCCAGACCTCGCTTGGTGCGATCCCCGGCCCCGTCCAAGTCTGGGAGCAGGCGGGTGTCCTGCACGCCGATGCGCTGGCCGAGCGTGACAAGGAGGCGGCCTTCTATGCCAAGCAGTCCGAGAAGAACGCAGCACTGGTGGCAGAAGGCAAGGCGGATGAGGCGAAGGACCGGCCCTATACCGGCAAGCCGACCTATTACGACCAGATCTTCACGTCGATCCAGACGGTGTTCTTCGGCTTTCTGCTGGCGACGCTGGTGGCGGTGCCTTTGGGGATCGTCTCGGGCATGTCGGCGACGGCGAATGCCGCGATCAACCCCCTGGTGCAGATCTTCAAGCCGGTGTCGCCCTTGGCCTGGCTGCCCATCGTAACGATGGTCGTCTCGGCGGTCTATGCCGGGGACGGCGGCATGTCGAAAAGCTTTGTCATCTCGGCGGTGACGGTGACCTTGTGCTCGCTGTGGCCGACGCTGATCAACACCGCCCTCGGGGTGGCGTCGATTGACAAGGATCTGGTGAACGTCGGACGGGTGCTGAAGCTTTCGACCTGGACGAAGGTGACGCGGCTGGTGTTGCCGTCGGCCCTACCGCTGATCTTCACCGGGCTGCGGCTGTCGCTGGGCGTGGGCTGGATGGTCCTGATCGCCGCAGAGATGCTGGCGCAGAACCCGGGACTGGGGAAGTTCGTCTGGGACGAGTTCCAGAACGGCTCGGAACAGTCCCTGGCGCGGATCATGGTGGCGGTGCTGACCATCGGGATCATCGGCTTCCTTCTGGACCGGGTGATGTTCGCCCTGCAGCAGGCCTTTACCTTCAGCGGAAAGCGGTGACGTCATGGGCATTCTTGAACTCAAGGGCGTGTCGAAGGGCTACGGCGACCATGCCGTGCTCAAGCGGTTGGATCTGTCCGTCGCGGAGGGAGAGTTTCTGGCGGTGCTGGGCTTCTCTGGCACCGGCAAGACGACGCTGATCAACCTTCTGGCCGGACTGGAATTGCCCGACGCGGGGGAGGTTCTTTTCCAGGGCGCGGCCGTTACCGGGCCGGGACCGGAGCGCGGGCTGGTCTTCCAGTCCTACGCGCTGATGCCCTGGCTAACGGTCGCGGGGAACATCGCGCTGGCGGTGGATGCGGTGTCCAAGGGGTCGAAGGCCGACCGTGCGGCGCTGGTGGCGAAGTATATCGGGATGGTCGAGCTGGCTCATGCGGCGGACCGGCGACCGGCGGAACTGTCGGGCGGGATGCGGCAGCGGGTTGCCGTGGCGCGGGCGCTGGCGATGCAGCCCAAAGTGTTGTTGATGGACGAGCCCCTCTCCGCGCTGGACGCGCTGACGCGGGCGAATGTGGCATCCGAGATCGAGGCGATCTGGGCGGCCGAAAAGCGCACCGTTGTGCTGGTCACCAACGACGTGGACGAGGCCTTGGTGCTGGCCGACCGCATCCTGTGTCTGAACCCGGACGGGACCTTGGGGGCCGCCTTCACGGTCGACCTGCCCCGGCCGCGTGACCGTTCGGCGATGAATGACGATCCGGTGTTCAAATCGCTTCGGGCGGATGTCACGGCCTACCTGATGGACGTCGGCATCAAGGGCAAGGTCGAGGGATCGCGTCTTCTGCCCACCGTCATCCCTCGCCACGCCCTGCCGCGCGCCTATGCGCAGGCGGCGAAAAGCTTCACCGACGACCGCTATCTGCAGTTCTCGCAACTCCACAAGGTCTATGCCACGCCGAAGGGTCCATTGACCGTGGTCAAGGACTTCAACCTGACCCTGAAGAAGGGCGAGTTCGTCTCCCTCATCGGCCATTCCGGCTGCGGCAAGTCCACTGTCCTGACGATGGCGGCGGGGCTGAACGAGATCTCCAAAGGCGCAATCAAGCTGGACGGTTTGCACGTCGAAGGGGCCGATCCGGAGCGGGCCGTGGTGTTTCAATCGCCCAGCCTGTTCCCCTGGCTGACGGCGCGCGAGAACGTGGCGATCGGCGTGGACCGGGTCTACCCGAAGGCGACGCAGGCCGAGCGGCAGGACGTGGTGGAATACTACCTGGAGCGGGTGGGGTTGGCCGATGCGATGCACAAGCCCGCGGCGGAGCTGTCGAACGGGATGAAGCAGCGGGTCGGCATCGCGCGGGCCTTTGCCCTGTCGCCGAAGCTTCTGCTGCTGGATGAACCCTTCGGGATGCTGGACAGCCTGACGCGCTGGGAGTTGCAGGAAGTGCTGATGGAGGTGTGGTCGCGGACCCAGGTCACCGCGATCTGCGTGACGCATGACGTGGACGAGGCGATCCTTCTGGCCGACCGGGTGGTGATGATGACCAACGGACCTGAGGCCACCATCGGCAAGATCACCGAGGTCAAACTGCCCCGCCCCCGAACCCGCCGGGCTTTGCTGGATCACGCCGATTACTGGCACTACCGGGCGGAGGTTCTGGGCTTCCTGGAGGAATACGAGCACGGCGTGAAGAAGAAGGACGCAGCATGATGCGGTTGGTTGTCATCGGGGCCGGAATGGCCAGCGGCCGGATGCTGGAGCAGTTGTTCGAGGCGGGGTTTGCCGGGGAGGTCACCCTGTTCAACGGCGAGCCACGGGGGAACTACAACCGACTGATGCTGTCGCCAGTGCTGTCGGGCGAAAAGACCTACGCTCAGATCGTGACGCATGACGACGCCTGGTATGCCGCGCATGGGGTGGAGTGCCGGTTCGGCGAACATGTGACGAAGATTGACCGGGAGCGGAAGGTTGTGGTCTCCAAGCGCGGCGAGACACCCTATGACGCGCTGGTCATCGCGACGGGGTCGGCTCCGTTCATCATTCCGGTGGCGGGGAAGGAGTTGCCGGGGGTCTGCACCTACCGCGACCTGGAAGACACGAATGCGATGATTGCCGCCTCACGCCCCGGGGCCAAGGCGGTGGTGATCGGCGGCGGGTTGCTGGGACTGGAGGCGGCTGCCGGGATGGCCGCGCGGGGGGCGGAGGTGACGGTCATTCACCTGATGGGTCACCTGATGGAACGGCAGCTTGATCCCTCGGCCGGGTATCTGCTGCAGAAGGATCTGGAGCGGCGGGGGATACGCATCCACTGCACGGGCGCGACGAAGGCGATCCTGGGCGCGGAGCGGGTTGAGGCGGTGCTGTTGGAGGATGCCACCGTCTACCCTGCCGATTTGGTCTGCATGGCCGTGGGTATCCGGCCCGAGGTGCGGCTGGCGACCGACGCGCATCTGGAAATCGGGCGCGGGGTGGTGGTGGACGACCAGATGCGGACATCGGACCCGGCGATCTTTGCGCTGGGGGAGTGTGTGGAGCACAACAAGCAGCTGTTTGGTCTGGTGGCTCCGCTTTACGATCAGGCCAAGGTGCTGGCGGCGACGCTGATGGGTACGGAGGCCGCGTTCAGGCCAGTGCAGACGGCGACGAAGCTGAAGGTGACGGGCGTCGACCTCTTCAGCGCGGGCGATTTTGCCGATGCGCCGGGACGTGAGGACATCGTGTTCCGCGATCCGGGGCGGGGGGTCTACAAGCGGCTGGTGCTGGAGGGCGACCAGCTGATCGGCGCGGTGATGTATGGCGACACAGGGGATGGGTCCTGGTTCTTCGACAAGATCAAGTCGGGAGAGGATGTAAGCGGCGCCCGCGAGACGTTGATCTTTGGCCCGGCCTTCCAGGGGGGTGCCCAAGCGGACCCTCTGGCAGCCGTTGCAGCCTTGCCGCCTGAGGCGGAAATCTGTGGCTGCAACGGCGTCTGCAAGGGCAAGATCACGGCCGCCGTGGCCGCTGGCGCGGTGACCTTGGACGCGGTGCGCGTCGAGACCAAGGCCAGCGCCTCGTGCGGGACCTGCACCGGGCTGGTGGAGAAGGTGATGGCGCTGACGCTGGGCGACAGCTTCACCGCCAACGCCAACCCACCGATGTGCAAATGCACCGACCACACGCATGAAGACGTGCGGAGGATGATCAAAGCGCAGGGGCTGAAGTCCATTCCAGCGGTGATGCAGGAGTTGGGGTGGAAGACGGTGGGGGGTTGTGCAAGCTGCCGTCCGGCGCTGAACTACTACCTGATCTCGGACTGGCCGCTGGAGTACCGGGACGACCGGCAGTCGCGCTTCGTCAACGAAAGGAACCACGCCAACATCCAGAAGGACGGAACCTATTCCGTCGTGCCGCGGATGTGGGGCGGGGTCACGACCTCGGCCGAGTTGCGGGCGATTGCCGATGCGGCCGACCGCTATGCCGTTCCGATGATCAAGGTGACGGGTGGGCAAAGGATCGACCTTTTGGGCGTGAAGAAGCATGACCTGCCCGCGATCTGGGCCGACCTGAACGACGCCGGGATGGTCAGCGGCCACGCCTATGCCAAAGGGCTGCGGACGGTAAAGACCTGCGTGGGGACAGAGTTCTGCCGCTTTGGCACGCAGGATTCGACGGGTCTGGGGATCAAGCTGGAAAAGCTGCTCTGGGGGTCCTGGACGCCTGCAAAGGTGAAGCTGGCGGTCAGTGGCTGCCCCCGGAACTGCGCCGAGGCGACGTGCAAGGATATCGGCGTCGTCTGCGTGGACAGCGGCTACCAGATCAGCGTCGCAGGGGCCGCGGGGATGGATGTGAAGGAGACGGAGCTTCTGTGCACCGTCGCGACCGAGGAAGAGGCGATGGAGGTCATCTCGGCCTTCGTCCAGCTTTACCGCGAGAACGCGCGCTACCTGCACCGGATCTACAAATGGGTGGCGAAGGTCGGCCTTGACTGGTGCAAGGCGCAGATCGCCGACCCCGCCAATCGCCGGGCGCTGCATGACCGCTTCATCCTGTCGCAACGTATCTACCAGACCGATCCTTGGGCCGAACTGGCGGAACGTCCCGCCGACTGGGCCCCGATTGCCGACCTGACCCTGAGGGCCGCCGAATGACCGCAATGATCGACATTGCCGCGCTGGACGACATTCCCCGCCAAGGCGCGCGGGTGGTGAAGACGGAGGCCGGATGCGTTGCGGTGTTCCGCACGGCGGACGATCAGGTCTTTGCGCTTGACGACCGCTGTCCGCACAAGGGCGGGCCCTTGTCCGAGGGGATCGTGCACGGAACATCCGTCACTTGCCCTCTGCATAACTGGGTTTTCGACCTTGCGACCGGGATAGCAAAGGGTGCCGATGAGGGGCAGGTCCGGACCTATCCGGCGCGCATGGAAAACGGGCGGGTGCTGCTGGACGTGTCTTTCCTTCAACGTCGGTCGGCGGCATGAACATCCCCAACCCCCTGCCCTCCCCCAACGGGGAGCGGGGAGACGTCCGCTCCACCTGCCCTTATTGCGGCGTGGGATGCGGCGTGATCCTGACACGGGATGGAAAGGGCGGTCTTTCGGTGAAGGGCGATCCGGAGCATCCGGCGAACTTCGGGCGGCTCTGTTCCAAGGGGGCCGCTTTGGGAGATACGGTGGGGCTGGAGGGGCGGCTGCTGAGCCCGCGTGTCTTCGGGCAGGAGGTCGGGTGGGATGCAGCCCTTGGCGTCGTCGCCAAACGGTTCGCCCGGACGATTGCGGAACACGGGCCGGACTCGGTGGCGCTTTACGTCTCGGGACAGATGCTGACCGAGGACTACTACGTCGCCAACAAGCTGGCGAAAGGCTTCTGGGGCACGGCCAACATCGACACGAACTCGCGACTTTGCATGGCCTCCAGCGTGGCGGGCCACCGGAGGGCCTTCGGGACGGACACGGTGCCGGGGCAATACGATGACCTGGAGCTTGCGGACCTGGTGGTGCTGGTGGGGTCGAACCTTGCATGGTGCCACCCCGTTCTTCATCAGCGTCTGCTGGCGGCCAAGGCGGCGCGGCCGGAGATGAAGGTCGTCGTCGTCGACCCGCGCCGCACGGCGACCTGCGAGAGTGCGGACCTGCACCTCGCGATTGCTCCGGGCGGGGATGTGGCGCTGTTCAATGCGCTTCTTGCCGGGATCGAGGCGAAAGGCTGCGCCGATCCGGCCTTCATGGCTCGGATCACCGGAGCCGAGGCGGCCTTCGCTGCTGCCCGGGCGACCGATCCTGCCGGGGCGGGGCTTGCAGAAAGCGACCTGCGCGCGTTCATCGACCTCTGGTGCAGGACCGAGAAGGTCGTCACCGTCTACAGCCAGGGGGTGAACCAGTCTTCACACGGGACGGACAAGGTGAACGCGATCCTGAATTGCCACCTTGCCACGGGCCGGATCGGGCGGCCGGGGATGGGGCCGTTCAGCGTCACGGGCCAGCCCAATGCGATGGGGGGCCGCGAGGTTGGCGGGCTGGCCAACATGCTGGCCTGCCATATGGAGATCGAGAATCCGCTTCACCGCGCCGCTGTGCAAGAGTTCTGGAACGCGCCCCGCATGGCCGAGAAACCCGGCCTGAAGGCCGTGGACATGTTCCGCGCCGTGGCGGATGGCCGGATCAGGGCGATCTGGATCATCCACACCAACCCGGTCGTGTCGATGCCCGAGGCCGACCTGGTGGCAAAGGCGCTGCAAGCCTGTCCCTTCGTCGTGGTGCAGGACATCACCGCCGCGACCGATACGGCCCGTCTGGCGCATGTCCTGCTCCCCGCGACCGCCTGGGCCGAGAAATCGGGCACCGTGACCAATTCCGAACGCCGAATCAGCCGCCAGCGGACGGCCCTGCCGGCACCCGGACAGGCGCGCGACGACTGGCGCATCCTGGCAGAGGTCGCACAGCGGATGGGCTGGGTCGCAAGCTTTGCCTGGGACACGCCCGCAGAGGTTTTTGCCGAACATGCAGCCCTTTCCGGAGTAGCAGGCGACTTCGGCCTGGATTTCGACATCTCGAACCATGCGTCGATCAGTACCGACGGATATGACAAGCTTGCCCCCTTCACCTGGCCCGCGAACGCCCGGCAGTCGGGGGGGCGGTTCTTTGCGGACGGGGGGTTCCACACCCCGGACGGCAAGGCGCGGATGATCGCCGTCCAGCCTCCGGTTTTGGTCGCGGATGGGCTGCCGTTCCGCCTGAACACCGGCCGGATCCGGGACCAGTGGCACAGCATGACCCGGACGGCGAAAAGTCCGCGCCTGTCGGCGCATCTGGCCGAGCCATTCCTGGAACTTCATCCATCGGATGCCAACAGTCTGGGGCTACGGACGGCCGACCTGGCCGAAGTGAGAAATGCGCTGGGCCAAGCAATTCTGCGCGTGCTGGTGACCGACCGGGTAGCCCCGCAGCAACCCTTCGCGTCGATCCACTGGACGGCAGAGACCGCTCCGACCGGACGGATCGATGTCTTGGTCGCGGCCAACCCTGATCCCATTTCCGGGCAGCCTGACAGCAAGGCAAGCCGCGTCTCTATCAGCAAGTTCGCCGCGCGCTGGTATGGCTTTGCCGTGTCGACCACGACGCTCCGACCGGACTGCACCTACTGGGCGGTGGCAAGGGCCGCGGGCGGCTGGCGTGCCGAGTTGGCCGGTGCCGAAGCCCCGGCAGACTGGGAGACCTTCGCCCGCTCACTTTTCGGGGTGACGGATGCCCCGGTTGTCTCGGTCGCGGACCCGGCACGCGGGATTGCCCGTCTGGCCTTTCACCGTGACGGTCGACTGGTTGCTGCCCTGTTCGTCGGGCCTGCACCGATCGCCGTGGCCCGAGATGCGCTTGCTGCCCGGCTGGTCGATGGTGACCTCAATGACATTCTGGCAGGGCGAGCCCGGGGCGACGTGCCCGATCCGGGCCCGACGGTCTGTGCCTGCCTTGGGGTTGGACGCAACACCATCTGCTCCGCCATCGAAGGCGGCAGGGCGACGACGGTTGCGGCCCTGGGCGATGTCTTGGGAGCAGGAACCTCCTGCGGGTCATGCCGTCCCGAGTTGGCCGCCCTGATCGGACAGTTCAGGCTTCGGGAGGCGGCGGAATAAGGGCCGGGCGTGGTCGCCGTCCGCTGAACACCTGAAGGTCAGCAGCGCGCTTTTGCCGCAAGGTTCGGTCTGCCGCTGGCCCGCCCTGTCCTTCGATCCGGCCATTCTCAATCATCTGGCAGCGGACCCACGGCAAAGCGTGAGTTCCTGAACGCTACCGAGCGACCAGGAAAAAAGAAAAAGCCCTGCAATCATTTAAGATTGCTGGGCTTCTGGTAGGTAGTGGTGCCCAGAAGAGGACTCGAACCTCCACGCCTTGCAGCGCTGGTACCTGAAACCAGTGCGTCTACCAATTCCGCCATCTGGGCACTGATGGGCGATGTAACGGCCCGGTTTGGCAGAGTCAACGGCCCCTTCAGCAAATTTCTTGGCCGTGCTTTGGCCTTGCCCGTCCGGGGCGGCGCGGCTATTCATCGGCCCAGTTTCCGGTGCCTTTCAGGTGCCCGTGAGGGAGTGCGCGCATGAGCAAGCTGGTCACCATCATCGGCGGTTCGGGCTTTGTTGGCCGCTACATCGCGCGCCGGCTGGCGAAAGACGGTTGGCGGGTTCGCGTGGCCGTCCGTCGCCCGAACGAGGCGCTGTTCGTCCGGCCCTATGGCGTGCCCGGACAGGTCGAGCCGGTGGCCTGCAACATCCGTGATGACGCCTCGGTCCGGGCGGTGATCCGGGGTGCAGATGCGGTGGTGAACTGCGTGGGCGTGCTGAACAGTGTCGGCGCGAACACCTTCGATGCGGTCCAGGCACAGGGCGCGGGCCGGGTGGCGCGGATTGCGGCGGAACTGGGTGTCGAACGTCTGGTCCAAATCTCGGCAATCGGCGCGGACGCCCAATCGGACAGCAGCTATGCCCGCAGCAAGGCCGAGGGCGAGGCCGCCGTGCTGAACGCTTTCCCGACGGCGGTGATCCTGCGCCCGTCGATCATCTTCGGGACCGAGGACCAGTTCTTCAACCGCTTCGCCGCGATGTCGCGGATGGGTCCGATCCTGCCGGTCGTCGGGGGCGATACCCGTTTCCAGCCGGTCTACGTCGATGACGTCGCGCAGGCCGCGGTCAAGGCGATCAATGGCGAGGCGGCTGCGGGCGTCTACGAGCTTGGCGGCCCGGAAGTCGACACCTTCCGCGGATTGATGGGGCGGATGCTCAAGGTGATCCAGCGCCGCCGTGCCGTCGTCACCGTTCCCTTCTTCGTCGCCCGGATGATGGGTTTCGGCTTTGACATGGCGCAGGCGGTGACGCTGGGTCTGATCGAGAACAAGATGATCACCCGCGATCAGGTGCGAAACCTTGCCCGCGACAACGTGGTCTCTCCCACGGCCCGCGGCTTTGCCGAGCTTGGCATTACCCCCACGGCGATGGAGGGCGTTCTGCCCGAATACCTGTGGCGCTATCGCCCGTCGGGCCAGTACGCGGCGATCAAGGATTCGGCCAAAAATCTCAAGAAAGTCTAAGGCGTGGACAACACGCTGACTGCAGCCTTCCTGGGTCTCCTGGAAGGCCTGACCGAGTTCCTGCCGGTGTCTTCGACGGGTCACCTGCTTCTGGCCGGACATTTCCTGGGCTTTCATTCCGCGGGCCACACCTTCGAGGTGGTGATCCAGCTGGGCGCGATCCTGGCGCTGTTTTCGGTCTACGCGACGCTGATCCTGCGCCTGGTGCTGCGTGCGCGTCATGAAGATGCGGCCCGGCGCTCGCTCACTTCGCTGTTTCTGGCGTTTCTGCCCGCCGTCGTGATCGGTGTCCTGGCGCATGGATTTGTGAAATCAGTGCTGTTCGAGACCCCGATTCTGATTGCCGTCGTGCTGATTCTGGGCGGGTTGGTCCTTTTGGTGATCGACCGCATCGCGCCGCCGGCTGTGCACCAAGACGCATTGGCCCTGCCATTCAGGAAGTCGCTGGCCATCGGGTTCTGCCAGACCCTCGCGCTCGTCCCGGGCGTCTCGCGGTCAGGGGCGACCATCGTCGGGGCCCTGTTGATGGGGGTCGAGAAGCGGGCTGCGGCGGAGTTTTCGTTCCTCCTCAGCCTGCCGACAATGGGCGCGGCGGTTGTCTATGATCTGTACCAGAACCGTGATGTCCTGGACTTTGCCGCCGTCTGGGACATCGCCATCGGCTTCGCGGTCGCCTTTGTTACCGCGGCAGTGGTGGTCCGCTGGGTGCTGAACTTCATCGGCAAGCATGGCTATGCGCTGTTCGGCTGGTGGCGAATCATTGTGGGATCCGTCGCTTTGACCGCGCTTTTGCTGGGTTACTAGCCGAGTTCGGAAACCATGCTGACCTAATTTCCCATAAAAACGGCAGAGCCGATGTCTTATCCGGTCAAAAACCGATAAATAGGTAAGCACTACTGACTTTTCATGTTGGCAGAAGGGTTGTATCCCGTCGGTCCCGGAAGAACTCTCAAGGGACGCTAGGTCATGGCCACGCAGAAGATGCTCAAATTCGTCACCGTCGGGAAAGAGATGCCCGAGAAACGGGACGCATCCTCGCGCGCGCAGGATTTCCACGAGATTTACCGGGAGTACGCGGACCGCAAGGCCGCCGAGCAGGCCAGTCGGTGCAGCCAGTGCGGCGTACCCTATTGCCAGTCGCATTGCCCGCTGCACAACAACATCCCGGACTGGCTGAAGCTGACCGCCGAGGGCCGTTTGCAAGAGGCCTATGAGCTTAGCCAGGCCACCAACACCTTCCCGGAGATTTGCGGCCGCATCTGCCCGCAGGATCGCCTTTGTGAAGGCAACTGCGTGATCGAGCAGTCGGGGCATGGCACGGTGACCATCGGGTCCGTCGAGAAGTACATCACCGACACGGCTTGGGAAGAGGGCTGGGTCAAGCCGATCCGCCCCTACGCCGAACGCACGGAATCCGTGGGCATCATCGGCGCCGGGCCGGGGGGTCTTGCGGCGGCCGACATGCTGCGGCGGCAGGGCGTGCAGGTCACGATCTATGACCGCTACGACCGTTCGGGCGGGCTGATGACCTATGGCATCCCCGGCTTCAAGCTGGAGAAGGACGTGGTCGAACGCCGCAATGCGCAGTTGGCGGACGGAGGCGTGAGCTTCGTCCTGAACTGCAACGTGGGCCAGGACATCACCTTTGACGCGATCCGGGGCCAGCACGATGCAGTGCTGATCGCCACGGGCGTCTACAAGGCCCGGGATATCGAGGCTCCGGGTGTGGGCGCGCGCGGTATCGTGAAGGCGCTGGACTACCTGACGGTGTCGAACAAGCAGGGCTTTGGCGACGACGTGCCGGAGTATGAGAGCGGTGAGCTGAACGCCAACGGCAAGCGCGTGGTGGTGATCGGCGGTGGCGATACCGCGATGGACTGCGTGCGCACCGCGATCCGGCAGGGCGCCCTGTCGGTGAAGTGCCTCTATCGCCGCGACCGGGCGAACATGCCGGGGTCGCAGCGCGAAGTGCAGAACGCCGAGGAAGAAGGCGTCGAGTTCGTCTGGCTTTCCGCACCGAAGGGATTCACCGGCGGCACGGAAGTCGACGGCGTGATGGTGCAGAAGATGCGTTTGGGCGCCCCGGACGCGACAGGCCGCCAGACGCCGGAGATCATCGAAGGGGCGGACTATGTCGAACCCGCCGACCTGGTGATCCAGGCGCTGGGCTTCGAGCCGGAGGACCTGCCGGTGCTCTGGGGTGTTCCGGAACTGAAAGTGACCCGCTGGGGCACGATCAAGGCCGATTTCCGGACCCATGAGACCAGCCTGCCGGGCGTCTATGCGGCGGGCGACATCGTGCGCGGCGCGTCATTGGTCGTCTGGGCGATCCGCGACGGGCGCGAGGCGGCCGAAGCGATCCTGGGCTATCTGGCCCAGACCGGAGCACTGGCGGCAGAGTAGGCTACAACCCGTCTACATCGCGTATGCATCCCGTGCATACGCGCGCCGGGTGCAGAGAAAGTTAAACGTCAGGACACGTGACCTGACTCCAGTGGTGAAACGGCGATGCGGAAGTTTCTGATCCTTGCCTGCCTGACCACCCCGGCCGCCCCCGCGCTGGCCGGTACCTGGGATGCACCCGAGGGCTGCGAGGGATTTCTGACCGTGCAGTCCAAGCAATGCCGCGTCTCGCACTTCTACCGCTGCGCCGCCGATCTGCCGGGCGACCAGTGGCGGGTGGATCTGGATCAGGAAGGGCCGTTCTTCTATTCGAAGATCGACGTCGAGGGTCAGTGGCTGGAAAGCTATGACCCGGTGAAGCAGGTGCTGGACCCCAACCCCGCGGACCCGGCCAGCATGTCCGAGTTGATCGGCGAAGGTGTGGACACCTGGAGTTTCAGCCTGTCGAAAGACGACGGCACCGGCAGCCGGGCCGAGGGCTATGACCGGCTGACCGGGACATCCGTCCTGATCGACGGGATCACGCTGCAACAGACCGAGGTCGATTTCACCGAATACGACCTGTCCGGCACCGTCCTGCGCCGGTCGCGCGGCAGCGAATACATCCACTCCGAGTGGCGTCTGTTCTTCGCGGGTCCGGGCGAGACCGACTTGGGTGACGGGCAGTGGCTGCCGATCGACGGCTCGCCGGTGCAGTTCGTGTTTCCCGGGGAAGAGGGGTTCCTGTCCAGCCAGCCGATGTTCGATTGCGACGCGCTGACGGCCTCGCTTCCCGTCTGGAGGGTGCGCCATGAACCTTGAGCGGGAAGGTGGCTGTCTCTGCGGGGCGGTGAGGTTTCAGGCCGTGCTGACGGGCACGAACTTTGGTGTTTGCCACTGTCCGATGTGTCGCAAGTGGACGGGGTCGGCGCTGCTGGGGATCACCGTTCCGGACGCGAATGTCGCGTGGACGGGGCTTGAGCATGTGGCAAAACGCCAGTCCTCACCCTGGGGCGAGCGGGCCTGGTGCGCCGACTGCGGCTCGGCCCTGTGGTTTCGGGTGACGGTGGACGGACCCTATGCGGGGAACGTGGAGCTGCCGATCGGCACGTTCGACGATGCGAACGGACTGACCATGACGAACGAGATCTACATCGACCACAAGCCCGACAGCTATGCCTTCGCGGGCGAGGGTCGGAACGTTTTGACGCGAGCGCAGTGCGTGGAGAAATTCCCGCTTCTGGCCAGTGAATAGGTCGATCATGCGCAAAGCGAACGTCTTACTGACCGGGTCCAGACTGACTTTGCTGCGGGCAAACGTGGTGACTGCCGCTTTTGTCGTTGGGATGGCCTGTGCGTGTCCGGCTGTCGCGAAAGACGTCGTTGGGTTGGCTGTGGAAGTGACTTATCTTGCGGCTCCGACGGACTGGTGCCCTGCTGACGCCGGCGTGCCGATGACCGTCAAGATGGATGGCCCCGATATCATCCGGGGGCCGAGTGAGGTTCCCAGAAAAGTCTTGGAGAGGCGCGGTGGTAGCCTGAGAATCATTCATACCGCCGAGAACACCGCTTCGTTCAATCGCTCCGATGCCTTTGCAGGACCGAACGCCGAGGTAATTGGCCGGTTCTCGGCCGAATTCCAGGCCTGTTTCAGCGCGATTGAGGCAAGCCTTGCGACAGGGGCCTGGAGCTTGACCGGACCAGATGGCCGGGAAATTGCAACGGGTGTTCTAGAGAATGAAGCGCTTGGCTTCTCGCTTTCTCTCCCTTTCTTTCAACCCGTTAGCGGACCCGTGACAGCCTACTACGCGCAGTTTGGTGAGCAGCTGCTTTTCACGTCGAGCAAACCGGACCCCAAGACCTCCCAGACATTCCTGGCCGAGCCAGACAAGGAGTAACGCCATGACGAACTATGATGCCGCCTGGGTGAAGGCCGAAGAGGAAAAGCGCGCCTGGTTGGATGCGAATGGTCTCTACAAGACCGAGGACGAGCATTCGTCCTGCGGTGTGGGGCTGGTCGTTTCCATCAGTGGGAAGCCCAGCCGCAAGGTCGTGGAGAACGGGATCAACGCTCTGAAGGCGGTCTGGCACCGGGGCGCGGTGGATGCGGATGGCAAGACCGGCGACGGGGCGGGCATCCATGTGCAGATCCCGGTCAAGTTCTTCTACGACCAGGTGCGGCGCACGGGGCATGAGCCGGATGTGGGCAAGCTGATCGCCGTGGGGCAGGTGTTCCTGCCCCGGACGGACTTTGGCGCTCAGGAGCGTTGCCGGACCATCGTAGAGACCGAGGTCCTGCGGATGGGGCATTACATCTATGGTTGGCGGCATGTGCCGGTGGATGTCTCGGTGCTGGGCGACAAGGCCAACGCGACGCGGCCCGAAATCGAGCAGATCCTGATCCGTTGCGAGAAGGACATCGACCAGGACCACTTCGAGCGCGAGCTTTACGTCATCCGGCGGCGGATCGAGAAGGCGGCGACGGCTGCGGGCATCCAGGGGATGTACCTGTGTTCGCTGTCTTGCCGGTCGATCATCTACAAGGGGATGATGCTGGCCGAGCAGGTCGCGACCTTCTACCCGGATTTGATGGACGAGCGGTTCGAAAGCGCCTTCGCGATCTACCACCAGCGGTACAGCACGAACACCTTCCCGCAGTGGTGGCTGGCGCAGCCGTTCCGGATGCTGGCCCACAACGGCGAGATCAACACGCTGAAGGGCAACGTCAACTGGATGAAGTCCCACGAAATCCGGATGGCGTCGAACAACTTTGGCGAGGCGGCAGAGGACATCAAGCCGATCATTCCGGGGGGGACTTCGGACAGTGGCGCGCTGGATGCGGTGTTCGAGGTGCTGGTGCGGTCGGGGCGGTCGGCGCCGATGGCCAAGACGATGCTGGTGCCCGAGGCTTGGTCGAAGCAGACGGTGAACATGCCCAAGGCCTGGGCCGACATGTATTCCTATTGCAACTCGGTCATCGAACCCTGGGATGGTCCGGCGGCTTTGGCGATGACCGATGGCCGCTGGGTCTGCGGCGGGCTTGACCGCAACGGTCTGCGGCCGATGCGCTACGTGGTGACGGGCGACGGGATGCTGATCGCGGGGTCGGAGGCTGGCATGGTTCCGGTCGATGAATCCACTATCCGCGAGAAGGGCGCCTTGGGGCCGGGGCAGATGATTGCCGTCGATATGGTGGAGGGCAAGCTTTACCACGACGTCGAGATGAAGGACAAACTTGCCGCGGCCCAGCCGTATGGCGAGTGGGTTGGCAAGATCGTCGACCTGAACGCGCTGCTGAAGGATATCCCCGAGACGCAAAGCTTTACCGGCGGCGACCTGCGCAAGCGGCAGATCGCAGCGGGGTTCACCATCGAGGAGCTGGAGCAGGTTCTGGCCCCGATGGCCGAGGACGGGAAAGAGATGGTCGCCTCGATGGGCGACGATACTCCTCCGGCGGTGCTGTCGTCGGTCTACCGGCCGCTGTCGCACTATTTCCGGCAGAACTTCAGCCAGGTGACGAACCCGCCCATCGACTCGCTTCGCGAAGGCCGGGTGATGTCGCTGAAAACGCGGTTCGGCAACCTGCGGAACGTGCTGGACGAGAACAACTCCCAGACCGAAATCCTTGTGCTGGAAAGCCCCTTCGTCGCGAACCGCGAGTTCGAGGTGATGGTGGAGCGGTTCGGGGATCAGGTGGCGTTCATCGACTGCACCTTCCCGGTGGGCGAGGGGCTGGATGACTTGCGTGTCGGGCTGGAGCGCATCCGCGCCGAGGCCGAGGACGCCGTGCGGTCCGGTGCCGGGCAACTGGTGCTGACGGACGAACATCAGGGGCCGGTGAAGGTCGGGATGCCGATGATTTTGGCGACCTCGGCGGTGCATTCCTGGCTGACGCGCAAGGGGCTGCGGACGTTCTGTTCGATCAACGTGCGGTCGGCGGAGTGCATCGACCCGCATTACTTTGCCGTGCTGATCGGCTCGGGCGCGACAACGGTGAACCCCTATCTGGCGCAGGATTCGATTGCGGACCGGATCGACCGCGGGCTGCTGGACGGCTCGTTGACCGATGCGATGCGGCGGTATCGGGATGCCATCGACGCGGGTCTTCTGAAGATCATGTCGAAGATGGGGATTTCGGTGATCTCCAGCTATCGCGGCGGGTTGAACTTCGAGGCGGTGGGTCTGAGCCGCGCCATGGTGGCCGAATACTTCCCCGGCATGCAGTCGCGCATCTCGGGCATCGGCCTGACCGGCGTCGAGCAGAAGCTGGAAGAGGTCCACAAGCGCGGCTGGCTGGGTGGGGCGGATGTGCTGCCCATCGGCGGCTTCTACAAGGCGCGGCGGTCGGGCGAGAAGCACGCCTGGGAAGCGCAGACGATGCACATGCTGCAGTCGGCCTGTGACCGGGCGAGTTATGACATGTGGAAGCAGTATTCGGCCGCGATGCGGTCGAACCCGCCGATCCATCTGCGGGACTTGCTGGACATCAAAACGCTGGGCAAGCCGGTGCCGATTGAAGAGGTGGAAAGCATCACCTCGATCCGCAAGCGGTTTGTGACGCCGGGGATGTCCTTGGGCGCTCTCAGCCCCGAGGCGCACAAGACGCTGAACGTGGCGATGAACCGGATCGGGGCGAAGTCGGACAGTGGCGAGGGCGGCGAGGACCCGGCGCATTTCGTGCCGGAGCCGAACGGGGACAACCCGTCCGCCAAGATCAAGCAGGTCGCGTCCGGGCGCTTTGGCGTGACGGCGGAGTATCTGAACGCCTGCGAGGAGTTGGAGATCAAGGTCGCCCAGGGCGCCAAGCCCGGTGAGGGCGGCCAGCTGCCGGGGATGAAGGTCACGGCGCTGATCGCTCGGCTGCGGCATTCGACGCCGGGGGTGACGCTGATCAGCCCGCCGCCGCACCACGATATCTATTCGATCGAGGATTTGGCGCAGCTGATCTACGACCTCAAGCAGATCAACCCGCGCGCCAAGGTGACGGTGAAGCTGGTGTCGTCGTCGGGTGTCGGGACCATCGCGGCGGGTGTGGCGAAGGCCAAGGCCGACGTGATCCTGATCAGTGGCCACAACGGGGGCACGGGGGCGTCGCCTGCGACCAGCATCAAGTACGCGGGCCTACCGTGGGAGATGGGTCTGACCGAGGCGCATCAGGTTCTGGCGATGAACAACCTGCGGGAGCGGGTGACATTGCGCACCGATGGGGGGCTGCGGACCGGGCGCGACATCGTCATGGCGGCGATGATGGGGGCCGAGGAATACGGCATCGGCACCGCCGCGCTGATCGCGATGGGCTGCATTATGGTGCGCCAGTGCCAGTCGAACACCTGCCCGGTGGGGGTCTGCACGCAGAACGAGGCGCTGCGGGCCAAGTTCACCGGCAGCGCGGACAAGGTGGTGAACCTGATCACCTTCTACGCGCAGGAAGTGCGGGAGATTTTGGCGTCGATTGGTGCGCGGTCGATGGATGAGATCATCGGGCGGGCGGACCTCCTGACGCAAGTCAGCCGTGGGGCCGCGAACCTGGATGACCTTGACCTGAACCCGATGCTGATCAGCGTCGATGGCGCGCGGGCGATCACCTATGACCGCACGAAGCCGCGCAATGCGGTGCCGGACACACTGGACGCCGAGATCATCAAGGACGGCCACCGGTTCTTCGAGGACGGCGAGAAGATGCAGCTGTCTTACGCGGTGCGGAACACGCTGCGGACCATCGGGACGCGGGCGTCGAGCCATATCGTCAAGAAGTTCGGGATGCGGAACGCGTTGCAGCCCGACCATCTGACGGTGAAGCTGACCGGCTCTTGCGGGCAGTCGCTCGGGGCGTTCTCGGTGAGGGGTCTCAAGCTGGAAGTGCAGGGCGATGCCAACGACTATGTCGGCAAGGGCCTGTCGGGCGGCACGATCACGGTGCGGCCGTTGATGTCCTCGCCGCTGAAGGCCGAGGAGAACACGATCATCGGGAACACCGTTCTGTATGGTGCGACCGACGGATTCCTGTTCGCCAGCGGTCGGGCGGGGGAACGCTTCGCGGTGCGGAACTCGGGCGCTTCGGTGGTCGTGGAAGGCTGCGGGTCGAATGGGTGTGAGTACATGACCGGCGGCGTTGCGGTGATCCTTGGACGGATCGGCGCGAACTTCGGGGCGGGGATGACGGGCGGGATGGCCTATGTCTACGATCCCGAGGGTGTGGCCGAGGACTTCATGAACCTGGAGTCGATCCTGACTTGTGCGGTGGAGCATCCGCATTGGGAGATGCAGCTGAAGGGCCTGATCGGCCGGCATCTGGAGGAAACGGGTAGCCGGGTCGCCGAGCGTATCCTGAGCAATTGGGACCGCGAGCGGCTGAACTTCCTGCAGGTCTGCCCGAAGGAGATGCTGGACCGGCTGCCCTATCCGCTGTCGGACGAGGTGGCGAAGGTTCCGGCGGAGTAACCCGAAGACAGGACGGCCCGACCGGTTCGGGCCGTCCACCAGAGCCTTAAACCTCGGCCAGCCCCACGACGTAGTTTTCCCCGTAGGCCTTCGCGCATTTCGGGCAGGTCGTGTAAAAGAACCAGATCCGACCGTCCTCCTTGCCGTGACTGGCGCTGAGAGCTTTCAGAGTTTCGTGCCAATCCTTTGCCTCGCGGTAAGGACCCTCGAACACCTTGGTGACGTAGTCGCCCGACATCCGGAGCATCTGTTCGTCCGGGACGACCCTGGTGACCGCGAAAAGGTGTTCCCCCTTGAACGCGGACAGATCCCGCGACAGCACGATGGACTGGTCGGGGTCCATCGCGGCGGCGGCGTCGATATGGCGTTGGACGCGGGAGAAGACCTTGCCCATGTTCAGCGGGATATGCATGGCGGACACGGTTTCGGCCCGCAGGAAAAGCTTGTCGCGGAAATGCAGCTCTGCCCCTTCCCATCCCGCGGGGTTGAAGCGCGGGCAGCAGCCGGTGGTGTTGTCAGAACGGTCCGAGACCGGGAGCGCGTTGGTTTGCATCGTCCTTCTCCTCCGGCGAAGGGCCGGAGAAGCAGGATAGCTGACAGCGGCGCGGTCGCCTTGACTGCGGTCAAGGCAACCGGGCAGGGGCTAGTCTTCGGACGACCGGGCCCAGAGGTTGATGTCCTTTTCTTCCGAGATGGCGTCGATCTGGGCCAGTTCTTCGGCAGTAAAGTCCAGCTTCTGCAGCGCGCCGACGCAGTCCACGACCTGCTCGGGCTTCGAGGCCCCGATCAGCGCCGAGGTGATGCCGCCGTTCCGCAGCACCCAGGCGAGCGCCATCTGGGCAAGGGTCTGTCCCCGCGCCGCGGCCATGTCGTTCAGCTTCTTCACCGAACCGATCGCCTTTTCGACGACGGACGGATGCAGCGACTTGTCCTGCGTGGCGCGGCTGCCAGCGGGAATGCCGTTGAGGTACTTGTTGGTCAGGATACCTTGCGCCAGAGGCACAAAGGCGATGGAGCCGACGCCCAGTTCCTTCAGCGTGTCCTTCAGCCCGTCGGTTTCGACCCAGCGGTTCAGGATGTTGTAGCTGGGCTGGTGGATCACCAGCGGCGTCCCGAGGCCTTTCAGGATCGCCACGGCCTCCCGCGTGCGCTGGGAGTTGTAGCTGGAAATGCCGATGTACTGCGCGCGACCTGACCGGACGATGTGGTCGAGTGCGCCCATCGTCTCTTCCAGGGGCGTGTCGGGGTCGAAACGGTGGGAATAGAAGATGTCGACGTAATCGAGGCCCATCCGCTTCAAAGACTGGTCGCAGGAGGCGATGACATACTTGCGGCTGCCCCATTCGCCGTAAGGGCCGTTCCACATTTCGTAACCGGCCTTGGAAGAGATGATCAGCTCGTCGCGAAGGGAACGGAAGTCGGTCCGGAGGAGTTCACCGAACGCCTCCTCGGCACTTCCGGGCGGGGGGCCGTAGTTGTTGGCCAGGTCGAAGTGGGTGATGCCGAGGTCAAACGCGGTCCGACAGATCGCCTGCTTGGTCGCGTGCGGCGTATCGTGGCCGAAGTTGTGCCAAAGGCCGAGGCTGATGGCCGGAAGTTTCAGGCCAGAGTTTCCGCAACGGTTGTAGATCATCCGCTCGTAGCGGTTGGCGGCGGGGATATAGGTCATGGGGTCCTCCTGTTGGAACTATCATGCGACGGAGGCTGGTCGGCTTCAAGTTGCGCTGGCCGGGAATCCGGGGGATGCTTGGCGAATGAGGATTATCCGCGAGGTTTGGGAGTTTCTGGTCTGCGTCTGGACGCGGGTTGGCAACGGGCATTTTGGCCTGATCGCCGCGGGGGTGGCGTTCTTCGCGATGTTCGCGGTCTTTCCGGGGCTGGCGGCGGCGATTGCGGTCTGGGGCATGTTCGCCGATCCGCGGGCGATTGAGGGCTACCTGTCCATCGCCGAGCGTTTCCTGCCGCCCGAGGCGCGGGCGCTGGTGCATGATCAGGTGATGGGCCTGATCTCGGCCCCGCGCACGGCACTGCAATGGACGACGCTTCTGTCGCTGCTGATCGCGCTTTACTCGGCCCGGGCCGGGGTTTCGGCGCTGGTGCAGGGGCTGGACGTGGTGCATCGGTCGAAGCCGCGGTCCTGGCTTTGGAGCTGGGCGGTCGACTTCGTTCTGACCGGGGCGCTGATCGGCGCGCTGTTCGTGGCGCTGGTGACGGTGATCGTCGTGCCGATCCTGTTGAACTTCGTGCAATTCGGCACTTTCGAGGCCTGGCTGACCAAGGTCCTGCCCTGGGGGGCGATGTTCCTGCTGGTGGTGACCTGCCTGTCGATCCTGTATCGCTTCGGACCGAATGTGCCGGGCGGGTTCCGGTCGCCCTGGATTTCGGTGGGCGTCCTGGTCGCGTCGATCGCCTGGGCCGGGGTGTCGATCGGGTTTTCGGTCTATCTGGCGAACTTCAACAGCTACAACGTCTTCTACGGATCGATCGGGGCCGTCATCATCCTGATGATGTGGCTGTACCTTTCGGTCTGGTCGATCCTGCTGGGCGGGGCGATCAACGCGGAACTGGACGCGCGGATGCGGATGGCGGGCCGATGACGGCGCCCCCCCCTCGCCGTGGCGAGGAGGAGACGCGGTCGATCAAGGAGCGGTCAGTAGCGGGCGTCTGGCAGGCCGCAGAACGGGTCGACCGGGTTGTTTCCCTGGAAGGGGGCGCGGCCCAGCAGACAGTCCAGCGTGGCGCGCTGCATCGTGTCCATTGTTGCATAGGCGTTGACGACACAGGGCAGGCGCGGCGCGTCGTACAGGTAGTAGGGATAGCCGAAGGAAATCAGCGCTGTCGGCACCTCGTGCCAATGGCGCTCCATCGCGCCGGACAGGCCCCCGGTCAGGCGGTTCCAGTCGAGGAAAATTCGGCCACGGGTCAGCAGGGTTTCCTCTGCCATCACATAAAGCACCAGGTCGAAGCTGCGCGGGTCCGGACGGGTTGCAGGGTCGTAAAGCGTGACCTCGAACCCTTCGGCGCGCAGAAGGTCCGGGAAGATCAACGGCATCCCGTCACCATCGAGGGGTGTGACGATCCCGGTGGAGTAGACCAGAACCCGTCGGTGGTCCTTGGGTGACAGTGGCAGGAGACCCTGCACGTCCTTCACCAGCGTCGGCGCACGGGCGGTGATCCTGCGGGCGGCTTCGGCACTGGCGGGGGTCGCGAGTTTGGAGCGGTCCGCCGGTGCTTTTCCCGTCTGGTGCAGCCCGAGGGCGGCCTTCAGGCCCAGGACACGGATCATTGCCTCGTCCAGCCGTGCTGCGGTGATCCGGCCATCCTCCAGTGCGGCCTCGATCCGGGCGATGTCGGCCTCGGGCTCGTCGGAAAAGAGGATGACGTCGCAGCCCGAGGAGACGATTTCCGGCAGCGCCACGTCGCGGTGCGCCCAGGCACCAAGTCCGGCCATCGGCGTCGCGTCCGAGACGATGAGGCCGTTGAACCCCAACTCCTCGCGCAGGAGGGTCTGGTTCAGCAGGCGCGAAACCGAGGCGGGGCGGTAGGCCTCCAGCCCGGCGTCGGGGTCCTGGGCCAGGACATAGGCCGGGAAGGCGATATGGGCGGACATCACGGACATCACCCCGGCCTCGATTGCCGCGCGGTACAGCGCGCCGTGGCTGGCGTTCCATTCGTCGATCGATAGCGGGTTGATCGTGGTGACAAGGTGCTGGTCGCGGTCGTCGTGGCCTTCGCCGGGCCAGTGCTTGACCGTCGCCGCCACGCCTGCGGCCTGCAGTTCGCGGATATGGGCAAGGGCATGCTCGCGGATGCGGTCGGGGGCGGACCCAAGGCCGCGGGTGGCTACGATGGGCGAGCGGAAGAGCGCGTTGATGTCGATGACGGGCGTGAAGGACCAGTTGATCCCGGCGGCCCGGGCTTCCGTCGCCATGATCCGGGCGATGGTGGCGGAAGCCTGAACGTCGTCGACCGCCGCAAGGGCGAGGGGGTTCGGCACCTCGGTCCCGAAAGAGGGACTCATCCGGCTGCCCTCAAGATCGGCGGAGACGAGGTAGGGGATGTCTGCCGCCGCGCGGAGAGCTTCCAGCGTGTCCAGTTCCGCCGTGGCATCGGGGCCGAAGAACTTGGTGATCCCGGCGGGGGCCAGAGCAGTGATGCGGTCGGCCACTTCGGGGCCGGTGCCAAAGCAGATATGGACGAACAGCTGCCGGACCTTCGCGGCGCGGTCCATGCCGGCAAGGGTGGTGCGGACCCAGTCCCTGGCTGGTGCGTCCAGGGCGAAGGGCGCGGCGGAAAGCATTTGATCGATCTGGGTCATCGGACAGCTTTGTCGGGGGGTTACTGCGCCGCGATTTCGCGCGCGACCGAAGAAAGGATCGCCTCGGTCACTTCGGAGAGGGCCAGTGCCGCCGCCCCATGCGCCCATAGGAGATCGCCCCAGGCGTGGATCTCGATCGGTGGGCGCGGGCGACCGGTGTTGATCGCCAGGTTCTCCATCTCGTCCAGCGTTTCGGCGGCGTAGAGGTAGTCGTAGCGCATCCGCTCGCCTGACAGGATGATCAGCGAGGGGTCGAAGAGGTTGACCACGTTGGACAGCCCCAAGGCCAGATAACGCCCGGCGCGGCGGAAGATCGACTTCGCGGTCACGTTGCCGGCCTTGGCGTGGTCGTAGAGGCTTTCCAGAAGCACGTTGATCGGCTGGCTTTCCTTGTGGCCCCAGTTCAGGGCCGTCGCCGCCTCGCGCGCAAGGGCATAGTCGGCGACATAGGCTTCGATGCAGCCCCGCTGGCCGCAACGGCACAGGGCACCGTCCAATTGCACCTTCATGTGCCCCAGTTCCATCCCCAGGCGCTGGGCGCCGCGGTAGATGCGGTGGTTCATCACGAACCCCATGCCGACGCCGTGTTCGATGGTGACCACGGCGAAGTCCGACAGGCTGCGCCCCGCGCCGAACCACAGCTCGGCCAGCGCGACAAGGTTGGCATCGTTGTCGACATAGGCGGGCAGGCCAAGCCGCGCTGTGGCGGCGGCGGCGATGGGGACGTTGCGTTCGGCCAGGATCGAGGACCAGAAGACCGTGCCTTCGGCGCAGTCGACGAAGCCGGGCAGGCCGATGCCCACGGCGGAAAGGTCCGATCGCTCCATCCCGGCCTTGGCGCAGACCCGGGCAAGCAGGGTTTCGATGACCTCAAGGATTTCGGGCAGCGACATCGGGCCGGGTCGGCGGGGAATCGCATCGTCGGCGATCAGCTTGCCGGCGAAGTCGACGATGACGGCGGTATGTTCCCGGTCCGACAGCTTCATCCCGGCGACGCGATGCGCCTGCGCGCGGACCCCCAGCGCCACGGCGGGGCGGCCGCGCCCGGCATCGTTGTCGCGCGGGGCGGCGACTTCCTCGATCAGTCCCGCCTCGATCAGTTCGGAGGATATGGTGGTCACCGAGGCCGGGCTGACGCCCAGATCCTTGGCCAGCTGCACGCGGGGGATGAGGCCGGCGGCACGCACCAGTTCGAACACCTGCTGACGCAGCGGCCGCTGGCTTTCGGTCAGCGGCGGGATCAAGGGGCCAACGCCCTTGCGACCCTCGCTGCCGGCGTGCCGAGTCGCGCTGGGAGGCATTTATTTGTTCCCCGAAGTAAACGTTGCCGAATGTGGCAGTAAGCGCCACCACTTAACCGTATTTTTGCCGGATTTGCCCCGACACTCGCGAATGCCCAGCTTCTGCCAGACGAATTATTTTGACAACTGAAATTGTTGTGGCAGCGTTGGGTCGCAGTTCGCTCAACCGAAAGAGTAGTCGTGTTGAGTTCCAATCCACCGGAGAAGACACCTCATGCGCAGCCTTATCCTTGCCGCCGTTCTGGTCATCACCAGCTTCGCCACTGATGCCCTTGCAGAAGGCAAGCGGATCGGCGTGGCCTGGGGCGACTTTCAAGAGGCGCGCTGGCGCTGGGACGCGACCGCGATGCGGTCGATGATCGAGCGGAACGGCAACAAGTACATCCCGACCAATGCGGGCGGATCGGCCGAGCAGCAGCTGCGCGACATCGAGAAACTGGTGGCGGAAGGCATTGATGCCCTGATCATCCAGCCCGTGGACAAGGAAGCCATCGGCCCCGGCATCGACCGCGCTGCGGCGGCCGGGGTTCCGATCCTGGGCTACGACCGGATGATCGAGGACGAGCGGGTGTTCTACCTGACCTTCGACAACGTCGGCGTGGGGCGGCTGATCGCTGCCATCGTCAAGCAGGTCCAGCCCGAGGGGAATTATGCCATCGTCCTGGGCGATCCCAGCGATGCGAACAGCACTTTCCTCCGGACAGGCATGGAAGAAGTCATCGGTGCGGCGGTGGCTGGCGGACAGATCAAGATCGTCGGCGAGGCCAATGCCGACGGCTGGAAACCCGAGAATGCCAAGGCGGTGATGGAGAAGATCCTTGCCGATAGCGGAAACCAGGTCGATGCGGTGCTGGCGCAGAACGACGGCATGGCCGGCGCGGCGATCGAGGCTCTGGCCGCGGCGGGGCTTTCGGTGCCGGTGGGCGGCCAGGACGGCGACCCGGCTGCGCTGAACCGGGTGGCCCAGGGCACGCAGACGGTTTCGGTCTGGAAGAACAACTTCGAACTTGCCAAACGCGCCGGCCTGATCGCCGGGCTTCTGGCGGACGGAACCCCGATGAACCTGATCCCGGACGCGACCCAGTTCACCGGGGGCGAGAAGGGCATTCCGGTCTGGGCCATCCTGCTGACCCCGACAGCCGTCACCGCGGAGAACCTGGACGTCGTCATCGATGCAGACCACGTGACGAAGAAGGATGTGTGCAAAGGCGCGCTTCCGACCGTGGAAGCCTGCCAGTAAACGCAAGGCTACCCCGCGATTGTGACGGTCGCGCAAGGCGCGGCCGTTTTATATTTTGACAACTGAAATTATTCGCGGCAAAGTCGCGCCTGCCACGGCGAATCTGCCGGGCCGGCCTTCTGCTGGCCGATACACTAGGGAGGTTACATATGCGTAACGCAATTCTCGCCGCCGTTCTGGCGGTGACCGGCTTTTCGTCCGCCGCGCTGGCCGAAGGCAAGGTGATCGGCGTCAGCTGGGCGCAGTTCCAGGAAGAGCGCTGGAAGATCGACGAAGCGGCGATGAAGGCCGCGATCGAAGCTGCCGGCAACACCTACGTCTCGGCCGACGCACAGTCGTCCGCTGAAAAGCAGCTGTCGGACATCGACGCACTGATCGCACAAGGCGTTGACGCCCTCGTCATCAACGCCTGGGACAAGGACGCCATCGGGCCGGCCATCGAGAAAGCCGCTGCCGAAGGTATCCCGGTCGTCGGCTACGACCGTCTGATCGAAGACGACCGCACCTTCTACCTGACGTTCGACAACGTTGGCGTCGGCCGCATCATCGCGGAATCGGTGTTCGCCGTGGCCCCCAAGGGCAACTACGCGATCATCAAGGGCGACCCGGGTGACCCGAACGTTGGCTTCCTGCGTCAGGGCATGGAAGAAGTCATCGGCGCTGCTGTCGCCTCGGGCGACATCGTGATCGTTGGCGAAGCGAACTCGGACGGCTGGAAGCCGGAAAATGCTCAGAAGAACATGGAGCAGATCCTGACCGCCAACAACAACGCCGTTGACGCCGTTCTGAGCCAGAACGACGGCATGGCTGGTGGCGCTGCCGCCGCGCTGGCTGCACAGGGCCTGAACGTTCCGCTGGGTGGCCAGGACGGCGACCTTGCCGCGATCAACCGTGTGGCACGCGGCACCCAGACCGTTTCGGTCTGGAAGGACGCGCGTCAGCTTGGCAAGGCCGCGGGCGAAATCGCCTCGGCTCTGGCCGACGGGGCCGCTCTGGACGCAGTTCCGGGCGCGACCAAGTTCTCGGGCGGCGAGAAGGGCGTGGAGATGAACGCCATCCTCCTGTCCCCGACCCCGATCACCAAGGACACGCTGAACGTTGCGATCGAAGCGGGTCACATCACCAAAGAGCAGGCTTGCGAAGGCGCTGCTGCCGAAGTCGCTGCCTGCCAGTGATCTAGGCTGATCTCCGGCGCCGTCCTTGCGGGCGGCGCCGGTCCTTTCCCATGGCTGGTCCGTCGTTCCGCATTTCGGGCGACATGGCGCACAGGTTTGCGCAAGCTACCGGCACAGCCCTATCCCCTCTCAGGCTGGACGAGGACATGACCGATACACCCCATTCCCCGACACTCCAGGCGCCACAGGAAGGCGGGTTCTCCCGATTTCTGCGCGCAACGGAGATCGACCCGCGCCTTCTGGGCATGGTCGGCGCGCTGCTGCTGATCTGGGTCGCTTTCGAGGCCTATTCGACCTTCGTCCTGGGCCGGCCCTCGCTGCTGCTGGGTGCCGCGCAAGCCGAGGCGAACGGCTTCCTGACCCCGCGCAACCTGTGGAACCTGTCGGTCCAGACCGCCTATATCGGCATCATGGCGACGGGGATGGTGCTGGTCATCATCACCCGGAACATCGACCTTTCGGTCGGGTCGATCATGGGCATGGTCGGCATGTACATGGGCCTGCTGCAAGTCGAGTGGCTGACGCCCGCCCTGGGCCTGGGTCATCCGTCGATCTGGATCATCACGGTGATCTTCGGCATCGCGATGGGGGCACTGATCGGGGCCTTCCAGGGCGTGCTGATCGCCTTCCTGAACATCCCCTCGTTCATTGTCACGCTGGGCGGTCTTCTTGTCTGGCGCGGGGCCGCGTTTCTGGTGGCCGGCGGCAAGACCATCGCGCCTCTGGATGACACGTTCTCGTTGATCGGTGGCGGGTCCTTCGGGGCACTGGGCAAGACCGGCAGCTGGATCTTCGCGGTCATCGCCTGCGTCTTCGTGGTCTGGGCCTTCCTTAACGGTCGCCGCTCGCGCAAGACCCACGGTTTCGCGCAACGCCCGGTCTGGGCCGAGACCTTCGTGATCGGTCTGGTCTGCGCGGTGATCCTGGGCGCGACGGCGATGGTCAACAGCTACATCTGGCCGCTGGGCAACATCCAGAAATACTATGCCAGCATCGGGCAAGAGGTACCGGCCTGCGCGCAGAAGGGTGGGGACATCTACACCGACGTCTGCGCCAGCTTCGGCCACGGCTTCGCCTACCCCGTGCTGATCATGATCATCGTCGCCATCGGGATGACCATCCTGATGACCCGAACCCGGTTCGGCCGCTATGTCTTTGCCATCGGTGGCAACCCCGAGGCCGCGGCTCTGTCCGGCATCAACACCCGCGCGATGACGGTGAAGATCTTCACCCTGATGGGTGCGCTGGCTGGGATCGCCGCCGTGATCGGTGCGGCGCGTCAGAACAGTGCCACCAACGCGATGGGCAACCTGGACGAATTGTACGTGATCGCGGCGGCCGTTGTCGGCGGGACATCGTTGGCTGGCGGCGTGGGCACGATCTACGGCGCGATCATCGGGGCGCTGATCCTCACGTCCTTACAGACCGGCATGGTGCTGATCGGCTTCGGCGACGGGTCCTACCAGCGGATCGTGATCGGCATCGCACTGGTGTTGGCCGTCTGGCTCGACATCGTTTACCGCAAACGCATCAAGTAAGGGGCTGATATCATGGTAGACAGAACCGGAACCCCGCTTGTCGAACTGCGCGATATCTCGATCTCGTTCGGGGGGATCAAGGCCGTGGACCATGTCACGGTCGACCTTTTCCCCGGTGAGGTCGTGGGCCTTCTGGGCCACAATGGCGCGGGCAAGTCGACGCTGATCAAATGCCTGTCCGGGGCGTATCAGAAGGATGCGGGCCAGATCCTGATCAACGGCCAGGAGGTCGAGATCAAGGACCCGCGCGATGCCCGCGCGCAGAACATCGAGACGATCTACCAGACGCTTGCGCTGGCGGACAATCTGGATGCGGCGTCGAACCTGTTCCTGGGGCGCGAGTTGGTGGGGCCGATGGGCTTCGTCGACGAGTCGAAGATGGAGGCCGAGACGCGGAAGATCATGGGTCGCCTGAACCCGAACTTCCGCAAGTTCAACGTGCCGGTGAACATGCTGTCCGGCGGCCAGCGTCAGTCGGTCGCCATCGCGCGGGCGGTCTACTTCAACGCCAAGATCCTGATCATGGATGAACCCACCGCCGCTTTGGGTCCGCATGAGACGCAGATGGTGGCCGAGTTGATCCAGGAGCTGAAGGCCCAAGGCCTTGGCATCTTCCTAATCGAGCATGACATCCACAACGTCATGAAGCTGTGCGACCGGGCGTCCGTAATGAAGAACGGCCAGCTGGTCGGCACGGTGAACGTGGACGAGGTCACCGACGACGACATCCTGGGCATGATCATCTTGGGCAAGAAGCCCCAGCATCTGGCCGCGTGATGTATATCGGGCTGGACCTCGGGACCTCGGGTCTGAAGGGCATTCTCATCGGCGAGGACCAGACGGTCCTTGCCGAGGCGACTGCCCCCCTGACCGTGCAGCGCCCGCATGAAGGGTGGAGCGAGCAGGCCCCGTCCGACTGGATTTCCGCGGCCGAGACGGTGTTCGACCGGCTTGCGGCGCAGAAACCGCTGGGACAGGTACGCGGCATCGGGCTTTCGGGTCACATGCACGGCGCGACCCTTCTGGACGCCAGCGACGAGGTCCTGCGCCCCTGCATCCTGTGGAACGACACCCGCAGTCATGAGGAAGCCGCCGAGCTGGACGGCGACCCGATGTTCCGCCGCCTGACCGGCAACATCGTGTTCCCGGGCTTTACGGCGCCGAAGCTGATGTGGGTCGCCCAGCACGAACCCGCGATCCGCGAGCGGGTGGCGAAGGTGCTGCTGCCGAAGGACTACCTGCGGCTTTGGCTGACCGGAGAGCATGTCGGCGAAATGTCCGATGCCGCCGGGACGGCTTGGCTGGACACGGCCAAGCGCGACTGGTCGGATGAGCTGTTGCAGGCCACTGGCCTTGACCGCAGCCATATGCCGAAGCTGGTCGAAGGCTCGCAAGTCTCGGGCTATCTGCGCGATGCGCTGTCGGCCCGCTGGGGCTTGCCGAAGGGCGTGGTCGTGGCCGGGGGCGGCGGCGACAACGCGGCCTCGGGCGTTGGCGTGGGCGTCGTGCGGGCGGGGGAGGCGTTTGTCTCGCTTGGCACCTCGGGCGTTCTCTTTGCGGCGAACGACGGCTACCAGCCCGATCCGGCGACAGCGGTGCATACTTTCTGCCACGCGTTGCCGAATACCTGGCATCAGATGGGCGTGATCCTGGCCGCGACCGATGCGCTGAACTGGTATGCCAATCTGATCGGCACCGATGCGGCCCGGCTGACCGGGGAACTCGGCGATCTGCAAGCCCCCGGCAGGACCCTGTTCCTGCCTTACCTTGGTGGTGAACGGACGCCCCTGAACTCGGCCACCGTGCGGGGCGCCTTCACGGGCCTTGAACATGCGACCGACCGCAAGGCTGCCACCCGCGCCGTGCTGGAGGGTGTCACCTTCGCCATCCGCGACAGCCGCGATGCGCTGGCTGCGACGGGCACGCGGCTGCAGCACCTGCTGGCTGTCGGGGGTGGATCGAAGTCGGACTACTGGCTGAAGCTGATCGCCACCGCGCTGGATTGCCCGGTCCAGCTACCCGTTGCCGGGGACTTCGGTGGTGCCTTCGGGGCCGCTCGCCTTGGCCTGATGGCCGCGACCGGTGCCGGTGCCGAGATCGCCACGCTGCCGCAGATCGCCCGCATCATCGACCCCGATCCGTCCCTCAAGGATGCCTTCGACGCGGGCCATGCCCGCTTCCGCGCCGCCCAAACTGCCATCAAGGACCTGACATGACCGACTTCTTCAAAGGCATTCCGCACATCACGTTCGAGGGTCCGGAGTCCCAGAACGAATTTGCCTTCCGCCACTACAATCCGGACGAAGTGGTCCTGGGCAAGCGGATGGAGGATCATCTGCGCTTTGCCGTCGCCTATTGGCACAGCTTTGCCTGGCCGGGTGGCGACCCGTTCGGCGGGCAGACCCTGCAGCGCCCCTGGTTCGGCGACACGATGGATCTCGCGCGGCTCAAGGCCGACGTGGCTTTCGAGATGTTCGATATCCTGAACGTCCCCTTCTATTGCTTCCACGATGCCGACATGCGGCCGGAAGGCGCCACCTTCGCGGAATCGCTCAAGAACCTGAACGAGATCGCGGATTACATCGGCGAGAAGCAGGCCAAGCATAAGGCCAAGCTGCTTTGGGGCACGGCGAACATGTTCAGCCACCGCCGCTGGATGTCGGGCGCGGCCACGAACCCCGACCCGGACGTCTACGCCTATGCAGCCGCGACCGTGAAGGCGAACATGGACGTGACGCACCGGTTGGGTGGCGCGAACTACGTCCTTTGGGGCGGGCGTGAAGGCTATGAGACGCTGCTGAACACCGACCTCAAGGCCGAGCGCAACCATGCTGGCCGCTTCCTGCAGCAGGTGGTGGAGTACAAGCACAAGATCGGCTTCAAGGGCCAAATCCTGATCGAGCCGAAGCCGCAGGAGCCGTCGAAGCACCAGTACGACTATGACGTCGCGACGGTCTACGGCTTCCTGAAGGACTTCGGGCTGGAAAAGGAAGTGAAGACCAACATCGAACAGGGCCACGCGATCCTGGCTGGGCATTCGTTCGAGCACGAGATCGGGCTGGCCGCCGCGCTGGGGATCTTCGGGTCGATCGACATGAACCGGAACGATTACCAGTCCGGCTGGGACACCGACCAGTTCCCGAACAACCACGCCGAAAAGGCCGTGGCCTTCTACGAGATCCTGAAGGCGGGCGGCTACACCACCGGCGGCACCAACTTTGACGCCAAGATCCGCCGTCAATCGCTGGACCCCGAGGATCTGATCCTGGCCCATGTCGGCGGGATGGACACCTGCGCCCGTGCGCTGAAAGCCGCCGCCGCCCTGCTGGAGTCGGGCGAGATGGAGGCAGCGGTCAAGACGCGCTACGCCGGGTGGAACGACCCGAAGGCTCAGTCCATGCTGAAAGGCAGCCTGGAAGATGCCGCCGCGCGCGTCACGGCCGAGAAGCTGGAACCGCAGCCCAAGTCCGGACGGCAGGAGCGGTTGGAGAACCTCTGGAACCGCTACGTCTGAACGAGATTGCATCAAACCAGAAGGCCGGGGAATTGCCCCGGCCTTCGTCGTTTCAGTCGCCGTCGGCCAGCAGTGCTGCCAGCCCCAGCGGATAGTCGGGATACAGAAGCTTCACCCCCAGCTCGTCCTTGATCCGGTCGTTCCTGACCTTCTTTGACTCGCTGTAAAAGCCAAGCGCCATCGGGGTCATCGTTGGCGCGACCGCTTCGAAGGGCACCGCAGGTGGCTCGGGCATCCCCAGAAGCTGGGCGGCGTAACCGATCACCTCTTGCGGCGGGCAGGGGTTGTCGTCGCAGACGTTGTAGGCCGCCCCGGGATTGGGCTGGCGCATCGAGGCTTCCAGCACCTGCGCGATATCGTCGACATGGATGCGGCTGAAGACCTGCCCCGGCTTGATGATCCGGCGGGCTGTCCCGTCGCGCACCTTCTCGAACGGGCCGCGGCCGGGGCCGTAGATGCCCGCGAGGCGGAAGATGTGGACCGGCAGGCCCGTGGCCAGCCACTGCCCCTCGGCCAGCACCCTTTGCCGCCCCCGGTCAGATTGCGGAGTGAGCGGCGTCGTCTCATCCACCCAGCCGCCGTCATGGTCGCCATAGACTCCGGTGGTCGAGAGATAGCCGACCCAACCCGCTTTCGACCGTGCAATTTCGGGCACCGCCTGCAGGAAGGGGTCGCCCTTCGCATCCGGAGCGGCGGAACAGAGGATATGCGTCGCCTCTTCCAGCACCCACTCCAGATCGCCGGGCCAAAGCAGCGGCTCCACGCCTTCGGCGCGGAACTTGTCGGCCTTGGCGGGGTTGCGGGTGGTACCGATGATCCGCCAGCCCTGGGGAACCAGAAGCCGGGCAAGAGCGCGGGCGGAATAGCCGTGACCAAGGGAAAGTAACGTGGACATGGGGCGACTATCGGGGGGCGGGCAAGGCGAGGCAAGGGCTTGCGACATCCTGGATCGCATTCCATGCTGAACAAGACGCGGAGGTGACAGATGGAGCAGGGCAAGGACCAGGGGCTGAAGGGCGCGCTGGGGCTGGCGGGGCCAGAGGCCTGCCTGGCCTACTACCGTCACTGGGCCGAGAACTACGACCAGGGGTTCGCGTCCGAGATGCAGTACCTCTTGCCCGCCCATGTTGCGGCGGCCTTTCTGGGATCACGGGGGCAGGGCCCGGTTCTGGATGTGGGCGCGGGCACGGGGCTTCTGGCCGCGGCGTTGCGGCAGATGGGGTTTACCGATCCGGTGGATGCCGTCGATTTCTCGGCCGCCATGCTGGAGCGCGCGGCCGAAAAAGGCATCTATGAGGGTCAGTTTCAGGCTGACATCACCAAGCCGCTAAGCCTGCCTCGGCGCTATGGCGGCATCGTTTCGTCGGGCACATTCACCGCGGGGCATGTCGGACCCGAGGCGCTGCCGCACCTGCTTTCGGTCGCCCGCCCGCAGGCGCAGTTCGCGCTGTCGATCAACCGCCGGGTCTGGACCTCGGCGGGGTTCGACGTTGCGCTGGCGGATCTGGCGGACCAGAAGCGCATCACCGACCTTCACCTGATCGAAGTCGATGTCTATGGCGCCGCTGCCGCCGGGATCGATGCCGAACATGCCGCCGACCGCGCTGCTATCGCGCTTTTCCGGGCCGCCTGATCTGTCATGATGGCTTCACTTGCGGACCCGACCCGGTTTCGGCTTATATGCCGGATCAATTTGCAGGACCCGCAATGGACGACGCCCATACCATCCTTTCCCCAGAAGCCCCGGCGCATGAAAGCTTTACCAGTGCCGCCGCAGCCGTCGACCGGCTGGAGGCGCTGTATTCCCAGGCAACCCAGTTCCTGTCCGACCAGTTCCTGCGGACCGTGTCCAAGGGCCATCCCGGCCGCCGAATTCGCGCCTACTACCCCGAAATCCGCCTGACGGTCAGCAGCTTCGACAAGGTCGACACGCGCCTGGCCTTTGGCCATGTCTCCAGCCCCGGGACCTATGCCACGACGGTCACGCGCCCCGACCTCTTTCGCAACTACCTGATCCAGCAGATCGAGCTTCTGATCCGCAATCACGGGGTGTCCGTGGATGTGGGCCTGTCGGAAACGCCGATGCCCGTCCACTTCGCCGTCTCTGGCAGCGCTGTCGCCATTCCGCAGGAAGGTGTGATGGACTTCTCGCTTCGGGACGTGTTCGACGTGCCGGACCTGGTCACGACGAACGACGACATCGTCAACGGGGTGATGACCCGCTACGACGACGGCTCGGTGCCGCTGGCGCCCTTTACCGCGCAAAGGGTGGACTACAGCCTTGCGCGCCTGTCGCATTACACCGCGACCGATCCGACGCATTTCCAGAACCACGTCCTGTTCACCAACTACCAGTTCTACGTTGACGAGTTCGAGGCCTACGCCCGCGCTGCCCTGGCCGACAGGTCTACGGGCTATACCGCCTTCGTCGCGACCGGGAACCAGGTGATCGAGACGGCCGACGGGGTGATCCACCCGGTCACCAAGATGCCGCAGATGCCGACCTATCACCTGAAACGGGCGGACGGGAACGGGATCACCTTGGTCAACATCGGCGTCGGTCCGTCCAACGCCAAGACCGCCACCGACCACATCGCCGTCCTGCGGCCCCATGCCTGGCTGATGGTCGGTCACTGCGCGGGCCTGCGCAACAGCCAGTCGCTGGGCGATTTCGTCCTGGCCCACGCCTACCTGCGCGAAGATCACGTGCTGGACGACGACCTGCCGGTCTGGGTCCCGATCCCGGCGCTGGCGGAAATCCAGATCGCGCTGGAAAAGGCCGTGGCCGAAGTCACTCAGCTGGAAGGCTATGAGCTGAAGCGCATCATGCGGACCGGCACTGTCGCGACCATCGACAACCGCAACTGGGAGCTGCGCGACCAGTCCGGCCCGGTCCGCCGCCTGTCGCAATCGCGCGCCGTGGCGCTGGACATGGAATCGGCCACCATCGCCGCCAACGGGTTCCGGTTCCGTGTGCCCTACGGCACGCTTCTGTGCGTCAGCGACAAGCCTCTGCACGGCGAGCTGAAGCTGCCCGGCATGGCATCCGATTTCTACAAGACCCAGGTCAGCCGCCATTTGCAGATCGGCATCCGGGCGATGGAACGTCTGCGCGAAACGCCTATCGAACGGTTGCACAGCCGGAAACTGCGGTCTTTCGAGGAAACAGCCTTCCTTTGAGAGCCAAAAAAGCCGTCCGTCTGCAATTGGCCGCGGTTTTTTGGGTTGATTTTGGGCTTTAAACCGTGTGTCTGGGCCGGGACCCCGGAATGGGGGGACGCCCGCCATTTGCGGGTGGATACGTGCATATGACACGAAACGAATAACAACGAAGGATGATCCAATGTCCAAACCGATGACCAAGACCCAGCTGGTGGCTGCCCTCGCCGAAGAAATGGGCGGCGACAAGAAGACCGCGAATGCGGCTCTGGATGCAATTGCTGCGGTCGTGTCCCGCGAAGTCGCTGCTGGCGGCACCGTGACCCTGCCGGGCCTCGGCAAGGTGGCCTGCAAGGCCCGCCCCGAGCGTCAGGTCCGCAACCCGGCCACGGGCGAGACGATGACTAAGGCCGCCGACAAGCAGGTCAAGTTCGCCATCGCCAAGGCGCTGAAGGATGTAGTCAACGGCTAAGGCTTCTCGCCTGTCGTTATGTGTGAGAGGGTCGTCCAAGGGGCGACCCTTTTGCTTTGTGGAGGCACGCATGGCCAAGGTCACCGGCATCGGCGGCATCTTCTTCCGGGCGCGCGACCCCGAGGCGTTGAACGCCTGGTACCAGACCCATCTTGGCATCACCCAGCCCGATCTGGCGGTCTGGATGCAAGAGGCCGGGCCGACGGTCTTTTCCCCGTTCAAGGCGACGACGGACTATTTCGCGGCCGACAAGGAGTGGATGCTGAACCTGCGGGTCGATGATCTGGCCGGCCTTATGGCGCAACTTAAGGCCGCAGGGATCGCGGTTGAGACGCGGGCGGAGTGGGACGGCGACGGCAGCTACGGCATATTCGCCCGCATCCACGATCCCGAAGGGACGCCGATCGAGCTTTGGCAGCCGCCGTCAGGGACCTGAAGCGGCTTAGCGGTCGCGGAACTGCGGCTGGCGCTTTTCCAGGAAGGCGGCCATGCCTTCCTTCTGGTCCTCGGTCGAGAACATCGCGTGGAACATCCGGCGTTCGAAAAGCAACCCCTCGGCGAGCGAGGTTTCCTGTGCGCGGTTGACGCATTCCTTGACGACGCGGGTGGTGACAGCCGATTTCTCGACGATCTTCTGCGCGGCCTTCATCGCCTCTTCCATCAGAGCCTTCGCGGGGACCACGCGGCTGACAAGGCCGCAGCGTTCCGCCTCGGCGGCGTCCATGAAGCGGCCGGTTAGGTGCATGTCCATCGACTTCGACTTGCCCACGGCGCGGGTCAGGCGTTGCGTGCCACCCATTCCGGCGACGATGCCCAGGTTGATCTCGGGCTGGCCGAACTTGGCGCTGTCGGCCGCGATGATGAAATCGCACAGCATGGCCAGTTCGCAGCCGCCGCCCAGGCAATATCCGCTCACCGCCGCAATGATCGGCTTGCGCGCGCGGGCGATGATCTGAGCCTCGGGGCCGAAGAGGTCGTCGAAATAGACGTCGATAAAGCTTTTCTCGGCCATCTCCTTCACGTCGGCGCCGGCCGCAAAGGCTTTTTCCGACCCGGTGATGACGATGCAGCGCACCCGTTCATTCGCCTCGGCCGCCGTCACGGCCGCCGCAAGCTCGCGCATCAGCGTCGAGTTCAGGGCGTTCATGGCGTCGGGGCGGTTGAGCCGGATCAGCGAGACATAGTCTTCGATCTCGACGATCAGCGTTTCATAGGCCATGTCGGCCTCCTTCATGGCAGTCGGGGTGACTCCTAGCACCAATCGGCGCGTTGGCAAGTCACCTCTGGCAGGAGGGGCACCAGAAGGACGACCGGCCGGACTGCACCGTGCGGGTGATCGTCCCTGTGCAGGCCGGGGTCTCGCAGGGGTCGCCCTCACGGTCATACACCTGGAAATGCTTGGAAAAGTAGCCCAGCTCGCCGTTGGCCTGCCGGAAGTCGCGCAACGAGGACCCGCCCGCCTCGATGGCTTCCGCAAGCACCTCGCGGATGATCGGGACCAGACCGTTCGCTTCGGTTTCCGACAGGTCCCCGGCCAGCCGCAGTGGGCTGATCCGGGCGCGGAACAGGGTTTCCGCGACATAGATGTTGCCAAGGCCCGCCACGATGCGCTGGTCCAGAAGGGCGGCCTTGATCGGGGTCTTGCGGCCCTTCAGACGGGCGGCAAGATAGGGTTCGTTGAAATCGTTGCCGAAAGGCTCGGGTCCAAGGTCCTTCAGCAGCATGTGGTCCTGGGCGCGGTCGGTGGGCATCAGGTCCATCGCGCCAAAGCGGCGGGCGTCGTTGAAGGTGATCCGTGCGCCGCCGTCCATGTGCAGCACCACGTGGTCATGTTTCTGCGGCGCGGGGTGATCGTGGTAGAACGTCCCAAGCTGCGTGCCCGAGATCAGCATTCGTCCCGACATGCCCAGATGCACCAGCAGCGTCTCGCCGCTGTCGAGGTCGGCCAGGATATACTTCGACCGCCGCCGCAGCGCCGTGACGCGTTTGCCGGTCAGCCGGTCGGCCATCCGTTCGGGCAATGGCCAGCGCAGATCGGGACGGTTGACCTCGGCCTGCGCGATCACGGCACCTTCCATGACGGGAAGGAGCCCTCTGCGGACAGTTTCGACTTCGGGAAGTTCGGGCATGATCTACCTGGCTTTGCGCACCTGTTCCTGCGCGAAAAGCTTGAACTCTTCAATGCCCCGGCAGTGTTTCAGCACCTTGGCCTTGCCGCCCGGCGTGAAACGCAGGACCAGATCATAGGCCCCATCGTCGCCGATCCACTCCAGGTTTTTCCAGCGGTACTCTCGGCGGCTTAAGAACATCCGCGTGGTGACAAGGATGTCACGGTTATAGCGGGCCTCAAACCCGAAGATGTAGAAGACCCCGTTCAGCGCGGCCAAGAACAGCAGCAGTTGCGGCACGATGGGCGGGACCGGCAATTCGCGGAGCGCGGCGTCAAAGCCCTCCGAGCCAAAGCCGGGCAGAAAGAGGAAGCCGGTGATCGCCAGCGCAATCCCCGCCACCAGCAGGCGCACGCCGGGCGAGGGGCGCAGGATGCGGTCGTCCAGCGTGCGGGGCGCATCGCCCTTTGTGCCCAGCCGGGCCAGGGCGTCATATTGTTTCGGCAGGTCCGCCCCTTGCAGGAAACCCGCCGGGCCGATGGAGCCTTCGGTCCGATGCTTCTGGATCAACCGATAGCGGCGAAAGGCCGTGCGCCAGTGAAACCAGGCAATCGGCCCCAGAACGATGACCAATCCCAGCACGACCGGGACATAGCGCAGAACCAGTTCCAGACTCTGTGACATGCTTTGCCTTTCCCTGCGGCACAGTTGCAGGTTTTCCTTATCGCGGCTTCGGTATAACTCCTGTGTGGCACCAATCGGGCGGACCCATGATCGAAGAACCCCAAGTCAATTTCGGCGAGAAGCTGGTCCCCGAGTCCGAGAAGGCCGGGATGGTGCATGAGGTCTTCACCCGGGTCGCCTCGAAATACGACATCATGAACGACGTGATGTCCGTCGGCATCCACCGGCTGTGGAAGGATGCGATGATGGACTGGCTGGCCCCGCGGCCGGGCCAGCGCCTTCTGGACGTGGCAGGCGGGACCGGCGACGTGGCGTTCCGCTTCCTGGGTCGTGCGCCCAGTGCCACCGCCGTGGTCTGCGACATGACCGAATCCATGCTGGTCGAGGGCCGCAAGCGGGCCGAGGCCGAGCGGCTACATGACCACCTGGACTGGGTCGTCGGCGACGCAATGGCGCTGCCGTTTCCCGACAACAGCTTCGACGTCTACACGATTTCCTTCGGCATCCGGAACGTCACCCGCATCCCCGACGCCCTGTCCGAGGCCTACCGCGTGCTGAAACCCGGCGGGCGGCTCATGGTGCTGGAGTTCAGCCAGATCCCCAACGACCTGCTGCAAAAAGCCTATGACCTGTATTCCTACAATGTCATCCCGGTGATGGGCCAGATCATCGCCGGGGACCGTCCATCCTATCAGTACCTCGTCGAATCCATCCGAAAGTTCCCGGATCAGGAGACTTTCGCCGCGATGATCCGCACCGCCGGGTTCGGGATGGTCAAATACCGCAACCTCTCGCTTGGCATCGCAGCACTTCATTCCGGCTGGAAGCTGTGAAGGGTCCGCACAACATCATCCGCCTGATCCGCACTGGCGCCACGCTGGAGCGGACCGGCGCCATGGACGTGGTGCTGGAAGCCTTCCGCGCGCCCCCCCGCCTGCGCTTTGCCGCCAGGATGCTGGGCTGGCCCTTCAAGTGGCTGGGTCTGAAGGGTGACCCCGAGCTGCCGCCCGCCACCCGCGCGCTGACCGCCCTTGGCCCGGCCTACATCAAGTTCGGCCAGGTCCTGTCCACCCGCCCGGACGTGGTGGGCGAGGAACTGGCGCTGCAGTTGAAGTACCTGCAGGACAAGCTGCCGCCCTTCCCCAGCGCCATTGCCAAGAAGATGATCGAGGCCGAGCTGGAGCTTCCGGTTTCGACCATTTTCTCGGAGTTCTCGGAGCCCGTCGCCGCCGCCTCCATCGCCCAGGTCCACCGGGCGCGGCTGGCGGATACGGGTGAGGAGGTTGCGGTCAAGGTCCTGCGCCCCGGCATCGAACGCGCGTTCCGCAAGGACATCGACGCCTTCTACCTTGCCGCCCGCTGGATCGAACGCCTCGCGCCGTTCTCGCGCCGCCTGCGCCCAGTGGAGGTCATCACCCATTTCGAAGGCGTGGTGATGGGCGAATTGGACCTGCGGCTGGAAAGCTCTTCGGCCGCCGAGTTCGCCGCGAACACCGAAAAGGACGAGGGCTTCCAGGTTCCAAAGCCGCACTGGTTCCTGTCCAGCCGCAACGTGATGACGCTGGGCTGGGCGGAAGGCATCGGGCTGAACGACAACGCCGCCATTGACGCGGCGGGCCACGACCGCACGGTCCTGGGTGCGCGCGTGTTGCAGCTGTTCCTGAACCACGCCCTGCGGGACGGGTTCTTCCACGCCGACATGCACCAGGGTAACCTGAAGATCGCGGCCAACGGCGACATCATCGCCTATGACTTCGGGATCATGGGCCGGATCGACGAGTACACCCGCCGGGTCTATGCCGAGATCCTGATCGGCTTCATCCGCAAGGATTACCGCCGCGTCGCCGAGGTGCATTTCGAGGCCGGTTACGTCCCCCCCGACCGCGACATCGACGAATTTGCCCGTGCGCTGCGTGCGGTGGGCGAGCCGATCTTCGGCATGGACGCCAGCCGCATCTCGATGGCGCGGCTGCTGGCCTATCTTTTCGAGGTCACCGAACGCTTCGGGATGGAGACGCGGACCGAGCTGATCCTGTTGCAACGCACGATGGTCGTCGTCGAAGGCGTGGCGCGCAGCCTGGACCCGCACATCAACATCTGGCAGGTCGCCAGCCCCATCGTCGAACGCTACATTCGCGAGAACATCGGGCCGAAGGCCGTGGTGCGCGACCTGCTGAAGACCGCCCGCGTCCTGGCGCGCTTCGGGCCAAGGCTTCCGGCCCTGGTCGAGGCGCAGCTGATCCGTTCGGGGAACCCGACCACGGTGGTCGTCCGGCCGCGGCGATCTGTGGTGCCGCTGCTTTGGATCATGGCGGTCGGACTGGCTTTCGTGGCGGGGATTTCGTTCGACCGTTTCTTCTGACCGCAGGGCGAGGTCGACATTCCTGCAAAGGAATTTCCAAGAGTTTTCGAAAATTCTTGGGTCTTACGACTGCGGTTCGCGCAAGGCGGTGACGTCGGTGGCAAGCACTTCGATGCCGCCTTCAAGCACCAGCCTTGTCCCGCCGGTGCCACCCCCCTTCGCCTCGATCACCCTCGCGTAATGCTCCACCGGGGTGGTCGAGATCACCCGGTCGCCGTTCAGGCTTTCCAGCGCGATGGAATAGTTGCCCGGCGGCAAGGGCGTGCCGTCGATGCCCGCGCCCAGCCACTGATATGGCCGCGTGCTGACCGGAATCTCCTCGCGCGAGACGAGGGTTCCCTGGGCGTCCTTTACCACCAGCACCGTCCGGTCCGCGCCGACAGCGGGGTTGGGCGACAGGGTCACCGGCATGCCATCATAGCGGACCGGAGCCGCGGAGCGCGCTTCCTTGCCGATCCAGCTGGCCATTTCTGACATGCCAAGCTGCTGGAACTTGCCCTGCATCTCGCCCAGAAGCTGGTTGGTCCGGACCTGCTGCTCCACACCGGAAAAGGTCGCAAGCTGGACTGCGTAGTCCGCAGAATCGAGGGGCTTCAGGGGGTCCTGGTTCTGCATCTGCACCGTCAGCATCCGCAGGAACGTGTCGAAATCGGAACTGATCTTCGAAGGTGCCGCCGTTGCAGGGGTCGTGGTCGGGGCGGTGGTCACAGAGGTGACGTCCATTCTGGCCTCACAATCTAAGGTCTAAGGAAGCCCCGGCGGTAAGGCGCGGGGCGGAGGAATGCGGGTGGTCGTGCTCAGGCTGGTCTTGCCCCGTGGCCCTGCCGGCAAAGCGGGCGGCGGACCCCTCCGAGCCACCTGAACCGGACTGATCCTGTCCAAAGCCGATGTCGGCTGCGGAATAGCCCGCGTCGCGCAGGGCATCCGCCAGTTCGCCGGCGTGGCGGCGGAAGAGGTCCAACGTCTCGGGCCGCTCAAAGGTGATCATCACCACCATACGGTCGGGGTTGGCCGCGTCGGGTTCAAGCCGCAGTCGGACAGTCCCCAGTTCATCCGGTGAAAGCGCAAGTTCCGTCGCCCCGTCCGCGCCGCGAGACAGGGCCGCCACGATCTGTGCCGCAACCGGCAAAGCCGGGCTGGCGTGCACCGCGTGTGGCGCTGCCTGCGTCGAGGGTCCCGTCGCCGCTGTCGCGCCAGGTGCGAAAAGGGGCTGCAGCGCCTCCTCTGCGCGCGCCGCATCATGATCGCGTCCCGCCGCAACCAGGGGCGATGCATCCGCCCAAAGCACCACGGAAGGAGCGGCACGTGGTGCAGCAGTTGGGAATCCTGGAGCGTCGGCCCGGCGACTGGGTGCTGTCGGCCCGTCTGCGACCGCGGTCTCCAGGCGGCGCCCTTCTACCGCCTTGCCGTCTTCCTGCGGCGGGATCACACCCGCGCCACCGATTGACGTGGCCACTGCCGTCGGCGCGGTCGCGCCCGTGGGCAATTCCCGCGCGACAGCACGTGTTAGCGCGTCGTTTGCCGACAGGGGCAAGGGAAGGGAGGTGAATATCCGCTCCCAGAACCCGGCCTGAAGTGGTAGGGGCCGCACCTGATCGGCGGACTCAGGCTTGTCAGGTGCGGCAGCAGTCGAAGGCTGCGCTTCCGTGGCGGTATCGGTTCCCGGAGAATCCGTGCTGTCGCGGGCGGCGTTCACCGTGGTCGCGATGCTGTCCCGGATTGTCGCGGGCGTCTCCACAGGCGCCTGTATGGGCGTCGCCTTGCCCGTCGAATCCGCCAGTGCAGGTGCCAGTTCCGGTCGATCCACTGCCACCACGGGCAAGGCTGCCGACGGCAACAGGTCTTGCACCGGAACCCGGTGACCCGCCGCCCGAGTCTGCTGTGGGTGGTCCTCCGATGTTGCACCCTCCACCCCCGGAGCGCGGTTCGCGGGAATGGATGGCAACCCTTCCGAATCCTTCCCCCCCGTCCGTGCTACCGTCAAAGCCGTGTCGGCGTTCGTCGACCGGAAGGAAGAACCCGCCCCCGATTCTTTCGCCACTGGCGGAGTGGCTGTGGCGTCCAGGCCCGACCGAATGGCGACGGACAGTTCCTTCGCGTCGGGCGCAGCGTCCAGATCCGCAGCCATCCTGCGAGGCGCGGTGATCCCCGAGTCGGGCGTCATCTCCACAGCCCGAGCCACCTGCGCCACGCTGTCACTTGGCGGACGCGAGATGCCATCATTCCGGGTTTCGGCCCGAACGGCGGCCCCTTCCAGCGGCGCGGCAGGCCCTTCCAACGTATCCGCCATACTCTCGCCGGTCGGCGTGACCCCATCGTCGGTCGCGTCGACGGGCAATGGCAGCATCTGTGCCACCGAAACCGCCAGCATGACCGGGGTCGCCTCTGGAGCCGCATCGGAAGGCTCCGGTTCGAACGCGGAAAGGAACGCCCCGTCCGTCACCGGGGGGACATTCTCCACGACGTCGGGCGCGGAGGTCAGGTAGGGAGAAAGGACAAGCACAGTCTGCATGGTTCCACGACTTCTGCCGCAACTGCCCCGTTATCCCGCCAAGAGGTTACCCATTCTTTACCCCCATCGTGGATCGTTGGTGAAAATCCGACCGATCCAGAGGGCCGCATGGACATTGCACCGATCACTCTGCCCCCCCCGTCGCGCCACGACCAGCTCATGGCCAAGGCGGAGGAGCTTGAAGCCACCTTCCTGGCGGAAATGCTGGCCCACACCGGGTTGGGTGAAATGCAGGGCACCTTCACAGGCGGCCCCGGTGAGGCGCAATTCGCCTCGCTCCTGCGGCAGGAGCAGGCGCGGCTGATGGTCGAGAAAGGTGGCATGGGCCTGGCGGAACTCATCTTCAACTCGATGGTGGAGGCCGAGAATGTCAGCCCTTGAAGAACTTCTCGACCAGGCGGCCGAGGCCCTTCTTGCCGGAGACCTATCGGGTCTGGCGGGTCTTACCCCCCGGATCGAATCGGCAGGCTTCCCGCAGGACCTTGCGACGGCCCAGCGTCTGCAAGCGAAGGCACAGCGGAATGCCCGCCTCCTGGAAGCCGCGACCCGGGGCGTGAAGGCCGCCCGCCTGCGCCTGGCCGAGATCAAGCGCGGGCCCATGCTGACCACCTACGACTCGCGCGGGTTGAAGGCAGACATTGCGCCGCAGGGCCTGAGCCCGGCCAGAAGGGTCTGACCTTTAAGTCAAATGCCCTGCATTTGCCCGGCGGCGTTTAGGAATTGGTTAGCTGCTTTGGCCCTTCACTGGTCTTGCGCCTCATGACGGGGCGGCGCTTTCCGGCCAGCCCGGCAAGCACGGACAGAACGCCTAAACTGCCGCCTCCGGTGGCTTTCCGGCCGTGAAACCTGCGGCCCCGTGTGAAGGACTGAATACATGTCGTCGATCCTGACCAATACCAGCGCGATGGTTGCCCTGCAGACCATGAAGGGCATCAGCGCCAACCTGAACAAGACCCAGGCGGACATCTCGACCGGCAAGACCATCGCCAGCGCGAAGGACAACGCCGCCGTCTGGGCCATCTCCAAGGTGATGGAATCGGATGTCGAAGGCTTCAAGGGCATCTCCGACAGCCTTTCCGTCGGCAATGCCACGCTCACTGTGGCGCGCAACGCGTCGGAGTCCGTGACCAAGCTTCTGACCGAAATGAAGGGCAAGATCGTCGCCGCCCAGGCCGAAAACGTCGACCGCAGCAAGCTGCAGACTGACATCACGCAGTTGACCAAACAGATCGAATCGGTCGTCGGCGCGGCGCAGTTCAACGGCCTCAACCTGGTTGACGGGTCGCAGACGTCGATCAACGTGCTGTCTTCGCTCGACCGCAGTGCGACCGGTGTCGCCTCCTCCAACATCCAGGTCACGGCGCAGAACCTGTCGACCGATGCGGGGTCGGCGCTGACAGGCACCGCGCTTGGCGCTGTGACCAACCCGACGGGTGCGCCGAACGCCACCAGCACCGTGGGGACCTTTGTCCTCCAGGGTGGCGCTGGGGCCCTTGCATCGAATGCGTTCGGTGCAAACCCGGCCACCGCAACCGCATTGATCGAAGGCGATGCCATCGAACTGACCGTCGGTTCCACCACCGGACGCTACGTCGTGAAGGAAGGCGATACCAATGACGAGCTTGCCGAAGGCCTGCGCAATGCGCTGACCCAAGGCGGGCTCAACGGGTCCGACTTCACCTTGTCGGCAGCCGGTGGGGTCCTGAGCGTCACCAACAACACCAACACGGCAGCTGCGGTGGCGGTGACGGCGACGCGGGGTGAAGGCGGGCTGGCTGCGCTGGGCACGATCGACGTGACGGCTGATCCGGCGGCGGCGCTGGCCGACATCGAGGGCCTGCTGCAAACCTCGATCAACGCGGCGTCTAGCTTCGGTTCGTCGCAAAAGCGGATCGACATCCAGTCCGAGTTTGTTGGCAAGCTGACCGACTCGCTCAAGACCGGCATCGGCGCAATGGTCGATACCGACATGGAGGAAGCCTCGGCCCGGCTGCAGGCGCTGCAGGTTCAGCAGCAGCTGGCCACCCAGGCGCTGTCGATCGCCAACCAGCAGCCGCAGGGTCTCCTGTCTCTGTTCCGTTAAGCACTTCGGGCCGCGGGGGGTGACCCTCGCGGCCCACCGCACCCCAACGCTTTCGAACAGATGGACACCCCATGACCTTCCATTCCGCCATCAGCTACGCCCGGCCCGAGGCACCGACCCGGTCCCTGCGTTCGGTCGAATACGATCTGCTCGCGCAGACCACGCAGCGGCTGCGCACCGCCTGGACCCATCGCGACGCGGACTATCCCGCGCTGGTCGGAGCGGTGACCGACAACGTCACCCTTTGGTCCACGCTGGCCTCCGACGTGGCCTTGCCCGGCAACGGATTGCCCGCAGCCTTGCGCGCCCGGCTATTCTATCTTTACGAGTTTACCGCCAAGCACAGCCGCGCAGTCCTGGACGACAAGGCCAGCGTCGAGGTTCTGGCCGACATCAACATGGCCGTCATGCGCGGCCTGCGCGGTGATGGTGGTGCCAAATGAGCGGCCTTGTCCTGAAGCTTGGGCCGCATGAACGGGTGCTGATCAATGGCGCGGTGATCGAGAACGGCGAAAAACGTTCGCGCCTTGCGATCATGACGCCCCACGCCAACATCCTGCGGCTGCGCGATGCCATCCATCCAGAAGAGGTGAACACTCCCGTCCGCCGCGTTTGCTACATCGCCCAGCTGGTGCTGACCGGCGACGCCGAACCGGAGGATGCCAAGATGCAGCTTCTGCGCGGGATCGAGCAACTCAGCCAGGTGCTGACCGACTATGACAGCCGCACGCAGCTGACCCTCGCCAGCCGCGCGGTGATGGAGGCGCAGCCCTATCAGGCGCTCAAGGCCTTGCGATCTCTGCTTCCCCGGGAGGAGCGGCTGTTCGCCGCCGCGCGGGCATGAGCTTTCAGCCGGTCCTGCCGCTTTCCGGCTTTACCGGCTGGGGGTTCCTCAAGCGCACGATGGAACGTCAGCAGGCGGTGCAGCAGGCGCTTCCGGTCCAGAAACGCGACGAGGCCTATTTTCGCGACAGGATCGCCAAGGCGGACACCGCCGAAAAGCTGGTGAACGACAAACGGCTTCTGCGCATCGCCCTCACGGCCTTCGGGCTGGAGGGCGATGTGAACAGCAAGGCCTTCATCCAGAAGGTGCTCGAGGGCGGCACCTTGAAAGAAGGCAGCCTTGCCAACAAGCTGGCGGACAAGCAGTACCAGAAATTTGCCGCGGCCTTTGGCTACGGCGATTTTTCGGTTCCCCGGACGAAGATCTCGACCTTCCCGGACGAGATCCTGGCACAGTTCCGCGCCCGGACCTTCGAGACGGCCGTGGGTCAGCAGAACAACACCTACCGCCTGGCGATGAATGCCGAACGCGAGCTTCCGGCGCTCGCTTCGCGGACGATCAGTGAAGGCGCCAAATGGTTTACCGTTCTTGGCAACGCGCCGCTGCGCGAGGTGATGCAGACGGCCCTCGGCCTGCCGAGAAGCTTTGCCTCCATCGACCTCGACCAGCAGGTCGCGGTCCTGAAGAAGCGGACCGAAGCCACGTTCGGCTCGCCCGACATCGGCCAGTTCAAGGACCCCGCAAAGCTGGAAGCCCTGACGCGGCGGTTTATCCTTCAGTCCGAGATGCAGGGGCAACTGGCGGCCAATTCACCGGCGGCAACGGCGCTGATGCTGTTGCGGCACTAGGCAGCGGCGGCGCACGGGTCTGGCAAGGCGTTAAACTTTCGGAGGGTCGCCACCGTGGCGGGTGCCCGTCCTCCGTCAGCCCTTTAGGTTGACTCGCAACCTTTCGAAACTTCCGGCGATCCCGTTGGCCGGTGCCGACTCTGCCAGAAACCCGTCCAGTTGCGGCCAGACCTTGATCGCGCGGTCGATCACCGGGTCCGACCCGGTCGCATAAAGACCGGCCTGGATCATCATCTCGGCCCGGTCATAGGCCCCCAGAAGCCGCCGTGTCTCGCCGATCATCTGGTTTTCTTCCTCCGTGGCGGCCTCGGGCAAGGACCGGCTGACCGAGCGAAGCAGATCGATGGCCGGAAACCGCCCCCGCTCGGCGATCCGGCGGTCCATCACCACATGTCCGTCCAGGACCCCGCGCAGGATGTCGGCCACGGGCTCCTCCATGTCCGACCCTGCGACCAGGACCGAGAAGACCGCCGTGATGTCCCCTGCCCCCTCCGGCCCCGGACCGGCCCGCTCCGCTAGCCCCATGATCGTCTGGGTCAGCGAGGGCGGGAACCCGCGCAGCGAGGCGTCCTCACCCCCGGCCAGTGCGACCTCACGGTGCGCCTCGGCAAAGCGGGTGACGCTGTCGACCAACAGCAGCACATGCTTGCCTTGGTCGCGGAAATGCTCTGCCACCGCCATCGCCGTCATCGCGCACATCCGCCGCATCAGCGGGGACTGGTCCGAGGTCGCCGTGACCACCACGCTGCGCGCCATTCCAGAAGGGCCGAGCACGCGCTCGGTAAACTCACGCAATTCGCGGCCCCGTTCGCCGACCAGTGCGATCACGACGAGGTCCGCCTCCACTCCGCGCGCGAACTTGGCCAAGAGCGAGGACTTGCCGACGCCCGAGCCGGCGAAAAGACCGATCCGCTGCCCGCGGACAAGGGGGAGCAGCGTGTCGAACACCGCCACGCCGGTTTCAAGCCGCGCACCCAGCCGCCGCCGGGATGCCGCCGGGGGGGCCGGTGCCCGCAACGCGCGCGCCTGCGCACCGCGCAGCAACGGGCGTCCATCCAGCGGCTGGCCGGTCGCATCGATGATCCGACCGATCCAGCTGTCGTCCGGAGCGATTTCGGCCTTTCCCAGAAGCTCGACCCGGTCGCCGATCGCCATGCCGTCGCCGGAGGCATCCGGGAGAACCGAACAGCGACCCGGAGTGAGCCGCAACACCTCGCCCCCTGCCACGCCGTCGCGGCTGTGGATCAGCACCCGGTCGCCGAGTGCTGCGGTTTCCAGCCCCGTCACTTCGGCCAGGCCGCGCCGCGTCTCCGCCACGCGCCCCAACCGCCGCACGGACGCGCTGCCGGCGATTTCCGCCAGGAGGCCATCGAAAAGTCCAGCCACGGGATTCTCCCTTTGTTCGCTCTCAACCGTTTCTAAAGGAATCACCCTTAAGCCTTGGTGAAGCAGGTCGAGGGAGAAGCCCCGAATGTTCGAAAAACTGGAACTCACCCGAATGGCGCAGGCCCTGGCCGCGCAGTCCGGGTCACGCATGGCGGTGATCGCCGAGAACGTCGCGAATGCGGATACTCCTGGCTACAAAGCCAAGGACATGCCCGCGTTTGCCGACGTCTACGAAGCGGCCGGACTGGACATGCGCGCCACCCGGTCAGGCCACCTCACGGCGGCTTCGCCAGCATCCATGCCGGTCCCCGACATCAAGCGCGGGCATGAATCGCCCAACGGCAACTCGGTCTCGCTGGAGGCCGAGATGGTGAAGTCGGTCGAGGCACGCCAGGGCCACGAGATGGCGCTGGCGATCTACCGGGCGACCTCGGATGTGGTCCGGGCCAGCCTTGGCCGGCCGCGGTAAGGGATAGGACATGGGCAACGATCTGATCTCGTCACTGTCCTTTGCCGCCTCGGGCATGGAGACGCAGGCGATGCGGCTGCGCCATGTGTCGGAGAACATCGCGAATGCCGACACGCCTGGCTACCACCGCAAGGTGATGACCTTCGAACAGGCGATGGACAGCGGACTTGTCCAAGCCGGTCCGGTGAAACTGGACCAGACCGATCTGGCGAAGATCTACGATCCCGGGCATCCGCTCGCGGACGAAACCGGTCACTACGACGGCTCGAATGTCGATCTGGTGATCGAAATCGCTGACGCGCGTGAAGCGCAGCGCAGCTACGAGGCGAACCTCAGGATGTTCGACCAGACGCGTCAGATGACGCAAAGCCTGTTCGATCTTCTGCGCCGTTAGGGAGCTCCAGAATGGACGTGAAAACCTCTTTCGTTTCTCAGGCCTACGCGAATGCCCGGACGGCCGCCGCACCTCAGCCAAAGGCGGGTGCGGCGGAACAGGGCTTCGCTCGCCTGGCCGACAACTTTCTTGGCGCCCTGCAAGAGCACGAGCAGACGGCGCGCGCGGCGATGACCGGCGGCGCCGATCCACATGCGCTGGTCCAAGCGCTCGCCTCCTCGCAGATGGCGGTCGAGACCGTGGCAACCGTCCGCGACCGAGTGGTCGAGGCCTACCAGGAAATCCTGAGGATGCCGGTATGACCGAGGCCATGATCTATGACCTGACCCGCCAGGCCCTGTGGGTCTGCGTGGTGATCTCGGCGCCCCTGCTGACGATTGCCCTCGTGGTCGGGGTGGTCATTGGCCTGTTCCAGGCACTGACCTCGGTGCAGGAGATGACGCTTACCTTCGTGCCCAAAGCTGCGGTGATGCTGGGCGTCTTCTGGCTGTCGATGAGCTTCATGACCTCGACGCTGGTCACCTTCTTCACCGAAACGATCATCCCGCAGATCGCAGGGAGCTAAGCCATGGACGCCGCCGGATATGCGACGCTGAACCGCCAGTCGGGCCTGATGCGCGAAATGGGCGTGGTGGCGAACAACATCGCCAACGCCTCCACGACGGGCTTTCGGCGCGAGGGGGTGGTGTTCTCCGAGTATGTCGCCGCCCTGGACCAGGACCCGTCGCTGTCGATGGCCCATGCCAGCGGTCGCCATGTGGACCTGTCGCAGTCCACCCTCGCGCAAACCGGCGGACAGTTCGACTTTGCGATCCAGGGCGAGGGGTTCTTTCTGATCGAAACGCCTCAGGGCGAGCGGTTGACCCGTGCCGGCAGCTTCACGCCCTCGGCCGAGGGTGAGTTGGTGACGCCGGACGGCTACCGGCTGCTCGACGCCGGAGGCGCACCGATCTTCGTGCCTCCCGATGCGAAGGGCGTGGCCCTGGCGGAGGACGGCACGCTGTCGACTGCAGGACAGCCCATCGCGCAGGTGGGGCTCTGGCGGCCCGCCGACCCGCTGTCGCTGCGCCACCAGGCGGGCACGATGTTCGCCGCGGGCGAGCTGGAGCCTGCCGAGGGCACAACGGTCCTGCAAGGGATGCTGGAGGACAGCAACGTCGAGCCGGTCTCGGAGATCGCGCGGATGATCGAGGTCCAGCGCGCCTACGAGATGGGACAGAAATTCCTGGATGCCGAGGACGAACGCGTCCGCGGCGTGATCCAGGCACTTGGTCGATAGGAGGCCATGATGAAGGCTTTGCAGATCGCTGCAACGGGGATGTCCGCGCAGCAGATGAAGGTTGACGTGGTGTCGAACAACCTCGCGAACATGTCGACCACGGGGTACAACCCACGCCGCGCGGACTTTGCGGACCTGACCTATCAGCAGATGGCCAGACCCGGCAGCGTGTCGGCGGCGGATGGGTCCATGCTGCCGACCGGTGTGCAGATCGGCCTCGGCGTGCGGCCCGCTTCCGTCTCCATCGTGGTCGGGCAGGGCACTCTGGACGCTACGGGCGGCGACCTTGACGTTGCCATCGACGGCAATGGCTACATCGAAGTGCAGATGCCGTCAGGTCAGGTTGGCTACACCCGCGATGGGGCGCTGAAGCGGTCGGCCGAAGGGCTGATCGTGACCTCGGACGGCTATCCGGTGGTGCCGGGCATCACGATTCCGGATGACGCGCGTGGCCTGACGATCTCGCCGTCGGGCGAAGTCTGGGCCGATTTCGCGGACCGCGTGGACCCCGAGCTGATCGGGCAGCTGACCCTGTCATCGTTTCCGAACGAGAAGGGGCTGGAAGCAATCGGATCAAACCTGTTCCTGGAAAGCCCGGCCTCGGGTGCGGCCTCCTCGGGTGCGCCGGGGCAGGAGGGGCTGGGGACTTTGCGGCACGGCTATCTTGAAAGCAGTTCGGTCGACGCGGTGCGCGAGGTGACCGAACTGATCAAGGCGCAGCGCGGCTACGAGCTGAACGCCAAGGTGATCACAGCGGCCGACCAGATGCTGGCCGCCACGACGCAGGTGCGCTGATGCTGAAGGTCATGCTGCTTGTCGCGCTGGCGACCCCGGTCTCTGCCGAAAGTCTGGTCGCCACGCGGACGATCCGCGCCAAGTCGGTTGTCGCGCCCGAGGACCTTGTCCTGGTCAGCGCAGCCCTTCCCGGGGCGCTGAGCGACCCCGGCCAGGCTGTGGGGCTTGAGGCACGCGTTGCGATCTATGCCGGAAAGCCGATCCGCGCGGGGGACCTTGGTCCACCGACGCTGGTCGAACGCAACCAGCTGGTGACGCTGGTCTTCCTGTCCGGAGGGCTGGCGATTTCCACCGAAGGGCGAGCGCTGGCGCGAGGGGCGGAGGGTGAGGAAATCCGGGTGATGAACCTCGGCTCACGCAACACGGTCATGGGGCGGATTGGCCCGGACGGAGCAGTCTATGTCGGATGGAATGGATAAGATGATGATGCGGTCCTGCATGATTTTTACGCTGGCTCTGGCCGGTTGCGGCAAGCTGGAACAGGTCGGGCGGGCACCCGACTTTTCGGGTCTGGAAGGCTCGGGGCAGCACTATGCGATGTATTCCGCCACGATGCCGGACGACGCGCCGCCGGCAACGGCGACGGACGGCTCATCGCTGTGGACCGGGGAGACCCAGTCACTCTTTGGCGACCGGCGTGCGGCGAAACGCGGGGACATCCTGACCGTCGTCATCGAGATCGACGACAGTGCCTCGATTTCGAACTCCACCGGTCGCAGCCGCAGTGGCGAGCAAAGCGGCGGCATTCCCGATCTGCTTGGCATTCCGCAGCGGCTCAACGAAAGCCTGCCCGAGGGCGCCAGCATGGGAGACGCATTCGACATGGATTCGTCGTCCAGCTTCAAGGGCCAGGGCTCGGTTTCCCGGAACGAAGAGCTGACCTTGCGGGTCGCGGTGACCGTGGTCGAGGAACTGCCGAACGGCGTCCTGAAGATCGAAGGCCAGCAGGAGGTACGGGTGAACTTCGAGATGCGCGAGCTGATCGTGACCGGTTACGTCCGTCCCACCGACATCTCGCGGCAAAACGAGATCACCTATGACAAGATCGCCGGAGCGCGGATCGCCTATGGCGGGCGCGGCCAGATTACGGACGTGCAGCAGCCGACCTACGGCCAGCAGGTCGCCGATATCGTGATGCCGTTCTGATCATGCTGGGCAAACTGCTTCCCATCCTCCTTGCGCTGATCGGTCTGGGCGGAGGCGTCGGTGCCGGTCTTTTCCTGCGCCCCGCCCCAACTCCCGAGGACCATGCCGTGGCGTCGGGGTCCGAACCTGACGCCGCGGGCGATCACGCCGAAGCTGAGAGCGAGGGTGAAGAGGCGGCAGAGAACGCGCCGGACTATGTGAAGCTGAACAACCAGTTCGTCGTTCCGGTTGTCGAGAAGGGCCGGGTGGCCGCTCTGGTGGTCCTGTCGCTGTCGCTGGAGGTCGCCCCGGGGAACACGGAGGCGGTCTATCTGCGCGAACCAAAGCTGCGGGACGTCTTCCTGCAGGTGATGTTCGACCACTCCAACACTGGCGGGTTTTCGGGCTCGTTCACCGACGGGTCCAATCTTGTTGTCCTGCGGACCAGTCTGAAAGAGGCCGCCGCACAGGTGCTTGGTCCGGTGATCAGCGACGTCCTGATTACCGATATCGCGCGTCAGGACAGCTGACAGTCACCGCTTTTCCTTCAGCCGCGTGGCCAGACCCTGCAGGGCCTGCACGCGGCCGAAGGCTGTCTGCGCCTCGCCACGGGCCTCCATCCAGGCAACGGTCTGGCGGGCGATCACCAGGTTAAGCTCGGCTCGGCGCTGGTCGGCCCAGCGGCTGTAGGTCAGCGACACCTTTTCAGCTGCCAAGGGCTCCAGATCCGTCGGCGTGGTCTTTTGATCAAGCGCCGCGATCTGCATCCGGCTGCGATCCAGCTCGGCCGCGGTACTGCGCAGTTGGCTCAGGCGATGGTCGAGCACCAATTGAGCCAAGTCTGCCATGCGGGCTATCTCGGAAGCCTTGGTCATTTCCGACGCGCCCGTTTGCGCATGGCTTCTGCGAACCGGATCGCGGCGGCGACAGCCCGATACTGCTCGGCGCGGATTTCCTGTCCAATCTCGACCGTTGCATGGATTGCCCGGGCAGTCGGCGGATCGCTGTGGATCGGCACGCCATGTTCCGCGGCACGCTCGCGAATCGTGCGGGCGATTTCATCGACACCTTTGGCGACGCAGATCGGGGCGCCTCCCTTGGAGCGATCCCATTTCAAGGCCACGGCGTAGTGGGTCGGGTTCACAACCACCACGTTTGCCGTCGCGACGTCAGTGAGCATCCGGTTCGTCGCGACCTCTTGCGCACGCTGGCGCCGGGCCGATTTCTGGTGAGGATCGCCCTCGCTTTCCTTGTACTCATCCATCATCTCCTTTCGTGACATGCGCAGGCGCTGGCGGTGCTGATGGATCTGCCAGAGAAAATCCACCCCGCCGATGACCAGCTGGACCAGGAAGACGATGAACAGAAAGTGCAAGGTCAGTCGCGCCATCAGCGCGCCGGACATCGCCGGGGTAAGGTAGAGGCTGGCCAGGATCTCCTCGAGCCGTGCGGCCAGGAAGTAGTAGAGGATGATCGAGACGAGGCAGAGCTTTATTGCGCTTTTGGCAAAGTCCACCAATCCCTCGATGCCGAACTTTTGGCCGGCCGTCGCGATGGGCGAGATCCGCGACAGCTTGGGTGCCAGCTTGGTGGGGGCGACGACAAAGCCGCGCGTTGCCACCAGAAGCGCCAGAACCAGCAGGGGTGCCAGCACCAGAAGGGCCAGTGGCGGTCCGGCGGCTGCCAAAAGGATGCCCGCAACCGGGCCGCTTCCCCCGGCCGTCAGAAGCGTGGACAGCCGGTCCGCCTGGTCCAGAAGTACCATTCCGGCCGTGCCCGCGCGTTCGATTGCCCAAGCACCGAAACTGAAGACCGCAAGCAGGAAGCCACCTGTCGCAACGGCGGTCTGCAGATCAACCGACTTCGGAATGTCCCCGTCCGTGCGGGCCCGGTCAATCTTCTGCTGTGATGCCTCGTGTTCCTTGTCGCCGTCGTCTTCCTGACCGCTCATGGGGACACCGCGAAGGGTTGCTCCAGATGGGTCATGAAGGCGTCAAGCCAGACGGCCAGGAGCACGGGCGTGGCAACCGCGAGCAAAGCGAGACCGCCCAAGGTCAGCGCTGGCGCGCCGACCATCGATACCATCAGCGTCGGCATGGCCCGGTTGATGGCCCCGAGCGCAAGGTTGTAGATCAGAGAAGCGATGACGAAGGGTGCCGCCAGGGAAAAGGCCAGGCTGAAGGTGCGGCTGATCAACAACAGACCCCAATCGGCTGCTCCGGCGGCCGAATGGTGCACGCCCGCGGGCAGGATGTCATAAGACAAAAGCACAAGCTCGGCGGCCCTGACATGAAGTCCGGCCGCCATTGCCAGCGCAATCCCGGCGATGATCAGCAGGTTCCCGATGGCCGGTTGCGGTTCGGGTGCGACACCCGAGAAAAGCTGCGACAGAGTCGTCGCCTGTGCGATCATCGCGGCTGCGGTCTGAAGCGAGGCGATGAAGAGCCGCATCCCGATCCCCAGGATCAACCCCGCGACGGCCTCGCCGCCCAGGGCCAGGAAGGAGGGCGGGACCCCGGACGCGCTGATGCGTTCGGCCAACAGCGGTGTGACGACAAGCGTGAAGGCGACGACCACGGCAAGCTTGATACGCTGCGGAACCGCAGGATCGCCAAAGCCCGGCATCAGCGCGACCACGGCACCGATCCGGACAAAGGCCAGAGCCGCCGCCCAGGCAATACTTTCCGCCAGCCCGAGAAGTCCGGACAGATCAGCGACCAGCTGATTCACGCCGGCACCTGCCCGATCAGGGCCGGGCGGGCTTCGGTTCCGATCTCTTCATAGGAGAGGACCGGCATGTGGAGGCCTTTGGCGTTGACAACCGTTCGCAGAAAGCGCCGACGCCCGACCGAAGTGACAAGAGCGGGGTAAACGCCGTTCTCGGCGGCGCGGTTCACCCGTTCGGTCAGGCCGTTGGCAAGCCGGGCGAAGACCTCCGGCGGAAGGGCCACGTCCCGCTGCCCCCGCTCGCCATCGATCTGGTAAGTCGAGAAGGCCCGTTCCCACTCGGGCGCCAGCTGGATCAGGGGGACCGAACCATCGGAGCGTTTAAGCTCGGCGAGGATCTGGAAGCCCAGGCGCTGGCGCACATGCTCGCAGATCGCTTCGGGTGTGCCATATTGGCGCGCTTCTGCCACCGCTTCCAGAATGAGGGGAAGGTTCCGGATCGAAACGCGTTCGTCCAGAAGAAGGCGCAAGACGGCGTGAAGAAGATCGATCGGAACCTTGTCCGGGATCAGTTCATCGAGGAGACGCCGGTTCGCCTCGGCCCGGGAAGGATCGGAGAGCTTGACGAATTCGTCCAGCAGTCGCCGCAGGCCGCGCAGGGTAAGGAGCCGCGCCAGGTTGGACTTCAGGACCTCAAGCAGATGGGTCGCCAGCACTTCGGTGGGCGACACCACAGTCAGCCCGGACAACGCGGCGTCCTCCTGCTGGTCCGGGCGGATCCATCGCGCCGGAGCGCCGTAGACCGGTTCCCGAGCATCCAGGCCGTCGGGCGCCGGTGTCCCGTCGGTGAGAAGGACCAGAACCCGGTCGGGGTAAAGCCGATCCGCGACCCGTTCGACGCCCTGAAGCCGGATGCGGTACTGCCCCGGCGGCAGAGCCCCTTCGTCGGTCAGCCGGATCTCGGGCAGGATGAAGCCGTAGGCCGTCGCGACATGGTTGCGCATGTTGGCGATGCGGCTGTCCAGCCCGGTGGCCGGATCAAGCACCATCGCCACCAGGTTCGGAGCGAACTCGATGTGGATGTCGTCGAAGTCCAGGACATCGCCAATCGAGCGCGGCACCGGTGCCTCAAGGGTCGGAAGAGGAGGGGGCACGGGCTGAGACGCACGGCGGGACTGGACGAAGGCCATCGCGCCAAGCCCCAGCGCGGAAAGCATGAAGGGCAGGAACGGCATCCCGGGAACCAGCGCGAACAGCGCCATCAGCGCAGCCACCGTTCCAAGTGCACCAGGATAGCGGCCGAGCTGCGCAAAGAACGAGACGTCCGCGGCGCCCTTCTCGCTACCCTTGGCAAGAAGAAGTGCGGCGGCGACCGAGATGATAACCGCGGGGATCTGGCCGACAAGACCGTCCCCGACGGTCAGGATCGTATAGGTCTCGAAGGCCGTGGCAGTATCGAGGCCATGGACGAAAATGCCGACGATGAGACCCACCACGATGTTCAGCATGGTGATCAGAAGGCCGGCAATCGCATCCCCCTTCACGAACTTCGAAGCACCATCGAGCGACCCGAAGAAGTTGGTCTCGGCCAATTCCTGTTCGCGCCGCCGCTTTGCTTCGTCGTGGTCGATCGCGCCGGCAGAAAGGTCCGCATCGATCGCCATCTGGCGTCCGGGCATCCCGTCCAGGGCAAAACGTGCGCCGACCTCAGCCATGCGGCCTGCGCCCTTGGTGATGACGATGAAGTTCACGATCAGGAGCACGATGAAGATCACCAGGCCCAGGATCAGGTTGCCGTCCATGATGAAGTTGGCAAATCCCTCGATCACGTGACCGGCGGCGTCTGTGCCGGTGTGGCCCTGCCCGATGATCAGCTTGGTCGACGAGACGTTCAGGGAAAGCCGCAGCAGGAGCGATGCCAGCAGGATTGTGGGGAAGGCCGAAAAATCCAGCGGGCGGTCGATGAAAAGCGTGACCGTAAGCATCAGGATCGCCAGTGCGAAGGAGATGGCAAGTCCGAGGTCCAGCAACCACGGCGGCACCGGCAGGATCATCATGACGATGACAGCCATCAGGCCGATGGCCAGCAGGATCGTGGGGCGGAAGACCGCTGCGGAAAATCCCTTGATCATGTGCCTGGTGCCCCGATCAGGCGGATTCCCCCGGAACTTGCCGGGACAAGGGAGCCTCGCGATCCGCCAGACCCGGCAACCAGCAGGGGAAACCGGTTCTCGCGTGCGTGCAAATCGGGCTCCGCGCCGTGGGTTACAGGGGACGTGGCGTCCAGATCGGCATATGCCCTTTCGAACTTGGCCCGGTACGCCGAGGCGTATTCCGGCGTGGCCGAATGATAGGCCGCCGCAGCAAGCGCCCAATCTCCGGTCTGCGCATAGTGCTGCGCCAGGTATTCTGCCGCGTAGGTGGCGTTCTGGGCGGGATCCAGCATGTCGGCGACCGAGGCAAAGCCTTCGGCGTGCCAGCGATAGTTCAGCTGAAAGCAGCCAAGGTCGACGTTGGTGGCCCCTTGGCCAAGTGCCTCGGTCACGTCCTCCGCGGCTTCGGCCGCGCTGTCATACCAGCGGCCATCGCCGCCGAAGTTCACCGTCCAAGGCCACGGACGGCCTTGCCGCCCGGTTTCGACCGTGGCGATGGCTTGAAGCACGGCAAAGGGTACTCCAGTCCGCTCTGCGGCATTGGTGGCAGCCTGCAGGCAAAGCTCCGACGGGTCTTCGCGCGCCTCGGCGACAGCAGCGGACAAAAGGGACGCCAATGCTGCCAAGAGCGGGAAGTCGGGTATCGAACGTCTGCGGTGCATGTCTCGCTCCACCCTCCGCGTTCTGCGAAGGCTCGGGAGCCAGACTATTCGGCGAATCTTTCTGCGAAGTTACCGCCGTCAGTTTTCGCCAGGCGACGGTACGCCTTCGAGCAGCGCTTTGATCGCATCGCGGGCGGCAAGACTGGCTTTTACCGTGCGATTGCCACGATCAAGCAGGCCGGATGCTTCGGAAGCTGGCCGGGCCTGCGCCAGATCAGCTGCTGCCCGCCATGGATCTGCGGCTTGCGGTGAAAGGTTTGCCCAGTTGCCCGCCCATAGCTCCACTCGGGAGGCGGCTTCGCTCTCGCCAGCATCGGCGAGCGCAGCCCTTGCGCCCGGCAGATCGCCAAGTTGCAGCAGTGCCTGCGCGCGAACCTCTTCGGCCTCGGTCCCTGGCACGCCCTCAAGCAAGGTCAGCGCAGCCCTGGCATCGCCCCGCTTGAACTGCATCCTTGCGGCTGGGAGCCGCAGCTCTGGCGGGGCGGAGGCATCGACGGGTCCAAGCCAGACAAGGGCTGCGTCCGCGAACCCCAAGGCGAGCAGTCGGTCAGCCGTGGCGCGGGCCACCTCGTCGGCAACCTCCGGCCAAGAGGCTTCTGCAGGAAGCACGGCATGGCGCAGGAAGTCGTCGTCGGAGGAGCGGGCTTGCACGACTTGCCACAGATCCGAGAGGTCCAAGGACGTTGGCCCCGCTTCGAACGCGGCGTTCGTTCGGTTGGACAGTGCGAGTGCCAGCACGATGGCACGATCGATCTCCAACAGTTCGTCGCCGCCAGCTTCCCCGCGCAGTGCCAGAAGAGCATCCGCGATGCCCGGATCAATCGGTTGCAGCTTCCGGAAATGTGCTTCGACCAGAGTAACAAGGCTTCCCGCCCTGTTGCCGTCCAGTGCCACGGCAGCTTCGGCATGGCTCCGCGCCGCCTCCGTGTCGCCTTCGTGGAGGCTGGTCTTTGCATCCAGGAGGGCAACGCTGCTTTCATCAACCTCTGGCGACCGTTCCATCGCGTCGCGGATCATCCGGACGGCTTCGCTGTCGTCACGGGCAAGGAATTTTTCGGCAAGTTCGGCGCCCAGGTGGCGCCGCAAATGGGCTGGAAGCGCCATGAAGGCCTGCAGGATCGCATCGCGGTTCACGCCGGGTCCGGCGGGAAGCCGGTCATGTGCCAGCGCGGCCCAGAGAGCGGCCGGTCCAGCGCACTCCAGCATCGCGGCGAAGGGTGTTGTCGGATCGGTTTCGCCATCCACGAGACGGGACATCGATAGATAAAGCGCCACGGCTTCGTCCGCAGACCCCATGCTCAGCATGTCCAGCGTCTGGCGCGCCTCGACACCGAATCCTAAGTAGAGCAATTGGCGCGCCGAGCGCAGGATCGTGGCATCATCCGGCAGGTCGAATTCTCCAAACAGGCCCGATCGCGCCTCGACCAGCAGGTCGTGCGGCATCCGGCCTTCACCCCAAGCCGCAAGATCGACAATCTCGATCGCTGCGCAGGAGTCGGGCGGTATGTCCTCGGCAATCAGGGCGCCGGGATTTGTCACCGTGACGCCGGGCTGCTCACCAATCCTGATGTTCGACCAAGGCAACACCGCGCGGTCAGACGCTGGCATCTCGGTGGGCTTTCCGGGCAACTCCATGTCGACCAAGCCGTCCGCCGCGCCCTTGGCAATCTGTTCCAGAAGCTCGTCACGCAGGGGTTCAAGCGATACGGTCCCGGTGTCCAACCGAAGGGGCAGGGCCGCGACCACAGGACGGTCGGGCGGGATCGCGGCAATCCAGCTGTACTCCGGCGCCGGCTTCGTCCCGTTTGCAGGCGCGGGCTGAGAGGAGAAGTCAGCCTCGAAAGCCGAGCTTTCGGGCGCCGGACCCTCCTTGATGTCTAGCACCACGATTCCGGTATCGTATTCAAAAGGGAATATGTGACAATCGCATCCGAGGTCGAGCGACAGGACACCGCTGGCAGGATCTACCGCAAGGTCCGCCAGTCTGGCGCGCGGGATGCGCTGCCATACGGCCGTCAGGTCATAGTCCGGCTGTGTCTCGCCCCTTGCGGAAAAGGCATAGCCCGTAGCCGTGCGGCCCAGGGTCCATTCCGGCGCGCCGGGCAGCTCCATCACCAGACGGGTGAATGCGCCATGCTCGCCGGAAAGCACCCGAGCCGTTTCCGCCCGGGCCGGTGCAACCAAAAGCAAAAGCAGCAGCAGCGCGTATATCATGCCGCTTCCTGTTTGAGGTTGCGCATGGCTTCTTCGAGTTCGGTGAAGCCCGGGCGGACGTGGTGCGGCGTATTCTGGCGGCCGACCTCGATGCAGATATTGGCCGGGTGGCGGTGGAGATTGGCGACCAGCACCTCGCGGATCAACTGGTAGAAGTGGATGTCCTCTTCCACCACGGCCTTCACCCGAGCTGCAAACGGCCCCATCAGGCCATAGGCCAGGAACACGCCCAGGAAGGTACCGACGAGCGCGCCGCCGATCATCTTTCCCAGGACCTCTGGCGGCTGATCGATCGAGCCCATCGTCTTGATCACGCCCAGAACCGCCGCGACGATGCCCAGCGCGGGCAGCCCATCGGCCATGGTCTGCAGAGCGTGGCTGGAGTGCATCGCGTGGTGCAGGGTCGCCTCCATGCGCTTGTCCATCACCTCTTCCACCTGATGCGGGTCATCGTAGTTCATCGAGGCCGCGCGCATCGTGTCGCAGATGAACTCCATCGCCTCGTGGTCGTGCTGGATTCGAGGATACTTGCCGAAGATCGCCGAGGTGTCGGGCGATTCGACATGCTCTTCCAGCGCGACAGGGTTGGCGCGGGCCAGACGGATCAGTTCGAACAAGAGGCACAGCAGATCGCGGTAGTCGTCCGGCTTCCACTTCGGTCCCTTGAAAACCTTGCCGATGTCCTTCAGCGTCTGTTTCACTCCGGACATGTCGTTCGAAATCAGGAAGGCGCCAACGGCTGCCCCGCCGATCATGATCATCTCGAAGGGCAAAGCCTTGAGGATGATCCCCATCTTGCCGCCCGCAAGGACATAGCCGCCGAAGACCATGATAAGAATGACGGCGATGCCGACGATGCCGAGCATGATGTTGTCCTGTGTGGCCTTCGGTTGCGGTCAGTATCGTGGAGGTGGGTTAAGACTCTCTCACCGGCTTCACTCGGTCGGCACACCGGCGTTGCGGCCTGCAACGATCACGCTGACGCCGTATGCCGCCTCGGCAGACATGCCAGAGAGGATCGCCGCCGCCGACTCGGGAGGCATCCGGCCCAGAAAGCCCGCTGCGAACTCGGGAGACATCGTCTCGAACAGGACCGCAGCATCCTTTGGCTTCATCGCCTGGTAGACGGCGGTAAGCTGCTGGATATCCTCTTCGGCGGCACCATCTGCCAATGCCAAGGTGGCCTTCAGCTCGTCCTCGACCGCCTGCATCTCTGCCATGCGCGCAGAGATTGCCGCCTCGGCCAGCGCCAGTGCCGCAAGACGGTCCTGCAACGCCACTTCCTGCGCCGCGACCCGGTCTTCGCGCAGGCTCAGCGCCTCGGAGAGCGCACTTGGCATCTCGCAGCTTGCCGGGACCGTCTCCGCGGTCACCGCTTTTTCACCGGACTCAGCCAAGGCAGCACCGATACCCGACCCCAATCTCAACGCACCGGACGAAGCAAAGAGCATCGCCACGATCAGGAGCGCGCCCTGGCCTGCACGCCGCCGCCGGCTCATTCTGCGGCCTCCAGTTCATCGCGGGGCGCGCGGCGGCGCACAAAGCGCGGCCGGCGCTGTTCTTCCAGCGGATCGTCGGGCTCTGCCCGTCCAGCAGGTGCCTTTGGATCGGGCAGGTCGTGCAGCGATGCGACCAGCAGTTCCAGCTTGCGCGCGACCGTCTCTCCGCGCGCCGTCAGCGCTTCCAGGCTCTCCGCCGAGCCGTTTGCGGCCCCCCGTGCCCGGTCCAGGGCCACGGTCATGTCATCGACCTGGGCCGAGAGGACGGCGATTGCCCCGCCCATCCCGGATTCAAGGGTCGTGAATTTCTTCAACCGGTTGGACAGAACGTAACAGTAGATCGCGGCTCCGAACGAGCCTGCCATCAGAAGGATATCGGCAATCAGGTTCATGTGTCCGTCCTAGTTCAACACGAATTCGGTGATCAGAAGGTCGCGCACCCGGCCTTCGCCGGTCACGACCTGAATGCGGCGCAACATCTGCGCGCGAAGCCGCGCCAGGGCCTGCGGGTCCTCGATCGACGCAGTGTCGATTGCGCGCAGGTAGCTGTTCACCACGTCCAGAATGCGTGGCGTCAGCGTCGTGACGTCCTTCACTGCGGACTCCACGACCTCGAGCTGGGCAGTGAACCGCAGATGCTCACTGCCCGAGTCCGGGGCAAGCGAGACGACAATGGTTTCCAGGGGAACGAAGGCGATGCCGGCCAGAGGGCCCGGAAGCATTTCCTCCTCGGTGTGATCCTCTCCGCCGCCCAGGATCAGTCCGGAAAATGTGGCGTAGAATCCACCCCCGCCCAGCAGCAGGGCCAGCATCAGACCGATCAGCAAGGGCTTCTTCGATCGCTTCTTCGCGGGCTCTTCGATCGCGGCTTCGGCCGTGGCCATGTTCATGCTCCGTTTCTCGGGACAAGGCGACCATAAGCCAAAGGTCACTAACCGATTGTTAAGCCCGACCGGCGAAAGCTTGGCGTACGGCAGAACCGCCGGAGCCGGAGAATCGCCTTGCAGAACGTGATCGACATCTGGACCAAACTCGACCTGCGCCGCCGCATCATCATCGTGGGGGCCACGGTGGCCATGTTCGCGGCGGTCCTGGCCCTTAGCCGCATGGCGGGTCAGCCGGAAATGGGCCTGCTTTACGCAGGGTTGGAGCCTGGTGCTGCGGGCGAAGTGGTCGCCGCTCTGGACCAGCGCGGGGTGGCGTACGAAATCCAGGGCGACTCGATCCTCGTAGATGTCAGTCAGCGGGATGCCCTGCGCATGGCATTGGCGTCCGAGGGACTGCCGGCCGCCGGTGGTGGTGGCTACGAGCTGCTTGATTCGCTTTCCGGCTTCGGCACCACGTCGCAAATGTTCGACGCGGCATACTGGCGTGCGAAGGAAGGCGAGATCGCGCGGACGCTGCTTGCCATGCCCGAGATCAGGGCCGCCCGCGTTCATATCGCCAGCGCCCCGACCCGGGCGTTTCAGCCGGAATCGCAGGCTACGGCCTCGGTGACGCTGACCACGGTCTCGGGCAGCCTCAGCGAGGGTCAGGCGCGCGCGATCCGGCACCTCGTGGCCAGCGCGGTCGCCGGGATGACGCCCGATTCGGTGCAGATCATCGACACGGTGGCAGGCCTGATCGGCGGGCAGGAGAGCGAAGGGTTTGAAACCGGGGATGCTGCCGACCGTGCCGCGGCGATAAAGGGGAATGTGGAGCGCCTGCTGGCCGCCCGCGTGGGTGCTGGCAAGGCGGTTGTGGAAGTCTCCATCGATCTTGTCTCCGAACGCGAGGCGATCACCGAGCGCAAGTTCGATCCGCAGGGTCGGGTGGCGATCTCCTCTGAAACCGAAGAGCGCAGCGGGTCCAGCACCGAACCCGGGGGTGAAGTCACAGTCGCATCGAACCTGCCCGAAGGCGACGCCGGGGCGGGCAGCCAGGGGCAGAGCCAGAATTCCGAAACGCGCGAGCGTGTGAACTACGAAGTGTCCGAGACGCAGCGCGAGATCTTGCGAAGCCCCGGCGGGGTGCGTCGGATGACGGTGGCCGTCATGGTCGACGGAGTGGCGGCGGTTGCCGACGACGGCACCCGGACCTGGGAGCCGCGTCCGGAGGAAGAGCTTGCAACGCTGCGCGAACTGGTGGCCTCGGCCGTGGGGCTGGATGAGGCTCGCGGGGACGTGCTGACCCTGAAGACGCTGGAATTCCAGGAACTTCCGTTTCCGGCGGGTACCGAGGCGACCACGAGCCTCTTGCCGCCGCTGGGCCAGATCGACGTCATGTCGATGATCCAGACGGCCGTTCTTGCTCTGGTGGCGCTGGTTCTGGGCCTGTTCGTCATCCGGCCGGTCCTGACCTCGGCCAGCCGGGCGGCCCTGCCCGCGCCAGACGGCCAACTGGCGCTCCCGCCAGCCATACTTTCGGGGCCGGTCGCGCTGAACGGAGTGGTGGACGACGGCTTCGACTACGGGTCCTTTGCCAGCGCCCGCCGTGAGGGCGGGGAAGGCGAGGAACCGGAGGAGGACCCCGCAACCCGCCTGCGTCGCCTCATCGAGCAGCGCCAGACCGAGTCGATCGAAATCCTGCGCGGCTGGATGGAACACGAAGAGGAGCCTGCATGATGCCGGCTCTGCGCCTTGAGGTTTTCGATACCGCTTCCGCCGCCGATGGGTCCTTTCGCCCGCTTGTCGAGGCCACTGCAGTCGAGGAGGCCAAGGTCGCCTCTTTCGAGCAGGGCTATTCGGCCGGGTGGGATGACGCGGTGGCCGCGCAGCAAGGGGACCAGGGGCGGATCCGTGCCGACCTTGCCCGCAATCTGCAAAGCCTTTCCTTCACGTTCCAGGACGCCCGCAGCCATGTGCTTCAGGCGATCAAACCGCTGATCCTGGAGATGATCAACCGGCTGCTCCCCGAAGTTGCGCGCGAGGCTTTGGGGCCGACCGTCCTGGAAGCGGTGATGCCGATGGCCGCGGATTTGGCCGACACGCCTCTGACCCTGGTCCTGAACCCTGCCGTGCGCGGTCAGATCGAGGAGCTAATCGTTCAGGCCACCGGCTTGCCGATGGTGATCGAAGAGGAGCCGACCATGCCCGACGGCCAGGTCTACATCCGCTTCGGAACCTCGGAGGCCAAGGTCGATCTCGGCCAGGTCACCACCGATATCTCGATCGCCGTTCGGGCGTTCTTCAACCTCAACACCTGAGGATCATCATGGAAGATCTAGCCGATACCAATCCCTTCTCGCAGGTTCCGATCGAGGTCATGATTTCGGTCGGGCGGGCGCGACCGCTGGTGCGCGACCTGCTGAAACTGTCCAAGGACGCAGTCCTGCAACTGGACCGCAGGATCGATGATCCGGTCGAGCTTTACGTCGGCGACCGTCTGATCGCACGCGGAGAGCTGACCGAGCTGGAGGGCGAAAACGCCGGGCAGCTTGCGGTGCGGCTGACCGAGGTCGCCAACCTTCGGGGCGGATTGTGAGGCTTGCTGCGGGCGTTGCGCTTGGCCTCGTCTTGCTGGCGGGCCCCGCCGTCGCCCAGCAGATGACGCTGGACTTCGGTGGCGATGGACAGTCCCTTTCGCTGCGGTCCGTGCAGTTGCTTCTGCTGATCACCGTCCTGTCGATCGTGCCGGGATTGGCGGTCATGGTCACCTGCTTTCCGTTCATCGTCACCGTGCTGTCGATCCTGCGGCAGGCGCTTGGCTTGCAGCAGGCCCCGCCGAACATGGTGATCATCAGCCTTTCGCTGTTCCTGACCTGGTACGTGATGGATCCCGTGTTCGCCGAAGCCTGGGTCAGCGGAATCGAGCCCCTGACGAACGGGACAATCGAGGTGGGACCGGGTCTGCAAGCCGCCATCGCTCCGTTCCGGACCTTCATGGCGCTGCGCGTCGATCCGGAAACGCTGCAGACCTTGCAGGACCTGCGGTCCACCACGCCGATCACCGCGACGGACGCTCCGCTATCGCTTCTCGTGCCGTCGTTCCTGCTTTCCGAGATTCAGCGGGCCTTCGAGATCGGCTTCATGATCTTCCTGCCCTTCCTGATCATCGATCTTGTCGTCGCTGCGATCCTGATGTCGATGGGGATGATGATGGTCCCGCCGGCCATCGTCTCGCTGCCGTTCAAGCTGGTCTTCTTCGTCGTTGCGGATGGCTGGGCGCTGATCTCGGGAGCTTTGGTCCGGAGCTATTTCTGACGAGCGGGCGGTCAGTCCAGAATGCGGCCGGTCTCGATCCACCAGAACGGATGCGCAGCTTTCAGAAAGGCGGCGGCCGCTTCAGCCGCATGGTCCGTGGCGAAAAGGCCGAAGTGCGTTCCGCCCGAGCCGGTCATGCGCGCCAGAAGGCAGTCGGGCGTTGCCTCCAGCGCAGCCTGCACGTCGGCCAGAATGGGAGCGACCTCGCGTGCCGGGGGGATCAGATCGTTGCGAGTGTGCGCAGCCAGCCAGGCGGCGAAGCTTTCGGCGGAGGCCAGGGCGCTGTGGGGCAAGTCGGCCAGGGGCGGGTTTTCACGCGAGGTCAGGGCGGCAAACACCTGCGGCGTCGGCACCGGCAGACGCGGGTTGACCAGCACGCAGGCCAAGCGCGGCAAGGCAGGAAGCTGCGTCACCTTCTCGCCGATCCCGGTCATGCGTGACGGACGACCGTCCAGACAGACCGGGACATCCGCCCCAAGGCGCAGGATGTCGGACATCGGCGGCATTGGCAGCCCGGTCAGGCGCTGCAGGGCCCGCAGCGTCGCGGCCGCGTCGGCGGATCCGCCACCGATCCCCGAGGCGATGGGCAACCGCTTGTCGAGGACCAGCGCCGCATCCGAAACTCCGAACAACCGGGCAGCCCGCAGGACCAGGTTGTCGGCTTCGGCCTGCAATCCGGCACCTTCCGGACCAGCGACGACCAGGGACAAGCCATGCGCCGGCGTCACGAAAACCCGGTCGGCCACGTCGGCAAAGACCACGAGGCTGTCCAGAAGATGATAGCCGTCCAGGCGCCGCCCGGTCACATGGAGACAGAGGTTGATCTTGGCTGGCGCGTTTTCCGCCACTGCCTCAGTTGTCATTCTCGGCTGCCTTGACCGGAGCCGGGGAAGCGCCCTCTTCGGCCATGACCGCGTCCAACCCCACCTCAAGCTTGCGCAGGATACGGGCCTTGTCCGTTTCGGACGGCTCGAAGGACAAGGCGCGGCGCCATTGGAACCGGGCTTCGAGTGTGCGGTCGTTCATCCAGTAGACGTCGCCCAGATGGTCGGTGACGATCGGATCGACGGGTTCCAGCAGCGAGGCCTTCTCCATCGGCTCCAGCGCATCGGCATACCGGCCAAGCTTGAAATAGGCCCAGGCGAGGCTGTCGATGATATAGCCCTGGTCGGGATCACCGGCGACGGCCTTCTCGATCATCCCCAAGGCTTCGTCCAGCTTTTCGCCGCGGTCGACAAGGCCATAGCCGAGATAGTTCAGGACCTGCGGCTGCGTCGGGTTCAACTCCAGCGCCTTGCGAAAGTCGGCCTCGGCGGCGGCCCAGTCCTTGGATTGCTCGTGGCAGATCCCGCGGTAGAAATGCAGGACCCAATCCTCGGTCCCGGCCTGTTTGGCAAGATCGATCGCAGCACTGTAGGCAAGCTCTGCTTCGTCGAAGCGCTCCTCGCTGCGTAGCAGGTCGCCAAGACCGAAATGGACGCGCGGGATGTTGCCGTTGGTCCGGGCCAGCGCCTGAAGCGCCTCGATCGCGGCGTCGGTCCGGCCCTGGGATTTCAGCGCGCCGGCACGGCCGATCTCGGCGGTGACATAGGCCGGGTCTTCGGGGGGAAATCCGGCGTAGGTTGCGGCGGCAAGCACGTGCTGGCCCAGCTCCTGAAGCACATCACCGGTCAGAAGCAGCGCATCGGAATGGTCTGGCCGCAGGTAGCCCGCGATCCGAAGATGCAGCAGCGTGTAGACCGGGTCCGCTTCGCCATTCAGCGCCGTCGAGATCGAGAACAGGACTTCGGCAATGCCGTCGCGGGCCGAGTTCACCGTATCGAAGGGAATGGGCTCTCCCGCCTGAAGCCGCTTGCGCAGACCATCGACCATCGGGTCGGCCGCAGTGCCGAAGGAGCGGTCCAGAAGGGCCAGCGCCTCGGGGTTCTTTTCCAGTTGGCTCAGGATTTGCGCATGGGCAAAGACCCCGCGGCGCATGACATAGATCGGGCCAGCCGCACGACCGGACAGGATCTCATCCGCACCTTCGAAGTCGCCGACCGAGGCGAGTGCCAGGGCCTTGTGGTAGAAACCGAAAGCCTCGAAGCCTTTCTTCTTGGTCACGGCGTCGAAAGCTTCGACCGCCTCCGACATCTTGCCTTCGCCAACCTTCGCCCAGGCGACGACAAGCGAATTGGTCAGGTCGCCCACGTCACGCCCCGTCCCGGCGGCAGAGAGGAGCGCGGCATAGTCCTCGCGCTGGGCTTCATCGGCGAGAAGCGCCATTTCGGCCAGTTGGCTGGGGGGACCCTCGACGGCCTTGCGCAGTTTGGCCGCCTCGATTGCCAGGGCAAAATCGCCGATGCCCATTTCGGCCAGGACAGCACCGTCCAGAAGCTGGGGATTGGACGCATCGGCCATGATCGCCTTGCCGTACCAGGTCGCGGCGGCGCGGAAATCGTTCTGTGATTCGGCGGTGCGTGCGGCGAGATAGGCACCGCTGTCGACCTGTTCCTCGGCCCGCAATGGCGTACCCAACGCGGCCGCAAGAAGAAGGGCGGTCAGGGTGCGGGACATGATCTGGCGCATCGGCCTCTCCTACAGGGACAGGGCGAGGGTAGCCGGACCCAACTGCCTGCGCAATGCACCGGGGCCCGACCTTGCGGCCGGGCCCCGGGGATTGGGACAAGCTTTCGTGAGGGCGTCACATGTTGGGGTAGTTCGGCCCTCCGCCGCCCATCGGCGTGGTCCAGACGATGTTCTGGCTGGGGTCCTTGATGTCGCAGGTCTTGCAGTGGACGCAGTTCTGGAAATTGATCCGGAAGGTGGCTGTGTCGCCTTCGCCCAGGACTTCGTAGACGCCGGCAGGGCAGTAGCGCTGGGCGGGTTCCGCGTATTTCGGCAGGTTGACGCCAATCGGGATCGAGGCATCCTTCAACACCAGATGGGCGGGCTGCGCCTCGTCGTGGTTGGTGAAGGAGAAGGCCACGTTGGTCAGCCGGTCGAACGACAGCTTACCGTCGGGCTTGGGATAGTCGATCGGCTTGTGGTCCTTGGCCAGGCCCGTGGCGGCCGCGTCGGATTTGCCGTGCCGGATGGTGCCGAAGGCGCTCAGGCCGATGGTGTTCAGCCACATGTCCACGCCGCCGCCCATCAGGCTGGCGACCAGACCGTACTTGGACCAGAGCGGCTTGACGTTGCGGACCTTCTTCAGGTCTCGGCCGATGGCGCCTTGGCGGACGTCGGTTTCGTACGAGGTCAGCTCATCGCCCTGCCGGCCCCCACTGATGGCGGCGTGCGCGGCCTCGGCGGCGGCCTTGCCCGAGAGCATGGCGTTGTGGTTGCCCTTGATGCGGGGGACGTTCACAAGGCCCGCCGAGCAGCCCAAGAGCGCCACCCCTGGCGCCACCATCTTGGGGATCGACTGCCAGCCACCCTCGCTGATCGCCCGTGCACCGTAGGCCACGCGCTTGCCGCCCTTCAGAAGGTCGGCCACCATCGGATGGTGCTTGAAGCGCTGGAACTCCATGTAGGGGTAAAGGTGGGGGTTTTCGTAGTTCAGGTGGACGACGAAGCCGACGTAGACCTGGTTGTTCTCGAGGTGATAGATGAACGACCCGCCGCCCGCATTCTTGCCAAGGGGCCAGCCCATCGTGTGGGTGACGGTGCCCTCGCGGTGCTTTTCGGGGTCGATCTCCCAGATTTCCTTCATGCCCAGCCCGTATTTCTGCGGGCAGTGGCCTTTCGACAGGTCGTATTTGGCGATGACCTGCTTGGCCAGGCTGCCGCGGACGCCTTCGGACAGGAAGACGTACTTGCCGCGCAGCTCCATCCCCGGTTCATATGACGGGCCAGGCTCGCGGGTTTCAGGATCGCGGCCGAATTCGCCGGCAACGACGCCGACGACGGTGTCGCCTTCGAACACCAGTTCGCTGCAGGCCATGCCGGGGAAGATTTCCACGCCCAGCCCTTCGGCCACGCCCGCCATCCAGCGGCAGACATTGGCCATCGAGACGATGTAGTTGCCGTGGTTCGTCATCAGGGGAGGCATCGGCCAGTTCGGGATGCGGATCTGGCCAGCCGGCCCCAGCATGTAGAAATTGTCTTCGCGCACGGGCGTCTTGATCGGAGCGTCCATCGAGCGCCAGTCGGGCAACAAGGCGTCCAGCCCGCAGGGGTCCAGGACCGCGCCCGACAGGATATGCGCCCCGACTTCGGAGCCTTTTTCCAAGACGACGACCAACCGATCCGGGTCCAGCTGCTTCAGCCGGATCGCGGCTGACAGGCCCGCCGGCCCGGCGCCGACGATCACGACATCATAGTCCATCTTCTCGCGCTGAATGGCGGTCATCGCTTGTCCTTCCCCGGGCGGCCACACCTGGTCCTGAAACACTGGCTTTTCGCGGCTTCCCTGTTGCCGCAGCGGGGCAGCAAGGTCAACCGTGACGCAACATCCCAAAGGCACATCCCGCCGCAAAGCTTTCTGTCTTGCCCGCGACGGACTGTTGCCCGCGCGCGGCATGACCCCTTGCATTTATGCATTCCATCGGGTGTGGTGAAGGGGAGTTAGTCCGAAGTCATGGGCCGCGATCCGGTCCGTGGCTTCTTCTTTTACTGTGGAATGCCGATGGAAAAGATCCCGATGACCCGGCGCGGCTTCGATGCGCTGGATGCTGAACTCAAGCAGCTCAAGACGGTGGACCGTCCGGCGATCATCCGCGACATCGCCGAAGCGCGCGAACACGGTGATCTGTCCGAAAACGCGGAATACCACGCTGCGCGGGAAAAGCAGGGTTTCATCGAAGGCCGCATCAAGGAGCTTGAGGGCGTCCTGTCCTTGGCCGACGTGATCGACCCCAGCAAGTTCACCGGCTCGATCAAGTTCGGCGCGACCGTCACCCTGGTCGACGAGGACAACGACGAAGAGAAGACCTACCAGATCGTCGGCGAGGTCGAAGCCGATATCGAAAATGGCCTATTGAACTTGCGCTCTCCGCTTGCCCGCGCCCTGATCGGCAAGGATGAGGGCGACAGCGTCGATGTAAAGACTCCCGGCGGGACCCGATCCTACGAAGTCCTGTCGATCCGTTACCTCTGATCCGGGGATGCCCTGGTGAAACCGCCGGTCAAGGATCTGCCGAAACGGGACGCTGGTCTGGACCAGGGTCCCCTTGCGCTCCTCAACGATCCACCCCGGCGGGGGATGGAGATCGCGGGCATCGGCCTAAGCGTGGTCTGGGTGCTTCTGATCCTGGTCTATGTGCTGGTGACACCGCCGGGCAGCGAGTCGCGCACACTGGGCCTGATCATGACCTTGCTCATGGTCTTCCTGCCCATCGCGCTGATCTGGGCAGTGGTGGTCACACTTCGCTCGATCCGCGAGCTGAGGGCCGAGGCGAAGCGGCTGCAGGCCACGGTCGACGCGATGCGGTCCAGCTATGTGCAAGCGCAAAGCCAGGGCAATGGCCTGAAACCCTCGGTGGAGCGGAAGATCGATGAGATCGCCGCCTCGACCAAGCAGGCCGAGACGGTTCTTGCCACCTTCTCTTCCCGGCGCGATGCCACGCTGTCGGTGCCCTCGGCGGATCGGAAGGCCGTGCTGGTCCAACCCCAGCCGGAACCCGCCGCAGAGGAGCCGACGCTGGCCCTTGGAACTCCGGCCGAGGAGTTCCGGCCACCGCTTTCGGTTTCAAGCTTCATCCGCGCCTTGCAATTTCCCGAGACGCCCGAGGACAAGGAGGGCTTTCGCGCCCTGCGACTTGCGCTGGAGGACCGGACCTCGGCCAAGCTGATCCGGGCGGCGCAGGACGTGCTGACCCTCCTCAGCCAGGATGGCATCTACGTCGATGATCTGCAGCCTGACCTGTGCCATCCCGAACTTTGGCGGCGCTTTGCCGGGGGCGAACGGGGCCGGTCGATTGCAGCCTTGGGCGGGATCAGGGATCGCGCCTCGCTGGCCCTGACCGCAGCGCGGATGAAGGCCGACCCGGTGTTCCGCGACGCGGCGCACCATTTTCTGCGGACCTTCGACAAGACTTTCGCCGCCTTCGAGCCCAATGCCACGGATGCCGAGCTTGCCGACCTGGCAGACACCCGCACGGCGCGGGCCTTCATGCTGTTCGGACGGGTGACGGGGACGTTCGACTGAAGCTGCGGCGAGCGGGAAGATCTTGCTGCAGGGGTGGCCATGCGTGGAACGGCTTTCCTATTTGACCGTCAAATCATGCGAGGGGATGAAACCTTGTTCCGTTAGGCATATGTTCGCCCCAGACAGGATTCCAACCGTAAGAGGTTCCACATGGCCGTCCGCATCAACGACATCGCCCCCGACTTCACCGCTGAGTCCACCGCCGGGACCATCCGCTTCCATGACTGGCTGGGCGACAGCTACGGCATCATCTTCAGCCATCCGCGCGATTTTACCCCGGTCTGCACCACGGAGTTCGCCGCCGTCGCCCAACTGGCCGCCGAATGGCAGAAGCGCAAGACCAAGGTGATCGGCGTGTCCGTCGACGGCGTATCGGACCACGAAAAGTGGAAGCGCGATATCGAAGCCTTTGGTGGTGCACCGGCCGATTTCCCGATCATTGACGACACCTCGCTGACGGTGGCCAAGGCCTATGACATGCTGCCGGCCGAATTCTACCTGCCGACCGAGGGACGGACTCCGGCCCACTCGGCGACGGTGCGGACGGTCTACATCATCGGGCCGGACAAGAAGGTGCGGCTGACGATGACCTATCCGATGTCGGTGGGCCGCAACTTTGCCGAGATCCTGCGTGCGCTGGATGCGGTGCAGAAGACCGACGGCGTGCCGCTTGCGACGCCTGCGAACTGGGTGCCGGGGCAGGACGTGATCGTGGCGCTGGCGCTGAACAACGAGCAGGCCACGGAACGCTTCGGCGAGCTGGACATCAAGCTGCCCTACCTGCGCTTCGCCAAGGTCTGAGCATTTGGGGGCGGCTTCGGCTGCCCCTTATACGCTTTCCACTTTGGGCAGCAAAAGCACCGGCGCGCCAAGTTCGACAAGGTCGTAAAGCTCGCCGATGTGCTCATTCGCCAGGCGCACGCAGCCGTTCGACACGGCTGAACCGATGGTCCAAGGCTCGGGCGTGCCGTGGATGCGCAGGAAGGTGTCTGCTCCGCTGTCGTCGAAGAGATAAATCGCGCGCGCACCCAAGGGATTGTCGGGTCCACCGGGCATGCCGTCGGCCCATTTCGCGTACTGGTCAGGGTCGCGGTCGATCATTTCGTCCGTCGGGGTCCAGCTCGGCCATTCCTTCTTGGCGCCCACGCTGAAAACTCCGGACTCGTACAGCGTTCCACGTCCCACGCCGACGGAATACTGCATCCCGCGATCGGGCGTCACGGCGTGGTAAAGCGCGAAGTAATCCGGGTCGACGATCAGCGCACCCGGGGCCTGCGGTTCCGAGAACCTGACGGGGCGGGGCAGGAATTCTTCGGGCATGATCCAGTCTTCGGCCGATTGCTCGGTGTGCGCGAAGGCGCGCAGCGGCAGGGCGGTAGCCAGGCCGGTGGCGATGAAGTGGCGGCGGGTGAAGCTCATGCTCTTGTCCTTTTGCTGTCATCCTTGCGGGAACGCTGGGTCACGCGCACCACAAGAAGCTGTGACACAAGACGGAAAAGGCCCCGCGGTTTCCCACGGGGCCTTCACATTCACGAAAGTCGGAAGGATCAGCCTTCGGCCGACTCTTCCTTCTTCTCGGTGATTTCCTCACCGGTTTCCTGGTCGACCATCTTCATGCCAAGGCGGACCTTGCCACGGTCGTCGAAGCCCAGAAGCTTGACCTTGACCTCCTGGCCTTCCTTCAGGATCTCGTTCGGGTGGTTCAGGCGCTTGCTGGCGATCTGGGACACGTGCACCAGACCATCGCGCTTGCCGAAGAAGTTCACGAAGGCGCCGAAGTCGACCAGCTTGACCACCTTGCCGGTGTAGATCTGGCCCTCTTCGGGTTCGGCGACGATCGACCAGATCATCTCGTAGGCCTTCTTGATGGCCTTCTGGTCGTTCGATGCGATCTTGATGATGCCGTCGTCGTTGATGTCGACCTTGGCGCCCGACACTTCGACGATCTCGCGGATGACCTTGCCGCCCGAGCCGATGACTTCTCGGATCTTGTCGGTCGGGATCTGCATCGTCTCGATCTTCGGGGCGTATTCGCTGAAGGCTTGCGCCGAGGTCAGCGCCTTGGCCATCTCGCCCAGGATGTGGATACGGCCGTCCTTGGCCTGCGCCAGGGCCTGCTTCATGATCTCGGGGGTGATGCCGGCGATCTTGATGTCCATCTGCAGCGAGGTGATCCCGGCTTCGGTGCCAGCCACCTTGAAGTCCATGTCGCCGAGGTGATCCTCGTCGCCAAGGATGTCGGTCAGCACGGCCCACTGGCCATCGTCTTCCAGAATCAGACCCATCGCCACACCGGCGACCGGGGCTTTCAGCGGAACGCCTGCGTCCATCATCGACAGCGAGCCACCGCAGACCGACGCCATCGAGGAGGAACCGTTCGATTCGGTGATCTCTGACACGACACGCACGGTGTACGGGAAGTCGGTCGGAGCCGGCAGAACCGCCTGCAGCGCGCGCCAAGCCAGCTTGCCGTGGCCGATTTCGCGGCGACCGGGCGAGCCGACACGGCCAACTTCACCAACCGAGTAGGGAGGGAAGTTGTAGTGCAGCAGGAAGTTCGACCGGTAGTTGCCGTTCAGCGCGTCGATGATCTGCTCATCTTCGCCCGTGCCGAGGGTCGTCACCACCAGACCCTGGGTTTCACCCCGGGTGAACAGCGCCGAGCCGTGCGCACGCGGCAGGATGCCGGTTTCGCAGGTGATCGGACGGACGGTCTTGGTGTCGCGGCCGTCGATGCGCTTGCCGTTCTTCACCACGTCGCCGCGCAGAACTGCCGATTCCAGCTTCTTGATCGCAGGATAAAGGTTCGAGTCGGCTTGGTCTTCCTCGCTCATCGCGGCCTTGATGGCATCGACAGCGGCTTCGATCGCACTGGTGCGGTCTTGCTTGTCGCGGATCGCGAAAGCGGCGCGCATCTGCTCTTCGCCGGCCTTCTTCACCTTGGCATAGAGGTCCGAGTAATCCGGCGGGGAGAAATCGAACGGCTCTTTCGCCGAGGTTTCGGCGAAGTCGATGATCAGGTCGATCACCGGCTGCATCTGCTCGTGGCCGAAGACCACCGCGCCCAGCATTTCCTCTTCCGTCAGCTCGTAAGCTTCGGATTCGACCATCATCACGGCGTCTTTGGTGCCGGCGATGACAAGGTCAAGGCGCTGCTCGGGCTTCAGACGCAGCTGCGTCATGTCGTCCATTGCAGGGTTCAGAACGTACTGGCCGCCGACAAAGCCGACGCGGGCCGCAGCGATCGGGCCCATGAACGGGACGCCCGAGACGGTCAGCGCTGCCGAGGTGGCAATCATTGCCACGACGTCCGGGTCGTTGACCAGGTCGCACGAGAGCACGGTCGCCATGACCAGCACTTCGTTGCGGAAGCCTTCGACGAACAGCGGGCGGATCGGCCGGTCGATCAGACGCGAGGTCAGCGTCTCTTTTTCCGACGGGCGCGCTTCACGCTTGAAGAAGCCGCCGGGAATCTTGCCGGCCGCGTAGTACTTTTCCTGATAGTGAACCGTCAGGGGGAAGAAGTCCTGACCCGGCTTCGCATTGCGCGCGAAGGTCACGTTGGCCATCACCTGCGTTTCACCCAGCGTCGCGATCACAGACCCATCAGCCTGGCGCGCAACTTTCCCGGTTTCCAGTGTGAGCGTTTCATTGCCCCACTGGATGGATTTCTTGGTCACATTGAACATGTATCGTTTCCTCTGAGGACCCGGCCCCTGCCGGTGCCCTCGTTGTCTGGCGGCCCCATTGCCGCCCTTCCCCCGTATCCTTTGCATGTGCCCCGGGGGCGGGCCGCACGTCTCAGATGGCGCGGGCCATACAGGAAAAGCCACTGTGCGGCAATGGTGTTGGGCAAAGCGGTCCGGCTAGTGCCGGGTTTCGCTGATCAGGCCGGGTCGAACGCCCAGACCCATCGAAGCGTCGATCACCGCGCCATGCAGGACGGTCGATGCGGGGGAGCAGAGGAACGCCGCAAGGGTCGCAATTTCAGCAGGCTGGATCAGGCGGCCCTTGGGCAACCCCGCGACAAAGCGGGCGCGGTCTTCCGGGGCCATCTGGTTCAGGGTCGACTGGCGGAACATCTCGGTATCGGTGGCGCCGGGGCAAATGGCGAAGACGTCGACGGGCTGGTGGACAAGTTCCGCGGCCAGTTGCCGGGTCAGGTGGGCGACGGCGGATTTGCTCATCCCGTCGGCAAGCGAAAAGCCCGGGAAAGCCGCGATGCCGCCGCCGACCGACGAAAGGTTGACGATCTTGCGCGCCGCCCCGGTGGTGCCCTGCGCCGCCAAGAACCGCCGGCACATCGACAGCGTCCCGGTGGCGTTGATCGCCAGCATGACCCCATCGCGCTGGTCTTCGTCTTCGGTGAAGGCAGCGACGGTTGCCGTTCCGACAGCCGCGTTGTTGACCAGGGCATCGATCCCGCCATGGCGCGCGGCGACGTCGGCCACGCAGGCGGCCATGCTGGCCGAGGAACGCAGATCAAGCGGGTGCAGCGTGGCGCTTTGCCCGGCGAAGGCCGCCTCAAGCGGCTCGGGTGGTTCGATACCCGGCACATGGGTCAGCGCGACGGTCCAGCCGTCCTGCAGAAGTCGGTCGACGATGGCGCGCCCGATCCCGCGCGCGCCGCCGGTTACCAGGGCAATGCCGGTCATGCGGTCTCCTGTCTTTGCGGAAAGGCTACCGCCTTACGCAAGATTGGGCCAGCGGATCAGAAGATGGCATGGGCGCCACGGTCATCGTCAACCTCTCCACGCAGCATGGCGGCATAGTGATCCTCCAGCCGGTCCTTGCCGAATTCGGGCGTGGCATCGGCAGCATAGCGTCCTGTTGCGGGGTCCCACAGCAGCATGGACTGGGTCGCGTAATAGCGCCCGATGCGGGCAAGCTGTGCCTTGGCCTTCAGGCGCGGAGAAAAGGTGCCAAGCGCGGAAAGGAGGCCAACAATCCCATGCATCAGCGCGACGGGGACCCGCCGGATGCGAACAGGTCGGCCAGTCAGCCGCTCCAGCATCGCGGCCTGGTCCAGGGGTGTGATCGCTGGTCCCGATCCACCAAGCGGCAGAATGCGGTTGCGCATCATCGGGTCGGTCAGTGTCAGGGCAAGGAAGCGGCCCAGGTCGGCGTCCGAAATGGGCTTGCAGGCCGTAAGCGTGCCGTCGCCGAAGACGAGGAAGGGCTTTCCCTGCGCGACCCGCGGGACCTGACCGGAAAGGGATTTGAAGAAGGCCGTCGGACGGACGATGGTCCAGACGATTGGCGCAGCCTGGAGCTCGCTCTCGAAGGCAAGTTTGGCGTGCTGGAACGCAAGAAGCGGCTTTTGCACGCAGATCGCCGAGAGGAGGACGAAGTGACGAACGCCTCCGGCCACGGCGGCTTTCAAGGCCGCAGAGTTGGCAGCGTGGTCCACGGCCCAGGCGTCAGCGGGCGCCCCGGTCCGGCTGGCGAGGCAGGAGACGACGGCGTCGATGCCGGTCGTGGCGGAGGCCAGCGTGTCCGGCGTCAACGCGCCCTGGAGCACCCTGCAGCCGGGGAGAAGAGCGGCGTCGGCACCGGGTCGGATCAGGGCGGTGACGTGGTGCCCCTCGGCGCGCAAAGCCTGCGCGGTCGCCCGGCCAATGGTGCCGGTGCCGCCAAGGAGGAGGATGGAAAGTGGGCCCATACTGTCAGTCTAGCATGACACTTTTTCTTGGCCAGCCGTCTTTGCAACCTATTCCGCCGCAGGCAGCATCCGGATGCCTTCGGCCTTGGCGTAGACCGACCGGGGCAGCCATTGGTCCATCGTCCGCATCAGGACCGCGTCGCCAGTGACGAACAGCCGACCGGCATCAATCTCGCGCGCGATGGTCGATCGCCCAAGGAAAAGCGCATTCCACGATACTTTCGTCGTCTCGACGTAAAGGTCGACGTCGACGTCCGGGATCTGGACGCAGACCTCGCATTGGGAGCCGGGGTCCGCAAGAAGCCACCAAGTCGGGTAGGCGCCGGGCTCGTCCACGAAGTGCAGGCGGATCACCACACGACGCGGCGGGAACTTCTCGGTCTGCACCGCCTTGCCCAAGAACCACATCATGCTGCCAAGGTCGCCGTCCGACAGCGCCACCTCGGCATCGATATGGCGCTGTGCCCAGATCGACAGCGCGTCCATGACCGGCTCCAGGTCCAGTGCCATCTGGGTGCGGATATAGTCCACCGATCCCTTGGCGCGATCCTCGACCCGCTCGACAAGGCCCGCCTTTTCCAGCTCGGCCAGCCGCTTGGACAGCACGCCGGGAGAGATGTTCCCGACCGCGCGGCGGATGTCGTTGAAGCGGGTATAACCGGACCAGATCTGGTTGAGGATCAGAAGTGTCCAGCGCGGTTCAAGAAGCTCGCACGCTTTGGAAAGGGCGCAGATCGTTCCATAGGGCCTGGATGGCATGGCATCGCCTCCTGTCTCGGAAAGTCTACAGGCCGGGGCCGGGGCGCGGCTAGTTCGAAAACCGTAGCAGGTCGCTCTGGTTGCTGCACTGGAGACGGCAGCCTCGGTTGGACAAGATCGGTGCAACGCAATCCAGGACAGGAGGTGCATGATGGACCGGACGAAAGGAATGGCGCAGGGCGGACGGGGCGTGCTTTTTGCCCCGGTCATGCAGGCAATGGGCCTTGTCGCAGAGTGGCGACGCCGGCAGCAGATCCGCAAGGCCCACGGGCTGACGTCGGAGGTGTTGCTGCGCGATATCGGACTGACGCCCGACGATCTGGTCGAGGCCCTCTCCCAGCCGCTGGACAGGGATGCCTCGGACAGGTTGGTCAGGGCGGCGGCAGAGCGGGCGGGGAACTGGTAGGCTTGCAGGATGTCCCCGTTGTGGCAGGATTGGCCCGTTGTGTTGTGTTGTGAGGTGTGGTGATGGGTGCCTGGGGCGTTGCGCTGTTCTCGGACGACACTGCCTGCGATGTACGCGACGAATACCGCGCCGCGCTGACCGAGGGGTTGACGCCGGATGCCGCCCGCGACCGTGTGCTTGACCGGTTTGCCGATGCTCTGGCTGATCCGGAGGAAGGGCCGGTGGTCCGGCTGGCGCTGGCGGCAACGGCCTGGAAGCTGGGCCGGCTGGATGCAGAGACGCGGGACCGTGCGCTGGAGGTGATCGCGCGGGGTGACGGGATGGATCGCTGGGCCGAGGCCGGCCTTGCCGCCAAACGTGCGACGGTGCTGGACAATCTGGCAGCAACGCTGCGCCAACCGCAGCAGGCCCCGGCCCCGATGAAGCCCAGGCGCGGTTTCGTCAGCGCCTGGGCCGTAGGAGAGATCCTGGGCTATCGGCAAGCGACCGGACTTTGGCTGGCACTGCATGTTGTCGGTCACAGCGATGGCGGGGCAGGGGTGTTTGCGGTGGTCAACCTGCTGGACTGGACCGGCGAGGCGGGTCCGCCGCCAGAGACCGAGCTTGCGCAGTCTGGCCCCGTCCTGTTTCCGCCAGAGTGGGACCTGTCGATGCCCAAGCACGCAGACCTCTGCCTGCTGGTGACCCGGAAGATGGAGAAGGACTTCGCGCGCTGGAAATTTCACCGCACGCCGGCCCACCGTGGGCCGTTCGACACGCAATCCCTGTCCTATGTCGGTCCAGCACTGTTCGAACGTGACATCATCACGGCCTGGCGCTCGCGCTTGAGGACATGAAAACGCCCGGCCTTCACTGGAAAGACCGGGCGTCGCCATTCTGCGGCAGATCAGATCGCCGACTTGATCCAGTTTTCGAGTGCGGCCTTCGGGGCCGCGCCGACCTTGTTCGACACGACCTGGCCGTCCTTAAACATGAACAGCGCCGGGATGCCGCGGACGCCAAGGACAGCGGGGCTGTCGGGGTTCTCGTCGACGTTGACCTTCACGATCTTGACCTGGCCCGCGTATTGCGTCGCCAGTTCCTCAAGCGCCGGGCCGATCTGGCGGCAGGGGCCGCACCATTCGGCCCAGAAATCCACGACGACCGGAATCGGCGACTTGCGGACTTCGGCATCGAAAGTGGCGTCGGTGACTGCGACGGTGGCAGCGCCCATGATCGTTCTCCTGCGGGATTTGTCGGCTTACGAAGGTAAGAAGCCGCGCGGCGAACGTCAAGGTATCGTGGCACGCCCCAGTGCTGCCCTCACGATATCGGGACTGACCACCATCAGGCCGGGGGCACGCGTCCACAGGATCGCGGTTTCAATGCGGCGGTTCGGGTAGATCTGTCCCAGCATGTGGGCATAGGCACCCAGCTGGCGCAGGATGCCTTCCGGGGTCGCCTCGGGCCGGTCGGGGACCACGGCGTTCGACTTGTAGTCGATGATCAGTACGCGGTCGGGCATGACGACCAACCGATCGATGGTCCCCGCCAGCGTCCGGTCGCCCCAGGGGGCCGAAACGGCAACTTCGGTCAAGGTGTCAGGTCCGAAATGCGGTGACAGGGCCGGATGGTTCAGGACTTGCTGCGCCTGGGCCAGAGCATCATCGAGGTAGGGTGCCTCCAGAAGTGATGCGGCGAGCGCAGGCCAATCGGAGGCTGCGAAGGCAGGCAGTCGTTCCAGCAGCAGATGCAGCGCGGTGCCCCGCGCCTTGGCCTCGGCCTCGGGCCAGGCGGGTTCGCCGGGCAGGGCCTTTGCGCCGCCAAGGTCGGAGGGAGACAGGACCTGCGCCGGGCGGTTGGCCTCGGGCGCTGGAAGGCTGGCCCATGTGGGCAGCGCAACGGCGGTCTCGGTTACTGTCGGGCGGGTTGCGGGCGGGGGCCAGTCGCCCGCCTGATGGCGCAGGATACCGCCCGTGCTGGGCACTGCCCCGGCAGCCTCGACCCCCTGCCGGATCAGGCTGTGCCAGCATTCCGACTGTTCGGTCTTGCCCGCCCCGGCGATCACCAGCCACGACCGCGCGCGGGTCATCGCGACGTACAAGAGCCGCAGCCGCTCCGCCGCGTCCCGCGCTTGGCGGGCGGCACGTTCGCTGGCGACGACGGGAGGGCTTTCCTCCTTTGCGACCTTCCAGACCGGCGGCCCATCTGGGATGCGGTAGATCTGGTCGCGGTCCTGCGGAGTGCGGTCGCAGGTGTCGGGCAGGATGACGATCTCGGCCTCCAGCCCCTTGGCGCCGTGGACGGTCATGACGCGAATGCGGTGGCCTTCCCCATCCAGCTGGCGCTTCACCTCGACCTCGTCCGTCTCCATCCAGGTCAGGAAACCCGTCAGGCTGGGGACTTCAGAGGTCTCGTAGGACAGGGCCTGACCCAGCAGTTCGTCGATCCCGTCCTCGGCTTCCGGTCCCAGCCGACCGATCAGCTTGCGGCGGCCGTCGTGGCGGTGAAGCACGCGTTCGATCAGGTCGTAGGGGCGCAAAAAGTCCGCCTGGCCGCGCATGTCGTTCAGGAAAGCCTTGGTCGCATCATGTCCCGGATGGTCACGCAGCGCCTCCCACAGATAGCCGCGGCGCGGGTGGGCAAGGCGGAAAAGGTCGGTCTCGGTCCAGCCGCAGAGCGGCGAGCGGAGAACGGCCGCCAGCGACAGGTCATCCTCGGGGGTGTCGAGGAAGGCCAGCAGCGCGGTCAGGTCCTTGACCGCGAGCTCGCCGCCCAGCTTCAGCCGGTCGGCCCCGGCAATGGGCAGTTCCAGCGATTTGCAGGCGCGGATGATCTCGTGGAAAAGGTCGGAGCGGCGCTGCACCAGGATCAGAAAGTCGCCGAAGTGGATCGGGCGCGGGCCTTTCGCGGTGGGGATCTGCTCGCCCCCCGCCACCCGGTCGCGGATCCATTCGGAGATCCGGCGGGCGAGGACGACGTTCGGGTCTTCGGGGTGAGGGGTGTCGATGGGTTCGAACCAGGGGCCGGACTCTTCCTTGGCCTCCTTCTCGATCACCGGCCAGATGTCGACCCGGCCGGGCAGATGGTCGTTGAACGCAAGGTGATGCGAGCTGCCGCCAAGCGCCTGGGCCTGGGCCGGGGTGAAGGTCTGGTCGACCACATTCAGGATCGCGGGGGATGATCGGAAGGAATGCTCCAGCGCGCTGGACGCCAATCCCGGCCCACCGGCCAAGCGCGAATCGAAGTGCCCGCGCATCCGGTCGAAGGCGGCGACGTCGGCACCCTGGAAGGAATAGATCGACTGTTTCTTGTCGCCCACGACGAACAGGGTCCGGGGCCGGGTGTTGGCGCCTTCGCCCGCGATCAGTTCTGCCGCCAGCGCCTCGACCAGCTGCCATTGCTCCGGGCTGGTGTCCTGCGCCTCGTCCACCAGGATATGGTCGATCCCGCCGTCCAGCCGGTACAGCACCCAGGCCGCCAGAGCCGGGTCGGTCAGCAGCGCCTTGGCGCGGGAGATCAGGTCGTCGAAGTCGAGCAAGCCCCGCGCGGCTTTGCGGCTCGCATACTCCGGCAGGAAGCAGGCCGCGAAACCGTGCAGCGCCAGGGTCTTCTCTGCGGCCATCAGAGCGACGCGTTTGGAACGCGCGGCTTCAACCCGCGCCATCAGGTTGTTGAGGGGGTCGATAAGCGCGCCCAGCAGTGGCTGGACCGGCTTGGTCGGGAAGCTGCCGATCTTGGCTGCGTAGTGCTTGGAGGCATCCGCACTGCCGCCCTTGTTCAGCAGGCAGTCCTCCAGCGCCATGAGGGTGGTGGAGTTGGGGATGCGCAGGTCCAGCGCCCGCAAGGTCTCGGCCGCCTTAGCGTCGGTTTTTGAACCGTTCGCCAGGATGCTGACCACGCCCGACATCCACACGGCCTCGTCGCCGAAGAAAACGTCCGCCAGGATGTCGCCAAGGGTAAAGCCCGTCGGCAGGCCGAAGATCGGCCAGATTTCGGCGGCGGTCAGCGTCTGGGTGAAGGCCGCGCGGTGGCTGGCAATCTGCTCGACGAGGGTGCCGAAATCTTCGCCATTCTGCACCTCGGTCAGGCGACGGACCACTGGGGCGGCGGGACCGTCGGCAAGTTCTTCGACGATCTCGGCGCGCATGTGTCTTGCGGCGCGGTCATCCATCTCGGCAAAGCCGGGGGGCACTCCGGCCTCAAGCGGGAAGCGGCGCAAGAGGCTGGCGCAGAAGCTGTGGATCGTCTGGATGCGCAACCCGCCGGGGGTCTCGATGGCGCGGGCAAAAAGCTGGCGGGCGCGTTGAAGGCGGCGTGGAGAGAAGTCGGCCTCGCCCAAGTCGCCAAGGGCGGCGCGCAAGTCGGCGTCGGGCTTCATCGCCCATTCGCCCAGCCGCTTGAACAGCCGGTTCTGCATCTCGGAGGCTGCGGCCTTGGTGTAGGTCAGGCAAAGAATGTGCTGCGGTTCGACGCCGGACAGCAAAAGCCGCGCCACGCGGTCGGTCAGGACGCGGGTCTTGCCGGACCCGGCATTGGCCGAAAGCCAGGTGTTGCGGGCGGGATCGGCGGCCTCGATCTGGCGCTGGGCGGCCGGGGTCATGACAGGTCCTCCGGCACCGGGTCGGCAGTCAGGTCCCATTCGCCAAAGCGCGACAGGTGGTCGTAGTCGCTGGCGTCCCGCACCGATTCCAGCGCGCGGCGGGCTGTGTAGCCCTGTCCGGGGCGGGCGTAGGCGGCGATCAGGCGGGTGAACTCGGCCCAGGTCTCTGCCACCTGGCCGGGCGACAAGGGAATGTCGACCATCTTCAGCTCGGCCTTGAGGCCCACGTAAACCACCCGCGCGACCTCCTCTGCGTCCAGACCCTTGAAACCGCCGCCTTCCGCCATCGCGGCCAGAAGGAGCAGCTGCTTGTCGAAGTGCTGCTGCTGCTTCGCCGATGGCGGATCGCCGGTCTTGTAGTCGATCAGAAGAAGCCGACCATCCTCCAGCCGGTCGATGCGGTCGGGCTTGCCGGTCAGCTTGAAATCCAGCCCCGGAAGCTGGACGGCTCCCTTTTCCTCGACCAAGACCGGGGTCCCTCCGGTCGTGGCAGAAAAGGCGAGGAAGGCATCGGCGGCCTTGGCGATGCGAGAAAGCCAGATGGTCCGGGCCAAGGGCCAGGCAACCTTTTCGGTGATCACGGCATCGGCAATGGCCATCAGCGCGTCCCGCCCGCCACCGCCCCGGCGCAGGAAGATCTCCAGGATCTCGTGCAACACGACACCGCGCAGACGGGGGTCTGGCTCGGGCCGAAGCGGGTCCAGCGGTCGCAGCTTCAGCACATGGCGGGCATAGATCGCATAGGGATCGCGGATCAGGGTCTTGATCTCGGTCACCGACAGACGCTTGGGCCGCGCCTCGACCGGAGGCCTGGGGGCGGGGCGTTTCGCAGGCTCCGTGACTGGCGCACGGTCGAAGGCGGCGGCCTTGGCCAGCCAATCGTCGCCGCGCCGGATCATCGCGGCCAGCGCCTCTGGCCCCCGCCGTTCGGGCAGGCCCGCCATCAGGTTCACCAGCCGGTTCAGCCAGCGCGAGGGCACCGTTTCCGCTTCGGCCCCGCGCTTGGACCGCGACAGGACCACCCGCGGTGCGGCCACCGCCTGCTGGTAGTCATGCGCTGACAGGCCGATCCGGCGGTCCGGCAGCAACAACCCTGCCTCCTTCCGCATCGCGCGGTTCAGCCAGGGGTCGGGCGGTGGCTGTGCGGGCCAGGTGCCGTCATTGAGGCCGCCCAGAATGACGAGGTCCGCCCCCTGCACCCGGCTTTCCAACGTGCCCCAGATCATGATGTCGGGATGAACGCTTTCCGTCTCGCGGACTTCATGGCGCTGCAGGACACCCTGGAAGACGCCGACGTAATCCAAGGGAGACATCTCGCCCCCGGCATCGGCTTCGGCCTGCAACTCGGCCAACGCTTTCGCAGCCTCTTCCCCGGCCGCCTTGTCCCACAGCCCGCCCGCCCCGGTCTCGGCAAAGCCGCGCGCCAGGGTTTCGCTCAACGCCAGATGCAGCGCGACGAAATCGGCCAGCGGCATCCGGTCCATCTTTTCGTGCCCGCAAAGCGTACCGGCCACGATCCGCGCCCAGTCCACGGCGCGGTCGTGTTTCTGAGCTTCGGCCCAGGTCAGGATGCTGTCGGCCGTTGGGAAGGCGGGGCCGTGGCGGCGCAGGTGCAGTTCGAACTCGCGCGTGAGGATCAGGTGCGGGCCGCGACCGGGGCCAGAGAAGGCAAGCGGGTGCTTCAACAGCGCCAAGAGCCCGTCACCGGTCAGCTTCTGGCCAAACAGCGCTGCCACCTGCCGCATCAGGCGACCGGGGGCGGAAAGCGCCAGCGGGCGACCTGCGGAATCGTCTGGCCGGATGCCCCAGCGGTCCAAGGCGGCGGTAACGCGGCGGGTCAGATTGCGGTCGGGGGTAACCAGGGCGGCACGGGTCCCGTCCTCTGCCGCCTGGCGCAGGATAAGCGCGATCGCCAAAGCCTCGGTCCGTTCACTGGGCGCTTCAAGCAGTGTCACGGCGTCGGTCGCGGGCAGGAGGTCGGGCAACAGCGGCCCCTCGGCCAGCCATTGATCGGTGATCGGCGCGGGGCGTAGCGACAGTGAAATCAGGCGGTTGCGGTCTGGCGCCGGGGGCTGGGTCGTCGTCCAGCGCCGGATATCGGTCGGGCCGCAGTCCAGCATGTCCATCAGCTTGCGATAGCGGTATTGCGGGTGATCCTCGGCGGTGAGCGCGTCGCCCATGCTGTCCCAGACCGTCGCCGGCATGTCGAAGTCGAACCCCGGCAGCACCACGGCTCCGGCGGGCATGCGCATCAACACCTGCATCAGAAGCGCCGTCGTCCCACGCGAGCCGGTGGACCCTGCCAGGATCACCGGGTGCTGCGGCGGCGTCTGCGTCCATGTCTCCCCCAAGGCATCGACCGATTGCCGCAAGACGGCTTCGGCGTCCGCGGATTCCCCCGCCAGCACCTGCGACACGATCGCCAGAAAAGCCTGCATGCGCGCCCAGTGGGCAGAATGGTTGGCAACGTCGAGTGCGGCGATCCGGCCGGGAGTGACGCCTTCGCCCTGCATCTCCTCCATCAACGCGGCCAGGCTGTCGGACAGATCGTAAAGCGCGGTGCGGGGAAAATGGGTGGTACCGGCCGTCAGAAGGCCGTCCAGCAGGACCGACAGCTGCAACCGACGCCGCAGCGGCGAGATCGGGCGCGGCAGGGTCAGGTTGGCCAGCGCGGCCACCTCGGTCACCAGCAGGATCCGTGGCAGGAGGAGCGCACCCTTGGTCTGCAGGACCTCGGTCACCCGCCGCCGCATCCGCTGGGTGTTGACGATCAGCGTGACCCGCGCCAGCGCTTCGGGTGTCTGACCCGCCATCCGGTCCATAAGCCCCGCGACCAGTTCGGCAGGGAAATCGGCGCCGGGCGGCAGGGCGTAAAGCATGTCAACCATGCCGGGTAGAGTGGAGGAGCCGTTCCGCCTCGGCAATCCCCTCCGGGTGGCCCACGTCGCACCACCCGCCGTCGTGAACCAAGCCGAAGGCGGTACCGTCAGCGATCATCTCGGTCCAGGTTCTGTTCAGCCCGAAGGCGCTGTCGGGCGTGGCCGCGATACGGTCAGTCAACAGGATCTGCGCGCCGATGTAGACATGGTCCTCACCGCCTGCGCCCCGGCTGATCCGGCCGTCGGGTGCCAGGCTGAAATCGCCTTTCGGACCATGTGCCAGCGTGCGGTCGAGGGGCAACAGAAGAAGCAGCGCCTCCATCCTTTCCGGGTCCCAGGCGTGCGCCAACTGGGCCAGCGGATTGGCTCCGGTCCAGATGCCGTCGCTGTTCAGGATCGCCACTGGCCCGTCGCCCAAGAGCGGCAGAGCGGCCTTCAGACCCCCGCCGGTTTCAAGGATGCGGTCGGCTTCGTGGCTGATCCGCACAGCGCGTCCCGCAAGGTGGGCAGCCATCTGGTCGGCCTTGTAATGCGTGTTGACCACCGTCCGCGTCACTCCCGCCTGTGCGCCAATTTCCAGCGCATGGTCGATCAGCGGTTTGCCCGCGACCGGGATCAGCGGCTTCGGACGGTCTTGCGTCAGCGCCCCCATCCGGGTGCCGAAACCGGCGGCGAAAACCATCAGCGGGAAGGGGAAGCCGGGCATTGCTGTTCGATCTTCTGCAGGATGTCGGGGGTCGGCGCGGGGAGAAGGTCGTCGCAGATCGCGCGCAGTTCGGCAAGGGCGGGGTGGGCAAGGTTGGCCTGCAACTGGCCCCAGACGCGGGGGATCAGGCGCAGATAGCCGGGTTTCCCGGCAACGAGGCAAAGCCGGACAAAGACACCCAGAATGCGCAGCGCCCTTTGCGCGCCAAGCGTCGCATATTGTGCGGCGAACGCCTGCGGGTTTGCGCCCGTGGCGGCGGCAAAGCGCGCGATCATCGCGGCCTCGGTCCCGCGCGAGACATCGCGGCGCGCGTCCTGCAACAGCGAGACGAGGTCATAGCCGGGCTGGCCCATCTGACCCAGCTGGAAGTCCAGAAGCCCCACGCGTTTCAGCCCCGCGCGACCGGGAAGCCAGAGCAGGTTCTCGGCATGGTAGTCGCGCAGGATCAGCACGCGCGGCCCATCGGCATGGGCCTGCAGGGCGGCGGTCAAGCCGCTCAGAAATGCTGCAGGGTCCGGCTTTCGACCCGTCGCGGCAAAGGCGTACCAGTCCAGGGCGAACCCGGCGGCGGTCGCCCAGTCTTCGGCCGACAGATTGACAAGGGCGCAAGGAGCGGCAGCCTGTTGCAGATGCACAAGGACGTCCACGGCGGGGGCGTAAAGCTCGGCCTCGCGGGCGGGGTCGGCCTGCAAGAGACGGGCATAAAGGTCGTCGCCCAGGTCTTCCAGCAAAAGGAACCCCCGGGAAAGATCCTCGGCCAGGATCGCGGGGGCAGAGAGGCCAAGGCCGCTCAGGTGGCGGGCCATTGCCGAAAACGCGGCAGGGTCGTCCGCTCCGCCGGGTGGGTTGTCCATCAGAACGGCGGTGGCAGCCGCAAGACGCAGGCGTTCGTAGCGGCGATCCGAAGCGTCGCCGGCCAGATGCCTGCGCTCGGCCGCACCCCATCCGGCCGCGGCGAGGAAGGCCGCGATTTCCGACGCGCGTTCAGTCATCACTCAGGGCCTGTGCCAGACCTTCGCGCCCGCCGGAAATCACTGCGCGGCGGCTGTCGTCGCCGGCCGCCTCCAACCGGATGCGAAGGGCCAGCGGTGGCACATGCGCACCCAGGCGGTCAGGCCATTCGACAAGGCAGATCGAGGTCAGGAAGGCATCGTCGAGGCCCAGTTCCCAAACCTCGTCGGGATGCGTCAGCCGGTAAAGGTCGGCGTGCCAGATCTCGACGCCAGCAGCCTCGTAGACCTGGACCAGCGTGAAGCTGGGGGAGGGGACCTCTTCCTCTCGGCCCAGGCGGGCGCGGATGAACGCGCGGGCCAGGGAGCTTTTCCCGGCGCCAATCGGGCCCTCCAGCAGGATCACGTCGCCGGGTCTGGCCAGACCTGACAGGCGGCGGCCCAGCGCCTCGGTTTCGGCGGTTGTGGGAAGGAACAGGGTCAGATCACCAGACATGGCGCGACTGTAGCGGCACGTCGGGCCACCGCAACCCTCAGGCCGACAGGAGCCCCATCGTGCCCGTGTCGCGGACCGAACTGAAACTTACCGACGCCTGCAGCCGAAAGGTGATCAGGGTCGCCCCGCCGGTCAACGGGCGGAAGCGGCACATGACAAGGCGACCGTCCAGAAGGCGCACCTCCCCCTCCCAGGGGGTGCGGTCGCCAGAGGTGGTCACATAATCGACCGCGTCGTCCCAGAGCAGCGTCGGTGCGGCATGTTCCCGCCACCAGGCGCAAAGGGTCGACACGCTGGCCTCGGACAGAAGGACCTGCGGGTCGTGCTGCCAAAGCTGCGCATAGGCGTGGTTCGACATCACCAGCTGACCGCCCTGGGAAAAGACGGCCACCGCGTCCTCGACCGCGTCGATCACCGACTGTCCCAGTTCCACATCGGCGCGGTAGCGGCGCGTCCGGGACATTTCGTGCGAGATGTCCTCGAACATGAAGGCCAGCGCGCCGTTCGGATGCGGGCGACCGATCACGCGGTAGGTCTGGCCGCCCGGCAGGCTCCAGGTTTCCTCGAAAAGACCCATCGTCGCTTCTTCCTCCAGCCGGGTAAGTTGTTTGCGCCAGCTGCGGTAATCGCGGGGTTCCGGGATCATCGCCTTGGCGCGCATCGCATCCAGAAAGGCGTTCAGCGTCGGGCGCGAGATCAGGAATTCGGGGGCCAGCATCGTCAGATCAGCCAGCGCCGGGTTGAACATCTGCAAAGCCCGCGAGCGGTCGAAGATCGCAAGACCGATCGGCAGGTCTGCAAAGGTCTTGGTCAGGGTCTGCATGAATTCGCGGAGAGCGGTTTCCGCCTGCACAGCCTTGTCGGCCGCCAGCGCGTAGCACAGCGTTTCCTCGCCCGAGGCCATCCGCACCAGGTCGAACCATTCCGGCCCGCTGGGCAACTGCAACTTCAGCCGCGGCAGGCGGCCCTTGCCCGGGTCATGATCGAAAAGCTTCGGCAGCGGCCAGGACAGATCCTCGCCCTCGGGCAGAAGTTCGACTGCGCGGATCAGATAGGCGTGATTCGCCCAGATCACGCTGCCATCCAAGGCTTCCTTCCAGATCAGCACCGGGGCGCGGGACAAAACAGCGCGCTGGGCGACCACTTCCTGCTGCAAGGCCGCCGCGGTGGCCCCATCGCCACGCTCGGCCCGGTCGTCCTGTCCGCCTTCGACCGTAAGCCGGGTCAGGCCCGAGACATTCTCGGCCTTCAGAACCAGCACCGGAGAGACGCCGGGCAGCGATGGGATCAAGAGCTGACCAGACCGGGGCAAACTTGCCAAGCGTTCGGAAAGGTTGGGAAACTCCGGTGCAAAGCGGGCAAGAAGCCGGGCCCAGGCGCGGCTGTCCTCGCCTTCCGGCAACAGGGCGCGCGCGGCTGGGGAGGCGTCAACCAGTCGGTCCCCGTCGAAGAGGTAGGCGATGCGGGCCGGGGACTGGTCGAAGATGCTGGCCGCGCGGGCCGGGCGGCGGGATTGCCAGGCTGTGATCAGCAGCAGCGCCGACATCGCGACCAAGAACGCAGTCAGCACGCTGCCCACCATCATCGACCATTCGCCCGTCATCTTTACCCCCGGAGCTTCACCCGTCCAGGGCAGCCTAGGCCGCAACCGGTTAATTGCCCGTTAACTGCGCTTCACCCTTCGATCCGGATGTTCTCGCCTAGGCCGCCCGGGGTAAGCGGGGCGACGATTTCGGCGGCGTCCCATACCGCCTCGACCACGGCACCGGAGCGTTCGGGGCGATCCGAAGCCGCCAGGAAAGGATCGGTCGCGTTGGCAAAGGAAAGCTCGGCGCCCGACCGTTCCAGAAGGGTCTTGGCGATAAAGAGCCCAAGCCCCATACCCTCATAGCCGGGCCGCTTTTCGGGCTCGGGATCGTTGCGCCGCGCGCGGACGAAAGGGTCGCCGATGCGGCCGATCAGGCCCGCCGGGAAACCGTCGCCGTCGTCCGTGATCCGGACGACGATCCTGCGCGCCGTCCATTCGCCTTCGACCCAGACGGCAGAGCGCGCAAAGTCCACGGCGTTCTGCACGAGGTTGCGCAGCCCGTGGATCACTTCGGGCCGGCGCAGGATCACGGGTTGCTCGGCATCGCCGTCCTGAATGGCCGCAAAACTGAATTCGACACGCTTGCCCCGGGCTAGATGCGGCTCGGCGGCTTCGCGGACCACGGCGGACAGGGGTGCCTGCCGCAGGTGAAGGTCATCCTTCCCGGCCCGCCCCATGTCGCGCAGAATGTCGCGGCACCGGTCGGCCTGCTCGCGGATCAGGCGGGCGTCATCCTGCAGGTCAGGGTGGGCGTCCAGTTCCGAGATCAACTCGGCGCTGACCAACTTGATGGTCGCAAGCGGCGTCCCAAGCTCATGAGCGGCGGCGGCGACCACGCCAGCCAGGTCGGTAAGCTTCTGTTCCCGGGCCAGCGCCATCTGCGTGGCAAGCAAGGCTTCGGACATTGACCGCATTTCGGTCGCCACACGGCGCGAGTAAAGGCCCAGAAACAGGATGCCGATGACGATGGACAGCCAGAAGCCGAAGGCGAAGATGCCGGGGATCACCAGCGCACTGCCATCGACGAAGCGGAGCGGCAGATACCAGACCGTTGCCGTCGAGACGGCCAGAATAGCCAGCGTCCCCAGCACCACGGTGTAGCGCAGCCGCAGAACCGAGGCCGAGATCGTGACGGGGGCCAGCACAAGGATCGCGAACGGGTTGGTCAGCCCGCCGGTCAGGAACAACAGGAAGGCAAGCTGGCCAAGATCGAAAAGCAGGGTCAGGAAGGCCTCGCCCTCGGTCAGCCGCCGGTTCTGGGGAAACAGCATGATCAGGACAAGGTTCGCCAGCACCGACAAGCCGACCGCCAGCATGCAAAGCCCCAAAGGCAGTTGCAGCCCGTAGACCTGGCTTGCCACCAGAATCGCCGCCACCTGCCCGGTGATCGCCATCCAGCGCAGCAGGATCAGCGTGCGCTGGCGGACCATGTGCGCCCCGACGTCGGTGATCTGGAAGCCTGCAAATGCCGGAGTCATGCTGTGACCCGTTGTCCTTGTCTGGGGTTTGCCATTGTTAAGGGTGCCACCATCTGAGATCAATGCGACCCGACAGCCACAGGAGACCCGCAATGACCAAGCTTTACGCCGGAGTAGCCGCCGCTGCGGTTGCGGCTTTCCTTGGCTTCATGACCTGGATGGTCGTCTATGACCGACCCGACGACGCCTATGCGCAGTGCCGGCAGGGCCAATTCGCGGGCGGCGACATTGGCGGGCCTTTCACTCTGGTCAACACCTCGGGCCAGACCGTAACCGATACGGAGGTGCTGACGAAGCCCAGCCTCGTCTATTTCGGCTACACCTTCTGCCCGGATGTCTGCCCGCTGGACATGGCGCGCAACGTCGAGGCCGTCGACCTTCTGGAGGAGCAAGGTCTGGATGTCTCCCCCGTCTTCATTTCCATCGACCCCGAGCGCGACACACCGGATGTCTTGAAGGATTATGCGTCGAACATGCATCCCAGGCTGATTGCCCTGACCGGAACGGCTGACCAGGTCAAGGCGGCCGCGCAGGCTTACAAGACCGTCTACAAGAAACGCGAGACGGGCGACGAATTCTATCTGATGGACCACATGACTTTCACTTATCTTATGCTTCCGGGCGAAGGCTTTGTGGATTTCTTCCGCCGGGAGATTACCTCAGAGAAGATGGCGGAAAGCGTTGCTTGTTTCGTTCAGGCAAGCAAAGCTGCGCCCTAAGTCTGGAAGCAGGGAAGACCATGACGGAAGAGCCAATCGACCTCGGGCCGGACCCGACGCTGCTGTTGGTCGACGATGACGAGCCATTTGTGAAGCGGCTTGCCAAGGCGATGGAAAAGCGCGGGTTCGTGACCGAGACAGCGCAAAGCGTGGCCGAGGGCAGGGCAAAGGCAATTGCGCGGCCCCCTGCCTACGCCGTGGTCGACTTGCGGCTCGAGGACGGCAATGGCCTGGAAGTGATCGAGACGCTGCGCGAAAAGCGCCCCACCTGCCGGATCGTGGTGCTGACCGGCTATGGTGCCATTGCGACGGCGGTGGCGGCGGTGAAGATCGGGGCAATCGATTATCTGTCCAAGCCCGCGGATGCCAATGACGTGACGAATGCGCTGCTGGCGCGGGGCGGCAACCTGCCGCTTCTGTCGGAAAATCCGATGTCCGCCGACCGCGTTCGCTGGGAACATATCCAGCGCGTTTATGAAATGTGCGAGCGAAATGTATCCGAGACCGCGCGGCGGCTTTCGATGCATCGGCGGACGCTGCAGCGGATTCTGGCAAAAAGAAGCCCGAAGTAACATCAATTGTTGCGCATATGGTCTTTCAGGCCTATTGATGTCCCGTCTTTATCCGAGGGGGATCAGACATTGAACCTGGACTTGAATAGCCTGTCCCTGAAAGAGCTGAAGGATCTGCAATCGCAGGTAGCAAAGGCGCTTTCGGGATATGAAGATCGCCGCAAGCGCGACGCGCTGGCGGAACTGGAAGAGAAAGCCAAGGCAATGGGCTTTTCGTTGGCCGAGTTGACGGGGGTCACGGCCACGCGCAAACGCTCTCCGTCGGTGGCGAAGTACGCCAATCCGGCGAACAAGGCCGATACCTGGTCGGGCCGCGGGCGCAAGCCGCGCTGGTTCTCGGAAGCCTTGGCCAAGGGCAGGAAGCCTGAAGATCTGGCGCTCTGACCGCTAGCGCTGCGCTTTCAGCCACTTGAGAAATGCCCGGGCTGCGGCCCGCTTTGGCCCGGGTAAATCGACGATGAAATAGGCCGGAAGCTTGTCCTTGCTTTCGTGCACGATGCGCAAGCGGCCTTCGGCCACGTCGGATTCGATCAGCGCCACACTTTCCACGACCAGTCCCAATCCCTGTCGCGCAGCTGCCAGCGCCAATTCTTCGTTGTTGATATCGGTGCTGCTCAGGTCGGTCGGCTCAAGCCCCAACTGGCGCAGATAGGCATTCTGCTCCGCCCAATTCGGCGACAGGATCCAGTCCATTCGCGCCATCGCGTCTATCGTCGGATCCTCGTCGCCAATCAGCGAGGGTGCCCCCGCGATTACCAGGCGGGCCGAGGTCAGGTAACTGCTCTCAACACCCGGCCAATCCCCATTGCCATAGCGGATGCCCAGGTCCATGCGCTCGCGGTGCAGGTCGACCACCTTGCTGTCGGGGTGCAATGACAGGCCGATGTCGGGATGCTGCTGCCAGAAGTCCTTCAGCCGGGGCATCAGCCATTGCGCGGCAAAGCTGGCTGTCAGGGTCAGGCGAACCGGACGATCGGCTTCCCCGGCGCGCAGGGCCTCCAACCCACGCTGGATCGCGCCGAAGCCTTCGCCCAAGGCCTCCGCCAGTTGCTCGCCATCCGCAGTCAGGCTGACGCCGCGCCCTTCACGCTGAACCAGCGGGCGGCCCAATTGCTCTTCCAATGCGCGGACCTGCTGGGCGACCGCGGCATGGGTCACATTCAGCACGCGCGCCGCCTGACTGAAGTTCCGCAACTCGGCCGTGGCCGCGAATGCCCGCAGCGCGGTCAAGGAGGGAAGGCTGCGCCAGTCGGTTGCCATATGATAGCCAGCCTTACAGTTGGAAAGCCTTCCTGAGTCGTAGCACGCCGCGTTTCATGGCAAAAGAGATCATCGAAAGCCTGAAAGGAGAAAGGCCATGTTGAATATCTTTGCCGACGCCCTGCTGATCGCAACCCGGTTCAAGCACGCGTCCGAGGACTACCTGCCGCACCACGCCCCGCGCCGGTCCCCGCGCGAGTTTCAGGATGACGCCGGCCTGCGCACTGCCGATCACCTGCGGCACGTGGGCCGCTGATGCCCAGTTGCTGTAAACTCAGCCGGTGTCAGCAGTCCGCAAGCAGTCTCGCCACCGTCGAGACGTAGTCCGCCCGCACCTCTGCGGGCGGACGAAGCCGTATCTCCAGCCGGTGAACCAGTTCCGGCAAGGGCCGTCCGAACAGCTTGTCGGCCTCCACCTCGCGAAACCCTGCGATCCGCACTGCCTCCAGCCAGGCCGAAACCTTGTCCGCCGCCTTGATCGCCTTCTTGATCGGCGCGGGCAACACCGCAGGCAGGCCAAAGCGCAGATGCACCGCTGCCGTCAGCCGCAGGTCCAGTTCGCCATATCCCGGCCCGACGGCGGCCTTCACCGGGCTGATCATGTCGCCGATCACATATTCCGGCGCGTCGTGCAGCACCGCCGCCAACCGCCACTTCGCCGCGACGCCGGGATTGCCCCGCGCGAAGATCTCCTCCACCAGCAGCGAGTGTTCCGCCACCGAATAGGGCCAGTCCCCCCGCGTCTGCCCGTTCCACCGCGCGACGAAGGCCAGCCCATGCGCGATGTCCTCGATCTCGATGTCCACCGGCGTGGGGTCCAGGAGGTCCAGCCTGCGACCCGAAAGCATCCGTTGCCAGGCGCGGGGTTGTTTCATTTTGTTTCGTATGGATTTGGAAATCGGGACAAATAGCGCAAGATGCGCGGCCGAAGCGCAAGAAAGCGCAACGCCATCCATGCCATGCGACGGGGTGAGTGCAATACGTTCGTTCCCATCGCACCTATTGCAATCACTTCCGGAAAGTGCTGCCGAAGGAATAACTCATAGGCCAGGCGGATTCGTTCCGGACAAAGGCGCATTGGATCATTCCAAGGTTTCACTCCGCCAAAGAAATGCAGGATCCGTGCACCTGACCAGTCTGTGAAAAGCGGATACTTGGAGGGAAGCTGCCAGTTCCACACGGGAGACAATTCTGTCCAATCCCCAGCCAGACAAAGGTTGAGAAGCGACTGGTCGTGATGAATGATCAATTTTTCCGAATCTGACCCGATCTGCAGCGCGCGTTCCAGTACCTGATTTGACAGATAGTTCGAGATATCTATCAGAAGAAAACCAGCATTGAAGTACTTCTTAAACCCTTGATTAGAAGCCGAAAACTCTTCGACAACGCGCCGTGGATTGTACCACTGCTGGACATCGAGAACGGCCGCCAGGGGCTTTCCCCTCATGTCTACCTCGAACAATTTCGATAAACCCCCGACATCTATGAACATGTCGCTGTCGAGATAAATCAGTCGATCATAATCTTTCGCGAGTAGCCGGGGCGCCCACATTCGCAGATAGGTTGACTTGGCAAGGTGTGAAACGTGTAGTTTGTCGTATTCCTGATTTTCAACAGGCTCTGGCAAGATCAGGCGCAGTCGTTCAAATTCATCGGGGATCTTAAGCCTCGTGTCAGAGATAAGGCAAATATCATAATCCCGATCAACTTCGTTCTGGTGCAACTGGTTCGCCAAGAATAGTGCATAAGGCAAGAATTGCTGATCTACACATAGCACCACCGCTTTCCGGAGGGCTGATTTAGGTGCTGTGCTAGGTTCCATAGGAATCTTTCGGTTTGAGGCCTGGCCGAGATAGTGCTAAGGCCCCGCGGACTCTATGAGGGGACCATCATGCCGAACGACTACATCGTCAAGGACATCGCACTGGCCGAGTTCGGCCGCAAGGAACTGACCATCGCGGAAACCGAGATGCCGGGCCTGATGGCGTGTCGTGAAGAATTTGGCGCCTCGAAGCCGCTGAAGGGCGCGCGCATCGTCGGCTCCCTGCACATGACGATCCAGACCGCGGCGCTAATCGAGACCCTGGTGGCGCTGGGTGCCGATGTCCGCTGGGCGTCCTGCAACATCTTCTCGACGCAGGACCACGCCGCTGCCGCCATTGCGGCCGCCGGCATTCCGGTCTTTGCCGTGAAGGGCCAGACCCTGACCGAGCATTGGGATTACCTCGACCGCTCTTTCATGTTCCCCGAAGGCGCGAACATGATCCTCGACGACGGTGGTGATGCCACGCTTTACGTCCTTCTCGGCGCCCGTGCCGAAGCGGGCGAGGAGATCATCCCCGTCCCGCAGTCTGAGGAAGAGGAAGTCATCAAGCTTCAGATCGCCAAGAGGATGAAGGAAACCCCCGGTTTCTTCACCAAAACCAAGGCGGCCATCAAGGGCGTTTCCGAGGAAACCACCACGGGCGTTCATCGCCTGTACGACCTGCACAAGAACGGCCAGCTGCCGTTCCCGGCGATCAACGTCAATGACTCCGTCACGAAGTCGAAGTTCGACAACAAGTACGGCTGCAAGGAATCTCTGGTCGACGGCATCCGTCGCGCGACCGACACCATGATGGCCGGCAAGGTTGCCGTCGTCTGCGGCTATGGCGACGTGGGCAAGGGCTCCGCCGCCTCGCTCCGTGGCGCCGGTGCCCGCGTCAAGGTCACCGAAGTTGACCCGATCTGCGCGCTGCAGGCTGCGATGGACGGCTACGAGGTCACGCTGCTGGAGGATGAAGTCGCCAGCGCAGACATCTTCATCACCACCACCGGCAACCGCGACGTGATCCGCATCGAGCATCTGCGCGAGATGAAGGACATGGCCATCGTCGGCAACATCGGCCACTTCGACAACGAGATCCAGGTCGCCGCCCTGCGAAACCACAAGTGGACGAACATCAAGGAACAGGTCGACATGATCGAGATGCCCTCGGGCAATCGCATCATCCTTCTGTCCGAAGGCCGCCTCTTGAACCTCGGCAACGCCACCGGCCACCCGTCCTTCGTGATGTCGGCCTCGTTCACCAACCAGGTGCTGGCGCAGATCGAGCTTTGGACCAAGGGCAACGAATACAAGCCCGGCGTCTACATCCTGCCGAAGGCGCTGGACGAGAAGGTGGCTCGCCTGCACCTCAAGAAGATCGGCGTGAAGCTGACCGAGCTTCGCAAGGACCAGGCCGACTACATCGGCGTCAAGGTCGACGGACCGTTCAAGGCTGAACACTACCGCTACTGATCACGCGCGCCGGCCCGGGTCACACCGGGCCGGGCCTTACGCCTGCTGTACGGTCTCGACGGTCTCGACGGTCTTGACCTCGGCCGCGGCCAGTGTGGGCGATTTCTGGGTCATCAGGCCCCAGAGGAAACCCCCGGTAAAGCTTTGCAGCCCCAGCGCCGACAGCACCGCGACAAGCGAGGCGGCGCGGGTGATCGTGCCGGGGTCGATCGGGCCGAACCCGTTGGACGCCCAGTGACCCACCGATGCGACGGTGGCCACCAGCGCCAGCGCCATGAAAATCGCGCCACCCTGACAGGCGGTTTCGACCGACAGGCGGGCGCGCAACCGCTCGAACCGGGGCGAGGTCGGCAACAGGTTCATCCGCACGGCGAACTGCCGGGCAAGGGCGTGGAACCACATCAACTGGAAGCCGGTGATTATGAAGGTTGCCGCGAAGATCATAGCGCCGGTGTCCAGCGTCAGCGCGCCCAGGTCCAGCGGTCCGAACAGCAGCGGCAGGAACAGCACCGATCCCAGCGTGAACAGCATCGCGCCCGGATACAGGAACAAGCTGAATGGCGCGAAGGTGAGAAGCAGCTTCAGGTGCCGCCAGCCGTCATGCCATGTCCGCAGGTGCGGCTTGCGCGACCGGCCGTCTGGTTTCAGCGTTGTCGGGACCTCGACGATCTTCAGACCCGCCATCGCGGCGCGCATCACCATCTCGGGGCAGAATTCCAGCTGCTCGGTGATCAGGTTCAACGCCAGAATCTTGTCACGGTCAAAGCCGCGCAGGCCGCACTGAAAGTCGCCAACGGGCGCGCCGTACAGCACTCGTCCGACGAAGGACAGGACCGGGTTGCCCAGGTAGCGGTGCAGGAAGGGCATCGCCCCGGGCTCGATTCCGCCCCGGAAGCGATTGCCCATCACCAGGTCCGCCCCGCCGCGCAGCGCGTCGACGAAGGCATCGAGGCGTGAGAAGTCATAGCTGTCGTCGCTGTCTCCCATGATGACATAGCGGCCCTTTGCCGCCGCGATCCCTGTCGACAGCGCGATCCCGTTGCCCCGGCGCGGTGCAAGAACCACCCGCGCGCCATGCGCTTCGGCAATCTCTCGGCTGCCGTCAGTGGACCCGTTGTCAGAGATCAGCACTTCGCCCTTGATCCCGCTGCGCGCCAGAAAGCCCTTGGCCTTGTCGATGCAAGCAGCCAGCGTCTCGGCTTCGTTGAGACAGGGCATCAGGATGGTCAGTTCCAGCATTCGCCGAATCCTTCTGGAGCCTCTCGGTCCAAGAGGCATGCGTTAGCGCGCATTTCACCGGGCAACTGTGCCCGAAATGGGGCGAGATGCAGCAGGAAAAGCGGTTTTGCGGGCCAGGAAGTCTTGGAAGCGAAGGATTTTCGCCTTGAGGATGACTGTTTCCAGCGACAGAGATATCCCTGCCAATCCAATTGGCGGCAATCAATTGCGGAAACAACACGTCGTGACCCCCCCGACCGACTCACGCCCGTCGCTGATCTGTTGGATCTGCCTCGGCGCCATTGCCCTCGTCCTTGCGAATGCCGCCCGGACCTGGCCGGAGACTGCCGCCCTTCTCTTTGCCACCGACAACGACGACCTGATGCGCCTGGTCCAGGTCCGCGACTGGCTCGGCGGGCAGGACTGGTTCGACACCCGCCAGTACCGCGTCCTGCCGCCCGAGGGCATCTCGATGCACTGGTCGCGCTATGTCGACGCCGGGATTGCGTCGGTAATGGTGCCTGCGTCCTGGCTGCTGCCGATGCCGCAGGCGGAACTGCTGACGGTGGTCGTCTGGCCCAGCCTGCTGGCCTGCCTCATGGTGCTGCTGATCGGTCTGGGGACCAACCGGCTGTTCGGTCCCCTCGCAGCCCTTGGCGCGCTGGTGGTGTTCTTCACCTGGGGCAAACTGCGAGGAGAGTTCACGCCACCGCGGATCGACCATCACAACGTCCAGATCCTGTGCGGCACGGCGCTCTTCTTCCTGGCCGCCCTGCCTGGCCGCGACCTGCTGCGCGGCGTTCTGGCCGGTGCGGTGACCGCCCTGTCGCTCGCCGTGGGGCTGGAGATGCTGCCGATCCTGGCGCTCGTCCCGGGTTACATGGCCATGCGCCACGCCTTCGACCAGCCCGGAGCCGGCGCATGGCTTCTCGGCTATGGCGGCGCACTGGCGGTAACGGCCCCGGCGCTGATGGTGGGACAGACGCCTGCTGCCGCCTGGGGCACGATGTATTGCGATGTCCTCGGGCCTCCGGTGCTTGCCCTTGCAGCGGCGGGAGTCGCGGCAACGCTGGTGCCGGTTCTTGCCGCGCGCGTGCTGAAAGGTCCGGTTTTCCGGATCCTGGCGATGGTGGTTGTGCTGGCCGCAAGTCTGTGGCTGGCCGCGCCCTTGCTGACGCCTTGCCTCGGCGGGCCCTTTGCCAATGTTCCGCCCGAGGTCCGCACCCTGATCGAAAGCCGGATCATCGAGGCGCTTTCGGTGTCCGAACTGATCGGCATCATGCCCGCCATGCTGGGCAAGACCCTCCTGCCGCCGGTCGCAATCCTGCTTCTTGCCCTGGCTGCGTTGCTTCCACTTTGGCGACGGCTGGATGGGGCCCAGAGGTCTGCTCTCGTGCTGGCGTTCCTCATTGCCTTTGCGGGCTTGGGCATCACCCTTTTGCAGATCCGCGCGGCGACCCTGATGGTCCCAGGACTGCCCCTTCTGGCCGGTTTCCTGGTTCATGCCTTCCAGCAGATCCCGCGCTCCAGCGCCCTCCGGCTGCCCGCGCTTCTGGTGCTGGCGGCAGCGACCCCGACTGCCGTGGAAGAAGGCGTCGCATACGCCCTGAACCGTGCACCCACAGCCCCCGCGACCGCCGAGGCGCAGACGCCCCCCCGCTCCCCGGCAAACTGCCGAACCCCCGCCGCGATGGCCGAGCTTGCGGACCTTCCGCCGTCCACGCTGTTTGCCGCGCTGAACCTGGGCACGACGCTGCTGGCCTATACGCCGCACGCCGTGGTGGCCGCGCCGTACCATCGCAGCTCTGACGCCTTCTGGAACGGTATCGCCGGGCTGGAAACGGAAACGGACATGCGCCGCGCGCTGGTCTCGTCGCGCGCCGAGTATGTGGTGCTGTGCGCCGGCGACACGTCGAAACCCTTCGCGGCCGCCGTGCTGGGCGGCGCTGTGCCGGACTGGCTGACCGACATCACTGGCGACCGGCAGGCGCTTCGGGTCTACCAGGTCGATCCGGCGCGGCTGGCAGCGGCACCGTGAACACCTTTCTCCGCTTTCTGCTGGTGGGGGGCGCACTGGCAATGGTTTACGCCGTACTTGCGGCGGTGGCGACATCGCAACTGCCTTGGCCGAAGGCGGTTTCGGCCGGGGCTGTCTGGATAGCCTGCATCCCCGTCGCCTTCTGGTGCCACCGCCGGTTCACCTTCACCGGCAGCGTCCGCCGACCCTTCGCCCTCGGCCTTTACGCCCTCACCCAACTCCTGGGTATCGGCATCGGCGCAGGAATGAGCTTTCTCTTCGCCACCGGCAGTTTCCGCCCCGACGTTCTGGTCCACCTGTCGGCCAACGGACTTGCAGCGATTGCCAGCTATGCCATCAACCGCACTGTGACTTTTCCGAAGGGCGGGTCCGCCTGACCTTGCCAGCCCGACCCTGCCAGTGACGCCCAACACATGCGGCAACATCCCGCAGTTGAGCCGAAAGGACGGAAATTCCCCTTTCTTAACGCAAAAGCTGGCACTACGGTTCCCAAGTTAACGATCACGTTCCAGTAAGGGAGAAGAAGATGGGCAAGAGGGACGAACTCATCGCCAAATATGCCGATGATCTGAAGACCAAGTGCAAGGTAACGCCGGACATGGCGCTGCTGACGAAAGTCACGATCGGCTGCGGTCCGTCGATCTATGACAATGACGCGCAGACCGTTGCCGCCTCGGACAAGGACGAGCTCGAGCGGATCAAGAACAACTTCCTGATCAAGAAGCTGGGACTGAAAGAAGGCTCCAGCCTGATGGACGGCATTGGCGCTGCCGTCGAAACCTACGGCAAGTCCGAGCGCAACAAATACCGCGCCGTCTTCTATTACTTGCTGGTCAAGCATTTCGGCCGCGAAGCCGCCTACAAATAACCGTCCCCACCAGGGTGGTCATCAGGCCCGCGCCACCGCGCGGGCCTTTGTCGTCTTCGATTTGAAGCAAACCTTCCGCACTGCGCGCTTGCCCGACCGCCGGGATTCGGGGCACAACGGACAAGTCAGGGCAGGACGCCCGGGACCCTTATACTACAGATCACGTGCGGTGCTTGGGGTGTGCGCGTGGGGTGGATGGAGGGTCCCGTAGGGGTGCGGGGCCCTCCATTCTTTTTCCGGCCGAATGCATTCCAACCGCCAGTGCAGCGCGCAGGCGCAGGGTCGGCAATGCGCCCACCATTCCCTCGGAATGTGTTCAGCACCGCGTCCGGGGTGGCGCAACCGACCACCGGACTCACGTGCTGTCAAAGCCGGTCCAGAAAACGTCAGCCGATCCGGCCGCGAACGCCGCCGGTCTGGCCCCGGTCCAGAAGCAGATGGTCCAAAAGAACACAGGCCATCATCGCCTCGCCCACCGGCACCGCCCGGATCCCGACGCAGGGGTCGTGGCGACCCTTGGTGATCAGGTCCGTCTCTTGCCCTGCTTGCGTGACGGTCTGGCGCGGGGTCAGGATCGACGAGGTCGGCTTCACCGCAAACCGGCACACCACCGGCTGCCCGGTGGAAATCCCGCCCAGAATCCCGCCCGCATGGTTCGACAGGAACTCTGGTCCGTCCAGGCCCATGCGGATCTCGTCTGCGTTCTCGACCCCGGTCAGCGCGGCCGAGGCCATCCCCTCGCCGATCTCGACACCCTTGACCGCGTTGATCGACATCATCGCGGCGGCCAGATCGCTGTCCAGCTTGGCGTAAAGCGGCGCACCCAGGCCCGCCGGAACGCCGTCCGCCACCACCTCGATCACCGCCCCGACCGAATTGTGCGACAGGCGGAGCGCATCCAGGTAGTCCGCCCATTCCACCGCCGCCACCGCATCGGGTACCCAGAACGGGTTCTGCTCGATCTCGACCGCATCAAACCGCGCCCGGTCGATCCCCTTCACCCCCATCTGCACCATGTAGCCGGTGATCTTCAGACCCGGCACCAGCGCCGCCAGCGCCGCCCGCGCCACGCCACCTGCCGCGACCCGCGACGCTGTCTCGCGCGCCGAGGACCGACCGCCCCCGCGATAGTCACGGATGCCGTATTTCTGGTGATAGGTGATGTCGGCATGACCCGGCCGGAACGCGCCTGCGATCTCGCCATAGTCCTTCGACCGCTGGTCGGTGTTCTCGATCATCAGCTGGATCGGGGTGCCAGTGGTTTTGCCCTCGAACACGCCCGACAGGATGCGAACTTCGTCCGGCTCCTTGCGCTGGGTGGTGTACTTGTTCTGGCCCGGCTTCCGGCGGTCCAGCCAGGGCTGAAGGTCCGCCTCGGACAAGGTGACGCCGGGAGGGCAGCCGTCCACCGTGCAGCCGATGGCCGGCCCGTGGCTTTCGCCCCAGGTGGTGACACGGAAAAGATGTCCGAAGGTGTTCAGGCTCATGACGGATCCTCGCTTGGGCAAGGGCATACAGGCCGCGCGACCCCTGCGACAAGCCCTTCTCCTTGGGAAAATCGGCGTGCAAGCGCGTTCGACTCACGCTTCCGTGAAAATACAGCGGGCGCGGGGGTTGAAATGTCGCACCCCCGGCCCACTTACTCGAAGCGGGCCGGGCCCCTCTGACGATGCCGATTCCATTTTGGTTGTCGTGATGTCGGACCGCATCGAGAAATCGTGCTCGATGTCATGCCCGGCACTCTGCCCCTCAGAAGGCTGACCTCTCGACGCACCCGAATAGAGGTTAACGGGGATGGATTTCCTCTTCGAACTGTTTGTGGGCAAGCCCGTCTGGCTGTGGCTGATGTTCCTTGGCATCGTCATCGCGCTGATGGCTTTCGACCTTGGCGTGTTGCACAAGGACGACCACGAGCTTGGCGTAGCCGAAAGCCTGAAGCTTTCTGCCTTCTACATCTTCATCGCTATCCTGTTCGGCGGCTACATCTGGTGGGCCTGGCAGAACGGCACGCTGGTGACCAGTGACGGCACCAACCCGGTGGCAAGCTACTTCCAGGGCTACATCATCGAGAAGGTCCTCTCGATCGACAACGTCTTCGTCATCTCGCTGATCTTCGGCTACTTCGCCATTCCGCGGAAATACCAGTACCGGGCCCTCGTCTGGGGCATCATCGGTGTCATCATCCTCCGGGGAATCATGATTGCCGTCGGCGCCGAACTCATCTCGAACTACTCGTGGGTGACACTGGTCTTCGCCGCCTTCCTGGCCCTGACCGGCATCAAGATGCTGGTCGTCCCGGAAGGTGACATGGATGTGTCAAAGAACCCGGTGGTGAAGCTGACCGCGAAGTACATGAACGTGACCAAGGACCTGCACGGGCAGAAGTTCTTCGTCCGCCAGCCGCACCCGACAACGGGCAAGCTGGTCGTCTTCGCGACGCCGCTGTTCGTGGCGCTGATCGTCATCAACTTCGCCGACCTGATCTTCGCCGTGGACTCGGTGCCCGCGATCTTCCTGATCACCACCGACACCTTCATCGTCTACACCGCGAACATCATGGCGATCCTCGGTCTGCGCGCACTGTATTTCGCGCTGGCCGCACTGGTCCACCGCTTCCACTACCTGAAGTACGCGCTGGCCGTGGTGCTGATCTTCATCGGCATGAAGGGCTTCTACAGCTACTTCTTCGGCAAGTTCGACCCCTACCTGTCCCTCGCGATCACCATCGGCATCATCGCGGCGGGCATCTTCTACTCGCTGTGGAAGACGCGCGACGGCGGTGACGACGGGCACGGCAAAGAGGCCAAAGCGGCCAAGTAAGGCCGTCCCTTTCGAAGACAGAACATGCGCCCGTCCCGAGAGATCGGGGCGGGCGGTCCTATTCCGGCCCCTGCCGGATCTGTGTCCTCAGGTCGTGACCGTCCGGCACACCGCTGATGCGCAGCACCGACAGCCCCAGGGTGACATCGACCGCCCCATCCGCCCGACGCAAGACGTCCGGCGGCTGCGGCCAGGCGCTCAGGTCATAGACCTGTTCCGCCTGCCACTGGCCCACGTGGGTGACCCCGCCATAGGCCAGCACGAAGACCACCGCCCCCGGACCCGGCTCGATCAGGTTGACCCCCGTGCCCGCATGCACCGTGTCGTTGCCACCCCCCAGCCGCACCCGGTTGCGGCCTGGCCCGGTCTGCACCAAGGATGATCCGTCGCCGTCGATGATCTCGTCATTGCCGTGCCCGCCGAAGATCCGGTTGCGCGCGGCCGTGCCGATGATCGTGTCGTCGCCGGTGCCCCCGTCCAGCACATCCCGCCCGCCGCCACCGACCAGCCGGTCGTTCCCCGCCCCGCCATAAAGGAAATGTCGCGAGCTTTCCGACACGGAAATCGCCCGCAGCAGGTCGTCCCCCTCGCCGCCATAAAAGGTCGCACCGCCGTACTTCGGCCCGATCATCACGTCGTCCCCGCGCGACCCGCGGACGTTGACCATCACCCGTTCCGTCGTCTCGAAGTGGATCGGACTGTCCGGATGCGCCACGATCCGCAGCACCCGGCCAGACTGCTTGGCGGCCTCGGGATCTTCGTGTCGGGCCAAGACGGTGGCGATCCGGATATTCTCGACGTTCATCGGGCAATGCAGGACATAGTCGTCCGGGCCGCCCAGATACCAAAGCGTGTCGTTCCCGCCGTCCTTCGCCTCCCGGATCTTCTCGGCCTCGGCGCCGTAAGCCCAGTAACTGTCGTTGCCCCGCCGCCCCTCCAGCACCACTGACCCGTCCACCGCCATCATCGCGTTGACCCCATCCGCCGGGTTTTCGAAGCCGCGCAGGTCCAGGCCCAGGTCCAGCGCGCCCTTCACCAACTCGCCCCGCAACATGTCCATCGGAGCCGTCGCAATCAGGTTCTGCGTCTCGCCCGGGTCGGCGACCACGTCGTAGACATGCTCTTCGCCGTTCGGATAGCGAAAGTAGCGGAACTGCCGGTAGCCCTCGACCGACGGGCGCACCGACAGGGTGCCAAAGACCGAAGTGACGGGCGATTTCGTCGCATCGAAATTGCCGAAACTGGGGTCGACCAACGGCAGCAGGCTCTGACCCGAGGTCCAGTCCGGCCGCGGCGGCAACCCGGCCAGCTGCATCACCGTCTTCGGGAAGTTGTGCAACGACACCGGCAGATCGATCACCCGGCCCGCCGTCATCCGGGGCGACCAAAGCCCCAAAGGCACATGGGCAGCAGAATCCCACTGGCTCATCTTGTGAAAGCTGTCGTGGTTCCCAAGGTTGAACCCGTTGTCCGACAGGAAGATCACCGTCGTCCGGTCGCCCAGCGGGGAAGCCTCCAGCGCGGTCAGAAAGCGCCCGATCTCATGATCCACATGGCTGATCGCCGCAAAATAGGCGCGGACGACCTGTCGCCAGCCGTCGTCGCCGCCCTTTTCCGGCGTCCAGTTGCCGTTGGCGATATAGGCGGCCTCATAGACCGCAAAGCCCGGCGGCGGGCCGTAATAGTCCTCGGGGGCGGCGATGTCGGGCCAGCGGATCTGCGCGGGGTCATAAAGCTGGTAGAACCGGTCCGGGCATTCCAGGTTGTAATGCGGGTGCTTGAAGCCAAGCTGGATCAGGTGCCTGCGACCCGGGTCGGCCCGGCCCAGAAAGTCGATCGCGTTCTGGGCGACGGTATAGTCGTAAAACAGCTTGTCCTGCGATCCGTCGTCGTCGGGATGGTTCACCCCCGCAATACCCGGCCCCCGGTCAAGGTACAGCTTCACCTTCTCGCGCCCGCCACTGTCATAGGCCAGCACGTCCTCGTGAAACAGCATGCGCCGATAGCGCTCCGGCATCGGCTTGTAGGTCGCGTCCACCTTGCCGGTGGTGAAGGTGTAGAACCCCGCCCGCCGCAGGTCGTAGGCCCAGGCCTTCTGGGGCGGCAGGACCTGGCGCCAGAAGCGGTTCAGGTCCACGAGGCCCGTCCGGAACGGCGACAGCCCGGTCGCAAGCTCGGCCCGGCAGGGCGCGCACAGCGGGATCGTCGCGTATGCGTTCGAGAACCGCACCCCGCGCGCCATCAGCCGGTCAAGGTTGGGCGTCTGGATACGGATGCCGAAGGTCTCGCGCCAGGTGAAGACGTCGATCATGTCATCCACCCAGATGACACAGACGTTGTCGTCCTTGATGCTGTCGGCGTCGAAGCCCATCAGCCGCCCGTCAGTTTCAGCCGCGCCGGAAGCGCCCAACGCCGGACGGCACCCGCGCCGAAATCACCCCGCAAGGCCCCCCGGTTCGCCGAGTAGGGTCCCGGACCGGGCGCGGCAGCATGGGCGTAGGTGACGAACACCTCGCCCTCGGGTGGCTTCGAGCATGTCAGCACGACCACCTTGGCATCGGCCTTGTCGACGGCGACCCCGGTGATCTTCGCCCCGTTCGTCACCCCGTCCAGCGCAAAGCCCGCAAGCTTGCCAGCCCCAAAGGGATCGGCCCCGTCGATCACCAGCCCGTCCTGCGCTTCGCAGATCAGGCGGATGTCATTGCCAGAGCGTTCCGCAAGCTGGATCGTCGGACACAGCCACTTGCCGCCGCCCTGCACCGCCAGCAGCGCCTCGGCCAGCAGGACCGCCTTCTCGGCACGTCCGGCATCGGTCAACCGCCCGGTGTCATCAAGCTGGAAGGCGTAGGACGGCGCCGCAAAGACCAGCCGGTGGTCGGCGTGGTTCCAGGAAAGCTCCCACTGCCCCTCCAGCCCCGGGCCTTGGCTGACCATGTGCGTGCCGCAGTCGAAGGCGGTCAGGAAGATGGGCCGCGCCAGCCCCTCTTTCGCCATGCCCCGGGCGATGCGCTCCATCAGCGCGATCATCCCGTCGCGGTAGGCATTGGGGTCGCCCGTCAGGTCCTCCAGCGTATAGTCCAGCACCACGGCCAGCACCTGCGCGCCCACGCCCAACCGGCCCGCCGCGGCCTTCAGGTTGGCAAAGGTCCGGTCCAGGTTCGCCACCGCCGCTCCACCGCCCAGGTCATGCGCGCTGGCGGACGTGTCGGTTTCGGTCCTGACCAGCATCAGGGACAGCGACTGATGTGCCGCCCGCCTGCGTGCCAGAAGTTCGTCGGCAATCAGGGCCTCTATGGTCAACTCGCGCAACGGCTCCAGCGCGTCGGTTGCCACCGCCTCGCCCTCGCCGCCCTGACCCACGGCGCCGATGTCGTCGGCGGGGGCCATGACATGCCAGCGGAACCGCGCCGGACCGGGCGAGCCAAGTGCCGCCCGCGCCCCGCCGATCCCCAGGATCGCCAGCAGCGGTCCCCGAGTCTCGGCCAGGATCGCGCCGCCCTTGACATGCCGCCGATAGCCCCGCGCCCCATCCGCGCCGGGCATGTTGGCCTGAAAGACCACCCAATTCCCTTCGCGGCGGGGAGCCCAGAGGTCGATGTCCTCGGGCAAGTCGGGCAAGTCGGGCAAGTCGGGCTGGGGCAGGGTCCCAGCCATCACGGTGGCTTGCGGCTTCAGCTCCAGCCGGGCGGCGATGTCGGCTATCACCTTGTCCGACAGCCGCAGCACCAGCCCTGTCTCGTCATAGCGGATCACATCGCCGTTCTCGGCCCGGATGATCACACCTTCGGTCGGGATATCCGCCATCAGAACAGCACCTTGAAACGTTCGGGCAGCCGGTAGACCCCCTTCGGCCGCGCGCCGCCGGGGGCGAAGTAGACCACCTTCTTCTCCCGCCAGCCTTCGACCATTTCCTTGCGAAACTCGGGAAAGTCCACCGTCTCGGCCCGGGGCTTTTCCTTGGACAGCGCCTTGTAGGTGTCCCATGCGGTATCCCACCCGGTCTTTTCCCGCTCCACTTCCTCCAGCGCGCCGCTCTGGACCACCCGCTGGGCGCGGCGGGTCGCAAGGCGCGCTTCGGTCATGTCGTGGTCGATGAACCGCAGGTGGAAAAGGTAGAGATGCGGGTCGAGATGCAGCTTCGGGTGGTTGGCGAAATGCCCGCCCGGGGCCAGGTCGATCCTGTCGCAGGTGATGCAGGGCTTGGCGTAGTTGGCGTTCAGCCGGAAGATGCGCCGCACGTCCAGGATATTGCGGCCGTCGCTGATCAGCTCGGGCTCCAGGGACGGGTTGTGCACCATCTCGATGGCAAACGGAGTGATCACCCGCGGCCCGCCCTTCCGCGCCGAATACTGCGCAAGATAGTCCGGCAGGCTGTCCGACACGGCGGGATCGACGCAGACGATCTCGTCCACATCGCCCACCAGCACCCAGTTGTAGAAGTTGGTGAACCCGGTCGTCAGCCGCGACAACATCTGCCAGCGCCGCTGGTTGAAGCAGTTCCGCGTCTCGTCCAGGGGCAGGTAGATGATGTTGCAGCCATCCGCGATCCGCTTGTGTTCGGGGTCGCCGCCGTGGCTCAGGACGAAGCAGTTTTCCCGGCCCAGCTGGCGGCCGTAATAGTCGACCCAACGGCCGAGGAAGAAGTGATCCCCCCCGACCATCGTCATCGCCATCATCCTGCCGCGCGTCTGGTCCATTCCACCGTCCCTGCCCGTACCTTTCCGCATAGCATGAGGTCCGCAGCAGGGCCTAGGGCCTCCGTGGACCTGCGCCAGCCATCAGTCCGGCACCACCTTGAGCGCATTCACCGCCGCCCGCCGCGCGCGCCGGATGAAGACCTTGTCCTCATCCGGCAGGTCGGCGCCCAGACGCAGCATCCCGTCCGCGGCCAAGACCACCAGCGCATGCCGCCCACGGTTCGCCGCCGCCGCCAGCACTGCGCGCTGCCACTTGGTCACACCGCGACGCGCGCGGAAGGCGGCCCAGAACTCCGGCCCCACCTCATCGCGCTGTAGCAGCGTATCGATCAGCAGCGGGAAGGTCCCCGATTTCAGCACCACGCGGATCGCCTCATGCGTGGTGAAGGGCGCGCGCAGGAACTGCACGTTCGGCCCTGCCAACCGCGCGGCATGGGCGCGGTCCTCGGGGACGAAAGGGTCATACAGCACCACCGCCCGCCGGATGTAGGGCACGGCAGCCGCGGCATCCAGAAAGGGCACCGCCTCCCAGTTCGACTTGCGCACGGCGAAGGGAAACCGCTCCTCGAACGGAGCAATCACCTTGCTCATCGTCGATTGCGGGCTGAAGGCCAGCACCCGCGCCTCGGGGATCAGGGGCGCGAAGTTCAGCGCCGCGAAGCCACCCATCGAGGCCCCTGTCAGCACCACGCGGCGGAAGCGGCGGAAGAAGCCCCGGTCCTCCAGGCCCTGCAACAGGGCCGGGGCCGTCGGCTGGCGAAACCAGTCCTTCGCATGACTCTGCACCCCCAGGACCGAATGGCCCAAAGGCGCAAGTCGCGCCCAGGCCCAGGGGGCGCGGGGCCAGCCTTCGTCGATCGTGGCAAGGTTGTCGAAGGATATGACCAAGGCATCGCCCGCACCTTCGAACCACAGGTTCGCATGGTCGCCCTTGACCAGAAACCGCCCCGACCGGGCGGCCTCGTCCAGCCCCATCTCGGGTGGCACATCCAGGGCTGGGGCAGGGGCGTCCACCTAGTAGGTCCAGCGATGATGACGCCGCATCGCGGCCAGCGCGGCAATATCCTCGGCGTCCGACGAGCCAAGCAGCGACCGGTCCGGCCAGAACAGCACCTCGTGCAACCGCGCCTGCCCCAGCGTCTTTGCCAGCCCGGCCCGGTTCGACCGGCAGCCGATGAAGAAATCCGCCTGATGCGCCAGACCCGGCACCTTGCCTGCGGCCTCGGCCGTCTGGCCGTCCATCTCCAGCAGCAGGGTGCGTCCGTTGAAGCTAAGGATCACCAGCTTCGCCCCTGTGCCCCCGGCCAGCGGCAGCGCCACCTCGACCGACGCGGCCTTGTCCTTGGCCAGCACCCGACCCTCGGCCTCGGCCAAGAAGATAAGGTTGTTGGTCTGTCCTGTAAAGATCGTCGCCAACGTCCGCGCATCCCCCTCCGAGCGGTAGATCACCGCCACGGTGAAAGCCTCCACCTCGGGCGCAAAGCCCGGCAGGGTGAAGCCGCAGTTCAGCCCCTCCTGACAGGTCAGCGCGGCCGGTGGCCCCGGGTCCAGCCGACTGTTTCCACTGTTCGGAGTGGCGACCCCGGCCTCGACCGCCAGCACCGAATCCCGCCAGCCGGTGATCCGCCCGTCGGACCGGACCAGATCCGCCTCGCGCGCGATGAAACGCGCACCGCCGGTGGTCAGGACAGCTTCTGCCAGCTGGGCATCCTCGCCCCCGACCAGGGCGCCCGGCGGCAGTTTTGCGGCAATGTTCAACATCAGACCCCTGTCCCCCCGATCATTCTGCCGGGCGACGCCAAGGGTCGCACGCTGGCAGCGCCGACGTCCATCCCGTCCACCAGCGCCAGCGCCTGCGACAGGATCGCCGCGCCATAGGCGGCGTTGTGGTGTTCGTAATCCGCCTTCGCCTCGTGATCCGCCACGGCATAGGCCGGATCGGTGAACATGCCGGCCGCCACCGTCTCATCGGGTTGCGCGATCAGGGTGATCCCGTCCGCCGCTGCGGCCTCGGACAGGACCGACCAGAACCACGGCAGACGGTCAGCGATCAGCCCGGCAATGACCGGGGTGATCGAGGCCGCAAAACGCTCCGGGTTCGCCGTGTAGAAGGCGACCGGAGCCATAAGGACCCGCGCCGTTCCGGTCGCGGCAAGCCCCGACGCAAGTTGGTAGCCGTGATAGCCGCGCAGCCCGTCGGAAAGGATGCGCCGCTGCAGGCCCTCGCTGACGAAAGTGCCGTTCGACAAAAGCTGCAAAAGCCGGAAGAACACCCGCCAGGGATAGATCCGCGCACCCATGACCAGGATCGCGTCGAACTCGGCGGCGGGTAGGAAGGTCCGGCCTTTGGCGTTGAACTTTGCGAAGCGGCTGGCAACAGCGTCATCCGGGGGATGGATCGCGCCGTCGCGGAATTGCAGATAGCGGAAGCGGCCGCCGACATTGCCCCAGTATTCCAGCGCGACGCCCGCGGTGTCGACCAGCCCTTGCGCCTCGGCCTGCCGGACGCAGGCGTAATGGCTGTCACCAAAGACACAAAGGCGCGGCAGGTCAGCCATGCCGCTGATCCGGCGCAAAGGTGGCCAGGATCTCCTCCTCGCAACGCAACTCCTCGGCCTCGGTCAGCTCGGGCTCCGCTGGCTCCTCGATGGTCGGAAGGGGCCGAGGCGGGGGCGTCACCGCCGCTGCCTCCCCGCCAAAGGTGGATGCCTGATCCTGGAAGAACTGGGTCATCACATGGTCCACCCCTTCGGGCAGGACCGACCGCAGGTTCGGCGCGAAGAACCGGCCCCGGTAGGCGGGATGGGTGATGATCTCGTAGGACGGAAAGTAATCCACCCGCGACTGCGCCGCTGTCAGTTCGGACGCCACCGCCCGCAGAAGCGACTTCGAGTGGCTGGTGGCCGTCAGCACATGCTGGCCCGAGGCCGTCGCGGTCAGCGGAACCGGCGAGACGGTAAGCAGCACCTTCAGCGCCCGGTTCGCGCGGAACATAAGCCGCAGTGCCGCCGTCATGTCCCCCATCAGCGCGCCGAAGCCATGGTTCACAAAGCCGTGCCGGTCCGCGTCGTACTGCCCCGCCAGCGTGCCGGGACAGACGGCATATTCCACGCCGGTCTCACGGCTATTCCAGGCTTCGGTCAGGCCCATCGTGAAGACAAAGACCTGCGCCCCCCGCACCGCCTCCGCAATGGCGGCCAGCGTCTCGGCACGAGACGTCAGCAGTTCTTCGACCGACAGGAAGCCCCCCGGCTCCACCCCCGGGCGAAAGGGGTCGTAGAAGCGGCCGTCCTTCTCCCACACCTCGTCGGGAGGGGTGGCATCGGTCAGGGCCCAGGTCAGCCACTGCAACAGCATCCCGGGCGTGTAGATGTTGCCCGTCCGGAAGCTGAAGGTGCCGTAGTGGTAATCCTTCCGCTGTTCTGCCGTCAGGCCCGCCGGTCCCGGCTCGAAGTCCAGCCAGCGATAACGCCGCGCGACCAGCGCCTTCGAGAAATGCTGCGCAAAGCAGGACCCCGCCGTGACGATCCGCGTGCGCCGCTTGATCGGATACCTCGGCTGCCACAGCCCGGCGATCTCCAGCGCATCGCGTTCCGCCACGGCAGTGCGCCAGAAGCGGTCCTCGGGCAGGGTCTCGTAAGGCTGCGACATGCGCGGGATGGTCCTTGGTTTCGGTCAGGATAAGGCGGCAGTGGTTGCTCAGACGTCAACCGCTTTCCACGGGCGCACTCCACAGGCCCCGGTGGCCGTGGTAACCTCGCCCCATCATGCCCAGCCTCTGCCGCGACTGCCTGACCCTGACCGACAGCCCGGCACCGCGCTGCCCGGCCTGCCGCTCGCCCCGGATGGTCGCGCACGCGGAACTGACACAGCTCTCCATCGCCCACATGGACTGCGACGCCTTCTACGCCTCCGTCGAAAAGCGCGACAACCCCGAACTCCGGGACCAGCCGGTGATCGTCGGCGGCGGCCAGCGCGGAGTCGTCTCGACCTGCTGCTACATCGCCCGCATCAAGGGCGTGCGGTCCGCCATGCCGATGTTCCAGGCCCTGAAACTCTGCCCCGAGGCCGTGGTGGTAAAACCGCGGTTCAGCGCCTACACTGAAGCCTCCCGCGCCATCCGCGCGATGATGGAGGACCTGACCCCCGCCATCGAACCCCTCTCCCTCGACGAGGCCTTCCTCGACCTCACCGGCACCGCCCGCCTGCACGGTGCACCCCCCGCCGTCCTCCTCGCCCGCCTCACGAAACGGATGGAAGACGAACTGGGCCTCACCGGCTCCATCGGCCTGTCGCACAACAAGTTCCTCGCCAAGATCGCCTCCGACCTCGACAAGCCGCGCGGCTTCTCGGTGATCGGCCGCGCCGAGACCGAATCCTTCCTGAAGCCCCGCTCGGTCCGCATCATCTGGGGCGTCGGTCAGGCCACCCAGACCGCCCTGGAGTCAGCCGGCATCCGCACCATCGCCGACCTCCTCCGCTGGGACCGCGCCGACCTTGGCGCGCGCTTCGGATCAATGGGCGACCGGCTCTGGCATCTGGCCCGCGGGCTGGATACCCGGCGGGTCAACCGGGACGAAAAGCTTAAATCGATCTCGAAAGAGACGACCTTCTTCGAGGACACCTCCAATCCCGATCTCCTGGATGGCCACATCTGGCGGCTTTCCGAACAGGTCGCCGACCGCGCCAAGGCCAAGCGCCTGTCGGGCCGCACCGTGACGCTGAAACTGAAGCGCAAGGACTTCCAGCTCGTCACCCGCCGCCACGCCCTCAGCGACCCCACCCAACTCACCGACCGCATCTACCGCGCCGCCCGTGACCTGTTCGACCATGCTGGCACGCAAGGCCCCTTCCGCCTGATCGGCGTCGGCATCTCCGACCTCGCCCCCGAAGACCAGGCCGACCTCTCCCAAGACCTCCTCGACCCCAATGCCACCAAACGCGCCGCCGCCGAACGCGCCACCGACGCCATCCGCGCCAAGTTCGGGGCGGAAGCGATCATCAAGGGCCGCGCGCTGCGCTAACCCGCTCCTCGCCCGCGTCCCGCATCGCTCCTCGCTGACCCTCCGCGCCCCGATGCGGCCTCGTAGGGTGCGCTACAGCGCACCATCTTGCGTGCCGAATGTGGATACGATCCCGGCGCAAGGCGCGCACCAGTTTGGCGTTGCTTACCTGTAAAGCTCTGTCGAAAACGCGCTTGGGCCAAGCAGCTGAATTTCAGGGTTCTTGATGTCGGTGCTCAGCAAAGGCGGGTCAGGAATCAGTGTCCCTCTCGCCCGCCCGACCGCCGCAAGCCACCCCAACACCCGCTCAACCCGCCCCTCCGTCACCGCCTCCTCCGTGATCTCCAGCGTCACCGTCTGCAACCGCACCCCTTCCCCAAACACCGCCGCAAGGTCCGCCGGATCCACCTCCCGCACCGTCTCGGGCTTGGTGATGTCGTCGAACGCCACCAGCATCGGCCAGGCCTCACGCGGCAACTCCACTGGCGTGTCCTTCGGGAACCTGACAATCGCCCGCACGCCCTCCGCCGACTTCGCGAAATGCCCACGCGGCACCGCGATTGCGAACCCTGCGTTCAGCCCCGGCTCACCCTGCCACCCCTCGCCCCCTTCAGAAGCGCAAACAGCCAGCGCCCCGGCACCACCTCGACCGCAAGCGCCTCGCCCGTGACCCGAACACTGGCCGACGAGGGATCAACGCCACCGAACAGCGCCTTCCCGATGGCACCCGTTCCCTCCCAGTCGATGCGCTGAACCACCACCCCGCGCACTTCGCCCTGCGGGGTCTCGATCACCAGCGTCAGCCGCTGGTTCCAGGTCTCGCTTGGCGAGCAGCCCGTCAGCACCAGCAGAACGACGCTCAACAGACCCAGCAATCGCACCATCAGAAATTCCTCACCGCAAACTCACCGGAACCCCTACCCATTTCATGTCCCAAAGTATCCCCGCCGGAGGCACCTCCGAGCCGGTTGGCCGCAGGCCAGAGGCGAGACAAAAGGCTCGCGCGTCAGCGCTCAATTTCAAAACCGCCGCCACCAGCGACTCCGCCAGTCCCCCGGCGCCATTCCCTAACGCCCGGTAAACGCCCATAGCCAACCCCTTGAAATCCCTCACCCGAAATACCTGCCCACGCGTGGGCACCCCTCCGGCCCCTACTCCGCCGCCAGCCGTTCCGCCGCCCCGGCCCCCGAGACCAGTTCCGCCACCACACCCGCGATCAGGTCCCGGAACCCGCCGAACCCCGCCAGCTTCTCGACCCGCACCTCGTCCATGTACAGCGCCCGGTCGATCTCGACCTGCACAACATGCACACCCCGCGATGGTCGCCCGTAAGCCTGCGCCACATAGGCCCCCGCAAAGGGCGCATTCCGACCAACCCGCAGGCCCGCGCCCGCAAAGGCCGCCTCGACCCGCTCCATCACCTCGCGCCCTGCCGTCGCCCCATAACGGTCGCCCAGCACGACCTCGGGCCGTGGCTGGCCGGGCCGCGTGTGGGCTTCGATCGCTTCATGCGGCATCGAATGGCAGTCGATCAGCACCGCCTGGCCGCATTCGGCCCGCACTTCTTCGACCAGACCCGCCAGTGCCTTGTGATAGGGATGCCAGAACCGCTTGAGCCGCGCATCCACTTCGCTCAGGCTCAGCTTGCCGCGATAGATCGACCGCCCGCCTGCCACCACGCGGGGAATCACCCCCAGCCCGGAGGAAATCCGCGGATTGTGCGGTGCTCGTGCGATTCCCTCGATCACCCCAGGGTCAAGCTCGTCGGCCGCGCGATTGAGGTCGATGAAGGCCCTGGGTGCCCGTGCCGCCAGAAGCGGAGCGCCCATCTCCGGCGCCATGCCGAACAGGTCATCGACGAAAGCATCTTCCGAAGAGCGGATCGCCTGGCGGTCCAGCACCGCCTGAGCCAGGAAATCGGCCGCATACTCGCGCCCCGAATGCGGCGATGCAAAGATCATCGGTCCGGACAGGGCGTCCGGACGGGTCAGGACATAGGCTTCGGTCTGGGTCCGCGCCACGTTTCGCCTCCACTTCCATGCCACCGATATAGCGCCATAATCCGGAAAGCCAAAACCCCTTGCAGGCCTCCGCGCTTGTCAGTATAGACCCGCCCTGTCGACGCGGTTCGCCCCGCGTCCTTTTCGTTTCACCGGAAAGGGCCAAGGCGGGCCATTAGGCAAAGTGGGCGGTTAGCTCAGCGGTAGAGCACTACGTTGACATCGTAGTGGCCACTGGTTCGATCCCAGTACCGCCCACCATTCACCGCCCCCCGCAAGGGGGCACGTTTGTTTTCACTGGCGCAGACGCGCCGCGAACAAGGAGAAGATCGATGAAGGTTGCGAACTCGCTCCGCTCGCTGAAGACGCGTCATCGCGATTGCCAGGTCGTGCGCCGCAAAGGCCGCGTCTATGTGATCAACAAGACGCAGAAGCGCTACAAGGCCCGCCAGGGCTGAGCCGCTTCCGGCTGACGGAATCAGGGCCGCTGGGGGAAACCTCGGCGGCCTTTTCCATTCCGGAATTGTGCCAACAGCGATTCTGTCGCTTGATGGGGCCACCCAATACGGCGGAATGGTCCATGTTCGGCAAACTCTTCGGCAGGAAACCTTCGGCACCCACTGCCCCGACGCCTGCGGCACCCGTGCCGGAGACCTTTGCCTTGCCGGAAGGCCAGGTCTTCTGGGAAATCCGCCCGAGCCCCGCATTTGGCGGCAAGTCCAAGGGCTTTGGCGAGTTCGTCACGCTTGGGCCAGACTGGAACGCGCTTGCCCAAACCCGCCTCGCCGCCGCAGCAAAGGCCGCCCCCAAGCTGGCACACCTGCACAAGGCCTGGGGGATTCCTGCCTATGACTACCGCTTTCGTACCGATCAATATCCCCGACACCTGACCCTGAAGGGCAAGACGGCCAAGGGCCTGCCCGAATATGGCGTCATCGGGTCGGTTCCCGCCGCCTGGGTCGCTTCGGCACGGGTCGCGGCGATCATCGAGCAGTTCGAGCCCGGGCGTTTCAATTTCCTGCCCTTCACGGTGGCACCCGAGTCGGGATCGCCGCAGCTTGATTACTGCTTCTGGCAGCCCGAAGAGTTCATCCACACCGCCACGGTGCTTTATGACCGGTCCGGCTATCGTCAGGCCACGGCTCCAAACGGCAACCCCTATTGGGAGCAGCCCTTCCGTCTGGTCCAGCCTCCGGTGATCCTTGATGCCGGCAAGCTGCAAGGGCGGCACTGGATCACGACCGGAACCTTGGGAATGCCAAGCCACCGCCTGCTTTCGGACGCGTTGAAACAGGCGCTTGGGGATTTCCTGCCCCCGTATCTATCTTTGGTCGAAGCCCGCGCCGTTCAGACCTGACCAAAGGGCGCGACCAATTTTTTTCGAAAAGATTTGCAAAGCTGTTCGGAGCGTTCTGACCTGCCCCGACGACGCGCCCGGAAAGAATCAGATGCACCCCAATCCCGCCTTCCGTCAGGACCCCCTCGACCGGAACCTTGCCTTCGCCCGCGCGCGGGGCTTCGGCATCCTGTCCGTGAACGGCCCGGAAGGCCCCCTCGCGGCGCATGTGCCGTTCCTGCTGAACGACGACGCAAGCTTTGCCGAACTGCACCTCGCCCGGTCGAACCCCATCGCCCGCGCCGGACTTCCCCTGCCCGCGCTGATCGCCGTGGCGGGGCCGGATGCCTACATTTCCCCCGATTGGTACGGCCCGCATGATCAGGTCCCCGACCAGGTCCCGACCTGGAACTACGTCGCCGTCCATCTGCGGGGCACCCTTGAACCCCTGCCCGAAGACGCGCTCCGTCCGCATGTCGATGCGCTTTCCGCCGAACACGAGGGCCGAATCGCGGACAAACGCCCCTGGACCAGCGCCAAGATGACCGAAGGCGCGATGCCCAGGATGATGCGGATGATCCTGCCCTTCCGGTTCCATGTCACCTCGGTCGAGGGCACCTGGAAGCTGAACCAGAACAAGACCTCCGAGATCCGCGCCCGCGCGGCCAAGGCCCTGTCGCAGGGCAATGCCAACGCTCAGGAGATCGCCGCGCTGATCCAGCAGGATCTTGGCTAGCGGAATTCATTGCCGGGCAGCGACCGGCATGGCAGTTTCCCCCCGATCCAGATCGACGGGTTGCCCATGAAGGTCGTCCACCGTTCAGACCAGTTGCTTGTGATCGAGGACAGGCCCTGGTTCATCGGCATCGTCATGATCGGCATGACGCTGGTCTTCGTCTTTGGCAGCATGACGCTGGTGTCGGCGGGCGAGGTTCTTGGCGGTCTGATGATGCTTCTGATCGGCGGTGGTGTCCCGCTTCTGATTGCCGCGCTGATGGTGCGCCGGGTGCGGTTGACCTTCGACCGCGGTCAGGGGCTGGTGACCCGCACCAGCCGCTCGGTTCGCAGTCTGACGCGGCAGGACTATGCGCTGGACCGGCTGGAGATCGCGCAGCTGGGCATCAGCACGGACAGCGAGGGCACCACCTACCGGACCGAGCTGCGCCTGACGGCCCCGTTGGAGACGGTGCCCTTCACCACCTACTACACCAATGGCCGACGGCCCGAGCAGATGGTCCAGGCGGTGAACGACTGGCTGACCACACCCGAGGCGCGCCCGGCGGCGGATGTGCCGGTGGGCATCCGTTAAGTTTTCGTGACCGCCCGCGGGCAAGTCATTGAAATCGTTATCCCTGGCAAGCGCACCACGCGCGGGCACTTGCCAGCCGGTTTACACCTGCCCCCGGTCCGCCCTACACTTCCCCATCTGTCCGGAGGTCCCCATGCCCCTGCCCCTCGCCCCCCTGATCCCGCTGGCCGTCCGCCTCGGCCTCTTCGCCTCGACGACCTGGGCGGTGACCCGATGGGTCCGCTCTGCCGCCCATACGGGCCGCACCGACCAGCGCGCCGAGGATGCCCTGGACGAGCTTGGCGAGGGCCTGACGATCCACCGCCCCGCCGACCGGGCCGAGGATCGCCAGACCAACGCGACCGCGCGGGTCCGCCGGGTGGTCCGCTTCCGGGGCCGCAGCTACGAGGTCGACGCCGGCCTGATGGCCCGCTTCCGCCTGCGCGAGACCGACGAATGAAGCTTTTCCACGCCCCAGCCTCGCCCTTCGTCCGCAAGGTGATGGTCCTCCTCCACGAGGCCAAGGCCACCGACCGCGTGACCCTGGTGCCGGCGTCGGGCAGCCCGCTTGACCCCGGCACCCTGCCGGTCGACCGCAACCCCTTGGGCAAGATCCCGGCGCTGGAGCGTCCCGACGGCCCGACCCTCTACGACAGCCGGGTGATCAGCCGTTACCTCGACGACCTTCTGCAGGCCCGCCTCTACCCCGCCGCCCCGCGCCTGTGGGACACGCTGGTCATCGAGGCCACCGGCGACGGCATCGCCGAGGCCGCGGTCCTGATGCGGTACGAAGTGCATCTTCGCCCCGAAACCACCCGGTCGCCGGCCTGGGTGGATGCCCAGTGGCAGAAGATCGCCCGCGCCCTGGCCGCGCTGGAGGACCGCTGGATGAGCCATCTCTCCGGTCCGCCGGACATGGGCCAGATCGCCGTCGCCTGCGCCCTCGGCTACCTGGATTTCCGCCACGCGGATCGGCCCTGGCGGACGACCCACCCCGTTCTCGCCGCCTGGTACGCCACCTTCGACGCCCGCCCGGCGATGCGCGGCACCGCACCGGACGCGTGACCCCCGCGCGACTGCCGCGCCACACCGGATCAACCGCAGCACAGAAATGCGACCCTGCGCCCCTTTGTCCGCTGGACGAGGGGGAAAGCCTTGGCTAGATACACGCGCGGCGGGGCATGGGATATCCATTGCCCCTCAAGTCATATGGGTCGGCATCCACCGGCCTGAAAGGGGAGAAGATCTCGTGTCCCACGCAGACGATCACGCAGGCACCGGCGAAGGCACTCGGCGGGATTTCCTGTACTACGCAACGGCAGGCGCCGGGGCGGTGGCCGCTGGCGCCGCTGTCTGGCCGCTGGTCAACCAGATGAACCCCTCGGCCGATACCCGCGCCCTGGCCTCGATCATGGTCGACGTCTCGGCCATCGAGGTCGGCACGCAGCTGACGGTGAAATGGCTGGGCAAGCCCGTGTTCATTCGCCGCCGGAGTGCCGAAGAAATCGAAGCCGCCCGCGGCACTGCGCTGACGGACCTGGTCGACGCGAACTCGGAAAATGCCAACAAGCCCGGCACGGATGCCTCCGACACGAACCGCACCCTGGACGAGGCCGGTGAGTGGCTGGTGATGATGGGCGTGTGCACCCACCTTGGCTGCGTGCCCCTGGGCGACGGCGCCGGTGAGTTCGGCGGCTGGTTCTGCCCGTGCCACGGCTCGCACTACGACACTTCAGGCCGCATCCGCAAAGGGCCCGCCCCGCGGAACCTGCCGGTGCCGATGGCGGCCTTCTTTGACGAAACCACGATCAAGCTTGGGTAAGGATCACAACCATGGCCGGAATTCCGCACGACCATTACGAGCCCAAGACCGCCGGTGAGCGCTGGCTCTACAAGCGCCTCCCGATCGCGGGGCTCTTTTACGACACCATCATGATCCCCACGCCCAAGAACCTGAACTGGATGTGGATCTGGGGCATCGTCCTGACCTTCTGCCTTGCGCTGCAGATCGTCACCGGAATCATCCTGGCGATGCACTACACCCCGCATGTCGACAAGGCCTTCGCCTCGATCGAGCACATCATGCGCGACGTCAACGGCGGCTACTTCCTGCGCTACCTGCACATGAACGGCGCGTCGCTCTTCTTCTTCGCGGTCTACCTGCACATCTTCCGCGGTCTCTACTACGGCAGCTACAAGGCCCCGCGCGAGATCACCTGGATCGTCGGCATGATCATCTACCTTCTGATGATGGGCACGGCGTTCATGGGTTACGTGCTGCCCTGGGGCCAGATGTCCTTCTGGGGTGCCACGGTGATCACCGGCCTCTTCGGCGCGATCCCGGGCGTCGGTGAATCGATCCAGACCTGGCTTCTGGGCGGCCCGGCCGTCGACAACGCCACGCTGAACCGCTTCTTCTCGCTTCACTACCTGCTGCCTTTCGTGATTGCGGCGCTGGTTGCCGTCCACATCTGGGCCTTCCACACCACCGGCAACAACAACCCGACCGGGGTCGAAGTCCGCCGTGGCTCGAAAGAAGAGGCCGAGCGTGACACCCTGCCGTTCTGGCCCTACTTCGTGATGAAGGACCTGTTCGCGCTTGCGGTCATCCTGGCGGTGTTCTTTGCCATCGTCGGCTTCATGCCGAACTACCTTGGCCACCCCGACAACTACATCGAGGCAAACCCGCTGGCGACGCCGGCACACATCGTTCCGGAATGGTACTTCCTGCCGTTCTACGCGATCCTGCGCGCCTTTACCGCCGACGTCTGGGTGGTGATCGCGGCCGAGTGGCTGTCCTTCGGCATCATCGACGCCAAGTTCTTCGGCGTGCTGGCGATGTTCGGTGCCATCGCCGTCATGGCTCTGGCGCCGTGGCTGGATACCTCCTCGGTGCGTTCGGGTCGTTACCGCCCGATGTTCAAATGGTGGTTCGCCCTTCTCGTGATCGACTTCATCGTCCTGATGTGGTGCGGCGCGATGCCGGCGGAAGAGCCCTATGCCACGATCTCGCTGATCGCCTCGGCCTACTGGTTCGCCTACTTCCTGGTGATCCTGCCGCTTCTGGGCGTGATCGAAAAGCCGTTGGCCCAGCCCGCGACCATCGAGGAAGACTTCAACGCCCACTACTCGCCGACCACCGGCGGGACCAAGACCGTCGCGGCCGAGTGAGAGGATACCAGTCATGATCCGCAACATCGCACTCATCGCCGCATCGGCTTTGACCCTGACCGTCGGCGGCGCCATCGCTGCCGGAGAGAGCGAACAGCACATCGAGGACGTGGCCTTCGCCCATGAAGGCCCGTTCGGAAGGTTCGACCAGTTCCAGCTGCAGCGCGGCCTTCAGGTCTATACCGAGGTCTGCTCGGGCTGCCACGGGCTGAAGTATGTCCCGCTGCGCACCCTGTCGGACGAGGGTGGGCCTGGTCTCCCCGAAGACCAGGTCCGCGCCTATGCCACGCAGTTCACGGTGACCGACAAGGAAACCGGCGAGGACCGCGAGGGCCTGCCGACCGACAACTTCCCGGCAAATACCGGGGCCGGCGCACCCGACCTTTCCATGATGGCCAAGGCCCGCGCGGGCTTCCACGGCCCTTATGGCACCGGGATGAACCAGCTCTTCCGCGGGATGGGTGGTCCGGAATACATCTACTCGCTCCTGACCGGCTATACCGGCGAGGAGAAGGAAGAGTTCGGCTCGTTCTTCTACGGAAACTCCGCCTTCCCCGGCGGCTGGATCGCGATGGCGCCACCGCTGTCGGACGACCAGGTCACCTATGCCGACGGCCACCCGGCCACCGTGCATCACATGGCCGAGGACGTCGCGTCGTTCCTGATGTGGACGGCAGAACCGAAGCTGATGGACCGCAAGAACGCGGGCTTCGTCAGCGTGCTGTTCCTGGTGCTGCTGTCGACACTGCTGTACCTGACCAACAAGCGCATCTGGGCTGGGGTCAAAGGCAAGAAGCAGCACGCCTGATCTTCAGTCTGCATTCCAATGAAAACCCCGCCCTTGTGGCGGGGTTTTTCGTTCTCAGCCCAGGTAGGCTTGCACGTCGGGTGGCGGGTGGGCCAGCAGCGCCCGGGTTTCGACAGGGGACTGGACCTGCCCGTCCGAGACAAAGGCAAGGTCTCCGCCAAGGGCCAATGCGTCCTGCGGGTCATGCGTGACCATCAGGACCAGGGCCGAGGTCTCGTCGGCCACCTCGCGCACCAGCTTCAGCATCTCTGCCCGAAGGGCGGGGCCAAGGGCGGCAAAGGGCTCGTCCAGTAGCAGGATCGGCCGCGCCCGCAGCAGCGCCCGCGCCAGGGCTGCCCGGCTGGCCTGACCGCCGGACAACTGGGCCGGGCGGCGGGGGCCCATACCTTGCAGTCCGACGCGGGCCAGGGCTTCGTCGACGCGGCTCCGGTCCTGCGGGGTCAGCCGCAGGTCGGCGCGCAGGCCGAGGCCCAGGTTCTGCGCCACCGTCAGGTGGGGGAAGAGGTTCTGATCCTGGAACAGGATGGTTACCGGACGCTCGCCGGGTGGCACGTCGGTCAGATCCTCCCCCTGCCACCGTATGCGGCCTGAATTCGGCACCAGAAAGCCCGCGATGGCGGACAGAAGCGTGGATTTCCCGGCCCCCGACGGCCCCATGACCGCGATCCGGCTGCCCGGTTTGGCTGACCAGTCGGCGGTCAGGCGAAAGGCCCCCTGAGCAAGGGTCACGTGGTCAAGCTGCAACACGGCGACCTCCGGCGTCAAAGGCCCAGAAGAGGGCGAAGGAGAGGGTGACAAGGATCAGCGCCGCCGAGGCGGCCGCCTCGGTCCGGTAGGCGCCGGTCAACTGGCTGACCACAAGAGGCAAGGTCGCCTGCCGCTCTCCCGCGAACAACGCGATCACGCCCAGATCGCCCATCGACAGGGCAGCGGCAATCCCTGCCCCGAAGCCAAGGGGGCGGGCCAGGCGCGGCAGGACCAGCCAGCGCAGTCGCGACCAGCCCCGCAGAGAGAGGCTGTCGGCCAGACGGCCGTAATCGCTGTGCAGGGCGCGGGTTTCGGGCAACAGGATGCGGTAAAGGTAGGGCAGCGACAGGGCCACGTTGACCAGGATGGTGACCGGCAGCGCCAGGGATATCGGCGGCGCAAATGGCTGGATCAACAGGAAAAGCCCGGTTCCCAGAACAAGCCCCGAGGTGGCCAGTGGCAGGGTTGCCGCCGCCTCGATGATCGGACGGGGACGGCGTGCAGCGGCCAAGGCCAAGATCAGCGCGGCGCTTGTCGCGATCAGAGCCGAGGTCAGGGCGACAAGGACCGAGCGTCCTGCGGCTGGCAGCACCGAGGCGGGAAGGTCGCTCAGCCCAGGCAATCCGCGCCACAGGACGGCGGCAAGGGGCAGGGCGAGGAAAAGGGCACTCAGGGTAAGCGCCACCCCGTCGATCCCACGCCGCCATCCGCGAGGCGTCGGCAGGGCCAAGGTGCGATCCAGCCCGGCCCCGAAGCCGGCCGGTCGCGTCAGTATCCATGCGGCCAGCGCGGCAACGCCCCCGACCATCAGCTGCAAGCCCGCCAACCCGGCCGCCCGCCCGAGGTCGAATTCGAAGCGCACCGCCTGGTAGATCGCCAACTCGATCGTGGCCGCCGACGGGCCGCCCCCCAGGGTGATGACCACGGCAAAGCTGGTCAGGCAGATCACCAGGATCACCAGGGCAACCCCCGGCAGCACCTCGCGCAGCATCGGCCATTCCAAGTGGCGAAAGGTCTCGGCCGGGCCGAAGCCCAGGGATTGCGCCAGCCGGATGCGCTCGGCTGGAATCGAGAGCCAGCCTTGCAGGATCATCCGTGTGGCCAGCGGCAGGTTCAGGAACACATGCGCCAGGACAACGCCGTGGAGGCCGTAGATCGAGATCGGGGGCAGTCCAACCGCGACGAGTGCTTGGTTCAGGACGCCCGACCGACCGAAGATCGCGAGGAGACCAATGACGGCGACCACTGCGGGAAGCAGGAAGGGTGCCCCCATCAAGGTGATCAGCGCGGCGCGGCCGGGAAAGCGGCGACGGGCCAGTGCGCGGGCGACGGGAATGGCGAGAAGGGTGGAAAAGGCCGCGGAGAGAAGGGCTTGGCTGACCGAAAATCGTACAGCAGACCAGTCGGCGGGGCCAAGCGAGATCCCTGCCCCCCGCCAGCCCACGGCGGCAAGAGGGGCAAGGACCAGCGCCAGCAGCAGGACTGCCAGCGCCGGTGCAGTCAGGTTCAGCGGGCGAGCGCGGCTTGCCATTCGGCCAGTGCCGCATCGCGCGCGGCTTGCGCCTCGTCCGGGGTCAGGAGGAGCGACTTGGCCGGGCGGAATGCGTCGAACCCTTCCGGCAGGCCGGTCGCCGGGGTGACCGCCGGGTACATCCAGTTCGTTTGCGGGATCACCGACTGGAAGGCGTCGGTCAGCATGAAGTCCAGGAACTTGTCCGCCAGTTCGGGCTGGTCAGTTGCGGCCAGCTTTCCGGCAACCTCGATCTGCATGTAATGGCCTTCGTCGAACAGCGCGGCACCTTTGGTGTCGTCGCTTTCCGCGATCAGGTGATAGGCGGGGCTGGTTGTATAGGACAGGACCATGTCCGCCTCGCCTTCCAGGAACAGCCCGTAAGCTTCGGACCAGCCGGGGGTGACGGTGACGATGTTGTCAGCCAGCCCCTGCCAGATCTCTGGCGCGCGGTCGCCGTAGGCCGCTTTCACCCACATCAGGAGGCCAAGGCCGGGGGTCGAGGAGCGGGGGTCCTGGATGACGATCTTCAGGTCCGAGGCGGCGAGAGCCTCGAAGGACTTCGGCGGCGCGGCCAGCTTGGTCTTGTCGTGAACGAAGGCGAACCAGCCCCAGTCAAAGGGCAGGAAGTTCGGGTCCGCGAAGTCGACCGGCAGGTTGGTCGCCGGCGTTTTCCCATGCGCCGCAAAAAGCTGCGTGGCCGAGGCGGCCGCCGTAAGGCTGGTGTCGAGGCCGAGGACGATGTCGGCGTCTGACGCCGCGCCCTCAAGCTGGATGCGGGCCAGTAACGCCGCGCCGTCACCTGCGGGCACGAATTGCAGATCGCAGGCGCAGGTGGCTTCGAAGGCCTTCTCGACGGCCGGGCCGGGGCCCCACTCCGAGGTGAAGCTGTCGTAGGTCAGCACGGTAAGGACGGGAGTTTCGGCCAGCGCAGGCATCGCGATGGTCAGAAGGCCCGCAGCAAGGAGTTGTTTTTGCATCGTTTTTCTCCATGTTGCGACGGAATGGTCGGGGATGGAGAAACCCATGCACCTTCCCTCCGCCGGTATGATCCGGTTCAGGTTCGACGGGTTCGCTTTCGCATCTCAGCCGGTAAGGGCTCCCCGAGGTAAGGGGAAACATAGGGGAAGGGACGGCAGGTGCAAGGGGTGTTTCGGGACCTGGGCCGGTCCGCGTCACCAGCGACCTACGGCGGGTGGCGCGACCATCGGCGGATCAGGGTACGCGCAGCTCCTGATAGTCGCCCCCCGTTCGGAGGGTCACGGTCACCGGCGCGTCGCTCCGGTTCCGCCAGAACCAGCCGTGATTGCCGGTGAAAGCGGCGGTCAGGTCTCCGGCCTGTTCGGGCACGGCGCGGCCCTGTTCGTAGCTGACCTTCTGCCCGCCGCCGTCGCCATGCATGTCGAAGTTCACCACGCCGCCATTGGCCGTCCATGCGTAGCGGGCGGTCTGGCCTTCCTCCATCGCCAGCTTCACCTCGATCCCCTCGCCCGCGGCCAGAGTGTAACTGACCTCGTCGCGCCATTCCGCGGTCGTGGCCTCGGCGACGGCGGCCTCGACGGGATCGGGAGCGGTCGCGATCTCCTCGGGTGCTGGCTCTGCCGTGGCCGGTGCCACCGGTACAGCTTCGGCCGGGGGCACCGTGCCGATGACGGCAGCGATTGCGGCAAGCTGGGCGTCGATCCGGTCAAGCCGCGCAAGGATTTCGGGTGCGGCGACACCGGGATCGGTTGGCGCGGCAACCTCGGTTTCGGCGGCGGCCCGGGCATCCGCCTCGGCCTCTGCGGCAAGCTGCTGCTTGATCTCGCCCATCTCGGTCAGGCCGGTCAGCCCGCCCACGCCGGTCGGGTCGATCCCGTATTCAGCGGGCAGCCAGAACAGGACAAGGACCGCCCCCGCAGCGCCCGCAGCCAGCAGGGTGGACCGGATCAGGCCGCCGGGGGTGGCGGGCACTGTCTGGACGGCAACTCGGGGCACGGCCCGCAGCGAAGTGTCGTAGCGGTTGGTCATGATGCGCCCTCCCTTCAGGCGACGAAATAGCCGGTGATCTGCAGGCCCATCAGGGCAAAGCCAGCCACCATCATCAGGACGTTCGCGGCATAGGCCTGCCGCGCGAAGGCGGAACGCGCCCGCCATTGACGCATCGCCAGCAGAATCAGCGCCAGCGCCATCAGCTGTCCGAGTTCCACCCCGACGTTGAAGGCGATCAGGTTGCCCAGCAGCCCGTCCGGCGAGATGTCATAGTCCTGGATCTTCGTCGCCAGACCGAAGCCGTGCAAAAGACCGAAGATCAGCGTCGCGGCCTTGGTGTCGGGCTGGACGCCGAACCACAGCCGGAAGGCGCCTAGGTTGTCCAGCGCCTTGTAGACCACCGAAAACGCGATGATCGCGTCGATGAGGTAGGCATTGATCGCGATCTGCCACCAGACCCCGGCGATCATCGTGACGGAATGGCCGACGGCGAAAAGGCTGACATAGATGGCAATGTCCTTCGTCCGGTAGAGAAAGAAGATCACTCCGGCCAGGAACAGCAGGTGGTCGTAGCCCGTCACCATGTGCTTGGCGCCGAGATAGATGAAGGCGATGGGGCGGAAGCCCGTGACCTCCTGCACATAGCCCGCGTCGCCTTCGGTGACGTTGTGGGCAAAGGCGGCTCCGGCGACGAGGATGGCCGCCGTGACGGTGGCAAGCGCCAACAGCGCCTGCCAGGGCAAGGGGGGACGCCACTGCGGCCGTTGGGTGGAAACCATGTGAACTTTCCTGACGGATGAGAACTGTCGGACCGCCGCTTGGGGCAGTGGCTCAGGTCATCATCGGACGGGGTGGACGCCTGGGTCCGTCAGGGGGGGAACTGTCGGCCACCACCGCGCCGACAAACTCCAGTCGACCGGGCTTCGGGTGGACTCCGGCATCTTCGTGTCCCAGCAAGGCGACGCTGACATGGTCATGGTCGCTGGCGTCGTGGTGGGCCTCTGGATGGTGATGGCGCGAGTCCGCTGCGTGGTCATGGTGGTCCACCTCGGCGGCCAAAGGTCCCGGGCCGTGATGAGAAGCCTCGACCGCAGGGCCAAGCGCCAGTGCGAGCATCAGCGCCAGGCAAAGCGCCCTCCGGATGCCCAAACTGGTCAGGATCGCCAGCATTCCCTGCCTTTCGGGGATGGTTTCCCCTGTCGTTCTTTGCTTGGGGGAAGGTAGGTAGTGCCCGCACCTCCCGCAAGCCGGGCGGAGGATCATTCCCGACGGAAGTAGATCGTGCCGTTCGGCTCGCCATTCATGTCCTCAGCGAAACCGAGCTCAGTCAGGATCGGAGCCAGTTTGGTCCGGGCGGCGGTCACTTCGGATGGGTCGAGGAAAGGAACCAGAATACGGCGAACGGCGGTAAGGGCTGCCTCGGTAAAGGCCTCGGACGGGAGAAGCGGGCCGGATAGGCGCAGGACCTCGGGACGGGTGTCTAGGATAAGCTTGTGCAGACCGGACCAGGTACCCTCGGGGTTCAGCGTCGCCTGCGACCAGGCGATGCCGGATGGGTCGGGAAAGTTCAGCGCGGTGATGCGGCGCGACATCAGCAGCAGCGATGGCCTTTCCTCGTGGATCGTCACCTGCAGGTCAGGGTTCGCGGCACGGGCGCGCAGGGCGACGAAGCCGATTCCGCAGTCGAGGTCGAGAAGCCTTGTGCAGCCGTTCAGGAAGCCCGCGATGTTGCGCGCATGGCGGCGGTCGAACTTGCCGGACTTCAGCACCTCCAGCGTGGCCGCGGTGAAGACGCGCGGGTCGAGCGGGACCTTCAGCGACTGGTTCTCCACCAGTTCCAGCGGGATTTCGGCGGACAGGTCCGCTTCGCCCGAGACATAGGGCGAAGCGAAGGGCGAGCCCCAGCCGGGCGGGGGCGGAGTGCGGCGTTCTTCCTTCGGCTGGGCGTTGCGGCGCTGTTCCAGCTTGGTCTGGACGGCTTTCACCGCCTCGGGGTCGCGGGCCTTCGGCGGCTTGGCGACGACCTGGCTGATCGGCACGTTCGAGGCGGCGACAAGGTTCGCGACATAGGCCTGGTAGTCCGGTGACTGCTGGTATTCCGCCAGCCGCGCCTCGGCCCTTGCATGGGCGGCTTCGTGCAGACGGCGGACTTCGTCGTCCTTCAGCAACTCGGCCATGATCTCGGCCCGCCGCTCGCGGTGCCGGAAGATGCGCGTATCCTCGACCTCGTTGCGGTCCTGAAGCGACCAGTAGTCCGAGTTGTACTTGTCCTTCTTCAGGTTCGCGTTGCCACGGAACTTGCGCAGGGAATAGGCGTCCATCGACTTGATGGCATAGTGGTTGATCTGCGCCCAGTCGTAGCCCACCGTCCTGCGGATGGACCTCCAGCCGCGGAACTTGAACCAGTCTTCCAGCGGGCGGCCCGAGCCGTTCAGCCAGAGCAGCGTGTCGGGATAGTCGGTGTCCTTGAACTGCGACTTGATGATCGGACGGTGCATGCCCAGCCGCAGGTGCTTGGGATCATAGCGCAGCATGGTCTTGGTGCCCCAGCCCTTGTTCCAGAACTCGGGCGCGGCGCGGGTGAACTGGTCGGTGATGGGTGCGCGAGACCAGTCGCGGATGCCGGACGACCCGAAGATGCGCCAGGTCAGGACAATGGCCTGCGCGTTCATCGCGTTCAGGTCGGTCACCATCCCGTCCAGCGTGGCGGAGGGGTGGTTGATGCACAGGAACTCGTCGGCATCCAGCACGAGGACCCAGTCGGAGTTGATGATCAACTCTTCCTCGCCGGCGCTTTTCAGCATCGAGGGGTGCGGCTTCATCCCTTCGGGGATCAGGTTTTCGCGGTGATGGACGCCGATGTCCATCGCCTCCAGCCTTTTGAGAAGGGTGTCGGTGCCATCGGTGCAGTCGTTGGTGTAGACCATCAGCTCCGTGAAACCGACGGCAAGGTGGTGGGCCACCCATTCCACCACGGTCGGGCCTTCGTCCTTCATGGTGGACAGCGCCACCAGCGACCCATGCGGGCTGGTCTGCTTCCTGAAGGTCATTCTTCCAGCGCAGCGGTGGGGTCGATGTCCAGCTTTTCGCACATCCGGGCGATGTAGCTGCCTTTCAAGGGCGGGTTCTTCCGCCACCAGGGCCGGGCGGCGTTGGTGTAGATGTGGACCGACAGCGTCGCGTCTGTGAAGTGGCCTTCCACGTTGGAATGCGGGTCATAGAAGACGTCGTTCAGCTGGAACGGCACGGGATACAAAGTGTCGGCGGTCATCGCCTTGTCGATGTCGCCCGTCACCTGCGCGAAGTGGGTAAAGGCCTGGGGTCCAAAGGCGGTGCGTTCGGTCTGGAAGATGCGGACGGCTTTCGGCAGTGACCGGTCCAGCTTGTCCATCTTCTTCTTCTGCCGGTTGCCCCACCAGGCCGGATAGTCCGGCAGGTTGTCGTAGTAGTCGAGCAGGCTTTCGATCAGCTTGCCCGTCTTCGGCATCGCCACCACGCCGCAATTCAACGCCCCACGCATGCCGTGGCCTGCATAGATATGCTCCTGCCCTTCCGCGAAGGGGCGATGGCAGTAGGCGTCGCAGTCGATCCAGATCGCGCCAGTCTTGGCGATCATCTTGTAGCGGAAGACGTTCGACAGGAACGAGGCCGAGGTTTCAGCGACGATGGCACGGTCGATCTCCATGATCTCGGTCGCGGGGCGCACCTCGACCCCCTGCGGCACGTTCCGCACCGTGTCGGTGCAATACAGAGTCACCGGGTGGCCCATCACCAGATGCGACTTCAGGCAGAGCTGGTTGATGTAGTGCAGGCTTTCCCCGATCCAGAGCGAGGCGACGGGGCGGCGGTTGAGTTCCATGATGGAGCCTTTGGCGATGGGGTCAGAACCCGAGATCAGAAGACGTGGGCGAAACGTTCGGGCAGTCGGAAAAGCGACTTGGTGCGACCCCCGCCGAAAAAGGTGATCTTGCCGTCATGCAGGTGTTGCTGTTCTTCGACCATCTTCTTGCGGAAGTCGGGAAGCTCGGCATCCTCGCGCACGGCGACGCCTTTGGATAGCGCAAGGAAGGTTTCCAGATCCTTTCCCCAAGCGCGGCCAACCTCATCGGCGTTGCGGTCGCCGGCCATGATGGCGCGCATGTCCTTGCGGCCGGCCAGACGTTCCGTGACGCGGTCGAAGTCGAAAAAGCGCAGGTGGATCAGGTAGAGATGTGGGTCCAGCACCCGCGGTTGGTGGCTATTGGCGTGCCCGCCGATGGTAAAGCCGGTTTCCTTCCGCAAAACGCAAGGCTTGGCGTAATTGGCGTTGGCCCGGAAGACGCGGCGGCGCGACAGGATCGGCTGGTCGTCAGCCAGCGGCTCGGGCTCGGCTTCGGGGTTGTGCACCAGTTCGATCCCGAAAGGACAGAGTGACGCCGGGGTCTTCTTCGCATGGGTGTAGCGGCCAAGGTAAGTCACCAGATCGGGCGCGACGGCGGGGTCGACGATAACCACCTCGTCCACGTCACTGACGATGAACCAGTTGTAATACCGCAGCATCCCGGCCGAGAACTGGGTGTTGATGCCCCAGCGCCGCCGTTCCATCCGCCACATCGTCGGGTCGCGCGGGAGGTGGATGACGTTGGCGCCTTGGCAGATGCGGTCGTGTTCGGAGTCGCCGCCGTGTGACAATATATAAAGGTGCTCGCGCCCGAACTGGCGGCCGTAATACTCGACCCAGCGCTGCAGGAAGTAATAGTCCTTGTAGACCATCGTCATGGCCCCGGCCGGCTTCTTGGTCGGATCAAGCGAGGCGGGGGCGTCGGTCATCTGGGTTCCCTGGACGTGCGGCGGGACGCTATCACGCGGTTCCAAAGGCTTTCAAGCGCGGGCGGGGCGGCGGCCCTCGGTGCGCAACTGGTCGATGAAGCTGCGCAACAGGGGCACGCGGCGGGGGCGGAAGCTTTCGTCGGTCAGCCGGATGTCGGTCATCTGCGCAACCTTGAAGCGGCGGAAATCCTGGCGCAGGCAGCAGAACGCGAGGCACTGCACCTCGCGGTCCAGAAAGACGGTGCCCAGGGGCCAGATCCGGCGGTGGGTCACCTGGCCGTTCAGGTCGCAGTAAGACAGGTCCAGCGCCCGCTCGTCCCAAGCCGCTTCGCGCAGGGTCTGCATGTGCGGCGGCAGGGGCGCACGGCGTTCGTGGCGGTAGGTCTGGGTCACCGCGTGGACTGCCTGACGCTGCACCCGGTCGGGCAATGAGGCGATGATCTTGGCCTGCGCTTGCGCTGCCGCCTTTGCCAGCGCGGGGTCGCCGGCCATCTTCACCTCGGCCAGACCCAGGATCAGCGCCTCGACTTCCAGTCGGGTGAACATCTGCGGCGGCAGGGCAGGGTCCTCGGTCAGGGTGTAACCCGCACCCGCCGCGCCGTCGATCAGCGCACCCGCCAGCCGCAAAGCCTGGATGTCGCGGTAAAGCGTGCGCTCTGACACGCCCATTTCCTCGGCCAGCCGGGCGGCGGTCACCGGCTGGGGCAGAAGCCGGAAGGTATTCAACAGGCGAAACAGGCGGTCGGACTTCGGCATCTGATCCTGACAGGTTCTGGCAGGAGGCCGAGGCTAATCTGATCCCATCGACAATCAAAGGAGAAAGACATGCTTACCCTTTACCACTCCCCCGAAAGCCGCTCGGTCGCGATCCTGTCGCTGATTGAGGAGATGGGCATCCAGGACTGGGTCGAGGTGCGCACGGTGACGATCCCCCGCATGGACGGCTCGGGCGGACGCGACCCTGCGAACCCGCACCCCGAGGGCAAGGTCCCGGCGCTGGTGCATGACGGCGTCGTTCTGACCGAGCGGGCGGCGATCATCCTGCACCTGACCAGCCTGTTCCCGGACAGAGCAATGGCGCCAAAGGTCGGCACCCCGGAGTGGGGCGCCTTCGCCACCTGGATGGCCTGGTATCAGGGCGTGCTGGAACCGGCCTTCATCCTGGAAGGTGCCGGCGTCTCGCACCCGTGGCTGACTGCGGCGATCCGCGACCACAAGACGGCTGCGGCGCGGTTGAGGGCCGCGCTGGAGAAAGGCCCCTGGATCATGGGCGAGGCATTCAGCGCGGCGGATATCCTGCTGCACGGACCCTACGCCTGGTTCCCCGAGGGCACCCCGGACGATCCGCTGATCCGCGATTGGGTGGACCGATGCAAGGCACGCGCAGCAAGTGCCAAGGTTCGCGCAGAAGATGCGCAGCGGATGGAGGCTTTGCGCGCCGCGGCCTAAGATTGCGACCATGAATGGACCGGAGCCTCCGCATGGCTCCGGTCTTTCAGAATTCCTGTTTTTAAACTGCACTTTAGCTGGGCACATGCCGCCCTGTTCGCGCGGAATTCTGGCGGATCCAAAGCCGCGAAGACAGGATCGGCGGAAAGATGCTGCGGCGCTGCTGCATCGCGGCACTTGTGCGACTTCCAAGGGAACAATCCCGTCCGGACTGCGTTGATCAGCCGGAAGTGGGACTTGGGAACATGGGACGTGGGACGCTTGGCATATGCACAGGCGCGTGCGCAGGAGGGCGGCGATGAATGCGCCTGACCGACTGAGCATCGCGATTATCGACGCCAATCCGTTGCTTGCAGACGGAATTGCCGCCCTGCTGACGCAGGACGCCAGTTTTGCTGCGCGTACCGTTTTCCTTGGCTCCAACGCAGAGGAAACAGCACCTGGTGGGTTTGATGTCATCATCATTGATCCCGCCCAGGTCGACGTCGCTCCTGCCGAGCTTGCGCGTGAATTGAGCGGTCGCGGCACGGCGATGGTGGCCTATTGCAGTTCTCTGTCCGAAAGCCTGGCGCGTGACTGTATCCTTGCCGGGTTCCACGGAGTTCTGCCTAAAACCGTGTCATTCGACGTGCTGAAGATCGCCCTGGCCACGACGGCACGGGGCGGCATCTTCATCGACAAGGCCTTTGCGGCGGTGATCGCTCCCAGATTGGGAGCCGAAGACCCGTCCCCTGCGCCTGTCCAGGACCGTCGTCTGTCCGAACGTGAGTTGTTCGTGCTGAAATCGGTGGCACATGGCAAGTCGCTGAAGGAGATCGGCCGTGAGCTGGATCTCTCATCCAAGACGATCGAGACGTACAAGGCCCGCGGGACCAGCAAATTGAACCTGTCCGGCCGTCGTCAGATCGTGGAGTTCGCCATCGCCCAGGGTTGGGTTGACGGACCCTTGCTCACCGCCGGCTGAGAAAAGCGCCGGCTTTCAATGGGATCTGAAAACCGCCGTTTCGGTGGCAGCGCCACCTTCGCACCTGCAGAAAGTCCTGACAGGAAAACCCTTACACCGACGGTTTAGTCCGTCAGGATCACCCTGCAATGTAGGGGGATCGCCTGACAAAAACCCCCGAAAACAGGGGTTTTTCCCTGACTTTTCGCAGGCTTCGGACCGTGCCTACCCTGTTTACGGGATGCTGCACTGCTGCATGCGGTGTGGGGAATTGCGGTCTGACGACCGGGGAAAAGGAACGGGTAATGACACGTCTTGCAGTGTTTGGAATCGGCTATGTCGGGGTTGTCTCGGCTGCCTGTCTTGCCAGGGACGGCCATCAGGTCGTCGCGGTGGACGTCGATCCGGGCAGGGTGGCGGCAATCAACGAGGGGCGGTCGCCCATCGTCGAAAAGGGCCTGCCTGAACTGATTGAACATGTGGTGGCCGAGGGTCGGCTCACCGCCACGACCGATGCGCGCGCGGCGGTCCACGGGTCCGACGCCTCGTTCGTCTGCGTGGGCACGCCCAGTGCGGCGGATGACTCGATTGGCCTAGACTATGTGAAAGCGGTCTGCGGCGAGATCGGTCGGGCGCTGGCGGACCATCCGGGTTTCCACTCGGTGATCATGCGGTCGACCATCGTGCCGGGAACGATGGAGCGGGTCTGCATTCCCCTGCTGGAAGAAGCCTCCGGCAAAGTTGCAGGACAGGATTTCGGGGTCGGGTACTACCCGGAGTTCCTGCGCGAAAGCACCGCAATCCAGGATTACGCGGACCCCGGCCTGATCGTCTTCGGCGCGCTGGACGCAGGAACCGGCGCGCTGCTGACCGAGTTGAACCGCGACTTGCCGTGCGAAATGCACCTCGTGGACCTGCCGACGGCCGAAATGGTGAAATACACATCAAATGCCTGGCGGGCGGTGAAGGTCAGCTTCGCCAACGAGATCGGGAACATTGCCAAGGCGGCCGGGTTGGATGGCCAGCGGGTCATGTCGATCCTGTGTTCGGATCACAAGGTTTCGATGAGCCCCTACTTCCTCCGCCCGGGATTCGCGTTTGGCGGGTCCTGCCTGCCGAAGGATGTCCGCGCGCTGCGGGCGTTCGCGGCCGATCGCAAGGTCGCCTCGCCTCTGCTGGATGCGGTTCTCGTCGCGAATGCGGCGCAGATCGCGCGGGCAGAAGAGATGATCCAGGCTTCGGGAAAGCGGCGGGTCGGAATGGTGGGCATCAGCTTCAAGCCCGGCACCGACGATCTGCGGGAAAGCCCGCTTGCCGAACTGGCAAGCCGGTTGATCGGCCGCGGCATGGAGCTGTCGGTCTATGACCCCTTCGTCCACGAGGCCTTCGCCAACGACAACACCTCGGTCGGCCGCGGGCTGGAGCAGGACATCGCTCTCGGCAGCCGTCTGGTCGGCTCGATCGACGAGCTGATCGAGGGGTCGGACATCGTTCTGGTGGGCAACCGCTATGACGAGACGATCCGTCCCTTGCAGGCCGCTCTGGGCAACCGCCCGATGATCGACCTGACCCGGATCAAGCCGGGCCAGCGGTCCGAAGGCACCTACGAGGGGATCTGCTGGTGATGACCCGCCCGTCCGTCATCCTTGGTCACGTCCTGTACTTGGCGGTGCTGGCACTTCTGGTGCTCAGCATCCCGCCGGGTGCGTTGGGCCATGTCTCGGACGGGCTGATCGTCGTGGGTGTTGTCGGGGCCTGGCGGTATGGCTGGGCCCTGGTCAACTACCTCCGGGCGTTGACCTACATCCATTTCTCCTATCCCCGGCTCAAGGCGCGGGCGCAGGCTGCCCATGCGGCAGAGCCGGTTCACGGCCACGCCTATTTCCTGATCACCAGCTACAAGATCGACACCGACACCACGCGGCGGGTCTATCACGCGCTGTTCCGGGCGGCGGCAGCGGCCAAGGGCGGCGCGACGATCGTCGCCTCGGTCGTCGATACTTCGGACCTGCGGCTGATCCGGCGTGTCCACTCGCTGATGGACGTGCCGATGGGTGGGGTCGAACTGGTGATCGACCAGATCCCCGGCACCGGCAAGCGCGATGCCCTGGCCCGGTCCTTGCGGCTGATCGGCCGGCAGGCGCCGTCGCCACGCGACATCCTGCTGCTGGTCGACGGCGACAGCTGCGTGCCCGAAGATATCGTCGCGGCTTCGGCCCCGTTCTTCACCGACCCGACTGTCGGCGCCCTGACAACCGACGAAGCGGTCGAGATCAAGCCAAGCCTCTTTGGCGACTGGTTCGCCCTGCGCTTCACCCAGCGGCAGATGATGATGAGCTCGATGGGCCTGTCAGGCCGCGTCCTCACGCTGACCGGTCGCATGTCGGTTTTCCGCGCCGACCTTGCGACCCAGCCAGAGTTCATCCGTCTGGTCCAGCACGACCACATCGACCACTGGCGGCTGGGGCGCGTCGATTTCCTGACCGGAGACGACAAGTCGACCTGGTACTGGCTGCTGCAACGCGGCTACCGGATGCTGTACCTGCCCGACGTCACCTCGCTTTCGATGGAGACGCAGCCGCTGCCCGGCTTTGCCGACAGCGCCGTCACTCTGATGATCCGCTGGTTCGGCAACATGCTGCGCACCAACGGGCGCGCGCTGTCGCTGGGGCCGCGGCGGATCGGGCTGTTCACCTGGTGGTCGATCCTGGACCAGAAGCTTGGCATCTGGACCACGCTGGCCGGGCCGATCTCGGTCGCCCTGACCGCCCTTTTCGTCGAGCCCCTGGTGCTACCCGCCTACATCGCCTGGGTGATGGCAACGCGCTACGTCTTCTGCTGGGTGCTTGCCACCGTGCGGGGCCGCGGCTTTCCGATCACCTATCCGCTTCTGCTGTACTTCAGCCAGATCGTCGGCGCGGGGGTGAAAAGCTACGTGCTGTTCCGCCTCGATCGCCAGCGCTGGACCCGGCAGTCCACCGGCTTTGCAGCCCCCGCCCTTGGCGAGCGCCTGCGCGCCTTCGGCTCGACCTACGTGCATGTCCTTGCCCTCGGCTGGCTGACCTTCGGGGTCATGCTGCTGTCTGGGCTTGTTTGAAACCCGCCTGGAAAGGACCTACCCTTGGACAAAGCGATCACCTCTTCCACGACCCGCAACAGTCCGGCTGCCGTCACCTGGGGCGGGCCGGCCGATCACCCGATGCTGGACATCCCGTTCCACGTCGAGATCGACGGGCGGCAGTACAAGGGCCGCGAGATCTCGTTGGTCCGGGCGACGATCAGCGGGCTGATCGATCCCCACATGCAGGGACTTGAACGCCTCGCCTGGGTGGTCTTCCGCTTTCAGGGCTATACCGTCGGCCTGTCGGTCGAAGTCCGGCTGGACGAGGTAGATGCGGCCAAGGGCACGGCGACGCTGGCGTTCCTGGAACCGATGGGCGAGCACCTGCCCCAGCTTCGGCACCTCTTGAATGCCTATATCGCCGGGGACGTGGTCACGCTGGGAAATGTCTTGACGGTGCGGTCCCCCGCAGGAGCCAAGCCCAAGGGCGTGGCCCCGGCGCGCCGGGTCCGGCGCTTCGGCGGGACGCTTCTGTTGCTGGCGCTGACGGCCCTGCTTCTGGGCCTGGTCGCCACCAAGGTCTACCAGCGGGTGTTCACGTATCAGCTTGTCAGCCCCGCAGTCGTGGGCTTCGAGGGTCGCGCCCTGGCTGCGACGGCCACGGGGCAGATCGACTTCCTCGACCCCGAAGCCAAGTCGGGCGACGTCGCTTTCGCGATCCGGTCGAATACCGGGCAGACCCTGTCCGTGGTGATGCCCTGCGACTGCCGGGTTGAGGTGCTGGGGGTCGAGGCAGGCTCGACCGTCTTTGCCGGCGATCCGGTGCTGCGGGTGTCGCAGCCCGATTCGCCTCTGGTCCTGACCGGCACGGTTCTGCCCGAGGAAATGCTGGCACTGGCGCAGTCCAGCGCGGTCGATCTGCGGTTCGCCGACGGCCGCGACGTGACGGCGCACCTTGCTCCCGGCGGCATCGGCACGGCTGCACCCGGTGAACCGGTTCCCGTTCGTCTGATCCCTGACCAGCCTTTGGCCGACGATCTCGTCGGTCAGCTCGCCGAAGTCACCCTGCGCCGCGCGGTTCCCGAGCTGATCCAGCCGGTCACCGCCTACGCCAGATCCCTCGTTTCCGAAGAAAAGGCAGACGCGCCATGACCCAACCCATCATTCCCGTAGTTCTTTGCGGTGGTATGGGCTCCCGACTCTGGCCGATGAGCCGGATTGAGCAGCCGAAACAGTTCCAGCCGACGCAGGGCAAGGGCAGCCTGACCTATTTTCAGGCCACTTTGCAGCGCCACCGTGGCCCTGATTTCGCTGAACCCATCGTGGTGACGAATGCCGGCCAAGCCGCACTGGTCCACCGCCAACTGGCTGACCTCCAGCTTCAGGGCCAGGTCATCGGCGAGCCTGTCGGTCGCAATACCGGGCCTGCCGTACTTGCTGCGGCGTTGTGCGCCTACCGGCAGGACCCGGATGCGCTGATCCTGGTCCTGCCATCGGACCACATGATCAAGGGCGGGATCAACCGGATCATCCGGTCCATGCGCCCGGCGGCCGAGGACGGACGGATCGTCAGCTTCGGCGTCATCCCGACCTATCCCGAAACCGGCTATGGTTACATCACCGACGGCGGGGCGGTGCCGGACTATCCCGGCCTGCACCAGGTGGCGCAGTTCGTGGAAAAGCCGGGGTACGAGCACGCCCAGCGGCTGATCGAGGCGGGCGGCGTGTTCTGGGCTTCGGGCATCAGCCTGATGCGGGCGGCGACGCTGATCGACGAGTTCCGCCGTCTGGACCCGGTGACCCATTCGGCCGTCACCGCTTCGCTTGAAGGGGCCGAAATGCGGACCCTTGGCATCGTGCTGGAGGAGGCAAGCTTTCGCCAGGCCGCGAACGAGCCGACCGAGCGTCAGGTCTTCGAACGGACGCCCACAATTGCCATGGCCCCTTTGCACGGGGTCGAGTGGGATGACGTCGGCGCCTGGAACGCGGTCTACAAGATCGCGGACCACGACCAGGACGGCAACGTGCTGCATGGCGACGTGATCGCGATGAACACCCGCAACTCGCTGGTGCAAAGCGAGACGCGTCTGGTGGCGGTGATCGGTATGCAGGACACGGTGGTCATCGACACGCCGGATGCCTTGCTGGTGACGAAACGGTCGAACTCGCAGGACGTGAAACAACTGGTCGACCGGCTGAAGGCCAACCAGCGCCGCGAGGTGCGGACACACACCCTGCGCGAGATGCCCTGGGGCCGGGTCGAGACCATGCCGACGGACGTCGGCAACGACATGCGGATCATGACGGTGCAGAAGAAGGCATCGCTGCAGGTCAATGGTACCGGTATCGGGCCCAGCCTGCTGACGGTCCTGTCGGGTGAAGGGCGTTGCATGATCGACGGGCGCGAGGTGACGGTGCGGCGCGGGCAGACCGTGGCCATCGAGCCGGATGAAGCCCTGCCTCTGTCGAACCCGACAGATGAAGAGCTGAAGCTGGTCCACCTCGTCTTCCGCGGCGGGACCGAGGTCAGTGCCTTGCGGCGCGACCTCATGCTCCTGGCCTCGGAGCGGCTGCCGGAGGCGATCTGATGCGCCTTGCGGCGGTCCTTCTGGCGGTCCTCGCTTTGGCCGGTCCCCTGCGGGCCGAGCCGGACGCGGTCCTGCACGGGGCCATCGCCCGCGTGCTGGACGGGGGCGCGGATGGCGAAGTGCTGGCGGTCCTGGCCGACCGGCTGGCCGGGGGCATTGTGCTTCCGGACGTGCCGCAGTCGGCAGCCCCGGCCGCCGGGCCGATGAAGGTGCTGGAAGGGGATGTCCAGGCGGCGCTGACGCAGTTGGCGATCCTTGCGGGCGGCAACGGGCACCTCTCGCTGCAACTGGCGCAGGCCAGCACGACGGATGTGATCTACATTCTGTCCGGAACCGCGACCCTGCCCGAGCTTGAGGCTGCAGGCTACCTTCAGCGCCGCGCCAACGGTTGGCGCCTGTCGCGGCCCCTGGTCCTGTGGCCCGGCGCGGCGCTGGTGTTGACGAAGGGCCAGCTTCTGGAACTCGACACCGCTGGCGGAGCCTTCGTCCTCAGCTTCGGAGACGTGCGTGCAACTGGCGCGACCCTCAGGGGCGACGCCGGCCAGAACGCCCGGGTTCCCACCTTCCGCCCCTTCCTCCTTGTGACCGGGCAGGGCAGCTTTCGCGCGGAAAGATCCACTTTCGCCGACCTCGGCTTTGACGGGCCGGTGGCTTTCCGTGGAGTTTCGGTACTGACGGGCGGGCTGATGAAACCGGCCAGCCCGCCGGTGGTGGTCAGAAGCCGGTTCCAGAATGTCTTCAGCCTGTCCTTCGAAGGCGCGGACGGGATGGTCGTGACCCGCAACCGCTTTTCCGGAGCAGGAGCTGCGGCAGTGTCGGTCAAGGACGGACGCCGCGTGGTGCTGGCCGGGAACCGCATCGCGGGCACCGACAGCGGGGCGGGCATCCGGCTTTCCGGTGTTCTGGAAGATGTGGTCATCGCGGGCAACGTGATCGTCGAAGGCGGGCGCAACGGCATGCAGATCGACGGCAAGACCCAGCGCCTTGGCCTGCGCGGCAATGTCATTCTGGGCAATGCCGGGTCTGGCATCAGCCTTGGCCCGGCCACCTGCGTCGCTGTGCAGGGCAACATCATCGCCGGAAACGGCACCGCGGGCCTCCGCCTCACACGGACCGGCGCGGCGCGCATCGCCGACAACGCAATCCTGGACAACGCCTCGGCGGGGATCGAGGTCGAGGCGCAGGCTGGCCTGGGGCCGGTCCTGCTGTCGGACAACCTCCTGCGTGGCAACCGCGAGGGTCTCAGCGCCGCGAACCTGGGCGAGGTGCGACTGGCGGGCAATGACCTCTCCCGCCAGACCCCGCGCCAGTTCGCGGGCGACTTCTCGCCTTGGCTCGGGTCCTATCTTGCAGCCCACGACGCCTTTGTCATCCCGGCGGCCAACAGTGCCACGACTGCCACCCCCGATCCTTGTAAGCCGGAGTAACCCGATGGTATTTTCCTCGGAAACCTTTCTGTTCCTGTTCCTGCCCCTGTTCCTCGGGCTCTATTACATCACGCCCTTCCGCTATCGGTCGGCCCTGATCCTAGCCGGGTCGTGGACCTTCTACGGCTGGTGGCGGATCGACTTCCTGGGGCTTTTGATCCTGACGACGCTGTGGACCTACGGGTTCGGGCGGGTGATCGGGGCCAACCTCGGCACGCGCCGGGCGACCTGGGCCTGCGCCATCGGCACCGCCGGGTGCCTCGCGGTGCTGGGGGTCTTCAAGTACCTGAACTTCTTCATCGACAGCTTTGCGGCGATGCTGGGCACCGATGCTGCAGGCCTCGGCGTCCACTGGCACCTGATCCTGCCGATTGGCGTGTCGTTTTACGTCTTCCAGTCGATCAGCTACCTGATCGACGTCTACCGCCGGGATGCCAGTCCCACCGCCAACTTCTTCGACTTCGCCGCCTTCATCTCGCTGTTCCCGCAACTTGTCGCGGGTCCGATCCTGCGCTTCAAGGACCTGGAGGACCAGTTCCGCGACCGCACCCACACCGCTGACAAGTTCGCCGACGGCATGGCGCGCTTTACCGTGGGGCTGGGCAAGAAGGTTCTGATCGCCGACAGCCTGGCACCTCTTGCCGACCTGGCCTTCACCACGCCTGACCCCACCGCACCTTTGGCCTGGGTCGGCGCGCTGGCCTACATGATGCAGCTTTACTTCGACTTCTCGGGCTACAGCGACATGGCCATCGGCCTTGGCCTGATGATGGGCTTTCGGTTCATGGAGAACTTCGACACGCCCTATATCTCGGGATCGATCACCGAGTTCTGGCGGCGCTGGCACATCAGCCTGTCGGTCTGGTTGCGAGATTACCTTTACATCCCCCTGGGCGGCAACCGGATCAGCGAGGGCCGCACCTATGTCAACCTGATGACGGTCATGGTCCTCGGGGGCCTGTGGCACGGCGCCAACTGGACCTTCGTCCTCTGGGGCGCCTGGCACGGCGGCTGGCTGGCGCTGGAACGCTGGACCGGTATGGCCCGTGCGCCGAAAAGCACCCTGAATGTGCTTCGGACGCTGCTTATCGTGCTGATCGGCTGGGTGGCCTTCCGGGCGACGGGCATGGGAACGGCCATGGACTTCTACGCCGGGATGTTGGGCCTGAACGGCTGGGCGCTGCCCTTCGAGATCGCCGTGCAGATCACCCGCGAAAGCCTTGCCATGCTGATGGTGGCGATCCTGATTGCGGCGTCCGAGCCGTTTCTCAGCGACTGGCTGGGTCGGCGCTACCACGCGGTCCTGCCCTCGGGGAAGCTGGCCTGGTCCGGCACGGTCCTGCCCGCCTTTGCGACCACCGTGATCTTCGCGCTGGCCGTGATGCGGCTGGCTGAACAGAGCTTCTCTCCCTTCCTGTATTTCCAGTTCTAGGAGTCGACAATGCAACCCATTCTCAGGGCCTCGCGCTTCGTGCTTCCCGTCGCCTTCTTCGGCTACACCGCCGTGGTGAATTTTGGTTACGCGCAGTTTCCGGGCCAAAGCGACCTGCCCAAGGACGTGGACGTGCTGCGGGGCGAGCTCACGGCAACCGTGGACAGCGTCTACCGCAAGTCGCTTCCGCACCGGGAGCCGGCCATCGGCATGATCGGCGCTCTGCGCTATCTGGCGGTGGGTGAAGGCCGGAAGGGCGTGCTCGCGGGCGAAGATGGCTGGCTTTTCACCGCCGAGGAAGTGCGGCCCCTGACTGGCGACCTTGATCTGTCCCTTGCCCGCATCGCCCGGGTCCGCGATCAGCTTGAGGCGGCGGGCGCGCGGCTGGTCGTGGTCCCGATCCCCGGCAAGCTGGACGTCATGGTGGCCCACAGCGACCATAAGGCGGCACAGGGGATCGCCACGCTTTACGACGCTTTCCTGGCCGGACTGCGCAGCCACGACGTCGCCGTCCTCAACGCGCGCTCTGCACTAACGGGCGGTGCCGAGGCCGAACTCTCGTTCTTCCGCACTGACACCCACTGGACCCCCGAAGGCGCCGAGGACGTGGCGCAGGCGCTGGCCGCCTCGGGCCTGGTCGATCTGGGCGACACCGAGTTCGATATCGAACGGTCCCCGCCGCACCAGTTCACCGGGGACCTTGTCGCATTTGTGACCAACGAGGATCTCGCCCCGTCAATCGGCCTGGAGCCGGAAGCGGCGTCTTCCTTCATCGCCACCGCGCGGGCGGAAGGCGACGGCCTGGACATCTTCGCGGGAACCGAGTCGGGCGGAACGCTGCTGATCGGTACCTCGTATTCCGCCAACCCGACCTTCAGCTTCGCAGAAGCGCTGAAGCTTGCCTTGCGCCGCGACGTCCTGAACCTGGCCGAAGAGGGCAAGGGACCGGCGCGGCCGATGCTGGACTATCTCGCATCGCCCGACTTCCACGACGCCCCGCCCGAGGTGGTGATCTGGGAATTCCCGGTGCGCTACCTGACCGACCCCGCGCTGTGGGACGCGCAAGGCCCAATGAAGAATGGCCCGGTGAAAAGCGGTGCGTAACGTCCTTCATATCGGGCTGATCCTCGCCCTTCTGTCCTCGGTGGCCCCGGTGGCGGCCGACGTGGTGTTGCCCCCGGCCATCGCGGGCAGTCCGTCGCTCAAGGCCCTGCGCAAGTCGATGCTTGCGGGGCGGGAGCTGTCGGAAGTCCAGCTTCGCACGCTTGCCGACGCAGGGGAGGGGCTGGCCGCTGCGCGCTTTGCCAAGCGGCTTGAGGAACGGGCCGACCCCGCCTTCATCGACGACGCGGCGCATTATTATTCAATCGCTGTCTACCAGGGCCGCGACTTCGCGATGCCCCGCCTTCTGGCCACCCTCACCGACAAGAAGGCCGAGTTCTCCCCCGCCCGACTGCGCAACATCCGCGGCGTTCTTGACCGCGCTGCACGACGCGGCGATGCCAAGGCTGCCGCAGGCCTGGCCCGGATGCTGATCCAGGGTGCCCCGTTCGAGACCGACATCCCGAAGGCGCGGGAATTGCTGCTTCTGGCCGCCCAGGCCGGGGACTCCAAGGCCGCGATGCAACTGGCACTCAGCCATATCCAGGGCGAGGCGGGCCTGCCGCCCGATCCCGAATCCGCCCGTCCGGCACTGGAGCTTGCACTCGCCAGCCCCGACCCGGGCGTTCAGGCAATGGCTCTGGCGCTTGCGCGGCAGATCCCCGGTGGCGAGGCGCTGCAGCCCGCCGTCCTGCCTGCCGGCTCGCCCGATCTTGACCGCAGCAAGCGCCCCCCCGTGCGCCCGCCCCTGGAAGGAGACGCCCCATGATGCGCCCCATATTCGCCCTTTGCGTGCTGATGGCTCCGGCGGCCCATGCCGGCCCCACGCAGTTCGGCTGTGCCAGCACCCAGTTCGCCGCCTCGGCCAGCATCGAGGGCAAGGACGGTGTCTTCTACCGGGTGCAATCGGACCTTCGGCTTCAGCATCCGATGGACGATATCGCGGTAGCACAACTGGCCCGGTTGGCCCGCGTTCTGGAAGAACAGGGCACGACGCTGATCTATGTGAACGTGCCGACCAAGGGTCAGGCCATGCCGCAGTTCCTGCCCCCGGAAGCCGCTGCCTACGGCTATGACCCGGCGGTGATGCAGGCGAACTACAAGGACGTGACCGACCGTCTCAACGCAGCCGGTGTGCCCGCGCCGGACCTGATGACCGCCATGCTTGCCGCAGAACCGGACGAGAAGGTCTTCTTCCAGGCCGACTTCCACTGGACCCCGGACGGTGCGCGGCTTGCGGCAAAGGCCATCGGCGAGATGATCCGCGGCCTGCCGGCCTATGCCGACGTCACTCCGGTGGAGTTCACGTCGCAGGAAGCCGCGCCGGAAGTAGCATTCTCCGGTCTTCGGCGCGAATTGCAGACCTACTGCAAGGAAACCCTGCCGCAGGTCCAAGCGACCACCTGGGTCACCACGCGCGCCACCGATGGCGAGCTTTCCGCCGCCGACATCTTCGCCGATGCAGCGCCCGCCGAACCGGCGGAAGCCACCGCGGAAGGCGAGCCGCTCGACATCTTCGGCTCCGGCAGCGACGAGGCCAGCCTGGTGCTGGTCGGCACCTCGTTCTCGGACAGCGGCATCAACAACTTCGCCGGCTTCCTCTCCGAATATGCCGGGATCGAGGTGGTCAACTACGCCATCACCGGCGGCAACCAGTTCGGCTCGATGACCTCCTACCTCACCTCGCGTGAATTCGCCGAGGACCGGCCGACCTTTCTGGTCTGGGAGAATCCGATCTACAACAGCCTTGCGCAATTCGGCCCCGTCCCGATGGACGAACTGATCGTCGCCGCCGGCCCGACCTGCGACATCGCCACCGAGACGACGGTCGAGGACAGCGCCCTCACCGCCAGCTTCCCACCCGGGCAGTTGAAGCCGGAGACGGCCTTCCTCTTTGACCAAGGTGGCGAAGGCGCGCGGATCGCCGACGTGACCTTCGAGACCAAGGCAGGCATCCGCCGATTTGTCCGCATCGAGCGGTCAGACCGCCTGCGCGCCACCGGCCGCTTCTTTCTGAAGCTGGAACCGTATTGGCACCCCGATCTTGTCAAGGTGGCTGTCAGCTTCGATCGACCGCTCACCGACACTTCAGCCCTTACCCTTTGTCCCATCCAGAAAGGAGACGCGTCATGAAACGCATCCATCTGACTTTGCCGTTCCTGATCCTTGCCGCTTCCACCGTGACTGCGCAGGATGCCAGCCTGTATGAAGATGTCGCCAACCCCAACTCCAGCTTTGTCCGGGTCGTGGACGCCACCGCCTCGGTCGCAGTGATCCAGGCGGCCAGCTTCGACCGGGTCGAGAAAGGCGTGACACCCTATGTGGTGATCGATGGCGACAAGGAAGTCCGCATCACCTCGGGCGAGACTTCGGCCACCGAAGCCATCCAGCCCGCCACCTTCTATTCCTTCGTGGTCGGTGCCGACGGCACCTCCGCCCTCGTGGTGGACAAGATCACCCGCAACCCGGCCCAGGCCGACGTGACCTTCTACAACTTGTCGGACATCGCCTTGGCCAACCTTTACGTGCCCCAGGCCAAGGCCGTCGCCATCGAAGGCGTGGCCCCCAGCAGCGGCGGTGCCGTCGCGTTGAAGGCCCCGCTGACCCTGGATTTCGAAATCCGGGACGGTGAGACCGTGGTCGCCTCGGTCCCGGCCGTCGCGCTCAAACGCCGCGAAGGCGTCGCCATCGTCCTGTCCGGCACGGGCGGCACCTACACCGCCACCGTCTCGCCGAACGCCCTGGCCAAACAACCTTGACCGGAGGGCACATGCCCATGCAGCGCATCCTCGCCACGCTTCTGATCCTGGCCCTGCCCACCGTGGCAGGAGCGCAGACGGTGGACCTTGTCTTCGAGCCGCCAGATCTCGAGACCGGTCAGGTCTGCGAACCCCGTCCCTCGGACGAGGCCCTCGTGGCGAAATGGGAGGGCGTCGCTTTGGACGCCCTTCCCGAAAGCGATACCGCGCTTATCAAGCGCGACTTCCGCCGCCTGATCGAACTGGACCCGCAGCGCTGGTTCGACACCGTCGACACCGTGCAGGCGAACTTCCGCAGCATCGACCCGCAGTACTCCCTGGCCAACATGCTGATCGACCGGATCGAGCTTCTCCTGGCCGCCGGTCGCGTGTCCGAGTTGCAGCGCGAGCGGCTGGTCGAAGAACTTGCCGCCCTTGACCTGCGCCAAACACCCCGGGCGCAGCACCTCTTGGCGGGCTACCTGATCCGCGGCGTCGGGATCGACCGGGATGTCGAGAAGGGCGAGGAACTTCTGTTGCAGGCCGGTTTCGGCGGCAATGCCGACGCGATCCTGCAACTGGTGGAACGCGAAATTCAGGGCAACCCGGTCCAAGGTTGGGATGTCCCGCCCGAACTTGGCGTCACGATGGCTTTCGGCGCGCTGGTCGGCAAGCTTGACCCCTTGATCTGTGACCGGGTGAACCGGATCGCGCGCGAATACATGAACGGTGACATCGTCACCCGAAACACGGCCCTGTCGGAACGCTGGTACCGCTTTTCGGCGGACCTCGGCGATGCGCTGTCCGCTTGGCGGGTGGCTGAAATCCACATGCGCGCCGAAGACCTGCCCAAGGATAACGAGGTGCTCGTCACCTACCTGACCGCCGCCGCCGATGCGGGCCTGCCTTACGCGCAGGTCGCGCTGGGCAGGCTTTATGCGGACGGCGCGCTGGTGCCTCGCGACCTGGAAGTGGCGGATGCCCGCTACAGCGCGGCGGGCGAGGTCTGGGCCTCGGGCGAGGCAAGCCATGTGCTTTTCCTGCAGGCCCAGGCGCGGCGCAACCCGAACTGGTCAGAAGCTTATGTCGACGCCCTGTCCAACCTGGTTCAGACACCCGACGCCCCGGCCTGGGCCCTTATCGCGATGGCCGATCAGGTGCTCTTGTCCAAGGGCCGCTGGGCCGGCGAGGCCGAGGCGCTGGAGCTTCTGGAACGCGCCATCGCGCTTGGCGAATACGCCGCGATGGAGAAGACCGCGCCGATGAAGTACCGCACGGCCCGCACGCCGCAGGACTTCTATGCGGTGACAGACCAACTGATGCAGGCGGTGGTGTCCTCGGGCGAGGTGGACCCGATGCAGCAGCTTTCCAGCGCCTTCATCTGCCGCGCCCCGGATGCGCCGCAGATCGAAGAGGCCGACTATTGGGTGCAGGTCGCCGACAGCACCGCCTCTGAAGCGGTGGATTTCACCCCGGAAGAACTGGCCCAGCTGGCCACCTCGCCGGACCCCATCGCCGAGGCTGAGATCCAGACCCAGGCCCTGACCGGACGGGTCACCGCCATTGCGCAGTACATGTATCTCCTTGAACAGCGGCAGGCCCCGGTCGAGATGCTGGAATTCTGGGAAAACTACGCCGCGCGTTTTCCCGGCGTGACCACTGCCCGCGCCTCGCTTGCGATGAAGGCCGCCCGCAGCCCCGCTGCCCGCAAGGCCGCGCTGGACCTGTTCCGCAACGCCGTGGACCTGGGCGAGCCCTCTGCCGGCACCCAGTTCGCCGAAGCACTGCTCGAAGACGGTTTCGTGACGCCCGAAACTCAGGCCGAGGCGCTGGAAATCCTGCTGCCGCTGGCTGAGCGTGGGGTTGGCGACGCCTTGGAGATGCTTCCCCTGGCGGACCCCGAGACTTTCCCGACAATGGCCGCCGTGATGGACCTCTACGGTGAAACCGTTGATGAGCGTGGCGATTTCGATGCGCTTCTCCTGGCCCTGCCCCTGATCAAGGATCGCACCGATTATGCCGACTACCTGACCCGGGCCACCTCGATCACTGCCTGCACCTTCAACGAGGCCCTGCGCCTGACCGAAGCCGTTGGCCGCGCCGGTGACCGGACGCTCTTCGAACGCTGGCTGCGGATCTCGGACTATCTGTCGGCGGGCGAGGGCTATGCGCTGGCCGAACTGGCAGACGTCTACGGCCGCTACGGCACCGACGCCGACCAGCCGAAGATCCTCGCCTACTATCAGGCCGCCCGACAGGAAGGCAGCCGTATCGCGATCCACCGGCTTTTGAACATCTACTCGCGTCGATCATCGCCGCAATACGACCCCGCGCAATCGGCGGCGCTGTTCGAGGACCTCGTCCGCTTCAGCGCGCCCGAGGATCTTCCGGGCACCCTCGCCCGGCTGCGCGCCGCGACGCCGGAAATCCGGGCCATTGCCAGCCGGACCATCGACGAGACCGCGCTTTACCTCTCGGCCGCCGAATCCGGCAGCGCGGTCGCCATGCGCGAATACGCCGTGATCCTGCGCGAGGCCGCCACGACCCCAGCCGGCGTGCTGGAGTCGACCGACTGGCTGCGCCGTGCTGCCGAAGCCGGCGAGCCTGCCGCAATGGTCGACTACGCCGACGCTCTGGTCTTCGGCATCGGCGTCGATCCCTCGCGCGATGAGGCCTTGGTCTGGCTGCAAAAAGCTGCCGACCTGGGCAGCGAAGACGCCACGCAACGCCTGCGATCCCTGCAACTCTCGACGGAGGTCAACCAATGACCACGCGATCCTTTGCCTTGCTTCTCCTCCTCGCCAGCCCCGTTGCTGCCGAAGAGGCCGCGAAATGCCCGATCGACACCAAGCCTGTCGTCACCCTGGGCTTCGGCAGCCGCTACACCGACGACAGCGAAAACCGCAGCGACTTCGACGAGGAAAGCGACAAGGCCGTGACTGAGGCTCTGAAGCCGATCGATGATTTCATCACCGATCTCGCCAAGCAGACCAACATCCTGAACGACACCGAGACAAAGCCCGAGGAGGCGCAGAAAGCCGCTGCCTGCGTGATGGAGAGCATCCTCGCCTGGGCCAAGGCCGATGCCCTCAGCGAGCTGACCACGCAGGGCGCGAACCTCTCCGCCCCCTCGCGGGTGGGCGGTGTCGCCTTCGCCTATGGCGCCGCGCTCAAGGTTGTCCCCCAGCCCGCGGGGAAAGCCGAAATCGAGGCTTGGCTGCGGGATCGGTCCAAACAGACGATGGCCTTCTTCGACACCAAAGCCCCGCCCCGTGCCTCGCAGAACAACCTGCGCGCCTGGGCCGGTCTTGCCGTGACGCGCGTGGGCCTGGTGCTGGACGACCCGGCGCTGATCGACTGGGGCGCCGAGACGCTGCGCCTGGTCGCCTGCACAGCCGAGGCGGACGGCAGCCTGCCGAACGAGATGTGGCGCGGCAAGCTGGCGCTCCACTACCAGCTGCACGCCGTGGCACCCCTGGTCACCACCGCCGCCCTTCTGCAGGACGAACGGCCCGGGCTTTTCACCGACTGCGACGGCGCCTTGCGGCGCATCGTGGCGTTCACGCTGGACGGTCTGGACGACCCTGCGGCGGTCGAGAAGATCACCGGCAAGAAGCAGACCGTGGGCGGCACCCGCAAGGCGCGTGACTTCGAACTTGCCTGGATCGCGGCCTACCTGACGCTTGACCCCGACCCCGGCATTGCCGCACGGGTGGAAAAGGTGAAGGAACTGGGCAACTCGAAGCTTGGGGGCAACCAGCGGCTCCTGTGGCCGGTCGCAGTTGCGGACGATCCGGTGGATGGCTGACGCCTTGGGGGTTTCCTTTCCATATGGGTTGGTCTATAGGCCGCCCCACATGCGCGTGGGCCCGCTTAGGCAAGAATCAGATCCATCCCTTCGGATGGGGCCTTCTGGTCTTTCGTGCGACAGAATTGAAACCGATAGACCGCAAGGAAGCCACCAATGGCAAACACTGAACAGTCCAAGAAACGCGCCCGCCAGTCGGAAGCCCGCTACGCCATCAACAAGGCCCGCCGTTCGCGTATCCGCACCTTCCTCCGCAAGGTCGAAGAAGCCATCGCTTCGGGCAATGGCGAAGCCGCTCAGGCCGCGCTGAAGGCCGCCCAGCCGGAACTGGCCCGTGGCGTGACCAAGGGCGTTCTGCACAAGAACACCGTCGCCCGTAAGATGTCGCGCCTTGCCTCGCGCGTGAAAGCCGCTGGCGTCGCCAAGGAGTGATCCGGCCCTGACGGCCCGGACGGACCGAATCCAGAACACGAAGGGCGCGCCCGCAAGGGTTGCGCCCTTCGGCATTTTGGCGCCTTCCGGATGAGCGTTTTCGGCCCCCCGTTGCCGATTTGCCAGAGCCTCCGGATTCGGGTTTGGGGAATCTCTGTCAAGCGCGTTGTTCGGTTGCAGAGCCTGCGCGGGGGTTGTTACCGTGACGCTGCGATTCACTTCGTCTTGGGGGACATAACGGGTCGCAAAGGGAAAGCTGCTGCACGGGGCGGGCGACCAAAAGGCCGTCAAACCCGAGTTTTCCATTTGCGATCATAGGGTTGGAGGCAGCATTCAAGCTGTCCCGTCTGTACGGCAGGAACCGGCAAGCCGGGTCAGCCTGTCGTGCGTTGTTCTGTCCTACCTGACCAGTCCGTCCGCGAACGTCCGAAAGGGTGGCGCGGTGGCATGGGCGAAGTGGCTCGTGGCGGAGAAAGGACCGACAAGCCTGTTCGGTCCGAGGATATTGGCAGGTTAAGAATGACGAATGAAGCCTGGGGGCAGGTTCGGGAAGAGTTGATCAAGCGGGTTGGCAAGAACAACTATACGACCTGGATCGAACCGCTGAAGCTTTCGGATCTGAAGAACGGCGTCGCACGCTTCGAAGTGCCGACGATCTTCTTCGGCGACTGGGTTCAGCGCAACTACGCCGACCATATCCGCACCCAACTGGCCAGCACCGGGGCCACGGTGGACCGCATCGAATTCGCCGTTGGCACCGCTCCGGTCGTCGCCCGCCCCGTTGCGGCCGCCGCCCGGCCAGCCGCCAAGGCCAGCCGCCCGCGCGCCGCGGACGAAGAGCTTCCGGGTGCCCCGCTGGACGCCCGCTTCACCTTCGACAGTTTCGTCGTCGGCAAGCCCAACGAACTGGCCCATGCCGCCGCCCGCCGGGTGGCCGAGGGCGGGCCGGTGACGTTCAATCCGCTGTTCCTTTACGGCGGCGTCGGTCTGGGCAAGACCCACCTTATGCATGCCATCGCGCATGAACTTCAGGCCCGCCGCCCCGAGCTGCGCGTGCTGTACCTGTCCGCAGAACAGTTCATGTACCGCTTCGTGCAGGCCTTGCGTGACCGTCAGGTCATGGATTTCAAGGAACTGTTCCGCTCCGTCGATGTCCTGATGGTGGATGATGTCCAGTTCATCGCCGGCAAGGATTCCACCCAGGAGGAATTCTTCCACACGTTCAACGCCTTGGTGGACGCAAATAAGCAGATCGTCATTTCCGCCGACCGCGCCCCGGGCGAGATCAAGGATCTTGAAGACCGCATCAAGTCGCGCCTGCAATGTGGGCTTGTCGTCGACCTGCACCCGACGGACTACGAACTCCGTCTTGGCATCCTGCAGCAGAAGGTCGACTTCTACCGCTCGCAGTACAAGGGCCTGGTGCTCGCTGCCGGCGTGCTGGAATTCCTTGCGCACCGCATCACCACCAACGTCCGCGTGCTTGAAGGCGCTCTGACCCGGCTTTTCGCCTTCGCCAGCCTCGTGGGCCGCGAGATCACCTTGGACCTCGCCCAGGACTGCCTGGCCGACATCCTGCGCTCCTCGGACCGGAAGCTTTCGATCGAGGAAATCCAGCGCAAGGTGGCCGAGCATTACAACATCCGCCTGTCCGACATGATCGGGCCGAAGCGGCTGCGCAACATCGCGCGGCCCCGGCAGGTGGCGATGTATCTGTCCAAGCAGCTGACCCCGCGCTCGCTTCCCGAGATCGGCCGTCGCTTCGGGGGCCGCGACCACACCACGATCATGCACGGCGTGCGCAAGATTGAAGAGCTGATGACCATCGACAGTCAGTTGGCCGACGATCTGCAGCTTCTGCGCCGCCTTCTGCAGGGCTAATCGGGGGCCGCACTTGACGGCCCCGTGAAACCTTCGCACAGTCCATCCAACACTTGTGAACCGGTAAAACCCGGATAAATTCGTCGTCCCTTCAAAGGGTCGGCAGGGGGAAGCCAGATGAAGCTCAGCATCGAACGCGCCACGCTGTTGAAAGCGCTCGCCCAGGCGCAGTCCGTGGTCGAACGCCGCAACACCATCCCGATCCTCGCCAACGTCCTGATCGAGGCCGAGGGGGCGCAGGTTTCCTTCCGCGCCACCGACCTCGACATCGAGGTCGTGGACCGCGCCCCCGCGATGGTGGAACGCCCCGGCTCCACCACCGTCTCGGCCGTCATGCTGCACGAGATCACCCGCAAGCTGCCCGACGGGTCGCTGGTCAACCTGACCGAAGACGCCGCCTCGGGCCGCCTGACCATCGCGGCCGGCCGCTCGACCTTCAGCCTTGCAACCCTGCCGAAGGAAGACTTCCCGGTCATGGCGACCTCCGAGTATTCCTCGAACTTCTCGGCCCCCGCGCCAGTCCTGCGCAGGCTGTTCGACAAGGCGAAGTTCGCAATCTCGACCGAGGAAACCCGCTACTACCTGAACGGCGTCTACATGCACGTCTCCACGGGCGAATCCGGCAAGGTCCTGCGCTGCGTCGCGACCGACGGCCACCGCCTGGCCCGCATCGACGCCCCCCTGCCCGAAGGCGCCGACGACATGCCCGGCGTGATCGTCCCGCGCAAGACTGTCGGCGAACTGCGCAAGCTCCTCGACGATGACGAGGCGACCATTGCCGTCTCGGTCTCCGAAACCAAAGTCCGCTTTGCGACGCCCGTCATCACCCTGACTTCCAAGGTCATCGACGGGACCTTCCCCGACTACACCCGCGTCATCCCGACCGGGAACACGCGCAAGCTGGAAGTCGATGCCTCGGAATTCGCCAAGGCAGTTGACCGGGTGGCCACCGTCTCCTCCGAACGCTCCCGCGCCGTGAAGCTGTCGCTTGAGGAGGACCGGCTGGTCCTGTCCGTAAACTCGCCCGACAGTGGTGCCGCCGAGGAAGAACTGGCCGTGGCTTACGGCGACGAACGGCTGGAGATCGGCTTCAACGCCAAGTACCTTCTGGAAATCGCCAGTCAGGTCGACCGCGAGAATGCCGTTTTCCTGTTCAACTCCGCCGCCGATCCGACCCTGATGCGCGAAGGCAACGACCTCTCGGCAGTCTATGTCGTCATGCCGATGCGGGTCTGATCCACTTCAAACGTCTGGACTGAAAGGACATTCCGGTGGGCGGTCTCGCGATCGAAACCCTCGCGCTGACGCATTTCCGCAGCCACCGGTCCACCCGGCTGGCCTTTGACGGCCGCCCCGTCGCCATCACCGGCCCCAATGGCGCGGGCAAGACCAACATCCTGGAAGCGGTGTCCCTTCTTTCCCCCGGTCGCGGCCTCAGACGTGCCGCCGCCGAGGATTTGGCCCGCCGACCCGAATCCCTTGGCTGGAAGATCACCGCCACCGTCCAGGGCCTTTCCGCCGCGCATGAGCTGGAAACCTGGGCCGAACCCGGCGAACCGCGTCAGGTGCGCATCGATGGCAAGGCTGCCACGCAAGCAAGCCTCGGCCGCATCCTCCGCGTCCTCTGGCTGGTCCCGGCGATGGACCGGCTCTGGATCGAATCCGCCGAGGGCCGCCGCCGGTTCCTTGACCGCATGACGCTGTCCTTCTTCCCCGAGCATGCCGAACAATCGCTCACATACGAAAAGGCGATGCGCGACCGGAACCGGCTGATCAAGGATCAAGTGACCGACGCGCACTGGTATGCCGCCCTCGAAGCCCAAATGGCCGAGGCGGGGGAAGCTATCACCCGGCACCGTCGCGCCACCATCGCCCGCATCGCCACCGCCGCTGACCCGACCAGCGCCTTCCCCTCGGCCGACCTGACCCTCACCGGGCCCGAGGGCGCCGACGAGCCCGCCGATCTTGCCTTGGCCCTGTCCGAGGGCCGCCGCCGTGACATCGCCGCCGGCCGAACGCTTGTCGGCCCGCACCGCGCCGACCTCCTGGCCCGCTACAGCGCCAAGAACGTCCCCGCTGATCAATGTTCCACCGGCGAACAGAAGGCGCTTCTCATCAGCCTGATCCTCGCCAACGCCCGCGCCCTGGCCCAGGACCTGGGCCGCGCGCCGATCCTCCTGCTCGACGAAGTCGCCGCCCACCTGGACGAACACCGCCGCGCCGCGCTCTATGACGAGATTTGTGCGCTCGATGCCCAAGCCCTGATGACCGGAACCGAGTCCGAGCTTTTCACGGCATTGGGCACCCGGGGGCGGAGCCTTCCTATCCTGGAACAGGACGGCATCTCCGAGGTGAAGCAATGACTATCGAGACAATACCTGAACACTTGCTCACAAATGCTGACGAGGTTGCGATTGCGGCCCTGCTGGCGCGCTGCTTCACGACCGATTTCGGCGGCCGCAGCTACTTCCAGACCCGACACAGCTGGCGTCACGTGATCCGCAACGACGGCATCGCGGCCCACCTCGCCGTGCAGCTTCGCGCAGTGCGACTCGGGGCGGAAATCGTCACCATCGCCGGCATCGCTGACGTCGCCACCGAACCCGACCACCGGGGGCAGGGCCACGCCGCGAGCCTTCTGCAGGCGGCCCTGCAAACTGCGCGCCAGTCCCCGGCCCAGCATGTCCTGCTGTTCGGGACCGCCAAGCTGTATCCCGCTGCCGGGTTCCGCCCCATCGCGAACCCCCTGACCTACATCGACCTGACCGGCGCCAGCACCGGCCCATTGCATCGAAACAGGCCCGAGGACCACCTGCAAGTGCTTGACCTGAAAGACCAACCCTGGAACTCAGCCAAGCCCCTCGACCTCCTCGGTGGGCTGTTCTAAAGCTGGCACATGACCGTCTCCCTGCACGAACTCCTCCTTTACGCGCTTGGCATGGCCGGCCTCTGGGCCGTCCCCGGCCCGGTCTGGGTCGCACTGACCGCCCGCGCGCTGTCGGGCGGTTTCGCCTCGGCCTGGCCGCTGGCCGTCGGCGTCGCTTTGGGCGACCTGATCTGGCCCCTCGCCGCGATCCTGGGGCTGACCTGGATCGAAAGCAGCTACGGCGATTTTCTCAGCATCCTCCGCTGGGTCGCCGCCGCGATCTTCGTGGTCATGGGGGTGCTGCTGATCCGCAAGCCCGCAGCCACGATGAACGCCGATAGCCGGCTCACAAGACCCGGCATGCTGGCAGGCTTCACCGTCGGCGTGGCAGCGGTGATCGGGAACCCCAAGGCAATCCTGTTCTACATGGGCGCGCTGCCGGGTTTCTTCACGCTTGAGGCCCTGACCGCCCCCGACATCGCCGTCATCATCGCACTTTCGGCGCTGATCCCGGCGGCGGGAAACCTGGGGCTTGCGCTCTTCCTCGACCGGGCAAGGCAGCTTCTGTCCAGCCCCGAGAGCGTGCGCAAACTGAACGTCGGATCGGGCATCCTGCTGATCGGCGTCGGACTGGTCATCCCCTTCCTCTAACTACCAAATCTTGTGGGCAAGGGGTGACATTCCCGCCCCGAAACGCTATAAATCGCGCGTAACGATCAGGGTTCCCCACGCATGGCTGACCAGCCCAAGAACAACGCCACCTACGGCGCCGATTCTATCAAGGTTCTGAAGGGGTTGGAGGCGGTTCGCAAACGCCCCGGCATGTATATCGGTGACACCGACGACGGCTCGGGCCTGCACCACATGGTCTACGAGGTCGTAGACAACGGAATTGACGAGGCACTGGCCGGTCACGCGACCGAAGTTGCGGTGATCATTCACGCCGACGACAGCGTTTCGGTCCGGGACAACGGTCGCGGTATCCCGGTTGACATCCACCAGGAGGAAGGCGTTTCCGCGGCCGAGGTCATCATGACCCAGCTGCACGCCGGCGGGAAATTCAACAACACGGATGAGGGTGGGAACGCCTACAAGGTGTCGGGCGGTCTGCACGGCGTGGGCGTCTCGGTCGTCAACGCCCTGAGCGAATGGCTGGAACTGACGGTCTGGCGCAACGACATGGAGTATCGGGCCCGGTTCGAGGATGGCGATTGCGTTGTCCACGTGCACGAGGTGGGCCCCGCCCCCGGCAAGAAGGGGACGATGGTCCGCTTTCTGGCCAGCGCCAAGAGCAACCGGCCTGAAGGCACCTTCTCGAACCTCGAATACAGCTTCAAGACGCTGGAGCATCGCCTCCGCGAACTGGCCTTCCTGAACTCGGGCGTGCGGATCGTCCTGGAAGACGAGCGTCACGCCGAACCGCAGAAGATCGAGCTGTTCTACGAAGGCGGCGTCCGCGAATTCGTCAAGTATATCGACCGATCCAAGTCCAGTGTGATGGCCGAACCGATCTACATGATCGGCGAAAAGAACGGCATCGGTGTCGAAGTCGCGATGTGGTGGAACGACAGCTACCACGAAAACGTACTGCCGTTCACAAACAACATTCCGCAGCGCGATGGTGGCACGCACCTCGCCGGTTTCCGCGGCGCCCTGACCCGCACGATCACCGGCTACGCGCAATCCTCGGGCATCGCAAAGCGCGAGAAGATCGACTTCACCGGCGACGACGCCCGTGAAGGCCTGACCTGTGTGCTCTCGGTCAAGGTGCCGGACCCCAAATTCTCCAGCCAGACCAAGGACAAGCTGGTCTCCTCCGAAGTCCGCCCTGCCGTCGAAAACCTGGTGAACGAAAAGCTGTCTGAATGGTTTGAGGAAAACCCCGGCCCCGCCAGGATCATCGTCGGCAAGATCATCGAGGCCGCTCTTGCCCGTGAAGCCGCCCGCAAGGCCCGCGAACTGACCCGCCGCAAGACCGCGCTGGACGTGGCCTCGCTCCCCGGCAAGCTTGCCGATTGCCAGGAACGCGATCCCGCCAAGTCGGAACTCTTCCTGGTCGAGGGCGACTCCGCCGGTGGTTCCGCCAAGCAGGGCCGCAGCCGTTCGAACCAGGCCGTGCTGCCCCTGCGCGGCAAGATCCTGAACGTCGAACGCGCCCGCTTCGACCGCATGCTGGGAAGCCAGGAGATTGGCACCCTGATCACCGCGCTTGGCACCGGCATCGGCCGCGACGAGTTCGACATCAAGAAGCTGCGCTACCACAAGGTCGTCATCATGACCGACGCCGACGTCGACGGCGCGCACATCCGGACGCTTCTTCTGACCTTCTTCTTCCGCCAGATGCCGCAACTGATCGAGGGCGGCTACCTCTATATCGCCCAGCCCCCGCTCTACAAAGTCGCCCGCGGCAAGTCAGAGGTCTACCTCAAGGACCAAGCCGCGCTCGAGGATTACCTGATCGACATGGGCACCGAAGGCGCTGTTCTGCGCCTGACCGATGGCCAGGAAATCGCCGGCAATGACCTTGCCCGTGTGGTCGAGGCTGCGCGCCAGTTCCGCCGCGTGCTGGATGCCTTCCCGACGCATTACCCCCGCGCGATCCTGGAGCAGGCGGCCCTCGCCGGGTCCTTCGATCCGGGCAAGGCCGACGCCGACCTCCAGGCCGTAGCCGACACCGTCGCCCGCCGCCTGAACATGATCGCGCAAGAGTTCGAGCGTGGTTGGTCCGGTCGGATCACCCAGGACCAGGGCATCCGCCTCTCCCGCATCCTGCGCGGCGTGGAAGAGCTGCGGACGCTTGATGGTGCTGTCCTTCGTTCGGGTGAGGCGCGGCGCCTGTCGCAAGTCGCTGGGCAAACCCGCGACATCTACCGCGACCCCGCCCGCCTTGTCCGCAAGGACCGCGAGCAGCTCATCCACGGGCCCATCGACCTTTTGAAGTCCATCCTGGCCGAGGGTGAAAAGGGCCTGACCCTGCAGCGCTACAAGGGCCTGGGCGAGATGAACCCAAGCCAGCTGTGGGAAACCACCCTCGACCCCGAGGCGCGCACCCTGCTGCAGGTCAAGGTCGACGACCTCGCAGAGGCGGACGACATCTTCTCCAAGCTCATGGGCGACGTCGTCGAACCCCGGCGCGAGTTCATCCAGCAGAACGCCCTATCGGTCGAACACCTGGACTTCTAAAGCCAGCCCAGCGGGTGCGCGGAAAATCCGTGGCAGGCCGACCCGTCGGGAAAGTCGATCGACCAGTTCTCTGGCGTGGTCGGTCGGCCTTCACGCACCCAGCGTCCCCAGCGGGCGGCGATGATCTCACGAACCTGCGCGCGGCGGCCAAGCCTATGAAGTGCAAGGAAAAGATAGTGGTGCATGAAGGGACTGGCGAGCGTTGGCTGCCCCTCCATCGGCTCGTCCCGCAAGTCCAGTGAGCGGGCAACAATCCGATCCGCCAGCGCCCCCGCTTCCGCCTGATCGACCACTCCGGTCAGGATCAGCAACGCCAAAGCCAACTGGCTTGCTGCCTCTCGATCTGGGCTTTCGCGCCAGCCGTCAGGCCCGCGATGCCCCTGAAGCGCTGCCGCCAAAGCAGCCCCCTCGGCCGCCCAATCTGCCGTCCGCCACACCCGCTCTGCCATCCCCGCCGCCAGTTGCAGCGCATGCAGATAGCGCAGGTTCAGCGTCAGGTTGGGTTCCACCCTGCTCATCGGCGACCAGTCCAAGAACAGCCGCCGCCCCGGCGGATTGCGCAGCAACCCGTCCGCCCCGCGCGACAAGGCCATCCGTTCCAGCATCCGGGTCAGCGTGCCCCAATGCCGCTGCCAGACGGCCTCCGGTTCAACCACTCCGGGATGCGTCGCGCAACCCGCCAGCAGTTCCACCCAACTGAAGTTGTAATCCGTCACCGCATAAGCCGGGATCTCCCCCGGCAAGACCGATGGTAGCAGGCCTTCAGCGTCCGCACCCTCCGCCGCCATGTCGATCGAAAACAGCAGCGGCCGGGGGTCATCCGAAATCGACCGCAGCGCCCAGTCCTGAGCCACGGCGTCGCCCAGCCAAAGACTGCTCTCCCGCCACACTCCATCCACAAACCCGTCCTGCAGGCAGTTCAGCACCGTGCGGCGGCACATCGCTGCCACGCCGTCCAGCACCGGGTCCAGGCGGGGCAGGGGCCGCTCCAGCACCGGTGTCATCGGCAAGCGGACGTGAAACTTCGGCTCCGCCGCAACCCCGCCCCCCTCCAGCGCAAAAACCAGATACCGCGCGCCGCGGGGCGTGAAGCCTTCCACGACCTGCCGCCCGGGGCGAAGCGTGATACGGTCCGTCGGGCGCATCCGGCAGTAGGTCTCGGGGTCCGAAAGCAAAAGCTCCCCGTCCCGCAGCTTTTCGGCATAGGACACCAGCAACCGCTCCCCGCCCGCGGCCGTCAGCTCCACGCCGCCTAGGCAGGCCCGGCTATCGCCCAGATCGAAGATCCAGATTGCCTGCGTTCCCTTGGGAAGCAGGGCAGGGGCCGACCCGATGCTGCTTGTTGAAAAAGCTTTTCGCAGGTCGTCATGCGGATCACTGGTTGCGGTCACTGCCGGACCGACCCGCGCTTGCCAGGGCGCGTCCAGCTTGCGCACCTCTTCCACCGGAAGCGCAGTTGCGCGGGGCCGCAAGTCCTGCCAGATCGCCCCCTTGGCCCCCTGCACTACCCGCGCCGCTTCCCAGCCCGAGGCATCGGCCTCCAGCCAATCGTCGGCCAGTCGCAGGTCCCGATCCTCGACCGCCGTACCATAGATCGACACCCGCTCGACCCGATCCGACCACGACCAGTCCCGCCGCGTTTTCCAGTGCGACCCCGTGGTCAGAACGGCCACCCCATCCACCTCCAGCCAGCCAATCAGCCCGCAGGCGCCGCGATGGACATAGGCGAAATACGAGTGACCGGGAGAATAGACCTGAACGGCGATCCGGTTCACGCCCGGACGCAGATTCATGACCAAGCGTTCGTCTATCGCCATCGATGAGGGCCAGGACCGCTCCGGTCCACGGCCCACGAAGACGCCATTGACCCAAAGCCGATACCGACTGTCCGCTGTAAGCTTTAAAATCGCCGTTGACGGCACTTCTTCCAGCAGAATATCCGCACGAAAGTTCACATAAGCATCGCGCAGGTCAAACGGATGCGCCGGACCGATCCACACTGCCCCGTCAGGAGCTTTCACAGGCCCGACGGCGTGGGCCAGCACTACTGCAGCGTCCCGTATTGCGACGCCAGCTTGTTCACCAGCCGGTAGGCCCGAACCAGCCGCAGCGGAGGAATGTCCGGCTGAATGAAGTGCCCGCCGTTGAAGATGAACCCGCCGCCCGGCGCATAGATGCCGAACCGTTCGGTGATGTATTCGTCCAGTTCCTCGCCGTCGTACTTCAACAGACCGTCGATCACGTCCAAGGACCCGTAGATCGTGATCTTGTCGCCCCACTTCTCCTTGACCTCGCGCGGGTTGATCCCGGCGCTTTCCTGCACGGGGTGCCACGAGGTGTAGCCCATCTCGATGATGTCATCGACGACCTGCAGGATGTAGCCGTCTGAATGCAGGTTGACCGGCATCCCCCTGGATCTTGCGTGCTGCACCACCCGCATCGCATAGGGCTTGATCAGCGCCCGCCAGGATTTCGGCGAAAACAGCATCGTCCCGTTCGACCCCCAGTCGTCCGACAGGGTCATCATGTCCACCCCGGCCTCGATCATCTGGTCGACCTGGATGCACATCCAGTCGGCATAGCGGTCGAAAAAGTTGGCCATCAGCTGCGGGTTGCCGCCCAGGTTCATCCAGCAGTTCTCGATCCCCAGAAAGGACGACGTCCCCTCGACCATCCCCCAGCAATGCGCCAGCACGCAGCGCTTGCCCTTGTGGTCGCGGATCGCCGTGGCGATGTTCGTGCCGCCGAAATCATAGTTCCAGTCGGTGAAATTCAGCCACTTCGGATCGCGCGGGTCCTCCAGCGGAACATCGGCCAGCTCGTGGATGTCGAACTTGCGGCCGTGCTGGTTGGGGAAGGGCATGAGGCCGACGAAGACGTCGATGCCGAACTCCTCGATGAACTTCTCGCGCGGGCCGTAATCGGCCTCCAGCCGTTCCAGGAATTGCTTCTGGTACAGCCAGCAGTCGATGGGCGTGCGGTCCACCGGCTGGTGATTGATCGTCGCCATCACGCGTTCATAACCGTTCATTCGCATTCCTCCAGAAGCAGCATCCGCCGCCAGTCCTCCAGCCCCACCCCCGCGACGAATTCGGAGTGGAACCCTTCCCAATGCACCTGCTCCCATTGTGGAACGATGCCCCGGATCTCGGCCGGGCATTTGCGGATCAATTCGGCATAGGCGCTTTCCAACAGCCGGTAACCCGAAGTCTTCGAGACCTTGTACGCCGGATGTGGCGCGATCAGCCCGTCCTCGACCATCGCCTGATCCAGCACGTCCGACATCTGGTGCAGAAGTTCCAGCTTCCGCTCCCAAGTCGTGCCAAGCCTTGGCGCTTCCTCGACAATCGCCGCCAGCCGCGCCCCCATCCGGGGCAGGCGGTGGAACATCACCGTCAGCCATTTGTCATAAGGGTAGTATTGCCGGTCCAAGAGGAAGGCCATTTGCACCCCCCACCGAAGGCTCCGCGCGAAGGTGGTGTTGGCGTAAAGCTCGTTGTTCCGCAGCAGCGCCCGTTTCAGCGCATAAACCCCCATGCCGCTGAAATAGCGGCACCAATGCGCCAGCCGCCGCAGCCTGACCTCCTCGGGGTAATAGCCGTCCAGCGCCTCCCGCACCGCGGAAAATCGGCCCGAAGGGTCATGCCAGACCTCCCCGGCGACAACATGCATCATGTCCTCCTCCGGGATCGCCAGCCACTCGGCATGGGTCTGCGGTGGATGGTCCAGCCCGATGGTCGACCGCAGGTGATGCTCCAGCGAGGCCAGCGCGACGCCCTTGGTCCGGGTGTAGCCCTCGCGCAACTCCCGCCCCCGCCAACACGAGGGCAACCCCTCGGCCAGCGCATCCTCGATCAACGCTCCGCGCGCGGCCATCACCCCCTCGGGCAGCAGCACATTCACCCGCAGGCCGAAGTGGTGGTCGGTGGAATACTCGTCATCCAGCCGCAGCACTTCGGACCCGTAGCCGAAGACCCCCGCCGCCATCTGCTTCGTCTCCTCGGGAAAGCGCGCGGCCAACAGGGGCAGCACCACCTCGTCCCAGAAGGCATGGCTTTCGTCGATGATCGAGTGTTTTTCCATCCAACCGGCCTCCCCTCCGGTGCGGACCTCAGACGATGCCGGACGAGGACCCCTTCACTTCAGGCCGCTCCTTGGCCACCCGGTCGCGGTAGCCGGACGCCCGGTAGGCCGCGATGGGATCATAAGCCCCACCCTGCCGCATCCGCGCCTCGGCGAGGATCGGTGACACGTCGGTCAGGAACCCCGCCTTCAGGCAACGATGTGCGGCCATGACGTCATTGGCCTCCTGTGCCTCGGCCAGTGTCTTCCGGTCCACCAAGGACGCCTGCACATAGGCCCGCGCGATCTCCACCGCGCTACCCATCAGGCTTTCGATCGGATCGGTGACGTTGTGGCTCTGGTCAATCATGTAGGACGGCGCAAAGCCCTTGGCCCCGCGCAACTCCGCCTCGACCAGCTCGTTGAAGACCAGAAACAGCCGGAACGGGTCAACCGAGCCCGCGTCCAGATCGTCATCGCCATATTTCGAATCGTTGAAGTGGAACCCCGCCAGCCGCCCGACATGCACCAGCCGCGCGACGATCTGCTCGATGTTCACGTTGGGCGCGTGGTGGCCGAGGTCCACCAGGCACTTCGCCTGAGGCCCCAGCGCCTGCGCCGCCATCAGGGATGACCCCCAATCGCTGATCACCGTCGAATAGAAGGCCGGCTCATACATCTTGTGCTCGATGAACATCGCCATCGACGGGGGCAGGGCGGCATAGACCTCCGCCATCGCCGACAGGTAGTTCTCGAACATGGCGCTTAGGCTCTGCTGCCCGGCAAAGTTCGTCCCGTCCCCGATCCAGACCGTCAGCGCGGGCGCACCCAGCGCCTTCCCGATCTCGATGCATTCGATGTTATGCGCCACCGCCTGCGCCCGGATATCCGCCTTGGCGTTGGCCAGCGACCCGTAGCGGTAGCTCAACCCCTGATCCGCCTGGTCCTGGAAGGTGTTCGAATTCACCGCGTCGAACCCCAGCCCGTACTGCGCCGCTTCCTGCCGCAATGCGTTGTAATCGCTCACCTTGTCCCACGGGATATGCGGAGAAACCGTCCGCGTCCCCCGCGTCAGCTGCTGGATCACGCCGCAATCGGCCAGCTTGTCATGGATGCCCCGTGGCTCTCCGAGACCCGGAAACCGCGCGAACCGCGTTCCACCGGTCCCCACACCCCAGGTCGGCACCGCGACCGACCAGGCCATCGCCCGGGCCACCACCGCCTCGATGTCCAAACCCCGACGCTGAAGCTTCCGCCCCAGCGCGCCAAACTCATCCTCATGCGCAACCCGCGCCGCGTCGTTCAGCGATCCGACCAGATCCTCGGAAATCAGCATCACCGCCCCCTAGCGCGTGAAGGACACGGCATTGCCCGCGTCCACGTTCAGGAAATTGCCCGTCGACTTGTTCGAAACGTCAGAGGCGAAGAAGTAGACCCCCTCCGCAATGTCCTCGGGGAAGACCGACCGCTGCAACAGGCTGCGCTTGCGGTAATGCTCCTCCAGGTCCGACACGGCGATCTTGTTCGACGCCGCGCGCTGTTCCGACCACTCGCCCTTCCAGATTTTCGAGCCGCGCAAGACGGCGTCCGGGTTCACCACGTTGACCCTGATCCCCAGTGCGGCCCCCTCCAGCGCCATGCAGCGCGCAAGGTGAATCTCTGCCGCCTTGGCCGTGCAATAGGCCGACGCGCCCGGCGACGCCGCCACTCCGTTCTTCGAACTGATGAACACCATCGACCCGCCGATGCCTTGCGCCTTCAGCACCCGGTATCCCTCGCGGCCCACCAGGAAATAGCCGGTGGACAGGATGTCCATCGTCTTGTTCCACATCGCCAGCGTCGTATCTTCGACCGCCGCCGCGCTGGTGATTCCGGCGTTGTTCACCAGCACGTCCAGCCCGCCGTATTCGCTGACCGTGTACTCCACCGCTGCAATGACAGCCGCCTCGGACGTCACGTCCATCAAGACGCCCCGAACCATGTCGCGCCCGTACCGCTTGGAAAACCCGGCGACGACCTCATCCAGCGCGGTCTGGTCGATGTCGGCCAGCACCACGTTGCAGCCTTCCCGCAGCAGCCGCTCCGCCGAGGCCGACCCGATCCCGCCCGCTCCCCCGGTGATGAAGGCAATCCGCCCCTGCATCGCTTTCGGCTTCGGCATCCGCTGCAGCTTGGCCTCTTCCAGAAGCCAGTACTCGATGTCGAAGGCCTCTTGCTCCGGCAGGCCCTGATATTCCGAAACGCCCGAAGACCCCCGCATCACGTTGATCGCGTTGACGTAGAACTCGGCCGACACGCGGGCCGTGGCCTTGTCCTTGGCGAACGACAGCATCCCCACTCCCGGCACCAGGTAGATCACCGCATTCGGGTCGCGCATCGCGGGCGAATTGGGCCGCTTGCAGCGGTCATAATAGGCCGCGTAGTCCACGCGGTACCCCGCAATCAGCCCGTCCAGCGCGCTTGCATCGGCATCCGCCGGCACCACCAGCGGTTTGATCTTTGTCCGCAGGAAGTGGTCCGGGCAAGACGTCCCCATCGGCGCCAGCTGGTCCAGCGCATTGGAGTTTACAAACTCCAGCACCTCCGGCGCGTCGGTGAAATGCCCGACCATATGCGCGCCGCCGGAGATGCGCCCCCGGATCAACGGCATCAACCGCCGCGCCGTCGCCTTGCGGTCCTCGGCGGCCAGCGAGGCCACGTTCTCCCCGCCAAACACCGGGCGCTTCACATTCGCATCCAGCCAGACGGCAGCCTTGTTGATCATCTCCAGCGTCAGCAGGTAGCAGTCCTTCGCCGTGTCAGCCCAGGTGAACAGCCCATGCTGCCCCAATACGACGCCCTTCAGCTTCGGGTTCTCTTCCGCCATCCGGCCAAGCTTGATACCCAAGTCGATCCCGGGCCGTTGCCAAGGCAGATAGCCAAGCTCTCCGCCAAAGATCTCCTGCGTCAGCCGAACCTGATCCGCACTGGCGGCAATCGCGATCACCGCGTCGGAATGCACGTGATCCACGTGGGCAAAGGGAACAAACCCATGCAGCCAGGTATCAATCGACGGCGCGCGCGGGTTCAGGTTGAAGATCGTATGCCCCAAGGCCTCGACCATCGCGTCTTCCTGGTCCAGCCCCCGGTACTGCGCCCGCAGCTGCATCAGCTTCGTCATGTACAGCGTCGCGAACCCATCCAGCTTCATCGACCCGATGTCCCCGCCCGAGCCCTTGACCCACAGAACCTGCACGTCCTCCCCCGACAGCGGGTCCTTGTGCGTCACCTTAGCCGAGGTATTCCCGCCCCCGAAATTGGTGATTCGCAGGTCCGATCCCAGCAGGTTCGACCGGTACAGAAGCTTGCCCGGCTCGTCCAAGGTGGCGGCATAAGCGTCGTCCCACAGGGACTTTAGGGTGATTTCCTGGGTCATCGGTCCGGACTTTGGCTAAAGGATTTGGGGCCAAGGATAGGCGCAAAGCGATCACAGTCAATCATGAAACGCCATTCTGCGCCGCAGAGAACCTTCCGCAGTGCAGCATTGCGATTGTTTGTTGACGGATATGAGCGATTCTGACAGCCTTCCGTCCATGATGCACGAACGCGAAAGATGGCAACTGATCCTGACCCGCCTGCGGGACCGTGGCATCGTCCGCGTCGCCGACCTGGTGGGCGTCACGGGCGCTTCCGTCGCCACCCTGCGTCGTGACCTCGCGAAACTGGAAGACTCCGGCCAGCTGCGTCGGGTCCACGGCGGGGCGGAATCCGTCGCCTCCGGCCAGACGCCGCTGACCGCGCCCAGCTTCGATGCCAGCCAGACCCTGAACGCCGACCTAAAGCAGGCTGTGGCCCAGGGCGCGGCCAACCTCTGCCAGGACGGCGATTCCATCATCCTGAACGCAGGTTCCACCACCTGGTTCATGGCGCAATACCTGCGGCAACACCGGATGCAGGTCCTCACGAACTCCTTCCCCATCGCGCAGGAACTCATCAGCCATTCGATGAATCGCGTCGTCCTGCCGGGGGGTGAGCTGTACCGCGAGGCCGGGATCATCCTTTCCCCCTTCGACGAAGACGCGATCCAGCATTTCGCCGCGTCGAAGATGTTCATGTCCTGCTATTCGATCACGCCCCTTGGCATCATCGAAAGCGATCCGCTGGTGGCCCGGGCCGAGGCAAAGCTGCTGACCCGCACCGAAAACCTCATTGTCGTCGCCGACAGCTCCAAGTTCGAGGCGCGCGGCAACATGGTGGTCTGCCCCCTGACCCGTGTGTCCACACTGGTCACCGACACGGGCGCGCCACCGCACATGCTGGATCACCTGCGACAGCTGGGTGTCGAGGTGATCCTGATCGACCCTAAGGAAGCGAAGGTCCTGACCGCAGCCTGAGGAGGGGGCGGCAGGCATAACAAAACGGGAGGAGACTACCAATGATGATGAAACTTTCCGGCCTTGCCCTCGCGGCAGGTCTTGCGGCCAGCCTGATGGGCTCGACCGCGTTCGCCGAAGCCGTCACCGCGACGCCAGGACAAGAGGTCAACGCCGTCCTCTTGCCGAAATTCCTCGGCATCCTGCCCTTCGACCAGGCCAACCGTGGCGCCCAGGAAGCCGCAGCCGAGCTTGGCTCGACCGGCAAACTGGAATTCATCGGCCCGACCCCGGAAAACTCGGCCGCTGGCCAGGTCGAGATGCTGACCACCGCGACCACGCAGAAGCAGCACGTCGTGATGCTCTCGAACAACGCCGGTGACCAGATCGCCCCCGCCGCCGAAGCCGCCGCCGCCGCGGGCACCAAGGTCGTGACCTGGGACAGCCCGATCCCGAACGGCGCGGGTGAGTCGTTCTTCGTCGCCCAGGTCGACTTCGGCTCCATCGGCGTCGTGATGGCCGACATGGCCTTCGACCTTGCCGGTGGCGCGGGCGAAGTCGCGATCCTCTCGGCATCCCCCGACGCCTCGAACCAGAACGCCTGGATCGAAGCGATGAAGGGCACGATGGCTTCGGACGCCAAGTACAAGGACCTGAAGCTGGTCGACGTCGTCTACGGCAATGACCAGTCCGAGGAATCCTACAACAAGGCTCTCGGCCTCGTCGACAAGTACCCCGACCTCAAGGTCATCATGGCCCCCACCACCGTCGGCATCGTCGCCGCCGCCAAGGCCATGCAGGACGAGGGCCTTTGCGAGAAGGTCAAGGTCTCCGGCCTCGGCCTGCCCGCAGAAATGGTCAGCTACTCCCTCAACGGCTGCGCCCCGGCCTTCGCGCTGTGGAGCTTCGTCGACCTTGGCTACCTTACCTACCAAGCATCCTACGCTCTCGCCACCGGCGCCATCAAAGGCGAAGTTGGTGAAGAGTTCGCCGCCGGCCGGATGGGCACCTTCAAGATCGAGGAAGACCCGGGCCGCGCCGGTGCCAAGCGTATCCTGATGGGGCCGTTCACGGTCTACACCAAGGACAACGTCGAAGCCGCCGCCAACTAAGGCAGCCTTTGCTCCCTGGGGGTCGCCACGCGCGGCCCCCTTCCCCTTCTTTGCATCGGAACGCCCCATGACCCAGCCGGTCCTGGAACTCAAAGGCCTGTCCAAGTCCTTCGCGGCCACCCAGGCGCTGAAGGACATGAGCCTTGCCGTCATGCCCGGCGAAGTTCACGCCATCGTCGGCGAAAACGGCGCGGGCAAGTCGACCCTCATCAAGATGATGACCGGCGTTCACCAGCCCGATACCGGCACCATCTTGGTCGACGGTCAGTCCGTCACCCTGAAATCCACCGAAGCCGCGCAAGACGCCGGCATCGCCGCGATCTACCAGGAGCCGATGGTGTTCCCCGACCTCAACGTCGCCGAAAACATCTTCATCTCGAACCGCTCCAAGGGCCGCATCATGCGCTGGTCCGAGATCTATGCCGAATCCGACGCGCTGATCGCGCCTTTGGGCGTGAAACTGGACGTCCGCCGCGCCGCCTCGGGCCTCACGCTCGCCGAACAGCAGACCGTGGAAATCGCCCGCGCGCTGTCCTTGAAGGTCAAGGTCCTGATCATGGACGAACCGACCGCCAGCCTTTCGGCGCACGAAGTCGCCCGTCTCCTCGACATCGCCCGCGCGCTCAAGGCCCAGGGCGTCGCCGTCATCTACATCTCCCACCGCCTGGACGAGATCTTCCGCATCGCCGACCGGGTCACCGTGATCCGCGACGGCCAGCACATCTCAACCAAGCCCATCGCCGAAGTGACTGAAGACGGTCTGGTGAAAGACATGGTCGGCCGCGCCCTCGAAAGCTTCGCCGTCAAGACAGCGGCCAATCCGCATGGCGAGACCCTCCTTTCGGTCAAAAACCTCACCTGCGCAGGCGTCTTCCAGAACATCAGCTTCGACCTGCACAAGGGCGAGGTCCTCTGCTTCGCAGGCCTTGTCGGCGCGCGCCGGACCGATGTCGCCCTCACCCTCTTCGGCATCGCCCCCGCGACCGAGGGGACAATCACCCTCGCAGGCCAACCGGTCCGCATCACGACCCCGCAGCAGGCAATGGACCTCGGGATCGCCTATGTCTCCGAAGACCGCCGCAAGCTCGGCCTCGCCATGCCGCTCTCCATCTTTGCCAACATCTCGCTGGCGAGCCTGAAAAAACTCCTGAAGCCCTTCGGTCTCATCGACCGGCAGGCGGAATCCGCAATGGCCGAAACCTACCGCAAGCGCCTCGCCATCCGCTCCCCCGACACCAGGGTCGAGGTCGGCAAGCTCTCCGGCGGCAATCAGCAGAAGGTGATGCTGGCCAAGTGGCTGGAGACGAAACCCCGCGTCCTCATCTTCGACGAACCGACCCGCGGCATCGACGTCGGTGCCAAGGCCGAGGTCCACGCCATCATCCGCCAGCTGGCCTCCGAAGGCGTCGCCATCCTCGTCATCTCCTCCGACCTGCCCGAAGTTCTCGCCCTCGCCGACCGCGTCCTCGTCATGCGCGAGGGTCGCCAGGCCGGCATCCTCCCCATCGAGGACGCCACCCAGGAACGCGTCATCGCCATGGCCGCCGGCCAAGCCAACGCCGAAAGACCCGCCGCATGACCGCGTGCCACCCCTACACCCATTCATCTGTCCCCAAATATCCCCGCCGGAGGCAAAGGCCCGAGCCGGTTGCGCGCCCTTCGCGCGCAGAGGCGAGACAAAAGCAATGCGCGTCAGCGCTCCATTCACCCACCGCCCCAACCCGCGCCACGACGAGGCACACATGACCGGCCTCCTCTCCCGCGCCTCGCCGCAGACCCTGCGTCTCCTCGCCTTGGCCTTGGCCCTCCTCGCCACGATCCTGTTCTTCGCCACCCAGATCGAGGGCTACCTCTCCCCCCGCATGTTCAACCGGATCAGCACCTCCGCCGCCGTGGTGCTGCCCTTGGCCGTCGGTCAGGCCATCGTCATCATGACCCGCAACATCGACCTCTCGGTCGGCTCGATCATGGGGGTCGTCGCCTATATGGCCGGGCAAAGCCTCAGTGCGATGCCCGAGATGCACCCCGTGCTGGCGGTCCTTCTCTGCATGGCCATCGGCGCCGGCTTCGGCGCGCTGAACGGCATCATCATCGCCTTCGGCCGCGTGCCCTCGATCATCGTGACCCTGGGCACCCTGGCGCTGTTCCGCAGTTTCCTCGTCGAATGGTCCGACGCCAAGACCATCACCACCGCCAGTCTGCCGCAATGGCTGGTGGACCTCCCCTCCGCCAACGCCTTCTCCATCGGCGACCTCGACGTCCGCGTGACCGTCGTCCTCGCCCTCGCCGCCTGCCTCGTCACCGGCCTCGCCCTCACCTTCTACCGCCCCGCCCGCCGCTTCTACGCCGTCGGCTCCAACCCCGATGCCGCTGTCATGGCCGGGATCAACGCCCGCCGCGTGGTCCTGTCAGCCTTCATCCTCAGCGGAGCTTTCGCCGGCCTCTCCGGTTTCCTCTTCCTCGCCAAGTTCGGCAACATCACCGTCGTCGCAGGCCTGGGGTTCGAACTGAAAGCCATCGCCGCCGTCGTGGTCGGAGGCGTCTCCATCATGGGCGGCACCGGGTCGATGATCGGCGTCCTGATGGGCGCGCTTCTGGTCGACACCATCGACAACTCCCTCACCCGCTGGGCCGTCGTCTCGGAATTCTGGCGTGACGCCCTGCTCGGGGGCCTCATCATGGCCGCCGTGACCCTCGACACGCTGGCCAGCCGCCAACTCACCCGACTTCGCAAGGGGGGCCAACCATGACCAAGTTCCTCACCCCCTGGGAAACCGGCCTTCTCGCCGTCTTCCTCGCCACGCTCGCCCTCAACGCCAGCTTCGCGCCCGAATTCCTGACGATCCAGAACCAGATCAACCTCTTCCAGCTGTCGATCGAGAAGATCATCGTCGCCCTGATCATGACCCTCGTCATCATCAACGCCGAGATCGACCTCTCCGTCGCCTCGATCATGGGCCTCTCCGCCGCCCTTTTCGGCTACCTCGTCAACGTCGGCACACCGGGGGGTCTCGCCATCCTGATCTGCCTCGCCGCCGGCCTTGTCGCCGGAATGGTCAACGCCGTCCTCATCGCCCGCGTCGGCATCCCGTCCCTCGTCGTCACCCTTGCCATGCTGATCGGTTTCCGCGGCCTCGCCCGGGTCCTCGTCCAGGACAATTCGCTCGGTGACTTCCCGCAATGGTTCACCGACCTCGGCCAGAAGGGCATCCTCGGCCCGATCACCCTGGCCATCCTCCTGTTTTTCATCCTGCTGATCCTCCTCGGCATGACCCTCCACCGCTCGTCCTTCGGGCGGCAGGTCATCGTGATCGGCACCAATGCCGAGGTTGCCCGCTTCTCCGGCCTCAACGTCGCCCGCGTCAAAACCATCCTCTTCCTGCTCTCCGCCCTCGTTTCCGCCCTCTGCGGCCTCCTCTACGCCGCCCGCCTCGGCTCGGTCCGCGGCGACACCGCCTTCGGCTTCGAGCTTGACATCATCACGATGGTCCTTCTGGGAGGCGTGAGCATCTTCGGCGGCAAGGGCAGCATGGTGGGCGTGCTCCTCTCGATCCTCATCATCCTGAATCTCAGGAACGGCATGGGCCTGATGAACATCACCGGCCACATGCAGACCGGCGTGATCGGCATTCTTCTGATCGCCTCCGTCCTCCTCCCCAACCTCCTCAACGACTTCAAATCCCGCCGCAGAAAGGAAGCGTAATGCAGCGCCACGCCTTCAAGATGCGCCTCAATCCCGGGATGGAGGCCGAATACACCCGCCGCCATGACGAGATCTGGCCCGATCTCGTGGACCTCCTGCACCAAGCGGGAATCTCGAACTACTCGATCCACCTGGACCACGAGACGAACACCCTCTTCGGCTACCTCGAACGCCGCGACGACCACGGGATGGACGACCTGCCCAACCACCCGGTGATGAAACGCTGGTGGGCCTACATGGGCGACATCATGGCCACGAACCCCGACGGCTCCCCCGTCGCGATCCCGCTAGCCGAGACCTTCCATCTCCCCTGACCGCTCCTCGTTCGACTTCGTCTCCTCCTCGCTGACGCCCCGCGACGAGTGACGAAGTCATCGAGGAGCCGTCACCAGTGCGCGACAGCCTCCCGCCACGCGCCGACATAGCAGGTCCAGACCGCATCCCGCTCCGGCAGGACCTCCACCGCCGCAGGCCCCTTCGCCTGCAACGGCCCCGCCAGCAGCGCCGCGCCCAACCCCGTCCCGGCCCCTTGGCCCGAGCCGCGCACGACCCGCCCCGTCGCCGTCGCCAGCATCCGCAGGAACGCGAGGTTCCCCCCAAACGCCCCCTCCACGATCACCGGCCCCTCCGCCCCGGCCAGATCAAGACACTCCGCCCCCATCATAGCTGCATAGAACGAGGCCGCCGCCATCCGCGCGCCGCCTTCCGGCTCGCCACCAATCCAGCCGAACCGCTTGCCCGGAAACGGCCCCGTGTCCGGATGCAAGGACGGCATCGCCATCACCCGCCCCTCCAGCACCGCGCGCAAATCCTCTGGCGAGGGCTCCACGATCCGCCCCCCCATGATTTCGTCCATCTCGCGCCCGCCCATGAACCGCGCCGTCGGCACCGGCTGGCCCAGGGCGTTGACGTTCACCAGCACATCGCGGCTTGCGTCCAACTCCACCGGACGCCCGCCCAGGGCCATCACGATCATCCAGGTCCCCGTCGACAGCACCCCGCAGGGCGCCTCTGCCAGATGCGGCACCAGCGAGGCGTTGGAATCATGGATCCCGCACAGGACCGGCGTCCCCACCGCCAACCCCGTCGCCTCGGCAACCTCAGGCAGCACCGGCCCCAGCACATCGGCCGCCTTGCGGACCGGAGGAAACAACCCCTCCCAGCCCATCCGGCCGACCAGGGACGAAAACCGTCCCGCCCACGGGTTCCACAGATCCGTATGGCAGCCCAGCGACGTCGCCTCGCTCGCAGCCACGCCGGACAACCGGAACGACCAATACTGCGCCAGCATCAGCACATGGCGGACCCGCGCGAACTCCGCCGGATGCGCCCGCGACAGCCAGAACACCTGTGCGCCCACGTTCAGTCCAACCGGCAAACGCGGGGACCCCGTCTCGGCAAACCCCGGCCGAACCGCGCCATACTCGGCGGCAAGCGTATCGGGCCCGTCATGCTCATAATCCAGCATCGGCAGCGCCAGCGCGCCCGCCTCGTCCACCAGAACGCAAGCCGCGCCATGCGTGGTGATCGACACAGCGTCAACTCCCCGCGCTGCCGCCAGCTTCAGCCCAGCCAGCGCAAAGCCCCACAGCGCGTCCAGGTCATGATGCGGATAAAGCCCACCGCGCACCACCGCGTTGGGCGTCCGCGCCAGCACCTCCTCGGCGCCCGTGGCAAGGTCCACGACCAAGACCTTGGCGTTGGTCTTGCCAATATCCAGCACCGCAATCCGCCGCATGCCAAAGCCCCCCTGCGATACCGCAAGAAACAGCCTATCCGACTGATTCTAGGGAAGGAAGCGCAAGGTTCGATCCCGGACAGACCGCACCGTGCCCGGCTTCTCCATCACCTGTGCCTGGAAAGCACAGTGCCGATTATTCTGTCGCAGCCGGGATCGTCTGCCGGTCGCCCGTTGTTTCCACAACGGCTCTCGCGCTCCCCCAGGACCGCAGAAGACGCTATCAACCAAAGGAACAACAACATGAAACTGCTTGCACTCGCCCTGGCCGTCTTCACTGCCATTCCGGCGCACGCCGGGGGACCGGTGATTATCGAAGAACCACCAGAACTTGGCCGACCCGCGGTTATCTTCTCGCCAGGCGAGAAAATTGCGCTCGGCGCCGGGCTCCTACTTGTCGGAGCGCTGCTTCTTGGGGGTGGAGGTTCAGACAACTGCTCGTGCAACACTCTGGGTGAAGCGGGGCAGTGCACCTGCTGAGAACGCTCTGGTGTCCAGCCCCGGCGTGGGCTGGCATCCGCAACGGCACCGCCAGAAATTCCGTTCGCACTGGCTGGCCGCAGCTCTTCCAGCTGGCCGTCCTGACATCAGATGATGGTGACCCCGGATGGATTCGAACCATCGACCTGCCGCTTAGGAGGCGGCCGCTCTATCCCCTGAGCTACGGGGCCCCGTGTCTGGACCTGCTTCGTCATGCGACGAAACGCGCGGCAATTCAACCTTTGGAAATGAAAAGGGGAGGCAAGTTTTGGCCCACTACCCCCCCTTTGGTCCGTCGTGTCCAGTTTGAGAGCTTGCAGGACACGCCAGATATGGCCAGCACAAGGTGGCTGTTAGCGGTAACAATAGCAGACGAAACCGCCTTGGACAAGCCTTCTCTTTGGCGGTAACAAGGGGTACCGCATGAACGGAAGAGCGCCTTGACCAAGCCCACCCCCGACCCGCGCCACACCCTGACCCTCCGCGACGTGTCCGAGGCCTCAGGCGTTTCCGAAATGACGGTCAGCCGGGTCCTGCGCAACCGCGGCGATGTCTCGGCCCCGACGCGGGAAAAGGTGCTGGAGGCCGCCCGCGCCCTTGGCTACGTCCCGAACAAGATCGCCGGTGCACTCGCCTCGCAGCGCGTGAACCTGGTCGGCGTGGTGATCCCGTCGCTGTCGAACATGGTCTTCCCCGAAGTGATGACCGGCATTTCCGAAGTGCTGGACGGCACCGGCCTGCAACCCGTCGTCGGCGTCACCAATTACCTGCCCGACCGCGAGGAATCGGTCATCTACGAGATGCTGTCCTGGCGTCCCTCGGGGATGATCATCGCCGGGCTTGAGCACTCCACCGCCGCCCGCGCCATGCTGGGCCGCGCCGGTATTCCCATCGTCGAGATCATGGACATCGATGGCGACCCCATCAACCACGCCGTCGGCATTTCTCACCGCCGCGCCGGCCGCCAGATGGCCGAGGCGATCATCGCCGCCGGCTACCGCAAGATCGCCTTCCTTGGCACCCAGATGCCGAACGACTTCCGCGCCAAGAAGCGGCTGGAAGGCTTCGAAGAGGCGCTGGCCAAGGCGGGCCTGACGTTGGTGGACCGCGAATACTACTCCGGCGGCTCCGCCCTTCTGAAAGGTCGCGAGATGACCGCCGCCGTCCTCAACCGCACGCCCGACGTCGATTTCCTCTACTATTCCAACGACATGATCGGGGCAGGGGGCCTTCTTTACTGTCTCGCCCAAGGCATCGACGTCCCCGGCCGCATTGGTCTTGCCGGATTCAACGGTGTGGAACTGCTGGACGGGCTCCCCCGGAAACTCGCCACGATGGACGCCTGCCGTCTGGAAATCGGAAAACGCGCGGCCGAGATCATCGCGGGCAAGGCGTCCCAGGGCGAGAAGGTGGAACTCTTCCCGACGTTGCAGCGGGGCGATACGATCAGGTAAGCCGCGGCCCGGCCTTCAAGCGAGGCTGGCGCCTGCCGGCTTGATCCAGTAACGAACATCCGCCGTTACATAGTTCAGGAATGGCTGCTCAGGCTGCATTGCAAGAAACTCGTCGACGGCCTTCCGACAGCCTTCATAGGTTCCATAGTCGTCAACGATGACAAACCCACCCGGAACCACGGCATCATAAAGATGGTCCAGACAAAGCTTGGTTGACGCGTACCAATCGCCGTCCAGCCGTAAAATGGCAATCGGGCCGATGGTGACAATTGGAACGGTATCTTCGAACCAGCCCTTGTGAATGCGAGTAAAGTCAGTGCCGTAACCAAGCTCTTCGGCCACGAATTTCTGCACGGCCTCTGCATCGCCGGGACCGCCTATATGGTCGTAAACACCTGATAATGGTTGCATCTTTCCCGAAAGGCTTGCCCGACTGCGCCCGGCAAACTGCTCGACTTCAGTCAAAGCACGCTCACCATCAACGGCGGGGTCCGGCTCGCAGATATCATCAAAGATGTCGAACAGGTGAATCGGACGACGGTCCGCACCATAGGCCATGTTCGCCAGCGCCATCAGCCCGCCAACACCACCCTTCCAGACACCACATTCGACATAGGCACCCGGGAGGCCCTTCAATTCGCAATGTCGAATCTGCGCCCAAAGTGAAAGAAGCGAGGCGTGCGCCACCATTGTCCGCGACCTAACCCGCGGGATCGCAAGCAGCGCGTCGGCCTCGCCGTCATAGCCCAGCCGCTCGTTCGGAATGGCAGTTGCCGTACTTTCACTGCGGCCAAAAAGCTTGCCGACTTTGCGCAATTCCCGCCTGACACCCATTTCGCCCCACCTGTCTCTCCGTCGGTGCAACCAAGCCGACGTCGAGCAAAAACGCCTTCACCCAACTCATCTGACATTTGCAGTTGAGTTGGTAAACCAGATTTCTGCCAGACGCAGTATGGGCCTCTTCCGTTCCACGTGGCGTTGGCCGTTGACCACTGGCCCAAGCCACAGCATAGGGGGCGCTACAGCGGACCGATCTCGCCCCACACGATCCCGGCCCGCCGCTGCATCTCGGGAACCCCCAGAGGATGCTCAAGGAACCCCTCGACCGGCATCAGCTCCCAGCCCTGCCCCTCGTCCCCGAAGCGGACCGAGGCGACCTCATCGACGGACAGCCAGCCCCCGAAGAACACCGCCTCACGCCCCTCGTCCACCATCGACGGAAACACCCCCCGCCAGACCAGCCGGTCCGCGGGCAGCGTCAGCCCGAACTCCTCCCACAGCTCGCGCAGCAGGCAGTCCTCGGGGCTTTCCAGACCCTCCCGACCGCCGCCGGGCAGGTCCCAGAGACCGGGCCAGCGCAGGCCCGGTTTCTCATCCCTCAGGTAGACCAGCACCGAGGCCCCGCAAAACAGCGCCGCCTTGGCCCCGGTGAAGTCCACCCTCAGGACCCGGTCAGGGCTTGTCGTTGATATCGCGGTCCCAGATCTTCACCTGGCCCTCGCGCACGCCCACCACCCGGCGCAGCACCAGCCAGGCGACCACCGAGACGACCGCGAAAATCAGGACCAGCGCGGGCAGCCCGGCCGGAAGGCCAAACCCGACCAGCGCGCCGGTGACGATCGCCCCGACGGCGAAGCCCAGGAAGATGTAGCCGGGCGCCAGGATCTCCAGCACACCCAGGGCAAAGCCCAGGACCACCCAGGCCCACCAGGTCCCGACAAGCGACGTCAGCATCTCAACCCCGTCCTTTCAGCATCTTGAAGGCATCCCCGAACGCCTCCAGCGCGCTGGCCGGGATCAGGATCGTCTGCTTGCCCTGGCCGACAGCGATGGCTTCCATCGCTTCGACCTGCTTCAGCGCCACCTGGAACTGCGCTGCCTCCAGCCCGTTTTCCTTGATCGCACCGGCGATGACGCCGGTCGCATAGGCCTCGGCGTCGGCGGTCACGCGGCGGGCCTTGGCGGCCTGTTCGGCGGCGTAAAGATCGGCGTCGGCACCCAGCTCGACTGACCGCTTCTTGCCCTCGGCCTCCATCACCTGCGCACGCCGCGCCCGCTCGGCGTTCAGCTGCTGCAGCATGGCAGCGCGGGTCTGTTCGTCCAGGTTGACGTCCAGGATTTCGGCCCGGGTCACCTCGACCCCCCAATCATCGACCATCGCCGTAACCTGCTCGCGCACCCGCTCGATCAGCTGGGCGCGGTTGGACTGGACCTGGTCAAGCTCCAGCTTGCCGATCTCGGACCGGACGATGCCGGCCACGGTGGTCGCGATGGCGCCATCCACGTCCCGGATCCGGTAGACGGTCTTTTCTGGTTCCGTCACGCGGTAGAAGACCGAGGTTTCGACCTTCACCAACACGTTGTCGGCGGTGATCGCATCCTGGCTGGCGGTGGGGAGCTGGCGTTCCAGCACGGAAACCTTGTGGGCGATCCGGTCCAGGAACGGGACCAGGAAGTTGATCCCCGGCCCAAGCACCGACCGCAGCCGACCAAAGCGTTCCACCACGTGCTTTTCCGACTGGGGAACGATGCGGACCCCCAGGAAAATCGAGATGATGATGAATAGAGCGATAAAGATATAGACCAGCGGCCAGCCGATAAGGTCTTGGATGTCCACGAAAAACCCCCTCTTTACAATGGTGGCGCGTCCCACGCCCGAACGCAATGTTGCCCTTCATGCTGCGCAACGCAAGACCCCCGCCGCGAAACGGCCCGCATCTTCCCCCCGGCGGGCGAAGCGGATAGGGTCCGCGCGATCTCATGACACGGAGCCTGCCATGACCCAGCGCCTGCATCTCGTCTTCGGTGGCGAGCTGGTGGACCCCCAGACCAACGTCTTCCGCGACGTCGGCCAGATCCATATCGTCGGGATGTTTCCCAACTACGAAAGCGCGTTTTCGGCCTGGAAGGCCGAGGCGCAGCGCACGGTGGACAACGCCCACATGCGCTATTTCATCGCCCATATCCACCGCTTGCGCGACGAGGCCAAACCCGGCTCGGCAACCGAGGAGCTGGGCGACTGAAAGCCATGCCATCATCGCTGGGCCTGACGCTCTACAATCTCGGCCAGCGGCGCGAGCAGGCGGAAGGCTCGGCGCGTCCTCCGCGTCCGGCGGGGCGTCTTGTCTGGCTGCATGCCCCGGATGCCGAGGCTGTCAGTCCCATGCAGGCGCTGGCGCGCAGGCTGGTCGAAGAGGACGGCGTTCCCGTCCTCCTGACCGCGCCGGGACAGATCACGGCGCATCCTGCCGTGCTGGTGCAGCCGCCCCCCAACGACAGCCCAGCCGAGGCGCGCAGTTTCCTCGACCATTGGCGCCCCGAGATCGCCATCTTCGCCGGTGGCCAGCTGCGGCCCGCCGTGATGCACGAAGCGGCCGAACGGAAGATCCCGATGCTTGTGGTCAACGGCAGGGCTCCGGCTTTCCTGCGCGAACGGGACGGCTGGTATCCGGGCCTGATGCGTTCGGCACTGGCGCGGTTCCGCGGGATCATGGCCGTCGACGAAAGCGCCGCGCGCGCCTTCCGCAAGGGCGGCGCTGCGCTGTCCGCCGTGGCGGTCACCGGACGGATGGAGGAGGACGGCGTCGTTCTGCCCGCGACCGAGGCCGAGCGGTCGGCGCTGGCAAAGCTGCTTGCGGCCCGGCCGGTCTGGTTTGCCGCCGGCGTGACCCATGAGGAAGAGGCGGCAGTCCTGCAGGCGCACCGGATGGCCCTGCAACATTCGCACCGCCTGCTTTTAATCCTGATGCCTGAAGATCCGACCCGCGCGGCACCCCTGGCGTCGGCGCTGGAAGCCGACGACTGGGCCTTGGCACAGCGTGCACTCGAAGAAGAGCCCGAGCCGGACATCGAGGTCTTCGTCGTCGACAACCCGGCAGAATATGGGCTCTGGTATCGGCTTGCCCCGGTCTGTTTCCTGGGTGGCAGCCTTATGGGCAAAGGCCCGACCCGCAATCCGATGGAGGCCGCGGCGCTGGGGTCAGCGATCCTGCATGGTCCGCGCACCGGCCTGTCAGGGCCGATCTTCGGTCGCCTTGGTGCTGCGCGGGCGACGCGGGCGGTGGCCTCCGCCACGGGCCTTGGCGAGGCGCTTGGTGATCTCCTTGCGCCGGACCGCGCCGCGCGGCTGGCCCAGGCCGCCTGGGCCGTTGCCAGCGACGGGGCCGAGGTGACCGAACTGGTGCTTACCCGCGTTCGCGCCATCATGGACGGGGACGAATGATGCGCGCCCCCGGCTTCTGGTGGCGCGCGCCAGATCACCCGGGGCTGCTGCCGCGCCTCCTTGCCCCCCTGGGCTGGCTTTACGCCGCAGGCACCGCCCGCCGCTTGCGCCAGCCGGGCCTTGAGCCACAGGTCCCGGTGATCTGCGTCGGCAACCTGACCGCCGGGGGCGCGGGAAAGACCCCCACCGTCATCGCCCTCATCGAACGCCTCACCGCCAGGGGCCACAGGGTCCACGTGGTCAGCCGGGGATACGGCGGGTCGGTGGAAGGCCCCGTGCGGGTCGAGGAAGCACGCCACACCGCCGCCGAGGTTGGCGACGAGCCGCTGCTCCTCTCGGCCTTCGCCCCGGTCTGGGTCGCCCGCGACCGCGCTGCCGCAGTGCAGGCCGCCGAAGCTGCCGGAGCCCAGGTGATCCTGATGGACGACGGCTATCAGAACCCGGCCGTGCAACCCTCGCTGTCTCTGGTCGTCGTTGACGCAGCAAAGGGCTTCGGCAACGGACGCTGCATCCCCGCCGGCCCCCTGCGCGAGCCGGTGGCAACCGGCCTCGCCCGCGCCGACCTTGTCCTGACCATCGGCGCGGCCGCCGCACAGGCGCAGTTCGACACCACCTGGGGCCGCACCGTCCAGGTCCCTCGCCTGACGGGCGCGCTCCTGCCGCTGAAGATGGGCATGGATTGGAAGGGGGAGCGCCTCCTCGCCTTCGCCGGGATCGCCGACCCCTCCCGCTTCTTCGCCACCCTAAAAGCCGAGGGGGCCGAACTGATCCGCGGCGAGGCGCTGGCCGATCACGAGATGCTGTCCGAAACCCTCCTCCGCCGCCTGGAGGCCGAGGCTGCGGCCGCAGGGGCGCAGCTTGTCACCACGGAAAAGGACGCCGCCCGCCTGCCCCCGCAGTGGCGGCCGAAGGTCCTGACCCTGGTGGTCCGCCTGAAGATCGACGACTGGACCGCGCTGGATACCCGGCTCGACCGGCTGGGCCTGTAGCCCGCCACAAAGGCTGGCCCGTTTCAACACTCCGGTGCGTCCTACCGCTTCCCCAGCACGTCGTCCTGATGCTGTCCCAGTCTTGGCGCCGGCCGGTCCAGCGCCAGTTCCGCCCCCGAGAATGTCATCGGGCTGCGGACGCCCTTCATCCCCTCCGGCGCAATCTGCATCCCCCGCGCCACGACCTGAGGGTCGGCGAAAACCTCCGCCAGATCGTTGATCGGCCCCGCCGGAACGCCCTCCGCCTCGCAAGCCGCCAACAGGTCCGCCTTGGCCCAGGTCCGCGTCGCCGCTGTCAGAAGCTCCGTCATCTCTACCCGGTTGGCGATCCGGTCGGCGTTGGTCAGGAAGCGCGGGTCCGTCGCCATCGCCTCCAGCCCCAGCAACCGGCACAGCCGCTGGTACTGCCCGTCATTCCCGGTCGCCAGGATCAGCCAGCCATCCGCACAATCGAACACCGCATAAGGTGCAAGGTTCGGATGCGCGTTGCCCATGAGGCCCGGAGCCTTCCCGGACACCAGATAGTTCATCGCCTGGTTCGCCATCACGCTAGTCGCCACGTCCAGAAGCGCCATGTCGATCTGCTGGCCCTCGCCCGTCCGCCCGCGCTGCACCAGCGCCGCCAGGATCGCGGTGGCCGCATAGACGCCGGTGAAGATGTCCGTCACAGCGACGCCCACCTTCTGCGGTTGGCCCTCAGGTGCGCCCGTCACCGACATCAACCCCGACATCCCCTGGATGATGAAGTCATAGCCTGCCCGGTGCGCGTAAGGCCCGTCCTGCCCGAAACCGGTGATGCTGCAATAGATCAGCTTCGGGTTCACCTTCCGCAGGCTCTCCCAATCCAGCCCGTATTTTGCCAGCCCGCCGACCTTGAAGTTCTCGATCACCACGTCCGCATCGGCCACCAGCCGACGCACAACCTCCTGCCCTTCTGCCGTCCGGAAATCGCAGATGATCGACCGCTTGCCCCGGTTCGCGGCGTGGAAATAGGCGGCGGTCTTCTCGCCCCCCGCCTCGATGAACGGAGGCCCCCAGCGCCGGGTGTCATCCCCCTCGGGTGCCTCGACCTTGATCACGTCGGCACCAAGGTCAGCCAAGGTCTGCCCCGCCCAGGGACCAGCAAGGATCCGCGCCAGCTCGATGACGCGGACCCCCTCCAGCGGTGTCGTCATTACTTCGCCAGTTCCGCGTCGAGGATCGCCTTCAGGTCCTCGTAAGCCATGTTGCCATGCTTCGAGCCGTTGATGAACAGGGTCGGAGTCCCCTCGACCCCGTCGGCCTCGAAGTTGGTCTGGAACTGCTTGATCAGCGCCTCGGCATTGGCGGTGTCGTTCAGGCAGGCGTCCATCGCCGCATCCTCAAGGCCCGCCGCGCGGCCGATGGTCTTCAGCTTCTCGACGACCTGCATCGGGTCCTCGGACGCGGCCCAGTCCTTCTGCTGCGCGAACAGCATGTCGTGGATGCCGAAATACTTCATGTCGCCGCCGCAGCGCGCGATCAGCGCGGCCCAAAGGCCGTAGCGGTCGAAGTAGACCTCGCGCAGGGTGAAGTGCACCTTGCCGGTGTCGATGTATTCCGTCTTCAGCTGCGGATAGACGGTCTCGTGGAACGTCGCGCAATGCGGGCAGGTGAAGCTGGCATATTCCACCATCTTCACCTTGGCATCGGGCGAACCCACCGAGAAATCCTTCACGGCGGTCTCGGCAGTGGCCGTCGTGGCTTCTTGCGCCAGTGCCGGGGTCATCGCCGCGGTGGCGGCAGCGGCAAGGGCAATCATCGCCCGGCGGTTGAGTTTCATCATGGGTCGGCGTCCTTTTTCAGCCCGGATATCAAGATCGGGGGCGAGTTAAGATGTTTTGCGCCAGCTGTTCAAGCGCGCTGCGCAAACTTGGGTCAGCCACGCCGTCTGCAGCAGCCTGCGCCTTGGCAGTCGTGGCGGGATCGGGGACCTTCGCGGCCTTGGGGGCCGGGGTGAACTCGGCCTGGCCCTCGGCAAAGCCGGTGGCCGCGGTCTGGGTCAGGTGGATATGGCTGATCGCGGCGTAACCGTAGACGGCGTTCACGCGCTCCTTCAGCACCGGCAGCGCCATCTGCACCATCGGAGCCTCCGACGACTTGACCAGCAGCGTCAGCGTGGCACCCATGCCGCCCTTGCCGTAGCCGATCTTCACCGGCCGGGTCTTGCGCGCCATCTCCTCGCCCGCAACCTCGGCCCAATGCGTCAAAAGCCGCGCCACGGCGAACCCGCGCGATTCACCTGCAGTGCGAACCGCGTCCTTCATCAGCCCGAAGGCGGGCTCGAACCCCCGCATCCGGTGGTCGGCACTGGGTGATGAAATCGGTTTACGGCTCATCCTGCGGGGCGCGGCTCCTGTTCGCCGCATTCTACTGCACGGTGCCGTTCCCGCCAGTGGCATCGACGGCTTGCAGAATAAAGAATGCGTTATGGAAATCGGGGTTTTCCGAAACATTCTGACACGGAAGCATCCATACGCCCCGGTTTTCGATCGCAGGGTGGGCGAAACCGCCCACCCTACCTTGCCGCACAATCCCAATCGTCGCCCGTGCTGTCGAGCACCGCTGGGCATCGGTGTCATTTGCTAACCGTGTTGCAGGCCTCCCGCCTGGCTGCTTGGGCCTCGTCGCACCTTGCGACGCGTTGAGACTGCTTCGCAAATCCGGAACCGCTGGAATCTTGTTCCTCAACCAAACGGACTTGCCGCCCACCGCATTTTCCTAACTGTCGCGCACAAGGCGTGCGTGCCGCTCAAGGCCAGTCTCGGGGGCGAACTCCAACCCCGCCCGTACTTGGGAACCGCCCTCAGCCAGCGGTCCGTGTCGGCGCTGGCCAAGCTGCAAGCTGCACGGGAAGCCGGTTGCGAAACACGGCAAGCCGATTGCGAAGCACGGGCAGCCGGTCAAGAAAACGGCATCCCGGCGAACCGCGTTTGTTGCAGCAACCGGGACCTGCATCGTCGCGGCTACCTTGGTCAGGATCGCGGCCGACAAACCCCACGGTCCCACCGGCCTCGCATCGCGCCGGCCTGCCGCGCGCCCTCTACCGGTCCGGCCCATGCCCTCTGGCCGCCCGCGCTCCTTCCGCTATGTTCGCTGCGATGGACAGCGCCGACTCCCTCTCCGCCCAACTCCTCGGCTGGTACGACCGCCACGCCCGGGCGATGCCCTGGCGGGTCTCGCCCGAGGATCGTGCCCAAGGCATCCGCCCTGACCCCTACCGCGTCTGGCTGTCCGAGGTGATGCTCCAGCAGACCACCGTTGCGGCCGTGAAGGATTACTTCAACCGTTTCACCGCCCGCTGGCCCACCGTCGCGGCACTGGCCGCCGCCCCGGATGCCGAGGTGATGGGCGAATGGGCCGGCCTTGGCTACTACGCCCGGGCGCGGAACCTGCTGAAATGCGCCCGCGCTGTCGTGGCCGACCACGGCGGCGTCTTCCCCACGACCCGCGAGGGTCTCCTGACCCTGCCGGGTATCGGCCCCTACACCGCCTCCGCCATCGCGGCCATCGCCTACGACGAGCCCGCCACCGTGGTCGACGGCAACGTCGAGCGTGTCATCTCCCGCCTCTTTCTGGTCGAGACCCCACTGCCCGCCGCCAAACCCGAGCTTACCACCCTCGCCGCCCGCCTGACGCCCGCACAAAGGCCCGGAGACTACGCCCAGGCGATCATGGACCTCGGCGCCACGATCTGCACACCGCGCTCGCCGGCCTGCGGCATATGCCCCTGGTCCCACGCCTGCGCGGCCCGGGCAAAGGGTGTGCAGGCCGACCTCCCCCGCAAGTCGCCGAAACCCGAAAAACCCACCCGCCGCGGCACGCTGTGGCTGGGCCACCGCGACGGAGCCATCCTTTTGGAACGCCGCCCCGACAAGGGCCTTCTGGGCGGCATGCTCGGCATCCCGGGCGATGGCTGGGACGGGCAGGGCGGCCCCGCCCCGGCCGCAGCCGACTGGCAGGACATCGGCGAGGTCCGCCACACCTTCACCCATTTCCACCTGATCCTGACCGTCCGGACCGCCCACCTCGACGGCCCCCCGCACCGAGGCGACCTCATTCCCCGGCATCTCTTTCGCCCCGCCGACCTGCCCACCCTGATGCGCAAGGCCTGGGATCTGGCGCGGCCCGCAATGGACACTCCACCGGATGCGCCTAAACTTGTCGACGAGATTCCTTTGACTCCGGCGCCGGTTCGGGAAAGCTGACGCCCGTGTCCTTGACCCGTTGTCCATCATGTCCGTAAGCCCGCTGCCCGCAGCCCTGCCGTTCTGGCTTTCGCTGGCCCTGCCGCCGCTGGCCGGGGTCGGCATGGTCTACGGCGGCTGGACCATCGCGCTCTTGCCGCTGTCCACCTGGTGGCTGTTCACGATCCTCGATGCGCTGACCGGCCACAACACCGCCAACCCCGATCCCCAAATCCCCGACGCGCAACTGACCGCCTACCGCCTGATCACCCTGGTCTGGCCCCCGGTCCAGTTCGCGCTCCTCCTCCTCATGCTCTGGTACGTCCCCCAGGCCCCCCACCTCGACACCGGCGAGAAGATCGCGCTCTTCTTCGGCATGGGCGTCATCTCCGGCACCATCGGCATCAACTACAGCCATGAACTGATGCACCAGAAATCCCGCCTGGAACGCTGGCTTGCCGATCTCCTTCTCGCCTCGGTCCTTTATTCGCACTTCCGTTCCGAACACCTGCGGGTCCACCACATCCACGTCGGCACCCCGCGCGATCCCGTGACGGCGCGCTACAACGAAGGTTTCCACCGCTACTTTCCGCGCGTCCTGCGGCAGTGCCCGCCCTCCGCCTGGAAGGCCGAGGCTGCGATGCTCGCCCGCAGGGGCCTGCCCTGGTGGCACCGCACCAACCCGTTCTGGCGCTACGCCACCCTGCAATCCGTCTTCCTGGCGCTTGCCCTGGGACTGGGCGGCTGGACCGGCTTTGGCCTCTTCCTGATCCAGGCCGGCACTGCGGTCTGGCAGCTGGAGCTGGTGAACTATATCGAACATTACGGCCTGACCCGGCGCCACCTTGGCAGCGGCAAGTACGAACGTGTCCTGCCGCGCCACAGCTGGAACGCCGACCAGCGGGCGTCAAACTGGCTCCTGATCAACCTCCAGCGCCACTCGGATCACCACTACAAACCCGACCGGCGATTTCCCGTCCTGCAAACCTATCTGCTGGACGAGGCGCCGCAGCTTCCCTTCGGCTATCCCCTGATGACGATGGCGGCGATGGTCCCCCCGCTGTGGAAACGGGTGATGAACCGCCGGGTAAAGGCCTGGCGCCGCAAGCATTACGCCGACATCAAAGACTGGCAGCCCTACAACAAGGCGGCGCACCCGGTCGCGGATTGACAAACATACCATATGGTATGTAGGCTAACCCAGAAGGGGACGCCGCCATGAAGCTTTACTATTCGCAGAACCTGAATCCGCGCGTTGCCGTGGCCGTGGCACGCCACCTCGGATCTCCGGTCGACTACATCGCCGCCGCACCGATGGCGCCCGACCAGCAAGAGGCGTTCCGCCCGATCAACCCCAACACCCGCGTTCCGGTCCTGACCACAAAGGCCCGGAACTACTGGGAAGCCGACGCCATCGCCTGCAAGCTTTCCGCGCTGGCGGGGTCGGATTTCTGGCGCACCGGCGACAGCCATCCCGAAATGATCATGTGGATTTCATGGGCGGCGTACCACCTCAACAGCGCCGGAGGGGTCTATTACTTCTGGAAGCTGATCGCGCCGCAGTTCATGGATTTCCAGCCCGAGCAACCCGTCTTTGACGAGGCGATGCGCGACTGGCGTCAGTTCATGGGCATCCTTGACAGCCAGTTGCAGGGCCGGAAATGGCTGGTCGACGACCGCCTGTCCTATGCCGATTTCCGGGTCGCCACCTGCTTTCCCTTCGCCGCCGCGGCGGGCCTGCCGCTGGCGGACTTCCCGCAGGCCCAACGACTTGCCGACCAGCTCAATCAGCTCGACGCCTGGCGTGACCCCTTCGCCGGCCGGCGCTGACGGTTCCGCCAGGCGCCAAAATTCTTGCTCAAGAATTTTGTCCCGGACGCAGAGGTTCAGCACAGAACTTCGATCAGCCTCGGACCACGTTGTTCCATCGCCTCCCGGAAAGCCGCGTTGAACCCGGCCATATCCACAACGCGCTTCGCCTCTACCCCGTGGCCCTTCGCCAGTGCCACCCAGTCGAGACTTGGCCCTTCCACGTCGAACATCCGCTGTGCGTTGCGACCGACTGCGTTCACCCCCATCGCCGCCAGTTCCTCGCGCAGGATCTGGTAGCCGCGGTTGGCGAAGATCACCGTGGTCACGTCCAGCCCCTCGCGCGCCATCGTCCACAACGATTGCAGCGTGTACATGCCGGACCCGTCACCCTCCAGCACCACGATCTTTCGATCCGGGCAGGCCACCGCCGCACCGACCGCATTGGGCAGACCAAAGCCGATCGACCCACCGGTGATCGTCAGGACGTCGTGTCCCGGCCCCCGCTTCAGCGCCGGGGCAAGGTGGGCCGAGGCAGTGATCCCCTCGTCCACGATCACCGTCTCATCGGGCATCAACGCCGCAATGGACTCCCCGACCTTGGCCATCGTCAGCGGCCCGTCGGCCAGCGCCGGGCGGTCATCCGGGACAAAGTCATCGGGCGCGAGGTCCGCCTCGCCCAAGTCCTCGGCCAGCGCCTGCAAGGTCCAGGCGATATCCATCTCGCGGCTGCACAGCTCGATCAGCCGGGTGTCCGGATCGTCCGGGGTCGAAGGCAACCCCGGATAGGCGAAGAATCCCGCCGGACGCGCCGTGCCACACAGGACCAAAGAGGGTATCCCGGCAAGGATCTTCAAATTGTCTTCAATGCGGTAGGCCATCCTCTCGATCTTCACCGAGCCCGCGCCGCGCCGAAAGCGGCTGACCAGGAACGGCTGCATCAGCCGGGCGCCGCAGGCCTTGGTCAGCCGCTTCGCCAAAAGGCCAAGGTCCGTGTGAAGCGCCGGGCCGTCGATCATCAGCACCGCGCCCGGCTGGCGCAAAGCGCGGGCAGCGGCTGCGACCTCGGCCGCTGACGAACGCAGCAGAGCCGGGGCAGGCGCCGCGACCGCGAAACTCGACGCCTCCTCCCAGGCTGTGTTGGCCGGCAGGATCAGCGTGGCGATCTGCCCGCCCTTGGACCCTGCCGCGTGCACCGCCTCGGCCGCGTCGCTCGCGACCTTCCCGGCCGACGAACAGACCCGCGTCCAGTGCGACACCGCTTGCGCGACGCCCACCGTGTCGCCCTTCAGCGGCGCCTCGAACCGCAGGTGATAATCCGCATGGTCGCCCATGATGTTCAGGACACCCGACTGCGCCTTGCGGGCATTGTGCAGGTTGGCGAAGGCATTGCCGAAGCCTGGGGCAAGATGCAGCAGGGTCGCCGCGACCTCGCCCTTCATCCGGTAATACCCATCCGCGGCGCCGGAAACGCCGCCCTCGAACAGACACAGGATACAGCGCATCTCGGGGTGCTGGTCCAGCGCGTGGACGAAGTGCATCTCCGAGGTGCCGGGGTTCGCAAAGCAGACCTTCACGCCCGAGGCCAGCAGGGTCCGCACCAAAGTCTCTGCGCCGTTCATCGGGTGCCTCCGTATTCGCTTGGCGTCAGAAGACCGGATTCAACTGCATTGCACAACCCGCAAGGGCAAAATCCACGGGTTAAGATTTCCCTAACGCCCGCGGCCAACCTATTGATTTTATGAGGGGATCAGGAAGTGTCCGCCGTGGACATGAAAAAACCCCGCCGAGACATCTCGGCGGGGTAAAGGTGTCCCCCAGGCGGTCCAGGGGACAGGCGTGTTCCGTAATTCAGTGCGGCCGCGTGCCGTCGGCCTCCATCTCGGCCCGGATCTGCTGCCGCAGGATGTCGATCGGGACCATCTTCCCGTCCCGCTTGAAGTGCCAGTAGGTCCACCCGTTGCAGGACGGCGCCCCCTCCAGCGCGGCCCCCACCTGGTGGATGCTGCCCTTCACGTCGTTCCCGATCAGCGTCCCGTCAGCGCGAACCTTGGCCTTGAAGCGGTTGCCCAGGCTGAACAGCTCCTCCCCCGGTCGCAGCATGCCGCGTTCGACGACCTGCCCGAACGGCACCCGAGGCTCCGCCCGCTTCGACCCGGTCACTTCCAGCGCCGAGGCATCGAACCGCCGCACGCGCGCGATCCGGTCCTCCGCCGCCTTCCGGTAGGCCGCCTCACGTTCGATCCCGATGAAATCGCGGCCCAGCATCTTGGCCACCGCCCCCGTCGTCCCGGTGCCGAAGAACGGGTCCAGCACCACGTCACCCGGATTGGTCGTCGCCACGATCACCCGGTGCAGCAGCGCCTCGGGCTTCTGGGTGGGGTGGGCCTTGTCGCCATTTTCGTCCTTCAGCCGCTCGTGCCCGGTGCACAGCGGGATCACCCAGTCCGACCGCATCTGGATGCCGTCGTTCATGGCCTTCAGGGCCTCGTAGTTGAAGGTGTACTTCGCCGCCTCGTCGCGGCTGGCCCAGATCAGCGTCTCATGCGCGTTCGTCAGCCGCTTGCCCTTGAAGTTCGGCATCGGGTTCGACTTGCGCCACACCACGTCGTTCAAGAGCCAGAAGCCCTGGTTCTGCAACTCGGCCCCCAGCCGGAAGACGTTGTGATAGCTGCCGATCACCCAGATGGCACCGTTCGGCTTCAAGAGCCGCTTCGCCGCTGCCAGCCAGTCCTTCGTGAAGCTGTCGTAGGTCGCAAAGCTGGCGAACTGGTCCCAGTGGTCATCCACCGCATCGACCTTGGAGTTGTCCGGCCGGTGCAGGTCCCCCCGCAGTTGGAGGTTGTAGGGCGGGTCGGCAAAGATGAGGTCAACCGAGCCGGCAGGGAGGGAGTTCATCACCTCCACACAGTCGCCGGCAAGGATCTGGTTCAGCGGAAGCGCATGCTCCGCCGTGGTATTTCTGGTTGTCATTCTCTGCCTCTGCCCCGGCATCTGTTGTGTGCCGTTGTTGGGTTGAATCATGAGTCAGAGGCGAATCGCCGTCAAATTCTTTATTGAATCAACAGGTTACAGAATTCCCTTGATACAATATGTTGTGGACCGGCTTGAACGACCGTCTATGCCAAGGGGTCACACCTAGATTCTGCAGCGCGTCGAGATGCGCCTTTGTCGGGTAACCTGCGTTGGCTTCCCAGCCGTAGCCGGGGTGCTGTTGCGCCAAATCCACCATGATCCGGTCGCGCGTCACCTTTGCGATGATCGAGGCGGCAGCAATCGACAGGCAGATCGCATCCCCACCGATGATCGCGGTCGCGCCACAGCCCAGGCCGCGCGGCAGCATGTTGCCGTCGATCAAAGCGTGATCGGCACCCAGGCCCGCCACCGCCCGCTCCATCGCAAGGTGGCTGGCGCGCAGGATGTTCAATTCGTCGATCTCCTCGACCGAGGCATGGGCGACCGATATCTCGGCCACCGCGATGATCTCGATGAAAAGCACCTCGCGCCGTTCCCGGGTCAGGACCTTGGAATCGCGCAGACCCTGCGGGATGCGGTCGGGGTCCAGCCGGACCGCGCAGGCCGTCACCGGCCCGGCAAGCGGCCCGCGTCCGACCTCGTCCACGCCCGCAACGCGCAAAGCTCCCCGGCCAAAGGCCAGCGTCTCATGCGTGAAGTCGGGAATGATGTCACCCATGCCCGCTGGATTAGCGCGGAACCGGCCGCAGAAAAAGGGGGCGGAAGCTGCTCACCCTTCCGCCCCCCAGACGGAAGCGGGGAATAGGGCAACCCCGCTTCGTTCAAGACCGCCTCGACGGCTCTTTTGTCAGCGACCCGAGACGCGATACCCCGCATCGCGCAAGCACTGCGCCGAGTAGACCCGGTCGCGCGCGCCATAGATCGTCGCCGTGTTGGCGCAGCCGCGCGGCAGGCGGGGCTTGAAGCCCTCGGCCCGCAGGCAGCTTTCGGGGTACAGCGTCACTGACCGCTCCGTCCCGTCGATGGAGATCGCGCAGACCGCGGGCACCCGTTTGGACGAGACCGGCTCGGGTTCCGGAAGCGGCACGGGGACGGGTACGGGGGCAGGCTTGTCGTTGTCTTTCAACTCATGCGCGATGGCACCCACCACCAGAGCCGCGATCAGCGCCTTGGCAAGATCGTTCTTGCTGTCTGCCTTGGCCGGGATGGTCGTCGCCAGCACCACGGCCAGAGCGGCGGCCCCGCCGGTCAGCATGGCGGCGAAGCGGCGGGCGGAAAGCGTCGTCTCGCTGATCCCCCGCGAGGCGATGCGGTGCGACCGGCTGGTGAAGTCTACGGACATGGATGCCTCCTGATGCGATCTTCTTGGTCTTGAGGGGATCGCAGCACACATACTGATCGACCCGGTAACCAAGCCTCGCCCCGGGGCTGTGGGGTAAGCAATATCGCTGCCCTGCTAAGGCATAACGGTGTGGGAAAACGGACTTGCTATCGGATAACACGCGACCAAAATCAGTCGTGATATTGAATATCAACGCGTGTATGCGCATTGTCCGTCCGAGCCGAGCGGCTCCTTCCGGGGACCATAAGAATGAAAACCTTCCTCACCTCAGCGGCACTTGCCCTTGTCCTTGCCGGACCGGTGGCGGCGGAATGCTATGCCGACTACAAGGCCAAGCGTGACGAACCGCTGAAGCTGATCTACGGTGTGGCACAAGTGTCGGACGGCAACTGTTCGCCCGGGGCCGCTGAAGGCGAATTGACGCCGAGGCTGGCCGCGGACGGCTGGACGCTTCTGACGGTTTTGTCCACGTTCGGGCCCGAGGGCCTTGAGGAAAGGAAAGCGAGTGCCGGAGAACACTTCCTCCGTTACTGAAAGCCTGAAGGCCGGCAACCGCGTGGTTGCCTTCGGAATTGCCGCCATCGTCCTGATTCTCCTGGCCGCCGCGCTGTTCCTGTTCCTCAACCTCCCCGATGCGAACGCTTTCAACGCGCGCGTCGAACGGCTGTTCGTGGAAAACGACGATCTGAACACTTTGGCCGAGATCAAGCTTCTGGAGATTCTGGCGCAGTCGGGTACCTCTTTTTCCGAGGTGTTGATCAGCTACCGCAGCGTGATCTTCGTGCTTCTGCTGTTCTCCACCGCGCTTCTGGTGTCATCGCTGTTCTTCCTTGTGATGATCATCGCACTGAACCGCCGGATTTCGGCGATCCAGCGGTCGGGCATCCAGGTCTCCAGTCTTATGATCAGCCGCGAGTCGCGGGCGGTCTATATCAACGACCTGGAATTCGCCCTGACCGAGGCGGCGCTGGAAACCCTGTCCGTTTTGGCGGAAGCCCGGATGGACGACGAGGTCCTGACCGGCGCGCAGATCGAGGCGGTGATCTCGGGGCGGAACGAAGCGGACTGCGACGAGGCGGCCGGGGCGACGCGGGTGAAGCGTCTGCGCGATACGCTGGGCAACCAGCTGGTCAGCGAACTTCTGGTCAAGACCATCGCCCGGCGCGGCTATATGCTGGCCGTTGGCAAGGACACCATCAAGATGATCTGAAACGCAAAAGGCCCAGGTCCTGCGACCCGGGCCTTCTGTGTGGTGGTGAGCCGGACAGGATTCGAACCTGTGACCCGCTGATTAAAAGTCAGCTGCTCTACCAACTGAGCTACCGGCCCCACGAGGCGGCTGATTAGTCGTGGCGTTGCCGGGGGTCAAGGGCGAAAACGTGCGGCACTGGCAAATCTTGGACCGTCGGCGTATATGCCATCGGATGATGGATAGCCTTGCGCAAACTGGCCTGCCGTTCATGAAAATGCATGGTGCCGGCAACGACTTCGTGGTGATCGACTCGCGTGGGCGCGGGGCGGTGATGTCGGCTGGGTTGGCGCGCGCTGTGGGCGACCGGAATCGCGGCGTGGGGTTCGATCAACTGGCCGAGATCACCGATGCCGCCGAGGCCGATTTCGGGCTGGTGTTCTGGAACAGCGATGGCAGCCAGGCGGGTGCCTGCGGCAACGCGACCCGCTGCGTATCCGACTATGTGATGCGCGACCTTGGGGTCGAAACCGTGTCGCTGGTGACCGCCCGGGGCCAGCTACGGGCCGAGCGCGCCGCGGACGGCCGGGTCTGGGTCAACATGGGTGAGCCGCAACTGGACTGGGCCTCGATCCCGCTTGCGCAAGAGGTCGATCACCTGCATCTGCCGCTGCCGGGCGATCCGGTGTCCGTCGGCATGGGCAATCCGCATTGCGTGCATTTCGTTCAGGATGCGGCAGGCATCGACCTGGCGGTCCTGGGGCCGAAGATCGAGCACGATCCCCTCTTTCCGCAGCGGACCAACGTGGAATTCGCCGAACTTCTCTCGCCCTGCCGGATGCGGATGCGGGTGTGGGAGCGGGGAACCGGGATCACGCTGGCCTGCGGTTCGGGCGCCTGTGCCGTGGCGGTGGCCGCGCATCTGCGCGGGATGATCGGACCTCGGGTCGCGCTGGAGGTGGATGGCGGCACGCTGGAGGTCGACTGGCGCGACGATGGCGTCTGGCTGACCGGCCCGGTGGCGCGGGTCTTCGACGGAATGCTGTCGGCGGACTACGTGGCGGCAAACAGATGAACGTCGCTCCGAAGCCCCCGGTTTTCGCGACGCTGGGCTGTCGCCTGAACGCCTATGAGACCGAGGCAATGAAGGAACTGGCCGCCGCTGCGGGCCTGTCCGAGGCGGTGATCGTGAACACCTGCGCGGTGACGGGCGAGGCGGTGCGGAAGGCCAAGCAGGAGATCCGTCGGCTGTCGCGGGAAAACCCCGGGGCGGCTATCATCGTCACAGGCTGCGCGGCGCAGACCGAGCCCGAGACGTTCGCGGCCATGCCCGAGGTCACGCGGGTCGTGGGCAACCACGAGAAGATGCAGGCCTCTACCTGGGAAGGCATCGCGGCGCCTGACCTGATCGGGCAGACCGAGAAGGTCCAGGTCGACGACATCATGTCGGTGCGCGAGACGGCGGGGCACCTGATCGACGGATTCGGGCGGCACCGGGCCTATGTCCAGGTCCAGAACGGCTGCGACCATCGCTGCACCTTCTGCATCATTCCTTACGGTCGCGGAAACTCGCGGTCGGTACCGGCGGGGGTGGTGGTCGAGCAGATCAACCGGCTGGTGGACCGCGGGTTCAACGAGGTGGTGCTGACGGGTGTGGACCTCACCTCCTGGGGGGCTGACCTGCCGGGGGAGCCGCGCCTGGGCGATCTGGTGCGGCGGATATTGAAGCTGACCTCGGTGCCGCGGCTCCGGATCAGTTCCATCGATTCCATCGAGGCCGATCCTGCTTTGATCGAGGCGATCGCGACGGAGCGGCGGTTGATGCCGCACCTGCACCTGTCCTTGCAGGCGGGGGATGATCTGACCCTGAAGCGGATGAAGCGGCGGCACCTGCGGGACGACGCGATCCGGTTCTGTGCCGAGGTCAAGGCGTCCCGGCCGGAAATGGTGTTCGGGGCGGACATCATCGCGGGCTTCCCGACCGAGACCGAGGAGATGTTCCGCCGGTCGCTGGACCTGGTGGAGGAATGCGGGCTGACCTTCCTGCATGTCTTCCCCTTCTCGCCCCGCAAGGGGACCCCGGCCGCGCGGATGCCGCAGGTTCGGGGGCCGGAGATCAAGGAGCGGGCGGCGCGGCTGCGGGCCTTGGGCGACCGGGTGCTGGGCGTGCATCTGGCGGGGCAGGTGGGGCGGGTCCATCGGGTGCTGACCGAGGGACCGCGGGTGGGGCGGACCGAGCAGTTCACCGAGGTGGCCTTCGGGGCCGACCAGCCGGAGGGGACGATCCTGGAGGTCCGCATCGCGGGGCGGGACGAGGCGCGGCTCCTGGCTTGAATGCCCGCGCGTGGTGCGGAGCTACGGCGTAACGAAATCAATGGGTTGCGTTTGGGCGTTAGGGGTTTCTTAACTACCTGCGGTCGCGCCTGACCCCGCGTCGTGAATCGAGCGCTGACGCGCAAGTCCTTGTCTCGCCTCTGCGCGCGAAGAGCGCGCAACCGGCTCGGACGTCGGGGGCGCTTCGCCCCCCGAACCCCCCGAGGATATTTGTGCAAATGTGAAAGGGCTTGGCCGGGTCGCGAAACCGGGCCGCGGTTACGTCAGGGCGACGAGGTGGTTGTCCCATTGCGTCGCCCCATCGGCGAGCGGGACGAGGCCGTTGTCGTCGGCGAGCCACACCGCGCCTTGGCCATCCGTGACGGTAAAGGCCCCGCCGCTGGCTGCCGCACCGCAGAGGTCGGGGCGGTGGTGGGTGGCGACGTGTGCCCCGCTGGCGTCGAAGAACATCACGGCGCCACCCTTGGGCGAGGTGATCAGAACGCGGTCGGGCGTGGCGGCGATGGAACCGGCGTAGCCCTGCATCGTGAAGGCTTCCGCTTCGGGTGGGGTGCAGAGCCGTGGTGCCGCCCCCGGCGTCCAGAGGCCAAGTTGCGGCACGGGCTCGGCCGGGTCGCCCTCCCATTGCATGGCGAAGGCGATGGTGTCGCCCTGCAGCGCAAGGTGGCGGATCGAGTTCTGGTGGAGGTCGGGCAGGTCGATCTGGTCCAGAAGCGCGCCGTCTTCGGACAGAAGGGTCAGGTTCGGACGCATCTCGGCGATGTTCAGCTTGGCGCGGTCCACCGGGTCGGTCCTGATCCCGCCGTTTGCGACCGCAAGGCGGCCATCGGCGAGGCGCTTGATCTCATGCGGGCCGGTCCCGTGGCTGGGCCAGTCGGTCAGTCGGCTGTAGTTCGCGGTATCCCACAAACCGATGCGGCCTTCGGAGGTCTCTGCCACGACTTCCGAGGTCATCAGCAGGGTGCCGTCCCGCGAAAAGGCACCGTGGCCGTTGAACTGCATTCCTTCGGGCGGGGTCAGGCGGTGACGGGTCGCGCCGGTGGCGCAATCAATCACCAGGGCGAAGGTGCCGGGGCGGCGCGCGAAGGCGACCGCCTCGGCGCGTGTCGGATGGGCGGCAGCGGCGTGACCGCGGCCGGGCAGCGCGATCTGGAACAGGCTGGCTCCACTGGCGGAAAGACCGTGGAGGAAGAAGTCCTCCCCGCGTTTTCCGGCAGCCAGGAAGGCTGGGGCGCCAATCGCGGCCCAGGTCAACCTGGGTGCAAGGCCGGCGGCCAGCGTGGCGAGGAAGGTACGACGTTGCATCAGTCGCCATCCTGCGAGTTGAAGCCAAGCTCGACGCCCAGCGCGGGGCCAAGCTCGGCAATCGCGGTTTCGCGGGTGGTGCGGACGGCCTGCTGCAGGATTTCCCATTTCAGCCAGGTCTGCGGATCAGCGAGGCCGTCGATCTGGGGGTCGATTGCATCGGCAAGGGCGATTGCATGGTCGAAGGCGGACTGAGTTTTGGGGCTGTCGGGGTCGAGGGTCAGGGCGAGGTCCCGCAGCGCCGTCAGGGACAGCGTGATGTTGCGCAGCGACCGGGCGGAGGCGTGGGCCTCGGCAAGGTCGGGGCGGGGTTTGTCGAAACTGCCGAGGGGCCGTCCGATGCGGCGGTCGGCAAGCATTTCAAGGCCGGTGGCAAGCTGGGTGAAGAGGGCCTGCGTCGCCTCGTCCGGTGTGAGGAAGCGGTCGTTGCCGGCCGTGCCTGCCGTCTGCATCAGTGCGCCGAAGGCACCCCAGTCTTGCGCCAGTCCGTCGGCGGTGGCGGCCAGATCATCCGCGGTCGCCTGGATCAGCGGACAGGGGTCGCTGGGCAGCGCCTCGGTCGGATAAAGCAGGCGTTCAAGTGCGGGCAGGCCGCGGGCGGCGACGGATTGCTGGGCCATCGCATCCGCTGCGGGCGGGCTTTCCAGCAGGGCGCGCTGGGCCTTCCAGCCAGAGCCTTTCGCGTCGGGCCAGAAGAGGACGGCAAGGCCGCGACCGTCCTTCTCGGCGGGGCCGAGGGAGATGTGGGCGACCTGCATCCAGGCGTCCCAGGCAGCGTGGAAGGCGGGGCGAAGGCTGTCCGGCTCGCAGGTCTGGATGTCCGCAAGGGACTGGGTCGCCTCGGCGAAACTGGTGAAGCCGGGCAGGATGTGGTCCTGGACCACGGCGGCGGTGTCTGCAGTGGCGGGCAGGGAAACCAGGGCCATCGCAAGACACCAGCCCGTGCTGCGCAGGGCGCGTGGACGCGGGGCGGGGCGCTGGCTTGCGGGGGTGGTTGGCATCAGAGGCTTTCCAGGAAGGCGAGGAGTGCTGCGCGGTCCTCGGGTTGCATGTCGGCGACGGCATCGCGCTGGCCCTGGGCTTCGCCGCCGTGCCAGAGGATCGCCTCCAACAGCGAGCGGGCACGCCCGTCATGGAGGTATTCGGTGTGGCCGGACACTTGGGCGGTCAGGCCGATCCCCCAGAGGGCCGGGGTTTTCCATTCCGATCCGGTCGCGCGGCCCTCGGGGCGGTTGTCCGCAAGGCCTGGACCCATGTCGTGCAAAAGAAGGTCGGTGTAGGGCCAGATCAGCTGGAAGCTTTGCTCGGGTTGCCCGTCCAGGCGGTGGGTGACGTGTTTCGGGGTGTGGCAGCCGGTGCAGTTCAGGCTGTGGAAAAGCTCTTTGCCGCGCAGGACCTGGGGGTCGTCGATGTCGCGCCGTTCGGGGACGCCGAGGTTGCGGGAGTAGAAGGTGACGAGGTCGAGCGACGGCTGGTCGACCTCGAGCCCGTCGCGGATGCCCGGTTCCTGGCCGTGCGGGGCGTCCACGCAGGTGGGCTGGGTGGCGGTGCAGTCGCCCCAAGGGTCGGGGTGAAGGGGGGTGGACAGGCCCATGTCGCCTGCGAAGGCTCCGGCGGATTGTTCGCGGACGGTGGGCGCGCCGGCTTTCAGGCCGAAGCGGCCAAGCATGGGGGTGCCGAATTCGGCGGAGGGCACGATCTGGGGAAGGCCGGAGATGCCGTCCTGGTTGGCGTCGTCGGGGTCGGCCTTGGCGAGGATGTCGGCGGCGGGGATCGCCTCGAGCAGGCCGAGGCCGATCATCTGCGGGGCCACGCGGGGGGAGAGCATGAGGCCGTCGGCCGGGGGGCCGTAGGCGGGGTCGGTGAAGCTGTAGGCGGGCGTGCGGAGGGAGACGGTGGTGCCGTCGGCAAGGATGACGGGGGTTTCGGTCCAGGTGATGTCCATGCGGCCTTCGGCGGGCTGGCCGGGGGCGGCGAGGTCCTGGAGTTGGCCGCCGTAGGTGGGGTCGGGCGAGGTGGCGATCCAGTCTGCGATGCCGTCGGGGACGGGGCCGCCGGGGACGGAGAGGCGCAGGAACATCGATACGTGCGAGGCATCGGCGTCGGGCGGCGTATGGCCGCGGCCGTCCTTCAGGTGGCAATCCTGGCAGGCGCGGGCGTTGTAAAGAGGGCCGAGGCCGTCGGAGGCAAGCGTCGAGGCGGGGGAGGCGACCCAGGTCTTGCGGAAAAGCGCATTGCCAAGCTTGAAGTCCATCTCGCGCTCGAAGGGCATGTTGGCGGAGTGCTGGCTGAAGGCGTCGGCGGTGGTGATGGCGCGGACGGTGGCGGCGCCGGCGGGCTTGGCTTCAAAGGGTTCAGGCTTGGTGAAGTCGGTTGGTGCGGCAAGGACGGTGGCGATCTTGGCGTCCTCCGCAGGGGTGCGGGGGATGACGGGGAGGTGGGGATCGTCCAGCGTCTGGGCGAGTGCAGGGGCGGCGGCGAGGCAAAGCAAGAGGGAAAGGCGCATCGGTGCCTCCTTTGCGGAAGTCATATCCCCGGTATGTTGACAGTTTCAATCGGAAAATTCTGTCCAGGCATATGGGCCGTTACCGGGGACGTTGCGAACGGTGATCTAAGGCGGACAAACTTCGGGGGGGGGGCGACGAAAACGATTGCGTAATTAGCGCAAATCGCGCAAAAGAGTTCCGTTCGATCGGTGCGCGTAACGAGTTGCATGGTATTCCTAGCACCTTGGTCCGGCCGCTGCTGCGGTCGGACCATCCAATGCCCCGCGTCAGAGATAGCTCGAAAAATCCGGCAGCTCGACTTCCTGCATCGGCGGCTCTTCCGGTGAGCGAATCGCTTGAAGAACCGCGCGGGACAGGAACGCCGCCCCGCGCCGGCTGTCCTCTTCGATCACGATGATAGCGGGATGCACCATCCCGAGATAAAGGCGTGAGCCTTTGACGATAACCTCGACATCCTTGCCGATTTCCCTGCCTGCCCGCGTGAGAGCGGAGGTAACGGCAAGCGCAGCCGCGTCGGACAAGCAGACAAAGCCGTCACAGTTCGGGTGCCTCGCCAGAAAGGCGGATGCCGCAGCCTGCAGGTTGCCAAGGGCGTCGCTGCTGTAGACACCCTCGATCTCACAGAAATCGAGGTCGAGTTCCGCAGCGGCTTCGCGTGCCTTCAGGAATGTGTCGAGCCCATAGTGTCGATCATGCGGGGGACCAAGCAATGCAAGACAGCGCCGCCCGCATCGATGCAGAACCTGGGCTGCCTTGCTGGCAAAATCCCCGTTGTCGAAGTCGTAATAGGGATGCAGATGCGAAAGCTTGCTGCGGCCGTGTGTTGCAAACGGCAGGCTACGTTCCAGCAGATAGGCGGTGCGCGGGTCGTCGATCTGGGTTTCGTTGAAGATCAGCGCATCGGCCATCCGGCCCTCGACCACCTGCCGGATTGCCTGCAGGCCCTCTTCATACGACAGGGCTGGAGTGATCGTGATCTGGAACCCAGTCGATAGCAGCGCCCGGGCGATCGAGGGGATCAGCCTGCTCATCTGGTCATCGGCCGAAACGCGGAAAACCAGGTTGATCATGAAGGTCTGCCCCGTCCGCAACCGGATCCCGGCCCGGTCGGGGACATAGCCCACCTCTTGCGCAATCTGGCGGACCCGACGCTTTGTCTCTTCGCCGATCTCGGGTGAATCGTTCAGGGCGCGGCTGACCGACGGCACGCCCAATCCGCAAAGGTCGGCAATCGTCTTGAGCGTCGGCCGCGGGTTAGGTTGTTTGCGTCCGTTGGCTTCCACTCTGATGGCCTTCCGTTTCTGGTCCCACCAGCGAGACCATCTAGGGTCCGGAAACCGGGTATATGGTCAGGTTGGCGACGGACAAACACAAAAGTGCTTCGTCTCCCGGACGGATCACTCTGCCTTGCTGGCGGGCTTGGCGTTCAGGAGGCCGTAGCCTTCGGCGCCAAGTCTGTCGAACAGGCCGATCTGGGTTTCCAGGAAATCGATGTGACCTTCTTCGTCCGCGAGGAGTTCGTCGAACAGACCGCGGGTCACGAAATCGCCCACGGCGTCGCAATGACGGCGTGCCTCGATATACAGCGTCCGGGCGTCGTGTTCGGCGGCAAGGTCGGCCTCCAGCGTCTCGCGCACGGTCTGGCCGATGCGCAGGGAGTCGAGTTTCTGCAGGTTCGGATGACCTTCCAGGAAGATGATCCGGGCGATCAGGCGGTCGGCGTGGTGCATCTCTTCGATCGACTCGGCGCGGGACTTGTCCGCGAGATGGCCAAAGCCCCAGTCTTCCTGCAGCCGGTAGTGAAGCCAGTACTGGCTGACCGCGGTCAGTTCGGACCGGAGAGCCGCGTTGAGGTAGTCGATGACCTTGGCGTCGCCCTGCATGGAAGCTCCTTTTCGTGCCGGTTGCCGTCTTTCAACGGTGTGGGTGCGGGGGTGGTTCCGTCAGCCGGTCTTGCGGACCGGGTCTGGTGGTGCGGGAATGCGGAAGGCCGGGGTCCTGCGCATCGTATTCAGGAACAGCGGCAGGCACCCCCCGCAATCGGCCCGTTTCCCCAGCGCGCGGTAGATCTTGCCGGGGGTGATCAGCGTCTGCGGGTCGGCGGCGCGCATCCAGTCCACCGCCGCGCGGATGTCGTGGTCGGAGATGGACTGGCAGTGGCAGATGATCATTGGAAGACGGCGCCCGGGCTGTCGAGGCTGTCGGAGCCTTCGAATTCCACCTTGCTGAGGCCAAGCGCCGTGACGGCACGGTCGATCGAGGCGGTCTGGGTGACCAGCGCATCGACGGCGGCCATGATCAGCGTCTCGCCTTCGGCATTGCCGGGGGCGATCAGGGTGTCGAAGGTGCGGCCGGCGTCGCCCGCATCCTTCACCGCCTGCAAAGCGGCGACCGAGGCGTCGAGTTCGGTGGTGAGCTGGCTGTCGACGGCTGGGTTGGCCGCAGCAACCAGTTCGGACAGCGACGGCCCTTGCAGGTCCGTACCGTCAAGGCGGGTATAGGTGCCGAGGTAGACGTTGCGGATGCCAACCCCGTCGTAGAAATGGCTGTTGTGGGTGTTGTCCGAGAAGCAGTCATGCTCTTCCTCGGGGTCGTTCAGCATCAGGCCCAGCTTGATCCTTTCGCCCGCCAACTCGCCGTAGGACAGGCTGCCCATCCCGGTCAGCGCAGCCAGAACCCCAGCCTGCGGGTCGGCAGTAACGGCGGCGCGGGCGGGGCCGTCGGCGTCCCAGTTGTCCACCATTTCGGTCAGATCGGCGACGAGGAGGTCGGTCGCGGCCTGCAGATAGGCGGCGCGGCGGTCGCAGTTGCCATTGGTGCAGGCCTCGCCGATGGCGAAGTCCGTTGCGGGACGGTTGCCCGCGCCCGGTTCGGTGCCGTTCAGGTCTTGGCCCCAAAGCAGGAATTCGATGGCGTGGTAGCCCGAGGCGACGTTGGCCTCGATCCCGTCGGCTTCGTGCAAGGTCTTGGCGATCAGGTCAGGAATGATGGCGCTGGCGTCGATCTCGGTGCCCGACAGGGTGAACTTGGGCGTGGCGATGACATTCAGGGTGGCGAGCTGGTTTTCCTCGTTGCCGTAGTCGGTTCTGACGTAATCGATCAGCCCTTCGTCCAGCGGCCAGGAGTTCACGCGGCCTTCCCAGTCATCGACGATGGGATTGCCGAAGCGGAAGGCTTCGGACTGCTGGTAGGGCACGCGGGCGGCTTTCCAGGCGTCGCGGGCGGCTTGCAAGGTGGCGTCCGAGGGGGAGGCGGTCAGCGCTGCGACAGCCTGCTGCAGCGCGGTCGCGGTGGTCAGGCTGTCCTCGTAGGTCGCAAGTGCCAGATCGGCGTAGTGCTCTGTCACCTCCTGCGGTGAGGCGGCAAGGGTGGGGGTGGCGGTGAGGAGCAACAGGGAGAAGAGGCGCATGGAAAGACCTTCGGCTGGAGTTGCCGAATATCTGACCAATTTGCTTGGTCTTGTAAACCCGATTCTTTTAGTAAGGTAGCTCGGCGGTCACCGCACGGGCAGCTGCGGCGGGGTCCTTGGCCTGCCAGATCGGACGGCCCACGACGATGTGGTCAGCCCCATCGGCGATGGCCTGATGCGGGGTGGCAACGCGCTTCTGGTCGCCAGTGGCAGCACCCGTCGGGCGGACTCCCGGAGTGACGATCAGCTTGCCCCGCGCCTCGGGCAAAGCGCGGATCATCGCGGCTTCCTGCGGACTGGCGATCACGCCGTCAGCACCTGCCAGCAAAGCGCGGGAGGCGCGTTCCAGGGTGATGTCGTGGATGTCGCCGGGCTTGATCAGGTTCGCATCCAGATCGGCGCGGTCCAGCGAGGTCAGCACGGTCACCGCCAGGATCTTGAGTCCGGTGCCGCCCTTGCCCGTCGCGGCGGCGGCGACGACCTGCGGGTCGCCGTGGACGGTCAGGAAATCAAGGTCGTATTGCGCCAGACCCCGGACGGCGGCCTCGATGGTGGCGCCGATGTCGAACAGTTTCATGTCCAGAAAGATGCGCTTGCCCTGTTCGTGCTTCAGCTCGTTGGCCAGCGCGAGGCCCCCGCCGGTCAGCATCCCGAGGCCGATCTTGTAGAAGCTGGCGGCGTCGCCGATCCGGGCGACGAGGTCCAGGCCCTGCACCACGTTCGGCACGTCGAGGGCGACGATCAGGCGGTCATCTGCAGGCATGGCTGTCTCCGGGGGTTTGCGGCGGTTTGACGGGGCTGGGAAGGGCTGTCAAGACTGGCGAAAAATCGGGGTGAGGGATGATCCTGGCATTCGACATTGGCGGCAGCCGGATCAAGGCGGCGGTCTGGGACGGCGCGCTGCGGCCGCTGGGCGAGGTGGCGACGCCCTTGGGCGACAAGGCGGCCTTCACGGACGCGATTGCAGGCTTTGTCAGTGGGGGCGAGACGGGGATCGCGATTTCCATCGCGGGGGTGGTCGATCCTGCCTCCGGCGTGGGGAAGGTGGCGAACATCCCGGCTATCGACGGTCTGGCACTGGGACCGGAGGTCAAGGCGGCCACCGGGTTGCCGGTGCGGGTGCTGAACGACGCGGACTGCTTTGCGCTGGCCGAGGCCAGTCACGGCGCGGGGCGCGGGCGAAGGTCGGTCTTCGGGGTGATCCTGGGGTCTGGCGTCGGCGGTGGGCTGGTGATCGACGGGCGCGTGGTCACGGGCGCGGGCGGCTATGCGGGCGAATGGGGGCATGGGCCGGTGATCCGCGGCGAGTTCTCCTTTCAATGCGGCTGCGGGCAGGTGGGCTGCGTGGATACCGTGGGCAGCGCGCGCGGGCTGGAGCGGCTGCACCGCAAGCGGACCGCCGAGCTTCTGGGGTCCGAGGCGATCATCGCGGGGTGGATGGCTGGCGAGGCGGAGCCCGGAGAGACGATGGCGCTGTGGCGCGAGCTGGTTGCGGGGCCGCTGGCGATGGTGGTGAATGTGATCGGCGCGGATGTCGTGCCGGTCGGGGGCGGGCTCAGCCGGGCTCCGGGGCTGGTGGGATATCTGGACGAGGCGGTGCGGGTCAGGGTGCTGCGGCGGACGAAAAGTCCCCTCCTGGTGCCGGCGGAATGCGGCGCGGATGCGGGGCTTCTGGGTGCGGCAATGGCGGGGGTCGCGGAATGGGTGTGACGCTGGAGGTCTGCGTCGACACGGCGGAGGGGTTGGCCCAGGCCGTGGCGGGCGGCGCTGACCGGATCGAGCTTTGCGCCGCTTTGGCGGTGGGGGGCCTGACGCCCTCGGCCGGGTTGATGGCGCTGGCGGCGGGCTGTGGCGTGCCCGTGGTTGCGATGATCCGGCCCCGCGCCGGGGATTTCGTCTGGTCCGAGGCCGAGGTCGGGATGATGGAGGCAGAGATCGCTTCCGCACGGGACGCAGGGTTGGCGGGGGTGGTGCTGGGAGCCTCGCTTCCCGATGGGCGGCTGGACGTGCCGGCCCTGCGGCGACTGGTGGCGGTGGCGACAGCACGGGCGGGGAGCTTCGAACTGGTGCTGCATCGCTGCATCGATCTCGCTCCGGACATGCTGGCCGCACTGGAAGAGGCCTTGGCGCTGGGCTTTCACCGCGTACTGACCTCTGGTGGCGAGACAACAGCCGAGGCCGGGGCGGCGCGGATCGCGGCGCTGATCGCCCGGGCGGCGGGCCGGATCACGGTGATGCCGGGATCGGGGGTAAACCCCGGGAACGCGGCGATGCTGAAGGGGCTTGGCATAAACGAGATTCACGCGTCATGTTCGGTTTCGACTGCGGTTTCGGGCCGGGTGGTCGAGATGGGATTTGCGCCGCCGGTGCAGCGGCAGACCCATGCGGATGCGGTGCGGGCGTTGCGCAAGGCGCTGGAGTAGGAGCGAGTGATGGAGTTGAGGCTGGACTACGACCGCCCTGAGGAAGGCCCCGGTTCCGGGCCTTTGACCGTGGGCTGGTTTCTGGCGTCCGACAAGGGCGCGGTGCTGTATGACCCGCCGGAACGGGTGCAGATCCGCCCTCCGAACAAGTCGCACGCCAAGTCGGCCAGCAGGTGCCCGGCGGTGATCCAGCTGGAAAGCCGGTATTTCATGGTGAAATGCCCGTTCGATCTGCACATCGGCTTTCAGCGCGACGACAAGGGCAAGGCGGTGCTGGTCAACCGGGCGGGGGCGAACAGTCCGATCCGGTCGTCCAAGCTGAACGAGGTGCTGACGCTGGTCAATGAGGCCGAATGGCGCTTTCCGGATCGCCCGACGGTCCAGTTGCACCTGCCCTATTACTTCATCGCCGACGAGATGGTGTATCTGACCCAGTTGTCGGCCTTTGCGCATTACCGGCCCGACCCCTTGCCCGGAACGATCTTCGGCGGGCGTTTCCCGATCTCGATCTGGCCGCGCCCCTTGATGTGGGCCTTCGAGTGGCACGAACCGCAGAAGGACCTGATCCTGCGGCGGGGTGAGCCGCTGTTCTATGTCCAGTTCGAAGGAATGGACCCCTCGCGCCCCGTGCAGGTGGTGGAGGCCGAGAGGACAGCGGAAGTTCAGGCTTATCTGGAACAGATCTCGGGCGTGGTGAATTACGTGAACCAGACGTTTTCGCTGTTCAAGTCTGCCGAAGCCTTGCGGCCAAAGAAGCTGTTGGTCGCCAAGGCCCGGGAGTAGGCGTCTTTGCTGGCCCCGGAGGGCTTCGCGCGGGATATTTGTGCAAATGTGAAAGCACAATTTTAGTCGAATTGGAGAGATCCTGTGCGCAGCATCATCGAAACCTATGAGGTGGCATCGGGTCGCGTGACCGAGGTGCTGGCGGTGGACGGGCGGATCGAAGCGCCGAACTGGGCGCCCTCGGGGGACTGGCTTCTGGTCAATGGGGAAGGGCGGTTGTTCCGCGTGCCCTTGGCGCAGCCCGCCTTGCAGGAAGTGCCGTCGGGCGCGGCGGTGAAGTGCAACAACGATCACGGGATCAGCCCGGACGGCAAGACGATCATCATTTCCTCGCATCACGAGGGGGCGGGGTCGCAGGTCTATGTGATGCCGGTCGAAGGGGGCGAGCCAGCGCGGGTCTCTCCCGACAGCCCAAGCTGGTGGCACGGGATTTCTCCGGACGGGCGGGTGCTGACCTACGTCGCGGCGCGCGGTGAGAAGAAGGTGATCGACGTCTATACGCTGGTGCCGGGGCAGGCCGAAGCGCGGCTGACCAATGGCGAAGGCCATTGCGACGGGCCGGATTTCAGCCCCGATGGCAGCCGGATCTACTATAACTGCGACCGGACCGGACATGCGCAGATCTGGGTGATGGCGGCGGATGGCGCGGATCAGCGGCAGTTGTTCCAGGACGAGTGCGTCAACTGGTTCCCCCACCCCTCGCCCGATGGGGGGCATCTGCTGTACCTGGCCTATCCCCCCGGCACCACGGGCCACCCAGCCGACCTTCCTGTGGCGCTGGTGCTGTGCGACCCCGAGGGGTGCAACCGGCGCAGGGTCAGGGAGTTCACCGGCGGACAGGGGTCGATCAACGTGCCTTGCTGGGCCCCGGATGGCAGCGCCTTTGCCTACGTGCGCTACGAGCCTTAGGCCGGTCGCAACCCGCTGAGGCCCTTTGGCGCCTTGGGCTTCGGTTCCTGCGGCAGGGCCGGAAGGTCCACGGTGCGCAACATAGGCTGCAGGTGGCGCGGGTCGCCCCAGACCGAGATGTAGACCTCGGGCGGGAAACCGTTTGCCAGATGTTCGGGCGTCAGGTCGATGATCCGCACCCGCAGATCGTCGCCGTGGGCAAGCGAGGGCTCGATGATCTCTTCGGCCGCGGGGCCGAGGTGGCCGATCAACCCCTCACGGTGGTGCGGGATCAGGCCCAGGATCGGTTTCCGCAGCCGGGCGAAGACGCCGATGCGGCCGTCGGACAGCCGTTCCAGGCGCGCGCCATCGCCGATGGACAGGCCGGTCCGCGCGACATGGATCACCAGTCCCTCGACCGGGGCCTTGTGGATCAGGGGACGTTTCGAGTCGCTCATGCGTTTGGCCTTTCCATAGTCGAAGGCCAAGGATGGGTGCGGGGGTGGGCTTTGCAAGCCACGGTTATGGGGGCGGTCTTTTGCCTGCCCTAAGTCGCCGATGCGGAAGCGGCGGATCGGCAAGGAAAGGCCCAACCTGCCGAATTCCCGGGTACTGTGGATTTTGCGCAAGCGGGGATTGCAAAGTTTTCGGCCCGCGCCCAGATGAAGGGCAAGGCCTTCACGGGGTGTGCTGGATGACCGGGCACCGCAGGCAGGGCGCTTCACACAAGGAGAATGCCGATGAATTTGGAGAAATTCACGGAGCGGTCGCGCGGTTTCCTTCAGGCCGCCCAGACCATCGCGATGCGGGAAAGCCACCAGCGCGTGCTGCCCGACCACTTGCTGAAGGCACTCATGGATGACGACCAGGGCTTGGCCGCGAACCTGATCCGCAAGGCGGGGGGCTCGCCGGAACAGGTCAACGCGGCGGTGAATGCCGCGATTGCCAAGCTGCCCAAGGTCACGGGCGGCGATGCGCAGACCTATGTCGATCCGCAATTGGTGCGGGTGCTGGACGAGGCGGAGAGCGTCGCGAAGAAGGCCGGGGACTCGTTTGTCCCAGTGGAACGGCTGTTGACCGCGCTGGCGCTGGTGAACACGCGCGCCAAGGATGCGCTGACGGCAGGGGCAGTGACGGCCCAGGGGCTGAACACGGCGATCAACGAGGTCCGCAAGGGGCGGACGGCGGACAGTGCCTCGTCGGAAGACACGATGGAGGCGCTGAACAAGTATGCGCGCGACCTGACCCAGGCGGCGCGGGATGGCAAGATCGACCCGATCATCGGCCGGGACGAGGAGATCCGCCGCGCGATGCAGGTGCTGTCGCGCCGGACGAAGAACAACCCGGTTCTGATCGGCGAACCCGGCGTCGGCAAGACGGCGATTGCCGAGGGTCTTGCCCTGCGCATCGTCAACGGCGACGTGCCGGAATCCCTGCGCAACAAGCGGCTGATGGCGCTGGACATGGGCTCCTTGATCGCGGGCGCGAAGTATCGCGGCGAGTTCGAGGAGCGGTTGAAGGCCATCCTGAAGGAGATCGAGACGGCGGCGGGTGAAGTCATCCTGTTCATCGACGAGATGCATACCCTGGTCGGCGCGGGCAAATCCGAAGGCGCGATGGATGCGGCGAACCTGATCAAGCCGGCGCTGGCGCGGGGCGAGTTGCACTGCATCGGAGCGACCACGCTGGATGAATACCGCAAGCACGTGGAAAAGGACGCGGCCTTGGCCCGTCGTTTCCAGCCGGTTTTTGTCAGCGAGCCTACGGTCGAGGACAGCATCAGCATCCTGCGCGGGATCAAGGAGAAGTACGAGCTTCACCACGGGGTGCGGATCACCGACGCGGCGCTGGTCGCGGCGGCAACGCTGTCGCACCGCTACATCACCGACCGTTTCCTGCCGGACAAGGCCATCGACCTGATGGACGAAGCCGCCAGTAGGTTGCGGATGGAGGTGGATTCCAAGCCCGAAGAGCTGGACGCGCTGGACCGCCAGGTTCTGCAGTTCCAGATCGAGGCGGAGGCCTTGAAGAAGGAAGACGACGCGGCGTCGAAGGACCGGCTGGAGAAGCTGGAGAAGGAACTGGCCGACCTGCAGCAGAAGTCGTCAGAGCTGACGGCGAAGTGGCAGAACGAACGGGCCAGCCTGGAAGTGGCGCGGACGCTGAAGGAACAGCTGGATACGGCACGGGCTGAACTGGAGGGCGCCAAGCGCGAGGGCAACTTCGCCAAGGCAGGCGAGCTGCAATACGGTCGGATCCCGCAGCTGGAGAAGGACCTGGCCGAGGCGGAAGCCAAGGAAGGTCAGGCTCTGGTCGCCGAGGCCGTCCGTCCCGAGCAGATCGCCGAGGTGGTGGAGCGTTGGACCGGGATTCCGACGACCAAGATGCTGGAAGGCGAGAAGGAAAAGCTCCTCAAGATGGAAGAGGAGCTTGGAAAGCGCGTCGTTGGCCAGCGGGCGGCGGTGGAAGCCGTATCGCGCGCCGTGCGGCGGTCGCGGGCCGGGCTGTCGGACGAGAACCGGCCGCTGGGGTCCTTCCTGTTCCTGGGACCCACCGGCGTCGGCAAGACCGAACTGACCAAGACGCTGGCGGCGTATCTCTTTGACGACGACAGCGCGATGGTCCGCATCGACATGTCGGAGTTCATGGAGAAACACTCCGTCGCCCGACTGATCGGCGCGCCACCCGGCTATGTCGGGTATGACGAGGGCGGGGTGCTGACCGAAGCCGTGCGGCGCCGTCCGTATCAGGTCGTTCTCTTCGACGAGGTCGAGAAAGCGCATCCGGACGTGTTCAACGTGCTGCTGCAGGTGCTGGACGACGGTCGGTTGACCGATGGCCAGGGCCGGACGGTGGACTTCAAGCAGACGCTGATCATCCTGACCTCGAACCTTGGGGCGCGGGCCTTGTCCGAACTGCCCGAAGGGGTGGATGGCAGTAGTGCCAAGGCCGAGGTGATGGAGGCGGTCCGGCAGCACTTCAGGCCGGAGTTCTTGAACCGTCTGGACGAGCAGATCATCTTCGACCGGCTGAACCGGGCGGATATGTCGGGGATCGTGGAAATCCAGCTGCACCGGCTGGAAGCCCGCCTTGCCGCGCGCAAGATCGCGCTGGAACTGGACGCCGAGGCGAAAGCCTGGCTCGCGGACGAGGGCTATGATCCGGTCTTTGGCGCGCGGCCCCTGAAGCGGGTGATCCAGCGCCAGTTGCAGGACCCGCTGTCGGAAATGCTGCTGGCCGGGGAAATCCTCGACGGCAGCGTGATCCGGGTGACTGCGGGGCCGGAGGGGCTGATCATCGGCGACCGCGTGGTGCAAAGCCGCCGCGAGCGTCCGCAGTCGGCTGTGGTGCACTGATGATCATAGGGTGGGCGATATCGCCCACCCTACGCCTGCGCCTACATATGGAATGGGGGCGTTGGTGCGCCCGTTCGCCTGTCAGATCGACCGCGGCTCGCGCGCGCTGATCGGCGGGAATTCACCGTCCGGCGTCACCTGGTCCACCGCTTCGGGAAGCGAGGTGCTTAGCCGCGACAGAAGCTCTTCCCGGTTGAGGCCGGTCTTGGCGACCAGTTCGGCGATGGTGTCCTCGTCCAGCGCTTCTTCCAGCTCGGACGGTGCCAGTGGAGCGTTCGGGCCGCGCTGCACCCAGCTGTCGACCTTGGCGCGCTGCACCGGGTTGGCAAACCGCTCGAAGAGCTCGGACAACCCCCCCATGGGATTGCCGCCGCCGGCGCCGCCCAGCATCTGGCGGAAGCCGTCGAGCAAGCCACCTTCGCCTCCGGCAAGGCCGTAGCCTTCCGGTCGGGACGGATCGGTGGCGCCGCGATTGTTCATCAACTCTCCCAGCTTGTCGCGGTTCTGGTAACCGGCGACTGCGAGCAGTCCAAGAAGGGCGACAAGAGACGGGCTGCCTTTGGCCATCATGATATCCTTTCTGTTATTGAGGCGGTCAGGCGCGGCGGCGCATGTAGCCGTAGATCATCAGGACGATGATCGCGCCGATGACCGCGCCGATCAGGCCGGCGCCGTCCTCGGGTCCGTACCAGCCAAGCGCCTGACCCAGGAAATTCGCCACGAAGGCGCCCACGATGCCCAGAATGGTGGTCATCACGAAGCCCGCAGGCTCGTGCCGGTCACCCGGCATGATGAACTTTGCGATGATCCCGGCCAGAAAGCCGATGACGATGGTCCAGATGATACCCATGAGCGTGCTCCCCGGCTGTGCTTCACGACGAAAACCCGCGACCACGGATTTCGTTCCACTCAGAAACCGGGGACCGCTGCTGCGCGCGGTTGTCAGGGCCAGCGCAGGTGCTGCGTCTACTGGGCGGGGTTCGCCACCCGCGCGCGCGTGGGCGAAGGACTGGACGTGAAAAAGGGCCCCCGAAGGAGCCCGTTTCCTGATCTTGGTCGTCAGTATGGTGAGCCTTCGGCAAAGTCCACAGGCGTCGGGTTGATTCCGTCGGAACCGTAACCCCCTGCCCAGCGTGGACCGTTCACTTCGGCAGCAGCACCTTGTCGATCACGTGGATGACCCCGTTCGAGGCGATGATATCCGCCGTGGTCACCCGCGACTTGTTCACCTTCACTCCGCTGCGTCCGTCGATATGGACGGTCTGGCCCTGCACGGTGGCGACGTCCATCCGCTTGCCGGCCAGCTGGTCCGACGTCACGGCGCCCGGCACGACGTGATAGGTCAGGACCTTGATCAGCTGGTCCTTGTTTTCCGGCTTCAGCAGGTTCTCGACCGTTCCCGGCGGCAGGGCGGCGAAGGCTGCGTTGGTCGGGGCGAAAACGGTGAAGGGGCCATCGCCCTTCAGGGTCTCGACCAGGCCCGCGGCGCTTACGGCGGCGACTAGGGTGGAGAAATCTTCATTCGACGAGGCGATATCGACGATATCGGGCTCGGTCTCGGCAGGTACGCAAGCGGCGATCAGGCTGGCGACCGATACGGCTCCGGCCAGACGAAAGAGAGTGCGGCGGTTCATGTGGTTGTCCCCTGTTGGTTGAAAAGGAAGGGGGCGCCGAAGCGCCCCCCCTTTCGATTGATCAGCCTTCCGGCGGCAGGATGACGGAGTCGATCACGTGGATCACACCGTTCGAGGCCGCGACGTCCGCGGCCGAAATCACGGCGCCGTTCACTTTGGCGCCGCCTTCCAGGGTGATGGTCACTTCGGCGCCGTTCACGGTGGCGGCCTTCATGCCTTCGGTCAGGTCGGTGGACATCACTTTGCCCGCAACGACGTGGTAGGTCAGGATCGCGGTCAGCTTGTCCTTGTTCTCGGGCTTCAGCAGGTCCTCGACGGTGCCGGCGGGCAGAGCGGCGAAGGCAGCGTCAGTCGGTGCGAAAACGGTGAACGGGCCTTCGCCCTTCAGCGTCTCGACAAGGCCTGCAGCGGTCAGCGCGGCGGCGAGGGTGTTGAACGAACCGTTCGCGACAGCGGTGTCGACGATGTCCATGTCCTGCGCGAAGGCAGGCATCGCAAAGGCGGTGGCGGCGGTCAGAGCCAGGAAAGTTCTGCGGATCATAGGGTCACTCCGTTTGATCGGTATGCCGTCATTGGCGAGACTGATAGGCACGGGATGCGACATTGGATCATACCGACTTTCTTGTGAGCGCCGGTTGACCTTGGCTTTCGTCGCCCTAAGCCGCGCCCCGTTTCGATTTCCAGTCAAACCAGCGTGAGCAGAGTTCAGCCAGCGTGAGCGATCCGGCCGATGTTTCACCGCTCTGGCGGACACGTGACGCGGTTTGTTTTGCCTTTCATGCCGATTGGCGCATGTTTGGCGAAACCTGAACCGGAGCTTTCCCATGCGCCTCAACTGGTCTGACGTCACGCCCAAGAACATGTGGTTGAACCGCCGCCAGTTGATGGCCGGGGGTGCCGCCCTTCTGGCCACGCCCGCGCTTGCAAGGATAGAAGCCGCGAAAAGCGCCTACTCGACCGACGAAGAGCCGAACAGCTTGGAGGACATAACCTCCTACAACAACTTCTACGAGTTCGGCACCGGCAAGGGCGACCCGGCCGAATATGCCGGCGGGCTGACGGTGGACCCCTGGTCGATCACCATCGACGGGCTGGTCGACAAGCCGGGCACCTATGATCTGGCCGACGTGATGAAGGATCAGCCGCTGGAGGAGCGGATCTACCGGTTCCGCTGCGTCGAGGCCTGGTCGATGGTCGTCCCGTGGATCGGCTTCCAGCTGTCGGGCCTGCTGGACCGCGTGGGCGTGCAGCCAAGCGCGAAGTTTGTGGCCTTTGAAACCCTGGTGCGGCCGGAAGAGATGCCGGGCGTGGCGTCGCCCTTCATAGAGTGGCCCTATCGTGAGGGTCTTCGCCTGGACGAGGCGATGCATCCGCTGACGATCCTGGCGACAGGTCTTTATGGCGAGCCGATGCCGAAACAGAACGGCGCGCCGATCCGGTTGGTGGTGCCGTGGAAGTATGGCTTCAAGTCGATCAAGTCGATCGTGCGGATCTCCCTGACAGACAAGATGCCGCCGACGACCTGGAACATGCTCCAGCCCTCCGAGTACGGCTTCTATTCCAACGTCAACCCGACCGTGGATCACCCGCGCTGGAGCCAGGCCTCGGAGCGCCGCATCGGGACTGGCCTGTTCGGCGGGCGGCAGGACACGCTGATGTTCAACGGCTATGAAGCGGAAGTGGCGCCCTTGTATGCCGGACAGGATCTGGCGGTCGATTTCTGATGGACTGGCTGAACGCGCAGGCGCGCCGGATCCCGACCTGGTTCGTCTATGTCCTTGGCCTGGTGCCGCTGGGCTTCCTGATCTGGGGCGCGATCTTCGGCGGGCTTGGCCCTGACCCCGTGAAGGCGATCGAACGGGGCTTGGGCGAGCGCGGTCTGCAGTTCCTGCTGGCTTCGTTGGCGATAACACCGCTCCGGCGGTTCGGTCTGAACCTTCTGCGGTTTCGCCGGGCGCTGGGTCTGCTCGCCTTTATCTATGTCACGCTGCATCTGATGGCCTGGGTGTTGCTGGACATGGGCCTGCGCTGGGACGAGATGCTGGCCGACCTGACGAAGCGGCCCTTCGTGATTCTGGGCATGGCGGGCTTCCTGGTGATGATTCCCCTGGCGGCGACCTCGTGGAACGGGGCGATCCGTCGGCTGGGGGCGGCGGCATGGAATCGGCTGCACAAGCTTGCCTACGTGGCGATTCTGGCCGGAACGGTGCATCTGGCCCTGCTGTCCAAGGTCTGGACGACCGAAGTTCTGGTCTACATGGGCCTTACGCTGGGGCTTCTGGCCCTGCGTCTGCTTCCCAAGCCCGGGATGAGGCAGCGCATCCCAGCCTGAGCGGTCCTGGCATTGCTGCAAGCGCAAGAAAGTTGCCGCAATGCCGCGTCCGTTGTGGGGTTTCTTGCGCCAACCACCAGATTTTGCGGCTCTTTCCGATTTCTGCAAAATTTTTACGACGAACGTGTTTTTTGCTCTTGCGGGTTCCGGGTCCTCTCCGTAAATACCGCCTCACCGAAGCGGAAGGGAAGCGGGAACGCGGAACGGACGGGACGGGAAGCGGTGGCGCAGACCACGGCAAGACAATCTGGAGGCAAGACGGCAGGTACGCCAGGAGTT
>NZ_JALHQD010000008.1 GCF_022842145.1 Tabrizicola sp.
ATGGTTTCCGGCAGCACCGGGTTCACCGCGGCCAGCACCTTTTCCGACGAGGCGCGGGTGGCCAGCTTCGGCATATCCGTGACGGCCTGCTTCTTCACGCCGCGAATGACCGAGGCCAGCTTTGCCGGGGCGTCGGCCGCGAAGATCCGGGCGAATTCGGCCTGCTTGGCGGGGGAAAGGGCGGCCATCCGCGCCTCCCACTCTGCCCGCGCCTTGGCACCCTTCGCACCCAGAGACTCCCACCACGTCTTCACGTCGGCGGGAATTTCGAACGGCCCGCCTTTCCAGCCATAGCCGTCCTTTGCCGCCTGCAGCTGCGCCTTGTCGGTCAAGGCGCCGTGGCCCTTCGACGTGTCCTGCGCGGCATGGCCGATGGCGATATGCGTCTTGCAGGCCACCATCGCAGGGCGGGGCGAGGCCTTGGCGGCGGTCAGCGCCCGGTCGATGTCGGCTGGATCATGCCCGTCACACTCGAACACATCCCAACCCGAGGCAGCAAAGCGCGCCTTCTGGTCGGTCACGTCGGCGATCGAGACCTTGCCGTCGATGGTGATCCCGTTGTTGTCCCACAGGACAATCAGGCGCGACAACTGCTGCTTGCCCGCAAGCCCGATGGCCTCCTGGCTGATGCCCTCCATCAGGCAACCGTCGCCCGCGATGACCCAGGTGTAGTGATCCTGAACCTTCGCCCCCCAGCGCGCCCGCAGCGACTCTTCGGCCATCGCGAAGCCCACGGCGTTGGCGATGCCCTGACCGAGCGGTCCCGTGGTCGTCTCGACCCCTTCCACATGGCCATATTCCGGATGGCCCGCCGTGATCGCGCCCCACTGGCGGAAGTTCTTGATCTGCTCCAGCGTCATGTCTTCGTAGCCGGTCAGGTGCAGCAGCGAATAGATCAGCATCGACCCGTGCCCCGCCGACAGGATGAACCGGTCGCGGTCCGGCCAGCGCGGCGCCTTGGGGTCGAACTTCAGGTGACCCGCGAACAGCACCGTCGCCACATCGGCCATGCCCATCGGCATCCCCGAGTGCCCGGAGTTCGCCGCCGCCACCGCGTCCAGCGTCAGAGCCCGGATCGCGGTCGCGCGCATCCAGTGGTCGGGGTTCGTCTGGCGAAGGGTCTGGATGTCCACGGGCTTCATTCCTTTGGCAAGGGGCATGGGATTGCGCAAGCGTCCTACCCACCACGACCGGCAAGATCAAGCTTGGACCCCAAGGCCTTGGGAAGAAAGGCCGGTCGCCTTTCCGAGGTTTCACGTTAAGATCGGTTCCGACCGGGAACGGGGCGATTCGTCGCCCTTGAACCGTTATCGACTGGTGTGCGACGGGCAAGGGGTCAGGGATGCAGGACATAACCGAACTGGAAAAGCGGATTACCGCCGCGCTGGAACGGATCGGCAAGGGCGTGGACCGGCTTTCCTCGCAATCCCGTGCTGCCGCCCCGGCGACGCCCGCCACTCCGGGGACCGACGCCACCCTCCGCGCCCAGCTGGAGGAGGAAAAATCCCTTACCGCGCAGTTGCAGGCCCGCCTTCGCGCCGCCTCTGCCCGCGAGTCGAAGGGCGACCTGCAGGAAAAAGTCGACCGCCTGACCCAGGAACTTGACGTCAAGGGTCTGGAGTTGCAGCGCATGCGCCGCGTGAACGCCAGCCTGCGCGAACAGCTTGAGGCGCTGCGCACCGCCGCCGCTTCGGGTGTCACCGAACCCCAGCTCATCAACAAGGCGATGCAGACCGAGCTTGAGACCCTGCGCGCCACCCGCCTGACCGAGATCGCCGAGATGGACGAGATCCTGGCGGCCCTCGAACCCCACCTGACGGAGGCCGGCAATGCCTGATCTTGAAGTTACCATCGGCGGTCGCCCGTTCCAGGTCTCGTGCCAGCCCGGCGAAGAACACTTCCTGCGCGCGGCCGCCGGGATGCTGGATGCCGAAGCCTCGCCGATCATCGCCCAGATGGGCCGCTTGCCGGAAGCCAAGATGCTGCTGATGGCGGGCCTGATGCTGGCCGACAAGACCGCCGCCGTGGAAGACGAGCTGCGCACGCTCCGGACCCGCGTGGCGGAACTGGAAGCCCGCCCCGTCGCCACCCGCGACGTCGCCGTCATTCCTGCACAGGTGAACGAGACGCTGGCCGAAATCGCCGCCCGCGCCGAAGCGATGGCCGCGAGGGTGGAAGAGCAACTGAAGGCATGAGGGCGCACTGGCTGCTTCTGGCGCTGGTCCCGCTCCCCGCCAGCGCGCAGGATTTCACCGGCGCGACCTATGTCTGTGACCGGGACGTCCGCGTTCCGGCCACCTACGTCAACGGACCCGATCAAAGCCTTGTCGTCATCAACGTCGACGGCCACCAGATCACGCTGGTGGATGAGCCCGCCGGCTCGGGCGCGCGCTATGGCTGGCCGTCAGACGGGTCGATCTACGTCTGGTGGACGAAAGGTGACGCGGCGACGCTGTACTGGAAGACGCCAGAGGCCGAGACCCTGCTGCTGACCTGCAAGGCCGAATAAGCCAGAAGACCCGCCGAAGCGGGCCCTGGCCCATCCGGTCCGCCGTCAGCCGTTGGCTTCGCGGATCTTCTCGGCGGCTGCCTTGTCGAAGGCAACGCCCTTGGTCTCCAGAAGCTGGTCCAGCTCACCCGAAAGGGTCATCTCGGTGATGATGTCGCAACCACCGACGAATTCGCCCTTCACGTAAAGCTGCGGGATCGTGGGCCAGTCGCTGAAGTCCTTGATGCCCTGACGAATTTCGGCATCTGCCAGCACGTTCACGTCGGCGAACTCCACTCCCATGAAGTTGAGGACCCCCGCCACGCGGGACGAGAACCCGCATTGCGGCATCATCTTGGTGCCCTTCATGAACAGCACCACATCGTTCTTCTCGATGGTGTCCTTGATCGTGTCCTGCGCGCTCATCGCCCGTTCTTCCTTTTCCATCTGCGGAATCCCCACTTCCGGGTCACCCGCCAGTGTCTTGGCCCATATTTCAACAGCGGCCAGTTGCTTGCAACCGATATGGCGGCGTAGACCAACAGCAATCCGACCAGCCACGGCGCTACCCAAGGTGCTTTCGCCATCAGTCAGGCGGCAAGCCCCGGGTCCATTTCTACTCCCGACTGTCGCGTGAGGCCAGATAGGCCGCCATCCGCCGCTCGGCTTCCAGCGTTGCGGCCTGGCGCTTTTCGAAGCTTTCATCCACCGGCTCGGGCTGGCCGCGCTTTCGCTTGGCGCGCGCCTTCAGCACCGTCACCAGGCCAAGCAGCGGCAGCACCGCCGACATCAACCCACCAAGTCCTGCACCCGTCGCCATTCCCAGCGCCCTTCGCTGTTTCGGTTGTCCGCAAAGAGATAAGGTTCAACCCGGAAAGCTGCAAGACAGCGCCGGGCTCGCCGCTACTCCGGTGCCTTGGTCGTCAAGGCCAGCGCGTGCAAGGCGCCGTTGGGGCCATCCATCCGGCCTTTCAGCGCCGCGTAGACCGCACGCTGCTGCTGGACGCGGTTCATTCCCTTGAAAGACGGGTCGATGACCTCGGCGGCGAAATGCGATCCGTCGTCGCCCTGCACGCTGATCTTCGCATTCGGGAAAGACTCCCGGATCAGGGCTTCGATGTCGCGGGCTTCGATGGGCATCAGGCGATCTCCTTCTTCACCACAAACCTAGGCTTGCGTGGGAAGGGGTTCAAGGGATTCCCATTCGCTTCGCAGCATGCCGTAAAGCATCACGTCCACCACGCGCCCCAGCGCCGGACGATACCAGTGCTGCCGAAGCCGCCCTTCCAGAGTGAAGCCGGCGCGGTCATAGGTCCGCATCGCGCGCGGGTTCTCGGACGAGGCATCCAGCCAGACCCGCGCCGCACCCAAGGTAGCAAAGCCGTAGTCCAACAGCGCCCGCAGGAACACCTGTCCCCTGCCGTCGCCCGTTCCCTCCAGCGCCAGCCGGCGCAGTTCGACTGCGGCCGAGGGGTCGCCCACCGTGCAGAACAAGGCAAATCCCGCCGGACCCGCGCCGCTTTCCCAGATCACCACCCGTGCCGATGGGTCTGCCAGATAGGCCAAGAGCGCCGGCTCCGGCTCGTCGGTGATGAAGGGCGCGTTCTCAGGGCGGCCGGCGATGGCCCGGATGAACGGGACATCCACCGCAGTCGCCGGACGCAGCATCAGACGCCGACCGTGGCCGCAAAGGCGGTGCGGTAAAGCCGCGACAGTTCTGCCAGCGGCGCGCCGTCGGTCCCGAAGGTGACGCGGTCGCCGCCAAAGCGCCCGACCTGAGCCACCTTGACCCCACCCGCAGCCGCCATGAAGGCCGCAAGGTCGTCATGCCGGATCGCGACCACGTAGCGCGCCTGATCCTCGCCGAACAGTTGGCCGATCTCGGCCGATTTCAGCGTCAGACCGATCCCCGCACCCTCCGCCATCCGGAACGCGGCCAGAGCCAGCCCGCCATCGCCCAGGTCCCGCGCCGCGCGGATGCGCTTGCGGTTCGACAGCAACGCCTTGGCCGCAGAGACTTCTGCCGACAGATCGACATAGGGCGGCTCGCCGGCTTCGATCCCGAAGGCCTCGGCCAGGAGTGCGGACTGCCCAAGATGCCCCCGCGTCTCGCCGATCACGACGACGATGTCGCCGTCGGCGGGTTGGCCCGCGATCAGCTCATCCGCCAGCATGATCCCGACCGCACCGATGGTCGGGGTCGGCAGGATACCCGACCCGTCCGTCTCGTTGTACAAGGACACGTTCCCCGACACGATCGGCACGTCCAGCGCCCTCACTGCGGCACCGATGCCGTCCAACGCACCGACGAACTGGCCCATGATCTCGGGCTTTTCCGGGTTGCCGAAGTTCAGGTTGTCCGTCGTCGCCAAGGGCTTGGCACCGACCGCGATCAGGTTCCGGTAGGCTTCCGCCACCGCCTGCTTGCCGCCCTCGAACGGGTTGGCCTTCACATAGCGTGGTGTCACGTTCGAGGTGAAAGCAAGCAGCTTGCCCGTCCCGTGCACCCGCACCACGCCCGCGCCCATGCCCGGGGCCACCACGGTATCCGCGCCGACCTGGCTGTCGTATTGCTCATAGACCCAGGCCTTGTGGGAATAGCTGGGCGACCCGATCAGTGCCTTCAGCGCCGCAATCGGCGTGATCGCCGGAACCTGCGGCAAAGGCGCCGGGGCAGGGGAGGGCACCCAGGGCCGGTCATACTCCGGCGCGCTGGAGGAAAGCTTCGACAGCGGAATATCCGCCTTCACCTCGTTGCCGTGCAGGATCAGGAACCGATCCTCGGGGATCGTCTCGCCGACGATGGCGAAGTCGAGGTCCCACTTCACGAAAATCGCCCGCGCTTCCGCCTCCATCTCGGGCTTCAGCACCATGAGCATCCGCTCCTGGCTTTCCGACAGCATCATCTCGTACGCCGTCATCCCCGTCTCGCGCTGCGGCACGTCGTCCAGCTGCAGCTTGATCCCAAGCCCGCCCTTGTCGCCCATTTCCACGGCCGAACAGGTCAGCCCCGCCGCACCCATATCCTGGATCGAAATGACCGCACCCGAAGCCATCAGCTCCAAACAGGCCTCCAGCAAACGCTTCTCGGTGAAGGGGTCACCCACCTGCACCGTCGGGCGCTTTTCCTCGATGGTATCGTCGAACTCGGCGGATGCCATCGTGGCCCCGCCGACGCCGTCACGCCCCGTCTTGGCACCCAGATAGACCACCGGCATCCCCACACCCGAAGCCGCCGAGTAGAAGATCTTGTCGGTATCCGCGAGGCCCGCCGCAAAGGCGTTCACGAGGCAGTTGCCGTTGTAGCTGCGGTGAAAGCGCACTTCCCCGCCCACCGTCGGCACGCCAAAGGCGTTGCCGTAAGACCCGACGCCCTCCACTACACCCTTCACCAGATGCGCGGTCTTGGGATGGCTCGGCAGCCCGAACGACAGCGCATTCATCGCCGCGATCGGCCGTGCGCCCATCGTGAAGACGTCGCGCAGGATGCCGCCCACGCCGGTCGCAGCACCCTGATGCGGCTCGATGTAGGAGGGGTGGTTGTGGCTCTCCATCTTGAAGATCACCGCCTGCCCGTCACCGATGTCCACGACCCCGGCGTTCTCACCCGGCCCGCAAATGACCTGCGGCCCCGTGGTCGGCAGCTTCTTAAGGTGGATCTTCGACGACTTGTAGGAACAATGCTCGTTCCACATCGCGCTGAACACACCCAACTCGGTGAAGGTCGGCTCCCGCTCCAGAATACCCAGCAGTCGCTCCCATTCATCGGGCTTGATCCCGTGGCTGGCGACCAATTCCGGCGTGATGGCGGGCTCTTGCATGGCATCCCCTCTGGCAGGTTTGCGCGCCTCTTACGGGAAAGGCAGGGGAAGGGCAAACTGCCGACGCACCTACCGGCCCGGATTCTGCGCAGAAAAATCGCAACCCCCGCTTCAAAGGCAAAAATCTTTCGCGCCCGGCGCGATTTTTCTCCACCGCATGTCGAAATCGGCACAGTAGCGGCGTCCTTGGGTCACGAAACCCGAAACACAAAGGAAACCCCCGAAATGTCTTTCCCGATTACCACGCTGTACGCGCTTCCCCTGATCCCGCTGTTCCTCGTGTTCTTCTTCCGCGTCTCCGGTCGCCGGACCGAACTCAAGGCCTCGATCGGCCATGCCAACGACACCATCTTGCACGAACGCATCCGCCACCACGGCAACTTCGTCGAATGGGTTCCCTTCGTCCTCCTGCTTCTTGCTTTGGCCGAAGCAAACGGCGGCAACTCCATCGCGCTGCACTGCGCGGGTGGGTTCCTGGTCCTGGGGCGCATCCTGCATCCCTTCGGACTCAAGGCAGACGACCCGACACATGTCCTGCGCGTCATGGGCAACTCGTTGAACCTTCTGGCCACGGTGATCCTTTTCGTGGTCCTCGCCATGTCCCGCTTCGGCGTCTGAGCCAGTTTCCTCACACAAGGATGACCGACGATGAACTACATGATCCTGATCTACGGCGACCCTGCTCTTGAACCGGCCTGCGGCACGCCTGAATTCAACGAGATGATGGCAGGCTACACCGTCCTGAACCGCAAGATGCAGGCCGATGGCGTGATCCGCAGCGGCGACGGGTTGCAAGGCATCGAGACGGCGAAATCGGTGCGTCTCCGCGCTGGCAAGGTCGAGACGATGGACGGCCCCTTCGCCGAAACCCGCGAACACCTTGGCGGCTACTACATCATCGACGTGCCGGAAATGGACACCGCACTCAGCTACGCAGCCCTGGTTCCCGCCGTGCAGTTCGGGACGGTCGAGGTCCGACCGGTGATGAACTTCAATCCCGCTGGCAACTAGGGTCGCACGCCCCTGCGCCGCCCCCGTCCGACCGGCGGGGGCGGTGTCGTTTTTCCTCAACCCCATCCGATTTTTTTGACTTTTCCCGCCCCCCATGTCGAAATCCGCGCCAGCCCCGCGTCCTTGGTGCAGGACCGGCTGGCAAGCCCGCCAGCGGCCGCTGATGAAAGGTCAGGACGATGAAATACATGATCACCCTCTACGCCGCCCCGGGCGCCGAGCCCGGCTATGGCACACCCGAGTTCGACGCGATGATGGGCGAATACATGACCCTTGGCGAAGGCATGCCCGGCGTGGCCACCTTTCTTGCGGGCGAAGGTCTGCAGGGGGTGGAAACGGCCACCACCCTGCGCAAGCGCGGCGGCAAGATCGAGACGATGGACGGCCCCTTTGCCGAAACCCGCGAACACCTGGGTGGCTTCTACCTGATCGAGGCCGCTGATCTTGACGCCGCCCTCCGCTTTGCCGCCGAAATCCCGGCCGCCCGCTACGGCTCGGTCGAGGTGCGCCCGGTGATGGAGTACTGATGTCTGAAGCAGCGCTGGGGCAGGTGCTGCGGCAGGATCGGGGGCGGCTTCTGGCCGCCCTCGTTTCCCGCGTGGGTGACTTCCAGAAAGCCGAGGATGCCTTGCAAGAGGCCGCCACCTCGGCACTGGTGCACTGGGCCCGGGCAGGGGTCCCGGCAAGCCCGCTGGGCTGGCTTTTGCGTGCGGCACTCCGAAAGGCCATCGACGGCTACCGCCGTGACGCCACGCTCTCCCGTCACCGCGATGCCATTGCTGTCCTGTCCGAGGAAGAGGCTGCCGACCCCGACCCCCAGACCATCCCCGACGACCGGTTGCGGCTGATCTTCACCTGCTGCCACCCGGCGCTGGAGGAGAAGACCCGCGTCGCCCTCACGCTGCGCTCCTTGTGCGGGCTGAGCACGCCTCAGGTCGCGGCCGTGTTTCTTGATGCCGAGCCGACGATGGGCCAGCGCCTCAGCCGCGCCAAGGCCAAGATCACCGCCGCCCGCATTCCCTTCGTCGTCCCCGGTCCCGAAGACCTGCCCGACCGGCTGAATTCGGTTCTGACCACCGTCTACCTGATCTTTACCGCAGGCTACACGCAGGGCCCGGAAACCGGCATCGACCTTTGCACCGAAGCGATCTTCCTTGCGCGTCTTCTGGTTCAGCTTGCCCCCGACCAGCCCGAGGTCGAGGCTGCGCTGGCGCTGCTTTTGCTGACCCATGCGCGTGCCGCGGCCCGGAACGGACCGGATGGCCAGACCCTGCCGCCCGCACGTCAGGACCGCAGCCTCTGGAACCGGACGGAACTGGACGAAGGTTTTCAGCTTCTTGACCACGCCATTGCCCGCCGAGCGCCCGGACCATTCCAGCTGAAGGCTGCCATTGCCGCGCTCCATGCCGACGCGTCTGGCCCCGACTGGCCGCAGATCGCCGCCCTTTATGCCCGCCTGCTGGATTTCGAGCCGACCCCGGTCGTTACCCTCAACCACGCTGTGGCCCTGGCCGAAGCCGGGCATCCCGCGCAGGCCCTTGCGCAGGTGCAGCAGTTGGAGAGGCAGCTTTCCGACTACCAGCCGTTCCACGCCGTCATGGCTGATCTTCTGGCGCGGACGGGGCAGAACGAGCCGGCAAAGGCCGCCTATGATCAGGCCATCGCGCGGGCAGCTTCGCCCGCAGACCGCGCCTTTCTGATGCAGCGGCGTCAAGGGCTCGGCTGACGGCGGTCCTCCGCCACTCCGGGATCTGCAAGGGAACAACCTCATCCGTCGCGGGTTGACTGCCGCATGCCGAATTTTCGGCTCACTTGAGGAGATGACTATGTTCAATCCGAAGACCCTTACGGCCTCGGCCGCCCTTTTCGCGCTGGTTGCAATGCCGGCCCTGGCCCTTGAACTCTCGGCTGACGCCAAGCTTGGCGCTTCGCCCGAAGACATGACCACCGTCACGGTGATGAGCGATTCCGCCTTCGTCGGCAACGAGGTCCGCACCAAGGACCAGATCGTCATCGGCCAGGTCGAAAGCGTCTATGACAGCGAAGGCGCTCCGGTCGCCGTGGTGACCCTGAACAGCGATTTCGGCGCGAAATCCAGCGTCAAGTCCTTCACCGTGCCGCTGGCCAGCGACATGACCGCCGACGGCTCGCTGACCTTGGGCTGGACCGAAGCCGAACTGATCGCTGCGATCTCGTCCAATATCGACGCCACCAGCCCGGCCCTGGATGACTCTGCCGACAGCGAGACCGAGAAGTCGGAAGATGGTGCGGCCGATGGCGCGGACGACGCCACCGACGACAGCACGGACACCGGCGGCTGACGCCTGCTTCCATCCAACATGCGGCCCGGCAGGTAACTGCCGGGCCTTTTTCATGGGCCGCGGCCAAAAAAAAGGCCGAGCTTGCGCTCGGCCAAGTCCAACAGGGAGGTACGAAGGGGCAAGAGCAAGCTCATCACCGCTTCGAGATTTGAGATAGTGCCACATGCTTGCGCAAACAAGTCAGGAATGCCCGACGTTTGGGCATTGCCGCTATGCAAATGCTGCATAGCAGCAATTCAGGCAGCGGCCTCTTCGGCCTGACGCCGGCGGAAGGACATGATCTCCTCGGTCACGAAATCACGGAACGCAGCCACCCGCTTGGAATGGCGCAGCTCCTCGGGATAGGCCAGGAACACCGGCACCTCGGCGCTTTCCACCTCGGGCAGAACCCGCACCAGATTGGGGAAATCCTCGGTCAGATAGTCCGGGAGCACCCCGATCCCCAGATGGTTCAGCACCGCCTGCAAGACCCCGAAATAGTTGTTCACCGTCAGGGTCGAGGGGATGTCATGCGTCATCAGCTCGGCCACCAAAAGGGCGCCCGACGCGACCTGAGGCGTACCGGCATGCTGGCTGATCAGCCGGTGGCTGCTGAAATCGTCCATCGAATGCGGCTCGCCATGGATGGCCAGATACTCCGGCGTCGCGAAAAGCTGCATGCGGATCTGCATGAGGCGCTTCCGGATCAGGTCGGCTTGGCTCGGCTCCTTCATCCGGATCGCCACGTCGGCCTCGCGCATCGGTAGGTCCAGAACGCGCTCCTCCAGCATCAGGTCGATCTTCAGCGCCGGATACTTGGCGTAAAGCCGCGCGAGCCGCGGCGCCAGCCACAGGGTCCCGAAGCCCGTCGTCGTCGTGACCCGCAACTCGCCAAAGACCTCGTCCTCGCTGTCGCGGATCCGCGCCGCGGTCGCATCCAGCCGCCGCACCATCTGCGTCGTCGCGTCGAACAGAAGCTCGCCCTGTTCCGTCAGGATCAGTCCCCGGGCGTGCCGGTGGAACAGCGTCACGTTCAGGCTTTCCTCCAGCGCGCGGATCTGCCGGCTGACGGCCGACTGCGACAGATGCAGCACGTCCCCCGCATGGGTCAGGCTGCCCTTCTCCGCCACGGCGTGAAAGATCCTCAGCTTGTCCCAATCCATGAGCTACCCTTTCCTGATCACCGGACACAGTAACATGTCCGACCCCAGATAGGGATAGGGGTTCGCATGTAAACCCTGCCGGCGGCGGTCTCCGCCGGCTTGGCCCTTTCGCCCTCCACCGGTCCGCCCTATGATCGCCAGCAGGATAAGGCGCGCATCAGGATTGCGCCGACAGCGCAAGAGGCAGGCATGGCAGTTGGCGTCTTTGATTCGGGCCTGGGCGGTCTGACCGTTCTTGATGCGTTGACAAAGCGCCTGCCGGACGTGCCTTTCGTCTACTTCGGCGACAATGCCCACGCGCCCTATGGCGTCCGCACCGCAGACGACATCTTCAACCTGACCTGCGCCGCGACGGAAAGGCTCTGGGCCGAGGGCTGCGATCTGGTGATCCTTGCCTGCAACACCGCCTCGGCCGCCGCTCTCAAGCGGATGCAGGAAACCTGGGTGCCCGCCGACAAGCGCGTCCTTGGCGTCTTCGTGCCCCTGATCGAGGCACTGACCGAACGCCAATGGGGCGACAACTCCCCCCCGCGCGAAGTGGCCGTGAAACACGTCGCCCTTTTCGCCACCCCGGCCACCGTCGCCAGCCGTGCCTTCCAGCGCGAGCTTGCCTTCCGCGCCATCGGTGTCGACGTCGAGGCCCAGCCCTGCGGCGGGGTGGTCGATGCCATCGAACAGGGTGACGAGATCCTGGCCGAAGCCCTGGTCCGCTCCCACGTCGAGGCGCTCAAGCGCCGGATGCCGACGCCCGAGGCCGCGATCCTGGGCTGCACGCATTACCCCTTGATGGAAAAGGTCTTCGCCGATGCCTTGGGGCAGGGGGTGAAGGTCTATTCCCAGGCAAACCTGGTGGCCGAATCCCTCGCCGACTACCTGACCCGCCGCCCCGCCTTCGCCGGCAGCGGCACGCAGTCGAAGTTCCTGACGACCGGCGACCCGGCCTACGTGTCGAACAAGGCGACGCAATTCCTGCGCCGGAAAATCACCTTCGAGGCGGTCTGATGCTTCCCCTGGCCGAGTGGCGCTCCGCCCGCCTTGCTTCCCTCACCGCACCCGATGGCTGGCTGAATCTGGTTGCCAGGATCGAGCTTGCCCCCGGTCGCCACCTTGTCGGCGCGGCACAAGAGGTGCAGCTTCCGTCCGGTCCGGACCTTCTGGGAACCCTGGAAATCAGCGACAGCGGCGCGACCTTTGCCGCGCCGGGCAAGGCCCCCGAACCCTTCCAGCCCATCCCTGACGCTTTCCCGCAGTTGCAGGTGGGCACGTTCCTTCTGGAAATCCACACCGTCGACGGCGTCCCGGCCCTGAGGGTCCGCGACCTGACGCTGACCCCCGCCATCACCTTGCGACATTTCGCTGATCCACCGGATTGGACGATCCGAGCAAACTGGGAAAGCTTCGCACCGCGAGTCTATGATGTAGCAATGAAAGACGGTTCCACCGCCGCGGTGACCCTGACCCACCGCGCGACCTTCCAGCATGAGGGCGAGACCGTCACCCTGACGCCGACGCATTGGAAATCCGGAAAGCCGATGTTCGTCTTCCGTGACGCCACGGCGGGCGAGACCTATCCGGCCTGCCGCTTTCTCTTCGGTGAGGACGCTTCCGACACCGAGATCACCTTGGACTTCAACCGCGCCATCTCGCCGCCCTGCGCCTTCACCGATTTCGCCATCTGCCCGTTGCCGCCCCCCGGCAACATCCTTCCGTTCCGCATTGAGGCGGGTGAGCTGGCCCCCTGACGCCACGGGGGCGCTTTGCGCGGGCGTAGGGTGGATGATCCGCCCACCCTCCTTATCCCCGCATCGACCCATAGGCATAGCGGTATGCCAACGCGACCCCGCCCGCTCCGCCAAGCACATTGCCCAGCGACACCCACAGCAGATTGCCCAGCACTCCCGCCGTCGTCGCCTCCGACCCGGCCCAAACTCCGGCGGGGAACAGGAACATGTTGGCCACCGAATGCTCCAGCCCCAGTGTCACGAAGGCCGCGACGGGCCAAAGGACGCCCAGGATCTTGTCCGTCGCCGTCCGCGCCGCGAAACTCAGCCAGACTGCAAGGCAGACAAGTGCATTGCACAAGGCGCCACGGACAAAGGCTTCGACCGGGGGCAGGGCGGCTTTGGTCGATGCGGCCTTTGCGGCCACCGTACCCATCGGCCCGTCCAGCAGGCCCGACATCCCGAAGGCCACCGCCAGACCCACAGCACCCACCAGATTGCCCAGCCAGACGATCCCCCAGTTGCGCAATAGCGCCCCCAGCGTGATCCTCCGGTCCACCGCCGCCATCACCATTAGCGCGTTGCCGGTGAAAAGCTCTGCCCCGCCCACGACGACCAGGATCAGCCCCAGCGCAAAGACCACGCCACCCAGTACCCTTTGCGGGCCAAATCCGGGGTCCGCACCGGCCATCGCGATGCACCAGAAGGCCGAGCCAAATCCGATGAAGGCCCCGGCAAGCAGGGCGAGCGTCGCCACGCGGTGCAGCGGCAGGGCCGCCTTTGCGACGCCCGCCGTCTCGATCAGTGCCGCAATCTCGGCGGGCTTGTAGGCATCGTGACTTTCCCCGGGCATCTCGGCCTCCCTTTTGGGCGCAGCATAGGCCTTTGCGGCCTCCGGCAAAGCAAAAAGGCACGCCGTGGGGCGTGCCTTTCAAACCTTTCGGAAACCTTAACGTTCACGTCCAACCCATTGATAAGGTTGAGTGGGCCAAACCCACCACGCGTGGGCAGATCAGTCCTTGGCGCGCTCGACGTAGCTGTCGTCGTCGGTGTTGATCACGATCCGCACGCCCGGCCCGATATGGGGGGGCACCATGACCCGCAGCCCGTTCTGCACGACCGCCGGCTTGTACGAGGACGAGGCCGTCTGCCCCTTGGTGACCGGCTCGGTCTCCAGGATCTCGACGGTGATCTTCTGCGGCACTTCCATCGCGATCGGAACGCCGTCGAAGGTCTTCACATAGCAACGCATGCCTTCCTGGAGGTAGGCCTTGTTCGCGCCCAGGATATCCTCGGTCACGACGACCTGATCGTAGCTGATCGGGTCCATGAAGTGGAATCCCTCGCCGTCCTCGTACAGGAAATCATACTCCCGCTCGTCGACGGTGGCCTTCTCGACCATCTCGGTGGTCCGCCAGCGTTCCGAAACCTTGGTGCCGTCCGAAATGCGACGCATGTCGACGCTGGTGGTCGGCGTCCCCTTGCCGGGGTGGAAGTTCGAGGCGGTCAGCACGACGTAGAGCCGACCCTCCATTTCGACAACGTTGCCCTTGCGGAGCGAGGAGGCGATGACTTTCAAAGGTCGGGTCCTTGTTGTAACGGGGACCGGTCCCAGGACCGGCATCTGCCCGCGCCCGTAACCCATCCCGACCGGAATTTCCAGATGAATCCCGCTTCGCCCCCGTCCAACCCCTGGTGGGCCCCCCACCGCCACGCCGACCGCCGCCCGCTGCTTCTGGCCCGCAACCGCATCCAGGCGGCGATCCGGGCCTGGCTTGCCGGGGAGGGGTTCACCGAGGTCGATCCGGCCGCGCTGGCGATCTCTCCTGGAAACGAGGCTCACCTGCACGGCTTTGCGACCGAAGCGATCGGAAATGACGGGGAGGGGCGGCGGATGTACCTCCACACCTCTCCCGAGTTCGCGATGAAGAAGCTTCTCGCGGCGGGGGAAACCCGGATCCACGCCTTCGCCCACGTCTGGCGGAACCGGGAGCGGGGGCCGCTCCATTCCCCCGAGTTCACGATGCTGGAATGGTACCGGGTGGGCGAGGGGTACGAGGTCCTGATGGCCGATACGATGGCCTTCCTGCGACTGGCAGCGCGGGAGGCGGGGGGCTCGCTACTGCGCTTTCGGGACCGGACCTGCGATCCCTTTGCGGAGCCGGAACGGATCACGGTCGCGGAGGCGTTCGAACTGCACGCCGGGGTGGACCTGATGCGCTCGATCCGGGCGGATGGGTCGACGGATGCGGGCGGGCTGGGGGCGGAACTGGACCGGATCGGAGTGCGGCGGGCGGGGGATGACACCTGGTCGGACATGCTGAGCCGGGTCTTGTCCGAGAAGGTGGAGCCGAAGCTTGGGATGGGACGGGTGACGATCCTGGACCGGTATCCCTCGGCGGAGGCGGCGCTGGCCCGGAAGGTGCCGGGCGACGCGCGGGTGGCGGAGCGGTTCGAAGTCTATGCTTGCGGGGTGGAGCTTGCGAACGGGTTCGGGGAGCTGACCGACGCGGGCGAGCAGCGGCGGCGGTTCGAGGCGGAGATGACCGAGAAGGCGCGCGTCTATGGGGAGACCTACCCGTTGGACGAGGACTTTCTGGCGGCGCTGGAGGGGATGCCTGCGGCGGCGGGGATCGCGATGGGGTTCGACCGGGTGGTGATGCTGGCCACGGGCGCGCCGAGGATCGACGACGTGATGTGGACGCCGGTGCCGTGATGTGCCCGCGCGCGAGCAGGTTTTGGGATCTTTTGATTTCAAGGGCTTGGCTGTGGTCTTTGAGGGTTTTTTAACCTTCGGGCTGCTTGAAGGTTGGGGCGGCTGTTGAATTGAGCGCTGACGCGCAAGGCTTTGATCTCGTCGTCGGGCTGCGCCTCCTCCTCGGTCGTCGGGGGCGCTTCGCCCCCCGAACCCCCAGGATATATCTGAAAGGATGATCCCGGTTCGGGTGTTGGTGCCTCCGGCGGGGATATTTGGGCAAAGATGAAAGGCTTTGGGCCGGAATTGTGCCGGTGACATCCGGTGGCCTTGCATTAAAGGGCTGCGGGGCGCAAAGAAGGCGCGTTTCGTTTGCAGGAGCCGCGCCATGACCCATCGCATCGCCATCCTTGGAGCCTCGGGCTATACGGGGGCGGAGCTTGTCCGTCTGATGGCCACGCATCCGTCGATGCAGATCGTGGCGTTGTCGGCGGACCGCAAGGCGGGCATGGCGATGGCGGAGGTGTTTCCCTTCCTGCGGCATCTGGACCTGCCGCGGTTGCAGAAGATCTACGAGATCGATTTTTCCAACGTTGACCTGTGCTTCTGCGCGCTGCCTCATGCGACGACGCAGGAGGTGATCGCCAAGCTGCCGCGGGATCTGAAGATCGTCGACCTGTCGGCGGACTTCCGGCTGCGCGATCCGGCGGAATACGAGAAGTGGTATGGTCAACCCCACGCCGCGCAGGATTTGCAGGCCGAGGCGGTCTATGGGCTGACGGAGTTCTATCGGGACGAGATCAAGGGCGCGCGGCTGGTCGCGGGCACGGGGTGCAATGCGGCGACGGGGCAGTTCGCGCTGCGGCCCCTGATCGCGGCGGGCTGCATTGACCTGGACGACATCCTGATCGACCTGAAGGCGGGCGTCTCTGGCGCGGGGCGGTCCTTGAAGGAGAACCTTCTTCACGCGGAATTGTCCGGCGGCACACACGCCTATTCGGCTGGCGGCAAGCACCGTCATTTGGGCGAGTTCGACCAGGAGTTTTCCAAGGTCGCGGGACGTGCGGTGCAGGTGCAGTTCACGCCGCATCTTCTGCCGATGAACCGGGGGATCCTTGCCACGGTCTATGTGAAGGGTGACGCGAAGATCGTGCACCAGACGCTTGATAAGGCTTATGAAAGCGAACCGTTCGTGAAGGTTCTGCCGTTTGGCTCGCTGCCCTCGACCCGCGACATTGCCGGGTCCAACTTCTGCCATCTGGGTGTCGTCGGCGACCGCAGGCCGGGCCTTGCTGTCGTGGTCGCGGTGCTGGACAACCTGACCAAGGGATCCTCGGGGCAGGCGATCCAGAACGCGAACCTGATGCTGGGGCTGCCCGAGGCGGAAGGTCTGATGCTGGCCCCGGTCTTCCCGTAAGGCTTGACGCGCATCAAGGCGTGCCCACCTTGGGCATGGCATAGGCCGGGTGACGGCAGGGGACGCACAGTATGAGTGAGAAGACGGCATTCCGCGGGCTGAAGGGCCTGAAGAAGCAGCGGCGCATCCAGATCATCGCTTTGGCTGCCGTGGCGCTTCTTGGAGCAACGGGGCTTGTCGGGTATGCGATGCGGGACGGGATCAACTTCTTCCGCAGCCCCAGCCAGGTGATGTCCGAGCCGCCTTCGGCCGGGGAGACGTTCCGCATCGGCGGGCTGGTGGTGGAAGGGTCGATCGTGCGGGGCGAGGGCACCGAGGTGTCCTTTGCCGTGACTGACACCAACGCGACTGTGCCGGTCCGTTACACCGGCATTCTACCGGACCTCTTTTCCGAGGGGCAGGGGATGGTGGCCCTGGGCAGGATGGAGGGCGACACCTTCATCGCGACCGAAGTGCTGGCCAAGCATGACGAGACCTACATGCCCCAGGAAGTCATCGACTCGCTGAAGGAGCAGGGGGTCTACGTCGACCCCGAGGCCAAGCCGGAAAGCTGAGCGCGCGCCCTGGTCGGGCCGCGTTAACGCCGGTTTGCGAGGTTGCCCCCGTTGCACAGGGGGTGGCCGATGCCGGAAGTCCGTCAGATTGCCGAGGAAATCGTGGCCCGCGAGGGCGGGTTCGTCAACGATCCGGATGATCCGGGCGGGGCGACCAATCACGGGGTGACGATCCACACGATGCGGCGGCTGGGGATCGACGTGAACCGGGACACGCGGATCGACGTGGCCGATGTGCGGGCATTGACCCGCAAGCAGGCGGTGGAGATCTACCTCAAGCATTACTACCAGGGACCGGGGATCGCGGCGCTGCCGGAGGTGCTGCAGGCGTCGGTCTTTGACATGTATGTCAACGCGGGCGGCAATGCGGTGAAGATCCTGCAGCGCTTGCTGACCGACATGGGGTTTCCTTGCGATCCCGACGGGGCCATCGGGCCGCAGACGATCCGGGCGGCGCAGATGGCCTATGAAGCGGCGCCCTCGCATCTGCCGGACGCCTACGGGATCGCGCGGCGGAATTACTACTATGCGATTGCGGACAAGCGGCCCGCGAGCCGGAAGTTCGCGCGGCGGAAGGATGGCGGCAAGGGTGGCTGGATCGTCCGGGCCGAGGAGTTCATCTCGGCGAAGTATCATCTGACTGAGGCACAGCACCGGGCGCGGGTCTCGGCATGGGGATGATCGGGAAGCTGATCGGGACTCCGGCGGCGGTATCGGCGCTTGGGGAAGCGGCACAGGGGGTGGCGGAGATCTTCGTGCCATCCGCCACCAAGCGGATGGAGCTGTCGGCCGAGGCGCAGATGGCGGCCTTGCGGCAGTTGGGCGAGGAGTACCAGCACCCCGCGCTAAGCTGGTTCGACCGGATGGTGAACGGGCTGAACCGGCTGCCGCGGCCCTGTCTGGCCTTCGGGACGCTGGGGCTTTTCACCTATGCGATGGTGGACCCGGTGGCCTTTGCGCAGCGGATGGTGGGGCTGAATGCGGTGCCGGAGCCATTGTGGTGGCTTTTGGGTGCCATCGTCGCCTTCTACTTCGGCGCGCGGGAGACGCATTACTTCCGCAATCGGGCCGTGGTGTCGCCGTTTGCGGCCGCGGGCACGGTGCCGGAGGAGAATGCGGCGCTGGAGGAGTGGCGGCGAGCTTGAAACCCGCTCCGATCCTTGACCTCTGATGGGACCTCTGGCATGGCCTAGGCGCATCAGAGGATGTGATCAAATGAACCTGTTCGCCGATATCCGTGAGCTTGTGGTGGCCGAATTGCAGGGGCTGATGGCTTCGGGCGTGCTGCCCCAGGGCCTGGACCTTGCTGCCGTCGCGGTGGAGCCGCCGCGCGACCAGGGGCATGGCGAGATGGCGACCAATGCGGCGATGGTGCTGGCGAAACCGGCGGGGATGCAGCCGCGGGCGATTGCGGATGCGCTGGCGGCGCGGTTGATGGCGGACCCGCGCGTGGCGGGGGCCGATGTGGCGGGGCCGGGGTTCTTGAACCTGCGGCTGGAACCTGCGGCCTGGCAGGGGCTGGTGCGCGAGGTGCTGGTGCAGGGAACGGGCTATGGCCGGTCGTCGCTGGGGCAGGGGCGAAAGGTCAACGTGGAGTTCGTCAGCGCCAACCCGACGGGGCCGATGCATGTGGCGCACGCGCGGGGCGCGGTGGTGGGCGATGCCTTGGCGGCGCTGCTGGCCTATGCCGGGTTCGAGGTCACGCGGGAATACTACATCAACGACGGGGGCGGGCAGGTCGATGTGCTGGCCCGGTCCGCCTATGAGCGCTACCGCGAGGCGCATGGGTTGTCGCCGGAGATCGCCGAGGGGCTTTATCCGGGCGATTACCTGATCCCGGTTGGGCAGGCCTTGAAGGACAAGTATGGCGACAGTCTGCTGGACCAGCCGGAAAGCGTCTGGCTGGCGGATGTGCGGGTCTTTTCCACCGACATGATGATGGAGATGATCCGCGAGGATCTGGCGGGTCTGGGCGTCAAGATGGACGTCTATTCGTCGGAGAAGGCGCTTTATGGCACGGGGCAGATCGAGGCGGCGATCGAGCGGCTGAAGAAGCTGGACCTGATCTATCAGGGCACGCTGGAACCGCCCAAGGGCAAGGCGCCGGAAGACTGGGAACCGCGCGAGCAGACGCTGTTCCGGTCCACCGCGTTCGGGGATGACCAGGACCGGCCGGTGCAGAAGTCGGACGGGGCCTGGACCTATTTCGCGCCGGACATTGCCTACCACTACAACAAGGTGATGCGCGGGTACGACGAACTGATCAACATCTTTGGCGCGGACCATTCGGGCTACGTCAAGCGGCTGAAGGCCGTGGTCAGCGCCCTGTCGGAAAACCGGGTGACGCTGGACATCAAGCTGATCCAGCTGGTGAAGCTTCTGAAGGGCGGGCAGATCGTCAAAATGTCGAAACGCGCCGGGACCTTCGTCACGCTGCGCGACCTGATCGAGGAAGTCGGACCGGATGTCGTGCGCTTCGTCATGCTGACGCGGAAGAACGACGTGGCGCTGGACTTCGACTTCGACAAGGTGACCGAGCAGTCCAAGGACAACCCGGTCTTCTACGTGCAATACGCCAATGCCCGGATCAACAGCATCCTGCGGAAGGCGCGCGGCGACGCGGGACTGGACGTGAGCGATGCCTCGCTTTCCGCAGCGCACCTGGCCCATCTGGGGCATGAGGCGGAACTGGAAGTGATCCGCAAGCTGGGCGAATGGCCCCGGCTGATCGAAATCGCCGCCAAAGGGCATGAGCCGCACCGGGTCGCCTTCTACCTTTACGAGCTCGCCTCGGACTTCCACGGGTTGTGGAACAAGGGCAATGATGACGACAGCTTGCGGTTCCTCCAGGGGGATACCGCAATTTCTGCGGCGAAAATCGCCCTTGTCCGGGCCGTGGGCGTTGTCATTTGCGCTGGTCTTGGTATCCTTGGCGTGACTCCGGTCGAGGAAATGCGCTGACCAACCGCGCCCCGCCGGAGACGAGGCGTATTGCAGGGGTGGATCAACCACCTCGCAGGCAGGGGCAGCAGATGGCGGACGCGGATTATGACTTCGGCGGCGGCTACTCTCATCGGGAGGAGCCCGCTCGGCAGGGTGCCAGGGAAATCCTTGGCGCCCGCAAGGTGCAACGCACATTCAACGTCGCCGGGGCAGTGACCTCGCTTGGCCTTGTGGTCGGCCTGGCCGTCTGGGGCTATCAACTGGCGGTGCGCGATGTGCGCGGCGTTCCGGTGATCCAGGCGATGGAAGGTCCGATGCGGATCGCGCCGGTCGACCCGGGCGGCGAGGTGGCGGATCACCAGGGGCTTGCGGTGAATGCGGTGGCGGCCGTCGGGACGGCGGCACCCCCGCCTGAAAAGCTAGTGCTGGCCCCGCGTCCGGTGGAGCTTGCGCCCGAGGACACGGCCGGCCTTGGTGCCACCGCGATGCCAGGGCTGGAGGAAGCCTCGGCGCCCGCAGCAGCGCTGACGGCCGACGCCGATCTGGTGCTGGCAGCAGCCCCGCCGGTGGAAAGCGCGACCCCGATTGAAGTGGCCATCGATGCGGCGCTGGCGGAGGCGTTGGGAGAAATGCCTCTTGATGCCGCGGTGGAGGAGACCGTGACGGACACGGTCGCGCTGGAGCCGCTGGCCGAGCCCGCACCCGAGGGCGCGATCACCGTATCGGTCCGGCCCAAAGCACGTCCGGGTGCGCGCAATGACGCGGTTCCGGTCGCCCGGGCCGCCGAGACCCTGCCTGCGCCGAACGAGGTTGACCCCGCGACGCTGACCCCCGGCACCCGGCTGGTTCAGTTCGGAACCTTCGACACGGCCGAGGAGGCGAAGGCCGAATGGACCCGGCTGCAGGGCCGTTTCGGCGAGTTGATGGCGGCCAAGGCGATGGTGGTGCAGCCCGCCGAAAGCGGAGGGCGCACCTTCTATCGCCTGCGGGCGCATGGTTTCGAGGGCGAGGATGACGCGCGGCGGTTCTGTTCCGCCTTCGTGACCGAGGACGCGGTCTGCATCCCGGTGCCACACAAATGACCGTAGGCCACGGGGCGGTGATCTTCGGCTGTGCCGGGCCGAAGCTTCTGTCCGAAGAGCGTGCCTTCTACCGCGATGCCGATCCCTTCGGCTTCATCCTTTTTGCGCGCAACGTCGAGGACCCGGCGCAGCTGCGGCGGTTGACGGCGGACCTGCGCGACGCCGTGGGCTGGCAGGCCCCGATCCTGGTCGATCAGGAGGGTGGCCGGGTGCAGCGGTTGCGCGCACCGCACTGGCGGGAATGGACGCCTCCGCTGGATACGGTGGACGGCGCGGGGTCGGTCGAGGCGGCGGAGCGGATCATGCGGCTGCGGGCCGCGGTGATCGCCTCGGAACTGGCGGATGTGGGCATCGACGCAGACTGCATCCCGACACTGGACGTCGTGCGCGAGGGGACGCATCCCTTCCTGATGAACCGCTGCTATGGCCGCGATCCGGACATGGTGGCCCGGATCGGGCGCGCGGTGGCCGAGGGGCTGATCGCGGGGGGTGTGCTGCCGGTGATGAAGCACATGCCGGGGCATGGGCTTTCCCACGTCGACACGCACCACGATCTGCCCACGGTGGATGTTTCGCACAAGGATCTGACGGCGGTGGACTTCGCTCCGTTCCGGGCGTTGCGGGACCTGCCGATGGCGATGACGGCGCATCTGGTGTTTGCGGCGCTGGATGGTGAGCGGCCTGCCACGCAGTCGCCCGCGATGATCCGGGTGATCCGCGAGGAGATCGGGTTTCAGGGCCTGCTGATGTCGGATGACCTGAACATGCAGGCCTTGTCCGGGACTTTGGCGGAACGCACGGCGCGGACCATTGCGGCGGGGGTGGACGTGGCGCTTCACTGCAAGGGCGACATGGCCGAAATGGTGGCTGTCGCCGGCGCGGCGGGCGTGATGGGACCTGATGCGCTGGCCCGGGCCGAGGCGGCGATGGCGGCACGGCGTCCGGCTACCGTTGATATTGAAGCTGCCTTGGCCGAGCTGGCGCATGGCTGACGAAGACGCCTGGGAGCAGCCCGAGCGCATCGCGCCCGAGGACCGGCTTGCCGCCGAGGCTTTGATCATCGACGTGGACGGGTTCGAGGGACCGCTGGACCTTCTGCTGACGCTCTCGCGGACGCAAAAGGTGGATCTGCGGAAGATCTCGGTGTTGCAGCTGGCCGAGCAGTACCTGGGCTTCGTCGAGAAGGCGCGCAGCCTGCGGATCGAACTTGCGGCGGATTACCTGGTGATGGCGGCCTGGCTGGCGTTCCTGAAGTCGCGGTTGCTGTTGCCGCCGGAGCCGGGGGACGAGGGGCCGTCGGCCGAGGATCTGGCAGCGCATCTGGCGTTCCAGCTGGAGCGGTTGCAGGCGATGCGGGATGCGGCGGCGCGGCTGATGGGGCGCGACCAGCTGGGGCGGGACTTCTTCGCGCGCGGCGTGCCCGAGGACCTGACGCACCTGCGCAAGGTCACCTGGACGGCCACGCTTCTGGACCTGATGCGCGCCTATGCGCAGATCCGCACCAAGGACGAGTTCCGGCCTTTCGTGCTGGACCGCGAGCATATCTACACGATGGAGCAGGCGCTGGACCGGATGCGGGGGCTGATCGGTTACGTGGGCGACTGGGCCACGCTGGTCAGCTTCCTGCCGGACGGCTGGGACGGCACTCCCATGGCGCGGCGGTCGTCGCTGGCCGCGCATTTCGCGGCGGTGCTGGAGATGGCCAAGCGGGGCCAGGTGGTCCTGCGCCAGGGCGAGACGTTCTCTCCCATCGAGTTGCGGCGGAAGGACGGATGATGGCCGAGGAAAGCGAAGAGAGCCTGTTCGACGCGCCGCCGATGGGTGAGCAGGAGCGGATGGTCGAAGCGATCCTCTTTGCCAGCGCCGAGCCGGTGACGCTGGCGGAACTGGAAGCACGGATGCCGCATGGCGCGGACCCGGCCGAGGCGCTGGTCTATCTGAAGAAGCGCTATGAGGGGCGGGGGGTGAACCTGGTGAAGGTGGGCGACGCCTATGCGTTCCGCACTGCTGCGGACCTGGGCTTCCTGATGCGGCGCGAGACGGTGGAGGTGCGCAAGCTGTCGCGGGCTGCCATCGAGACGCTGGCGATCGTCGCCTACCACCAGCCGGTGACCCGGACCGAGATCGAGGAGATCCGGGGCGTGGCGGTCAGCCGGGGGACGGTCGACCAGTTGCTGGAGCTGGAGTGGATACGCCTGGGTCGCCGCAGGATGACTCCCGGAAGGCCGGTGACCTTCGTGGTGACGGAAGCTTTCCTGGACCACTTCGGCCTGGAATCGGCGCGGGACCTGCCGGGGCTGAAGGAGTTGCGGGCTGCGGGCCTTCTGGACAGCCGACCCTTGCCGGGGCAGGGCGCGACCGGGGACGAGGACGAGGAAGCGACGACTGGCCAGAGCGAGTTGTTCGAGGATTGACCCGTCGCCGCGCGGGGCTGGTTTTCGCGGCGGGTTGAGCCATATTCGGCGGGCGGCAACAGGAGGGGCGAGTGAACCTGAACGGTCTTTTCAACATGCTGACCAAGATGTTCGTCCGCAGCGCCGTGGATGCCGGCATCAACTATGCGGCCCGGCGCGGCAAGCCCGAGGCCGAGATGACCCCCGAAGAACGCGAGGAAGCCAGGAAAGGCCGCGAGCTTGCGCAGCGCGCGAAGGAAATCTCCAAGGTCACTCGGCGGCTCTGGCGCTGAGACCGCAGGTGTTCTCAAGGCCAAGGGTCGTCAGACTGGCTTTCAGGAAGCCTGGCAAGTGCAGACCGGGCTGGAAATAGAGGCCCGAAGCCAAGTCGCCATCCAGTGAGGTCATCCAGGTGACGCTGACGAAGGGTGGCGCGGGCGTGCGGGACGCGTAAGGATCGATCGAGGCTGCGTCGCCAGCGATGAAGCCCTGGAGAGCCGTCAGAATCGCGGCCTCCTCACGTTGGGACATGCGCCAGCGGATTGGATGGCGCGCAGGCATCCCGACACCCCGGACCTGCACCAGGCTGATCCAGCCATCCTGCAGCGCGACCGAGCAGGCGATGATGTGGTCGGGCTGAAGGTCGGGACGCACCTCGAAGGTCAGGCGGTTGGCACAGGCGGGCAGGGCGGTCAGACCGACCGCCAGCCCTGTGACCAGACCATGCCAGCGCGCGCCACGCATTGGCCGCTCTCCCGGTGGGTGTGGGAAAGTCTAGCACGAAAGCGGTGTCAGGTCGTCCGGAATTGCTTGGCGAGCTTCAGTCCCTGGCCCTGATAGTTCGAGGCGATGCCGGCGCCGTACAACGTCTCGGGCCGTTCGGACATGCGTTCATAGACAAGTCGCCCGACGATCTGGCCGTGTTCCAGAACGAAGGGCGCTTCGTGGCAGCGGACTTCCAGAACGCCGCGTGATCCCGCCCCACCGGCGGCGGCGTGGCCGAAGCCGGGGTCGAAGAAGCCGGCGTAATGCACCCGGAATTCGCCGACCATCGCGAGATAAGGCGCCATTTCGGCAGCGTAGTCGGGAGGGATCGTCACCGCCTCGCGGCTGACGAGGATGTAGAAAGCGCCGGGGTCCAGGATGATGCGGCCGTCGGTGGCATGCAGCTCCTCCCAGAAGTCGGCGGCCGGGTAGTGGCCGATCCGGTCAAGGTCCACGACGCCGGTATGCGGCTTGGCGCGGTAGCCGACCAGCGTGCCTTCTGCGGGCTTGAGGTCGACCGAGAAGCCGAGACCTTCGGAGATGACCGCCTCACCCGAAACCAGCGGGTCGGTGGCATGGAGTGCGGCAAGTTCGGTATCGGACAGGACCGCCTGGCCCTGGCGAAAGCGGATCTGGTTCAGCCGCTGGCCTTCGCGGACGAGGACGGAAAAGCTGCGCGGGCAGACTTCGGCGTAAAGCGGGCCGTGGTAGCCTTCGGGAATGCGGTCGAATTCGGTGCCGCCGTCGGTGATGGTGCGGGTCAATAGGTCCAGCCGACCAGAAGAGCTTTTGGCGTTGGCGACTGCGGTGACGCCCGGCGGCAGCGCCAGGTGTTCGGCCAGGGGAATCAGATAGACGCAGTTCTTTTCCAGCACTGCGCCTTCGCCCAGGTTCACCTTGTGCATGGTGAATTCGTCCAGACGGTCCTGCACCGTGCGGCCATTCCCCGCCAGGAACGAGGCACGGACGCGGTAGGCCACGGGGCCAAGGCGCAGGTCAAGGCTTGCGGGCTGGATCTGGTCGCCGCGGATTGCGGGCTGGGCCGAAAGCGCGCCCTGGGCAATGAGCTGGCGCAGGGCCTGTGCGGGCAGCACTCCGGATGTCATCGCGGTCCCCCAAACGCCAGATATAAAACCGCCCGCCATGCCGGTTGGCAGGCGGGCGGGTTTTCGATGGTCGGGCCGGAGAGATTCGAACTCTCGACCTCCCGCCCCCCAGACGGACGCGCTAACCAGGCTGCGCTACGGCCCGACACGGGGCGATACATACCCGTATTCCGGGCCGGTGCAAGCAGGAAAGCACATCGGCTTATCAGCTGCGTCCGCCTTCGGCCCGGGATGCAACCTGAAGCCGGAGTGTGGCCAGCCGACGGGCCAAGGCGGTGATTTCCGACCGATGGGTTTTCAGACTTCCTGCGGGCAATGCCCTGATGAGGCTGGCAAATGTCGCATCATCCCGAAGCGAGGGTTTCCGCGGCGTCGTTGGCGCAGGGAGCGGCGGCGGCGTCGTTCGCGCCAGGGCAGGTGGGGTGTCAAACAGCGGCAGACCGCTTTCAACGGGTGGTGCCTGCCAGGGGGTAGCGGTTTCGGGGTCCGGTTCGTCGTCGATGGCGATGAAGCCGGCCTCTCCCACGTCTTCCGGCAAATCCGGCTCGGTACGAAGGGGGACCGGCACGACCGTATCGGTGCTGACCGAATCGTCCGAGAGCCCCGCCACCTGCCGCACGCCCTGATCCCGCAGGATCTTCTGCACGCCACGGATCGTCAGGCCTTCGTCATGCAAAAGCCGTTTGATCCCGGTCAGCAGCGCCACGTCCGAGGGGCGGTAATAGCGCCGCCCTCCGGCCCGCTTCACCGGCTTGATCTGCGGAAAGCGGCTTTCCCAGAAACGCAGGACATGCGCTGGGGTGTCCAGGCTTTCAGCAACCTCGCTGATGGTGCGGAAGGCGTCGGGCGACTTGTCCATGCGCCGCCCTTAGCGCTTTTTCCCGGCCGCCACGCGGTCCTTCATCAGGTGCGATGGGCGGAAGGTCAGGACCCGGCGGGGAGAGATCGGAACTTCCTCGCCCGTCTTTGGGTTGCGGCCGACCCGGGCGGTCTTGGACCGGACCGAAAAAGTGCCGAAGGACGAGATCTTCACCGTCTCGCCCTGGGACAGGGCATCCGACATGTGTTGCAGCACCGCTTCGACGAGATTGGCAGATTCGTTTCGGCTGAGACCGACTTCGCGAAACACCGCTTCGCTGAGGTCCATCCGGGTCAGGGTCTTCTCGCTCATCTCGTCCCCCACGAGTTGTTATCGGGCGAGGATGGGCCGGATGGATTTACGAGTCAATATCAAGCACTTGGGAAGCGGCGTTAAAGGCGCTTACCAGCGGAGTACCACCGAGCCCCAGGCCAGGCCGCCGCCGATCGCCTCGGTCACCACAAGATCGCCGGTCTTGATCTGGCCGCGGGCCTTGCCGACGGACAATGCCAGCGGAATCGAGGCGGCGGAGGTGTTGCCGTGGTCCTGCACGGTGACGACGACCCGTTCCATCGGGACCTGCATGCGTTTCGCAGTGCCTTCGATGATGCGGATATTGGCCTGGTGGGGCACGATCCAGTCGACGTCTTCGGGTGTGAGGCCGGCCTTGTCCAGCGCGGTGTGCGCAGTTTCGGCAAGCTTTTCAATGGCATGGCGGAAGACTTCCTTGCCTTCCATCACCAGGTGACCCGTGGTCCCGGTCGAGGTGCCGCCGTCGACGTAAAGGATGTCCTTGTAGCGCCCGTCCGAGTTGAGGTCGGTCGCGAGAATGCCGCGGTCGGCCGTGGTGCCGGTGCCTTCGGTCGCTTCCAGCACCAGCGCACCAGCCCCGTCGCCAAAAAGGACGCAGGTGCCGCGGTCCTTCCAGTTCATCAGGCGGCTGAAGGTCTCGGCCCCGATGACGAGGACGCGGGTGGCCTGTCCGGAGAGGATCAGGGCGTTCGCGTTGGCCAGCGCGTAGACGAATCCTGCGCAGACCGCCTGGACGTCGAAGGCGTAACCCCGGGTCATGCCGAGTGCGTGCTGCACCATCGTGGCGACCGAAGGGAAAGTCAGGTCGGGGGTGGAGGTGGCGACGATGATCGTGTCGATCTGGTCGGCCTGAAGGCCCGCGTCGGCCAGCGCGGCTGTGGCGGCGCGCGTGGCCAGGTCGCTGGTCAGCTGGCCCTCGGCCGCGAAGTGGCGGCGTTCGATCCCCGAGCGGGAGCGGATCCATTCATCGGACGTCTCGACGATGGCCTCGAATTCAGAGTTCGGGACGACACGGTCGGGCAGGTAGTGCCCGACGCCCCTGACTGTGGCGCGTATCGTCATTCGGAAGGATTGCCTCCGGTCCCTGGGCCCGCGTCTTGACGGTCGGCCCCCATTTGCGCGGCATCCTGCCCCGCGGCTTCGGCGGATGCAACCCGCGCTGCGAGGCGTTCCAGAAAACCGCCCTGCGCCAGTTGGTAGGCCAGGCCGATGGCGGCCGCGACTCCGGTGGCATCGGCCGAGCCATGCGACTTGACCACGGTGCCGTTGAGGCCAAGGAACACCCCGCCGTTCACCCGGCGCGGGTCGATGCGCATCTGCAGCCGTTTCAGCGCGCCCCGGGCCAGGAGCGCCCCCAGCTTGGCAAGCAGGGTCGAGGTCAGGGTCTGCTTCAGAAGATCGCCCACCAGCCGGGCCGTGCCCTCGATTGCCTTCAGGGCCACGTTACCGGTAAATCCGTCGGTGACGATCACGTCGACGCGGTCGGACAGGATGTCGGTACCTTCGACAAAGCCGACGTAATCGAAGCTGCCGGCTTCGGCGCTGCGCCCCATCAGGGCGTGGGCCTCGTGCAGCTCGGCGCGGCCTTTGTGTTCCTCGGTCCCGACGTTCAGGAGCCCGACGCGGGGCCGCGAAATGGCAAGGCCGTTGCGGGCATAAGAGGAGCCCATGAAGGCATATTGCAAGAGGTCGGCCGGATCGGCCTTCACGTCGGCGCCCATGTCCAGCATGACGTTCATCTTGCCGGGCGTGGGGGTCGGGAAGAGGCTGGCGATGGCGGGACGGTTCAACCCGGGCAGCTTGCGCAGCCGCAGCATCGACACCGCCATCAGCGCGCCGGTATTGCCGCAGGACACGGCGGCCGCGGCTTCGCCGTCCTTCACCGCGTCGATGGTCGAGAACATCGAGGTGCCCTGGCCGTGGCGCATCACCTGGGCGGGCTTGTCTTCCATCTTCACCACACGCTCGGCATGGCGCAGGGTGATGCGGGAGGCGACGTCCGGATGTCGTGCCAGCAATGGGCGCAACGCGGATTCGTCACCGTGCAGGATCGCGTCCATCCGGGGATGCTGGATCAGCGAATCGACAAGACCGGCAACGACTGCTGCCGGCCCGCGGTCGCCACCCATCGCATCAACGGAAATGACTACGCGCGCATTCACCGGGGCAGGTGCAGACTCGGGTCCGAGTGCCATCGGGACGCGCGTGGGAAGCGCGGCTTACGCCGCGTCCTCGTCGATATCCACTTCACGGGCCATCGAGACGACTTCACGCGAATCGTAGTGGCCGCAAGCGCTGCACACGTGGTGCGGACGCTTCAGCTCGCCACAGTTCGGGCAATCGTTCGGGTTCGCGGCAACCAGCGCGTCGTGTGCGCGGCGCATGTTGCGCTTGGATTTCGTGGTGCGGTTCTGCGGGACAGCCATGTCTCAACCTTTGGGCAGTGGGGACATGCCCCGATTTCCTTTGCGATTCAGCACCTTCCCGCAACATAAGGCAATACGGGACGGATGCTGCTTCACAGCTTGAATGAGGCGCGGAACATACTCGGATTCCGGGGCGGCGCAAGCCCCTTTTCGCGGACGCAGCAGGAGGTCTGGGTGGGCATCACGCCTCCCCCTCCGGCCCAGAATTTCCCTTGGCTTTCAACTGTTCCGCCAGACCCTGCAGGGCCGAGAACGGCTTGACGTCGTCGTCGGACAGCGGGGTGACATCCTCGCCTGCATGAAGCGCCTGGGCGAACTCTACCCCCGGGGCGCGGGGATACAGCGGCAGGGCCAGCGCAAGGGCCTCGGCGGCGATCGCAGGCAGGTCGATCATCTCGGGCATGGCCTCGACCGTGTCGTCTTCGGGCATCTCGGCTTCGTCGCCCTCGGGCGTCTTGAAGTCCGCGACATAGCGCCGACGGACGGTTTCATCGATTCTGGATGGAACCGGCACAAGGCTTACGCTGCAGGGCTGATCGGCGCGGGCGGTCAAGCGGGCCTCCAGCACCAGTTCGTCCCGACCCGAGGGTCGGATCTCTCCGGTCAACTCCAGTGCCGGCAGGGCCAGCAGGCCCAGTTCCTCGGCCAAGGCCTTCCGCTCCTCGGCCTCGGGGCGGTAGCTGAACCGGGTGGGCTTGCGCGGGCTGAGACCGCCGGTGCGGAACCGTGTGGGGCGGGGTTGGGCTGCTTCGGTCATGGTCGGGACTTTCGCGGGGCCGTCCCCGAGGGGTCCGGCGTTCCATTCTTGAACAAGGGGCTCATAGTCTGTTATCCGGAATGCCAAGGGTTTTGAAGAACCCGTATCGGCAGAGAGCGTTCCAGCGGGGCATGAGGGCAGGCATGGCAGATTTCCGGATGGCGCGGTCGGTCCTTTCGACAAGTCGGGCTGCGCGCAAGGGCTGGCTGATGCTGGCCCTGGTGGCATCGGTGGCGGCCTGCTCGCCGGTCATCCGAAATCATGGCTATGTGCCGACCGAGCAGGAACTGGCACTTGTCGAGATCGGCACCGACACGCGCGAAACCGTCGGGGAGAAGATCGGCCGTCCGACGACGTCCGGCCTTCTGAACGACGTCGGCTGGTTCTACGTGCAAAGCCAGTATCGCCATTTCGGCCCGCGCGCCCCGCAGGAGATCCAGCGACAAGTGCTGGCGGTGACCTTCAACGAGGCCGGAACTGTCGAGAACATCGCCAGCTACGGCCTGGACGACGGCAAGGTCGTCCAGATCTCGCGACGGGTGACCGAGCCGAACGTCAAGGGCCTTTCGTTCATCCAGCAGCTTCTGGGCAGCTTCGGTCGGCTTCAGGCGGGCGATCTTCTGGGCGAGTGACGTCTAGTCTTCCGGCTCGAAGGTCAGCGCGACGCCGTTGATGCAATAGCGCAGGCCGGTGGGGGCCGGGCCGTCGGGAAAGACGTGACCAAGATGCGCTTCGCAGCGGTTGCAGTGCACCTCGGTCCGGCGCATGAACCAGCTGTTGTCGGACTTTTCGCCCACCATTTCGGGATCGAGCGGGGCATAGAAGCTGGGCCAGCCGGTGCCGCTGTCGAACTTGGTCTCTTGGTCGAAGAGCGGCGCGCCGCAGCAGATGCAGCGGAAGGTGCCGGGGTCCTTCGGGAAGTTGTCATGCGTGAAAGCGCGTTCGGTCGAGTGTTTGCGGGTCACCTTGAAGGCGAGTTCCGAAAGCTGGGCCTGCCACTCGGCATCTGACTTGACGATCTTGGACATGGAAGTCTCCTTTGGTGTTAATCTAGGGGCTGCAGCCGCGGGAGGAAAGGGCGTGGAGCCACTTCGGAGGGGCGGGCTGGTGGCGAGGCTGGCCGAGGGGCGAGCCGATATGGGCCGGGTCATGGCGCTGCGGCGGGCCGCGTTTCCGCGGCGGGCAGGCAGCGAGGAGGATGCGCAGGACGCGCTCTCGGCTCATGTGATGGTCGAAGGCGAGGCCGGTCTGCTGGGCTATTTCCGGGTCATGCTGTTCGGCTGGGGCGCGGGCCTGGCGCAGGGCTATGCCGCCCGGTTCTACGATGTGGGGCCGTTGTCGGGCTATGCGCGGCCCATCGCGGAGATGGGCCGGTTCTGCGTGGCGCCGGGGGGGGTGCATCCGGACGTGCTGCGCCTGGCCTGGGGGGCGATGACGCGGCTGGTGGACGAGGGGCAGGCGGGGCTTCTGGTGGGGTGCTCCAGCTTTCGCGGTGCCGGGTGGGAAGCGCACCGGGCGGGGCTTTCCTTGCTGGCGGCCGAGTTCGTGGGGCCGGCGGAGCATCTGCCGGGGCGGAGGGCTGCGGAGGTGGTGGACTATCCGGTGCTTGCCGGTCCCGTCACGGACCGCAGAGCCGCGCTGGCCGGGCTGCCGCCGCTGTTGCGGACCTATCTGGGGATGGGGGGCTGGGTCAGCGATCACGCCGTGGTGGACCGGGAACTGGACACGCTGCATGTCTTCACCTGCGTCGAGGTGGAGCGGATTCCGCCAGCCCGCGCGGCGAGCCTGCGGGCCGTGGCGGGGTAGCTGCCCCCGGAGGGCGGAACGTCGGACGTGCGCAACTTCAATGGATTGCAGGTGGTTGTTCATGTGGCGTCCAGCGCGCCTCGGCGGGCGTCAGCCGCCGCCGTTTGTCGCCTTCACCGCGTCGCCGATGGCATAGGCCTCGGCCTCGACCGCCTGATGGTCGCGGACATACCTTTGGGCAAAACCGACAAGACCCCAGCGGCGGAACTGCTCGATGTGCTTCACCTCATGCGCCCAGAGCGCGACGTTGTTTTCGGCGTCCGAGGGATGTGCGAAGATGATGGTGTCGATGATGGCCACCGCAGTCGCGTCGCCGTAGCGCATCGAAAGGGACTGGAGCGTTGCGTCCTCGGTCACGCCGGTGCGGTATTCGATGCTGTCCAGAAGATCGGCGGGATACCAGGCAAGGAGGGACTGGCGGATATGCATTGGCATCGGGTGCGTGCCGGCGGCCCAGGCGGCGTCACGCGACTGGACGAGCGCGTTCACAAGCGCGGCCGCGGCGAGGTTCAGGCTGGCTTCCAGTGCAGCGCGCCCGGTCGCCTCCAACGGGTAGGGCAGGCCAGTCCCCTGCGCCAGCGCGGGCGTCGTGAGAAGGCAGAGGCTGGTGATCAGGCGGCGCAACATGGGGGAAAGGTGCCAAGGGCGGGACGTCGGTGCAACGGGGGAAAGCCTAGGGTGCCGGAAAGGTGAGCCGGGGGCGGGCGGCTGGCATGAGGAGCGCGTGCCGCGCGAAGTCCCTTTGTCTCGCGATTTTGCGTGAAGGACGCAAAATCGCTCGGGGTGCCTCCGGCGGGGATATTTGGAAACAGGTGAATGGGTTGGGCGGGCTTCCTGTCAGGCCTCCTGGTAGTCAGGCGCGAACTTGATCAGGAGAAGTCCGCAGATCAGCAGCAAGACACCAAAGTAAAAGGAACATATGGATATCTGCTGCCACAACGACCGCGGGTCGGCACGGCCGTTTGCCCGGCCTAAGACTTGATCCGATTGAGGTGGTCTTCGAAGTCCGCGTTGGACATATGGCGCCCGATCCGTGCTCAGCGAAAGCCTGGCGGATCGGGCGGCGTCGTTTCAAGGATGAGGGGAGGGATCTCCGTTCATCCAGTTGGAGCGGTTTGTGCTTATGCCCGACCTTTGCGACCGCCACGACGGCCGGCGCTGGCCTGGCTTGCTGCAGCCGAGGCCTCGGCGAAGGTCATGCCGCCTTCGACGGCTTCCAGCACCTTGGCGAAGCGAATCCATTCGCCGCCGTTCGGGTCATGGTTCATCAGGAAGTTGGCGGCGCGGATCGCCTCCATTTCCTGCTGACGGACCGGGTTCATGATCGCGCTGGTCATGCCCGCGCCGATGGCCATCGGCAGGAAGGCGCCGTTGATGCCGTGGCGGTGGGGCAGGCCGAAGCTGATGTTGGACGCGCCGCAGGTGGTGTTCACGCCAAGCTCGTCGCGGAGGCGGCGGACGAGGGTGAAGACCTGCTGACCGGCAGACCCCATCGCACCGACCGGCATGACCAGCGGGTCGACCACGATGTCATGCGCGGGGATGCCGAAATCGGCGGCGCGTTCGACGATCTTCTTGGCGACGGCAAAGCGGACGTCCGGGTCTTCGGAGATGCCGGTGTCGTCGTTCGAGATGGCAACGACGGGGACATTGTACTTCTTGACCAAGGGCAGGACGAGTTCGAGGCGGTGCTCCTCGCCGGTGACCGAGTTCAGGAGCGGGCGGCCTTCGCAGGCCATCAGGCCCGACTCAAGCGCGCCGGGAACCGACGAGTCGATGCAGAGCGGTACGTCGACGGTCTGCTGGATGATCTCGATCAGGGCCTTCATCAAGGGCGGCTCGACGAAGTTGTTGTCGGCGTAGCGCGGGTCGGTGGCCATCTTGTTGGTGAAGACGGCGCCCGAATTCACGTCAAGAACCGTGGCCCCGCAGGCGACCTGTTCGAGCGCGTCCCTGATGACGGTCTCGAAGTTGCCGGCTTCCAGTTCAGCCGCCAGCTTCTTGCGCCCGGTCGGGTTGATCCGTTCGCCGATCACGCAGAAGGGTTCGTCAAAGCCGATGATGACGGTTTTCGTTTTGGATTCAATGACAGTACGGGTCATTCTTGAAGCTTTCTCTTACGCGGAGGCTGAGGCGGGAACGCCCGAGGCGCCGCCGTTTTCGGTGACCCACTGGGCATTGGTCTTGATGCCGCCGAGGGGGAAGAAGTGGACCTGTTCGATGCCGAAACCGGGGTTCGCGGCCTTGTGGGCGGCCAGGCCTTCCAGGATCTCGGTCGGCTCGTAGGGCAGAAGGAGTTTGGTCACATCCATCGCGCGCTTTTGCAGGACGCGGAGGCTGGGGCCGACACCGCAAGCGATGGCGAACTTGATCAAGGTCTGCAGCTTGGCGGGACCGGCGATGCCGATGTGGACGGGAAGCTTCACGCCCTCGGCCTGGAGGCGGTTGACCCAGTCGATGACGGGCTGGGCCTCGAAGCAGAACTGGGTGGCCATCGCCATCTGGGCGTCGGTGCGCTCCATGAAGGCGGACTTCCAGCGGGCGGCTTCCATGACCATGCGGTCCGAGCCATCGGGATCGATGTCCTTGTTGCCCTCGGGGTGGCCGGCGACGTGGAGGCGCTTGAAGCCGGTGAAGGCCCCGGATTCCAGAAGCTGCATCGAGGTGGCGAAATCGCCGACCGGCTGGGCGACGCCACCGGCGAGGAGGAGGCCCTGGCTGACGCCGACATCCTGGTAGGCCGCGACCCAGCTTTGCAGCGTGGCCTTGTCCTTGATGATGCGGGCGGGGAAGTGGGGCATGACGTCGAAGCCCTCGGCCCCGATGCGTTTTGCCGTGGCGACCATGTCCTCGATCGGCGTGCCGTCGATGTGGGCGATGTAGACGCGGGTGCCGGTCGGCAGCAGGTCACGGAAGCTTTCCACCTTTTCGGCGGTGCGCGGCATCACCTCGATCGAGTAGCCCTTGAGGAAGGGTTCCAGCGAGCCGGTCGCGGGGGCGGTGTCTTCCTTGCGGCGGAAATTGAACAGGGCCATCACGGTCTCCTTGAGAGTGGAAGGCGGAGGGAGGGTCATGAAGTCAGGCCTTGGCCCAGCCTTCGGCGTCGATCAGCAGTTTGAGGCGGGCAGTGTCGAACTCGGCTTCCAGCTTTGCGGCATAATCGGAGGCGATGGTGTCGGGCTCGCCGTCCAGATCGGCGACCACCATCTTGCGCCATTCGGCAAGATAGGCGTCCGCGTCCTTGGCACCGATCTTCATGGCGCAGCGGTCGATGGCCTGTTCGAAACGTTCGGTCAACTGGACCTTGGAGCCTTTGCGGCCCTTGCCGACGATGACCTGGGCCGGGATGTCGCGCCAGTAGACGATGGTGACTTCGGCCATGATGCGGTGATTCCCCTTGGCTGTGCTGACCCTGTTGATATGCGCCGTTCCACGACAGCCGGTGTCGGTTTTCGACATGGCGAGGCAAAGGAGCGACGTGCCCGGACCGGCCGGGACGGCGGCAGGCTACCGGAGGCGACCAAGCGAGGCCAGCGGCAGCGGCTTGAGAAGTTCTCAAGGTAAGGATGAGCCTGGTTCATCATCGCGGGGACGGCAGGGGTCACCAGCGGTAGTTCACGCCGATCTGCATCAGGCCGAACTCGATGCTGGTGTCGGTTCCCTCGACGTGGCGTTCCAGAGCGATATTGCCGAGGTCGGTAAAGTCATAACCAGCAGTCAACGAGATTTGCCCGGTAATCTTGCGTTCCAAGCCGACTCCGAGAGTCCAGCCCACCAAGGTGTCGCTGTTAACGACCGTCTGTCGGTTACCGCTGGTACCGGCGACGTCCGCCTGGGTAACGCCTCCTGCGGCGTAAACCATGGTCTTGCCAAGGTCGAGACCGGCACGTCCGCGCAGCGACACGAGGTTGCTGATCAAAGTGTCGCACTGAAAGCAGGTATACCAAATGTCGGACTGCGGCTGTGCAGCAATCTCCCCGTTGGAAACGCCAAGGACGGCCCCGAAAATCAGTCGCCCGATCTGCCAGTCACGTCCAAGGCTCAACGTTGACAGTGTGCCAGACCATTCGTCGGGGATCAGAAAAAGCTCGAACTCGCTGACGCGCCAGGTGTTGTCCCCGGTCGGTCTGGCGGCGGATAGGCCGACGTAGTAGCCCGACCAGTCGGTCGTTTGGACCGGAGTGGCGGTCTGGATCGGTTCGGCGAAGACTGCGGATGTCCCGAGAAGGACGGCGGCCAGAAAGCCGCCTGCCACGGTGGGCCCTGCTGTGATTTTCATGACTGCCTCGACGTTTTTTCCAACGATAGGCGTCACTTGCGGCGGGCGTCAACGCGGAGGGCAGGCTGGCCGGGCCAAGACCTTGGTATCAGGCAGGAATGCAACAGCCAAAGTCCCGGCCGCCGCGCTTGTCAGGGCGGGAAAAGCCGTCTACCCTTGAGGGTAACCACAGATGGAGGGCGGTCATGACGCCCGAGCGTCCCCGTAGGGCGGACGCGACAGCTGCGACGGTCGAGACGCCCCAGGATGCGAAGGTGGCCGTTTCCCGCGTGACTGAGCCGTCAGCCCTGCCAAATCCCGGGCCTGCGCCGCTTTATGCGGCGCTGGATCTGGGCACGAACAGTTGCCGGATGCTGATTGCCCAGCCCTTGGGCAGTCAGTTTTCGATCATCGACAGCTTCTCGAAATCGGTGCAGCTTGGCGTGGGGCTGGAAGCCTCGGGCCGGTTGTCGCGGGCCTCGATGGGGCGGACGATCCAGGCGCTGCGGATCTGCGAAAAGAAGATCGAGAAGCACGGCGTGCAGCGGATGCGGCTGGTGGCGACCGAGGCCTGCAGGCGGGCGCGCAACGCGAAGGACTTCATCCGTCAGGTGCGGCGCGAGACCGGACTGGCGCTGGAGATCATCGCGCCCGAAGAAGAGGCGCGGCTTGCGGTCATCTCTTGCGCCCCGCTGGTCAACCCGTCGACCGAGCAGCTTCTGGTGGTCGATATCGGTGGCGGATCGACCGAGCTTGTGTGGATCGACCTGAGCGCCGTTGCCCCGACAGATCGACCACGTGCGATCATGCGGCTGCACATGGGGTTCAATGCGCAGGGCGAGGGCGCAGTGGCGCGGGTGGTGGACTGGATTTCGGTGCCACTCGGTGTGGCGACGCTGAAGGATCAGTTCATCGATGTCGACGATGATGCGGCCCGGTTCGCGCTGATGAGTTGGTTCTTCGAAGAGAACCTGGCCAGTTTCAGTCCGTACAACGCCGAAAATCCTCGGGAAGGGTTCCAGATCGTCGGGACCTCGGGCACGGTGACGACGGTGGCGGCAAGCTTCCTGAACCTCAAACGCTATGACCGGACCAAGGTCGACGGGTTGCAGATGACCAGCGACCAGATCGACCTGGTGATCCGGGAGTACCTGTCCCTGGGGCCGGAAGGACGGCGGACCGACCCGCGGATCGGTCGCGACCGCCACGCGCTGATCATGTCCGGCTCGGCCATTCTGCAAGCGTTGATGCGCATCTGGCCCACGGACCGCTTGTCGGTCGCCGACCGTGGGCTTAGGGAGGGGCTTCTTTACGCGCAGATGAGCGCGGATGGCGTGCTGGAAGACGGGCCCTACACATGAACGAAAAGCCGACATCAGGTAAGGCCACATCGGGACGCGGTCAGCGCGAGCTGCGGGTGCGCGTCAAGACGGCGAAGGGGCGCAAGCTTTCCTCGACGCTTTGGCTGGAGCGGCAGCTGAACGATCCTTACGTGATACGGGCGAAGAAAGAAGGCTATCGGGGCCGCGCGGCCTACAAGATCCTGGAGCTGGACGACAAGTATGGCTTCCTGAAACCGGGTGCCCGGGTCGTGGACCTGGGGTGCGCGCCGGGGGGTTGGTGTCAGGTTGCGGCGTTGCGGGTCAACGCGCTTGGGCAGAACCCGAAAAAGCCCGTCGGCTATGTGCTGGGCGTGGACCTGCAGGAGGTCGAGGCGATCTCGGGCGCCGAGATCCACCAGCTGGATTTCCTGGCCGATGGCGCGGACGAGATGGTGAAGGGCTGGCTGGGCGGTCGGGCCGATGTGGTCATGTCCGACATGGCGGCCTCTGCTTCAGGGCACAAGTCGACGGATCACTTGCGGATCGTGGCCCTGGTCGAGGCGGCGCTGGCCTTTGCCTTCGACGTTCTGGAAGATGACGGGACCTTTGTCGCCAAGGTGCTGGCGGGCGGGGCCGAGAATCAGATGCAGACGATGCTGAAAAAGAACTTCAAGAAGGTGGCGAATGTGAAGCCTCTGGCCAGCCGGGCCGACAGTTCCGAGAAGTTCGTCGTCGCGATGGGGTTCCGTGGCCGTCAGGTCGAGGGCGGCGAAGGGCAGGACGATCAGGATGATCCGGATGCCGGTCCGCTGGGCTGATCTTCCTTTTCCCTCCCCAAGCGGGCGAGGGGCTTCGGACGGCAAGCAGAGGAGCGGACCCGTTAAAATGCAAACGAAAAAGGCGCCCGAAGGCGCCTGTTTTCATCGGGGACTGCGGGTTCAGCCGCCCCAGCTGCGGACCGGGCCGCAATCCATGTGCACGAAGTTCGAGCGTGAATACTTGCCGACGCCGCCAGACGCGCAGGCCGCTGCGGCCTTGGCCATCTGCCCGACCGAGCGGGATTGCAGACGCAGATCGGCCGCCTGACCCACCATATGCAGCGAGTTCTTGGCAACGCCCCGCGATTTCGACCGAAGCATCGCGTTGGTCTTCGGGCAGCGATAGCCGGACAGAAGCATGTAGGGTTCGGACACGTCCATCAGCCGATGTGCCGCCGCCATGATATCGATGGTGCGCAGGTCCATCTTCATGCTGTCGTTCGAGCGCCAGTCGCGCATGAAGTAATTGATTTCTTTCACGACTTCCGGAATGTACTCGCCCTCGATCCAGTAGATCGTGTCGACCGCTTCGCCGGTGCGACCGGAATACATGCGGATGCGGCGGATGTCGCCAGCACCTTTGAGAACCCCGAATGCATTGGTGTAGGTCGGTGCGGCGATCATGGCCGTCGCCGCGAAGGCACCAAGAAGGCCGCGCCGCGAGACGCCGATAAGCTTGTTGTCCGTCATTCTAACGCCTGTCCCCGTGCTGTCTTCGACTGCCGTTTCCGCAGCTCTCGTGCAACTTCTTCCCCAAGTGCAGGGATCTTATTGCACAAGTCGAATCGAAGCCCAAGCGCCGATTGACTGCGGTGCCGACAGCTCAACCTCCATCGGCAAATATTTGCTGAACGCCGTAAAAATCTTGCCGATGTGGTGGATCTGCATCGTTTTTGCCACGGACTGTTTACGAAAAAGCGACAGTTCAGCGATCGGCGGGTTTGTGATTGGACAGGGTTTGCAGATCAGCGAAAAGATGCCAGAAAGAGCTCAAGTATCTGGAATTGAGGGTTGAATGCGCTTTGACGTCCCGCTGAAGCTGTCGCGCCGCTCGCTGTATTTGACCCTGTCCCTTGTGCTGACGCCGGTGCTTGCGCCGATGGCCGATGCACAGACCACGGCTTTCACGCAATCGCTGGCGGCAAGTGCCTCGACCGACGAGGCGATTGCCGAATGGTACCGCGGCACGGGCTACGACACCCTGTGGACAGGTGCCGACGATGTGGCGCGGCGCGGGGCGCTTGTTGCCGCGCTGGCGACGGCGAAGGACCACGGCTTGCCGACCCCGCGCTACGATGTCGGCTCGCTTGAGGCGGCGCTGAGGAGTGCGGAAACCGAAGGCGACCGGGGCCGGGTGGAAGTCGAGATGACGCGGGCCTACCTGGCCTGGGCGCGGGACCTGACCTCGGGCGTGCTGGACCCCAAGGCGATCGATGCGGGTATCGTGCGCGAGATCAACCGGATCGAACCTGCGGTCCTGTTGACGCGGATGGCCAACGGCGATCCCGAGGCGGTGCTGGACTGGCTGCTTCCGAAGGCGCCGCAGTACATGCAGCTGATGAAGGCCAAGCTTGGGCTGGAAGCGCAGATCGCGGCGGGCGGCTGGGGTACGACGGTTCCGGCGACAGCACTGGCTTTTGGGGACACGGGGCCGGCGGTGATCGCGCTGCGCGACCGGCTGGTGCGGATGGGCTACCTCGCGCCGACGGCGGTGGCGAGCTATGACCGGGCGATGCAGGCGGCGGTGACGGCCTTCCAGCTGAACCACGGCCTGACCGCAGATGGCACGGCCGGCGAGGGTACGGTTGCCGAGATCAATATCGGCCCGGAAGAACGCCTGCGGTCCGTCGTGGTGGCGATGGAGCGGGAGCGGTGGATGCACTTCGACCGCTCGGTCAAGCATATCTGGGTGAACCTGCCCGACTTCCGCGCGCGGATCATGGAGGACGGCAAGACCGTGTTCGAGACGCGCGTGGTGATCGGCAAGAACGTCCCCGACCAGCGCAGCCCCGAGTTTTCCGACGAGATGGAGCATATGGTGATCAACCCCTCCTGGGGGGTGCCGCGGTCGATCATCGTCAAGGAATACCTGCCGCTTCTGCAGCGCAACCCGAACGCGGTCAGCCATATCCAGGTGATCGACGGGCGGGGGCGGGTGGTGTCGCGCGGCTCGGTCAATTTTGCGGCCTACAGTGCGCGGTCTTTTCCCTTCGGCATGCGTCAGCCGCCGTCGGACGGGAACGCTCTGGGGAAGGTGAAGTTCATGTTCCCGAACGTGCACAACATCTATCTGCACGACACTCCGTCCAAGTCATTGTTCGACAAGGAGGTTCGCGCCTATAGCCACGGTTGCATCCGGGTTGCGGACCCCTTTGCCCTGGCACATGAGCTTCTGTCCTGGCAGACCGACGATGCCGAGGCCGAGTTCAACGCGGCGCTGGAAACCGGCAAGGAAACCACGGTGAAGCTGAAGCAGCATCTGCCGGTGCACCTGGTCTATTTCACCGCATATCCGGATGCGAAGGGCCGCATGACCTATCGCCGTGACGTCTATGGGCGGGATGCGGCGCTGTGGCAGGCGCTGTCGGACGCCGGGGTGGAACTGCCAGGCGTTCAGGGGTAAGTCTGGGGCGGAACAGCCGAGGACGACATGGCCCACAGGATCGGGGATATCGCGCGCGCGCTTGGGGCCGAGGCGGAAGGCGACCTTGACCTTGAGGTCACGGGCGCGTCCGAGCCGCAAGCCGCGGGGCCGGACCAGTTGGCGCTGGCGATGGACCCGAGGTATGCGGACGGGATCGGCAAGGGCCGGGCCCGTGCCGCCATCGTCTGGCCGGGGGCTGACTGGCGCGGAATGGGGTTGAAGGCCGCGATCTTCGCTCCGCGCGGACGACTGGCGATGGCCGGGCTGACGCGGTTGATGGACCCGGGGCCGGCGATTGCGGCAGGCGTGCATCCGATGGCGCTGGTCGACCCCACCGCCCAGATCGGCGCGGGGGCAGCGGTCGGACCCTTCGTGGTGATCGGCGCGGGGGTCCGCATCGGTCCCGGCGCGCGGATTGCCAGCCACGTGACGATTGCCGAAGGGGCCCGGATCGGGGCCGAACCGCTGATCCTGCAAGGCGCGCGGATCGGGGCGCGGGTCACCATCGGCGACCGCTTCATCTGCCAGCCCGGTGCGGTGATCGGAGCAGACGGATTCAGCTTTGTGACGCCCGAGAAGTCGGGGGTCGAGGAGATCCGCGAGACCTTGGGCAGCCGCGCCGAGATCAAGGACCAGACCTGGACCCGGATCCATTCACTGGGCGCCGTAACCATCGGCCATGACGTCGAAATCGGCGCAAACGTCTGCATCGACCGGGGCACGATCCGGGACACGCAGATCGGGTCGGGAACCAAGCTGGATAACCTTGTCCACATCGGCCACAACGTGCAGATCGGCCAGGATTGCCTGCTGTGCGGCCAGGTCGGCATCGCAGGCTCGGCCCGGATCGGTGACCGGGTGGTGCTGGCCGGACAATGCGGGGTCAACGACAACATCTTCGTCGGCAATGACGTCATTGCAGGTGGGGCCACGAAGATCTTCACCAACGCCCCGGCAGGGCGGGTGTTGCTGGGTTATCCTGCGGTCAAGATGGAGACCCATGTCGAAATCCAGAAGGCGTTGCGCCGGCTGCCGCGTCTTGCCTCTCGGGTCGCAGGGCTGGAAAAGGGTCGCTCCGGGACCGGAGAAGACTAGGCGATGGCGGAACGTGACGAGATCGAGCAGGCGGTGATCGCGATCCTGGCGCGGCAGCTGCTGTTGCCGCCCGAGGAAATCGCACGGGACGCGCTGATCGATGATCTGGGACTGGATTCTCTGGGCAAGGTCGAGGCCATCTTTGCACTGGAAGAGCAGTTCGACATCGCGATCCCGTTCAATGCCAACGAGCCGGACCAGCCGGACTTTGACTTTACCAGCGTGTTCAACATCGTGCAGGGCGTCGAGCGCCTGATCGCTGCGCAGACGGCATGAGGCGGGTTGTCGTCACCGGCATCGGCACGGTGAATGCCTTGGCCGCGGACGTTGCCGGAACATTTCGCGCCTTCCGTGAGGGACGCTGCGGGATCGGCCCGCTGGGATTTCGCGATGCGGACCGTCTGACGGTGCGGATCGGCGCAGAGGTGCGGGACTGGCGGCCCGAGGATCACTTCGCGTCGAACGAGTTGCCGCTTCTGGACCGGGTGGCGCAATACGCGCTGGTGGCTGGGGCCGAAGCGATGGCGATGGCGGGGCTGCCGCCCGGTCTGGGTCCCCGCGGTGGGGTGATCCTGGGCACGGCGGCGGGCGGTATCCAGACCTGGGAAGACAGCTATCGCGCGGTCTTTGCCGAAGGAAAGAACCGCGTCTCGCCGCTGGTGGTGCCCCGCTTGATGCACAACGCCCCGGCTTCGCACCTGTCCATCCTGCACGGGCTGACCGGGCCGGTCTTCGCGGTGTCGTCGGCCTGTGCCAGCGCCAATCATGCGATGGGCCTGGCCATGCAGCAGATCCGGTCGGGGGTTGCGGATGTGATGCTGACCGGCGGGGCAGAGGCGATGCTGTGCTTTGGGGGCGTGAAGGCCTGGGAAGGGCTGCGGGTGCTGGCGCCGGATGCGTGCCGGCCGTTCAGCCTGGGTCGCAAGGGCATGGTGATCGGTGACGGGGCCGGGGTGCTGGTGTTCGAAGCCGAGGAGCATGCGCGCGCCAGGGGGGCGCGGGTTCTGGCCGAGGTGGCGGGCTTCGGCATGACGGCGGACGCGGGCGACATTGTGGCACCCAGTGCGGAGGGAGCGGCGCGGGCGATGCGGGCGGCTCTGGCGGATGCGGGGATGGGGGCTGGAGAGATCGGCTACATAAATGCGCATGGCACGGGGACGCTTGCCAACGACCGGGCCGAGACGGCGGCAATCCGGGCGGTATTCGGCGCGGCCCTGCCTCCTGTGTCATCGACCAAGGCGATGCATGGCCATGCGATCGGGGCAACCGGCGCGCTGGAGGCTTTGGCTTGCGTGCTGGCGCTGACGGAAGCGGTGCTGCCGCCGACGGTCGGATATCTCGCCCCCGATCCGGACTGCGCGCTGGACGTGGTGCCGAACCTTGCCCGAGCGGCCTCGGTCTCGGCCGTCCTGTCCAACGCCTTTGCCTTTGGCGGCCTGAACGCGGTCCTGGCCTTTCGCCAAGCCTGAATGCAGTCGGGCCGGCCCCGAGGGACCGGCCCGATATTCACAACCTGGCAGGGTCAGTCGTTCGCCGCGCCTTCGGCCGGTGCTGCCTCTGCCGGTGCAGCTTCGGTAGCAGCCGCTGCGGCCGGGGCCGCCGTCTGCGCTGCCGCGTCCGCGGCGTCGTTGGCGGCCGTCACCGCGTCGTAGCCAGCCGTGAAGCCCTTGAGCGATAGGGTCAGTTCAACCTTTTCGTTAGGTGCCACGAAGGGGACGATGGTGATCTTCGCACTTCCGCCGGCCTTCATGGCGGTAATCTCTTCGGCCGTGAAGCCGATCCGCGCGACGCATCCGATCGGGGCGCAGAAGGTGAAGGGATAGACCTTGCCCTTGGTCGCGTCGATCTGGAGCGACATCCCGGCGGGCAGAAGGGTTTCCAGCGGCGCGATGAAGGTCGCTCCGGCAACGGCGGGGCCTTCCGAGCCTTTGGGCAGGTTGAACATGGTGAACTCGGCGACCGAGTTGCCCTCCTGGTCCTTCAGGAGGAGGTAGAGTTGGCAAGGATCGACGCCGGATTCGGTGCGGACGCACTTCTGTTCCCAGGCTTCGAAGTTTGCGGCGGTGTAGGTGCTGCCCGGCCCGTCGGCGGCGCCGACCTCCTGTCCCATCGCCAGGTTCTCGGCGGTGGCGCCATCTGCGGGGGCGGCCTCTTCGGTCGCGGGGGCCGCTTCCGTCTGGGCCATCAGCGGAGTGGCTGCCAGCGCCAGGATAAGGGCCAACGCGGTGCTCGTGGTCTTTGCCATCTTCGACATGTCCTTTGGTCGGTCGATCTTTGGCTGGGTCTCTAGCATGGGGTGCTGGGCAAGTCAGGTGAGAAAAACGTGTCCGGCGCGGTTCTGCCCGCAGCGGGCCGAAAAATGAAAAAGGGCCGGAAGACCGGCCCTTTTCGGATGTTGTTTTTTGCTCCCTGTCGGACTGGCCGACTTCATGGGAACGGACGCTACGGTGGAAACCGCAAGCCGTCAACGGGTTCTTTTGCGGAACAAGCTAGAAAAAAACCGCGCCTTTTCAAGGGCGCGGCCAGTCGACAGGGAGGAAGTCACCGCCAGCCCCGACCAAGTGCCGGGTCTGGCCAGATGAATCTGGCAGAATGAAGTTAACGATGTATGGTTGGACCCGTCGGTGTCACGGATGGTGGCGCGGGCGAGTTTCAACCAGAGGTTGTTAGGGGTCAGACGTGACGGAACAGACGATTGCAGCGGACAGCATTTTCGTGGGTGGCGGCGGCGAAGGCTATGCGGTGCCGCAACGGCTTTTGCTGAAGTACGGCAACCGGCACGGGCTGATTGCGGGCGCGACGGGCACCGGCAAGACGGTGACGCTGCAGATCCTGGCAGAAGGCTTTTCAGCCGCCGGGGTTCCGGTTTTCATGGCCGACGTGAAGGGCGACCTTGCGGGGATCGCGGCGTCGGGCTCGTCCGATCACAAGCTGCACGAAGCCTTCACCAAACGCTCGGCCCAGATCGGCCTTGAGTTGCAGTACCGCGCCTTTCCGGTGATCTTCTGGGACCTTTTCGGCGAGAAGGGCCATCCGGTGCGGGCGACGGTGGCGGAGATGGGTCCCTTGCTGCTGTCGCGGCTGCTGGAGCTGTCGGAGCCGCAGGAGGGCGTGCTGAACGTGGCGTTCCGGTTGTCGGACGAAGAAGAACTGCCGCTGCTGGATCTGAAGGATCTGCAGGCGCTTCTGACCTTCGTGGCCGAGAATGCCGAAGCGATTTCGGCGCGCTATGGGTTGGTGTCGAAGGAATCCGTGGGCGCGATCCAGCGGCGGCTTCTGGTGCTGGAGAACCAGGGCGGTGGCAACCTGTTTGGGGAGCCGGCGCTGGACCTTGCGGACCTGATGACGGTGGACGCATCGGGTGCGGGGCGGATCAGCATCCTGGCGGCGGACAAGCTGATGAACTCGCCCAGGCTTTATGCGACGTTCCTCTTGTGGCTTTTGTCCGAGCTCTTCGAGATGCTGCCCGAGGTGGGCGACCCCGACAAGCCGAAGCTCGTCTTCTTCTTCGACGAGGCGCACCTGCTGTTCGACGACGCCCCGAAGGCGCTGGTGTCGAAGGTGGAACAGGTGGCGCGGCTGATCCGGTCGAAGGGGGTGGGGGTCTATTTCATCACCCAAAACCCGGCGGACGTGCCGGACGATATCCTGGGGCAGCTGGGCAACCGGGTGCAGCACGCGCTGCGGGCCTTTACGGCGAAGGACCAGAAGGACCTGGCCAAGGCGTCCGAGACCTATCGGCCAAACCCGCGCTTCAAGATCGACGAGGCGATCCGCGATGTCGGCACCGGCGAGGCGGTGACTTCGCTTCTGGAGGCGAAGGGCATTCCGGGGATCGCCGAGCGGACGCTGGTGCGGCCACCGTCCAGCCAGTTGGGGCCGCTGGACGAGGCGACGCGGGCGGCGGTCATGGCGGGCTCTCCGGTCAAGGGGAAGTATGAGCAGGTACTGGACAGGGACAGCGCGTTCGAGAAGCTGCGTGCGCGGGCCGAGACGGCCGCGCGTGAGGCAGCCGATCTGGAAGAACGGCAGGTCGAAGAAAAGCGCGAGTTCGAACGCGCGCGGCGGTATGATGCGGACGGCTACGGTGCGGACAAGCGGAAGCGGACCAGCACGTCCGGCCGGTCGGATTCGATTGGCACCGCTTTCGCCAAAAGCTTTGCGCGGCAGTTGGGCACCAGGTCCGGCCAGGCGCTGGTGCGGGGCATCCTTGGTTCGATCTTCGGGAAACGGTAGCCGAAGCCCGTTGAGGCGGCTTCCGTAATCCCTATAGTGCCCGCAACCCGGGAGGAGACAGAATGAAACGGTCACGCATCAACGAGATCATGCGCGCGGCGGATGAGATGATCCGGCACTATGGCTTTGTGCTGCCGCCCTTTGCCAACTGGTCGCCGGCCGAGTTCAAGGCCCGGAAGGACGTGAGTGCCATCATCGAGGCGCGCTGTGGCTGGGATATCACCGACTATGGTCAGGGCAGGTACGACGAGATGGGCCTGTTCCTCTTCACCCTGCGCAACGGGCGGCTGGCCGACCTGCAGCGGGGGGGCGGCATGTGCTATGCCGAGAAGCTGCTGATTTCGCGTCAGGACCAGCTTTCGCCGATGCACACCCATGTCATCAAGGCCGAGGACATCATCAACCGCGGCGGTGCCACCCTGGTGATCGAGCTTTACGGCAGCGACGACAAAGGCAACTTCGCTTCGGACAAGGGCGGGATGGTGCGCTGCGACGGGATCGACACCCCCTACGGGCCGGGGACCAAGCTGAAGCTTGCACCCGGTGAAAGCGTGACGCTCATGCCGGGCGACTGGCACGCCTTCTGGGGTGAGGGCGGGGATGTGCTGATCGGCGAAGTCTCGACCGTGAACGACGACGTGACGGACAACGTCTTCCGCGAGCCCATCGGCCGCTTCGCCGACATCGACGAGGACGAAGCACCTTGGCACCTTCTGGTCAGCGATTACGACCGCTGGCTGAAGTGACGGCCCGGAAATGACGAAGGGGGTGCCGCTGGGCGCCCCCTTTTGCATTTCGACGTCGGATCAGTTCCCGGGCGGGCAGACGCCGTTGACCAGGGGAACCTTGCAGGCCGGTGCGGTTGCGGCCGAATCCGTTGCGGCCGGTGCGGTGGTGGTCGTGGCCGCCGGAGCCGGAGTTGCCTGAGCCACGGCTGGCGCGACGACTGGCGTGCCGACCGCAATCGACGGCGTTGGCAGCACCTTCAAGGCCGGGACGGCACCCGCAGGCACCACGACCGCAGCGGCTTCTTTCGGCTTGGCTGCAACTTTCGGGGCAGGTGGCTTCGGGATGTAGAGACCCTTAGGCATCTCGCCGGAGGCGGTCAGCACGATGACCTTCTCGCCCCCCTTGAGGCGGCCATAGAGGTCCATCACGTCCTGGTTGATCATCCGGATGCAGCCGGACGAGGCGTTGCGGCCGATCGACTGCCATTCCGGCGTCCCGTGGATGCGGTAGCCGTAATCCTTGCCGCCCGAGGTCAGATAGATCGCGCGGGCACCCAGGGGGTTGGTCGGACCACCGGGCTGGCCATTTTCCCATTTGGCAAGCTTGGGGTCGCGGGCGATCATTTCCTTCGGCGGGGTCCAGGTCGGCCAGGGCTTCTTCTCGGAGACGATGGCCTCGCCCGACCATTCAAACCCGGCGCGACCGACCGCGATGCCGTAGCGGATCGCCTTGTTCTTGCCCACGACGTAGTACAGCAGCCGCGTCTTCGGATTGATGATGATCGTGCCGGCGGGTTGGTCCGTCTCGTAGGCGACGACCTGACGGCGGTGGGTTTCGGGGATCTTTTCGACCGGCAGGGCGGGGATCGCGATGCCGGAGTCCATCGAAGCGACATAGACGTTCTCGCCCGGCTTCGGCATGCCTTGGGTCGAAGCGGTCGGTCCCGCGGCAGGATCGACGCAGGCGGCAAGAAGCGCGACGGCCAGAAGCGCCGGCGTCAGACGCAGAAAACGACGGGAAGTCTGCAGCATAAAAAGATCCACACCTTTTCGACCCATCGGCACAATGTCGCAGGTCCGTTCCCCCGCACGCTAACCGAGCGTCCCTTGCAGGTCAAACCACGCAGGGTTTTGAATCGGATCACGGACCTGTGAAAACTGCTGATTTCCAAGGCATAGTTGCCCGCGTGCCGCAGGTTTCGGCGCGCGGGCCTGTGGTCAGAGCGTGGTGCGCAAGGCCCAGAGTTCCGGAAAGAGTTCGACGTCCAGCATCCGGCGCAGATAGGAAACGCCGGACGTGCCTCCGGTGCCGCGTTTGATGCCGATGACCCGGGCGACGGTCGTCAGGTGGTTGAAGCGCCAGCGACGGAAGTAGTCCTCGAAATCCACCAGCTTCTCGGCCAGCTCATAGGCCTGCCAATGCGCGGTCGGGTCGCGGTAGACCGTCTCCCACACCGCCTGAACGCCGGGGTGAAGCGTCCAGGTTTGGCGCAGGTCGCGGGTCAGGACATCCTGCGGAACCGGAAGGCCTTGGCGGGCGAGGTGACGCAGGGCCTCGTCATAAAGTGTGGGCCGGGCGAGTTCGGCCTCCAGCCTGGACATGATGTCCGCGCGGTGGGCGTGGGGCTTCAGCATCGCGAGGTTGCGGTTTCCCACGGCGTATTCGACCAGCCGATATTGCCAGGACTGGAAGCCGGAGGATTGGCCCAGAGCCTCGCGGAAGGTGGTGTAGTCGGACGGGGTCATCGTGCGCAGCACGTCCCAAGCCGAGTTCAGCTGTTCGAAGATCCGCGATACGCGGGCGAGCATCTTGAAGGCTTCCTGCGCGCGGTCGGCGGCGATCATCCGGCGGGCGCCGTCCAGTTCGTGCAGCGCAAGACGCATCCAAAGCTCGGAGGTCTGGTGCTGGATGATGAACAGCATCTCGTCATGCGCGTCCGAGAGGGGCGTCTGTGCCCCAAGGATGCGGTCGATGTGGAGGTAGTCACCATAGGACATGCGGCCGTCGAAGGCCATTTGCGCGCCGTCTTCGGCGGGGTTGAAGGGGTAGGTGGTCATGGCGTGTCTCCGATGTGAAAGGGGTTTTCAGCGGGAGAGACGGGCCTTCCGGTTCAGGATCGACAGATTGCCCATGCGCCGCCATTGGGCGACCCAACCCGAGGGGCGGCACAAGGGCGGAAGCGTCAGTTGCCGCATGGCAGACCCAAGGCGGCGCAGGTTTCGGGGGCAAGTCGGCGCAGGGGATCGTCCGCGGGGGCGATACCCATGCCGCCGACATAGGTGAGCACGGCCCAAGGAATCCCGGCTTCTTCGGCCACGCTGCGCTTTTCGGACAGGAAGGCATGGAACCATTCCTGCGGCAGGCGGCGGTCGCCATCGGTATGGAGTGCGCCAAACTCGCCGAAGAACAGCTGTGACCGCGGGATGCCGTGCTGGTCGGCCCATTCGGCAGCGCGGTTCACGTCGTAGGCGGTGGCTTCGGCTGAAATCGCGCGGTAATCCGCAATCGCCTTCTCGATCATCTCGCGGTCAGCCTGGCCTTCCGCGGCCTCCATCCGGGCGATGGCGTCGGCCGCAACCCGGGCTGCGATCTCGTCGGTGACGTCCGAAGGCGGGTAGGGCAGGTCCCAGATGTATTTCGCGGGCGGTCCGGTCCAGCCGGCACCCTGGTGGGTGAAGAGGAAGGGCTCGTAGCTGTGGAAGGTCCAGAGCACATTGTCGTCGGGGATCATGGCCGGGTCCAGCGAAGCCAGCGCGTTGGCTTGGCTCCAGCAGGCGCCGGTCAGGACGATCGTCATGTCGGGCGCAGCCGCCCGCGCGGCGGCATGAGCCTCGGACTGCATGGCGGGCCAGCGGGCGGGGGTGTCGCCATAGACCGCGTCGCAATCGAAGGGGGGCTCGTTCAGCAGTTCCAGCGCGACGGTATCGGCGGGAAGGTCGCTCAGGCCTTCGGCGATGCGGCCGACAAGGGTCACGTAGTCGGGCCAATGGTCGCCGATGATGCTTTCGACGCCGCCAATGTCCTCACCGCGCGGGATGGGGTGCAGATCGACCACGACCTTGAGGCCCGCATCAAGCGCGGTCTCGGTCGCGATGCGGATGCCATCGATCAACCTGTCCTGCCGCTCGCCAGGGCCAAGTGCCACCAGCGGGCCGGGATCGATCGGCATGCGGACGAAGTCGAAGCCCTGCGCGAGCAGACTTTCATACATCGCCGGGGTCACGTCACGGCGGACGTCCGGATAGCTTTCCAGGTGCCGAGGATCGGTCAGCATGTCGCCGATGCTGGGCCATTCCAGCCAGAGGGTGGTGTTGACCCCCCTTTGCAGCGAGATCGGCTCGGCCTGAGCGGTGCCTGCCAGCAAGGCCAGCAGCGGAAGCGAAAGGCGCGGCATCGATCCTCCAGTCGGTCAGGTGACCCGGGCGCGCTGCTTGAACTCGGGCTTGTCCCAGCTGCCATACTCCATGATCTTCGCCAGCACGCTGACGGCCCGCGCAACATCGTCCTCGTCTATATAGAGAGGCGTGAAGCCGAAACGAAGGATGTCGGGGGCACGAAAATCACCGATCACGCCTTCGGCGATCAGGGCCTGCATGATGGCATAGCCTTCGGGGTGCCGGAACGAGACCTGGCTGCCGCGCATCTGGTGCGACCGGGGCGTGGCAAGTTGCAGCATTGGCGCGCGCAATTCGACGCCTTTGATGAACTGGTCCTGCAGGCGCAGGGACTGGGCGTGCACCTCGGCGAGGTCGACGCCATCCCAGACGTCGAGGGCGGCGTCGAGCGCGGCAATTTGCAACACCGGCGGCGTGCCGACGCGCATCCGCTCGATCCCGGCGCCGGGGCGGTAGGACAGGTCGAACGCGAAGGGAGATTCATGGCCGAGCCAGCCTGAAAGGGCCGGACGCGCCGTGTCGGCGTGGCGTGGGGCCACGTAGATGAAGGCTGGGCCGCCGGGGCCGGAATTCAGGTACTTGTAAGTGCAGCCGACCGCGAAATCGGCCTTTGCCGCGGCCAGGTCGACCGGAATCGCGCCGGCGCTGTGGGCAAGGTCCCAGATCGTGAGCGCCCCCATCTCATGTGCGCGGCGCGTGATGTCGGCCATGTGGTGACGGCGCCCGGTGCGGTAGTCGACCTCGGTGATCAGGGTCACGGCGATGGTGTCGTCGATCGCGGCCATCACCTCTTCAGGTGCCACGGTCTTCAGACGATACTGACCGCCCAAGGTGCGGCAAAGACCTTCGGCCATGTAAAGGTCCGAGGGAAAGTTGCCGGTGTCCGACAGGATCACGCGGCGCTTGGGGTTCATCTCCAGCGCCGAGGCAAGGGCCTGGTAGACCTTGATCGACAGCGTGTCGCCCAGGACGACGGTGCCGGGCGCGGCGCCGATCAGCTTGCCGATCCGGTCGCCTATGACCGCGGGTTGCGCCATCCAGCCGGCCTTGTTCCAGCCGCGGATCAGAAGTTCGGCCCACTCGTCCTTCATGGCGCGGTCGATGCGTGCGGGTGCGGACTTCACCATCGGGCCAAGCGAGTTCCCATCCAGGTAGATGATGCCCTCGGGCAAGTGGAACAGGGCCTTGGTGGCGGCAAAGTCGATGGGCATGAACGGGTCCTTCCGGGTTTGTCCGGTTATGGGGGCGAGAGCGAGAAATTTCAAGCTTGAACTATTGGCGCCAGGCCCTGTGCCGAAAGCGGCGCTTGAGGCGCAAAGGGCGACAGCTGCCCTTGCGGCAGCCTGACCCAGCGTCTAGACCCAAGGGAAAAGGAGCCCGCCCGTGCCTCGGATCCTGCGCGAAATCGACATTCCTCCCACCTGGCTTGCCCTGCACATCGGCGCGGCCTGGGTGATGTCGCTCGTCTCGCCGCCGGTATTCGGGGCCTGGGGCGCGGTGCTGGGGCCCGGGCTTGTCGGGCTTGGAGTGCTGGTGATGGCGGCGGCGGCGCTGCAGATGATGCAGGCGCGGACGACGGTGATCCCGCGGCGGAACCCCTCGGCCCTGGTGACGGGCGGGGTTTTTGCCTGGTCACGGAACCCGATCTACCTGGCCGATGCAGTAATCCTGTTGGGGGCGATCCTGTGGCTGGATGTGGCACTGGGCCTGCCGCTGGTCGCCAGCTTCATCTCGCTGATCCAGGTCCGTTTCATCCGCGATGAGGAGGCGCGCCTGACCGAGGCGTTCGGGCCGGAGTTCGACCTGTGGGCTGCCCGCACAAGGCGTTGGCTCGGGAGAAGGTGACGTGGTGGCCGGGCCGAAAAGTGGGGTTTGAAATAATGTTGCGCAATGCTATGTGCGTCGGGTCAGTTTATGACCGCGCAGGCAAGATCGGGGGACGCGAGTGAAGATAGGCGCTTTGACAGAGGTTTTTCCGGGTGAAAACCGGGTTGCGATGACGCCGGATTCGGCCACGCAACTGGCGAAGCTGGGGCATTCTTCGGTGATCCAGTCCGGTGCGGGCGCGAAGGCCGGGTTCTCGGACGCGGCTTATGCGGCGGCCGGGGTCGAGGTGCTGGCCGATGCGGCCTCGGTGGTCGCGGCGGCGGACGTGATCGTCAAGGTGCGCGGACCGGATGCGGCCGAACTGGCTAAGCTGCAGAACGGCCAGACGCTGATCAGCTTCTTCTGGCCGGCGCAGAATGCCGAGCTTTTGGAAGCCGCCGCGAAGAAGAACCTCACCATCGTCGCGATGGACATGGTGCCGCGGATCAGCCGTGCGCAGAAGATGGACGCGCTGTCGTCGATGGCGAACATCGCCGGGTATCGGGCGGTAATGGAGGCCGGGAACAACTTCGGTCGCTTCTTCACCGGGCAGGTGACGGCGGCGGGCAAGGTGCCCCCGGCAAAGGTGCTGGTGGTGGGTGCGGGCGTCGCGGGTCTGGCGGCGGTCGGCACGGCCACGTCGCTGGGTGCCATCGTCCACGCCTTCGACGTGCGCCCCGAGGTCGCCGAGCAGATTGAATCGATGGGGGCGAACTTCGTCTTCCTCGACTTTGCCGAACAGCAGACCGACGGAGCGGCGACGGGCGGCTACGCAGCACCCTCTTCGCCCGAATTCCGCGAGGCACAGCTGAAGAAATTCCGCGAGCTTGCTCCGGAGATGGACATCGTCATCACCACCGCCCTGATCCCCGGGCGCCCGGCTCCGAAGCTGTGGACCGAGGATATGGTCAAGATGATGAAGCCGGGGTCGGTCATCGTCGACCTCGCGGCGGAACGCGGCGGCAACTGCGACCTGACGGTGCCGGACCAGAAGATCGTCAGCGACAATGGCGTGACCATCGTCGGCTACACCGACTTCCCCAGCCGGATGGCCGCGCAGGCCTCGACGCTGTATTCGACCAACATCCGCCACATGCTGACCGACCTTACGCCGAAGAAGGATGGGGTTATCGCGCACAACATGGAAGACGATGTCATCCGTGGAGCGACGGCGGCGCATATGGGGGCGGTGACCTATCCGCCACCTCCGCCGAAGATTGCAGCCATCGCGGCGGCGAAGCCGAAACCGAAGGCGGTCGAACTGACACCGGTGGAGCGGCGCGCGCAGGAAGTGGCGGCCTTCAAGGCGCAGACGCGCAATCAGGTCGGACTTCTGGCCATTGGTGGCGGGTTGATGCTGCTGGCGGGGCTGTACGCTCCCGCAAGTTTCATGAGCCACTTCATCGTCTTCGTGCTGGCGGTCTTCGTCGGCTTCCAGGTGATCTGGAACGTCTCGCACTCTCTGCACACGCCGCTGATGGCGGTGACGAACGCGATTTCGTCGATCATCATCCTTGGCGCGCTGATGCAGATCGGGTCGGGGTCGTTCCTGGTGATCATCCTCGCGGCGCTGTCGGTCTTCATGGCCGGGATCAACATTTTCGGTGGCTTCATGGTCACTCGGCGCATGCTTGCCATGTTCCAGAAGTCGTAAGGGGGCAGACATGGCATATGGATTCACCACGGCTGCCTACGTTGTTGCGGCAGTTCTGTTCATCCTCTCTCTGGGGGGGCTTTCGGGCCAGGAAAGCGCCAAGCGCGCGGTCTGGTACGGGATCGTCGGCATGGCCCTTGCCGTGGCCGCGACCATCTACGGACCCGGCTTCGGCCTTTGGTGGCTGTCGCTGGCGCTGATCGCGGGCGGCGGAGCCATCGGCTGGATCGTCGCACAGCGCGTCCAGATGACCGAGATGCCGCAGCTTGTGGCCGCGATGCACTCGCTTGTCGGTCTTGCGGCGGTCTTCATCGGCTTCAACACGCATATCGAGATGGTGCGGGTGGCCGCAATGGACGAGGCGGCGCGGGCTGCCCTGACCGGCTTTGCGGCAACCATCGCGCACAAGACCGGGGTCGAGATCACCATCCTGCGGGTCGAGACCTTCCTTGGCATCTTCATTGGCGCGGTGACCTTCACCGGCTCGGTCATTGCTTATGGCAAGCTGGCCGGGAAAGTGGATGGCAAGGCGAAGAAGCTGCCGGGCGGGCATGTGCTGAACGCCACGGCGGCGATCATCTCGCTGGTGCTGCTGGTCATGTACCTGCAGTCCGGAAGCTCGCTGGCGCTGATCGGGATGACCTTGGCGGCGCTCTTCATCGGGTACCACCTAATCATGGGGATCGGCGGGGCGGACATGCCGGTCGTGGTCTCGATGCTGAACAGCTATTCCGGCTGGGCTGCGGCGGCGATCGGCTTCTCGCTGTCCAATGACCTTCTGATCGTCGTCGGTGCGCTGGTTGGCTCCTCGGGTGCGATCCTGAGCTACATCATGTGCAAGGCGATGAACCGGTCGTTCATCAGCGTCATCCTGGGCGGCTTCGGCGGCACCACGGGGCCGGCGATGGAAGTGACGGGCGAGCAGATCGCCATCGATGCCGAGGGTGTCGCGGCGGCGCTGAACGATGCGGATTCGATCATCATCATTCCGGGCTACGGGATGGCGGTGGCGCAGGCGCAGCAATCGGTGTCCGAGCTGACCCGGAAGCTGCGCGCCAAGGGCAAGAACGTCCGCTTCGCGATCCACCCTGTTGCGGGTCGTCTTCCGGGGCACATGAACGTGCTGCTGGCCGAGGCGAAGGTGCCCTACGACATCGTGCTGGAAATGGACGAGATCAACGAGGACTTCCCGGAAACCGATGTTGCCATCGTCATCGGGTCGAACGACATCGTGAACCCGGCCGCGCAGGAAGACCCCAACAGCCCCATCGCGGGGATGCCGGTGCTGGAGTGCTGGAAGGCCAAGCAGGTGTTTGTCTCGAAGCGTGGGCAGGGGACGGGGTATTCGGGGATCGAGAACCCGCTCTTCTACAAGGAGAACACCCGGATGTTCTATGGCGACGCGAAGAAGTCGCTCGACAGCCTGTTGCCGATGATCGAGTGAACTGACGCCATCTGAAGGTATGGAAAGGCCGCCTTGTGGCGGCCTTTTCGATTCGGGGGCGACGGAATGGGTCCGGGGGGCCGTGAGGACTGCATCGCAACCAAGGAAAGGAGTTCGCGATGCAGGGACTCATGGGACGGGCCGTGGCTGTGGCCGCGGTGGTGATGCTGGCCTCGCCGGTCATGGCGAAGGGCGAGCGGGTGGATGCGGTCGAGGACCGGATCGACCGGGCGGAGAATGTCCGGGATGAGGCGGTGGACCGAGGGCGGCTGGATCTGGCCGAGGACCGGGCTGACACGCTGGAAGATCAGTTCGACGACCAGGGCTACGAGATCAGCAACCGGGTCGACCGGCACGAACGGCGGACCTGGCGGCGGATCCTGCGCGGGAACTGAAAGGTAGGGTGGGCGGTATCGCCCACCCTACTTTGCCGGTATGTGTCCACGGTGGACAAAGTCTGGATGCCATTGAGTATCAAGGACTTGGTCGCGGACGTTAGGGATGCCTTAAGACATTTCCGGGTCCAGCACGGCGGGATTGCGAAATCGCCGCTTTGCGGGGCGGAGCGCGCCTTGAAGATCGGCGATTGGGCAACACCTGTGCAGCATACCCTTGTATTCCGGTATTCTTCTGGAACCTTCTCAGTCCGCGCCCTACCTCTCGGCCTTGAAGCCGTTCGAGGACAATGATGCCGATCCCTGACCACCCGCTGCGCTATGCCACCGTGAACGAGCTGCATGCCCGGCCGTTTCCGTCGCTGGAGGTGCCTTCGACCGCGGTCTATGTGGCAATCAAGGAGCCGTTACAGGCGCAGAACCGGGACCGGGGCAAGGACCTGACGCATCTTCTGTCACTGCTCGACCGCCACGCCAGCGCGCATCCGCAACCGGGGGCGACGCATTTCCAGGGGCCGATCGGGCGGGCCGAGGTGAAGTGGGAGAGCCACACCGAGTTTGTCACTTACACGGCCTTCACCAAGGGGCTATCGGCGCGGCCTTTCGATCCGGCCGAGGCAGAAGTGTTGCCCGAGGACTGGATGGCCGAGGCGCCCGGCAAGCGGCTGACATCGGTCCTGATCCGGATCGAGGCGATGCCGGCCTCGGAGGATGAGCGTCTGCGGCGGGTGGACGAGTGGTTCGTCCCCGAGAGCCTTGCGGTCAGCCGGGTCGTCGATGGGGCGGCGGTGGTGGCGGGGGATTTCCGGATCGATCCGGCGGGGCACATGCGGTTTGCGGTCTTCGTGGCCCCCGGCACTGGGCCACGCAGAGTGGGGCGGATCGTGCAGCGGCTGTGCGAGATCGAGACCTACCGGGCGATGTCGATGCTGGGCCTCATGCGGTCGCGCGACCTGTCGGGGCGGCTGAATGCGCTGGACCCGAAGCTGTCGGCGCTGGTCTCCGGTCTCGACAATGCCGAGCCCGCGCCGGAAGTGGCGCTGCACAACCTGCTGACGATCTCGGCGGAACTGGAAAGCCTGGCGGTGCAGTTTTCCTTCCGCTTCGGGGCGACGGCGGCCTATGAGGCGATTGTCAGCCAGCGGATCGAGGTGCTGCGTGAACAGCGCATCGAGGGGCGGCAGACCTTTGGCGAATTCATGATGCGCCGCTATGATCCGGCGATGCGGACGGTGAAATCGGCGGAAAGCCGGTTGGCCGCGATGGCGGAGCGGGCGGAGCGCGCGGCGGAACTGTTGCGCACACGGGTGGACGTCGAGCGGTCGGCGCAGAACCAGAAGCTATTGAAGAGCATGGACGAGCGCGCGGACCTGCAACTGCGGCTGCAGCGCACGGTCGAGGGACTATCGACCGTGGCGATCAGCTATTATGCCGTGAACCTAGCGGCATATTTCCTGGAGCCCGCGGCGCATGCCTTGCACATCAGCCACGGGGTGCTTCTGGCCGGGTTGGTGCCGGTGGTGGTGCTGGGCGTCTGGCTGATGGTCCGGCGTATCCGGAAATCACTGCACTAGGGGCGGCTCCTCGTGCGCCTTCGGCTTCTCGTCGCGAGCGAGGAGCGCCGAAGGTTCGGATGAGCGTTACCGGCCGCGGATGCGGGGGTCGAGGGCGTCGCGCAACCCGTCGCCGATGTAGTTCACCGACAGCACCGTCAGCGAGATGGCCAGGCCGGGCCAGACCACGCGTTCCGGGTAGACCTGCATGTATTGCAGCCCGTCAAAGAGGAGGCGGCCCCAGGTCGGGAAGTCGGGCGGGAAGCCCAGGCCGAGGAACGACAGGACGGATTCGGTGATGATCGCCTCGGCCACACCAAGGGTGGCGGCGACCATGACGGGTGAAATCACGTTCGGCAGGATGTGGCGGCGGATGATCCGATGCGGTCGCGCGCCGATGGAGCGGGCGGCCAGCACGTATTCGCGTTCCTTCAGGGTCAGCACCTCGCCCCGGACGATGCGGGCGGTGGCCATCCAGGAGGTGATGCCGATGGCAAACACGATGAGGAGGAAGGCACCGAGTTCCGGACCAATCATTCCCGCGATCTTGTCGCGGAACAGCATCACCATCACGAGAAGAAGCGGGATCAGCGGCAGCGCCAGGAACATGTCGGTAAGCCGCATCAAGGGTCCGTCGAGGCGGCGGAAGTAGCCGGCAAGGATGCCGATCAGGGTGCCGAAGACGATGGCGATCAGCATTGCCACCAGTCCCACGGCCAGCGAGACGCGGCCCGCGAGCAGCATCCGGGCCAGCATGTCGCGGCCCAACTGGTCGGTGCCCAGCGGAAAGCGCCAGCTTGGCCCCTGGTTCTTCAGCTTGATCGCCTCGGCCACCGTCAGCTTTTCAGGAATCCAGATGTACGGGCCGATCATCACCGCAATGATCAGGAAACCCAGCACGATCAGCCCGAACAAGGCCCCCTTGTGCGTGCGGAACTGCTGCCAGATGTCGCGGGCGGCGCTGGCGGGCTTGGGCGGCGCCGATGCTGGTGCCGACGTCGGGGGCGGCGTTGGCGCGTCAGTCATAGCGGATCCGGGGGTCAAGGAAGCCGTAAAGGATATCGGCGATCAGGTTGAAGAGAACGATTAGCACGGCGAAGATGAAGGCCAGCGTCTGGACCATCGGCAGGTCGGAGGCGTGGATCGCACCGATGAGTGCGGCGCCAATGCCGTTCACGCCGAAGAGGTTCTCGGTGATGATGGCGCCGCCGAAGATCGAGGGGATGCCAAGCGCGATCACGGTGACGACGGGGATCAGCGAATTGCGCAGGACGTGTTTCAGGACCACGGTGCGTTCGGTCATGCCCTTGGCGCGGGCGGTGCGGACATAGTCCATCGTCATGTTGTCAAGCATGGACGAGCGCATGTAGCGGCTGATCGCGGCGGCATTGGCGAGGCCAAGCGTCATGACGGGCAGGGCCATCTGGCGGATCTGTTCCCAGAAGGTGTCCCAATCCACCACCTCGAGCTGGGTATCGTACTTGGTGGGGAACCAGCCCAGCCAGACCGCGAAGATGATGATGAAGAGCGTGCCGGAGAAGAAGGTCGGGACGGAAAAGCCGATCATCGCGAAGAGCGTGCCGCCTTGATCGAAAAGCGAATACTGACGGTAGGCCGAGTAGATGCCGATGGGGAGTGCGATCAGGACGCCGACAAGATAGGCGGTGCCGATCACGGTCAGGGTCTGCGGCAGGCGCTGGCCGATGATGGTGAAGACGGGGCTGCGGGATTGCCAGGAGAGGATGCGCTGCTCGCCTTCCGAAAGGGTGGTGCCGAACCAGCTGTCGAACAGATAGGCGGGTTCCACCCAGAAGAACTGGCGCAGCCAGAGGACATAGCGGACGAAGACCGGCTGATCGGCGCCAAGCGCCTCGATCATCTTCTGGCGAACGTCGGGCGGGACGGTCAGTGGAATGTCGGACATCGGCGAGCCGGGAGCAAGATCGACCAGCAGGAAGATCACCAGGCTGATGACCAGCAAAGTGGGAATGGCCAGCAGAAGCCTGCGAAGCGTGAAGGTGAGCATGCGGCTGTCGCCTTGGGGAACGGGGGTACGAAGGAAGCTGCGGGGCCGGATCGGTCCGGCCCCGCAAGGATCAGGTTACTTCACGCGGAACCAGTCCGCGACGTTCCAGGTTTCCATGTCCCAGGCGTTGATCTGCACGCCACCGAGGGTGTTGGAATGCGCCGAGAGCGTGCCGCGGTGGACCAGCGGAACGACGACCATGGAGTCCTTCGTCACCATGTCGTTCAGTTTCTTGGCGATCTCCTGCCGCTTGGCGATATCGGTCGTCTGGGTCAGCTCGGCATGCAGAGCGTCATAGGCCGGATCGCAGAAGCGGTTGATGTTCTCGCCCTGCCACTGGGTTTCTGGCGAGGGAGCGTTCTTGCACTGGTACTGGCCCAGATAGGTCTCTGGATCAGGGTTGTCGGAGTTGTTGGCGTACATCTCGACGTCGGCGTAGAACTTCTGGAACGTGTCGGGCGAGCCAGCGTCACCGCCGAAGAAGACGCCCGGGTCGATGGCCTTGAGTTCGACCTCGGCGCCCAGCTCGGTCCACCAATCCTTGATCAGCGCCTGGAAGTCCTGGCGGATCGGGTTGACGGTGGTCTGATACAGGATCGACAGTTTCTTGCCGTCCTTGTCGCGGATGCCGTCACCGTCGCTGTCGGTCCAACCCGCTTCTTCCAGAAGCGCCTTTGCGCCTTCCATGTCCTGCGTGAGACAGGCGGGGTTGTCCGACGCCCAGGCTTCCGGCCCGGGGATGATGTTGCAGGTCGGCTTGCCGCCGGCGCCGTAGCCGACTTCGACTAGGATCGAGCGGTCGATGGCCTTGGACAGGGCCGTGCGCACCTTGATGTCCGACAGGATCGGGTGCGGGTGCTTGACGGTGGCGCGTTCGCCTTCCGGCAGGTCAGCCGACGGGTCGGTCATGTTCATCTCGATCCGCTCGACGAGCGTGCCGAAAGCGACGACGAACTGGCCCTTGCCGGCGGCGGCCATTGCTGCCTGGCTATCCGGCGGGATCTGGGTGTTCCAGGCGTAGTCGAATTCGCCCGTCTCCATCACCGCGCGCGCCGAACCTTCGGCATCGCCACCGCCCTTGATCACCGCGGTCGCGAAGGCCGGCTTGGCCGGATCACGGTAGTTCGGGTTCGCGGTCATCGATACGGTGTCGTTGACGGTGAAGCCGGTGACCATGAAGGGGCCGGTGCCGATCGGCATGTTGTTCGCATCGGTGCAAGTCGGAGCAGCCGCGCCGAGGCAAGCCTCGAACTGCGCTTTCTGCAGAAGCGGCGACAGGCCGCTGACAAAAGCGGTGTAGGGGTTCGGCTTGGGCGCCGCGAAGGTCACCTTGATGGTCGACGGATCCACCGCTTCGACCGAGGCGACGCCTTCGTACTTGGTCGCCTGGCTGCAGCCGCCTTCCGGATGGGTGCAATACTGCCAGGTGAAGACCGCATCATCGGCGGTGACGGGGGTGCCGTCGGACCACAGCAGGCCCGGCTGCAGTTTCCAGGTAATCGAGGTCATGTCGGCCGACACGCCGCCATTTTCCATCGTCGGGATTTCAACGGCCAGACGCGGGACCAGGACGCCATCCGGATCGACGACGGCCAGCGGCTCCAGGATCATCGCCGCGGCCAGGATGTCCTTGGTCCCGCCCGATAGGTAGGGGTTCACGATGGACACGGCTTGCGGGAAGGTGAGCTTCACTTCACCATCGGCCCCGCGTTCGGCGAAGGCGGCGGGGGCGATCCCCAGCGCGGCCACTGCGCCCAGAAGGGCGGCTCTCATCTTCATTGGTCTTCTCCTTGTTGGTTACGCTCGTTGGCCTCGGATGCGCCGGTTGATCCGGCGGCGGTATATAGGTGGCAGGCGACCAGGCGGCCGGGCTCGACCTCCAGCAGGTCGGGCTTCACGGTGCGGCAAATGTCCATGACCTTCGGGCAGCGCGTGCAGAAGTTGCAGCCCTTGGGCGGGTTCGCGGGCGAAGGGACATCGCCTTTCAGGATGATGCGGTTGCGACGCGCAGCAAGCTCGGGGTCGGGTTCGTTGACGGCAGAGAGAAGCGCCTCGGCGTAAGGATGCAGCGGGCGGGCATAAAGGTCCTTGGACGGCGACAGTTCCGCAATGCGGCCGAGGTACATGACAGCGACGCGCTGCGCGAGGTGGCGGACCATCGAAAGGTCGTGGCTGATGAAAAGGTAGGTCAGGCCCAGCTTTTCCTGCAGGTCTTCCAGCAGGTTGACGACCTGCGCCTGGATCGACACGTCCAGCGCGGCGATCGGTTCGTCGCAGACGATGAAGCGCGGTTTCAGGGCCAAGGCGCGGGCGATGCCGATGCGCTGGCGCTGGCCGCCGGAAAATTCATGCGGGAAGCGGTTCACGAAGCGCCGGTTGAGGCCGACCTGATCCATCAGTTCGTAGACGCGTTCCAGTTTCTGGTCGCGGGTCCAGTTCGTGTGTTCTTCCAGCGGTTCGCTGACGATCTCGGCCAGCGTCATCCGCGGGTTCAGGCTGGCCTGCGGGTCCTGAAAGACCATCTGCATGGTCGGGCGCTTTTTGCGCAGCGCCTCGGCCGTGAGGGTGGCGACGTCGTCGCCGTCGATCACCACGCGCCCGGCGGTGGGTTCGTAAAGCCGCAGCATGGCACGCCCGACAGTGGACTTGCCGCAACCGGATTCGCCGACCAGCCCCAGGGTCTGGCCGGCAGTAATGTCGAAGGACACGCCGTCCACTGCCTTGACGTCGCCGGTGTGCCTCCGAAACAGCCCGGTGTAGATCGGGAAGTGCATCTTCAGGTCCTGGACCTGCACCAGGGGTGTGGGAGCTGCGTCAAGCATGGGCGGGCTCCTGCCGGGCAGGGGCGACCCAGTGGCATGCGACGTCGTGGCCCTGGCCGACGGGCTGGCCGTCGATAGCGCGGCGGGAAGGGTTCACCGCATCGCAGGTGTCGAAGCGGTGCTCGCAGCGGGCGCGGAAGGGGCAGGCCGTCAGCGGGCCGGTCAGGATCGGCGGTTGGCCCTCGATCACCCGCAGCCGCGTGGTGCGCGGGCCGGTGATGCGCGGGATCGTCTGCAGCAGCGCGCGGGTATAGGGATGCTGCGGGTTGGCGAAAAGCTCGCGCACGGGGGCGTGCTCGACGACCTGACCGCCGTACATGACCATGACCCGGTCGGCGATGCCCGCGATGACGCCAAGGTCGTGGGTGATCCAGATGATCGCCATGCCAAGCTTGCGGCGCAGTTCCTTGACCAGTTCCAGGATCTGCGCCTGGATGGTCACGTCGAGCGCGGTCGTGGGTTCATCGGCGATGAGAACGTCAGGGTCGCAGGCCAGCGCGATGGCGATCATCACGCGCTGACGCATTCCGCCGGAGAACTGGTGCGGATACTGGTAAAGCCGGTTCCGCGCATCCGAGATGCCGACCAGATCCAAGAGCTCGACCGCGCGGGTCTCGGCCTCGGACCGCGACATCCGCATGTGCTTCATCAGCGGCTCCATGATCTGGTTGCCCAGAGTGAAGACCGGGTTGAGGCTGGTCATCGGGTCCTGGAAGACGAAGCCGACCTTGGCGCCGCGGACGGACCGCAGTTCCTCGTCCGACATTGCCAAGAGGTCGCGGCCGTTCAGAAGCGCCTTGCCGCCGCGAATATCGGCCGGAGGGGAGGGCAGAAGTCGCAGCAGCGACATCATCGTCACGGACTTGCCCGAACCGCTTTCCCCCACGACGCCCAAGAGCTCACCCGGCTTGAGATGGAAGCTCACGTCATTCACGGCGTGGATTTCACCACCGCGGGTGCGGAACACGGTCTTGAGGTCCCTGACATCAAGGACGGACGCGGCCGGTTCGGCCATTCAGTTCTCCCCGCGACGGTCTAGTTATTGTTATTATTGGCTGAATTTTCAACCTTACGGCTTTGTACCGCTATCTTGTGGTCAACTCTTTACGATTCTTGGACTTCTATCAATCCCGATTTGCGGCGCGATTCTACCCTGTTCCCCCGGCATTATGACCGATCTTCACATCAATCTGCCAGATATTGACTAAGGCGAGCCTGAACGACAGGCTGGCCACCAGATATAGGTTTGGCAAGGGAAATCACGATGACCGCACTGACGCCGCGTCAGATTCTGGATCAGTTGGTCAATTTCCCGACGGTCAGCCGCGATTCGAATCTTGCGCTGGTCGACTGGCTGGAAGGCTACCTGGTCGGCCAGGGGGTGAAGTGCTTCCGGCACTGGAACGAGGACCGGCAGAAGGCGGCGCTGATCGCCCATGCCGGCCCTTGGGTCGAGGGAGCCGTGGTGTTGTCGGGGCACTCGGACGTGGTGCCGGTGGAAGGGCAGGCCTGGACCTCGGACCCCTGGACGGTCGTGGAACGGGACGGGCGGCTTTACGGGCGCGGGACCTGCGACATGAAGGGTTTCGTCGCGCTGGCGGTCTGGGCGGTAGTCGAGGCGCAGCGTCGGGGCGTGGCGAAGCCGGTGCAACTGGCGCTGTCCTATGACGAGGAGGTCGGGTGCACGGGTGCGCCGCCGATGATCGAGACGATGCAGGGCGTGGTGCCGAAAGGGGCCATCGCGCTGATCGGCGAGCCGTCGCGGATGAAGGTGATCACCGGGCACAAGGGCGGCACTGGCTACAACGTGCATGTGAAGGGGTATGAGGTGCATTCCTCGCTGCTGCCCGAGGGGGTTTCGGCGGTGATGGAGGCGGCGCGGCTGATCGGGTGGGTGAACGACCACAACGACGCGATCCAGGCGCGGCCGCGCGGGGCGATCGGGGGCCGGTTCCATCCGCCGTTCACGACGCTGCATGTCGGCCGCATCCAGGGCGGAACTGCGGACAACATCACGGCAGCGGACTGCCGGTTCGCGGTGGAGATGCGCTGCGTGCCGGATGACGACGCCGAAGCGCATGCGGGGGCCTTCCGGGCCGAGGCGCAGCGGCTGGATGCGGCGCTGAAGGCGCGGCGGCCCGAGGCGGGGGTGCGGCTGGAGAAGTTCTTCGATGTCTCGCCCTTGCGGCCCGAGGTGGATGGCCCAGCGGAGGCTTTGGCGCGGGCGCTGACCGGTGAGAATGCCACGGGCGTGGTGTCCTATGGCACCGAAGCTGGGCAGTTCCAGGATGCAGGGTACTCGGCGGTGGTGATCGGGCCGGGAGATATCGCCCAGGCGCATCAGGCGGATGAATATCTGGAGGTCAGCGAGTTCCAGGCCGGGCAAAGGTTCATGGAGCGGCTCCTGGAGCGGCTGCAGTGAGCTTTCCGATTTCGGAGGCCTCTCCGATCCGGTTTTCTGCCGCTCTGCCCGCGCGGGCCGACGTGGTGGTGATCGGCGGCGGGGTGATCGGGGTGATGACGGCCTGGTTCCTGCGCGAAAAGGGCCTGTCGGTCGTTGTCTGTGAGAAGGGCCGGATCGCAGCCGAACAGTCGGGTCGCAACTGGGGCTGGGTGCGCCAGCAGGGGCGGGACCCTGGCGAGTTGCCGATCATGGTGGAAAGCCTGTCGATCTGGAAGCAGTTGGCATTGCAGATGGGCGACGGTCTGGGCTTCAAGCAGACCGGCGTCCTTTATCTGGCGAAAACCGAGGCGGAGATCGCCGGGTTCGAGGCCTGGACGGAACATTCCCGCGCGCATCAGCTGGACACGCGGCTTTTGACGGCCGACGAGACGTTGGGAATGCTGAAAGGCGCTGTATCGCCGTGGAAGGGCGGGCTTTTCACCGGCTCCGACGCGCGGGCGGAGCCCTGGGTGGCGGTCCCGGCGCTGGCGACGGCAGCTGTCGAGAAGGGCGTCATGATCCGCGAGGCCTGCGCTGTCAGGGGGCTGGACCTTTCGGCGGGCAAGGTTGCGGGCGTGGTGACGGAGGCGGGGCGGATCGCCTGCGACCATGTGGTCGTCGCGGCGGGGGCTTGGTCGCGGCTGTTCCTGGGGAGCCTTGGCATCCGCATCCCGCAGCTTTCGGTGCTGGCCTCGGTCGCCGCGACCGAACCAATGCCGGAAATATTCCCTGGCAATGCGGCGGATGATGATTTCGCCTTTCGGCGTCGGGCGGACGGGGGATATTCCATCGCCCCAGGCGCGCGGCATGACTTCTTCATCGGACGGGATGCGTTTGAAAGCTTTGGCGTCTATCTGCCCGTACTGAAAAAGGATTTTCGGTCGACCAACTTCCGCGCCGCCGCTCCGAAAGGCTTTCCGGATGGCTGGGGCACACCGCGCCGCTGGGCTTTGGACCGCGAAAGTCCTTTCGAGCGGCAGCGCGTCCTGAACCCTGCGCCAAAAATGCGGACTTTGTCCGCAGTGCAGGAGAGTTTTGCCCGCGCCTTCCCGTCGCTGGGGCGCCCGAAGCTGAAATCGGCATGGGCGGGGATGATTGACAGCCTGCCGGATGTGGTGCCGATCGTCGACCATGCGCCGATCCCCGGACTGACCATCGCCACGGGCATGAGCGGGCATGGCTTCGGCATCGGGCCCGGCATGGGCCGCGTGGTGGCGGATCTGGTCACCGGCAGACCGGCGGGGCACGACCTGAGCCGGTTCCGCCTGTCGCGCTTCAGCGACGGCAGCCCGATCCGGCCCGGCCCCAGTCTTTAGGCGACAGTGGCCGGATAGCCCGCCTGGTCCAGCGCCTTGATCAACTCGGCCGCGAGGGCAGGGCCGGTCACTTCGACCTTGCGGGTGGAAAGATCCACCGTCACAGAACCGGTTTCAGGCACGGAGCCAAGCGCGGCTTCAACCGTTGCCTTGCAGTGGTTGCAGGACATGTCAGGAACGGAAAGTGTGGTCATGGAGTATCCTTTCAGCCATCGATTGGTCCAGACCGCGCCCGCCGCGTCAAGGGGTTGCAGTCAGGCTGTCACACCTCGGCCAATCTGCCGCAAAAATCGCCGAATCACGTTTCCAAAACGCTTTAAATCACTTAGAGAGACTTATTGTTTGCGGTAACAGGGGTGATCCGACTGACCGCTGCCGAAAGCCCGCTTGACCGCCGCCTCAAGGCGCTTAGGCTTTCCCTGGAGTAGACCTTGCTGGACAAATCCGTGACCGATCTGAGCGTAACCCCGAACATTCTGCAGGCAAGTGTCCTGCGCCACCTGACGTTTACCGTGGGCAAGGATGCGCCGCACGCCAGCGCGCATGACTGGCGCATGGCGCTGTCCCATGCGATCCGCGACCAGATCGTCGAGCCCTGGTTCGCCTCGACCCGCCGGACCTGGGCGGAAGACCGCAAGCGCGTCTACTACCTGTCGATGGAGTTTCTGATCGGCCGCATCCTGGAAGATGCGACGATCAATCTGGGCCTTTACGACATGGCCGCCGAAGCGATGGCGCATTTCGGGCAAGACATTCGGGTGGTGATCGACGACGAGCCGGACGCGGCCTTGGGCAACGGCGGGTTGGGGCGGCTTGCGGCCTGTTTCATGGAATCGATGGCGACGCTGGGCTGCCCGGCCTATGGCTATGGCATCCGCTACGAGCACGGTCTTTTCCGCCAGCACTTCGACCAGGGCCGGCAGATTGAGACGCCGGAGAACTGGCTGGCGCAGGCGCATCCCTGGGAATTCGCGCGCCCTGAAAGCCGCTATACCATCGGCTTCAAAGGTCATGTCGAAAGCCGGGACGGCCGTGACACCTGGTATCCGCAGGAAACCGTGACGGCGGAGGCCTTTGATACTCCGGTCGTGGGCTGGCAGGGCAAGTGGGCCAACACGTTGCGGCTTTGGGGGGCGAAGGGGACGACGAACTTCGATCTCGAACGCTTCAACCGCGGCGATTACACCGCGGCTGCAGAGCCTGAGACCTTGGCGCGTACGTTGAGCCGGGTGCTTTACCCGGACGACACCACCTATCAGGGCAAGGAATTGCGGCTGAAGCAGGAATTCTTCCTGACCTCGGCTGCCTTGCAGGACATCCTGCGGCGGTTCCTGTCGAACCATTCCGATCTGCGGGCATTGCCGCGGCACGTGGCGATCCAGATGAACGACACGCATCCGGCGATCGCGGGGCCGGAACTGATCCGGCTGCTGTCGGACGAGCATGGGCTGCCGTTTGATGAAGCACTGACCGTGGCGCGGGCCTGTCTGGGCTATACCAACCACACCTTGTTGCCGGAAGCGCTTGAAAAGTGGGCGACTTTCACCTTCGGCAACGTGCTGCCGCGCCACATGCAGATCGTCGAGAAGATCGACAGCTGGCATCGCCGCGCCTATCCGAACCGGCCGCATTACGTGGGCATCGTCAAGCACCAGGAAGTGCGGATGGGCGAGCTTGCGTTCATCATGAGCCACAAGGTCAACGGCGTCTCGGCGCTGCATTCCGACCTGGTGAAGCAGAACCTGTTCCCCGAGCTGAACGCCTTGCACCCGGGGCGGATCATCAACCAGACCAACGGCGTGACGCCTCGTCGTTGGTTGCGGATGGCGAACCGGCCCCTCTCGACGCTGATCACCAACAGCATCGGCCCGGGCTGGGAGGCTGACCTTGACCGTCTGCGTCAGTTGGAGCCGCTGGCAGGGGAAGCCGGGTTCCGGGCGGAATTCGCGACGGCCAAGCGCGAGAACAAGGTGCGCCTGTCGAACTGGATCGGGCGCGAGATGGGGGTGCAGGTCTCGCCCGACGCGATGTTCGACGTGCAGATCAAGCGCATCCATGAATACAAGCGGCAGCTGCTGAACATCCTCCAGACCGTCGCGCATTGGCAGCGGGTCCGGGCGAACCCGAAGGCTGGATGGGTGCCCCGGGTCAAGATTTTCGGCGGAAAGGCCGCGCCGGGCTATGCGGTGGCGAAGGAAATCATACGGCTGATCAATGATGTGGCCGAGGTTGTTAACAATGACCCGTTGACGGGTGACCTGCTGAAGATCGTCTATCCGCCGAACTACAACGTGACGATGGCCGAGCGGGTGATCCCGGCTTCGGACCTGTCCGAGCAGATCTCCACCGCCGGGAAAGAAGCGTCGGGCACCGGGAACATGAAGTTCATGATGAACGGGGCGCTGACCATCGGGACGCTGGACGGGGCCAATGTCGAAATTCTTCAGGAGGTTGGGGAGGAGAACTTCTTCCTCTTCGGACTGACTGCCGAGGAAGTCGGCAAGCGCCGCGCAGACCCCGATCACGCCAAGAAGGCGATCGAGGCGAGCCAGCCCTTGATGGACGTCCTTCAGATGATTGCCGAAGGACGCTTCTCGCCCGAGGAGCCGGACCGGTATCACGGACTGGTTCACCGGGTCTGGCACCATGACTACTTCCTGGTGGCGGCAGATTTCGCGGCCTACCACGCGGCCCAGGGTGAGGTCGACACGGCCTATCTCGACCGGGACCGTTGGTGGCGCATGGCGGTGATGAACACGGCGCGGAGCGGGTTCTTCTCGTCCGACCGCACGATCCGCAGCTACATGGAAGAGATCTGGCAGGCGACGTCCGCGCTTTAAGGGCGCAGTCCGACAGGCTTTCGGGAGGGGAAGCATGGCTGAGACGACACTCGACAAAGGCGCGGCCGAGGCGATTGCCGGGGGCTTGCATGGCGACCCGTTCTCGGTCCTTGGGGCGCACAAGCGGGCCAAGGGCTGGGAGATCACGGCCTTTGTGCCGGGTGCGGAACGGCTGTGGGTCCGGACTGGCAAGACCGAAGCAGAGGCGATTCCTTATCCAGGTGTTCCGGGCGTGTTCACCCATCAGATCGCGCGCAAGGTCGGTTACAGCTTCCGCGCAGAAGGCCATGGTTCCGCGTGGGAATTCGAGGACCCGTATCGCTTCGGCCCGGTGCTGGGCGAGATGGATGAGTACCTTTTGGGCGAAGGGACTCACCGCCGCCTGTGGCAGGCGCTTGGAGCGCACGTGATAACGCATGAGGGAGTGGATGGCGTGCATTTCGCCGTCTGGGCACCCAACGCCGAACGCGTCAGCGTGGTGGGCGACTTCAACGTCTGGGACGGGCGGCGGAACCCGATGCGTCGGCGGGGCGCGACGGGGGTGTGGGAGATCTTCATTCCCGGCGTGGGCGAGGGCACGGCCTACAAGTACGAGATCAAGGGCCAAGGGGGCGTGGTGCTGCCGCTGAAAGCCGATCCCGTGGGGTTCGGTTCTGAACATCCACCTGCAAATGCCTCTGTTGTCAGGACAATTCGCGGCGACTGGCGCGACGGCGCCTGGATGGAAAGCCGAGCTGCGGCGCATACCATCGACGCCCCGATAAGCGTTTACGAAGTGCATCTGGGGTCCTGGCGGCGTGCGCCCGGCGACCGGATGCTGAGCTATCTGGAACTGGCCGAGCAGTTGGTGGACTATGCCGCCGACATGGGCTTCACCCATATCGAGTGCCTGCCGGTCAGCGAGTTTCCCTTCGACGGATCATGGGGATACCAGCCGGTCGGCATGTTTGCACCCACGATCCGGCATGGCACGCCCGAAGAGTTCCGGGCCTTTGTCGATGCGGCACACCGCAAGGGGCTGGGCGTGATCCTGGATTGGGTTCCGGGGCATTTCCCGACGGATGCGCATGGGCTGGGCCAGTTCGACGGCACGGCGCTGTACGAACACGCCGACCCGCGCGAGGGGTTCCATCAGGACTGGAACACGCTGATCTACAATTACGGTCGGGTCGAGGTAAAGAACTACCTGGTCAGCAACGCCCTGTATTGGCTGGAGGAGTATCACATCGACGGCCTTCGGGTCGATGCGGTGGCCTCGATGCTTTACCGCGACTACAGCCGCAAGCAAGGAGAGTGGGTCCCGAACAAGGACGGTGGCCGCGAGAACTATGAGGCAATCGACGTCCTGCGGTCGACCAACATCATCGCCTATGGCGAAGTGCCTGGGATCATGACGATCGCCGAGGAATCGACGGCATTTCCGGGGGTATCGCGGCCCGCGAACTGGGGCGGGCTGGGCTTCGGGTTCAAATGGAACATGGGGTGGATGAACGACACCCTTTCGTACATGCAGAAGGACCCGCTTTACAGGAAGTATCACCATCACCAGATGACCTTCGGCATGGTCTATGCCTGGTCCGAGAATTACATCCTGCCGATTTCCCACGACGAAGTGGTGCACGGCAAAGGCTCCATGCTGTCGAAGATGCCTGGCACCGCTTGGGAAAAGTTCGCGAACCTGCGCGCCTATTACGGGTTCATGTGGGCGCACCCGGGCAAGAAACTGCTGTTCATGGGGCAGGAGTTTGCCCAAGGCGCCGAGTGGAACCACAACCAGAGCCTCGACTGGCATCAGCTTGATATTGCGGAACATAAGGGAATGCAGCGGCTGGTGCGCGATCTGAACCGGGTCTACCGCGAAACGCGGGCGCTGCACGTCAACGACACGCGGCCCGAGGGCTTTGCCTGGATAGAGTCCAATGATGCGGATGCCGGTGTCTTTTCCTGGATCCGCAAGGGTGCCGACAACGACAAGCAGGTCGTGGCCGTGGTGAACATGACCCCGGTGGAGCGCACCTACCGGCTGGGTCTGCCGGCCGCGGGCAAATGGCATGAGATCCTGAACACCGATGCCGAGGCGTACGGCGGGGGCAACCGTGGCAACCTGGGAGGGGTGACCACGGAAAAGACGCCCTGGCATGGGCTTACTCAATCGGCGCTTGTCACACTGCCGCCCTTGTCGGCAGTCTATCTGCAACAGGATTGATTTCGGCGGGTTGAACCGCTTTGGGGAGGGAAGAGTGATGAAGGCAAGACCGAACCAGCGCCTGTCGAGCCAGGCCATGGCGTTCGTCCTGGCGGGGGGGCGTGGCAGTCGCTTGAAAGAGCTGACCGACCGGCGCGCGAAACCGGCGGTCTACTTCGGTGGCAAGACGCGGATCATCGACTTTGCGCTGTCGAATGCGCTGAACTCGGGCATCCGGAAGATGGCGATTGCCACGCAATACAAGGCGCACTCCCTGATCCGCCACGTCCAGCGCGGCTGGGGCTTCTTCCGGGCCGAGCGGAACGAATACCTGGACATCCTGCCGGCCAGCCAGCGGATGGACGAGGTGAACTGGTATCGCGGGACGGCGGATGCCATCGCGCAGAACATCGACATCATCGACAGCTACGGCATCAAGTACGTGATCGTGCTGGCAGGCGACCACATCTACAAGATGGATTACGAGGTGATGCTGCGCCAGCATGTCGAGCAGGCGGCGGACGTGACCATCGGGTGCCTGACCGTACCGCGGATGGAGGCGACGGCTTTTGGCGTGATGCACGTCGATGACACGATGCGGATCACCGATTTCCTGGAAAAGCCGAAGGACCCGCCGGCGATCCCAGGCGATCCGGATCACGCGCTGGCGTCGATGGGGATCTATGTTTTCGACTGGGCCTTCCTGCGCGACCTTCTGCTGCAGGACATGCAGGACGACAATTCAAGCCACGATTTCGGATTCGACCTGATCCCGAACATCGTCAAGAACGGCAAGGCCGTGGCGCACAAGTTTTCGGACAGCTGCGTCACCAGCGGGCTGGAGACGGAGCCCTACTGGCGCGACGTGGGGACGATCGACGCGTTCTGGCAGGCCAACATCGACCTGACGGATTTCACCCCGAAGCTGGATATCTATGACAGCTCGTGGCCGATCTGGACCTATGCCGAGATCCTGCCGCCAGCAAAGTTCATCCATGACGAGGATGGGCGGCGCGGGTCGGCGGTGTCGTCGCTGGTCAGTGGAGACTGCATCGTGTCGGGCTCGTCGGTGTCGAATTCGCTGCTGTTTACCGGGGTCAGGACGCATTCCTGGTCCAGTCTGGAATACGTCGTGGCGCTTCCGCAGGTCTGCGTGGCCCGCAAGGCGCAGTTGAAGAACTGCGTGATCGACCGGGGGGTCATCATCCCGGAGGCCCTAGTGGTGGGCGAGGACCCTGAGGAAGACGCGAAGTGGTTCCGGCGGTCCGAAGGCGGGATCGTGCTGATTACCCAGGACATGCTGGACGCCCGGGCCAAGGCGCTTGGCTGAACGACTGGACCTTGCCCGGGGTAAACGTTAACTCCGGGCGGGAAGTTACGGAAAGGCATGGCGAATGGGCGGTCGGGTTCTGTCGGTGGCCTCGGAATGCGTCCCGCTGGTGAAGACTGGCGGGCTGGCGGATGTGGTGGGTGCTTTACCCCGGGCGCTGGCAGGGACCGGCTGGGACATGCGGGTCTTGCTGCCAGCCTACCGCGCGCTGCGGGAGCGTTCGGCGCATTGGCCGGTGGTCTGGGAGGAGCCGGACCTTTGGGGTGGCGCCGGGCGGGTGCTGGCGGGTGAAGAAGCAGGCGTACCACTTCTGCTTCTGGACGCGCCGCATCTTTATGACCGGGAGGGGGGGCCTTATTCCGGGCCGACCGGGGAGCACCCGGATAATGCGATCCGCTTTGCGGCGCTGTCCTGGGTCGCCGCCCGGATCGCGCGGGAAGGGTTGGACGGGTGGAAGCCCGATGTCCTGCACGCGCATGACTGGCAGGCGGGGCTGGCTCCGGCTTATCTTGCCTATCACGGCAATGGCGGCTGCAAGTCGGTCATCACCATCCACAACATCGCCTTCCAGGGCTGGGCGCCGGGACACATGCTGGGCATCCTGCGCCTGCCGGGCCACGCCTTCCACGCGGACGCCCTGGAGTATTACGGCGGTATCTCGACCCTGAAGGCAGGATTGGTGACGGCGGACTGGATCACCACGGTTTCGCCCAGCTATGCGGCCGAGATCATGCGGGAAGAGTTCGGGATGGGGCTGCAGGGTGTCATCGGTAACCGCGCTGCCGTGGTCTCGGGCATCCTCAATGGGGTCGATACAGAAAGCTGGTCGCCGCAGGTCGAGGACCCTCCGTTCGGGCCGAAGGCGCTGACGGGCAAGGCCGCCTGGCGCACGAAGCTGTGCGATGAATTCGGGCTGGAGGTGCCGGGCCCGCTGGCCATCGTCGTCAGCCGACTGACAGACCAGAAGGGCATCGACCTTTTGCCGCAGGTGGTCCCCGACTTTGTGGTCGGCGGGGGTGGGCTGATCGTGCTGGGGTCGGGCGAGCCACATCTGGAAACCGCTATGCGCGACCTTGCGGGGCGGTTCCCGGGGCGGGTCGCAGTGCAGATCGGCTATGACGAGAAGCTAAGCCACCGGCTGTTTGCGGGGGCGGATGCAGTGCTGGTGCCCAGCAGGTTCGAGCCCTGCGGGCTGACACAGATGTATGGGCTTCGCTATGGCACCTTGCCTGTCGTAAGCATGGTCGGCGGGCTGGCAGACACGGTAATCGGGGCGTCTCCGGCGGCTTTGGCGGCGGGGGCGGCAACCGGAGTGACCTTCCATCCCGTTGATGCGCTGGCCTTCGGGCGCGCACTGACGCAACTTCTGGAACTGCACCACCTGCCGAAGCTTTGGTCCAAGCTGCGGGCCAACGCGATGGCGCAGCCGGTCGGGTGGGAAACCTCGGCCGTGGCCTATGCGGGTCTTTACGAAAGGCTGACCGCGTGACACCGCAGACCGTCTCGCTGCCCGCGCGGCTGCAGGGCCATGCGGTCAGTCCGGGCCGGCCATGGCCGATGGGCGCAAGCCTGACCGGCGACGGGGTGAACTTCGCGGTCTTCTCGGCCCATGCCGAACGGATCGAACTTTGCCTGTTCACGCCGGACGGCCGCAAGGAGCTGTGCCGCCTCCCGATCATCGAGCGCGACGGGGACATCTGGCACATCCATGTGGGCGGTCTGACGGTGGGCACGGTTTACGGCTTTCGCGCGCATGGGCCTTATGCGCCGGAGCAGGGGCACCGGTTCAACCCGAACAAGCTGCTTCTGGACCCATATGCCCGCGCGCTGGAGGGGCGGCTGAAGTGGTCGGACGCGCTGATGGGCTACAAGATCGGCAGCCCCCGCGGCGACCTCAGCTTCGACACCCGCGACAGCGCCTTTGCGGTGCCGAAGGCGGTGGTGACGGACCCGTCGTTCACTTGGGGCAACGACCAGTCGCCCCGGACCCCGCGGATCGATACCGTGGTCTATGAGGCCCACGTCAAGTCGATGACCGCCCTGCATGCGGGTGTGGAGAAGGGGTTGCGGGGGACCTACCTGGGCCTTTCGTCGGACCGGGTGATCGACCATCTGGTGAAGCTGGGCGTCACTGCGATCGAGCTTCTGCCGGTGCAGGCCTATATCGACGACCGCTTCCTGGTGTCGAAGGGACTGCGGAACCACTGGGGCTACAACACGATGGCGTTCTTCGCGCCGGAACCCCGCTACATGAGCCAAGGCGCGCTGTGGGAGTTCCAGACCATGGTCCGCCGGTTCCATACCGCGGGGATCGAGGTCATCCTGGACGTGGTCTACAACCACACCGCGGAGGGCGACGAGTGGGGCCCGACGATCAGCTTCCGGGGTCTGGACAACGCAAGCTACTACCGCTTGAGCGGGGGCGGTCGGACCTATGCCAATGACGCGGGAACCGGCAACACGCTGAACTTGACGCATCCGATGGTGCTGCGAATGGTGATGGATTCCTTGCGCTACTGGGTCGAGATGACTCATGTGGACGGCTTCCGGTTTGACCTCGGCACGGTCCTGGGACGCGAGGCGCACGGGTTTGACCCGAACGGCGGTTTCTTCGATGCGATCCGGCAGGACCCGACGCTGAGCCGCGTGAAGCTGATCGCAGAGCCTTGGGACATCGGCCCTGGCGGCTATCAACTCGGGGCCTATCCACATCCGTTCCTGGAATGGAACGACAAGTTCCGCGACGGTATGCGCCGGTTCTGGAAGGGCGATGCGGGGCTGACCCGCGACCTGGCGGCGCGCATCCTGGGCAGCGCGGAACGCTTTGACCATTCTGGGAGGGCAGCGACTTCGTCAGTGAACTTCATCACCAGCCATGACGGCTTCACCCTGGAGGACCTGGTCAGCTTCACCATCAAACGCAACTTCGCCAATGGCGAGGACAACCGTGACGGTCATCACGAGAACCACAGTGACAACATGGGGGTCGAGGGTCCGACGAAGGACGCCAAGGTGCTCGCGGCGCGGTCGCTTCGGAAGCGGAACCTGCTGGCGACCTTGATGTTGTCCCAAGGGGTGCCAATGCTGCTGGCGGGGGATGAGATCGGACACAGTCAGGGCGGCAACAACAACGCCTATGCGCAGGACAACGAGACGTCCTGGATCGACTGGGCGAAGACGGACGAGGGGCTGGTAAGCTATGTCGCACGGCTGGCCGAGCTGCGGCGGGAGCTTCCGGTCCTGCGCCAGCGCCGTTTCCTGCATGCGCGCAAACGGCTGGCCGACGGGTTGCCGGACGTGATCTGGCGGCGGCCGGACGGGACCGTGCCGCAATCCGAAGAATGGCACGATCCGGCATTCCGCTGCCTTTGCGTCGAGATGCGCATGCAGGCGGAAGGCGGCGACCCCAATCCCGAGGCGGTGTTTGCCGTCTTCAACACCGGCGCGGTGGCGGCGCTGCACCTGCCTGACACTGCGCCCGGATGGGAGTTGCTGCTGGACACGACGCGGCCGGATTTCGCGCCCTTGGGCCTTGCCTCGGACCTGACAACCGCGCCTGCGCAATCCGTTCTGCTATTCCGGTCACTGACCGGCAAGGGAGGAAGACCATGAGCCAGATCACCACCGTCCGGACGCAGCCGATTGCAGGGCAGAGGCCGGGGACCAGCGGGTTGCGGAAGAAGACTCCGGTCTTCATGGGACGGCATTACCTGGAGAACTTCGTCCAGGCGATCTTTGATGTTGTGGGGGCGGAGGGGAAGACCTTCGTCCTTGGTGGGGACGGGCGCTATTTCAACGACCGCGCAGCGCAGGTGATCCTGCGTATGGCGGCGGCCAATGGCGCGGCACGGGTGATCGTGGGGCAGGGGGCGATCCTGTCGACTCCCGCCGCGAGCCACCTGATCCGGCTGAACAAGACCGATGGCGGGATCATCATGTCGGCGAGCCACAACCCCGGCGGGCCGGAGGAGGATTTCGGCGTCAAGTTCAACATGCCCAACGGCGGGCCCGCGCTCGAAGGCGTGACCGAGGCGATGTACCAGCGCACGACCGAGATTACCGAATACAAGGTGCTTGAGGCTCAGGACGTGGACCTGTCGCGGGTCGGGCGGCACCAACTGGGCACGATGCTGGTGGATGTCGTGGACCCGGTGCGGGATTACGCCGCGCTGATGGAGACGCTGTTCGACTTCCCCGCAATCCGCGAGATGTTCGCAGGCGGGTTCCGGATGCGGATGGATTCGATGTGCGCCGTGACGGGGCCTTACGCGGTGGAGATTCTGGAAAAACGCCTGGGCGCGGCGAAGGGGACTTGCGTGAATGCGACGCCATTGCCGGATTTCGGGGGCATGCACCCCGACCCGAACCCGACCTGGGCCAAGGCGCTGATGGACGAGATGTTCTCGGACGCAGCGCCCGATTTTGGTGCGGCCTCGGATGGCGACGGCGACCGCAACATGGTGGTCGGGCGGGGGATCTATGTCTCGCCCTCGGACAGTCTTGCAGTACTGGCGGCGAATGCGCACCTGGCGCCGGGTTATGCCAAAGGATTGAAGGGTGTCGCGCGGTCGATGCCAACCAGTGCGGCGGCGGACCGGGTGGCGGATGCGCTGGCGATCGGGAAGTTCGAGACGCCGACCGGGTGGAAGTTCTTCGGGAACCTTCTGGACGCCGGGAAGGCGACGATCTGCGGCGAAGAGAGCTTCGGTACCGGGTCCGATCACGTTCGCGAAAAGGACGGGCTTTGGGCGGTTCTGCTGTGGCTGAACATTCTGGCGGTCCGGAAGCAGTCGGTGTCGGACATCCTGCAGGGCCACTGGTCGCGGTACGGGCGGAACTACTACAGCCGGCATGACTTCGAGGCGATCGAAACGGGCCGTGCCGACGCGATGATGGCCGCACTGCGTGCGTCTCTGGGTGCATTGCCGGGCCTCACGGTCGAAGGCATGACCATCCAGGCGGCGGATGATTTCGCCTATACTGATCCGGTCGATGGCTCGATCAGCCTGAAACAGGGCGTGCGCGTGATGTTCGAGGATGGCTCGCGGATCGTGTACCGATTGTCCGGAACCGGAACCGAAGGGGCAACGCTGCGGGTCTACCTGGAACGCTATGCCCCCGGTCCGGACGGGCTGGCCCACGACGCGCAGGAGGCGCTTGCCCCTGTGATCCGCGCCGCGCACGAACTGGCAGGAGTCGCGGCCCATACCGGGCGCACTGCGCCTGATGTTGTAACCTGAGCTAGCTTTCGGCGAGCCGCCTCCAACCGTCGGCAGTCTTCAGGAAGCGCTGGGGGGCCGACGGCAGGAAAGGGCCTCCGCCGTGCGAAAGCCAATCGTGTCGCGTGACGCTGCCGGAACCCAGTTCGATCAGTGCAAAGTCGTTGGTCCTGGTCTTGAGGCGGGTGGAGATCGCGGTTCCGACCTGCAGGAACAGGACACCTGCTGCGGTTTCTGCAAAGCCCGCGTGGGGCATGTGGGTATGGCCAGAGAGGACGATGTCGGTTCCCGCGCGCGCCAGTGCCGCAAGCGCGGCGGCAGGCGCGGCCAGATCGGCCGGTGTGCCGTCCGAGGCTGGTACCGGCGCGTGATGCATCACCGCGATGCGCATCGCCTGGGTGGGAGCCCTGGCAAATGCGGTGTCCAGACGGCCTGCCGATGCGTCAGTCAGGTGCCCTGCCTTCCAGACCAGAGGATTGGCGGTGTTTATCCCCTGAAGGACCGCTCCCGGCAGTGAAACAAGCGGTTCAAGCTCGCGTCCGATGGCATGACGGTAGCGTGCAAAGGGTGCGGCAAGTCGAACGGGCAGGTTCCACAGCGGAGCGTCGTGGTTTCCGGGCACGCTGAGGACAGGTCCCGGCAGCTGGTCGATGAATGCCCGGGCGGCCGCGAACTGGTCCGGCTGCGCGCGCTGGGTCAGATCGCCCGAGATCACGGTGACGTCCGGCTGGAGCTTGTGCGCAAGATCAAGCAACGGTTGCACCAAACGGTGGTCGACCGCGCCGAAATGGACATCGGACAGATGCAGAAGCCGTGTCATCCCGACTTCACCACGGCCGGGTTGTTCGATGGGAGGATCACCTGCAATTGGTGATCGGCGATCTGGATGCGCAGCGGCAGTTGCATCTTCAGCTTTTCACCGTCCAGCGCCACCGCAATCCGGCGTCGCCCCTGCACCGCCACCGCGATCTGCCGCGGCGTCGAGACAAGAATATCGCGCCCGTGGTCGACCTTGCGGCGGATCAGCTTCCAGGCCAGGTGCAGAAAAGCCAGCCGGGTTTGCTGATGTGCCAGGAAAAGGACGAAGCGGTCGTCCGAAATGGCTTGCCCTCCCTCAAGGCCGAACTGGTCGAGCTGGTAAGCCGAGCGCGCCACAAACAGCATCGGCGTGCGGATGCGGTGCCGGGTTTCGTCCTGCAGTAGGTCCATCCGGTAGGGCCGCTGGAACCGCAGGATCGTCCGGAGCGAGGCAAGATGGGCCAGGATCCGGTAGCGCCCATAGCGCGCGTAGGTCGCCTCGCGTTCTTCCAGGATGGCCGGATAAAGTCCGATCGAGACGTTGTTCAGGAAGACGCGGCCATTCAGCGTGCCGACGGCGATGTCGTGCGGAGCGCCGTCGAGGATGGCGCGGGCAGCGGCTTCGGCTTCTTCGGGCATCTTCAGGCCGCGAGCGAAGTAGTTGAAGGTCCCCATCGGCAGCACGGCCAGGGCGACATCGCTTCCGGCCAGCGCATGGGCCACGCCTGCCACCGTGCCATCGCCACCCGCCGCGACAATGATGCGGAAGCCGTCCCGGATTGCGCGGGCCGCTTCGTCGGCTGGATCGCCCGAAAAGGCGCGCAGTTCGGCCCGCTTCCCGAAGACCGCCATTGCACGGTCCACGGCCCCGGGATTGCGCATGGCAGTTCCGGATCGGGGGTTCGACAAGACGCAGATGTCCGCTGTTCGGTCAGGCATCACACCCCCTTTGCTGCAGGGTATCTAGGTGCGCAGACCAGTTTCTTCCAGAAGGCCCTTCCGCTTGGCCTCGTAGTAGTAGCCGCGCGCGTACCAGCGGATTGCCTCGTCCTCGTCCCCGCCCGAAACCATCCAGGCGCCGCGCAGATACCTGCCGGCATAGGCAAGATTGGTTTCGGCATCCAGAAGACCCTCGGGCGGCCCTGCATAGCCCATCGTGCGGGCGGTCTGCGGCAGGATCTGCATAAGCCCGTAATAGGGGCCATTGCGGGCCCCGGCGTTGTAGCCGCTTTCGCGCTGGATGACGCGGTGCAAAAGGCTTTCCGGGATGTCGTGAATCGCGGCATAGCGGCGGATCAGCACCCGCATCTCGGGCGTCTCGCCGGGGTGAAGATCCCCGCGGGAGGCCCGGTCTCCAGGCGGACGCCGACCGCATCCGGCCACCAACGCGGCGGCGGCCATCAGGAGGATATTGCGACGATTGGGGAACATTGCACCGGCTCCGTGGCTTTTCAGGATGAGGGTTAGACGTGGCATTCCGCGCTGACAAGCCCGGGTCGGAGCCTACGGCGGGAACCGGCGTGCCAAGTTTTCGGGCGTCTGCCGCAATGGCCGTCGGTCGGTGGTTGCTGTCATGCTGCCGTTGCCGAGGTGTGCGAAGCCTTTGGGCGCTGCTCTGCGGCACTTGGTGTCACTCTGGCGCTTGGGGGTTGTCACGCCTGAAACGCCAGATATAGTTTCGAAACACGGGGCGGGACTCCCCGCCCTGCTGGCCCTGCGGTCGACGGGATAGGTGCGGAGTCTTGAACGGAATGGACGGCGATTTCAGAACCCAGTTTGTGCGCGATCCGGCGGCACTGAAGCACTACCCCGCGCTGGTGCTGAATGCCGACTATCGTCCGCTAAGCTACTACCCCCTCAGTCTCTGGCCCTGGCAGGAGGCGATCAAGGCCGCCTTCCTGGACCGCGTGCAGATCGTCGCGGAATACGACCAGACCGTCCGAAGCCAGCGGCAGGAGTTCAGGATACCTTCCGTCGTGGTCCTGAAAGAATTCGTAAGACCCCAGAAGCGCGTGGCATTCACGCGCTTCAATCTTTTTCTGCGGGACGAATTCTGCTGCCAGTATTGCAGCGCGAAGGGGGACCTGACGTTCGACCACGTGCTGCCCCGGTCCAAGGGCGGGATCACCAGCTGGGAGAACGTGGTCGCGGCCTGTTCCCCGTGCAACCTGCGCAAGGGCTCGCGGACCCTCAAACAGGCGGGGATGTACCTGAACCGGCAGCCGCGCGCCCCTTCGGCCGAGGAGATGCAGGCACATGGCCGGCGGTTCCCGCCAAACCATCTGCATGAAAGCTGGATGGACTATCTTTACTGGGACGCCGAACTGGAGGCCTAGCCCGACTGTTCCCCCAGGAACAGCGCGGATGCCGCGCCCCGTCTACCTTGCCCCGACGAGATGTCACGGGGCAGGAGTTCGGCGATGGTTGCAGCGGTTCACGGTGGGTCGTCCGCGGGCGTGATCCAGGTCATGGTCGCCGCGGCGCTTTGGGCTACGGTCGGGGTCGCAAGCAAACTGGTCCCGGCCACCGAGACCCTGTCGGATCTGGCGCTTGGGGTGTCGCGGCTGGCGGTGGGTGGCCCCGTCATTCTGGCGATTGCTTTGGTGATCCGGCACGAGGGGCTGCACCCGTTCCGCAGGCTGGAGCCTGGTGCGCTTTTTGGCTTTGCTGTGGGCTGCGCCGTGTTCCAGCTTTGCCTGTTCCGCGCCTTCACCCTTCTGGGCGTAACGGCGACGGTGTTCCTCACGGTCTGCCTGCCGCCCTTGTTGGCCTGCGGCTGGTCGCTTCTGCGCGGGCGGGCCGTCCTGACCCCTGCGGCGGTTGGGGCGCTGGCTCTGGCCTCGGCCGGACTGATTGTCTTTGCCGCAGGGAACTGGTCGGCCACCGCACCCGAAGCGCTGGTGCCGGGTCTGGCGCTGGCGGTGATAGCGTCGGTTGCCTTTGTCGCGATGACGGCATCCGCGCGGGAGATGACACGCGCGGTGGGCCCTCTGGTGGTCGTGGGGGCCGGGCTGACGCTGGCGGGACTTCTGATGCTGGCGGCGCTTCTTCTGGTCGATCCGGCTTCAGTTGCTCTTTCGGCGGAGGAAAGCTGGAAGGTGTTGGGCGTGACCCTCTATCTTGGCCTCGGGCCAACTGCGCTGGCCTATGTGGTCTACTGTTCGGGCATGGCCCGCTGTCGGTCCGCCGGACTGGGGCTGATCGCCTCGATGGTCGAACCCGGACTGGCGGCCCTTCTGGCCTGGATGGTCCTATCCGAGCGGCTGGGGCCGGCAGAATCCATTGGGTGCGCGCTGGTGATGGGGGCAATGGTGCTGCTATGGTGGTCGGAACGGGCCCATCCGGCTCTAGAGTAATGGCGCGGCCATCAGGGCTTTCCGAAAACTCGGAGCGGAACGGGCGTCCGCGCGATTCTGTGCGCAGGAGGCCTACCATGTTCACTCCACTTGAAGTCGCCGCGATCAACCTCGGAGTGGCGCTTGCCTGTGGGGCGGTCATCGGGTCAGAGCGCCAGATGCGGCAGCGGATGGCAGGTCTGCGGACCAATGCGCTGGTCGCGCTGGGGGCCGCAAGCTTCGTCATCTTCTCGGGGCTGTACCCGGATGAGGTCAGTCCGACCCGCGTGGCCGCGCAGATCGTGTCGGGGATCGGCTTTCTGGGGGCGGGGATCATTTTCCGCGACGGGTTCAACGTCCACGGGCTGAACACGGCGGCGACGCTGTGGTGCTCGGCCGGGGTGGGGATGATGGCCGGGCATGGCGCTTGGGAACATGCGCTCTTGCTGACCGCGATGGTGGTCTTCGTGAACCTTGGCCTGCGACCGCTGGTCAAGCTTCTGAAGCGCTATACCCGGGCGGGTGTGCCGGTGATCAAAGCCTACCGGGTGCAGGTCGCGGTAAACCCGGCGCAGGAGGCCGAGGTGCGCAGCCTGATGCTGCGGACCTTGTCGCTGGGGGGGCTGCATATCTCGGAGATTGGGGTCACCACAGCGGAAACGGGACAGGTGCTGGACCTTTCGGCGACAGTGACGGCGGAAATCGTTGGCGAAGTGGCGCTGGAACAGGCGGTGCAGCGCCTGGCCGCCGAGCCGGGCCTGATGCGCGTGCGGTGGGAGGCGCTGGAGGACGGCTGATGTTTCCCCCGGGGTCCGGCAATGCTAGACAGGGGGCGATGCAGGCTGTAGAAGGCCGCCGTTAGCGCTAACACAGCCCTCGCAGGAGACAATCATGGTTTCGCGCGTCATTCCGGTGGATGTCTTCGATCTGGTGATCTTCGGCGGCACGGGCGACCTGGCACGTCGAAAGATCCTGCCGGGCCTCTACCGGCGCTTTCTTGCGGGGCAGATGGTGGCCGAAAGCCGGATCATCGGTGCCGCCCGCGCGGATCTGACCGACGAAAGCTTCCGCGAGCAGGTCCGTGCAGCCATCGCGGAATTCGTGCCCAAAGCCCGGCAGGACGCGGCAGCGATCGAGGCGTTTCTGGGCCGTATCCACTATGTCTCGATCGACGCGACGGGGACCGGGGGTTGGGCGGCGCTGAAGGCGCTGATGCGCGAAAATGTGGTGCGGGCCTTCTACTTCTCGGTCGCGCCCAGCCTGTTCGGCGACATCGCACAGCGGCTTTCCGAACACGGGATCGCCGACGCCTGGAGCCGGATCGTGGTGGAAAAGCCGTTCGGCAGGGATCTGGCCTCGGCGAGGACGCTGAACGCCGTGTTGGCCAAGCACTTCAACGAAACGCAGATATACCGGATCGATCACTATCTGGGCAAGGAGACAGTCCAGAACCTGATGGCGGTCCGTTTCGCCAACATCCTGTTCGAGCCCTTGTGGAAGGCCGAATACATCGACCACGTCCAGATCACCGTGGCGGAAACCGTCGGCGTCGACGGGCGTGGGGCCTATTACGACAAGTCGGGCGCGATGCGGGACATGGTGCAGAACCACCTGATGCAGCTTCTGTGCCTTATCGCGATGGAGCCACCGTACCACTTCGACCCCGACGCGGTGCGGGACGAAAAGCTCAAGGTGATCCGCGCACTGAAGCCGGTGCCGCCCGAGGACATTGTTCGCGGCCAGTATGGCGCGGGTGGAGGAGAGAAGGGGTATGTGGCGCACAGCGAGAACCCGGCGTCGAAGACAGAAAGCTATATCGCGCTGAAGGTGCAGGTGTCGAACTGGCGCTGGCAGGGGGTGCCGTTCTACCTGCGCACCGGCAAGCGCCTGCGGGCGCGGGCATCCGAGATTGCAATCACCTTCAAACAGCCGCCCCATGCGATCTTTGACGACGCAAGCGGCTGGCATGAGAACGTGCTGGTCATCCGGCTGCAGCCGAATGAGGGGATGAATCTGATGGTGATGATCAAGGAACCGGGGCCGGGCGGCATGCGCCTAATGCAGGTGCCCTTGGACATGTCCTTTGCCGCCGTCCTGGGGGCGGAGGCGGACGAAGCCCCCGATGCCTATGAGCGCCTGATCATGGACGTCATCCGCGGAAACCAGACGCTCTTCATGCGCGGGGACGAAGTCGAAGCCGCCTGGGCCTGGACCGATCCCATCATCGAGGGTTGGGAAGGCCGGGGCGACAAGCCGCAGACCTACGACCCCGGATCCTCGGGTCCGGAGGACGCGTTGATGCTGATGCACCGCGACGGGCGGCGCTGGCGGGAGATACGCGAATGAGACTGGAAACCTATCCGGACCGGGAGTTCCTGATGCTGGGTCTGGCGAATACCATCGCCGGGCAGCTTGCAGATTTCCTGCGGCGGGAGGGGAAGGCGACATTGTCGGTGCCAGGCGGGACGACTCCCGGACCGATCTTCGACACGCTGTCGGGGGTGGATCTTGACTGGGCCAACGTGGCGGTCGTGCTGAACGACGAACGCTGGGTGCCCGAATCCAGCGAACGGTCGAATACCCGGCTGGTGCGTGAGCGGTTGCTGCGCGGCCGGGCAGCACAGGCGCAGCTCGTGCCGCTTTACGCCCCGGCGGATCAGCCGGAAGAGATCCTGGCCGCGCTGGAGGACGGGCTGAAGCCGCATCTGCCGATCTCCGTGCTGCTGCTTGGCATGGGCGCGGACATGCATACCGCAAGTCTCTTTCCCGGCGCAGACCGGCTGGAGGAGGCATTGTCGGCCTCGGCGCCGCTTGTGTTGCCGATGCGGGCCGAAGCGGCGGGCGAGCCGCGGATCACGCTGACCGCCCCGGTGCTGCGCGGGGCGTTCAACATCCACATCCTGATCACCGGGCCAGAGAAGCGCGCGGCGCTGGAGCGAGCGATGACCCTGACCCCGATGGAGGCGCCGGTGCGCGCCGTCCTTGACAACGCAACCGTGCACTGGGCGGAATGAAATGAGCAAATGGGCTGACCTGCAGCGCCTGCAGGACCTGAACAAGGGCCGACATATCCTTGATCTGTTTGACGATAATCGCGCGGCGGAGTTCTCCGTTTCTGTCGACGGAATGCTGTTCGACTATTCGAAGACCAGCATCGATGCGGACATTCGCGCTTCTCTGGTGAAGCTGGCCGAGGTGTCGGGCCTGGCCGACAAGCGGGCCGCGATGTTCGGAGGTGCAAAGATCAATGATACCGAAGGCCGGGCGGTGCTGCACGTGGCACTGCGGGCCGGCGACGATGCGGTGATCACGGTCGATGGTGCGGACGTGCTGCCCGCCGTGCGTCGCATTCGCGCGGACTGTGCTGGCTTTGCGCGGGATGTGCGATCGGGCGCCTTCAAGGGGCAGGGCGGCAGGATCACCGATGTGGTGAACATCGGGATAGGTGGCTCTGATCTCGGGCCGGCAATGGCCTACCTCGCGCTGGCCCCGTTTGCGGACGGGCCGCGCTGTCATTTCGTCTCGAACGTCGACGGGGCGCATATCCACGACACGTTGCGCGGATTGAACCCGGAAACGACGCTGGTGATCGTTGCCTCGAAGACCTTCACCACGATCGAGACGATGACCAACGCCGATACTGCGAAACGCTGGATGGAGACGAAGGTCGCGGACCCCGCCGCGCAGTTCGCGGCCGTCAGCACGGCGGGCGACAAGACCGCCGCCTATGGCATTGATCCGGCGCGGGTTTTCGGGTTCGAGGATTGGGTTGGCGGGCGCTATTCGATGTGGGGGCCGATTGGCCTGTCGCTGATGATCGCCGTTGGACCGGAGACGTTTGACCAGTTCCTGGCCGGTGGCCGGGCGATGGACCAGCACTTCCTGAACGCGCCGCTTGCGGCGAACATGCCGGTTATGCTGGCCTTGGTGGGCGTTTGGCACAACCAGATCTGCGGGCATACCACCCGAGCGGTTCTGCCATATGATCAGCGACTTAGCCGCCTTCCCGCATATCTTCAGCAGCTGGAAATGGAATCCAACGGCAAGCGGGTTGCCATCGACGGTTCAGACCTGGAAACCCACTCCGGTCCCGTGGTCTGGGGCGAGCCGGGGACGAACGGTCAGCACGCCTTTTACCAGCTGATCCACCAGGGGACGCGCGTGGTGCCCTGCGAATTCCTGGTGGCCCGCCGTGGCCACGAGCCCGACCTTGCGGATCAGCACCTGCTTCTGGTGTCGAACTGCCTTGCGCAGGCCGAGGCGCTTCTGCGCGGCCGGTCGCTGGAGGAGGCGCGGGCGATCATGGCGAAGAAGGGGGCTACCGGTGCCGAGTTGGAACGCCAGGCCCGACATCGGGTCTTCCCGGGAAACCGCCCGTCGACGGTGCTCGCCTATGACCAGCTGACGCCCTTCGTCCTGGGTCAGATCATCGCGCTTTATGAGCATCGCGTGTTCGTCGAAGGCGTGATCCTGGGGATCAACTCCTACGACCAGTGGGGGGTGGAGCTGGGCAAGGAGCTCGCCCTGGCGCTTCAGCCGGTGCTGGAGGGCAAGGCGGAGACCTCGGGCAAGGACGGGTCCACTGCGGCGCTTGTCAGCTTCCTGCGGACCTGAACCGTGCAAGACAAAAGAACCGGAGCTTTCCGCTCCGGTCCTTTGCATTTCAGGCCCCTGGGAGCCGACGTTACTTCAATGCGACGGTGACGATGACCTCGACCTTGTAGTCGGGCGTCGCAAGCTTCGCCTCGCCGGTCGCGCGGGCCGGGGTATGACCCTGCGGCACCCAGGTATCCCAGACCGAGTTCATTTCCGGGAACGTCGCCATATCCGCCAGCCAGATCTGCGCCGAAAGAATCCGGGTCTTGTCGGTGCCAGCCTTTGCCAGGATCGCATCGATGGCAGCCAAAGCCTGACGGGTCTGGTCGGCGACCGAACCGCCGGGCTCGCCCAACTGGCCGGCGACCCAGAGAATGCCGTTGTAGGCGACGGCCTCGGACATGCGGGGGCCTATGCCGTGGCGGATGATGTCGGTGTTCATGTGGTTTCTCCTGATGGCGTCGGGCGGCTGATTAGCCGGTTCGGGGTCCGAACGAAAGCTACTTCACGCGAACGCAGTTGAACTGGTCGCCGGACTGTCCCGAAACCCAGGTCAGGCCCGTCGCGGTGACCGCTCCAAGGGCGATGACATAGCCGTTCGAGAACCGCAGCGTGTAATTGTCGCCGCTCCTCGCCACATTTCCGATTGGATAGGTCGTCGTGCCGTCGTTGTAGGTGGCGTTGGTGAAGGTGAAGGTCTCGATTCCGCAATCCCAGCTGCCGACGAAGTCATAGGGTTCGGATGGGCCGTTTTTCTGGACACAGGCGCCAAGCGCGAGGCAGAGAGGCAGGGCCAGAAAACGTGCGGACATACAGAGCCTCCGGATAAGCGACTGACCAAGGCATAAGCGCCGGAGCCACCGTGTCAATCCTGGAGAGGCGGTGGAGCGGGTGAAGGGAATCGAACCCTCGTCGTAAGCTTGGGAAGCTTCTGCTCTACCATTGAGCTACACCCGCGTAGTTCTGGATTTAGCCATTCCAGTGCAGGAAGGCAAGCCGCTCGCGGGGCATATTGCGTGCATCCATACACGCGGAATGCCTGCCATGAGTAGAGATTTCTGTCTGGAAGTGGGTTCTTGTCAGGAGGTGGTTTCGGTCGATCTCAGTCTTCTAGAGACCTGTGCGGCACCGTCGGATTGGATTGCGCGCGGGTTTGGCATGCCGTCTGTGGAGTTGCCTGCACGACCCGGATGCATGGGACGTGAGCCTGTGGATGAAGCTGTCAGCTTCATCGCCGATCGACGGAAGATCGACACGGGGCGCGCAGGGAACTCCTCCGCTCTCACGGCGACCAGGGCAGACCCAGTGTGACATAATGATCGAGGAAAGTGCATTTTCGACCTCAGCTTGGATCAAATTCACACCGGTGGAAGTTTCTCAAGGGCTACGGACCGGCCTTCGTCTGACAGGCGGCACGACCAACTTTCACCAAAAGGAAAAAATCCAATGAAACTGCTTGCCTTGACCCTGACGCTCCTCGTCGCAGTACCAGCTAACGCGGGCGGACCAGTGATCATCGATGAACCACCCGAAGAGGGACGCCCTGTTGCGATCCTGTCACCCGGCGAGAAGATTGCCCTTACCGCAGGACTTATCCTGGTCGGAGCGTTTCTTTTGGGCGGTGGCGGGTCCGACGACTGCCCCTGCAATACGCCCGGCGAAGCAGGTCAGTGCACCTGCTAGGCTTTTCTGGTTGCAGGTCTCGTCGGGCTCTGATCCGCGATCTAGCTGCATCAGTGAAAGCTGGTGCGGCCTCAATTGCCCGTGCCACTGACCCGGTGCCCTTGTTGGAAGGCAGCACCCTGCGAGACGAGGGAAGGTCGCGATAAGTTCTTGCATGTCCGGCTTCGCTCTATTCCCGCTGGCTATCGTCGTCATGCCAACGGCGTCCTCGACCTCCGCAACCACGGCTCGGCCGAGATCCGGGCGAGGTGCGCGACTTGTCGGAAGAGCATGGAGTGGAGAAGCCGGACAGCATTCAGTCGGACCAACTCCAAAGGGCGCAGCCGGATCAATGTGCACCAGCCATGATGGAAAGTAGGTGCCCGGCAAAGGGAATGAAATGCCGGGCACCTCGACGCAGCCGTAGACAGGTGCCGCCGAATATCCCGAAAATTCTTGCCACTTATGCCGATCCAACTCTGTGCAATCCGGAAGTGTTCCGGCCCGTTGGAAGGAAATTGCAATATTTTTGGTAGTTTAGGGTGAGCGGAATCGGCTGTTAATGGTCCGTTCATCGGGGCGCCGGCCACCGCCAGAACCGCCTCGGTAAAGCCGCCTGACCAGGAGTGCTTCTACCGACTGGCACCGCTTGGGCGAAGCATTTCGTTTCTGGTGATGAATTAGTTGACCTGCCAGCAATTGAGAGAAAGGCGGTTTTCGCCCGGTCTCTTAACCAGCTGTAAACCTAAGAATTTGGCTCCGGCGGTAGGGATCGAACCTACGACCAATTGATTAACAGTCAACTGCTCTACCGCTGAGCTACGCCGGAACACGGGGCGGTCTATAGCAAGGCCCTTCCGGTGCGGCAAGGGCAAATCGCGGGAAAAGATGGGCAGTCTCACAACCGGCTGAATTCGGCATCGGGAAGCAAGGACGGCGTGGCAGTGATCTCGCTTCTGGAAGCCAGATCAATGAGATGGGCGAAGACGTTCCGGGCGGCTGCGGGCACGAGATGGAACGGGATGTCGTGATAGATGCGCGCGGTCAGTTGCGGAATGCGGGCGGGGCCGGTCTCCAGCGCCTCCAGGATCTGCCGTTCGCGTTGTAATCGGTGCGCGATCAGGTCCCGAACCCGTTCGGTGGGGTGATCCACAGCCGCCCCGTGTCCCGGAAGGAAACGCTGCCACGGGCTATCCTCCAACTGGGCGAGCGAAGCCATATAGGCCCCCATGTCGCCATCGGGCGGCGAGACAATCGAGGTCGACCATCCCATCACATGATCGCCCGAAAACAGCGTATCGCCCAAAGCGAAGCAAAGATGTCCGCCCAGATGGCCCGGGGTGTGCAGGGCGGCAAGGCTCCAGTCCGGACCATGAAGGTTCTGGCCGTCGACGACGCGGTGATCCGGAGCGAAGGCGCGGTCCAGCCCCTCGCCTTGGTCGGGCAGGGTGGGGGCCAGAGCCGTCATCATCGGGCTGCGGCCGTCCGTCGCGCCGCCGAAGGCGTGGATGGCTGCGCCCGTTGCATCCGAAAGGCGGCGAGCCAGCGCGGAGTGGTCAAGATGTGCATGCGTCACCAGGATATGGCCGATGCGCTGTCCCGGCCCGACGGCGTGGAGAATTGCCGCAAGGTGCGCTGGGTCGTCGGGGCCGGGGTCGATCACGGCGAGGTTGGTGGCACCCACCAGCCAGGTGTTGGTCCCGCTTCCGGTCAAGGGCGACGGGTTCGGCGCAAGAAGATGTCGGATCGGCGGGTCGCTGGTCATCTGGGTCTCGGCTTTCCAAGCAGGGAAGGTAACGATAGTCTGCAATGGCAATGTCTGTCTTTCAGCGTCTTCTTCCCAGAGGTCTATATGGTCGCGCGGCACTGATCTTGATCGTGCCGATCGTGGCCTTGCAGCTGGTCTTCTCGTCGGAATTCATCCAGCGCTTCTATGAAGATGTCACCAGCCAGATGACGCAAGGCGTCGCAATCGACCTTGAGTTCCTTTTGGACCAGGTCGAGGCCAGTGCCGACATTGCAGACGCCCGCGCGCGGGTTGTGCCTTTGGCCGCGGCTCTGGAGATCGGGCTGACGATTCCCGCCGGACCCGATGCGCCGCTGGTGGACAAGCGACCCTTCATCGATCTGTCGGGCAATACGATCATATCGACGCTGCGTGAGCGTTTGCCCACCCTGGTGGCCGTCGATCTGACCGGCGAAAACCGCATGGTGGCGTTGCGCTTCGACACCGCGGTCGGTCCCATCCTGGCCGAGGTGAGCCGACGCCGGATGTCGGCCGCGAATCCGCACCAGCTGATGGTGCTGATGATCTTTGCCTCGATTCTCCTGACGATCATCGCCTACATCTTCCTGCGTCGGCAACTTCGCCCGATTACCAAGCTGGCCGAAGCGGCCGAGGAGTTCGGCAAGGGGCGTACTGTCGACTACCGGCCACGCGGGGCACAGGAGGTGCGAGCCGCAGGGCGGGCGTTCATGGACATGCGGGGCCGGATCGAGCGCCAGATCGAGCAGCGGACGCTTATGCTGTCCGGTGTAAGCCACGACCTGCGCACGCCGCTCACGCGGATGCGGCTGGCGCTGTCGCTGATGCCCGAGGATCCCGAGGTTGAGGCATTGCAAGCCGACGTCGTGCAGATGGAGCGCATGGTGGACGAGTTTCTGGCGTTTGTCCGCGGCGATGCGATGGAGGGCTCGCAGTCGACCGATGCCGTGGCCCTGGTCCGGGGCGTTGTAGAGAAGACCGACGGCGCGGTTGCCCTGGTGGCAGTGGACGGGGTGCCGGACAGCGTCGAGATGCGGCCGCAAGCGGTTATCCGGGCGGTGGATAACCTTATTGCAAACGCCCAGCGTTACGGCAAGCGGGTGGAAGTGCGGCTGATCTTCCTGGAGCGCAGTCTGAGGATCGTGGTCGAAGACGACGGCCCGGGGATTCCGACCGAGCGCCGGGAAGAAGCGCTGCGGCCGTTCACGCGGCTTGACTCCTCACGCGATCCGAACCGGGGAGCCGGGGTCGGGCTGGGATTGTCGATCGCGTCGGACATCGCCCTCAGCCATGGCGGCGCGCTGCGGCTTTCGCAAAGCGCCGCGCTTGGCGGTCTCAGGGCCGAGTTGGTGATCGCGCGGTAAGCCTATTTCGAGGCGCCGACTACGATGATCCAGTGCAGCTTGTTGTCAGGCGCCGGGCTGACGGCGATGCCAACTCCCACTTCGCGCGCTTTGCGCAGCAGGATGTTGTCCTTGTGCTTTGGCGAGTTCATCCACCATTCGACAGCCCGCGCCCCCGAGGCAAACCCGCGTCCGGTGTTTTCGGCGGCGGTGCGGAATGCGTATCCCGCGCGCCGCAGCCGGGTCTTCAGCGTCCCGCCATCTGACGACGTATGGCTGATCGACTTGCGCTTGGCATTGTCGCAGGCATGACCCTGCGCGGCCTTGTCGAGCTTGGCCGAAATCACCAGCGCAGGAAGTCCGCGGTCCTTGCGCTCGGCATTCAGGTGGCTGAGCAGCTCCTGCTGCATGCCCGCGGAATTGCCCGGAACTGTGCAGCCGGCTTGGGCCGCGGCAGCGAGGCTGAGAAAAACAGCTGCGGTGGCAGCCGCAACAGTCGAGCACTTCGGCATGATTGGTCCCCCATCAGTAGCACCATTTCAGATTCCGCATCAGTTGGGCCAGAATCAGGCAGAATGTGGCGCAAACCGTGAAATACGCGAGAAAGGTCCTGGTTGCCACTCAATCCTGGGTTGCATACGCCAAGTCTCGCCGCTGGCCTGCGGAAACGTGAAAACTGTTGCAGCCGGTTCGTGCCATGGTGCCGTGGTGGCAGGGAGGCGACATGCTGGACGGAATGATCCGCGGAGTGATCGATGTGCCCCTTGACCGGGGTGGACGCTGGCTTGCCGCCCGTGGCGCTTCGGCGGACGTGGTCACACTTGTCGGGCTGCTGGTCGGTCTCACTGCGGCGGGGATGGTCGGGCTCGGCTACAGCGGTTTCCTGGTCGCATCGCTGGTCCTTGCCAGCCGTCTGGCGGACGGATTGGACGGTGCAGTTGCGCGGGCGCGGGGCAAGTCCGATTTCGGTGGCTACCTGGACATCGTCTGCGACTTCACCTTTTACGGCGCTATCCCTCTGGCTTTCGTACTTCTTGATCCCGGCGCGAACGGGGCGGCTGGCGCATTCCTGTTGGCCAGTTTCTACGTCAACGGCGCGACCTTTCTGGGCTATGCGGTCCTTGCCGCAAAGCAGGGCATGGAAACCCGGTCGCGGGGAGAAAAGTCGCTGTATTTCACCGCGGGACTTCTGGAAGGGACGGAAACCATCGTCTTCTTCCTGCTGATCGTCCTTTTCCCGGTGCTGTTCGTCCCTGCGGCCTGGACCTTTGGTGCCCTGTGCCTGGTCACAGCCGCCGCTCGCGTGACGCTGGCGGTCCGGACCTTCCGCTAACCCATCACGGCTTCACGGAACCGGAAAAACCCATGCGTCGCATGCGGCCAAGCCGCCCGGTCATGCGGCCGAAGGACCCGGACCAGCCGGATGCCGCGCGGGTCTGCCATGTGCTGGAGAATGGCCAGCTGTTCGGCAATCGGGCCGGTCGGCGCGTAGGCGGTGACGATCTGGCGGCACCCTTCGCGCTCTGCGAGATCCAGGATCATCCGGGGCTCAGTTTCGACCGGCGCATCGGGTGCCTGCAGGTTTTCCAGCGCATCGGCAATGGCCGCGCGCGTGAAGTGGTGCACGGGTTCCGCGACGGCAAGGGGCGAACGACCCGCAGCAAAGGTCAGGACACCCACCGCTTTGGGGCGCAAGCCCTGGTCCAGCAGGAACTGCGGGCAAAGGTCCTCTTCGGTGACAAGAAGAAGCGTGGGGGCGTCCCAGTCGGGGTCGTCGCCCGGTGGTGGAGGAAGCGGGGCGGGCAGGGGGGGCAAAGCCAGTGGTCGTGCCGCCGGGGCCAGACCGTCGGGGCGGAAGCGGCCGTGGGTGTTGGTGGCTATGTTCTCGGCTGTCGCAAGATACGTCTTGCCCGGAGTGTGCAGCCCGGCGACCCAGCGCCATGACAAGGTGTTCGAAGCCGGGTCACCGTCGATCAGGTGGCGCAGGAAGAAGTCGGCCCCAAGCTCCCAAGGCAGGTCCAGGGTGAAGACCCAGATCGAGGCGAACCACATGCGCGCGTGGTTGTGGAGGTAGCCCGAGGCAACCAGCTCCTTCGCCCAGTGGTCAAACCCGTCGATCCCCGTCTCTCCCAGCATCGCGGTCTCGGCGCGTGTTGCAAGACCGGGTTCCACCGCCAGCCGGTTCAACGCCGCCGTGACGCCCTGTCGATAGGCCGACCAGACACCGGGCCGCAATTCCAGCCAACCCTTCCAGTAGGTTCGCCACCAGACCTCGGCCAGGAACTTCTCGGCACCCCCCGAATGCGAGTTCAATGTCGCCGCGATCACCTCGGCCTCTGTCACCATCCGGTGCCGCAGCCAGGGCGACAGTGTCGAGACATGCGGATGGCCGGGAAGCTCAAGATTCCGCAGAGCCGCATAGTCGCGGCCAGCGCGGGGCAGGAAGGCGGTCAAGCGGCCAAGGCCGGCGGCGCGGGTGGGCGTGAACATGGCTAGGGTCTAGGTCGCCGGGCCGGTGATTCAAGCCTGCATCACCCCTTCGGCAAAAGCGACGGGGGTGCCTTGCAGCCCCCGTGTCACCCCACTAAGACTCTCGCAATACATTCGACGATATTCCTCGGAAAAGACAGAAGAGGCAGGCACCGATGCGCGATCCCGTTGATCACTACATGAACACGCTCGTCCCCATGGTCGTCGAACAGACGAGCCGAGGGGAACGCGCCTACGACATCTTCAGCCGCCTCTTGAAGGAACGGATCATCTTCCTGGGCGGTCCCGTGCACGACGGCATGTCCAGCCTGATCTGCGCCCAGCTGCTGTTCCTGGAATCGGAAAACCCGTCCAAGGAAATCAGCATGTACATCAACAGCCCCGGCGGTGTCGTGACCGCGGGCCTGTCGATCTACGATACGATGCAATACATCCGGCCGAAGATTTCGACCCTTGTGATCGGACAGGCGGCCTCGATGGGCTCGCTTCTGCTCACGGCCGGGGAAAAGGGCATGCGCTTCAGCCTGCCGAACAGCCGGGTCATGGTGCACCAGCCCTCGGGCGGTTATCAGGGCCAGGCGACGGATATCATGATCCACGCGCGGGAAACCGAGAAGCTGAAACGCCGGTTGAACGAGATCTACGTCAAACACACCGGCAACGACTACGACACTGTCGAAGCGGCGCTCGAGAGGGACAACTTCATGTCGGCCGAAGATGCCAAGGCCTGGGGCCTGATCGACCAGATCCTGGAAAGCCGCGGAAAGGCCGACGATACGTCGAAGTGACGCCCCATTCCCGCCGGATGGTCCGGCGGGATTTTCGCATTGTGGTGCCTTGGGGGTTGGCCTAAACTTCCAGCAAGGCACCGGCCCCTTCACCGGTGGCAAAGCACTAGAGGACTGCGGATGGCGAACAACACCGGCGGCGACAGCAAGAACACTTTGTACTGCTCGTTCTGCGGCAAGAGCCAGCATGAGGTGCGCAAGCTTATCGCGGGCCCGACCGTCTTCATCTGCGATGAATGCGTCGAGCTGTGCATGGACATCATCCGCGAGGAGACGAAGACCACCGGTCTGAAATCTTCGGACGGCGTGCCGACCCCACGGGAAATCTGCAAGGTTCTGGACGATTACGTGATCGGCCAGATCCACGCCAAGCGCGTGCTGTCGGTCGCGGTGCACAACCATTACAAGCGGCTGAACCATTCGTCGAAGAACGACATCGAGCTGTCGAAGTCGAACATCCTGCTGATCGGCCCCACGGGCTGCGGCAAGACGCTGCTGGCTCAGACTCTCGCCCGCATCCTGGACGTGCCCTTCACGATGGCCGACGCGACCACGCTGACCGAAGCTGGCTACGTGGGCGAGGATGTCGAGAACATCATCCTGAAGCTTCTGCAGGCCAGCGAGTACAACGTCGAACGCGCACAGCGCGGAATTGTCTACATCGACGAGGTCGACAAGATCACACGCAAGTCTGACAACCCTTCGATCACCCGCGACGTGTCGGGCGAGGGCGTTCAGCAAGCGCTTCTGAAGATCATGGAAGGCACCGTGGCCAGCGTTCCCCCGCAGGGCGGCCGCAAACACCCGCAGCAGGAATTCCTTCAGGTCGACACGACGAACATCCTCTTCATCTGCGGTGGCGCTTTCGCGGGTCTGGAAAAGATCATCGCGCAGCGCAACAAGGGCTCGGGCATCGGCTTTGGGGCCGACGTCAAGGGTCCGGAAGAACGCGGCGTGGGCGAGCTCTTCAAGGAACTGGAACCTGAGGATCTGCTCAAGTTCGGTCTGATCCCGGAGTTCGTCGGTCGCCTGCCCGTCATCGCCACGCTGACCGACCTGGACGAGGCGGCGCTGGTCACGATCCTGACCGAACCGAAGAACGCGCTCGTCAAGCAATACCAGCGCCTGTTCGAGATCGAAGGCGTCAAGCTGACCTTCACCTCCGATGCCCTGGTCGCGATCGCAAAGCGCGCGATCAAGCGCAAGACCGGCGCGCGGGGCTTGCGGTCGATCATGGAGGACATCCTTCTCGACACCATGTTCGAACTGCCGGGCATGGATTCGGTCGAGGAAGTTGTCGTCAAGGACGAAGCGGTTCATTCGGGTGCGAAGCCGATGCTCGTCTATACCGAGACAAAGAAGAAAGAGCCGGTGAAGGCCTGATCCGACCTCAGTCGCTGGGTTCTAGCAAGGCGGTGCGATGCTGCGTGTTGCCACGGTCACTCTGCTTGCTTTGTGATCGACGGCCGTTGGCGCGAGATGGCGGAAACGGTGTATTTGGCACGACCCGATACGTCCGGCAACGCGCCACTCTGCCCAGCCCGCCCTAGACCTTTCTTCCGGCATCCGGCATAAGTGGCGCAAACGGAGGCCGCCCATGTATTTTCTGAAACGCCTGCTGACCTGGTGGAACAGCCAGACCATCGGCACCCAGCTGTTCACCGCCCGCAAGGGTGTGCGGGTCGGCGAGGATGAGGCGGGGAACATCTTCTACCAGACTGCCGATGCCAAGCGCCGCTGGGTGATCTTCAATGGCGACATGGAAGCTTCCCGCGTGTCTCCCGACTGGCACGGCTGGCTGCATTACACCTGGGACGAGCCGCCGACCAAGTCGCCGCTGAAACACAAGGTCTGGGAAAAGCCGCACCAGGAAAACCTTACCGGCACCGAAGCGGCCTATGCGCCCCCGGGCTCGATCCGTCGCATTGAACCCGTCGCGCGCCGCGATTACGAGGCCTGGCAGCCCGAGTGATGGCTTACGAACGTGCAGAAATCCTGGCCGGGGCTGCGGTTCTGGCCGTGGCAGCGGGCTTTGCGCTCTACGCGGTGCAGGGCTCGGGCATGCTGAGCCAACCCGCCAGCTACCCGTTGACGGCAAGCTTCCGGTCGATTGAAGGAGTCAGTGTTGGGACCGACGTGCGACTTGCCGGAGTCAAGGTCGGCACCGTGACCGCCCTGTCGCTGAACCCCGAAACCTTCTTCGCCGACGCCACCATCTCGATGCGCAACGACGTGGCGGTCCCGGTAGATTCAACACTCCTCGTTTCTTCCGAAGGATTGCTGGGCGGGACCTTTGTCGAGGTCCAACCCGGCGGCGCGCTGGAGGCGCTGGAACCCGGAGGCGAGATCGAGGACACCCAGGGCGCGGTCAGTCTGATCACGCTTCTGATGAAGTTTGCGGGCGGTGGAGCCGAAGGCGACGCCGCTGCGGACCAGGCAGCAGCGCCATGAAAGCGTTCTTCTTGGTGCTTGCGCTGGCCTTCCCGGCCGCAGCGCAAGAGGGTGATCCTGATCCGCAACCCGGGCCTGAATTCACCGACTCGGATGGTGCCGAACTGCGCTTTCTGGACAAGCTCACCAGCGAAACCGGCGATGTCGAGTTGAGCGTGGGACAGGCCGCGAAGTTCGGTCGCCTTGTGGTCCAGCTGGACAGTTGCCGCTATCCGACAGGCAACCCCGCATCGGACGCCGAGGCGCATCTGACAATTCTGGAAGAAACGACCGAGGCGGAGCTTTTCACGGGATGGATGCTGGCATCGTCTCCCGCGCTCTCCGCGCTTGACCATCCGCGCTACGATGTCTGGGTGCTGAACTGCATTCTACCCGCAGCCGCGCTGGAAGAAGCGACGGCCCCGGCCGAGGGCGAGTAGCTTTCCGGATAGAAGTCTGCAGTCGTCTCCAGTGCTTCGGCCAGCAGGCGATGGTAATCGGCCCGGGAAATCTCGGCTCCGCCCAGACTTGCCAGATGCGACGTGACGAACTGGGTGTCAAACAGCCGGAACCCCCCTTCGCGCAGGCGGTGAACGGCGTAGGCGAGTGCCACTTTCGAGGCATCGGTCACAGTCGAGAACATGCTTTCTCCGAAGAAAGCGCCCCCCAGGGCAACGCCGTACACCCCGCCGACAAGCTCCTCGCCGCACCACACTTCGACGCTGTGGGCAAAGCCCAGTCGATGGAGTTGCAGGTAAAGTCGCTGAATACGGTGGCTGATCCAGGTTTCCTCGCGCGCGGCGCAAGCCTCGACGACTGCCTGGAACGCGGTATCCGTCGTCACGCGAAACCGGCCGGACCGAATGCGCTTGGCCAGAGATCGCGACAGGTGGAAACCGTCAAGCGACAGCACACCCCGACGACGCGGGTCGACCCAGTGGATCTCGGGGTCGTCGCGGCCATCGGACATCGGAAAGATGCCCATCGCATAGGCGCGAAGCAGGATATCGGGGGTAAGGACTTCGTCCACCTACAAAATCCTTCGAAGGATTTTGCAAAAGTCTTCGAAGACTTTTGCGGCAGGGCGCCCGACGATGGACGCCCCGCTCATCTTAGTTGAACTGCTTTTCCAGCCACTTTTCCAGCCAGTGGATGTTGTATTCGCCGTTCTGGATGTCCGGCTCGGCCAAAAGCATGTGGAACAGCGGGATTGAGGTATCGATGCCGTCGATGATCAGTTCCGACAGTGCCCGCTTCAGCCGCGCCAATGCCTCGGGCCGGTCGCGGCCGTGCACGATCAGCTTGCCGATCAGGCTGTCGTAATAGGGCGGAATGCGGTAGCCGTCGTAGATCGCGCTGTCCATCCGCACGCCAAGGCCGCCCGGCGCGTGGAACTGGGTGATCCGGCCGGGGCAGGGCGAGAAGTTCGGGATCTTTTCGGCGTTGATCCGCACCTCGATGCAGTGGCCGTTGATCTCCAGCTCTTCCTGGCGGAACGACAGGCCCATGCCGCTGGCGACGCGGATCTGTTCGCGCACCAGATCGACGCCGAAGATGCCTTCGGTGACCGGATGTTCGACCTGTAGCCGCGTGTTCATCTCGATGAAGTAGAAGTTGCCGTCTTCGTAGAGGAACTCGATCGTGCCCGCGCCGATGTATTTCAGCTTCTTCAACGCGTTGGCGCAGATCATGCCGATCTTGCTGCGAAGTTCCGGGGTGATCGCCGGGCCGGGGGCTTCCTCGAACACCTTCTGGTGGCGGCGCTGCAAGGAACAGTCGCGCTCGCCCAGATGCACCGCGTCGCCCTTGCCGTCACCAAACACCTGGATCTCGATGTGCCGCGGACGCTGGAGGTACTTCTCCATATAGACTTCGTCGTTGCCGAAGGCGTTCTTCGCTTCGGACCGGGCGGTGCGGAAAGCGATTTCCAGTTCCGTCGCGTTGGTGGCGACCTTCATCCCGCGCCCGCCGCCGCCGGCGGTGGCCTTGATGATCACCGGATAGCCGATTTCCTCGGCGACGGTGCGTGCGGTCTCGTAGTCCGGAACCCCGCCGTCCGAGCCGGGGACGACCGGGATTCCAAGCTCCTTCGCCGTGACCTTGGCGGTGATCTTGTCGCCCATGATGCGGATATGTTCCGCCGAAGGGCCGATGAAGGTCAGGCCGTGGTCTTCCAATGCCTGCGCAAAGGCCGCGTTTTCGGACAGGAAACCGTAGCCGGGATGTACCGCCTGCGCGCCGGTGATCTCGCAGGCCGAGATGATGGCAGCCTTGGACAGGTAGCTTTCCGAGGACGGGGCCGGGCCGATGCAGACAGACTCGTCTGCCATGCGGACATGCATCGCGTCGGTGTCGGCGGTGGAATGCACGGCGACCGACTTGATCCCCATTTCCTGGCAGGCCCGGATCACGCGCAGCGCGATCTCACCCCGGTTGGCGATCAGGATCTTATCGAACATGGGTGTATTCCCTTATTCGATGATCATCAGGGGGGCGCCGTATTCGACCGGATGGCCATCCTCGACCAGGATGCGCTTCACCGTGCCCGACTTCGGGGCCGGAATGTGGTTCATCGTCTTCATCGCTTCGATGATCAGGACGGTCTGGCCTTCGGTCACCTGGGCGCCAAGGGCGACGAAGGGCGTGGCTCCGGGTTCGGCAGCCAGATAGATCGTGCCGACCATCGGCGAGGTTACGGCCCCGGGATGCTGGGCGGGGTCCTCCGGCGCTGCCGCAGCAGTCGGTGCCGCCGCAACCCCCGCAGGCGCTGCATACTGCACCGGGGCAGGGGCCGCGGACACCGTCACCACGTTCGACTGCTTGACGACCCGGACTTCCAGGCTGTCATCCTCGCCGTATTCCCGCTTCACCGACAGTTCGGTCAGGTCGTTCTTGTTCAGAAGCTCGGCAAGCGCCGAGATGAAGGCGACATCGGTGTCGGTGTTCTGCTTGCTCATCGGATCCTCTGTTCTTCTCTGCCCTGGGCGCGCGGGTTGGCCAAAGCCCCCGACAGTCTGGTATTGGGCGCTTATACGCGACCGGGCCGGGGCTGAAAAGCCGCGAAAGCGTTGGCGCTATCAGCCGGGTTGCTTGAAAAACGTGCAATCACCGGGAAATTCTCGGGATAAGAAACTTTACCATTTGATAAAAAAATTGACCTGTGCCAGCCTTCCTGAAAACAAGCACAGGGGAGGACCAGACGTCCCATGACGCACAGCCCGCTGACGCCCGGCATCGTTCCGGGTCGCCTGCCAGCCGAAGCCTATGCCCGGAATTTCGCCGACCACGAACCGGCGCTGGACAGACATGAGGCCAGGGTCGCCGCCGATCGCTGCTACTTCTGCCATGATGCACCCTGCATCACGGCCTGCCCGACTTCGATCGACATCCCGCTCTTCATCCGCCAGATCGCGACCGGTACGCCCGAAGCGGCTGCGACGACGATCTGGACCCAGAACATCCTGGGTGGGATCTGCGCCCGGGTTTGCCCCACAGAGACCCTCTGCGAAGAAGCTTGCGTCCGCGAAGCAGCCGAGGGAAAGCCGGTCGAGATCGGGCGTCTGCAGCGGTTTGCCACCGACGTGGCGATGGCCAAGGGCCTGCACCCCTTCACGCGTGCCGCCAGGACCGGCAAGCGGATTGCCGTGGTCGGCGCAGGGCCTGCGGGTCTGGCTTGCGCGCACCGGCTGGCGATGCACGGTCATGACGCGGTGATCTTCGAACGTCGGCCAAAGGCCGGGGGACTGAACGAATATGGCATCGCCAGCTACAAGGCCACCGGCGGCTTTGCGCAAAAGGAAGTCGATTGGCTGCTGCAAATCGGCGGGATCGAGATCCGGACCGGCGTCGAGCTTGGCCGCGACATCAGTCTTGACCAGTTGACCGGTGACTTCGACGCGGTGTTCCTTGGGATCGGCCTTGCGGGCGTCAACGCGCTCCGGGCCGCGGGCGAGGACCTGTCCGGCGTCCGCAACGCCGTCGATTTCATCGCCGAGCTCCGCCAGGCCTCCGATGTCTCGACCCTGCCCATCGGCCGTGACGTGGTGGTGATCGGCGGCGGCATGACGGCCGTCGACGCCGCCGTGCAGTCCAAGCTTCTTGGCGCCGAGAACGTCACCATCGTCTACCGCCGTGGCCAGGAAAAGATGTCCGCCTCGGGTTATGAGCAAGAGCATGCGGCCCAGGCGGGGGTCCGGATCATCCACAACGCGGCCCCGGTCCGCGTCTTGGGCAACGGCAGTGCCGAAGCGGTGGAGTTTGCCTATACCGCCGAAGGACCGAACGGCCTGACCCTCAGCTCCGAGACCTTTACCCTGAAGGCCGACCAGGTCTTCAAGGCCATCGGCCAAACCCTGACCGGAGCGCCCGATACGCTGCCCGTCGCGGGCGGCAAGCTGGCAGGTGCGTCGGCGAAGGTCTGGGTCGGCGGCGACTGCGCGGCGGGGGGCGAGGATCTGACCGTCACCGCCGTCGCCGAGGGCCGCGATGCTGCCGAGGCGATGCACATCCAGCTTATGGCTCTGTAATGGCTGCTTTGCTCCCTTGCTTTATTTGGGAACCCGCGCCAGAACGGGCGCCGGAAGAGGTGGCCGTTGGAAGAGTTCGCGCAAAGTATCATCGCCTTCATCGAACAGAACCAGACCTGGTTTCCGTTCATCATGGTGCTTTTCGCGGCGGCCGAGACGACCGCTTTCCTGTCGCTGCTTATCCCCTCGACGCCCGTGTTGGCAGCCGTGGGTGCGCTGGCAGCAACCGGGGCGCTGTCCTTCACCGCGCTCTGGATCGGGGCGACGATCGGCGCGCTGATCGGGTCGACCTTCAGCTACTGGCTGGGGCGCCGCTACGGCACGCACATCCTGACGATGCGGCCCTTGCGCGACCACCCGGATTGGGTGGCAAAGGCGCAGGCCACCTTCGACAAATACGGCCCGGTGACGATCTTCATCGGCCATTTCACCACCATCTTCCGGCCCGTGGTCTTTCTGATGGCCGGAATGAGCGGCATGTCCTTGCCGCGGTTCATGTTCTGGAACACGCTTGGCTGCGTCGCCTGGGCCTTCATCGTGCCGAAGCTCGGCCAGTTCGGCGGCGATCTTATCGGCTGGATCTGGTCGCTGTTCTGACCAACGCTGGGCGGATCGCCCACCTTACTTCCCCCGCATCCCTCTCCGCCCGTCGCAAGGAGGCTGATCATGGCTGACCTCAGCTCGAATTTCATTGGCATCAAGTCGCCGAACCCGTTCTGGCTGGCCTCGGCGCCACCGACGGACAAGAAGTACAACGTCGAGCGCGCGTTCGAGGCGGGCTGGGGTGGCGTGGTCTGGAAGACCTTGGGCGCGGAAGGCCCGCCGATCGTCAACGTGAACGGCCCGCGTTACGGCGCGATCTGGGGGGCGGACCGGCGGCTCCTGGGCCTGAACAACATCGAACTTATTACCGACCGCCCGCTGGAGGTGAACCTGCAGGAGATCAAGGAGGTCAAGCGCAAGTGGAAGGACCGCGCGCTGGTCATCTCCCTTATGGTCCCTTGCGACGAAGAGTCCTGGAAGGACATCCTCAAGCGCATCGAGGATACCGAGGCGGACGGGGTCGAGCTCAACTTCGGCTGCCCGCACGGCATGGCCGAACGCGGCATGGGCTCGGCTGTGGGCCAAGTGCCGGAATACATCGAGATGGTCACGCGCTGGGTCAAGCAGTACTCCCGCATGCCCTGCATCGTGAAACTGACGCCCAACATCACCTCGATCCTGCCGCCCGCGATCGCAGCACATCGGGGCGGGGCGGATGCGGTCAGCCTGATCAACACGGTGAAGTCCATCACCAATGTCGACCTTGACCACTTCTCGCCCTTCCCGATGATCGACGGCAGGGGGTCGCACGGCGGCTATTGCGGCCCGGCCGTGAAGCCCATCGCGTTGAACATGGTGGCCGAGATTGCGCGGTACGAGGAAACCCGCGGCATGCCGATCAGCGGCATCGGCGGAGTGACCACCTGGCGCGATGCGGCGGAGTTCATGGCACTTGGCGCAGGAAACGTGCAGGTCTGCACGGCCGCCATGACCTATGGCTTCAAGATCGTGCAGGAGATGATCTCGGGCCTGTCGCAGTATCTCGACGAAAAGCAGATGGCGATGTCCGACCTGGTCGGCCGCGCGGTGCCGAACTTTGTCGAATGGCAGCACCTGAACCTGAACTACGTCACCAAGGCCCAGATCGACCAGGACCTCTGCATCTCCTGCGGGCGCTGCTATGCGGCTTGCGAGGACACCAGCCACCAGGCCATCGCCATGTCGCCCGACCGGGTGTTCACCGTGATGGACGACGAATGCGTGGCCTGCAACCTCTGCATCGACGTCTGCCCGGTGGAAAGCTGCATCACCATGCGCGAACTGCCGAAGGGGACCGTTGATCCGCGCACCGGCAAGGTGGTCGGAGATTACGCCGACTGGACGACGCATCCGAACAACCCGATGGCCCAAGCAGCAGAGTGAACGCTACGCCGACTGCGGCGACGCGGAAGGCCTTTCTTCACGACGCAAGGGCCACCACTTCGACCTGGTGCTGGACCTAGTCTAGGGCAGGGGCAGCGGGCTGATTCCGGCCGCGATGCTGGCCTGTATGTAGGCTTCTCGCGCAGCATTTGCCGCTGCGGCCGCGTTGTTCTCGGTGGCCATCCGCGCCTCGACCAGATGCCGGTCACCTGCGCCAGGTTTTGGCGGGGGTTGCTGGACGGCCTGCACCTGCAACGGGGCAGCAACCGGACCGGAGGTGCCGGAAGGATACTGGCCGGCCGGCTTTGGTTCATGCAAAGGCGTGGCAAGCGGATTGTCGGCCAGCGGCAGTGAAGCCCGGATATTGCTGATCATGTTTTGCCCTTCCGTCTGTAAATGCACGCGGGCGGATGTTAACGCAAAAGCAACGTCTTATCAGCTGAAGATTGCGTAAAACTCTAGCCTTGTGGTGCAAGCAGTCGGGTGAACAAGGTTTCGAGAAATCCGCCGGCCTCGGCAAAAGGGTCATGGCCCGGGCCCAGAACCGCGCGCACCTGAACATCGAAGTCGGCGTAGTGCTGGGTCAAGGCCCAGATCGAGAACACCAGATGCACCGGATCGACGCGGGCGATGCGTCCCTCTTCCATCCAAGCCGTCAGAACCCGCGCCTTTTCGTCCACCAGCCGCCGCAGGTCTCCTTCGATCGCCTCGCGCATGCGTGGCGCCCCTTGCAGGATCTCGTTGGCGAAGAGCCGACTTTCTCGCGGAAAATCGCGGGCGAGGTCCAGCTTGCGCCGCACGTAGCCCATGATTTCCGCCAGCGGCTCGCCCTGCGCGTCCATTTCGCGCAATGGATCAAGCCAGGTGTCCAGAAGCCCGGTGAGAAGCGCCGTGTGCACCTCTTCCTTCGAGGGGAAGTAGTACAGCAGATTAGGCTTTGACAGCCCCGCCACCTCGGCGATCTGGTCCAGCGTCGCGCCCCGGAAGCCTTGCAACGAAAACACCTCCAGCGCCGCATCCAGGATAAGCTCGCGGTTGCGTTGCTGGATGCGCGATCGGGGACGGGCGGTGGGCGACATGGATCCGGGATGATTGCTGCGGACCCCTTGGATAGCGCGCGGGCGACTGTCAGGTCAAATCATTCGCAAGACCCGACAGGCATTGTCGTGAGGCGCAGCGACGGTTCAGTTCACCGCCTGCATGATGCCCCAAGGCAGCAAGGTGAACATCGCCGTGATGATCAGAAGCGACCGCTTGATGCCTGAAAACATTTGTTTCTCCCTGATTGGCCTCGGCTTCAGCTAGGAGATCAGGAGCCTGATGCAAGGCACCTGTGATGAAGCGTCGCAGGTCCTACCTGCGAGGCCCGTGCTTTGCGCAATCTGCTCCGCAGCGGGCCTTACCCAGCGGCCAAGGCCCTGATGGCCCGGACGACCAGCCTGTGGTCCTCGACCTGGGGCAGACCGGACACCGTTGCAACCGCTACGACACCGATCCCGGTCACCCGGATCGGCACCGCGCCCCCGCTGTCGGCATAATCCGCCCCGGAAAGCCCGTGCTTGTCCAGAGGCTCACCTTTCACCCGGTTGCGTGCCACCACCAGCATCGAGGGAAGCTGGAACATCAGCGCCGTATTGGACTTGCGCCGCGCCCAAAGGTCGTTCAGCGGTGCCGATCCCGGCAGCCCCGCATGAAACAGGGTTCGGTCCGCGGTGCGGATGTCGACCACCACCGGCAGCCGCTCGGCCAGCGCGATGTCGACCAGGATGCGACCCAGGGCCAGCGCCTGCGCCTCGTCAAAGTGTGGCAGGTGAAGCGAGGCGAACTCCGCCTCCAGTTCGGCAATATCCATCGTCATCCCCTAGATCGCCCCGATCCCGCGCAGGACCATGTCCCTGACGCTGGTTTTCGCCTCCCGCCACTGCGTATCGGTCAGGGGCTTGCCGTCGTTCAACGTCTGGATCTGATGTCCGAAGTCCGCATAGTGCTGCGTGGTGGCCCAGAGCATGTACAGAAGATGCCGCGGGTTGATCGGCTGCATCTTCCCCTCGTCGATCCAGCGCTGGATCACCGCGATCCGGCCATTGGTCCAGTCGCGCAAGGTCGTCTCCAGATAGTCCTGGATCACCGGCGCGCCGTGCATCACCTCGGACGCCCAGACCTTCGAGCCATGCGGATGCGTGCGGCTGATGTCCATCTTGGCATCGATATAGGCCCCGATGCCTTCGACCGGCCCCGGCGCGTTGTCGAAGCTGGAAGCGGCATCCAGCCAGATCTCGAAGATCTGCTGCACGACCCGGCGGTAAAGGTCTTCCTTGGTGGCAAAGTAGTAATGCAGGTTTGCCTTCGGCAGCCCCGCCATGTCGGCGATCAGCTGCATGGTCGCGCCGCCGAACCCGGCTTCGGCAAACACCTTTTCCGCGGCATCCAGAATGGCGCGTTCGTTCTCGCGCCGGATATCTGTGCGGCGGCCGGGTTTCAGGCGCGAAATCTGGGCATCGCCGCTCATGCCGTTCCCATATTTTCGTTGACCGTCTGGTCAGGTTGTGGTGCGCTTCACCTTGACCATACGGTCAGGAAACGAGTCGCGGCAAGGGGCAGCATGGCCCCGCTGCACAGGGAGCTTACGATGCCAGCTACCGGGGACAACCTGCGGATCGATCCTGCGCGCCTGTGGGATTCCTTGGAGGAAATGGCCAAGATCGGCCCCGGCGTTGCGGGCGGCTGCAACCGGCAAACCCTGACCGACGCGGATTCCGAAGGGCGGCATCTCTTCCAGCGCTGGTGCGCGGCGGCCGGCATGTCGATGGGCGTCGACACGATGGGCAACATGTTTGCCACCCGCCCCGGAAACGACCCCAGCGCCCTCCCGGTCTACATGGGCTCGCATCTCGACACCCAGCCGACGGGCGGGAAGTATGACGGCGTCCTCGGCGTCCTTGGTGCGCTGGAGGTGGTGCGGACGCTGAACGACATGGGCGTGAAGACGAAGCATCCCATCGTGGTGACCAACTGGACCAACGAAGAAGGCGCCCGGTTCGCCCCTGCAATGCTGGCATCGGGCGTCTTCGCAGGCATCCATACCGAGGACTACGCAAAGTCGCGGAAGGACCCGGAAGGCAAGCTTTTCGGCGACGAACTGGCCCGCATCGGTTGGGTTGGCGACGAGAGAGTCGGCGCCCGAAAAATGCACGCGATGCTGGAACTGCACATCGAGCAAGGCCCGATCCTCGAGGCCGAGGGCAAGGAGATTGGCGTCGTCACCCACGGCCAGGGCCTCTGGTGGCTGGAGATCACGCTGACGGGCAAGGACGCCCACACCGGATCGACCCCGATGCACTTGCGGGTCAACGCGGGTCTTGGCATGGCGCGGATCACCGAGCGCGTGCATCAGATCGCGATGAGCCACCAGCCGAACGCCGTGGGCGCGGTGGGGCAGGTCAAGGTCTTCCCGAACTCGCGCAACGTGATCCCGGGGAAGGTGGTCTTCACGGTGGATATCCGGTCCCCAGAACAGGCCAAGCTCGACGCGATGAAGGCCGAAGTGACGCGGGCCGCCCTTGCGGTGGCGAAGGAGCTGGGGCTGGGGTGTGAGATCGAGGATGTGGGCCACTTCGACCCCGTCACCTTCGACCCCGGCCTTGTGAAGATCGTCCGGCAAGCGGCGGAAAAGCTGGGCTATTCCCACATGGACATCGTCTCCGGCGCTGGCCACGATGCCTGCTGGATCAACCGCGTCGCGCCCACGGTGATGGTGATGTGCCCCTGCGTGGACGGGCTTTCCCACAATGAGGCCGAGGAGATCAGCCCGGAGTGGGCGGCGGCGGGGACGGACGTACTGCTGCACGCGGTGCTTGAGGTGGCGGAGGTGGTGGGGTGACGAAAATCAGGAGTTTGATCGGCTCAGCTCTGTTGTTTGCCCAGCTCGTTCCGTCCGTCGGTTCTGCAGAAGGCTTCCAGTTGGATGCGGATAAGGAGGGACTTCGCAAATTTGGGAACGAACCCTTCTTTTCGGAACTTGCTGTTGGTGAAGAAGCCTATGCCTATATCTCTAGCCTTTGCGTCGATGGCTCCACACTTAAGCTACTAGCGAATATGCCGATCAGCTCGCTAAGTGAATACGGCTATAACCTGAAGCTAAAGCGGGAAGTGAATAACTCGGTAACTGGCCAGGTTGTCACTGGTGCAAGCGCAGATGCCTCACGTAAGGCGAACTGGTTTTCCGGTTTTGGCGGTCTTTACCAGTGCGATCAGGTTGCGGCGCTGGTGCCGTTTGAACCGACCTTTCTTCTCGTTGTCAGCATTGATGGCTTTACGGACCTCAAATCGCTGATGCGTAGCCACTTCAAAGAATAACTCGGTCGGGGAGTCCTTTAAATGACCACCATCATCAAGAACGGCACCGTCGTCACCGCCGACCTCACCTACAAGGCCGATGTGCGGGTAGAGAACGGGGTGATCACCGAGATCGGGCAGGGCCTCAAGGGTGGCACCGAACTCGACGCGACCGGCTGTTATGTGATGCCCGGCGGCATTGATCCGCATACGCATCTGGAGATGCCCTTCATGGGCACCTACTCGGCGGATGATTTTGAGTCCGGCACCCGGGCGGCCCTCAGCGGCGGGACCACGATGGTCGTCGACTTCATCCTGCCGGGGCAAGGTCAGGACCTGATGGATGCGGCCAAGGTCTGGTCGAACAAATCCACCCGCGCGACCTGCGATTATTCCTACCACATGGCTGTCACCTGGTGGGGCGAGAAGGTCTGGACCGGGATCGAAGAGTCCGCCAAGGCCGGGATCACCAGCTTCAAGCACTTCATGGCCTACAAGGGCGCGCTGATGGTGAATGACGATGAGTTGTTCAATTCTTTCCGCAGGGTAGGCGACGTGGGCGGCCTTGCGATGGTCCACGCCGAGAACGGCGATGTGGTGGCCGAACTGACCGCAAAGCTCTTGGCCGAGGGCAACACCGGGCCAGAGGGTCACGCCTATTCCCGCCCGCCGCAGGTGGAGGGTGAGGCCACCAACCGCGCGATCATGATTGCCGACATGGCGGGCGTGCCGCTGTACGTGGTCCATGTAAGCTGCGAGGACGCGCACGAGGCGATCCGGCGCGCACGGAGCCAAGGCAAACGGGTCTGGGGCGAGCCCCTGATCCAGCACCTGACGCTGGACGAAAGCGAATACTTCCATCCTGACTGGGACCATGCCGCCCGCCGCGTGATGTCGCCACCCTTCCGCAACAAGCAGCATCAGGACAGCCTTTGGGCTGGGCTGATGTCCGGCAGTCTCTCCGTCGTCGCCACCGATCACTGCGCCTTCACCACGGAACAGAAGCGCTTCGGCGTCGGTAACTTCGCCAAGATCCCGAACGGGACCGGAGGGCTTGAGGACCGGATGCCGATGCTCTGGACCCATGGGGTCGCAACGGGTCGACTGACGCCAAATGAGTTTGTCGCCGTAACCTCAACCAATATCGCGAAAATTCTGAACTGCTACCCGAAGAAGGGCGCGGTTCTGGTGGGCGCGGATGCCGACCTTGTGGTCTGGGACCCCGAAAAGACGAAAACCATCGCCGCAGGGAAACAGCAGTCGTCGATCGACTACAACGTCTTCGAGGGTCATGCCGTGAAGGGCCTGCCCCGTTTCACCCTGACCCGTGGCCACGTCGCGATCCACGATGGCGAGGTGCGCACGCAGGAAGGCCACGGCAAGTTTGTCGCGCGGCAGGCGCGTCCGGCGGTCAACCGTGCGCTGACCCAGTGGAAGGACCTGACTGCACCTCGGCCCGTCGAACGGACCGGCATTCCGGCGACGGGGGTCTGACGGTGTCAGGGCTCCCCTTGTTCGCTTTCCTCCTCGTCCCGTTCGGCGGGCGCGAAAGCGATGATGGGGGCGTCGAAGAAAACCTCTTCCAGGTCCTCGGGGGCGGGAGCAAAGGCGAGGGTCGTCTGCAAGGCGTTGATAAGCATGGCGGTCCTCCTTATCGGGACGAGGTGGGGACGCTCCCTGCGCGGCACAAGTGTCGCAGCGACAGGCAACGGGAATGTGAAGGGAAGGCGGCGTGAAGGACGGAGTGAGCCAGCCGGTGATCGAGGCGAAGGGGGTGAACCTGGTGTTCCAGACCGCCGACGGCCCGGTGCAGGCGTTGAAGGATGTGAACCTGACCGTCAACCGGGGGGATTTCGTCAGTTTCATCGGGCCGTCCGGCTGCGGCAAGACGACATTCCTGCGCGCCATCGCCGCGTTGGAACATCCGACGGGCGGCACGTTGACGGTCAATGGAATGTCCCCGGACGAAGCGCGCCGGAAGCGGGCCTATGGCTACGTCTTCCAGGCAGCAGGGCTTTACCCGTGGCGGACGATTGCCGGGAATATCAGGCTTCCCCTGGAAATCATGGGATTTTCCAAGGCCGAGCAGGACGAGCGGACCGAACGGGTGCTTGATCTGGTCGAGTTGAAGGGCTTTGGCAAGAAGTTCCCTTGGCAGCTGTCGGGGGGGATGCAGCAACGGGCCAGCATCGCCCGCGCCCTGGCCTTCGATGCCGATATCCTTCTGATGGACGAACCTTTCGGCGCGCTGGATGAGATCGTGCGCGACCGGCTGAACGAAGAGGTGCTGAAGCTTTGGGCGCGCACCGGGAAAACCATCGGTTTCGTGACCCACTCGATCCCCGAGGCCGTCTATCTGTCGACCAAGATCGTCGTGATGTCCCCGCGTCCGGGGCGGATCACCGATGTGATCGACTCACCCCTGCCGAAGGACCGCCCGCTGGATATCCGCGACAGCCGCGAGTTCATCGAGATCGCTCACCGCGTGCGGGAGGGGCTGCGCGCCGGGCATCATGAGGACTAGGCGGGACATGCACAGCGCGTATTCATCGCGTATGCATCCCATGCATACGGCGTATGTACGCGTAGACGGAGGCGCGGCATGAATGCCATGACCTTTGTCTGGCTGTCTGCTGCCACGGCGGTCTTCGTGGCCGCCAACGCCGTTCTGAAAGTTTACGCGACCAAAGGGCAATTGCCGATCCTGATCGGGGCGCTGGCAATGTTCTGCGTTGGGAACTGGCTGATGGTCCAGGTGATGAAGGCCAACGGGTTGGGTCTTGCGATCGCATTGTCGGCAATCTTCCAACTGGTCGCGATCTCGGTGATGGCGATCTTCGTCTTTGGCGAACGGCCGACGGGCCTGCAGATGGCTGGAATGGTTCTGGGTTGCGTCGCGGTGGCGATGATCGCCTGGCCGACAGGGGGCAAGGCATGAGCCGCGCGCTTCCTGTCCTGACCGTCCTCGCCGGGATCGTAGCGATCTGGTACGCCGCCGCAGTCTGGATGAACGCCACCTGGGTCTTTGACCAGGCCGAGCGGGCAGGGACCACCGTGACCTGGGGGGAAGTGATCCCGCAGACGATGACGCAGGACCGCCCGCTTCTGCCGCCGCCGCATCAGGTTGGGGCAGAGCTGTGGAAAGGACTCTTCGGGCAGGCGATCACCTCGAAGCGCAGCCTCGTCTACCACGCCTATGTGACCTTCAAGGGCACGATGATGGGCTTCGGGCTGGGGATCATCTCGGGCGTGCTTCTGGCAATGGCCATCGTCCGGTTCCGGGTTATGGACATGAGTGTGATGCCCTGGGCGATCATCAGCCAGACCGTGCCCATCGTCGCCCTGGCGCCGATGATCATCACGCTGTCCAGCCAGCTGGGGCTGGAGGGACGCGACCTGTCGAAAGCGATCATCGCGGCGTATCTCAGTTTCTTCCCGGTACTGGTCAGCATGGTGAAGGGGTTGCGCAGCCCCGACCAGATGCAGCTTGACCTTTTGCGGACCTACGGCGCGGGCGAGATGGCGACCTTCCTGAAACTGCGGCTTCCAGCCTCGATGCCCTATTTCTTCGCCTCGCTGAAGGTTGCCGTGGCAGCCAGCCTGGTCGGGACCATCGTGGGCGAGCTTCCCACCGGAGCAATCGAGGGTCTGGGCGCACGGATGCTGATCGGCTCGCAGTTCGGAGAGCCTCTGATCATGTGGGCGGCCCTGTTTGCGGCGGCGATCCTGGCGGGGCTTCTGATCCTGGTCGTGGGCTTCGTCGAACGGGCGGCCCGCAAGCGGATGGGGGTGCCGTCATGACCGCGCTTTGGCTGGCGATCGGGTTCTGGCTGGCGGCATGGGCGGTGAATGTCTGGCTGGCGGGAAGCCGTTTGTCCCGGACCGGACCCGGCCGTGCGCTGGTGCCGCTCCTTTTCGGCGCGACGGTGCTGGTGCTGTGGGAGGGGCTGGTGCGCGGCCTTGGCGTTGCCCCGGTGATCCTGCCTGCGCCCAGCGTCATTGCGGCAAAGATCGCGGTGGAACTGCCGACGCTTTGGCAAGACTTCGCCCAGACCATCCTGAAGGGAGCCATCCCCGGCTTCCTCATCGGGGCGGGCGCGGCGTTCCTGACCGCGATCGCCATAGACCGCTCGCCCTTCCTGCAACGCGGGCTTCTGCCCGTCGGCAACTTCGTGGCGGCGCTGCCCATCGTCGGCCTCGCCCCCATTCTGGTGATGTGGTTCGGATTCGACTGGCAGTCCAAGGCTGCCGTCGTCGTGGTCATGGTGTTCTTCCCGATCCTGGTGAACATGGTCGCGGGATTGCAGGCCAGCGAAAGGATGCAGCGCGACCTGATGGCAACCTGGGGCGCGTCCTATTGGCAGGGCCTCTTCAAGCTGCGGCTTCCCGCCGCGATGCCATTCCTTTTCAACGGGCTGAAGATTGCATCGACACTGGCCCTGATCGGGGCCATCGTTGCCGAGTTTTTCGGCAGTCCGGTCTACGGCATGGGCTTCCGCATCTCGACCGAGGTGGGGCGGCTTGGCCTGGACATGGTTTGGGCCACGATTGCGGTCGCGGCTCTGGCGGGGTCGGCCTTCTACGGGCTGATCACGCTGATCGAACGGGGGGTGACGTTCTGGCACCCGTCGCAACGGCATTAACAGAGGCCCAAAACGGGCTCAACACGGGAGTATGAAGATGAAGAAACTGATCACGGCGGCCTTCCTTGCGGCGGTGGCGTCGCAAGCCAGCGCCGAAGATGTGAAGCTGCAGCTGAAATGGGTCACCCAGGCGCAGTTCGCGGGCTACTACGTCGCCCAGGCCAAGGGCTTTTACGAAGAAGAGGGCCTGAACGTCACCATCCTGCCGGGCGGCCCGGACATCGCCCCGACCCAGGTGATCGCGGGCGGCGGCGCCGACGTGATCGTGGAATGGATGCCGGCTGCCCTTGCCGCGCGCGAAAAGGGCCTGCCCCTGGTGAACATCGCCCAGCCGTTTGCCTCCTCGGGCATGATGCTGACCTGCCTGAAGGAAAGCGGGATCACCTCGCCGACCGATTTCGCAGACAAGACGCTCGGCGTCTGGTTCTTCGGCAACGAATACCCGTTCCTGTCCTGGATGTCTCAGCTTGGTCTTGCGACCGACGGCTCGGCCGGTGGCGTCACGGTGCTGAAGCAGGGCTTCAACGTCGATCCCCTCCTGCAGAAGCAGGCGGCCTGCATCTCGACCATGACCTACAACGAATACTGGCAGGTCATCGACGCCGGGATCACCGAGGACCAGCTGGTGACCTTCAAGTATGAAGATCAGGGCGTCGCGACGCTGGAAGACGGGCTTTACGTGCTGGAGGACAAGCTGGCCGACCCGGCCTTCCAGGAGACGATGGTCAAGTTCGTCCGCGCGTCGATGAAGGGCTGGAAGTACGCCGAGGCGAACTCGGACGAAGCGGCGATGATCGTGCTGGAGAACGACCAGACCGGCGCGCAGACCGAGAACCACCAGAAGCGCATGATGGGCGAGATCGCCAAGCTGACCGCGGGCTCGAACGGTGCGCTGGACGTGGCCGCCGCCGAGCGGACCGTGGCTTCGCTGATGTCAGGCGGGTCGGACCCGGTGATCACCAAGGCACCGGAAGGCGCCTGGACCTCCGCGATCACCGACAAGGCGCTGGCGCAGTAATTCGCTAGACTTGTCTGAATTGGGCGGGCGCGGCCACGGGTCGCGCCCGCCTTTTCTTTACGATGTCCGTCCATCGTGGGTCCCGGAAGGGGAACGGTGATGGGTTGGCTGGTTACGGGGCTTGTCGCTGTCGCTGCGGCGCTGATGGCGACGGTGTGGTGGCAGGGTTCGGCCGCGCCCTCCGGGCTTCTGCACGGCGCGACCTCGGCGGCTGGAGAGGCGGCCTATTGCCTTGCGGTGGCCGAACGGATTTCCGAGATCACCAGGGGCCAGGGCGATCCCCGGCTGGAACGGCACCTGGATGAGCAGATCGATCTCTGGCGCCTGCGCGCCGGTCATCAGCCCGGCTTGGGTCGGGCGGCTTTGGCCCGAGACAGTGCCGCCCCCGGCGTGAACGAAGGCGCTTATCTGCATGTGGCCGTGCAGGACTGCGCGATGCGGGCGATCAAATTCTACGGCCACCGCTTCGACGGCTTCGACTGATCCGGCAGCCGATTGACAAGCTCCTGTAAATCGGACCACATCCAGTCAATTCCTTTTCCAGGCCGTGTCGCCATGCCGATATCTGCGCTTACCGGGACCAAGCTGCGGGATCGTCGTCTGGCGGCGGGTCTGCGGCAATCGGACGTGGCCCTCCGGGCGGGAATCTCGGCCTCCTATCTCAATCTGATCGAACACAATCGCCGCAAGGTCACGCCCGAGGTGATGGAGCGGCTGGCCGACGCCTTGCAGATCGACCGCGCCGCGCTGGCCGAAGGGCGCGAGGTAGCGCTGGTCGAGGATCTGCGCGCCGCCGCCGCGCGGGGCGGTGCCGTGGGCGAAGGCGGGGCCGAGGTTGAGCGGGTCGAGGATTTCGTCGACCGGTTCCCGGGTTGGGCGGCACTGATCGCATCGCTGGACACGCGGGGCAGGGCGCTGGAACGGGCGGTCGAGGCGATGAATGACCGCATGACGCACGACCCCCATCTGTCGCAGTCGCTGCACGAACTCTTGTCCTCGCTGTCCGCGGTCCGGGCCACGGCGGCGATCCTGGCCGAGACGCCGGACCTGGAACCCGACTGGGCCGCCCGTTTCCACCGCAACCTGCACCAGGACAGCGAGCGGCTGGCGGCCGGGGCCGAAGCTCTGGTCGGTTTTCTGGACGCCGGACAGGGGATCGACGAGCAGGGCATCGCCGCCCCGCAGGAAGAGGTGGAGGATTGGCTGCGCGGCCGGTCCTGGCGGATCTCGGACGCTGATCTGGAGACCGGGTTGGAGGCGGAGATTGCGGCTCTCGCCTCGACCGCGGCGCGCAGCCTTGCGCGGGCTCATCTCGCGCAGGTCCGGACGGATGCAGCACGTCTTCCCGAAGCCGCCTGCCTTGCGGCACTGGAGGAACTGGGGCCGGACCCGTTCCTGCTGGCCGACCGCTTCGCCTGTTCGCCGCTGGTGGTCATGCGGCGACTGGCGGAGGTGCCCGGACTTGCGGCGGGGCTCGTCAGTTGCGATGGCTCGGGCACGCTGACCTTCCGCAAACCCGCAACCGGCTTTCCGCTGCCGCGGTTCGGGGCGGCCTGCCCGCTCTGGCCGCTTTACGCGGCACTTGGCCGACCGATGCAACCCTTCGAGGCAAGGGTCCAGATGGCCGGCCAAAGCGACCGCCGCCACCGGGCGATCGCCTGGTCGGAAAGCCGTCATCCGCAGGGCTTGCGCGGGCCCGAACTGCGCGAGGCGGCCATGCTGATCCTGCCGGATGATGGGTTGGGGCCGGTTCTCACCGTCGGATCAAGCTGCCGGGTCTGCGCACGTGGCGACTGTCCGGCGCGACGCGAGCCGTCGATCCTGGCCGCCGAAGGGGTCGGCTGACCGCCGCTAAGCTCACTGGCCCCGGTTCAGCTCCCTAAGGATACAGAACCAGTGCCCGCAAGGCTTTGACAGGCGGGCTCCTTCTGCCGATAGTGGGGCAGGGCGGCTGCAGACCGCCCGGGGGGAACCATTGGCACAGCATGTCCTGCTGATCGAGGACGAACCGAACATCGCCGAGGCGATCCGGTTCCTTCTGACCCGCGATGGCCTTCGGGTCAGTCACGCCGCCGAGGGCGCTTCGGCGCTGTCCATGCTGCGGCAGGACCCGCCCGACCTGGTGATCCTGGACCACATGCTGCCGGGCATGTCGGGGTTGGAGATACTGACGGCCCTGCGCGCTGATCCGAGCAACTGCAATCTTCCGGTGATGATGCTGACCGCGCGCGGCCGCGACCGCGAGATGGCCGAGCAGGCCGGCGCTGACCGGTTCATGACGAAGCCCTTTTCCAACGCTGAAATCCTGGCCGAGGTGCGGGCCATGCTGGGACGAGGCTCGGCCCCAGGATGAAGCAGCCAAGGCGCCCCCTCTTCCTGGCGCGCGCACCCTATCGCAGGCGGCGCTTGCGCGATGCGGCGCGGCTCTTGCCGATCGTCGGGGCGTTCCTGCTGCTTCTGCCGCTGCTCTGGGCCCGGGAAGCGCGCCTATCGCTGACCTCGGCCGACGTGATCTACTTCTTTCTCGTCTGGCTGGGGCTGATCGGCCTGGCCGCCGCCCTGGCCCCCGGTCTGCGCGGCGGGGACGGTGGGGACGGCGCGGACGACGAGGAGGACTGAGGTGCCGTTCAACCTTCTGGTCCTGTCTTGCGTGCTTTATGCCGCTTTCCTTTTCGCCGTGGCCTTCGTGGTCGAACGCCGGGCTGCCCGTGGACGACTGGGCTGGCTGCGCTCACCTGTCGTCTACACGCTGTCGCTGTCGATCTATTGCACGGCCTGGACCTTCTACGGCGCGGTCGGCTACGCCGCACGGTCCGGGTTGGAGTTTCTGACGATCTACTTCGGTCCGACACTGGTCTTCATCGGCTGGTGGTGGCTTTTGCGCAAGCTGGTGCGGATCGGACGGCGGTACCACGTCACCTCGCTGGCCGACCTGATCTCGTCGCGCTACGGCAAATCGAACATGCTGGGCGTTATCGTGACGGTGATCGCGGTCGTGGCAGCCACGCCCTATATCGCGCTCCAGCTGCAGTCGATGGTGCTGTCCTTTGGCGTCTTCGCCAGTGCCGAACCCGACGGCTCGCGCCCGCTGGACCCCGACCAGATCGCAGTCTGGGTCGCGGTCGGGCTTGCGTTCTTCACCATCCTGTTTGGCACACGCAATCTGGATGCCCGAGAACAGCACCACGGTATCGTCACCGCCATCGCGGTCGAGGCGGTGGTCAAGCTGGTGGCGCTTCTGGCGGTGGGGTCCTTCGTGGTCTGGGGAATTGCCGGGGGCGTGGGCGATGTCATCGCGCGCATCGATGCCGCGGACCTCTCGGCCTGGCAGGTGCAGCCGGGGCGCTGGACCGGGCTTATCTTCCTGTCGGCCGCCGCGGTGATCTGCCTGCCGCGGATGTTCCAGGTCCTGGTGGTCGAGAACGAGGACGAGGGCCACCTCGCGCGGGCAAGCTGGGCCTTCCCGCTGTACCTGATGGCGATGAGCCTCTTCATCGTGCCCATCGCCGTGGTCGGGCTGGACCGCCTGCCCGAGGGCTCGAACCCGGACATGTTCGTCCTCACCCTGCCTCTGGCCGAAGGTCAGGCGGGGTTAGCGATGCTGGCCTTCCTGGGCGGCTTTTCCTCGGCCACCTCGATGGTGATCGTCGAAGCGATAGCGCTTGCCACCATGATCTCGAACCACGTGGTCATCCCGCTTTGGTTGCGGCTGCGCCCGGGTGCTGCGGCCGAGGATGACCTGCGGTCGGTCGTGCTGAACGCCCGGCGCCTAGCCATCGCGGCAGTGCTGGCGATGGGCTACGCCTACTATCATGTCTCGGGCGGCTCGGCTGCGCTGGCCACGATAGGGCTGATCGCCTTCCTGGGCGTCGCGCAGGTGCTGCCGGCCTTGCTGGGTGGTATCTTCTGGCGCGGCGCGACCCGGACCGGGGCGGTCCTGGGCCTGCTGACCGGTCTGACTGTCTGGGCCTATACCTCGTACCTGCCGTCCTTCGGTCCCGGAGCCGTGCTGCCGCAAGCCATCTTCACCGAGGGGCTTTTCGGCCTTGATTGGCTGCGACCCCATGCTCTTTTTGGCACTCAGGCGATGGACCCGATCACCCATGCGCTGTTCTGGTCGATGGCGCTGAACGTGCTGGCTTTCTGCCTGGGTTCCCTTTTCACCTTTCCCGGCCCGGTGGAACGCCTGCAAGGCGCGGCCTTCGTCAATGTCTTCGAAGGTGCCGTCGGGCCGCAACGCTGGGCCCGTGGCCAGGTCGATCCCGAGGCGCTTCTGGGCATGGCGCAGCGCATCCTGGGCGAAGAGTCGGCACTGAGCCTGTTCCAAAGCGCCGCGCGCGCGCAAGGCAAGGACGGTTTCCTGCCGGATCCGACACCGAACTTCCTTGATCAGCTGGAAACCCGCCTTTCGGGCTCGGTCGGGGCGGCGACGGCGCACGCGATGATCAGCCAGCTGGTGGGCCGCGCCACGGTGACGGTCGAGGACCTGATGGCGGTGGCCTCGGAATCGGCGCAGATCCTGGAGTATTCCGCCCAGCTTGAGGCGCGCGAGGCGGAACTGACCCGCACTGCCGGGGCGCTGCGCGAGGCGAACGAAAAGCTGACCCAGCTTTCGCTGCAGAAGGACGCCTTCCTCAGCCAGATCAGTCACGAGCTGCGCACGCCGATGACCTCGATCCGCGCTTTCTCCGAGATCCTGACCGAAGGCGACTTGGCTCCGGAACTGGTCATACGCTATGGCAAGATCATCCACGATGAAGCCAAGCGTCTGACGCGGCTTCTGGACGACCTTCTGGACCTGTCGGTGCTGGAAAACGGCTCGGTACAGCTGAATCTGGGCCTCGCCAGCCTGCAGGGCATGATCGACACCGCTCTGATCGCGGCGCGCCAGACCCGGCCGGACCGCGAGTTTCTGGTGGTGCGCGACCTGCCGTCCGAGGCGATGTACCTCAAGACCGATGCCGACCGGTTGACCCAGGTCTTCATCAACCTGATCTCGAACGCGCGGAAATACTGCGACGCGACCCGGCCCGAGCTGCGGATCGTGGTCCGGCAGCGGTCGGGGCGGGTCACGGTCGACTTCATCGACAACGGCAAGGGCATTCCGAAGGAAAGCCAGACACTGATCTTCGAGAAGTTCGCGCGCCTGACCGATGCCAACCGCGCGGGTGGCGCGGGGCTGGGCCTGGCGATCTGCCGCGAGATCATGACCAACCTCGGCGGCTCGGTCGCCTATCTGCCGGGCCAGAAGGGGGCTGCGTTCCGGGTGACGGTGCCCCTGCGGCTGGAACGGATGGCAGCGTGACTCCGGCATCGTTTAACCCTTTGTAAGGGAAGACTGCGCTACGGTGGCGGGCGAGGGACAGGGCCGCCATGACTGACGTGATCCGCCGCAAGATCGACCGTGCCCGCCCGACCCAGGCGGAAGGGGCTCCCGGCGCGGACCGGGGCTGGCGGCTGGCGCTTGCGCGGGCGGCGCGGGACGCGATGGGGCTGGACCTTGAATTTCGCAGTCTGACCATTGCCCGGCTGACGCTGGCGGAAATCCTGGACCTGGCGCCGGACCTGGCGTTGCTTGCCCTTCTGGACGGGCCGCGCGGTGGGCTTGGGGTCATCATGCTGGCACCGGCAGTCACGGCAGCCTTCATCGAAAAGCAGACGCTTGGTCGGCTTGGGTCGCAGGTGCCGCCCCCACGGAAGGCCAGCCGGATCGACGCCGCGATGGTCGCCGGGGTGATCGACCGCGCGCTGGTCGGGCTCGATGAAACCCTGGCGGAAGAGGCGGACTTCAGCTGGGCCGGGGGCTTCCGCTACGCCAGCTACCTTGAAGATGCGCGTCCTCTCGGCCTCCTGCTGGAAGAAGACGCCTACCGCGTGCTGTCCGCCGAGGTGGCGCTGGGAACCGACGGGCGCGCCGGGCGGGTGCTGCTGGTGCTGCCTGCAATCGGTCGGGGTGAAGCCCCCGCCATTCCCGAGACCGATGCAGACGTCGAGGCGCCGCATTTCACCGCCGCCCTTTCGGCGCAGGTGATGCACGCCGATTGCCGGCTGGACGCGGTCATCGGTCGCCTGACGCTTCCGCTGCGGCAGATCATGTCGCTTCAGGTGGGTGAAACTCTGGTCCTGACCACGGCGGCACTGGACGCGATCTCGGTCGAGACGATCGACGGGCAGCGCGTCGCAGGGGCCCGGCTCGGCCAGCACCGCGGGATGCGCGCATTGAAACTGAACGAGGCGGTCACCACTCCGTCTGCAGCATCGTCCACTCTGCGACCAGCCCTGCCTGTCGCTGCGGCCGAAGCGCCGCCCCCCGCGCTGCGCGCGGCAGGCTAGCCGCGGGCCAACGCCTCGATCTGCGGTCGTAGATGTTCCAGCTGATAGCCGAACCGCGCCGGAAGACCGATCAGTTCGTCCGGTGAAAGCTTGCCGGCATTGGCCAGCGCCCAGACGATCGACGACCGGTTTCCGCTGGCACAATAGGCAAAGACCGGACCGGTGGAGGCCGCAACGGCCGCACCTTGGGCGGTCACGTTCGCCATCGTCAGCGCGCCACCGACAACCGGATTCAGAACGAAGGTCAGTCCCAGCGCCTCGGCTGCGGTCCGCATGGCGTCGGCGTGCAGATGTGGCGGAATTTCGCCATCGGGGCGATTGTCGATCACGGTCACATAGCCCGCCGCCTTGATCGCGGGCAGGTCGCCCGGCTCGATCTGGGGCGATACGGCATAGTCGGGGGTGATCGCGCGGATATCCATCTGTCTCTCCACTTCAGCGCCGGGCGCAGGACGAAATCGGACCGACCATAGCCAGCTTGGGCGCAAAGCGCAAAGCCCGTTGACTTGGGTCAAAGCGCCCAGGTCCGCACCCGCCTAGACTCGACCGTGAAAGAGGAGGGATCCGATGCAGGCCAATCTGACCACACCCGTTGCCACCCGCAAGACCGCGCTGGAACAGCGTCTGATCGAACTTGGTGTGCGGCTGGAAGCCATCGAGGACGAGCTTGATTCGCACCAGAACCGCGACTGGGAGGAACTGGCGACCGAGCGCGAGGGCGACGAGGTCCTGGAAGCGACCGGCAATGCCGGCAAGGCAGAGATCATCCAGATCCGTGCCGCGCTTGGCCGGATCGCCGATGGCAGCTACGGAACCTGCGCCCGCTGCGGTGAGCCTATCACCGAGGCGCGGCTGGATCTCATTCCCTGGACCCCGCTTTGCAGGAGTTGTGCACAATGAATGCCCGCAAGCCCGCCGACCTGATCCATGACGAGGCCGATCTTCTGGCCGTCGGCATCACCCTGCAGCAGCAGGGGCTGGAACTTCTTCTGGCCGAGATGCATGCCCTGGCCGCGATGATGCCCGGAGAGGAAGCCGACCTGCCGACCGAAGCCGAGGTTGAGGCCGGGTTCGACAACATGCCGGTGTGATGAGGGCGGAGCGGCCCGTCAGCCCAGCAGGATACCTGCCACGACGCCGGCCAGTCCCAGCGCCGACAGACCGACCGCCGCAAGATTGATCGCGACCACGCGCTGCAGTTCGGCCCGCATCGCGGCGTCGTCCAACCCGGACCGCTTGGCGCGGGTTGCGCGCAGGATGCAGTAACCCAGACCCGCCAGTCCTGTGACGGTCAACGCCGCCCCTGCCCAGATCAATGCCTGCATCACTGTCTCCCACTGCCTTTCGGCTCCAGCTAGCCGGTCCGCAGCCCCCGTGCAAGCAATCCGCCGCAATCCGACCGATCCTGCCTTGAACCCGCAGGCCCGGGCGAGGTAGGAACCGCGGACCACCCGCCAGACCGGAGGACCGCCATGCCCGACGCGACCGATCCCTATGCCGTCACCGCCGACGAGCTTCGCCAGTTCATCGAACGCTTCGAGCAACTCGACTCGGAAAAGAAGGACGTCGCCGAGCAGCAGAAAGAGCTGATGGCCGAAGCCAAGGGCCGGGGCTACGACACCCGCGTCATGCGCAAGGTCATCGCGATGCGCAAGCGCAAGCCCGACGAGCTGGCCGAGGAAGAAGCGGTGCTGGAGCTGTACAAGACCGCCCTCGGGATGAGCTGATCAGGGCTCGATGATCCGGACGCCCGGCGTCCGGGCGATGCGGTCCAGATCCCGCCAGTAATTCTGGGTCAGCCGGTCGACAAGCGCCTCGGACCAGCCGGGGGCAGTCGCCGGGGTCGACATCTTCTCGGGGCGGCCGAACTTTTCCAGAAAGGCCGTCACGATGCGCCGCCGCTGCGACACGGCCTGCGGCGGATGCTCGCGGCAATAGGCCCGGTACCGGACCAACCCTTCCTCGGTCAACAGGTCGGCCAGCAGTTCCTCGTCGTCCTCCAGCGCGGTGTCCGGCGCGTGACCCGAGATCGCCTGCAGCACCTCCGGCCAGATCAGCGGCGTATCCTCATCGCACCAGACGGTCATCGGCACCCCCGGATTGGCATCCTTGATCGCCCGGATCGTATCGGACCAGCGCAGTTGCGTCGCGTCGATGTCGCGCAGGATGTCGTCGAAGCCCTTGCTCATCACCCGCTCCCGAAGGTCGGGCAGGAACGAGGCCGGGTTCCGGATCGCCATGTGAAACTCGGCGTCCATTTCCGAAAAAACCTGGGTAAATCCGTGCAGCCGGTCCCCGGCTTGGCCATAGAGCCCGTCGCCAACGGCATAGGCCGGAAAGCTCAGGAAGCTGGTCCAGGACAGGATCACCCGCTCGGCCTGGGGATCGTCGGTGATCTGGTCCAGGATTATCGCCGCGGATTCGGCCGAGGCCCGCGCCCCACGCAGCTGCTTGGCCGCGTCGCGCAACAGGTTGCGGTAGCGGGTGGGCGACGGCACGGCGATGCCCTGATCGGAAAGGGTCGAGCGGTTCTTCAAAAGGCAGCGGACCAGCCGGTCCTCGTCGGTGCAATGAACACCCAGGTGGAAGACGATGCGCATCTGGCCTGACTTTACGGCGCGGGCAACCAGACCCGGCGGCGCGACTATACGGGCTTTTCTGGACAGTTAAACCGGTTTCCTGTAACCCGGCCACAGGATGTCCGACCGTTTCACTCAACTTGCGCGCCGACGCCGGATGCTGCCCGATCTCTGGACGATCGGCGCGGCCTGCATCGCGATCGTGGTCCTTGCTCCGATCCTGTCCATCGCCTGGATCGCGGTGAACCCGACCGAAAACATCTGGCCGCATCTCATGGCGACGGTCCTGCCGCGCTACCTGGTCACGACGCTGATGCTGATGGGTGGCGTCGCGATCCTGACCGCCGCGATGGGCACCGGGGCGGCCTGGCTGGTCAGCCAGTACCGGTTTCCGGGGCGCAACTGGCTGTCGCATGCCCTGCTGTTCCCGATGGCGATCCCGGCCTACGTCGGGGCCTATGCGCTGGTCGATGTGCTAGACTATGCCGGGCCGCTGCAATCGGGGCTGCGCGCGGCCTTCGGCTGGACCTCGGCGCGCGACTACTGGTTCCCCGAAACCCGCTCCTTGCCGATGGCGATCCTGGTCCTGTCCTTCTCACTTTACCCTTACGTCTACCTCCTGGCCCGCTCGGCCTACCGCGAACAGTCCGGCCGCGCCTACGAAGTGGCCCGCGCGCTTGGCTGCGGCCCCTGGGGCATGTTCCTGCGGATCGGCTGGCCCCTGGCGCGCCCGGCCATCGCGGCGGGAGTCGCGCTTGCGCTGATGGAGACGGTGGCGGACTACGGCACGGTCCTGCACTTCGGCGTGCAGACGCTGACCACCGGGGTCTTCTCCACCTGGCTGAACGGCGGCAACGCGGGCGGAGCGGCGCAGATCTCCGGGGTGATCCTGGTCCTGATCCTGCTTCTGGTCGGGCTGGAGCGGGCAGGGCGGGGCGGTGCGCGCTTTCACCGCCTGGGCCGCAGTGCGCAACCCCACGAGCCGACCGAGATCGTCGGTCGCAAGCGGTGGTATGCCACGGTTCTGTGCCTCATTCCCTTTGCCGGGGGGTTCCTGCTGCCGCTGGGCGTCATGCTGGTCCACTCGGCCGCCGCGCCGGAAAGCTGGCTGGCTCCGGGCCTGATCGAGGCGCTGGTGAACACTCTGGTCGTCGGGGGACTTGCGGCGCTGGCGACGGTCGGGGCCGCCATCTTCCTGGTCTATGCGTTGCGGATGAAGGGCTCGCGTGCGGCACAGTGGTTGTTGCCGATGACGCTGGTCGGCTACGCCGCACCCGGGGCTGTGCTGGCGCTCGGGCTTCTGTTGCCGCTCGCCGCGCTGGATCACCGGCTGGCGGATGGCGTGCTGGCGCTGACCGGCTGGGACCCCGGCTTGATGATCACCGGCACGGCCTTTGCGCTTGGGCTGGCCTATCTGGTCCGCTTCTTCGGCATCGCACAGGGGGCTGTCGATGCCGCGTTCGGCCGCGTCTCGCCCTCGCTGTCGATGGCTGCCCGGTCGCTGGGGCGGTCAGCCTCGGGAACGCTGCGGTCGGTCTACCTGCCGCTGATGCGCGGGTCGGTCCTGACCGCGCTTCTGGTCGTCTTTGTCGACTGCGTGAAAGAGCTGCCCGCGACGCTGCTTCTGCGGCCGTTCAACTACAACACGCTGTCCACGCGCGTCTTCGAACTGGCAAGCCTGGAGCGGTTGTCCGAAGCCGCGCCCGCAGCGCTGCTTGTGATGGCGGTTGGCCTTCTGGCCGTCGTCGTCGTGGCCCGCCGGCAGGACTGAACCCTTGCGCGGGCGCGGCGGCAAGGGTATCTGAAGCGCGTGGCCCCTATAGCTCAGCTGGTAGAGCATCTGATTTGTAATCAGAGGGTCGGGAGTTCGAGTCTCTCTGGGGGCACCACACCCTTCACCACCACAAGCGCGGACGGGTTGCCGCATGGCCCCGGGCTTGTTGATCGTGGTCGGCCTGAGTGATTGGCCTGCCACCCGGCGGACTCGGGGAAGTGCCGGGTGACAGGTTGACCCTTTGCGGGCCTATGCAAACAGCAAGCGATCATACGTGCGCGGTTGGGTAAGGGGACTTCACCGCCTCGCATGGTGCAGAAATGATGTCCAACTCCGGCAATAGAAGGGCCGAAGGAAGACAGTTTCGGGATGGCGTGTATTACTTTGCGTCAATTGCAATCACTGGTTGATTCCGGTCGAACTGAAACGGCAATTCCGGAGAATCAGGCGCGTCGATCTGATTTTTCCATAGACCAACTGACAGTTGCATGCATGCTGCCCGGCATCGATAATGGCGGCAGCTTCCGGCCACTGTCTCAGGATCTCGGCACAAAACCTGTCTAAATGGACAGGTTAACCTGGCGCACCCCAGCTGATATATTGAATCAAGGCTCAGGTCGCCGAGACGCTGAGCCTAATTGTTCCATTTGAAAGTACATATCCGCGCCATTGTTTCCGGCGCAATCCTAATTGCAGGAATGAACCATGATGTCTTCATCTGGCTCGGTTATCGAATTCGACAGGTTCCGCCGGATCAAGGATGCCGTAGCCGGCCTCGTTCGACTGGACATGGCCGACAAGGTGGAACCCAGGCTTGACTGGTATCTCCCCGGGTTTTCGGGAAAATCCCGGGTCAGCACCATCTTTGGCGAGCTGCCGCTGGAAGCCCTTCGCGTGCGCGACGACCTTCGCACCTATTCCGGCGCCAGCGCGCGGGTGCAGCTGGTCGACCGCATCCACCTTGACGAGGAGTTCTTGCGCAAGCAACCAAGCGCGCTGCCCATTCGCATCCCGGCGAATGCATTCGGACCGGGCCGGCCATGTCAGGACATGCTTGTTTCGCCGGGACAGGAGGTATCTCCGGATGTCCATGTCGCATCGAATTTCGTGAAGTCCAGTGATTTGCGCGGGCGGTTCAATCCGGATTTGGCGCAAACTGCGGGATTGACCTATATCCGGTTCCATTGCGAAACTCCGGCAATTGTTCGGGTCGACGGTATCTGGGTTCGCGTACGGGCCTGATCCGCTAAACGCCGGCGGATTTGCAGACAATCCGACGCAGTCGGTTTGTTTCGCGATCCGGTCAATTCCCGCAAATTACCCGCGTTCAATGACGCCCAGGAAACTGAGCGTCTGCTCCATGTCGGCGCGCAGCTTGGCATCGGAGCGGTTGAACCCGGCGCAGAGCGTGTCGAATCGCTTGCGCAGGGATTTCTTCTCGTCGCCCTTGCAGTCGTTCCAGGGGCGGCCCTGCAGACCCATCACCAGGACGTAGTAGCCGATGAAGTGCGGGCGCGAGCCGCTTTCCAGCAGCCGCCGGTACGCCTCGTCGGCACCCATTTCGCGGATCTCCTCGGCCGTGGTGATCCCGGCACGCCCGAAGGCCTCTTCCGACGCGGGTCCCAGGTTTGGAATCGAGGAGACGGGGCTGGACATGGGGCAGGGGCCGGAGTGAGAACAAAACAAGGCCAGCCTCGCGGCTGGCCTTTGTATTGTCAAGCTTGGGAGAGGGTCAGATCGACGCCCAATCCCGGAAGATCGGTTGGCCCGCCTGCTGGGTGGATCCGCCGGCCTGCTGGCCTTGCTGCTGCTGGCTTGGGGTGCTGGTGCCGCCTTGCTGAGGCTGGCTTGGTTTCGTGGCCATCTTACTGCTCCGTTTGGCTCTCGTTTTTCCCATATTGCTCGGGTCCTTGGCCGCAACAAGCCGGGGATATGTCGATTTTGCGACGATATGGCGAAAACGTGCGACATCGGCAACAGGTCTTTGATCACGTTCCGGTTTTCCTGACCCAAGGCCTCGGGGCTTGCCGTTTTCGGGCAACGGGTCCACCCTGTCCGGGCAAAGGAGACTGCCATGCCGCCCAAGAACCGTTTCGCCGAGCTTCTGCCCGAAATCACCGCCTGGCGCCGCGACTTCCACCAGCACCCGGAGCTTCTGTTCGACGTCCACCGCACCGCTGCCCGCGTGGCCGAACTCTGCCGCGCCTTTGGCTGCGACGAGGTCGTCGAAGGCATCGGCCGCACCGGGGTCGTCGCCGTGATCAAGGGTCGCACCGACAGCAAGGGCCGCGTCATCGGCCTGCGCGCCGACATGGACGCCCTGCCGATCAAGGAACAGACCGGCGTGCCTTATGCCTCGACCGTGCCGGGCAAGATGCACGCCTGCGGTCATGACGGCCACACTGCGATGCTGCTGGGTGCCGCAAAGTACCTGGCCGAGACGCGGAATTTCGACGGCTCGGTCGTCTGCATCTTCCAGCCTGCCGAAGAGGGGGGCGGCGGCGGCCGCGAAATGGTCAAGGACGGGATGCTGTCGCGCTGGAACGTGCAAGAAGTCTACGGCATGCACAACATGCCCGGCATCCCCGTGGGTCACTTCGCGATCCGCCCCGGCGCGATGATGGCCGCCGCCGACCAGTTCGAGATCGTGGTGACGGGGAAGGGCGGCCACGCTGCCAAGCCGCATGACTGCGTCGACACGACGGTGGTCAGCGCACATATCATTGTGGCACTCCAGACCATCGCCAGCCGCAACGTCGACCCGCTGAAGCAGGTCGTGGTCTCGGTTTGCACCGTGGAGACCGACTCCACCGCCCATAACGTCATCCCGCAGGTGGTGAAGATGAAAGGCACCGTCCGTACGATGGACGCCAGGGTGCAGGACTTCGTGGAAGCCCGTATCGGCCAGATCGTCGAGGGCACCGCGCTGGCACTTGGCGCGCGGGCCGAGGTCCATTACCAGCGCGGCTATCCGGTGACGGTCAATGCGCCGGAAAACACCGATTTCGCCGCCGACGTGGCGCGCAAGATCTCGGGCCATGTCGACACCGACACCCCGCCCCTGATGGGGGCCGAGGATTTCAGCTTCCTGCTGAACGAACGCCCCGGCGCCTATATCTTCCTGGGCAATGGCGACACCGCGATGGTCCACCACCCGGCCTACAACTTCGACGACAACGCGATTCCCTTCGGCTCCAGCTGGTACGCCGAGATGGCCGAAACCCGGATGCCTGCCGCATGATCGGGGCGGTCCTGGTTGCGGTGGTGGCCGCGATCCACGTCGCGATCCTGCTGATGGAGATGTTCCTGTGGGAGACGCCGCGCGTTCGGGCGATCTTTCGCAGCACGCCTGAGTTTGCTGCGGCGACGCGGGTGATGGCCGCCAACCAGGGGCTTTACAACGGTTTCCTCGCCGCCGGGTTGATCCTGGCGTTGATCCAGGGTGTGCCGGGCGCGGGACAGCCGCTTGCGCATTTCATCCTGGCCTGCGTGATCGTGGCGGGGCTTTATGGCGCGGCAACTGTGGGACGTCGGATCGTCTACGTGCAGGCTGCCCCTGCCGTCCTTGCCCTGTTTGCGGTGCTGGCGGGCATCTGACCCTTTGGCGGGGTTCCGCTTGGGCCGGCGCGGCCTGTTTGTGGACGTAGGCTTGCATGGCACTGTTTTGCAAACGACAGGGGCAGGCTATGATCACCCGGCGCATGTTCCATACCCGTCTGATGGCTGCGCTGGCCGTCGCAGGTCTGCCCGCGCCGCATATGGCCAGAGCCGCCGCAGATGGTGATGCGCGGCTTTGGCTGAACCGGCTGACCTTCGGTACCTCCGCCGCCGAGATCGCGGCCTTCTCTGCGCTGGGGGCCGAAGGTTGGCTTGACCGGCAGCTGTCGCTGCCCGTCTCCGACCCCGGGCTGGAGGACCGCCTTTCCCGCGCCCGGTTGCGCATGGTCTATCCTGCAGGCCTGGACGAGCATGGGTCAAGCTGGCCTGCAATGGACGCGCTGCGCCCGTTGTCGGCATTGACTGCCGACCCCGAGACGTTGCTGCCCCTGATCGACTGGACGCCGGGGCAGGGGATGGACTTCACCGAACGCATCCGCCCCGCAACCGAGGTCATCGCCGCCTCGCTGATCCGCGCCGTCCATGCCGAGGCACAACTGCGCGAGGTGATGACCCAGTTCTGGCATGACCACTTCAGCGTCAATGCGCTGAAGGACGAATACACCGCCGCGTTCTTCGCCAGCCACGATGCCCTTTTGCGCCAGCACGCCCTGGGCAACTTCCGCGTGCTCCTGGGCGCGGTGGCGCGTTCGCCCGCGATGCTTTACTATCTCAACAACGTCGACAGCATCGCCAGTCCCGCGAACGAGAACTATGCCCGCGAACTTCTGGAACTGCATACTCTGGGTGCCGGCAACTACCTGAACGACCGTCATCAGGACTGGCGCGCCGTTCCGGGGGCCACGGAGGGGCTGGCCGAGGGCTACCTTGACCTTGATGTCTACGAGGTGGCCCGCGCCTTCACCGGCTGGAGCATGGGGGACGGCCGCTGGATCTCCGAGGGAGAAACTGCGCCGTTGACCGGACGCTTCCACTATGTCCAGCGCTGGCATGATCCGTACCAGAAGCGCATCCTAGGCCGGGAATTTCCTCCGAACCGCGGCCCGATGGAAGACGGAGAGGAGGTGCTCGACCTCCTCGCCAGCCATCCGGGGACAGCGCGCTTTGTCTGCAGCAAGATCGCCCGGCGGCTTCTGTCCGACGATCCGCCCGCCGCATTGGTCGATGCGATGGCGCAGGCCTTCCTCTCAGCGAAAGATGCCCCCGACCAGATCGCCCAGGTCCTGCGGGTGCTGGTACGCGCCCCGGAGTTTGCTGCACCGCAGCAGAAACTGCGCCGCCCCTTCGAATTCCTCGCCGCAATCTATCGGGCGACCGGGGCCGAGGTGCAATCCGTCGAAAGCGGTTTTCACTGGCAGCTGACCCGCGCCGGCTGGCGGCAACACGAGTATGGGCCGCCCACCGGCCATCCCGACCGGATGCCGGCCTGGACCGGTGCCAGCACGCTGAACCGCTACGTCGATCTGGCGCTTTCGGGCCTTGATGACTGGTTCGACGGTGCGCAGGCCAACCTGACGCCACTGGCCCAGGACAGCGAGACCGCCCAGGACTTCGCAACGCGCCAGGCCGAGGCGCTGGCACCGGGGCAGGGTGCCGCCGTCGCCGCGGATCTTGGCCAGACCCTCGGCTTTGATGCGATGACGCCGGCCAGCGACTACCCGCCCGCAGACCGTCAGGCGCTGGCCCAGACCGCGGTGGCCTTTGCTGCGCTGACCCCCGAATTCCTGTTGCGTTGAGGCCGCCCATGTCCCGTGATCCGATCCTGGTGGTGATCTTTCTGCGCGGCGGAGCCGACGGTCTGGCGCTTGTTTCGCCGACCAGCGATCCCGACTTCATCGCCGCGCGTCCGGAATCCCTCCGCGTCTTGCGCCAGGGCGATGCCGCCGGACGCTCCATCCGTCAGGACATCGCCGATGTCGACTTCCGCTTCCACCCTGCCGCCGCGCCCCTGGCAGATCTCTACGACGCGGGCGACCTGTCGCTGATCCATGCGGCGGGCCTGCCGGAAGCAACGCGCAGCCATTTCGACGCCGAGGCGCGCATCGAGCGCGGGCTCTTCGGTGCAAACATACCGCCCGGAGACCCCTCGGGCTGGATCGGACGCTGGTTGCAGGCCGCAAGGCCCGGCGGACCGATGCCCGCGCTGGCGGTGGGGGCCATGCGTCCCGCAAGCCTGCTGGGCGCCGACGCCGCCGTGGCCGACAGCCTTGCCGATCTGGTCATCGCGCCGGACCACTGGCTCTCGGATCTCTTGCGCGCCCGGTTGCGGGCCGGATTCGGCGCGCATGGACCGCTGGACCGGCCGGTGCAGGACCTGCTGGGCCTCTCGGATCTGGTCAAGGGCCGTTTCTGGTCGGCAGCCGATGAAGGTCTGCGCCCTTATCTTCCGTCCGTTGACTATCCGGAAGGCAATCCGGTCTGCCCACCGCTGATGACCGTCGCCCAGACCATCAAGGAAAACCTGGGCCTTCGGGTCGCGACGGTCGATGTCCCGGGCTGGGATACGCATGTCAACCAGTCCGGCGACTTTGCAACGCTGCTTGACGGGCTAAGCCAGGCCCTGATGGCGTTCTGGCGCGATCTCGGGCCTTTGCAGCAGGACGTCTCGGTCGTGGTGATGAGCGAATTCGGTCGCCGCCTGCGGGCGAACACCGGCGGTGGTACGGATCATGGTCGTGGCAATGTCATGATGGTCCTGGGCCCCCAGGCGCGAGGCGGAAGGATGGTCGGCGGCTGGCCGGGACTGGCCAACGAGGCGCTGGAAGAAGGGGCTGACCTGGCAGTCCTGACCGACTACCGCGACGTTCTGGCCCAGCTTCTGTCGGGCCACATGGGGCTGGCCGATCCAGGGTCGGTCTTTCCGGACCTTGTCCCCGTACATCTGGGGTTGTGGGGATAATCCGCATCAACGAATGTCGGGTCACAAGCGGACTTGCGGTGCGTCGACATCTGTCCGATAATTTCGGGCCTTGGATCGAGGATGGATGGGACACGCGGGCCAGCCTGACACCGGGACTGCACAACCAGCGCGGGTAGAGCTCCGCGTGGTCGAGTTGATGAATCGTCTCCTCGACGTGACCCCGGACACCATCGACAGTGAAATCGACGCCGTGCTGGAAACGCTGGGCGAAAGCTACGGCTTTACCCGGACGTTTCTGTTCCACTACGATTCCGCAAGCGGATACCGCAACACCAACGAATGGGTGGCGCCGGGCGTGCCGCCATTGAAGCCGGTGATGCAGTCGGCCGCAGAACCGATGCGGCCGATCTGGCACCAGGCCTTTATCGAAGGCCGTACCATCGCCGTCATGGACCGCGACGATCTGCCTGCCGGGTCGCCCGAGCGGCAGTTTCTCACCGATATCGGCGTGAATTCGACCCTGATGGTGCCGCTGTGCGACGGGGACCGGCTGTTCGGCGTGATCGGCTTCGACTGCTGCCGCCCGGACCGGCACTGGCAGGACGAGGCCGTGTTCCTGCTGACCTCGATCGGCAGGGCGGTGTCGTCTGTCCTTCTGCGCGCCAACGCTGCCCGCGCCGAAGCCGCAGCGCGCAGCCACCTGGAAGCCACGCTGGATGCGCTACCCGACCTGGTGATCGAACTGGCCCCGACCGGCGAGATCATTGCCTGCCACAGTGACAAGCTGCCTTGGCTCTCCAGCCTGGTCCGCGCCGGGATCGGTTGCCCGGTCGCCCAGATCCTGCCTTTGCCGCTGGCGCGCGCGATGACGGAGATCCTGGCCACACCACCGGTCGACCGGGTCTCGATGACGCGGCGCGTCGGTGTCTCGACCCTCGTGGCACCGCACCGCTACGAGGTTTCCGTGGCCCGGTTGACACTGGTGCCGGATGCCGACAAGGCGAACCTGATCGTGGTGATCCGAGACATTGCCGCCTCGGACCGCTCTACCGAGATGACCTCGTTCCGCGAAGGCCAGTTCACCGCCTTTTTCGAGATGTGCCCGCATCCGATCCTGGTGAACGACTTCGACACGGGCGAGATCATCGACGTGAACCGGGCGTTCAAGGATGTCTTCGGGCTCGACCCGACCGCCGGGATCAATCTGCAAGTCCAGCAGATCCTGCCCGTGGACGGAACCTGGCTGATCCAGGGCGCGCGGGCGGCTTTGAAGGCCGCGCAGACCTATGGCCCGGTCGAGGCCACGTTCCGCTGCAAGGATGGCCATTCCTTCCCCGCGATGGTGCGCTGCTTCATGAGCATCGATCCCAACGGCCGCCGCCTGGTCTGGTCCCTGATCGAGAACGTGATGGAGATCCGCGCCAAGGAAGCTGCCTTGCAGTCCGGGCGCGACACGCTGGAGGCAACCCGCGCCCGCTTCCTGGCCGCAATCGAGGCGCTGGACGACGGCTTTGCCATTTTCGACGCCGAGGATCGACTGGTCCTGTGGAACACGCCCTATGTCCGGGTCTTCTCCCAGATCGCCGACCTGATCCGCGAGGGTGCGCTTTACGATGACCTTCTGCGCGCGGCCATCGACCGTGGCGTCTTCGGTGCGGAAGGCGAACGCGACGACAAGAACCTGCAACGACGCCTGGACCGTCCGCTGACCGAGGTGTGGGATAACGAGGACGAACTGGCCGATGGCCGGCTGATCTGGGTCCGCGAACGCGCCACGCCCTCGCAAGAGACCGTCGGCCTTTACGAGGATGTCACCGCGCGCCGCCTTGCGGACCGGCGACTGGAGCAGATCGTCGACGGCGGCGGCATCGCGGTCTGGGACTGGGCCTCGGACCGCGGCTTCACCACGATCACCGACTGCTGGGAGACGATGCTCGGCCTTGGCTCGGCGCGGGCTCTGGCCGATCTGATCGAACTGGTCCACCCCGAGGACCGCCTTGCCGTCGCTGAGGCGCAACGCGAGTTGTTCCTGTCCGGCTCCGAAACGTTCTCGCTGCGCTGCCGGATGCGCCACCAAAGCGGCAAGTGGGTCTGGCTTCTGACCCGCGGCCATGTCGCCGCGCGGTGGGCCGATGGCAGTCCGCGCCGGATCTCGGGCATCACGCTGGACGTCTCTGTCCAGTCCGAGGCCGAAGTGCGGCTGGGCCAGGTGATCGACGGCACCAAGGTCGGCACCTGGGAACATGACATGCGCTCGGGTGTCACCCTGGTTAGCGACCGCTGGGCCGAAATCCTCGGCTTCCGCGCGGTCGAACTGAACCCGATCTCGCTGCAGGCCTGGCTTGACATGCTGCACCCCGACGACGCCGAAAGCCTGATCGCCCAGGAGCGCGACGCCTTCGAAGCCGGCCAATGGCAGGTGGAACACGAGGTCCGCCTGCGCCACCGCGACGGGCACTGGGTCTGGGTCCTGACCCGCGCCCAGGTCGCCGAATGGGACGAAGACGGCCGCCCGGTCAAGACCAGCGGGATCAATCTCGACATCTCGGCCTCCAAATCCCTTGAATTTGCGCTGGCCCGCGAACGCGACACCCTGGCCCGGGTCATGGAGGCGTCGGTCTCGGGCATCGTGGTGGTCGACGAATGCGGCGCGGTGGTCTTCGCCAACGCCGCCGCCGAGCGGGTCATCGGCCGCAAGGTCAGCCCGGGCAGCCTGCTGTTGTCGCTGATCGGCACCGAGGGCGTCTCCGATCCCGACGGCAACCACATCCCGCCCGACCACCTGCCCATCGCCCGCGCCCTGGCTGGTGAGCCGGGGATGCACGCCGTCCGCCGCGACCTCTACTGGCCCTCGGGCGAACGCCGTGTCGTGGCCGTCACCTCGGCCCGCCTCTCGGCCGCCGGCGCCGAGACCGCCGTCGTCTGCACCTTCACCGACATCACCGACGAGGTGCAGAACCAGGACCGGCTCCGCGCCGCGATGACCGCCGCCGAAACCGCCAACCGCGCCAAGTCCGACTTCCTGGCCGCGATGAGCCACGAGATCCGCACCCCCCTCAACGGTGTCCTCGGCATGGCGACCGTTCTGGGCCACCGGCTTTCGGACCCGCAGGAACAGGCGATGGTCCGGGTGATCCGCGATTCCGGCGAGCACCTCCTTGGCGTGATCAACGATATCCTCGACCTCGCGAAGATCGAAGCCGGGCGGCTGGTGCTTGACGCGCGCCCGATCCGCCTGCCGGATATCCTGTTCCGCGTCGCGGCTCTGCACCAGATCGCCGCCATCGAAAAGGGCGTCAAGCTGATCATCCGCTGCCTCGGCAGCGGAGAGCTGCGCCTTGGCGACGAGATGCGTCTGATCCAGATCCTGCACAACCTGATGGGCAATGCGCTGAAGTTCACCGATCAGGGCCACGTGCGGGTCGAGATCAACTGTTCCGACCCCGAAAGCATCACCATCGAGGTCCAGGACACCGGCATCGGGATGTCGGCAGACGACATCTCCCGCTCTTTCGAAGAGTTCACGCAAGCCATGGGCGGCTCGCGGCGCAGCCATGTCGGGACCGGCCTTGGCCTGCCCATCGTGCGCCGCCTGGCCCGGCTGATGGAGGGGGACGTCTCGCTCCATTCGGTCGAGGGCGAGGGGGTGACCGCGCGCGTTTCATTGAAGATCCCCCTCCTTGCCGATGCCGCAGCGCATGACCCGGCCGCCGAACAGCGGCGCCTGCCGCCGATGCGGGTGCTGGCGGCCGAGGACAATGCGACGAACCGGATCATCCTGCAAAGCATGCTCCAGTCGCTGGGTGTCGAGACGGTGATCGTCGCCGACGGCGCGCAGGCCCTGCAACGCTTCCACGGCGGTGGTTTCGACGCGGTGCTTCTCGACATCGCCATGCCGGGCATGGACGGTCTGGACACGCTGAACGCCCTGAATGCCCTGGCGGCCGAGAGGGGCAATGCCGCACCACGCGCGATTGCTGTCACCGCCAATGTGATGACCCACCAGGTTGACGAATACCTCGGGCACGGCTTCGCAGCCGTCGTCGCCAAGCCGATCCGGATCGAGATGCTGGGCCAGGCGCTTTGGCAATGTGTCGATCAGTCGGCGGGCGACTGAAGCGCACCCGGAATTTGCTTTGACAGGTCAGGCGCTTGAACGCATTCTTCCCGCCGCGGGCGCAGGGTGCGCGCCCGGTGTCTGGTGACGGTGGCGGCGATGCGGTCCCTTGCCGGATCAGCCGTTCCATTTCACCCCATTGCGGCGCGGAGGTGACATGCATGACCGTCTTGATCCCCTGACGCGGGCTTTGGCGCTGCCGCTCTGGCAGGGCGATGCCACGGCGACGCCGCTGGGTGGCGGGATCACCAACCTGAACGTCCTCGTCACCGATGCCACCCGCCGCGCCGTGGTACGGATCGGCGACGACATTCCGGTCCACCAGATCATGCGCTTCAACGAACTGGCCGCCAGCCGCGCCGCCCATGCCGCCGGGGTTTCGCCCGCGGTCCTGCACCACGAACCCGGCGCGCTGGTCATCGATTTCGTCGAGGGTCGCACGATGACGGCCGAAGACCTGCTCGATCAGGATCTCCTGGAACAGGCTCTGGCACTGGTCATGCACGCCCACCGCGACATCCCCCGCCATCTGCGCGGACCCGCACTGACCTTCTGGGTCTTCCACGTGGTCCGCGACTATGCAGCGACCCTGGACGAGGGCAGGTCCCGCCACCGGCCGATCCTGCCCGACCTCCTTTCCGAGGCGGAGGCGCTGGAGCGTGCGGTGGGTCGCATCGAGATGGTCTTCGGCCACAACGACCTGCTGCCCGGCAACTTCCTGCACGACGGCAAGCGGATGTGGCTGATCGACTGGGATTATGCCGGCTGGGGCTCGCCGCTTTTCGATCTTGGCGGTCTTGCCGCGAACATCGGGCTTGATGCAAAGCAGGAGGCCTGGCTTCTGGAAGCCTATTTCGGGGTGGCCCCGGATGCCGACCTCTGGCGGCGATACCGCGCGATGAAGGCCGCCGCCGCCCTGCGCGAGGCGATGTGGTCGATGGTCCAGGAAAGCCATTCGAAGCTCGACTTCGACTACCGGACCTATACCGCCGCGTATCTGGAGACCTACCGCACGGCGCTTGCGGCCACCCGCTAACCGACCGCGCGCGCCAGGGCGCAGAACCCTTCCAGCCCGATCTCCTCGGCCCGTGCGGTAGGCGGAATGCCGACGCCTTCCAGAACCGTCTCGATGTCCGGCCGCAGGCCCTTCAGACTGGACCGCAGCATCTTCCTGCGCTGGTTGAACGCCATCGCGGTCACGCGTTGCAGTGTCTTGAAATCACAAGGGAAACGCGGCTGGGGCAGGGCGGTCAGCTGCACCACCGCGGATTGGACCTTGGGCGCCGGGGTAAAGGCTTCCGGCGGCAGGGTCATGACGATCCGCGCCTCGCAGCGGTACTGTGCCAGAAGGGCCAGCCGCCCGTAATGCTCTGTCCTCGGTTTCGCAACAATCCGCTCGGCCACTTCCTTCTGGAACATAAGCGTCAACGAAGACCAAAGCGGAGGCCAGATCTCCGGCGTCAGCCAGCGGATCAGAAGCTCGGTGCCGATGTTGTACGGCAGATTGGCCACGATCTTGAAGGGCGGCGTCAGATGCTGGGCGAGGTCCAGCTCCAGCGCGTCGCCAAGCAGGACTTCCAGCCGTCCCGGACAGGCCGCTGCAATCTCGGCCAGAGCGGGCAGGGCGCGCGCGTCCTTTTCGACCGCCACCACCCGCCGCGCACCCTCGGCCAGAAGCCCGCGCGTCAATCCCCCCGGACCGGGCCCAACCTCCAGCACGTCACAGCCCGACAGGTCGCCCGCCGACCGCGCGATCTTGGCGGTCAGGTTCAGGTCCAGCAGAAAATTCTGCCCCAGCTGCTTTCTCGCCACCAGTTCATGCGCCCGGATCACCTCGCGCAGCGGCGGCAGACCATCGATCGTGCCCAAACTCAGCCTTTCATCTTTGCCGAAATATCCCCGCCGGAGGCATCCGACGCCTAAACTCCGCGCGCCGCAACCATGTCGCGCGCCATCCGCAAGGCCGCGATCAGGCTCGACGGGTCGGCAACCCCGCGCCCGGCGATGTCATAGGCCGTCCCGTGGTCGGGCGAGGTGCGCACGAAGGGAAGCCCCAACGTCACATTCACGCCGCCCGCAAAGTCGATCGTCTTGATCGGAATCAGCGCCTGGTCGTGATAGGCGCAGACTGCCGCGTCATAGCCCTTCCGCGCCCCGGCGTGGAACATCGTGTCGGCAGGCCACGGACCGGTCACCTTCAGCCCCTCGGCCGCAAGCCGCGCAAGCAGGGGCCGGATCATCCGTTCGTCTTCCCACCCCATCGCGCCGCCTTCGCCCGCGTGGGGGTTCAGCCCCGCAACCGCGATCCTGGGGGAGGCAATCCCGAAATCCCGGACCAGCCCGGCATGGGTTATCCGGATAGTGTCCTCCAAAAGCCCCTCGGTCAAAGCCGCCGGCACCTCGGACAGGGGAATGTGGATCGTCGCAGGCACCACCCGCAGACCGGGACAGGCCAGCATCATGACCACGCGTCCGACCCCGGCGAGATGGGCCAGAAACTCGGTATGTCCCGGAAAGGCGAAGCCCGCGCCGTCCTTCAGCGCCTTCTTGTTGATCGGCGCCGTGCAGACCGCTGACCCAAGACCCGCCTGCACCAGCCGGACCGCCCGCTCGATCACCGCGACCACGCCCGGTGCATTGGCCGGGTCCGGCTGTCCGGGTGTCGCCAGCCCCGCAAACTCCTGCACCAGCACCGCCATAGCGCCATCGCCAAACGCCTCGCCATCGCGAACCGCACGCCACTCTGTTCCTGCCGGAAGATGCCGCGGATCGCCGATCCAGACAAAGCGTTCACCCGCCGCCCAGGCCTTTACCGCGATCTCGGGGCCGATTCCGGACGGGTCGCCGCAGGTCAGAAGGACCGGCGCGCTCACGGCTCGCGGATGATCGCAGCCGAGCGGAGTTCTTCCAGATAGCCCTCGGCCAGGCCTTCCAGCTTCTGGTTGATCACCTGGTCGCGCACCTGATCGCGCGTCGGGGCAGGGTCCTGCACCGCCTCGCGCCCGCACAGCATCAGCATCCGCCGCAGTCCTCCGCGCGTCAGCGCGACCGAGGTCTCGTTCGGGTCCAGCTTCGCCAGTTCCAGCGCCACCTCCCCCGGCACCTCACCCATTGCCGCCTTGGTCAGCGTCACCCGGTCGGTCTGACCGCCAGACTCCGCCTGCAGCATGTCGCAATCGTCTGCCGCCACCCGGACGCGCGCGATTTCCGCCGCGTCGTCGGGCACCAGCAATTCCACCCATTCGACCGAAACCAGGACTGGTTCGGCCGACGCATCCTCGGCCACGTCGCGCAAAAGGAACAGCACGACCGCGCCCGGCACCGCGACCGGGTCCGACACCTCGCCCGTGTCCAGTGCCAGGACCTTCTGGCCGATGGCCGGGGGCAGGTTCGACAGCGGCAGCCAGTCCAGCCGCCCGCCCGCGCCTGCCGTAGGGGCTGCGGAATACTTCCGTGCCGCCGCTGCAAAATCCGCTTCGCCCGACAGGCTGTCGGACAGTTCCTGCGCTTGGGCCATCGCCGCTTCTTCCTGGCCCTGCGGCGCCGGGATCACCAGCTCGCTGGCCAGGACCTGCAACGCCTTCGGCCGGGCCGACGCTTCCAGTGCGCGGTCGACGTCCGCCTCGCTGATCGGGACCTGGCCCAGGAATTTGCCCCGGACCACCTGACGCCACAACAGACCGGCCGAGACGAAGTCCCGGAAGGTTTCTGGCGCGATCCCGGCCTTGGTCAACTCGCCCACGAACTGTTCGGTCGTCAGGTTCGCGCGGCCTGCAAATTCGGCCAGCCCGTCGGTCAGGTCCTTCTCGGTCACCGTGATGTCAAGCCGCTCCGCCTCGGTCTGGCGGAGCCGGTCCTCGATCAGGGCCTTCAAGGCCTCTTCCTCGGGGTTGCCGGGGGCCCGCAGCACCCGCAGGAACAGGGCCCGTTGCGCCACCTCGTACTCGGTGATCGCCCGATCGTTCACATAAAGCCGGGGTGCGAACAGGTCCTGCGCCCAAGCCGGAGCCATCATCACCGAAGCCGTGGTAATGGGGACCACCAGCGCAAGGCCGATCGCTGTTGCCGCCGCCTGTCGTTTCAGAACCGAAAATCGCATCGTTTCCGCCGCTCTTCCTCAATCCCGCGGGTCTTGGGCCCGCCGCTTTTCCCTGCCCGCAATGCCCGCGGCTATTGCCGACAACTGCGCGCCGGCCCCCCGGTCACACCGCCACCAAAGCCCACAAGGTCCAGCGAGAGGCCGAAATCCGTTGTCGGGGTTACACTAGTGGATGACGTGAAGCGACGCGAGAGGGAAACATCAAACCGCACGCATTCGTTCAGGAACTCCAGACCCAGTCCGGCAAGCGTGCCTTGATCACCGTGGAAATCGTAACGACCCGAGGCCTTGGCCGTCCAGTTCGGGGTGATCTTGCGCCGCGCGTCGAAGGTGATCTCCTGCGTCGGATCGGGCCGGTTTTCCAGCGGATCGGCGACAGCCCAGATCATCGAGGAACTCAGCGCCGTCTTCGGGGTGCTCACCGTCACGCGTGCTTCGGCCTTGGTGACGCCAAAGTCGTCGTCCAGCACCAGCCGGCCCGACAGCGCCAGGCTGTCGGCCAATGTAAAGGTCGCGGAAGCCAGCCAGTCCGAAGTGGCACCCGCCAGCCCGGACCCTGCGCCGAACTGGCCCAGGTCCGCCTCGCGGTACACCCGGCCCAAAGTCACGCCCATCGACCAGCCCTTGGGGTCGAACCGAGTCCAGCTGATGCCCAGATTCACCCGCGGCCCGCGTTCCACCGCGTCCGATCCCGGGAAGCGGTCCAGCGCGAAAAGGTTGCCCTCGTCGAACTCGACCAGCACCGAATCCTCGTTCGGCAGGCTCTCGGCATCGGACGAGGCATAAAGCAGCTGAACAACCGGCTCGATCACCTGCGTCGCGCCTCCGGCTTCCGTCTTCACCCAGGGCCAGCGCAGCTCCACTCCGACCGTCCCATGCGTGCGCGAGGTGTTGCCGGCAAAGTCCGCGTCATCGGCGATGGTATAGGCATCGGCGGTCAGCTCGCCCAGCACCGTGCCTTCGATCCCCATCGGCAGGAACAGGCTGCGCCGCCAGTCGATCCGCGCCGAGACGCGACCCACATCGCGGCCGTCGGCAATCCCGTCTCCATTGCCGTCAACCGGGCTCAGCGAGCTGCGTCTGTGATTGTGGGTCTGCAACCGCAGCCCACCCTCGCCGCCAAGGGGTCCCAGCGAGAAGCGACGGTGGAAGGTCAGATCGGCAATGACCGTAGGGATCGTGGTGTTGTCCTCGTCGTCCCGCAGCGACTGGAAGCTGATGATCCGCGCCGAAATATGTTCGTTGCGCCGTGTGCGCTTGATCTCGACCCGGCTGTCCAGGCGGTCGGTGTTGCCCAGACCGTAGTCCAGCATATAGGCCGGATCGGTGACGGTCTGGCCGTCGAAGCTGAGCAAAAAGCGTTCGGGCAGGGTGAAATCGCCCCGCGCCCGCAGGTAGCCGCGGGTCTTGCCGGGCAGCAGATCGTCGCGGCTGAGCGACCCGTCCAGCGTGATAAGCCCGGTGGCAAAGGCCTGCCGGTAGCGCAGGCCCAGGGTCTGACTTTGCCGCGCCGTCAGGTAGGGGGTCAGCGTCAGGTCGGCCGATTTCCCAAGAACGATGAAGTAGGGCACCCGGATTCCGGTCCCGAGGTCCGAGGTGGTTCGGACCGACGGCATCAGGAACCCCGTGGCGCGCTTCAGCGTCGGGTCCGGCATCCGCAGCCGCGGAATGTACAGGACCGGAATCCCCGCCAGCCGGAACTGAGCGCGGTCGAAATAGATCTGCCGCGCGACCTCGTCATGCACCACGCGGCGGGCGCGGATTTCCCACAGCGGCGTCGGATCGCCCGGGCAGACCTTGCAGGACGAGGCCGTGACGGTCTGCAAGGCGGTATAGCGCCCCGAGACGCGCATCATCCGGTTGGCGGCCAGTTGCAGTTGCTGGTTCAGCACCAGCCGCGCGCTGGTCAGGATGCCTTCGGACAGATCGGCGGCCAGCTCGGCCTGATCGGCCAGGATCAGCGTTTCGCCCGACGGTTCGGTCAGGACGATGGGCCCGCTGATATCCAGCCGGTCGGTGGCCTGGTCAAAGACGATCCGGCTGGCCTTAAGCCGGCGGCCCTTGAAGAAGATCTCGACATTGCCGTCGGCGATCAGGCGCGTGTCGCCCGTGATCTCCAGGCTGTCGGACACCAGCGTGGCACCGTCCTGCGCCTGGGCGGGCAGGGCAAGGCTCAGAAGCAGCGCGAAAAGGGTAAGGAGGCGCAGCATGTCAGCCCTCCTCCAGATGCAGAAGCAGGCCCAGCGACAGCATCACTGCGGCGACGGGGGGGCTCCAGGCGGCCAGAAGGATCGGGATCTGCCCGCTGTCCCCCAGCGCTTGGGCGAAGTTGCGCAAAAAGTAGAAGCCGAAACCCGCCAGCAGCGCGAACAGCACCATCCGCCCGGTGCCGCCGAAGCGTACATGCCGCATGGTGAACCCCGCCGCGACCAGCACCATCGCCGCCATCAGCATCGGCAGCGCCAGTTCCATCTGGTACCAAAGCTTGTAGGCCTGGGCCGAAAAGCCCGCGCGTTCGAGGTCGGCGATATAGCCTGGCAGGTCCCAGAACCCGATGGCAGAGGGGGTGCCGAAACTGTCGCGGATCCGCTCGGGCGTCAGGTCCGAGGGCAATGCCACTGGTCCCGTCGCCTTGACCGCCGTCAGTTCCGGATTGACCGCCGTCAGGTCCCAGGTCTTGGTGCCGGTCAGCGCCCAGGCCCCTTCGACCAGCTTGGCCGTCTCCGCCTCGACCCGCCGGGTCGGTCGTCCCTCTTGGTCGAAGCCCAGGAACGTCACCCCGAAAAGCTCGGTCCCGTCCAGGTTCGACCGCGCGGCCTGGATCACCGTCTGTCCCTCGGCCGAGCCCTGCCGCAGCCAAAGGCCGGTATCGGCCACCGACAGCACCGACCGCCCGCCCTGGCTCAACTCTGATCGCACGTCGTCATAGGCCTTGGACGTCGCCGCCACGAGCGGGTTGAAGAACGCCACCGCAAGGCACCCCAGCGCCACCGAAACCAGAAGCGGCGTCAACAAGAACCGCAGCCCGGACCGCCCCGCCGCCCGCACCACGACCAGCTCCGACGACCGCGCCAGCCCCAGAAAGTTCGCAATCGCCCCCAGGATCAGGATCAAGGGCAGGATCCGGTACAGCGTCTCGGGCACGCTGAGGAGCGACAACCGCGCCGCCCCCGCCAGACCCACGCCCGCATCGGAAAAGCGCCGCAACTGCTCGATCATGTCGATCAGCATCAGGATGACGAAGAAGGCCAGGAATACCCGGCCCACCGAGGCCAGGAACCGCCGTGCGATGTACAGGCTCAGCGTCATGCGAAGACCCGCCGTCGCCGGGGCCGCTGCGCCCACCACAAGAGCACGCCCGACACCAGAATCCCCGCGACCGGCCCCAGGTAGACCGCGGGCCAGGCACCTTCCTGCTCCAGCGCCCGGCTTCCGCCCCAGGTCCAGACCAGCTGCACCGCGATTAAGAGACCCACCGCGACCGCCATCTGCCGCCAAAGCCCGAAGCGCGAGAATGATCCCAGCATCAGCGCCGCAAAGCCCAGAAGCGGTGCCGCCACCGACAGCAGCGGACCTGCCAGCCGCGAATGCGCCTCCTCCTGCATCTGCGCCACGCTGGCCCCGGTGGCCGCCGCCGCCTCGGGCGAGGCGTCCAGAAGAACCCGCGTCGGCAGCGCGTTCATCGCCACCCGCCCCGCGCCCGCGACCGAGATCAGCCCCGCCAGATCCAGCGTGAAGTCCGAAAACCGCGTCACCGCCATCCGGCCATCCTTGCGCGCCAGCCGCTGGGTCGCGCCATCGACCATCACCAGCTTCGGTGCCAGCTCGCCGCGCACCAGAAAAGCCTTGCGCGCCGTGTGCACCGCCCGCTCGCTTTCCGACCGCTCATCCGCCAGGAACAGATCCAGCAACTCTCCGGTCGGGCTGATCTCGCGGATGTAAAGCGTGATCCCCTGCGACGGATGCATGAATTGCCCCGCCGTCAGGAAGCGCGCGGTCACGTTCTGCGATATCTCGGCCGACCTTTCGCTCAGGATGCGCTGGCTGGCCGGGACCAGCACATTGGTCAGCATCATCTGCATCCCCCAGACCGCCAGCCCGAAATACAGCACCGGCCGCGCCAGCCGGAAAGCGGAAAACCCGGTCGCCTGCATCACCACCAGCTCGGATTCCTGCATCAGCCGGTTGATCACATAGACCGCCGACGCGAAGGCCGCGATCGGCAGCACCAGCCGGATCGCGTTGGGCAGAGTCAGGATCGAGAACTCCAGGAACACCAGCGCTGACTGCCCGTCGCCGATCAGCTGGTCAAACAGGCCGACCGCCCGGTTGACCCAGTAGACAGCGACCAGCACCAGGGCGAAAAAGCCGAACAGCGACAAGAGCTGCGACAAGAGGTATCTGTCGAATCTAGACACGCCCGGCCCGGCTCCCACAACATCTAGCCGCGACCCTAACGGAATTCCCCGGCGGCGAAAACTGCTATCTGGCAAACCGGCAGGCGGGGTTGTAGCGTCCCGGCAAGCCACCGCCGAGGGGCGCAACCCCGACCGAAAGAAAGCACCCGCATGCCGCAACCCCTGCCGATCCAGTTCCAGGCCACCGATCTTGAAGCCCTAGCCGCCCAGACAGGCCGCATCGCCGTGCTGGCGGACGCGGATCAACCGGCCAGCCCCGGCTTCAAGCGTCTGGACCGGCTGACCAAGGGCGCACTGACCCGCGCTGCCGGGTCCCAGGCCTTTGCCAAGCTGAAACCGGGCGAGGCGATGGATCTGGCCTATCTTCCGGGACTTGCCGCTGACGCCGTGCAACTTATCCGCCTGCCGAAGAAGGCCGACCAGACCCAGGCCCGCAAGGCCGGCTCTGCCGTGGGCAAGTCGCACGGGGCAGGGGGCTCGCTCATCCTGGCGGAAGGCCATGCCCGCGCCGCCGACATCGCCTTTGGCCTTGCGATGCGCGCCTATGACTTCGACACCCACAAAAGCGGCGAAAAGACTGTTCCCGGTCCCGTGACACTGATGGCCGCCAATCCCGAATCCGTCGCCAAGGCCGCTGCCCCGATGGCCGCCGTTGCAGAAGGCGTCTTCTTCACCCGCGATCTGGTCAACGAACCCGCCAACGTCCTGACAACGCATGATTTCGCCGCCCGTCTGGCCGCCATGCACGAGCTTGGCCTCGACGTCGAGATCCTGGAAGAGGAAGAACTGACCAAGCTTGGCATGGGGGCGCTTCTGGGCGTGGGGCAGGGGTCGGAAAGCCCCTCGAAGGTCGTGGTGATGCAGTGGCATGGCGGCAAGAAGGGCGAAGCGCCCTTTGCGCTGATCGGCAAGGGAGTCGTTTTCGACACCGGCGGCATCTCGATCAAGCCTGCGGCCGGCATGGAAGAGATGACGATGGACATGGGCGGTGCGGGCGTCGTCGCCGGGGTGATGCGGACGCTGGCTTTGCGCAAGTCCAAGGCCAACGTCGTTGGCATCGTCGGTCTGGTCGAGAACATGCCGGACGGGCGCGCGCAGCGTCCCGGTGACGTCGTGAAGTCGATGAAGGGCGACACGATCGAGGTGATCAACACCGACGCCGAGGGCCGTTTGGTCCTGGCCGACGTGATGTGGTACGCGCAGGAACGGTTCAAGCCGACCGGCATGATCGACCTTGCGACGCTGACCGGTGCGATCATCATCGCCTTGGGCCACGAAAACACCGGGGTCTTTTCCAACAACGACGACCTCTGCAACGCCTTCCTTGCGGCTGCGAAGTCCGAAGGCGAAGGCGCCTGGCGGATGCCGATGGGCGACGCCTACGACGCCAAGCTGAAGTCGCGCATCGCCGACATGATGAACGTCGGCGGCCGTGACGGGGGTGCCATCACTGCAGCGCAGTTCCTCCAGCGTTTCGTCAAGCCGGAGACGCCCTGGTGCCACCTCGACATCGCGGGGACCGCGCTTCTGAAGGCCGACACCACGCTGGCCCCGAAGGGGGCGACCGGCTGGGGCGTCATGGCGCTGGATCGCCTGATCCGCGACCGGTTCGAAAAGTGACGCTCCTCGCTCGCGTTCCGCGTCGCTCCTCGCCGGGCGGCGCGCAAGCGAGGAGCCGTCGCAGACGCTCGACACGCAATTTCGGAAGGCCAGCATGGGCACGGTGATGTTCTTCCACCTGATCCAGTCGGCCCCGGCCGACACCCTTGCGATCAATGCACCGCGCGCGTTGGGGCAGGGCTGGCGGGTCATGGTCCGCGGCACCGATCCCGCGGCGCTGGACCTCCTTGATCAGGCGCTCTGGCTGAAAGGCGGCGACGACAGCTTCCTGCCGCATGGGCTGGAGGGCGGCCCGCAAGACGCCGATCAGCCGGTGCTTCTCGGGCTTGGCGCGCCTGTCAACGGCGCGAAGGTCCTGGCGCTGGTCGACGGGGCCGAAGCGACCGACGCCGAAATCGCCGCGTTGGAGCGGGTCTGGGTCCTTTTTGACGGCAACGACGACGCCCGCCTGCAAGCCGCCCGCGGCCAGTGGAAAGCCATGACCGCCGCCGGCCACGCCGCGCAATACTGGTCCGAGGAATCGGGCCGCTGGGAGAAGAAGGCCGAAAGCGCCGCGCGCTGACTTCCGGGACGGTTTTCTTCGCGGGGTTCTGGCTCGCTCAAATCGTTAAGGCCACCTTAACAGAAAAAAGCAACTCCTTGATATCAAACGGAATGCCAAGGCGCTCCACCGTGGGCTATTGGCGCAGCACCAGCTTCCCGCCGTCGAACTCCATCCGGAACTGGCCCAGGTAGTCCATCCCCAGAAGCGACTGATCCAGCGCCCCCTCGGTCACGAAGGCCTGGAAGCCCTCGTTCCGGAACGGTCCCAACTCGACCGCGTCCAGCGTGACCCGCGCCGTCCGGACCACCCCGTTCGCCGTGGTCGCCTCGCCGCGGAATTCCAGGCTGGCCACGTCGATCCCCAGCCGCTCGGCATCCGTCCCGGCCAGCACCATGCCGGACGCCCCGGTGTCGACCATGAACGGCACGGCCGTCCCGCCGATCATCAGGGTCAGATAATAGTGCCCGTCCGCCGACCGCGGCACCTCGACCGCCCCGTCGGTCGCCACCTCCTGGATCGGCATCACGTCGCGCCGGATATCCGACCACAGCCCGTATCCCGCCATCATGCCGACGAAGATCAGCCCCCAGGCCAGCGCCATCCGCAGCGCCTGGCCCATCCGTTGCCGGAACTCCACCAGCACCCAGCCGCCAAGGGCGACCAGGATGATCGCCAGGTAGCCCACACGGGCCAGGGTTTCTCCGTCCATCCGAACCTCCGGTTTCGGCAGATATGGGGGCAGGGCGACGCTTTGGAAAGGTCAGCCGATCAGCCCGGTCCACCGGACCCCGTCGATCACGAACTGCACCGACAGCGCCGCCAGCAGCATCCCCAGAAGCCGCGTGATGACGATGACCCCAGTTCGGCCCAGCATCCGCTCCAGGGGCGGCGAGGCGAGGAGGAACGCATAGGTCACGACCATCATCCCCAGCATCAGTCCCAGCACTGCCAAGGTCCCCGGCCAGCCCGGCCCGGCTTGCCCGACCAGCAGGATCACCGAGGCAATGGCCCCCGGTCCAGCGATGAGCGGCGTCGCCAGCGGAAAGACGGAAGGATCGTGGTCCGGCTCCGCCTGCTGCCCCTCACGCCGTTGGGTGCGGCGTTCGAACAGCATGTCCAGGGCGGTGAGAAACAGAAGAATACCCCCCGCGATGCGGAAGGCGGGCATCGAGATGCCGATGAACCCCAGGATAGATTCGCCCGCCAGCCCGAAGATCAACAGAAGCACGGCCGCGATGATGCAGGCCCGCCGCGCCATCGCCCGTCGTTTGTCCGGCGCCATCCCGCGGGTCAGCGCGATGAAAAGCGGAACCAGTCCCGGCGGGTCGATCACCACGAAAAGCGTGGCGAAGGCGGTGATCAGAAAGGCGGTCTCGGGCATGGGTCCCTCGCTTTCCCGAAAGCTAGGCGGCGCCCTGGCTTTTGGAAAGCGGAACCTTGGAAGATGCCTTGAATACAAGGGAGGCTGAATGCGCGTGCGGCCGAGAACCCGGCTGCGAAGGCGGGAAGGGTGGCCACGCTGCGCCCGCTCTACCGCGTTGGGCGAGTGGACCTGCGTCCAGTCGATCGCCGTCTTCCACCTGCGTGAGAAGGTAGGTCGGGGCGGGGCTTAAGTTTCAGCTTGAGAAACTGTTCGTATATACAACTGACCTGTATATACACCCCTGTAGGTTCAGACCAACGCGCCCTCAAGCCGCTCTTGCGCTGCAAGCCACAAGGCCTCGGCCTTGTCGAGAGCTTCCATCACCTCGGCGTACTTCTTGTTCCAGGTCTCCAGCTCGCCCTTGCGGCCATCCTCGTAAAGCTCGGTGTCTGCCAGCTTTTTCGCCAGCTTGTCACGCATGTCGTTCAGCTTTTGCAGACGGTCCTCGCACTTGCGGACCTCTGCTTTCAGCGCAAGCATTTCGTCCCGGGTAGCTTTGGGTTTCTTTACAACAGGCTGCGACACGACCTTCACGTCGTCGTCCCCGGCCAGGAGTTGTCGGCGGTAAGCTTCCAGATCCTCGGTGTAGGGCGTCACCGCGCCGTCCTTGACCAGCCAAAGCCGGTCCGCCACCAGACCCAGAAGGTGCATGTCGTGGCTGACCAGGATCACGGCACCGGGATATTCGGTCAGGGCATCAACCAAGGCCTCGCGGCTTTCTATGTCGAGGTGGTTGGTCGGCTCGTCCAGGATCAAAAGGTGCGGCGCGTCGATTGTTGCCAAAAGCAGCGACAATCGCGCCTTCTGTCCCCCTGACAACCGGGCAACGACAGTGTCCGCCTGGTCAGCCATCAAACCGAAGCCTGCCAGCCTGGCGCGCAGCTTTGGTTGTCCTTCGGCGGGGCGCAGGCGCATGATATGTTGCAGGGGCGTCTCGTCCAGGTGCAGCTCGTCCACCTGGTGCTGGGCGAAGTAGCCGATCCGCAATTTGGACGAGCGGGCGAACTTGCCTTCCGCTGGTTGAAGTTTGCCCGCCAAAAGCTTGGAAAGCGTGGATTTTCCCTCACCATTGCGACCCAGAAGGGCAATGCGGTCATCCTGGTCGATGCGGAGGTTCAGCTTCTTGAGGATCAGCGGGCCGCCATAGCCCACCGCTGCGCCATCGAGATTGATGATTGGCGGTGCAAGTTCCTCGGGGGCAGGGAAGGTGAAGACGACTTTCTTGGCGTCTTCCGGCGCGGTGATCGGGGTCAGCTTTTCCAACATCTTCACGCGGGACTGGGCCTGCACTGCTTTCGATGCCTTGGCCTTGAAGCGGTCGACGAAGCTTTGCAGGTGGGCGCGGCGGGCGTCGATCTTCTTCGCTTCGGCCTGCAAGACGGCGCGGCGTTCAGCCATCTGACGGGCGAACTGGTCGTAACCGCCTTGCCAATAGGTAAGCTTGCGGTTGTCCAGATGCAGGATGCCCTGGACGGCGCGATTCAAGAGCTCACGGTCGTGGCTGATGATCAGGACGGTGTGCGGATACTTCTGAAGATAGCTCTCCAGCCAGAGCGCGCCTTCAAGATCAAGGTAGTTGGTCGGTTCGTCCAGAAGAAGGTAGTCGGGCTGGGCGAACAACACGCCCGCCAGCGCCACGCGCATGCGCCAGCCGCCTGAGAAGGCCGAACAGGGCATCTGCTGCTGGTCCGCATCAAAGCCCAAACCCTTGAGAATGCTGGCCGCGCGACCCTCGGCCGACCAGGCGTCGATATCGGCCAGGCGGGCCTGGATCTCGGCAATGCGGTGCGCGTCATGCGCGGTCTCGGCCTCGGCCATCAGGCTGGCGCGCTCGGTATCAGCGGCCAGCACCGTATCGATCAGCGAGGTTTCCGACGACGGCACTTCCTGCGCGACGCCGCCGATGCGGGCGCGCTGGGGTAGGGTGATCGTGCCCCCCTCCAGCGCCAGCTCGCCGCGGATCAGGCGGAAGAGCGTCGTCTTGCCCGCACCATTGCGGCCCACGAGGCCAACCTTGTGGCCGGTCGGAATGGTTGCCGACGCCCCTTCGAACAGGGGTCGGCCTTCGACGTTATAAGTGATGTCCTCGATCTTCAGCATGGGCGCCAAGTGCCTGATCGGGCGCAGGACGTCAATGGCGCGGGCACCTTTTCAAAGCCGCCCGCGCGTGATAGCAGCCCGGCCATCCGAAGAGGGCCAAGCTGGCCCCAAACCCGATGGAGAGCCACATGGCCGTTGAACGTACCCTGTCGATCATTAAGCCCGATGCGACCAAGCGCAACCTGACCGGCAAGATCGTTGCCAAGTTCGAGGATGCCGGACTGCGCGTCGTCGCCTCGAAGCGAATCCATCTGACCGCGGCCCAAGCTGGCGCGTTCTACGCCGAGCACAAGGAGCGCGGCTTCTATGGCGAGCTTTGCGCGTTCATGGCGTCCGAGCCGGTCGTGGTGCAGGTTCTGGAAGGCGAAGGCGCCATTGCCAAGAACCGCGAAGTGATGGGCGCGACCGATCCGGCGGCTGCCGCCGACGGCACGATCCGCAAGGACTTTGCGCTGTCCAAGGGCGAGAACTCGGTCCACGGTTCGGACTCGGAGGCTTCGGCTGCACGCGAGATCGCGTTCTTCTTCTCGGGCCTCGAACTGGTCGGCTGATTGCTGTTCTGACCTGCGGCGCGGCCCGGTCTTCTGACCGGGCCGTTTTCGTTTGGGGAAGGTGGCTGGATCGGCCTGTGCACTTATCGTGTAATCAGTAATATGTAATGTAATGCCTGCTGGAAAGGCGCTATGCGCCGGGATATGCAGCGCGCAAGCTTTTGGAGCCTGCCCCATGTTCGACCGTTCCATCAAGATCGCGCCCTCCATCCTGGCTGCCGACTTCGCGAACTTCGGCGCCGAATGTCGCGCGATCGAGGCGCAAGGTGCCGACTGGGTGCATGTCGACGTGATGGACGGCCACTTCGTTCCGAACCTGACGTTCGGCCCGGCGATGTGCGCGGCGCTTCGGCCGCACATCAAGGGTGTGATGGACGTTCATCTGATGATCTCGCCAGTGGACGTCTATCTGGAGGCTTACGCCAAGGCCGGAGCTGACATCATCACAGCGCACGTTGAGGCTGGGCCGCACATTCACCGCACGCTGCAAGCCATTCGCGGGTTTGGGAAAAAAGCTGGCGTGGCGCTTAATCCCGGCACGCCGGTCGAGGCGGTGGCCGAACTGATGGACATGGTCGACCTCGTCTGCGTCATGACGGTCAATCCCGGTTTCGGTGGGCAGAGTTTCCTTGAAAGCCAGCTTGCAAAGATCGCCCGGCTGCGCGAGATGATCGGCGACCGGCCCGTCCACATCGAAATTGACGGCGGCATCACGGTTGCGACAGCGCCCTTGGTGGCGAAGGTTGGCGCGGATGTGCTGGTGGCGGGATCTGCGGTGTTCAAGGGCGGCTCGGCCGACTGGCCAGAGCCCTATGGGACAAATATCCGGTTGATCCGTGCTGCCGCCGAGGCGGCACTTGGCTGACCGCCTGAATCTGGTTTTCGATCTGGATGGAACGCTGATCGACAGCGCGCCACAGATCCATGACGCAGCCAATAAAGTGTTCCTGCAAAGAGGCTTGCCGCCCTTTTCGCAAGCGACAGTGCGCGGCTTCATCGGCAATGGCGTCGGTGTTCTGGTTGAACGGCTGATGGCGCATCAGGGGCTGCAAAGGGACGATATCCTGCAGGCGGCACTGATCGATGACTTCATCAACATCTATGAAGAAGCCTTTGATCGGACGACGCTTTATCCGAACGTATCTACAACGCTTCTTGCGCTGTCCGAGGCGGGCCACCGGCTTGCGATCTGCACGAACAAGCCCGAAGGCCCGACCCGTGCGATCCTGCGGCACTTTGGACTCGCCGAACTGTTTTCCGTCATCATCGGCGGCGACACGCTGCCACAGCGCAAGCCCGATCCGGCTCCGCTAAGGGCGGCTTTGGCGGGTCTTGGCCCCGGCAAGGCGCTTTTTGTCGGCGACAGCGAAGTGGATGCAGCGACCGCTGAAGCCGCAGACGTGCCGTTGGCGCTGTTCAGCCGGGGTTACCGCAAGGCCGCACCGGAATCGCTTAAGGCGCGCGTGATCTTTGACGATTTCGCCGCCCTGCCCCAGTTGATCACCGAAATTGCGCCTCTTCTTTAGCGCGACCACGGCAAAACGCATGACAACTTCCGTCATACACGCGGTTTGATGCCTTTGCCCTGCGCTAAAAGTAGACAAGCCCGCGAAACCGGCCTTATCTCTCGTCCAAGTTCGGAATGTCGGCAGGTCAGCCCCTGACGCCGACATTTTAAGAGCAACAGGGAAGACAAAGATGAGTGACACGATTCTTGGCGTGTTGAACCGGATCGCGGCCGCGTCTTCGATCGACGAGGCTTGGGACCGCAGCACGGCCCATTTCGCCAGCCTCGGTTTCAAACGCGCCAATTACGGCTTTACCCGCTTCAAGCACCTCAAGACCATCGGCGACCCAGAGGACGCACTTTTTCTGACCACCTGCGACGCAGACTACGTCAAGCGCTACTTCCAGGGCGGCTTTTACGCCAAGACCCCGGTCTTCCGCTGGGCCGAGCACAATTCGGGCGCCTGTACCTGGTCTTGGGTGAAGGAGGCTTTCGAGGCCGGGCGGCTGTCCAGCGAGGAAGCGGAGGCGGTGCGCCAGAACGCGGCGCAGGGGATCGTGGCGGGCATGTCGGTCAGCTTCCCCGAGGTCTCCTCCCGCTCGAAAGGCGCGCTTGGGTTGATTGCCGATCCCGGCTTGACCCCGGTCCGGGTGGACGAGATATTTGCGGCCCGCAAGGAAGAGATCCTGGCGGTGGCGAACATGATGCACCTGACCATCGTGCACCTGCCGCAGTTGTCGCGGCACCGTGCGCTCTCGCCGCGTCAGCGTGAGGCGCTGGAGTGGGTGGCGGACGGCAAGACCACTCAGGACGTGGCGCTGTTGATGGGTGTCTCACCGGCGATGGTCGAAAAGCACCTGCGCCTTGCGCGTGAGGCGTTGGCGGTCGAGACCACGGCCCAGGCTGTGGCCAAGGGCGCGCTTCTGAACATGATCTTTCAGCGCCAGCCCGAGATCGCCCACGCCGCGAGGTAGGGTATTCCGCACTCGCCCGAACCCGGTCGTCGTGGCAAAAGACCTGCGTGACCTAAGGGAAACCGAAGGTCACGCGGACCAGCGAAGTTTGGCTGGCACTGCTTGATACCGGATCATGGCCGCATATTCAGACGGCCGACTTCACGTCTTGCCATCCCGCACCTTTTTCCCCGAGGGGTCGGGGCAGGACTTGCGGCGCGGTTCTCCCCGGGACCGCGCCGTTCCATTTTCCGCAAAGCAAACCGAACAAAAGAAAGGGGCCGGCGCATCGCTGCACCGGCCCCCTGCCCCATTCCTGGGAATTCAGCCCTGAAGCGCCTTGGCGACTTCGGCGGCGAAATCCTCGGTCTTCTTCTCGATGCCTTCGCCGACTGCGACACGGGCATAGCCGGTGATCTCGACGCCGGCTTCCTTGGCCGCAGCTTCCACGGTCAGGTCGGGGTTGATCACGAAGGCCTGGCCCAGAAGTGTGTTCTCGGCGAGAAACTTCTTCATCCGGCCCGGGATGATGTTGTTGTGGATCACCTGCTCGGGCTTCGGCTTGGCCGAGGTGGCGTTCTCTTCCAGAGCCTTGGCGGTCTGGACGGCCAGCTCACGCTCGACCACAGAACGCTCCAGCGTGGCTTCCGACAGCGACAGCGGGTTCGTCGCGGCAATGTGCATCGCGAACTGCTTGCCGAGCTCTTCGGCCTTGGCCTTGTCGCCCTTCAGCGCGACCAGCACGCCGATCTTGCCCATGCCCGCGGTCGCGGCGTTGTGGACGTAGGAGACGACGGTGTCGCCCTCCAGAACGTGCATGCGGCGGAAGGTCATGTTCTCGCCAATGCGGGAAATGGCTTCCTGCAGGACGGTTTCCACGGTCTTGCCGTTCAGCTGCGCGGCTTTCACGACCTCGATGTCGTCGCCGGTGGTCAGCGCGACATTGGCGACTTCCCGGACCAGCGTCTGGAAGTCGGCGTTCTTGGCGACAAAGTCGGTCTCCGAGTTGATCTCGATCGCGACACCACGGCCATCGCTGACGGCCACGCCGATCAGACCCTCGGCCGCGACGCGGTCAGCTTTCTTGGCGGCCTTGGCCAGGCCCTTGGTGCGCAGCCAGTCGACCGCGGCTTCCATGTCGCCGTTGACCTCGGTCAGGGCTTTCTTCGCATCCATCATGCCTGCGCCGGTGGATTCGCGCAGTTCCTTCACCATTTGGGCGGTGATCGTCATGTTTTCCACTCCTTGGAAATGCTGGTCCCGGCGGGGCTTAAGCCCGCCGGGTGACAGTGTTGTGACCCGAAGGCCCGATCAGGCCTCGACGGCAGCTTCGGTAACAGCCTCGGCGACAGCTTCTTCTTCCGGAGCCGCTTCCAGCGCACCGAGGTCGACGCCAGCCGCACCCATCTGGGCCGACATGCCGTCCAGAGCCGCACGGCTGATCAGGTCGCAGTACAGCTGGATCGCGCGGGCTGCGTCGTCGTTGCCCGGGATCACGTGGGTCACGCCCTTGGGCGAGCAGTTGGTGTCGACGATGCCGACGACCGGAATGCCCAGCTTCTGCGCTTCCAGGATGGCGAGGTCTTCCTTGCCAACGTCGATGATGAAGATCAGGTCCGGGGTGCCGCCCATTTCACGGATGCCGCCCAGCGAAGCCTGCAGCTTGGCCTGGTCGCGTTCCATGCCCAGGCGCTCTTTCTTGGTGAGGCCTTCGCCGCCCGCGCCCAGAACTTCGTCCAGCTGCTTCAGGCGCTGGATCGACTGCGAAACGGTCTTCCAGTTGGTCAGCGTGCCGCCCAGCCAGCGGTGGTTCATGTAGAACTGCGCGCACTTTTCGGCGGCGTCGGCGATCGGCTTCTGGGCCTGACGCTTGGTGCCGACGAACAGGATGCGGCCGCCCTTGGCGACAGTGTCGCGGACGATCTTCAGCGCCTGGTCCAACAGCGGGACGGTCTGGGTGAGGTCGAGAATGTGGATGCCGTTGCGGTCACCGTAGATGTACTCGCCCATCTTGGGGTTCCAGCGAGCGGTCTGGTGGCCGTAGTGAACGCCAGCTTCCAAGAGCTGACGCATGGTGAACTCGGGAAGAGCCATGCCTTATCCTTTTCCGGTTTGATCCTCGGTGCGGCCGTCTTCACCCCTTGCGGGGCAACCGGTGGACCGCACGGGATTTCTCCCCGCATCGGACCCAGCCACACCTGTGAAGTAGGCGCGCCATACTCTGCCCTTTGCCGCGTTGCAAGGGGCAGAGCCCGGAAAATCGGCACAAAACCCGCGAAACCGGCAGGAATTCGTCGGCTTCGGTCGGGCCGGGGCACCGTGGAATGGCTAGCATCCCGGGCAATCGCCGTCACCCCGGAATGCCCGATGAAGATCCGTTCGATCCGCGCCACGCCCGTCAACATCCCCTTCCGCGCGCCCTACCGGTTCAGCTACGGCGCGATTGCGTCTCTCACCAAGACCGTGATCGAGCTTGAGACCGAGGATGGCGTCCTGGGCCTTGGCGAATGCGCCGATGGCGACCGTGCAGCCGATGTGGTGGCCGCTGGTGCCAAGCTGATCGGCCATGATGTGCGCGAGGTCACCACGGCCGAGGCGAAGATCGTCCCCGCGATGCGCTATACGCCCTGGGGCAATGTCACCGCCGCCCGCCGCGTCTTCGGCGGGATCGAGATGGCGATCTGGGACGCGCGCGGCAAGACGGAAGGGGTGCCGCTTCACACCCTTCTCGGCGGTGCGGTCAGGACCGAGATACCCCTGACGGAGTATTTCTCCTACCGCTTCCCTGGCACCGACCCCGGCGAGGCGACCCCCACCGACGTCGCCCGCTACTGCGCCACCATGGTCGAACGCCACGGCTCCACGGTCTTTGAAGGCAAGGTCGGCACCGTGCCGCTGTCGGAAGAGGTGCAGATGGTCCGCGAGGTCCGGGCCGCCATCGGCGACCGAACCCTGCAACTGGATGCGAACGGTGGCTGGACGGTGCCAACGGCGCGCGAGGCGCTGGCCCGGTTCGCGCCCTTCGACATCAGCTGGTTCGAAGAACCTGTTGAGACCTATGAGGAAATGGCGGACCTCCGCCGCCATTCCCCCATCGCCTTTTCCGCCCATGCCATCGACCTGCAGAAAGCGCACGCCCTGCGCTGTCCTGACGCCATCGTGACCAACGTCAACGAACACGGCGGCATCGCCCGCACCCGGGACTTCATCCGTGCCTGCGAAGCGATGGGCGTCGGCTTCCGCTTCCACTCTGGCGAGACGGGCATCGCGTCCGCCGCCTATCTCCACCTTACCGCCGCGCTGGAGCATGTGCGGGGCGCCAGCCAGACGCTGTTTCACTGGTACGCCGACGACGTGATCGAGGGCGGTCCCTTCGCTCTGGAAAATGGCGTGACCAAGGTGCCCACCGGCCCCGGCCTTGGCGTCATTCTGGACCGCAAGGCGTTGCAACGCTGCCATGACCGCTATCTTGCCGAAGGCCCCTTCCCCAGCGGCCGCGACGGCGGTTACGGCAGCGGCTTTCGCAAACGCTAGGCTGCCTCGCTATGCAGATGACTGCAGGCCGCCGCCACGTGCCGGTGGTCCGACCTGCAGCAGCCCCCGATCAGCCGCAGGTTCGGCAAAAGCCCGGCAAGTGCCGCGTAATCCGCCCCGAATTCAACCGGGTTGCCATCGTCCAGCTCGGTCGCCGCGTCCAGTTGCGCATGGCTGAGGCGCGAGGCATTGGCGCGAAGCCCGCCGATCCGGTCCCGCATCGGCCCCTCCAGCCGGTGCGCGAAATGCGTCGGATGCGCGCAGTTGACCATGTAGAAAAGCGCGCTGCCCCCCGTCGCGGCCTCGACCTCTGCCAGCGCCTCCTGCAACCCCTGCCCCGATGGCAGGTCGCCGTCCGGCTCGACCGTGAAGGACAGGATGTGCGGCAGCCCCGCCGCCTGGGCGGTACGGGCGATGCCGACCGCCTCTTCCACGTGGGTCATCGTGAGAGCCGTCACCAGGTCCGCGCCCGCCGCGGCCAAGGCTTCGATCTGGGGCCGGTGGATGCGCGCGGCCTCATCCGCCGCCCGCGTCACGTCCACCCGGTAGCCGTCGCCTGAAGGTCCGATGACACCATTGACCAAGATCGGCAGCGCTGTGGTTTCATGCCGATCGCGAAAGGCCCGCGCGAAGGCCACCGCGTCCGTATTCACCCGCCGGATACCCGCCTCGTCCAGTCCCAACGCTCCTGCCCAGCCCATGTTGGCCCGCCAGGTCGCGGTATCCAGGACAAAGCCGGTCCCGCCCGCCCGCGCCATGTCCAGGAAGCCCTTGAACCAGCGATCCAAAGCCGTGCGGCCGGCCGCATCGTTCAGAAGCACGAACGAGGCGAACTCGGGCAGATCGAACCCTTCGTGAAAGATCATCGCGGTCTCCAGACCGGCGTCGGCGGGCCGGGGGTTCCTTGTGGTCATCAGTAGGTCAATGCGCTGCATGGCACGCTCCTCTTCGTCTCACGACACCATCTTGATCGCAGAGAGTGGGCTTTGTCCGACAGCCTACCTGTGGTAAAGTGCACGCAAGGATTAATATGTTTGCGTATCATTATCTTATCGGGGGTGGCGTGACGAAATTGCGTTGTGCAACCCGTCGCAACTATACCAAGAGTCAACCAAATGACGCAGGACATCGCCGAACGCCCGACCCGCGGCAAACGCGACCGCATCCTTGAAGTCGCGCATGCCGCCGTGGTTGCCAAGGGCTTCGATGCCACCTCGATCGACGAGATCGCCGCCGCGGTCGAGATCACGCGCGCCGGGTTCTTCTACCATTTCCCCGACAAGAACGCCCTTGCCCGGGCGCTGATCGAGCGGCAGATCGAAGAAGAAGGCCGCATGATCAACGGCTTTCTGGCCCGCGCGGCCGAGTTGTCGGATGACCCGTTGCAGCAACTTCTGATCACCCTGCGCCTGATGGGCGAAGGCTACGCCGAGGTTCCGGGCGGCTATCAGGGCTGCATCCTGGCCTCGGCGACCTACCAGGACCGGCTATTCGACGCCGAGGTGAAGGCCGCGAACCGCCGCGCGCTTCTGGCTTTCCGGGAACGGTTCCAGGGCCTTTTCGAACGCATCGCCGCGCTGCATCCCCCGCGTGAGCCGGTGGACCCGGCCGAGATGGCCGACCTCGTCAACAGCGTCATCGAAGGCGCGATCATCCTGGCCCGCGGAATGGGCGACCCGCCACTCCTGACCCGCCAGGTGCTGCTGGCCCGCCAGTTGATCAAGTCACTCTACCGGGGCTGACGCGCCTCTTGCGATCTTGCAGGCCGCGCGCCACAAGGGGCCATGACACCGGATATCCTCTGCATCGGCTCGGTCCTATGGGACATCATCGGCCGCTCTCCCACTTCGATGCGGCTTGGCTCGGACGTGCCGGGCCGGATCACCCGCCTGCCGGGCGGGGTCGCAATGAACATCGCGATGACGCTGCGGCGGTTCGGAATGACCCCTGCGCTTCTGACCGCCATCGGCCGCGACGCCGAGGGGGACGAGATCATCGCCGCCTGCGATCGGCTTGGGCTGGTGACGGGAACGGTCTACCGGTCTGACGACCTGCCGACCGACCGCTACATGGCGATCGAGGGTGCCAACGGCCTGATCGCCGCCATCGCCGACGCCCATTCGCTGGAGGCGGCCGGCGACAAGATCCTGCGCCCCCTCGCCGACGGGCGCCTGGGCACCGAAGCCGCCCCCTGGACCGGTCCCATCGCGCTGGACGGCAACCTGACCGAGGCGCTTCTAGCCGAGATCGCCGCCTCGCCGCTGTTCGCCGCTGCCGACCTTCGCGTCGCACCCGCCTCTCCCGGCAAGGCGGGGCGGCTCCTGCCGCTCCTCGACCATCCATCGGCGACGCTTTACGTGAACCTCGAAGAAGCCAACATCCTGAGCCGCAGCGAGACCGCCACCGCCCCCGAGGCGGCTCAGGCGCTGCTGACCCGGGGAGCGGGCCGGGTCCTCGTGACCAATGGCGGCGAGCTTGCCGCCGAGGGCCGCCGCGATGAGGGTGTGATCATGGGTCAGCCCCCCAAGGTCCTGGTGACCCGCGTCACCGGGGCGGGCGACACGTTCATGGCGGCGCATCTCGTGGCCGAACGCCGGGGCGCCACCCGGCAAGAGGCATTGGACGAAGCGCTGCGCGCGGCTGCCACCTATGTCTCGGGGGACATCGGGTCATGAGCTTTGCCGACATGACCTGGACGAACCCGCCGCCTGCGTCCCGGATCGACGGCGAGGCGCTGACCCTCACCACTGGCGACCGCACCGACTACTGGCGAAAGACCCATTACGGCTTCATCCGCGACACCGGCCACTTCCTGCATCATCCCGTCACCGGCGACTTCACCGCCGAAGTCACCATCGCCGCGCGATATGAGGCGCTGTACGACCAGGCGGGACTGATGCTGCGTCTGGACGAAACCCGCTGGGTCAAGGCGGGGATCGAATACACCGACGGCCAGCCGTTCTTTTCCACCGTCATCACCAACGACCGGTCGGACTGGTCCATCGTCGCCCTGCCCTTCGCCTCCGACCGCCTGCGTTTGCGCCTGACGCGCCACGACGACGCGATCCGCGTTCAGGTCCAGCGCCCGGACGGCAGCTGGCAGATGACTCGGCTTGGCTACCTTGAGGCTGGCCCGGCCCTGGTCGGCGTCATGGCCTGCTCGCCGGAACGCGCGGGCTTCACGGCCAGCTTTCACGACTACACCTGCGGCCCTGCCATAGATCGGACGCTTCATGATTGATCTGCCCCTCACCCTCTCGCCCGAAGTGGCCGAGGCTCGCGCCAATGGTGCGCCCATTGTTGCGCTTGAAAGCACGATCATCACCCACGGCATGCCATTCCCGCAGAATGTGGAAACAGCCCGCCGGGTCGAGGCCGAGATCCGCGCGCAAGGCGCCGTCCCCGCCACCATCGCGATCATGGACCGTCGCATCCATGTGGGCCTCACCGACGTGCAACTTGACGCCCTCGGGCAGGCCAAGTCCGTCGCCAAGCTTTCCCGTGCGGACCTTGCCGCCTGCCTTGCGACCGGCGGCATCGGAGCCACCACCGTGGCCGCCACGATGATCTGCGCCCACCTCGCCGGGATCCATGTCTTTGCCACCGGCGGGATCGGGGGGGTCCACCGGGGGGCCGAAACCAGTTTCGACATCTCCGCCGACCTGCGCGAACTGGCTGAAACCCCGGTCACCGTCATCGCTGCCGGGGCCAAGGCGATCCTCGATCTGCCGAAGACGCTGGAGTATCTTGAAACGCTCGGCGTCCCCGTCATCGCCTACGGTCAGGACGACTTTCCCGCTTTCTGGTCGCGGACCTCGGGTCTGAAGGCCCCGCTCCGGATGGACACTGCCGCCGACATCGCCGCCGCCCACCGGATGCGCGCCCGCCTTGGCCTGCCTGGCGGCCAACTTGTAGCCAACCCGATCCCGGCAGAGGCAGAGATTCCCAAGGCCGAGATTACACCGCATATCGAAGCAGCCCTGGCAGAGGCAGCCGCGAGGGGCATCGCCGCCAAGGCCGTCACGCCCTTCCTGCTGCAGCGCATCTTCGAGCTGACCGAGGGCCGATCGCTGACCGCAAACATCGGTCTGGTGCTGAACAACGCCCGCCTTGGCGCGGCGATTGCCCGCGAACTGGCCGCAGCCACCTGAAATTCCTGTGTTTGCCCGCGCTTGCCATTGCACTGCGCCGGGCGGACCACCTAGATAGGTGGCGAAGGGGACAATCTCACGTGACCGAACCGCATTCGCCCCACCGTCGCGGCTTTCTGGCCAGCTTGCGCGCCAGCTTCCTGACGGGCCTTGTCGTCGTGCTGCCGATCGGCCTGACGATCTACATCGTCTGGGCCTTCATCGGCTGGCTGGACGGCTGGATCCTTCCGCTGATCCCCGCCACCTATCAACCCGACGCCTTGATCGGCCGCTGGTTCGGTCCGGAATACGAATTTCCGGTCCGCGGTGTCGGCGTTCTGGTCTTCCTGATCGTCACCATCATCATCGGCTGGCTTGCCAAGGGCCTGATCGGTCGTTCCGTCATCCGCTCGGGCGAGAACCTGGTGGAACGGATGCCCGTCGTCCGCTCGGTCTATTCCGGGATCAAGCAGGTGGCCGAGACCTTCTTCAACAAGAAGGACAAAAGCTTCGACAAGGTCGTTCTGGTGGAATTCCCCCGCGCCGGGTCCTGGGCGCTTGGCTTCATGTCGACCCGGCCGAGGGGCGAGCTTGCCGAACGTCTTGCAGCCCTTGGCCCCGACATGTCCGCAGTCTTCGTCGGCTTGACGCCCTTTACCAGCGGGATGCTCCTGTTCGTGCCGACCAAGGACCTGATCGTAATGGACATGGGCGTCGATGACGCGGCCAAGCTGATCGTCTCGGGCGGGCTGGTCTATCCGGTGCCGAAAGAGCCGCTGATCTAGCCCAGAAGCGTCCGCAGGTCCGCGCTTGGCTCCTGCCCGATCTTCGCGCCGCCTTCTGCCAAAAACCGCTCGGCCGCCGCCCGTCCCGCAGTCTTCAGTCGGTTCAGCAGCGTCGGCGTTGGCGACAGCTTGGAATCCGCAGACAGCTCGTTCATCAGCCCGTCGTCCGCGATCATGTGGATGTTCACTTCCTTCATCTGCCCGCGCTCCATCCGGCCCTCGGCGATCAGGCGCCGGACGAAGTTGATGGCGCGCAGCTCGCCCAGAAGACCGGCATTGAAGCTGATCTCGTTGATGCGGCTTTGAATTTCCAGCGGCGTGTCGGGGATGCTTTCGGTCCGCATCGGGTTGATCGACACCACCACCACATCATCCGGCAGATCGGGCTCGTACAGCGGAAACAGCGCCGGATTGCCGGAGAACCCGCCGTCCCAGTAAGCCTCGCCGTCGATTTCGACCGTCTGGAACACCGTCGGCAGGCAGGCCGAGGCCAACAGTGCCTCCGGCGAGATCTGGCTGCCGTGAAAGACCTTGATCTTGCCGGTTCGAACGTTGGTGGCACTCACGAACAGCCTTGGGCCCGCCTCTGCGCAGACATGGGTGAAGTCCAGGTCACGGACCACCGGCTCCAGAGGATTGGTCCAGCGTTTGCCGAAAAGGTAGGGCGAATAAAGCTGCGCTGCGACCCCGTGCGGCGAGAATGGCAGGACGGCGGCACCGGCGGTCTGCCAGAAACGGATCGCGGGCAGGAATGGCGCGATCCAGGGCAGCATCCGGAAATCCCCGATCTCGCCCACCTGTTGCCAAAGCCGGTCCAGCCGGGCCTTCGCTCCGGCACGCCCGCCCGCCAGCATCCCGGCCTTCAGCGCGGCCCCGTTCAGCGCCCCGGCCGAGGCGCCGGAAATCCCGGCAATCTCCAGGTCCTCCTCCTCCAGCAGCCGGTCGAGCACCCCCCAGGTGAATGCCCCATGGGCGCCACCGCCCTGCAGGGCCAGGCTGACCCGCCTCACAGCGCCGTCCATCCACCATCGACGCTGATCGTCGTGCCCGTCACCTGATCCGCCGCAGAGGAACACAAATACACGGTCGTCCCACCGATCTGTTCCACCGTCGCAAACTGGCGCGAGGGCTGGCGGAGCAGCATCACCTCGCGGATCACTGTCTCGCGGTCCATCCCGTGCACCTTCATCTGCTCGGGGATCTGCGCCTCGACCAAGGGGGTCAGCACGTAACCCGGGCAGATCGCGTTGCAGGTGATCCCCTGCCCCGCCGTCTCCAGCGCCACGGTCTTCGACAGACCCACGACGCCGTGCTTGGCTGCGATATAGGCCGACTTGAACGGGCTTGCCGTCAGCCCGTGCGCGCTGGCTACGTTGACGATCCGCCCCCAGCCTTTGGCCCGCATCCCAGGCAAGGCCGCAGCCGTGGTGTGGAAGGCCGACGACAGGTTAATCGCAAGGATCGCATCCCACTTTTCAACCGGGAACTCGTCAATCGGACTGACGAACTGGATGCCCGCATTGTTCACCAGGATGTCGCAGCCGCCTGCCTTCTCGATCAGGCCCCGGCACTCCGCCCCCTTGGACATGTCCGCCGGAAGGTAGCGCGCCGCCACCCCGTGCCGCGCGCCCAGCTCGGCCGCCAGCTCATGATCCTCGGGCCGGTCGGTGAAGCTGTTCAGAATCACCTCGGCGCCGGCCGCCGCCAGTGCCTCCGCGACACCCAAACCGATTCCCGAATTCGACCCGGTGATGATCGCCCGCTTGCCACCCAGCGTCATGCCGTCCTCCAAATGCTGCACCTGCAAAAGGATCATACGACCCCTTCGGTTCCGGATTCCAGTCTGAAGGCATAAAAAAACGCCGGCGCGAAGCCGGCGTTAAGTCTTTGAGGCAGGTTTCATACAGGCAAGAAACCTATCGAGCAGTACAGTCTTTATAGTCCCCTCTCCGCCGATGGCCAAGCTAAAAGTTTGAATTGATTCAATCTCCGTCCTAGTCTGCGGCCACACAACCGCTGGATAGGGGAGCATCACGGGATGGGACGGGAAACGAGCGCCGGTTTGCGCAGGTTCGGGCTGACGGCCGCACTGGCCCTTTTTGCCGCAGGCGCTCAGGCGGAACCGATGCACGGCATAGCTATGTATGGCGAGCCTGCTCTCCCCCCGGATTTTGTGTCCCTGCCGCAGGTGAACCCCGACGCACCCAAGGGCGGCACCTACCGCTGGGGCGAGGCGGGCAGCTATGACAGCTTCAACCCCTATGTCACCAAGGGCCGCCCCGCGATTGGCATTTCGACCCTTACCGTCGAGACGCTGATGGGCCGGAACTATGACGAGGCCTTCTCGCTGTACGGGCTTCTGGCCGAATCGATAGATACCGACGAGGGCCGGACCTACGTCGAATTCACCCTGCGACCCGAGGCCCGATTCTCTGACGGCTCCCCCGTGACGGTCGACGACGTGATGTGGTCGATGGAAGCCCTGGGCACCCAAGGCAACCCGCGCTACGCCGCCGCGTGGAAGAAGATCGCTTCGATGGAAAAGACCGGCGACCGCTCCATCCGCTTTACCTTCAACGTCGAGGACCGCGAACTGCCGCTGATCCTTGGCCTGCGCCCGATCCTGAAAAAGGCCCAGTGGGAGGGCAAGGACTTCGCCGAGGCGACGATGGAGGTCCCCATCGGTTCGGGGCCTTACGTGCTGGACACCTCCGAACTTGGCGTCCAGGTCACCTACAAGCGCAACCCCGACTGGTGGGGCAAGGACCTGCCCTTCAACCGCGGCCAGTGGAATTTTGACGAGATCCGATACGACTATTACGCCAACCCGCAGGCGATCTTCGAAGCGTTCAAGGCGGGCCAGGTTTCTGCCTACCGCGAGGCGAACGTGGCCAAGTGGCAGTCCTCCTACGACTTCCCCGCGGTTGCCTCCGGCGACGTGATCAAGGCCGAAATCCCGCACGGCCGTCCCTCGGGGATCGAGGGATTCGTGATGAACACCCGAAAGCCGATCTTTGCCGATTGGCGCGTGCGCGAGGCGCTGATCCTGGCCTTCAACTTCGAATTCATCAACCAGACCCTGAACGCGGGCGTCCTGCCCCGCATCCCGTCCTACTTCGGCAACTCGTTCCTCGCGATGGACCCCGGCAATCCGGCCGAGGGGCGCGAGCTTGAACTATTGCAACCCTTCGCCGCCGAACTCCCCCCCGGTGCGATCGAAGGCTATGCGCTCCCCGTCGCCGAGGGGGACCAGACCAACCGCAAGAACATCCGCGCTGCCACGAAACTCTTGGAGGAGGCTGGCTGGACCGTGGGCGATGACGGCATGCTGAAGAACGCCAAGGGCGAGCCCTTCGCCTTTGAGATCCTCCTCGTTACAGGTCAGGACGAGATGGGCTCGGCCGCCGAGGTCTATATCGAGGCGCTGAAGGCGCTAGGCATCCAGGCGACGCTGACCAAGGTCGACGACGCGCAGTACAAGGATCGCACCACGAACTACGACTTCGACATGACCCACTACATCCGGTCGCTGTCCTTGTCGCCCGGCAACGAACAGCTGCTCTACTGGGGCGCCCCCGGCGTCACCGAACCCGGCACCCGCAACTGGATGGGCGTGAACTCCCCCGCCGTCGAGGCGATGATCGCCGCCATGCTGAAAGCCCCGAACGCGGACGAATTCACCTCTGCGACCAAGGCGCTGGACCGCGTGCTGACCTCGGGCCGCTACGTGATCCCGATCTGGTACTCCGACCTTTCCCGCTTGGCTTACTCCTCCGACCTGAAGTATCCCGAAAAGATACCGCTTTACGGGGACTGGACGGGCTTTCTGCCCGACACCTGGTGGGCGCAGGCAAAGTGAAGAGGCAAAGAGCAATGAAGAAACTGGCACTTCTGGCCGTCCTGGCGGCCTTGGCTGGCTGCAACACCATCGCGGGCGTGGGCGAGGATGTCTCGGCCGGCGCACGCACGGTGCAGGACGCGTTCTGACGGCGCGGCCCCTTAACCGGGGGCCGCTTCTCCTGCCAAAGCCGGCCCGGTTTCGCTCGCCCCGCGTTCCGGCAACCTGATCACCGTGACCGAGCAATGCGCCTCGGCCACCACCTGGGCCGAGACGGACCCCAGGTAGCGCCGCGTCGACGAATGGCCGCGTGCGCCCATCATGATATGGTCGACCTGGTTCGAGGTCGCATAGGCACCCGCGCCGATCAGACCAGAGACGTGACCCACAGAAGCGACGCATCCTCTTCCGACAGGCTGATCACGTTGTGCCCCATCGCCGCGTCGTAATAGGCGCTGTCGCCGCGGCGCAGCTCCACCGGCTCGTAGAACTCGGTGTAAAGCCGGATCACGCCGGTCAGCACATACAGGAACTCCTCGCCGTCGTGCCGGACCCAGCCGTCGAACTCTTCCAGCGACCGCGCCCGGACCACCGCACGGTAGGGCAGCATCTGCTTCTTGGTCAGATGCTCTGCCAGAAGCTCGTGCTCGTAGGTGACAGTCGCCTGGGACTGCCCCTCGCCGGCCTTGGTGACCGCCATCCGTCCCATGACCTGCTGCTTCGACGGCGGCGTGAAAAGCTGCGGCACGGAAATCGCCAGCCCACCGGCCAGCTTTTTCAGCGCATCATAGGTCGGGCTCATCTGCCCGTTCTCGATCTTGGACAGGGTGGACCGCGCCAGTCCCGCCCGGTTGGCCGCCTCCTCCAGCGTCCAGCCCAGCGATCGGCGCAGTTCCCGCACCCGCTCACCCAGGTTCAGTGGCTCGACAGAGACCTCGCCGCCCGGGCCGTTCTTGGCCTCGCGCGCAACGCGGATCATGCTTTTCGGGTCGGTCAGGGCCATGATCCCCGGATAGTGCAGCCGCCCTGCGCTTGCAACTGCCGCGCGGGCCTCCTACCCCTTGCGGATGCTCTCCGAAATCGACACCCGCCCCTTTCCCACCGCGCCCCCGGCCTTCAACCTCGCCGGTCATGTCCTGGCCCGCGCCAACCGCCTGCAGAAACCCGCCCTGACCATTCTTCACGCCGAAAGTGACGAAACGCTCACCTACGCCGACCTCCTCCGCCTGACCCAAGGCTGCGCCACCGCGCTCCTTGCCCTGGGCCTTGGCCCCGGAGACCGCATCCTCCTCCGTTTCGGCAACACCCTCGCCTTTCCCGTCCTCTATCTGGGGGCTATCTGGGCCGGCCTCGTTCCCGTCCCGACCTCCGCCGCCCTGACGGTGGCCGAGATCACCAAACTTGCCGCGCTCGTCCAGCCCAGCCTCGTCGCCGCCGAGCCGGGCATCCGCCTCCCCGACCACCCGGCTCCGCTCCTCACCCCCGACCTCGCCCGCTGGTCCACCCTCGCCCCGGCCTCCCTCCACCTCGGCGACCCGAACCGCGAGGCCTATGTCATCTTCACCTCAGGCACTTCGGGCAGCCCGATGGCCGTCAGCCACGCCCACCGCGCCATCCTTGCCCGCCAGACCATGCACCAGCACTGGGAAGGCCTGACCGAGACCGACCGCTTGCTCCATGCGGGAGCGCTCAACTGGACCTACACCCTGGGCACCGGTCTTCTGGACCCCTGGACCCTCGGCGCCACGGCGCTGATCCCGGCAAGTGGTACCCCGGCCAGCCAGTTGCCCGCCCTGATGGCGCGCAGCCAGGCCACCATCCTTGCCGCCGCCCCCGGCATCTACCGCCAGCTGCTGCGGACCGAAATGCCGCCCATGCCCCACCTCCGCCACGGCCTCTCCGCCGGTGAGGCGCTTCCCCGATCCCTCCGCACCCAGTGGCGCGAGTGCTCGGAAACCGACCTCCACGAGGCCCTCGGGATGTCTGAAGTTTCGACCTACCTCTCCGGTTCCCCCAGCCGGCCCGCGCCTTTGGGCACGTCGGGCTACCCGCAACCCGGCCGCCACATCGCGGTCCTTGATGACGCGGGGAACCCTGTCCCGCGTGGCGCGGCAGGAGAGCTTGCCGTCGCCACCGCCGACCCCGGCCTCATGCGCCACTATCTCGGCCACCCGCCGCCGCAGGGCCAATGGTTCCGCACCGGCGATGCAGCCGTGATGGCGGACGACGGCGCCGTTACCCACCTTGGCCGCAAGGATGATCTTCTGAACGCCGGCGGCTTTCGCGTTTCGCCCGCCGAGATCGAGGCCGCCTTTCACGACCTGCCCCTCACCGGTTGCGCCGCGACCCAGGTGGAACCCGCTCCGGGAACGACGATCCTGGCGCTCTTCTACGAAGCCCCCTGCGAAATCGCCGTCCCGACCCTGCAGGAATGCGCCGAAAAGACCCTTGCCCGCTGGAAACAGCCAAGGCACTACCAGCGCCTTGACGCCCTGCCCCGAACCGGCACCGGCAAGCTGATCCGCAAGGCGCTGGCCGCCCACTACAGGAGACCCGAATGATCCCCGCACCGATCCGCCTGGACATCTTCTCCGATCCGGTCTGCCCCTGGTGCTATGTCGGCAAGGCCAACCTTGATCGCGCGCTTGCACAGCACCCTGACCATCCCTTCGCGATCCAGTGGCATCCGTTCCAGCTCAACCCCGACATGCCGGCCGAAGGTGTCGCCAAACGCGCCTACCTGGAACAGAAATTCGGCGGCAAGGCGCGCGTCGACGCCGTCCACGAACGGCTGCGCGAGTCTGCCCGCGCGGCAGGCGTCGAGATGGACCCGGACAAGCCGCAGCGGATGCCGAACACGCTGGATGCCCACCGCCTGATCCACTGGGCCGGGATCGAGGCCGTGCACTCCGCAGTCGTCACCGCCCTGATGCGCGCCTACTGGGTCGAGGGCCGCGACATCGGAGACCACGCCATCCTCGCCGACATCGCCGCCGAAAACGGGATGGACCGCGGGGCCACCTTGCGTCTCCTGCAATCCCAGGCGGACGCAGACGACATCCTCGCCCGCGACCAGGATGCGCGCCAGAAGGGTGTGACCGCCGTCCCGACCTTCCTTATTGCCCAGCAATACGTCGTCTCCGGCGCGCAGCCGGTCGAGACCTGGGACAAGGTCATCGCCGAACTGACCGGCCAGGCCTAAGTGACCCAGACCCGCCCCTCGCAGACCGAGTTCGTGGCGCTTGTCGCCATGCTTTTCGCCACCATCGCGATCTCGATCGACGCGATGCTGCCCGCCCTGCCCGAGATTGCAGCCACCCTCTCGCCCGACGCTCCGAACGCGGCCCAACTCGTCGTGACCAGCTTCGTCCTCGGCATGGGCATCGGGACGCTGTTCACCGGTCCCCTCTCGGACGCCTTCGGCCGCAAGCGCGTGATCCTCGTCGGTTCCGGCCTTTACGCCCTGGCGGCCCTTGCCTGCTATTTCGCGCCCAGCCTTGAAATCCTTCTCGCCGCCCGTCTCCTTCAGGGCCTTGCCGCCGCCGCCCCGCGCACTGTGGCGATCGCGATGGTGCGCGACCTTTATTCGGGCCGCGAGATGGCCAAGATCATGTCCTTTGTCATGATGATCTTCACCATCGTCCCAGCCTTGGCCCCCCTGATGGGCCAGGGGATCATCGCCTTGGGCGGCTGGCACTCGATCTTCCTTGCCTACATCCTCTTTTCCGGTCTCTGCATGCTTTGGCTCGGTCTTCGCCAGCCCGAAACCCTGCCCTTGGACAAGCGCCGCCCGCTTCACCTTGGCGACCTCTGGGCGGGCACCAAAGAGCTTTTCACCCTCCGCATCGTTCTGGTTTCCACCCTGTTGCAGACCCTGACCCTCGCCGCCCTGTTCGCCACGCTTTCCTCGCTGCAAGGCATCTTCGAACGCCAGTTCGACCGGGCCGAGAGTTTTCCCCTCTGGTTCGCCCTCATTGCCGTCGCCTCGATGTCCGGAAGCCTGCTGAACAGCCGCATCGTGATGTCGCTGGGCATGCGGCGCGTCGTCACCCGCACCTATGCGGGCGTGCTGATCCTGTCGCTGATCGCGCTGGCGACCCTTGGCAGCGTACTTCTGCAGGGCAACCTCAGCTTTGCGATGCAAATGCTTTGGTGCATTGGCATTTTCTCGATGATGGGCCTCACGATGGGCAACCTGAACGCCCTTGCGATGGAGCCGGCTGGCCGCATTGCCGGCCTTGCCGCCTCGGTGATTGCTTCGGCCGCCACCGTGGGTTCTGTGATCCTCGCCATCCCCGTGGGCCTTGCTTTCGACGGCACCTCGACGCCGCTTCTGCTCTGCGTCACCGTCCTTGTGGCGCTCTGCCTGATCCTGTCGCTGAAGACCCTGGGCGAGCCGCGGGCCTAGCCCTTCCGGCCCGCCTTAACCACTTCCGCCAGATCACGCGCGATGTTGAACGCGCCCTTGATCCGGTCGGCTTCGGTCTTCATCTCGCCGTTCAGCACTATCTTGTTGCCGTTGACCCGCGCGGCAGGCCCCTGGGCCTTCAGGAAATCCACCAGCCCCGCCGGATTGGCGAACTTGTCGTTGTGGAACTGGATCGTCGCCCCCTTCGGCCCCGCGTCCAGCTTCGATATCCCCGCCCGCTTGCACATCGCCTTTATCCGGACGATCAGCATCAGCGTGTTGACCTCCTTCGGCAGCGGTCCGAACCGGTCGATCAGCTCGGCCGCAAACCCTTCAAGCTCGACCTTCGTCGTCAAGCTGGACAGCCGCCGGTAAAGCCCCAGCCGGATGTCGAGATCGGGGATGTACGTCTCGGGGATCATGACCGGAACACCAAGGTTCAGCTGCGGCGACCAGTCGTCGTCAATGCTGGAAAGTCCCTGCAACTCGCCCGATTTGATTCTGGCGATCGTTTCCTCCAGCATGTGCTGGTAAAGTTCGTAGCCGACTTCCTTGATGTGCCCCGACTGCTCCTCGCCCAGCAGGTTCCCCGCCCCGCGCAGGTCCAGGTCGTGGGAGGCAAGGTTGAACCCCGCCCCAAGACTGTCGAGGCTCCCCAGCAACCGCAGCCGCTTCGTGGCTTGCGGCGTCAACGGCGCACGGGGCTTCGTCGTCAGGTAACAATAGGCCCGCGTCTTCGACCGGCCCACCCGTCCCCTGATCTGATACAGTTGAGACAGCCCGAACATATCCGCACGGTGGACAATCATCGTGTTCGCGGTGGGAATATCCAGCCCGCTTTCAACAATCGACGTGGCGACCAGCACGTCATACTTGCCGTCGTAGAACTGGTTCATCCGGTCATCCAGATCACCGGCCGCCAGCTGCCCGTGGGCGATGACATAGGAGGCTTCCGGAACCTGGGTCTTCAGGAAGTCCTCGATCTCCGGCAGATCGGAAATCCGCGGCACGACATAGAACGTCTGCCCACCCCGGAACCTCTCCCGCAGGATTGCCTCGCGGATGGTGATTGTATCGAATTCGGAAACGTAGGTCCGGATCGCCAGCCGGTCGACCGGGGGCGTCGCAATGATCGACAGGTCACGCACCCCGGTCAACGACAGCTGCAGGGTGCGCGGGATCGGCGTCGCGGTCAGCGTCAGCACATGCACCTCCGACCGCATCTCCTTCAGCCGCTCCTTGTGCGTCACGCCAAAGTGCTGCTCTTCGTCGATGACCAAAAGGCCCAGCTTCTTGAAGGTGATCCCCTTCGCCAGCAGCGCGTGCGTTCCGACGACGATGTCCACCGACCCATCCGCCATCGCCGCCCGCGTCGCATTGGCCTCCTTCGTCGAAACAAACCGAGACAAGGGCTTGACTGAAATTGGAAATCCACGAAACCGCTCGGCAAAGCTGCGGTAGTGCTGGCGGGCGAGCAGCGTCGTCGGACAGATTACCGCCACCTGCATCCCCGACAGCGCCGCCACGAAAGCCGCCCGCATCGCGACCTCGGTCTTGCCGAAGCCCACATCGCCCACCACCAGCCGGTCCATCGGCGAACCCTTTTCCAGGTCCGCCACCACGTCGGCAATCGCCGTCAGCTGATCGTCGGTCTCCTGATAGGGGAACCGCGCCGCAAAGGCCTCCCAGATCGAATGTGGAGCCTCCAGAACCGGCGCGTGGCGCAAGGCGCGTTCCGCCGCGACCCGCATCAGCCGGTCGGCAATCTCCTTGATGCGCTCCTTGAGCTTGGCCTTCTTCGCCTGCCACGCCCCGCCGCCCAGCCGGTCCAGCAAGCCTTCCTCATGCCCGTAGCGGCTAAGAAGCTCGATGTTCTCGACGGGCAGGTAAAGCTTGGAATTTTCGGCATATTCCAGCATTACACAGGCATGAGGGGCACCCAACGCCGTGATCGTCTCGATCCCCAGATAACGCCCCACGCCATGTTCGACATGTACCACCAGGTCGCCTACGCTCAGCGTGTCGACCTCGCGCAGGAAGTTGTCGGCCTTCCGCTTCCGGCGCGGCTTGCCGACCAACCGTTCGCCCAGCACGTCCTGTTCCGAGATCACCGCAAGGCCGGGGGCCACGAACCCCGCCTCCAGCGGCCAGACCACCAGGAACAACCCGCCCTTGCCCTCGGGGATGTCGCGGAAATCGGTGATTTCCTTCGCCCCGGTCACGCCGTTGTCGACCAGAAGACCCTTCAACCGCTCCCGCGCACCGTCCGACCAGGACGCGATGATCACCTGCCCGGTCTTCGTAAGTGCCTGAACATGATCGGCCAAAGCACCGAAAAGATTGATCTTCTCTTGCTGGCGTTCGGGTGCGAAGTTCCGTCCGGCCCGCGCGCCCGCGTCCAGAACGCCCGGACCCGGGCTTTGCTGCAAGGGCGACAACTGCACCAGGCGCGATGCGACCAGCGCCGCCTCCCAGCCCGCGTCGTCCAGATACAACTCCTCGGCCGGCACCGGCTTGTAGACGGAATCGATCCGCCCCTTCGCCCCCATCGCCTCGTGCCGCGAATCGTAGCTGTCCGCGATGCCGTCCCACCGCGACAGCCGGGCAGCCGTCACCTGGTCGTCCAGAAGGACGTACGCACCCGGCAGGTAATCGAACAGCGTCTCCAGCCGCTCATGGAAGAAGGGGAGCCAATGCTCCATCCCCTGGTGCTTCCGGCCGGCGCTGACGGCTTCATAGAGCGGGTCGTCGGTCCCCGCCGCTCCAAAGCTGATCCGATAGTTCTGCCGGAACCGCGCGATCGCAGCCTCGTCGAGAATCACCTCGGAAACGGCGGAAAATTCGACCCTTTTCAGTTTTTCCGTTGTCCGCTGGGTCTCGGGATCAAACCGCCGAGCTCCGTCCAGAACGTCGCCGAAGAAGTCCAGCCGGATCGGCCCCCGCGGGCCCGGCGGGAAGATGTCGATGATTCCGCCCCGCAACGCGTAATCGCCAGGCTCGGCCACGGTGGAAACCGGCGTGAACCCCATCCGCGCCAGGAAGCCCTTCAGCCGTTGCTCGTCCACCCGGCTACCGACATCCGCGCGGAAGGATGCCGCTCGCACCACCTCGCGCGTCGGGACCTTCTGGGTGGCCGCGTTCAGCGTCGTCAAAAGGACGAATGGCCCGCGCAATCCGTCGGCCAGAAGGGCCAGGGTCGCCATGCGCCGGGCCGAGATCTCGGGATTGGGGCTGACCCGGTCGTAGGGCAGGCAATCCCAGGCGGGAAAGTCCAGCACCGCAACCTCGGGAGCCATCACCGCCAGCGCGGCGCGCATCGCCTCGGCCCGCTTGTCATCGCGCGCGACATGCACCACGGGCTGGCCTCGCGACAATTCGCGGACCAATATCCGGGCATCGAAGCCCTCGGGCGCACCGCCCATCAAGATGCGTTCGGCTGTCATCGGTTCCGAAGTGTCAGGGGCAGTTGCGGCCCGCTCAGTTGAGGATCGACACGCTGATGTTCTGCCAGGTGCCATAGAAGGCGGTGACGGTGATTGCCAGCATCCCGATCACCTGGACCACCCGACGATGAATGGTAAGCCTGCGAAAAAGTGCCTCGCCCGTTGCCGCCTCGGCGACGATCCGCCTGCTCGCGCGTACGCTGAAGAAGACGACCAGCAGCAGCGGCGCGAACAGAAGAACGACGGCTTGCGCAAACTCGATGTCGTACCAGAAGCCAAGGACGATCAAAGCCGTCAGCCAGAACGCCGAAAGCGCCACCATCAGCATCGCGCCGCTGTCGACGATGTTCAGCAGCCGATTGATGTTGATCCGCACCAGGTCCTCGACATCGGCCTGCGCCTGTCCACCCTCGCGCCGGGCGCGCTGGATCAAGTCGTGCGGCACGCCCAGCACCCAGTGGCTGACCGAAGACCACAGGGCCGCTAGGGCGATCCAGTACCACAAATTGGAAAACGACCTCAGGTCGATGACTTCCAGCGCCGTATCCAGGACATCCAACCGTCCGGTCTCCTTCGTCTATCACCGTGCCACGCATAGATAACTTGAGGCGGCTCTCTTTCCATGTCAGGCAGAAGGGAAAGCCGCAAGCCCCTTGATCGGGCAGGAAGGAGCCAGCCATGCAACCCACCCAAGCGCCCTACCCTCTGGGCCGGTTCCGGCGCCTGCGGCGGAGCCCCGCCCTTCGGTCGCTGGTGCAGGAAAACACGCTGACGGCAGGTGACCTGATCTGGCCGGTGTTCCTGTGCGACGGGGTGAACCAGCGCCAGCCGGTGGCCTCGATGCCCGGGGTCGAGCGGCGTTCGCTCGACCTTGTGGTCGAAGCCGCAGCCGAAGCCTGCGATCTGGGCATCCCGGCGATCTGCCTTTTTCCCTACACCGACCCCTCGCTGAAGACGGCGACCTGCGAAGAGGCCTGGAACCCCGAGAACCTTACGAACCGGGCAATTCGCGCCATCAAGGCGCAGGTGCCCGACATCGCCGTGATGACCGACGTGGCGCTGGACCCCTACAATGCGCATGGTCATGACGGGCTGGTGGTCGACGGGATCATCCTGAACGACGAGACGGTCGAGGCGCTGGTCCGGATGGCACTGGCCCAGGCCGATGCGGGGGCCGACATCCTGGGGCCGTCGGACATGATGGACGGCCGGATCGGCGCGATGCGGGCCGCACTGGAGGCGGCGGGTCACAAGGACACGTCGATCCTCTCCTATGCCGCGAAATACGCCAGCGCCTTCTACGGCCCGTTCCGCGATGCCGTGGGGGCGTCGGGGGCGCTGAAGGGCGACAAGAAGACCTACCAGATGAACCCCGCCAATTCCGACGAGGCGATCCGACTGGTCGCCCGCGATCTGGCCGAAGGCGCGGACATGGTGATGGTCAAGCCGGGGATGCCCTATCTCGACATCTGCCTGCGCGTGAAGGAGACCTTCGGGGCCCCCACCTTCGCCTACCAGGTCTCGGGCGAATACGCGATGATCCAGGCGGCGGCGCAGAACGGCTGGATTGACGGCGAGAAGGCGATGGTCGAAAGTCTGATGGCCTTCAAGCGCGCGGGCTGCGACGGCATCCTGACCTATTTCGCCCCCGCCGTGGCAAGGCTTCTGCGCGGCTAGGGCCGGTCGGTTCCGCCGGGACCCAAATTCCTTAAGCAAGGAATTTGTCAAATTTCTTCCGCAAGAAATTTGGTCCCGGTGGTCTCGGAGGCACTCAGCTCAACAGCCCCTGCACCGTGTTCGTCAGGTCGTTCAGCGAAAACGGCTTCGGCAGGAAAACCGAATTCGGCACCCGGGCCTGGTCCTCGGCCAACCCGTCCTCGGCGTAACCGGACATGAAGACCACCTTCACGCCCGGCCGATCCAGATGCGCGCGCCGGACCCAGGCCGGGCCGTCCATTCCCGGCATCACCACGTCGGTTACGAAGAGATCGACGTGAAGCGTCTTGTCGTCCAGCTTCGCCAGCGCCTCCTCGGCATTTGCGGCCTCCAGCACCGTGTAGCCGCGCAGGGTCAGCGCCCGGCTGGCGAAGGCGCGGACCGAGGCCTCGTCCTCGACCAAGAGGATCACGCCCTCTCCCTGCTTGGCCACCAGCCGCTTCATCTCGGTCGCCGGAGCCTGTTCCTCGCCCTCGTAGACCGGGAACAGCAGCGAGAATGCAGTGCCTTCGCCCACCACCGAATCGACGAAGATGAACCCGCCCGACTGCTTGACGATGCCGTAGGCCATCGACAGGCCCAGCCCGGTTCCCTCACCGACGCGTTTGGTGGTGAAAAACGGCTCGAAGATCTGCCGCAACTGGTGTTCAGGAATGCCGATCCCGCGGTCGATCACCCGGATCACCGTGTAGTCACCCGCCGGAACGGTGGCCCGGTCGCGCTGCATGTCCTCAGTCAGTGTGACGGGCTCGGTCTCGATCCGGATGCTGCCACCGTTCGGCATCGCATCGCGCGCATTGACCACCAGATTGATCAGCACCTGCTCGATCTGCCGCTTGTCCGCGCGGATCTTGCCCAGCACCTTGCCAACCTCGCGGCCCGGATGGCCCAGCGACAGTTCCACCTTGTCAACCATCAGCCGGTTCAGAAGATGCGTCAGGTCCGCCAGCACATCCTCAAGGTCAAGCACTTCGGGGTTCAGCGTCTGCTTGCGGGAAAACGCCAGCAACTGCCCCACCAGCGACGCTGCCCGGTTGGCGTTCTGCCGGATCTGTTCCAGGTCCGCGAAATCACTGTCCTCCCGACCGTGGCGCAAGAGCAAAAGGTCGCAATGACCAGAAATCGCAGTCAGAAGGTTGTTGAAATCATGCGCGATGCCCCCCGCCAGCTGGCCGATCGCCTGCATCTTCTGGCTTTGCGCGAACTGCGCTTCCATAGTCTTCAGCCGCGTCGCATCGTTCAGGATCGCCAGTCCCCCTGGCCGCCCGCCATCAACGTAGCGGCGCAGGGTGATCTGCAGGAACCGCTCTTCCTCGCCACGAACCCGCAGCACTTCCGAGCCGCCCGGATGCTGCCCTGCCGCCACATCGGCCAGCCATTCGGACACCGGCCGCCCCAACCCCTCGAACAGGTCGTGGAACATCGCCGCCCGGATATCGCCCTTCCACATCAGCTCGCGCGCGGCATGGTTGGCGATCCGCATTACCCCGTCGGGGCCGAAGGTCATGATCGCGACCGGCACTTCCTCAAGATCGCCGCCAACCGCGACCGCCGGCGCGCGCTCGCCCCGGTCGGGCAGCTGCCCATCCCCCGCCAGATCCACTTCGTCCGCGCGCCAGAAGAAGCGATCGGCGCTGGCGCGGTGCACGGTCAGGCGCAGGACCTGGCCATGTCCGGGCAGATCCTCGCGCGCCGAGCCGGTTGCATCGGCCGCAGCCTGCAGGCGCAAAAGCAGCTCTCCGGGGCTGAGGACGTGCCGCTCAAGCGCCCGGTGAAGGTCGGTCACCTCCGCCCCGAACCGGGTTTCGGCGGCAGCGTTGCGCAGGATCATCCGGCCTTGGGCGTCAGTCAGAAAGCAGGGGGCCGGATCATCGGCCATCAACTGAAAGGCCAGCAGGTTCTGATCCTCGACCCGCCGCTGTCGCAAACGGTCCCTCGCGGCCAGCCCAAGCGCCAGCGCCAGCAGCACCAGTCCCGGCAAAAGACCGATCGGGCCGGTGTCGCGCAGGGCCAGCGCCCAGACAAGGATCAGGACCAATCCCGACCCTGCCACCGTCAGCAGCACAGTCCGCCCGACGCGCTCTCCTTGCACCCCACTCGTCAAACCAACCCCCGACAGATACCGACCTGATTGCCAGCCAGGTGAAACCATCGCCGGACAAGGTTAATCCACTGTTAACTTGAGCGGGCAGCAAGCTCAGGTTGCATTCGGGATGTCAACTTCTCTGTAGAAGTGCAAGGTAGAAGCCGTCGCCGCCCTCCAACGGTGTGAAAGCGTGGTCGCGCTGCAACCGCCAGCCCTCATGGCGCGCAAGGAACGCATCAACCTGCCCCCGATTCTCCCGGTGCAGAAGCGAGCAGGTGGCATAGGCCAGCCAGCCTTTGCCGCGCAGCATCGGCGCGACCTGATCCAGGATCGCCGCCTGTGTCGCCTGCAATCGGTCCAGCGTCTGCCCGGTCAGCCGCCACTTGCCCTCGGGATCGCGCCGCCAGCTGCCCGAGCCAGAGCACGGCGCATCGACCAGCACCAGGTCATAGGGGGCCTGCGTCTCGGGGCTGCCGATCACCGCAACCTTCACGCCGGCCCGCTCGGCCCGCACCGGCAGATCGGCCATGCGACCGGGGTTCACGTCATGCGCCAGAAGTTTCAGCCGTGCCTGTGCCGCCATTGCCAGGGTCTTGCCGCCGCCGCCCGCGCAATGGTCCAGCACCTTCATTCCGTCGATCAGCGGCAGCGCCGCGACCACCGCCTGCGACGAGGCATCCTGCAATTCGACCAGCCCCGTGCGATAGGCCTCCGACGCGTGGATCTTGCGGGCGTTCTCGGTGACCTCCAAAGCCGTCGCGGCCAGTGGATGGGGTTGCGCCGCAATTCCCTCCGCCGCCAAAGCCGCCAGGGCGCCGGCTACGTCGGTTCGCCGGAGGTTCACCCGCAGGAACACCGGCGCGCGCGACCGCATCGCCTCGGCCACCGCCTCGAAACGCGGACCAAGGCTTTCCCGCAGCTCCGGCAAAAGCCAGTCCGGCACATCAAGCCGCTCTTCTGCGGTGGGCTCACGCCCGGCATCCTCGGCCGTCGGGATCGCCGGGGCATGGCCCTCGCCGGTGAACAGCACCTCCTGCCCTGCCACCCGCATCAGGCCCAGCACAAGGCCGCGTCCGGTAAGCCCACCCCCCAGCGCCGCCGCCGAAACCCGCTGCCGCAGCGCATCATATACAAGGTCGCGCACCGCGGCCCGGTCGCCGGACCCCGCAAAGCGGCTGGCCCGCCCCCAATTGGTCAGCGCCTTTTCCGCAGGCTCGCCCGTCAGAACGCGGTCGAGGACGCCGATTGCCGCCGCCAGTCTTGCCGAGGGAGTCATCTGGTCACCACCATGCCGCCAAGACTGCGTGATCCTTCGTTTTGCACGCCCCGGCAAGCCGGAAAGACCTGCGGGTCCGGCATTTGTGCCACGCCGCAGCAAGGATCGGCGTCGCGCCGTTGACAGACAAAGGCTCATAACATCATTCTCCATGCATATGTTCGGATATGGAGTTTTCTGGTGAACAAGACCCTGACCGCGACACTTGTCGCCGCACTCGCCGCCCCCGCCTTCGCCGGAGGTCCGGTGCTGCTTGAAGACACCGAGGTCGTGGCGGAACGCCCGGCCTCCAACATCCTCATCCCGCTTCTCGCGGTGGTTGCCATCGGGCTGCTGATTTCGTCCGGCGATGATGACGAGCCTGTGCAGCCGACCTGCACTAGCTGCTAAGTGCCTTGGGGCATCCCGTAACAGAAGGCCGTCGCGACGCCGACGGCCGTCGTCTGCGTATCGAGCCAATTGGCTGAGGAACCGGATTGGGATGCGGTCTATCTTGACCGCATCCATCCCGCTTTCGCGGTCGCGGGTGGCGGAAATGCTGTCCCCCGGTGCATCTTCGTCACCGGCCACCAGGGCGCCGGCAAGACCACCACGCTCCACCGGCTTCTGGCTGAACTCGGTCCCGAGCGCACGCAACGGATCGAACCCGACGCCCTTGTCGCAAGCCTTGACTGGCTCGATGTAGCCAACCCAGTCGCGACGTCAGTACGCGAGGCCTACGGCCGAACCCATTGCGCCACCCACTGCCAGCTCCTTGCCGACCACGCCGTAGCGCAGCGCGCGCACATCCTGTGGGAACGCGCCATTCCCGGCAATATCGAGCGTCTCGCGATTGCGCTCCGCCAACTGGGCTACGGGGTCGAATGTCTGGTGCTTGCCACCCCGGTCGAGGAAAGCTGGCTTGGCGCCCTGGGCCGAAGCTTGGCAGCCCTTGACGCGGGTGAGACAAACGCGATGCGGATCGGCTGGCCCATGGTTCGCGAAACCGCCCTGCGCTGGCCCGCCGTGCTGGACCGCATCGAACAGGACCTGACCTTCGACCGCGTCGCCATCGTGGACCGCGCTGGCGAGATTTGCTTCGAAAACCATGTCGCAGGCCCGCCCGAGCAGCGGAACTGGGCGGAAACCCCCTTCGCCTTCGAATCCCTGATGGTCGAACGCGCCCGCCCCCGGACCGAAGCCGCCCTCGCCGCCCTCACGTCAATCTGGAAGACGCTTCATCCCCGCCTCGAAGCCGCAGGTCATCCCGCCTGGCCGGCCGAAGACCTCCAGGCCTTCGACGCCCACCTGCGCGCCCTGGTCGCCGATCCGGCCAGCCGTTTCGACCTGAATGCCCCCGGCGACGACAAAGCCGCGGCCGCAGCATGGATCGCCCGCCTGGACCGCGATCTGGCCGCCGTCCGGTGCAGCCCCGAGGTCAGGGACCAGCCCGCACTTGCACCCCGGTCCGCCCGCCTCCTGCAGCTTGTCGCCCAGGTTGCCGGTCAGCCGACCCGGTAGTTCGGGCTTTCCCGCGTGATCTGCACGTCATGCACGTGGCTCTCCTTCAGCCCCGCACCGGTGATCCGCACGAACTGGCACTGTGACCGCATTTCGGCCACGGTTGCACAGCCGGTGTAGCCCATCGCCGCGCGCAGGCCGCCAACCATCTGATGAATGACCGCCGCCGCGGATCCCTTGTAGGGCACCTGACCCTCGATCCCCTCGGGCACCAGCTTGTCGGACGCCGCATCCTTCTGGAAATACCGGTCCGCCGAGCCGCGCGCCATCGCGCCAAGGCTGCCCATGCCGCGGTAGGCCTTGAACGACCGCCCATTCCACAAGATCACCTCGCCCGGAGATTCGTCCGTCCCCGCAATCGCCGAGCCGACCATCGCACAGGACGCCCCGGCGGCAATCGCCTTGGCGAAATCGCCGGAATACTTGATCCCGCCGTCCGCGATCACCGGGATATCCCCCGCAGCCCGCGCCGAATCCATGATCGCGGTCAACTGAGGCACCCCGACCCCTGCCACGATCCGCGTCGTGCAGATGCTGCCAGGCCCGATGCCGACCTTCACCGCATCCGCGCCCGCGCCGATCAGCGCCCGTGTCGCCTCGCCCGTGGCAACGTTGCCCGCCACCACCTGCACAGTGTTCGACAGCCGCTTGATCCGCTCGACCGCCCGGGCCACGCCCTCGGAATGCCCGTGCGCGGTATCGATCACCACCAGGTCCACGCCAGCGTCGATCAGGGCCTGCGACCGCTCGAAGCCCGCATCGCCGACCGTGGACGCCGCCGCGACCCGCAGCCGCCCCAACTCGTCCTTGCAGGCCTGCGGGTTCAGGACCGACTTCTCGGTGTCCTTCAAGGTCAGCAGTCCCGTCAGCTTGCCCGACCCATCCGTCACCAGAAGCTTCTCGATCCGCCGCGCCTTCATCAGGCTGATCGCCTCGGCCCGGTCGATGGGTTCGCGCAGCATGGCCAGGTTCTCGGAGGACATCATCACCCGCACCGGGGTCTTGTCGTCCGAGGCAAAGCGCATGTCCCGGTTGGTCACGATCCCCAAGACCCGGCCCGCCTCGTCCACCACCGGAAAGCCGGTGATCGAATAGCGTTCCATCAGCGCCTTCGCGTCGGCCATCGTCTGGTCGGGCGTCAGCGTGATCGGCTGATAGACCACACCCGACTCGAACCGCTTCACCCGCCGCACTTCGCGCGCCTGGGTTTCAGGGTCGAGGTTGCGGTGGATCACCCCGATCCCGCCCGCCTGCGCCATCGCGATCGCCATCCGGCCTTCGGTCACCGTATCCATCGCGCTCGACAAGAGCGGGATGTTCATCCGGATCGCCTTGGTCACGAAGGTCGCGGTATCGGCATCCGACGGCAGGACGCTCGATGCTGCGGGCACCAAAAGCACGTCATCAAAGGTGAGAGCCTCACGAATCTCCATGGGTTTTCCCTCCGGGAGCAAGCCTCGTTTGGCGGTTCCCCTTTTCACGGCCCGCCTTGGGACGCAAGGGAAAAAAGACCCGCCGGGCCCCTGCCAACTGCGGCAACCGGGGGCGTCCCGCACCCTTCCAATGCGGGCCCATCGCTCCACCCTTGCGCCCGCCGCCGCCCCATGCAGATTGGCACCAAAGCCCGAGGACCCCATGCGCGTCGCCATCGTCGAGAATACCCGGATCACCCACCACGGCCAGGTCGGCGTCGCGCTGCACGAAGAGGCCGCGCTGATCGACCTGTGGAAACCCTGGTCCGACAATGCGCTGCCCACGACCGACGAAAGCGACGCGCTGGTCGTCTTCGGCGGCGAGCAATCCGCGACCGACGACCACACCCATCCCTACCTGCCCGCCCTGGCCGACCTGATGGCCGCCTATACCCAGGCCGGCAAACCCGTCCTTGGCATCTGCCTCGGCTCCCAGCTTCTCGCCCGCGCCTTCGGTGCCGAAAACCACCTCGGCACCGCGCCCGAGTTCGGCTGGGTCGACGTCACCCTCACCGAGGCGGGCCGCGCCGATCCCGTCCTGTCGCAGGTGCCTGACACCTTCCCGATCTTCCAGTGGCACTCCGATACCTTCACGCTGCCGGAAGGGTCGGTCCATCTGGCCCACAGTGCTACGGCCCATCACCAGGCCTTCCGCATCGGCCGCGCGACCTATGGCACCCAGTTCCATTTCGAAGCCAGCCGCAGCGTGGTCCGGGACTGGACCCGGACCTTCCCCGACCTCACCGAACGGATGCAGCCCGGCTGGACCACCGCGCACCCCGGCATCGCCACCACCCGCGGCGCCGAAGCCGACAGCCACGGCCTTGTCCTCGCCCGCGCCTGGGTCAGCCTCATCCTCTGATCCCGCCCTTCATCTTTGTCCAAATATCCCCGCCGGAGGCACGTCCGAGCCTTCTGCGCGCCCTTCGCGCGCGGAAGGCGAGACAAAAGCCTTGCGCGTCAGCGCTCCATTTCGAAACCGCCTGCTCCGGGTGCGGCGTCGCGCGTCTCAGGCTTCCGCGGCGTTGGTGACCGCGGCCAGCCTGCCACCCGGCCAGCGTTTCAGCACCCACCAGGCAATCGCCGGGATCACCACCAGTCCGGCCGCCGTGAGTGCCAGCCCCGGCCAAAGCCAGCCGCCGCCTGCCACCAGCATGGCACTTGCCAGGGCCGCCAGCGGAAAGGTGAAGGCCCCCCAAAGCGGCGTCAGACCGGATTGCGTCACCCAGCGTCCCCCCGTCAGCAGGAGGAGCCCGTAAACCGTCCCCAGCCCCAGAAACAGCGCCGCTAGCACCGGCTTGCCCAGCAGTCCCGCCACCAGCGCCAGCAGTGCCGCCGGGGCCAGATGGATCGCCAGCAGGGGCCGCAGCGGCGCAGGCGGCACTGCTCCCGCGAACTGTTTCAGGCTCAGTCCCCAGATCGCCACCGCGACCGGAATGACCGCCCAGAACAGCGCCTCGGCCAGCAACGGCCACCCCAGCGCGAGGGCCGGTCCCGCCGCGACGATGAAACCGACGAGACTCAGATGCAGCGTCGGGTTCACCGCCCGGCTTTCCGGTGGCAGGCTGCGCAGAAGCCGCACCAAAGCAAGCGCCAGTACCGCGTGGCACGCCAGCGAAAGCACAAGCAGAACCGAGGCCACCGACGGGCTGTAGCTTGTCATCAGCCCCGCCCCCGCCATCCCGCCCATGGTCAGCGCCGCCAGCCCGGATCGCCCCGGCAGGACCCGCAGATCCTCCATCACCACCCCGGGCCGCCGCGCGATCTTCCCGGCGTAAGCCACTGCGGCAAAAGCCCAAAGCGCCACCACCAGCCCAGCCGCAAGGTCCGCCGGCCCCATGTCCCAACCCATCCGCCCCAGTCCCAGCCGCAAGGCGGCGACCAGGCCCAGAAGCCCCAGGATCGACGGAAACACCGCCGGAGGCGTCTTCGCGAACAGCTTCGCCCGCCGCGGCGGAAACTCCGGCGGCGGATAGCGCTTCGGGCGCGGCTCAAGGGTCATGCGGGCCTCCTGGCGGACAAAGTCATGGTTAAGCCATACTGAACGCCCACGCCCAAGTCCTTGATCTTCCTCAACCCGCCAGCCCCGCCACGCGCGGGCATCAGCCCCGCAGCAGCGGAAACCAGTCCTCGCGCAGCCTTTGTCCAGCCACCATCCCATGCCCCGGAAACGGCGGCGACGTCGGCCCGGGCCGCTCGACATACCGGGCATCGTCGCCCACCAGCCGCAGCGAGAACGCCCGCCGCCGCCGCGTCGTCTTATTCCCCCGCGCCCCATGCAGGGTGCGGAAGTTGAAGGCCACGGCATCGCCCGGTTCCATCTCCCACTCCCGGATGTCCATCCCCTCGGCCTCCAGGTCCGGGACGGCCATATAATCGTCCTCGCCGGGATAGAAGTTCGTCTCCGACATCCACCGCGTCGGCAGCACATCCTTCTTCCACAGATGCGACCCCGCCACGCAGCGCAGCGCCGCCTCCTTCACCGGGTCCAGCGGGGACCAGAAGCTGACCGTCTGCCTGCCCTCGACAAAGTAGTAGGGCCCGTCCGTGTGCCAAGGCGTCGGCTTCGTCGTCCCCGGCTCCTTCACCAGCACATGATCGTGGAAGACCTGGACCCGCTCGGACCCCATCAGACGGGCGGCAACCTCTGCCGCTGGCGACTGCCGGATCACCGCGCCGAATTCGGGCACCTTCTGCCAGTTGCAGTAGTCGTCGAAAAAGTACCCCGGCTCGCCCGGCTTGAGCGTCGCCATCTGATGCGTCGGCGCCGCCATGTTCCGCGCGACGCCGGCCCGCAGCATCTCGACCCAGTCGGCCCAGAGCCCTTTGACCAGCACGACCCCATCGCGCTGGTAGGCCTCGACCATCTCGTCCGTCACCGTGACCATGCGGCATCCCCCCCGTTTGCAGCCACCCTGCCCCGGCGGTGCGGTCAGGGCAAGACCAGGCAGGTCGCTCCCAGCGGCCGCAACGCCGCCCCTGTCCCCAGCTTGAACCGCGCCAGTCCGGGAGCCGCCTCGGTATCCACCGATCCAAGGTCCAGCCAGCGCACCCCCTCGGCCTGCAAGGCCTCAGTCGCCCGCATCAGCATGACCCCGTGCACGCCGCACGCCTTCGCGGCCTCCGATGCCCAGCCCAGATGATAGCTCGCCGATGCGCCGTGCACGACGAAGCACATCCCCGCCCCGAACCCACCCGCCTGCCGCCATTCCCACAGCCGGAGGGCCCCCTCGGGCAGCGCGCGCGAAAACCCCTCGGGCAACGCACGATAGCCCCGCGTTCGCTGCTGCAGCCCTTCTGCGGCCGACAACGCATCCAGCGCCCGTCGCCCACCAGGCCGGACCCCCACGAGGCCCCGCTCTGCCGCGGCCAGCCGGTTGCGCCACTTGGCCACCAGTCCCGCCCGCAGGTCCCCGTCCAGCGACCAGACCGCGTGGTGCATCGGAGTGACCAGCGGCACCAGACCGAAACCCGCCAGCGCCGCCTCGGGCGTCGCCACGGTCACCCCCGGCCAGCGCGCCAGCCGGCGCAGCCCGGCCCGGTCCAGCCCCACTGCGCGAGAGATCAGGCGCAGCCTCCCCCGCTCCACCGCCAGAACCCCGTCAAGCCAGCGCGCCCGGGCACCACAAGCCTCGACCGCCGCCGCATAGACGGCGCTTTGCTGGAAGGGCAGGAAGCCTGCGGTTTCACCGAAATCGAACATGCCGACATTAACGACGGCAAAACCTTTCCATGCCCTTAATCAAACCCATGAAACGCGTCTCGCTTCGCAAGGCCATCGCGCCCACGCCGCGGTTCACCCTTTGGGTGCCGGCGTCCATCGCGCTTGGCCTGTCGCTTTTCTGGCTTGGTCTCCTCGCCCTCATACGGCTTTGACCTTGCGTTAATCTTTGACGCCCCCGGCCCCGACGTCTATGGTCCCCCCGGTCCTGACCGTATCGAGTAGCCGCCCCGCGATGAACCTCAAGGAACTCGCCCACAAGCTCTGCCTCTCGCCGACGACGGTCTCGCGTGCCCTGAACGGCTACCCCGAGGTGAATGAGGCCACCCGCACCCGGGTGATGGCCGCCGCCAAGGAACACAACTATCATCCGAACACCCGGGCGATCCGCCTGGCCACCGGCCGCGCGATGGCCGTCGGTCACGTCATCCCCATCGCCACCCGGCACGAGATTGTGAACCCCGTGTTCGCCGACTTCATCGCCGGTGCGGGCGAGACCTACAGCCGCAACGACTACGACATGCTTCTCTCGGTCGTGCCCGATGACCAGGAAGAGCAGACCTACCGCGCCATGAAGGTGAAGGGGAACGTGGACGGAGTGATCGTCCATTCCCCACGCGAAGATGACCCCCGGATCCCGCTTCTGCGCGACATCGGGCTTCCCTTTGTCGTGCACGGGCGCGCCACCGGCACCACCGTGCCCTATTCCTGGCTGGACGTGAACAACCGCCGCGCCTTCCTTCGGGCGACCGAATACCTCCTTGACCTCGGACACAGCCGCATCGCGCTGGTCAATGGCTTGGAGTACATGGATTTCGCCATCCGCCGCCGCCGCGGCTATGTCGAGGCGCTGGAGGCGCGCGGCCTGCAGGTCAACCCAGCCCTCATGTCTTCGGACGAGATGAGCGAAGTCGCCGGTTTCCGTGCCGCAGAACGGATGCTGAAAAACCCGAACCCGCCCACCGCGTTCCTGGCGTCCTCGATGATTTCAGGCATGGGCGTGCGTCGCGCCATTGAAAGTGCGGGGCTGGTCCTTGGCCGGGACGTCTCGCTGATCGTCTTCGACGACGACCTCAGCTACATGAAGAACGGTGAGGACAAGCCGATCTTCACCGCGATGCGCTCTTCGGTGCGCGAGGCTGGCAAGCTGGTGGCCGAGCTTCTTCTGGACCGGATTGCCAACCCCGGCCAACCGCCCGCCGAGCAGCTTCTTGAAGCCGAACTGGTCGAGGGCATGTCCACCGGCCCCGCCCCAAATCCCTGATCCGAAGCGCTTTCAAATCACTGGCGCGGCCCGCAGTTTCCCCGTATCACGCCCACCAAGACGCGCTTCCTGCCTCATGACCCACGGACCGGCCCCATGACCCTAGCGATCCTTGCCGACATCGGCGGCACCAACACCCGCGTCGCACTGGCGGAAGGCACCTCGGTCAGGATCGACTCGATCCGTCGCTTCCCGAATGCCGAATACCAGGCCCGCGGGCAGGACATCGCCCATGTGCTGCGCGACTACCTGGACCAGACGGGCGCCTCCGTATCGGGCGCCTGCGTCGCTGCCGCCGGCCCGGTGCAGGACGGCGTGGCCGAGATGACGAACCTTTCCTGGGTGATCGACGGCGCCAAGCTGACCGGGGCGACCGGAGCGAGCCGCGTGGCGATCCTGAACGACCTTCAGGCCCAGGGTCAGGCGCTGGGTCACATCGCACCGGGGAACCTGCGCCGTGTGATCGACGGACCCCAGACCAATGGCTCGATGCTGGTTGTGGGCCTCGGGACCGGCGTCAACGCAGCACCCGTCCACCCTGCACCCAAGGGCCGCGTCGTGCCGCCTTCGGAATGCGGCCACGTGAACATGCCGGTCCGGACGGAAGAGGACTTCCAGCTTATCCGCTTCATCGAACAGAAGCTGAAGGCGGAAGGCGACGTCCCCCATGCCGGGGTCGAGGAAGTCCTGGCCGGTCGCGGTCTTGCCAACCTGCACGCCTTCGCCGCCTATGCCGCCGGGCACCCCTCCAGCCTGTCCTCGGCCGAAGTTCTTGCGGCGCTGGAAGCCGAGGACGCCACCGCCGCCCATGCAGCCAGACTTTACGTTCACATCCTGGGCCAGATGTTGGCCGATCTCGCGCTGATCCACCTGCCCTACGGCGGGATCTACCTGATCGGCGGCATGTCCCGGGCCATGACCCCGCATTTCGCCCGATTCGGACTTGAACGCTCGTTCCGCGAAGCGCGCCGGGTGGACCTTTTGCAAAAGGACTTCTCGGTCACCGTGGTGGAAGACGATTACGCCGCCCTCACCGGCTGCGCTGTCTACTTGGAGACCGTTGTCTGAACCGGATTGTGCCGGATTAACAATCAAGTAGCTGGCGTTGTTCAAGCAGACTTTCGCATCGCATTGCCTTGTACATACGCGTCATCCGTCAATGCCCAACCTCTCGCGGATGAACTGCAAGGCCGCTCCAAGGCCGTCGGGCGAAATCCCGTGGCCGGTGGCTTTCATGATGTGCCCATAGGTCGGGAACTCCGCCGCTGTCAGCGCATTGCCGGCCTTTGACATGTCGGAGAACGGCACAACCGGGTCCTGATCCCCGTGGATCAGCAGGATCGGAGGTTTCACGGTTGCTTGCGTCGCCAGCAGCTCCGGCCGCAGCAGGCGTCCCGAGATCGCAACCACGCCCGCGACGGCCGCGGCACGACGCGGCGCCACATGCATCGCCATCATCGCGCCCTGGCTGAACCCGACCAGCACCATCTGGTCCGGGCGCAGCGCCTCGTCCTGCAGCAGCCGGTCCAGAAATCCGTTCAGGTCATCTGCCGCGGCATCCAGCCCCGCCTCGGCCGCAGCCTGCGCCGATCCGTCGAGCCAGGGAATCGGGAACCACTGCGCGCCGAAGCCGCCGCCCGCACAACGCTCCGGCGCGTCAGGTGCCGCAAATGCCACCCCCGGCAAATGTTGCTGCATCGGGTCGGCAAGTCCCAGAAGGTCGTTTCCATCCGCACCATAGCCATGCAGAAACACAATCATGCCAACGGCTTGACCCTTCTCCACGCCTGCCCGTCCGAACCGCAACTCCCGCATGTCAAATCCCTTCCCGATCTTTCGCCACCCGGTAGTAGGCCCAAAGAATCCGCGCCGCAACCGACCGCCAGGGCGACCAGTCTTCAGCCATTTGGCGCAATGCCTTCTCGGATGGCCGCGCCTCCAGCCCGAAGAGCATCCGCGCGGCCTCCTGCAAGGCCAGATCGCCGGGCGCAAACACATCCGCCCGCCCCAGCGCGAACATCGCATAGATCTCGGCCGTCCAGATGCCGATCCCCGGCACCGCAACCAGGGTTTTCACGACCTCGACATCAGGAACGGCCCGCAACCCGTTGAAATCGATACCAGCCCCGGCCAAAGCGCGCCCATAACGCGCCTTCTGCCGCGACAGGCCCGCCGCGCGAAGATCCTCGTCGGACGCCGCCGCCATCGCAGCCGCTTCGGTCAATCCCATCCCCTCCAGCCGCGCCCAGATCGCCCGCGCCGAGGCGACCGATACCTGCTGCCCCACGATCGCGCGCAACAGCGCCGGAAACCCGTCCTCTTCCCGCCGCAAGGGCAGCGCACCCACCAAAGGCAAGGCCCGCGCAAAGGCCGGCTCGCGCTGGCCAAGCCAGGCCGCACCTTCCGCCACGCAGTCCAGGGAATGAATGATCCGTCCCACCATGTTTTCTGTCTACAAATATCCCCGCCCGAAGCAACCGACATCTCCCCTTGCCGTTCCGCCGCAAGCCTCCTACCGATACCGCATGACCAACGACTCCACCGCCCGCCGGAATGTTCTTGTCCTTGTCGCTGCCCAGGCCGTGCTCGGCGCGCAGTTGCCGATGATCTTCACCATCGCGGGCCTCGCCGGGTCAAGCCTGGCACCGAACGTCTGCTGGGCCACATTGCCCATCACCATGATGGTCATCGGCTCCATGCTGACGGCCACACCGCTTTCCATGCTGATGCAGCGCTTCGGCCGCCGCGCCGGGTTCTTCTTTGGCGCCGCCGGGGGGGCTGCCGGGGCCGCCATCGGCGCCTACGGCCTCTCGACCAGCAGCTTCACCACCTTCTGCATTGGCGCACTCATCTCTGGCATCTACATGTCCGCCAACGGCTTTTACCGCTTTGCCGCCGTCGACACCGCGTCCGAGGCGTTCCGGCCCAAGGCGATCAGCTGGGTCATGGCCGGGGGCCTCCTTTCTGCCGTCGTCGGCCCGCAACTGGTGAAAGTCACCGCGGACGAAATGGCCGTCCCCTTCCTCGGCTCCTACCTCGCCGTCATCGTCCTGAACCTCGTCGGCTCCGTCCTCTTCCTCGCGCTCGACATCCCCAAACCCAAGCCGCCGGCCGAGGGCAGCCCCCTGGGTCGCAGCCGGGCCGAGCTGATCCGCAATCCGACGATCCTTGTCGCGATGATCTGCGCAACCGTCTCCTACGCGCTGATGAACCTGGTGATGACGTCCTCGCCTTTGGCCGTCGTCGGCTGCGGCTTCGACAAGGGCAACGCCGCCGATGTCGTCACCGCCCACGTTCTGGCCATGTACGCCCCCAGCTTCTTCACCGGCCACCTCATCGCCCGTTTCGGGACCGAGAGGATTATCGCCCTCGGCCTCACCATCCTCGCCGGAGCAGGGGCCGTCGCGATGGCTGGTGTGCAGCTCGAGAACTTCTTCCTGGCCATGATCCTGCTGGGCCTCGGCTGGAATTTCGGTTTCATCGGTGCAACCACGATGCTGACGTCCGCCCAACGCCCCGAAGAGCGCGGCCGCCTGCAGGGTCTGAACGACCTCGTGGTCTTCGGCGGTGTGACGATGGCAAGCTTCTCGTCGGGCGGATTGATGAACTGCTCGGGCGGTTCGGTCCAGGCCGGGTGGCAGATGGTCAACCTTGCCATGCTGCCCTTCCTCATCCTCGCCGGCGGCGCGCTGATCTGGCTTTGGCTCCGTCCGCAAGAGACCCGGCGGGCCTGACTGCTACCAGCGCCCCGTGAAAGCCTGCCACAGAAGCTGCCAACGCTTCGTCGCCTCGGCAAGTTCAGGTGAAGACCCCCCCGAAAGCACCTGACGCAGAACGCTTTCCGTCTGCCACCCGGCCAGAAGGGCCGGTGCGACAGCTTTCGGCAAAGCCTTCCGGGCGGCCCGCGCTTCGGCCAACCGCTCCAGACCCCGACGGGCCAAATCCTTGATCTCGAAGCCCTCTGGCAATGGCTGCCGACCGCGTGCATCCAGTTCCGGCACTGCCCGCAGATACATCGCCGCAGCCGAGGCCCAGCCATAGGCCCGGACCGGAGCCTCCGCCCCGTCCGGCGCCCCCAAGGCCCGCGCCGCAAGCCACATCAGACCTGCACCGGTATCCTCCAGATATTCCGCCAGCCCCTCGGCCCCCTCATGCGGATCGCGGTGGATATCCCAGCGGCGGGCGGCAATCAGACGGTCCATCACCTCGACCGGCAGACCGAAATCCCGGATCAGATCATGCAGCGGCCCCGCCACCTCATGCGCCCGCGCCGCACCCGAGGCGGCGTTTTCCACCACGTCGCGCCACCATTGCAGCCGCATCTCGGCGATCAGTGGCTCCTGCGTGACCCAGGGCGCGCGCGCGACCTCCAGGTTGAAGGCATACAGCGGGAACAGCTGCGCGCGAACCTCGACCGGGGCCGCCATCACCGCGCGGAAGCGATCGGGATCACCGCGCTGGACCAGCTCGGCGCAGGCCGCGACACTCACGGCAGGGCTTTCCGGGGCGTCCCGAAATCGCGGATCAGCTTCCACTGGATCGCATCCAGCAAGGCCTCGAACGACGCATCGACGATGTTCGCACTGACCCCCACGGTGGACCAGCGACGGCCCTGCCCGTCCTCGCTGTCGATGATGACCCGCGTCACGGCCTCGGTCCCGCCGTTGGTGATGCGGACCTTGAAGTCGACCAGCTTCATGTCGTCGATGCAGGCCTGATAGGGGCCCAGATCCTTGCCCAACGCCTTCGCCAGCGCGTTCACCGGCCCGCGGTCCGATCCGGCCTCGTCCATGCTGTCACTGACCGACATCATCTTGGCGTCGCCGATCTTGACCACCACCACGGCTTCCGACAGCGAGATCATCCGGTCGTACTTGTTCTTCCGCCGCTCCACCGTGACCCGGTAGCGCTTGACCTCGAAGAACTCCGGGCACAGACCCAGCTCGCGCCGGGCGACCAGCTCGAACGAGGCCTGCGCGCCGTCATAGGCATAGCCTTGGTCCTCGCGATCCTTCACCACCTCGATGATCCGGCCCAGCCTTGGGTCCTTGGGATCGACGGTGATCCCCGCCGCCTCCAGCCGCGCGCGCAGGTTCGACTGCCCGGCCTGGTTCGACATCGGGATGACGCGTTCGTTGCCGACTAATGCGGGGTCGATATGTTCGTAGGTCGTCGGGTCCTTCAGGATGGCGCTGGCATGCAGTCCCGCCTTGTGGGCGAAGGCGGACGCGCCGATGTAGGGGGCCGACCGCAGAGGGACGCGGTTCAGGATGTCGTCCAGCATGCGGGAGGTCTTCAGCAGGCCTTGGAGGGCGGCGCGGGTGATCCCGGTCTCCAGACGGCTGGCGTAGGGTTCCTTGAGCAGGAGCGTCGGGATCAGGGTCGTAAGGTTCGCATTCCCGCAGCGCTCGCCCAAGCCGTTCAGCGTCCCCTGGATCTGCCGCGCGCCCGCGTCAACCGCGGCCAGCGAGTTGGCGACGGCGTTCCCGGTGTCGTCGTGGCAATGGATGCCCAGCCGGCCGCCGGGGATGCCGGACGCGATGACCTCGGCGGTGATCCGGCCCACGTCGGCGGGGAGCGTGCCGCCGTTGGTGTCGCACAGGACGATCCAGCGCGCCCCGGCCGCAAAAGCCGCTTGCAGACAGGAGACGGCGTAGTTTGGGTTCGCGCGATAGCCGTCGAAGAAGTGCTCGGCATCGAACAGGGCTTCGCGGCCCTTCGCGACGAGGTGGCGGATCGAGGCGGCGATGGCCTCGCGGTTCTCGTCCAGGGTGACTCCGAGGGCCGTCGTGACGTGGAAATCGTGGGTCTTGCCGACCAGGCAGACGGCGGGGGTGTTCGCGTTCAGGACGGCGGCGAGGACGTCGTCGTTCTCGGCCGAGCGGCCCACGCGGCGGGTCATGCCGAAGGCGGTGAGGGTGGCCTTGGTCGCTGGGGGTGCCGCGAAGAAATCGGAATCCGTCGGGTTCGCGCCGGGCCAGCCGCCCTCGATATAGTCGACCCCGAGGGTGTCGAGGGCCTGGGCGATCTGCTGTTTTTCGGCCGTGGAGAACTGGACGCCCTGGGTCTGCTGGCCGTCCCGCAGGGTGGTGTCGAAGAGGAAGAGGCGGTCGCGGGTCATGGGACCGCCCGCGCGTGGCGCTTTTTCGATTCGCGCGTTTTCAAGGGGTTACAAAGGCGCGTTAAGGTGGCGTTCACCACGGTTGCGGTGGGGGCATGAAATCCTTCGAAGGATTTTAGCAAATTTCTTTGAAGAAATTTGGCGCGGAGGGTCACTGGAGAGCCTCCAGTTTGGCCGGGTCGAAGTTGGGGCGCATCTCAGCCATTACACCTTGCGGAATTGCCTTGAGGTCCAGACCCGCCCTCGCAGCAATTTCTTTGATCTGATCTGCTACAGCAAATTCCTTGGCTGCGCGGCGAGCCTGCCAAACTTCAGCAAAGGCTTTGACCAGAGCAAAATGCCGATCCTGATCTCCTTCACCAGCGACGAAGACCGCACCGAAGGAAGCCTCGACCTTCTTCCAACTCCAGTTGGCCGTTTCGACACCAAGAAGGCCCATGAGGGCCGCCGAAGCCTTGACCCCTGGCCAGTCTCCCTCGCCCGCCGCAGCGTGTAGGGCGGAAAGCGCACCAGCGGTGTTCAGATCGTCGGCAAGTGCCTCGACCACGCCCGGTAGCGGTAAAGATGCCTTAATCGACGCCGTTGCGGCGCGCCACTTCCTCAGCGTCGCCTCCGCTTGCCGCGCCTTCTCCGCCGTCCAGTCCATCGGACTGCGGTAATGCGTCATCAGCAGGACAAACCGGATCACCTCGCCCGGCACTCCCTGCTCCAGCAGGTCGCGCACCGTGAAGAAGTTGCCCAGGCTCTTGGACATCTTCTTGCCCTCGACCTGCAGCATCTCGTTGTGCAGCCAGTAATGCGCGAAGTCGCCGTGCGGGTGGGCGCAGGCGCTTTGGGCGATCTCGTTTTCGTGGTGCGGGAATTGCAGGTCCAGCCCGCCGCCGTGGATGTCGAAGCTTTCCCCCAGCAACTCATGCGCCATCGCACTGCATTCGATGTGCCAGCCCGGCCGCCCCTTGCCCCAGGGGCTATCCCAACCCGGTTCCTCGCCGCTGGACGGCTTCCAGAGGACGAAGTCCATCGGGTCTTCCTTGAAGGGTGCCACCTCGACCCGGGCGCCGGCGATCATGTCGTCGACGGACCGGCCCGAAAGCTTGCCGTAATCCTTGTAGGACCGGACGCGGAAGAGGACATGGCCTTCCACTGCATAGGCGTTGCCCGAGGCGATCAGCCCTTCGGTCATCGCGATCATCTGGGCGATGAACTCTGTGGCGCGGGGTTCGTGGTTCGGGCGCATGGCCCCAAGCGCGTCCATGTCGGCGTGGTACCAGGCGATGGTCTCCTCGGTCCGCTCGTGGATCAGATCCTCCAGCGTTCCCGGCGACCCGGCCTTCTGACGCCGCAAAGCCTCGGCGTTGATCTTGTCGTCGACGTCGGTGAAGTTGCGGACATAGGTGACATGGTCGGCCCCGTAGAGGTGCCGCAGCAGGCGGTACAGGGTGTCGAACACCACCACGGGCCGGGCGTTGCCAAGGTGCGCGCGGTCATAGACGGTGGGGCCGCAGACATACATCCGCACATTCGACGGGTCGATCGGCCGGAAGTCTTCCTTCTTCCGGGTCTTCGAATTGGTCAGGCGGATCGTAACCATGTCAGTCCCTTGAGCACAGGCGCGTCCCGCGCGGGAGTGGCTTTTCATCCTGTGGGAATGACGAAGCGCCCGCGCGACCGAAGTCAGCGGGTAATGCAGCAGATGCGGATGTTGCGCAATGTCGTCATGGGTGGGAGACATACATCACAGCCCGCCGCCCCGCCAAGGAAATTCCGCCATGCAGGACCGCGCCTTCGTCAACGCCTGCTGTGCGGGTTTCGCCGGGGCCGAGGTCAGCCAGCCCTTCGGCCCCGACCACGACTGCTGGAAGGTCGGCAGCAAGATGTTCGCGATCATCGGGCAGATGGGCGACGGTGTGTCGGTCAAGACCGACCACGTCGAGACCGCGCGGCTGCTGATCGAGACGGGGCGCGCGGTCCGGGCACCCTATCTGCACGCCTCATGGGCGCGCATCCCGTTCCGGCGGGTGCCGGACGATGAACTGTGCGAACGGATCGCCACGTCCTATGCCCTGATCCGGGCCGGCCTGCCGAAGAAGGTGCAGGCCGCGCTGGGGTAGCGGCCTGCCTTCCGTTCAGTTGCCCTGGCGGTTGAAGTCCCCCCGGACGTCCGGGCCAAGGCCCAGCCAACCGGCCACCGTCTTTGCGACATGGGCGGTGATCATCGATTTCTGGCTTTGCCCCTTGCGGCGCGCGGCCTTCATCGCCTTGCCCGAAGGGGCCGGAAGCTCGGCCCGGATCGGGGTTGCGGGGACCAGCACCTCACCGGTGCGGGCGTCGACGACCTGGGCGACAAGCCGGATGTTGTGGACCCCGGCGTTTTCAAAACGCTGCTCGGCCTCGAACGTCAAGGCGTGGAAGCGGGTGACGGTGACCGAGATGATCACCGGGCGCGCGCCGCGCAGGTCCTGGGCGCCGCGCCGGACCCCGGCCTCGATGATCCGGGCAACCTGGTCATAGCGGTCGCCCATCGGGTCTTCGCGCCAGACGATGTCGGCGACCGGAAGATAGGTCTTGGCTTCGGACACCTTCAGCGTGCGGGGCACGCTGACCTGGACATCGGCAAGGCGCCAGCTTGCGGCCAGCGCGGGCGGGACCTGGGTGTACTCGGTCTTGAAGCTGGCCCCCGGACCGACGCAGGCCGAAAGCAGAAGACTGGAAAGGCCCAGAAGGGCAACGCGGCGGGACAGGGACATTAAACCTCACGGAGTTCTGGCCTTGGAAAGGCCTACGCGAATGACCTTAACCAATGGTGATGGCCGGAAAAAGGAACTGGCATGTCGGCCCCGGGGTGGAACCTTGCCGATTTTCCGGCGACATGCTTTCTGCCGCGCTGGACCGGAAGGGGATTTGCATGGATCACGAGAGCTTGCGGCACTGGTCGAAGCGGGCGGCGGACTGGGCGGCCGATTACCACGCCACCTTGCGCGACCGTCCGGTGCGGGCGCCGCTGGTGCCCGGCGCGATCAGCCGGCAGTTGCCCCCCTCGCCGCCCGAGGCGGCCGAGCCGGTGGAAGCGATCTGGAGCGATTTCGAGCGGATCGTGCCGGACGGGATGACCCATTGGCAGCACCCGCGCTTCTTCGCCTATTTCCCGGCCAATGCCGCGCCCGCCTCGATGCTGGCCGAGCAGCTGGTCAACGCGATGGCCTGCAACGCCTTGATCTGGCAGACATCCCCGGCCGCGACGGAAGTCGAGCAGGTGATGGTCGACTGGCTGCGTCAGGCGGTCGGACTGCCCGACGACTTTGTGGGGACGATCCACGATTCGGCGACCAATGCGACGCTCTCGGCGGTGCTGACGATGCGCGAACAGGCGCTGGGATGGCGGGGGCTGGAAGACGGGCTGTCGGGCGGGCCGGTCCTGCGCTTCTATGCCAGTGCAGAGACGCATTCCTCGGTCGACAAGGCGATCCGGGTGGCGGGGATCGGGCAGCGCAACCTGGTGAAGGTGGCGACCGATGCCGACCGGGCGATGACGGGGCCGGCGCTTCGTGCGGCGATTGTGGCGGACCGGGCGGCGGGGCTGGTGCCGGCGGGGGTGATCCTTTGCGCAGGGGGAACCAGCATCGGGGCCTTCGACCGAATCGCCGATTGCATCGCCGCGGCCAAGTCCGAGGACCTGCCGGTGCACGTCGATGCGGCATGGGCGGGATCGGCGATGATCTGTCCGGAATTCCGGGACCTTTGGGCGGGGGTCGAGGGCGCCGATTCGGTGGTCTTCAATCCGCACAAATGGCTGGGGGCGCAGTTCGACTGCTCGGTCCAGCTTTTGCGCGACCCCGGAGCGCAAGTCCGCACCCTGGGGCTGCGGCCGACCTATCTGGAAACGGCGGGGCGCGAGGAGATCGTCAACTTCAACGAATGGACCGTGCCGCTGGGCCGCCGTTTCCGGGCGCTGAAGCTGTGGTTCGTGCTGCGCGCCTACGGGCTGGAGGGCCTGCGCGCGCGCATTCGCGACCACATTGCCTGGGCCTGTGTGGCGCGGGACCAGCTGGCGGCACTGCCGGGGGTCCAGATCGTGACCGAACCGCGGCTGTCGCTGTTCAGCTTTGCTCTGGAGACAGACGCCGCGACCGAGGCGCTGTTGCAGCGGATCAACGACGACGGCCGGATCTACCTGACCCAGACCCGCGTCGACGGGCGCTTTGCGATCCGGGTGCAGGTCGGATCATTTGACTGCCGCGAAGAAGATGTCATGCTCATCGCCAAGACAGTTCAAGAAATGCTTGCATGATGGTTCTTAGAGTTCTCGCCCTTGCGGTGTTGTGTGCCGCACCCGCCTTTGCCCAGTCTTTCCCCGATCCGCAAAGCGACACCGTGTCGGACTTCGCCGATGTGCTGGACGCCACGGCCGAGGGGCGCATCTCGCGGCTTCTGGTCGAGACGCGCGAAGCGACAGGGGTTCAGATGGTGGTGGTGACCTTGCCCGGCATCGCGGGCATGGGTGGCTCGGGTATGCGGATGGAGGATTACGGCAAGGCGCTTTTCAACGCCTGGGGCGTTGGCGAGGCCGAACGGAACGATGGCATCATGCTGCTTCTGGACACCGAAGCCCGCGAGGCCCGGATTGCGTTGGGGGCCGGTTACGACCCGGTCTACGATGGACGGGCGGCCCGGGTTCTGTCGACGGCTGTCCTGCCCCCCTTGCGCAGCGGCAACTTTGCCGAGGGGATCGAGGCCGGTGTCGCTTCGGCCCGCGAACGCCTGATCACGCCGTTCCTGGCCGGAACACCCGTCACGGTCACCGATGGCTTTGAGACGCCCGATACCGAATCTGGCGCGCTGACGGGAATCCTTGGGGCCGCTGCATTTGTCGGGCTGGCAGGCTTCGGGATCTGGCGCAACCGTCGGTCGCGCAAGACCTGCCCGAACTGTGGTGCCATGACGCTGACCCGTTCGCGGGAAGTCATCCAGCCGCCGCCGAATTCTGGCGAGGCCGGTGTCGGAATGCAGCACCTGACCTGTTCGAACTGCGGCTTCAACGACCACAAGTCCTATCCGATTTCCTGGTCCAGCCGCGAAGGCCGCCAGAGCCGCCATTTTTCCAGTTCAGGCGGAAGCCGGTCGTCTGGCAGCGGCAGCAGCGGCTCTGGCGGCGGCCGGTCTTCGGGGGGCGGGGCAAGCGGGAAATGGTAATATTGGCAAGGGCTTGTGCGGCGTTCCTGATGATTGCCGTCCCTGCCCTTGCTCAAAGCCCGCAGGACCGGATGTTTCCGGACCAAGCCAACTGCTATGCCCGTATATACGCGCCGGAACACTTGGCCGCGCATCCTAAGCAGCGGGTGACTGAAATGCGGCTCAGCCCGGATGTCCAGATTGCGGCCCCGCTCCTTGCACTGCATATCGAAGTGACGCTGCGCGGCACGCCGGGCGGCGCTTTCGAGTTCTACGGGTATTGCGAGAATGAAGGCGAGGCGACGCTTTACTGCGCAATGGAGGGCGACGCGGGCGGTTTCACCCTCACCCCTGCCAGATCGGGCGCGGTCCTGCTGACGGTCAGCAGCCTGGGCATGTCCTTCGAGAACGACGCGGGATTCGTGACCCTTGAACATAAAAAGGGCGACGACCGCACATTCCTGTTGCAGCCGTCGCCCTGTCAGTAAACGGCGGCGCGGGGTTTCACCGCGCCGCGAAGCTTAGGCTTAGAAGCGCAGTGCGACTTTGGCCTTGAGGGTGGTGGCATCAAGGTCCACGCCCGACGCGTCGAAGTCGTCGAAGTTGTGCTGCAGTACTTCGCCACCGACAGTCCAGCGTTCGGTCAGCGCGTAGTCGAAGCCAACGCCGTATACGAGGCCGGTGTCGCTCAGCTCAGCAGTGCCAACCGTCGCGCTGGCCTTGGCCATGCCGAGTGCACCGTAGACCAGGCTGTTGCCGATCTCGCGGCCGGCGGTCGCCTTGAGAGCGATCACGTCATCCAGCGTCCCGGCATCGGCACCCAGATCGATCGAAGCGGTGTCATAGGACAGCTCACCACCAGCAACCCAGTTGCCCAGATCCCAGCGGTAACCGGCGTGGACGCCGCCCAGCCAGCCATAGCCTTCCAGCGTTTCGTCGCTCGAATCGACGTCGCCATAGCCAAGCTGCGCACCGACATAGCCACCGGTCCAGTCCAGGCCAGGGGCCATATAGACCTCTTCCACCGGAGCGATCATCGGCTCTTCGGCAACGGCAATGGGGCCACCCGCGAAGGCCGGGGCGGTCAGGGCAACGGTAGCAAACAATGCTGCGATAGTTTTCATTTCTGTCTCCTTGTTCTGGCCGACAACAACATCCGTCTGTGCGAACAAGTTCCCGTCGGCTCGGAACAGGGAATGGAGCTGTTGCTGCAAAAGCACAATGCCCGCTCACGGCAGCTTGAAGGGCTGTGTTGGCACCCGGCAGTAAACAGCCGAGGAACCTTGGCATTCTGGCCAAGTTTCGCCGGTTCCCTGCGCCTAGACCCGATCTGCCAAATTCAGCCACTCGGATTCGGCGGCTTCAAGGGCTTGCTGACGTTCGTTCAGCGCCTCGGTCGCCTTGCGGAATTTCACCGGCTCGCGCGTGAAAAGGTCGGGGTTGGCCAGCAGTTCTGAAAGCTTGCCAATCTCGCCCTCCAGCCGGGCGATCAGGCCTGGCAGATCGTCAAGGCGCTTGCGTTCGGTGAAGGAAAGCGCGCTGCCACGCGGCGCGGTTTCGATCTTGACGGCGGGCGCACCGTTGCCCCGAGTGGCGGATTTGGCTTCCACGTCCGTGGCTTGAGGCCTTTGGCTTACGTAATCAGACCAGCCTCCGGGATAGACAGTGGCCTTGCCCCCGCCCTCCATCGCCACGGTCGCAGTGGCGATCCGGTCGATGAAATCACGGTCGTGGCTGACCAGAAGCACCGTGCCGTCATAGTCGCTGAGGATATCCTGCAGAAGGTCCAGCGTCTCGACGTCAAGGTCGTTGGTCGGTTCGTCCAGGATCAGAAGGTTCGAGGGCTGCGCCATCAGCTTGGCCAGAAGCAGCCGCGCCCGCTCGCCCCCAGAAAGGCTGCGCACCGGCGCGCGGGCCTGCGCCTCGGCGAAGAGGAAGTCCTTGAGGTAGGCGACCACGTGCTTTGGCTGACCGCGCACCATGACCTGATCCGACGAACCCGAGACGCGCATCAGCGGATCGACGGTCAGGTTGTCCCAAAGGCTGGCGTCAAGGTCGAGGCGGGTGCGGGTCTGGTCGAAGACCGCGATCTCGAGGTTGGTGCCCAGGCTGACGCGTCCGGAGTCCGGTTGAAGTTCGCCAGTCAACAGCTTGAGAAGCGTGGTTTTTCCAACGCCGTTCGGGCCAACGAAAGCCACCCGGTCGCCGCGCAGGATGCGGATCGCGAAGTCCTGGACGATCAGCTTGTCGTCATAGGCCTTGGTCAGCCCCTCGGCCTCGATCACCTTCTTGCCCGAGGTGGGACCGGACTCCAGCGCAAAGGCCGCTGTCCCCTGCCTGCGGATCTGCGCGCCGCGTTCGGCCCGCAGGGCTTGCAGGGCGCGCACCCGGCCCTGGTTGCGCTTGCGCCGGGCGCTGATGCCTTCGACGGCCCATTTCGCCTCGTGCTTGATCTTGCGGTCCAGCTTGTGGCGGGCGTCATCCTCTTCGGCCCAGACCGTCTCGCGCCAGTCCTCGAAGCCCTCAAAACCGGCCTCACGACGGCGCACTTCGCCCCGGTCGATCCAGAGCGTGGCCTTCGACAGCGCGCGCAGGAAGGCGCGGTCGTGGGAGATCAGGACAAAGGCGGTGCGGGTGGTGGAAAGCTCGGCCTCCAGCCACTCGATCGCGTGGATGTCGAGGTGGTTGGTCGGCTCGTCCAGGAGCATCAGTTCGGGCGCCTCGGCCAGCAGCTTGGCGAGTGCGGCGCGGCGGCGTTCCCCGCCGCTGGCGGTTGCGACGGGGGTTTCGGGGTTGAACTTCAACCCCTCGGCCACGACGGCAAGGCGGTAATCCATTCCGTCGGGCAGGTTCGACGCCGCGAAATCGCCCAGGGTCGCAAACCGGGACAGGTCCGGCTCCTGCTCCATGTAGCCCACGGTGACGCCCGGAGGGATGGTGCGGTTGCCACGATCCGGCTCCACCAAACCGGCCATCACCTTCATCAGCGTCGACTTGCCCGACCCGTTGCGGCCGACAAGTGCTATGCGGTCACCGGGCTGGACGGTCAGGGACAGGTCGTCGAAGACCGGGTTGCCGCCGAAGGTCAGCGAGATGCCGGAAAGCTGAAGAAGGGGTGCGCGTGCCATGGCCGCGAGGTAGAGGGGGATTTGATCGGCGTCAACGTCTGGTCATGATCCCCGTTGCACAGTTGCTTGAATGGAGAGACGCATGGCACCCCTCGACGGCATCCTGATCCTGGACCTGACGCATGTGCTGGCGGGGCCCTTCTGCACCCAGACCCTGCAGGACCTGGGCGCGCGGGTGATCAAGGTCGAGCGACCGGGGACAGGCGATGACACCCGCGCCTTCCCGCCCTTCGTCGACGGGGAAAGCGCCTACTTCGCCACGCTGAACGCCGGCAAGCAGTCCATTGCGCTGGACCTGAAGGCTGACACCGACCGGGCAATCTTCGAGCGGCTGGCGGCGCGCGCCGATGTGCTGGTGGAGAACTACCGCCCCGGCGTGATGGCGCGACTGGGCTACGGGTGGGAGGTGCTGCACGCGCGCCATCCGCGGCTGGTCTATGCCTCGGTCTCGGGTTTCGGGCAGACCGGGCCCGATGCGATGAAGCCGGCCTATGACATGGTGGTGCAGGCCCGCGGCGGGGTGATGTCGATCACCGGAGAGTCGGGTGGCCCTCCGGTCCGGGTCGGGGCCAGCATCGGCGACATCGTTGCCGGAATGTATCTGGCGCAAGGGGTGCTTGCGGCGCTTTACCAGCGCGAAAAGACCGGCGAGGGCGCTTTCATCGACGTCGCGATGCTGGACAGCCAGCTTGCGATCCAGGAACACGCCGTCGCCATTGCTTCCGCCACCGGCGTCGCGCCCGGGCCGACAGGCGCGCGGCATCCGACAATCACCCCCTTCGCCACCTACCGCGCGTCGGACGGCTTCGTGGTGATCGCGGCGGGCAATGACGCGATGTTCGGCAAGCTGTGCGACGTCCTGGGCCTGGGCATCGGCGATGACCCGCGTTTTGCCACGAACGCCGCGCGCTGCGAGAACCATGCCTTGATGAAACGGATGATCGAGACGGTGACACTGGTCCAGCCCGTCGCGCATTGGCTGGAAGTGCTGGATCTGGCAGGTCTCCCGACCGCGCGGGTGCAGGACATGGTCGAGGTGCTGGCCGACCCGCAGATACGCGCCCGGAACATGGTCTTGCCGGTGATGCCGCACGCAGGAGGTCCGACCTTCACCGCCACCGGCAACCCGATCAAGATGTCCACCCTGCCCGAGGTCGCCGCCCTGCCCCCGGCGCCACGACTGGACGGCGACAGGGCGGCGATCCTGGCCTGGTTGGACCAGGGTTAGGCCACGACAGCAGCCCGCCCGCGCCGCATCGGCACCAGGAACAGCGCCAGGAACACCAGGTTCGGCACCACGTTCAGCGCCGCCCCCGACGCGACGGAGCCCGTGCTGTCCACTACGAACCAGGCCAGCACGGAGCTGCGAATGATTCCCCGCACGGCATCCGGCGCGCGCTCCAGCGGTTCACCGGCCAGTTGCCAGATCATCAGCCCCCAGCCCAGCATGACCCCACCGCCGATGGCGAAGGCCAGCCGCGTTTCGGGAAGGCCAAGGGTCTGGGCCTGATCCAGCGGCCAGATCAGGATGTCGGCCAGAAGCCGCATCGGCAGGTTCAGCGCCGGAAGCGCCGCCAGCGCCAGCGCCGCCCCGGTGATCATCGTGACACCTGCGGCAAAGCGCAGGCCTTTCTGTTCGGATGTCATCTTCGCTCTCCTTGGTTTGACTGGCGCCAGCAAAGCGCGTGCGGGGAAGCGAACCAATTCCCTGCAAGGTAAGTGTCTTGCTGCTTTGGCCGCGCTAAGCTGGGACATCGAACAGCGGAGGCCCCATGCACGACTTTCCAACCGCGCTTCGTCAGTGGCGACGTGTCCGGCGGCTCAGCCAGTTGGACCTTGCCTCCGAGGCCGAGGTCTCGCCCCGCCACCTGGCCTTTCTGGAAACGGGGCGGTCGCGCCCCTCACGCGGGATGGTCCTGCGGCTGGCGGAGGTGATGGGCCTGCCGCGCGGTGACCAGAACGGCCTTCTGGCGGCCGCAGGGTTCAGCCCGCAATTCCCGGTCCTGCCCTTGGGCGCCGAGGAGATGGCCCAGGTCCGTGCCGCGATGGGCTGGATGATCGACCGCCACGCGCCCTACCCCGCACTGATCCTGGACCGGCTTTGGCGGATCCTGGCGCTGAACGGGCCAGCGCAGCGTCTGTTCGGCCCGGCAGGGTTTACCGAGGGTGCGAGCCTGCTTGACGCCCTCTCCGACCCGACGGTCTTTGCGGGGCTGATCGAAAACTGGGTCGAGGTCGGCCACCACACCGCCTTGCGGCTGAGGGCGGAAAGCACACGCGCGGGCGGGATCGCGGCGCTGGACCGGGCCGTCGCGGCCCTGCTGGCAAACCCCGACATCGCCGCACACCAGCCCCGCTCGACGGGCCGGGCGGTCCTGCCCACGGTCTACCGGATGGGCGAACGGCGGTTGGCTCTGTTTTCCACCTACGCCCAGTTCGGCGCGGCCGAGGAGGTGGCGCTGTCGGACATCAAGATCGAACTGATGTTTCCCGGCGACGACGCGGCCAGGGCGGCACTGGAGGGTCTGGCAGGTTAATCCTGTGTGAGCAGCAATCTGGGTCTCACGCAGTCGCGGAAAGAACGCGGCCGCGCCCGGGCCGCAACTTGGTTGCCTGATGGTGGCAAACCAGCCCCGTTGGGAATCTGTCCGCGGATGTGCAAGGCATTTTGCGGCGGACCTGCGGGCGGTTAGGCGGCGTCCATGCCCGTCCGCAGTCTGGACCCGACCGCCCGATGACGGAATGGCGCTGTCAGTTGCCGCATTCAACCATTGCTGCCCGCTGAACCCGGATTAGAACCGATGCAGAATGACCAGCACGGCTGCCATCCGCATCGACGCGCAGGACTGCGCCCCCGCCCGCTGGGATGATCCGGCGCGTGGCAGCTTAGCGTGGCGGATGCTGATTTCGGCCGATGTGACGCCCACCGCCGGCCTGGTCTGCGGCGTGGCGGAAATGCTTCCGGGCGAGACCTTTGCGCTGCACCGCCATGCCGAGCCCGAGGTCTACTTCGGGCTTGAGGGCGAGGGCATCGTCATGATCGACGGGGTCCCCTATCGGCTGGCGCCCGGCGTGGCACTTTACATCCCCTCGATGGCCGAGCATGGCGTACCCGAGGCCACCGGGCCGCTTCGCTGGTTCTACACCTTCGCCCGCGACCGTTTCGACCAGATCACCTACCACTTCACCCATGAAGACCCCGCTGCGGGGCAGAGGCCTGAATGACTGCCGTATCCGATCAGGACGCACTTGTGATCTTCACCCCCTCGGGCAAGCGGGGGCGCTTTGCGCTTGGCACTCCGGTGCTGACGGCGGCTAGGCAACTGGGGGTGGACCTTGATTCGGTCTGCGGCGGGCGCGGGATCTGTTCCAAGTGCCAGATCACGCCGGGATATGGCGAGTTCTCCAAGCACGGGGTCACGGTCGAGGCTGACGCCCTGTCGGAATGGAACGCGGTCGAGGATCGCTACAAGCGCATCCGCGGGCTGATCGACGGACGCCGTCTTGGCTGTCAGGCGAAGGTCATGGGCGATGTGGTCATCGACGTGCCGCCGGAAAGCCAGGTCCACAAGCAGGTGGTCAGAAAGCGCGTCGAGGCGCGGGAGATCCGGATGGACCCTTCCGTCCACCTGCATTTCGTCGAGGTGGCCGAGCCGGACATGCACGACCCCTCGGGCGATCTGGAACGCCTGTCGGACGCGTTGCGCGACCAGTGGGGGTTCCATGAGGTTACCATCGATCTGCCCATCCTGACCACGCTGCAACCGACCCTGCGCAAGGGCGAGTGGAAGGTTACCGTCGCGCTGCACCAGGTGGCCGCAAGTGACACGCCGCGGATCATGCAGGTCTGGCCGGGGCTTTACGAGGGCTCGATCTACGGGGTGGCGGTGGACCTTGGGTCCACGACCATCGCGGGGCACCTGTGCGATCTGCGCACGGGGGCTGTGGTGGCATCCTCGGGGCTGATGAACCCGCAGATCCGTTTTGGCGAAGACCTGATGAGCCGGGTCAGCTATTCGATGATGAACCCCTCGGGCGCGGCCGAGATGACTTCGGCGGTGCGGCAGGCGATGAACACGCTCTTCGGCCAGCTTTGTGACGAGGCCAAGGTCGAGCGCGCGTTGATCATGGATTCGGTCTTCGTCTGCAACCCGGTGATGCACCACCTGTTTCTCGGGATCGACCCTTACGAGCTGGGCCAGGCGCCCTTCGCGCTGGCAACCTCGAACGCGCTGCGCCTGACCGCGCGGGACCTTGACCTTCAGCTGCATCCGGCGGCGCGGGTCTATCTGCTGCCCTGCATCGCGGGCCATGTCGGCGCTGACGCAGCCGCCGTGGCGCTGTCGGAAGCGCCGGACAAGTCCGAGGACCTGATGCTGGTGGTCGACGTGGGCACCAATGCGGAAATCCTGCTGGGCAACACGACCAAGGTTCTCGCCTGTTCCTCGCCCACCGGCCCGGCCTTCGAGGGTGCGCAGATTTCCAGTGGCCAGCGCGCGGCACCGGGCGCCATCGAGCGGGTGGAAATCGATCCCCTCACCAAGGAGCCGCGCTTCAAGGTGATCGGCAGCGACCTCTGGTCCGACGATCCGGCCTTTGCGGCGGCGACGGCCACGACCGGCATCACCGGCATCTGCGGGTCCGGCATCATCGAGATGGTGGCCGAGATGCGGATTGCGGGGATCGTCGATGCGCAAGGCTTGATCGGATCGCCGGAACAGACCGGGTCGGAGCGGCTGTTTCTGGACGGGCGGACCTACTCCTACCTCGTCCATGACGGCAGCGCCGAGGGTGGCCCGAAGATCACCGTCACCAACCGCGACATCCGGGAAATCCAGATGGCCAAGGCCGCGCTTTACTCGGGCGCGCGCCTCCTGATGGACAAGTTCGAGGTCGACACCGTGGACCGGATCATCCTGGCCGGAGCCTTTGGCGCACACATCAGTCCCAAGCACGCGATGGTGCTGGGGATGATCCCCGACGTGCCCCTGGACAAGGTCTCATCAGCCGGGAACGCCGCCGGGACCGGCGCGCGGATCGCGCTTCTGAACCGGGCCGCGCGGGCCGAGATCGAAGCCACGGTGCGCGACATCCACAAGATCGAGACCGCCATTGAACCGCGCTTTCAGGAGCATTTCGTCAATGCCTCGGCGATCCCGAACGCGGTCGAACCCTTCCCGCATCTGCTTTCGGTGGTGACGCTGCCCGATGTCAACTTCAACGCAAAGACCAGCGGAGACGACGGCGGTCGCAGGCGGCGCAGGGGCTAGGTCGTCGGGCGAAGCCCTTGCACCTGCGGCCGAAATCCTTAACGTCGCCGCATGGATGATCCCGTCGCCGACCTGATCGCAAGATGCGCTGCTGCGGACCGGAATGCGTTCCGCCAGCTTTATCGCGACAGCTCGGCGAAACTCATGGGTGTTCTCTTGCGTATCCTCAAGGAACGCGGAGAGGCGGAGGATGCCTTGCAGGAAGTCTATACACGGGTCTGGTTGCGCGCCGGTCGCTATGATCCGGCGAAGGGCCGGGGCATGACCTGGCTGATCGCCATCGCGCGCAACCTTGCCATCGACCGGCTGCGGGCGCGGCCCGAGGCCACGTCGGACGACGGGCTGGATACCGTGCAGGACAACGCCCCCCGCGCCGAGACGCGTCTTGTGGCCCAGGGCGAGGCACGCCGTATGGCCGATTGCTTCGGCACGCTCGAGCCCGACAAGGCCGAGGCGGTGAAGGGAGCCTATCTGAACGGATTGTCCTACCTGGATCTTGCCGCGCGCCATGCGGTGCCCTTGAACACGATGCGGACCTGGCTGCGGCGCAGTCTTCTGAAGCTGAAGGAGTGTCTGGACACATGACCGACACTCCCCTTACCCCGCAGGAAGCCGAAGACGCGCTGGCCGCCGAATATGTGCTGGGCGTGCTGGACCTTGCCGAGCGCAGCGAAGTCGAGGCGCGGCTCAAGCGCGACGCGGGCTTTGCTGCGCGGGTCACGGCCTGGGAAAACCGACTTGCGGGGCTGAACGACGGTTTCGACGAGGTCCCTGCCCCAAGGCTTTTGCCGCAGATCGAGGCGCGGCTTTTCCCCAAGGCCGCACCCCGTCGCAGGTCGGGTCTGTTCGGCTGGCTGGCCGGGGGGCTGATCGCCGCCTCGCTGGCCCTGGTCAGCGTGACCATCCTGGCCCCGCCCCGGGCCGACCGGGTTGCGACCCTTGCCACCGCCGACAACCGCCTGGCCTATGCGGTCACGCATTTCGGCGGCAGTCTGCAGGTCACCCGCGTGGCCGGGGTCCCTGCCGTCCCGGGTCAGGTGCACGAGCTTTGGGTCATCGCCCCCGGCGCAGCCCCTGTATCGCTGGGTCTCTTGCAGGACCGCCCGCTGGTCGTCGCCTACCCGGTGCCGCCCGCAGGCTTCGTCCTTGCCGTGTCGATCGAACCCGAGGGCGGCTCGCCCACCGGCGCGCCGACCGGGCCGGTGATCCTGACCGCCGAGATCGGCGAGACCTGATCACGAAAACGCGAGCCGGACCCCCGGCTGAAACTTCGTCAAAAAGCTTCCGTTGCTTCGGATGTGAGGCGGGAATGACCCCGCCCGAACCCCGAAGGGAGCTACCGATGAAAGCCTTGAAACTTGCGACCGCGATCCTTGCCCTGTCGACCGGCATGGCACTGGCCGAAAACCCGATGGTGGGCGGCGCTGCGATGTACGAAGACAAGAACATCGTCGAAAACGCGGTCAACTCCAAGGACCACACCACCCTTGTCGCCGCCGTCCAGGCTGCCGGTCTGGTCGAGACGCTGTCGGGTGAAGGCCCCTTCACCGTCTTCGCGCCGACCAACGAAGCCTTTGCCAAGCTGCCCGCGGGCACCGTGGAGACCCTGCTGAAGCCGGAAAACAAGGATCAGCTGACCAAGATCCTGACCTGCCATGTCGTCGCGGCGGACGCGATGTCGGATGCGATCATGAAGATGGTCGATGACGACAAGGGCGCACACCCGGTCAAGACCGTGGGCGGCTGCGAGTTCACCGCGATGTACGAAGGCGACAAGATCATGATCAAGGACGGTCAGGGCAACGTCGCCAACGTCACCATCGCCGACGTCAAGCAGTCGAACGGCGTCATCCACGTGATCGACACGGTCCTGCTGCCGGCCATGTGATCCTGTCATCGGACTGCAGGGATGGTCACTCATCCTTGCGGTCCGGCCCGGGTCCGGGGGTCAAGTCATGTCCCCATCTTGCAACCCTCGGTCTCGGCAGGTCTTCGGGCGCAAGCCCGGAGACCTTTGTTCATTCCGGACAAACGAAAAGGCCGCCCGAAGGCGGCCCTGGGTCCGGGTCTACTCGGCCGCTTCCTTTGGCGGCTCGCCATCGGGCTTTTCGCTCTTTGGCTTGCGCGGTCCGCGCGACCGGCGTGCGCGTTCTTCTTTCTGAGCGGCATCTGGCGCGATGGCCTGCGGTGTTTCCACCTCGGTCCGGCTGCCCGAGGATTCCGGGGTTTCGATCAGCCCGCTGTCGTCGCTGTCCAGCTCGATCACAAGCACCGGTTCCTCGGACGGGAAACTGCGCTCTTCGCGGAAGTCGCGGTTGAAGTCCTGCCGACGCTCGCCCCGGTCGTTGCGGTCGCCGCGATCGCGGTCGTTGCGCTCGCCCCGGTCGCGGCGGTCCTGGCCATCCTGGCGGTCGCCACGGGGCTGACCATTCTGGCCGTTCCCGTTCTGCTGACCACCCTGGTGGCCATTGTGCTGACCGCCTTGCTGGCCGCCCTGCTGACCACCTTGCTGGCCACCTTGCTGGCCACCTTGGCCACCCTGCTGGCCACCGCTTTGCTGGAACTGCTGCTGCCGGGCTTCCTGCTCGGCTGCCATTTCCTTCATCGCTTCGGCCAGCATCCGGGTGTAATGCTCGGCATGCTGCAGGAAGTTCTCGGCCGCCACGCGGTCGTTCGACAACTGGGCGTCGCGCGCCAGCATCTGGTACTTCTCGATGATCTGCTGCGGCGTACCACGGACCTTGCCCTCGGGACCCGAGGAGTCGAAGACGCGGTTGATGATGTTGCCGAGGGTGCGCGGGCGGTTCTGGCTGGAACGCGAGCGTTTCTTGGAGGAGCGCATCTGGTCCTTATGATGGCTTTGGCCTGCGACCGCCGCCCCTCATGGGCAGCAAATCAGGGTCAGCAGGGCCGGGGCAGTATGTCATCGTCAGGTGGGAACCCGCGGCTGACAGAGGTCAATAACCACAGGCTTTCCCATGTGACAAGGGATAATTGTGGATTTGCGGTGGAATCGGCACGGTTCAGGCCGCGCCGCACGCATCACCAGCGGGCTTTACGCCTGCAACAACCCGGTCGCGCCCGTCCATGTCGGGCAGGACCCGGATCTGCTCCAGCCCCGCCTCGGCAAAAAGCGCGCTGACCGCGGGCCCCTGCGTCGGCCCGATCTCGACCAGAAGGCGGCCCCCCGGCATCAACCGCGCCCCTGCCCCGCGGGTGATGGCGCGGTAGGCATCCAGCCCGTCGCCGCCGGGGCTTAACGCGAGGTGCGGCTCCCAGTCGCGGACCTCGGGGGCCAGGGTCGGCATTTCGTCGGCGGCGATATAGGGCGGGTTCGACACGATCAGGTCATAGGCCCCGGTCACGCTGGTCAGCCAGTCGGACTTGCGGAAGCGCGCGCGCGCCTCCAGCCCCAGGTCGCGGGTGTTGCCCATCGCGACCTCAAGTGCTGCGTCCGAGATGTCGGTCCCCAGCCCCCGCGCCAAGGGCATGCCCTTCAGGCAGGACAGAAGGATGCAGCCCGTACCGGTCCCCAGGTCGAGCAGCTTGAGAAACGGCTCGGACAGCGCCTCGGCCACCAGGGTTTCCGTTTCCGGCCGCGGATCAAGGGTGTCGCGCGTGACGCGGAACGACAGCCCCCAGAAAAGGCGCCGCCCGGTGATCTGCGCCACCGGCTGTCGGGCGATCCGGGATTGGAGGGCGGCGTTGTAGTCAGCCTCCTGCGGCGGCGTCATGTCGTCCTGCAGCTTCAGAGTCAGCCGGTCATGGCCGATCCCCAGCGCGTGGGCCAGAAGCACCCGCGCATCGCGGGCAGCATCCTCGATTCCGGCCTCCCGCAACAGCGGAACGGCACGGCGCAGAGCATCCTGGGCGATCATCCCTCCATCTCCGCCAGACGTTCCGCCTGGTCATGCGACACCAGCGCGTCGATGACTTCGGTCAGGTCGCCCGCCATGATCTGCTGCAACGCGTAAAGTGTCAGGTTGATCCGGTGGTCGGTCATCCGGCCCTGCGGGAAGTTGTAGGTCCGGATCCGTTCGGACCTGTCGCCGGAGCCGATCTGGGACTTCCGGTCCGCGGCCCGCGCCGAATGGATACGCTCGCGCTCGGCCTCGTACAGCCGCGAGCGAAGGACCTGCATCGCGATCTCCTTGTTGCGGTGCTGCGACTTTTCCGAGGACGTCACCACGATTCCGGAGGGAATATGGGTTATCCGCACCGCCGAGTCCGTCGTGTTGACGTGCTGCCCGCCCGCCCCGCTGGACCGCATGGTGTCGATCCGGATGTCGTTGGCGGGAATGGAGATTTCAACCTCGTCCGCCTCGGGCAAGACCGCGACCGTCGCCGCCGACGTGTGGATCCGCCCCTGCGCCTCGGTCTCGGGCACCCGCTGCACGCGGTGGACGCCGGATTCGTATTTCATCCGGGCGTAAACGCCCTCGCCCTCGATCAGGGCCGAGAATTCCTTCAGCCCGCCAAGCTCTCCCGCCTGTTCGCTGATGATCTCGAACCGCCAGCCCATCCGTTCGGCATAGCGCTGATACATCCGCGCCAGGTCGCCCGCGAAAAGCGCCGCCTCGTCACCGCCCGTCCCCGGCCGGATCTCGATGATCGCAGGCCGCGCATCGGCGGCGTCCTTCGGCAAAAGCGCCAGCTGCAGGGCCTGCTCCATCTCGGGGATGCGCGACTTCAGCCGGGGCAGTTCCTCCTCGGCCAGCGCCTTCATCTCGGGGTCGGCCAGCATCGCCTCTGCCTCGGCCAGATCGTCCAGCGACCGGCGATAGGCGCGGATCTCGTCCACCACGGGTTTGAGGTCGGTATATTCGCGGCTGATGCGGGCGATCTCGGCCGGAGCTGCCCCGGCATTCAGCTGCGCTTCAAGGAACTCGAAGCGTTCGGTGATCTGCGCAAGTTTGTCCAACGGAACCATGCCGGGGGTTTGGCAGGCAGTCCCCCAAGGGTCAAGGGTCGACCTGCGTGTCCGGTGCCGCTGATGCGTCGGCATAGTGCTTGGCGATCAGCCCCCGCATCCCGCCCACCGCCCGGTCGGTCCAGAACAGCCGGCGCCCGCGTCGATCGGTGATCTCGGCCCCGTCGGGCAGCGCCGCCAATTCCTCGCCCTTGAACTGCACGCCCGGGAAAGTCACCGCGACCAGCCCCGCGCGCCGCTTACGCACCCAGGGCAGGGCCGCACGCAGATGCACCAGCCAACGCCAGGTCTGCATGAACTCGGCCGGGAACTTGACGACGTGGCGGTTCGAGACCGTGCGGACCCGATCTTCCGCCACCCACGAGATGAAGCGGTCATCGGCCCGCATCGGCCCTTTGTGAAGATCCGTCCCCGCCGCCACCAACTCGCGAAACCGCGCCGCGATGAAACCCGCTTGGCCCGGATGAAACACCACGACCGAGGAATTCCCGCGCGCCGCTGTCCTGCCTCCGGTCAGGCGCCTCAGCATCCGCGACACCGCACCGAAGGGCAGGATCGAGGCGGGAAGAAGTCCGACCGTCCCGGGCGTCCGCATCACGTCCAGCACGCACGACAGGTCGCCGAAGACCAGCGTGTCCAGATCGACGTAGACCGCCACCAGATCGTCCGGCACCACACCCGGCTCGAACAGGCACAGCTTGGTGTGGCAGCCACCGCCGCGAAACGCAGGCGCCATGTACCAGGCCGGAATGTCCCTGACCTCGACCCCCGCTTCCAGCCCCTCGCGCGGGCGGTCCGACAGCAGGATCACCCGCTGCAATCCGCGCGCCTCGGACCGGATCGATCGCACCAGGCGGTTGATGTCCCATACCGGATAGCGGTCACCCCAGGCGATCAGCACGCATTGCCAGGACGGATCGGAGCCAAGCATGAAGGAACGACACCTTGTCCAACCTGAGTGCCGCCTCTTCGCATGCAGCCCTGTCCCGCGCAAGGTTTTCGCCGCGGGCTGGGGTCAGCCCTGCGCCAGCGCCGCCTGCCAGACGCGCAGTCGCGCCGCATTCACCCCCATGTCCCCCCGCCCGAAGCGCAGGCGGGCCTGGACGTGAAGCCCGTCCGCCCGCGCCTCGGCGGTGGTAAAGTCGGGAAAGCCCCACAGCGCACTGCGGGTGACCCAGGTGATCCGCCCCTCGTCCGGGCTGCCCGCAAGTCGGGTCGTCCGGGGCGTGGCCAGGGCGATGGCGTCCAGCCGCGCCAGAAGATCGCGCGCGGCCCCGGTCTCCAGCCGCAGGCTGGCCCAGCCTTCGCCCGCCACCACCTCGCCGGCTGGCCCTTCGGCCACAGGCGCCACATGCCAATGGCCGGGGTCCGAGGGCGCAAGGCGAACGTAACCCGCAAAGACCGCGACAACCGCCAGCAGTCCCCAAAGCAGCCAGACCGCCATGCGCCCTCTCCTCACCGTTGTGTCCGTGCCCAATGGTACAGGCAGATCAGTTCGTAAGCCACATGTGCCCCGGCAATCGCCGTCGCACCCGTGGTGTCGTAGGGGGGCGAGACTTCGACCACATCCCCACCGACAAGGTTGATCCCCGCGAGGTCGCGCAGCATCGCCGCCACCTGCCAGCTTGCCAGCCCACCCCAGACCGGGGTGCCCGTCCCCGGTGCAAAGGCCGGGTCCAGCGCGTCGATGTCGAAGGTCAGGTAGGTCGGTTTGTCGCCCACGATGCCCTTCACCGTCTCGACCACCCGGTCCACGCCCCATTCATGCGCCTCGCGGGCGGTGATGACGTTGACGCCGAGGTAATCCTCGGTCGTGGTGCGGATGCCGATCTGGACGCTGCGCTTGGGGTCCACGGCCCCGGCCTTCACCGCCTTGTAAAGCATCGTCCCATGATCGATCCGTGCCGGATTGTCGTCGGGCCAAAGGTCGGAATGCGCGTCAAAGTGGATGACGCCCAAGGGGCCGAATTTCTCGGCATAGGCCTTCAGGATCGGCCAGGTGATGTAGTGGTCGCCGCCCAGGGTGACCGTCCCTGCCCTGGCTTTCAGGATGGTGCGGATGTGGTTGGTCAGCGTCTCGGGGAACTCCGGCACGTTGGCATAGTCGAAGGCCACGTCGCCGTAGTCGATGACCGACAGGTCCTCCAACGGGTCGGTGCCCCAGCCGGGCGGCGGGTCATAGGGCATCAGTGCCGACGCCTCGCGGATCGCGCGGGGGCCGAAACGGGTGCCCGCGCGGTGGCTGACCGCCTGGTCGAAAGGCACGCCGGTGATCGCCAGATCGACGCCGGTCAGATCCCTGGTGTAGGTCCGCCGCAGAAAGCTGGTCGCGCCGCCGAAGGCGTTTTCAAAGGAGTAGCCCCGGTGCGAATTCCGGGTGAACGCAGTGTCGACCTGCGTCTTCGCGTCTTCAAGTGCCATGAGTGGTCTCGGGTCAGTCGGCGCAGTCGTTCAGCGGAGACGCGCGGATCCGGTGTCGCCACCAAACCTGCACGGCCCTTCCAAGTCAAGCGTTTGATCAAATCAGCCGATCTTGTGCCCTTCCCGCACCAGCTCGTCCGTGACCTGCCGGATCGCCTTTTCCAGAGTTTCCGCCACGAAATCGACCTGGCCTTCGGTGATGGTCAGCGGCGGCGACATCACGTTCAGATGCCCGATGGGCCGCACCATCAGCCCCATCGCCTCGGCCGCGTCCGAGATCCGTTTGCTCTCGTTCACCCCGTCCGGCAGCGGCTCCTTGGTCAGTTTCGAGGCGACGTTTTCCACGCAGACCATCAGCCGCCGCCCCCGGACCTGACCGACCAGCGGCAGCGCCTCCAGCCCCTGCAACCGCTCGACGAAATAATCCCCCACGACCGCCGCGTTCTCCAAAAGCCCCTCGCGCTCGATGATCTCGATCGATTTCAGAGCCGCCGCACAGGACACCGGATGGCCGGAATAGGTGAAGCCGGACGTGAACCAACGCTCACCTTTCGCCGCCATCCCCTCCCAGATCCGGTCACTGAAGATCAGCGCCCCCAGGGGCAGATAGCCCGAGGTCAGCCCCTTGGCGCAGGTGATCATGTCCGGCACCACGCCAAACTCGGCCTCACTTGCGAACCAATGCCCCAGCCGCCCGAAGGCCGTCACCACCTCGTCGGCGATGAACAGGATGTCGTGGCGCTGGCACACTTCCCACATCCGGCGCAGATAGCCGGGGGGCGGCACGATCACCCCGCCGCTCGCCTGGATCGGTTCGGCGATGAACCCGCCGATCCTATCCGCGCCCACGCGGTCGATCAGCGCCTCGTATTCCGCCACCAGCGCGTCGCAGAACTGGTCCTCGGTCATCCCCTCGGGCCGCCGGTACGGGTTCGGCGCGGTCAGGTGGTGGATGCCGTCGTGCTTGTAACGAAACTCCTCCACCCGGTCGCCGGGGCGCTTGCCGACCGATTGCGACAGGTAGGTGGAGCCGTGATAGGAATGGTCCCGCGCCACGATATCGGTCTTCTCGGGCCGCCCCATGCAGGTCTGCCAGTACCAGACCATGCGCACCGCGGTGTCCACCGCCGTGGAGCCGCCGGTCGTCAGATGCACCCGGTTCAGATCGCCGGGGGCCAGTTCCGCCAGCTTGGCCGACAGCCGTGCCGAGGGTTCGTTCGTCACATCGACAAAACTGTTCGAAAACGCCAGCCGCTCCACCTGTTCGGCAATCGCCTGCGCCATCTCCTTGCGGCCCAACCCGACGTTGGTGCACCACATGCCCCCCACGGCATCCAGATACTGCCGCCCCTCGGCATCCCAAAGGTAACAGCCCTCCCCCCGACTGATCACCAGCGACCCTTCTCGCTCGAAGGGGCCAAAGTTCGTCCAGGGGTGCAGAGCGTGGCTCCGGTCCATCTCCCAAAGGGAATTCGGGGTGGGCCGTGCCAGGGCCAGGGGGGCGGTCATGTCGGGTCTCCGTCGTTGAATGACACAAATGGATAACAACGCCAGACTAGCAGTTTGATCAAAACCCGGCCACCCCCCGCCTGGTTCCAATGGTTGGGGGTCCCCCAGATATGGTGTCCAAAGGTTGATCCGGGCCCCATCAGGACCGGGACAGCCGCCCCCCGACGCCGCTGCCGATTCGCATTCATCTTTGCGGAAATATCCCCCGCGGAGCGTCCGCCGCCGGGCCCATGCGCAAACCTGTCAAAAAAGCTTCTGCCTGGCCTTCGCCACGCTGAACCCATGCCCATCCGGATTGGTGCAGGTCATGCCGGTCTTTGCCGACACGCAAGAGATCCCGCCCAGCGATACCGCCTCACCATAGGGCAGGACGGCATTGCCGGGGTCCTGCACCGTATCGCCGACGCAAGCCAGCACCCCCTTGCCCGCCGCACCGACCGCAAAGGCCATGCCCCAATCCAGATCGCATCCCGCCGGAGGCCGGGTGTAGGTCGGCACATACTCCCGCAGATCGCAACGCGCCTCGGCGGTGCCGTCGAAGATGTACATCGCGCAATGGATGTTGCCGGTGGGCGACTGGAAGCCGAGGTAGTCGTCGGCAAAGGCGGGGCCAGCCAGAAGCATGGCCGCAAGAACGACAGGCAGCTTCAAAACGAACTCCTTTCCTGCGAAAAGGGCACCCCGGTGACCCCGAAACCGGCTCCAGAAGGCGCGCAGATGTCCGCACTCGTCAAGGCTGGTCTTGCCTACGTCATCCCGGTCTTCGCCGTGGCCTTCGTGCTGGGCGCCCTAAGGGTCACCTTCGTGGCCCCGGCGCTTGGTCCCCTCGCCGCCGTGGCGCTGGAGGTGCCGCTGGTCCTCGCGCTGTCCTGGGTCGTGGCAGGCCTGGTCCTTGCGCGCTGGCCGCTGCGGGACAAGCGTCCTGCCCTGGCACTTCTGGCCTTCGCGCTTCTGATGGCCCTGGAGCTTGCCACCGCCCTCGCCTTTGGCCAGACGCCCGCGCAGTTCCTGACCGCCATGACCACGCCCGCCGGGGCGCTTGGTCTTGCCGGCCAGATCGGCTTTGCCCTGATCCCGCTTGTCCGTCAGGCCAGAGGCTGAGCCCGCTCGACCAGCCGCGCAAAGAAGCTGGCACCCACCGGGGCCGCCTCGTCGTTGAAGTCGAAAGCCGCATGATGCAGCCCCGCCCCCGGCCCGGTCCCCAGGAACAGATAGGCCCCCGGCCGCGCCTCCAGCATGTAGCTGAAATCCTCAGACCCCATCTCACGGGCCGCCCGCGCATCCACCGCCTCGTCACCCGACACTTCCCGGGCAACCTCGGCCGCGAAATCCGCCTCTTCCTCGTGGTTAATCGTGGCGGGATAGCCCCAGTCGTAGTTGATGTCCGCCTTGACCCCGTAAGCCGTCGCGTGCCCCTCGACGATCTCGTGGAACCGCTTCTTCAACAGCGCCCGCACATCCGGCTTGAAGCAGCGGATGGTGGCCGCAAAGAACCCCTCTTCGGGGATGATGTTCGACGCGGTGCCGGTGTGGATCATGGTGACCGAGATCACCGCTTCGTCCAGCGCATAGATGTTGCGCGGGATGATGGTCTGCACCGCCTGCACCATGCCGACGATCGCCACCACCGGATCGACGCATTCATGCGGCGTGGCCCCATGCCCGCCCTTGCCGGTGACCTTCACGACCGCAGTATCGACCGAGGCCATCAGCGGCCCGGGCGTCGTGTGGAAATGCCCGAAAGGCACGTTCGGAGCGTTGTGGATGCCGTAGACCTGCCCGATCCCGAAGCGGTCCATGATGCCTTCCTGCACCATGACCTGCCCGCCGCCGCCATCCTCCTCGGCCGGCTGAAAGATCAGCGCCACGCTGCCCGCGAAGTTCCGCGTCTCGGCCAGATATTTCGCCGCGCCCAGAAGCATGGTCACATGCCCGTCATGCCCGCAGGCATGCATCTTGCCCGGCACCGTGCTGGCGTAAGGCGCGCCGGTCAGCTCCTCGATCGGCAGCGCGTCCATGTCCGCGCGCAACCCGATCACCGGCCCCTCGGCCCGCCCCTTGATCAGTGCCACGATCCCGGTCTTCGCGATCCCCTCATGGATCTCGTCCACCCCCATCTCGCGCAGCCGCTCCACGATCCAGGCGGCGGTCTGGTGGCATTCGAAGGCCAGCTCCGGATGCTGGTGCAGATACCGCCGCCAGCCCTTCATTTCCTCGGAGTATGAGGCGATACGGTTCAGAACGGGCATGTCGGCGATCCTCGCGGGCGGGTTGAGATGTCTTTGATCAAATCCGAAAACCAAGGCCGCCGCAATTGGGGAAGCGGTCGTGGCGGATCACGACCGCCTGACTTGCCAGCCGCCCCGTCCATGTTTCACGTCATGCATCCCGGCCCGCGGGGGCTACCATCGCCGCCGCGCCCGCCCTACTCTGGCCGCGCATCCATGCGCGAGGCCCCATGACGTCCGTTTCCGACCTCCCCCCCTTCGGCATCGACCGCCTTCTCGCCATCATGGCCGCGCTGCGCGACCCTGACACGGGCTGCCCCTGGGACATCGAGCAGACCTTCGCCACCATCGCCCCCTACACGCTGGAGGAGGCCTTCGAGGTCGCCGATGCCATCGACCGCAAGGCCTGGCCCGACCTGAAAAGCGAACTCGGCGACCTTCTCTTCCAGACCGTATACCACGCCCAGATGGCGTCCGAGGCCGGACACTTCTCCTTCTCCGATGTCGTCGAAACCATCTCCGACAAGATGATCGCCCGCCACCCGCACGTCTTCGGAGACCAATCCCGCGACAAGACGCCCGAACAGCAGACCCGCGACTGGGAGGCGCAGAAGGCCGCCGAACGCGGTCCCGCCAGAACCCTCGACGGCATCGCCCAGTCCCTCCCCGCCCTCACCCGCGCGTTGAAACTGCAGAACCGCGCCGCCCGCGTCGGGTTCGACTGGCCCTCGACCGGTGAGGTGCTGGACAAGCTGGTCGAGGAAGCCCGCGAGGTGGTCGAGGCGCGCGACACCCTCACCCAGACCGAAGTCACCGAGGAAATCGGTGACCTCCTCTTCGTCATCGCCAACCTCGCCCGCCACCTTAAGGTCGATCCCGAAGCCGCGCTCCGCGCCGCCAACCAGAAATTCACCCGCCGCTTCGCCCGGATCGAGGACTGGCTGGCCGAAACCGGCCGCACTCCCGCCGACAGCGACCTTGCCGAGATGGACGCCCTGTGGAACCGCGCCAAGGCCGAAGACAAGGCGCAACTCTAGCCTTTCATCTTTGCCCAAATATCCCCGCCGGAGGCTCCGTCACAGCCACCGGGGGCAAGGCGCTGGCGACAAAAATGTCCGAGTGTTTCACTCAACCTCTTGACCAAAGTAAAATAGTCGGATTTAAGCACCAGGGTAAACCCGATTAAGGAGTCAGCAATGCTGCGCCTCTCGACCCTCGCCCTTCTCGCCTGCTCGGTTCCCGCACTGGCCCAGGAAATCAACGTCTACTCGCACCGTCAGCCGGAACTGATCCAGCCCCTCGTCGACGCCTTCACCGCCGAGACCGGGATCGCCGTCAACGTGGCCTTCGTCGACAAGGGCATGGCCGAGCGTCTGGTGGCCGAGGGCGACCGCTCGCCCGCCGACCTGGTTCTGACCGTGGACATCGCCCGCCTTATGCAGATCGTCGAGGCCGACGTGGTCCAGCCTGTGCAGTCCGATGTGCTGGAAGCCAACATCCCCGCCGAGCTTCGCGATCCCGAGGACAAGTGGTTCGGCCTGACCGCCCGCGCCCGCATCATCTATGCCTCCAAGGACCGCGTCGCAGCGAGCGAAGTCACCACCTACGAGGACCTCGCCTCGGACAAGTGGAAGGGCCGCATCTGCTCGCGCTCGGGACTGCACGACTACAACGTCGCCCTTCTGGGCGCGATCATCGCCCACCACGACGAGGCCTATGCCACCACCTGGGCCGAGGGCGTGAAGGCCAACCTTGCCCGCAAGCCCGACGGCGGCGACCGCGACCAGGTCAAGGCGATCGCGGCCGGCGAATGCGACATCGCCATCGGCAACACCTACTACATGGGCCAGATGCTGGCGGACCCCGAGCAGGTTCCGGCCGCGGAATCGGTGAACATCGTCTTCCCGACCTTCGAGGCCGGTGGAACGCACCTGAACATCTCGGGCGTGGCGATGACCAAAGCCGCGCCCAACCGTGAAAACGCGCTGAAGTTCATGGAATGGCTGTCCGGCGATGCCGCCCAGAAGATCTATGCCGAGACGAACCACGAATACCCGGTCAAAACCGGCGTCGAACGTTCGGCCCTTGTCGCCTCCTGGGGCGAGTTCACCCCGGACGCCAAGACCCTGGCCGAAATCGCGGCCCAGCGTCCCGCCGCGGTGAAGATCATGGAGACGGTCGACTTCGACGGCTGACCCCGCCGGGATCTTCTGCAATCACCAACGCCTGCGGCCGGCCCGGACAACCGGGCCGGCCGATCGCGGTACCCACACCCCGAATTTGGGACGGGATACAACTGGCCCGTCCAATAGCGAGACGTGCGCTCTCAGCGGCTACGAGCTTCGCCCATAGCCCCGCGTCAGGTCGCGCAGGCGGGTCAGGATGGCTTCCTGCTCCAAGGAGACGCGCCAGGGCGCACCCTGAGCCAACCCGCCGGTGGTGGCGACCATCGGAATGTCGGGCTCATGATGCTCGGCCACCACTGCCATCGCCCATTTTTCAAACTGGCGCTTCGGGACCGGCCCCGCCTCGGTCAGGCGGATCGCGTCATGCCGGGGATCGGCCTTGATCCGGGCATACAGCGTCTCGACGGCCGCTTGCGGCCCTTCCAGCACCTGGGCGAACCAGTCATCGTAAAGCATGAGCGCCCCGGTGATCCCGAGGCCTGCATTCTTCAGCCGCGCGATCTTCAGGATCTCGGCCAGCGCGGCATCGTCCTTTGCAGGCAAAAGGCTGTGGCTGCGGTAGATCAGGCGGTAGCAGGGGCCGGTGGTGGCCGCCGGCTCGGCAGTCTTGGTCTCGGTGCCCATGTCTCACTCCCCCATGCGCGATGATGTCTCCCCCGTGGCGCGCGACGCTCAGGGCACGATGACCCCGCGCCCGGCGAAGCGGCGGTTCTTGAAGTCGTCCAGCGCCACGTTGATGTCGTCCAGACTGTACTGGGCGTAGTGCATCTTGACCTTGCCGTCGGCGTTCAGCTCCATCAGCTCGACCAGTTCGGTGTAGTTGCCGACCAGGCTGCCGCCGATGTTGATCTCGTTGATCACCAGATGCGCGGTCGGCACCTCGATCTTGCCGCCATAGCCGATCATGATCAGCTCTCCGCCCGGCCGGACCATCTTCCAGCACAGGTTTTCCACGCCAAGCTCGCCGACGAAATCCATCACCACCTGCGCGCCGCCGCCGGTGATCTCTTTGATCTCCTCGACGATGTTCGGCCCGCCATCCAGCACGAAATCGGCACCAAGTTCCTTGCAGAGCTGGCGCGCGGCCGGTTCGCGGTCGACCGCGATGATCCGGCAGCCCGAGATTTCGTGCAGACACTGCAGCGCGATATGGCCAAGGCCGCCCACGCCGACGATCACGCAATAGGCGCCTGGCCGCAGGCTTTTCGCCGCCTTCTTCGCCGCGCGGTAGGCGGTGATGCCCGCATCGGCCATCGGGGCCACGTCCAGCGGCGTCACGTTGGGGTTCAGCTTGATCAGGCTGCGTTCCGAGGTCAGAAAGTATTCGGCAAAGCCACCGTCCAGGCCCAGGCCGGGAAAGAGGCTGTGTTCGCAGTGCATGTCGTCGCCGTACCGGCACGACAGGCAGATGCCGCAGGTCCGGTGCGGGTGACAGATCACCGTATCGCCATGCTTGACCGAGGTGACGTTCGACCCGACATCCTCGACCCAGCCCGCGTTCTCATGGCCCATGATGTAGGGCAGAAGATTGCCGCCCTGATCCATGATGTCCTTCCAGACGCCTTCGATGATGTGCAGGTCGGTGCGGCAAAGGCCCGCCGCCCCCACCTTCACGATCACGTCGTTCGGGCCCATGATGGTCGGGGACTTGACCGTCTCGATCTTCAGCTGGACGTTCATCGCGGGGTCGTATTCGTAAAGTCTGGCAGCTTTCATGTCAGCGCCCTTTCTGTTCGTGAGTGGTCATTTCCGGCCAAGCTTTTCCGCACCGCCGCCAAGGGCTCCGCCCGCTGTCGGGTCCTCGTCTTCCTTGAGATCGGCAATCAGGGTTTCGGTCGTCAGGATCAGCGTCGCCACCGACCCCGCGTTCATCAGGGCCGCACAGGTCACCCGGACCGGATCGACCACACCGGCGACCATCAGATCCTCGAACCGGCCCGTGGCGGCGTTGTAGCCCTGGTTTCCGGTCATGGCGCTGACCTTGCTAACCACGTCGTTCGGTTCGGCCCCGGCGTTGAAGGCGATCCGCGCCAAGGGCAGCGTCAGGACCGACTGGACCAGTTCCACCCCCTTGCGGATGTCGCCGGTGACGGTCTGGGATAGCGTCGCCAGCGCCGGGGCAACCCGGGCCAGCGCGACCCCGCCACCGACAAGAACACCCTCTTCGGCCGCCGCGCGCACGGCGTTCAGGGAATCCTCGATCAACTGGATGGTGCGCTTCTGTTCGACCGGGGTCACACCGCCCGCAAGGATCGTGGCCGTCCCGCCGCACAGCTTGGCGAGGCGTTCCTGCAGCTTGTCCTTGTCGACATTGGGCGGCGCCAGTTCGTAAAGCCGCTGGACCTGCGCGCGGCGGGCGGCGATGGCCTGGGCGTCACCATGGCCGCGGATGATCTTGGTGTCGGACTGGGTGGATTCGATCCGGTCGGCCCCGCCCATGTCGTCGCGGGTGATCGCCTCCAGACTGTCGCCCAGATCGCGCGACAGGACCTTGCCGCCGGTGATGATCGCCAGATCCTCCATCATGTTGCGGCGCCAGTGGCCGAACTCGGGCGGGTGGACGACCAAGAACTTGCCCGGGCCTTCCTTGCCAAGAAGCGTCATCAACACTTCGGGCGAGGTTTCCTCGGACAGGATCACCAGCGGGCGCTTGTCGGCGGCGGCAATCGCCTTGGCCGCGTCCAGCTGGCTGGCGGTCTTCATCTTGATGTCGGTCAGGACGATATAGGGGTTCTCCACCACCGCCTTCATCGCATCCAGATCGGTGACCATGTGGTGCGAGATGTAGCCACGGTCGAAGGCCATGCCGTCGACGACATCCAGGGTCGAGACATTGCCGGTGCCGTAGTCGGTGGTGATGACCCCCTGCGCGCCGACGCGGCGGAAGGCTTCGGCCACCAGCGACCCCAGGTCGGCATCGGACGCGCTGATCCGGGCCACGGCGGACAGAAGCGCGTCATCCGTGGCAGGCTTCGCGGCCGCGCGCAGGGCCGAGGTCGTGGTTTCCACCGCAAGCGCGATGCCACGGCACAGCTCCACCGGCTTGGCACCCTTGTCGATCAGCGCCACACCCTGCTGGATCATCCCGTTCGCCAGCACGATCGACGTCGTGGTCCCGTCGCCCGCCACGTCGTTCGTCTGCATCGAGACTTCGCGCACCACTTGCGCGCCCATGTTCTCGAAGCGGTCGAACAGCTCGATCTCGGAGGCGATTGAAACTCCGTCGCGGCTGATCAGCGGCGTGCCGATCGGGCGGTCGATCATCGCGTTCATGCCCATCGGCCCCAGCGTGGATTCGACCGCCGCGCTTAGCCTTTGCACGCCATGCGCCAGGGCGCGACGGGCGTCATTTCCGTGAATCATCAGTTTCGGCATGGTCTTCTCCTGCGCGCAAATCCGGGGCCCTGGGGCCGCTAGTGAAAGGTTCTGGTCGAGTTGGCGCCGTCCGGCAGGTCGGCGGGCACGAAGTCCACCAGAACCGGAACCTCGCCCGACAGGTCGGCCTGCTTGTAGCGGGTGGCCTTCAATCCCCGGCAGAGCGAGCCCGAGAATTCCATGTTGATCCGCACCGACCGCAACAGCTGCATGTAGTCGCGGAAGCCGTCTGCGGTCAGCGCCGTGCCGTCATAGTCCGGCAAGGCCCGGTCCGACGGCTGCCGGGCCAATCCCTTGGCCTTCAGGATCGCCAGATAGCGTCCGGTCTGGCGGGCGTCTTCGGGGTCCGGAAACGCGACGGCCTCCAGCTCGGCCAGGGTCATGTCGACCAGCCATTCCGGCGAATAGGTCAGCGCCTGCAACGCCTTGATCACCACTTCCTGACGCCGCTGAAACGCCTTGCGGTCGAACTTCTCGCGCAGGGCGCTCAGGTCCTCGCCGGGATGCAGGTCCTCGAACACCGACCCGAAACTGCGGCCGGCGTTGATCGCCGCGTTCATCTCGTCGCCCGACATATGGTCGAGGAGCGTGATCACGGCCCGCGAGACCCAGGGCAGGACCTCGACCTCGCGCTTGATGCTTTCGGCCATGAGAAAGGCGAAGTTGGGCGAGCACCAGTAGGTCGGCAGCCGGAAGCTGACCTGCACCTCCCGGGGGTCGTCGTCGTGCAAGGAAGGGGTGATGGACACCGACTCCACGAAACCGAGATCTGTCACGGCCTCGTCAAGTTCGGGGTCCATCACCAAGTCCAGCCGCGCCCAGACCTGCTCAAGTGGGGGTTCTGCAAGCAATTCTGCGGGGAGACGTGGCGCGACTGGCATTGGGGTCACTCCGCCGCGATCATCATCGGCTGCTTGGCGAACTCTGCCTTGCGGGCCGCGATGTCGATGTTGTAGAGCCGCGCCGCATTCAGGCCGAGGATCTTTTCCTTGATCTCGTCCGTCAGCTGGATGCCGACCCGTTCGGCCGAGATATCCTCGGGGATCTGGCAGGCCCAGAACTTCTCGACCAGCCACTTCGGCGTCCAGATCGCATAGTCCGACCCGAACAGCATCTTGTCCGGCCCGATCCAGAACAGCAGTTCCGCGATCACCTCGGCGAAATAGCGCGGCCGGGTGTGGATGAAGGGCAGCGCAACGGCGAGGCCCGCATAGACGTTGGTTTCCTGGGTGGCGATCCAGCAGAAGTCGTCCAGACGCGGGAGGCCTGCGTGTTCGATGATCCAGTTCAGGTTCTGGAAATCGGTCGCCGCATAGTCGACGTCATGGACATCGAACGCATCCTTGTTCAGCGGGATGATCGTCGGGCCCTTGTGAACGTGGATGTTCTTGATGCCCAGCTTCTCGCACAGCTCGAAGCACTTGTAGGCATCCGGATCGTTCAGCCGCCAGCCCTTGGAAGACCCGTTCCATTCGGCCGTGTACATCTTCACGCCTTGGATGTTGTAGGTTTCCTTCATCCAGTGGATGTACTCCAGCGCCTTTTCGCCATCGCGGGGGTCGAAGGAACCGTTCACGATGAAGCGGTTGGGGTACTTCTTGGCCACCGAGTGGTTGCGCTCGATGGTGTTGAAGCCGTTCTTGTAGAAGTCCTTGAGATAGGTCGAGTTCAGGATCGCAATGTCATCCGGCCCCTCGATGAAGAGGTCGTTGTAAAGCTGATCGGCCGAGTACTTCTCGAACTTCGACTTCTCCCATAGCTGTTCCTTGGGGGACAGGTTGGAGTGGTAGGCGTAAAAGCAGTCGATGAACTGCTTGCCGTGGATGTTGGCTTGATTTTCGGGGCTGCCATCCCAGAAGTGGGTATGGCCGTCGACCACGAAGATCTCCTTGCCTTCAGGAGTGATGAACATGGGAATTGCCTTTCGGACATCGCGGTGGCTGGACGGGTAGCGGGAACGCGGGGGGTGACCCCCGCGTCCGGGGGCCTAGATGAACTCGAGCATCTCGTTCATGTCGCCGTAGAGGATGACGGTGTTGTCGTCGGCGCGGACCATGCGGCCGTAGTGCGTCGACGAGTTCACCTCGAAAAGCTCGGCCGTCATTTCCCGGCCCAGGTATTCGCTGATCTCATCCATCTTGAAGATCATCTTCCCCGTCCCGTCGATCCGGATCAGCGCCGGGTTGTAGGTCACGGTGACCCCCGGCTGCTGGTCCATGAATTCGGCGATGGCGCGGGCCTCGACCGAATCCGACATCGTCACACCGCATTGATGCGAAACGGTTTTCTCGAAGGTGATGTCCTTCATCGCCTTGAAGATGTTGTCGTGGCTGTTGTCGCGAGCGATATTCGACATGATGTTGCCTTTCAGCGTGAGAGGTTGAGTTCGCCAAGGATCTTCGCAAACCGTTCCTCGGACACGGCGCGCGCCTCGTCGAAACTTACCGGCTTGGCGTGGGCCTGGCTCCAGATCGGCTGCATGTTGCGGGCGGCCTTTTCGGCCAGGGCCGCATGCTTCTTGACCCAGGATTGGAACAGCGTGCGGTTCTGCGCGCCGAACACTTCGTCGTTCACCAGGAGGTAGATCAGGTCGATCGTGTTCGCGAGGTTGCGCTCATAGTCGCCTTCGGCGGCCGCAATGACCGAGGGGGTCATGAAGTCGTTGTTGGGCGCGCCGGCCTGCATCAGGAAGCCCGAGCGGAAGAGCTCGCCCACCAGCGGCTCGAAGACCAGGTTGATGGCGAAGTACTGCTCCAGATAGTCGGTGCAGCCCATGATCGTCTCGACCGCCTCGCGGGCGCCCTGCCAGATCGGGTCTTCCAGCCAGGCCCGCTTGCCCGCCTCGTCATCCCAGCCCGCGATGTCCATGCCGATCTCGGCCAGGTACAGCGTGATGTCCTGCGACAGCCGCAGCTTGTAGGACGAGTTGGTCAGCGTGGCGTTGTTGATCATCTGGGTATAGCCGTAGCGCTGCGCCTGCATCAGGCTGGTGCCAAGGCCGAACTCGGCATGTTTCCATGCCCCCAGATGCTTTTGCAGGACCTTGCCCCAAGCCGCATCGAAGGCGTGCTGGGCGCCGGACTTGCGGCCGTTGCTGATGACCGACTGGACCATCACCTCGATGCGCGACTGGCGCTGGTAATGGGTCCGCTCCCATTCCTGATCAGGGGCGCGGAAGGCGTGCCAGTTGCTGCTTTTCGCCTTGGTGCTGTCCTTTTCGTAGGCGCCCCGGCCATTCGGGAAGGCGATGATCCAGTCCTGGATCAGATAGCGTTCCGGATCGGGCTGGACGTCCACCGTGACGTCCTCGTAATGGGTGGCCCGTTTGCCGCGAGGTTCGAAATAGCGGTAGCGCCGGCTTTCGCTGTCGACAAACCGCGCGGCACCTGCCGCTCCCGATCCGACCGAGCTTGATGTGGCAACCATGTCTTTCTCCCTGTGTATGAGGCTTGATTTGCGAGGCTGGGCCTCTGTTTTCAGTGCGCCTTGATGGGCGCGGGCGCGGTGGAGGTCGTGAACTTGTCGAAGAAGGTCCGGTCCGGGTCGAAGTCCTGCAGGAACAGCACCGGCTGCAGCGCGTCGATCATCGGCGGCGGGCCGCAGGCATAGGCGTCCGCGTCACCCTCGATGCCCATCCGCTTCAACTCGGTGCCGACGACCTGGTGGACGAAGCCTTCGGCTCCGGTCCATTCCTCGTCGTCCTGGGCATGGGACAGCACCGGGATGAAGGTGATCGCCGGGTTGGCCGCAGTGATCGCGGCGATCCGGTCCAGATAGAATAGGTCGGCCCGGGTCCGGGCGCCGTAGAAGAAGTAGACCGGCCGATCCTCGCCGCTGGCGATGTGGTCATGCAGGATCGACCAGATCGGCGACATCCCCGAGCCTGCGGCGACCAGCACTATTGGTCCGGTTCGGTTTTCCCGTCGGAAGCAGGATCCGTAGGGTCCGGTGACGGTGACTTCGGCTCCGACTTCGATCCCGCCGCTGTCAAGCTCTCCGGAGAAGCGTCCCTCGGGGTATTTCTTGATGATGAACTTGAGGGTTTGGCCTTGGTCCGGCGTATTTGCCATGGAGAACGAGCGTGTAATCGTCTCCCCCGCTTTGGTCCTGACGGTGATGTCGACATATTGCCCGGCCCAGAATTTCAGTGGGGAGTCCAGCGCGATCTCGATCGACCGGATGTCATGGGTCAGACTTTCCTTGGCGCTGATCCGCCCCTTGAACGCCTTGACGGCGATGGATTTCGACAACAGCTCTTCGTCGAAGTTCAGAAGCTCGATCACCAGGTCATCCTGGGCGATGGAGCGGCACAAGAGGATGCCCCCATTCTCGCGGTCACCATCGCTGAGCGCGAAGGTCGAGTATTTCAGGAGGTCGACCTCACCCTCGACCAGGTTGCACTTGCAGGCCGAACACTGGCCTTCCTTGCAGCCGTGCGGCAGTGAGATGCCTTGGCGGAACGCGGCGTCCAGGATCGTCTCGCCGTCCTCGACTTCGAACTCGACCCCGACGGGCTCCAGACGGACGGTATAGGTGTCGGACATTTTCATGGACCTTTGCAGGACATGTTTCCTTGGACCGGTGCCCGAACGGGCACCGGTTTGGGTGGACATGGGCCGGAAAATCCGGCCCATGCCGCCAGTCGTTAGTGGCAGGGGTTGATCGTGAACCCTTTGGCGTAGTCGGCGAGGTGCGCCTTGCGGGTTGCCTCGTCCATGCCGCGCAGCGTGATCAGTGGCGAGCCGAGCGTGTGGCCGCGCACGTGATCCAGCGTCCACATGTCCTTGTCGTCAAAGCGCAGGTGCGGTTGCGGGATCAGGGTCTTGCCGTCGGAACGGACGAAGTTCAGATCCACGATCGCATCGGCCAGGTCGACGCCGTGATACAGCGTTTCCCATTCGCGCTTGCCCGAGAAGCGGCCCATCGCAGGCGTCGGACGCCCTTGATATTCGTCCGCAAAGGCCTCGACTGCGGTCCAGCGGTCGATCTCGTGGGCGAAGGTGTGCAGCTGTCCGTCGATCTCGTCCACCACCATGTCCTCGCGGATCAGGCAGGGAACCAGGCACGACCAGCAGCGGTGCGGATAGACGTAGCCGACTTCCTCGTTGAAGGTGATGACCTTCTGGCCCGGCTTCGACAGCTTGGCGTACCACTTCCAGAACTCGCCGAATTCCGAGTACCAGCCGGGATACTTGTGCTCGAACCATTCGAAGTCCTTCTCGGTCTGAGCCTCGATCCGCCAGAAGTTCACCGGCCAGCCGACCGCGAAGAATTGGCCCACCTTGTGGACGTAGTTCTTCTTGGTGATCCGCTCCCAGGCCAGCGTCACGTCATCATGGTGGATCTTGATGCCGTACTTCTCCATCGGAAGCATGTAGGTCCGGTAGTAGTCCTCATAGACCCAGCGATGCCACATCTCGGCATAGCTTTCCTTGGTCTTGTCGCGGTCGGTGGTGCCGTATTCGATGAAGGTACCGATGGCGGCATCGACGATCGCGTGGTTCTGCCAGAACGCGTATTTCATGTCGCGTTCGATCAGAAGGTGGTTCTCCGGCTCTTTCAGCGCAGCCATCATCAGCGAGTGGCCGTTGCCGATGTGGCGGCTTTCGTCCGACTGCACCGACAGGAACACCGTCGGCAGCGCATAGTCGCCGTTGCGGGCGGCTTCGGACGGCATGGCCACGAACAGCGTGTTCGTGAAGGCCGTTTCCGCCACGACGGTCAGATACATGCAGGCCGCCGTCATCGCGTCCCCGGTCAGGAACCCCTCGCCGAACTGGCGACCAATGGTGGTGGCATAGCACTTGCCGAACGCCTCTTCGGTGATGTCGAAGCCGGCCGGATCGATGTAGTTCTCCATGTACCACTTCTTCAGGTTCATCTGAATCGTGGAGTGACGGAATTCATCGACCATCTGCATGGTGAAGCCGGTCCGCAGGTCTTCGCCCGGTGCCAGGCGGCTGACCATGGCCATCGAGCGGGCCGCCGAGATTTCCGGGAACGGGATGATCGCCAGGAACAGCTTCATCCACTCGACCCAGCGGGGCTCGACGTTGCGGAACATGTCGCCGCGCAGCGCCGCATCCAGCGCGCCGTAGACACGGTTGTCCTTTTCCTCCTGCATCGAGAAATAGGACCGCAGCACCTGCTTCATCGGATCGCGCGGGGCCTTGGTGATCTTGTAGTCGGACGGGTAGGTCATCGCTTCCTGGACATAGGAAGGATTCCACCCGAGATCCGAGATCTTCTTGGTCGCATCGGCAACAGAAATGCCCTTCTGCGATGTGATCTTGTTCAGCGTCAGTGTCGACATTGTTGCTCACCTTTTATGTTGAGTATGTTGTGGGCATTGCCGTCGGCAAAGGTCCGGGGAACCAAAGTCTCGCTTGAAACTCTGGCTATCCAACACGCTGGATCAGTTTCACGAATTGTGAATTTCATTCGCAACGCAAGGCCTCCCTTCCTTCGTTCTTGAGCTGCATGGATCGATCCGCAGCTTCTTATTTGTAGGCTGACCCTAGGGTCGAGATGCGGTGAGGGCCTAATGGAAAATTGGGTGTAACGCTTTGCAACACAACCGTAACGGAACATTACACTTCCAGTTTCGATGCAACGAATCCGCGCCAATCCCTAAGGTGACTGCAAGCGGACTGCCCCGCAGGAAAGTCATCACGGCGATCATGACCGACGCGAACGAATTCCCCATCCAGATGGCCGAACTGCAGCGGATGCGGGTCGCGCTGGTCATCCTGCTCAGCCAGGAGACCTCCAAGCTTCTCAGCCGCCGCCAGCGCGTGGCCGGCAAGGAGATCGAGCTGATGTGTGCCGAACGCGACCTCAGCGAGCAGCCCGCGAACGAACGCAGCTTGCGGGCTTTGGACATACTGCAGGGCCAGGACCGCGCCGCGAAGGCCGAGCTTGCCGAAACCGAGGGCGAGATCCGGCGCATGGAAGACGTCCTCGCCAAGATCGATGCCGACATCAGCCGCCTGTGCCAGGCCTGAGGGGACTGACCATGAAGGACGAACGCGCCCATCTGCAGCTTTTCGATCTGATCGCCCGCGAGTGGCGCCTGCCCACGCCGGTGACGGAAGCGGTGTTCAATGCCTCCAACACCGCCGTCGCGTTCGGCTGTGCCGATGGCAGCATCCACCTTGCCAGCACCAGCGACAAATCCTCGCCCAACCAGCGCACCCGCCGCGCCGTGGACACCGGACGGGTCACCATCGCGCCGAGGGAAGGCCACGTGGCCCCGCTGCGTGTGGCCGACCACACCGACGGGCGCAGCTCGACCATCGGGCAACACGGCGAGAACAACTTTCTCTTTGCCAAGGACAGCGGAAGGATCAACACGCTGACCCCCGGCGGGCTCTCGGTCCACGTGCCGCAGCGCGCCTCGGGACCGATCCGGGCCGTCGCGGCCAGGCCGGATGGCGGTGCCATCGCCTGGGCCAGCGGTTCCGATGTCCAGGTCGGCAGCGGCACGGACGATCAGACCCTGCCCCACCCTGCCCCGGTCCAAGCCATCGCCTATAGCCCCGACGGCGACACATTGGCGGTGGCCCATGCGGCGGGAATGCTGCTCTGGACGCTTACGCCCGCTCCGTCCGCCCGCGACATCGCCCTGCCCGCCGCTCCGGCCGCATTCAGGTGGAGCGACGACGGCACGCACCTTGCCGTCCTGCTTGAGACCGACGGCTTCTGTCTGGTCGCAGCAGACAGCATCGAAATGCAGCATTTCGGCAGTTTTCCCGCCGCCGTCCGCTCGGTCGGCTTCAACCTTGGCCGGCAGACGGTGGTTGCTTCTGGCGCCTATCGGCCCGCCGCATGGTCGCTGGCCGGGCGCGAGAACCTGATCAGCGGCAAGTCCGGCCTGATCCTGATCGACGCAATCGCGACCTGCCCGACGCGCAACCTTGTCGCGGTCGGCTATGCGAACGGGTTGGTCAGCCTGGCCGAAATCGGTCAGCCGACCGAGATCCTTCTGCGCGAGAACACCGGGGCCGCGATTCGCAGTCTTGCCTGGTCCGGATGCGGAAACTTCCTCGCCCTGGCCGGGGCGGATGGGACCGCCGCCCTCGTCGAATTTCCTGAAGCCATGTTCAAAACCACCGGAGGATGACCATCATGCCGCACCCCCAGGCCGCCGAACTGACCGAGGAAGAGCGCAGCAAGGACGCGTTCTTTCAGCGCATCGCCCTGGTGGGCGAAGAGATGATCGCAGCCCATGGCAGGGAATTCGCCACCGGCGCTTTCGTCCTTGCCGCGCGCTGGATCAGCGAAGGACGCATGGGGGCGAAGGCGGCCGCTGGCGGGCAGACCCGGCACAACTGACCAGGCGGGAAAACGGGGGGGATTGTAACGCTCTGTTACAAATCGGCGGCGTTGACGCTACGTAAAACAATGAGTCGGGCGGAACTGCGCCCCTGTGTTAACGTGTTCGCAGACCGCCCAAAAATAAAGCAACCAAAGTCACCAAATGACGGTAGCGGGGAGGAACAGGGTTGGACATCTTTTCCAAGAAGACGGGTCCGCGCGCAGAGGATGCCCAGGCCCGGCAGCACCTTCAGCGCAACTGGGGCACGATCGAAAAGCTGGCTGACACGCTCAGCGGCGGCAAGTACTCGGCCGACAAGGCCAAGCGCGCCGCACCGCCGCCGCAGCCCGAGGGGCTGATCATCGTCGACCAGGCCAGACCGCGCGTGGCCGATGATCCCGAACCCTATCTCCGGATCAGCACGAATGGTCGTGTCGTGGTGGCCGACGCCAATTCCGGGGTCCAGGTCCATTTCCTGGGTCAATTGAAGCGCGTCGACGGAACAGTCCGCTTTCTGATCGCTTCGGCGGAAAACGGGTTCTTCAGCCCGATCGATTCAGATTTACAGACCAAGATCGAAGATTTGGCAGGCCGGGCGATCAATCGCGACTATCCGGAGGAAGAACTGGCCCGGGATCTCAAACAAAGACTTGGGATCAAGTGACACCTGGTTTCCATCAAGCCGTAAAGATGCGGAAGGGCTACCCTTGCCACTTTGAAAGTGGCTCGAATTAAATCCACGGGAGGGGATTTAATTATGAGTTCGAATGAGCACTCGCGCAGTTCGGGCTCGGATCTCGGGTTCGACTTTGCCACTTTCGATCCGCGTGAAACCACAAAGGCATGGAACCGCTTTCTCGCCAATCGCAATGTGCCCAGTCTCCCGCTGAAGGGGGTCCGATCGGTCATCTACCAGTCGTGGCAACGCTCCAATACCGTCGGCGTGAAGCCCGAACAATTCGCCGCCCCGGTGGTCGAGAGTCGTCTTCCCATCGACAAGTCCGCACATGACAACGCCGAGCTGCGGCGTGCGACACTGGCCTCGCTGAACCATATCGGCACCCTCCTGTCGGGTGCGGAAGCGATGCTGATCCTGACCGACCGCAAGGGCGTGATCCTCGACACCGTCGGCGACACCTCGACGCTGAACAAGGCCCGGAAGATCAACCTGACCGTGGGCGGCGTCTGGAGCGAGGA
>NZ_JALHQD010000009.1 GCF_022842145.1 Tabrizicola sp.
CACCATCCGGACCGCACGCGCGCGGACCTCAGGAGAGTAGCGATTTGCCATTTTGCTCTTTGTCATACCCGTCATCCTTGCTTAAGTTGACGGTCTCCGACAGACCCGGGGCGATTCACACCATCGGGCGGCTTCTCTTCCGCTTCTATGAAGTGACCTCGGGCGCGGTGCGGATCGACGGCCAGGACCTGCGCGCCGTGACGCAATCCTCGCTTCACGCAAGTATCGGCGTGGTCCCGCAGGACACTGTCCTGTTCAACGACACCATCCGCTACAACATCGCCTATGGCAAAGCCAACGCCACCGAAGCCGAAATCGTCGCCGCCGCCCGCGCCGCCCGCATCCACGACTTCGTGACGCGCCTGCCCGAAGGCTATGAGACCAAGGTCGGCGAACGCGGCCTGAAGCTTTCGGGTGGCGAAAAGCAGCGCGTCGGCATCGCCCGGACGCTGCTGAAGAACCCGCCGATCCTGATCCTGGACGAAGCGACCAGCGCGCTCGACACCCAGACCGAACGCTCGATCCAGGAAAGCCTGGCCGAGATGGGGCAGGGCCGCAGCGTCATCACCATCGCGCACCGTCTGTCCACCATCGCCGACGCCGACCAGATCCTCGTGCTGGAGGAAGGCCGGGTGATCGAACGCGGCACTCACGACGCGCTTCTGGACCTCGGCGGCGTCTACCATGCCATGTGGCAGCGCCAGGTGATGGAAGGCGAGATCGAGGTCGAGGACGCGGCTCTGGGCCTGCCTCAGGACGTGGCCCCGGCGGCACGGGTAGCCGCGGGGTCCTGACCGATCTCGGACCCGTGAAGCCTGCAAGATGACAGGCTTTTTCCTTTGACCATCCGGTCAGGCTTCCCCATTCTGCCGCCACCCTTTGGGAGTGGCGATGCTCATCCGGCGTCTCGGTCTTGTTCTGGTCCTTTGGCTTTGCGGCCTCTCCGCCGCGCTGGCCGAAAAGCGCGTCGCCCTCCTGATCGCCGCCGACGACTACCGGAACATCCGCCCGCTGGAGAACCCTTCCAACGACGCCCGCGCGCTGGAAGCGGTGCTGGAACAGCTGGATTTCCAGGTCTACGTCGAGACCAACCGCGACCTGAAACGCACCCGCCGCGCGCTTGAGGACTTCCAGGAAGACGCCGCCGGGGCCGACGTCGCCCTTCTGTTCTTCGCTGGCCACGGGGTCGCCATCGACGGGGTGAACTACCTTCTGCCCACCGACGCCGACGCCTCCTCGGCGGCCCGGCTTGCCGAAACCTCGCTCCCCCTGTCCGAGGCGCAAGAGGCGATCCAGTCGGTCGCCAGGATTGCCATCATCCTCCTCGACGCATGCCGCGACGACCCCTTTGCCGGTGGTGGGACCGAGGGACGTGGTGCCGCGGCCCTGGAAGACGACCCGCCCACCGCGCCCAAGCCGAAGCCCGGCCTCGGCCGCATCGGTCGCGCCGACGGTGTCCTTTTCGCCTTCGCCGCCGCCCCCGGTGAAACCGCCTCGGACGGCGACGGCCAGAACTCGCCCTTCACCTCGGCCCTCGTGCGCCACTTCGCCACCGCCGGCGTCGAACTGCGCACCGCCCTCACCCTCGTCCAGCAGGACGTCTACGACCGCAGCCGCGGCAAGCAGCTGCCCTACATCGAATCCGGCCTGCCCGAGCTTATCTTCATCTCCGGCCAGGGCGTGCTGCCAGAACGCGACCAGCTCCTCATTGCGATGGCCAACCTCACCCCCGACATCCGGGCCGAGGTTGAATACCTGGCGACAGCCCGCAACCTGCCACTGGCGCCCCTTTACGCGGCCCTTCTCTCTGCCGACCTCGACGCCCAGACCCCCGAAGAACGCGCCGCCATGCTGATCGAGGCCGCGCAATCCTATGAAAGCTTCCAGTCCGAACTACAAAAGTTCCAGTCCGACGACCCCCGCGTCGCCGCTTTGCGCGCCCAGGCCGAGGAACAGCTCACCCTCGGTGCCTTCGATGCCGCCCGCGGCCTGCTGACCGATGCCGCCGAAATCGACGCCACCGCCCGCACCACGATCAAGGCGACCTACCTCTCCCGCACGCTCTCCGAAGCCGCGACGCACATGCTGAACGCCAACGCGGCCCGCACCGACCTGCGCTACGACCTGGCGATCTCCGACCTCCAGAAAGCCGCAACCCTTTACGCCGAGGTGGCCGGTGACATCGACCGCGAGGCGCAGTTCGCCTACGTCGCCACGCTGACCTCCCTGGGCGAGTTGCACCTCGTCGCCGGCAATACCGAAGCCGCCTGGTCGGCCTACAACACCCGCGCCACCTTCGCGCAGGCCCGGGTCGAGGCGGACGCCACCGACGTCGAATGGGTGCGCGAACTCGTGTGGTCGCTGAATGACCTTGGCGGCGTCCTGCAGCAGCAGGGCTACCTGAAGGAAGCCGAAACCGCCTATTCCTCGGCGCTGGAATTCTCAGAGTGGCAGGCCGACCAGCGGCCCGACGACGTCGACCTGATGCGCGACCGGCAGGTGGCGGTGAACCGCGTCGGCTCGATCCGCCTGACCCGACGCAACGCCGCTGGCGCTCTGGATGCCCATGTCGAGGCGCTGGGGATCGCCCACACCCTTCTCGACAGCGATCCCACGAACATCACCTACCGGATGGACATCTCCTACACCCAGGAACGCATCGGCGACGCCAAGCTTGACCTTGGCGACAAAGAGGGTGCCAAAGCCGCCTTCCAGACCGCCCTGGCGATCGCCGAAGCCCTGGTGACGGAATACCCGACCGACACGGTGATCCGGCGCAACCTTTCGGTCAGCTACGAACGGATCGGCGACATGCTGGTCGACGAAGGCGACTATCCCGCCGCGCTGGAAACCTACGGCAAGGCCCTGGCGATCCGCGAGGAACTGGCCGCACTCGATCCCGGCAACAAGCCGCGCCAGCGTGACCTTGCGATCAACTTCGACCGGATCGGCGATGCGCAGCGGTTCATCGGCGACACCGACTCGGCGCTTCTCGCCCATCAGGCAGCCCTCTCGATCCGCCAGAACTTGGCTGCGCTCGATCCGACCAACATGGTCTGGCAACAGGACCTGCTCGTCAGCCTCGACCGGATGGGCGATCTGCACTTCGACGGCAACGACTTCGTCGCCGCACTCGAGGCGCAGGAAACCGCCCGCAGCATCGCCGAGGGCATCGTCGCCCTAAACCCCGACGAGCCGATCCGGCAGGCGGACCTCGGCCTTGCGCTGCAGAAGATCGCCGACATCAAGACCGCGATGGGCGACACCACCGGCGCGCGTGAGGTCCTGCAGTCCGCGCTTACCCTCCGCCTTGCCCTTGCCGATGCCGATCCGGCCCCCCGCTTCCAGCGCGATGCCGCGCTCACTCTCACCGCGATGGCCGAGATGGACCTTGCCGCAGGCGACCCCGCCGCGGCCGAGCCGCTGATCGCCGACGCCGTGGCCCGTCAGACCCTGATGGCGGGCGCGGCCCCGGCCGACAGCCTTGTCCTGCGCGACCTCTCGATCGCGCAGAACATCCACGCCTCGACGCTGATGCAGCTTGGCCGCAACTCCGAGGCGGTGACGGTGGCGATGGCCTCGCTGGAAACCGCCGACCGGCTGTTGCAGCTTGGGCCGGATGTGCCCGACCACATGCATGACCGCCTTGTCACCCTGAACCGGCTGGGCGACGCGCAGGTTGCACTGGGCGACAACCGGGCAGCGGTCGAAAGTTTTCTGGCGATGGTCGACCAGGGCAACCAGCTTCTGGACATAGACCCCTACAGCACGGGCTGGGCCAATGATCTGGCCCTTGCATTGGAACGTCTTGGCACTGCGCAAAGCACCACCGGCGATGTGGCCGCCGCGCTGAAAAGCCACCAGGATTCGCTGGCCCTGCGCGATTGGCTGGTCAGCCAGGACCCGTCGAACGCGCTCTGGTACCGCAATCTCGCGCTAAGCCGGGCCAGCGTGGCCACGGCACTCTCCGACCGTGAGGACTTTGACACCGCGCTCACCCACCAGGAGGAATCGCTGCGGATCATGCGCGACCTCGCCGCCGCCTATCCGGACGATCCCTGGTACCGCATCGACCTCGTGCGCGCGCTGGACCAGACCGCCGTTCTCTTGCAGGACCCCACGGCCGAGAACCAGGAAGCACTGGCGATCCTCGAAGAGATGCAGGCCGCAGGCACGCTGCCGCAGGGTTACGAGGACTGGATAGCGGGTTTCCGCAAGGCGCTGGGCCTGCCAACAGAGTTCTGACCGCCACCGGGGCGGGGCAGGGCTTGGCAATGTGCGGCCTTTGCCTGTAAGACGGGGAAAACGACAGCAGAGGCAACGGCGTTGAGCAATCCCGACAGCTTCATCGAAGAAGTCACCGAAGAGGTGCGCCGTGACCGGCTGTTCCGCCTGTTCCGCACCTATGGCTGGATCGGTGTCCTCATCATCCTCGGCCTCGTCGGTGGCACGGCCTGGACCGAATGGTCCAAGTCGCGCGACGCGGCCCGGGCCGAAGCCTTCGGCGACGCGCTGATCGACGCTCTGGATCAAGGCACGCCCGCGGAACGCCGCGAGGCGCTGGCCGGGGTGCCGTCGGACGCCGAACAGACCGCCATCCAGCAGCTGATCCTTGCGTCAGACCCCGACGAGGACAAGGCCACCACGCTGGCCGCTCTCGACAAGGTCGCCGCGGACGCCGCGCTGTCGGTTGCCTACCGCGACCTTGCAGTCCTGCGCCGGGTGCTGGTCGCCGGGGCCGAACAGCCGCTGGCCGACCGTCGGACCGCGCTGCAGGGCATCGCCGCACCCGGTCGCCCCTATCGCGCCCTTGCCGAAGAGCAGCTGGCCTACCTGCTGATCGAGGAAGGCAAGACCGACGAGGCGATCGCTGCGCTCACGGCGCTGATGCAGGATCAAGAGGCATCCGCCTCGCTCCGCGCACGTCTGGCCCAGGTCGTGACCGCACTTGGCGGAACATTGCCCGAAACCGCAAACGGCTGAGGCGGGTGATGGGAAGATCGGAAAGGTCCTTTCAGGTGGCACGCATGAAGTTCGGACAAATGGGCGGCAAGCTGATCACCGGCATGGGGCTCCTGGCGCTTCTGGCGGCCTGCGGCGAACGCGAGGTCATCCTTCCCGGTGAACGCTTCCCCATCCGCGCCGATCTTGAGGCCAGCCTTCCCGTCGAAGGCCAGCCCGCGCCGACCGCCCCTGCCGCTGCTGAAAACCAAAGCGTGGCCATCTCGCTGGGTCCGCAGACCGGCGGCGACTGGACCCACCGCGCCGGGAACGCCCGCCACCTGATGCCGCACGCCGCCCTGTCGGCCACGCCGCAGCGCGTCTGGTCGGCCAACATCGGCTCCGGCTCCAGCCGCAAGAACCGCATTTCCGCCGCCCCCGTGGTGGCCGATGGCCGCATCTTCACCATCGACTCCGGCACCTCCGTCACCGCCACCTCGACCGCGGGCGGCGCCCTGTGGTCCACCGACCTCACCGCCAGCTTCGACAAGGGCGGCGGGCTCACGGCCGGCGGCTTGGCCACCGCAGGCGGCCGGGTCTTCGCCACCACCGGCTACGGCGAGCTTGTCGCCCTCGACGCCGCATCCGGCGCCGTGGTCTGGCGCCAGCGCGTCGACGCGCCGATCAGTGGCGCCCCCGCCACCGACGGAGAAGCCGTCTACGTCTCTGGCCGTGATGGCTCGGCCTGGGCGGTCAACGCCGCCGATGGCAAGGTCGTCTGGCAGGTCATCGGAACCCCCGGCAAGACCTCCTACATCGGTACCGCCGCCCCGACAGTCGGCGACCGCGCTGTGATCTTCCCCTCTGCCGCGGGCGACCTGATGGCCGTCCTCAAGATCGGCGGCGGCACCAAGGTCTGGCAGTCCTCGCTGGCCGGCAAGCGCCTCGGCCGCGCCTATGCCCTGACCTCCGACGTCACCGGAGACGCCGTGATCGCCGGCAAGACCCTCTTCGCCGGTTCCGGCGCCGGCCGCACCGTCGCCATGTCCGCCGCCTCGGGTGAACGCATCTGGTCCGCCGGCGAAGGCGCGCTCGGCCCCGTCGCCGTCGCGGGCGGCTCGCTCTTCCTCGTCAACGACGAAGCCCGCCTCGTCCGCCTCGACGCCGCCACCGGCGCGGTGATCTGGTCCGTCGAGATGCCCTACTTCACCAACGACAAGGTCAAGCGCCGCAAGGGCATCTTCGCCCATTACGGGCCCGTCCTCGCCGGGGGCCGCATCATGGTCGTCTCCTCCGACGGCCTTCTGCGGGCCTTCGACCCCACGGATGGCACGCTGGCCTACACCGCCGAAATCCCCGGTGGGGCCGCAGCACAACCCGCCATCGCGGGCGGCACGCTCTATGTCGTCGGCGGCAACGGGCAACTTCACGCTTTCCGCTAAGGCCCATCCCGTGTATGGCAACCGCTTCGCCATTGCCGGACCAAGACCATGACCTTTACCCTCGCCATCGTGGGACGCCCCAATGTGGGCAAGTCGACGCTCTTCAACCGCCTCGTGGGCCGCAAGCTTGCGCTGGTCGACGACCAGCCCGGCGTGACCCGCGACCTGCGTGAAGGCGACGCGCGGCTCTTCGACATGCGTTTCACTGTGATCGACACCGCGGGGCTGGAGGAAGTCACCGACGACAGCCTGCAAGGCCGGATGCGCCGCCTGACCGAGCGCGCGGTCGAGATGGCCGACGCCTGCCTCTTCGTCATCGACGGCCGCGTGGGCGTCACCCCCACGGATGAAGTCTTCGCCGACATCCTGCGCAAGAAGAACGCCCGCGTGTTCCTGGCCGTCAACAAGGCCGAAGGCAAGGCCGGCGACGCCGGCGCGCTCGAGGCCTATTCCCTTGGCCTTGGCGAACCGATCCGCATCTCCGCCGAACATGGCGAGGGGATGGACGACCTTTACCGCGAGTTGAAACCCCTCGAAGGCGAATTCGCCGAGCGTGAGGCCGAGAACGCGCCCGAGGTCGACATCGACCTATCGGAGGCCGACGCCGAACTTGAAGCGGATGAGACCGCCCACTATCCGACGGCGAAAAAGCCCTTGCAGATCGCCGTCATCGGCCGCCCGAATGCCGGAAAATCGACCCTGATCAACAAGATCCTCGGCTACGACCGCCTTCTGACCGGGCCGGAACCGGGGATCACCCGCGACTCGATCTCGGTTCGCGCCGAATGGCAGGGCACCCCGATCCGTATCTTCGACACCGCTGGCATGCGCAAGAAGGCCCGGATCACCGAGAAGCTTGAAAAGCTTTCCGTCTCCGACGGCATCCGCGCCGTCCGCTTCGCCGAAGTGGTCGTGGTCCTTCTCGACGTCGAAATCCCGTTCGAGGTGCAAGACCTCCGCATCGCCGACTTTGCCGAGACCGAAGGCCGCGCCGTCGTCGTTGCCGTCAACAAGTGGGACCTCGAGGACGAAAAGCAGGAAAAGCTGGCCGAGCTGAAAGAGATGTTCGACCGCCTTCTGCCGCAGCTGCGTGGCGCGCCGCTGATCACCGTCAGCGCCAAGACGGGCAGGGGCCTCGACCGGCTCCACGACGCGATCCGCAAGGCGCATGACGTCTGGAACCGCCGGATCGCGACCGCCAAGCTGAACACCTGGCTCGGTGCGATGTCCGAAGCGCACCCCCCGCCGGCCCCCGGCGGGCACCGGATCAAGCTGCGCTACATGACGCAAGCCAAGACCCGGCCGCCGGGCTTCATGATCAAGTGCTCGCGCCCCGACGAGCTGCCGGAAAGCTACAAGCGCTATCTGGTCAACGGGTTGCGCGACCACTTCGACATGCCCGGCACGCCGATCCGGCTTTTCCTGCGCTCACAGGGCAACGAGAACCCGTGGAAGGACCGCAAGTTCCACACGCCCTCGCGGCTTCGGAAGCACAAGGAAAAGAACACCGGGCAGTAGTGCTGGGGCCAAGAATTTTAAGCAAAATTCTTGTCAAATTCCTTACTCAAGGAATTTGGCCCCCGCATCACCCTCGGCGCCAGAGCCAGCCAGCCGCCGCCAGCACCACCGCGCCGATGCCAAGCGCGGCCCAGGCCACGTAGGTCCCCGTGCCCCAGTTCGCCACCGCGACGCCTGCCAGCGCCCAGGCCACCGTCAACGTATAGATCGGCATCCGTGGCCGCCGCGACTGAATCAGCGGCGTCAGGATCAGCACGACCGCCAGCATGTCATAGGCCGCTTCCTCATTGCCGGTGTAGCCATACCCGGCCAAGAGGATGCCCGTGGACACCAGCGAGGCCGCTGTCAGCCACCCCGCGAAGATCGCCAAGGGCGCGGACAGAAGCCAGCGGTCCGGCGCGGTCGGGGCCTGCAGGAAGGCCAGGATCGCCGCCGCCGCCATCACCAGGATCACCGCCGTCGCCCAGATCGGACTTGCCCCGGCAATCCCGAGCCAGACCGTGCCCAGCACCAGCGCGACCGTCAACGCCGGCCGCACCCGCGCCCAGGCCGGATCGTCCGACCGCTTCCACAGCCCGTAGCCCGCGTGCAGGATCAGCCACAGATAGATCACCGACCAGATCGCAAACGCATAGCCTGCCGGCTGGATCGCCGGGCGGACGATCTCGACCGGGAACTGGCCGGGTCGATAGCCGGTGAAGGGCGGCGTGATGAAGGGGGCCACCGCAAAGGCGATGGTGGCAAGGAACAGGATCAGCGCAAGCGGTCGGGACATTCCGGCCTCCAAGAAAAACAACAGGGTAGAGGGAACCCGCCACCCTAAGGCCGGTTCCTTGGTCAGATCAGCACACCCTCGGCCGTGATCCGCGTCTTGCCGCCAAGATAGGGCAACAGCGCCGCCGGCAAGGTGACCGAGCCGTCGGCTTCCTGCCCGTTCTCCAGGACCGCAATCAGGCAGCGTCCCACCGCCAGGCCCGAGCCGTTCAGCGTTGCCACGAACTCGGGCTTGCCACCTGCAGGCCGGTAGCGCGCATTCATCCGCCGCGCCTGGAACTGGCCGCAGGTCGAGACGGAAGAGATCTCGCGGAACGTGTTCTGCCCCGGCAGCCAGACCTCCAGGTCATGCGTCTTCTGCGCGCCGAATCCCATGTCGCCGGTGCAAAGGACGATGGTGCGGTAGGGCAGGCCCAGCCGCTCCAGCACCGCTTCGGCGCATTTCGTCATCCGCTCATGCTCGGCCAGCGCAGTTTCCGGCGCGCAGATCGTCACCATCTCGACCTTCTCGAACTGGTGTTGCCGCAGCATGCCTGCAGTGTCTTTTCCTGCAGAACCGGCTTCGGAGCGAAAGCATTGGGAATGAGCGGTAAGTCGAATAGGCAGCGCGGATTCGTCAAGAATGTCGCCTGCGACAGTGTTTGTCAGGGTGACCTCAGAGGTTGGGATAAGCCAAAGGGCCTCAGAGAACGGCGCTCGGTCGAGAATCCGGTCCACCACGTCCTCAAGGGGTTCCCCCTGAGAGATGCTCTGCACATCGGCGGGCATCTTGTAGCCAAGGGCCTTTCTGAGGCGATCGGCGCGACCGGAGTACCAATCACCCAAGAAGGAATCGTCGGCGAATTTCGGTAGCTGATTTGTTCCGAACATCGCCTCGTCCTTGACCAGCACCGGAGTCCAAGTCTCAGAAAGACCATGCTCGTCGGTGTGCAGGTCCAGCATGAACTGCGCCAAGGCCCGGTGTACCCGCGCCACAGCACCGCGCAGCACGACAAAGCGGCTGCCCGAAAGCTTGGCCGCCGTCTGGAAGTCCAGACCACCCTTCGCCGCGGGAATATCGAAATGCTCCAACGGCTTGAAGTCCATCACGCGGGGCGAACCCCAGCGCCGGATCTCCACGTTCCCGCTTTCGTCCGGCCCGTCCGGCACTTCGTCCAGGGGCAGGTTGGCGATTTCCATAAGTCTCTTACGCAGCAAAGCATCAAGCTTGTTTGCATTGTCAGTCAGCAGGATCGCGTCATTCTTCCGCAGCGCAACAAGGTCACGCAAGCGATTGAACTCCGTTTCGTCACCTTTCGCTTTTGCAATCCCAGCAGCCTTCGACGCCGCATTCTGCTCAGCGGCGGCAGACTCCGCGGCGCGAATTTCCATCCGCCGCCCTTCATCAAGCGCCAGAAGCTCCGCCGACATCGGCGCCAATCCCCGACGCGACAGGGCCGCATCGAACGCGGCCGGGTTTTCGCGGATGAAGCGGATATCGTGCATGGCAGACCTCAGTGGATTGGTACGCCGGCGCTTATGCCCGATATCGCGGCAGGGGGGAAGCCGTCGCCCCATACGGTAACCGCGCGCGCCCTCTGGCAAAGTGCCGCGAAAGGCCTTACATCACCCGACAATCGCAACGGGGGCGGCAAGACCGACCACCCGGCCCTGCCCAGAGAGGATGCCCATGTTCGTCACTCCCGCTTTCGCCCAGGACGCCGCAGCCGCGCCCGGCGGCGCCGCCGTCTTCGCGCAGTTCCTGCCGATCATCCTGATCTTCGTGATCTTCTACTTCCTGCTGATCCGTCCGCAGCAGAAGAAGATGAAGGAACACCGCGCCATGGTCGACGCGCTCCGCCGTGGGGATCAGGTCGTGACCTCGGGCGGCATCGTCGCCAAGGTCTCCAAGGTCCAGGACGACGGCATGGTCGAAGTCGAGATTGCCGAAGGCGTCCGGGTCAAGGTCCTCAAGCACACCATCACGACCGTCCTGAACAAGACCGAACCAGCGGCGAACTAGGTCTCAGATCATGGAATCGATGGCGCTCTGGAAGCGCGTTCTCATCCTGTTGGTCTGCGGCTGGGGTGTCCTGGCGGCGGTCCCGAACCTCTTCTACGCGCAGGTCGAACGCCATAACGACGCCGTCATCGCCATCGAGGCAGCCGGGGGCACCGCGACCCCCGAACAGACCACCGCCGCGGCCGAATGGCCTGGTTTCCTGCCCTCGGCCCTGATGAACCTCGGCCTGGACCTTCGGGGCGGGGCGCATCTTCTCGCCGAAGTCCAGGTCGAGGACGTCTACAAGACCCGCATGGACGGTCTCTGGCCCGAAGTCCGCGACGCCCTCCGCGATCTGCGCGACCAGGTCGGCGCCGTCCGCCGCGCGCCTTCGCCCGATGACGTCCTCCGCGTCACCCTGTCCAACCCCGAGGGCATGCCCGCCGCGCTTGAAGCCGTCCGCGCGCTTGGCTCCAGCGTCGTCACCCTGACCGGGGTCGGCGAAAGCACCATCGACGTCACCTCGGAAGGCAATGACATCGTCGTCCGGCTGTCCGAGGCCGAACAGCAGGCCACCGACCAGCGCACGATCCAGCAGTCGCTGGAAATCATCCGCCGCCGGGTGGATGAGGCCGGGACCCGTGAACCCACGATCCAGCGCCAGGGCACCGACCGGATCCTGATCCAGGTCCCCGGCATCGGCTCGGCGCAGGAACTCAAGGCCCTGATCGGACAGACCGCACAACTGACCTTCAACGCCGTGATCAGCCGCACCACCGACGCAGGCGCGAGCCCCGGTCCGCGCAACGTCCTCCTGCCCTCGATGGACGAAGAGGGTGTCTACTACATCGTCGAGCAGACCCCCGTCGTCTCGGGCGAGGATCTGGTGGATGCCCAGCCCTCCTTCGACCAGAACGGCCAGCCCGCGGTCAGCTTCCGCTTCGACACGACCGGCGCGCGCGCCTTCGGCGACTACACCGCCGCCAACATCGGTGCGCCCTTCGCCATCGTGCTGGACGACGAGGTGATCTCGGCCCCGGTGATCCAAAGCCACATTCCGGGCGGCTCCGGCATCATCACCGGCAACTTCGACGTCGAGGAATCGACCCGCCTTGCCGTCCTTCTGCGCGCGGGTGCCCTTCCGGCCGAGATGACCTTCCTCGAAGAACGCACCATCGGCCCGGAACTAGGCCAGGATTCGATCGACGCCGGTCGCACCGCCGCGCTGATCGGCATGGTCGCCGTCGCCGTCTACATGATCGCCTGCTACGGCATGTTCGGTCTCTTCGCCAACATCGCTCTTGCGGTCAACATCGCCCTCCTCATGGCAATCCTGTCGGCCATCGGGGCAACCCTGACGCTGCCCGGCATTGCCGGCATCGTCCTGACGATGGGGATGGCCGTCGACGCCAACGTTCTCATCTTCGAGCGCATGCGCGAGGAATTGCGGGCCGGGGCCAATGCCCGCCGCGCGATGGAGCAGGGCTTCGACCGCGCCTTCTCGGCGATCATGGACTCGAACGTGACCGGGCTTCTGACCGCCGTGATCATGTTCTGGCTCGGCTCCGGCCCGGTGCGCGGCTTTGCAGTGACGCTGGGTCTGGGGATCATCACCTCGATGTTCACCGCCGTCTACGTCACCCGCCTGATCGTCGAGACATACATCGACTGGAAACGTCCCAAGACGCTTGTGGTCTGACCGGAGGATATCGATATGGCCTGGCGTCTGCGTCTGGTTCCCGAAACGACCAACATCAACTTCTTCGCCATCCAGTGGGTGACCTTCGGCTCGTCGATCTTCGCGATGGTCGCCTCGCTGGTGCTGATCTTCACGATGGGGCTGAACTTCGGCATCGACTTCCGGGGGGGCACCACGATCCGCACGGAATCCACCGTTGCGGTCGACGTCGCCGACTACCGCGAGGCGCTCTCCGGCATCGACGCCGGAGACGTCTCTATCACCCAGGTCTTCGATCCCTCCTTCCGGGAGGACCAGCATGTCGCGATGATCCGCCTCTCAGCCCGCGAAGGCGAGGAATCGGTGACCCCCGAAGTCATCGCCGAGGTCGAAGCCGCGCTTCAGACCATCGACCCGGCCATCACCTTCCCATCGGTCGAATCGGTCGGCCCGAAAGTCAGCCAGGAGCTGATCACTTCCGCCTTGCTGGCCGTGCTGGCCGGTGCGATCGGCATTCTGGCCTATGTCTGGGTCCGCTTCGAATGGCAGTTCGCCGTCGGCACCGTCGCGGCGCTGATCCACGACGTGCTGGTGACGGTGGGCATCTTCGCCCTCTTCCAGATCAAGTTCGACCTGACCATCGTCGCGGCGCTGCTCACCATCTTGGGCTATTCGGTCAACGATACCGTGGTCATCTTCGACCGGCTGCGTGAAAACCTGGCCAAATACAAGCAGATGCCCCTGCGAGAGATGATGAACCTCACCGCGAACGAAACACTCTCGCGGACGATCATGACCGCCTCGACAACCTTCATCTCGCTCTCCGTCCTCTTCATCTTCGGCGGTGACGTGATCCGCGGCTTCGTCTTCGCGATGCTCCTGGGCGTTGTGCTTGGCACCTACTCCACGCTCTACATGGCCAAGAACATCGTACTGATGCTGGGCGTGGACCGCAGCGACAAGACGAAGAAGCCCGGCTCGGGCGAATTCGCCAACGTGGATGCGTAAGGGGGCCTGATGCGCCTGACCGAAGTCACCTACGGCTCCGCCAAGGCGATCGAGGGCTACGGCCCCGGTTTCTTCCGCGTGGCCGGTCACATCTTCCGCGGACCTTGCCTGATCACGCCCTGGGACGCCGGCCCCTGGGGCGGCTACGAGGATACCGCGGCACCGCTTAGCCTGGTGGACAAGATCGACGTTCTCTTCGTCGGCACCGGTGCCAGCATCGCCCATGTGCCGCAAGCCTTCCGTGCGGCGCTGGAAGGGCAGGGCATCGGGGTCGAGGTCATGGCCTCCCCTACCGCCGCCCGCACCTACAACGTCCTCCTAGGCGAAGGCCGCCGCGTCGCGGTGGTGCTGCTCCCGGTCGAATAGCTGCGGCCGGCCCGAAGCCCTCACCCACCGGCCCGCTTTCATCTTTGCCCAAATATCCCCGCCGGAGGCATCCGCCGCCGATGCAGCCGACCGGACCACCTGGGCTGTAGCGCCTCCCTCATTCCGGTCGTACGGAGGGGATGGGCAATTGGGGGCACCGTGCCACCCCCGGCCAGCGCCTGAACCTAGGTCAGGGGCATGCAATCAGGCCGAGGGATCGCTCCCCCGGCCCATGCTGTGCCGGGTTAACCGACGGTAAACGCCCGCAGCCAACCTCTTGATATCCTTGCCGGCGCAAAACGCACCACGCGTGGGCAGGCCTACCCCGCCGCGATCTGCCGGGCTTTCTGGACCAGCACCTCCGCCTGCCGGATCGACGCATAATCGATCAGCCGCCCGTCCAGCGACACCGCGCCCTTGCCCTCGGCCGCCGCCTTCTCCATCGCCTCCAGAATCCGCTGCGCCCGCGTGACCTCAGCCTCCGACGGGCTCATCACCTCGTTGGCCAGCGCGATCTGGCTGGGATGGATCGCCCACTTCCCCTCGCAGCCCAGAACCGCCGCCCGCTTCGCCGCGGCCCGGTACCCGTCGGGGTCCGAGAAGTCCCCGAACGGCCCATCGACCGGCCGCAGCCCGTTTGCCCGCGCCGCCACCACCATCCGGGCCAGCGCATAGTGCCACATATCGCCCCAGTGGACCGCGCGGCTGCCATCCTCCAGCGTGTCGGTCAGCACCGAATAATCCGGGTTCACCCCGCCGATGATCGTCGTCCGCGCCCGGGTCGAGGCCGCATAGTCCGCCACCCCGAAGTGCAGGCTTTCATTCCGCTTCGACGCCCCGGCGATCTCGGTGACGTTCTGCATCCCCAACGCCGTCTCGATGATATGCTCGAACCCGATCCGCTTCTTGTAGCCCTTCGCGTCCTCGATCTGCGTGACCATCATGTCGACCGCATAGACATCCGCCGCCGTCCCGACCTTCGGGATCATGATCAGGTCCAGCCGCTCCCCGGCCTGCTCGACCACATCCACCACGTCGCGGTACATGAAATGGGTATCAAGCCCGTTGATCCGCACCGACATGGTCTTCTTGCCCCAGTCGAGCTCGTTCAGCGCCTTGATGATGTTCTTGCGCGCCTGCGCCTTGTCGTCCGGGGCGACGGCGTCTTCCAGGTCCAAGAAGATCACGTCTGCATCCGACGCGGCGGCCTTCTCGAACATCTGGGGGGCGCTGCCCGGAACGGCCAGCTCGCTGCGGTTCAGGCGCGCGGGGGCCTGCGTGATGACGTGGAAAGACATGTTGGGCTCCTAAGTCAGGAGCTGCACCCGCCTTACGCATCGGCGAAGCGAGCCCACTTCGTCAAGCCGGAAAATGCACGCCTACATCTCGCCGCGTGACGCGCGGTTGGAATAGTAGAACGCAATCGCCTGCGCGCGGTTCTTCACCGCCAGCTTCTCGAACAGGTTCGACAGGTGAAATTTCACCGTATTCGCGCTGATCTCCAGATCCCGCGCGAGTTCCCGGTTGGTCAGTCCCTTGGACAAAGCTTCCAGCAGGGTGCGTTCCCGTGGCGACAGCGCCTCGATCGGGTCCTGCTTCAGCCCGCGTATGTCCAGAAAGGGGAACACCATCTGCCCCTTCGCCACCGCCGCGCAGGTCTCCAGCAGCCGTTCCACCGATTCGGAGCGGGAGACGAACCCCGCCGCCCCCGCCGCCATCGCCTTCCTAGGGATGTCACCGGTGTCCTCGGCATAGACCACCATCCGCGGTGCGTTCGCCTGCGTGCGCAGCACATCGATCAGCCGCGCGCCGCCCAGGGCGGGCAGGTTCCAGTCGATCACGCCCACCTGCACCGGCATGCGCATCGCCATGCCCAGGAACCCCTCGGCGGTGGCAGCCGTCGCCACCAGAGAGAATCGGCGGTCCTTCTCGAAGATTTCGGACATCGCGGCCAGCATCAGCGGGTTCGCGTCCGCCAGCATCAGCGTTACCGCTACCACCTTCTGATCGTCATCCCAAAGTGCCATTAGCCGCCCCTGACCCTACCCGTTCGGGCAGGTAACTTCGGTATACCGCTGCATATCCACCGTATTGGGTAGGTTGAACCCCACCCAAATAGATATCCATTGGCAGGATATACGACTGTTGCGGGATTTGTCGACTGCCGCTTTCCTAAGCGTCAAGGACCAACGTCCAGGCAGACCCCGTGACACTTTCTTCCGCTGCACCCGGAAGCGTCGCAGGTCCCGCCCAGACGACGGTCCAAACGCCACAGGCCTTGGGAGGGGCGCCGCATGACCGATACCGAACTTTTCCCCCAACTTGTCATTCCCGAGACTTTGGCCGCTGGCCCCGGTCCTGGCAACACCGACGCGAGGGTTCTGGCAAGCTTCGCCAACGCGGGCCTCGCCGACCACATGCAGGCCGACGTCCTGCGCGGCATGGTCGAATGCAAGCACATGCTGCGGCAGGTCTGGGGCACGAAGAACACCTACACCTTCGGCGTCGCCGGTACCGGTTGGAGCGGGCTTGACGCCCTCTTCTCCGCCATCCTGCCGGGCGACACGGTGGTCTGCTTCGTCAACGGCACCTTCTCCGGCATCGACGCTCTTACGGTCCGTACCCGGGCCGCGACGCGCGAGGATCTGAAGGCCAACGCGCTCGACCCCAAGCCCGCCAGCGTCACCGTCATCCAGGTCCCGCACGGCCAGTCGGTCACGGCTGAAATCATCGAAAAAGCCCTGGCCCAGCACAAGCCGACCTGGGCCACGATGGCGCATTGGGAAACCGGTTCGGGCCGGATCAACGACATCCAGGGCTTCTCGGAGGCCTGCCTGAAGCACAACGTGATGGGCCTTGTCGACGCCGTCTCCTCGCTTGGGATCGAAGACTTCGCCATCGACGACTTCCCCGGCGTCGTCGGCTGGGCCTCCTGCCCGCAAAAGGGCGTCCTTTGCCTGCCCTTGACCTACGCCCCGGTCAGCTTCACCGACCGCTACATCGCCCACCTGCGGGAAAACGGCTGCTACTCCTACGTCCACAACCCGATCTTCGAGGCCCGCCACTGGGGCATCGTCGACGGCAAGGACGTCGCAGCGGGCAGCTACCACCGCACCCATTCCGGCTACGCCGTCGCCGCCTTCCACGAGGCGCTGCGCATCAACCTCCAGCACGGCCGGGCCCAAAAGGCTGCCGACTACGCCCACCACGAGGCCGCCTTGCGTGCCGCCGTGCAGGCGCTTGGTTGCGAGGTCACGTCCAATATGACCAGCCTCGTCGTCCTGAACCTGCCCGGCGCGCTTGCTGGCCGCGAAAAGGAACTTGTGGCTGCAGCCCGTGCCAAGGGCTTTGGCATCTGGCCGACCCTGTCGGAGCCCGTGCAGGTCCGCATCGGCATCCTGAACCAACTCAGCGAAGCCGCGATCACCGAGATCGTGACACGCTTCGCCGCCGAGATGAACGCGATGGGCGCAAACGTCGACGTGGGCCAGGCGCTTGCCGCGCTGGAAACCCACTATGCCGCCGCCCTGGCCGCCGAATAACGGGAGGAACCAATGGACATCCACGAATATCAGGCCAAGGAAATCCTTGCCAAATTCGGCGTCGCCGTGCCCGCGGGCGCGCTGGCCTACAGCCCCGAACAAGCCGCCTACCGGGCGCGGGAACTGGGGGGCGACCGCTGGATCGTCAAGGCCCAGGTCCATGCCGGGGGCCGCGGCAAGGCGGGTGGCGTCAAGCTCTGCAACTCCGAACACGACATCCACGAAGCGACCGAAGGCATGTTCGGCCGCAAGATCGTGACGCATCAGACCGGCGCCGAAGGCAAGGGCATCTACCGCGTCTACGTCGAGGCCGCCGTCGCCTTCAACCGCGAGATCTACCTGGGCTTCGTCCTCGACCGTTCCTCGCAGCGTGTGATGATCGTCGCCTCCTCGGAAGGCGGGATGGAGATCGAGGAAATCTCGGCCTCGCGCCCCGACTCCATCGTCCGCTCCACGGTAGAACCCGCCGTGGGCCTGCAGGAATTCCAGGCCCGCGAGATCGCCTACAAGCTGGGCATCCCGGCTGCACTGACCCAGCAGATGGTCCGCACCCTGCAGGGCTGCTACCGCGCCTTCCGCGACCTTGACGCGACGATGGTGGAAATCAACCCGCTGGTCATCACCGCAGACAATCGCATCCTCGCCTTGGACGCGAAGATGACCTTCGACACCAACGCCCTCTTCCGCCACCCGCAGATCGCCGAGCTGCGCGACAAATCCCAGGAAGACCCGCGCGAAAGCCGGGCCGCCGACCGGGGTTTGGCCTACATCGGCCTGTCGGGCAACATCGGCTGCATCGTGAACGGCGCAGGGTTGGCGATGGCGACGATGGACACGATCAAGCTCGCCGGTGGTGAGCCCGCCAACTTCCTCGACATCGGCGGCGGCGCGACGCCGGAACGCGTAGCCAAGGCCTTCCGCCTGGTGATGTCGGACAAGAACGTGCAGGCGGTGTTGGTCAACATCTTCGCCGGCATCAACCGCTGCGACTGGGTGGCCGAAGGCGTCGTCCAGGCCCTGCGCGCCGAACCCGTGGACGTCCCCGTCATCGTCCGCCTCTCGGGCACCAACGTCGAGGAAGGCCAGAAGATCCTTGCGCAATCCGGCCTGCCGATCATCCGCGCCAACACGCTGATGGAGGCCGCCGAGCGGGCCGTGATCGCCTGGAAGAACGACCGCAAGCAACTGATGAGGGCCGTCTGATGAGCATCTTTCTCGACCGTACCAGCCGCGTTGTCGTCCAAGGCATCACCGGCCGCATGGCGCAGTTCCACACCAAGGAAATGCTCGACTACGGCACCCAGGTCGTCGCGGGCGTGGTCCCGGGCAAAGGCGGCGAAACCGTCATGGGCATCCCGGTCTTCAACACGATGAAAGAAGCGGTGGAGGCGACCAGCTGCGACACCTCCCTCGTCTTCGTGCCGCCGCCCTTCGCTGCCGACAGCATCATGGAAGCCGCCGACGGGGGCATCCGCTACTGCGTCTGCATCACCGATGGCATCCCGGCGCAGGACATGATCCGGGTGAAGCGCTACATGATGCGCTACCCCCGCGAACGCCGCATGGTCCTGACAGGCCCGAACTGCGCGGGCACCATCAGCCCCGGCAAAGCCCTGCTTGGCATCATGCCGGGCCACATCTACCTGCAAGGCAACGTCGGCATCGTCAGCCGCTCCGGTACCCTCGGCTATGAGGCCGCCCAGCAGCTGAAGGACCGGGGCATCGGCATCTCGACCTCGGTCGGCATCGGCGGCGACCCGATCAACGGCTCGTCGTTCCGCGACATCCTGGAACGGTTCGAGACCGACCCCGACACCCATATCGTCTGCATGATCGGCGAAATCGGCGGGCCGCAGGAAGCCGAAGCCGCCGAATACATCCAGAACCACATGTCGAAGCCCGTCATCGCCTATATCGCGGGCCTGACCGCACCCAAGGGCCGCACGATGGGCCACGCAGGCGCGATCATCTCTGCTTTCGGCGAAAGCGCCTCCGAGAAGGTGGAAATCCTGACCGCCGCCGGAGTGACCGTTGCCGAGAACCCCTCGGTCATCGGCGAAACGGTCGCCAAGGTCATGGCCAAGCGCGCCGCTTGAAGCAAGGGAAGGGGAGGATGATGTCGAAGCCCAAGGTCCTGGTCACGCGGCGCTGGCCGCAGGCTGTCGAAGCGCAGATGGCCGCGAACTTCGACGTCGACCTGAACAGCGCGGACAAGCCCATGACCGAGGCTGACTTCCGTCAGGCAATGACCCGCTACGACGCCATCCTCCCCACCGTCACCGACAAGCTTCCGGCGGCTGTCTTCGATGCCAGCCCCCGGACCAAGATCCTTGCCAACTACGGCGTCGGCTTCGCACATATCGACACCCAGGCCGCCAAGGACCGGGGCATTGCCGTGACCAACACGCCCGACGTCCTGTCGGAATGCACCGCCGATATCGCGATGACGCTTCTCCTCATGGTCGCCCGCAGGGCAGGCGAGGGGGAACGCGAGCTTCGCGAAGGCCGCTGGACCGGCTGGCGTCCGACTCACCTGATCGGCACCAAGGTCTCTGGCGCCACCCTCGGAATCATCGGCTTCGGCCGCATCGGCCAGGCGATGGCCCAACGTGCGCATTTCGGCTTCGGGATGAAGATCATCGTCCAGAACCGCTCACCGGTCCCGACCGACGTCCTCGCCCGCTACAACGCGACCCAGGTCGCCAGTATCGAGGACCTTCTTCCCGACTGCGACTTCGTCTCGCTCCATTGTCCCGGTGGCACCGCGAACCGTCACTTGATCAACGCCCGCCGTCTTGACCTGATGAAGCCCTCGGCCTTCCTCATCAACACCGCCCGGGGCGAGGTCATCGACGAACACGCCCTCGCGCAGTCCCTCTGGTTCGGCACCATCGCTGGCGCCGGTCTCGACGTCTTCGAACGCGAACCCTCCGTCCCCGACGCCCTGCTCAATGCCGACAACCTTGTCCTCCTGCCGCACCTCGGCTCGGCCACCCGCGAAACGCGTGAGGCGATGGGCTTCCGCGTCCTGGAAAACCTGGCCGCCTTCTTCGATGGCCGTACCCCTCGCGACCGGGTGGCGTGACATGCCCGCGGCACCGCAGTTGACCGAACCGGTCGGTGACGACACCGACGCCTATGTCGCCGCCCTGCGCGCCGACCTGCGCCGCTTGTGGTCCAATGTCATCCAGCGCCGCGCGCCGCAGGTCCTGCAGACCGCGCTTGACCCAACCGTTGCCTTTCCGTCGGGCCACACGGCAATTGCCTTAATGCAGGCTGTGAACATCTGGTTCCAACTTACCAAGATCGTTGACGAAAACGCTGCCATGCGATCCCGCCGCATGGTCGAGGCCGCTCTGGGCCCGGAAGCCGTCGAAGGCAGCTTCGCCGCCGCACTTTCCGCCCTCGACCCCGCGCTCAGCCGCGAGGATTTCGCCCAGCTTTCCACCCGGCTTTCGGTTGGCCCCACTCTGACCGCCCACCCGACCGAGGCCAAGCGCGTCACCGTCCTGGAAATCCACCGCCGCATCTACCGGCTTCTCGTCTCGCTTGAAACCCAGCGCTGGACCCCCCGCGAACGCGACGACATCCACGCCGACATCGAATCCGAAATCGACCTTCTCTGGATGACCGGAGAGTTGCGCATCGAACGCCCGCGCCTCGCGGACGAGATCGAATGGGGCCTGCAATTCTTCCGCGACGCGCTGTACGACGCCGTCCCGCAGGTCTTCGACCGTTTCACCACCGCCACCACAGCGCGCTTCGGTGAGGGTATGGCCGTCACTCCCTGTGTCCGCTTCCACTCCTGGATCGGCGGCGACCGCGACGGCAACCCGAATGTCACCACCGAAACCACCCGCGATGCGCTGGCACGCTCGCGCCAGGCGATCCTGACGCGCTACCTCGCCGAGGTCGCGACAGCCGCCGCCCGCATCAGCATCACCGCCCGCATCGTGCCCGTCCCGGCCGACCTTTCCGCCCGTATCGACCGGATCACCGCCGCCAGCCCCCGCGCCGCCGACCTTATCGCCCGCAACCCCGGTGAACTCTTCCGCCAGGCCCTGACCGCGATGGCCGACCGCTTGCAGGCGACGTTGGACGGGGCAGGGGGCTACACCTCGGTCAGCCATTTCCTGACCGATCTCCGCACCCTTGAAGACGGCCTGAAGGCCATCGGCGCCGACCGCCTTGCCGCCCGCTACCTGACCCCCTTGCGTTGGCAGGCCGAGGTCTTCGGCTTCCGCACCCACACCCTCGACATCCGGCAGAACTCCACCGTCACCACCGCCGTCATTGCCGAGCTTTGGTCGCTGACCGGCGCCAACCCCACCTACGGCACCGCCGACTGGTCCCGCCGCCTGCGCGAGGACCTCTCGCGTCCCGACCTGACCCACGCCGACCGCACGCGCCTGTCGCCCGAGGCATGCGAACTCCTCGCCCTCCTCGCCCTCATGCGCCAGGCCCGCATGTCCGAGGACCCGGAGGCGATCGGCCCCTTCATCCTGTCGATGACCCGCACCGCCGACGATATCCTCGGCATCTACCTCCTGACCCGCCACGCCGGGTTCGGGGCCGAGAAACTGGACCTGCAAGTCGTCCCCCTGTTCGAGACCATTGACGACCTTCGCCACGCACCGGAAGTCTTCGATGCAGTCCTGAAGGTCCCGCTGGCCGAACGCAGCCTCCGCTCCCGCGACGCGACGGTCGAGGTCATGCTCGGCTATTCCGACAGCAACAAGGACGGCGGCTTCCTCTGCTCCACCTGGGAGCTTGACAAGGCGCAGCGCCGCTTGACCCAAAGCCTGGCCCGCCACCGGCTGCGGCCCGTGTTCTTCCACGGCCGCGGCGGCTCGGTCAGCCGGGGCGGCGCGCCCACCGGCCGCGCCATCGCCGCCCAGCCCGTCGGCACCGTGCAGGGGCGTCTCCGCCTGACCGAACAGGGCGAGGTCGTGTCGTCCAAATACGCCAACCGCGGCACTGCCGTCGGCAACTTGGAGCTTCTGGCCTCGTCGGTCCTGTCGCACTTGCCGGTCCGCGTCCAGCCCGCCGCCGACCCCGAACATATCGACGCGCTGGAGGCGCTCGCCGGCCTCTCGCAGACCGCCTACGTCTCGCTTCTGGGCCAGCCCGGTTTCCTGGACTATTTCCAGCAGGCCAGCCCGGTCGAGGAACTGGCGATGCTCAAGATCGGCTCCCGCCCCGCCCGCCGCTTCGGTGCGCGCAGCCTGGGCGACCTCAGGGCGATCCCCTGGGTCTTCGCCTGGTCGCAGAACCGGCACATGATCACCGGCTGGTACGGCTTTGGCTCGGCCCTGCGCGCCTTCCGCCAGGTCCGCGGCCCCGCCGCCGACCGCCTTATGGCCGACATGTTCGCCCGCCACCCGCTCTTCCGCCTGATGGTGGACGAGGTGGAAAAGTCCCTCATGCTGACCGACATGGACATCGCCGAGGCCTATGCGGCGCTGGTCGAGGACGAGGCCATCCGCGCCCCGATCCTGAGCCGTATCCAGGCTGAACATTCCGCCGCGCTGGCCTCCTTGCGTGACATCACCGGCACGCCCCTCGGCCACCGATTCCCCAAGATGCAGGCCCGCTGTCAGGACCTCCGCCCGCAGCTGGACCGGCTGAACCACCTCCAGATCGACCTTCTCCGCCAGTCCCGCCAGGGCACCGGCGGCATCACCGTCCCCCTCATGCAATCGATGACCTGCATCGCCTCCGGCCTCGGCTGGACCGGCTGACCCATAGGAGTTTCCCCCATGAATGCCCCGCACCGCGACACCGGTTTCTTCACCGAACCCCTGTCCTCGCGCGACCCCGAGCTGTTCGGGGCCGTCACCCAGGAACTGGGCCGCCAGCGCCACGAGATCGAGCTGATCGCGTCCGAAAACATCGTCTCCCGCGCCGTGATGGAAGCGCAGGGCTCGGTGATGACCAACAAATACGCCGAGGGCTATCCCGGCAAGCGCTACTACGGCGGCTGCCAATACGTTGATATCGCCGAGAACCTCGCCATCGACCGCGCCTGCCAGCTGTTTGGCTGCAGCTTCGCCAACGTCCAGCCGAACTCCGGCAGCCAAGCCAACCAGGGCGTGTTCCAGGCGCTTCTGAAGCCCGGCGACACCATCCTCGGCATGTCGCTGGACGCCGGCGGCCACCTCACCCACGGGGCCGCACCGAACCAGTCGGGCAAGTGGTTCCATGCCGTCCAGTATGGCGTGAGGAAGCAGGACCTGACCCTCGACTACGACCAGGTCCAGGCCCTCGCCACCGAACACCAGCCGAAGATGATCATCGCCGGCGGCTCCGCCATCCCCCGCATCATCGACTTCGCGAAAATGCGCGAGATCGCCGACAGCGTCGGCGCCTACCTCCTCGTCGACATGGCCCACTTCGCGGGCCTCGTCGCCGCGGGCCTCTACCCCAGCCCGTTCCCGCACGCCCATGTCGCCACCACCACCACCCACAAGACCCTGCGCGGCCCGCGTGGCGGCATGATCCTCACCAACGACGAGGCGCTGGCCAAGAAGTTCAACTCGGCGATCTTCCCGGGCATCCAGGGTGGCCCCCTGATGCACGTTATCGCCGCGAAAGCCGTCGCCTTCGGCGAGGCCCTGCGCCCCGGCTTCAGGACCTACCAGGCCCAGGTCATCAAGAACGCCCAAGCCCTTGCCGACGAGCTGATGAAGGGCGGCCTCGACATCGTCACCGGCGGCACCGACACCCACCTGATGCTGGTTGACCTGCGCCCCAAGGGCGTGAAGGGCAACGCGACCGAGAAAGCCCTGGGCCGCGCCCACATCACCTGCAACAAGAACGGCATCCCCTTCGACACCGAAAAGCCGACGATCACCTCCGGCGTCCGCCTCGGCACCCCCGCGGGCACCACGCGTGGCTTCGGTGAGCCCGAGTTCCGCCAGATCGGCCGCTGGATCATCGAAGTGACCGAGGGCCTCGCAGCCAATGGCGAAGACGGCAACGGTGCAGTGGAAGCCAAAATCAAGGCCGAGGTCGAAGCACTGTGCCAGACCTTCCCGATCTATCCGGGGCTTTGAAAGCTGGTAGGCCCGGAGGGACTCGAACCCCCAACCAAGGCGTTATGAGCGCCCTGCTCTAACCAATTGAGCTACAGGCCCGTAGCGGCTCCTTGCCTACCAGAACCGGGCGAGGGGTCAAGCGGGCCTCGTTGCACCCTTGCGGGCAATCGTCTATGCGGGCCGCAAGATCGATTCCGCGCGAAAGGGCAGTCAGATGACCAAGGGCCACAACGGGCTGACCTATGCCGATGCGGGCGTGGATATCGACGCCGGGAATGCCCTCGTCGACCGGATCAAGCCCGCCGCCAAGTCGACCACCCGCTCCGGCGTGATGGGCGGCCTTGGCGGGTTTGGTGCGCTTTTCGACCTCAAGGCCGCAGGCTATCAGGACCCGATCCTCGTCGCGGCAACCGACGGGGTTGGCACCAAGCTCCGGATCGCCATCGACACCGGCCACGTCGACACCATCGGCATCGACCTTGTCGCCATGTGCGTCAACGACCTTGTGTGCCAAGGGGCTGAACCTCTGTTCTTCCTCGACTACTTCGCCACCGGCAAGCTGGAGGTTGAAGAGGCCACCCGCATCATCACCGGCATCGCCAAGGGCTGCGCCGACAGTGGTTGCGCGCTGATCGGCGGCGAGACGGCCGAGATGCCGGGCATGTACCACAAGGGCGACTTCGACCTTGCCGGTTTCGCCGTCGGCGCGATGGAACGTGGTCAGGACCTGCCGCGCGATGTCCAGCAGGGCGACGTGCTTCTGGGCCTCGCCTCCAGCGGCGTTCATTCCAACGGCTACAGCTTCGTCCGCAAGGTGGTGGAGCTATCCGGCCTTGGCTGGGACGCGCCCTCGCCGTTCAGCGCGGGATCACTGGGCGAGGCGCTTCTGACCCCGACCCGCCTTTACGTCAAACAAGCCCTCGCCGCCGTCCGCGCGGGGGGCGTGCACGGCCTGGCCCACATCACCGGCGGCGGACTGACAGAGAACCCGCCACGCGTGTTGCCTGAAGGGCTGGCCTGCGAGATCGATCTTGGCGCATGGCAACTGCCGCCCGTTTTCCGCTGGCTGGCCCAGACCGCCAACATGTCGGAGCCCGAGCTTCTCAAGACCTTCAACTGTGGCATCGGCATGATCCTTGTCGTCGCCGATGACCGCGCCGAGGCGCTGACCGAGCTTCTGCAAGCCGAGGGCGAGACCGTCGTCCAACTGGGCCGGATCGTTGAAGGGCAGGGGGTCGTCTACCAGGGCCGCCTGCTGTGAAACGCGTCGCCATCCTGATTTCCGGGGGTGGCTCGAACATGCTGGCATTGGTGCGCGACATGGCGGGCGACCATCCCGCGCGTCCCGTGCTTGTCGCCTCGAACGACCCCGCCGCGACGGGATTGGAGAAGGCCGCGGCCCTTGGCATCCCGGTTGCCGCCATCGATCACCGCGCCTTTGGCCGCGACCGCGAGGCTTTCGAAGCCGCGCTCGCCGAAAAGATCGATGCCGCCAGCCCCGACATCCTTTGCCTTGCCGGTTTCATGCGCATCCTGACCCCCGGCTTCATCCGCCGCTACGAGGGGAGGATGCTGAACATCCACCCCTCCCTCCTCCCGAAATACCCCGGCCTGCACACCCACGCCCGTGCCCTTGCCGCGGGGGACACCGAGGCGGGCTGCGCCGTCCACGAAGTCACTGCCGAACTGGACGCCGGCCCCATCCTTGGCCAGGCGCGCCTCCCCGTCCTGCCGGGGGATACCGAGGCTGCGCTGGCGGCCCGCGTCCTCACTCTCGAGCACCGGCTTTATCCAAAGGTCCTGCGCCGCTTTGCGACCGGCGACCGCACCCCGGTCCTCTTAGACTGACGGGCCGTCCGGCCGCGACAGGACGAACCAGCAACCCACCGCGATCAGCAGCGACTGCGCCAGCAGCACCTTCCAGCCCAGACCCAGCACCAGCGACACCAGCAGCACCGCCGCCATGCTTCCCACGGCCAACCGCTTGGCCCGACGCGAAATCGCCCCGTTCTCCTCCCAGTTCCGGATCGGCGGCCCGAAGACGGGATGGCCCAGCAGCCAGCGGTGCAGCCGGGGCGAGGACCGGGCAAAGCATGCCGCCGCCAACAGCAGGAACGGCGTCGTCGGCAGGACCGGCAACACCACGCCCAGAAGCCCCAGCCCCAGGAAAAGCCCGCCGCCCGCCAGCCACAGCCCCCGCATCGCGCGCCCTCCGCAAAACGCCACCAAAGGCATGCCCGCCCGACCGCCACAAGGCCGCTCTTCCCTTTTCCCCCGGTTCCGCCTATGACCACCTGAATAATGGGCGGGATGACCCCGCGGGCGAGAGGCAACATGCGCACGATCACGACGACCGAAGACCTCGCCGACTACTGCGCCCTCGCCAAATCCCAGCCGTTCGTCACCATCGACACCGAATTCCTGCGTGAACGCACCTACTGGTCCAAGCTTTGCCTGATCCAGATGGCACTGCCCGGCGCCGGTGAGGCCGTCCTGATCGACCCGATCGCGGGCGACAAGATGTCGATGGAGCCGCTCTACGACCTCTTCCGGCATGAGGCGACCGTCAAGGTCTTCCACGCCGCCCGGCAGGATCTGGAAATCTTTTTCGTCGAAGGCGGCGTCTTCCCGAACCCTCTTTTCGACACCCAGGTCGCCGCGATGGTCTGCGGCTTCGGCGAACAGGTGGGCTATGAGACGCTGGTCAAGCGCATCGCCAAGGCGAACCTCGACAAGACCTCGCGCTTCACCGACTGGTCGCGCCGGCCCCTCTCGGACGCCCAAAAGGACTATGCCATTGCCGACGTCACCCATCTGCGGGTGATCTACGAATTCCTGGCGGCTCAGTTGAAGAAGAACGGTCGCGCCGACTGGGTGGCCGAGGAACTGTCGCTGCTCACCGATCCCGCCACCTATACCGTCAACCCTGACGAGGCGTGGCAGCGCATCAAGACCCGCACCACCTCTGGCCGCTTCCTGGCCGTGGTGAAGGCGCTGGCCAAGTTCCGCGAATCCTATGCGCAGGGACAGAACGTGCCCCGCAGCCGGGTGATGAAGGACGACGCGCTTCTGGAACTTGCCTCGACCCGGCCCACCTCGGTCGAGGAACTGGGCCGCTCGCGCCTCCTTCTGCGCGAAGGGCGCAAGCCCGAGATCGCCGACGGCATCCTCGCCGCGGTGAAGGAGGGCCAGGAGATGAAGCCCGAGGACATGCCGAAGATCGACGCCTCGCGCGAACAGATGCAGGTCAACCCGGCCCTGGCCGATCTTCTCCGCGTGCTGCTGAAGGCCAAGTCCGAATCCCTTGGCGTCGCCCCCCGCCTGATCGCCTCATCGGCCGAGCTTGACCAGATCGCCGCCGGCGACCGCGAGGTTCCGGCCCTGGCCGGTTGGCGGCGCGAAGCGTTCGGCGACGACGCGATCCGGCTCTGCAAGGGCGAGATTGCGCTTTCGGCCAAGGGCAACGAGGTCCGCGTCGTCCACCTCTGATCGCGCGTCGTGAACCTCTTCACTCCGCGTCGTGACGAGAAGCCTTCCGCTAGCGCTGTGCCGAACGGGCGTTGCTGGCACCCTGCACGACAATCTCGCGCACGCTTTGCAGCTTGATGTCCGAAATGTAGATCGCCACGTCGATCTCGCGCGATCTTTGGGTATTCACGTCGGTCCGGCCCTTGGGCGGCAACAGGCGGAACTCGTAGACCAGAACCCCGTCATCCCCGACGTCACGGGCCACAAGTTCAGCCTCCCACCAGCCCTGGGTCGGCGTCACGCCGCGCGCCCGCACCACGGCCCCGCCGGGGATCGGCTCGACCGCCATCGACAGCACCGTATCCACCAAGGGCCGGGTATCGGCCTCCTCCCCCGGCAACACGATCGTCTCGCGCGGCTCGGAGCGGCGGAACCAGTTGAACGGGTTCAACCGGCTGTCCCTCAGACCCCCGCACCCCGCTAGGGCAAGGCCAAGGCCAAGAACGACAAGACGGCGGGAAACGGGCATGGCATCTTCCTGAACGATTGCCTCTTGGGTAGCCGATGGCACCGCGTTTGAAAAGCGGTTCTCTGGTCTGGACCTTTGCGCTCGGCGGGCTTACCTCATCCCCATCAAGGAGCTGCGCATGGCCACCGAAGCCTTCGAAGAGATCGCTGAAACCTTTGACTTCCTGGACGACTGGGAAGACCGCTACCGCCATGTCATCGAACTGGGCAAAGCGATGCCGCCGCTCGATGACAGCTTCAAGGTCCCGGCGCTGAAGGTTCAGGGCTGTGCCAGCCAGGTCTGGCTGCGACCGCTCACCGACGGCGGCACCTTCGACTTCCAGGGCGACAGCGATGCGATGATCGTCCGCGGCCTGATCGCCGTCCTGCATGCGCTTTATTCCGGCGTCCCCCTGGCCGAGGTCGGCAAGATCGACGCCTCTGCCGAACTTGGGCGGCTTGGGTTGAACGAACATCTTTCCAGCCAGCGATCCAACGGCGTCCGCGCGATGGTCCAGCGCATCCGCGAGGAAGCCGCTAGCCGCGCGTGACTTTCACGCGGTCGGGATAGAAGGCCAGGTGCCCGGCAATCGCGGCCACGTCGTCCTTCGGTGTCTCATAGGACCAGACCGCGTTGGCCAGCACACCGAAATCTCCCTTGACCGAAAAGTAGCTGGCCTTGCCCTTCCAGGGGCAGGAGGTCGCGTGACTGGTCGGGACCAGACGGTCCATGTCGATGTCCTCACGCGGGACATAGGTGACAGCGGGATAACTGCCCTCCTTCAGCTCCAGCGCCCGGCTGCTGCGGCCGATCACCGTGGACCCCGCCGTTACCGTGACGGGCCCATCGATGGGACTGATCGTGATGTCGTTGGCCAAGGGCACCCTCCTACAAAGGGGCGCAGGCGTCCCTCAACCAGGCAAGCGTAGCACCGGAAACCCGGTTGCCAAGCTTTTCCAGCACTTCGGCGTGGTAGCCATCCAGCCAACGACGCTCTGCAGGAGAAAGTTCTTCGGTCAGGATCAATCTGCGGTCGAACGGGACAAAGGTCAGCGTCTCGAAAGCCATCTGCGCGCGGTTGTCACCCAGGGCAGGGGCCTCCCCGACCACGATCAGGTTTTCCAGCCGGATGCCGAACGCCCCTTCACGGTAGTATCCCGGCTCGTTCGACAGGATCATGCCCACTTCCAGCGGCACTTCCGAGATACGGCTGATCCGCTGCGGCCCCTCGTGGACGCTGAGGAACGCCCCCACGCCATGCCCGGTGCCGTGGTCGTAGTCCTGACCCGCGACCCACAGGTTGAACCGCGCCAGCGCGTCGATATCCCGCCCCGGCAGACCCTTCGGAAACCGCACTCTGCTGATCGCGATCAACCCTTGCAAAACCCGCGTATAACACTCCCGCGCCTCCCCGCCGGGATCGCCGACGGCCACCGTGCGGGTGATGTCCGTGGTCCCGTCCAGATACTGGGCCCCCGAATCGACCAGCAGAAGCTCGTTCTGCTGCACCGGTTGGTTCGTCTCCTCGGTCACCCGGTAGTGCATGATCGCGCCGTTCGGACCCGCGCCGCAGATGGTGTCAAAGCTGATGTCGTGAAGCGCGTTGGTCGCACGTCGAAAGCCTTCCAGCGCCTGCACCACCGAGATCTCCGTCAGCCCGCCAGAGGGCGAGGCTTCGTCCAGCCAGCGCAGGAATTCGACCATCGCCGCACCGTCCCGCAGATGCGCCTCGCGCGTCGCGGCGATCTCGGCGGGGTTCTTGCAGGCCTTGGGCAGTCGGCAGGGATCGTCGCCCCATGAGACCTCGACCCCGGCGCCCTTCAGGATGCCCGACACCGCCAAAGGCGCCGTCCCCTTGTCCACCCGTACCGGTCCCGTCAGCCGCTTCAGCGCCTCGGCGAAACCCTCCACCGGATGCAGCGCCACCTCCGGGCCCAGATGCGCCCGGACGGCATCGTCCAGCTTTGCCGGATCGACAAACAGGTCGACACGCCCGTCGTCGTGCAGCACCGCAAAGCCGTGCAGGACCGGATTCTTGGGCACATCGGCACCGCGGATGTTCAAAAGCCAGCACAGCGAATCGGGCAGTGTCACCACCGCGGCCCGCTGCCCCGCTTTCCGCAAGCCCTCGGCCAGCCGGGCCCGCTTTGCCGCATGGCTTTCCCCAGCCAACTCCACCGCGTGCACAAAGGCCTTGCCACAAGGCGCGCCCGGCTGATAGGACCAAGTCGCATCAACCGGATTTTCCTTTACCGACGAAAGTCTTGCGCCCGTTCCCTCAAGTGCCTTCTCAAGTTTCTCGACTTCGTCGGCGGTATGCAGCCAAGGGTCGAAACCAACGACTCCCGCCGCCAGATTTTCCCTGATCCAGTCGCCCGGTTTCACCTCTGGCCAGTGCACCGGAGTAAAGGCCGCAAGATCGACCTGAGCCTTCACCTGCGTCCGGTAGCGCCCGTCGATGAACACCCCCGCCAGGTCCGGCAGCACGATGCAGAACCCTGCGGACCCGGTAAAGCCGGTCAGCCATTGCAGCCGCTCATCCCGGGCCGCGACATACTCGCCCTGATGCACATCCGACCGCGGCACGATGAAACCGGCCAGCCCCATCGCCGCCAGCTTCGCTCGCAAAGCCGTCATTCGCGGCGGGCCTTGATCGGGCGATGCATGGCTCTCGAAGCTCTGGAACATCCCGCAGGCCTTTCATCTTTGTCCAAATATCCTCGGGGGTGAGGAGCGAAAGCTCCGAGGGGGCGGACAGCCCCCTTACCCCGCCCGCCGCGACCCCAGCGCGCGGGCGCGCTTCTTGGGGTCCACCTCGAACAGCCCCGCCAGCTGTTCGGTCATCGCGCCCGCCAACTGCTCCACGTCGGTGATCGTCACCGCCCGCTGATAGTAGCGCGTCACGTCATGCCCGATGCCGATCGCGATCAGCTCCACCGCCCGCCGCCGCTCCACCATCGCGATGACGTCGCGCAGGTGTTTCTCAAGATAATTCGCGGGGTTGACGGACAGAGTTGAGTCGTCGACCGGGGCGCCGTCGCTGATCACCATCATGATCTTGCGCGCCTCGGGTCGCGCCAGCATCCGCCGATGCGCCCATTCCAGCGCCTCGCCGTCGATGTTTTCTTTCAGCAGACCCTCTTTCATCATCAGGCCCAGATTCGGCCGCACCCGCCGCCAGGGCGCATCCGCCGACTTGTAGATGATGTGCCGCAGGTCGTTCAGCCGCCCCGGCATCTGCGGCCGCCCCTGCGCCAGCCACCGCTCGCGCGATTGCCCGCCCTTCCAGGCCCGCGTGGTGAAACCCAGGATCTCCACCTTCACCGAACAGCGTTCCAGCGTCCGCGCCAGCACGTCCGCACAGATCGCCGCGATCGAGATCGGCCGCCCCCGCATGGAACCGGAGTTGTCCAGAAGAAGCGTCACGCAGGTATCGCGGAACTCGGTGTCCTTCTCCTGCTTGAAGCTCAGCGGAGTCGTCGGGTTTGCCACCACCCGCGCCAACCGGCCCGCGTCCAGCGTGCCTTCCTCCAGATCGAACAGCCAGGACCGGTTCTGCTGCGCCTGCAAGCGGCGCTGCAGCTTGTTCGCCAGCCGCGACACCGCGCCCTTCAACGGCTCCAGCTGTTGGTCCAGATAGGCGCGCAACCGCTCCAGCTCGGCGGGCTCGGCCAGTTCTTCGGCCTTGATTTCTTCATCGAAATCCGTGGTGTACACCGAATAGTTCGGGTCCGCGTCCGAATAGGGCGCCGGCGGCGGCGGCTCCAGCGGAGCTTCGCCTTCGGGCAGCTCAGCCTCGTCGCCCTGTTCCATGTCGGCGCTGTCTTCCATCGTGACTTGCGCCTGGGACTGGTCCTGCTGTTCTTCCTGGCTCCGCTCGGGCGATGCCTCGGACTCGTCGGACTCCTCCTGCTCCTCGCCTGCCGAATCGGGCGAATCCTGGTCCTCTTCGGCCTGGTCGTCGCCCGCATCCTCGGGCGCGTCGGGGTCGTCGCCCAGCTGGTCACCGTAGCCAAGGTCGGCGATGACCTTCCGGGCCAGTCGCGCAAAGGCAGCCTGGTCGGCCAGCACGTGGTCCAGATTCGACAGCGTCTCGCCCGCCTGATCCTCGACGAACCCGCGCCAGAGATCGGCCGCGTGTTCCGCCGACTTCGGCAAGGCCCGCCCGGTTGCCATCTGTCGCACCAGATAGCCCGCCGCGACCGGCAGCGGGATCTCACTGGCCTGCGTCACCTGGCCATACCCCTTGCGGTCCGCTTCATTGGCGATCTTCGCGTCGATGTTGCCCGCGGTGCCCGGCATGTCGCGCGCACCCACCGCCTCGCAGCGGGCGTTCTCCATCGCGTCGTAGATGTCCCGCGCCAAGGGCCCCGTCGGTGCATAGCGCGCGGCCACCCCGTCGTCGTGATACTTGCGCCGCAAGGCGAAGGCGTCCGCCGTTCCGCGCGCAAGCAGCACCTCGTCCCGCGTCATCCGGCGCGAAACCTGCGGCAGGCGCACGCCTTCCTTGTTCATCCCGGCCGGATCGACGGAATAGGTCACCGTCATCTCCGGGTCATCCGCCATCGTGCGGGTGGCCTCGGCGAGGGCCTTCTTGAAGGGATCGGCGGGATTGTCGGTGGGCTTGTTCATATCGAAGATAAAGCACCCCGCCCCGGCGTCGGCAAGCCCGACCGCAAGGCTATGGGCAGGAAAAGCCGACCGGGCCAAAGCCCCGGGGCTGCACAGGCCCCGCCCGTCACCGAAAGGCAATCCCGGATGCGCCTCACGTGCGTCACTGCACAGACCCGGCGCGGCCCTGAGGAGTTGGCACCACGGGGAACAACCACAGATAAGAGCGCATAGAATTCAAACCCCGCAAGGAACCTGACACATGGCCAACCCGAAGATCGCGATCATCGTTTCGTCGACCCGCCCGACCCGCTTTGCCGACATCCCGACCGCCTGGATCAAGGCTCAGGCCGAAGCCCGCGGCGACATCGACGTCGAAGTGGTTGACCTGCGCGACCACAAGCTGCCCTTCTTCGCCGAGGTTGCCTCGAACGCCTGGGCGCCCAGCCAGGACCCGGCTGCCGTCGCATGGCAGAAGAAGATCGGTGAGTTCGACGGCTACATTTTCGTCGTCGCCGAATACAACCGCTCGGTCACGGGCGAGCTGAAGAACGCGCTGGACCAGGCCTACGTAGAATGGGCCAAAAAGCCCTTCGGTGCCGTGGCTTACGGCTCGATGGGCGGCGCGAACGCTCTGGGTCACCTGCAGAACATCGGCGTGGAACTGCAGATGGTTCCGACCCGCAACAACATCCGCATCGGCGGCGGCGACTTCTTCAAGGTCCACCCCGGTTTCGGTGGCTCGGGCAACCTCGGCGACATCGAAGGCTCGATCGCGCCGTCGGCCAAGGCCATGCTGGATGACGTCATCTGGTGGGCGAACGCGACCAAAGCCGCGCGCTAACTTCCTGCACCGAACAGCAGGTCACGACAACCGGCGGCCAGAGCTTCGGCTCTGGCCGCTGCCGTTCTGGCCAGACGCGGCTCGCGCGCAAACCGCCCCTGATGCAAAAGCCCCCGCTGCGCCACCTTGGCGTCGATCCGCCAGGCCATGACCTTCCTGCCGTCGCCAGCAGGCATCGACGCGTCGATCAGTGAAACAACGGCGGCAAGCTCCTCTGCAGTCCGCTCGGACCCCGGCCCGTCGAACATCCACTGGTCTTCCATCACCGCCGACAACCGCCCGGCGCAGACCGCGAATTCGCGCAATAGGGGATCGGCCGCTCCGGGGGCAGTCGCAGCCCCGAGCATGAAGACGGCCAGAAAAGTTTCCAAACCGCGCGCCATTTGGGCATTGGGCACGTAGAAACGCACTTTTTCAAGGCAGAAAGAAAACTAAGGTGCCTACTTCTGTTCGCGGATCGCGCGCAGCAGATCCCCACAGGACGCGCAGGTCTGGTCTGCTTCGCAGGCTGGCGGCAGAGCGTTCATCGCTCCTGTCACGAGAAAAAGGTTTGTCACGCGCTTCCGCGCGCCAAGCACCGCTTCTTCGAGATTGAACGGTGTAGTGGGCAAAGGACCGCGAATGACCGGCGACCGCCGACGATCTTCGGATGAATCGGGCTTTCGCAAAGAGCTGAAAGTGCGAGTTCGATACAGGTCCTGCAGGAGAAGTGAGGCATTCAGCTCTTGCATCGCCTCAGTCTCGTCGCCGCCGAAATTGATCACAATCCGCCGCGCACCTGAAACAGCGCGGCGCAAAGCACGACATTCTGCCTGAGTCCAACACTGTTCCAGTCAAGCTGGTCCGCCGAAACTGCCGACGGCAATGCGGCGCACAACCCAAGGGCGAACCTGATGGCTCGCCCTTTCTGCATCACTTCATCGCCATGCTGGCCGCCGACTCCGGCAGCTCTTCGGCAAAGCAGCGCTGGTAGAACTCGGCCACGGTCTGGCGTTCCAGCTCGTCGCACTTGTTCAGGAAGGTCAGCCGGAAGGCATAGCCCACGTTGCGGAAGATCTCGGCGTTCTGCGCCCAGTTCAGCACCGTTCGCGGCGACATCACCGTCGACAGATCGCCGTTCATGAAGGCCGTCCGGGTCAGATCCGCGACGGTGACCATCTGGCTGATGACCTTGCGGCCCTTGTCGGTGTTGTAATGCGCGTTCTTCGCCAGCACGATCGCGGTTTCCGCGTCGTGGCTCAGATAGTTCAGCGTCGCGACCAGGGACCACCGGTCCATCTGCGCCTGGTTGATCTGCTGGACGCCGTGGTAAAGCCCCGTGGTGTCGCCCAGACCCACCGTGTTCGACGTCGCGAACAGCCGGAAATAGGGGTTCGGCGTGATGATCTCGTTCTGGTCCAGAAGCGTCAGCTTGCCGTCATGCTCCAGCACGCGCTGGATCACGAACATCACGTCCGCGCGGCCCGCGTCGTATTCGTCGAACACGATGGCCACCGCATTGCGCAGCGCCCAGGGCAGGATGCCCTCGTGGAACTCGGTCACCTGCTTGCCGTCGCGCAGCTTGATCGCATCCTTGCCGATCAGGTCGATCCGGCTGATGTGGCTGTCAAGGTTGACCCGCACGCAAGGCCAGTTCAGCCGCGCCGCGACCTGCTCGATATGGGTGGACTTCCCCGTACCGTGATAGCCCTGGATCATCACCCGACGGTTATAGGCAAAGCCCGCCAGAATCGCCAAAGTGGTGTCCGGGTCGAACTTGTAGGTCGGGTCGATCGCCGGCACGCGGTCGGTGCGCTCGGCGAAGCCCTTCACACGCATGTCGGTATCAATCCCGAACACATCGCGGACCGAGATTTCCTCGGTCGGTTTCATCGCCTGATCCAGCATCCTGTAGGTCCATCTTTCGCCGGCGACGCCCCATTGCACCGCACCGGTCATCCTTGGAACATAACGCCGGGGGGTTCAAGGGGAAGGGCAAGCTTCCCGTTTGCGTGATCCTGAAACTTGCGACTTCGTGCCGGCGTATCCCTGTCATACCCTGCCACAAACCAGGAGCCGCCCCGATGCACCGCCGCCTTTTTCTTGCAACGATCCTCGCCGCCCCGATGGCCCGCGCCGAAACCTTCGCGCTCAGCGACGCCGAATGGCGCGCGCGCCTTTCGGACCTTTCCTACCGCGTCCTGCGCGAGGAAGAGACGGAACGTCCCCACACCAGCCCGCTCAACATGGAAAATCGCCAAGGCACCTATCACTGCGCCGGCTGCGATCTCGCGGCGTTCAGCTCGGACACCAAATACGACAGCGGCACCGGCTGGCCCTCGTTCTGGAAGCCGCTGCCCGATGCCATCGCGACGCGCGAGGACGGCGGCATTTTCGGTGCCAGGACGGAAGTCCACTGCCGCCGCTGCGAAGGCCACTTCGGCCATGTGTTCGAGGACGGCCCCGCACCCACCGGCCTGCGCTACTGCATGAACGGTGCGGCGCTGACGTTCAGACTCGCCTAGTCTGGCCCGTCTAGTCTGGCCCGCCAAGTCCTGGACCGCCTAGTCCCGGAAATACCGGCTGTCCTTCAGCTGCTCCCAGGCCCAGACGACCTCCTGCAGCTGCTCCTCGTGGCTGCGGTCGCCGCCGTTCATGTCGGGGTGCAGCACCTTGATCAAGCCCTTGTAGACCTTGCGGATCTCGGTCTTCGACATCGTGTCGCGCGCGTCCAGGATCTCGACCGCCTTCCGCTCGGTCGCCGGCAGCTTCCGCGTCGCGGCCGAGCTGGGCCGCCCCGGATTCTGCGTCGCCTTCTCGCCCAGAAGCGCCATCGGATCGTTCACCCCCAGCCGCGCCCAGGCATTGCCGTCGCCGATCCGGCTGAAGGGCTTCGTCTCCCGCTCCCAGACCCGGTCCTTGTCCAGGAACTTCTGGAACTCATCGTCCGTGGTGCCCTGGAAGAAGTTCCATTTCAGATTGTACTCGCGGATGTGGTCCTTGCAGAACCAGAAGAACTCATCCAGCAGGTCCGGCGATTTCGGCGCGCGGAACGCCGCCTTCTCCTTGCAGCCGGGGTAATCGCAGGCCTTGTCCGCGGTGTCGAACGCCCCCGACATCCCGCGCCGCCCGGTTTTCTTGCGCTTCTTGTCAGCTGCGGCGCTGATGTTGAACTCGAATGGTGGGCGACTGGACATGCGAACTGGGCCTTTCCGACTCGGGGGCATGAGTTTAGGGCTTTTCCCAGAAGTTAGAAGGGGGCTGGCCTGACATGACGGTGAAAGACGAAATCGAGGACCGCCTGACCGCCGCCTTCCACCCCTCGGTGCTAAGGGTAGAAAACGAAAGCCACAAGCACGCAGGCCACGCGGGCGACGACGGTTCGGGCGCCAGCCACTTCCACATCACCATCCGGGCCGAGGCCTTCGCGCCGATGTCCCGCCTCGCCCGCCACCGCGCGGTGCAGGCCGCGCTGGGCGACCTCAACCAGCGCATCCACGCGATTGCGCTGGACATCGGGTAACGCCCGGCAGGGAACCGCACCCGTTCCGGGTCGTTGATCCAGCGATCTCCCATGAAAGGAGTCGCGCCATGTTCCCCCATCTTCGCATCTGGCTGGTCGTGATCTGGGTCTCGTCTGTCGCCGGTGCTGTCGTGATCGCGGGCCTCGCCTTCGGGCGGTATGAGCTTTCCACTTTCCTCTGGGCCGGCGTCGCCGGTGTCGTCATCGGCATCCCCGCGGCACTGCTGAACTGGGCTTACCTGCGTCCCAAGCGGTCGCGCGAGGTCGGGCTGATGGGCCAGGCACCGCCAAAGGGGTAGACGCGTCAGTTCCCCTCGAAGGTCATGTAGGCCCGGTCCCAGCGCCCGGCCTCCAGGTCCTTGGGACGGATCCAGAACTGCAGCACGCCCGCGTCCCCCCAGTAAAAGCCCGCGATATCGTCGCATTGCAGCTGCAACAGCAGCCGCGCGTCTTCGTTGTCTTCTGCGGCGACCTGAACGCTGTCCGGGCAACCGAACATCTGGTGGTTTCCCCGGTCATAGGGTTGCCGCCAGGGGCCATTGATCGCCTCGCGAACGGCGTCCGGCAGTGTCGTGAACAGATCGTCCCCAGCCACCGCCATCACCAGAAGGGTTTCGTCGACACCGTCCTTCAAATATCGATGGATCTGATGGGTGCGCTCAAGATGTGCGCTGCCAAGGCCTTGTGAGGCGGTCCAGGGCGCCAGCAACGGCGCGAGCATCGCCTGTTCGGCCTCGGTCAGGGGTGCCCACCGGTTCCCACCTTGCGCCCAGGCGTCCATCGTCTCCAGTTCCTCGACCAGCTGCCGGGTCGCGGCCGGAAAATCGGCAAGGATGCTGTCCAGCCGCTTCAGCGCCGCTTTTGTGTTGTCCAGCCGCGCTTGCAAGACCTCACGCTCCGTGGTCTCGCCCGCAAGTTTTTCGGTCAAGCTCTTGATGCGGTTTGGATAACTGGCCTGCACCTTGCGCAACTCCTTCTCCGCTGCCCCGCCCGAACCAAGCGCGATCCGCGCTCCCCGCAGAAAGCGCAGCAAGCTATCCCGGTTCCACGGGCGCTTCGGGTCTGGCATTGCCTCTTCGAACAGGCTTGCGCTCAGGTTGTACTGGCGGCCTGGGCCAAGCGCAGCTTCGACCTCGGCCTTGAACGCCTTCGGGTCTGTCCGGCCCGAGGCGCTGATCGGAACAAGCTGCATGGCCATCCGGGGATAAAGGCGCTGATCATCGCCGGGCTCACCGCGCCGAATAGGGCCACCGAAGCTATGGTTCATCACCTGGGGCAGCGGGCCAGGAGGTTGGGTCGGCAGGCCGGGCTTCGCCACGCGGACCACCCGACCGATCCAGTCCCCCCTTTCGGGAAGTGCGGCAAAGAACGCCAGGCTGCCATCCTGTGGCAGGCCCGGAACCTTTACCGCTTCCGCTAGCCCCGTCAGGGCGATCTGGGCCAGGGGCGTCATGGGCTGGCCATCCTGGTCCAGCGGCCAGACCGCATCGCCCAAGGCAGGTAGTCCGCCGAACCAGCTTTCGCCGTCGCGCGTCACGTCGAAGCCCGGTCTGCGAGCGGCCCGCGCAAGCACGATTGCTGACCCATCATGCAGCGACGGTTGGCCTGAGGCCGGACCCCTCGACAACGACGAAGCCTCGGGCAGCGCAGATACCGGGGCGGATGGGGGAGACTTTGCCGTCGTGCGGCGCTCCTTCACCGCAAGGCGCAGGGATGGATAAAGCTGTTTGGCCGTGTGGTTCTTGCCGTACCGCCGGTAAAGGGCTTCCAGCCACGCGGCATCTTCCGCAGGCAGCGGGCGCTTTGCCTCGGTCTCCGCCACGCAGCGCCGGGCACGCAAGAGCTCGTCATCCGTCATCTTGCTGAAGATGTTGGGCGTCAACTGGGACGCCACAACCGCACCCACAACGGCAAGGACGATCCAGGCCACCAGCCCCACTGCCGTCGCGAGAAACGACCAATTGCCGACGAGCCATGCCAGAATAAGAGCCGGACCAACAAGAAGATAGGAAATCGTCAGAACCCGAGAAATGCTTTGGCCCATTAACCTCTCCAACAAACGCAGATGACTGGCGATAGGGATGCGCCTTGACGCACCATGCGCCAATTTCTTACGTCTTCCTGCTTCTTGGGCAATGGCAAACCTGTCGCCAGCTTGAAATCGATTACTGAAGAGGTCGCGTTAACAAACTCCTAACGCCCGCAGACAACCCCTTGAAATCAAACGCCCCGCGAAGCTGCCCACGCGCGGGCACTCACCCCGCCTTCACCCGCAGCCGCCAGGCATGGAGGAGGGGTTCGGTGTACCCCGAAGGCTGCTCTCGCCCCTTGAAAACCAGATCGCAGGCCGCCTGGAAGGCCGCCCCCTGGAAGGCCGGGGCCAGCGGTCGATACAGGGGATCGCCCGCATTCTGCCGGTCCACCACGGCAGCCATCTTCTTCATCGCCTCCATCACCTCGGCCTCGCTGACCACCCCGTGATGGAGCCAGTTCGCCACATGCTGGGCCGAGATCCGGCAGGTCGCCCGGTCCTCCATCAGCCCGACATCGTTCACGTCCGGCACCTTCGAACAACCGACCCCCTGGTCGATCCAGCGGACCACGTAGCCCAGAATTCCCTGCGCGTTGTTCTCCACCTCCCGCAGCACCTGCGCCCGGTTCCATGCCTGGAAGCTCGCCAGCGGGATGTCCAGGATCCCGTCCACATGCGCCCGCCGCCCCCCCTTGGCCAGCCGCGCCTGCACCGCGAAGACGTCGACCTTGTGGTAGTGAAGCGCATGGAGGGTCGCGGCGGTGGGCGAGGGCACCCAGGCCGTATTCGCCCCCGCGCGGGGATGGGCGATCTTCTCGTCCAGCATCGCCGCCATCAGGTCCGGCATCGCCCACATCCCCTTGCCGATCTGCGCGCGACCCGACAGCCCGCACTCCAGCCCGATATCGACGTTCAGGTTCTCATAGGCCGTGATCCAGGACTTTCGCTTGATGAAATCCTTCCGGCTGAAGGCTCCGGCTTCCATCGAGGTATGAATCTCATCCCCGGTCCGGTCCAGGAAACCGGTGTTGATGAAGGCAACCCGCCCCTTCGCCGCCCGGATGCATTCCTTGAGGTTGACCGAGGTCCGCCGCTCCTCGTCCATGATCCCCAGCTTGACCGTGGCGACGGGCAGCCCCAACACCTCCTCCACCCGCGCCATCACGGCGTCGGAGAAAGCCACTTCCTCCGGCCCATGCATCTTCGGCTTCACCACGTAGACCGACCCGAGGACGGAGTTCCGCATGCCCTCGGACTTCTTCAGGTCATGCAGCGCGATCGCCACCGTCACCATCGCGTCCATCAGCCCTTCGGGCACCTCCGACCCATCCGGCAACAGGATCGCTGGGTTGGTCATCAGGTGGCCCACGTTCCGGATCCACATCAGCGCGCGGCCCTTCAGGGTGAAGGGGCTGCCCGCAGGGTCCAGGTATTCCCGGTCCGCCGCCAGCCGACGCTCTACCGTGCGACCTCCCTTCTCGAAGGCCTCCGACAGCGTGCCCTTCATCAGGCCCAGCCAGTTCCGGTAGGCACCCACCTTGTCTTGGGCATCGACGCAAGCGACCGAATCCTCGCAGTCCATGATCGCCGTCAGCGCGCTTTCCAGCTGGACGTCGGCCAGCAGCGCCTGATCCCGCGAGCCGATGAAATGCGCCCGGTCGAAGACCAGCTCCACATGCAAGCCGTTGTTCCGAAGCAGCACCGCGTCGGGGGCCTTCGGGTTTCCCCGGTAGCCTGCGAACTTCGACGGGTCCACCAGCGGCAGGTCATCGACCAGAAGCGCGCCGTCCTTCACCACATAACGCCGCACGTCGGCATGGCTGGCCCCTCCAATCGGAAACGCCTCATCCAGAAAGACCCGCGAGCGCGCGACGACGCGGGCGCCGCGGCCCCGCTCATACCCACCGGACGGGGGCAGGGAGCCCATTGCATCCGTTCCGTAAAGGCAGTCGTAGAGGCTCCCCCAACGGGCGTTGGCGGCGTTCAGGGCGTAGCGGGCGTTCGTCACCGGCACGACCAGCTGCGGACCGGGAATCTTCGCGACTTCCGGGTCGACGTTGGTCGTCTCGATGCTGAAGGTCGGACCCTCGGGCAAGAGGTAGCCAATCTCGGCCAGGAACGCCTTGTAGGCAGCGTGGTCATGCGGCTGACCGCGACGCGCAACGTGCCACGCATCGATCTTGGCCTGCAGCGCGTCCCGCTTTGCCAGAAGCGCCCGGTTCTGCGGTGCGAAGTCGGCCAGCAGCCCGGCAAAGCCCGACCAGAACGTCTCGGCCTTGATCCCCGAACCCGGAAGCGCCTCGTCCTCCAGAAAGTGCGCAAGCACTGCGTCCACCTGAAGCCCCGCCCGGTCGATCCGCTTGGTCATCGCACGTCCCCCACTGCCCGTTCGGGCGCTTGTATGCTGTGGCACACAATAGGCGACCGGACGGGGTTTCAGCAAGGAAAGCAGGGTCCGAATCTTCAAGGAGGCCCGCAAATCACTTGTCGCGAATTCCAGAAGATGCGAAACTTTGCCGATTGGCTAAGTTTTGCCTTTCGGGGCGCAGCAAAGGGTGTATAGTTAGCGACATGGCTAAGCATGATCCCCACCTCGACCTCCTGTTCCACGCGCTTTCGGATCCGACCCGGCGCATGATGCTGAACCGTCTGGCCAAGGGTCCGGCGCCGGTGACGGAACTGGCCGGACCATCGGGATTTAAGCTTCCGACAATCCTTCGGCACCTGTCGGTGCTGGAGGAGGCGGGGCTTGTCTCGACCCAGAAGGACGGGCGGGTCCGGTCTTGCGCCTTCCAGCCAAAGGCTTTGCAGCCGATGACCGACTGGATGGACGATCAGCGCAAGCTTTGGGAGGGGCGGCTGGATCGGCTGGACGACTATGTGACGAAACTCATGAAGGAACGCGAAAAATGACCCCGGAAATGACGCCTGATATCGTCCCGAACCTCAACCCCGAGCTGGACCTTGTGCTGACCCGCGAAGTCAACGCCCCGCGCGAGATCCTGTACATGTGCTGGACCACGCCCGAGCATCTGGTGCACTGGTTCGTGCCAAAACCGCACAAGGTGACCTCTTGCGAGCTGGACGTGCGGGTCGGTGGCAAGTGCAACACGACATTCAACGTCGAGGGCAACGAGATGCAGAACAATGGCGTCTATCTTGAAGTCGTGCCCAACGAAAAGCTCGTGTTTACCGACGCTTATACCGAAGGCTGGAAGCCCGCACCCGAGCCTTTCATGACCGCGATCCTGACCTTCGAAGACATCGGCGGCGGCCGCACCAAGTACACCGCCATCGCCCGGCATCGCAACGCGGACACGGCGAAGGCGCACAAGGACATGGGCTTCTACGACGGCTGGGGCACGGTGGTCACCCAGCTTGAGGAATACGCCCAGGGCCTGAAATCATGAGCCGCGATGAGGTGGGCGACCGCTTCGCCACCCTGACGTTCCAGCGCACGGTCGCGGCCCCCTTGGCGACGCTGTATGCGGCCTGGACCTCTCCCGCCGCCCGTGCGGTCTGGGCTTCCCCGGCGCCGTCAGTGACGGTGGAGTTCCTCGAAGCCGACAGCAGGGTCGGGGGCCGCGAGGTCTCGCTGTGCAAGGTGGCGGGAGAGCCGGACATCCGGGTCGAGGCCGGTTGGCTGGACCTAGTGCCCGAAGCCCGGACCGTGGGCTACGAGGTCGTCTCACGCGAGGGCGAGAACCTGTCGGCCGCCTTGTCCACGGCCGAGTTCGCGGGCGACGGGGACGGAAGCAGGATTACTGTGACCGTACAGCTTGCCTCGCTGGCAGCCGACATGGCGGCGGGCTACCGGCAAGGCTTTGACGCTGGCATCGCGAACCTGAGCGCTGTGGCTGAACGGACGATGCTGCTGCAACGGGTGATCAAGGCCCCGGTCCCGGTGGTCTGGGGCGCCTGGATGAACGCGGAGTCCCTGCCGAAGTGGTGGGGGCCGGACGGGTTTTCGTGCAAGACCTCACGCATCGATCTGCGGGCCGGGGGAGAATGGGTCTTCGACATGATCGCGCCGGACGGGACGGTCTTTCCAAACCACCACAAGTACGGCGCGGTGATCCCAGGGTCGCGGCTGGACTACACGCTCCACTGGGGCGAGAACGGGCCGAAGCATGCCGACGCCTGGGCCAGTTTCGAGGACGTGGACGGTGCCACGAAGGTGACGCTGGGCATGGTGATGGCAACCGCCAGGGAGTATCAGGACGCCAAGGGCTTCGGCGCGGTGGAGCTTGGCTTGCAAACCTTGGGCAAGCTGGCGCGGGCGGTCGGGGCCGAGTGATCAGCCCAGATGCGGCTCGAGGAAGGTCCGACAGGCCTCCTTCGCGTCGGCGGGCGGCATCGCGTCCGGATCAAGGCAGTGCTGCAGGCACAGCCCGTCGATCAGGCAGATCAGGGACCTGGCAAGGTGGCGGGCATCAACGGTCCGCCCCCTTGCTTGTGCAACTGCGGCTATCGCCTCGGTGACCTGCGCCAGATAGGCCTCGTACTGCCGCCGGTGCTCGTCGCGCAGGGCAGGGGTGTTGGCAATCTGACCCCAAAGCGCCACCCAGGCATTCAGCGTATCGCGGTTGAAGGCCTTGGGGGCAAAGCTGCTGTCGATCAGGACGTCGATCCGGGTTTCGGCGGGAAGGGGGGATAGGTCCGGCGTCGTCTCGCGGTAAAGCCGGGCATAGACCGCCGCCAAGAGCCCGGCCATCGAGCCGAAGTGGTGCAGGATCAACCCGCGGGACACCCCGGCCGCGGCGCAGATCTTGTCCACGGTGAATTCCTGGATGCCCCCCTTCGCCAGCCCGGCCAGAGCCACATCCATCAGCTGAGCGCGGCGGTCCCCGCTGGAAAGCCTGGTGAACCGCGCCATCAGTTCGTCGGGGCCCCGCCCTCGGCCTTGCGGCGGGCGACGAAATCCTCCAGCGCCGCGCGAATGCCCTCGTCCAGCGGGGGTTCCTCGTAATGGGTCAAAAGGTCCTTCCAGATCCGGTTTGCCCGCTGCGGCGCCTCCTCTGACCCCCGCGCCTGCCAGGTCGGGTAGTTGTCCCAGTTCGATAGCATCGGCGCATGAAAGGCGGTTTCGTACTGCGCCATCGTCTGGGCGGTGCCGAAGAAGTGGCCGCCCACGCCAGCCTCGGCGATGGCCTCCAGTGACAGCGCCTCGTCGTTGACCGCGATGGGCCGGAAGTAGGACTGCATCATCCCCAGAAGCTCGGCGTCGAGGATCAGCTTCTCGAAGCTTGCGGTCAGGCCGCCGTGCATCCAGCCCGCCCCGTGGTTCACCAGATGCGCGCCGCCCATCAGGCAGCCCCAGAGCGACATCATCGATTCGTAGGCCGCCTGAGCATCCAAGGCATTGGCCGCGGTGGTGTTCGACGACCGGAAGGGCACCCCGATCCTGCGGGCAAGTTGCCCCGACGCCTGCGCGGCCTTGGCATATTCCGGCGTGCCGAAGGCAGGCGCGCCGGTCTTCATGTCCACGTTCGAGGTGAACCCGCCATACATCACCGGCACGCCTGGCCGGACGATCTGGGTCAGAACAACACCAAACATCGCCTCGGCGTGCTGCAACACCAGCGCCCCCGCCAGACTGACGGGTGCCATTGCGCCGGCCAAGGTGAAGGGTGTCACGATCGCCACCTGCCCGTGTTCGGCCAGCGCGATCAGTCCCTGGCTCATCGGGTCGTCCAGCTGCCGGGGCGAGTTGGTGTTGATCACGCCCATCATCATCGGTTGCCGCGCGAGGTCGTCCAGCGACCAGCCCATCGCCAGCGCCGCCATATTGATGCCGTCCATCGTCCGCTCGCGCCCCAGCGCGTTCAGCTGCCAACTTTTGTCCAGAAGCGTGATCTGGCTGAGGTAAAGGTCCAGGTGGCGCGTCGCGGCAGGCAGGTCCATCGGCTCCAGCGGCCCGCCGGATTCCTGCTGGACGATGTTGAGGCTGTGGCACAGGCGCAGGAAATCCTGCATGTCCTGCAAGGTCCCGTCGCGCCGCCCACGGTCGATGTCCATCACATAGGCCGGTCCGCCAACGGATGCGAAGACCATGTCGTTGCCGCCGAAGCGCAGGTCCTTGGCGCGGTTCCGGGCTGCAATCCGAAACCTGGGCGGCACGGTCGCCAGCCGCTCTTCGATCAACCCGGCGTCGGGAAAGACCATGTTTCCCTCGACCCGCGCCCCGGACTGGCGGAACAGGTCCAGCGCCCGCCCGTTCAGCACCCGCATGCCTTGCGTTTCCAGCAAGGTCAGTGCCGCCTGGTGGATCGCCTCTACCTGGTCGTCGGACAGGACCCGGATCGGCTCATAGCCCCGCGGGACCTGACCGAAGGGGGGCTGCGGGATGGCGTTCGGGGTCCGGGCGGGACGGCGCTGGCGCATCAGGTGGTCCTTTCCGGCGCACGTTCCCGGCGCGGTGGCAGGTCGGGTTCGACCAAGAGCCGCGCATGGCGGTGGGCGGAATGGACTGCATCGGCGATGGAGGACGGCGTCAGGCAATCACCCACACGGGCGGCGGTGATGCCCTGGCTAATCAACGCGTCGTAGAGCGAAGCGTCAGGCACGCGCCCGGTGCAGAGGATCAGCGTCCCGCAGGGCAGGGGCTCTTCCCGGCCGGTATAGACGCAGGCCAGAGTGATCTCCCCACCATTCAGCCCTTTCAATGACTTGAGCGGATGCAGCTGCACCCCCGCCTCGATCAGCCGGGCCTGCAGGAAATCCTGCTCGTTGGTCATCACCGTCCAGGAAGACGCGACCGAAGCCGTGGTCACGTAGTGGACCTCATGCCCCGCGGCGGCCAGCTTTTCGGCCAGCGCGCCGGCCATGACGTAGTGTTCATCGTCGTAGATCACGACCGGACCAAAGACCGCCGCCCCCGCGAACACGTCGTCCGGCGTCAGCGCCTTGGGAAAAGCGCCATGTCGCATGGCGTAAACGCCAACTCCATCGCGCCGCCAGTGCGAGCCAGTTGCCAGCACCACATGGTCCGCCCCGAACTCCGCCACATCCGCCGCAGACATCCGGCTCGCCGGGAACAGCTCGACGTTCGGCAGTTTTCCCATCATGTGCAGCCGCCAGTCCCGGACCCGCATCCAGGTCTGCAACCCCGGCAGCGTCGCTTCACGCAGAAGTCGCCCGCCGAACTGATCCGACGCCTCGGCCAGCGTCACCTCCAGCCCGCGCCGTCCCAGCGTCAAGGCAGCCTCGAGTCCCGCCGGACCGCCGCCGATCACCAGCGCCTTCTCGCGCTTCGGATGCACCGCGATCCGCTCCGGATGCCAGCCGCGCCGCCATTCCTCGCCCATCGTCGGGTTCTGCGTGCAGCGCAAGGGAACGCCTTCGTTGTTGGCCGCCCGGCAAATGTTGCAGCCGATGCACTCACGGATCTCGTCTTCTCGGCCCTCCCTGATCTTTGCAGGCAGAAATGGATCGGCGATGGAGGGCCGTGCCGCGCCGATGAAATCCTGAACCCCGCGCCGGATCTGGCTGACCATCCGGTCTGGCGTGGTGAAGCGTCCCACCGACACCACCGGCTTGGTCGTCAGGCTTTTGACGAAGGCGACGTTCTCCTCCTGAAACCCCTCGGCCGAAAACCGGGCCGACCGCGAGTCATTCCCCAAAGCCCCCGCCACGTTCACATCCCAAAGGTCGGGGAGTTCTGCCAGTATTTCAATGACTTCCCGGCCCTCGCCTTCCGAGGTGATCCCCTCCGGACCGTGCAACTCGTCCACCGCAAGCCGAACGGCCACGGCGCAGGTGTCGCCGACGGCGTCCTTGGTGTCTTCGATCATCTCGCGCAGAAGGCGCACCCGGTTTTCCAGCGACCCGCCATAGGCGTCCCCCCGGTGATTGGAGCGGCGCGAGAGGAACTGGAAGGGCAGGTAGTCGTGTCCGGCATAGACATAGACGATGTCGAACCCCGCGCGCTTCGCCCGCTTGGCTGCATCCCGCTGCCAGCCCCGGAAGGCGCGGATGTCCGAAAGGTCCATCGCCCGCGCCGTCGCGGGCAGGTGGTAAAGCGCGGGCTGCACGTCCGGCGCGATCCCCGGCACCCGCGTCATCCGGTTCGAGGCATGGGCACCGCCATGCCAAAGCTCGATCCCGGCCAATGACCCATGCGCATGGATAGCATCCGCCGTCAGGGCCAGCGGTGCGATGTCGTCGTCGTCCCAAAGCGTCAGGAAGGCATAGGGGCTGTCATCCGAACTTGGATGGATCGAGCAGTATTCCGTGCAAACGACCCCCCAACCGCCCTCGGCCTTCACGCCCCGCAAGGCCGCTCCGGATTGCGGGCGCTGCCAGCCAAAGCCGGTGGCATGCGGGGTCTGGTAGAAGCGGTTCGGGGCGGTGACGGGGCCGATGCGGACGGCATCGAATAGGATGTCATAGCGCGGGTCGCGGGGCATCGGGTCACCCTTGTTGAATGACCGTACAGTAAGTGGGGCGCGCCTTGAGTCAAGCGTTCAGAAAGGCAGGGACAGCTGGGCCTGCGGGGGTTTCTTCACCGGTCGCCGCCCCTCGCGGTTGCCGGATCGGCTGGCATGGCGCTGGACGATCTGACCGGCCACTTCGGCAAACCCTGCCGACTTGCGGGCAGACCAGATCAGGTCCCGCGCCTCACGTGCGGCAGAGGCCACGTCGATAATCGGCTCTGGGTAGCGGTGACCCAGCAGCCGCCGCGCCTCGGGCCAGAGCCAGGGTTCCTGCAGGAAAGCGTCCGGCACCGCGGCCAGTTCGGGTAGCCAGCGCCGGGTGAATGCGCCCGTTGGGTCCTGGTCCAGCCCCTGTTTCACCGGGTTGTAGATCCGGGGGATGTTGATCCCCGTCGTCCCAGACTGCATCTGCACCTGCGGCCAGTGGATGCCGGGCTCGTAATCGGTGAACATCCGCGCCAGATGCGCGCCGGTCGCCCGCCAATCCAGCCACAGGTGATAGGAGGCGACCGAAATCACCATCGCCCGCATCCGGAAGTTCAGCCACCCCGTCGCCCGTACATAGCGCAGGCAGGCATCCAAGAACGGCAACCCGGTTTCGCCATTCTCCCAAGCCGCAAGACGCGCCGCATCCGTCTCGCGCGGTCGTGTCACCGCCACGGGATGCAGGTCACGCAGTTCGATGGAGGGCTGGTCCTCCAGCTTTTGCATGAAGTGGTCCCGCCAGGCCAGCCGCGACTGAAAGCTGGACAGCGATCCGCCCCACCTGCTACCCGGCTTTTCCGCCTGCCGCGCCGCCGTAGCCTGCACCACCTCGCGGATGGAGAGCGACCCCAAAGCGAAATGCGGGGACAGCCGCGAACAGGCCCGCTCGGCCGACAGGGGGGAGGACATGGCCACCCGGTAAGGCTCGCCCCGGCGGCTGAGGAAGGTCTCCACCAACTCCAGCCCGCGAGCGCGCCCGCCAAGCTGGCGGTGCGGGCAGGGGTCGGGTGCCAGCTTCAACGCGCGGGCCGTCGGGATCAGCCCCGGTTCCACCCCCGCCAACGCGCGAAGGGCAGGGACGGGCAGCACCGGCCGAGCCATGAACCCGTCCCGGCTGGCCGCCCAGATGTCCCGCGTCGGCAAGCGGCGCACCACGCCCGACTGCGGGACTTCCACCCACTCCACCCCAGCGCCTTTGGCCCAAGCGGCAACCCGCCGGTCGCGGCCGTAGGTCCAGAGGTTCCCGGTCTCTTCATGGCTGACGATGCGGGTGATCCCGTGCCGCTGGCACAGACCTGCCAGCACCTGAACCGCATCGCCCACCCGCACAACCAGCGGCGCGCCGATGCCGCCCAAAGCTTCCCGCAGGTCCACCAGGGATTCCGCCACCAGATCCCACTGGCGGGCCGAGGCGTCCGGCTGCAACCACAGGTCAGGCTCGACCACATAGACTGGCAGCACCGACCCCAGCTCTGCGGCCAGCGTCAGCGCCGGATGGTCGTGGATGCGCAGGTCGCGCTTGAGCCAGACGAGAACATTCATGGAACATAGATGTAGTCAGCCGCGGGGATTCGTAAAGCGGCAAACGACTGTTACCGGCCTCCCCCTTGCGCCGCGCGCCATTCCCCGTAGCTTCTGTAACAAATGGAGCGCCCAATGACCGAGCAGAAGACCGTCCATCTTTCCGACTACCAACCCTTCACCCACCTGCTCGAAAGCGTGGACCTGACCTTCCGGCTTGCTCCTTCGGCGACGCGTGTGTCGACCCGGCTTCAGCTTCGCCCGAACCCGCAGCGCCCCGGACGCCATGACCTGCGCCTGGATGGCGAGGGGCTGACGCTGATCTCCTGCACGGTCAACGGCGCACCAGTGACGCCCACGGTGGACGACCAGTCCCTGACCCTCGCCGCCAAGGACCTGCCCGACGCCCCGTTCACGCTGGAAACCGAAGTCGAAATCGCACCCGAGGCGAACACCGCCCTTGAAGGCCTTTACATGTCCAAGGGCATGTACTGCACCCAGTGCGAGGCCGAGGGCTTTCGCAAGATCACCTACTACCCCGATCGCCCCGACGTCATGTCCCGCTTCAAGGTGCGGATCGAATCCGACCTGCCGATCCTCTTGTCCAACGGCAATCCCACCGGGCAGGGCAAAGGCTGGGCCGAGTGGGACGATCCCTGGCCGAAGCCCGCCTACCTCTTCGCCCTCGTGGCAGGCGACCTGCGTGCCCATTCCGCCAAGTTCACCACGGCCTCGGGTCGCCCGGTCGACCTGAACATCTGGGTCCGACCGGGCGATGAGGACCGCTGCGCCTATGCGATGGACAGCCTGATCCGCTCGATGCGCTGGGATGAACAGGTTTACGGCCGGGAGTACGATCTGGACGTCTTCAACATCGTCGCCGTCGATGACTTCAACATGGGAGCGATGGAGAACAAGGGGCTGAACATCTTCAACTCCCGCTACGTCCTCGCCTCGCCCGAAACCGCCACCGACGACGACTATTATCGGATCGAGGCGATCATCGCCCATGAATACTTCCACAACTGGACCGGCAACCGCATCACCTGCCGCGACTGGTTCCAGCTGTGCCTCAAGGAAGGCCTGACCGTCTTCCGCGACCACCAGTTTTCCGGCGACATGCGGTCGGCGGCAGTCCGTCGGATCGAGGATGTCGTCACCCTGCGCAGCCGCCAGTTCCGCGAGGATGACGGTCCGCTGGCCCACCCAGTGCGTCCCGAAAGCTTCATCGAGATCAACAACTTCTACACCGCCACCGTCTACGAGAAGGGGGCCGAGGTCATCGGGATGCTCAAGTCGCTGGTCGGCGACGGCGCCTACAAGCGCGCGCTCGACCTTTACTTCGACCGCCACGATGGGGATGCGGCCACCATCGAGGACTGGCTCAGGGTCTTCGAGGATGTGACCGACCGCGACCTGTCCCAGTTCAAGCTCTGGTATTCCGAAGCCGGCACCCCCCGCCTGAAAGTCGAGGAGGGCTGGGACGAAGGCGTCTATACGCTGACGTTCACCCAGAAAAACCCGCCGACGCCGGGCCAGCCGGAAAAGCAGCCCAAGGTCATTCCGATCAAGGTGGGCCTTCTGAACCCCAATGGCGATGAAGTCGTGCCGACGATCATGCTGGAGATGACCCGCGCCAGGCAGTCCTTCCGCTTTGACGGGCTGGCGGCCAAGCCCGTGCCCTCCATCCTCCGCGGGTTCTCGGCACCGGTGGTGCTGGACCGCAAGCCTGTGCCCGGGGAACGCGCCTTTCTTCTGGCCCACGACACCGACCCGTTCAACAAGTGGGAAGCAGGCCGGGCGCTGGCCAAGGAAGTCATGGCCGAAATGGCGCTGAAAGGCACGCCGGTGCGGCCCGACTGGCTGGATGCACTTGCCGCCGTCACCTTCGACGCCACCCTTGATCCCGCCTTCCGCGCGCTTTGCCTGCGATTGCCGGGCGAAGATGACATTGCCCAGACCATCCACGCGATGGGCCGTATTCCGGACCCCGCCAAGATCCACGCCGCCCGGCGCGAGATGGCAGGGGCGCTGTCGATCCGGCTTGGGGACGGAGTATCCAGGCTTTACAAAGAGCTGGATGACAACGCGCCCTTCTCGCCCTCGGCCGCCCAGGCCGGCCGCCGGGCTTTGAAGATTGCAGCCCTCCAGCTTCTGACGCGCCGTGACGGTGGCAAGCTCGCCGCCTCGGCCTTTGCCCGCGCTCGCAGCATGACCGAAGAGATCGGTGCTCTGGCGGCCCTGCTTGATGTCCATCAGGGCCAGCCGGAACTGACCAGCTTTGCCGCGCGCTGGGCCCGGGATCCGAACGTGATGGACAAGTGGTACGCGCTTCAGATCGTCACGGCCGAACCCGGCGACGCCGCCGCCGTTGCTGCCCGACTGATCCAGACGCCCGGCTTCGACTGGAAGAACCCCAACCGCTTCCGCACGATCATCGGGGCGCTGGCTGCCAACCACGCCGCCTTCCACCACCGCTCGGGCTCAGGATACCAGTTCGTTGCCGACTGGCTATTGAAGCTTGATCCCCTGAACCCGCAGACCTCGGCCCGCGTCTCCACCGCGTTCGAGACCTGGCCCCGCTATGATGCGGTGCGGCGCAAGCGCGCAAGGAAGGAACTGGAACGGATGCTGGCGGTCCCCGATCTATCGGGCGACCTTCGTGAGATGGTGGAGCGAATGCTGTCGGCAGGCTGACTTGGCAGCACGGCACGGAAGCTGCGCGCCGCTGATGTCCAAGGGGCCAGCAGTGAGGATGCGCATCGACTCGCCGGATCGCCCGGCGTTCAAGGATCAGTCAGGCGTTACGAGGCCTTGCAATAGGGCTGCTGACGGGTCCACTCGGCCATTGCCGACCGCTTCTCGCTGGACCGCAGGGGTGCCCAGTCGCGACCGATGCCGCGGTTGCCGCCACCAGCCACCAGCCCGTCCTTGGCCACTTGCGTCGACATGATCTCGACCGCGCATTCCAGGTTCTGCTCGCCGTCCTTCAGCGCGTTCACCGAAGTGGCCTCGCAGCCGTAGTTCGCTGCCGAACGCGGGTCGATCTGCATCAGTCCGATCCAGCGCCCACCGCCGCCCGAGGCGCGTTCGTTCCATGTGCTTTCGTACTTGGCCACGGCCGACAGAAGGCCCGCCCAGAATGCGCGGCGCTCTTCGACCGAGGCTTCGGCATAGCCGGGGCACCAGGTTTCGATGTCGGCAGGCACGCGTTCGGACAGAACCTGATCCTTGCTTGACAGCGCCGTCAGCGTTGATTCGGTCCATTCATTGGCCTCGGGGTGGTGGTCCCACTGCATCGGAGGCGCGATGAAGGACATCGCCTCATCGGGTTTGGTCTGGACACATCCGACCAGCGAAGCAGTTGCCAGTACACCGAAAATCACACGCAGAAGCATTACGAGGTCACCTGAAGATCACTGCATTTCCATTTTTCCGCCCTGATCATTGGTCACTTTTAACCTTGAACGGGCGAAACCAGCCCGGAGGGGCGAGTCGATGCTAGTTACACCGTCGTTGTTGCACGTGAAAACCCGCACAGGCCGCAGTCAGCAAGAAGACGCCGTCCTCTTGCGGCTTCAGGCTGGCTCGACCCTGGACATGCTGGACGGATTGACCGCCGATCAGGTGCTTTCGCGGATCGATGTGCCGGTGATGCGCGCGGGACCGGAAAAGACCGAATGGCAATGCGTCCGCGACGATCACGCCGCGATGGCCGCCGCGGGGGAATGGACGGACCTTCTGGAAGCCCTGCGCTACACCGACCAGGAGCGGGTGATGGCCTCGGGCGGGCGGCGCGTGGCACCCCTGATCAGCGACGGGATGCGGGCGGGCCTTTCCAGCGCGATCTCGCATGGCGACTGGGTGGCCGCACGGGCCGAACTGGCGGTGCTGGAAGACGTCTACGACCGCAATTCCGAGGACTACTGTGCCGCACAGGTATTGGCACAGGCCCATGTCGATCTGGCCAACGCCAAACGCAACCCGACGGCGGCCTCGCTGTCGCGTGACGCCTGGGCCGAGGCCGCGGCGCATTTTGTGGCGGCTGAGGACCTGGTGACCCTCTTCGACCCCATCGAGGAGATGTCGCCGCTTCTGGCCGCGACCCGCTATGCTCTGGTCCCGGGGATCGAGGATGGCGGCGCTGTCTGCCGCGAATGGTACGAAGACTGGGTCGATCTTGACCCCGAGGATGCAGCCGTCCACGCCGCGCATGCGGTGAACATGCTGCCGGGCTGGTACGGCTCGCTGTCGGCTTTCGAACGCGAGGCCCGCCGCGCGGTCCGGTTGACCGAAGGCCTGACCGGCAAGTCCGCCTACGCCATCTACCACATCGCCGCGATCGAGACGTTCGGTGACCTGTCACCGACCCTTGACCATGAGTACTTCTTCGAAGCTTTGGCCGACTATCAGTCCGCGACGGGCTGCCAGGTTCGGGCCAATGTCGCGGCGCATCTTCTGTCCGGCATGGCGATGGGCTTCCGCAAGGCAGGACCCACCGCCGCCTGGCACCTGACAAAGACCCGCGCCGCGCTGTCCGATGTGTTGTGGAACCGTCTGCGCGAAATCCAGCTGGACTGCTGGGACACCGGCAACCAGGCCCTCGCTTTCGCGATGGCCGAAGTCTTCGGGCCCGCCCTGAAACGCGGTGCGCGGATCGTGCGGCGCGGTGACGGCCTCGGCACTCTCGTCCGCAGAACCTGACGACCCGACCCCTTGCCCTGTCGGTCCTTGCGGCCTAAACCGCCTCAAGACCACTCGGAGGCACTCCATGCTCGACCTGACCTATACCGCGCCAACACCCAAGGTGATTGCCGGGGCAAAGCATGACTGGGAACTGGTCATCGGCATGGAGATCCACGCCCAGGTGTCCTCGAATGCCAAGCTCTTCTCCGGCGCTTCGACGACCTTTGGCGCAGAACCCAACTCCAACGTCGCCTTCGTCGACGCCGCGATGCCGGGGATGCTGCCGGTGATCAACGAATTCTGCGTCGAACAGGCGGTCCGCACCGGGCTGGGGCTGAAGGCGCAGATCAACCTGACCTCCGCCTTCGACCGGAAGAACTACTTTTACCCGGACCTGCCGCAGGGCTATCAGATTTCCCAGCTTTACCACCCCATCGTGGGCGAGGGCGAAGTGCTGGTCGAACTCGCTCCCGGCATCGCCCGCCTCGTCCGGATCGAACGCATCCACCTGGAACAGGATGCCGGGAAATCGATCCATGACATGGACCCGGCCCTGTCCTTCGTCGACTTCAACCGCACCGGCGTCGCGCTGATGGAGATCGTCTCCCGCCCCGACATCCGGGGACCCGAGGAAGCGGCCGCCTACGTGACCAAGCTCCGCCAGATCCTGCGCTATCTTGGTACCTGCGATGGTAACATGCAGAACGGCAACCTGCGCGCCGACGTGAACGTCTCGGTCTGCCGTCCGGGCCAGTACGAGAAGTATCAGGCCACGCAGGACTTTTTGCATCTCGGCACCCGCTGCGAGATCAAGAACATGAACTCAATGCGCTTCATCCAGCTGGCGATCGACTACGAGGCCCGCCGCCAGATCTCCATCCTGGAAGATGGCGGCAAGGTCGTGCAGGAAACCCGGCTTTACGATCCCGACAAGAATGAGACCCGCTCGATGCGGTCCAAGGAAGAGGCCCACGATTACCGCTACTTCCCCGACCCCGACCTTCTACCGCTGGAAATCGAGCAGGCCTGGGTCGACGACATCCACGCCCGCATGCCCGAGCTTCCCGATGCCAAGAAGGCCCGCTTCATGGCCGACTACGGCCTGACCGACTATGACGCCAACGTCCTGACCGCCGAACTTGATAGTGGCCGTTACTTCGACGACGTCGCCAAGGGCCGCGACGGCAAGATGGCGGCGAACTGGGTCATCAATGAACTTTTCGGCCGCCTGAAGAAGGAAGGCCACGACATCACCGCAAGTCCGGTTTCGGCCGAGCAACTGGGCGGGATCATCGACCTGATTGCGGCTGGCACGATCAGCGGCAAGATGGCCAAGGACCTGTTCGAGATCGTCTATACCGAAGGCGGCGACCCGGCCCAGATTGCCGAGGCGCGGGGCATGAAGCAGGTCACCGACACCGGCGCCATCGAGGCGGCCGTGGATGAGATCATCGCCGCGAACCCGGAACAGGTGGAAAAAGCCAAGGCAAACCCCAAGCTTGCGGGCTGGTTTACCGGCCAGGTGATCAAGGCTTCGGGCGGCAAGGCCAACCCTGCCACGGTCAACGCGCTCGTGGCGGCGAAACTGGGACTCTGACTCCGGGGGGCCAAGACTTTTCGAGAAGTCCTGCAAGATCTTTCGAAGGATTTTGACCCGACCTGTTTTTCAACTGGCGCGCTTTTGCCGGCAAAAGTCTTGGTGATTTGCGCTATGCGTCGGAATCTCCTATCACTTCCGCAATTCGTGCCTGGGAGCAACCCGATGCAGCGTTTCGAGTTCAAAGTCATTCCGGCCCCCAAGCGGGGCGAAAAGGCGCGGGGGGTCAAGACCACCGAAGACCGCTTTGCCTATGCGCTGACCACGCTGATGAATCAGCTCGGGGACGAGGGCTGGGACTATGTCCGCGCCGACTCGCTGCCCTGCGAAGAGCGGTCCGGGTTCACCGGGACCAAGACCACCTTCCAGAATGTTCTCGTCTTCCGTCGGGCCGTTGAGGTGAGTGCAATGGAAGCTCTGCAGGCGTCGCGCCTTCTCTTGCAACAGCCAGTGCCGACCACTCCGCGCCTTGGCCCGGCCGAGGCACCCACACCGGGCAATGCCCCTGCGGTCGGTCCGGCGAAATCCGACCTCGCGGCCGAGTGATCAGCCGGCCGCAACCAGAGCCTGTGGCAAGGTTTCTTCAAGGATATCCATCGTCTGGTCATCCCCCAGGCTGATGCGGATGCAACGATCAAGCGGGGCCACCCCCGGCATGCGGATGAACACGCCGCGGCTGCCCAGTTCGGTCAGAACCTTCCGCGCATGGTCAACGTCCCGCCCGCACTCGATGGTGACGAAATTGGTGGCCGAGGGCAGGGGGCGCAAGCCGTTCGCCCGGGCGATGGCCGAAAGCCGGTCCCGCGCTTTGACCGTCCGGTCCTGCACAGTTTTCAGCCAACCCTGATCCCTCAGCGCCGCCAGCGCCCCCGCCTGGCTGATCCGGCTCATCCCGAAATGATCGCGCACCTTGTCGAAAGCCAGTGCCAGATCGGGGTTGGTGATCGCGTAGCCGACCCGGGCCCCGGCCAGCCCGTAGCCTTTGGAAAACGTGCGCATGCGGATCACCTGCGGATGGTCGGCCGGGATGGTCGGGACCGTGCCTGCGGGCGCGAGGTCGGCGTAAGCCTCGTCCAGGATCAGGAGCGTGTGGTCGGGCAGGTTCGCCACCATGTCCTCGACGACCGAGGCGGGGTGGTGGCTGCCCATCGGGTTGTCGGGGTTGGCCAGGTAGATCAGTTTCGCGCCGGTGGATCGGGCGGCTGCAAGCAGGGCGTCGGGGTCCTCGTGGTCGCCCTTGTAGGGGACGCGGGTCAGCAGGCCGCCGTAGCCTGCGACGTGGAAATTGAAGGTCGGGTAGGCTCCGAGGGAGGTCACGACCGGGGTGCCCGGCTCCAGCGTCAGGCGGCAGATCAGGCCGAGGAGGCCGTCGATGCCGGGACCGACCGCGATATGGGCCGGGGGCACGCCGTGGTGGGCGGCGAGGGCCTGCTTGAGGTCGTGGTTCTCCGGGTCGCCGTACATCCAGGCCTCGCTTGCAGCCGCCTTCATCGCGGCGACGGCGCGGGGGGAGGGGCCGAAGAGGCTTTCGTTCGCGCCGAGGCGGCCACGGAAGGGGGTGCCGGAGCGGCGCTCCAGCGTCTCGGGGCCGGTGAAGGGGACGGTAGAGGGGAGCTGGGCGGCGTGGGGGGTCAGGAAGCGGGTCATGGCGGCAGGCTGGCACGGGTCAGGGCGGCAGGCAAGGGGGCTGCCCGCGCGTGGACACTTGCTGAGCCCAAGCCTTTTCAAGGGCTTGGCTGCGGGCGTTCAGGAATCGTTAACCGGTGGATGCAACGGGCCGGTCAGCCAAGGTCGGCCAACCGGACCAGTGCGGCGCGAATCTTCGCCGCTTCATCCTCGCGCGCTTCCAGGTTCGAGGTCGCTTCCATCACCACATCCTCGGGCGCGGACTTGACGAAGTTCGGGTTGTCGAGCCGCCCTTTCAGCCCGCCGATCTCTTTGCCCAGCTTGTCCAGCGCCTTTTGCAGGCGGGATTTCTCCTCGGCAATGTCGATCAGGCCTTGCAGCGGGATCGCGAAGGCAGCGCCCTCGGCCGCCACGGCGATGGAGCCCTTGGGGGCCGGGCCTTCGGTGACCTGGTCGATCCGCGCCAGCCGCTTGATCAGCGTCTCGTTCCTCTGGAAAGCTTGCCGCGCGGCGTCGGTCAGGCTGGTCGCCACGAGGTCGGCTTTCAGGCCCACCGGCACATGCACCTGTGCGCGGGCCGAGCGGATGTCGTCGATGAGGGTGGTCGCGAAGGACATTTCCTGCGCGGCCTCGGCGTCGATCAGGCTTTGCGGTAGGTCCGGCCAGTCGGTATGGACCAGCAGCTTTTCGCGTTTGCCGGTCGTGCCCCACAGCTCTTCGGTGATGAAGGGCATGAAGGGGTGGAGGAGGATCATCGACTGGTCGAGGACCCAGGCCATGGTCTGGCGCGTCTCGGCGGCATCGGGGCCGTCGAACAGGGGTTTGGCAAACTCGACATACCAGTCGCAGACCTTGCCCCAGACGAACTTGTAAAGCGCGTCGGCGGCGGTGTCGAAGCGGAAGGCCTCCAAGGCCTCGTTGACCTCGGCAAGGGTGCGGGCGGTTTCGCCGATGATCCACTTGTTGGCGGTGGCCTTGGGCTGGGGCGCGGGGCCGGTCGCGTGACCCTCCCAGACCCCGTTCATCTCGGCAAAGCGGCAGGCGTTCCAGAGCTTGGTGCCGAAGTTCCGGTAGCCCGCGATGCGCTGGGTATCCAGCTTCAGCACGCCGCCGAGGGAGGCCATCGCCGCATTGGCAAACCGCAGCGCGTCGGCACCGTATTCGTCGATGATCTCCAACGGGTCGATGACGTTGCCGAGGGATTTCGACATCTTCTTGCCCTTGGCGTCGCGGACGAGGCCGTGCAGGTAGACGGTGTGGAACGGAATGTCGTTCACCACGGCCAGCTGCATCATCATCATCCGGGCGACCCAGAAGAACAGGATATCCTGCCCGGTGACGAGGACCGAGGTGGGGAAGTATTTCTGCAGCTCCGGCGTGGGCTCCGGCCAGCCGAGCGTGCCGATCGGCCAGAGGCCGGAGGAGAACCAGGTGTCCAGGACATCCTCGTCGCGCCAGATCGGATAGACCAGTTTCGTCGGGTCCTGTTCCGTCCCGTAGGCTGCCAGCGCGGCCGCCAAGGCCTCCACCGCCGCTTCCCGGTCGGCGACTTCCACCACCCGGGCGTGGTTGAGAGGATGGGGCAGGGCGGCCAGCGTATCGCGGAAGCTTTCGCTCACCGTCGCAAAGTCAGCCGCACAATGGTAGGTCGCATCGCGCGACACATAGCCGCCGTCGCCCAGGACGCGGAGGATTTCCACCTCGTCGAGCGCCTCGTCGCCCTCATCATCTCGGAAGCCTGGGGCCGACAGGTCCAGTCCGTACCAGACCGGAATCTGATGCCCCCACCAAAGCTGGCGGCTGATGCACCAGGGTTCGATGTTTTCCAGCCAGTGGTAATAGGTCTTCTCGCCCGACGGCGGGATGATCTTCGTCCGGCCCGTCCGCACCGCCTCCAGGGCCGGTTCCACGATCTTCGCGGTGTCGACGAACCACTGGTCGGTCAGCATCGGCTCGATCACCACTTTGGAGCGGTCGCCGAAGGGCTGCATGATCGGCTTGGACTCGACGTAAGGCACCAGTTCCAGGTGTTCGGCCCCGGTTTCCTTGTCGACGGATTTCTTCAGCGTGGTGACCGCCAGCCCCTCGGCCGTGATCGCCTCGACCACGCGCTTGCGGGCCTCATAGCGGTCAAGGCCGCGGAGGTCGTCGGGGACGAGGTTCAGGGCGTCGATCTCGGATTCCGAGAGGGTGAAGGGCTGCTCGGCGATGCCGGGCGTCGCATAGCCCTTGGCGACCAGCCAGGCGCGGGACATTTGACCGGCGATCTTGGCGGCTTCGGCATAAGGCACTCCATCCGCCCGCATCTGGGCCCGGGTGTCGAGCAGGCGGTAGCAGGGGATATCGCCGCGCTTGGCCACCGCGTAGTCGTTGAAGTCATGCGCGCCGGTGATCTTGACGGCACCGGAGCCGAAACTGGGGTCCGGGTATTCGTCGGTGATGATCGGGATCAGGCGGCGGTGCTCTTTCGGCCCCACCGGAATTTCGCAGAGTTTCCCGACGATTGGCGCGTAGCGTTCATCCGATGGATGAACCGCGACCGCCCCGTCGCCCAGCATGGTTTCGGGGCGCGTTGTGGCGATGGAGATGTAATCCCGGGTCTCTCTCAGGGTCACGCGGCCCTCGGCGTCCTTCTCGACGTATTCGTAGGTCTGGCCGCCCGCGAGCGGGTATTTGAAGTGCCACATGTGGCCGGGGACTTCGGTGTTCTCGACCTCAAGGTCCGAGATTGCGGTCTCAAAGTGCGGGTCCCAGTTCACGAGGCGCTTGCCGCGATAGATCAGGCCCTTGTCGTAGAGGTCGACGAAGACCTTGATGACGGCGTCATGGAAGTTGCCGTCCTCACCCTCTGGCGCGCCGGGAGCGCCGGACATGGTGAAGGCCTCACGGTCCCAGTCGCAGGAAGCGCCGAGGCGCTGGAGCTGACCGATGATCGTGCCGCGCGACTTCTGCTTCTGCTGCCAGACACGGGCGAGGAACTTATCGCGCCCCATCGTGCGGCGGTCGGGCTCCTGGCTCAAAGCCATCTCGCGTTCGGTCACCATCTGGGTCGCGATCCCGGCGTGGTCGGTGCCGGGCTGCCAGAGCGTGTCGTCGCCCATCATCCGGTGCCAGCGGGTCAGGATGTCCTGCAGCGTGTTGTTGAAGGCGTGGCCCATGTGCAGCGAGCCGGTGACGTTCGGCGGCGGGATCATCACGGAAAACGCCGGGTGGCCGGGCTTGGCATTGGCCCCGGCCGCGAAGGCCTTCTGGTCAAGCCAGAGCTTCGAGATCCGCGCCTCGGCCTCGGCGGCGTTGAAGGTCTTTTCCATCGGCATCTTGGGCGTCCCTTGTCTGTCGCGCGGTGTGTAGCGCGCGACAGGGGCGAGGAAAAGCCGGATCAGCCGAGGAAGGGCAGGAAGGGCTGGCCTTGCAGCGCCTGGACGAAGGTGAAGATCACCAGCGCGGCGAAGGCGGCGGCGGCGAGCCAGACAAGGCGGGTGGCGCGGGCCGGGGCCAGCCAGACCGCCAGCAGGCCCGCGACGGGAACGAAGTGCAGCGCGTGGGTCGCAAGGAAGTGGGCGACGCGGAGGTCTCCGGCATCGCGGGACCAGCCCATGATCCAGAGCGTGCGGGTCGAGGTGCCGACGAAGTGGGTGCCGCTGTTGGAGAGATAGCCCGCGACGGGGATGGTCAGGACGAAGGTCAGGATCAGGCCGAAGGCGATGGCGAGGTGGAGCGCGGGATGAAGGCTGGACGCCCGGTTGCGCAGGACCGAGATGCCCATGACCAGGCTGGCCGAGGTGAGAAGGACGGCGAAAAGGCCCATCAGCGGGTAGACTGCGGTGAAGGCCGGGATCGTGGTGTTGAAATGCGAGGCGGTGTTCAGCATCGCGGCGGAGGAGAGCCACACCACCTCGCCCAGGATCGCGACGACCACCGCAGCCGTGAACCAGCGCCAGGGGCGGCCCAGTCGGGTCTGGAGCGGCATGTAGCGGGCGAAGAAGGCGAGGGAGACCGAGTAGACGCCAAGCGCATAGTGGAACTTGATCGGCTTCATCCAGGGGCTTTCGTCCTGAAAGACCCGCAGGTCCAGCCACATGGCGGCGTAAAGCGGGAGAAGACCGAGGGCGAGCAGGATGGCAAGCAGCGTGTAGGCGGGGGCGTCGCTGGCGATGCGGTTGAGGTCGGGGAGCGTGGCGCGGGGGGTGGCAAGGGACAGGGTCATGCGGGGACTTTCGTCATCTGAGCCCGGGCGGCGAAGGCGGCGCGCAGGGCGGTGAAGGCCAGGAACCCGGCAGGGCCGAAGAGAAAGGTCGGGACTAGGCAGGGCAGGACAAGAAGGTGGGGGATGCCTTCGGCCCGGGCGGTGCGGGTGATCCAGGCGCCGACGAAGAGGTCGAAGGCGAGGTAGTGGACCCAGCCTGCCAGGGCGATGGAGGGGTCGGTGAACAGCGCCATCACATTGGCAAGCGAATCAAAGCCGCCGGGGGCCGTAGACCAGTGGACCAAAATCAGGGCGGTGTAGCCGACCGACAAAAGCGCCGGGATCACCAGCGCCGCGACGGCATCGGCAAGGCGCGGTGCGAGGGGGGCGAAGGCCAGAGACAGCCAGCCCAGAATGGCCAGGGGACCAGTCAGCTGAAACAGGGCATGGGGGTCGGGTGTCATGGCGGCTCCTATCTTGACAGTGTAAGGATATGGGTCCGTCGCAACCTGTCAAGCAGAATTTGACAGTGACAAGATCGCGCTGTATTTGTAAGGAATGAGTGCAACGCCCCCTCGGCTCTGCGACGGCCCGACGTCGCAAACCACTGTGCCGCGACCGTATCACCACGGCGATCTGCGTGCGGCATTGCTGCAGGCCGCGGAAGAGGAGCTGGCCGAGCGCGGGATGGAAGCTTTTTCCCTGCGCTCGGTGGCAAAGCGGGCAGGGGTCAGCCATGCCGCTCCGGCCCACCACTTCGGCGATGCGCAGGGACTGCTGACCGCCTTGGCCGCCGATGCGTTCCGGCAGTTCCTGGCCGCGCAAGCCGCGCGGGAGGCGGCGGCAGAGACCGATCCCGCATCGCAACTGGTGGCGGCGGGCATGGGCTATGTGGACTTCGCGATAGCCCGCCCAACCCTGTTCCGGCTGATGTGGCAGTCAGACCGTCCGGATTTCGACGTGCCCGACCTTGGATTGGCGGCCCGGGCGGCGTTCCAGCACCTGGTGGATCAGGTCGCGGCGGCGGGCGGGCGAAGCACGGCGGACGAGGCGGCGGTCTGGGCCCTGGCGCACGGGCTGGCCGACCTTTTGGCGTCGAACCGGCTGCGCGGCGTCGGATCGCTTGATCCCCAGGCCCGCGACGTGATGGTGGCCAGCATCATCCGCCGCGCTTTGCCGGGCGCCTAGACCGGCAACCCCGCATCGGGCTTTGGCTGCGCCATCACGATCTGGCTTTGCACCCGCGCGACGGCGGGGTTCGGCAAAAGCCGGTGGTGTATCAGATCGTTCAGCGCCGGCAGATCGGCGCACCAGACCCGCAGAAGGTAATCCGCCTCTCCGGTCAGGGTCCAGCAGGCCACGACCTCGGGAAGGGTGGCGACCAGCCGCAGGAACTCGCGCGCCGTGTCGGGCGAATGGGCGGCCATCTGGACCTGGACGAAGGCCTGCACCGTCAGCCCCAGCTTCTGCGGCGACAGCCGGGCCCGGTAGCCGGTTATCAGCCCGTCTGCCTCCAGTTTCGCGCGGCGGCGGGCGGCCTGACTGGCGGAAAGGTGCAGAAGCTGGCCCAGCTCTTGCGCAGTGACCTGCGCATCGGCCTGCACGGCAGCCAGAAGACGTGAATCGGTTTCATCGATCATGCGCGGTTCTCGCGTGCTTTCACGGAATACCACAGGAATGACGCACCAATCCTAGAAAGCAAGCCGAAAGATGCGCGCCATCTGCGGGACCAGCGTGGCATTCTATACCCAAGCCGCTTTCACCAAAGGAAACGTCACATGGGTCCCTTTCCGCACAACGCCCCGCGCGCCGTGATTTCGCCCGAAAACCCCGCCGGGACCGACGGTTTCGAGTTTGTCGAGTTCGCCCACCCGAACCCGGACGAGTTGCGCGCGCTTTTCGCGCGGATGGGCTACCAGCTTGCGGCCCGCCACAAGACCAAGGCGATCGAGCTTTGGCAGCAGGGCGACATCACCTACATCCTGAACGACGAACCCGGCAGCCACGCCCGCAACTTCGTGGACCAGCACGGCCCCTGTGCCCCATCGATGGGGTGGCGGGTGGCCGATGCGGCACATGCCTTCGCGCACGCTGTGAGGAATGGCGCGGAACCTTTTGACGGGCCAGAGAAAACTCTGGACCTTCCCGCCATCAAGGGCATCGGCGGATCGTTGATCTACTTCACCGACCGCTATGGCGACGACACCCCTTATGACGGGTTCGACTGGCTGACCGCCCCCAAGCCGAAAGGCGTGGGTTTTCACTACCTTGATCACCTGACCCACAACGTCCATCGCGGCAATATGGACACCTGGTTCGACTTTTACGGTCGGCTTTTCAACTTTCACCAGATCCGCTTCTTCGACATCGAGGGGAAGTTCACCGGCCTGCATTCCCGTGCGCTGACCTCGCCCTGCGGCCGCATCCGCATCCCGATCAACGAGGACAGGGGCGAGACCGGGCAGATCGTCGAGTACCTGAAACGCTACAAGGGCGAGGGCATCCAGCACATCGCCGTCGGCACCGATGACATCTATGCGGCGACCGACGCCATTGCGGCGGCCGGGCTGAAGTTCATGCCGAAGCCGCCGATGGTCTATTACGAATTGTCGAAGACCCGGGTTGCGGGTCACCAGGAGCCGATCGAGAAGCTTGCAAAGCACGGCATCCTGATCGACGGCGAGGGCGTGGTCGACGGCGGCGAGACGAAGATCCTGCTGCAGATATTCTCGAAAACCGTGATCGGCCCGATCTTCTTCGAGTTCATCCAGCGCAAGGGCGACGAAGGCTTTGGCGAAGGCAACTTCCGGGCGCTGTTCGAATCGATCGAACAGGACCAGATCGACCGGGGGGTGCTGAAGGCGTCCTAGCCTTGGTCAAACGTGTTGACCGCCACGACGACGGTCTGCGAGCGTTTGCGCTTGCCGTCCGCGGTGACGGCGGACGGACGCGCGACGCTTTTGGCCGACGTCAGCTGCCCTTGTCCGCCGCGATCAGCCCCGCCAAGCGTTCTGCGTCCTTCCAGGCGCCCCAGATGAAGGCCGAACCCCGGCAGGATAACCAGGGGAGGCCCACGAAATAGAGGCCGGGCACTTCTGTCACCCCGTCCTGGTGGCGGGGGCGGCCGTCCTCGCGGAAGATGGGCAGGTCGATCCAGCCGAAATCCAGCCGGAAACCGGTGGCCCAGATCACGGTGCTGACGCCCTCGCGGGTCAGGTCCAGCGCAAGCTGCGGCGCCGTCACGCAACCCGGCAGGGGCAGCAGGGTGCGAGCCTCGGGGTCCTCGGGCAGGTCCAGCCCGTGGGCCCTGGCATAGGCATCCGCCTCGTCCAGGACCGACAGGTAGTTGCGGTCGCCGTTGGCGATGTTGGTGGCGAGGTCTTCGGCGAAATGGAGCACGCCGTCGTGGTACGCCCCCGCGCGGCCCAAGAGGGTCACCCCCAACCCGGCAAGGCGGCGGAAGTCCATCGTGTGCCCGCCATAGGCGCCCGACACGGCGATGGTGACATGCTCGGTCCCCGGCGTCGGGGCCTTCATGTCCCACTTGCCAAGCTTGCCAAGCCACCAGACGAAATCCTGGCCCCGGTAGCGGCGCGGCGGCCGGTCATGCGGGCCGACCGAGAGAAAGACCTTGCGGCCTGCCCGCACCAGTTCTTCGGCGATCTGCGCGCCCGAGGAGCCTGCGCCGACGACCAGCACGGCACCTTCGGGCAATGCGCCGGGGTTGCGGTAGGCGTTGGAGTGCATCTGCGTGATCGCGGGATCGGTGATGACGGTCGGGATCACCGGCTTCTGGAACGGCCCCGTCGCGACGACGACGTGTCTGGCGGTGATGACCTCGTCGGGCGTGGTGGCGCGGAAGGCATCACCCTGACGCGACAGGCTGGTGACTTCGACGCCGGTGCGGATCGGCAGATGGCGGGACGTCGCGAAGTGTTCGAAATAGGCGGCGACGGCCTCTTTGCCGGCAAAGGCTTCGGGGGCGATGTCCTGAAACTCTGCCTCGGGAAAGCGGTCGTGCCAGGCCGGGCCGTTGGCGACCAGATTGTCCCAGCGCTCGCTCCGCCAGCGCTCGGCGATCCGTGCACGCTCCAGGACCAGATGCGGAACGCCGTGCTTGGCCAGATGCGCCGAGGTGGCGACGCCCGCCTGTCCGCCGCCGATGACCAGCGTGTCGATGGTTTCGGTCATGCGCGATTCCCCTTTCCGGAGGTTGGGATTTTCCGGGTGGCCACGGGCAATGTGTTGAAAAGGAATGGAAATGGAAATTGGTCCACTGTGGACACGGCAACCTTACGCATCCCCCGGCACCCCGTATTTCGGTGCCTGGGTGGGATCCTCTGCCCGCTGGACATAGGCCGCCATCTGCGGGGCGTAGACCTCCCAGGCCTGCCTCAGCATCCCGATCGGATCCTCTGCCCAATCGATCCGAAGATCGACCAGGGGCCAGCCAAGCCGGTCCGCGACCTTCAGCCCGGCCGAGTGCACCGGCCCCGCCTCGCCCCCGGCTTCAAGGCCCGCTTCCAGCGCCAGCATCAGCCGTTCGCCGAGGGGGCCCTTTGCAGTGGTGAAGGCCTCGACCATCGTCATCGGGACGAGTTCCCCGGCCAGCAGGTTCCCCCCGGCCGCACAGTCCGTCGCCCGTGCCTCGCCCCAGATGCCCAGCACCTGCCGCCCCGAATGGATCGCCGTCCGCCCCGCCCGGTCGACCACCAGAAGCTGACGGTAGTCGATATGGGGACGGTCGCGGGTGACGGCCGCAAGAGCCTTATCCGCCGGAAGGCCCGCTTCCAGCTGGTCGAGAATGAGGGGGCCAAGGCCCGGATCGGTGATGTTCTGGCTGGCGACCGCCCCAACTGCGGCCCGGACATGCGCGCAGCGGCCCGCGACGGCGGGCGAGGAGGAAGAGATGGCCATGCCGAACTGCCCCGTCTTCGCGCAGCGGGCGACGATCGAGAAGGTCATTCCGCGTCGTCCGGAATCACGGCGGTCCCGTCGATCTCGACCAGCCAGGAGGGACGGGCCAGCGCCGTGACGACCACCCCGGTCGAAACCGGATGCACGCCTTTGATATACTCCCCCATCGTCCGGTAGACGGCCTCGCGGTGGCGCACGTCGGTGAGGTAGACCACGACCTTGCAGAGATGCTCCATCTTGCCGCCCACCTCTTCCAGAAGCTGGCGGATGTTCTGCATCACCTTGTGGGTCTGCTCGACCGGGTCATGGCTGCCGATGTCACGGGCGGTATCCAGGTCCTGCGGGCATTGGCCGCGCAGAAACACGATCCGCCCCCGCGCGACGACGGCCTGTGCGAGGTCGTTGTCCAGCTTCTGTTCCGGGTAGGTGTCTTTCGTGTTGAACTTGCGGTGGCGGAAGTGGGTCATGTCGGGTCCTTGTGGCGGGCGGTTGTCGAATGGAGCGCGTTCCGCGCGCGGCTTTTGTCTCGGCCCTGCGTGTGAAGAACACGCAAGGCCTCGGCGAGCCTCCGGCGGGGATATTTGGTGCCAGGTGAAAGCTGCGCGGTCATGGCAGGAGGCTTGCTTCCGGGGCCAGTGCCGCGATTTCACGGCGGAAGGTGAGGGCGTCGCCCTGGTCGGGCTGGTCGAGGGCTTCGGCCCAGTTCCGACCGGCGTAGGTGGCCCAGGCGATGGGACCGGGGGCGGCGGCGTCGCCGATAAGTTGGATCGACTTGATGCCGGCGGCCCGCCAGTCGAGGGATTTTGTCGTGTGGTAGAGCTGGTCGTTCGGGGTGCGGGAGGTGACGTGGACCAGCGCCTCGGTCGGCAGAACGGTGTGGCGGTCGGTCCAGATGCAGCCAAGAACAATCTCTTTGGCCGCAATGGCTTCCGGTGCCTTGCTGAGGTGGATTTCAACACCGATCTCCAGAAGGCGGCGCATGATGGTGGCCTGTTCCAGGGTGTTGTGCGTCCATTCCGCGACCTTCACGGCGGGGGTAATGAAATGGACCCTGTTCCCCTTCGCGACGAGAAGCTCGGCCAGGACTGAACCCATGTAGAAGTGGTCGTCGTCGTAGAGCGCGACGGTCTGGCCTTCCGGGGAGCGGCCCGCCATCAGGTCGTCGGGGGTGTAGAGCGGCATCGCGGCATCGGTCGGGATCGGGTGGAGGTGAAGCCGTGCGACGGCATCGCGGCGCCAGGTGGCCCCGGTGGCGATGGCGACGTGGTCGGCACCCATCGCCAGGACATCATCGGGGGTGAGCGGGCTGTCGCGGTAGATCTCGACGTTGGGCAGGGGGGCCAACTGGCCCGTGCGGTAGTCGGCGACGCGACCCCAGGCGGAGAGGCCGGGGAGGGTGCGCTCCCGGGCGACGCGGCCGCCGAGGGTGGTGGTGGCTTCGGCCAGTGTGACCTTGTAGCCGCGTCTGGCAGCTTGCAGGGCGGCCTCCAGGCCGGTGGGGCCCGCGCCGACGATCAACACGCTTTCGGACGGACCCTTGGCGCGCGCACGCTCGGGATGCCAGCCCTTGCGCCATTCCTCCATGAAGGCGGTGTTCTGGGTGCAACGGCTGATGGCGCCGGTCATGTCACCAGAGACGCAGATGTTGCAGCCGATGCATTCGCGGATGTCTTCATAGCGGCCTTCCTGGACTTTGAGCGGCAGGAAGGGGTCGGCGATCGAGGGACGCGCGGCGCCGATGAAGTCGAGGATCCCCGCCCTGATCTGGCGGACCATCGCATCGGGCGAAGTGAAGCGGCCGACGCCGACGACGGGTTTCGGGGTAAGTTCCTTGATGCCGCGAACGAGGTCTTCCTGCGCGCCTTCGTCCTTGAAACGGGACGTGCCAGAGCAGCCTTCCCAAGTGCCTTGGGCCAGGTCCCAGAGGTCGGGGAGGTCTGCGTGCATGGCGATGAAGTCGCGCAGTTCGGCGTTGGAAAAGCCGTAGGCACCGGCTTCGTGCAAGCTCATCCGCAGGGTGACGGCAAGTTCGCCTTTTGTGGTTTCGCGTGCATCTTCAACGATCTCGCGCAGGAACCTCGACCGGTTTGTGAGGTCGCCCCCGTATTCGTCGGTCCGATGGTTGGTGGCGCGGCTGAGGAAGTGCTGCAGGATGCCGAAGCCATGCGCGCCGTACAGGCAGATGAGGTCGAAGCCCGTTTGCTGGCTGCGGCGGAAGGCGTTGCGGAACCAGCGGCGGAGGTTGCGGATATCCTCCTTGTCCATCGTGCGGGCCTGGACCGGGTCGGAGGTGAAGGTCAGGATCGGGCCGCCGGTGACGGCCAAGGGCACTTCGCGGCTGTAGAGGTTCGGGCCATTGATGCCGGAGTAGGCGAGCTGGACGCCCGCGAGCGCGCCGTGGGACTTCATCGCCTCGGCCATGTGGGACAGTGCGGGGAGATCGCGGTCGTCCCAGAGGTGCTGTTCGATGAAGGGGGTGATTTCGGAGGTCGGATGGATCTCGGTCTGTTCGGTGAAGATGACGCCCCAGCCGCCCTCGGCCTTGGTGCGGCGCATCTCGACCACGGCGGAGGGGTCGCGGTAGCCGCCGCCGTTGCAGTGGGGGACCTGGTAGAAGCGGTTCTTGGCGGTCTTGGGTCCGATCTGCAGGGGTGTGAACAGGATGTCGTGGCGGGGGTCGCGCATCAGATGGCTCGGAAGTCGGCGGACTGGGTGGACAACCGCGCGGGGTCACGCGGGGGGATGTCGGCGATCAGGAGGGTGGGCGTCTCGCCGGCCTGGGCCAGGACTTCGCCGTGGGGACCGGCGATGGTGGAGAGGCCGACGTAGGTCAGGTCGCCTTCGGTCCCGCAGTAGTTGGCGTAGACGATGGTGACGCCCTGGCTTGCGGCCATTGCGGGGACCGTGGCGCGCGGGACGTAGGTGAAGGGGGCCATGTTCGCGGTGGGCACCAGGATGAGGGTGGCGCCGCGGTCGGTCAGGGCCTTCACGTGGGGTGCGAACTCGATATCGTAACAGATCAGGATGGCTGCGGTTTCGGTCCCGAGCCGGAAGGTGGGCAGGCTGTCACCCGGGCGGTAGAGCGCGGCCTCACGCGGGCCGTAAAGCTGCACCTTGCGGTAGTTGCAAAGGAGTGTGCCGTCGGGGCCGAAGCAGGCGGCCGAGTTGTAGACGCGGTCGCCGTCGCGTTCGGCATAGCCGATGACCAGGGCTGTCGCGTGGCTTTTGGCGGCGGCGGCGAGGCGCTGCATGGGCGCACTGTCGAGAGAAAGCGCCTGCGCAGTGATGTCGGGCTGGTTGTAGCCGGGAAGCCAGACTTCGGGCAGGACGAGGGCCTGCGCGCCCAGTGCCGAGGCGGCGGTAAGGGCGGCCTCGGCCTGGGCGCAGGCGGCTTCGAGGTCGGAGGCTGGGGACGTGCCCTGCCAGAGTGCCAAACGCATCGGGTTCTCCTGTCGTTGCTTGGCCATCCTGAGTGAGGCCCGGTGCGTCGGCTATACCCCTTGGAATTCCTCCCACTGCTAGTTTAACTGGTCCCGGGGGTATATACCCCCAGTGAGGTATGCATGAGGGAACCCGCGACGGGGGTCGAACCGCAGCTGGCCAGGGTCATCGCAGCCCTAGGCAAGCCCCAGTTCGAGGAGGCGCTTTGGCAGATGCTGCTGGCGCTTGCGCGACCGGACAACATGCTGGTGCTGGGCTACAGCGATGGCGGGCCGGCGCTGGAGCTGTGCCGTCGGGCGGGGAACGAGCGGGTCTTTGCGCGGCTGCAAAGCACCTACATGGCGGGCGCGTTCCGGCTGAGCCCTTTTTACGGGCTGCACCTGCAGCGCGCCGATGAGGGGCTTTACCGGCTGCGCGACATTGCGCCGGACGCGTTCCAGCGGAGCCGCTTTTATGTCGAATACTTCGGGCAGACGACGATCATCGACGAGGTGGCGTTCACTGTCTGGCTGGGCGCGGGGCTTTCACTGAACCTGTTTCTGGGCCGGGATGGTCAATCGGGGAAGGTCTTCTCGCCCGCCGAGATTGCGGCCTGCCGCCGGATCGCGCCGGTTGTCGCGGAACTTGCGCGGGCGCATTGGCCGGTGCCGAAACTGGCAGCGCCGCTGGTCGAGGATACCCCGGCCCGGCTTGCGGCCGCGGCCGAGCAGCGCCTGGGGATCGGGTTGTCGCCCCGGCAGGCTCAGGTGGCGGTGCTGATCCTGAAGGGGCATTCGACGCTGTCGATCGGGCTGAAGCTGGGGCTCTCGCCGCAAACGGTGAAGGTCTTCCGCAAGCAGCTTTACGCGCGTTGCGCGATCTCCTCGCAAGCTGAACTTTTCGCGCTGATGCTGCCCTTGCTGTAGCGCCTACCAGCGGCGTTCGAACTTTCGGCGCAGGAGGATGGCGGCGACGTTCATCACGACGAGGAAGACCAGAAGCACGATGATCGCGCCGTTCGAGCGTTCGATGAAGGCCGGGTCGGCGCGGCTGGCCCAGGAGTAGACCTGGACGGGCAGGGCAGTCGCGGGATCGAGGAAGCCCTCCGGCGGGGCAGAGGGGTAGTTGTCGACGAAAGCCACCATGCCGATCAGCAGAAGGGGCGCGGTTTCGCCAAGGGCCGAGGCAAGCCCCAGAATGGTGCCGGTCAGGATGCCGGGCATCGCCAAGGGCAGGACGTGGTGGAAGACGGTCTGCATCTTCGACGCCCCGACCCCAAGTGCTGCATCGCGGATCGAGGGCGGCACGGCCCGGATCGCAGAGCGGGTTGCGATGATGATGGTGGGCAGGGTCATCAGGCTGATGACGAGCGCGCCGACAAGCGAGGAAGATTGCGGCAGGCCCGCGAAGTTGATGAAGACGGCAAGGCCGAGGATGCCGAAGACGATGGAGGGCACCGCGGCAAGGTTCGAAATGTTGACCTCGATCGCGTCGGTCCAGCGGTTCTTTGGCGCAAATTCTTCAAGGTAGATCGAGGCGGCGACGCCGACAGGAACGCACATCACCAGAACCATCAGCATCATGTAGGCCGAGCCGAGGAGGGCCACGCCCAGGCCGGCGGCCTCGGGGCGCTGGTCGGAGGCGTCGGGATTGGTGAAGAAGGTCCAGTTGAAGGAGGACCGGACGATGCCCGCGTCGCGCAGCTGTTCGACAAGACGCAGCTGATCCGGGCTGATCTGGTTGTCCCGTTCCGCCGTCTCATAGGTCACGCGGCCCTTGAGAAAACCGTCCACTCGTCCCGCGGCAAGGATGGTCGCGTCGATTGTGGTTCCGATCAGATCGGGGTTCGCAAGAACCTGGGCGCGCAGGGTGCCCGCGGCGTCCTTCGAGATCAGCTCGCCGATTTCCTTGTCCGAGACGCCTTCCTGCGTGATTCCGCGCGCGTCGAGTTCCGCCAGGAACGCCTTGGACAGCACCTTCTGGTAGCCGACGGTGGTGACCTTGCCCATTTCCTCGGGGTTGCGGTTGCCCTTCGGGTCCAGCGTCTGGGCCGACAGCTCGACCGGATAGGTGAGCGTGGCTTGATTGAAGGACGACACGCCGTCGCGCAGGATGGTGAAAAGCATCACCGCCAGCGTGAGAAGCGAGATGGCGATGGCCGCCAGACCATAAAGCCGGAAGCGGACCTCGGCGGCGTTGCGCCGTTTCATGTCGGCGCTGGCGGTCAGGATCGACTGCCGGGGGCGCTTGGTCGGGTTGGCGGCGGAGATATCGGTCATTCGTACTGCTCCCGGTACTTCCGGACGATCCAGAGGGCGAAGATGTTGAGGCCGAGGGTGATGACGAAGAGCGTCATGCCAAGCGCGAAGGCGACAAGCGTTTCCGGTGCGGCGAAATCGGTGTCGCCGGTCAGCTGGCCGACGATCTTGACGGTCATCGTGGTCATCGCCTCGAACGGGTTGAGCGACAGCTTGGCGGCGGCGCCCGCACCCATCACGACGATCATCGTCTCGCCGATGGCACGCGACGCGGCCATCAGAATCGCGCCGACGATGCCGGGAAGGGCTGCGGGCAGGAGCACCTGGCGCACGGTTTCGGACTTGGTGGCCCCAAGTCCCAGGCTGCCGTCGCGCAGGGATTGCGGCACGGCGTTGATGATGTCGTCCGACAGCGAGGAGATGAAGGGGATGTTGAGGATGCCGATCACGATGCCCGCGGTCATTACGGACGATCCGGAGTTGCCGAGGCCCAAGGGTTCGGCGAACCAGTCGCGCAGCGCGGGGCCCACGGTCACCAGGGCGAAGATGCCGAAGACCACGGTGGGGATGCCGGCGATGATCTCGATCAGCGGCTTGACCCAGGCGCGAGTCCGGCGCGAGGCGTATTCGGCAAGGTAGATCGCGGCGAACAGGCCGATGGGGATGGCGACCAGCATCGAGATGAGGGTGATGTAAAGCGTGCCCCAGATCAGCGGGATGATGCCCAGGTCGGAGCCGCCGCGGAAATTGGGCGACCAGGTCAGGCTGAAGAAGAAGTCCTGCGCCGGGTATTTCGTGAAGAAGTCGAAGGTTTCCGACACCATCGACCAGACGATTCCCACGGTGGTCAGGATCGCGATGGACGAGGCGGCGATCAGCAGCGCCAGGATCACGCGTTCTACCCGGTTGCGTGCGCGAAAGTCGGGCCGGGCTCGCGTCAAGCCCCAGAAGACGCCCAGGATGGCAAGAACCAGCACGAGGACCGTGCGGCCCGCGGCCCCCCAGTGCGACTGCGCGCGGTAGTCCTGCGCGGCGGTCAGAACTTCGGGGGAAACCTCGGCGGCCAGAGCCACGCCGGAGGCGGCGAGGAGGGCGCGCACATCGGTCGAGCCGGTGCCAAGGGCCTGCACCTCGCTCTCGCTTACCGCTCCGCTGGCGATTGCGGCGTCAAGACCGCCCGCGACGCGCCGGATGTCGGCCAGGGTCAGCTCGGCCGTGGTCGCGTCCGCGACCAGCGCAGCGGGAAGACCAGAGGAAATGCGGGCCTCGATCACCATCGGCTGCACGATCAGCCAGACGACCAGGGCGGCAAGGGCGGGGATGAGCACCGACAGGGCGGCATACCAACCGTAGTAGCCGGGCAGGGAGTGCAGAAGCCGCGGATTGCCCCGGACCGAGGCCAAGGAGCGTTGCCGGCCCAGGAAGAAGGCGGCGATGGCCAGCACGGCGACGGCGGCAAGAAGCATCAGGACGGACATGCGGGGCTTCCGGAAGCGTTCGGGAAAGGGAAAGGCGGGGCCCGAAGGCCCCGCCCGATCAGTTTATTCCAGCGGACCCATCGGGGTCTCGGCGGCGAGCGCCTCTTGCGTCGCGGCCAGTTCCGGGTCGGACACGAGGCCGTATTCCGCCAGCGGGCCATCAGGACCGGCCATGTCATCGCTGACGAAGAACTCGATGTATTCCTTAAGGCCGGGGATGACGCCGATATGCGCCTTCTTGACGTAGAAGTAGAGCGGGCGGGACACCGGGTATTCGCCCGAGGAGATCGATTCGGTCGAAGGGACGATGCCGGACATGGTCGCCACTTGCAGCTTGTCGGTGTTGTTCTGGTAGAACGACAGGCCGAACACGCCGACGGCGTTCTTGTCGGCTTCGAGGCGCGACAGCGTCTCGGTGTAGTCGCCGTCGATGTCGACCGACTTGCCATCGGTGCGCAGCTCCATGCAGGCCTTGTCCGCGTTGCCGGCCTTTTCCTTGTCGTCCGCGCCTTCAGCGGTGGCCAGGAACAGGTCATGCGCGCCGGTTTCCTTGCAGCCGGCAATGATCACCTTGGTGTCGAACACTTCGCGGGTGCCGTGTTTGGTGCCGGGAACGAAGGCCAGGATGTCCTGGGCGGGCAGGGCCGGGTTCACTTCGGCCCATTGGGCGGCGGCGTTGTCGGCAAGGGCACCGTCCTTGACGGTCTTGGCGGCCAAGGCGTTGTAGACGTCGGCCGGGGTCAGGGCAAAGGCCGGACCTTCGACGGCCGAGGCGAAGACGATGCCATCATAGCCGAAGCGGACTTCCATGATCTCTTCGACGCCGTTGGTCTTGCACAGGTCGATGTCGGACTGCGAAATGCGGCTGGACGAGTTTGCGATGTCGACGGTGTTCTCGCCAACGCCTTCGCAAAGCTTCTTGCGGCCCGCACCCGAGCCGCCGCCTTCCACGACCGGGGTCGGGAAGTCGAAGTTCTCGCCGAAGGCCTCGGCGACGATGGTGGCGTAGGGCAGCACGGTGGACGAGCCGGTGACCTGGATCTGGTCGCGGGCAGCGGCGGGCATCGCGGCGGCGAAGGCCAGCACCGAAACGGTGAGGGGGAAGGATTTCATCGTAGCACTCCTGATATCGTGCAGCGTCTTTTGGCGGCCCTTCTGGGCTGACCCGGCTCTAGTCCCGTCGGGTGACGCTTAGATTGCAGAATTGTAAAAGCTGTGTGACAGCGGGATGTCTCAGGCACGCCCAAGCATCATCCGGGCGATGTTTTCCGCGATCATCATGGTGGGGGCGTTGGTGTTGCCCGCCACGAGCTGCGGCATGAGCGAGGCATCGACGACGCGCAGACCCTCCACGCCCCTGACCCGGCCCTGCGGGTCGGTGACCGACGCGGGATCGAGACCCATCCGACAGGTGCCGACCGGGTGATAGATCGTCTCGGCCCGGGCGCGGATGTCAGCTTCCAGTTGGGCATCGGTGGTCACCGCGGGGCCGGGAAGCGTTTCCCGGGCGATGTGTCGGGCGAGGGCGGGTGCTCTGGTGATCGCGCGGGCGATCTTCAGGCCGTCCAGCAGCACCGGCAGGTCGTCCGGGTGGGACAGGTAGTTCGGCGAAATCCGGGCGGCCGCCATCGGGTCCGGCGAGGCCAGGCTGATCGACCCCCGGCTTTTCGGCATGAGGTCGCAGACATGCAGCGTCAGCCCGTATCCCCAGGACAAACTCCGCCCGTGGTCATGAAGAAAGGCGGGGATGAAGTGGAATTGCAGGTTTGGCCGGTCTCGGCTGGAGTCCGAGCGGACAAATCCCCCGGCTTCGGCCACGTTCGAGGTGAACTCTCCCTGACCGCGGCGGAGGTAGGCCCAGGCGGCGCGGACGGCCCGTGGCAGGAACGAGGGTGCGATGCCGATGGCCGTGCGGTCGGCCAGCGCGGCCTGCACCGTGATGTCCAGATGATCGGCCAGGTTGGCCCCGACCTCGGGCGCGTCCTGAAGGACCGGCAGACCCATGTGCCGCAGATGCGCGCCGGGGCCGATGCCCGACAGCATCAGCAGTTGCGGCGAGTTGATGGCCCCGCCCGACAGGATGACCTCGCCACCGTCCAGCACCTCGATAGTCCGGTCGCGCAGTTGCACGGCTTTGGCGCGGCGGCCCTGGAAGATCACGCGCAGGACCTGCTCTTTGGTCAGGACGGTCAGATTGGGACGGTGGCGCACCGGAGCCAGAAAGGCGCTTGCGGCGTTCCAGCGCCGCCCGTCGCGCTGGGTGACCTGGAAGAGCCCGATGCCGTCCTGGACGGCACCGTTGAAGTCGGGGTTTTCCGGGTGGTTCAGTTGGTGTCCCGCCTCGACGAAGGCGCGGCTTAGCGGATTTGCCTGTGTGAGGTCGCTTACGGTCAGCGGTCCGCCCTGACCGTGATGGTCGTCCTTGATGGACCTGTTGTCCTCAAGGCTCTTGAAGATGCTGCGAACCTGGGGCCAGTCCCAGTCCGGCCCTGCTGCCCTGGCCCAGTCGTGGTAGTCCTGCGGGTGGCCGCGCATGTAGATCATCGCGTTGATCGAGGACGAGCCGCCCAGCACCCGGCCGCGCGGCCACCAGAGACGGCGGTTCCTCAGCTGCGGCTCCGGGTCGGTCTCGTACCCCCAGCTCAGCCAGCGCATGTGGGCAAGCGCCGCCAGGCCGAAGGGCATGTGGATCATCGGATTGCGGTCGGGCGGACCGGCTTCGATCAGGCAGACGCGGATGGCCGGGTCCGAGGAGAGGCGGTTTGCCAGCAGGCAGCCCGCCGATCCTGCGCCGACGATGACGTAGTGGAAGCTCATCCAAGTATCCGCTTGATCAGACCGATCAGTCGCATGACGCTGGGGGTGTAAGGCGGGAAGATCAGTGGCAGCACCAGAAACCGGTTCCGCAGCACGGCCCGTTCGTGGCTGAAGGCGACGAACCCATGTTCGCCATGCGCGGCCCCGATGCCCGAGGTATTGACGCCGCCGAACGGCAGGTTGGGATGGGTGAACTGGACAAGGGTCAGGTTCACGCCCACCCCGCCCGAGGTGGTGGCGCGGATGATCCGGTCGACGCGCGCCCCGTCCCGGTCGAAGACGTAAAGCGCCAGCGGTTTGTCCCCGGCATTGATCGCCGAAAGCACGCTGTCGAGGTCGGTATAGGTCAGGATCGGCAGGATCGGACCAAAGATCTCCTCCTGCGACAGTCGCATGTCGGGCGTGATGTCGGTGACAAGCTGCGGTGGCATCGCCTGACCGTCGGGTTTTGCGGGAAGCAAGGGCCGCCCGCCTTTCTGCACGGCGTCCGCGAGCAGGGCCGTCAGGCGCTGGGCATGGTCGGGCGTCACGATCCGGGCCAGATGCGGGCTGGCCTCCCCTTCGCCATAAGCCCGCGAGATGCGCGCGCGCAGCGCGGCAAGGAAGGGTTCGCGGACCGAGGCGTGGACGTAAAGGTGGTCGGGCGCGATGCAGGTCTGACCCGCGTTCACGAACTTGCCGAAGGTGATCCAGTCCGCCGCGCGCTTCAGGTCGGCGTCCGGGCCGACGATGACGGGGGACTTGCCCCCAAGTTCCAGCGTGACGGACGCCAGCGTCCTTGCCGCAGCCGCCATGACGATCCGACCAACAGCGGGGGAGCCGGTAAAGAAGATGTGGTCGAAGGGCAGGGCGAGAAGCTCTTCGGCCACGCTCTTGTCGCCCTCTACCACGGTGACAAGGTCCGGCGAGAAGGTCTCGGCGATCAGGCGGGCGAGCAGGGCGCTGGTGGCGGGCGTCATCTCGGACGGCTTCAGGATTGCCGCGTTTCCCGCCGCGAGGCAGGATACCAGCGGGCCGATCGCCAGCTGGAAGGGGAAGTTCCACGGCGCGATGATCAGGCAGGTGCCGCGCGGCTGGCGTTCGATCCGGCCCGAGGCACCGAAGCTGGCAAGTGCGGGCCAGACCCGGCGCGGACGCATCCAGCGGCGCAGGTGGCGGCGGACGTGGGCGATGTCCTGAAGCACCGGCAGGTAATCGGACAGGATCGCCTCGGCCTCGGGTCGGCCAAGATCAGCCTGGAGTGCCGCGATCAGGGCCGCTTCGTTCCGCCGGACGGCACTGGCCAGACGGTCCAGCGCGGCGCGACGTTCGGACAGACCGAAGGACAGGCGACGGGTGTCGTTGCCCGCCTTCATGCGGGCGAAAAGGGAAGCGGCGCTGGTCATGGCGCAAGCTTAGTCGATCCTTGCGTCACTCCTAGTGCGACGCAGCGTCAGGCAAGCTCGGGCAGGAAGGCGGGGCAGGCAAGTTCCAGCCCTTCGGCATAGATCACCTCGTCTTCGTCGAAGCGCAGGGTGAACAGGCGGACCTGAGCATGGGTTTCAAGGCAGATGAACTCGCCATCCGCCAACCGGGCTGCGGGGACGGCCGCGACCGGGGTCCCGAAGATCGCCCTGGCACGCCAGTCGCGGATCAGGATCGGTTGGCCGGGCGACACCAGAAGGTCCTGTTCGGGCCGGTCGTGGCCCAGAGTGGAAGCGCGGATCCGCACGAGGTCGACCATCTTGCGGGCCTGGACCGAAACCGAGGTCAGCTTTCGCGTGCCGCTGCGGGTGACGATCCGGTCGCCCGGCGTCAGGTATTCGACGGGCAGGACGCCGTCGAGCGTCCGGACCATGGTGCCCGCCAGCATACCCGCCTGGGGTTCCACCCCCGCGCCACCGGCCGATCTGGAAAACGGAGCCTCGAAGTCCATTCCCGCGTCCCTTCTTCAATCTTCGACCCAGTTCTGATGCCGGTTTGTGGTCCGCATTCGATGCCAGTTCGTTGATTTCGGGGCAGATGTGTCCGCAAATCGGCGGCTGTGGCGCAATTGGGGCAGCGCATTTGACCCCTCGCGCCCCGGTCAAGCCTTTGCTAGAAGGCCCACAGGCTGGTCGGCGGGTGTGGCGAAACTGGCAGACGCACTGGATTTAGGTTCCAGCGCCGCAAGGCATGGGGGTTCAAGTCCCTTCACCCGCACCAGCCGCAACCCGTGCGTCCGGCTGGCGATTCCCCCTTACATCGGACCAAAAGCTTTGCTATCAGGCCCGCCAACGCGCGCAGGGTTCCGCCCTGTGCCCGCGGACTATTGCGCATCCGCGCCCGAATGAACCAGGAAGGACGTCCCCCCATGCAGGTCACCGAGACCCTGAACGAAGGCCTCAAGCGCGGCTACACCATCACGGTGACGGCGGCCGAACTGGACGCGAAGGTCCAGGAAAAGCTGCTTGAGGCGCAGCCCGAGGTCGAGATCAAGGGCTTCCGCAAGGGCAAGGTCCCGCTGGCGATCCTGAAAAAGCAGTTCGGCACCCGCATCCTGGGCGACGCGATGCAGGAAGCCATCGATGCTGCGATGAAGGACCACTTCGACAAGTCCGGCGACCGCCCGGCGCTGCAGCCGGAAGTCAAGATGGTTGGCGGCGACGCCTGGAAAGAGGGCCAGGATGTCGTGGTCGAGATGTCCTACGACGCGCTGCCTCCGATCCCCGAGGTCGACGCCGGCAAGCTGAAGCTGGACCGTCTGATCGTGAAGGCCGACGAGAAGGCGATCGAAGAAGCTTTGACCAACCTGGCCGGTTCGGCACAATCCTTCGATGACCGCAAGAAGGGCGCCAAGGCCAAGGACGGCGACCAGATCACCATCGACTTCAAGGGCTCGGTCGACGGTGAGCTCTTCGAGGGCGGCTCGGCCGAGGATTACCCGCTGGTGCTGGGCTCCAACTCGTTCATCCCGGGCTTCGAGGCGCAACTGGTCGGTGCCAAGGTCGGTGACGAAGTGTCGGTGAACGTCTCGTTCCCGGAAAACTACGGCGCGGCCCACCTGGCCGGCAAGGCTGCCGTCTTCGCCTGCACCGTCAAGGCGGTGAAGGAGCCGAAAGCGGCCGAGATCGACGACGAGCTGGCCAAGAAGTTCGGCGCTGAGGATCTGGCTGCCCTGAAGGCCCAGATCGCCGAGCGTCTGGAAGCCGAGTACAAGGGCGCTGCCCGCGCCGTGATGAAGCGGTCGCTACTGGACCAGCTGGACGGCATGGTCACGTTCGACCTGCCTGCGAACCTGGTCGATGCGGAAGCCAACCAGATCGCCCACCAGCTGTGGCACGAAGAGCATCCCGAAGAGCACGGCCATAACCACGGCACCATCGAGACCACGGACGAGCACAAGAAGCTGGCCGTGCGTCGCGTGCGTCTGGGCCTTCTCCTCGCCGAAATCGGTCGCAAGGCCGACGTCACCGTGACCGACGCCGAGATGACCCAAGCTGTTCTTGCCGCTGCCCGCCAGTATCCGGGGCAGGAGCGTCAGTTCTTCGAATTCGTCCAGAAGAACCAGCAGATGCAGCAGCAGCTGCGCGCGCCGCTTTTCGAGGACAAGGTCGTCGATCACCTGGTGAGCCTGGCCAAGGTCAGCGACAAGGAAATCTCGAAAGAGAAGCTTCAGAAGGCCGTCGAGGCCCTGGACGAGATGTAATCGGACCTCAGGTCCGACAGGATGGGGCCGCACCTTCGGGTGCGGCCTTTTTCGTTTCAGAAGATGCGTGAGACGTCGCCGCCCGTCGCCAGCGTTCCGGCATAAAGTGCGGCCCGGTCCGCCCGCATCGGGTGATAGCGCGCGCCCTGGATGTCGCGGAAGATCCGCTCCAACCCGGTCTTGCGCAGGAAGCCTTCGCCGCCCGCGAGGTCCATCGCCAGACTTGCGGTTGCCAGGGCGGCCTCGACCACCAGGGTCCGGTCCTGCATCACGCGGTTGATGCTTTGCGCCGAGGGTGGCTCTTCGGCAATGGTGCTGACCATGTCCGCCAGAGCCAGACGGGCTGCGCGCAGTTGGGTCTCCATCTCTCCCGTGAGGTGCGCGTTGCGCCGCGCCTCGGGACGGGAGGTTTCCAGCGCCACCGCGCGGTCGCGGGCGGCTTCGGCCAGACCGGTATAGACCGCGTAGATCAGCGGGATGGCGATGGTGCCGATGATGTGGAACAGAGGGTGCCATTCGCCGGCCTTGCGCTTCAGGGCGATCTTGTCGTCGGGGATGACCAGCCCGTCGAAGTGCACGTCCTGCGATCCCGTTCCGCGCATGCCCATCGCGTTCCAGACTTCGTCGACGCGGACGCCCTTTGCGGTCAGAGCTGCGCCGAAATGCAAGACCATGGGCCCTTCCGGTTCATCCGCCACGGCCGCGGTCATCAGGACGGCGCCAAGGGGCGCCCCCGAGGCAAAGGCCTTGCGCGCGTCGATCCTGTAGCCGCCTTCGACCTTCTCGGCCCGGCCTGCGCCCCCGACCCAATCCCCGCCGCCGGAGGACATCAGCACGATGCGTTCGGTGGCGATCCGGCGCAGCAAAGGTTCCACCGCCGCCTTCGCCGCCGGTTGGTTCTGCCAGCGCCAGGCCGGGATCGCGACCTGGTGGGTGTGCATCGCGAAGGCCAGTGCCGTCGCTCCGCAGCCATGCGCCAGACGGCGCAGCATGTCGGCCAGTTCGGCGACCGAGGCCCCGCCGCCCCCCAGTTCCACGGGCACCCCCGCCTCGATCAGACCTTCCTCTTTCAAACGCGCGTAGTTCTCTGCTACAAATGACCCCTCGGTGTCGTGGCGTTCGGCCCGCGTGGCGAAGTCCTGGGCCAGCCGGTCGGCCTTCTGCGCAAGGGTTTCAGACACTGCGGTGCCAGTGTGTCCGTCCAGTTCAGTCGCAAGTGACATTTGGTGCTCCTATGCATTTGGTCCCTTTCGGACTGGGTACAGGGTCGATCCACAGGCCCGAGTCGGTCCAGTTCTGGGACTGAACCGCGGGCCGCAGGGAGGATGCGATGACGAACGCCAGCTATGGACAGTTCTGCCCCCTCGCGATGGTGTCCGAGATCCTGTGTACGAGGTGGACGCCTCTGGTCCTGCGCGAGCTGCATTGCGGCAGCACGCGCTTCAACGATCTGCGGCGGGGCGTGCCGAAGATGTCGCCGGCACTTCTGTCCAAGAGATTGAAAGAATTGACGTCGGTCGGCGTGGTCGAGGTCCGCCGGCGCGATGGCAACCCGGAATATCACCTGACGCAAGCGGGGCTGGAGCTGCGCCCTCTGGTTGATGCGATGATGCTGTGGGGGCATGTCTGGGTGGAATCGACTGTCACGCTGTCCAAGCTCGATCCCTCACTTCTGATGTGGGACATCCGTCGCGGGATCCGACCGGACCCGCCGCTGCCCAACCGGCGAACGATACAGTTTCTGTACCCCGACCTGGTGCCGGCCGATCAGAACTGGTGGCTGGTGGTCGAGGACAGCGAGGTTGGCCTTTGCTACGTCGATCCGGGTTACGAGATCGACCTCCTGGTCACCGGTTCCCTGCGGTCGGTGACTTCGGTCTGGATGGGCCTGTCCCGGCTGTCGCAAGAGGTTGCGGCAAAGCAGGTGCAGATCGACGGCGATCCGACACTGGCGCGGCAGATGGGGCTTTGGCTGGAAAGCCACCCGATGAACAAGGTACCGCGCCGGGTATCGTGATCAGGCGGTGGCCGGTTCCGGATCCTTGCGGATCACGATCAACCCCGCGCCGATGATCACCGCAATGCCCGCCCAGGCGAGGGTGTCCGGGATGTTGTCCCAGAAAAGCCAGCCCCAGAGCAGGCCCCAGAACATGAAGCTGTACTCGAACGGCGCCACGCTGGCCGATGGCGCGACGCGGTAGGCATAGGTCAGAAGCGTCAGCCCGATCGCGGCGATCAACCCACATGATGCCATGAGCAGCAGGTCGGTCATCGGAGGCGTGACCCAGCCCCGTGTCATGAAGGCGAGCGAGGGGTGCGACGCCCCGGCGAAGGCTCCGCTGCCGTAGATCGCGGACAGGGCCAGCGCGCAGAGAAAGAAGCAGACATTGCCCCAGAACGCCATTGCGGCGGCGGATTCGGTGCGCCCGAGGCGTCCGGCCGCGATCATGGAGAGGGCATAGCCAAGCGCGCCGAGGATCGGCAGCAGAGCGGCCAGATCGAACCCGCTGCCCCCGGGTTTGACCACAAGGAGGACACCGGCAAACCCCACGGCCACTGCGACAAGCGACGCCGTGCTGACCCGCTCGCGCAGGATCAGGACGGCGGCCAGGGTGATGAAGAGCGGGCTGGTGAAGAACAGCGCGATGGTGTCGGCCAGGGGCAGATAGGCCAGACCCAGGTAATAGGCGGTGTAGGCCACGAAGTTCAGCAGGCCGCGCGCCAGCATCTTCCACCAGCCCGGCGTGGTGATGGTCGAGAGCCTGCCGTCGAACCACCAGACGATGGCCAGGTGGAAGGGGAGCGCGGTGAGGCTGCGGATCAGCATCGCCTGGTGCAGCGGATAGTCACCCGACAGAAGCTTCAGGATGACGTCCTGGACCGAAAAGATCGCGATGCCCAAGGTCAGGGCCAGGATACCGCGGTGGGTGGCTGTCATCTGCATGGGGGCCACGCTATCCGGGCGGGACACCGGGGCTATCCTGCGCCCGACACGGGCTGGTCAACGCGCGGCAAGCTTTGCGGCGGTTGCCGCTGACAGTGCGGCGCCCGCTCCATCCCTTGATTTACCTGACCCGCAGAAAGAAAAACCGCGCCCGGTTGCCCTGGCGCGGTCTGGTCGTTTTGGTGCGCGAGATCAGTCGCGGCCGAGGTCGGCCCCGTCTTGGGCAGCGCCCATTTCGTCGAAGAGCTCGGCGATTTCGAACTCGGCTTCGGCTTCCGCTTCGGCCGCAAGCTCGGCAATCGACTTGCCCGAGGCCTGCAGTTCGGCTTCTTCCACCGAGCGGGCCACGTTCAGGCGGACCTTCACGGTGACTTCCGGGTGAAGCTGCACGGAGACGGTGTGCAGGCCCAGGTCCTTGATCGGACGATCCAGGATGATCTGGCCACGGTGGACGGTGAAGCCCGCGTCGGTCGCGGCTTCCGCGGCGTCGCGCGGGGTGACCGAGCCGTAAAGTGCGCCAGCGTCCGATGCCGAACGGATCACCACGAAGGTCTGGCCGTCCAGCTTGGTGCCGACAGATTCGGCTTCCTTGCGGGTTTCCAGGTTGGTGGCTTCCAGCTGGGCTTTCTTCGCTTCGAACGATTTTACGTTGCTGTCGTTCGCGCGCAGCGCCTTGCCCTGCGGCAGCAGGTAGTTGCGAGCATAGCCGTCCTTGACGTTGACGACTTCGCCCATCTGGCCAAGCTTGGCCACGCGTTCCAGAAGGATCACTTGCATGTCATGTGCTCCTTATTTCACGGCATAGGGCAGCAGGGCCAGGAAGCGGGCGCGCTTGATGGCCTGGGCCAGTTCACGCTGCTTCTTCGCCGAGACTGCGGTGATGCGGGACGGAACGATCTTGCCGCGCTCGGAGATGTAGCGCTGCAGAAGACGCGTGTCCTTGTAGTCGATTGCCGGAGCATTGTCGCCCGAGAAGGGGCAAACCTTGCGGCGGCGGAAAAACGGTTTGTTCGCCATGATATGTGTCCTTTCTCAGATCAACGACGCGGAGCGCCGAACGACGGGCGGTCGCCACGGTCGCCGCGGTCACCACCGAAGCTGGGGCGTTCGCGACGTTCGCCGCCGAAACCACCACGGTCGCCGCGGTCGCCACGCTCTTCACGCTCGTCGCGCTTCTGCATCTGGACCGACACGCCCTCGGTGTGCTTGTCGACCTTGATGGTCAGCACGCGCATCACGTCGTCGTGCAGGCGCATCAGGCGTTCCATTTCCTGAACGGCCGCGGCAGGCGCGTCCGACTTCAGGAAGGCATAGTGGCCCTTGCGGTTCTTGTTGATCTTGTAGGCCATCGTCTTGACGCCCCAGTACTCGTTCTCAACGACTTTGCCGCCGTTGTCCGCGAGGACGGTCGAGAAGTGTTCGATAAGGCCTTCGGCTTGCGCGTTGGACAGGTCCTGGCGCGCAATGAAGACATGCTCGTAAAGAGGCATGCTGGCTTCCTTCGTTTCAGGGCGGCTTCATAGGACGGGCAAAGAACCTTTCCGCAGCCCGTCCACGAGAGGCATCGCCGGTTCATGGATAAGCGGAAAGATGCGGCCTTATACAGTGTGCCGCTTTGGGCGCAAGGCTTATCGGGCGGGGGGGCCTGGTCTTACACCTTGCCGGTGCGCGCGACCTTCGCGCCCAGCACCAGCGCGCCGACCAGGGCCGCCACCTCCTGTCGCAGAAACGGCTCGGGCACGCCCACCAGGCGGCCCTGCAAGGCGAGATGCACCACGCCATGTACGGCACCGAACAGCGTGCGCGCGCGCAGGCGGATCTCGTCGTCCGGCAGGTCGGGGCGCAGGCTTTTCAGAGGTGCCATGATGCGGGCAATCAGCACCTCGTGCTCCTGCCGGTACCAGTCGGGCATGTCGACCCCTTCGGGCAGGCGATGTTCAAACAGCGCCGACCAGAGGCGCCGGTTTTCCAAGGCAAAAACGGCGTAGGCATCGGCCAGGCCCAGCGTCACCGCCTCGGGGCCTTCCGCGCCAGAGGTGGCGGCAAGGGCCGCGCCCATTCGCTCCAGCGTGCGGGAATTGACGCGCATCACCAGTTCATCAAGGTCCGCCACCGCATTGTAGATCGCCCCCAGCGCGCAACCCGCCCGCTGTGTCACATCGCGCGCCTTCAGACCCATGAGGCCTTTTTCGGCGATCTCCGTCTCGGCGGCCGCGATCAGGCGGGTACGAAGATCGGTCTTTCGGTCCGTGTCCGGCATGGCGGTCTCCTGGTGACGCTACGTTACTTGAACGACGTTCAGAAAAGAACTTGAACGGTGTTCACGATTGCTGCATCTTGTGAACACTGTTCATACACCGGGAGATGCCGATGTTCAATACGATCATCACGCTGGTCAGGGGGCGCAGTCACGATGCCGCCCAGGCCCTTGAGGACGCCAACGCGCTGTCGATCCTGCGCCAGCAGCTGCGCGATGCGGCGGCTGGGGTGGAGGCGGCGCGCCGCTCGGTCGCGGTCGTCATGGCCTATGCCGAACGCGAGCGGAAATCGCTGCCGCGGATCAATGCCCAGATCGCCGACCTTGAGGGCAGAGCCATCGCCGCCCTGGCGCAGGGGCGCGAGGACCTTGCAACCGAAGCCGCCGCCGCCATCGCCCAGCTTGAGGCCGAGCGGAGGACGACCGAGGCGGCCCTTGCGACCTATGAGACGGAAATCGCCCGCCTGCGCGACGAACTGGGCGGGGCGGAACTGCGGCTGCGCGACTTGAAGCGGGGACTGCAACTGGCCGACGCGGCGCAGAAATCGCAGACCGTGCGCGGTGTCGTCAGCCGCCCGGTCACGGCGTCGCTGGCCGAGGCCGAAGCAACCCTGACCCGCCTGCAATCGCGGCAACTGCACGCCGAGGCAACTGCCCTTGCCGTAGTGGAGCTGTCGGCGGGTCAGTCCGCCGAAGCGATCTCGGCCCGTCTGGCCGCGGCAGGCTGCGGCCCGAAGGTCCGCCCCGATGCCGCGGCCGTCCTGGAACGGCTGAAACTGAAATCCGCCTGACCCCCTGACCTGATCTCAAATCCATAGAAGGAACCCTGAAATGAGCGATATCATGCAACCGACGATCCGCACCTCGCAGGCTTACACGATGTTCAGCTACGTGAACTTCGCGGTGGCCGCCGTGATGATGGCGGGCGGCGTCTACTTCCTGGAGGCCAGCTTCGCCGCCAAGGGCTTCTATGCCATGGCCGCGCTGATGCTGGTCTCGTCGACCGTCGGCATCACCAAGGCCGTGCGCGACAAGGAGGAGTCCGACCGGCTGCACAACAAGCTGGAGGAAGCCCGGACCGAGCGGCTTCTGGCCGAGGTTTCGCGCGACCGCTGATTGACCGCAGATCACCAGCCGGGGCCGCACAGGCCCCGGCTTTTCCATGACCTACCGCGCCGAGACGGGCAGGCCGAAGATCCGGTCGAAACCCCAGGTGAAGAGGTAGGTGTAGATCATGAAGATCGCGATCAGCCCCGCCTCGTACCCCAGCGCCTCCAGATATCCGACCTGCAGCCACCAGGCCATGACCGGGATGCAGATCAGGACGAGGCCGCCCTCGAACAGGACGGCGTGGGCCGTGCGCCGGCGGAGTGAGCGGCCCTTGACCGCCTGTCGCGCCTCCCAGGCTTCGAAGATCGTGTTGAAGGCGTAGCTCCAGCAGAGCGCGATGGTCGCGGTCAGGGTCGACAGGGCCAGCGAGGACCCGGCACTGGCGTCGGACAGAAGCCAGAGATAGCCCGCTCCGAAAAGCGTCCCCAGCGCCTCGAACGAGACGGCGTAGACGATCTTTCGGCGGGTCGGCGTCATCCCTTGGCAGGGTCTTTCGGGCGGCGGAGTTCCCGCACTTCGCGGACGAAGGTGTAGTCGTGATAGCCAAGCCGCGCGGCGGGGACGTAGCGCGACGGGTCCAGGCGACCGTCGACCAGGCAATCGTCGCGGATGTGGATGCCCACGACCTCGCCCAGCATCAGCTTTTCCGGGCCGATCAGGTCGACAAGCTTGACCACCCTACACTCCAGCGTCGCGGGCGCGTCGGCCACACGGGGGCAGTCGATGGAGACGCATTCCGCCTTGGCCACGCCTGCGGCCAGAAATTCGTCGGTCCCGCGCGGGAACCGCGCCGAGGTTGCGTTCATTGCCTCCAGCGCCACTTCGGCCACGATGTTCACCGCGAAGACCCCGGTTTCCATCGCGTTGACCATGCTGTCGCGGTAGTCGCCGGCGAACATCACCTGCGGCGGGGTGTAGCCCACGGCGTTGAAGAAGGAATACGGCGCGAGGTTGTCGCCCGTCCCTGCGCGGGTGGAAATCCAGGCAATAGGCCGGGGTGAGACGATGGCCGAGAAGGGACTGTGCGGCAGCCCGTGACCCTCGGCGGGACGGTAGAACATGATGGACCCTGTTTCACAAATTGATCGTCACACTGCGCCATGTTACGGCGCGATTCCAGTGGGTTCGCGCGAGTGATTTTTGGCCCGCGGATTCGGCAGGCACTTCGGGTGGGATCATCAGCGCGTGTACAAGCTTGAGGAAGAGACCGAGGACGACTGGTGGGAGGTCGAGGCGCTTTATGACCTCTGCTTTGCCCCCGGCCGTACGGCGTTGTCCTCATACCGGCTGCGCGACGGGGTGCCCACGGTCGCACCCCTTTGTCTGACGCTGCGCGACGACAGCGGGGCACTGGCCGCCGTCATCCGCTACTGGCCCGCGCTGATTGGCGAGCACGACATCCTGCTTCTTGGTCCCATCGCGGTCCACCCGACGCACCAGGGCGAAGGCCTTGGCGCGCTCTTGATCAACGAAAGCCTGGCCGAAGCCCGGCGTCTGGGGTGGGAGCGGGTGATGCTGGTGGGCGACGCCCCCTATTACAGCCGCTTCGGCTTTCGCAAGCTGGACGGGATAGAGATGCCGCCGCCGACGAACCCCGACCGCATCCTGGGGCTGGAGCTGAAAGCCGGAGCCTGGCAAGGCGTCACCGGGATGGTCACCAAAGCGACCTGAGCCGGCTGCTTTCGCATTGCCCCGACTTCCCATTGCCCCGCCTTCCCATTGCACAGAATACAAGCGGCCCCATATCAAGCGGATGGAAAATACCCTGCCCACTTCGCCCGACTTTCCCGCCCAGGTCGCTGACCTCGCCCGCCGCTACAAGCGCGCGAATGGCCCGGTGATCCGCCTGGTCAACCGGCTTGGCGGGACGCTGGAAAACCAGCTTTCGGCGCTGCCCGATGGCTTCCGGGGACAGATCGAGCGACTGACCGCCCAGGCGCTGGAGACATCCTACGGACTGGCCTCTCGGGCACCGGACATGGGGCAGCGTGCTCCGATGGTGGCGGCGATGGCGGCCGGGGCTGCAGGCGGGGCCGGGGGGTTGGCGACGTCGCTTGCCGAACTGCCGGTGACGGTGACGCTGTTCCTGAACACGATCCGCAGCGTGGCGCGGGAGGCCGGGCTTGATCCCGACGAGGACTGGGTGCGGGCCGAATGCCTGCAGGTCTTTGCCGCGGGCAGTCCCCTGGCGCAGGACGACGGGGTGAACACGTCGTTCGTTGCGTCCCGGCTGGCGTTGTCGGGGTCGGCTGTGCAAAGCCTGATCACCAGTATCGCACCGAAGCTGGCGGCCGTGCTGGGCCAGAAGCTGGCCGCACAGGCGGTGCCGATCCTGGGTGCAGTGTCGGGGGCGGCCCTGAATGCGGCCTTCCTGTCCTATTACCGCGAGGTCGCGCGTGTCCGGTTCGAGCTGGTGAAATTGGGTCAGCTTCACGGAGCCGATGTAGTGGAGGCCGAATTCCGCCTTGCCACCACTCCGCCAAAGGTGATCCGGGCTTGACCCGGTTGCAGTCTGCTCCGCCCCTTGGATAAATGCCCCGAAAGAGGGGAACGCGGCATGAGCACCGATGTCATCGCAAAGCTGAAGCAGATGGCAGCCGATCCGGCCCGTGTCTGGCAGGTGGGAGGCGCGACATACGGCGACCTTCTGGCCGAGACGGGGCGGCTGGCGAATGCGTTGGTCTCGCTTGGTCTGCGGAAAGGCGACCGTCTGCTTCTGCAAGTCGAGAAATGCGAAGCCATGCTTTCGCTGTATTTCGCCTGCCTGCGGACCGGCGTGATCTTCCTGCCGGTGAACCCCGGCTACACCGTGGCCGAGACCGAGCATTTCCTGCGGGACGCCGAGCCCGCGCTGTCGGTGACCGACCCCGGCCGGGTGGCAGGGCTGCAAGCCCTGGGCTCGAAGGTGATCGACCTGCCTGCGCTGCTGGCGCTGGCGAAGGGGCAGGGGGCGGACTTCGCTGATCCTGCAACCGGGCCGGATGATCTGGCGGCGATCCTTTACACCTCGGGTACGACGGGGCGGTCGAAGGGCGTGATGCTGACGCGGGAGAACCTGGCCTCCAACGCAGAGGCTCTGGTGGGCCTGTGGCGCTTTACCGACCGCGACGTCCTGCTTCACGCGCTGCCGGTGTTTCACACCCACGGGTTGTTCGTGGCCACGAACTGCGTCCTTTATTCCGGCGCGCGCATGATATTCCAACGCGCCTTCCAGCCTGCCGCCGTGCTGGCGGCGCTTCCGCAGGCGACGGTGATGATGGGCGTGCCCACCTTCTACACCCGCCTTCTGTCCGACCCCGGCCTGACACGCGAGGCCACTGGGCATCTGCGGCTTTTCATCTCCGGCTCCGCCCCCCTGTCGCCCGCCACCCATGCCGAATGGCAGGCCCGCACCGGCCATGCGATCCTGGAACGCTACGGGATGACCGAGACCAACATGATCACCTCGAACCCCTACGACGGCGCCCGCCGTGCCGGGACGGTGGGGATGCCCCTGCCGGGGGTCGAGGTCCGCATTGCCGGCGCTGACGGCGAGGTCCTGCCCCAGGGTGAAGCCGGATCCATCGAGGTGCGCGGCCCGAACGTCTTCAAGGGCTACTGGCGCCTTCCTGAAAATACCGCCGAGGAGTTCAGGGACGGCTGGTTCGTCACCGGAGACATGGGCGCGTTGGATGCGCAGGGCTATCTGTCGATCCTGGGTCGGGCGAAGGATCTGGTGATCTCGGGCGGGTTGAACGTCTATCCCGCCGAGGTCGAAGCGGCGCTGGACGATCTACCAGGGGTGGCAGCTTCGGCGGTGATCGGCGTGGCTCACCCTGATTTCGGCGAGGCAGTCGTGGCCTGCCTGGTGCCGGGCCCCGGTGCCGTCCTATCCGAAGACGCGATCCGCACCGCGCTTCGGGACCGGCTGGCAGCCTTCAAGCTGCCGAAGCGGGTCCTGATTCTGGACGACCTGCCGCGCAATGCGATGGGCAAGGTGCAGAAAGCCGAACTGCGCCGGATTTACCAGAAGCTGTTTGCCGCCATCTGATAGGTAGCGACGGCGCCCGGGGCGGGTTGTTGCTTATACCTTGGGTTTAATTGGGCCGATTAAACCCCTGATCACTGGCCAACGCCATTTTCCTGCCGCAGTCCAAGGGAACGTGAAGGGGACAAAGTGACCCGGACCGGGACAGATGAAGGACAACTCCTAGCAGAAGGAATTCGACAATGAGCGAACCGAAAGACAGCCTTTTCTCCCGCCGCAAGGCCCTGAGCCGGATCGGTGCCCTTGCCCTTGCCGCCTATGCGGCCCCGGCGATGACCACGGTCAGCGTGGCGCAGGCCAGCAGCGGGTCCAGCGGATCCAGCGGGTCGAGCAGCTCCAGCGGCTCCAGCAGCCCAAGCCCCACCTCCGCGCCAAGCAAGACCAGCACGCCGACGTCCTCGTCGTCCAGCACCTCGCCCAGCACCTGCTCGGGCCCGACGGATGATGATGCGGGCTGTGCGACCACCGCGCCCTGACGACATGATCTCCCCTTCGGCGAGGCTCCCTGCGCCGGAGGGGACACTGCAGGTGTGACAGGTGGTGCGGGACATCTTCTTTCAGGGCGTTGACGCTCCGCTACGCTTGGTCGGGGCTGATGCGGTGCTGGAGCTTCTGCCCGGGGTCGCCTGGGGCTGGCCGTACCGGATTGCTGAAGCCGGCCTTTCCACCAGCCCCTTCTTCACGATCCGTGCCGTGCCGGGCGACATCAGGCTGCGCTGCGAGAGCCATGTCGAGGACCGCCCGCCGCAGCTTTGGGACCCGGTGAACGCGGTTTGCGATGCGATGACCGGCCTTGCGATCGCCCTGCCGATGTCGAACCCGCGGCTGATCTGCCTGCACGCGGCGGGGGTCGCACTGGGGGGGCGGCTCCTCGTGTTCCCGAACATCCGCCGGGCGGGAAAAAGCACGCTTTCCGCGGCGCTTGCCCGGGCAGGGCATCGGGTCTTCAGTGATGACGTGGTGCCGCTCTCCTTTCCTGCAAAGGGTCCGGCCGTCGGCCATGGGTTGGGGCTTGCTCCGCGGTTGCGCCTGCCGCTGCCTGAAAGTCTCCCTGCCGGGTTCCGCGACTGGGCCGAGGCCGTGCCGGGACCGCGAAACCGGCAGTATCACTACCTGCCGCTTCCCGGTCAGCCGGTGCACGGCGAGAGGTTGCCGATGGGGGCCTTCGTTCTACTGGACCGGAGGGACATGCCGACCCCGGCGCGGCTGAGCCCGGTTCCGCCGGACACGGCGATGGATGCGCTGCTTCACCAGAATTTCACCCGCGACCGCCACTCCGGCGAGGTGCTGGAGGTGATGGCGGCCACTCTGGCGGCGACGCCAGTCTGGCAGCTGACCTATGCGGACCTGGCCGAGGCGGTGGCCTGTCTGGCTGGGGTCGCTGGCTGGCCGGACCCGGCCCCGCCGCAGGGCGAGGAGCGGCGGTTCGGGCCGGCAGATCTGGGGTTCCGTGCAGGGCCGCTGGGGGCCGTGGTTCACCGGCGGGACAGGTGCGTGGAGAGGTGGATCGGGGAGGTGCTTTACCTCGCCGATCCGGAGGGGCGGGCGATCCAGCGGATGGACCCGCTGGCGGCGGCCATCTGGGCGATGCTGGAGGAGCCGGTCGCCCCGGAGGAGCTGGAAGTGGCGCTGGGGGAGGCCTTCCCGGAGACCCCGCGGGAGAGGATCGCGGCGGACCTTTTCGCGCTGCTGGCCGGGCTGGCGGAGGCGGGTCTGATTGGGAATGTCGGGGCCTAGTCTGACTGAACGCCGCGCGTGGTGCGCCATCCGGTACAATAGAAATCAATGGCTTGTAGGCGGGCGTTCAGGATCTGTTAACGCCTCTCCGGCAGCCGGGCGCTGGTCTTCCAGGGCTGGACGCGGATGGCGTCCACCGCATCGGCAGCTGAGACCGGGCCTTCACAGCGATCCCGTTCCAGGAAGGTCGCAAGGCTGGTGGAGTCGGTTTCCTCGAAGGTTTCGGCGGTCCTTGACAGGTCCAGTATCCGGTCGAAGCGGAAGGTCCGGAAATCGGCGCGAAGCTCGCACCAGGCGGTGAACATCCAGCCTTCGGTGAAGCCCCAGATCGCCAACGGGCGCACCCGCCGGTGCGAGACGCGGTCGGCCCCATCGCGGTAGCTCATTTGCACCACCTGCCGCTTGCGGATCGCTTCACGCAGCAGCCGCGCCTGCGGTGGCATCCGGGCGTGAAGACTGAAATAGGGCGCGTCGGCCAGAGTCCGATCCTCGGGCCGGGGCATTCCGGCCTGCAACTTCGCCCGCGCCTCGCGCGCGGCCTGGGCGAGGACCGGATCGCCCGCGCGTTCCGCGTAGGCGAGGCCCAGGGCCAGAGCCTCGACCTGGTCATGGGTGAAGGCAACCGGGGCGAGGTCAAAGCCGGGGCGGAGGAGATAGCCGATTCCGGCTTCGCCTTCGATGGGCAGACCGGAGGCCTGCAGATGCGCGATGTCGCGGTAAATGGTGCGGGGGCTGACCTCTAGCCGCCGCGCCATGTCTTCGGCGCGGGCAACCCCGTGGGCGCGCAGGTCCTGCACCAGTCTGAACAGTCTTTCGGCGCGACGAATCTGAAAGCTCCTTTCAGGGTGTCCCGGCCACCAGATTAGCACGGCCGGGACCTGCGGTCAGTCGGCTGCCGTGGCTTCAAGCTCGATCAGCAGGGGCGGCAGGGCCAGCCGGGTCACGCCAAGGAGCGTCATCGGCGGGGCCACGCCCAATGGCCCGAAACGCAGGCCCAAGAGGTCGAAGTTCTGCATCGCTGCCTCCACGTCCGTGGCATAGACGTTAAGCCGGACGATATTGGACAAGGACATCCCCGCGGCTTCGACCACGGCCTGCAGGTTGTCGAGCGCCAGCCCCAACTGCCCGCGCATGTCGGCGGGATGCTGTGGGGCGCCGGAGGCATCGACGGCTGTCTGCCCGGCGCAGATCAACTGCCGGGAAATGCCAGCGACGATCTCGGCCTGATTGTAGCCAAGGGGCAGGGACCAGGGCCAGGGATTGACGGGTGTGCGGTGCATGAACGGGCTCCTTTCCGGTTTGGGTGCCGGAAAGAAAGCACGGCACTCCTGACAACGTGGTGTCAGGAGACTTGGCCGTCAGACGGTTTCCTGGGTCGCCAGCCAATCCATCAGCATCGGGCGGGCACTTTCCTCGCCTGCCGCGCGGGCCCGGTCGATCACCGCCCGTGCTTCGTCCAGATCGACCTTGCGCAAAAGCGCCTTGACCGGTCCGACCGAGGCGGGGCGCATCGAGAGGGTGCGGAAGCCGATGGCGGCGAGGGCCAGCGCCTCGATCGGGCGTCCGGCATCTTCGCCGCAGAACGAGAGCGGCGTCGAAGTCTCGGCACAGCGGGCGATGATCTGTTCCAGGAAAGCCAGGAAGGACAGGTTCAGCGTGTCGTAGCGGCGGCGCACCAGTTCGTTCTCGCGGTCGGCCGCGAAGAAGAACTGCTTGAGGTCGTTGCCGCCGACGCTGATGAAATCGGTCAGTTCGAAAAAGCTTTTCGGCGCGTAGGCGAGGGAGGGTGTCTCCATCATCGCGCCGATCTCGATCCGTTCCGGCACGGCGTGTCCAAGCGATTTCTCGCGGTGCAACTCGCGCAGGACGTGGCCGCGCGCGGCCTGGAATTCGCTCATCTCGGTGACGAGGGGGAACATCACGGTCAACGGCCGACCAGCGGCAGCCCGGATCAGCGCCTGGACCTGCATCCGGAGCACGCCCGGCTTGTCGAGCCCGACCCGGACGGCGCGCCAGCCCATCGCGGGGTTCGGTTCCTCGGGCGGCTTCATGTAGGGCAGCACCTTGTCCGAGCCGATGTCGAGCGTGCGGAAAGCCACGCGCTTGCCTTTGGCCGCGTCCATGACACGAGCGTAAAGGCGGGCAAGTTCGGCGCGCTGCGGCATCTTCGAGCGGATCAGGAATTGCAGTTCGGTGCGGAAAAGCCCGACACCATCGGCGCCCGAGCCGTCAAGGCTGGGCAGGTCGGCCATCAGGCCCGCGTTCATGTGGAGCGCGATGGTGGTGCCGCAGAGTGTCGTCGCAGGCAGGCCGCGCAGGGAGGCGTAACGCTTTTGCGCCTCGGCCTGCATGGCGATCTTGTCGCGGAAGGCGCGGGCGACGGTTTCCTCGGGGCGGAGGTGGACGATGCCCTGGTCGCCGTCGACAAGGATATGGTCTCCGTTCAGCGCCTCGGCGACCAGCCGCTGGGCGTTGATGACCAGCGGGATCGCCAGCGCGCGGGCGACGATGGCCGCATGGCTGCCGACGGAGCCTTCTTCCAGCACCACGCCCTTCAGCTTGCGGCCGTATTCCAGAAGTTCGGCCGGGCCGATGTTACGGGCGACGAGGACCGGGTTTTCGGGCATCTCGGCGCCGGTGTCGCGGCCTTGGCCGGTCAGGATGCGGAGAAGCCGGTTCGAGAGGTCATCGAGGTCCTGCAGACGTTCGCGCAGATACTGGTCGGGCACCTGTTCCATGCGGCTGCGGGCGGCGGACTGTTCCTTTTCGACGGCGGCCTCGGCCGAAAGGCCGCGCATGATGTCCTCTTCCATCCGGCGCAGCCAGCCGCGCGAATGGGCGAACATCCGGTAGGCTTCCAGAACCTGCTTCTGTTCCTTGTCCAGCTGCTGGGCTTCGAGAAGGTCGTCGATGGAGACGCGCAGCTCGCCCACGGCGGTCTTGATGCGGTCGATCTCGGTCAGGGGATCGTCGGCCACGGGGTTGGTGATGACGACGCGGGGTTCGTGAAGCCAGACCCGGCCCTCGGCGGCGCCTTCCTGGCCGGAGGTGGCGCGGAACATCACCGGCTGCTTGTGGAGCGCGCGCATTGCCCCGTCGCCCGAGGTGAAGGCGCCAAGCTCGGTCATCTCGGCCAGCACCATCGCGACGACGTCGAGGGCGTAGATCTCGTCCTCGTTGAACTGGCGGGCGGTCTTGGACTGCACGACAAGGACGCCGAGTTTCTCGCCGACGCGCTGGATCGGGACGCCGAGGAAGGAGGAGAAGAGTTCCTCGCCGGTTTCCGGCATGTAGCGGAAGCCCTTCTGCGAGGGCGCGTCGGCTGTGTTCACCGGCTGGCCGAAGCGCGCGACGCGGCCGACAAGACCTTCGCCCAGCTTCATCCGGGTCTGGTGGACGGCTTCCTTCTTCAACCCTTCGGTGGCGCAAAGCTCCAGCGTCTCGGGGTCGCGGAAGAGGTAGATCGAGCAGACCTCGGTCCCCATGCTGTCGGCGATGAGATGGGTGATGCTGTCGAGACGGTCCTGGCCCTCGCCCGGGACGGAAAGGACGTCGCGCAGGCGGCGGAGAAGCTTGCGGCTTTCGCTTTCTGTGCGTTCGGGCATGGGGAGGTCCTTCCGGGGTCTTCCCCTTTCTATAGGGGCCTGTTGCGCGGATGGAAACGGAATTGCGGCAGATTGTGCGGGCGCGCGGCGCGATGCTTGCGGATTGGGCAGGGGAACCGGATGCGGGCGCGGGGGCTTGGGAGGGACGCAAGCAGGAGCAGGCAGGATGATCGAGGCGGATGTGGCGGTGGTGGGCGGCAGTTTTGCCGGGGTGTCCGCGGCGATCATGCTGGCGCGGGGGCGGCGGCGGGTGGTGATCATCGACGAGGGGGCGACGCGAAACCGCTATGCCCATGCCTCGCACGGGTTTCTGGGGATGGACGGGGCGGCCCCGGCGGCTATCCGCGAGAAGGGGTTGGCCGAGGTGCTGGCCTACCCCACGGCGCAACATCTGGAGGGCCGGGTGACGGCGATCCGTGGGAAGGTCGGCGCCTTCGTGCTGGAGGGGCCGGAGGAGGTTCGTGCGCAGCGGGTGATCCTGGCCTTCGGGCAGCGCGACAGATTGCCGGAGATCCCGGGGATCGCCGAGTGCTGGGGCAAGACCGTGGCGCAGTGCCCTTACTGCCACGGCTATGAACTGGCCGACCGGACGACGGGCCTGCTGGCCTGGGAGGCGATCCCGATGCACCACTCGGTCCATCTGGCGGACTGGACGGACGACCTGATTCTTCTGGAGAACGGCGTGGCGGTGACGTCTGAGGAGGCGGCCAAGCTTGACCGTCCGGGCCTGCGGCGGCAGGCGGGGCGGGTGGTGCGGGTGCATCATTCGGGGGGGGCCATCGAGGCGGTGGAGCTTGAGGGCGGCACGCGCGTGGACATGCGGGCGCTTTATCTGGTGACGTGGCAGGAGCCGGCTTCACCGCTTGCCGAAGAGCTGGGCTGCGAGGTGGTGGAAACGCGGATGGGGCGGCATCTGAAGGTGGACGACCACCAGCGGACCACGGTGCCGGGGGTCTTCGCGGCGGGCGACCTCGCGCGGCCCTTCCCGTCAGCCACGCAGGCCGCATCGACGGGCAACCGGGCGGGGGCGGCCTGCCATCAGGACCTCTTGGGGATATTGGACGATTGACGGGAAGTGGGCGGATCGCCCACCCTACCTGGGGTTCGTTTGCCGGTGCTGCAGGGTCAGTGACCGGCGTGGGTGCAAATTACAGAAGACCACACCCTTTCCGACCTAGCGCCGGGCCGTGAAGACGATCGCCTGCATCGTACTGTCGATGCGCCCCGGTCCGAACCGTTTCGCGAGAAAAGCTGCCATCGCCTCGGCCGCGGCCGAAACGCCGTTCGGGTCCCGAGCGACGATCTCGCCCCGTACGGGCGAGCCTTGGCACTGGCCGTTCGCGGCATCCTCGGGCGAGGGGCAGGTGTTTGGAAAGGTCACGACATCCGCTTTGACGTCAGTAAAACCAGCTTCGGCAAGTTCCCGACGCGTCAGATCGACGTCCGAATGACCGTAAGGCGTACGACGCAGGAAGAGGGGCGGATCTTGCGGAAACCGTTCGGCAAGCGCGTCGGACATGGCGAGGGCGATCGGGTTCGCCTCGATGGGACCCCAGACGCTGAAGAGATAATGGCCGCCGGGTTTCAGCACCCGGTGGGCCTCCCGGTAGCCGGTCAGCTGGGCGGGAAAGAACATGACGCCGAACTGGCAGACGACACAATCGAACGAAGCATCGTCGAAGGGCAGTTTCGTCGCATCACAGGCCTGCCATGTGATCTGGCGCGGGGCGGGTTTTGCGGCGGCGAAATCGATCATCGCCTGGTTGAGGTCGGTCGCGGTGATCTCAGTGGAAAACGGCAGGCGCTCCGCCAGCTTAAGGGTGACTATCCCGGTGCCTGCCGCCGTTTCGAGGACGGCTTGCGGTGCAGCCTTCACGACGCGTTCCGCCAGATCGGCAGCATAGGGCGCAAACAGCATCGGCCCGAGAACGCGGTCGTAGTTGGCCGGGATCGAGCCCGTAAACACGGTGTCCAGGTGTTCCATCTTGGTTGCCTTCCAGGGTCAGGATGGCAGAAATGGTCCCATAGACGGCGTGACGCAGGTCAGCGCTGGGGGGACAAGGCCGATCTCCACCCAAACCTCGGCATGTCGGGGCAGGGTCTCATGCACCGGCAGGTCTGGCAACGATCAACTGCGACTGACCAGGGCGCGCTTCAGGCCTTGTCCAGTTCGAACGTGTCGTGCAGGGCCTGGACGGCAAGCTCCATGTACTTGCGGTCGATCAGGACGCTGATCTTGATCTCGGAGGTGGTGATGACCTTGATGTTCACGTTCTCGGCCGCGAGGGCTGCGAACATCCGGGCGGCGACGCCGACCTGGCTGCGCATCCCGATGCCGACGACCGAGACCTTGGCGACGTCGCTGTCGGTGACCAGCGTGGTGTAGACGAACTTGCCTGCCGCCGAGGCGTCCTCGATCGCCTTCTTCGCGCGGTCGACCTGGTTCGTGGGCAGGCTGAAGGTCATGTCGGTGTGGGCGCGCTTGTCGGTCGGGTCGTCCTGTTCCGAGATGTTCTGGACGATCATGTCCACGTTGACACCGGCATCCGCCAGCGTGCCGAAGATCGCGGCGGCCACGCCGGGGCGGTCCTCAACCTTCAGGAGGGTCATCTTCGCCTCGTCGCGGGAATAGGCGACGCCGGACACAACTTTCGATTCCATGATTTCATCCTCGTCGCAGACCAGGGTTCCAGAGTTTTCGTCGACCTCTTCGAAGGAAGAGACGACCCGCAGCCGCACCTTGTAGCGCATCGCCAGTTCGACGGACCGGGTCTGCAGGACCTTGGCGCCCAGCGAGGCGAGTTCCAGCATCTCCTCGAAGGCGATCTTGTCCAGCTTGCGAGCCTTGGGGCTGATGCGGGGGTCGGTGGTGTAGACGCCATCGACGTCGGTGTAGATGTCGCAGCGTTCGGCCCCGAAGGCGGCCGCGAAGGCGACAGCGGTGGTGTCCGAGCCGCCACGGCCCAAGGTGGTGATCCGGCCCTCGGCGCTGACGCCCTGGAAGCCGGCCACGACGGCGACCTTGAAGCCTTCGGAGAACTTGGCGTCGATGTTGTCGCGGGGGATCGAGACGAAACGGGCCTGGCCGTGGGCCGAGGTCGTGTTGATCGGCACCTGCCAGCCCTGCCAGCTGCGCGCTGGCACGTCCATTTCCTGCAGGCGCAGCGCCATAAGGCCAGCGGTCACGTTCTCACCACTGGACACCACGGCGTCGTATTCGCGGGCGTCGTAAAGCTTGGAGGTCGTCTCGACCCAGCCCACCATCTCGTTGGTCTTGCCGGACATCGCCGAGACGATGACGATGACGTCATAGCCACGGTCAACCTCGGCCTTCACCTTCCTGGCGGCGTTCTCGATCCGCGCCAGATCCGCGACCGAGGTTCCGCCGAATTTCATCACCAGAAGCGGCATGCACCCTCCCCCTTGGGTCTGCGAAAACGTGGGCTTCTTATGCGGGGGTTCGCCCCTGCGCAAGGGGCGGCGCCGTCAGTCCAGCCGGTAGTCCACGGGCTGTAGCGGCGGGGGCGCGGGCTCATCGAGGTGGGGGGCAAGCGATATCTCCGCCGTGCGGCAGATCGCGTCCAGGGGGAGCGCGTTGGCGGTCTTGCCGAAGGGATGGGCAAGCTCCTCGGTCACCTCGGCCAGGCCGAAGAAGGTGTAGGCGACGATGACGGCGAAAAGGGGGGTGAGCCAGCCGGTGGGTTCGAGAAGTGCGAAGGGCAGAAGGAGGCAGTAGAGCCAGCTCGTCCGGAAGATGAGGAGCGAGTAGACGTAAGGCAGCGGGGTCAGCCTGATCCGCTCGCACCCGGCCTGGGCCAGCGCGATGGTGGAAAGGCGGGTGGAGAGCGTGCGCGCGCCAAAGCCGTCCAGACGGCCGTGGCGCAGGGCGTCGCCGAGATGAACGCTCATCGCGTCAAGGGTGGCGTCGGGGGTCGGTGCGGCGTGAGCGTCGCGCAGGGCCTCGGCGTCGGGGGGCAGATCGCGGAGCGCGCAGCGGTGCTGGTGCAGGAAGGCGCGCATCGCGGTCAGGAGGCGGCGGCGGTCGGCTGGGTCGTTGAGGAAGATTTCCGCCTCACGCGCGATGCTGCGGGCGTCGGCGAGGAGGCCGCCCCAAAGCCGTCGCGCTTCCCACCAGCGGTCGTAGGCGGCGTTGTTGCGGAACCCGAGGAAAAGCGAGAGGGCGACGCCGAAGACGGCCAGCGGCGCGGCCTGGACATGGGGCAGCGTCAGGACATGCCGGTCGATGGCGACGATGGCGGCAGAAAAGAGGGCGACGAACAAGAGTTGCGGCGCGATATGCGGCAGGACCGAGCCGCGGACGGCGAAAAGGAGGGCGAGGATGCCGGGCTTGTCGCGGAGGATCATTCGGGCAGCGCGCGCCAGCCGATGTCGGATCGGCAGAAGCCCTCGGGCCAGTCGAGAAGGTCGATCATCGCATAGGCGCGGTGGTGGGCTTCCTCCAGCGTGGCCCCCCGGGCGGTGATGTTCAGGACGCGGCCGCCGTTGGCGGTGACAAGGCCGTCGCGCAGGGTGGTGCCGGCGTGGAAGACCATGTGGCGGCTGTCCTCGGGCATCCGGTCGAGGCCGTTGATCACGCTGCCCCTGGCATAGGCGCCGGGGTAGCCCTTTGCGGCCATGACCACGGTCAGGGCGTGGTCGTCGGCCCAGTTGACCTGGGCCTCGGCCAGACGACCCTCGGCGGTCGCCAGCATCAGGTCCAAAGCCTGAGCGCCGAGGCGCATCATCAGGACCTGGGCTTCCGGGTCGCCGAAGCGGGCGTTGTATTCGACGAGGCGCGCGCGGCCGTTCTCGATCATCAGACCGGCGTAGAGGACGCCCTGATAGGGTGTGCCGCGGCGGGCCATCTCGCGGATGGTGGGCAGGACGATCATGTCCATCGCCTGCTGTTGCAGGGCTTCGGTCAGGACGGGGGCGGGGGAATAGGCGCCCATGCCGCCGGTGTTGGGGCCGGTGTCGCCGTCGCCGACGCGTTTGTGGTCCTGGGCGGTGCCGATGGGCAGGGCGTTGGTGCCGTCGGTCAGGATGAAGAAGCTGGCTTCCTCGCCCGCCATGAATTCCTCGATCACCACCTCGGCCCCCGCTGCACCGAACTCGCCGCCGAACATGTCGTCGATGGCGGCAAGGGCTTCAGCTTCCGTCATTGCGACGATGACGCCCTTGCCGGCGGCGAGGCCGTCCGCCTTGACGACGATGGGTGCGCCCTGCTGGCGGATGTAGGCCTTGGCGGGTTCGGCTTCCGTGAAGCGGGCGTAGGCGGCGGTGGGGGCGGCGCAGGCGTCGCAGATTTCCTTGGTGAAGGCCTTCGACGCCTCCAGCTTGGCCGCGGCGACGGAGGGGCCGAAGGTCAGAAGGCCCGCCGCGCGGCAGGCGTCGGCGACCCCGGCGGCCAGCGGCGCCTCGGGGCCGACGATGACGAAGTCGATGGTGTTTTCCTCGCAGAAGGTGACCACGGTCGCCCCGTCGAGGATGTCGATGTCGGCGCATTCGGCCAGCATGGCGATGCCCGCATTGCCGGGGGCGACGATCAGCCGGTCGCACTTGGGGTTCTGCTTCACCGCCCAGGCGAGGGCATGTTCGCGGCCACCGGAGCCGAGGATGAGGATATTCATGGCCGCGCCCCCGCTTGGAAATCTGGTGCTTGCGTCATAGGGTCAGGTGGGCAGGGAGGCAAGCATGGACCCGGACGCAGGCCTTGGGATCGGACAGGACAAAGCGACAGGCGGTGCGCAAAGGCCGCGGCCATCGGTCTTCGTGCGAGGGCTTGAGATGGCGGGCCTTGGGCTGGTGATCTACGGGCTGGCGACCTCTCGCATCTGGCTGGCTGTGCTGGGTGGGGCCGTGATCCTGGGCAGCTATGCGCTTTACCGCAGGACGCATCGCGAGGCTGTGGACCGCGGACCCGACTATGGACCTGACGGCCCGGATGCCGATGGCGGGGGCGACTAAGCGCCGACGCCGCGCTGCGCATGTGCAGCGGCGGAACCCTGCCAGACGCTTTGACGTTGGCTGCGTGACATTCCCTTACAAGATAGGACCATGCCATGCAGAGCATTCAAGGCAAGCGCATTGCCATTCTGGCGACCCACGGGTTCGAGCAATCCGAGCTTGAGGTGCCGCTGGAGAAACTCCGCGCCGCTGGTGCGGAAGTTCACGTCATCGCGCCAGAGGGGGGCGAGATCAAAGGCTGGCAAGGCAAGGACTGGGGCAACGCGGTGCCGGTCGATGCGGTGCTGTCCGAGGTTGATGCCTCGGCCTATGACGCGCTGGTCCTGCCGGGCGGGCAGATGAATCCGGACCTGCTGAGGGTTGAGGGGGAAGCCATCGCCTTCATCAAGTCGTTCTGGACGGCCGGCAAGGTGATCGGTGCGATCTGCCATGCGCCCTGGCTGCTGATCGAGGCGGGCATCGCCGACGGTCGCAGGATGACGTCCTACGGGTCGATCAAGACCGATGTGAAGAATGCTGGCGCGGACTGGATCGACGCCGAAGTGGTGACGGACCAGGGCCTTGTCACCAGCCGCAAGCCCGAGGACCTGCCGGCCTTCTGCGCCAAGCTGATCGAAGAGATCGCCGAAGGCACGCACCAGCGCGCAGCGGCGTGATCCTTTCCGATTCCGGCGCTTCATCTTCGCGTCGGGATCGGGCATCAATGGCCTATGAGCGAGTTATTCGAAGACGACTCCGCCGCTCCTATCGGCAACCAGCCCGAATACACCGTGTCCGAGCTTTCGGGCGCGGTGAAACGCGTGATCGAGGGTGAGTTCGGGCTGGTGCGGGTCCGGGGTGAGGTGGGGCGGGTGTCGCGTCCGGCCTCGGGGCATCTTTACTTCGATCTGAAGGATGACCGCAGCGTCATCGCGGCGATCATCTGGAAGGGGCAGGTTGCCCGGATGCAGGTCCGCCCCGAAGAGGGGATGGAGGTCGTCGCCACCGGGCGGATGACGACGTTTCCGGGGCAATCCAAGTATCAGCTGATCGTCGATGACGTCGCCCCGGCGGGCGCAGGCGCGCTGATGGCGATGCTGGAAAAGCGGAAAGCGGCGCTGGGGGCCGAGGGGCTGTTCGACGCCGCGCGCAAGAAGCCGATCCCCTATCTGCCCAAGGTGATCGGGGTCGTGACCTCGCCCAGCGGCGCGGTGATCCGGGACATCCTGCACCGCCTCCGCGACCGTTTTCCCCGGCATGTGCTGATCTGGCCGGTTGCGGTGCAGGGGCAGGGCTGCGCGGCAGAGGTTGCGGCGGCGATCCGGGGTTTCAATGCGATCGAGCCCGGCGGGCCGATCCCGCGGCCGGACGTGCTGATCGTCGCGCGGGGCGGCGGGTCGCTGGAGGACCTTTGGGGGTTCAACGAAGAGATCGTCGTCCGGGCGGCGGCGGGGTCGGCGATCCCGCTGATCTCGGCTGTGGGCCACGAGACGGATACCACGCTGATCGACTATGCGGCGGACCTGCGGGCCCCGACGCCCACGGCGGCGGCGGAGCTGGCGGTGCCGGTGCGGCTGGAGCTTCTGGCAACGCTGGAGGCGCTGGGCGCGCGGCTGGTGCGGGGGATCGGGCAGGGGGTGACCTCGCGCCGGCAGCGGTTGCGCGATCTGTCGCGCGCCTTGCCGCGGGTGGAGACGCTGGTGGCAACGCCCCGGCAACGGCTGGATACCTGCGGGATGCGGCTGGGGTCTGGCCTTGGGCTGGCGGTGGCGAAGAAGCATCGCGAGTTCGACCGGGTGGCGGGACGGTTGCAGCCAGCGGCGCTGCGGGGGCTGGTGGCGCGGCAGCGGGACCTGCTGGCGGCGCGGGAGGAGCGGCTGGCCCGCGCGATCCTGCTTCGGCTGGAGCGGCGGGGCGAGCGGCTGGAGGCTCTGGCGGCGCGGCTGGCCCCGGCGCTGGCGCGGATGCTGGGCGAGGCGGGGCGGAAGGTCGGCGACGGGCGGCGGGACCTGGCGCGGCTGGGCGACCGGCTGGAGGCGGCACCGGCTGCACGTTTCGCGCGGCTGAAGGACCGGCTGGAGGCGCTGGACCGGACCCGGACGACGCTGGGCTATGCCGAGACCTTGAAGCGGGGCTACGCGGTCGTGCGGGGGGACGGGGCGGTCGTCACCTCGAAGGCGGGGGCGGAGAAGGCGGCGGCGCTGGAGATCGAGTTCCAGGATGGGCGGCTTCTGGTCGGGGGACGGGGCGGGAAGAAGGGTCGGGGCGAGGGCGAAAGCGGGCAGGGAAGTCTGTTCTGAACGGCCATGTCCAGGCTGGACGGATTTGCGTTTACGCGCGGATCAATGGCTTGTCTGTGGACGTTCAGGTCCCTAACCAATTGGCGCGCCGTTCGGGATGGAGAGCGGGAAATTCCTTGAGTAAGGAATTTGACAAATTTCTTGCTTGAGAAATTTGGTTCCCGGTTGGGGTGCGGTGCTTTGGCGAGTCTCTCAGACGCCGAAGAAGCCTTCGCAGGTGACCACCTCTTCGGCGGGATAGAGCATGATCGGAGCGGTCGCCCGGTCGCCGTCGAGCCAGGCCATCAGCCAGTCGCCGCGGTCGTGGTAGGTCCAGCAATAGGGGAAGGGCTCGCCCTGGTAATCGAAGCAGATCTGGTCGCCTTGCGGCCGCCAGGTGCCTTCAAGGCATTGATCCGCATCGCGCCAGATCGCGCGGCGGCCGGGCAGGAAGGTCTCGACGCCGTAGCGGCCGGTCTGGTCGTGGGTGTCGAAGGTGCGGCCCTGGACGAAGGCTTCGAAGTCCTCGACCGAGAGCGGCGGGTCGCTGTCGGCCAGGGCTGGGGCAGGCGGAAGCGCGAGGGCGCACAACAGGGCGAGGGTCAGCGCAGGCCGGAGGCGGGACATCACGCGCCGACCTCGGGTCCGAAGCAGGCGAGGGGTTCGGTCGTCTCGGCCACGACGACCGGCTCGGAGTCCGGGGCAGTGCCGGCGTAACGGGCGTGCAGGCCGGAGGCGGCTGCGGTGATCTCCCAGCAGTCGGGGGCCGGGTCGCCCTCATACTGAAAGCAGATCATCCGGCCTTCGGGATACCAGTGGCCGACCTTGCAATCGTCACCCAGCACGGTCCAGCGGACGCGGCGGCCGGGCAGGTATTGCTCGACCCCGTAGACCTGGCCGAATTCGGCCCAGGTCATGGTGCGGCCCTGGGTGAGGGCGTCGAAGGTTTCGGCGGTCAGGGGGGCTTCGGCAGAGGCGGGGATGGCCAGGAGGAGGAGAAGGCAGGCTGCGCGCATGTCAGACGCCCACCTCGGGGGCACAGGTCAGGGGCGTGGTGGCGGGCGTGACGGTCTGGGCGGCATCGTCCGGACCGGCGTTCTGGGGCTTGGCGCGGATTATGCCGCCCTCGCGCCAGTAAAGCCAGCAGTGGCGCTGGTCGCTGCCGTCGTAGACGAAGCAGACGGCGGGGCCGTCGGGATACCACAACCCGTCGCGGCAGGGGCCGCCGGTATCGGCGTCGCGGACGCGGCGGTCGGGAAGATAGGCCTCGGACCCCAGGATCGTGCCGTGCCCGGAATAATCGAGCGTGCGGCCGGTGGCGAAGGTCTCGAACTCTTCGGGGGTCATCGGCTGGGCGGCGGCCATCGGGGCTGCGACGACAAGGGCCAAGGCCAGCCGCATCAGACCCCGACCTCGGGTCCGGGGCAAGGGAGCGGCTTGTCGCTGGATTCGACCTCGTAAAGCTCTTCGCCAGGCTGGCTGTCGGTCGACAGGGCGACGAGCGCCCCGTCCTTCAACCAGAAGGTCCAGCAATGCGGGACCGGGTCGTATTCGTAGACAAAGCAGATGTCGTCCTCTTGCGGATACCAGCTGCCGTATTGGCAGAGGTCGGGCGAGACCGACCAGCGGACCTTGCGGTCGGGCAGGTATTCCTCGGTACCGAAGACATAGTCGAGTTGGCGGTAGGTCACGGTCTTGCCGGTGACATGGGCATCGAACTGGTCGGCCGTCATCGGGATTTCAGCAAGCGCGGGGGAGGCGAGGAGGAGGGCGAGCCAAAGGGAGCGCATGTCAGACCCCTACGTCCGGGCCGGGGCAGGCGAGCGGGTCTCTCGATCGGCCGGTTTCGCGGATTTCGATCGGCGCGGAACTGCCCGAGCCGAGTTCGGTGGCGGTGCCACGGAGACCTTCGCCGTCCTGGAAGATATGCCAGCAGGCCGAAAGGCGGCCGTCGGGGTAGGCGAAGCAGATCTCGTCGGTTCGGGCAAACCAGAGGCCGTCGAAGCAGGGTTCCCCCTCGAAGGCCCACCGAAGGGTGCGGTCCGGTCCGTAATCGGCCGAGCCGCGTTCGCCGGTGCTGTAGACGTAGGTGACCGTATCGGTGCCGACATGGGCGGCGAAGGCATCGGCTGTCAGCGGAGTATCAGCCAGGGTCGGGCCGGCCAGAAGGCAGGCAAAGACAGCCGCGCGCATCAGACGCCGACGTCCGGTCCGGCGCAGGGCAAGGGGCCGCCGTCGCGGGAGGATTCCAGGATCTCCCAGCCGCCGCCGTCGCCCATGTAGCGACCGCGGATCTTGCCGTCTTCCAGGAAGTAGAGCCAGCAGGCCGCGCCGGGTTCGTTTTCGTATTCGAAGCAGATCTCGTCGTCCTTCTGATACCATACGCCGTAGATGCAGAGGTCGCCCTCGAAGGCCCAGCGGACGCGGCGGTCGTCGAGGTATTCCTCGGTGCCGAAGAGGCCGTCGCCGTAGTCGTAGGTGATGGTATCGCCGCGGGTGGCGGCGTCGAATTGATCGGCGTTGAGCGGGGTCTCGGCGAAGGCCGGGGTCGAGGAGAGGATCAATGAGACGAGAAGAATGCGCATCCGGGGCTCCGTAGGAAATTGTCGGGAGAGTGCCAGACCTGCGCCCGGTTGGCCAGTCAAGCCGCCGTGTCCGCAGGGGCCGGGGCGGGTGGGGAATTCCGCAGGCGGGCAAGGTGCGGGGCCATCGCGCGACGCCAGAGGCGGGGAGCAAGGGCGAGCATGCAGGCCAGCGGCAGGGGCCAGGGCAGGCGCGGCGCGGCGTCCGGCAGCCGAAGCGCGGGGAAGGGGCGCGAGGGGTGGACGTGGTGGTCGGAATGGCGCGGGGCGTTCAGCATCAGGGCCGAGGTGAACCAGTGGGCGGTGTTCCAGCTGTGCCCCAGGCCCACGGGTTCCACCTTGCCGCCGGGCAGGCGGGCGCGCGTGAGGCCGTAGTGCTGGACGTAGTCCGACAGCAGGATCTGGCTTTGGGCGTGCAGGGCAAGGCCGGTCCAGACCAGAAGGCCCGGCAGGCCCGCAATCAGGGTCGCAAGGACAAGGGCCACCGCGCTGCCAGTCAGGTAAAGCGTGTAGGGGTGGAGGCCGGTATGGGTTTTGCGCAAGGCGGTCTCGGCGCGGGCGCCTGCGCGGAAGCTGCCGATCCAGGCGCGGCGGGCAAAGCGGTAGAAGCTTTCGCCGTCGCGGGCGGTGTTGGGATCGTCGCGCGTGGCCACCGCGCGGTGGTGCACGAGGCGGTGGGCGCTAGCGTGCTGGCCAAAAAGGATCGCCGCGTAACAGGCCGCGCCCAAGCGGAAGAGGCTGCGCTGCGGGCGGTGGATCAGTTCATGCGCGGCAGGGTGGGCGACTTGGCCGAGCCAGAAGCCGGTGGCGCAAAAGAGGAGGACCTTTTCGCCCGCATCCAGCCCGCTGTCGCCGGCGATGGCCCAGGTGGTGACAGGCAGAACGGCGAACGCTCCGAGGCCCACCGCGACAAGGAGGGCATCGGCCGCGGGAAACTCGGCGTCTTCGGCGGTTCCTGCGGTCACGGGGACAAGCTGGTCGAGGAGCAGCGTGAGGACGCCCATGTAGAGAAAGGCCGCCCAGAGCCAGGCCCCGCCCTGAGCGACCCCGAACGCAAGGAGCGGCAGCGGCAGGAGGGCCGCGAAGGCGAAGGCGGTCAGGGGCAGGGGGCGGGCTTGCATCAGGGCTTGGTCCGGAGAAAGCTGGCGGGCAGTAGGGTGCAGGGACGGCTATGCCGGACAACTTGGGCGAAACGCTGGCGCTTGCAACTGCAATGATGGCGCTGGCGGCGGCTGTGGCCTACGGGCGGGGTTTCGCGACGCGGGACGTGGCGGGCACGACAGGGGCTGCGGTCAAGACGGTCTCGACGGGCCTGCTTTCGGCACTGGCGCTGGTGATGCCCTTTGGCTGCTGGTTCTGGATCCCGCTGGGGCTTGCCCTGGGCGCGTTGGGCGATCTTTCGCTGGCGCGTATGGGGGGGCGGCGTCTGGCCTTGGCCCTGGAGCGCGGGTCTGACGGCCTTCCAATGCGGGGGCAAAGGGACTAGGTGAAAGAAAACAGCCCGGAGAGCCTGCCCATGTCGTTCTTCAAGAAGCTCAAGGAGCGGATGTTCCGGTCTTCGGACAAGATCGGCGAGGGGCTGGAGGCGCTGGTCTCGGAGGGGGCGGAGGACGTCAAGGACCCGGGGCAAGCGATCCCCGAGCCGGTGCTGGACGTGAGCCAGGCCGTCGCGCCGGGCCTGCCGGAGGTTGACGAGCCCGAGGCCGCCGCGTCCATTGACCCGGCCCCTGCCGCCCGTCGCGCCGCTTCGGTCGCGCCCCAGCCCGAGTCCCGGACCCAACCCCAACCCGAGCCCGAGCCGGAGGCCGCCAAACCCGGCCTTCTGGGGCGGCTTTTCGGGCGGGTGGCGGTCGAGGAGCCTAAGCGCGTCCTGGACGATGCCATGCTGGAAAGCCTGGAAGAGTTGCTGATCCAGGCCGACATGGGCGTCGACACGGCGGTCAGGGTGACGGCGAACATCGCCGAGGGGCGGTTCGGCCGCAGGATTTCCACCAGCGAGTTGCGCGCGGCACTGGCGGCGGAAGTCGCCCGGATCATGGAGCCGGTGGCGCGGCCGATGCCCTTGTATCCGCAGAAGCCTCAGGTCGTGCTGGTCGTGGGCGTGAACGGGTCGGGCAAGACGACGACGATCGGCAAGCTGGCGTCGCAGTTCAAGGCCGCGGGCAAGACCGTGGTGATTGCGGCGGGCGACACCTTCCGGGCGGCTGCGGTGGAGCAGTTGCAGATCTGGGGCCAGCGGGCCGGGGTGCCGGTGCTGACCGCGCCGGAGGGGTCAGACCCGGCCTCGCTGGCGTTCGACGCGCTGACCAAGGCGCGGGCAGATGGCGCGGACCTTCTGATGATCGACACCGCGGGGCGCTTGCAGAACCGGCAGGACCTGATGGAGGAGTTGGCGAAGATCGTGCGGGTGATCCGCAAGGTCGACCCGACGGCGCCGCACAACACTCTGTTGGTGCTGGACGCGACGACGGGGCAGAACGCGGTGGCGCAGGTCGAGATCTTCCGCAAGATCGCCGATGTCTCGGGGCTGGTGATGACCAAGCTCGACGGCACGGCCAAGGGCGGCGTCCTTGTGGCGCTGGCCGACAAGTTCGGGCTGCCGATCCATGCCATCGGCGTCGGCGAGCAGATCGACGACCTGGCGCCCTTCGACCCGGAGGAGTTCGCCCGCGCGCTGGTCGGGGCCGAGGGGTGATCCGGGCGGGGCTTTTCGCGCTGCTGCTGGCTTCGCCGGCGGGGGCGGAAAGCTTCTGTGCAACGGCTTGGGAGAAGGTCGCGGCCGGATTGACGGCCCTTGGCACGGTCAGCGGCAGCGTGGCGCAGGACGGCGACTGGTGCGTTGTTCAGGGCGCGGTTCTGGACCTTGACGGGCCGTACCTGCCGGATTGGCACGTGGACCGGCTGCGGTTCCGCGGCGCGGCGCTGGGCTGGCTGGTGGACGGCACAGGTGCTCCGGACGGGCTGGAGATCGGCGTCGAGGGGCTGCGGCTGGTGGTCCAGACCGGCGATGCGCAGATGGACTGGCTTTTGGCGGCGCAGGCGCGGCCGAATGCGATCCGGGCCGAGGCTTCGCTGGCCTGGGATGCGGCGGCGCGGGAGTTGCGGCTTGAAGGGCTGAGCATCGACTTTCCGGGCGAGAACCTGGTGGAGCTTTCGACTGTCGTGGCCGGGGTGGACCTGTCCTCGACCGGGGCGATGCAGATGTCGGCCACAAGTTTTGCGGTGACCGAGGCGGACCTGGCGGTCACGACACATGGTCTGTTCGAATGGTATCTGCTGATGGCGGTGGGGCCGAGCGTTCTGCCGACCGAGGGCGACATGGAGGCCGCGGCGGAGGGTCTGCGGGCCGCGATGCGCGCCGCTGTGGCTGACCTGCCCGGGATCAGTTTTTCGGACGCCAGCAAGGCTGCGCTGGGCGCGCTGATTGGCGAACTGCCAAACCCATCGGGCGACCTGGTGGTGTCCTTGCGGTCCGAGGCCGGTTTCGGGCCGTCGCGCCTGATGCCTTGGGCGATGACCGGGGTGCCAAAGACTTTGGCCGAGGCGGCGGGGGTGCTGAACGGCGTCACCGTCGAGATCGGATGGACCCATGCCGATGCTCCGTAAGATCGGACTTCTGGGGCTGCTTGCAGGGCCGGTTGCGGCGGAGCCTGCGGGCTGCCCCGAGCTTGCAGCGGCGCTGGAGGGCCTGACAGGGTATCAGGTCACCGCCCCTCCCGCGGGGCCGGAAGGCGGGTGGTGCGTCTTTGACCGGGCGGTGCTGAAGGCGGAAGGCGGGCCGGATTTTGCAGCAGAACGGTTGCGGCTGCGTGGGGAGCTGGCCGATGGCGCGCTGGTGGAACTGGCGGTGGAGGCGGACGGGGTCCGACTGGCGCCCGGCCTTGGGCAGCGGGACCTGGACCCGGTTCTGCGTGAGACGCTGCGGTTTCAGACGGCGGCGGTGGCGTTCGTTGTGACGGTCGGCCCCGAGGGGCTGGGGCTGCGGGGCGGGGTGGTTCGGCTTTCGGGCGGAACTGAGCTGAAGGTCGAAGCGGATCTGGCGGGGGCGGGGTTGTCGGCGGGGTCGCTTCTGCTGGGGCGGCTGACCTGGGCGCGGCTGGACTGGCGGAACGATGGAAAGCTGTTGCGGCCGGTGACGGAGCGGTGGGGCGAAAGTCTGGTGGACGGCGCCCTTGGCGGAAAAGCGGTCGATGCCGCGCGACTGGCGTTGCAGCATATGGTCCTAAACCTGCCGACGTCCCTGCTTCCGGAAGATGGGAAGGACAGGCTGGACGACGTGCTGGACGCCGTGCCGCAAGGCCGGGGGCGGGTGTTCCTGGAGTTCCGCTTGGCCGAGGGGATCGGTGCGGCGCAGGTCGCCGTAGCGATGCTGTCCGGAGACCCGCTTGGCCCGGAGGCTCTGGCGCGGTTGTTCGCCGGGGCAGAGCTGGCGGTGGACTGGCAGCCGGGGCTGGTCCCTTGACCGAATACCTGCGGTCGATCGAGGGGACGCCTGCGGGGCATGACATGGCCTTGGCGCTCGCGCTTCTGGCGGCGGTGCTGCATGCGCTGTTCGGGGCGTTGCAGAAGGGTCGGCATGATCCCTGGCTGTCACGGGCGGCCATCGACGCGAGTTACGGGGTGATCGCGCTGCCCTTCGCGCTGTTCGTGGTGCCCTGGCCCGAGCCGCACATGTGGCCGATCTTCGCAGGCGCCGTGCTGATCCACATCGTCTACAAGGTCTTGCAGGCGATGACCTATACGCGGGGAGCCTTCACCGTAGTCTATCCGGTGGTGCGTGGGACGGGGCCGTTCTTCACGGTGATCGGGGCGGGGATCGTCTTTGGCGAGACCTTTGCGCCCGGCCAGTGGGCGGGGCTGGCGCTGCTGGTGGGCGGAATCCTGGGGCTGGCGGTCTGGAACCTGACCCATGTCACGGTGGACCGGGCGACGATGGTCCCCGCACTGTGGCTGGCGGTGGCGACGGGGGCGATGGTGGCGGTCTACACCACCTATGACGCCTACGGCATCCGGGCGACGGCGGACCCGTTCACCTTCCTGGCGTGGTTTTTCCTGCTGGACGGCATCTTCATCCCGCTGGTCACGCAGCGCCGCTGGCGGCAGCTTCCCGCCGCCGAGATCGTGCCCTTGCTGAAGCGGGGTGTTCTGGGGGCTTTCGTCGCCTATTTCAGCTTCGGCTCGATCATGCTGGCGACCCGGCTGGACAAGGTCGGCGAGGCGGCGGTGTTGCGCGAAACCTCGACCGTATTTGCCGCCTTGATCGGCTGGCTGGTTCTGGGCGAGAAGGTGGGGCCCGTCAGGGCAGGTCTGATGGCGCTGATCGCCGTTGGCGCAGTGATCATGGAATGGGCGGGATAATGGCCGAGCGGAAGATCAACCCGATACTGAAGCAGGTCCTGGAGCTGGGACCGACGATTCTGTTCTTCCTGGTCTACATGCGGATCAAGGACGACAGCTACAGCTTCGCGGGGACCGAATATTCTGGCTTCATTGTGGCAGCCCTGATTCTGGTGCCGCTTCTGCTCGCTTCGACCTTTACGCTGTGGTTGTTGACGGGAACGATCAGCCGGATGCAGATATTCGTGGCCGTGATGGTGATCTTTTTCGGCGGGCTGACTGCCTGGTTCAACGACGAGCGGTTCTTCAAGATGAAGACCACCATCGTCTACGGGACTTTCGCGGTGATCCTGGGGATCGGGTTGATGCGCGGGAAAAGCCTGCTGCAATGGGTGATGGCCGAGGCTCTGCCCATGAAACCAGAGGGTTGGATGATCTTGACCCGGCGGCTGACGGTCATGTTCGCAGCGCTGGCCGTGGTGAACGAGATCATCTGGCGGACCCAGTCGACCGAGCTTTGGGTCAAGCTGGAGACCTTTGCGATGCCCGCGGCATTGTTTCTGTTCCTGATGGTAAACTTCATGGCACTGCAGCGCTTCATGATCGAGCCCGAGGCCGGGAAGGACTGACCGGAGCGGGGCAAATGCCGCGCTTGGGGCCGCGTTCTGCCGCAGGTCTGCCTTGATGCGGGGCTAGACCTTTCGGCAAGACAGAAGGGTCCTGCCATGTATCGCTCTCCGCTTGATCTCGTCCGCATCTTCCTCAGCCTGTTCCAGGACCTGCCGCCGATGTCGCGGTCGCTGTACCTGCCCGGCGCGGTGCTGCTGATCGGTTATCCGCTGCTGTCGGTGCTGCTGGGTCCGGATCATAACGGCCAGGCCTTCGCCACGGCTTTCCTTGCGGCGCTGGCGGTGCGGATCGGTATGGGGTTCGAGGGCATGGTGCGGCGGATGCTGACCCGCTATTCGGCTACTCAATCGGTGGTCTTCGCGCTGATCTTCGCCTGTGCGCCGCTGGCCGTGCTGGCGATGGTCGATGATCCGCTGTGGTGCCAGCGCATGCAGAGCATGTTCTATGTCGTGATTGCCGGTGTCTTCCTGCAGGACGTGCTGAATGGTCGCAGCACCACCGCCGCCAGCTTCTGGCCGGACGAGGAGATGCGCGCCCACCTGCCGAACCTGACCAAGATGATGGTGGTCTACAACTTCACCTTCCTCCTGCTGAACGAAACCATGATCCGTTTGGTCGAGCCGTCGCAGTGGCTGCTGTTCTGGGCCGTGCTGCCGGTGATCGGCCACATGGTGCTGCGTGCCATGGTGCTGACGGTGATCAACCTGGACGACGGCCAGGCGGTCTGAGGGTTTTTGCAGACACCGACGATACGAAAGGGCGCCCCGGAGGCGCCCTTTGTCATTTTGCCATGACGCAGGCGGTCTTCTTGACATCGGTGCAGCGGCGGAGCGCGGTCAGGACCCCGGCAGGGGCGTTCGACAGCGGCAGAAAGCCGAGTTCGGAGAGCTTGCGGGCATAGGTCTTGGACAGCGCCGGGTCGATGTTCAGCGCAGCTTCGTAATTGGCATAGGCGTCCTCCATCCGGCCGAGCGTCGCGTCGATCCGGGCGAGGGTGTCGTGGTAGACCGCCTCCATCCGCGCGCCGTCGGGGTTCTGGCGCAGGACCTGGGTCACCTGGTCGGCTTCGGCAACCTTGCCTTCGGACAGAAGGGCGGCGCCCTGCACGTTCACCGCGGCCAGATTCTGCGGATAGCGTTGCAGAAGGGCTGCCGCCTCGGCCGCAACGGTGGCGGGCGGCGCGTATTCCCCAAGCGCGAGCAGGCGGCGGGCCAGGATGTCTTCTTCGATGGCGGGGTTGGGGTCGGTCACGGTGCCCGGTGCGAGCGCCTGATCGGCAACCGAGACCACCTCTTCGTATTGGCCAAGTGCTGCCAGCGCGGCAAGCTTGTTGCGGTAGGCATTCTGGTAGCCCGGAGCGAGCGCGATGGCGGTGTCGAAGTAGGACAGCGCCTCGTCCGCGCGGCCAAGGTCGACCAGACATCGCCCCTTGATTTCGTTGGCGTAGGCGTATTGCGGGTCAAGGCGCAGCGCGTTGTCGGCATCATCGGCGCAGCGCTGCCCTTCGCGGAACTGCCACCAGGTTTCGGCCCGGTTGGCCCAGGCCGAGATGTAATCCTCGGTCGCAAGGGCGGCGGAGTAATGCGCGAGCGCCCCGGCGCTGTCACCCTGGTCGTAGCGGACATTGCCAAGCTCGACCCAGACCCAGGCGCTGGCGGGGGTATAGCCAAGGGCCTGCTGCAGGGTGGCCGCGGCCGCGTCATATTGGCCGAGCATCCGCTGTGCCTCGCCCTTGTAGGACAGCGCCAGCGAGGCGTCCTCGGGTGTGGCGGCGGCCTGGAAGGCCTGGTCGCAAAGCGTGACCTGGGCGTCGGGGTCCGAGGTCCGGTCAGTGCAGGATTGCGCCCAGCCCGGTGCGGCGGGGGCAAGCGTGGCGAAGACGAAGAGGAGCCGGCGCATGGGGGCCTTTGGGTGGGGACATTGCGGGCAAGCGTCCTTTACCGGGCGCGAGAAATCAAGGGCGACGGGAGGGCGACTGGAGGGCGACGGGGCGGTCGATCCGGGTTGACCATGGCTGGGTGCAGGCGTATTCAGGCGGCCGTGGCGATTTGTCCTCCGGATTGCGGGCCACGTTAAACAAACCGCTAAAGAGGTGAAGGGCATGGCCCCGGCACCTTTCGGTTGTCCGGGGTTTTTTATTGGCCGGGAGGCCCGCGACATGACGAAGGACTGGAAGACCCGCACAAGCCTGGTGCACGAAGGCACCCGCCGCAGCCAGTATGGCGAGATGGCCGAGGCGATCTTCCTGACGCAAGGGTTCGTCTACCCCACCGCCGAAGCCGCCGAGGCGCGGTTCGTCAAGGCCGGCGAGGACGAGTTCATCTATGCGCGCTACGGCAACCCCACGACCCGGATGTTCGAGGAACGGATCGCCGCGCTGGAGGGCACGGAGGATGCTTTTGCGACGGCTTCGGGCATGGCGGCGGTCAGTGGCGCGCTGATGGCCTGCCTGCGGGCGGGGGACCATGTGGTCAGCGCGCGGGCGCTGTTCGGCTCCTGCCTTTACGTGCTGGAAGAGGTGCTGCAGCGGTTCGGCGTCAAGGTCACCTTCGTCGACGGCGCGGATCTGGAGCAGTGGCGCAAGGCCGTGGTTCCGGGGACCAGGGCGGTGTTCTTCGAGTCGATGTCGAACCCCACGCTGGAGCTGGTGGACATCCGCGCCGTCAGCGAGATCGCCCACAAGGCGGGCGCGCTGGTGATCTGCGACAACGTCTTTGCGACGCCGATCTTTTCCCGGGCAGTGGAGCAGGGAGCGGATGTCGTGGTCTATTCGACCACCAAGCACATTGACGGGCAGGGGCGAGCGTTGGGCGGCGTGGTCTGCGGCACGAAAGAGTTCGTCAGGAAGACGCTTGAGCCCTACATGAAGCACACCGGCGGCTCGATGAGCCCCTTCACCGCCTGGATGCACCTGAACGGAATGGCCACGCTGGATCTGCGGTGCCGGGCGATGGCGGATACCGCGCTGACGGTGGCACGGGCGTTGGAGGCGCATGGCAAGGTCACCAAGGTGATCTATCCGGGGCTGTCAAGCCACCCGCAGCATCAGCTGGCGATGGACCAGATGGGGTCGGGGGGGACGCTGGTCACCTTCGAGATCTCAGGTGGGAAGGAGGCGGCCTTCCGCTTCATGAACGCGCTGGAAATCACGAAGATTTCCAACAACCTGGGCGATGCGAAGTCGATCGCGACCCATCCGGCGACGACGACTCATCAGCGGCTGCCGCAGGACCAGAAGGACATGCTGGGGATCACGCCGGGCCTGATCCGGCTGTCGCTGGGTCTGGAGGACGCGGGCGATCTGATCGCCGACTTGACGCAGGCCCTGGCGCTGGCCTGACCTGGTGCGCCAGCCGGGGGGCCGGTTTGGACCGGTCCCCTGGCCGTGGCCGTTGGTCGCGATTTGGCCGTTGGGTGCAAGGATTTCCTAAAAGACACTTGCGCGCTCTGAGGATACTCCGGGAGATTTCCATTGATAATGCGCAGGCAAGGTCCAGACGTCCAAGCCAGTCAGGATTGGGCGCTTCGACCGTGGATTGCGCCGCCTTGGTCGCAAACGGCGGGAATGCGTCCGAATTTGGCTTGCGTCGCTGCCGGGAATCCCTATCTGATGGACATCTGCCCCGGACCAGGGTGATCCGGCGGCGGGTTCTCTGCGTAATACTATCCGGAAATTGACGGCGCATGCCCGCGGGCGCGCCCGAACCGAAAGGACCTGCCCTAATGAATATCTTTACCCCCGACATCGACCGTCTTCCGACGCGTGAAGAGGCCGAGGCGGCACTGGCTGTGCTGCGGCAATGGGCGGGAAAATCCTCGGACGAGGATATCGCCAAGCTGGATTCGGCGGTGGGCTGGCTGTTGCCCGGCCAGGGCTATCCCGCGCTGTCGCGCTGCTATCCCGAGGCGTTCCGCCCCGACGCGGGCTACAAGGCGTCGATGCCCGACCTGCAGAACGGGCCGTCCAGCCTGATCCGCGGTGCCAAGGCACGCATCCAGCATGTCGGCATTTCGAACTTCCGCCTGCCGGTTCGCTTTGCGACGCGTGACGGGGCGCCGGTGCTGCTGGAGACCTCGGTGACGGGCACGGTCAGCCTGGAGGCGGAGAAGAAGGGCATCAACATGAGCCGCATCATGCGGTCGTTCTATGCCCATGCCGAAAAGGAATTCTCTTTCGGCGTGATCGAGGCGGCGCTGGACGACTACAAGGCGGACCTGGGGTCCTTTGACGCCCGCATCCAGATGCGGCTGTCGTTCCCGATGCAGATGGTTTCCTTGCGGTCGGACCTGACCGGCTGGCAGTATTACGACATCGCGCTGGAGCTGGTGGAAACCGCAGGGGTCCGCAAGCGGATCGCGCATCTGGACTATGTGTATTCCTCGACCTGCCCTTGCAGCCTGGAGCTGTCGGAACATGCCCGGATGGTGCGCGGTCAACTGGCCACGCCGCACTCGCAGCGGTCGGTGGCGCGGCTGTCGCTGGTGCTGACCGGAGACATGGCGCTGGAAGACCTCGTGGAGCTTGCGCGCGGCGCGGTCGTCACCGAGACCCAGGTCATGGTCAAGCGCGAGGACGAGCAGGCCTTTGCCGAGCTGAACGCGGCCAACCCGATCTTCGTCGAAGATGCGGCGCGGCTGTTCTGCGAGGCGCTGCGGCGCGATGGGCGGATCGGCGACTTCCGGGTGGTGGCCAGCCACCAGGAGTCCTTGCACAGCCACGATGCCGTCAGCCTTCTGACCGACGGTGACACCTTCGCGGCGGAAAGCCTGGACCCGCATCTCTTCCGCACGCTGATCCACACGCGCTGAACGCAGGGCCGACGGGCGGCGGTTGACCAATGGCGCAGGGCCGCGTAGCCATGCCCGACCATGGTTGACTTCCGCCCTGTCGCCTACGTCATCGGCCGCATCCTGATCGTGCTTGCGATCCTGATGCTGGCGCCCGCCATCATCGACTGGCGGGCGGGGCTGGCGAATGGCTATGACTTCCTGGCCTGCGCTGCGCTGACAGGCGTCGTCGGTGCGGCGCTTACGCTGTCGACCGGCAACGCGCTGGGGCAGGGGCTGGACACGCGGCAGGCCTATCTGCTGACGGCGGGGATCTGGTTCCTGGTCCCCTTCTTCGGGGCATTGCCCTTCTGGATCGGGGCGCCGGGGCTGTCGCTGCAATATGCCTATTTCGAGGCCGTCTCGGGGATCACGACAACCGGGGCGACGGTGATCTATGGGCTTGAGGACCTGCCGGCGGGGATGAACCTGTGGCGCGGCATGCTGAACTGGCTGGGTGGGCTCGGGATCGCTTTCATCGCGATGATCTTCCTGCCGCTGATGCGGATCGGGGGGATGCAGTTCTTCCGGACCGAAGGGTTCGACACTTTCGGCAAGGCCCTGCCGCGCGCGACTGACATCGCACGGCAGCTCCTGTTCGTCTATTCGGCCCTGACCGTGGCCTGCATCGCCACCTATTCGGCCATCGGGATGGAGACGCTGGACGCCGTGGTCGGCGGCTTTGCGACCATCGCCACGGGCGGGTTCTTCCCGGCGGACGTGTCGTTCAACAAATATGCCGGGGCGGGCGAGTATTTCGGGGCGCTGTTCATGATCCTCGGCAGCCTGCCCTATATCCGCTATGTCCAGCTGGTGAACGGGAGCGCTCTGCCGCTGTGGCAGGACAGTCAGGCGCGGGCCTATCTGCGCTGGCTGGCCTATGCGGTGTTGTCCGTCACCGTCTGGCGGGTCTGGACGACCGGCGACCCGGTCGAGCCCATCTTCCGCGAAGCGCTGTTCAACCTGACGTCGATCATGTCCTCAACCGGGTTCTTTTCCGGCAGTTTCCCGGTCTGGGGCGGGTTCATGCTGGTGGTGGCTTTTGTGATCGGTATCGTCGGGGCCTGTTCGGGATCATCCGCGGCCGGGCTGTCGGTGTTCCGGGTCCAGCTTGTTCTGGCGGTGATGAAGCGTGAGGTACGCAGGATCGGCAATCCGTCTACGGTCGATCCGATCCGCTATGACGGACGCGCGGTCGAAGAGGACGTGCTGAACGCGCTGATCCTGTTCGTGTCGAGTTTCATCCTGATCCTGGGCGTGATGAGCGTGGGAATGACGCTGATGGGGGTCGACACCGTTTCGGCGCTGTTCGCGGTCTGGACGTCGCTGGGCAACGTGGGTTACGGCTTCGGCCCGCTCGTGGAACGCACCGGCACCTTCATCGACTTTCCGCCCGGTGCCATCGCGATCATGACGCTGTGCATGATCCTTGGCCGTCTCGGCCTGCTGGCGATCCTTGTCCTGGTGCTGCCCAGCTTCTGGCGGCGCTAGTCCCAGCAGGAGACGAGCGCGGTCATCCCGGTCGCGGTTTCGGCCAGCGCGCCGGGCGCAAGGGGCGTGGCTGCGGTCGCGGCTTGCGGGGCAAGGCCCGCCTGGGTGAGGAGGCGGTTGATCTCGGACCCCGCCAGCGCGAAAGCCACCCCGGCGGGAAGCTGCTTGCCGCCTTGCGCGGAAGCTGGCAGCAGCATCCCGACCACCGTGCCGGTCCCGTCCAGCACCGCGCCGCCAGCATCGCCGGGCAGGCTTTGCAGCGCCAGGCGGGCAAGACCGGCCTCGCCGTTCAGGCCCTTGGCGTCCTCGAACGTGCCGAAGGTCAGGACCGGAGCGGGCAGCCGGTCTTCGTAGGAATAGCCGGACACGGTGATTTCCGCACCGATCCGGGTCGAAGCACTGGCAAGGGCCGCCACGGCGCGGGGCGCAAGCGGGGCCTGCGGTTTCAGGAGTGCCAGGCCCGTGGAGGCGTCCGAGAGCGCAACCTCGGCCTCCGTTGTGCGGTCGATGGTGACGCGAGCGCACTGGGCGACGGCCTCGACGGTGGTTGCGACCATACCGTCGGCCGACACGAAGAAACCCGTCCGGCTGAACTTCGGTTTGCGCACCTCGAGCCCGGCCAGAAGCCCGGCCTTGGTGCCGGCGTCCATCGCCACCATTCCGGGATCGAGGACCTTTTCGCCGTCGGGCGAGAAACTGTCCTGCAGCACCTTCAGAATGCGGGCGTCGCGGGGTTCGTTTCCGGGGGTCGACATCAGCATCCAGCCCTTGATCCGGTCGCCGTTCAGTTCGGCGAACACCGTGGTGTCGAGCTGGGCCGAGGTGCCGCGGATGCGGAAACTGCGGTCGTCGCGGTCGCGCACACCGTCCAGCGGTACGGATTGCAGCGTCTGCAGCACGTCGTAAAGGCCGTTGAGTGCGGCCTGATCGCCCGGCTGCGAGATCAGCACGATCTTCGGAGCGCCCTCGATCTTGGCACGGTAGTGGACGAAGGGCGGCTCGTAATGGTCGAACTCGACCAGAGCGAGGGGCAGGATGACGGTGATACCGGATTCCGTCTCGACCACCTGTTCAAAGCCGTAGGCAGCCAGCTCGCCCTGCCAGGCGTCCAGAAGCTCGCGACGCTGGCGTGTAGTCAGGATGCCGGTGGCCTCATAGCCCCGTGCGTCCTGCCAGGCCGACATTGACGTGCGGGTGCCGGGACCGAAGGCGCCATCGATGGCCGAGGGGTAGTAGCCGAACCATTTCAGCGCGGTCTGCAGGTCCTGGCGTTCTTCCAGGGTCAGCAATGCTTCGCCGTCGCGGGCCTGCTGGCGGTCTTCGTCGGGGGTGGCGGCGGGCTCAGGCTCGGGCGCGGGCTCAGGCTCGGCGGCCGTCGTCTCGGTCGCGGGATCGACGGCCGCCGGGGCAGGCGTCCCCGCGGCGGGCCAGAACTGCTCGCGGAGATCGCGGCGAAAGGCGATGAAGCTGTCGGAGGGGATCAGCCGTTCCGACTTGAGCTGGGCGAGGAGGTCCGCCGCTTCGGCTTGCGGGAAGGGGCCGATCAGGACGCCGAACCAGCCCGAACGCAGATCGAAGCCCGCCGTTTCGGGGAAAAGCGCGCCATAGGACTGGGCACGGGCTTCTGCCGTGGCGCGGTCGGGATGCGCCTCGACCTGAATGTAGACCTCGCCGTCCTGGGCCGCGCCTGCTGTGGGGTGCATCAGCAGCAGAACGGACAGAAGAAGGGCCAACACGGCAACGGGTCTGAACATGGGACGGTCCTGCGCAAGGCGTTTTGCGCACCTTTAGTCAGTGCGCGTGTGGCGGCAAGGGTGAAACCGGTCACGTTTGCGCCGGTCCTTTCCGGAATTGACCCTTTCGCCCCCAGTGGATAGGGAAGGCGCCAGTCCAGCCCCTGCCAGAGGCCGCCCATGTCCGACGCCCCCTCCACGCCCCGAAGCTTCCAGGAGATCATCCTGCGGCTGCAGTCCTACTGGGCGGCACAGGGCTGCGCGGTCCTGCAGCCCTATGACATGGAAGTGGGCGCGGGCACCTTTCACCCGGCGACGACGCTGCGCAGCCTGGGCACGAAGCCCTGGGCCGCCGCTTACGTGCAGCCCTCCCGCCGCCCCACGGACGGGCGCTATGGCGAGAACCCGAACCGGCTGCAGCACTATTACCAATATCAGGTCATCATCAAACCCAGCCCGCCCGACCTGCAGGCGTTGTATCTGGGCTCGCTTCAGGCGATCGGGATCGACCTTGGCCTCCATGACATCCGCTTTGTCGAGGACGACTGGGAAAGCCCGACGCTGGGCGCCTGGGGTCTGGGCTGGGAGGTCTGGTGCGACGGGATGGAGGTCAGCCAGTTCACCTATTTCCAGCAGGTCGGCGGGCATGACTGCAAGCCCGTGTCCGGCGAGCTGACCTATGGTCTGGAGCGGCTGGCGATGTACGTGATGGGCATCGATCATGTGATGGACATGCCATTCAACGATCCCGCCAGCCCGATCCCTTTGAAATACGGCGACATCTTCCGGCAGTCGGAAGAGGAATACAGCCGCCACAACTTCGACGGGGCGGATACCGAGATGCTGTTTCGGCACTTCGAGGCGGCAGAAAAGGAATGCGCGCGTCTTCTGGCGTTCGAGCCCGAGGACCCGAAATCCGGCAAGCGGATCATCATGGCGCATCCGGCCTATGACCAGACGATCAAGGCCAGCCACCTGTTCAACCTTCTCGACGCCCGGGGCGTGATCTCGGTCACCGAACGGCAGGCCTATATCGGTCGGGTGCGGGCCTTGGCAAAGCAATGCGCCGATGCTTTCCGCCAGACCGAAGCGGGGGCGGATCAGTGAATGCTGGCAAGATCATCGTGGGGGTCATCTTGATCGTCGCAGCCGCCGCTGGCGCTTTCCTGTGGTACACCGCCGAACGCGCATTTTATGAACCCGTGGCCTTCCAGCCCGGCGCGGAAATCCGGCTGGTGCCGCTGACCGGCGACCAGCCCGAGGCCATCGTGGTCGAGGGGGTCGAGGGGATCGACGCGGTCAGCTCTCCCATCAAGTTCCGCGCCTGCTTCACCACGCCCCTGTCGTTGGCGATGCTGACCGAAACCTACCGCGACTACCCTAAGGCCGAGCCGCTGGTCGCCCCGCGCGGCTTTGACTGCTTTGACGCGCAGGCCATCGGGCAGGCGCTGGAAAGCGGCGAGGCGCTGGCCTTCCTGTCCGAGCCCGAGATCCATCCCGGCGTCGACCGGGTCGTCGCCGTTTTCCCCGACGGGCGCGCCTTCGCCTGGCACCAGCTGAACGGCAACCTCGCGGAGTGAGCATGGCCGAGGCCGAGGACGCCCTGAGGAAGCTGAAGCGCCGTCACAAGCGCGACCTGCGCCATGCGCGGGCCGAGGGGCTGCTGGCTGGCGTCGTGTCGATGTTGCGGCCGGGGGATGTGGCGGTGGACTGCGGCGCGAACCGGGGCGACGTGACCGAGGTGCTGGCGTCGTCGGGTGCGACGGTTCATGCCTTCGAGCCCGATCCCTATAATCTGGCCCACCTGCAGGATCGCTTTGCCACGGCGTCGAACGTGACGTTGCATTCGGCGGCGGTGGGGGTGGAGGCCGGGACCGTGCGGCTGATGCGGGCGGCAAACTGGGACGACAACCCGGACTTTGCGTCGGTGAAAAGCACCGTCGTTGCGGGGGGCCACAACATCGCGGAAGGCGAGGGGATCGACGTGCCGATGATCGACTTCCCGGCCTTTCTGCGCGGGCTTCTGGACGCGCAGGACCGGATCGCCTTCATCAAGATGGACATCGAGGGCGCCGAGCTGGACCTGCTTGAGGCGATGCTGGACGCCCGCCTTTTCGATCATATCCAGCTGACCGTCGCCGAAACCCATGAGCACAAGTTCAAGGACCTGCGCCCGCGCTTTGCCGATCTTCGCGCTGCCATCGCCGCCGCCTATCCGCCCGCCCGCGTGAACCTCGACTGGATCTAGGAACCTGAAATGCCCGACCTTCTGATCGAACTCTTCTCCGAGGAAATCCCGGCCCGGATGCAGGCTCGCGCCCGCGAGGACCTGCGCAGGCTGGTGACCGACGGGCTGGTCGAGGCGGGGCTGACCTATGCCTCGGCGGGCGCGTTTTCCACGCCCCGGCGGCTGGTGCTTTCGGTCGAGGGACTGACCGGTGAGAGCCGCCCGGTGCGGGAAGAGCGGAAGGGGCCGTCCGTGTCGGCCCCGGCGCAGGCGGTCGAGGGGTTCCTGCGGTCCACCGGTCTGACGCCGGAGCAACTGGAACGGCGCGCGGACAAGAAGGGCGAGACCTTTTACGCCGTCGTGGAAAAGCCCGGCCGTCAGGCCTCCGAGATCGTGGCCGAGGTGCTGGAAGCGGTGATCCGCACCTTCCCCTGGCCGAAGTCGATGCGCTGGGGCTCGGGGACCTTGCGCTGGGTGCGGCCGTTGCAGTCGATCGTCTGCCTCCTGTCGGATGAGACCGGCGCGCATGTCGTGCCGCTGACGGTGGACGGGATCGTTGCGGGCAACGTGACCGAGGGGCATCGGTTCATGGGCAACGGGCGGTTCGTGGTGAACGGGTTCGACGACTATGCCGTGAAGCTGAAGCGCGCCAAGGTGGTGCTGGATTCCGCCGAGCGCGAGGCCGCGATCTGGCAGGGCGCGCAGAACCTGGCCTTCGCCTCGGGCATGGAAGTGGTCGCGGACCCCGGTTTGCTGGCCGAGGTCGCGGGGCTGGTAGAATGGCCGGTTCCGTTGATGGGCCGGATCGGCGAGGCCTTCCTGAGCCTGCCGCCCGAAGTCCTGCAGACCAGCATGAAGGAACACCAGAAGTTCTTTTCGGTCCGGAATCCGAAGACCGGGCGGATCGAGGGTTTTGTGACCGTCGCCAACATCGAGGCGGCGGATGGCGGCGAGGTGATCCTGAAGGGGAACCAGAAGGTCCTGGCCGCCCGCCTGTCGGACGCGAAGTTTTTCTGGGAGAACGACTTGCGCGTCGCCAAGGCAGGCATGGGCGAGTGGGTGGAGGGGCTGAAGTCGGTGACCTTCCAGGCGAAGCTGGGCTCGCAGGCGGAGCGGATCGAGCGGATCGCTGCGCTGGCGCGGGAGATTGCGCCGCTGGTCGGGGCCGATGCCGACGACACCGAACGCGCCGCGCGGATTGCCAAGCTGGACCTGCGGTCGGCGATGGTGGGGGAGTTCCCGGAACTGCAGGGCGTCATGGGCCGCTACTATGCGCTGGAGGCCGGGGAGAAGGCGTCCATCGCCGATGCCGCTCGCGACCACTGGCGGCCGAAGGGGGAGAGTGACTCCGTCCCGACCGAGCCGGTCTCGGTCGCCGTGGCGCTGGCCGACAAGATCGACACGCTGGCCGGCTTCTGGGCGATTGACGAGAAACCGACGGGGTCGAAGGATCCCTACGCGCTGCGGCGGGCGGCGCTGGGGGTGATCCGGTTGGTGCTGGGGAATGGGGTGAGGTCAAGTCTGGTGGTACTATTTGACGGGCACCTGAATCGCGTTCTTGCCGAAGCTGCTGAGAGGCACGCTGCGGAAGCTAGAAAACACGGTGGCGACTATGCCTCCGCAACCGGCACGGCATTGACTGAATCTGACGGAAGAATGGTTTCGACGAACGCGGTAGACCTCCTCTCCTTCTTCCACGACCGCCTCAAGGTCTACCTCAAGGACCAGGGCATCCGGCACGACATCATCGACGCCTGCCTTGCCATGCCGGGGAACGACGACCTGACGCTCCTCGTGAAACGGGCCGAGGCGCTGGCGGCGGTGATGAAGACCGAGGACGGGGCGAACCTGATCCAGGGCTACAAGCGGGCGGCCAACATCCTGAGCCAGGCCGAGGCGAAGGACGGGGTCGAATACTCGTTCGGGGCAGACCCGAAGTTCGCGGAAACCGACGAGGAGCGGGCGCTGTTCGCGGCGCTGGACCAGGCCGAGGCGGCGATTGCTCCGGCGATGGCGCAAGAGGACTTCGGCACCGCGATGGCTGCGATGGCCGCCCTTCGCGCGCCGATAGATGCCTTCTTCACCACGGTCCAGGTGAACTCGGACAACGCCATCGTCCGGCGGAACCGGCTCAACCTTCTGCACCGCATCCGGGCGATCTGTTCCGGCGTTGCCGATCTGACGCGCATCGAAGGCTGATAGCGCCCAAAGATTTGTCACCGGACTGACATGTCACGCTTGATTGACAGGGGTTTCGGCGTATTCTGCACCTGAACAAAAAGGTGCTGCGGTGCAGAAACACGACCCCATCGCGGAATTCGCGCAGATCACGCCCAGTGCGCAGATCGCGACCGCAAGCCACGGCTGGCGGGCCAAGTGCCTGCAGCGGCTGGTGCGGCTTGACCTGCCGGTGCCGAAATCCGTGGCACTGCCCGCCACTACCGTCCGGTCCATCGCGGCGGGGCACGGGGTGGATGCGGCTGGAATCCTTGACCATTTCGGCGACGGCCCGCTGATCAGCGTGCGCCCCAGCCCGGCGAACCCGGATTGGGGCGGCCCGTCCACGATCCTGAACATCGGCTTGAACGCCAAGCGCCACGCCCGGCTGGCCGAGACGCATGGCGAGGCGGCGGCGGATGCGCTGTTCCTGCGCTTTGTGCAGGCCTATGCGATCCACGTGGCGCGGCTGGACCCCGATGTCTTCGACGGTCTGAAGCCGGGACCCGGTGCCCTGCGCGAGGCGTTGCGGCAGTACGAGATCGAGACCGAGGCCCCGTTCCCCGAGGACCCGGCCCGCCAGCTTTCCGAGGTCTTGCGCAGCATGGCGCGGGCCTGGGAGGGGACCTCGGCCCGGCTACTGCGCCAGGCCAAGGGCGCGCCGGAGGTGGCGGCGCTGGGACTGGTCGTGCAGGAGATGGCGCAGGGGATCGGGCAGGGGATTTCGGGCTCGGGCGTGATCCAGTTCGTTGATCCGGTGACCGGCCAACGCCAGATCACGGGGCGCTATCTGGGGCAAAGCCAGGGCCGCGACGCGCTGAAGACGACCGAGGCGTTGTACCTGACGCGCGACCCACGAGGGCCGTCGCTGGAGGATGTGGCGCCCGAGATCTTTGCGACGCTCGTCGATTATGGCGCCACGTGCCGCGCGCGGCTGCGCGAGGAGATGCAGGTCGAGTTCACCATCGAGGATGGGCGTCTGGCCGTGCTGGATGCGGTCAAGGTACAGCGGTCGGCCCGAGCGGGGCTGCGGATCGCGGTGGCGCTGGCCGAGGACGGGGTGATCCCGCGGAATGAGGCGGTGCTGCGGGTGGAGCCGCGCGCGCTGTCGGAACTTCTGCACCATCAGGTCGATCCGCGCGGGGCGCGCGATGTGATTGCCCGGGGGATCGCGGCCTCGCCCGGGGCGGCGACGGGAATACTGGTGTTCTCGTCCTCGGCCGCGCAGGCGGCTGCGGCGCGGGGCGAGGCCTGCATCCTGGTGCGGCGCGAGACGGCGCCCGAGGATATCCGGGGCATGCACTCGGCGGCGGCAGTGCTGACCGAGCGGGGCGGGATGACCAGCCACGCGGCGGTGATCGCGCGCGGGTTGGGCCTGCCTTGCGTCGTGGGCGCGTCCGAACTTCGGCTGGAGACGCGGGACAAGAAGCTGACCACGGCCGACGGGCGCGTCTTCCGCGAGGGTGACGTGGTGACGCTGGACGGCACCAAGGGCGAGGCGCTGGCCGGCGCGGCCGAGATGCTGCCTCCGGCGCTGGACGACAGCTTTCGCCGCTTGCTGAGCTGGGCCGACGAGGTGCGCGACATCGGGGTGCGCGCGAATGCCGACACCCCCGCCGACGCCGAAACGGCGCGGAAGTTCGAGGCCGAGGGGATCGGGTTGTGCCGGACCGAGCACATGTTCTTCGATGAAGACCGTCTGGTGGTGATGCGCGAGATGATCTTCGCCGACACCCCCGGTGATCGGGCCGCGGCGCTGGCGCGGCTGCTGCCGATGCAGCGCGCGGACTTTGTGCAGCTCTTTGAAATCATGCAGGGATTGCCGGTCTGCATCCGGCTTTTCGACCCGCCCTTGCACGAATTCCTGCCTTCGGACCGCGAGGGGTTGCGGGATCTGGCGGAAGCCTTGGATCGTCCGCTTTCGGAAGTCACCCGCCGCGCCGAGGCGCTGACCGAGGTGAACCCGATGCTGGGGATGCGCGGCGTCAGGCTTGGCGTGGTCCTGCCGGAAATCTACGACATGCAGGCTCAAGCCATCTTCGAGGCAACGCTGGAAAGCGCGCGGCGGGGGGCCCCCGTGGTGCCCGAGATCATGATCCCGCTGGTCAGCGCGCGGCGCGAGGTCGAGCTGGTCAAGACCCGCATCGACGCGGTGGCAGCGATGGTGCGCACCAAGGCCGGGGCCGACTTCGACTACAAGCTGGGCGTGATGGTCGAAACCCCCCGGGCGGCCTTGCGGGCGGGGGAGATCGCGCAGCACGCGGCGTTCCTGTCCTTCGGGACCAACGACCTGACCCAGATGACCTACGGGTTGAGTCGCGATGACGCGGGCCGCTTCATGAACACCTATGTCCGGCTTGGCGTTTTCCCGGAAGACCCGTTCCACATCCTGGACATCGACGGAGTGGGCGAACTGCTGCTTATCGGGGCCGAGCGGGGCCGCAAGACACGGAGCGACCTTACACTTTCCATCTGTGGCGAGCATGGCGGCAACCCGGAATCCATCGACTTTTGCCGTCAGGCGGGGTTCGATTATGTGTCCTGTTCGCCCTACCGGGTGCCGATGGCCCGGCTGGCGGCGGCGCACCTTGCGCTCAACGATAGGGCGAAACTCGTTTAAAATCAGTTAATTACAACGGATTCTTGAGGGAATCACCGCTTTTTCGGCGAGATGTCGCTTATGCGCCGCCGATTAGCGTGGCATTTGCGCAACAGCGGTGGACCCTCTGGAACAGTTCACCTAGGTCGCCTGCTGCTTGCAAGGGCGGGGCTTACGCCGCCTGAAACCAAAGACGGATGAGCAGATGAAACGCGACCTTGCGACCCTCGCGCTGGCGATGGCCCTGGCGGCCACGACTGCAGCGGCCGACGGCAGCTGGCCGGCCAGCATGTTCGGCTTCCAGACAGCCGCCGCTACCCCCGACCTGCAGCGCCTGCCCCAGCCGGAGCTGAACGGCCCGCTACCCGCCATCGCCATGACCGATGGCATTACCGAAGAATGGCTGATGTCCCGCCCCGTGCCCACGGGCGACGAGGAGTGGACCTGCCTGACCGAAGCGCTTTACTTCGAAGCGCGCGGCGAAAGCCTGGACGGGCAGGTTGCCGTGGCCGAAGTGATCCTGAACCGGGTGGACAGCCGGCTGTACCCCGGCTCCGTCTGTGGCGTCGTCCGCCAGCGTGGCGGTGGGGGCTGTCAGTTCTCGTATGTCTGTGACGGGCGGGCCGACCGGATGCGCGACAAGGTGTCTGCCGACCGGGCGGGCCGGATTGCGCGGGCGATGCTGGACGGGGCCCCGCGGGTCCTGACCGACGGAGCCACGCATTTCCACACCCGCGCCGTCCGGCCCAGCTGGTCGAAGCGCTTTGCCAAGACCACGGTCATCGGTGCGCATCTCTTCTACCGACAGCCCGGCAGCCGGGGGTGATGTCGGGTATCGTGCGTTCGGTGACGCCTTCTCGCTTGGCCGTCGCGCGCTGCATGGTATGAGGGGCCGAATAGCGGAGGCGCCCATGACCATGTCCGACATCGAGCTTGCCTTCGCCCATCCCGAGGATCGGGCCGAAGCGTCGGCGGGCGCTGCGCCGCGTGACCGCATCAGCCTGCGCGACCACGTGGTCGAGGCTGACATCGGCGCCTTCCAGAAGGAACGCGGCCACAAGCAGCGCCTGCGCTTCAACGTGGTGGTCGAGGTGCGCCCGGTGACCGAGCCCTTGGAGGATGACGTCGACCGCATCCTGTCTTACGACCGCATCACCGAGGCGATCGACGCCGAGCTCGCCGCCGAGCGGCTGAACCTGCTGGAGACCTTGGCCGAACGGCTGGCCGAGCGCGTCCTGGCCGAGCCCGCTGCGATGCGGGTCTTCGTGCGGATCGAGAAGCTGGACATCGGCCCCTATGCCTTGGGGGTGGAGATCGTCCGCTCCCGTGCCGAACGCCCGGTCCAGAAGGCCGGGGACGAGGGGATGGAGGCGGTGCATCCGCTTGTCGTGTATCTGGACAACCGGACGATCCAAGCCTCCGATCTGTCGGCGCGGCTGGATCAGCTGTTGGCCGAAGGCTTGCCGCTGATCCTGGCCGTCGGCCTGCCTGACCTGCCCCGGCCCGTCACAGGGCACAAGCCGACCCAGCGCCGGGTCGACCTGCTGGCGATGGAGCAGAACGCCTGGACCCTGGCCGCCCGCGACCCGCGCTGCGTGGTGGTGGCGACGCGGACGGAGATCGACTGGGCGATCAAGCGGGGGCAGTCGGTGGTCTGGGCCCCGTCGAAGCTGGTACTGGACGCCGTGGACGGCCCCAAGGGGTCCGAGCCGGTCAGCCTTGCCTTGTGGCTGGCGGAAACAATGTCGGCGCAGGCGCTGGTTGTTCACGGCGACGTTGCAGTCCCGGCAGGAAGCCGCGTTCCGGTGCGCCGGGGCTGATGCTTCCCCCTTGAAAAGCGGCGGTCCATCGGCCACTCCGGGGGGCATGGAATACTTTCGTCCGATAGCAATGACCGATCCGGCCCGGGCTGCGGGCGCGCTGACGCTGGCGGGAGGCTGGTGCTGGTTCGACCGGGTCGAGGTTCTGTCGCGCGCGGCCGCCAGCCGGATGATCCCGGCTTCCGAGGTCCCCGCAGGGGTCCTGCACCGGCTGACCGCGCCGCGCCCCGCGTTTGCGGGTCTGACGGTGGACCGACCACGTCTGATGGGCATCCTGAACGTGACCCCGGACAGTTTCTCGGACGGCGGGCGGTTCTTCGGGGCCGAGGCCGCCGTGGCGCAGGCCCGGGCGATGGCCGGAGCGGCCGAGATCATCGACGTCGGCGGGGAAAGCACCCGGCCGGGCGCGGTCGAGGTGCCGGTGGCGGAAGAAATCGCCCGCACGGTCCCGGTCATCCGCGCCCTGCGCGAGGGCGGCCTTGACGCTCCGATCTCGATTGACACCCGGAAGGCGGTGGTGGCCGAGGCTGCGCTTCAGGCGGGCGCGACCATCGTCAACGACGTCTCCGCCTTCGACTTTGACCCGACGCTTGGGCCGCTGGTGGCGCGCATGGCGGCTCCGGTCGTGCTGATGCATGCGCAAGGCGTGCCCGCGACGATGCAGGACAACCCGCTTTATGCCGACGTTCTGCTGGACGTCTATGACGCGCTGGCGGCGCGGCTGGGCCGGGCCGAGGCTCTGGGGATCGACCGGGCGCGGATCGTGCTGGACCCCGGCATCGGTTTCGGGAAGAACCAGTCGCACAACCTCGCCTTGCTGCGGGGGCTGTCCCTGTTCCACGGCCTGGGTTGTCCGATCCTGCTGGGGACCTCGCGCAAGCGGTTCATCGGGTCCATCGGCGGTGCCGACCGGCCCGAGGACCGCGCGCCGGGGTCCATCGCCACGGCGCTGGCCGGGGTGGCGCAGGGGGTGCAGATCACCCGCGTGCATGACGTGGCCGAGACGCGGCAGGCCTTGCGACTGTGGCAGGCGATGAACACCGAACATCTGGAGAGCGACCAATGACCCGCAAGCTGTTTGGCACCGATGGCGTCCGGGGGCGGGCGAATAGCTGGCCGATGACGGCAGAACTTGCGCTGAAGCTGGGCGCGGCGGCGGGGCGGTATTTCCGGCGGGATGGGTCGGCGGCGCACCGGGTGGTGATCGGCAAGGACACGCGGCTGTCGGGCTACATGCTGGAGAACGCACTGACGGCGGGGTTCTGCTCCACGGGGATGAACGTGCTGCTTCTGGGTCCGGTGCCGACCCCTGCGGTAGGCTACCTCACGCGGTCGATGCGGGCGGATGTGGGGGTGATGATCTCGGCCTCGCACAACCCGCACCAGGACAACGGGATCAAGTTCTTCGGGCCGGATGGGTTCAAGCTGTCGGATGCCGCGGAAGCCGAGATCGAGGCGATGGTCGAAGGCGAGATCCAGCCAGCCAAGCCGGAAAACATCGGTCGCGCAAAGCGGATCGAGGACGGGCGGGGGCGATATCAGGAGTTCGTCAAGACGAGCTTCCCGAACGGCCTGCGGCTGGACGGGCTGAAGGTGGTGATCGACTGCGCGAACGGGGCGGCCTACCGGGCGGCGCCGGAGGTCTTGTGGGAACTTGGCGCCGAGGTGATCCCGGTCGGTGTCCACCCGAACGGGACCAACATCAACGACCGCTGCGGGTCGACCCATACCGAGACGGCGGCCGAGGCGGTGGTGGCGCATGGGGCGCATGTCGGGATCAGCCTCGACGGCGACGCCGACCGGATCATGATCCTGGACGAGGCAGGCCGGGTCGCGGACGGGGATCAGATCATGGCGCTACTGGCGGCACGCTGGGCCGAGGAGGGGCGGCTTTCAGGCGGTGCCCTGGTCGCGACTGTGATGTCGAACCTGGGGCTGGAGCGGTTCCTGTCGGGGCGCGGGCTGCGGCTGGAGCGGACGGCGGTGGGGGACCGCTACGTCGTCGAACGGATGCGGGAGGGCGGGTTCAACCTCGGAGGCGAGCAGTCGGGGCACATCGTGATGACCGACTATGCGACCACCGGGGACGGGCTTGTCGCGGGGCTGCAGTTCCTGGCCGAGATGGTGCGGACCGGGCGACCTGCATCGGAACTGACGCGGTCCTTCGAGACTGTGCCGCAGCTTTTGAAGAACGTCAGGTTCACGGCCGGGGCAAAGCCGCTGGAGATGGCTTCGGTGCAGGAGGTGATCCGGGCGTCCGAGCAGCGGATCGAGGGGTTGGGGCGCATCCTGATCCGGAAATCAGGGACCGAACCGCTGATCCGGGTGATGGCGGAGTGCGAGGACGAGGCGCTGCTGGTGGCGGTGGTCGACGAGATCGTCGGGGCCGTGGAGGCTGCGGTCTGAGCCTGGCCGACCACGGAGGAAACCGTTAGTTCTGTACCCGGGGCTGAGGCCTGCGGACGCGACAACTCTGGCCCGCCGAAGCAATGTCGGCGCTGCGTGGGGCGCGGGCGACTGAGTGCGGCCCTTCTAGCGCCCGGCCTTACCCTGTTTGCCAATCCGGCCAAGCTGCGAGCTGGCAGAGCGGGCCAAGAAGCCGATTTGATGGGTGAGCGTTGGGAATTCTGGGTCTGGACGCCTGGCAAGGGCTCGGTCCGGTCAGGCTGAATGACACGTGATCAAGCCCCCGAGTCTGCAAAGTCCAGCGTGCGCAGGATTTCGTCTAGTTCAGCGTGATACCCCGCCTCGACCGAGCCTCTCAGCACCACGAAGCCTGGGGCCACCTCATGCGCTCGTGATAGCCCGACCTGGCGCAGGGTGAAGCGGTCCTGCGGCACCAGGACGACCATCCTGCTTTTGGGACGGAGCGACAGATGCGCGTGATCGAGGTGACTGCCGTCGATGCTGACCACGATCCTTGCGGGACAAAGCGCGCGCTGCAGCGTCTCGACCGAGGTGCCGGCGATGTCGATCACCTGCCAGTTCCGGGCCAGCAGGACTTCGACCAGGGCATCCTCGTTCGCGATCCAGCGTGGCGCCCCGGTCCAACCGCGGCGCAGGTAGACAGCCGTTTCCCCCGGACTGCCGAAGCGGGCCTGCAGCTGGTCGCGGATCCGGTTGTAGCGCGCGACCTTGTGGCTGCCCTGACCGAAGTCCTGGTAGGTGACAAGCTCTTTGGCCAAGACAGGATGATCCGGCAGGGCCGGCAGCGAAAGCGCGTCCAGGTAGCCGGGGGCATGGGACCAGCTTGGATCATGCGGCATCCACAGCGCGCCGGTTCCGGGTTCGATCAGCGCTGTGGGAATGGAATCGGTCAGCCAGTGGCCGAAATAGCGCCAACTGATCCCGCTGTGGCAATAGCGCAGGATCGCTTCCTGCCGCATCGTGGCTGCCACGTCCGCAAGGCCGAAGCCCTGGCCATAGCGTTCGTGCCTGCGCAACGTGGCAAAACCGCGCCGCCGCACCAGCGCGTTGCGCCAGAGCTTCCGAAGCACCGGGACGTGGGTCACCGTCACTTCCTGCGCCACCTGCATGTGATAGGCGATGGTGGAATGCTCGTCGGTTCCGGTCACGCGGTCGAGCATGTCTGGCAGGTACGCGGGCGGGCGGACGGCGACGGTTTCGGCTGGCTGAAGGACCTCGACCTCTGGCGTGCCAGGGCCGATCAGACGTTGCAGCACAGGCGCCGATAGGAGGGAAAACCGCGAAAGCAAACTCAAGACAGCTTATCCCCGATGGCCCCGGCAGCCGACTGCGGAAAGACTGACACATTCCGGGACACCGGGAAACACCAATGCTGGAGGCGCCCGGCTTGGAGTGCGGTTCAGACCGGTTTTCCGCTTTTCGCGGCAAGCCCATAGTCACCTGGATAGGCAAGGCTGCCGTGGTGGGTGATCTTCGCGGTCTCGTGGCACCAGATCTCGCCGTTGCAGCCTTCGATCCAGCGGCGGCAGAACGAGGTGTCCTCGCCATGCATCACCGCGCCGTCGCGCCCGCGCAGGTGGCTGAAGAAATCGTGGAAATCCGCACCGGGGTAGCCGGGACCGTTGAAGCCGGGGACGGGTTTCGCAATGCCCGCCGCCACCATACCCTCGGGCACCGCGCGGCGGAGGAGGAGAAAGCCGGTGCCGACGCCGGGGACCTTGCGAAAGCCGTCGCGGACCACCCGGGGCCAGGGACTCCCCGCGTCGTACACTTCGGCCACGTTGTAGCGCAGTGACCGGGCGAGGAGGTCGGCGGTCGAGGCACGCTCGGCCTCGGGCTTTGCCGCTTCGGCTTCGATGAGGCCGCGGAAGGCCTGCCAGCGCATCTGACGCTGGGGGTAGGGGGCCGCGGTGAAATCGGCGTCGAAGTCGAGGAGGTCGAAGAAAAGCTGGGCCGGATAGCTCATGTCGCTGTCCAGGAGAAGCGCATGGGTGAACTGCTTCTCCGCCAGAAAACAGGACATGAGGTAATTGCGCGAGATGACGAGGTCGGACCATTCCCAGGTCTTCATCGCGAAGGCGACCTTGCGGCGGGCCATCGCCTGAGTGAGGCCGATGAGGCTGAGCATGGCCGGTGTGTGGACCTGGCCGGAGGTGGGCATCAGGATGAGGACGGTGGCCATCAGGTGTAGCACCCTGGTGTGAGGCCAGGTGCGACCCGCAATGCCAAGTCTTGGTCCCGCATCCTGCCCCCTGTGCCTTGTCGGCGCAAAGGTGCCAAAGGCAGGGCGGGAATACAAAGGAAAACGCTGGTCAGGGAACCTGGGTGGGCCGAGGCGGTTGGTCCTTCGATGGCGCCGTGGGGTGCCCTTTGACTTAGGAGGCAAGGATGTTCGATGGAGGAATCGTGCTCTTCCTGTCGCTGTTCACTCTTCTGGCCGTGGCGGTCCTGGCGCTGATCAGCAAGGAGCGGACCAAGGAGCGGATGCGCGACCCGAATGCGCCGGTGTCCACACTGGCGAAGGATGGCAAGTACGGTGGCGTGGCGTTCCTGGTGCCGCTGGAGGAGCGCATGCAGTTCCAGCGTGGGCAAATGCAGCCGGTGCGGGTGGCGGTGACGGTGCCACGGCAGATGCCGCTGCGGCGCGACGAGCCGTAAGAAAAAGGGCGCCCGCTGGGGCGCCCTTTCGGTATTCGGGTAGCAGGCTTAGTTGCGGGCGCGGTCGACCATCTTGCCCTTTGAGATCCAGGGCATCATGGCGCGCAGCTTTTCGCCGACCTGTTCGATCTGGTGCTCGTCGTTGATCCGGCGGGTCGCTTTGAAGAAGGGCTGGCCTACGGCGTTTTCCTGCATGAAGTCACGGACGAACTTGCCGGTCTGGATGTCGGTCAGAACCTCTTTCATCCGGGCCTTGGTCTCGGCGTAAGGCAGGATGCGCGGGCCGGAGACATATTCGCCATACTCGGCCGTGTTCGAGATCGAGTAGTTCATGTTGGCGATGCCGCCTTCGTAGATCAGGTCCACGATCAGCTTAACTTCGTGCAGGCACTCGAAATAGGCCATTTCGGGTTCGTAGCCGGCTTCCACGAGGGTCTCGAAGCCCATGCGGATCAGTTCCACGAGGCCACCGCAAAGTACGGCCTGCTCACCGAAGAGGTCGGTTTCGCATTCCTGACGGAAGTTGGTCTCGATGATGCCCGAGCGCCCGCCACCGATGGCGGAGCAATATGAGAGGCCGATTTCCATCGCCTTGCCGGTCGCGTCCTGGTGGACCGCGACGAGGCAGGGCACGCCGCCGCCCTTGGTGTATTCGCCGCGCACGGTGTGGCCGGGGCCTTTCGGGGCCATCATGATGACGTCGACGCCCTTTTTCGGCTCGATCAGGCCGAAGTGCACGTTCAGGCCGTGGGCGAAGGCGATGGCAGAGCCTTCGCGCAGGTTGTCGTGGACGTACTTCTTGTAGGTCTCGGCCTGCAGCTCGTCGGGCATTGTGAACATGATGAGGTCGCACCACTTGGCGGCCTCGGCGATGTCCATGACCTTCAGGCCCTCGGCTTCGCACTTCTTGGCCGAGGCCGAGCCCGGACGCAGCGCGACGACGACGTTCTTCGCACCCGAATCGCGCAGGTTCAGCGCATGGGCGTGGCCCTGGCTGCCGTAGCCGAGGATGGCGACTTTCTTGTCCTTGATCAGGTTCACATCGCAGTCGCGGTCGTAGTAAACGCGCATTTGGCGTCCTCCTTGGTGATGATGCGGGCAAAGTAGGGATTTCTGCAGTGGGGACCGTGCATTCTTTGACGTTTTGGGCGGGTTATGCGAAAGATCATTCTTGAATATCAATAACGCTGGATGAATCATGCAGATTGATGACACTGACCGTCGTATCCTGCGGCAGTGGCTGGCCGAACCGGGGCTGGAGCGGGCGGTGTTGGCTGACCGCGCCGGGGTCACCGGGGCAACGCTTTGGCGCAGGCTGGACCGGCTGCGGGAAGCGGGAGTGATCCGCAGCGAGGGCGCGCTGATCGACTGGAGGGCACTGGGGTATGAGGTCGAGGTTTCATTGCGCTTCACGCTGGACAAGACCAACCCGCGCGCCTTCGACGAGTTCATCGCGGCGGCGCGCGGCGTGCCCGAAGTGATCTCGATCGAAACCTTCCTGGGTCGGGTCGATGTGCGCCTGAACGTCATCGCGCGCGACATGGGGCATTGGACCGGCATCTACCGTGACCGCATCCTGGTCTTGCCGCATATCGCGGAAGTCGAGGCGCTGATGCTGGTCTCGACCATCAAGGAGACCGTGGGGCTGCCACTGTGAAGGGTGCGGTCGACCTTGACGACACCGACCGGGAAATTCTGCGGGTGCTGTCCGCCGACGGCACCGTTTCGGCGGGCGAGCTTGGCCGGAGGTTGGGCCTGTCCCAGCCTGCCGCCTGGCGGCGGGTGCGGCGGCTGGAGGAGGCGGGGGTGCTGAAAGGCCTCGTCATCGACGTGGACCGCGAGAAGCTGGGCTTCGGGGTCACGGTGTTTCTGGGGGTGAAGCTTGCGACGAAGGGGCGGGTCAGCCTTGAGGACTTCGAGCGCGCGGTGCAGGCGATCCCCGAGGTGCAGGTGGTGCAGCACGTGCTGGGGCTGTTTGACTATCGCCTGCGGGTGGTGGCCCGCGACATCTCCGACTTCGAGCGGGTGCTGCGGCGGCGGATCATGACCTTGCCGGGGGTGGGGAACGTCGAGGCCAACGTCCTTCTGACCGAGGAGCGCCGGCCGGGCCCCTTGGGCTAGGATCGTAGGGTGGGCGATATCGCCCACCCTACGGGCTGGCAGTGCGCGTTGGCAGGCGTTAGGCTTCGGGTGAAAAGGGAGGCCTACATGAACTTGCCGCATGCGCATATCGACCCGGACGGGTTGCAGGAATTCTCGGTCGTCTTTACCGACCGTTCGCTCAACCACATGTCTGCGCAGTTCCAGGCGGTGATGCGCGATGTCTCGGGCCTGTTGAAAGAGGTCTACAAGGGCTCGGCCGTGGCGCTGGTGCCAGGGGGCGGGACCTACGCGATGGAGGCCGTGGCGCGGCAGTTCGGCACGGGTCGCGTGCTGATCGTGCGGAACGGCTGGTTCAGCTACCGCTGGACCCAGATCTTCGAGGCTGGTGGTTTCGCCGGCGAGACCGTGGTGGTGATGGCCCGGCAGACCGGGAACGATTCCCGCGCGCCTTATGCTCCGCCGCCGATCGACGAGGTGGTGGCGAAGATCCGCGAGGTGAAGCCCGAGGCGGTGTTCGCACCTCACGTGGAAACCAGCGCGGGGATCATCCTGCCCGATGATTACATCGCACAGATGGCGGCGGCCGCGCATGAAGTGGGCGCCCTGATGGTGCTGGATTGCATCGCGTCCGGCTGCATCTGGGTCGACATGGGTGCGACCGGGGTGGATGTGCTGATCTCGGCGCCGCAAAAGGGATGGTCCGCTTCGCCCTCTGCCGGGGTGGTCGTGCTAAGCCCGCTGGCAGAAGAGCGGCTAGCGGCAACCAGCAGCAATTCCTTTGCCTTGGACCTGAAGAAATGGCGCGCGATCATGGTGGCCTATGAAGGCGGCGGCCATGCCTATCACGCGACGATGCCGACGGACGCGATCATCGGGTTCCGCGATGCCATGCTGGAGACCAAGGGACTGGGGTTCGAAGCCGCGAAGGCTGCGCAGTGGGCGTTGGGACGCGCGGTGCGGGGGATGCTGGCTGCAAAAGGGGTGCCGTCGGTGGCGGCAGAAGGCTTCCAGGCACCGGGGGTGGTGGTCAGCTACACTGCCGATCCGGATATCCAGAACGGGTCGAAGTTCCGAGCCGAAGGTTTGCAGATCGCGGCGGGGGTTCCGCTGCAGGTTGGCGAGGGGCCGGAGTTCAGGACCTTCCGGCTGGGCCTGTTCGGGCTGGACAAGCTGAAGGATGTCGACGCGACTGTCGAACGGCTGAAGCAGGCGGTCGACGCGGTGCTTTGACGCCAACACAGGCCGGAGGGGAGTTCTCCGGCCTGTGCGTTTCGGACATCATGGTGTCCGCAGTGGTCATTACTGGGCGTTCAGGATGACTTTGACCTGGCCAGCGGGATCTTCGCCTGCACGGAGGTTTTCCGACTTGGAGAACAGCGTGACGATGCGGGCATACTGCGAGTTGGTCAGGTTCGACAGGTCGGCATCGGGCACCCAGTTCAGGATCTGCGACTGGATCGACGACGACAGCGCGACCGGAGCGGATTGCTGAGCCATGGCCGAGAAGGCGGAGACGGCAACGAGAGCGGTTGCGAGAACGAAGCTTTTCATCTTGTAATCCTTTGGTTTCTTGCGTCCTGCCCCACCGTGGGGCGGTAAGGGAGAATTGGGGTGACGCGAAGGAAAAGGGAAATCACGGGTTGATCGCGTGCCGTCTCGGCGATTTGAACTCACGTGGGTCTTGCATGACGCGGCGCAGCATTTTCACCGGGAATCCGCGTGGAAATGCAGGGTTCACGCTCACATGTTTCAGCGTTCATGGCCGCGTCGTGATCTTGAGAGTGCATTGTGCAAAAATGCACGAAACTTCAGTCGTGCGATGTCGTAGAAGATTTCCGGCCCGCGCCAAGCCCCGCCCGCATGAGGGTCTGGCGAACGGGGCGAGCGGAGTAAAGCGCCTCCAGCGCCTTGGCGCGGAGGTCGCGCAGGATCGGTGCCTCGGCCATCGAGGCGCGGTTCAAAAGGTCGATCCCGGTCACGCGCGCCTGGACTTCAAGGTGCCTGCTGCGGTGAAAGGCTTCGGTGACCGCCAGCACACCGGGATCGGCGCGGTGGGTCTGTGCAAGGTCCAAGAGGGCCGCGAGGTCGGCAAGCGACATGTTCAGACCCTGCGCGCCGATGGGGGGCATGACATGGGCGGCTTCGGCCATCAGGACCGTGCGGGGGCCGGACAGGCGCTTGGCGATCTGGCTGATGATCGGCCAGATAGAACGCCGGCTGATCAAAGTCAGTGGCCCGAGGATGCCGGAGGAACGGGCAGTCATCTCGGCCTCGAACTCCGCCACAGGCAGACTGGCAAGGCGAGCCACTTCGGGACCGCTTTCCATCCAGACGACGGCAGATGCCGGTCGACCGTCCCGGTCGGGAAGCGGCACGAGGGTGAAAGGACCGCCGGAACGGTGGACCTCGGTCGAGACGTTGCCGTGGGGGATGTCGTGGGTGACTGCGAAGGCAAGCGCCTTCTGGCCATAGCGCGTGGTCTTTGTGGCGATGCCAAGCGCCTCGCGAACCGGGGAGGTGCGGCCGTCGGCTCCGATCACCAGCTTGGTCGCGACCTGGCTTCCGTCTGAGAGCGTTACCAGCGCCTCGGCATCGCGGGGCAGCATGCGGGCAAAGCCGATGCCGGGACGGAAGCTGACGTTGGGCAGTTCGGAAAGCCGGGCGACCATCTCGCGACGGAGCAGCCAGTTGGGCAGGTTCCAGCCGAAGGGCGCGTCCGAGATGTCGGCGGCGTCGAAGTCCTTGACCAGCCGTGCCTCCGGTGTCTCTCCGCCAGCATCGATGATCCGCATGACCTGTAGCGGTGCGGCATGGGGTTCAAGGCGGGACCACAGGCCGGCGGCCTTCAGGACCCGGATCGAGGGTTGCAGGAAGGCCGTGGTGCGCAGGTCAGCGCCCTCCGCGTCGCCTGCGGTGATCGGAGGCGTGGGGTCGACGCAGACCACGCGGAACCCGGCCGAGCCAAAGGCACAGGCCGCAGTCAGCCCGGCAACGCCGCCGCCGGAGATCAGGATATCGGTGGTTTCACGCATGTCGGTCCTCCGTCCAGGAGCATATGGCGCAGCGGCGCGGGGGGCCAGAGGACAGGGTGCCTCAGGGTCGATGCGCTATGGCCGGGCGATCAGGACCAACAGGACGAACATCACCGGGACGAGGGCCAGCGCGGTCAGGACCAGGGCAGGCAGGCCAAAGGTCTGGATGCCCAGCACCACGGCGGTCAGGAAGATGACGAGAAGGTAGTAGATGCTGCTGGTGTCGCGCTCGACGTCGCGGATCACCTGGCCGACGATGGGAGTGGCGCGCGCAAAGCGGCCGAAGGCGCTGGGGGCATTGGTGGAGGCAAGGGTCATTGCGGCGTCCTGAAACTTCACGATACCGGTTATCTAGGGCGACGCGCTGCAGGTTTGATGTGGCGGAGTGTCACTCCACCAGACGCGCGAGGAAGGCGGCGAGGTCCCCGGTGTGGTGGTGGATGTGGTCGGCCGGTTCCGGCGCGGGGGCGACGTGGACCGTGCGCATGCCAAGGGCGTGGGGGACGGCGAGGTTGCGGGCATCATCCTCGAACATCGCCCCGGTCGTCGGATCCAGGCCGTCCTTGCCGAAGACCGTGGCGAAGGCCTGGGCGTCGGGTTTGGGGTGGAACTCGGCATGTTCGACGCCGTAGATGCTGTCGAAAAGACCGGCAAGTCCGCGTGCGGCAAGGACTTTCTCGGCATAGGGGGCGCAGCCGTTGGTGTAGACGATCTTGCGGCCGGGCAGCCTTGTGATGCTTTGTGCGAGGCTTGGATCCGGAGACAGGACCGAGAAGTCGATGTCGTGCACGTCTGTCAGGTAGGGGCCGGGATCGACGTCATGTTCGCGCATGAGGCCCGCCAGCGTGGTGCCGTAGGTCTGCCAGTAATAGGCGCGAAGATGGTCGGCGCGGGCGCGGTCGACCTTGAGGGCCTGCATGACCCAGTCGGTCATCCGCACCTCGATCTGGTCGAAAAGCCGCATCTCGGGCGGGTACAGCGTGTTGTCCAGGTCGAAGACCCAGGTGGTCACGTGGGTGAAATCCTGTTTCGGCATGGGGTTCGATGTAGGGCAGGGTGGTTGCGTTGGGAAGGGTTGATCGCGGGGGGGCGTGCGGCTTATGGTCCGCCGCGCAAGGGGAAGGGACGGGATGTGCAGAAAGACGCCTATACGCTGATCATGGAAGCGATCGAGGCCGGGGTCTACAAACCTGGTGACCGGCTGGTCGAAAGCGAGCTGGCCGAGCGGCTGGGCGTGAGCCGGACCCCCGTGCGCGAGGCGCTGCAGCGGCTGGAGACGCAGTCGATGCTGACCCGCGACGGGCGAAGCCTGATCGTGGCGTCGCTGGACCACAACCAGCTGGCCGAGCTTTATGCGGTCCGAACCGAGCTTGAGGGGCTGGCGGCCCGGCTGGCCGCGCGCCATGCGACGCCCGAGGAAGTGCGGGTCTTGAAAAGCATGGTGGCCGAGGACCGCGCACTTTTGGGCGGCGACCCGCGGGCTTTGTCCCGGGCGAACAAGCGCTTTCACAAGCAGATCCACCTGGCCAGCCACAACCGCTTTCTGGTCCAGCAGCTGGACCTGGTGCATCGCAGCATGGCGCTGATGGCAAACACCTCTTTTGCGGCCGAAGGGCGGGATGAGGTTGCGCTGGACGAACATGCGCAGATCGTGGTCGCGATCGAGGCGGGGGATGGTGAAGCGGCCTATCAGGCACTGAGGTCGCACATCAGCCAGGCTTTCGAGACGCGCCTGCGCGTCGATGCGGGCGAGCTGCGGATGCGTTAAATCTTCGGGGGGCGTCCAACCCCGGCGCGGTCAATCCTTGGTTTCGGCATGGTCGAAAAGGCCATGCGTGGTCTTGTCCCAGTAGAAGGGCCGCGTCGCCAGTTCCAGCAGCCCCTTGTAGGCCGCCAGCGAGGCGAGCGGGTAATAGACCTTCAATGTCAGCACCCAAAGCGGGCTGAAGTCGTGCCTGGTGCGGCCAAGGCCAAGCGCGCCGACAAAGATGTTCGCGGCCTCGGACACAAAGAAGACCCCGGCGATGGCCCAGACGGCGACGACGGGCAGAGCCGCGTAAAGCGGGTGGTAGAAGCCGAACGGGAGAAGCAGGAAGGACCACAACAGGGGCGCCATCAGGAACTGCGCGATGGTCCCCAGGAAAAGGATCTGGAAGCCCATGAACCCGCGTGGTCCCAGTTGCTGCCACAGCAGGCGAGGTTCGCGCATGTGGACCGCCCAGGTCATCATGTAGCCCTTGATCCAGCGCGAGCGCTGCTTGATCCAGGGCATCGGGCGGCAGTTCGCCTCTTCCAGCGTGACGGTGTCGATAAGCTCGGTCCGGTAGCCGTGGCGGGCGAGGCGGATGCCAAGATCGGCATCCTCGGTCACGTTGTGGGCGTCCCACGCGCCAAGGCGGTCCAGCACCTCGCGCCGGAAGAAAAGCGTTGTGCCGCCCAGGGGGACGACAAGGCCCAAGCGGGCGAGGCCGGGAAGGACGAGGCGGAACCAGCCAGCATATTCGATGGTGAAACAGCGGCTTAACCAGTTGGTGCGCGGGTTGTAGTAGTCCAGGACGCCTTGCAGGCAAGCCACCTCGGGGCCGGAACGCTGGAAGCGTTCGACCACCTTGTTGAGCTGGTCTGGTTCGGGAGCGTCCTCGGCGTCATAGACCCCGATGATGGCGCCCCGGGCGTGGTCAAGCGCATGATTGAGGGCGCGCGGCTTGGTCTTGACCTGGCCTTCCGGCACGACGACCACCCGCATCCAGGGCGGAAGTTCGGCGTTGGCAAGGGCGTCGAGGGTGATGTGATCCTCGGCCTCGACCGCAAGGATGACATCCAGAAGCTCCACCGGGTAGTCGAGGCGCGCAAGGCGGCGGACCAGGCGGGGGGCGATGTCAGCCTCACGGTAAAGGGCCACGATGATCGAAACGACCGTGGGGATGGCGTCCGAGGCGGGTTGCGGGCCTGGACGCGGCGCGCGGAGGGCGGCGACGGTGGCGGCGATCTTCAAAACGGCGAGACAGGCCAGCGAGAAGATGGCGAAGCCAAGCGCGGCAAGGCCGGTGGCAAGGGGTGCCAGGGCAAGGGCGGCGAAGGCCAGACCAAGCGCCGCCATCGCGCGGGGCGACTGGTGCAGGCGCGGCCAAGAGCGGCAGCTTTCGGCGGGTGCGACGCGGTTTTCGGCGGCACGGGCCAGGAGGTCGCCACGCCGGGCGTGAATGGCACCAAGGATAGCGCGGGAGGACGCGATCCCGGCGGCAACCGGTCCAAGGCGGGCTTCCAGCATCGGGCGGACGCGGCGAAATTCCTCGGGAAGGGACGTGGCAACGATGGTGAGGTCGCCGACCTTCTGCCAGGGCACAAGACCGTGGCGCAGGCAGTCCTGCACGCCGACGGCGTCGATCAGCCGAGGGTCGGGCAGGGCGGCGCCCAGATCCACAAGCCGGAGGCCCCAGTTCCGGGCATCGACGCCGAGGAGGTCGCGTTCCACGACCAGGCCACGAGCGCGCAGCACATCCGGCAAACGCCCGGATTCGCGTCCCTGGTGGGCCAGCGCGGTCAGCATCTCGTCCGGGGTGACCACGCCTTCGCGCAAGAGCGAAGCCCCGACGGCAAAGGTGCGGCGGGGAGCCCGGGCCGTAGCCCCGGACATGTGAAGTTCGCTGATCCGTTCGGCCGCACCCATGCCTGTTCTCCAACCTCCGCAGGCCAGCATGCGCGTGGGGGGTTAACAGGTCGTTAAGGCCCGATCAGGCGCGGCGGGATTTCATCGCTTCTGCGAAACGTTCGAAGAGGTAGAAGCTGTCTTGCGGGCCGGGCGAGGCCTCGGGGTGGTACTGGACCGAGTAGACCGGCTTGCCATCTACCGCGATGCCGCAGTTGGTGCCGTCGAACAGGCTGACATGAGTCTCGCTGACGCCCTTGGGCAGTGTATCGGCGTCCACCGTGAAGCCGTGGTTCATCGAGGTGATCTCGACCTTGCCGGTGGTCAGGTCCTTGACAGGGTGGTTCGCACCGTGGTGGCCGTGGTTCATCTTGCGGGTCTTGGCACCAAGTGCCAAGGCCAGCATCTGGTGCCCAAGGCAGATGCCGAACAGCGGCAAGTCCTTTGCCAAAACCCCCTGGATCATTGGCACGGCGTAGGTGCCTGTCGCCGCGGGGTCGCCGGGGCCGTTGGAGAGGAACACGCCTTCGGGGTTCAGGGCGAGGACATCCTCTGCCGTGACGGAGGCTGGCAGGACGGTGACTTCGCAGCCCACGGATGCGAGGCACCGCAGGATGTTGCGCTTGGCACCGTAGTCGATGGCGACCACCCGCAGGCCGGGTCCTTGCCGCTGGGTATATCCCTCGGGCCAGGCCCAACGCTTTTCATCCCAGCGGTAGGATTGCGCGCAGGTCACGTCCTTCGCCAGGTCAAGCCCGACGAGGCCCTTCCAGGCACGGGCGCGGGCGACCAGTTTCTCGATGTCGAAGCGGCCCTCGGGGTCATGTGCCAAAGCCACATGCGGCGCGCCCTGCTGGCGAATCGCGCGGGTCAGGCGGCGGGTGTCGATTCCGCCGATGCCGATGCGCCCGATCTTGGTCAGCCACTGGGTCAACTCGCCTGTGGAACGCCAGTTCGAGGGTTCCGTCGGGTCCCACTTGACCACCATGCCGGCAGCGGCGGGGCTGGCGGTTTCGTCATCCTCTGCGGTGACGCCGGTATTGCCGATGTGGGGGAAGGTGAAGGTCACGACCTGGCCCGCGTAGGAGGGGTCGGTCATGATTTCCTGGTAGCCGGTCATCGCGGTGTTGAACACAAGCTCGGCCACCGTCTCGCCCGTGGCGCCGAAGCCGTGGCCGTAGAAGAGGCTGCCGTCGGCAAGTGCGAGGCAGGCGGTAGGCTTCTGCTGCGCAGGCATGGCGACTCTCCCAATTGGCAAATTGCGCGGAAACTAAGGGCCGGGGGCCGCAGGGTCAAGGGCGGATGCGAAAAGGATTTTCCTTGGAAATCAACGATTTGGTAAAATCAGGCAGAGTTGCGGTCTTGGGCGGTTCAAGGTAGAGTCAGCGGCTTGGGGAAACTATCGGAAAGTGCGACCATGCTTTTGCGCGACCGTCTGCAGACGGCCCTCAAGGAGGCCATGAAAGCCAAGGAAGCCGACCGGCTTTCGACGCTGCGCCTGATCAACGCCGCCATCAAGGACCGGGAGATCGCGCTGCGCGGCGAATCCGATGCAGGCGAGGTCGGCGAGCCGGAAATCCTGCAGATCATGGGCAAGATGGTGAAGCAGCGCCAGGAATCGGCGCGCGCCTACGAAGAGGGCGGACGGCTGGAGCTGGCCGAGAAGGAACTGGCGGAAATTGGGGTGATCCAGGAGTTCCTGCCGCGCCAGCTGGACGCGGCGGAAATTGCAGCGGCGTTGGATGCCGCCGTGACCGAGACGGGTGCGGCCAGCATCCGCGACGTGGGCAAGGTCATGGCAGTGCTGAAGGCGCGCTACACCGGGCAGATGGATTTCGGCGCGGTCGGCGCGCTGGTCAAGGCGCGGCTGGGCTAGATGCTGGGGGCTGCGGTCGCGCTGGCCTTCGACATGACTTCGGTCCTGGCGTTGATGTATCCGGGACGCGAGCGGGTTGAGATCATCGCCTCGGACGGCGACACCTATGTCTTTGCCTGCAAGCCCGGGCCCTTGGGCGAGCCCCCGCGGGACCAGGCGGAAGAGGCGATGGCTGCATTCGAAGAGAACGTCGGGAAATTCGCCGAGGTTTTCGTGGGCGAGATGATGCAGGGCATCGAAGCGGGGGAACCTTCGCTGGGCAGTGCGCTGGCGATGACCGGCAGGACCAACTCCTGGGCCGGCGCGATCACCAACCACATGGAAAAAGAGTACGGCTGCATCCTTCTGGGCTAGCAGGGTCAGGCCGGGTAGGCCGGGCGCCCAAGAGCCCAGGCGATGACCAGCCAAAAGGCCGCGCGGAACGGCAGGGCAAGGGCGGTCCTCAGTTCGACGGGCGCACCCGTCAGAGCGGTTACGGCGAAGCCCGCGAGCACCATCAGGGTGGCAACGCCGATGGCGAGGGCGATGGGCCGGGCGGCCGGGTGGTTGCGCCAAAGTGCGACGGCTCCGGCCAGGTAGGCGAATCCCGCAGCGGTGTTGAACATCACGACAGAGGGCACGGCATTGCCGGCCAAGTCCTGTGCCCCCCGCGGCCCGAACAGCACCATGCTGCCGCTGAAAATCGTTATGGCGCCGAAAACCGCGGCGACAAGGGCAGCGGGGCGGGTCCAGCGGGGGGTTGGGTCGGTCATGGCAGGGCTCCGGCCAGGGGCGATACGGTAATTCTGCGCCCCGGCCCGTCCAGCGGCCTTGATCGGGATCAAGTCAGCGCACCTCGCGCAGGCGGGACTGGAGTTCGCCGCGCAGCGCAACGCGTTCGTCCTCGGACAGGAAGGCGCCCAGTTCGACCTCGCGGCCATCGGCTTTCAGCGTCAGGTAGTTCGGCACCGGGCCGCCGGTTTCGTGCAGGGTGATCCGCAGCCAGTAGGGGTTTGCCTCCCAGTCCTGGCGGCGGCCGCGTGGCCCGTGCCGGACCAGCGAAATGCGGTCGCGGGACAGGCGCAGATCCTCGACGATGTCGCGGTCGCGGCCGTTCTTGCGGAGCGCGAACCAGATCGCCCAGATCGTGCCGAGCAGGAACGGGAGCAGCGCCCAGAGGACCGGGGTGCCAAGGATGCCGACCAGCGGCACCGCGATGAGGGTCGCTGTCGCGCCGACGAACCAGACGAAGCCGCGCTGGTTCAGCGAGCGGTGCGGCCAGAGGTGCAAGCGGTCCTCGCCGCCGTCGGGGGGAAGCCATTGATAGGGCATGGGTTGGTTCTAAGTTCTTCGCACCGAAAGGGAAGGGGGCCAAGTGCGGCACCTTGTCATGAGAGGGCAGACTTGCGATCCTTGGGGCGGGGTCCAAGCGTCTTGGGGGGCGGAGGGAAGACATGGCAGCGCGTGGTCGGGTGATGGCGCTGGGGCCGGCACATCTGGCAAAGGTCGCGCGAGAGGTGGTACGGCAGGACCGGGGGTCACGCTTCACCCCTATGCGCGATGAGGATTTCGCCGCAGTGGCGCAACGCCTGGTTGGCGAACTGGATGGTGGGGCGTTCTGGGTCTTTGCCTATGGGTCGCTGATCTGGAATCCGGACTTCGAACATGTCGAAGCCCGGCGCGGGGTGGTGCATGGCTGGCGGCGCTCCTTCTGCCTGCACATGACCAACTGGCGGGCCACCCTGGAGCAGCCGGGCCTGATGCTGGCGCTGGAGCGGGGCGGCGCCTGTGTGGGCGTGGCCTACAGGATGCCCGAGGATGACCCCCAAGGCCGGATGCTGCGGCTTTTGCGGCGCGAGATTGCCCACCACGAGGATCTTCCCTGGCTGCGCTGGGTGACGGTACGGGGCGCGGAGGATCCGGTCCGTGCGCTGGCTTTCTATTGCGCGCCACAACACGATCCTGATGTGGTGCGGCTTTCGTCCGGCGACCAGGCCGCGCGGCTGGCGCGTGCGGTGGGTTTCAAGGGCAGCTGCGCGGAATACTTGCACAACACGGTCAGCCATCTGGAGTCCCTGGGCATCCGCGACCGTTACCTCTGGGACCTGCAGGCCCGGGTCGCGGCCGAGATCGACCGGCTTTAACCGCCGATCCGGCCCAGGAAGTCCTGGAACGCGGCGCGGTAGGCGGCCGGGTCCTCGGCATAGGAGCCGAGGTGGTCGGCTCCGGTCCAGAGGGTGACGGTGGGGGCGCTTCGGGTGTCGGCCAAAGCCTGCGAGGGACCATGCGGGACGATGCGGTCGGCGTTGCCGTGGGTCAGGAACAGCGGGCCGGGGAAGGTCTGGAAGCTTGCGGCGACCTCGGCCTCGGCAATGGGCAGGGAGGTCTTGTAGGGCAGGATTTGCCGGGCCGTTGCGGCGATCACGCCCGGAAGGGGCTTTCCGCCCTGGCCGGCCAAGTGGTCGATCACCGCGCCAAAGCTGACGGCGGGGCTGTCCAGCGCCACGGCCTGCACCCGGGGCGCCAGCGGGCTTTGCGCCAGGAACTGGCCGAGGATCGCGCCACCCATCGATTCGGCGACGACCAGGACCCGGTCTGCCTCGGTGGGCGCCATCCGGGAGACGGCGGTTTCGAGATCAGGCCATTCGGTCAGGCCGAAACCGTAGGTGCCCTCGGGCGCGGCGGGGGCATCGGGATCGTTGCGGTATGAGATGAGGAGGACGGACCATCCGGCCTCGTGCAGGATCGAGAGGGCGCGGTAGCCGTCCTCGCGCGCGCCGGCGATGCCGTGGACATAGATCGCGCGCCCGGCTTCCGGACCGGCGGCGGGGACGAGCCACGCCTCGGTCGGGCCGAGCGGCATGTCCAGGGTGACGGTCTGGAAGGGAAGGGCCAAGGCTGTCGTCGGGTCGCCGCGGTAGCCAAGCGCCATCGGATCGGTCGGCGGCTCGGCGGTGGCGAGCGCGGTGGAGATCGCGCCGACCTTGAGCAGTCCCACGGCGGCGTGGGCCAGAAAGTAGCCGGTGATGCCGATGTAGCCTACGAGCGCGACGATGATCAGCACCGCAAGGAAGAAGACGACACGCATCGGAACGGCCTTTCAGAAAAGGAAAAGGCCCCGGGCGCTGCTGCAGCCCGGGGCCTTTGGGTCATATCATGCGCTTAGTGCGCGTGGCTCTTGTCCCAGTCGGACTGCTTCGGCAGCTGCTCGAACGTATGCTCGGGCGGCGGCGAGGGCAGGGTCCATTCCAGGGTGTCGGCGTATTCGTTCCAGTAGTTGTTCTCGGTCACGCGACGGCCCCAGAGCAGTGTGTAGAACACGATGCCGATGAAGAACACGAAGGAGGCGAAGGACAGGAACGCGCCGATCGAGGAGAACCAGTTCCAGTAGGCGAAGGCCTCCGGATAGTCGATGTAACGGCGCGGCATGCCCTGGCGACCCAGGAAGTGCTGCGGGAAGAAGGTGAGGTTCGAGCCGATGAACATCATCCAGAAGTGCAGCTTGCCCGCCCATTCCGGGTACTGCCGGCCCGACATCTTGCCGATCCAGAAGTAGACCCCGGCGAAGATCCCGAACACTGCACCAAGGCTCATCACGTAGTGGAAGTGCGCCACGACGTAGTAGGTGTCGTGGTAAGCGCGGTCCACCGGAGCCTGGCTGAGGACGATCCCGGTCACGCCGCCGACGGTGAAGAGGAAGAGGAAGCCGAAGGCCCAGAGCATCGGGGTCTTGAACTCCACCGAACCGCCCCAGATCGTCGCGATCCAGGAGAAGATCTTCACGCCCGTCGGCACCGCGATGACCATCGTCGCCAGCATGAAGTAGCTTTGCTGGGTCAGGGACATCCCGGCAGTGTACATGTGGTGCGCCCAGACGACGAAGCCGAGGACACCGATTGCCACCATCGCGTAGACCATCGGCAGGTAGCCGAAGATCGGCTTACGGCTGAAGGTCGAGATGACCTGGGAGATGATCCCGAAGGCCGGGATGATGATGATGTAGACTTCCGGGTGGCCGAAGAACCACAGGATGTGCTGGTAGAGGACCGGGTCGCCGCCGCCCGAAGGCGAGAAGAAGGTGGTCCCGAAGTTGCGGTCCGTGAGCAGCATGGTGATGGCACCCGCAAGGACCGGCAGCGCGAGCAGGATCAGCCAGGCGGTCACGAAGATCGACCAGCCGAACAGCGGCACCTTGTGCATGGTCATGCCGGGGGCGCGCATGTTGAGGAAGGTCGTGATCATGTTGATCGCGCCCAGGATCGAGGAGGCACCCGACAGGTGGACCGCGAAGATCGCGAGGTCCATCGCGTAGCCGCCTTCGGCCGTGGTCGACAGGGGCGGGTACAGGACCCAGCCGCCGCCAAAGCCGGTGCCCAGATCGCCACCGCCGCCCGGTGCCAGCATCGAAGCCACACCCAGCGAGGTTCCGGCGACATAAAGCCAGAATGACAGGTTGTTCATGCGCGGGAAGGCCATGTCCGGCGCGCCGATCTGCAGCGGCATGAAGTAGTTGCCGAAGCCGCCGAACAGCGCCGGGATGACGACGAAGAACATCATCAGGACGCCGTGATAGGTGATCAGCACGTTCCACAGGTGCCCGTTCGGCGTACAGGTCGCCGCGGCGTCCGCGATGAAGCGCGCGCCTTCCTGGCACATGTACTGCACGCCCGGATGCATCAGCTCCAGCCGCATGTAGACGGTGAAGAGGACCGCGATCAGGCCGACGAAACCGCCGACGAACAGATAGAGGATCCCGATGTCCTTGTGGTTGGTCGACATGAACCAGCGGGTGAAGAACCCGGGTCGATGATGTTCGTCATGGCCGTGGATGGCTGCGTCCGCCATAGGCGTCCTCCGCTTTGGTCGTTCTTACATATCCGTTCACGAGCCCGTAAGCCCGCCCGGTTCCCTTGTGTTCTCGTCTTTAGCCGCAGGATGCCCCGCTCGCAATGTATGACTTTGCCGCAGGGGGCAGAAAAGTCAGTGGAAAGTGGCAGGCTTTGAGGCGGGCCGGGGCCGCTTCGGCTTTCGCGTGCACGGGAAGGGCGAGTCTCCGGGGGCAGGGGCCTTTTGGGCCTGATGAGCAGGGCTTCCGGGGCGGGCAGCAGTGTCTGATCTTGTCTATTAAAATCTGACGTGCGTGGGCACTTCCGGCCGACGTGGTGTGGGATGGATCATCGGCCACTATCGAATGGAGTTCATGGTTTAGAGAGCGGGTGGTCCGGCAAACATCCAGCGCCGGCCCATCGGGCGGCTTTGGGTCGTGGGCGTCATGGAGGTCATGTTCCAGCCTTGCCGCTCGGACCAATACTCGCTCCATTCCGCTGGGAGGCTCGGCCGAAGCATACTGGTTCTTCGAGGGAGGCACCCTGCGAGGTTGCCCCGGGGCGCAGCGGGGACTTGTCTGACCGCACGTCCGACATGCGGAGGGCGGACCCGAAGGACCGCCCTTTTCAGTCCACGTCGTCCGGTGCCGGACGGTGGGTGACCTACTGTGCGACCGACGCCAGGTAGGCCGCCACATCCTCGCCGCCTGCAGCAAGCTTGAAGGACATCTTCGACTTGGCCGCATCGTCGCCAAGCGCGGTTTTCAGGTAGTCGGCGGGGTTCGCGACATAGGCCGCAAGACTGGCCTCGTCCCAGACGGCGCCCGTCGCGCCCAGGGCGGCGAGCGAGTCGCCGTAGGAGAAGTCCGGGTCGGATGCCACGCCCTTGCCGACGATGCCGTAAAGGTTCGGTCCGGTGCGCCCGCCCTTCTGGATCTCGGTCCCGTCGGGGGCGATGACCGAATGGCAGGCTTTGCACTTCTTGAACGTGTCCTCACCGGCGGCCGGGTCACCTGCGAAGGCAGGGGCCGAAAGCGCGGCGACGGTCAGGCCAAGAAGGATGAACTTCGTCATGGTGTCCTCATGTGTGTCGGAGCGCCGGGGCGTCTCCATGAGCGGAACATGGGGTCGGCTGCGGCTGATATGCAATAGCATCCTGGTGCTATGCGACATCTTACGCGGCGCAACTGACCTGGAAGCGGCGCGGAAAGGTGGCAAGGAGGGCGGCGTCGAGGTCGGCCATAGTTACCGGCAGGCCGAGGTCGACCAGGCTGGTGACGCCGTGGTCGCGGATGCCGCAGGGGATGATTCCATCGAAATGGCTCAGGTCAGGTTCGACGTTGATCGAGATGCCGTGGAAGCTGACCCAGCGGCGCAGCTTGATGCCGATGGCGGCGATCTTGTCCTCGGCGGGCTGGCCGTCCGGGCCAAGGTGGTCGGGGCGGGTGACCCAGACGCCGACGCGACCGGGGCGAATCTCGCCAGTGACGTTGAATTCGGCCAGGGTGTCGATGACCCAACGTTCCAGCTCGCGGACGAAGCAGCGCACGTCGCCGCCCCGCGCCTTGACGTCGAGCATTGCGTAGATCACGCGCTGTCCGGGGCCGTGGTAGGTGTACTGGCCGCCACGGCCGACCGGAAAGACCGGGAATCGATCGGGATCGACAAGGTCGGTGGGCTTGGCCGAGGTCCCGGCCGTGTAAAGCGGCGGGTGTTCCAGAAGCCAGATGGCTTCCCCGGTGGTTCCGGCGTTCATGGCGGCGACATGTGCCTCCATCGCGGCCAGCGTCTCGGGGTAGGGGGCCAGTCCCGGGATATGCGTCCAGTCCACCATGATGCGCCTTGCAGGATGCCTTTGGGTTCGCCGCTTTATACTCCGTCGGATTGCCGGGCGCGAGGGCAGGCGAAAGAGGCGAAAATGCCCCTTCCCTTCCAGCGCGACTGTCGCTAGATAGCGGGCGTCCAAGACTTGACCCCGTGCGGATGTGGCGGAATTGGTAGACGCGCAGCGTTGAGGTCGCTGTTCCTTAACCGGAGTGAAAGTTCGAGTCTTTTCATCCGCACCAGGGTCGGTCGGGACAAGCCAAAGGGCGCGGGGGAAACCTTCGCGCCCTTCGCCATTTCCACGCCGCGGCATGACGGAATGCCTCCTTTTCTTGCGCAGATCGCAGGCAGATAGACCGTGGGACGGACTGAATCTGACCGTTTTTCCCGCAGCGGCGCAAAGCGGACCAAAGGCGTCGCATAAGTGCTCTTGGGGGTCGAAAAAGTGCGTTGCATTGGGGGGGAGCTTTCGCTTTAGTCGAATCAAGCAGAAGAGACGCCCCAGGCGTCCAGCACATCAGGGAGACACGGGTGACGCTTGAGCCCCGCAACGACGCCTTCGTCGCTTTTGAGCATGTCCAGAAGAGCTATGACGGCATCTCTCTGGTCGTGAAGGACTTGAATCTGTCCATCGCCAAGGGTGAGTTCCTGACGATGCTTGGACCGTCGGGATCGGGCAAGACCACTTGCCTGATGATGCTGGCCGGGTTCGAGACCGCCACGAACGGCGAGATCAAGCTGGACGGCCGACCGATCAACCAGGTGCCGCCGCACAAGCGCGGTATCGGCATGGTGTTCCAGAACTACGCGCTGTTCCCGCATATGACGGTGGGGGAGAACCTGTCCTTCCCGCTGGAAGTCCGCGGCATGGGCAAGGACGAGCGCGAGACGAAAATCAAGCGCGCGCTGGACATGGTCCAGATGGGCGCCTTCGCCAACCGGCGGCCGGCGCAGCTTTCGGGCGGTCAGCAGCAGCGGATCGCCCTGGCCCGGGCGCTGGTCTTCGACCCCAAGCTTGTCCTGATGGACGAACCGCTGGGCGCGCTGGACAAGCAGTTGCGCGAACACATGCAGTTCGAGATCAAGCACCTGCATGAATCGCTGGGCATCACCGTGGTCTATGTCACCCACGACCAGGGTGAGGCGCTGACCATGTCGGACCGCGTCGCCGTGTTCAACGACGGCAAGATCCAGCAGCTGGCCCCGCCCGCCGATCTTTACGAACGGCCCGACAACAGCTTCGTTGCCCAGTTCATCGGCGAGAACAACAAGCTTCTCGGCACCATCGAGGAGCTTGCCGGCGACAAGGCTCTGGTGCGGCTGGCCACGGGCGAGCTGATCGACGCCACCGCGGTGAACATCAAGGAAAAAGGCCAGAAGACCCTGGTCTCGATCCGTCCCGAGCGGGTGGAGTTCAAACCCGAGATGATGCCGCCCGGCGCCCATACCATCGAGGCCGAGGTCGTCGAGATCATCTACATGGGCGACATCCTGCGCGCGGTTCTGAAGGTCGCGGGCTCGGATGAGTTCGTGATGAAGATGCGCAACACGCTGGGGCAGACCAAGCTGTCCCCCGGCCAGAAGATCAAGGTGGGCTGGCATCCCCAGGATGCCCGCGCGCTCGACCCCTGATGCTGCACCGCGGGCCCTCTGGGCACCGGAGACGCACAAGAGCAACGAAGTAAAGTCCAACCCAAGGGAGCTTGCGAATGAAGAAGATTCTGATCCTTTCGACTGCAATGACGTCGTTCGGCTTTGCCGCCAACGCCGACATTACCGTCATGTCCTGGGGCGGTGCCTATGGCGAAGCCCAGACCGAGGCTTTCATCAAGCCGTTCATCGCCGCGACCGGCAAGAACGCGATCATGGTGGACAGCGACAACCCGGCCACTCCGGTCAAGGCGATGGTCGAATCGGGCAACGTCACCGTTGACGTCGCCTCGCTGGAATATGCCGATGCCATCCGCCTGTGCGACGAGGGCGTGCTGGAACCGATCGACATCAACTCGCTGCCCGCCGGTGCAGATGGTACCCCGGCTGCGGAAGACTTCCTGCCGGGCGCCGTGACCGAATGCGGCGTGTCGACCGACATCTGGTCGAACGTGTTCGCCTATGACACGACCGTCTTCCCGGAAGGCCCGACCAAAGCCGCGGACTTCTTCGACCTGGAGAAGTTCCCCGGCAAGCGCGGCCTGAAGAAGGGAGCCAAGGCGGTTCTGGAACTCGCGCTTATGGGCGACGGCGTTCCGGCTTCTGAAGTCTACGCCGTGCTGAACACGCCCGAGGGTGTGGACCGTGCCTTCGCCAAGCTGGACACCATCAAGTCGGAAGTCGTCTGGTGGGAAGCCGGTTCGCAGGCTCCGCAGCTTCTGGCTGACGGCGAGGTCGTGATGACCACCGCCTACAACGGCCGGATCTTCGCCGCGGCGATGAACGAAGGCAAACCGTTCCAGATCGTCTGGGATGGCCAAATCTACGAGAATGAAATGTTCGTCGTGCCGAAGGGTGCTCCGAACATGGCTGACGCGATGGAGTTCATCAAGTTCGCCACCTCGACTGAAGGCCTGCGCAAGTCGGCCGAGCAGATCTCGTATGGCCCGGCGCGCAAGTCGTCGCTGGCCACCGACATCATCTTCAAGGACGGCAAGACGGTGATGGCGCCGCACTTGCCGACCGCTCCGGAGAACCTGACCAACGCGCTGGAAACCTCGGCAGACTTCTGGGTCGACCATGACGCAGAACTGAACGAGCGCTTCCAGGCCTGGCTGTCGCAGTAAATCCTGATGTCGGGCGCGGGGGGCAACCCTCGCGCCCGAAACCTTTCCGACGAGGCAGATATGGCCGAGGCAGCGACCAACCTTCTGACGACCGCCGACGGACGCCCGCTGAAAGCGGCGCTTGCCGCCGCACAGGCCCGTGCCAGACGGCGCGCGTTCCTCTTGGTCCTGCCGCTTCTGCTGTTTGTGGTCCTGACCTTCCTGGTGCCGATCGGCTACATGCTGAAACGGTCCTTCGAACATGACGGCTTTGCCAATTCCGCCCCGACGCTGGTGAACTGGTTCGCTCAGAACAAGGGTTTCGATCCCGCCAACCCGCCCGAAGAAGCCTATGCCGCACTGGTGCAGGATCTTGCCAGGATGCAGGTCGAGAAGACCACTGGCCAGGCGGGGACTCGGATCAACTATTCCGTCCCCGGTACGATCAGCCTGTTCAAGAAGGGCGCGCGCGAGGCTGATACGCTGACCCCGCCCTTCAAGGAAGCTCTGCTGGCCGTCGATCCCGAATGGGGCATGCCGGCCCTGTGGCGGGGCATGGAATCCGCCAGCCACGTCTACACTCCGGAGTTTTACCTGGTCGCGGCTGACCGCAAGCTGACGGACGAAGGCTGGGCGCGTGGTGACGACGGGCAAAGGATCTATCTGTACCTCTTCGTGAAGACCTTCATCGTCTCGGCAATCATCACCGTCCTTTGCCTGCTGCTCGCCTTCCCGGTGGCGCATCTTCTGGCAACGCTGCCGATGGCGAAGTCCTCGCTCCTGATGATCCTGGTGCTGCTGCCGTTCTGGACATCGCTTCTGGTGCGGACGACCTCGTGGATCGCGCTGTTGCAGGAGCAGGGGATCGTCAACGACCTTCTGGTCGGCATCGGCTTGATCGGCAACGATGGCCGTCTGTCCATGATGTACAACATGACTGGCACGATCGTCGCGATGACGCACGTGCTGCTGCCGTTCATGATCTTGCCGCTGTATTCGGTGATGAAGGTGATCCCTCCGAGCTATGCCCGCGCCGCGCGCAGCCTTGGGGCGACCAGCTGGACGACGTTCCGGCGGGTCTACCTGCCGCAGACCCTGCCGGGGATCGCCGCTGGATCGCTGCTCGTCTTCATCCTGGCCGTGGGCTACTACATCACCCCCGCACTTGTCGGTGGCGCGGACGGGCAGCTGATCTCGAACCTGATCAGCTTCCACATGTCGAAGTCGAACTGGTCGCTGGCGGCCGCCATTGCGGGGATGCTGCTGGTGGCGATCCTGGTGCTGTACTGGCTGTATGACCGGCTGGTCGGCATCGACCGGCTGAAGCTGGGCTGAGGAGAACATCATGGCGCTTCCCATCTATGCCTCGCCGCTGGAACGCATCTGGCACTACAGCTATCTGGTCATCTGCGGGCTGGTGTTCCTGTTCCTGATCGCGCCGATCCTGATCGTCATCCCGCTGTCCTTCAACGCCGAGCCCTATTTCTCGCTGACGCCTAAGATGATGGCGCTGGACCCGGAAGGTTATTCGCTGCGCTGGTACGACACGCTCTTGACCCTGGGCCATCCGACGCCGGACGAGGCGCGCGACAGTTCCTGGTGGTCGACGGTGTGGGAGCGGGCGACATGGGTGCAGGCGGCGAAGAACTCGTTCTGGGTGGGCCTTTGGGCGACGATCCTGGCGACGGTGCTGGGCACCATTGCGGCCTTGGGCCTGTCCCGGCCGGAGATGCCCTATCGCCGCCTGATCATGGCGCTGATGATCAGCCCGATGATCGTGCCGATCATCATCATCGCCGTCGGGATGAGCTTCTTCTTCGCTCAGGCCTGCATTGACCCGGATTCGGCGATGGGGACAATCTTTGGCGTTTTCCTCTCGGAAAAGGGCTGCCTTGCGAACTCCCACCTCGGGGTGATCATGGCCCATGCGGTGCTGGGGATTCCCTTTGTCATCATCACGGTAACGGCGACCTTGTCGGGGTTCGACCAGTCCCTGATCCGCGCCGCGCATTCGCTGGGGGCGAACCCGAGGACGACCTTCTTCAAGGTCATCATGCCGCTGATCCTGCCCGGCGTGATCTCGGGCGCGCTTTTCGCCTTCGTGACTTCCTTCGACGAGGTGGTGGCCGTCCTCTTCATCGCAGGTCCCGACCAACAGACCATTCCGCGCCAGATGTTCAACGGCATCCGCGAGGCAATCAGTCCTGCAATCCTGGCGGTGGCAACGATCCTCGTGGTGATCTCGGTGCTGTTGCTGACAACGGTGGAGTTGCTGCGGCGTCGGTCCGACCGGCTGCGGGGGGTCACGGGGCGCTGACGGGAAGCTCCTCGTACGCCATCGGCGTCTCGTCGCGGATGGTCAGCGACGAGTGACGAAGTCATCGAGGAGCTGTCATGGCAGGATATGCAGCCAGCCCCAGGCGGTGAAGATCGACGCGGCGGTTGCAACGAGGACGGCGGAGGCGTTGACCCGTTTTCCGACCCCGTACATGTGGGCGAACATGTAGGCGTTCACGCCGGGGGCCATCGCCGCTGTCACCACGGCGGACCGCAGTGCCGCGGTGTCCAGGTAGAAGACCTGGGTTCCCAGAACCCAGGTGATCACCGGATGCAGAACCAGCGAGGCTGCCGTCACCAGCATGACCGGCCCGATGTCGCCCTCGATCCGGTACCGGACTAGAACCCCGCCCAGCCCGAAGAGCGCCACCGGGATGGCCGCGCTGGCGACCATGTCGATCCCAGACCAGAAGAAACCGGGCAAAGGATTGCCGGAGAGATTGACCGCGAAGCCCAGCAGAATGCCTATCACCAGCGATTGTGACAGGATCGCGCGGCTGATCTGCCGCAAGAGCGCAGAGGCCGAAAGCCCGTGTCCCCGGCTGCGCGCCCATTCCATCAGGGCGATTCCGAAGCCGTAAAGCAGGGGCGCGTGCAGCGAGATGATCGCGTAGTTGCCTTGCAGCGCCGCAGTGCCATAGGCGCGTTCGGTGATGGCAAGACCGAGGAGCAGGGAGTTGGAGAAGACCCCGGCAAAACCGATGGAGACCGCGTCCGGCATCGCCCGCCGGAAGATCAGCATCGCGCCGAAGAAGCAGGCGAAAAAGCTCGCGAAGGCTCCGCTGTAGAAACTGGTCATCAGGCCAAGGTCATAGGCGGCCGAGAGATCGAGATGCGCAATAGAGCGGAAGAGAAGGCAGGGGACGGCGAAGTTCTGTGCGAACCGCATCAAGCCGTCGACAGCGGGCTCGGCCAGAAGGTTCGCCCGGACGGCGGCATAGCCGAAGCCGATGACCAGGAAGACCGGGAGGATGACGTCGAGAAGGGCGCTCATGGCAAGTGTCGGACCGGGGGTTTCACACCCCCGGACCCCCGTGGGATATTTTTGCAAAGATGAAAGCCGTTGGGGTCAGGGCTGGTTGTCGTAGGTGATCGTCATCCCGTCGAAGGCGGGCGTGATGTGGGGTGGCAGCTCGGCCTTCAGGACCTCGTAGTCGAGGTCGATGTGCATGTTGGTGATCACCGCGCGGGCAGGTTTTGCCCGGGCGATCCAGCCGAGAGTCATGTCGAGGTGGGCGTGGGTCGGATGCGGCTTGCGGCGGAGAGCGTCGACGATCCAGCAGTCGAGGCCTTCGAGCACAGGCCAGCTTTCGGCCGGGATCTCGACGGCGTCGGGCAGGTAGGCAAGCGGTCCGATGCGGAAGCCGAGAGCATCCATGCTGCCGTGGTCGGCACGGAAGGGGGTCAGGGTGACGGGGCCTCCGGCGCCCGGCACGGTGACGGGCCCGTGCAGGGCATGGAGGTCGAGGATCGGCGGGTAAGGCGAGCCTTCCGGCTGGACGAAGGCATAGCCGAAGCGGGAGAGGAGTGCTTCCTGTGTCGGGGGGTCCGCCCACACCGGCAACCGCTGGCGCTGGTTGAACACCACCTGACGCAGGTCGTCGATCCCGTGCATGTGGTCGGCGTGGGAGTGGGTGTAGACGACGCCATCCAGCGCGCCCACGTCGGCGTCGAGGAGTTGCTCGCGCATGTCCGGGGAGGTGTCGATCAGGACGCGGGTCAAACCGTCGGCGGTTTCGCGAGTGATGAGCATGGAACAGCGGCGGCGGCGGTTCTTCGGGTTCGTGGGGTCGCAGTCACCCCAGATGCCGCCAAGGCGGGGAACCCCGCCGGAAGAGCCGCAGCCGAGAATGGTAAAGGTCAGTCTCGCCATCACGCCGCCTTCGCCGTGCGGGCGGCGCGGGGGAAGAGGCGGTCGAAGTTCGCCGTGGTGCGGGCGGCGAAGTCCTGCAGGCTGAGGCCGAAAACGGGCGCCATCGCCCGGGCGGTGTGGGCGACGTAGGCCGGTTCGTTGCGCTTGCCGCGGTAGGGCGGCGGGGCAAGGTAGGGGCTGTCGGTTTCCAGGATCAGCCGGTCGAGCGGGGCCCGTGCGAAGATGTCGCGCAGGTCGTGGCTTTTTGGAAAGGCGGCGATGCCGGAGATGGAGAGGGTGAAGCCCATCTCCAACGCCGCCTCGGCCAGACGCGGGCCAGAGGAGAAGCAGTGCATGACGCAGGAATAGGGTTTGCGGGCCATGCCTTCGGCGAGGATCGCCTCCATGTCCGCGTCGGCGTCGCGGGAATGGATGATCAGGGGCAGGCCGGTTTCCTGCGCGGCCTCGATGTGGATGCGGAGGGAGGTCTGCTGGATCGCCTTCGAGTCCGCCGTGTAGTGGTAGTCAAGCCCGGTCTCGCCGATGCCGACGAAGCGCGGGTGTTGGGCAAGGGTGACGAGTTCGGCAACGCTGGTGAGGGGCTCTTCGGCTGCACTCATCGGGTGGGTGCCCGCGGCGTAGAAAACCTCCGCATGGGCCTCGGCCAGGGCGCGGACTCGTGGCTCGTTCCTCAGACGGGTGCAGATCGTGACCAGGCGGTTCACCCCGGCGGCCTTGGCACGGGCGAGGATCGCTTCGGTTTCGGCTATCAGGTCGGGGAAGTCGAGGTGACAGTGGCTGTCCACCAGATCGGGCAGGTCGGGTTCGGTTGGGGATGTCATTCGGAGCTACCTCAGGGCGAGGCTTCCCGCCGTCTCGTCGACCTTCAGGAGGATATCCATCAGAAGTGCGGCAGGGTCAAGGTTGACCGCCTTGCCACGCCGGGCGCGGGCCGAGAGGGTCTGGGCAAGCTCGGCCCAGGCGCGGGCGGCGTGGGGGTCGGGTGCGAGGCGGTGGAGAAGCTGCGCCTCGTTCGCGGCGGCCTCGGGCGGGGTCTGGCCGGTGGCGCCAAAGCGGGCGAGGCGGGCGAGGAAGAGGTCGATCAGGGAGATGATCAGATCGAAGGTCTCGGCCGCGCCCCGCGCCCCTGCGATCTCGGACAGGGCCAGGGCCTGCGGGCGATCAAGACGGGGGAGGGTGGAGAACAGGCGGGTCACGGCGGTGTAGAGTTTCAGGCCGTCGAGATTGGTCAGGCGGAAGGCCTCGCCCACGGAGCCGCCGGAGAGTTCGGCCAGGGCGCCGCGGTCCTCGGGCGCGATGTTGCCTCCCGCCTGGGTCAGGGCGTCGGCAAGGTCCTGCGGGGCGAGCGGTGTCAGCCGCAACTCGCGGCAGCGGGAGCGGATGGTGGGCAGAAGCCGCGCGGGCTGGTGGGCGATCAGGAACAGGGTGACGTTGGCGGGGGGTTCCTCGAGGAGCTTCAGAAGCGCGTTGGCGGCGGCGGGGTTCATCTCGTCGACCGCGTCGATGATGGCGGTACGCCGACCACCGTCCGCGGCGGAGAGGGCGAAGAACGACTTCATCTTCCGGACTTCGTCCACCGAGATGACTTGGGACAGCGCGGTCTCCTTGTCGTTCGCGGCGCGGCGGAGGAGGAAATGGCGCGGCTCGGCCAGTTGGAGAAGGCGGCGGGCGACGGGAAGGCTGTCGGGGATGTCGAAGTTGTCGGGCGGGGGGGCGGCGAACATGCCGCCGTCATCCTCGGGGGTTGCCAGCAGGAAGCGTGACAGTCTCCAGGCGAGGGTGGACTTACCGACACCTTTCGGGCCGGTGAGCATCCAGGCGTGGTGCAGGCGGCGCGAGGTGAAGGCGCGCAGGAATTCGGCTTCGGCCTGGGGATGACCGAAGAGATGGCGCGTCTCGCGCGGGTGGGGGGCGCCTTCCAGGCGATCGGGTTCGGGAAGCGGGTCGGTCGCGGCCATGCGCCGGAGATTGCACGGGGAGGGGGGCGGGGGGAAGGGGGTCTGAAGTGTCCTCAGGTGGACGCCATGGAGAGGCGAGCGGGCCAATGTGTGACAGTGGGCGTTTACGAGCCATTAGTGCGTTCGCCAGATGCAGGGTTGGTGCCGATGAGCTTGGGAGGATCGAGAGCTGCTCGGGGATATCCGGACCACAGCGGGTGGCGGGCGGAAGGGTGGCCGCCTGGGCGGTTTTGGAGTTGGGCGATGGTCGGTATAGGGCGGTGCAAGGTTTGAGGGGCGGGTGAGACTGGTGGCATAACACAGCCTGATGCGGCGGGCACTGCAGCCGGGGTTCTGGGCTAGAGGTGGGGATCGGTGCGCGAGGTGAAGCGGGCGTATCGACCTGGCTTGTGTGGAGGGACGACTGGAGGCGGAGTTCGGCCGGCCGGAGGTGGTGCGGGACGCATGGGTAGGATGGAAGATATCGCCCCCCCAACCGGCACGATCCGTGGATGGTCAGTTCGGGACGAGGTGCGGCGCGACGCTCTGCCAGACGCGGGCGGCCACTGTGGCCTCGTCCGCGTCGGCGTCGATCAGCCGGAAGCGGTCGTGACGGGCGGCCAGGGTCAGGAACCCGGCGCGGGCCTTTTCCTGGAAACCCAGGCCCATGTCCTCGAACCGAAGTTCGGCTCCGGCGCGGGCAGTGGCGCGGGCAAGGCCTTTGGCGGGGTCCAGGTCGAACAGGAGCGTCAGGTCAGGCTCGACCCCGATCATGAGCGCATGGAGCCGATCCACCGTTTCGGTCAGATCGCCGCGGGTGATGCCCTGGAAGATGCGGGTCGAGTCGGCGAAACGGTCGGTTATGACGATCTCGCCACGGGCAAGAGCGGGGCGGATGGTCTTCTCCAGATGGTCACGGCGTGCGGCGGTGAAAAGCAGTATCTCGGTTTCGGCGGACCAGCGGTCGGTGGGACCTTCTAGGACGAGGCGGCGGATTTCCTCGGCACCGGGACTGCCGCCCGGCTCACGCGTAAGGGTGACGGAATGGCCGTGTTCACGCAGCGTCTGCGCCAGCCTGCGGCCTTGCGTGGACTTGCCGGACCCGTCGATGCCTTCAAGCGAGAGGAAGAGACCGGCCATTCAGCTTGCCGGCGATCCGATGTAGCGGGCGTAAAGCGTTCCGGCGGCAGTGGACAGCCGTTTGATGAACCCGGCGGTGCCGACATCCGTTTCGGCCACCAGTGGCACGCGGCGGTCTGGCAGGTCGGGGGCGTGGACGATCAGTTCGGCGACCGGAGTGCCCTTGGTCACGGGCGCAAGGAGCGGACCGTTGTAGACCACTTCGGCGGTGACGTTGTCCTGCACCAGGGCCGGCACCAGAAGGCTGATATCCTCGGCCGGGACGAGGCCCACGGTGTCGGCGGCGCCCATGTGGACCTCGGCTTCGGCGACACGGGTGCCCGCTTTGGCCACGGTCTTTTCGGAAAACTGCCGGAAGGCCCAGGAGACGATGCGCTCGGCCTCTTCCGCGCGGGCCTGGTCTGTTGCGAGGCCGGTGATGACGAAGATGACCCTACGGTCGCCCTGCTTGGCCGACCCGGCAAGGCCATAACCCGCCTCGGAGGTGTGGCCGGTCTTCAGTCCATCCGCACCGACACCAAGTTCAAGAAGCGGGTTGCGATTGCGGGCATTGGCTGGGGCGCGGTCCTTGTAGTTGAACTCGGTCTCGGCAAAGATCGGGTAGTATTCCGGGAAATCCTGGATCAGGTGCTGGGACAGGATCCCCAGATCGCGCATCGACATACGGTGGACGGGATCGGGCCAGCCGCTGGAGTTGGCGAAGACTGACTGCGTCATCCCAAGCGCCTTGCCGCGTTCGGTCATTTGGGCGGAAAAAGCAGCTTCAGTGCCCGCCAGCCCTTCGGCAACCACCACGCAGGCGTCGTTGCCGGAGTTGATGATCATGCCGTGGATCAGCTCGCGGACCGTGGGACGGTCGGATTCCTGCAGGAACATGGTCGACCCTTCCATCGCCGTGGCGTTGGACGAGACGGCGAATTCGGTCTCCATCGTGACGCGACCGTCCTTCAGGGCCTCGAACAGCATGTTGATGGTCATGAGCTTTGACATCGAGGCTGGGGGCAGCGGCTCGTCGGCGTTCTTGTCCATCAGGACGGTACCGGTCGTCATGTCATAGACCCAAGCGGCACTGGCCGCCGTCTCGAAAGCGCGGGCGGGAAGCGCCGCCAGAGCCAGGGCGAGCAGGATCAGGACAGGACGGAGGCGGTGCAGCATGAGAGGGCCTTTACTTCAGGTAGTAGGCGTCGGCAAAACCGGCGTCCTTGATTTTCTGCAGCATGGCGCCGTCACCCATCACGACCACGCCCCAGACCGCCTTGCCGTTGCTTTCCGACTTCTGCGGTTTGGCAGTGATGCCGATCTTGGCCAAGGCTTCGGCTGCGCGATTGGCGTTTTCCTCTTTCGAGAAGGAGGCAACCTGGATCGGCCGTACAGCGCCGCCTGCCGCGGAGGACGGAGCGGGGTCGGCGGCAGCTGCGGGGGCTGCTGGTTTGACCGCCGCTGGGGCGACGGTGGTTCCGGCGTTTGCGGCGACGGTGGGCGCGCTGACATCGGGCGTGCGCGCGTCAAGCGGCGCGGATTCGATCGGGGCCACGGCTGCGCTGTCAGCGGTGGCAACCTCGCCCTCTACCGGAGTAGTGGCGGCGGCGGCAGCGGCGGCCTTGGCTTCGGCGGCGGCGCGCCGTTTGGCCTCGCGGGCCGCCTTGGCTTCGGCCCGACGTTCTTTCCAGGTCTTGGGCTTCGGGGCGGCATCCGCTGCGAGGTCGGCGGCACCTTCGGCTGCCACGGCGGCGGCGACGGCAACCTCGCCAGATACGTCCGTGCCTTCGGGTGCCGGAGCAGGTGCGGTGCCTGCGTCAACCGTCCCGGAGTCGACGGCATCGAGGGCTGCGGAAGCGATGGCGGCGGCCTCGGCCCCTTCGGGCGCGGGCTTTGCAGCCGGATCGGTTTCGGCATTCGCAGCGGGTTCCGCTACCTCCTCCTTGCGCAGGGCCGTCACGCGGATCTCGGTCGGCTGGCCCGCAAGGATGCCGAGCGCCTCGGCCGCATCGGAGGACAGCTGCAGCCTCGGACCGGGGTTTTCGCGTTCGCGCTTGAACAAGGCGCCGGTGATCGACTTGCCGGAGGCGGGGTTGAAAATCACGACCCGTTCGGGATTGACCACATCCGAGGCCGCCACCCAGATGCCGCCCAGCGAGGGACGTCCGTCCCAAAGTGCGCTGTCGGTGGCCTGGTAGATTTCGGGTGCCTCGATGTCACGGGCACCGCCTGACTTCTTGGACGGGGCCGAAACCTGGGCAGCATCCACGCCGGTCTTTCCGCCACCTTCTACGCAGCCAATCAGCAACCCGGTTGCCGCCAAGCCGAAAACAACCTTCCGGAGTCCCACTCGTGCCATGTTCGCCCTCAAAGTCGCACGGTCTGAAGCGCCGCGCTTGTCCATGATCCCTTTCGTGGTTCGGGCATCCTGCCCGGAGCGTTCCGCCCTCCAAACCACGTGTATCCGCCTGCCTTTTACCACAACATACAGACTTGCAGCGGCCTAGGGAAGGGCGGAGGCTTGTCCCGAGCCTCACGATCAGCGGAATTCGCCTGCCAGTGGCTTTCAGAATCGATCCGCGCCGCGTATTCGGGCCGTCGTGGTCCCGGCCAAGCGGTCGGAATGGAAGTGTGGCCGAGTGGTTTAAGGCTCTGGTCTTGAAAACCAGCGTGGGGGGAACCCCACCGTGGGTTCGAATCCCACCGCTTCCGCCAGACCAGGGCACAAACCAGGCGCGCTCGTGCGGAGGGTGGTTCGGGGCGTTCGGCGGTGATCCGGAGGCCGGCGGCGCGACGATCCCTCGCGGCTTGAGTTTGCCCACCGACCCCAATACACCTGCAAGGACCAAAGAAGGACCGCCCCTCATGCGCATTCATCAGGATCTGGCCGATACGATCGGAAACACCCCGCTTCTGAAGCTGAAGAAGGCTTCCGAGATCACCGGTTGCACCATCCTTGGCAAGGCCGAGTTCATGAACCCTGGTCAGTCGGTCAAGGACCGGGCGGCGCTGTACATCATCAAGGATGCGGTGGCGAAGGGTCTGTTGAAGCCGGGCGGGACCATTGTCGAGGGCACGGCCGGAAATACCGGGATCGGGCTCGCGCTGGTGGGTGCTTCGATGGGGTTCCGTACCGTCATCGTCATTCCCGAGACGCAGAGTCAGGAGAAGAAGGACATGCTGCGGTTGGCGGGGGCCGAACTGGTGCAGGTTCCGGCCGCACCCTACCGCAACCCGAACAACTATGTCCGCTACTCTGGCCGTCTGGCCGAGGCGCTGGCAAAGACCGAGCCCAACGGCGCGATCTGGGCCAACCAGTTTGACAACGTGGCGAACCGCCGGGCGCATGTCGAGACGACGGGCCCGGAAATCTGGGACCAGACCGGCGGCAAGGTGGACGGCTTCATCTGTGCTGTGGGCAGTGGCGGGACGCTGGCAGGGGTGGCCGAGGCCTTGCAGTCCAAGGGCGTCAAGATCGGTCTTGCCGACCCCGAAGGCGCCGCGCTGCACAGCTTCTACACCACCGGCAAACTTGAGAGCCCCGGCAATTCAATCACCGAAGGGATCGGGCAGGGGCGCATCACGGCGAACCTGGAAGGTTTCACCCCGGATTTCAGCTACCGCATCCCCGATGCGGAGGCACTGCCGATCATCTTCGATCTTCTGACGGATGAGGGCCTTTGCATGGGCGGATCGACCGGCATCAACATCGCCGGCGCGATGCGGATGGCCCGCGACATGGGGCCGGGCAAGACCATCGTCACGATCCTGTGCGACTACGGCAGCCGCTATCAGTCCAAGATCTACAACCCGACCTTCCTGCGCGAGAAGGGCCTGCCGGTCCCCGATTGGCTGGACCGTCCCGTCCGCCCGATCCCGCCGGTCTACGAGGACGCATGAGGCGGCTTCTTCTCTGGCTCGGACTTGTGCTGGCACTGGCCGCGGTGCCAGTGCTGGCGCAGGACCAGACCGGAGAGAATGCGCCCACCGCTGCCGAACCAGCGGCTGACGGGGCTGAACTGGACTATGCGCTGTGGGAGCGGATGGCCGAGCGGGCCGAGGCCGAGATCGGCAACCGCTACACCTCGACCGAGCGGATGGAGGAAATTCGCGCGCAGTTGGCGAAGTGGCGGGCCGCGCTGCTGAATGCACAAAGCGCCAACTCGGCGCGGATTGCCACGGTGCGCCAGCAGATCGATGCGCTGGGACCCGCCCCTGCGGAAGGGGCAACCGAGGCGGACGAAATCTCGGCCCGCCGGCAGGAACTGGCCGGACAGCTGGTCCGCCTGCAGGCCCCCGGCATCGCCGCCGAAGAAGCCTACCGCCGCGCCGACGGGCTGATCGACGAGATCGACCGCACCCTGCGCGACCGCCAGGCCGACCAGCTTCTGCAGCTTTGGCCCTCGCCCTTGAACCCCGGCAACTGGCCTGAAGCCGCCATCGGTTTCGCCGACACGGTGCAGAGGCTTTGGGACGAAACCGTCGAAGCCTGGGACGACCCGAAGGCGCGAGGCGAACTTTTCGACAACCTGCCGCTGATCCTGACCCTGGTCATCGTGGCCTTGGCCCTGGTGTTCTACGTCCGGCGCTGGATCGAACGCTTTGCCGAGCGGTTGCAGGAGGGCGCTTCGGTCCGCGGGCGGCATTTCTGGGCGCTTCTGGCCTCGATGGGCGGGATCATCCTGCCGACCGTGGGGGTGGTCCTGCTGTCTTGGGCGTTTTTGGCCAGCGGGATGATGGGTGATGTCGGGACCCAGATCGCAGAGGTCCTGCCGGTCGCGGGATTTGTCGTCTTTTCGGCGGCCTGGCTTGGCGCCCGTGCCTTCCCGCGTTTGCAGGGCGAGGGTGCCGTCCTGCCCCTCCCGCCCGAGCGCCGGGCCGAGGGGCGCTTTCTGTCGGTGATGATGGGGCTGGTGATCGCGGCCGACATGCTGCGCGGCGCGGCGATGGATGCGCAGGCCTATTCCGATGCCACAACCTCGGTCATGTCCTTTCCGATCCTTCTGACCGGCGGGCTGGTGCTGCTTCGCCTTGGCCGGACCCTGCGCAAGACGCGCGAGGTGGAGGAAAAGTCGTCCAGCTATTCGTTGCGGCTGATCCAGCTTCTGGCGCGCGCCCTGACGGTGCTGGGCATCCTGGGTCCGGTTCTGGCGGGCTTCGGCTATGTCCAGGCGGCCGAGGCGGTGATCTACCCCGCGATGATGTCCTTTGCGCTGGTGGCGTTCCTGTTCATCCTGCAACGGCTGATCGGCGACGGCTGGGCGCTCATCACCCGGTCCGAGGAGACTGCGCGCGACGCGCTGGTGCCCGTCCTGGCCGGCTTCTTCCTGTCCATCGCCTCGCTTCCGGTGCTGGCCCTGATCTGGGGCGCACGCTTTTCCGACCTGACCGAGATCTGGACGCGCTTCACCGAAGGGTTCCAGATCGGCAGCACGAAGATCTCGCCCTCGAATTTCATGGTCTTCGCGGCGGTCTTCGTGCTTGGCTACATGCTGACGCGGCTTTTCCAGGGGGCGTTGCGCACCACGATCCTGCCGAAGACCCGGATGGAGCCTGGCGGGCAGACGGCCCTTGTCGCGGGCGTGGGTTATGTCGGCATCTTTCTTGCCGCACTCATTGCAATCAATGCCGCAGGGCTGGATCTGTCGGGTCTTGCCATCGTCGCCGGTGCGCTGTCGGTGGGTATCGGTTTCGGTCTGCAGAACATCGTTTCGAACTTCATCTCGGGCATCATCCTTCTGATCGAGCGCCCGGTGAGTGAAGGCGACTGGATCGAGGTCGGCACCGTGCAGGGCAAGGTCCGCGCTATCAGTGTCCGGTCGACACGGATCGAGACCTTTGACCGCAACGACGTGATCGTGCCGAACGCCGACCTGATCACCGGGCGCGTGACGAACTGGACGCGCTTCAACCTCTCGGGCCGGATCATCGTGCCCGTTGCGGTGGCGCTGGGGTCGGACACGCGGAAGGTCGAGAAGATGTTGCGCGAAATCGCCGAAGCGCAACCTCTTGCCATCCTGAACCCGCCGCCGGTGATCGCCTTCACCGGCTACACTCCGACGCAGCTGAACTTCGAGATCCGGGTGATCCTGCGCGATGTGAACTTCGGCGTTCAGGTGCGCAGCGACATCAATCACCGCATCCTGGAACGCCTGGTCGAGGAAGGGGTCCACATCGTCCCCCCGCCTGCGCCGCCCGCGCCTCCGGATCCGATGAAGGCGGCCGAAGCGGTTCTGGCATTGGCCGAGCTGGTCGAGACCGAACCACGAGCCGCTACCAGGAAGAAGGCCCCACGCGCGGGTCTTGCAACCGAAGTGAAAGGGGCTGAACGGTGACCGAGCTTCTGTTCCGCGACGATGCCTATCAGACCGCCGCCGATTGCCGGATCGTCGGCCATACCCCCGAAGGCGGTATCGTGGTCGATCGATCGATCTTCTATGCCACCAGCGGCGGTCAGCCGGGCGACAGCGGCATGCTGGACTGGGGCGGGGCGCGCGTCCCCATCGCCACTGCGCTGAAGGTCGAGGCCGGGATCGCTCTGGTGCCGGCCGAGCCGGTGGCGATGCCGCCCGTCGGCGCGCCAGCCCGGCAGTTGATCGACTGGACCCGCCGCCACCGCCACATGCGCGTCCACACCGCGCTGCACCTTCTGTCGGTGGTCATCCCGCTTCCGGTCACGGGTGGGCAGATCGGGGCGGACAAGGGCCGGCTCGACTTCGACATGCCAGAGCCCCCAGGCGACCTGGCCGCCCTGGAGGAAGCGCTGAACAGCTTGATCGCCCGCGACCTGATTGTGAGCGACGACTGGATCACCGACGATGAGCTGCTGGCAAATCCCGCGCTGGTGAAAACCATGTCGGTCCGCCCGCCGATGGGGCAGGGCAGAGTGCGCCTCGTGCGGATCATGGACGGCAATACGCTCGTGGACCTGCAGCCCTGCGGGGGGACCCACGTCCGCCAGAGCGCCGAGATTGGCCGCGTTGAGATCGGCAAGATCGAGAACAAGGGCCGCCAGAACCGCCGGGTGACGATCACCTTGGCCTGAACTCTATCCCCCGGATTTTGGCGTTTGGCCAAGATATCCCCTTGAACAGCCCCGCAAACCCGAGGTATCAGCCGTCCGACGGACAGTTGGCCGAGTGGTCGAAGGCGCACGCCTGGAAAGTGTGTAGGCGGGGAACCGTCTCGAGGGTTCGAATCCCTCACTGTCCGCCACCCACCTCTAAAGTACGGTTTCGACCAATCGCCATCGGTGGCGATTTTCCTTTGTTTTGTTAAGCGAAGGGACCGATTGCGTTTGAGCTGGATTTGTTTCGATTGCTCCTTTACTGCTACATTGAGTGGTATGAAAAGTGGTATGCAAGATGGCGTTGACCGGAAAGCTGACCAAGAAGCTGGTGGAAAATCTGGGCGCTGGGCGACATGGCGACGGTGGTGGCCTATACCTTGTCGTTGATCCGTCTGGCGCGCGGCGGTGGATTGTCCGGGTGGTCGTGAAGGGCCAGAAGAACGTCAAGGGCGCGCCGTTACGTACGGACTTCGGATTGGGTGGGGCGGACGTGGTCACGCTCAACCAGGCGCGCGAGCGGGCGCTGGAGTATCGGCGCATGGCTAAACAAGGGCTGAACCCGCGTTTCAACGCCAGCCGTGAGATTCCGACCTTTGAAGAGGTTGCCCGGCAAGTCCACATTGACCGGATGCCAACGTGGAAGAATGACAAGCACGAGGCGCAATGGATCAACACCTTGCGCGACTACGCCTTCCCCAAGATCGGACGCATGCCGGTCGATGCCATCGGTCAGCCGGAAGTGCTGATGTGCCTGTCGCCGATCTGGACTGAAAAGCACGAAACCGCGCGGCGACTGGCTCAAAGGCTAAAGGTCGTTCTGGACGTCGCCAAGTCGAAGGGTTTTCGCTCTGGAGAGAACCCGGTCAGCGCAATCGGCGATGCGAAGGTTCTGCCCAAGGTGAAGGCCAAACCCAAGCACCACAAAGCAATGCGCTGGCAGGACGTCCCTGCCTTTTACGCGGACCTGACGGCGCGGGATGCGATGGCGGCGAAGGCGCTTCAGTTCACTTGCCTGACCGGGTCGCGTACGGGCGAGGTCCTGGGAATGGAATGGTCTGAGGTCGATACTGACGCGCGGCTTTGGACCTGCCCAGCGGAACGGATGAAGGGCGGCGAAGTTCACCGTGTGCCGTTGACGGACGAGACGCTGGCAATCATCGAACCACTAAAGGCGATGAAATCGGAGTACGTCTTTGAAGGTCAGAAGCGCAACAAGCCGCTGTCAAACATGGCAATGCTCATGCTCTTGCGCCGGATGGAATTTGAGGGTGTGACGGTGCATGGCTTCCGTTCGACCTTCCGCGACTGGGCGTCCGAGGTGGCGAACGTACCCCGCGAAGTGGCGGAGATGAGCCTAGCACACAAGGTCGGTTCGGACGTGGAGCGGGCTTATGCCCGGTCGGACTTACTGGAAAAGCGCAGATTATTGATGGAGAGGTGGTCCGCGTTCGTGTCCGGCGCTGAAGGAAAGGTGGTCAAAGTCGCCTTTCCTTTGAATGCAGGCGAAGGAAAGTAAATGCCGAAAGGTGAGGTTGTGGCAACCTTTAGGCAAATCCAGTGAACTAGAGGGTCGCACTGGCTGCAGTCTTGAAATGACGAAAGGCGGCCCCTACGATCCCTTTATGCTGGCTGATGACAAGGTGGATTCCCTCAACGCCGTAGTGGGCAAGCTGATTGGGCGTGAGCACAAGCCGCGCACGCTCTTTGGCCAGTACACTCCTATCATCGACGTTTCTCGCGCAAACGTTCACGAGTCAAAAAAGGAGTTCATGGTCGAACTCGCTGCCGTGGAGGCTGTCATGGCTAGTCTGAAATCGATCATTGATCAGATCGTTCCGGACGATGAGAAGGACACTCCAGAACGCAAGGCCATGCTGGATCGACTTAGCTTGGCCATTGAAGGAAAGGCGGTTCAGCACGCCCGGCAGAAGAGCCTAAATTCTGCCGGTGACCTTGCCCTCAAGAATATTTTTGACACAGGTTTTCACTATGGCACGATGCGTTTAATCATAGCCATGTATCTGATTTATCGTGAGCACCTTGCTGAACTGAAGGATCAGGAAGCGCAGTTCTGGACAGTGTCCAGCCGCCCGCCCAACTACTACGCACGCACCATCGCACTGAGGCTTGCGCGTCTCTATTCTAGGGAAAACGGCAAGCCGCCGACATTTGGCATGTCGCGAGAAGGAAATTTTCCATCGACGGACTTTGGCCGTGCGCTGGAGGAGGTGTTTCGTATTTTGGAAATCAAAGCATCCGTTCGGAACGCGGCGACATGGGCGATTGCACAGTTGACCGATGACGATCTTCGGCAACCTGTGAACGCTCTAGCCGGTCTATTGGGGTTTCCTGACCGAAGTCTATTGCCCATCGCGAATGCGATGATGGGGCGCTAAAAGGGGCTTCCAAAAGGCTTGCAAGCAAAGCCCTTCTTTCACCCGGTTTTCGGACTTTCACTCTTTGTTCCCAAGGACGTTGGAACATGCTGAAACGCTCTCAGCTTAATGGCAGAGGACTGAGAGTATGCAAAACCTGTTCGATACTAACCGGAACTATGTCCTAGGCGACCCTGAGCTTGAGTTGATCGGCGACCGCGACAAGCTGGCTCAATGGCGGCACAAGGGCACTGGCCCCGCCTTCTATCGCCTTGGCCGCAAGATCATCTATCGTGGTGTAGACCTGAACACGTGGGCCGAGGCCAGTCGGTTCGACCCTGGCAAGGAGGGGCGCGCCTGATGGCCCGGCGCGTTTCAGCGCGCCGGGTCAAGATCTATAGCCAGTACACCTACGATAGCGCGGCAGACTTGCTGGGCGTGTCTACGCAGACTGTGCGGCTATGGCGGCGATCAGGCTTGCAGGTTCTCGACAGCCTAAAGCCGCACCTGATCCTAGGCTTTGCGCTGAACGACTTCATCAGCAAACGGTCGAAAAGGCCAAAACGTCGATTGGCGATGGATCAATTCCTGTGCATGGCCTGCAACGCCCCAAAGCGCGCCTATGGCGGCATCGGTGACTATCAACCCTACACTGCCGCGCGCGGAAGGCTAGAAGTGCTTTGTGAGACCTGCCACGGGCTATGCGGCAAGTTTGCCAGCCCCGCCCTTTGTGCCGAACTAGCCCCGATCCTGTCCATCACGATACGCAACAGGGAATGACCCTAAAGGAACCGTCCAACCCTTGCGTAAACCATCACTTCCGACCCCCCGCTGAGTCGGGCGGAAACGCGGGGCAAACCCGCCCTGATGTTGGTCAGAACAGGAGATCATTTGATGGCCAGATTTGTTGAAGAGAATGAGCGGATCAAGCACGAATACGCCACCTATCTGCGCCATGCGAAGGGGCAAGATAACACTTCCATCGACAAGGTGCAGGCGGCGATCCGGCGGTTCGAGGAAAGTACCAAGTTCAAGCCCTTCAAGAAGTTTCACCGGCAACAGGCGATGGACTTCAAGGCCTACCTGGACCGGCAGAAAAGTGCGGCGACGGGTAAGCCGTTGGGCGCTTCAACCGTCGATGCAACCTTGCGTCTCGTGAAGGGATTCTTCCATTGGCTGGTAAGCAGGCCGGGGTTCAAACGGGTTCTGACCTATCCCGATGTTGAGTACTTCAACAACACGCGCAAGGACGGGCGGGTAGCCCATGAACAGCGCGAAATCCCTTACCCTTCGGTGCAGCAAGCGGCTCATGCCTTCCAGGCCATGCCGTTCGAGACCGCATTCCAGATGCGCGACAAGGCGCTGTTCGCGTTCTTCATGCTGACCGGCGCACGGGATGGCGCAGTGGCGTCCCTGAAGCTCAAGCATGTGAATATCGGACTTGGTCATGTTTTCCAGGACGCGCGCGAGGTGAATACTAAGGCGGCCAAGACAATCCACTGCCAGTTCCTCCCTGTCGATCCGGCCTATCGGGACTGCTTTGCGGCTTATGTCACCTACCTGCGCGAGGTGGCGATGTTCGGGCCAGAGGATGCCCTTTTCCCAAAGGCAGATGTGCAGGCCGTAAAGGGCAAAGGCTTCACCAATGTTGGACTTTCGCGGAAGGGCTTCTCTAACGCCGCCAAACTGAACACGATTATCAAGGGGGCCTTTGCCGCCGTCCAGATGCCGCAATTCACCCCGCACGCCTTCCGCAAGACGTTGACCGAACTGGGGGACGTGCTTTGCCAGAACTGGACCCAGCGCAAGGCCTGGTCACTGAACCTCGGGCATGAGAATGAGGCGACCACAGTCAATTCCTACCTGCCGATGACCACACAAGGGCAGTTGGACACGATCCGAAATATGGCAGGTCAGGGCGGACCTTCCAAATTGCCAGAAAGGGCCTGAATGGCCAGCGACGTTGCCTTGGCCTTTTGTAGCAACGCCTCCAACGCCAGCAAATCCATGGCATCTACGGTCGCTCCCTCAGCGTCCAGTTGCTGAAGCAACTGCCTGCCCTTGTGTTGGACGTCATCAATCGGGGAACGTTTGAACAGGCCGAATGACGTTGGCGCACTCAGCGTCATCGGCTGCTTTCGTTCATGGCTGGCCCAACTTGCCCGGTAAAGCTGGCAGGAAAGCTCAAGCGAAACTTGGGTTTGCCGCGCGTCACTCAGAGCGGCTTTGGTCTGTATCCGAAGGTTGGTGAGCTCGGCCTGCTTTGCGTGAGCAAGCCCCATAGCGGACGTTTGATACGCCAGATGCGCATAAATCAACGCAGCGATGGTGATGGCGACACCCAAGATTTCCAGCCATTGGAGCGTAATCCAGTCCAGGACAGTGTCCATCAACTCCCCTCTTCCGCAAGCGGCGCTTGCCAGCATTCCGCTTCCATATGGGTACCCCTGCCAGCCCCGCAATATGCGATGAAGTTTGTCCTTGCCCGAACCTTTGGCTGGGGTGGCCGCGACAGTTGATGCCCCCGCGCCGGACGGGCGGGCCATCGCTTCCGAAAGGCGCCTGTTATCCTTCCCCTAGACGTGCCGCCTGTGCCAGAACAATGGCATGATGACAGAACGTGACAGAATCGACGAAACGTCGCCCGACATGAAAGCCGAACTTCTTGCCCGCTTGCGCGCTTTGGTTCCCGAAGCATTCAGCGATGGCCAACTTGACCTTGAACGCTTGGGCGAACTTGCGGGCGACGCGGTTGCCACCGGGCCGGAACGATACGGGCTGACATGGCCGGGCAAGCGTGATGCTATCGCGATGCTGCAAGCGCCGTCGCGGGCGACGCTGGTTCCTGAACCGGGGCAATCGGTGAACTTCGACGAAGCGCAGCATGTGTTCATCGAAGGCGAAAACCTTGAGGTTTTGAAGCTTCTGTACAAGTCGTACTTTGGCCGCGTGAAGCTGATCTACATCGACCCGCCGTACAACACCGGCAACGACTTCATCTATCACGACGACTTTTCGGACCCGCTTGCCGCCTACCTGACCCAAACCGGGCAGATGAACGAAGACGGCGACATGAACACAACCGCGCCCGAAAAGGCTGGGCGGTTTCATTCGAATTGGTTGTCGATGATGTATCCGCGCCTGTCGATGGCACGGCAGATGTTGAAGGATGAAGGCGTTATCCTGATCAGCATCAACGACGCCGAAGTTGCGAACCTTCGCCAGCTTTGCGACGACGTGTTCGGCCCTGAAAACTTCATTGCGCAAATGGTGTGGGAAAAGGGCCGAAAGAACGACGCAAAGCTTCTGTCGGTTGGTCACGAATACATTCTGGTTTATGCACGGCTGTTGTCTGCGCTGAAAGAAGCCAAGACCGTTTGGCGCGAAGAAAAGCCGGGCGCGCGGGAAATCTGGGATGAATACGTGCAGCTTCGCGCCAAGCATGGCGACGACACAAAGGCCATAGAATCTGAACTTCAAACCTGGTTCTCTGAACTGCCGAAGTCGCATCCATCAAGAAAATGGAGCCGATACAGACGCGTTGATAAGAACGGACCTTGGCGGGACGATAACATTTCTTGGCCGGGTGGTGACGGGCCACGCTATGATGTGTTTCACCCAAAGACCAAGAAGGCATGTGCTGTGCCAGAGCGCGGATGGGTTTATGCGTCACCTGAAACGATGGAACTGCGCATAAAACAAGGCATAGTTGAGTTCCGCGAAGACCATACCGAGCCGCCCTATCGGAAATCGCACATTAAACCAATCGCACTAGAATTTGACGACGAAGAAGCCGAAGAATTCGATGAAGACGAAACCAGTGACGATGCGGAGCTGGCGACGCAAGTTCGGGGATCATACTTCTACGCTCAAGCACAAGTTTCGGTTAAATATCTAAGAAAGCTTATGGGGGCAAAGGTCTTTGACAATCCCAAAGACCATGAGGAACTATTGCGGCTTTTCAAGTACATGGCGACTGGTGACGAGCCGCCAATAATCATGGATTTCTTCGCCGGTTCGGGTTCAAGCGCCGAAGCGGTGATCCGACTTGCCGCCAGTGGAATGCCGGGGGCTAAGTTCGTTGCCGTTCAACTGCCCGAAGCCGTGAACCCCAAGGAACGCACGGGCAAAGCGGCGCTTGCCGCCGGATGGAAGACGATCACCGAAGTAACCCGCGAACGGCTGCGCCGGGTGTTGAAGGCCGAAGACTTGCAGGCAATCCCACAGGGGTTCCGCGCCTTCCGTCTGACCACAACCAATATTCGCCGTTGGGCGGGAACGAAGGACATGACGCCCGAAGGCTACATCGCACAGATGGAGGCCTTTGCCGACACGCTGTTGCCCGGATGGAAGCCCGAAGACGTGATCTGGGAAGTCGCTTTGCGCGAAGGTTTCCCGCTTACGTCCAAGATCACCCCGGCGGGCAACTCTGCCCCGAAAGGGTCTTGGCGTGTGTCCGACCCGGAAACCGACCGTGCTTTTACCATCTGCTTGGCCGAACACATCGACCTTGAGCAAGCCAAGCGTCTTGGCCTGACCAAGCCTGACCTGTTCGTGTGCCGCGACACGGCGATTGACGATACAGTTGCCGCCAACCTTGCGCTGCAATGCACCTTGAAGGTGCTGTAAATGACGGAATTCCGGTTCGACGGGGCGCAACAGTTCCAAATTGATGCCATAGCGGCGGTAACGGGCCTTCTGGACGGGCAAGGCCACATTGGGGCTAGGCTGGTGCCAGCGGCGGGTACGACGGTTGTACCGAACGCCTTGGACCTGTCCGACGAACAGGTGTTTGAAAACCTTGTTCAGGTTCAGACCAACGCAGGCATAAAGCCAGACACCGCCCTTGGCATGATCGAACAGACTGTCGATTTATTCGAAGGCAGGGGGCAGGTGCGGTTCCCGAACTTTTCGGTTGAAATGGAAACCGGCACGGGGAAAACCTATGTCTATCTGCGCACGATCCTTGCGCTTGCCGGGCGCTATGGCCTGACCAAATTCATCATCGTCGTGCCGTCTGTTGCGGTGCGTGAAGGCGTGTTGAAGACGATCCGGCAGACCAAGAAGCACTTCGCAACGCTGCCCGGCCTGCCGCCGTTTCATTCGTCGGTTTATGCTGCCCAACCGGGGCAGGTGCGCAGCTTTGCCGCGTCGAACGCCGTCGAAATCATGGTGATGACCATCGACGCCTTTTCGCGGGAACAGAACGTTATCCGCAAGGGGCAGGAAGGCAACGCGCCGGTCATCCATCTGTTGCAGGCGGTGCGGCCTGTGCTGATCCTGGACGAACCGCAGAACATGGAAAGCGAAAGCCGGGTTGCCGCATTGGCTGCGCTGAACCCGCTGTTCGCCTTGCGCTATTCGGCGACGCACAAGAACGCCTACAGCCTTGTGTACCGCCTGTCGCCCTATGACGCCTACCGGCAAGGCTTGGTCAAGCAAATCGAAGTTGGTGCGGCGATTGCGGAAGAAAACGCGAACCTGCCCTATATCAGGTTGGAAAATATCGAAATCGTCGCGAAGAAGCCCGTCGCAGAAGTGACGGTCGATGTTCAGGCGAAGTCGGGCAAGGTCACGCGCAAGACGATGAAGCTGAAACAGGGCTTCAAGTTGTGGGAAAAGACCAATCGGGCTGACTACGAAGGGCTTGAGGTTGCCGAAATCAACTATCAGTCGAAGTTCATCCGGTTCACGAACAACGTTGAAATCGCGATGGGCGCGGAAACGGGAACCCAAAAGGAAGCGATCCTAGAAGCGCAAATCCGGTTCACGGTGCAAACCCACATGCGCAAGCAAAAGCGCATTCGGGACATGGGCTTCAACGTCAAGGTTCTGTCGTTGTTCTTCGTTGATCGGGTCGAAAGCTTTCGCGACGACAACGGCTTTATCCGGCAGTTATTCATCAAGGCGTTCAACGAATATAAGGCCGATTTCCCTGAATGGCGGGACAAAAACCCCTTGGACGTTCAGGCATCGTACTTCGCATCGACGACGAACAAGAAGGGCGTTGTCTCGATTGTTGAAAAGGAAGTGCCCACAAACGACAAAGACAAGGCTGCACAAGCCCGCGAATTCGACCTGATCATGCGGCGCAAGGAAGACCTGATCAGCTTTGACGAACCCGTGTCGTTCATCTTTTCACATTCCGCCCTGAAAGAAGGTTGGGATAACCCGAACGTCTTTCAGATTTGCACTTTGCGCGAAGTTGGAAGCGAAACCGAACGTCGGCAACAGGTTGGCCGGGGCGTTCGTCTACCCGTCGATTGCGTGACCGGCGAACGGGTTCAGGATGCCCGCGTCAACGTGCTTACCGTATCCGCAAGCGAAACTTATGAAGGGTTTGTCAGCCGCCTACAGGGGGAAATCGAAAAGGCATACGGCAAAGACGGTGTGCCACCGAAGCCCGGCAATGCGCGCGACAAGGCGTACTTGAAGCTGCGCAAGAACCATCTGTTGAAGCCCGAATTTCAAGAACTGTGGGAACGTATCAAGCATCGCACACGCTATTCCGTGGTCGTCGATAGCCCCAAGCTGGTTGCCGATGTTGTCGCCGAAATGTCGAACATCAAGGTTCGCCGCCCGCGCATCGTTGTGCAGGTTGCAGGGGTCAACGCCAAAACCGGCGCAGACATGTTCGAAGCCATCCGTTTTGCCGATGCAAGCGTTGCCATCGACCTTGAAGGCCGGTTTCCCATTCCGAACGTCATATCCATTGTGGAAAATTTGATGGAAGCTACGTCGCCACCGATGCGCATCGGGCGGAAGACCGTGCTTGCCATTTTGAAGGCTGCGCCTGATCCGAAAGCCGTCTTGGACAACGCGCACGAATTTGCCGCTGCATTGGTTGGTATCATCAAGACCAAGCTTGCTGATCAACTTGTTGGCGGCATTCAGTATGAACGGGATGGCACATGGTACGAACAGACGCAGTTCGATGACCTGATGGAAGCCTTTGCCGCGAACGTGGTGAAAAGTGAAGCCAACACCTACGCAGGTGGAACCCATGTTTATGAAGGCGTGGTTGTCGATTCCGAAACCATTGAACGGCCCTTCGCCGAAGCCTTGGAACGCGACGCCCGCGTGAAGCTATACGTCAAGTTGCCCGGTTGGTTCCAGGTACGAACCCCGATTGGCGGGTACAACCCGGATTGGGCTATCGTGATGGATACCGGCGAAGGCCAAAACCGGCTGTACCTGGTTCGTGAAACCAAGGGCACGACGACGCTTTCCGATTTGCGGCCCGATGAACGTCGCAAGATCGAATGCGGCAACAAGCACTTCGTCGATACTTTGGGGCAGGACTACAAGGTGATCACGAACATAATCCAAATACTGTAGCGGCATTAATAGAAACGAAGGAAGCAGCAGGCATGTATGATTTTATCAAAGCTCAGATTTCAGCAGACTACTTCAAGCAGAAATTTGCCAACGACGGGCAAAGGTTCGTCGCATGGTATCTGCGCAATATACTTTTCCGCGACATGAACGAAACCCGTGATGACATTACCGACGGGGCGGACGACAAGCAAATTGATGCGCTGATCATAGACGACGACAAGTCGCTTGTTCGGATCGTGCAAGGGAAGTTCACGCAGGGCGGTTCGGTCGATGCCGAACCCTTGCGCGAAGTGTTTTCTTCATGGCTCCAAATCAAGGATTTGGCACGGCTTCAAAACGTCGCGAACCCGAAGTTGGCGCGCAAGCTTGCCGAACTGGCAAACGCTCTAGACGAAGACTACGAAATTTCCTTCGAACTGATTACGACAGGAGTGCTAACAGAAGCAGCACAACATGACCTTCAAACCTTTCAAGAAGAACTTGCCAAGCTAAGTGAGAACGAAGCTTTCGATGCGACAATTCACGTTATCGACGCCGAAGAACTGAAACGCCGTTACGACTACGCGATTGAAACCGACAACCCAAGCATCAACTACAAACTGGAGCTTACTGGTGTGCAGTACATGTTCCATGAAATCGCGGGAACGCCAGTTGTGATTGCCGCCCTTCCATTGAAAGAGTGTATCAAACTGCCAGGTATTAAGGACGGAACGCTTTTCCAAAAGAATGTCCGTCAAAGCCTTGGTTCAAGCAATGCGGTCAATAAGGGCATTCGCAGTTCAATCTTGGGTGATAAGCGCAGCGACTTCTTCTTTTTCCACAACGGCGTAACAGCCCTTTGCAACAAGATGCAAATGGATGGCGAAACGCTCACGCTTTCCGGCCTTAGCATCGTGAACGGTTGTCAGTCTTTGAACACGATCCTTTCATGTAGCGAAACGGTGAAGAAAGTTGACGATGCCTTCATTCTGTTCCGCTTCTACGAAATCCCCCAACGGGATAGAGCGGACAAGATTTCGATCAACACGAACTCGCAAAGCGCGGTTAAGGCCAGAGATTTGCGCAGCAATGACAAGCGCGTTCTAGCGATAAAGAAGGCGTATGAGCTGAAATACCCAACGGGTTATTTCGTGACGAAGCGGGGCGAAGCTGCGCCCGCCGATAGGAACAAAGATCATGTCGTTGAGCTTTCGGCTTTTGCAAAGAATCTTGTCGCTTGGCAGACCCTGCGTCCGAACCTTTCCTACGGCGAAACGAAGATTTTCGACAAGTATTTCGAAACGCTGTTCAAGAACAAGGACTACCCACCCGAAAATGTGTTCGCCCTGAATACATGGATGAACGAAGTGCAATCAGCATGGGTTCCGGCAAATCCGCTAAGTCTTAATGAAACTCTACTCGCGATGAAAGCTTATGCCCCGTACCATCACTTGTATGCAGTCGCGATGATCTTCGCAATTTCAAGCAACCAGTCGGACAGGGTGCCAAGTGCCCACAAAGCCCTTGAGTCTGCACAATCTGCAAACATGGTTGATGAAATCGTTCGTATAGCTGGAACCTGCTTGAATATGGCGCTTGAAGCGGCGGCAAATGAAACGCAACCGGCAAATCGCGTTTTCAGCCCGCAGAACTGGGTGAAGTCGAAGGCCTGCCTTGCTGGCATCAACGGAGCGGTTCGCAACTATCTGAACATGCTCAAAGGATTTCCTGGCGGCGCAGACGTGAAGAAGCGCTTGGACGAAGCGGCGGTACTGCCAGTCGAAGCTTTTGAGTATCGTCTTTCAGCTGACTGAGACCGCATGGTTGAAAGCGCTCTGACGCGGATAGCGGGTTGAGTGGTGGAGGTGCGTTGGGCTAGATGCTGGCCCGGCTTGCTTGGGCAATCTTGGGTTGATGTGGTACTATATGTGGTATGGATTTCTTGAGGCTTAAGATATAGTATATTAAGCAAACACCTATAGATGAGCTTAGGCGGACTCACTGTCCGCCACAATCCCCTGATTTATCTCTAAAGATCAGATACTTAGGCCGGAAATTGGGTTGCCTCAGGTTACACAAGAGGTAACACAAGCGTGGCCGTCATCATCCGATCAGG
>NZ_JALHQD010000010.1:0-9416 GCF_022842145.1 Tabrizicola sp.
ACTTGTGGTCCCCGGCGGTAGGATTCAAGTTCTGCTTTGGTTCGGAAGAATGAACCTCTGTGTGAACGGGTGCAAGCCGGGAATGAAAGGCTTTCGTCAAACCTGCTCCACATCCCCCTCGGCCCGCCGTGAATGGAATTCCGCCACGAAGGCCTTAAGGTTGCCGCCTGCAATCGCGTCTCGCAACCCCTGCATCAGCACCTGATAATAGTGCAGGTTGTGCCAGGTCAGCAGCATCGAGCCGATGATCTCGTCCGCTTTCACCACATGGTGCAGGTAGGCGCGGGAGTAGCTGCGGCAGGCGGGGCACTGGCAGCCCTCCTCCAAAGGACGCGGGTCGTCCTTGTGGCGGGCGTTGCGCAGGTTGACCTGCCCCCGTGCCGTCCATGCCTGTCCCGTCCGGCCCGACCGGGATGGCAGCACACAGTCCATCATGTCGATGCCGCGTTCGACGGCACCAACGATGTCATCTGGCTTGCCAACGCCCATCAGATAGCGCGGCTTGTCTTGCGGAAGGAAACCGGGTGCGTAGTCAAGGACCGAGAACATCGCCTCTTGCCCCTCACCCACAGCCAGGCCGCCAACTGCGTAGCCGTCGAAGCCGATTGACTTCAACGCCCCGGCCGATTCTTCGCGCAACTCCTGCGTCACCCCACCCTGCATGATGCCGAAGAGGGCGTGCCCGGGGCGGTCGCCGAAAGCATCGCGCGAGCGCTGCGCCCATCGCATCGACAGGCGCATCGACTTCGCCACCTCAGCCTCGGTCGCAGGCAAGGCCGGGCATTCGTCGAAGCACATCACGATGTCCGACCCAAGCAGTTTCTGGATCTCCATGCTGCGTTCGGGGGTCAGCATGTGCTTGGACCCGTCAAGGTGCGAGGAGAAGCGCACGCCTTCCTCGGTCAGTTTTCGCAGCGGTCCCAGTGACATGACCTGAAACCCGCCGCTGTCGGTCAGGATCGGCTTTTGCCAGTTCATGAACCGGTGCAGGCCGCCAAGGGCCGCAATCCGTTCAGCCGTGGGGCGCAGCATGAGGTGATAGGTGTTGCCCAATAGGATATCGGCCCCAGTGGCGGCCACGCTTTCCGGCAGCATCGCCTTGACCGTCGCGGCGGTGCCGACCGGCATGAAGGCCGGGGTCCGGATCTCGCCCCGAGGCGTGCTGATCACCCCGGTCCGCGCAGCACCTTCAGTCGCCGCAACTGTGAATCCAAAGCCCGTGGCCATGCAATACCCCCCTGTTGTGCCGCTCCTTTGGGCGAAATCCCCGGAAAAGTGAAGCCGAAGACATCCGAACGCTGCGATGCCGCGTATTCCTGCTTGACGTTTCGGAAACTGTCGCTATTTGCAGTGAATGAACGTTCATTCCCAGCCAAGCTGCCCGACATGTCATCCGTCCTAGCCCCCGCCGCCGAAGAGCGCAGCCACGAAATCCTTGCCTCGATCCGGCAGGCTTTCGCCGAAAAGGGATTCGACGGGGCCTCGATGCAGGACCTTGCCCGCGCGGCCGGGATGAGTGTCGGCAACTTCTACCGCTACTTCCCGTCGAAAGCCGCGATCGTGGTGGCGATGTGCGGCTATGACCTTGCGGAGATCCAGGGTGAGTTCAGCGAGATCCAGACCTCGGACAAGCCGATGGCCTGCCTGCGGGACCGGATCCTGAACCACTTTTCCGAAGAGTCGATGAAGGACGGCCAGCTTTGGGCCGAAATCACCGCCGCCGCGATCCGCAAGCCCGAGATCGGCGAAGCGGCGCGGCAGATGGAAGAGTCGATTGTTTCGATGTTGTCCGCAATCTTCGCTCATGTTACGAAGCGTAACATAGAAGATGCCCGGAAGAGATATGAGGGTCAATGCCAGATGCTGGTGATGCTGGTGAAGGCAATGGCGACCCGAACTGCCCAATGCGGTCCGGCCAGTCCCGCGCTTGCAGCGCAGGTGGTGGCCTTGATCGACCGTATCCTCCTTGATGTCTCCAGCGACCGTGCAGAAGGCTGACCCCATGCGCCCGACCGTCATTCTTGTCTCCGTTCTTGCCGCCATGCTCGCCTCTGGCAGCTTCACGCTTCCCGCCGCCGCCGAAGAGGCAGCCGCCGCAGAATCGCCGGCCCCTGCCCTGCCTGCAATCTCGGTCACCGAGGTTGTCTCGCAACGGCTCTCTGACCGGATCATCGCCTCGGGCCTGATTGCGGCGATAGAGGAGGTGCAGGTCGTGCCGCTGGTCGAAGGCCAGCCGCTGGAAAGCCTGCTGGTCGATGTGGGTGACATGGTGACCGAGGGTCAGGTCCTGGCCGTTTTGTCCCGGACGTCGCTTGATCTGCAAAAGACCGAATCCGTCGCCTCGCTGGCTGCGGCGCGCGCGACGATCTCGCAGGCCGAGGCACAGCTGGTCGAGGCCCAGTCTGCTGCTGCCGAGGCCGCCCGCGTGGTCGAGCGCACGGCGAAGCTGCGCGAAAGCGGCACGGCACCACAGGCGACGCTGGACACCGTGAACGCGAATGAAACCGGTGCGAATGCGCGGGTCGATGTGGCCCAGCAGGGTCTGGAATCCGCGCGGGCCCAGCTGGCCCTGGCCGAAGCGCGGCTTGAGAACGTCGACCTTCTGCTGTCGCGGACCGAGGTGAAGGCCCCCGTCGCGGGCAAGATCATCGCGCGGAATGCCAAGATCGGCGCGGTTGCCACGGCGGCGGGGCAGCCGATGTTCGTGATCACCCGCGATGCGGCGCTGGAACTTCGGGCCGATGTCTCGGAGACCGACCTGATGCGGCTTGCCCCTGGTCAGAAGGCCAACATGCGGGCAATCGGCATGGCCGAGGCGCTGCAGGGCACGGTTCGGCTGGTTGAGCCGACGATCGACCCGCTGTCCCGCCTGGGACGCGCCCGCATTCAGGTGGATGAAGCGGGGGATCTGCGTTCCGGCATGTTCGTCGAAGCCGAAATCCTGGCGGCCGAGCGTGAGGTTCTGGCGGTGCCGGTGACCGCCATCGGTTCCAACCTGGACGGCAGCGCGGTGATGCGGGTGAAGGACGGCGTGGTCGAGCGTGTCCCGGTCACCACCGGCATCCGTGACGGCGGCATGGTCGAGGTCACCGGCGGGCTGGCCGCAGGCGATCTGGTTGTCCTGAAGGCTGGTGCCTTTGTCCGCGCGGGCGACCGGATCAATCCGGTGGTCGCGTCGGCCGGCACGAACTGAGGGTCACCGCGATGAACTTCTCTGCCTGGTCGATCCGCAATCCCGTCGCCCCGCTGCTGGCGTTCTTTCTGTTGATGGTGCTGGGCTGGCAAAGCTTCAACGCCCTGCCGATCACCAGGTTTCCGAACATCGACGTGCCGCTTGTCGCCGTCTCGGTCGGGCAATCCGGCGCAGCACCTGCGGAAATGGAAAGCCAGGTAACCAAGGAAATCGAGGACGCTGTCGCCGGCTTGACCGGTGCCAAGCGGGTCACTTCGACCGTGACGGACGGGCTGTCCACGACGGTTGTCGAGTTCCGGATGGAAGTGCCGACCGACAAGGCCGTGCAGGACGTCAAGGACGCGGTGGACCAGATCCGGGGCGATCTGCCCGGCGGGATCGAGGCGCCCATCGTCACCCGCATCGACGTCGAAGGCCAGGCGATCATGACCTTCTCGGTCACCGCGCCTGACCTCACGATGGAAGAGATCAGCTGGTTCGTCGACGACACCGTGACCCGCGCTTTGCAGGGCAAGCCGGGCATCGGCCGCGTCACTCGGATCGGCGGGGCAGACCGGGAGATTCGCATCGAGCTCGACCCCGTGCGGCTGGACAGCTATGGCGTCACCGCCCAGGCCGTCAGCGCCCAGATTGCCGCGACAAACGCCAACCTCGGCTCGGGCAAGCTTGAGCTTGGCAATGGCGAACAGGTCATCCGGACCCTTGGGGACAGCGGGACGGTCGAATCCCTTGCGGCAACGACGATCGCACTGCCTTCGGGGCGGTTCGTCAAGCTGTCCGATCTGGGCCAGGTCATCGACAGCTATGAGGAATTGAAGAGCTTTTCCCGCATCGACGGCGAACCTGGTGTCACCTTCCTGGTGTTCCGGTCCAAGGGCGCGTCCGAAGTCAGCGTGGCCGAGATCACCAATACCGTGGTCGACGACCTGCGCCGGCAGAACCCGAACGTCGCCATCACCATGGTCGACGATTCCGTCTTCTACACTTACGGCAACTACGAATCCGCGATCCACACGCTGCTGGAAGGCGCGCTGCTGGCCGTTCTGGTGGTGCTGGCCTTCCTGCGCAACTGGCGCGCGACGCTGATCTCGGCCATCGCGCTGCCTTTGTCCGCGGTCCCGACCTTCCTCTTGATGGACCTCCTGGGCTTTTCGCTGAACCTGGTCAGCTTCCTGGCCCTGACGCTGGCGACGGGTATCCTGGTCGACGATGCCATCGTCGAGATCGAGAACATCGCCCGACATATCCGGATGGGCAAAACGCCCTACCGCGCTGCGATCGAGGCCGCGGATGAGATCGGTCTGGCCGTCATCGCCACGACCTTCACCATCGTCGCGGTCTTCGTGCCGGTCTCGTTCATGCCGGGTATTCCGGGGCAGTATTTCCGACAGTTCGGCCTGACCGTCGCGATTGCCGTGCTCTTTTCGCTGCTTGTGGCCCGACTGATCACGCCGATGATGGCCGCCTACCTGATGCGGTCCACCGATGCGGTCGGCCATGACGAGGGGCACAAGGACGGCCTCTTCATGCGCGGCTATCTGCGGATGGTGCGCATGACGACCAAGGTCTATCGGTCCAGGCGCTGGCCCTGGCTGGCCCTGCCGACCTACTACATCACCGTCGTCGTCGCCGTGGTCGTGGTGATCTTCTCGGTCTTCGCCATGCTGCAGGTCCCCGGCAGCCTGTTCCCGCCGGAAGATGAAAGCCGTATCGTCGCGTCGGTCGAACTGCCGCCCGGATCGACTTTGGACGACACCGCCGCAACCACCGATGCGATGCGCGATGCAGTCAAAGATATCGACGGGGTGAAATCCATTCTTGTCATCGGCGGCTCAACTCCGCTTGGCGATCGCGACATCCGCCGAGCGACATTTACCATTGTCCTCGACCGTCTCGACAACGGGCTGGAACGCAAGCTCATCGACCTTGGCCGCGCTTTGCCCGGCATAGGCTCCTTCATCCCCGAAATTCCCTCCGAGGGCAGGCTGCGTCCGCAGATCGAGATCGAGGCCGAGGTCTTCGCTGCTCTGAGGCAAGTGCCCGATGTAAGGGCCTACAAAACCTCACCCTTTGGTGGTGGAGCGCGCCCGTTCAGCTTTGACATCGTGTCGGACAGCGCCGCGGACCTCGATCTTGCCGTGCAGAAGATTGAAACCGCAATCCGAACCATGCCCGAGATCGAGAACGGCTTTGCCGAAACGTCGCTTCCTCGACCGGAAGTTCAGATCACCCCCAACCCTGACGAGGCTGCACGCCTCGGCGTAAGTGCGCAGCAGATCGCTGCCATCGTGCGGGTGGCAACCATCGGCGATATCTCGGCTGCACTTGGCAAGCTTTCGATAAGCGACCGTCTGATCCCGATCCGGGTCCAACTGGACGAAATCTCACGCAATAGCCTTGACCGGATTTCGGCTCTCAAAGTCAACTCGAACGCGGGACCCATTCCGCTGTCCGCTGTTGCGACCATCGAAGTGACGGAAGGCTCGTCGGCGATCAAGCGACTCAACCGTGAGCGCATGGCCACGCTTGGTGCAGACATCGCGCCGGACTTTGTCCTTGATCAGGCAACATCGCGGTTCAAAGAGATCCTTGCAGGCCTGAACTTGCCCGCTTCGGTCAAGATTACGCCTTCGGGCGACGCAGAAACCCAAGCCGAACTGCAAGTCAGCTTCGTCAACGCCATGGTGCTGGGCGTCCTTCTGATGATGTTCGTGCTGATTCTGCTGTTCCACTCCGTCCTGCAGCCGGTCACCATCATCTTCTCGCTGCTTCTGTCCGTGGGCGGGGTGGCGGCGGCGCTGATCATCACGCAGAACCCGCTGTCGATGCCCGTCCTGATCGGCATCCTGATGCTGATGGGGATCGTGGCGAAGAACGCCATCCTCTTGATCGACTTCGCCATTGAGATGCGGGCGCGCGGCATGAAGCGGATCGACGCGGTGATCGAGGCCGGGCACAAGCGCGCCCAGCCAATCGTGATGACTTCGATCGCCATGTCGGCAGGCATGCTGCCCTCGGCATTGGGGGTGGGCGAAGGCGGGGCGTTCCGCGCGCCGATGGCCATCGCCGTGATGGGCGGCATCATCGTCTCGACCGTGCTGAGCCTCGTGGTCGTGCCGTCGATGTATCTGGCGATGGACGACCTGTCGCGCTTCTTCTCGTGGATCCTTGGCCGCTTCATCGGCAAGAAGGAAGTCGAACGCGAAGCCCCCGACCCGCTGATCGTCGCCGACAGTCTGGCGCGCAATCAGGTGGACGTGGCGGTGCTGCAGAACCGGATTTCGGTGCTGGAGGCGGCCTTGGTCCGCAACGCGCCAAAGCCGCACGCCGCCGAATAGGACGCGAATGGGCGCGGGGCTAGCTGGCCCCGTGCCGCTTGCGGAAGGCAGCCACTTCGTCTTCGCTGGGGGCGACGCCGCAGAAGGTCAGCACATAGGGCGGCACGCGGTCCATCCGGACTTGCAGGCTTTCCTCCGACCGCAGCGCGATATAGCCGACCTGTGTCAGGTACAGCGTCCGCGCCCGCGTGTCCGCTTCGGTCGCGCCATAGCCAAAGCGACGGAAAAGCCCGGTGATGGCAGTGACCCGGACGTTGTCCGCCTCGGACATCGCCACCGCGACCGAAGCGTCCGTAAGCGACCAGGTCCGCATCGCGAATTCCAAGCGGCTGTCGAAGAGGTCGCTGTCGTACCAGCAGTCGAAGAGGTTCAGCAGCGCCTCGGAAATCGTCGCGGCGGGGCTTTCGCAGCGGGCCACCAGGTTTACGGTGTTCCGGGTGCGCCACCGGTCCACCAACCCTGACAACAGCGCCTCGCGGTCGGCAAAATGCCAGTAGAACGAGGTGCGCGACAGGCCCAGCCGTTCGGCCAGCGGCATCACCTTGACCGCGTCGACGCCGCCTTCGACCAGAAGGTCATAGGCCGCATCCAGCCAGATATCCGGCGTTCCCCGCCAGCCGCGTTCCGGTCGTTCCATCGTCATGCCCTACCCTAGGCTTGCCAGCGGCCCCAACACAAGACTGCCCAAACTCGACATATGTGTCGAGTTTCCTGTTGCGCGAGGCAGGACGCCGATCTAGCATCGCTGTATCCCTTCCAGGTAGGTCGAACCCATGTCGAACGATCCCCTTCTGCAGCCCTACCAGCTGAAGCACCTGACCCTGCGCAACCGGATCATGACCACCAGCCACGAACCGGCCTATGGTGACGACGGGATGCCAAAAGACCGCTACCGGCTTTATCATCTGGAACGCGCGAAGGCCGGGGTGTCGATGGTGATGACGGCGGGGTCCGCCAGCACCAGCCGCGACAGCCCGCCGGTTTTCTCCAACCTCCTCGTCTGGAAGGATGAGATCGTGCCGTGGATGAAGCGTCTGGTCGATGACTGCCATGAGGCAGGCGCCGCGGTGATGATCCAACTGTCGCACCTTGGCCGCCGGACGCGTTGGGACAAGGGCGACTGGCTGCCCGTCGTCTCCTCGACCCACGAACGCGAACCCGCCCACCGCGCCACGCCGAAACCGGCCGAGGATTGGGACATCGCCCGCATCATCAAGGACTATGTGGATGCCGCCGAACGGATGCAGGAAGCCGGTCTCGACGGCATCGAGATCATGTGCCACGGTCACCTCCTCGACCAGTTCATGTCGCCCCTGACGAACACCCTGGACGCCCCCTATGGCGGCAGTCTGGAAAATCGGGCGCGGTTGACGATGGAAATTCTGGCGGCGATCCGGAAGAAGGTGGGGCCTGAAATCATCATCGGCATGCGCTACGGCGTCGATGAGATGGAGCCAGGCGGGATCGACATCGAGGAAGGTGTCGCCATCGGAAAAATCTTCCGTGACAGTGGCTTGGTGGACTACCTGAACATCAACCGCAGCCGCATCCATACCGACCCGGCGATGACCGACCTGATCCCGGTGCAGGGCATGCGCTCGGCTCCGCATCTGGATTTTGCAGGGCGGATCAAGGCCGAGGTCGGGATGCCGACCCTGCACGCCGCGCGGATTCCTGATGTGGCCACGGCACGGCATGCGGTCGCCACAGGTCAGGTCGACATGGTTGGCATGACCCGCGCGCACATTGCCGACCCGCATATCGTGCGGAAGATCGTCGAGGGGCGTGAGCACGACATCCGGCCTTGCGTCGGGGCTACCTACTGTCTGGACCGGATCTATCAGGGGGGGATGGCGCTGTGCATCCACAACCCCTCGACCGGGCGCGAAGAGACCCAGCCGCACGAGATCGCGGCGGCCGCGGTGAAGAAGAAGGTCGTCGTCGTCGGCGCTGGTCCGGCGGGGCTGGAGGCGGCGCGGGTGGCTGCCGAGCGGGGGCATTCGGTCGTCGTCTTCGAAGTGGCCAGTCAGCCCGGCGGGCAGATCCGCCTGACCGCGCAGACCAAGCGGCGGGCCGAGATGATCGGGATCATCGACTGGCGGCTGGCGCAGTGCACGGCCAAGGAGGTGGAGTTCCGCTTCAACACCTGGGCCGAGGCGGCTGATGTGCTGGCCGAAAAGCCGGATGTGGTGGTGATCGCGACGGGCGGGCTGCCGCAGACGGACCTGCTGGCGGCGGGCAATGATCTTGTGGTGTCGTCCTGGGACATCCTGTCGGGCGACGTGAAGCCGGGGACGAACGTCCTGATCTACGACGACGCGGGCGACCATGCGGCCCTGCAAGCGGCTCAGATAATTGCAGACACCGGGGCGCGCGTCGAGGTGATGACCCGCGACCGCAGCTTCTCGCCCGAGGTGATGGGGATGAACCTGGTCCCCTACATGCGCGCGCTGCAGGACAAGGCGGTGACCTTCACGGTGACCTACAAGCTGGACGCGGTGCGGCGAGCGGGGAACCAGCTGGAGGCGGTGATCGGGTCGGATTACATGAAGCTGACCAAGACGGCGGTCTATGATCAGGTGGTGGTGAACTGCGGGACGCAGCCGCTGGCGGATCTGTATTTCCAACTGAAGCCGGCTTCGGGGAACAAGGGGGCGGTGGACTACGGTGCCCTGATCGACGGGAAGCCGCAGCCGGCGGTCGAGGGGTTCCAGCTGTTCCGGATCGGGGATGCGGTGGAGGCCCGGAATACCCACGCGGCGATCTATGATGCGCTGCGGCTGGTGAGGACTGTTTGAAGGCGGGGGGCTAGGTCCGCTTCCGGCAGTAGAGTTCCATCCGGTGATGGACGATATCGTAGCCAAGCTCGGCTGCGATCTGGCGCT
>NZ_JALHQD010000010.1:9426-10345 GCF_022842145.1 Tabrizicola sp.
GGCGCTGGAGGTCCTCGATCTTCTCGGACCGGAATTCGGTAATCTGGCCGGTATCGAGGTCGACGATGTGGTCGTGGTGGGGGGCGTCGGCGACCTCGTACCTCGCGCCGCCGTTTTCGAGGGCGAGGCGGAGGACGACGCCTTCCCGTTCCAGGACCGAGAGGGTGCGGTAGACGGTGGCGAGCGACAGGCTGTCGTCGAGGGTGCGGGCCCGCCGGTGCAGCTCGGCCGCGTCGGGGTGGTCTTCGGATTCGGTCAAGACCTTGAGGAGCGCTTCGCGCTGGCGGGTCACACGGACTCCGGTGTCGCGGAGGGCCTGGGTGGGGTCTTGTTTCATGGGCTGGGATGCTAGCGGGACCGGGGGGCGGGGTCAAATATCTCGGAGGTGTCCACGGTGGACAAACTTTGGAAGTCGTTTGAGTCCAAGGGGTTGGGATTTTCTGTTAGGGTGGTGTTAACACTTTGTCCGTGCCGGTTTTCGCGGCAGTTCAGGCGGCTGCAGCGGGCTGGATCAGGTCTGTGAGGACGCTGGCCGCGATCTCAAGTGAGCGGACGCGGGCGGCGTGGTCGTGCATCATGCCCGTGATCATCACCTCATCCGGGCGGTAGCGGGCGATGAGGGCCGTCAGTTCTCGGCGCACGGTGGCGGGGGAGCCTACGGCAGAGCAGGAGAGCGCGTAGCGGACCTGGTCGAGGATAGGTTCGGGGATCTCGCTGAGGTCGTCCGTCGGGCGCGGGAGTTGGCCGGGGCGGCCGGTCCGCAGGCGAGCGAAAGCGAGGAGTTGGGAGGAGCGGAGGTAGGTCGCCTCTTCGTCCGTCGCTGCGGCGGAGACGCCGATGGCGATCATGACATAGGGTTTGGCGAGGCGGTCCGAGGGGCGGAAGGTGCGGCGGTAGATGTCGAGCGCCTCGTCCAGGT
>NZ_JALHQD010000010.1:10355-83932 GCF_022842145.1 Tabrizicola sp.
GGGGAGGCCGAGGTAAGCGGCCAGCTGCGCGCCGAAGGTGCTGGAGCCGAGGATCCAGATGGGGACATTGGTGCCGGTGCCAGGGATCGCCTGGACCGCGCTGGGGGTGTCGCCGAGGTAGGCGATGAGTTCCTGCACGTCCTGGGGGAAGGTGTCTTCCTGCGCCATGTGGCGGCGAAGGGCGCGGGCAGTTTGCATGTCGGTGCCGGGGGCCCGACCGAGGCCGAGGTCGATCCGGTTCGGGTAGAGGGTCGCGAGGGTGCCGAACTGTTCGGCCACGACGAGGGGCGAGTGGTTCGGCAGCATGACCCCGCCCGCGCCGATGCGCATGGTTTTGGTCTGGCCCGCGACATGGCCGATGACGACGGGCGTTGCAGCGGAGGCGATGCCGGGCATGTTGTGATGCTCGGCCAGCCAATAGCGGTGGAAGCCTGCGCGTTCAGCGGCTTGGGCAAGGTCGACTGTGGATTTCAGCGCCTGGGCGGCGGTCTGGCCTTCGGGGATTGGGGCCAGGTCGAGGTAGGAATAGTGCTGCATGTGCGGCCTCCGGTTGGGACAGAGGTAAGCATTCGGGACGGTGGGGGGAAGGGGGATGTTGGGCGTGCGGCCCCCCCACCCCATCCCTCCCCCACGGAGGGGGGAGGGAGGCGCTTTGCGTTTGGCGTTGGTGTGGGGTGGCTGGCGGCAGCGTAGGGTGCGCTACAGCGAACCTTCGGACGGTGCGCTGTAGCGCACCCTACGATGGGGGTGGGTCTCTTGGCTTTGCTTGGGGCGGTGCGCCTCGTGGGACGGGCGGACCGGGGGTTTCACACCCCCGGACCCCCGTGGGATATTTGGGGAAGAGAAAGCCTTATGCGTTCCAACCCCGATCCAATTTCTGGAGCGCGATGTCCATAGTCTTGAGGCTGACGCCGAAGTAGTGCGCTAGCTTCTTGGTATCGCGTCCATGCAGCGAGACCCCTGCCGCCAATGCACCGTCGCCAAAGACTAGGGCCTCGACGAAGGCGTTTGCGTCCCGCTCTTCCTCAAGTTCGTCTTCCAAATAGAAGTGCGAAGGCCCCGCTCGGTATTGCTCCGCCGCGAAGGGGTCATGCCTCGGATGAATGAGCGCGTGGATCAACTCGTGCAAGACCGTCCAACGTCGAGTTGCCGTGTCGTCGTCCTCGTTAACTTCAATGCGGTAGCCGCTTGAAGCAAATGCATCTTGGACCAACCGTCCCCGTTGCCCTTTCCGCATCTTGGTCAGCACCACGTCGAAGCCAAGACGACGTGCCAGTTCTAAGACAGACGGGAGCCGCGAGGCTCCCATCATTCCGAGGTTGAAGCTGCGAAGCTCATGCCGCACTTGACCGTCAGCAGGCAGCCGGAGAAACAACTCTCTGAGTGACTTGATGGTCATGGCCACCCCCTCAGCTACAACCAGTGGTTGCGCCACATGAATTACACTTCAGGCAGGACCCGTTGCGGACCATCGTGTAGTTGCCGCACTCCGAGCAGCTGTCGCCGGTGTAACCGGAGAGCTTGGCCTTGGTCCGGGCGTCGGTGGTGCCGAGGGCGAAGGTGCTGGTTGATTCCGAGAAGCCGGAGACACGCGTTTCCGACAGGACCGCGGTCATCGGGGCGGCCATGTCGGTGCCGGTGGCGAGGCCGCCGAAGGCGGTGACCCCCTGCCCGCCTTGCAGCACGGTGAATTCGTGCGGCAGGCGTTTCCTCATGTAGCCGGTCGAGGCGACCTGCTTCAGGACCTCCAGCGACTTGGAGGCGGCGGTGTCCGAAGGCTCGGCGATGTTGCGTTTGCCTTCCTCGTCACCCCGACCGAGGTCGTCGAACGAGGCGCCTTTCGGGGCGACATGGGCGAGGTCGGTGCGGTCGAGGTAGGAGATCGCAAGCTCGCGGAAGATGTAGTCGAGGATCGAGGTGGCGTTCTTGACGCTGTCGTTGCCCTGGACCATGCCTGCCGGTTCAAAGCGGGTGAAGGTGAAGGCCTCGACGAATTCCTCCAGCGGGACGCCGTATTGCAGGCCGACCGAGACGGCGATGGCGAAGTTGTTCATCATCGCGCGGAAGCCGGCACCTTCCTTGTGCATGTCGATGAATATCTCGCCCAGGGAGCCGTCCTGGTATTCGCCGGTGCGCAGATAGACCTTGTGGCCGCCGACGATGGCTTTCTGGGTATAACCCTTGCGACGCTCGGGGAGTTTCTCGCGATTGCTGCGGACGATTTCCTTGATGATCACCTTTTCGATGATCTTCTCGGCGATGACCGTGGCTTTCTCCATCAGGGAGCCGTTAGTCAGGGTTTCCTCGGCGTCCTCGTCGTCGTCGATCAGCGCGGAAGCGAGTGGTTGGGAGAGTTTCGAGCCGTCGCGGTAAAGCGCGTTGGCTTTGATGCCGAGGGAGTGGGAAAGTTCGTAGGCTGCGAGCGTTTCGGCGATGGTGGCGTTGTTCGGCATGTTGATCGTCTTGGAGATCGCGCCGGAGATGAAGCTTTGGGCGGCGGCCATCATGGTGATGTGGCTATTCACGGACAGGAACCGCTTGCCGGTCTTGCCGCAGGGGTTGGCGCAGTCGAAGACCTTGTAGTGTTCGGTCTTGAGGTGCGGCGCGCCTTCGAGGGTCATGGTGCCGCAGACATGGTCGTTGGCGGCGTCGATCTGGGCCTTGGTGAAGCCGAGGTGGCGCAGGAGGTCGAAGGTCGGGTCGGCAAGGCGTTCGGCGGGGATGCCGAGGGCGCCTTTGCAGAAGTCCTCGCCCAGGGTCCACTGGTTGAAGACGAAGCGGATGTCGAAGGCGGAAGGGAGGGCGGTTTCGATCTTCTCGATCTCGCGGGGGCCGAAGCCGTGGCCGATCAGCGAAGTGTGGTTGATCGCGGGGGCCTGGCCGAGGGAGCCGTGGCCGACGGCGTAGGCGACGATCTCGGCGGCCTGGGAGGTGGAGTAGCCGAGGGTTTCGAGGGCCGCGGGGACCGACTGGTTGATGATCTTGAAGTAGCCGCCGCCGGCCAGTTTCTTGAACTTGACGAGGGCGAAGTCAGGCTCGATGCCCGTGGTGTCGCAGTCCATCACGAGGCCGATGGTGCCGGTGGGGGCGATGACGGTGGTCTGGGCATTGCGGTAGCCGTGCTGTTCACCAAGGCGGAGGGCCTCGTCCCAGGCGGATTTGGCAAGCTGCACAAGGGCTTGGTCGGGGCAGTTCGCGTGGTCAAGGGCGACGGCGGGGACGTTCAGGCCCTCGTAAGCCGTGCCGTGGGCGGCCGCGCGGTGGTTGCGGATGACACGGAGCATGTGGTCGCGGTTGCGGGCGTAGCCGGAGAAGGGGCCGAGTTCCTTGGCCATCTCCGCGCTGGTCGCATAGGACACACCGGTCATGATCGCGGTCAGGGCTCCACACAGGGCGCGGCCTTCGTCGCTGTCGTAGCCAAGGCCCATGTTCATCAAAAGCCCGCCGATGTTGGCGTAGCCGAGGCCGAGGGTGCGGAAGTCGTAGCTGAGCTGGGCGATTTCCTTCGAGGGGAACTGCGCCATCATCACGCTGATTTCCAGGGTGATGGTCCAGAGCCGCGAGGCGTGGACGTAGGCCTCGGCGTCGAACTTGCCGTTGTGCTGGAAGGTGAGGAGGTTCATCGACGCGAGGTTACAGGCGGTGTCGTCGAGGAACATGTATTCGGAGCAGGGGTTCGAGCCGCGGATCGCGCCGTCTTCGGGGCAGGTGTGCCAGGCGTTGACGGTGTCGTGGAACTGGATGCCGGGGTCGGCGCAGGCCCAGGCGGCGTGGCCGATCTGGTCCCAGAGCTCACGCGCCGAGACGGTCTTGGCGACCTTGCCGTCGGTGCGGCGGATCAGCTCCCACGGCTGGTCGTTCTTGACGGCCTTCAGGAAGGCGTCGGTGACGCGGACCGAGTTGTTGGAATTCTGGCCGGAGACGGAGATGTAGGCCTCGGAATCCCAGTCGGTGTCGTAGGTGGGGAATTCGATGCTCGTGAAGCCCTGACGCGCGTATTGCAGGATGCGGTTGGTGTAGGTGTCGGGGATCATCGCCTTCTTGGCGGCCTTGATCGCGGCTTTCAGGGCCGGGTTCAGGGTCGGATCGGTGGCGCCGTCCATCGAGCCGTCGAAGCTCTTGATCGCGGCGAAGATCTCGTTCAGGCGGGCGGAGTGGACCTTGGAGCCGGCCACCAGCGAGGCGACCTTTTGTTCCTCGATCACCTTCCAGTTGATGAAGTCCTCAACATCCGGGTGGTCCATGTCGATGATGACCATCTTGGCGGCGCGGCGGGTGGTGCCGCCGGACTTGATGGCGCCAGCAGCACGGTCGCCGATCTTGAGGAAGCCCATCAGGCCCGAGGACTTGCCGCCGCCGGACAGCTTTTCCCCTTCGCCGCGGAGGGAGGAGAAGTTGGTGCCGGTGCCGGAGCCGTATTTGAAGAGACGCGCTTCGCGGACCCAGAGGTCCATGATGCCGCCGTCACCGACGAGGTCATCCTTGACGGACTGGATGAAGCAGGCGTGGGGCTGCGGGTGTTCGTAGGCGGAAGCCGACTTGGTCAACACGCCGGTCTTGTGGTCGACGTAGAAATGACCCTGCGACGGGCCGTCGATGCCGTAGGCCCAATGGAGGCCGGTGTTGAACCACTGGGGAGAGTTCGGCGCGGCCATCTGGCGGGCCAGCATGAAGCGCATCTCGTCGTAGTAGGCGGAGGCGTCGGCTTCGGTGGTGAAATAGCCACCCTTCCAGCCCCAATAGGCCCAAGCACCGGCGAGGCGGTCGAAGACCTGCTTGGCTGAGGTTTCGCCGACAATGCGTTGATCTTCCGGGAGTTTCGCCAGCGCGTCCTCATCCGGGACGGACCGCCACAGGAACTCGGGCACGCCCTTTTCCTTGACGCGCTTCAGCACGGCCGGAACGCCCGCCTTGCGGAAATACTTCTGGGCGAGCACGTCGCTTGCGACCTGGCTCCAGCCCTCGGGGACCTCGACGGCGTCGTTGCGGAAGACGACCTTGCCGTCCGGGTTGCGGATTTCGGAAACGGTGGTGGTGAAGTCCATCGCGCCATAGGCGCCGGTGGCTTCGGTCGTGAACTTCCGCTCTATCTTCATGCCCCTGATCTCCTTTTTTTTGGCCCAAACGGCCATTGGTTCTGTCAAATTGCCGGAACAAGCCGCATGCCCGTGTCGCAGCGTTCGGCAAAGATTGACCGATCCTGACGGTGAGCGCCGTCAAGAGGGTCGCATCCGATTTGGATGCCCTTTGTGTGGGTCGACTTGCCTGTCCGCTGCGGCACTAGATTTAGTGGTTGTCCCCGCCGCTTTGTCAAAGTGTCGTAATCCGCAGGCTCAATCAACGAGAAAATTTCGCGTCAAAGCAGATTTTCAGCTTGACGTTTTTTCGGCCACATCACGGCCTTGGCATGATCCGCGGCGCCAGGTTGTGGAGAGGTCTGGGGACAAACTTCGCGCAGTTTGTGAAGAGTGCCGGATTTCCCTGCTGCAAGGCCTGCTTGGCGGCCGGGGTTGAAAACCGTCCGGGGAGGCCGGGTGCCGGCACAGGCGATTCCGTCCGGTCCGCGCCTAGGGGGTGGCGCGGGCAGGCCGGTTGATCAGGACGATCCCGATGGCCACCAGAATGACCGCAAGGAGAATCGACCATGTGACAGTTTCGCCGAAGACGAGCGCGCCAAGCCCCACCGCAAGGACCGGAGTCAGGAAGGAAAAGGCCGCCACGGTCGAGCCTGGGTAGACCGAGAGAAGCCAGAGCCAGCCGATGAACCCGCCCGCCACCACGACCGAGGATTGGAAGACAAGGCCCACTATATGGAGTGGCTGCAGGTCGCGGATCAGCGGGCCGAAGAACGGAGCCGCGAGCAGGAGAAGCGGTGCCGAGACGAGGACCATCCAGAAGAGCTGCATCTCCGGCCCTTCGGCGCGCATCACCGGGCGGCGCGCAACGTAGGCGGTCAGCGCCCAGCCCCAGGCGGCGGCCAGGGCGCAGAGATCGCCCGCAAGGCTTGCCTCGCCCGTATCGGGGCGCGACAGGATCGCCGAGGTGCAACCGAGAAAGGCAAAGGCAAGACCGGCGGCTTTCGTGGGCGTGATCCGTTCCCCCAGCCCGAAATGCGCAAGGAACGCATACCAGACGGGCATCGAATACATGATGAGCGCCGAGCGGCCGACCGAGGTGAGGTCGAGGGCAAGGAAGAGGAACAGGAACTCGGCCGCGAAGAGCGTGCCGATCAGGAGCCCGGCACCCAGGCTTGCGCGGTGCAGCTTGGGCGGTCGCCCGCGCCAGACCAGCCAGGCCCAGACGAAGCCGATTGCAAGGAGCGAGCGGAGACCGGCAAAGAAGACCGGCTGCAGCCCGGCGTTCACCACCTTGATGATGAGCTGGTTGACGGCAAGCAGCGCCTGCACCCCGAGAAGCGCGGTCAGGCCGAAGGCATCAAGACGATCTTTGCGCATAATTCCCCCTGCTCCGGCATGCCCTTTTGCATTGACCGGTGACACGGGGCAAGCAAGCATGTCGCAGGTTTGATCAAGCGGTGAGGGAGAACGACATGAGCCTGGGCAAGACATTGCTGAAGGTCGCGATCGGTGTAGTGATCGCGAAAGGCGTGAGCACGCTGGCCAAGGGCGGCGGCTCGACGCCGGAACCGGCTCCTGCCCCCGAGCGCAAGGCCGGTCGCGGGACCCCGTTCGACCCCAAAGCCTCGGGTCAGGGCGGCGGGCTGGAGGATCTGCTGAAGGATGTGATGGGCAGTGGCAGCCGGTCCAGGCCGGGAACGACGCGGCAGGACACGGCGTCGGGCAATGGCGGGGGTCTTGGTGACCTGCTGACCCAGATGTCGGGGCAAAAGCGGTCGAACCCGCGGGCTTCGGCGCCGAAGGGCGGGCTGGAGGATATTCTGGGGCAGTTGACCGGACGCTCGTCTGCGCCCGAGCCGGAGGATACGGGTCTGGTTCTGGGCGGAGCCCGCAGACCAGCCGGCAAGGCGGCGGGCGGTGGGGTTGGCGATCTTCTGGACCAGGTGCTGGGCGACCGGCGGCCCGGTGCTCCGGTCGAACTGCCGGAACCGCAGCGCGAGGAAGAGCTGTCCTCGGCGCTGATGCTGCGGGCGGTGATCCAGGCGGTGAAGTGCGATGGCGAGCTGGACGAGGACGAAAAGGCCCGGCTGATGCAGGCAATGGGCGAGGCGGACGCGCGCGAGGTGAAGGCCGTGCAGGCGGAGTTGCAGCGCCCCGTGGACGTGAAGGGCCTGGCGCGGGCGGTTCCGGCGGGGCTTGAGCCACAGGTCTATGTGGTGTCGCTGATGGCGATCAACCTCGATCAGAAGGCCGAGGCGGAGTATCTGCACAAGCTTGCCGGAGAGCTGGACCTGTCGCCGGATCAGGTGAACGCGATCCACGACAAGGCGGGGGCGCCGCGGCTGTATCGGTAAGGGCGGTGGGCAGACTGCCCACCCTACGCCTTTCCATTCCCAAAGCGTCGGCCTAAGACGGCGCATGGGAAGCCGTGAGCCGAGAAGCGAGAACCTGACCGGCATCCTTCTGATGCTGGCCGCGATGGCGCTGTTCGCGGTCGAGGACCTGTTCCTGAAACTGGCCGCCGCCGACCTGCCGATCGGGCAGATCATCCTGATCTCGGGCGCGCTTGGCCTGCCGGTCTTTGTTGGCATGGCCTGGCGGCAGGGGCAGGGAATCCTGGTGAAGGACGCGCTGCAACCCGCTGTCATCGCGAGAAATCTTGGCGAAATGGTTGCCGCCGCGGCCTATGTCGCGGCGCTTGCCGTCGTGCCTTTGGGAACGGTGGCGTCGGTCCTGCAGGCCTTGCCGTTGTTCATGACGATGGGGGCTGCGATGGTCTATGGCGAAACGGTCGGCTGGCGGCGCTGGACGGCGATCCTGGTCGGGTTCGCGGGCGTCCTGCTGGTGATCCAGCCCGGGGCCGAGGGGTTCAGGGTCGAGGCGCTTTTGGTGCTGATCTCGGTCGCGGGGATCGTTGTCCGCGATCTCGCCTCGCGGGCGATTCCGGCAAGGGTCACGACGGCGCAGGTTTCGGCCTGGGGGCTGATGTCGGTGACCGTCCTGGGGCTGGGGATGATCGCCGCGACCGGGGATGTCCGGGGCGTGACCGGGACCGAGGCGCTGGTCCTGCTGGGCGCGGTCGTCTTCGGCACGGCGGGCTATTGGGCCGTGACGGCCGCGGCGCGGACGGGCGAGGTGTCGGTCGTGGCGCCGTTCCGCTATTCGCGGCTGGTGTTCTCGATGGGGATCGGCGTGGTCTTCCTGGCGGAGCGGCCCGATCCTTTGACGCTGGTGGGTGCGGCGATCATCGTCGGATCGGGGCTTTACGCCTTTGCCCGGGAGCGGGCGCGCAAACGCGCTTCCCAAGGGGTGTGAGCCGGGGTAAAGGGGCGGTCGAGAGCACCCATTCGGCCTTGAGGGATCCCCATGAGCACGATCATCGACATTCACGCCCGCGAGATTCTGGACAGCCGGGGCAACCCGACGGTCGAGGTGGACGTCACGCTGGAAGACGGCAGCATGGGCCGCGCGGCAGTGCCCTCGGGCGCGTCCACGGGCGCGCATGAGGCGAACGAGCGTCGCGATGGCGACAAGGCCCGCTACAAGGGCAAGGGCGTGCTGGAGGCGGTTGCGGCCGTCAATGGCGAGTTGGCCGAAGAGCTGGTCGGCTTTGACGCAACCGAGCAGGTCGGCATCGACCGCACCATGATCGAGATGGACGGGACGCCGAACAAGTCACGGCTTGGCGCGAATGCGATCCTGGGCGTGTCGCTGGCGGTGGCCAAGGCCGCGGCGGAGTTCACGGCGCAGCCTTTGTACCGCTATGTCGGCGGGACCAGCGCCCGCATCCTGCCGGTGCCGATGATGAACATCATCAACGGCGGCGAGCATGCCGACAACCCGATCGACATCCAGGAATTCATGATCATGCCGGTGGGCGCCTCCGACATCCGCGAAGCGGTGCGGATGGGGTCGGAAGTGTTCCACACGCTGAAGAAGGAACTGCAGAATGCCGGGCACAACACCGGGATCGGTGACGAGGGCGGCTTCGCACCGAACTTGAACTCTGCCCGAGACGCGCTTGATTTCATTCTGAAATCCATCGAGAAGGCCGGATACAAGCCGGGCGAGGATATCTACCTCGCACTCGACTGCGCGGCGACGGAGTACTTCAAGGGCGGCAAGTACGAGATGAAGGGCGAGGGCAAGTCCCTGTCCATCGAAGAGAATGTCGAGTTCCTGGCGGGGCTGGCGGCGGACTATCCGATCATCTCGATCGAGGATGGCTGCTCGGAAGACGACTGGGCGGGCTGGAAGCTCTTGACCGACAAGCTGGGGTCCAAGATCCAGCTGGTCGGCGACGATCTGTTCGTCACCAACCCGCGCCGTCTGGCCGAGGGGATCAAGGCGGGTTGTGCGAATTCCATGCTGGTCAAGGTCAACCAGATCGGCACCCTGACCGAGACGCTGCAGGCTGTCGATATGGCCCACCGCGCGCGCTATACCAACGTGATGAGCCACCGGTCGGGCGAGACCGAGGATTACACGATTGCCGACCTTTCGGTGGCCACGAACTGCGGGCAGATCAAGACGGGTTCGCTGTCGCGGTCGGACCGGCTGGCGAAGTACAACCAGCTGATCCGGATCGAGGAAATGCTGGGCGAGACGGCGGAATATGCCGGGCGGTCTGTTCTGAAGGGGTGATCGATTGAAACAGGCAGTGGCGGGGGTGCTAGCCGGTTTTCTAGCATTCACAGCAACGCCCGCCGCTGCTTTGGAATGCGTCTATGGCTCGATCCAACAGGATTTCTGGCGGGTCAAAGAGAGTTCTGAAACTTACACTCTGGCCTACGGAAAGTTTTCGAACCTTCGACTTATCGAGTCGATCAAGACGAAGGAAACATCGGATGGCTTTCAAGCAGGTCGGCAGGTTTTCATAGCAGATTTCACCGGCTTCAAACCCGCGCGCCGCGCGTTCGACCAGCCATTCTCGACGCAAGTGAGATTGGTCTTCCCAGACGAAAGTTTCATTGGGGGTGGGTACGATACCTCAGGTGAAGCGGAGCGCTTACCCAACAAAGTCGGCTTGGTCTGGCTTTTGCATACGGAAGCCGGATACCAGGCTTCTGCAAGCTCGTGCTCCGGAATCATCGATACGGAACCTTCGCATGTAAAGCTGTTGCTGCGTTGCCTGCGGGGCGGGTATTGCCCCAAAGGCTAAAGGTTCCATCGGTCGGCGTTCCAGTTCTCGCTCGGTTGCGATAGTCCTAGGCCATGCTGATCCTGCTGAACAAACCCTACGACGTGCTCTGCCAGTTCAGCCGTGAGGGCGACCGGGCGGTGCTGGCGGATTTCGTGCCGGTGAAGGGGGTTTATGCGGCGGGGCGGCTGGATCGGGACTCGGAGGGGCTTCTGGTCCTGACCGACGACGGGCGCTTGCAGGCGCGGATCGCGGACCCGAAGTTCAAGCTGGAGAAGACCTATTTCGCGCAAGTGGAAGGGGTGGTGACCGAGGCCGCGCTGGAGCGGTTGCGGCGGGGGGTGGAGCTGAACGATGGCCCTACCCTGCCAGCGAAGGCGCGGGGGGTGGCGGAGCCGGGGTGGCTCTGGCCCCGGGTGCCGCCGATCCGGGTGCGCAAGACGGTGCCGGACGGGTGGATCGAACTGACGATCCGCGAGGGGCGTAACCGGCAGGTGCGGCGGATGTGCGCGGCGGTGGGGCTTCCGTGCCTGCGGCTGATCCGCTGGCGGGTGGGGGACTGGACGCTGGAGGGGTTGGCCCCGGGCGCGTGGAGGCAGGCATGAGCGCGGACGAGATCATCCGGAAGCTGGAATTGCAGCCGCATCCCGAGGGCGGGTGGTACCGGCAGACCTGGGCCGGGCCATTGGTCGAGGGCCGGGCGAGCGGGACGGCGATCCTGTTCCTCTTGCAGGCGGGGGAGCGGAGCCATTGGCATCGGGTCGATGCCGATGAGATCTGGCTGTGGCACGCAGGCGCGCCTTTGGTGCTGTCGCTGGGGGTGGATGCGGCTGCCGACGTGACGCTGGGGCCGGACGTGCTGGGCGGCGAGGCGGTGCAGGCGGTGGTTCCGGCGGGCTGGTGGCAGGCGGCGCGGTCCACCGGGGACTGGACGCTGGTCTCCTGCACCGTGTCTCCCGGGTTCCGGTTCGAGGGGTTCGAACTGGCCCCGCCGGGGTGGAGCCTGTGATGGATCAGAAGGCGTTTCTGGCGGCGGTCCCTGTGGAGTTACGTGAGCGGATGGTGGAGCGGTCGGATGGGCCGGGGTTGCGGCATCTGGCGGGGCATCTGGGGCTGATTGTCGGTCTGGGGGCGCTGATCGCGGGCGGCGTGCCGGGGTGGTGGCTTCTGCTGCCGGTGCAGGGGGTGGCGGTCATATCGCTGTTCATGTTGGAGCATGAGGCGACGCACCGGACTCCGTTCCGGACGGTCTGGCTGAACGACGGGGTCGGGCGGCTGTGCGGGGTGCTGCTGGTGCTGCCCTTCGAATGGTTCCGCGCCTTTCACATGGCGCATCATCGCTGGACCAACCTGGCCGGCAAGGACCCGGAGTTGGCGGGGCCGAAGCCTGCGACGCGGGGGGCGTGGGTCTGGCATGTCTCGGGTCTGCCGTACTGGATCGCCGAGGTGCGGCTGATGGCGTCGCTGGTCATGGGCCGGGTGGCGGACGGGTTCGTGGCCGAGGGGGCGAAGGCAAGGGTCGTGGCCGAGGCGAGGGGGATGGCGGTGGTTTACGGGCTGGCCGGGGTGAGCCTGGTCTGGACGGATGTGGTCCTGTGGGTCTGGCTGGTGCCGGTGCTGCTGGGGCAACCGTTCCTGCGGCTGTATCTCTTGGCGGAACACGGCGACTGCCCGGAGGTCGCGAACATGTTCGAGAACACCCGGACGACCTTCACCACTCGGGCGGTCAGGTGGCTGGCCTGGAACATGCCCTACCATGTCGAGCATCACGTCTGGCCGATGGTGCCCTTCCACCGGCTGCCCGAGGTGCACGGGCTGATGAAGGACCAGCTGAGGGTCACGGCCGAGGGCTATGCGGCCTTTACCAGGGATTATCTGGAGCGGCGTCCTGCGTGGACAGAAAGCCGATAGCTTTGGACTCAATGGCTTGCGTGTGGGCGTTCACTTTGCGTCAACCTTGATCCGCGCGTTTATCGGTCCGACAAGATGCCCTCTTTCGAGGCTTGCGGCGGGGCGAAACTGGACCCATCTTGACCCCATGATACCCTGGCGCGATGTCATGGCACTCGGCGTGGCGGCTGTCGCAACGGCGGGGCTCGGGGCGCTGGTGATCATGCCCAACGTCTATCCGGCGCGGGAGCCGTTGGGCTATCTGGCCGGGACGGCCCTGTCCTACGAGTTTCGGGTAGGCAAGCTTGGCGCACGAGGTCTTCTTGAGGTGCAGTTGGACCGGGGTGAGGTGCTTCGCGTCCGCTCATCCGGCGACGTGGTCCCGGGAGACCGGGTCTGCGTCCGGGCCGTGCAGCGGGGTGAGGTGACCGAGGGGACGCTGGCCGCGATGAACCACTGTCCACCTGCGTGACCGGCGGCAATTGATCGGAGCGGCTGGCGCCGCAAGCCTTTCGGGTCGCCTGCGCGGGCCATTGCCCGCTGGTCTGCGTCATCTTGATTGCCGGATTGGGCAGAAGCACAAGCGGAGCGCGGGTGGCAGATGTGGGAGCCTCCGGCGGGAGTATTTGGGCAAAGGGCAAATGCGAGGTGCGATGGTCCGGGGATTGTGCGGGGCACAAGATCGGGGTGGTTGTCGGCGGGGGCTTTCGCTAGGGGTGGGGCATGAGCGACACCCCTGCCCCGCCCCGCCCGACTGCAGCACAGGGTGCCACGACTGGTAACAGTCTGTCCGGCTTTCTGTACGCGCTGACGGCTTACCTGCTTTGGGGCTTTCTGCCGCTGTACATGAAGGCGCTGGCACATATCCCGCCGGTGGAGGTCATCGCGCATCGGGTGGTCTGGTCACTGCCCATCGCGCTGGCCGTTCTTTTGTGGATTGGGCGGACGGGGGATCTGAAGACCGCGCTCAAGTCGCCCCGGATGCTGGGGATGGGCGCGATGACGGCGGCGCTGATCTCGGTCAACTGGGGGATCTATGTCTGGGCCATCGGGTCGGGACATGCGCTGGATGCGGCCCTTGGGTATTACATCAATCCGCTGTTTTCGATCTTCCTCGGCGCGGTCCTTCTGGGTGAGCGGATGGGGCGGACGCAAATGGCGGCGATTGCGCTGGCGGTGGTCGCGGTCGGCATCCTGACCTGGGAGGCCGGTCGGCTGCCGGTGGTGGCGCTGGGGCTGACGCTGACCTGGGGGTTCTATGCCTATCTCAAGCGGCGGCTGCCGATCGGGCCGAACCAGGGCTTCACGCTGGAAGTGCTGCTGCTGCTGATCCCGGCGCTGGCCTATATCGGCTGGCTGCAGGCGCAGGGCACCGGGCATTTCCTGCAAGGGGTTGCTTGGGACAACACGCTGCTTCTGGGCTGCGGGATCGTCACGGCGGTGCCCTTGATGATCTACGCCAACGGAGCCAAGCGGCTGACGCTGTCGACCATCGCGATCATGCAGTACATAGCACCAACGCTGATCTTTCTGACTGCGGTCTTCATCTTTGACGAGCCGTTCAGCGGGGTGAAGCTGCTGGCTTTCTCGCTGATCTGGGTGGCGCTGGTGATCTATTCGCTGCCGATCCTGGCCGAGCGGCTGCGACGCGGCTAGTCCGGCCCAGTCGGGCCCCGTCTGGTCTAGTCCGGACGGCTGATCTGGCCGCCGCCGACCAGCGCGGGCGCGCCGGTGGTGTCGGGGCCGGAGGTCGCCATCTTGCGCAACACGCGGACGGCGAGGAAGGCAAAAGCCTGGGCTTCCAGCATGTCGCCGTCCAGGCCTTCAACCTCGACCGGGTCGATCTGGACGGGGATGCGGCGGCGCAGTTCGGCCATGAGGGTCGGGTTGTGCCGCCCGCCGCCTGTCACGAGAATACGGGTCACCGGCGCCGGGAAATGGATCTGGGCGGCGGCAACCGAAGCGGCGGCAATCGCGGTCAGGGTCGCGGCGGCATCGGCGTCGGAGAGCATCTCCAAGCGGTCGAGGAGGCCGTGGAAATCGTTGCGGTCGAGCGACTTTGGCGGAGGATGGTCGAACCAGGGGTCTTTCAGGACCGAGGCGACGAAACCCTCGTCCACTTCGCCGCTGGCGGCCAGCCTGCCGCCTTCGTCATGAGTATCACCCAGACGGTCGCGCATGAGGTCGTTGATCGGCGCGTTGGCCGGGCCGGTGTCGAAGGCGAGAAGCGCGCCGGGGTTTTCCGGGCCGGGGGCGGTCGGGTCGATCCAGGTCAGGTTGCCGACCCCGCCGAGGTTGAGGAACGCGAGCGGTTGGGTCGCGCCGATGTGTTTGGCGAGCGCGAAGTGGTAGAAGGGCGCAAGGGGGGCCCCCTGCCCGCCGATGGTCACATCTGAGGTGCGGAAGTCCCAGACGGTGGGCAGGCCAAGCAGCTGAGCGAACAGCGCGCCGTTTCCGCATTGATGCGTGCCCCGGCCGGACGGGTCATGCGCGAGGGTCTGGCCGTGGAAGCCCAGCACCTCGGCCCCGGTGAAGCGGGCGAGAATTTCGGCATGAGCGGTTTCGACGACTTCGGCAGCGGCGGCGGTTTCGGGATCACCGGGCCAGTGGCCGAGGGCGGCGCGCAAGGTGGACTGTTCCTCGGCCGTGTAGGGGCGATAGGTCGAGGGGCCGAAGGCGAAGACGGCATGACCATCGGTCTTGATCATCGCGGCATCGACGCCATCAAGCGACGTGCCGGACATCGCCCCCAGCGCCCACAGAGCCCCGTCCTTCCGCATCTTCCCTTGGACCCTCAGCGAAGCTATACCGCGCGCATCCTAGACCGAGGCGGCCATGAACTACCATCCAAAATCTGACTTCATGCGCGTGATGTTCGAGCGCGGCTTTGTTGCCGATTGCACGGATTATCAGGCGCTTGACGAGGCATTGGTGAAGAATCTGGTGCCGGCGTACATCGGCTACGACGCCACGGCGCCTTCGCTGCACGTGGGCCACCTGATGAACATCATGGTGCTGCGCTGGCTTCAGAAGACCGGCCACAAACCGATCACGCTGATGGGCGGGGGCACGACCAAGGTCGGCGATCCCTCCTTCCGCAGCGAAGAGCGGCCCCTGCTGACGCCCGCGGCGATCGACAAGAACATCGACGGGTTGAAGCAGGTTTTCGCGAAGTACCTTTCCTACGGCGACGGCAAGACCGACGCGATCATGCTGAACAATGCCGAATGGCTGGACGGGTTGAACTACCTCGACTTCCTGCGCGACATCGGGCGGCATTTCAGCGTCAACCGGATGCTGTCGTTTGAGAGCGTGAAGTCCCGGCTGGACCGCGAGCAGTCGCTGTCGTTCCTGGAATTCAACTACATGATCCTTCAGGCTTACGACTTCCTGGAGATCCACCGCCGCTATGGCTGCCTGTTGCAGATGGGCGGGTCGGATCAGTGGGGCAACATCATCAACGGGATCGACCTGACCCGCCGGGTGATCGATCAGGAGATTTTCGGCCTCACGACTCCGCTGCTGACGACAAGCGACGGGCGGAAGATGGGAAAGTCGGCGTCGGGCGCGGTCTGGCTGAATGGGGACATGCTTTCGCCCTACGAGTTCTGGCAGTTCTGGCGCAATACGACGGATGCCGATGTGGGGCGGTTCCTGAAGATCTTCACCGAGCTGCCGGTCGAGGAATGCGATCGGCTGGGCGCCCTCGGTGGGTCCGAGATCAACCAGGCCAAGATCCTGCTGGCAAACCTGGCGACCAGCCTTCTGCACGGGGCCGAGGCGGCGACGGCGGCCGAGGCGACGGCGCGGGAAGTGTTCGAGAAGGGCGGGATCGGGGACGATCTGCCCACCGTCACGCTGGAGGCCGGGGAACTGGCCGAGGGCGTGGGGATCGTGCAGTTGTTCGTGAAGGCGGGTCTGGCGGCCAGCGGCAAGGATGCGAAACGGCTGATCCTGGAAGGCGGGGCCAAGGTGAACGACGAGATCGTCACCGATACCGCGCTGCGCTACGGGGCAAGCCATCTGGTCGAGCCGATGAAGCTGACCGCAGGCAAGAAGCGGCACGCTTTGGTCGTGCTGGGGTAAGGTAGGGTGGGCGATATCGCCCACCCCCCGCTGTCATTCCTGAACGGTGACCTTGGTCATCACGTCCGGGGTCGCTGGCGGCTCGCCGCGCTGGATCGCGTCCACGACCTCCATCCCCGAGACGACGTTGCCGACGATGGTGTATTGGCCATCGAGGAAGCTGCCGTCCGCGAACATGATGAAGAACTGGCTGTTCGCGCTGTTCGGGTCATTCGAGCGCGCCATGCCGACGACGCCGCGCTGGAAGCTGAGGTCGGTGGTGAACTCTGCCGGGAGGTCGGGCTTGGACGACCCGCCCATGCCAGCCATGCTGAGATCGCCCCCCGCCTTGCCATTGGCCACGTCGCCGGTCTGGGCCATGAAGCCGTCGATCACGCGGTGGAAGACCACGTTGTCGTAAGCGCCTTCCTTGGCCAGCGCCGTGATCTGCGCGACATGCTGGGGTGCGACGTCGGACAGAAGGTCGATGACCACGGTGCCGTTGGCGGCACCCGCAACCTCGATCATCAGGTTCGGGCCGGGGCCGTCAGTAGCCTGAGCCTGAGCCGGGCTGGTCTGGCTGATGCCGTAACCCACGACAACGGCGAGACCGGCGGCGAAGAGGCCGCCTGCGAAAACGCGATCAAGCCTGGACATCGGCGGCCACCCTGACAGTGATCATGCGGTCCGGGTTGGCCGGCGGCTCGCCCTTCGTGATCTTGTCGACATGCTCCATCCCCGAGATGACGCGGCCATAGACCGTGTACTGGTTGTTCAGGAAATGGTTGTCCTTGAAGTTGATGAAGAACTGGCTGTTGGCCGAGTTCGGGTTCTGCGACCGCGCGGCGCCAAGGGTGCCCCGGTCATGCGGGAGCTTCGAAAACTCGGCAGGCAGATCAGGGTATTGCGAGCCACCCGTGCCGGCGCGGCGCGGGTTGTAGCTGGGGCTTTCCATGTTGGCGTTTTCCACGTCGCCGGTCTGGGCCATGAAGCCGTCGATCACCCGGTGGAAGGCCACATTGTCATAGGCCTTGTCGCGGGCAAGCTGCTTCATCCGCTCGGCGTGTTTCGGGGCGACGTCGGCGAGAAGCTCGATCACCACTTCGCCGTCCTTCAGCGTCAGGATGATGGTGTTCTCCGGGTCCTTGATGTCGGGCATCGGGGTCTCCTTGGTTTTGCATCGGGCAGGACCCTACTGGCGGCTTCCGGCCAAGGGAAGCGCAAAGCGCCCAAAGCGGTTGACGGGCCCGTGATCGGCGGGGCAATAGCGGGCAGGCTTTCACCGAAGGAGACTGCGATGCCCTGGAAAACGCTGGATGACATGGACCTGTCTGGACGCGTGGTGCTGACGCGGGTGGACATCAACGTGCCGATGGAAGCGAGCCGGGTGACAGACATGACCCGGATCGACAAGATCAGGCCCACGGTCGATGCGATCATCGCCAAGGGCGGCAAGGTGGTGCTTCTGGCGCATTTCGACCGGCCGAAGGGCAAGGTCGTGCCGGAAATGAGCCTGAGCCATGTGGTCGACGCGGTGGCCGGTTCGCTGGGCCGCAAGGTGGTATTCGGGGCGGATTGCGTGGGCGACGTCGCAGCGGCGGCGATTGCCAAGGCCGGTGCGGCGGACGTGGTGCTGCTGGAGAACACCCGCTTTCATCCCGGCGAGGAAAAGAACGATCCCGAGTTGGCCCGGCAGATGGCGGCTTTGGGCCAGGTCTTCGTGAACGATGCGTTTTCGGCGGCCCACCGGGCCCATGCCTCCACCGAGGGGTTGGCGCGGTTGCTGCCGGCCGCGGCGGGGCGGCTGATGGAGGCTGAACTGAAGGCGCTGGAGGCCGCACTGGGCAATCCGGAGCGGCCGGTTGTTGCGGTTGTGGGGGGCGCGAAGGTCTCGACCAAGATCGAGCTTCTGGCGAACCTGGTAACCAAGGTCGATCATCTGGTGATCGGCGGGGGAATGGCGAACACCTTCCTCGTGGCCGAGGGGATCGAGGTTGGCAAGTCCTTGGCCGAGCGGGAAATGGCGGAGACCGCGCGGGAAATCCGGCACCGGGCGCAGAAGGCCGGGTGCAAGATCCATCTGCCGGTCGATATCGTGGTCGCGCGGGAGTTCAAGGCTGGGGCGGACAGCCAGACGGTGGACGTGCTGAAATGCCCGCCTGATGCGATGATCCTGGACGCGGGGCCGAAGACGGTCGCAGAGCTGGAGGGCGTCTTTGCGGGCGCCAAGACCCTGATCTGGAACGGTCCCTTGGGGGCATTCGAGATCGAGCCGTTCAACGCGGCCACCAATGCGGCCGCCTTGGCCGCAGCGCGGTTGACGCGTGAGGGCAAACTGATTTCGGTCGCAGGGGGCGGCGATACCGTGGCCGCGCTGAATGCGGCGGGGGCGGCGGACGACTTCACCTTCATCTCGACCGCGGGGGGCGCGTTCCTCGAATGGATGGAGGGCAAGGAATTGCCCGGCGTGCAGGCGCTGATGGGTTGAGTGGCGGGGCCGTGCGGGCTATGCCTGAACTGACATTTGGGAGACGGACATGACGAACGCGAAGATGACCGAACAGGTGCGGGGCGGCCGTGGCTTTATCGCGGCCTTGGACCAGTCTGGCGGATCGACCCCCAAAGCCTTGAAATTGTACGGCGTTTCGGAAAGTGAATACTCCGGCGAAGTCGAGATGTTCGACCTCATCCACGCCATGCGGGCCCGGATCATCAAGTCGCCCGCCTTTACCGGCGACAAGGTGGTGGGGGCGATCCTCTTCGAGCAGACGATGGACCGCACCATCGACGGCATTCCGACCGCGACCTACCTGTGGGACAAGCGCGGCGTGGTGCCGTTTTTGAAGATCGACAAGGGGTTGGAGGCGGAAGCGGACGGTGTCCAGCTGATGAAGCCGATCCCGGGGCTGGACGCGCTGCTGGACCGTGCCGCGAAGGCCGGGGTTTACGGAACCAAGGAGCGGTCGGTCATCAATGCTGCGAACCGCAAGGGGATCGCGGCCGTGGTGGCGCAGCAGTTCGAGTTGGGCCGGCAAGTCGCGGCGCATGGGCTGGTGCCGATCCTGGAGCCGGAAGTGACCATTTCCATTGCGGACAAGGTCGAGGCCGAGGCGATCCTGCAGGAAGAGATTCTGAAGCATCTGGAAGGGCTTGAGGGCCAGGTGATGCTGAAGCTGTCGCTGCCGACGGTTCCGGACTTCTATCAGCCGCTGGTGAAGCATCCGAAGGTGCTGAAAGTCGTGGCCCTGTCCGGTGGACACAGCCGCGACAAGGCGAACGAGATCCTGGCGCAGAACCACGGGATCATCGCCAGCTTCAGCCGTGCCCTGAGCGAAGGCCTGTCCGCGCAGCAGTCGGATGCCGAGTTCGATACCGTGCTGAAAGGCGCGGTGGACGGGATCTACGCAGCGTCGATTACCTGAGGTTGTGCCCGGGGGCGGTTTGCCCCGCAATTCGCTCAAGTCTTTGAGCGGGATGCATTTTCAGGATTCACAAGCGATTCCTGTTGTGCCATGATTCGGACAGGCCCCCGACAGAGGGGCCGGAGATGGGCGCATGTCGGCAGTTCACACGCAAAGAGGCATCGGCGGGCTGGTTTACCTGGCCTTCGTCGGCACGCTTGGGGTCTACTTCACCTTTGCCGCCGTGCAGGGCGACTATGGCATGTTTGCCCGCGTGGCGATCAATGCCGAGGCCGAGGTGCTGACCGTGGAGCGCGACCGGTTGCAGGCGGAACTGGTCGAGATGCAGAACCTGACGCACCGGCTGTCGGATGATTTCCTGGACCTCGACCTGTTGGACCAGCAAACACGGGACGTTCTGGGCTATATGCGGTCGGACGAGATCGCGATCCGCTGACGCTTGAGCCGCCTTGTGCGGCGCCTGCGACACCATTCCCCTTCGAGTTGTCCTGTGCGGCCTTGCAATTAGCGCATAGGTGCCATGTCGCTTGCCGCAACGGCGGCACCGAAATTCCTTTTGACCCAATAAACGCCGATGCTGTATAGATGGTTTAACACTAAACTATTTTCTGCAGCTGCAAACTGCCTGGGAGGAAACCGATGGCGAAGAAGCCTGACGCGAGACCGAACGTCTCGAAGGACGACCTGCTGAAATACTACCGCGAGATGCTGCTGATCCGCCGCTTCGAAGAGAAGGCGGGGCAGTTGTACGGGATGGGGCTGATCGGCGGGTTCTGCCACCTGTATATCGGGCAGGAAGCGGTGGTCGTCGGGTTGGAAGCGGCCACGAAAGAGGGCGACAAGCGCGTCACCAGCTACCGCGACCACGGGCACATGCTGGCCTGCGGGATGGACCCCAAGGGCGTCATGGCCGAGCTGACCGGGCGGATTGGGGGCTACTCCAAGGGCAAGGGCGGCTCGATGCACATGTTCTCGAAAGAGAAACATTTCTACGGTGGGCACGGGATTGTTGGCGCTCAGGTGCCGCTGGGGGCTGGGCTGGCCTTTGCGGACAAGTATCTCGGCAATGACAACGTGACCTTCACCTATTTCGGCGACGGGGCTGCGAACCAGGGCCAGGTCTACGAGACCTACAACATGGCCGAGCTTTGGCAGCTGCCGGTGATCTTCGTCATTGAAAACAACGGTTATGCGATGGGCACGTCGGTCAAGCGGTCGACCAAGTCGACCACGTACTTCGGGCGTGGCCTCGCCTACGGTATTCCGGGCGAGCAGGTCGACGGGATGGACGTGCTGGCGGTGAAGGCGGCGGGCGAAAAGGCCATCGCGCACTGCCGGGCCGGGAACGGGCCTTATATCCTGGAGATGATGACCTATCGCTACCGGGGACACTCGATGTCCGACCCGGCGAAGTACCGGACGCGGGAAGAGGTCGAGAAGATCAAGACCGAGAAGGACTGCATCGAGCACGTCCGCGACCTGCTGACGCAAGGTGGCCTTGCCTCCGACGAGGAGCTGAAGGCCATCGACAAGGAGATCAAGGCGATCGTGAACGAGAGCGCCGAGTTCGCCAAGGAAAGCCCGGAGCCGGACCTGTCCGAGCTTTGGACGGATATCACGGTCTGAGGGGGGAATAGACATGGCAACCGAAATTCTTATGCCCGCGCTCTCCCCCACGATGGAGGAAGGCACGCTGGCCAAATGGCTGGTGAAAGAGGGCGATACGGTCAAGTCGGGGCAGATCCTGGCGGAGATCGAGACCGACAAGGCCACGATGGAATTCGAGGCGGTCGATGAAGGCGTCGTCGGCAAGATCCTGGTCGCGGAAGGCACGGCGGGCGTCAAGGTGAACACGCCGATCGCGGTGCTGGTCGAGGAGGGCGAGACGGTATCGGACGCCCCTGCCCCGGCAGCGGTGGCGGCTGTTGCGGTGGCGGCAGAGGTTCCGGTGGCCTCTCCGGCGGTTGTGGCGGCACCTGCTTCGGCGCCGGTAGCGGCGAAGGGTTGGCCGCATTCGGACCTGCCCGAGGGGCCGACCAAGACGATGACCGTCCGCGAGGCGTTGCGCGAGGCGATGGCGGAAGAGATGCGGGCCGATCCGACGGTCTTCCTGATGGGGGAAGAGGTCGGGGAATATCAGGGCGCCTACAAGATTTCCCAAGGTCTGCTCGACGAGTTCGGGCCGCGCCGCGTGGTGGATACGCCGATCACCGAGATGGGCTTTGCCGGGATCGGGGTCGGAGCCTCTTGGGGCGGGCTGAAGCCGATTGTCGAGTTCATGACCTTCAACTTCTCGATGCAGGCGATGGACCACATCATCAACTCGGCGGCCAAGACGCTGTACATGTCGGGGGGCCAGATGGGCAGCCCGATGGTGTTCCGCGGGCCGAACGGGGCTGCGGCGCGGGTGGGCGCACAGCACAGCCAGGACTTCGCGGCCTGGTATGCGGCCATTCCGGGGATGCGGGTCTGCATGCCCTATTCGGCGGCGGATGCGAAAGGGCTGTTGAAAACGGCGATCCGCGATCCGAACCCGGTGGTGTTCCTTGAGAACGAGATCCTGTACGGGCGGTCGTTCGAAGTGCCGACGGACCCGGATTTCACGGTGCCATTCGGCAAGGCGTCGATCCTGCGGGCGGGGTCGGACGTGACCATCGTGTCCTTCGGGATTGGTTGCGCCCATGCTTTGGCGGCGGCGGAAGTGCTGGCGAAGGAAGGCATCGAGGCCGAGGTCGTGAACCTGCGGACGCTGCGCCCCATCGACTATGACACGGTGCTGGCTTCGGTGATGAAGACCAACCGCTGCGTCACGGTCGAGGAAGGCTTCCCGGTCGGGTCCATCGGCGACCACATCGCCAGCACGATCATGCAGCGGGCGTTCGACCATCTGGACGCTCCGGTGATCACCTGCACGGGCAAGGATGTGCCGATGCCCTATGCGGCCAACCTGGAGAAGTTCGCCCTGATCACGCCCGCCGAGGTCGTGACCGCCGTCAAATCCGTCTGCTACCGGTGAGGTGAAGCCATGGCTACCGAAATTCTGATGCCCGCGCTCTCCCCGACGATGGAGGAAGGGACGCTGGCGAAGTGGCTGGTCAAGGAAGGCGATGTGGTCAAGTCCGGCCAGATCCTGGCCGAGATCGAGACCGACAAGGCGACGATGGAGTTCGAGGCCGTTGACGAGGGCGTCGTCGGCAAGATCCTGATCGCGGAAGGCACGGCGGGGGTGAAGGTGAACACTCCGATTGCTGTGCTGCTGGAGGAGGGGGAGGACGCTTCGGCGGCTGCGCCCAAGGCGGCCGCTGTTGCGGCGGCGGCACCGGCTGCGGCCCCAGCCCCTGTAGCGGCGGCTGCGGCCCCTGCCCCGGCGGCGGCACCTGCTGCGGCCCCTGTTGCCTCTTCGGGTGGAGCGCGGGTGTTCGCCTCGCCTTTGGCGCGGCGGATTGCCAAGGAGAAAGGTCTGGACCTGGGGGCCGTGAAGGGCTCGGGTCCGCATGGCCGGATCGTTCGGGCGGACGTCGAAGGCGCGCAGCCGGGGGCGGCGAAGCCTGCGGCGGCTCCTGTGGCGGAGGCACCGAAGGCGGCGGCCCCTGCCCCGGCAAAACCGGCGGGCGGAATGCCCACGGGCATGTCGGCGGAGACGGTGCTGAAGATGTATGCCGACCGGCCCTTCGAGGAAGTGGCGCTGGACGGGATGCGGCGCACGGTGGCGGCCCGTCTGACCGAGGCCAAGCAGACCATCCCGCACTTCTATCTGCGGCGGGACGTCCGGCTGGATGCGCTGATGGCGTTCCGCGAGACGCTGAACAAGCAGTTGGAAGGGCGTGGGGTGAAGTTGTCGGTCAACGACTTCATCATCAAGGCCTGCGCGATGGCCTTGCAGGCGGTGCCGGCGGCCAACACTGTCTGGGCCGGCGACCGGATGCTGAGGCTGAAGCCGTCGGATGTGGCGGTGGCGGTGGCGGTGGAGGGTGGCTTGTTCACCCCGGTGCTGCGCGATGCGGAGAAGAAGTCGCTGTCGGCCCTGTCGGCGGAGATGAAGGACTTGGCCGGTCGGGCCAAGACCAAGAAGCTTGCGCCGCATGAGTATCAGGGCGGGTCGTTCGCGATCAGTAATCTGGGGATGATGGGGATCGAGAACTTCGACGCGGTGATCAACCCGCCGCATGGCTCGATCCTGGCCGTGGGCGCGGGGATCAAGAAGCCGGTGGTGCTGGCGGACGGGACGATTGGCGTGGCAACCGTGATGTCGATGACGCTGTCGGTGGATCACCGGGTGATCGACGGGGCCTTGGGGGCGGAGTTCCTGAAGGCGATCATCGAGGCGCTCGAAAACCCGATGGTGATGCTGGCTTGAAGCGTCGGGAGGCGGGGGTTTCAAACCCCCGCACCCCCGTGGGATATTTGTGCAAGGATGAAAGGGGGCCGGAAGGTCCCCTTTTTGACTTAGCGCGCCTTGAGTTTGGTGATGAGCGTCGAGGAGCGGCGGAGGATCGTGATAGCCGCGCCCGCGACGATGATCCAGAGGGTGACGGTCAAGGTCCATTCCGTCGCATAGAGCGCGGCGAGGACGGTGCCAGCGGTCAGGACGGCCATGCGTTGCGGCTTGGCGAAGGGGCCGGAGAAATCAGGCGGGAAGCCCTCGGCCCGGCCAAGCTCGCGGATGTAGGCGGTGGCGATGGCAAGGGCGGCGGCGAGGAGGCCGAGGGCGGGATTGCCTGCGGCGAGGCCCGCGCCAGCGAAGAAGAGGAGGTCGGAGACGCGGTCGGGGGCCTCGTTCCAGAACGGGCCGTCCTTGGCGCCCTTGCCGCCCTCGATGGCGACCAAGCCGTCAATCAGGTTGCAGACGAGGCGGGCCTGGAGGGTGGCGGCGGCGATAAGGAGCGCGAGGAACTGGAGGAAGCCGGGGGCTTGCGGGGAGAGCCAATAAAGCAGGAACCCCAAGGCCGCGAAACCCATCGAGGCCTGGCTGATCTGGTTCGGGGTGATGCCCTTCAGCACGGCCCAGGAGGCAAGGCGCGCGGCCCAGGCGGAGTTGCGCGAGGTGAGGGGGCGGCGGTTCTCGTCGCTCATGTGGTGGACCAGACCCAGCGAGTGATGTGGAAGAAGATCGGCGCGGCGAAGATCACGCTGTCCAGCCGGTCAAGGAAGCCGCCATGTCCTGCGATGAGGTGGCCCCAGTCCTTGATGCCCCGGTCACGCTTGATGGCCGACATGACGAGGCCGCCGAAAAAGCCCATCAGGGTGATGAGGAGGCACATGCCAGCGGCTTCAAGCGGAGAGAACGGGGTCATCCAGTAAAGCGCCGTGCCAACGGCGGTGGCGGTGAGGGTGCCGCCGACCAACCCCTCCCAGGTCTTGGAGGGTGAGAGGTTCGGCGCGACCTTGGTGCGGCCGAGGAGCTTGCCCCAGACGTATTGCATGACGTCCGAAAGCTGCACGACGAAGATCAGATATGCGATGAGGATGACGTTGCGGCCCTCAAACCCGGGGATCTGCAGGTAGAGGAGCGCGGGGACATGGCTGGCGCAGTAGACGCAGATCATCAGCGCCCATTGGGTTTCCGACACGCGGATCAGGAAATCCTTGGTGGAGCCGCGGAGCGACGAAATGACCGGCAGCAGGAGGAAGGCGTAGACCGGGATGAAGATCGAATACATCCCGTACCAGTCCCCCGCAAGAAACCAGTACTGCAGCGGCAGGATCAGGAAGAAGCACGCGATCAGCGACCAGTGGTCGGCACGGTTGTGAGTGGTCAAGGTAAGGAACTCTCGCAACGCCGCAAAAGAGCAGAGCGCGAAGAGCAGGACCACCCCGGGCTTGCCCGCCACAAAGGCCAGCGCGAGGCAGATCACCATCACCCACCAGGCGTTGATGCGCGCATTCAGGTTCTCGATGACCGGGTTCTGTCCGGTGGGCGAGAGACGGGCTCGGAGGATTTCGCCGATGATGGACGCGACGACCAGGATGGTTCCAACGCCGGCAAGGAGCCAAAGGAGATGCGGGGACGTCATGCCTGCCCTTTCAACGCAAGGAGCGCCTGGGTCGCGCGGGCGAGGAAAGCCTCTTTGGTCTCTTGCGCTTCGAGGTGAAGGGGAGTGCCGAAGGTGAGAGTGCAGATCAGGGGGACGGGAATGACTTCACCCTTCGGCATCACGCGATTGAGGTTGGCAATCCAGACCGGGACAAGGTCGACGGCAGGACGAGCCTTGGCAAGGTGGTAAAGGCCGGACTTGAAAGGAAGGAGGGCCGCGTCAGAGCTGTTGCGCTGGCCCTCGGGGAAGATGATCAGCGAGGAACCCGTGTCCAGTGCGGCGACCATCTGGGCCACCGGATCCTCGGTCCTCGCCTCGGGGCGGCGGTCAATGAGGACAGCGTTGAACACCTCGCGCCCGATGAAGGCACGAAGGGGCGAGGTCAGCCAGTAGTCCAGTGCGGCAACGGGACGGGTCTGACGGCGAAGGGGGGTGGGAAGTGCGGTCCACAGCAGGACGAAGTCGCCGTTCGACGAATGGTTGGCGAAGTAGACACGCTGTTTTGGCACCGGTTCGATTCCCTGCCAGATGGCACGGGGAGCGGTCATGAACCGGGCGAAGGTCGAGATGGCCAGCCCAGTCACGCGAGCTGCAAACACACGGAGCGAGGGGATCATTTCGGAAAGATCATTCCGCCTTCAAAATCTGATCCATGGTCAGCGCGGGCTGGGCGCAACCGGCCTTGCCGACGACACGCGCCGGGACCCCTGCGACGGTCGTGTTGGGAGGAACGTCTTCCAACACCACTGAACCCGCGGCGATCCGCGAGCACTGACCAACACGGATGTTGCCCAGGACCTTTGCCCCGGCGCCAATCAGCACCCCATCCCCGATCTTGGGATGCCGGTCACCGTCTTCCTTGCCTGTCCCGCCGAGCGTCACGGAATGAAGCATCGAAACGTTGTCGCCGACGACAGCGGTTTCCCCGATGACGATGGAATGAGCATGGTCGATCATGATCCCCTTCCCGACGCGGGCCGCGGGATGAATGTCGACGCCGAAGACTTCCGACACCCGCATCTGGATGAAATAGGCCAGATCGATGCGGCCAGATTGCCAGAGCCAGTGACCGATGCGGTAAGCCTGAACGGCCTGGTAGCCCTTGAAGAAAAGAAGTGGCTGCAAAAATCGATGGCAGGCCGGGTCGCGTTCGTAGACTGCCATGAGGTCGGAGCGGGCAGCAGCACCAATTTCCGGCTCGCTGTCGTAAGCCTGATCGGCAATCTCGCGAAGCATCTGCTCGCTCATCTCTCCGGAGGCAAGCTTGAGCGAGAAGCGGTACGCCAGCGCACGCTCCAGGGTCGAATGATGCAGAAGTCCGGAGTGGATGAGCCCGCCCAGCAGCGGCTCGTTGCGGATTGCCTCGACCGCTTCTTCGGAAACCCGACGCCATACCGGGTCGATGGCAGTGACTTTGGATTTGGTTTCTAGCATCACACACGCCTCCGGCTGTGGCTCCTAGATACCACAACCGGAAGGGCTGGCGACATGCATTTCTGTGAGGCTGGGCATCAATTTCCGGAATGATGCTCAGTGCACAAGGTGCTGTCAGGCCACGATGTCGATCTGCCGAAACGGTCCGGGACCAAAGGCACTCGACACCTGGGCGACCGAGACCTGGAAAGGTCCGACGACGCCGTCTGCTGCTTGCATGGGTGCCGTGTACAGAAACTGCAGCTGCGAAACCACGTATTCTGCAACGATTGCGGACGATTGGAGCATCCGGACCATGTAAGCTTCAGCGTCTTCTCCCAGCGGAACCTCTGCTGACTGCCATGAGTCACCGTCGATTCTGGTTCGACGCTTCCACGAAACGTGCAGATCTCCGGTCTCCGGGATTCCAAGCAGATGACTTACCGCGTACGGGCGCAGCCCAATTCCGTCGAACGCCTCGTTCCTGACGGTCACAAGCGGATCATCATAGCCACGCGCTGCCACTCCGATCCGGTAAAAGCGAGCAAGGCCTCGCGAGGAAATAGGCAGGTCGATCTGGACCTGTCGCGGTTCTGTTCCGGTCAGGTGCTCATGTTAAGCGGCTTTGCGTTCGAAAGCCACGGGGCTTTTCCGGCCCAAGGCTGAGCGTCTGCGGCGTGGATTGTAGAAGCCGTTGATGTATTCGGAGATGGCAACTTCGACGTCTTGACGGGTCTGCTTGTTCGTGCGCCAGACCAGTTCTGCCTTGAGGGATTTGAAGAAACTCTCGACGGCGGCGTTATCATAACAATTTCCTTTGCCACTCATTGACGCCACCAGTCGATCGTTGCGCAAGATTTTCTGGTAGTCGTAGCAGTTCCCTCTCCTCCTTGAGAATCCGGTTCTCACGCCGAAGCCGCTCATTCTCGCGCAAAAGGTTCTGGTCGGAGTCGGGTGGCCCTGCCTCGTCAGAAACCATCTTCACCCATTTGTTCAGGGTAGAAAGCCCAACCCCCAAATCAGACGCAACCTGACGCCATGTCAGGCCGCTGGTCTGTGCGATGCGAACCACATCACGCTTGAACTCGTCGCTGTGTATCGCTGCCATATCCGGTCTGCTTGATGGCGAGTATTGATCGCAAAAGACCGGAACGAAACCGCGACAGGTCCAGACCGTCTCGGCCATCTGCGCCAACAGGAACGCCGCCACACCGTAGACGCCGACCCAGATCCGTTTCTCCAGCCGCTCCAGCGTCGCTTCGATCAGCCCCAGTCGGTATCCAAGACCGGCCCAGCGCTCTTCTGCGACGCGTTCGTTCGCTTCGATCCGCGCCGCCGCCGCGTCGAAGCTTTCATACAGGAAGCGCGAACCTCCTTCGGTCCGACGCGCTGTCATTCGTCGTCTGCCACCTTAGGCAGTCCCAAAAGCATTCGCTTTTCGGCGACGGACAGGAAATCGGCCTGCGCGACCCGCGCCCATTGCTGGTCCCGCTCGGACGCCAGCGCCGGGACCTGATCCAGGTCCGGCTTCAGCTCGACCGCCTCACCCGCAAACCGCGACAGCCAGTGCGCCAGGTCAGCCATCACCTTTGTCGCCAGCGGCAGCACCGTCAGCCGATAGAAGGCACGGTTGGCCTCCTGGTAATTCGAGTAGGTCGCGTCGCCGGGAATCCCCAGCAGCATCGGCGGCACGCCGAAGGCAATCGCGATCTCCCGCGCGGCGGCTTCCTTGGTCTTCTGGAACTCCATGTCCGACGGGCTGAACCCCATCGGCTTCCAATCCAGCCCGCCCTCCAGCAGCATCGGCCGCCCGGCATTCCGCGCGCCCTGATGGTGTGCCTCCATCTCGCTCACCAGCCGGTCATACTGGTCCGACGACAGCGCGGCGGCCCCATCAGCGCCCTTGTAGACAATCGCCCCTGACGGCCGTGCAGCGTTGTCCAGCAGCGCCTTTGACCAGGCCGAGGCGCTGTTGTGGACGTCCACCGCCAAGGCCGCCGCCTGCATCGGCGAGAACCCGTAGTGGTCGTCCTGCGGGTGGAACGTCTTCAGATGGCAGATCGGGCTCACCTCGCCCGTCACATCGTAACGGTGAGTCCGTCCGCTAACCGTGTAGTCATAAGCCACCGGCCAGCCGTCCGTGCCCGGCACCAGGTTCATCCGGTCCGACCGGAGCACATGCAACTCGCCCGGCACGGCGCTGACACCCGGCACCGCCTCGACATAGGCGTTCCCGGCCAGAAGAAGGTAGCCATAGACCGCCTCCAGAAACTCCGCCCGGCCCTGCGCCCCGTTCGGGCGGCTGATCAGGTCCAGCACCGGATGCGTGTCGAACCGCTGCTCATGCGTCTGGCACACCAACGGCAGCGCCGCCGCCGCCTCGGCGATCAGCCGCACCACCCGGAACCCGATCGGGTTGCCTTGAAAGCTGGTCCGCGTCAGGCTGCCCACGTCCCGCGGGCTCCAGGCCACGCGGCCCGCATTGCCCCAGGCGATCACCCGGCCCACGGCCGAGGCCTTGCGTTCCGGAACCGCCTCTACCGGCGCCTTCCGCAGAAAATCGAAGACCATCCTCGCACTCCTTCATGCCGCAGGCAGCGCCCGACAATCCGGGCTGCCTGAAGCGCCCGGTCATATGACCTGCCAATTCCCTAGATCCGCTAAAGCGACCGCACGCTGGGCCGGCCGCCATGCAACGGGGCCAGCATCAGGTCGGTCAGCGCCCAGACCAGCGCATCCAGCCGGTCCGGAGACCCCGCCCCCTGCCAGCCCACCGCCGTCATCCTGCCCATCTGCTCTTCCAGCGGCCCCAGGCCACGGACATGGGCAACCCGGCCCTGCTCATACAAAGCCGCCACCGGCTCGGCCCGCAGCATCTTCGACCGTGTCGCATGGACCGCGCGGAACGGCACCAAGGGATCGATCATCCGCACCAGCTGCTCCACCAGGTCGCCACCCTGGTTGACCTCGGCCACCAGCCGGTCCGCCCCGTGCCGCTCCATCGCCGCCAGCGCCGCCCGCGCCCAGCCCTCGGGCGAGGCGCCCTTCACCGAGGCATCCTCCAGAACCACCGCGCGCCAATCCTTTGGCTCGCCGCGCGTGTCCGCGCCGACGACCACAATGCCGCACTCGTCGCTCGACTTCGTCGATGTCACCGGTGGGTCAACCGCCACCACGATCCGGTTCACCTGCGGCATCTGGTCCACGCGAGCCGCTTCCAGCATCGCGGATGTCCAAAGCGCCCCGTCCGCCTCCTCGATGAGCAGACCCTCCAGCTCCTGCCGGCCGAACTTTGTCCCGCCGTACCTCGCCTGCACCTCGGCCAGGAAGCTTTCCGCCAGATAGGCCCGGTTCGCCTCGGTCGGCGCATGGGTAATCACCGACGACGGGTTCTTCAGGATCGCCTTCAAGACCCCCACATTGCGCGGGGTCGTCGTCACCACCGCCTGCGGGTTCCGCCCCAGCCGCAGGGCAAACTGCAGCTGGTCCCAGGCCTCGGCTCCCTTCTTCCACTTGCCCAGCTCATCCGCCCAAGCCGCATCGAACTGCGGCCCCCGCATCGCCTCGAGCTCATGCGCCGAAAACACCTGCGCGACGGCACCGTTCGGCCACAGCAACTGGTGCTTCGACGCCTGCCACTCCGGCTTCCGGTCCGGCGGCGAGCAAGCCATGATCCCGCTCTCCCCCAACACCATCACATCGCGCGCCTGATCGATGGTCTCGCCCACCAGCGCCACCCGCTTGGCCTTGCCCGGATCGGCAGGCCCGGCGCCCTCGACCTGCGCCCGAACCCATTCCGACCCGGCCCGCGTCTTGCCCGCACCCCGACCACCCATGATGACCCAGGTCTTCCAGGCCCCCCGTGGCGGCAGCTGATGCGGCAGCGCCCAGAACTCGAAGACCCAAGGCAGCGCCAGCAACGCGTTCTGGCTTAAGCCAGACAGGAATTCATCCACTTCCTCCGGCGCCGCGGAGGCAAGCCAGGCGGCGCCCGATTTCAACTCGGGCCTCGTCAAGGTCGAGCGCCCCTCCGGCTCCGATGTGGCCGGCGATCTGCTTGCGGAGTTGGTCAACTTTTCCCCTTTCCCGCAGCACATGCTGCGCCGTCTCGCGAAGATCGCGGATCGCATCCTGTGCCGCCTTCACTTCGTTGAATTCCCCGGCCTTCAGGGCGGTCATCGTCCGTTCAAGTTCGATGACCGCATCTTCGTAAAGCCGTTCCGTGACCCCCAGGACATCCTCTGGCGCGGGCACGTCCCCCGTGAACCTCACTGTCATCTAGTCCCGTCACCCCTCATGCTGCCCCCGCACGAAGGAAATGAAAAAGCGGCCAACGGGGAGGCACCCCGGGCCGCTTCGACACTTCTTCTAGCATGCCAAAAGGTCTACATCAGACCGCGCGGCAAGTCAAGCTAAAAACACAATTAGATCAATGGCTTGACAGGACGCTCCCTTCAGGAAGCGTTAACCTTCATTCGCCCTGCACGCCGGTTTCTTCCGCAGCACCCCGCTCTGCTTCGATTGCACGCCAGCGGGCGACGTTCTCGTTATGCTCGTCCAGCGTCTGCGCGAAGGCATGGCCGCCGGTGCCATCTGCCACGAAGAAGATGTAATCCGTCGTATCAGGATCCACCGCCGCCCGGATCGAGGCCTCTCCGGGATTCGCGATGGGGGTCGGTGGCAAACCGTCGATCACATAGGTGTTGTAGGGCGTCTCGCGGCGCAGCTCGCTTTGCCGCAAACCGCGGCCAAGCACCCCTTCGCCATTGGTGATGCCGTAGATCACCGTCGGATCGGTCTGCAGCCGCATGCCTTGCTGCATGCGGTTGACGAAGACACTGGCCACGCGGCCCCGCTCCTCGGGAACCGACGTTTCCTTCTCGATGATCGAGGCCATGATCAGCGCCTCTTCCGGAGTGTCATAGGGCAGCCCTTCGGCCCGGCCTGCCCAGGCCTCGGCCAGGACTGCCGCCTGCCGCTCGGTCATCTCGGCGATGATCGCACCGCGCTCACTGCCGCGCTCCACCTCGTAACCGCCCGGCGCCAGAGACCCTTCCGGAGGAACCGTCTCCAGCGAACCTTGCAGAAAGTCCGCCTTCTTCAGGGCATCGACAATCTGCCAGCTGGTCACGCCCTCGGCGACCGTCACGCGGAAGACCAACGCCGGATCGTCCGAAACCTCCAGATACTCCGGCGGCAAGGGGTCGGTTCCAGCATCGAAGCGGGTGACTTCGGCATAGGAGTTGGTGGTCAGATCCAGTTCGCTCAGCACGACATCTGCCCGGTTCACGCCGATCCGGAAGTTCAGGTCTCGCCCGCAGGTGGACCTGCCGCTTGCCGTGATCGCGTCCAGCACCTCGGACATGCTGGCATTGGCGTCGACCATGTAGCTGCCGAACTTCAGGTCATCTGCCCGGTCGGCATATTCTGCACCGATCCGGAAGATGCGCGCGTCGCTGATCGCGCCCCGCTCTTCCAGGCTGCGGCTCACCGCCGACAGCGAGGCACCCCGCTCCACCTCCAGGCAGATCGGTTGGGCCAGCGGTCCGGGTGCCACGAACTCGTTCCGCCCCCAGGCGACCAGGGCCGCCATCGCGACCAGAAGCACGATGAACAGCGTCAGCGCGTTCGAGGCGACCGACCGCCACATCCCTCAGCGCACCTTGCCCAGGACAAGGCTCGCATTGGTACCGCCAAAGCCGAAGCTGTTCGACAGCGCCACGTCGATCTTGCGCTTGACCGCCTTGTTCGGCGCCAGGTCCAGCTTTGGCGTCACCGCCGGATTGTCCAGGTTGATCGTCGGCGGCGCGACCTGGTCGCGGATCGCGAGCACGCAGAAGATCGCCTCAACCGCACCCGCCGCTCCCAACAGGTGTCCGATCGAGGACTTCGTCGACGACATCGTCACCTGCGGTGCATGGTCGCCCAGAAGCCGCTCCACCGCTCCAAGTTCGATGGTATCGGCCATCGTCGAGGTCCCGTGGGCGTTGATGTAGTCGATGTCCGACGCCTCCAGCCCCGCCCGCTTCAACGCGGCCGCCATGCTGCGATAGCCACCATCCCCGTCCTCGGACGGCGCGGTGATGTGGTAGGCGTCGCCCGAAAGGCCGTAGCCAAGAACCTCGCAGTAGATCTTCGCACCGCGGGCCTTGGCGTGTTCGTACTCCTCCAGGACGACGATCCCGGCACCCTCGCCCATCACGAACCCGTCGCGGTCGGCGTCATAGGGGCGGCTGGCCGTCTCCGGCGCGTCGGCCCGCTTCGTGGACAGGGCCTTGCACGCGTTGAACCCGGCGATCCCGATCTCGCTGATCGGGCTTTCCGCCCCACCCGCGACCATCACGTCGGCATCCCCCCACATGATCAACCGCGCCGCATCCCCGATGGCATGCGCGCCGGTGGAGCAGGCGGTGACGACGGCATGGTTCGGCCCCTTGAAGCCGAAGCGGATCGAGACCTGCCCGGAAACGAGGTTGATCAGCGCGCCCGGAATGAAGAAGGGCGAGACCCGCTTCGGGCCCTTTTCCTTGATCAGGACCGCCGTGGCGGCGATGGAATTCAGCCCGCCGATCCCGGACCCGATCATCACGCCGGTCCGGAGCTTCTCCTCCTCCGGGATGTCATCCCAGCCGGCATCGCGGACGGCCTGCACGGCGGCGGCCATCCCGTAGATGATGAAGTCGTCGACCTTGCGCTGCTCTTTCGGCTCCATCCAGTCGTCGGGATTGAAGGAGCCGTTTGAGCCGTCGCCCATCGGGATCTCGCAGGCGTACTGGGTCACGACGTTCGAGCTGTCGAACTTGGTGATCGTTCCCGCACCGGACTGGCCGGCGATCAGGCGGGACCAGGTTTCTTCGACCCCGCAGGCCAGAGGGGTGACCATTCCAAGACCGGTGACCACGACACGCCGCATTCTGCTCTCCCTCACGGATCAGGCTTTTCCGGGTGATACACGGCCCCCCGAACCCGCGCAACCTTGGGGCAACGAGATCGGCGGGCCGATGGCTGCGCCACGCGTGGCCGCTATTTCAGGGGCAATGAAATCAACGCCGTGGCTGCGGACGTTCAGAAAGCCTTAACCATCACCCCTGCCGCGCGACGATGCCCATCACGCCGGCCAGCATCTGCGCCGCCACCGCCGCGCCCTGCCCGTCGATGTCGCGGGCGGGCATGAACTCCACCATGTCGAAGCCCACGATCCGGCCCTTCTCCGCCACGCCCGCGATCAGCTCCAGCACCTGCCAGTAGCCAAGGCCCCCCGCCGTCCGGCCGATCACCGCGGGCATGACAGCTGGGTCCAGCGCGTCAAGGTCGAGGCAGACGATCACCTCGGCCCCTTCGGCGATCAGATCCAGCGCGCGGCTGATCCCGTAGCGCGCCACCTCGCCCGCAGGCACGAAGCCCACCCCCCAGGTTTCCGCGTCCGTCACGTCCTGCACGCGGGCCGAGCCGATGCCGCGCTGACCGACCTGGATGATCGCGTCGATGTGGTCCATTTCGGAGGCCCGGCGCATGGTGGAGGACAGGCCCAGCCGTTCGCCCTGCACCTCGTCGCGCCAGTCGATATGCGCGTCGATCTGCAGGACCGTGTAGCCCCGCCCCCGCGCGCCGTAGGCTTCCAGCATCGGTATCGGCAGGCTGTCGTCGCCCCCGATCAGCATTGGCACCCCGCCCCGGTCCAAAATCTGACTGACAGCCCCGAAGATCCGCGCGCGGTTGCCTGCGGGGTCGGCGATGTCCTGCGGCAGGTCGCCCGCATCCACCGCAGAGACCCCGCCCGGAAAGACCGGCCCGCCGAGATCGAAGTTCATGTGCGCCAGGTTCGCCGCATAGGCCGCCCCCGCCGCGCGGATGGCCGCCGGACCGCCCGCACAGTAAAATCCGACCGAAGGATAGGGCGTGCAACCATCCGCGCCGATCAGCGCCATCTTCGCCGTGAGGCGCGACAGGTCGCGGCTGCGGGGCAGACCCATGAAGGTTTCGACATGCGAGGCACCGAACATCATGCCCAATGCGCTATTGCCGGTCATGATGATCCCCTCCACTTTCCAGGGGGCCAGAGTGGCCCGCACCGATGATCCTCCGCAAGCCGAGGAAAGGCGGCTCGGCAAGCAAGCGCCGGGGATGCGGTCGCCTCAGCTGCGCAGCGGGTAGCGGTCCGCTTCCTGGAAGACGTCCATGACCCGCGTCCTCGCCTTGATCTGGGCGCCATGCTGGACACCGGCAGGTATGCTGTAGTGGTCGCCCGGTCGATAGACCTTGGTCTCATCCCCGATGGTCAAGGTGATCTCGCCCTCGACCACGGTGCCCCATTGCGCGCCATGTGCGTGCATCGGCAAAGCCATGTCGCGGTGGAAGGTGAAGAAGACGACCAGCCCCGCCTCCGAGCGGACGGCCTGCGAGCTGACCACGTCGTCGGGAAACGGTACATCAAGGGCCGGAAAGGCGGAAAAGAAGTCTGGAAATGCCATGGCCAGTCCTGTGCGGAGTAAGGATCGCGCCAGTCTATACCCGCTGAAACGCAAAAGGCACCCCGAAGGGTGCCCTGCTGTCCCGCAAAGGACGGATGCCTTTTAGGCGGCTTCCGAGATGAACTTCACCGCGTCGCCGAAGGTCTGGATGGTTTCGGCAGCGTCATCCGGGATCTCGATCCCGAACTCTTCTTCGAAAGCCATGACCAGCTCGACCGTATCGAGCGAATCCGCGCCCAGATCGTCGATGAACGAGGCCGATTCAGTGACCTTGTCCGCTTCGACGCCCAGATGCTCGACGACGATCTTCTTCACGCGATCAGCGATGTCGCTCATGTCTATTCCTCTATCTTGGCGGGGGAAACTCCCGGCCCTTTTCGTTCTGCCCGTCACCGGGCCTCAATCCTGCGCGCCTATAGCAAGGGTCGCGCCACATGGCAAACGCTTTAACCTGACTTGCGCTGCGGGCGCGTCAAACCATGTCCATGCCGCCGTTGACGTGCAGTGTCGCACCAGTCACGTAGGCGGCTTCCTGCGACGCGAGGTAAAGGACCGCCGCCGCGATTTCCTGCGGTGTGCCCATCCGCCCCGCGGGGACCGAAGCGAGGATCGTCGCGCGCTGCGCCTCGTTAAGCTTTTCGGTCATCGGGGTTTCGATGAACCCCGGCGCCACGCAGTTGACGGTGATGCCCCGGCTGGCAACCTCTTCGGCCAGCGACTTCGACAGCGCGACAAGCCCGCCCTTGGACGCGGCATAATTCGCCTGACCGGCATTGCCGGCGCGCCCGACGACCGAGGAGATGTTGATGATCCGGCCCCAGCGCGCCTTCATCATCCCCCGGATCGCGGCGCGGGACAGACGGAAGGGCGCAGTCAGGTTGACATCGATCACCGATTGCCAGTCGTCGTCCGACATCCGCATCGCGAGGCCATCGCGGGTGATCCCGGCGTTGTTGACCAGGATGTCCACCGCCCCCATCGCTTCGGCCGCGCGTTTCACCAGGCCTTCCACATCCTCGGGATTGGACAGGTTGCAGGGCAGCACGTGTGCGCGGGCACCAAGTTCGGCGGCCAGCGCCTCCAGGGGTTCCACGCGGGTGCCCGAAAGGCCCACGGTGGCCCCGGCCGCATGCAGGGCGCGGGCGATATCGGCGCCGATGCCGCCAGAGGCCCCGGTGACAAGAGCGGATTTGCCGGTCAGGTCGAACATTCTGGTCTCCTTCACGCCTTGAGGGCGGCGATGTCTTCGGGCGTGCCGATGGCGCGGGTGGTGGCTCCGGCGGAGATGCGCTTGATCATCCCCGACAGCGCCTTTCCGGCACCGATTTCCCAGTATTCGGTGACGCCGGCCTTTTCCATCCAGAGGACGCTTTCCCGCCAGCGGACCGAGCCGGTGACTTGCGCGATGAGAAGGTCGAGGATGCGATCGGGTTCCATCACCGCTTCGGCGCGGACGTTGACCACGACCGGAACGCGAGGTTTGCCGATCGGGACCGCGGCCAGCGCCTCGGCCATGACATGGGCGGCGGGCTGCATCAGGGCGCAGTGGAAGGGGGCGGAGACGGGCAGCAGCAGCGCACGTTTGGCGCCTTTGGCCTTGGCGATCTCCAGCGCGCGTTCGACGGCCCCCTTGTGGCCCGAGACGACGACCTGCGCGGGGTCATTGTCATTGGCGGCCTGGCAGACCTCGCCCTGGGCGGCTTCCTGCGCGACCTGGGTGGCGGTTTCGAAATCGAGGCCCAGAAGGGCGGCCATCGCGCCGATGCCGACGGGCACGGCCTCTTGCATGGCCTGGCCCCGGATGCGGAGCAGGCGCGCGGTGTCCGACAGGGTCAGCGACCCGGCGGCGCAGAGGGCGGAGTATTCGCCAAGCGAGTGTCCGGCGACGAAGCTGGCCTGATCAAGGCCGAAGCCTTCGCTTTCCAGCGCGCGGAGGGCGGCGATGGAGGTCGCCATCAGCGCGGGCTGGGCGTTCTGGGTCAGGGTCAGTTCGGCGATGTCGCCGGTCCAGATCAGCTGCGACAGGTTCTCGCCCAGTGCGCTGTCCACCTCGTCGAACACCGCCTTGGCGACCGGATAGGCCTCGGCCAAGGCGCGGCCCATCCCGATGGTCTGGGCGCCCTGCCCCGGAAAGACGAATGCGCGGCTCATGTTTCCCCCACGTGTTTTATCCGGGATAGCGCGGGCGGGCGGTTCATGCAATCGGGCTCAGACGCTGCGGGTGATCCCACCGTCGACGCGCAGGTTCTGGCCGGTGATGTAGCCCGCGCCGTCCGAGGCGAGGAAGGCCACCGTCGCGGCGATCTCTTCGGCGCGACCGTAGCGGCCCATCGGGACGGACTGGCGGCGTTCCTCGGTGGCGGGCAGGCTGTCGATCCAGCCGGGCAGGATGTTGTTGATGCGGATGCCCTCGGGGGCGTAGGTATCGGCGTAGATCTTGGTGAAGGCTGCAAGCCCCGCCCGCGCGACGGCCGAGGTCGGGAACATCGGCGACGGCTCGAAGGCCCAGGCGGTGGAGATGTTGATGATCGAGCCGGACTTCTGCGCCTGCATCAGCGGCGTGACCAGCCGGATCGGGCGGATCGCGGACAAAAAGTAGACGTCTATCCCGCCCTGCCAGTCTTCGTCCGTGAGGTCGAGAAGCGGCTTCCTTGGCCCATGTCCGGCGCTGTTGACCAGAACGTCCACGCGGCCCCACTTCGCCGCCACCGCATCAACGACGCGGGCGACGTCACCGGCGTTCTGGTTCGACCCGGTCACGCCGATGCCGCCCAGTTCCGCTGCCAGCGCCTCGCCCTTGCCGGAGGACGACAGGATGCCCACGCGGTAGCCATCCGCCGCCAGCCGCCGCGCCGCGGCCGCGCCCATGCCCGAGCCGCCCGCCGTGATCAGTGCCACCTTGTCCATCGTGTCCTCCCGCTTTGAGCGCAGGCTTAGCACCTGCGGGCGGGACCGGAAAGGCTCAGGCGGCGGGGTAGCTGGTGAAGACGGTTGTGCTGCCATCGCGGGCGATCAGGTAGACCTCATAGGCCTCGCGCTCGGCTTCGGGGCCCATGCCGGGGGAGCCCCAGGGCATTCCGGGGACGGAAAGACCCAGCGCGTCGGGCTTTTCGGCCAGCAGGCGGCGGAGGTCGGCGGGGGGCACGTGGCCCTCGATCAGATATCCACCTGCCTCGGCCGTGTGGCAGGAGACCATCGCCTCGGGAATGCCCTGCGCCAGCTTGAACTCCAAAAGCTGATCGGCGGGCACCATTTCGACCGTGGCGGGGAAACCCTCGGCCTTCAGGATGTCGATCCAGGCGGTGCAGCAGCCGCAGTCGGGGTCCTTTCGGACATGCACGGCAACCTCGCCCACCGCAGCGCGGCCCGGGCCGGCCAGCAGGGCTGCAAACGCGCCACCAGCAAGCAGAAGATGGCGGCGGGTCAGTACGGATCGGGTCATTGTCGCATCCCTTCAGGCGTGATGCGCAGGAGCCTGCCACAGAATCCGGCGCGAGTTGATGGCAAGTTCATCACAATGAAGGCACCGGAAACCTTGTCCTGCATGGCTAAAGGATCAGGCGGGTGGCCGTTCCGACCCGAACCGCCTGCCCTTGCCGGCGGGACTGGATCGCCGCGAAAGCCAGCGCAAGACTGTCAAGGTTCTCCTCCGCCCCATTGGCCGGTTCGGTGTCGTCCTCGATGGCGACCAGGAGCGCCCCCATCGCGCCCCGGAAGCCGTCGTTGAACCAGGTGCCGTCCAGCCTGGGTCGGGCATTCCCCGCGGCGGTGGTGAGGGTCACCGACTGCTGGCCCAGGTCAGCGCCATCGCTTTGCAGACTGCCTTTCGTCCCGGCGATGAAGGTCGTGTCCCGCGGGCCGTGCGGCGTGGACCCGTCAAAGACCAGCGAGGCCTGCCCACCCTCCATCTGCACCAGGCATTGCGCCAGGAGCGGCGCGGCGGCGGTCTGCCCGGTGGCATGGGCGGCGGTGGCGAAGACGGATTGGGCGCGGGCTCCGATGACGCTGCGCAAGAAGTCGAACCAGTGGATGCCGAAGTCGTAAAGGATCAGGTCCTCGATCTGCTCGAAGGGCGTCCCGGCGATCCAGCCGTGGTTCCAGTGGATCGAGACATGGGCGCTGATGACGTCGCCGATCAGACCTGCGCGCACGGCCTCACGCATCCAGGCCAGGTGCGGGGCCCAGCGGCCGTTCTGGTTGACGGCAAGCTTGACGCCATTTTCGCGCGCCAGCGTGACGAGGCCCCGCCCCTGTTCCAGGTCGAGAACGAAGGGTTTCTGCGACAACACGTGCTTTCCGGCGCGAAGGGCCGCTTCGAGGATCGGCAGGCGGTCGGCAGGGTGCGGGGTTATGTCCACCACGTCGATGGATGCGTCGTCGAGGACCTCCTGCCAGCGGTCGGTAACGCGGGCCCGTGGCGCATATTCGGCAGCCTTCGCTTCGGCCTTGGAGAGCGTCCGGTTGCAGATCGCCGCAACCTCCCATCCCGCCGTGCGGTAGGCGTCAAGGTGGGCGGAAACGATGCCCCCGGCGCCGATCACTCCGATGCGCGGGCGGTAGGCGCGGGGCATGGGCGGCTGGTAGCGCAGGTCCGGCGCGGCGACTTCCCACACCGCGGCGGACTTAAGGGCATAGGCGTCGACGTCTGGCTCGCTCATGGCACCAGCGGCAGGCTGCGCTTTTCGCGGGCGGATTGGGCCGCGGTGTCGACGATCCGCTGGCCGATGAGGCTGACGGCAGGGTCAAGCGGGCCGGTCAGGGGTTCCCCGCGCGAGATGCAGCCAAGGACGTATTCGATGGCGTTGCGGCCGCCGGGCGGCAGGGGATCGGCCGGAATCGAATGCGGTTCGGGGTTCGCGCGGGTCTGCACGGTGACGTGGTCGGCATAGTCCCAGCTGGCGATGGTCCCTTCCGTTCCGACCAGGATGAACCCGCATTTCGGCTGCGGCTGGATCACCCAAGGGTCGGTGAATGTGCCCCACCGCGTCTCCATCTTCGACAGGCCCTTGGCATAGCGGCAGACGACGATGGCGTGCTGGTCGACCTCGATGCCCGGGGTTTCATCCGTGACGCAGGTGACTTCCAGCGGGGCCTCGCCGTTGCGGTACCAGGTGCCGAGCGTCGCCCCATAGCCGAGGTAGTCGAGAAGGCTGCCGCCCCCGGAGGCGCGCTTGTACCACCAGGAGGAGGGCTTCTGGCGTTCGACCTCCTCTCGGCTGACCTCGATCTTGTCGGCCAAATGGTAAAGCGGGCCCCGGTTGCCGCCGTAGGAGTGGATCTCAATCACCTCGCCGATCAGGCCTTCGTCGACCAGACGCTTCGCGGTGACGTGGGATCCGACCCAGCGGAGCGGCCAGTTGATCGCAAGGGTCTTGCCCGAAGGCATGGCCTCGATCATCGCGCGGGCGTCGGCGACGGATGACGCAAAGGGTTTCTCGACGAAGACATGGACGCCGTAGGCCGCGAGGCGCTTGGTGTAACCGGCGTGGTTCGCCGTTGCGGCGCAGAGGATGGCGAGGTCGGGTCTCGTCGCTTTCATGCAGGCGTCGAAATCGGTGAACACCCTGTCTTCGGGAATGCCGAACGTGTCGACGGCGCGCTGCATGGTGGCGCGGTCTGGATCGAAGATGCCGGCAATCTCGGCATCGAGGTGGTCATGGACGCAGCGCAAGAGGTCGCCCATGTGCATGTGGTCGAAGCTGATGCCGACGATGCGGAACGGTGCCATGAAAAGCCCTTTCAGTTGCGTTCGGTCAGACGGATGAAAAGCGCGGTGACGGCAAGGATGATCAGGCCGAAGAGGATGCGGCGGCCGCCCTCGGGGATCTGCATCAGCGTCAGCATCGAGGTGAGGACGGTCAGGATCAGCGCCCCGACGATGGTGCCGCCGTAGCCGCCGCGCCCGCCGAAGATCGAGGTGCCGCCAATGACCGCTGCGGCGACGGAGGGAAGGTCGAGGGGCAGTGCCAGCGACAGGGACGCGGTCTTGATCTGGCCGAGGTAGAGAAGGCCGGTGATCCCGGCGATGAGGCTGGAGATCGTGTAGAGCGTCAGGTGGACCTGCCAGACGCGGACTCCGGAGAGTCGCGCGGCAGCCTCGTTCGCGCCGATGGCGTAAAGGAGCCGCCCGAAGCCGCTGCGGCGCTGCGCCCAGATGATCAGGATGGCGAAGGGGATGAAGAGGGCGAGGCTGTTCGGCAACCCGAAGGTGCGGCCGGTGCCGAGCCAGAGGAGGGCGTCGGGGATCAGGACCCCCGTGGCGATGACGTAGCGCTGGTAGACGAGGAGGCAGCCGGTGGCGATCAGCGCGGTGCCAAGCGTCATGATAAGCGGGTGGACGCGGCAGATGGCGATGCCGAAGCCGTTCACCAGGCCGATCAGGACGGCCGAAGCCAGGGCGATGGCGATGGCGGGCGGGACCCCGATCAGGGGGGCCAGGGTCGCGGTCAGGTAGGCCGAGATGGTGGCGGCGGTGCCGACGGAAAGGTCGATGCCTCCGGTCAGCATGGTCATGGTCTGGCAGGCCGCCAGCATCGCCAGCGGAATGGCGATCTTCAGCGTGTTCGAGGCCCAGAACATGCTGAGGACGCCGGGGTTCAGGATCGCGAGGACGGCAACCAGCACGATCAGAAGGCCGATCAGCGGCAGCAGCGGTCGGTCGACCATCAGGCGGCCAAGGCGGGACATCGTGGTGGGGGTGTCGGTCATGGTCATGTCTTGTGCCCTCGTGTCGCCAGCACCGCGCCGAACATCACCACGGCAACCATGATCGTGCCCTCGATGATCGCGGCGACGTTGGGGTCGACGGAAAGAAGCGTCAGGTCCATCCGCACCGTGCGCAGGATGAAGACGGCAAGGATGGGGCCAAGGATGCCGCCCCTGCCGCCGCCCAGCACCACACCACCAAGGACTACGGCGGCAACCGAAGCGAGGAGGTAGGGACCTGGGATCGGCTCGCCGATGCCGGTCGACATGGTGACGCTGAGGCCGCCGAGGGCAGCGAACAACCCGCAAAGGGCGTATGCGATGATCCGGGTCTGGCCGACGGGCACGCCCGAGCGGAAGGCGGCCAGCGGGTCGGAGCCGATGGCGTAGAGCCGGAGGCCCAGTTTGGAGCGGCGGATCGGGACCCAGATCAGGGCGGTGATGATGGCCAGAAAGACCACGGCGCGGGGCAGCCAGTCGATCCCTGGGATGCCTCCGGCCGAGAGGGCGCGCAGCCATGGCGCCGCACCGCCTCCCGGCGCGTTCAGGATCAGAAGGGCGACGCCCTGCCAGACGAAGAGCATGGCAAGGGTCACGACGATGTCGGGCACCTTGGAAACGGTGATGAGCAAACCGTTGATGGCGCCCATCGCGAGACCAAGAAGCAGGACGCCGAGGACGATCAGCACCGACTGGCCATCCGACGCACCCTCCATCAGCACGGCCCCGGTCACGCTGGCGACGGCCATCATCGCCGCGATGGAGAGGTCGATGCCGCCGGCAAGGACAACGATGGCCATGCCCACTGTCGCCAGCGCAAACGGGAGGGCGGCCCGGGCCAGGCTGTCGAGGCCCGAGGCGCCGAAGTCGGGCTGGATCAGCTTGGTGCTCACGAGGAGGATCGCGAGGAGGACGGCGAGGCCGAGGGTCCAGGTGTTGGCGTCGATCCAGCGCTTCATGGCCTGGCCCCATCGCGTCGGGGAAGGGCGGCTGTCAGATTGAGCGCCTTGCGGCGCGCGCCTTTTGTCTCGCCGCTTTGCGTGAAGGACGCAAAGCGGCTCGGAGATGCCTCCGGCGGGGATACTTGGGCAAAGATGAAAGGATGGTCGGATGGGCGGAATTGCCGGGCGCTGGCCGATGCCGAAAACGCGCGCAAGCGGGCCGACCGCGACCGGAAAGCCGCCGAGATGTACGGCAGCACCGGGCTCTCCCAAGATCTTCTGCCTTCGGACCGGTTGAGGCAGCGCAAGCCGCTTGGGGTGGGTGTTGCGTGGACCCTTTGGCGGCGGGCGCTTTCCTTCCCCCGCGGGGGAGAGGGTGTGTGGGCGGGCAGGAGGGACAGGATTGTCATGCCGGGGCCTTCTCGGTCAGCCCGTAAGCCGCGCGCATCAGGGTGGCCTCGTCGGCGTCCTTTGCGTCGATGATGTCCACCACCCGGCCGTTGAAGATCACCACGGCGCGGTCGCAGGCCAGTCGGATCTCGGCCAGTTCCGAGGTGTAGAAGAGGACCGCCGCACCCTGGTCGGCCAGGTCGCGGACCAGCGCGTAGATCTGCCGCTTGGTGCGGATGTCGATGCCGCGTGTCGGGTCGAAGAGAAGAAGCGTCTGCACCCCCTTGGCGATCCAGCGGGCGATGGTGACCTTCTGCTGGTTGCCGCCGGAGAGGCGGCGGACCTCGCCTTGTGCGCGGGTGTCGATCTGCAGCGTCTCGATGGCGGCGTTGACCTTGGTGGCTTCCTCGCCCATCCGGATCGCGCCCCAGTTCCGCATGCGGGCCAGGAGCGGCACGGCGATGTTCTCGCGGACCGAGCGGGACATCAGAAGCGCATGCGCCCGGTCGCCGGGAACCAGGGTCAGCCCGGCGGCAATGGCGTCGGCGGGATGGGTGAAGGACTTGCGGTTGCCGTCGACCTCGACCGCCCCGGCACTGGCCTTGCGGTTGCCGGCGAGGACGTCGAACAGTTCATCCTGGCCCTGCCCTTCCAGCGCCACGACGCCAAGGACCTCCCCTTTGTGCAGGTCGAAGGAAACGTCGGTCAGCCGCGTGCCGGTCCTCAGGCTTCGCACGCGAAGGCGCGGCGTCACGGCGGGGACCGGCTTCACCGGGCGTTCTTCGGCGACCGCCGCAGCGACGGCTCCGCCAAGCATCATCTCGACGATGCGGTCCTCGATCCCCGGTTCGATCTTCACGTCGCCCACGGTGAGGCCATCGCGCAGCACGGTGGCGCGGTCGCAGATCGCGGCGATCTCGTTGAACCGGTGCGAGACATAGATGACGGACCGGCCCGCATCGGCCTGAGCACGGACGACCTTCAGCACGCGGTCCACCAGGTCGGTCGGCAGGGCTGCGGTCAGTTCGTCCAGCAAAAGCACATCCGGCTCCAGCGCCAGCGCGCGGGCGAGGTCGACGATGCGCAGCGATGCCAAGGGCAACGTGCGGATCATCTCGTCCGAGGAGAGGTCGGGCAGGCCAAGCTCGCGGACCCAATGCCGGAACGGCTCCATCGGGGTGTCGCCAAGGCGCAGGTTTTCGGCGACGGAAAGGTCGGGGATCAGCGAGGGTTCCTGGTAGACCGGCACCAGCCCCCATTTCCGCGCCCCGGCAGGGTTGGCGACGGTGCTGTCGCGGCCCTTGATCCTGACGTGGCCCGCATCGGGTTTCAGCACCCCGGTCAGGATCTTGACGAAGGTGGATTTCCCCGCGCCGTTTGCGCCCATCAAGGCGACCACCTGGCCACGTCTGACCTGCAACGAGGCGTTCTTCAGGGCCTGGACCGCGCCAAAGCGCTTGGCGACACCCGTGGCGTCAAGAACGGCGTCGAAGGCGGCATCCGGCATGGCAGGCTTTCGGACAAGGGAAGGCGACCCCCGGTGCTGGACCGGGGGCCGGATTGGATCAGCCGGGCAGGCTTACTCGCCCGGGCCCTTGCAGGCGATGATCTGGTCCATCGTGTAGTTGGTCCAGCCCTCGATCGAGACAGAAACCGGCCATTCGGGCGACAGGTTCGGGTTCGCCGCGGCGGCAAGCTTGGCCTTGCCTTCCTCGGTCACGTTTTCCCACAGAGCCGGGTCGACGAGCACGGTCTTCTCGGCCGGCATCTTGCCGTCAAGGATCTGGATCGCCAGCGCGACACCCGCACCACCGACCGAGCCGGGGTTGGTGACGGCAGCACCCTGCAGCCCTTCGACCGAGGACAGCTGGCCGACGAAGCCCGCGTTGTCGGCACCCACGACCGGCACCATCGGCGCGCCGCTTTCAACCAGCGCATCGACAATCACGTTGTCGATTCCGCTTGTCCAGATGCCCTGGAACGGGACACCCGCCGCGATGATGTCGTTGATCTGCTGCTTGCCCTGGTCCTGCTGCCAGCCGGTGAAGACCTCTTGCGCCACGGTGATTTCCGGGAACTCGGCCATCGCCTTCTTGAAGCCGACGTCGCGGTCGTTGTCGGCGCCCGCGCCGGCGGCACCGCGCATGTAGACGACCGCACCCTTGCCGCCCATCTGTTCGAACAGCCACTTGGCGCCCAGATAGGCATATTCGGTCTGGTTGTTCGACAGGATGTAGGCCGAAGGCTCGGTCACGGCCTGGTCGACGGCGACGACGACGATGCCGGCATCGGTCGCTTCCTTGATCGCCGCGTTGATCCCTTCGGCGTTCGAGGGGTTGACGACGATGGCGTTGACGCCGGCCTGGATCAGGTTGCGGATGTCCTCAAGCTGGCCCGCGGCGTCGGTGTTGCGGTGGGCGATGTTCAAGCTTTCGACCTTGCCGGAAGCCAGAGCTTCGGCCTTCATCGCGCAGACCATCTGCTCGCGCCAGCCGTTGCCCTGAACGGTATTCGAGATGCCGATCTTGTAGCCCTCGGCTTGCGCCATTCCGGCCAGGCCCAGGGCCATCGCGGTTCCAAGAAGCAGTCGTTTCATGGTGATCCTCCCAGATCGTTGGTAGTGGTTTTACTTGACGTAGGGGCGCAGGATGTCCCGAGCCAGCGCGAAGCCGCGTTTGATTTTTTCGTCCGAGCCTTCGAAGTCGCGGTCCTCGTGTTCGATGATGATGGAGCCATCGTAGCCCGCGCGATAGAGGGTGGCGAAGAAATCTTGCCAGTCCACTTCGCCAAGGCCGGGCATTCGCGGGATCTGCCAGCCCATCCCCGCCGACAGGATGCCGTGGTCGTAAAGCCCGTCGCGGTCGATCATCAGGTCCTTGGCGTGGACATGGACCATGCGCGACCCGAATTCCCGGACGAAGCGGCCCGCGTCGATCATCTGCCAGACCAGGTGGGAGGGGTCGTAGTTCATGCCGACGGCATCGCCCCAGGTGTCGAAGATGCGCCGCCAGATGCGGGGGGCGTAGGCGATGTTGTGCCCGCCCGGCCATTCGTCGTGGCTGAATATCATCGGGCAGTTTTCAAACGCCAGCGTCACGCCGCTGGCTTTCGCGTGGGCGACGATGGGCGCGAAGATTTCGGTGGCGCGGGTCCAGTTCTGGTCCACCGTAAGGCTGCGGTCGCCGCCGACGAAGCTGTTGACAACCTTGACGCCCATCAGGCTGGCCGCCGTGATGACCTTCTTGAGGTGGCCAATTACCGCCTCGCGGTGGACGGCGTCGGCGTGCAGCGGGTTCGGATAGTAGCCAAGTCCGGAGACGCTCAGGCCCTTGGCGCGGAGCATCCCCATGATTTCCGACCCGCGAGAGGCGGACATATCCTCGATCGGCAGGTGCGCGGTCCCGGCGTAGCGGCGCTTTTCGCCGCCGGCTTGCGGCCAGCAGGCGATTTCCAGCGCCTCGAAACCGGCGCTGGCGGCGTAGTCGGCCACTGCTTCCAGGGGCGTGTCGGCGAAGGGTGCGGTGAGGATACCTAGCTGCATCTGTCTTATCCCACGTTGGCCCAGGTGCCGCTGGCGGCGCTGGCCAGCACCGCATCGCAGAAGAGCATCTCGTAATGGCCGTCGTCAAAGGTGGCCCAGGTGGAGTCCGCCCCCCTGCCCCCACGTGCGACGTCGCGGTAGACCTGAGTGAAGAAGGCGGCCCAGGTGTCGGCAAAGCCTTCGGGGTGGCCGCCGGGCATGAAGGCGGCGGCGGCTCCGGTCGGGTTCATCAACGACGGATCGCGCAGAAGGATCTGGTTCGGTGCCTCGCGGTGGCCGATCCACAGGTCCTCGGGGTGCTCGGCGGACCAGGCGGCCGAAGCCTTGGAGCCGGAGATGTCCCAGCACAAAAGCCCGCGCCGTCCGTGGCTGATCTGGCTGGTGGACATCATCCCGCGCCCGCCATTGGCATAGCGCAGAAGGATGGTCGCCGCGTCGTCGGTCTCGATCTTGCGGGTTTCGGTGGGGCCTTTGGTGGCGGTGAAGGTCTCGACCGGGCCAAGCGGCTTCTGGCGTTCGGGGATGAAGGTCGCAAGGTCGGCCATGATCGACACCGGCTTCTGCCCGGTGACGAAGTTCGTCAGGTCCACCCAATGCGTGCCGATGTCGCTGACCGAGCGCAGCGGGCCACCCTCTGCCGCCTCCAGCCGCCAGTTCCAGTCGGTGTCCTTGGCCAGCCAGTCCTGATGGAAATGCCCGGTGATCAGGCGCAGATCACCAAGCTCCCCCGCCTTCATCATCCCGTGGGCGTGCTGGTTCAAAGGATAGAAGCGCGTGTTGTAGCAGACCGCCGCGACCTTGCCCGAGGCCCGCGCCATTGCCACCATTTCGGCGGACTGGGCCGAGGTCATCGCCAGGGGCTTTTCGCAGATCACGTGTTTGCCCGCCGCAAGGATCGCCTTGACCTGCGGGTAATGCGCGACGTTGGGCGAGGTGACATGGACCATCTGCACCGCCGGATCGGCGAGAAGTTCATCCAGCGAGCCATAGGCCTTCGCCACCCCCAGCGCCCGCGCCCGGTCCGCGCCACGTGCGGCGCTGGAGCCAAGGACGCCAACGATGGGGATTCCCAGGCGCCGCAAGGTGGACAGATGCACCGCGCCGATGAAGCCGGTGCCGACGACAGCCGCGCCGATGGTGGAAAGATCAGACAACGGAATATCCCCCATCGATGGCAAGGCAGGTGCCCGTCATGAACCCCGCCGCCGAGGATGCCAGAAACAGCACCGGCCCGGCAATGTCATCAGGCTGGCCCCAGCGGCCCATCGGCGTCCGCAGGTTCACCGCCGCCACATGCGCCGGGTCGGTCCGGCTGCGCGCCGATTGCTGGGTCACGATGAAACCGGGGGCGACCGCGTTCACCCGGATGCCATCCCCGGCCCAGGCAATCGCGAGCGACTTCGTGAGCTGCACCACGGCGGCTTTCGACGCGCCATATGCCGGGTTCTTCGGACTGCCAAACATCGCATACATCGAGGCGATGTTGATCAGCGCGCCTTTCGCCGCCTTCAGCGGGGCGTGAAACGCCTCGGCCATGCGGAAGGTGCCGTGCAGGTTAACGTTGACGACGTGGGCGAAGAACTCCGGTGCCATCTCCTCGCCGCGCGCGGTGATCGCGGCGCAGTTGACCAGGACATCCACCCGGTCATGCCGCGCAGCAAAGTCCTTCACCGCCGCGCCGTCGGTCACGTCAAGCTGAGTATAGGCGAAGCGCGCCGCATCCTCGGGTGCGGGTTCCGCCTCGGCCCCGGTGATCCCGACCACCGCGCCCGCATCCTGGAAGGACCGGGCAATCGCGGCACCAATCCCGCCCCGGCTTGCGCCGACCACCACGACTTCCGCCCCGGCGAAATCGAACCGGCTGTGCATCATGTCGTCCTCCCCCCGGACCTGCGACCACCATCCTTGGCCAGCCGCCGAGTCGATGCAATGGAATTCTCAATTTTCCGGTTTTGAACGGTTTCAACCGATCCCAGCCTGCGTCCCAGCCCGACGATCATCGCCTGTGCCACGATCATCGCCGGCACCTGGCTGCGGAAATGGCCAAGCCGCGCTTCGTTGACGTAAAGGACATGCGTCGCCAGCCCCGCCACCGGGCTCAGCGCATTGTCGGTGATGACCAGCACCCGGTTGCCCCGCGCGGCAGCCAGCGTCACGACCTCGACCGTCTCGGGCGTGTAGTCGTCGAAGGTCATCGCCAGAAGCGTGTCCCCCGGCCCCATCGCCGCCACCTGCATCCCCCGCATCGCGCCAAGGTTGTCCACCAGCTGCGCCCGCCGCCCAATGCTGCCCAGCCCGTAGACCGTATAGGCCCCCAGACCGAACGCCCCCCGCGCGGCGGCGACATGGACGACCTCGGAAGTCGCCAGCACCTCGACGCAGGCTGCAAGCTGGTCGCGGTCCAGCGCCTCCTCGATCCGCAAGAGCGACTGCACCGCCGCTTGCACGAAACTGCCGAAGACCGCGCCGGGCTGGTCAAGATCACCGTCGCCCAGCCCGGACAGGCGTTCCGCATAGGGCAGGCGCGGGCCAAGCAGCCGTTCGCGGAACACCAGCTGCAGGTCGGAAAAGCCCTGGAAACCCAGCTCCTTGGCAAAGCGGGTGATCGTGGCGGGCGGCACGCAGGCCAGGTCCGCCAGATGCACCAGGGTGGAGACCGCCACCTCTTCGGGGTGGTTCAGGAAGAACTGCGCCACCTGCGCCAGCCGCTTCGAGAGCCGCCCGGACCGCGCCACCAGCGCCGCCCGCAAGGCCTCGAAATCACGGGGCGGGCTTGCGTCGGTCATCGCGCCCCCGCCACGCGCTGCTCGAAGTCGATCACGGCGCCGCTGATCGGAACCGAGGCGTCGGACAAAAGGAACAGGGCCAGCCGGGCACATTCTTCTGCCGTGACGAGGCGACCCAGCGGCTCTGCCGCGGCAACCTGCGCCTCCCACCCTTCGCCCAGAAGTGCGGTCTGGATGCGGTGCTCGGTCTCGGTCGCGACCCAGCCGAGGTTGATGCCGTTGACCCGGATGCGGTCGGCCATATGGGCATGGGCCGCATTCTTCGTCAGCGTAAGCATCGCGCCCTTCGATGCCGAATAGACCGCCAGCTCCGGGGTGCCGCAATGGGCGTTCATCGACAGGATGTTGACGATTGCGCCCCCTGCCCTGCGCCGCTGCATGTCGGCGATGGCGGCCTGCATCAGAAGAAACCCCGCGCGACCGTTCACCGCGAAAAGCGCGTCCCAGATCTCGGCCGTCCCTGTGGTGAACGAGCCGCGCGTCGTCAGCCCCGCCGCGTTCACCAGCCCGTCGATCCGCCCGAACCGCGCCACCGCCGCCGCCGCGATCTGCGCCGGACCGAAAACCTCGGCCAGATCGGCGACCAGGGTTGCGACCGGGACTGCCGCAAGCTCGGCCGCTACCCGGTCCAGCCCCGAGGCGTCCCGGTCGGTCAGAAACAGCCCGCCGACACCCTCGGCCGCAAGCGCGCGGGCGATTGCCGCGCCGATCCCGCTGGCCGCCCCGGTGACGATCACTGCCGCCTTCTGAAGCCCAAGTTCCATGCACAAACCCCGACCGGCAGTCGCCGGCACATCGTGGCGGGATGTCTGCCGACTGGAAAGTCTTTCCGTGCGGCAGACCCCGAAAAACCGCAGGCCGCTTAGCCTGACGCGCTGACGTGCAGGGCGGCGGCGTGCGATGCCCCTTGCAGGGCCTCGCGCAGCGGCACGTCCCGGACCAGTGCTGCGCCCAGTGCACCGATGAATGCGTCCCCCGCGCCGTGGCTGGAGACGACCTTGACGGATTCGGCGGGCAGTTCCAGCGCCCCGTCCCCGGGCAGGACCGCGGCCAGGCCCAGGCTGCCTGCCGTCACGATGACGGTCGCGAACCGATCCGACAGCCGCCGGGCCGCCGCCGCGGCGCTGGACAGGGACGAGACAGGGCTCCCGCCCATCATCTCGGCTTCGACCGCGTTGACGACCAGCACGTCGATCAGGGGAAGAAATGCATCCGACAGTTGCCGTGCCGGGGCGGCGTTCAGAAGCGTGCGGATGCCCCTGCGCCGTGCCTCGGCGGCGGCGGCAAGGTTCAGACTTTCCTCGACCTCGTTCTGCAGGATCAAAAGCCCGACGTCCTGCCAGAGGGCCGGTTGCCGCAGACCGGCCGGATCGACCAGAAGGTTCGCGCCCGAGACGATGGTCGCCGCATAGTCGCCCGCGGCATCCACCAGCGCGACGCTCATCCCCGAGCCGACATTGGTCATCGTCGCCACGAAGGCATCGTCCACCCCCCCGGCTTGCAGCGCACCCCGCAGGAAGGTCCCGAAATCGTCGGTGCCGACCGCCCCGAACATCCGGCAGGAGGCGCCGGCACGGGCGACCGCAACCGCCTGGTTGCCGCCCTTGCCGCCGAACTTGGGATACCAGCGACTGCCGGTGGCCGTTTCGTCCCGGCGGGGCAGTTGGTCGGCTTCGACCATGATGTCATAGTGCAGGCTGCCGACGACGAGGACGGTGGCGGTCACGTCAGGACCTGTGCGGCCCGCATCCGGTCCCGCAGGACCAGCCTTGAAGAACTGCCCAACTTACCCCCTCCCCGGCTACATCACCGCGCCGATCTGCCAGGGCACGAACTCGGCCCCCCCGAAGCCCAGTTCCTCGGACAGCGTCTGTTCGCCCGAAGCGACGGCGATGATCTTGTCCAGAATCTCTGCGCCCTTCGCCTCGATGCTGGTGCCGTCGATGATGTCACCGCAGTTGATGTCCATGTCCTCGGCCATCCGCTGATACATCTCGGTGTTGGTCGCAAGCTTGATGCAGGGGCTGGGCTTGTAGCCAGAGACCGACCCGCGCCCGGTGGTGAAGACGATCATCGTGGCGCCGCTGGCGATCTGGCCGGTGACGCTGCAGGGGTCATATCCGGGGCTGTCCATGTAGACGAAGCCCGGTGCGGTGATCGGTTCTGCGAACTTGTAGACACCGCTGAGAGGGGCCGTGCCGCCCTTGGCCACCGCACCCAACGATTTCTCCAGGATCGTCGTCAGCCCGCCGCGCTTGTTGCCGGGGCTGGGGTTGTTGTCCATCTCGCCGCCGTTGATCGCGGTGTAGTTCTCCCACCACCGGATGCGCTCGATCAGCTTTTCGCCGACCTCCGGGCTGACCGCGCGGCGGGTCAGCAGATGCTCAGCCCCGTAGATCTCGGGCGTTTCCGACAGGATCGTCGTGCCGCCCATCCGGACCAGAAGGTCGCTGGCATGGCCCAGCGCCGGGTTGGCCGTGATCCCGGAATACCCGTCCGACCCCCCGCATTGCAGCCCGATGATCAGCTTCGACACCGGAGCCGGAGCGCGCGCGACCTTCGACGCGACCTCTGCCATCTCGCGCAGGACCTCCAGCCCCTTGGCGATCGTGGCCCGCGTGCCCCCGGTGCCCTGGATCGTCATGTAGCGGAAGTTGCCATCCGGCCGCAGCCGCCCCTGCCCGACCAGGTCCGGGACCTGCATCACCTCGCAGCCCAGCCCCACCAGAAGGATGCCGCCGAAGTTCGCGTTCCGCGCATAGCCCTTCAGCGTGCGCATCAGGGTGTCGTAACCCTCGTTCACCCCCGACATGCCGCAGCCGGTGTTGTGCACGATGGGGACGAAGCCGTCGATGTTCGGCATCGACGACAAACCTGGGTCCTTCTCGGCCGCCTCGGCGATGAAGCGCGCCACCGAGCCCGAACAGTTCACCGAGGTCAGGATGCCGATATAGTTCCGCGTCCCCACCTGGCCGTCCGAACGGTGGTAGCCCATGAACTCCCGCACCGGCAGCGGCTCCAGCGGCGCCGCCTGCTCGCCGATGGCGTAATCGGAACTGTGCGGGCCCATCCCAAGATTGTGGCTGTGGATATGGCCGCCCTCGGGGATGTCCTCGGTCGCCTGGCCGATGGACTGGCCGTAGCGCAGGACGATCTCGCCCCTGGCAATGGCCCTGGTCGCCAGCTTGTGGCCGCGTGGCACCGGGCCGGGCAGCGGCACCGTCACACCCGCCGGGGTCGCCCCCTTCGGCAGGTCGGTCAGCGCGATGACAAGGTTGTCAGTCGCGTGCAATCGGATAGTAGCATCGGCCATCTTGTCACCACCACCGCCCGCCCGGCATTCTTGACAGGCGGCCCATCGAGTCTAACATGTTAGCATGCTACAACCCCAATCGACCGGATCACAAGACGAGAATGCCGCGGACCGGCTTCTGCCGCTGGACCGGTTTCAGGGCTCGCTCGGCCAGCGGGTCTACCATAGCCTGAAACATGCGATCCTGACGCTGGCCTACCGTCCCGGCGACATCATCCGCAAACCCGACATCTGCGAGCGTCTGGGCGTCTCCCGCAGCCCGGTGGCCGACGCCGTGGCAAAGCTTGCCTCCGACGGGCTGGTCGATGTCGTTCCCCAGGCCGGAACCTTCGTCACCCGCCTGTCGATGACCGACATCCGCGAAGGTGCCTTCATCCGCGAGGCCATCGAGGTCGCCGCCGCCGAGCGGGTCGCCACCATGATCACCGAGGACCAGCTTCGCGAGCTGCGCCGCAACGTCCGGATGCAGGAGGCGCTGGTGGCGGACGGCGACCAGCAGGGCTTCATGGCGCTGGACGGCCAGTTGCACGAGATGATGCTGTCCTTCACCGGCTTTCCGCGCCTGCCCCAGGTGTCGCAGACGGCCTGGCTTTCCGTCCACCGCGCGCGCCAGTTGATCCTGCCGGTCGCGGGGCGGCTTCAGGCGACGCTGGACGAACACCGCGCGATCCTGGCCGCCTTCGAGGCGCAGGATCCCGACGCCGCCCGCCGCGCCATCCAGCACCACCTGCGCCAGCTTCTGACCTACCTTGCGCCGCTGGAACGTGCCCACCCCGAGCTTTTCTCACCGCAAGGACAGTCATGACCCTTCCCAATCGCCCGCGCTACGCCACCCGGCTGAACGCGTTCAAGACGAAGGGCGACACCGTGGCCCAGATGATCGCCGCCGCGGGCAAGGTCGGGGGGCTTGATGCGGCCGACCTGAATTATCCCGACCACTTCGACCACCATTCTCCGGCCGAGCTGGGGCGTATCCTGGCCGACAACGGAATGGCGCTGAACGGCCTGGCGATGCGCTACTACACCGACCCCGGTTTTCGGCTCGGGTCCTTCACCCACCCGGAGGCCACCACCCGCCGTGCCGCCATTGAACTGACCAAGCGCGGAATCGATGCGTTGGCCGAAATGGGCGGACGGCTGATGACGCTGTGGCTGGGGCAGGACGGTTTCGACTATTCGTTCCAGGTCGATTACGCGCGTCAGTGGGACAACACCATCGCCGCCATCGCCGAGGTGGCCGACCACAACGCGTCCGTTGACATCGCCATCGAATACAAGCCGAACGAGCCCCGCGCCCATGTCGTCATGCCCGACATGACCACGACACTGTTGGGTCTGGCCGAGGTCGGGCGCCCGAACACCGGGGTCACGCTGGACTTCTGCCACATGCTTTTTGCCGGCGAGATGCCAGCCCGCGCGGCGATGCTGGCGGGCCGCCACAGCCGCATCCTGGGGGTCCACCTGAACGACGGCTACGGCAAGCGCGACGACGGGCTGATCGCAGGATCGGTGCATCCCGTGCAGACGGTGGAACTGTTCGTGGCCCTGGATCGCCTGGGGTATGACGGGGTGATCTACTTCGACACCTTCCCCGACCACGGCGGCACTGATCCTGTCGGCGAGGCGCGGGCGAATATCGCCGTGACCGACCGCCTGCGCGCCATTGCCCGCACAATGGCAGGCAATAGGGAACTGGCCGATGCACAAGCGCGACAGGACGCCGCCGCCGCCACCCGGCTTGTCATGAGCACGCTGTACGGCACCTAGACGCTCGTCGGTGGACTTCGTCCCTCCTCGCGGGTGCTCCCCGACGAGAAGCCGAAGGCGCACGAGGAGGCGCTTGTTAGATCGGCACGTCCTGTCGCAGCAGCCCCTCGGCGCGCAATTCCTGCCACAGCGCCTGCGGGATCGCGGTCTTTGCAGCCGCCAGGTTCGACGCCATCTCCGCCAGCCCCTGCCCGCCGGGGATGACCGAGACCACGGCCAGATGCCGCAACGGGAACTGGAAGGCCGCATCGACCAGCCGCACCCCATGCGCCGCACAGAACTGTTGCAGCCGCACCGCCTTGGTCATCACCCAGTCTGGCGCCGGGGCATAGTTCCAATGCGCCCCCGGCCGTGGCCCCGTGGCAAGGATGCCGGAGTTATACGGACCGCCGACCACGATCCCGACGCCCCGGTCCACGCACATCGGCAGGAAGCTTTCCTGCGCCTCCTGCTCCAGCAGCGTGTAGCGGCCCGCCAGGAGGAAGATGTCGAAATCCCCCCGCTCCAGAAGCCACTGGCAGGGCTGCCATTCGTTGATCCCCCCGCCAAAGGCCCGGATCACCCCCTGATCACGAAGGGCCACCAGCGCGCGGTAACCGCCCGCCATGAACTCCTCCAGCCGCGCCTGCATCTCCGCCTGGCCGCCGTGGGTGAAGATGTCCAGGTCATGGGCGTAAAGGATGTCGATCCGGTCCACCCCCAGCCGTTCCAGCGAGAACTCAAGGCTGCGCATCGTGCCGTCGTAGCTGTAGTCGAAGGTCTCCTTCCGGGCCGGAACGTCGACCCATTTGCCGATGCCGTCGCGCTGATCCGGAGCCACGGCATGAAGCAGGCGCCCGACTTTGGACGACAGGACATAGGAGTCCCTTGGTTTGCCGCGCAAGAGCCGGTTCAGCCGCGTCTCGGACAGGCCCAACCCGTAAAGCGGCGCGGTGTCGAAATAGCGCACGCCTCCGTCCCACGCGGCCGTCAGCACCGCATGCGCCTCGTCGTCCGAAATCGCCTTGAAAAGGTTGCCGACCGGCGCCGCCCCGAAGCCCAGCTCGGTGAAGGTCAACCCGCCGTTTCCCAGCCGATCCCAGTGCCTTGTTGCCAGCATGTGTGTCCTCCCTGACACTGACATGCTAGTATGATCCCGCTTCCCGTCCAACTTCTTTCACGCTAGCCTGCCCGGCGTGGGAGGATCATGATGTCGCATTTTCAAGCTGTTTTCGGGGACAAGAAGCCGGTCATTGCAATGGTGCACCTTGGGGCATCGCCCGGCGCGCCGCTTTATGACGACGCCCGCGGGGTCGAGGGAATCCTCGCTGGTGCCCGGGCGGACCTGAAGGCACTTCAGGCAGCAGGCTTCGACGCGGTGATGTTCGGCAACGAAAATGACCGCCCCTATGAGCTCAAGGTCGACACCGCCACCTCCGCCACGATGGCCTATGTGATCGGCCGCCTGCGGGACGAGATCACCGTGCCGTTCGGCGTCAACGTCCTTTGGGACCCGATGTCCAGCTTCGCCGTCGCCGCCGCAACCGGGGCCGCCTTCGTGCGCGAGATCTTCACCGGCACCTATGCCTCGGACATGGGAGTCTGGGCCCCCGACGCCGGTGCTGCCGTCCGCTATGCCCAGCGCCTTGGCGCCGGGAACGTCGCCCGCCTCTACAACGTCTCAGCCGAGTTCGCCGACAGCCTCGACCGCCGCCCCCTGCCCGACCGGGCGCGGTCGGCCGTTTTCTCCTCGATCCCCGACGCGGTACTGGTCTCCGGCGCGATCACCGGCGAGGCCGCGCGGATGGAGGACCTCGAAGGCGTCAAGCGCGTCCTGCCCACCACCCCCGTCCTCGCCAATACCGGCGTCAAGCATACCACCGTCGCCGATGTCCTCGCCGTCGCCGATGGCTGTATCGTCGGTTCGGCGCTGAAGATCGGCGGCGACACCTGGGCCGCCGTCGACCCCGACCGCGCCGCCGATTTCATGGCCCGCGCCCGTGCGGCCCGGGGCGGGAAATGACGCTGCCCTCGGTCGCCGACCTGACGGTCGAACTGATGCTGCTCCCCGGCCTTGCGGGGTATGAGACCCGCGTCGCCGCCGCCATCGCCGGGCATCTCGACAGCCTCGGCCTTACCCACACCTCCGACCGCCTCGGCAACCTGACCTGCACGCTTCCCGGCGACCCTGCGCTCCCGCCCGTGATGGTCTTCACCCACATGGACCAGCTTGGCTTTATCGTCCGCAAGGTGGAAGCCACCGGCCTCATCCGCCTCGAACGCCTCGGCGGTGTCCCGGAACGCGCCTTGCCCGCGCAAGCCGTCCTCCTTTGCGCCGACCAGGGCGACCTCCCCGCCCTCATCGCCAACAAAAGCCACCACGCCACCACGCCCGACGAGAAGTACAAGGTTCTCCCCTACGCCGACCTCTACGTCGACGCGGGCTTCATGTCCAAAGCGGACGCCGAATCCGCAGGCGTCCGCATCGGCACCCCCGTCACCTACCTCCCCCGCGCCCTCACCCTGGCGAACGGCCGCATCGCCGGCACCTCGGTCGACGACCGCGCCGGCTGTGCCGCCCTCCTGAAACTGGCCGAGGCGCGCCAGGGCAAACCCGGCCCCACCCTGCACCTCGTCTGGTCGGTGCAGGAGGAATACAACCTCCGCGGCGTCCTGCCCGCCGCCACGGCCCTGCAACCCGCCATCGCGCTGCAGATCGACCTCCTCCTCGCCTGCGACACGCCGGACATGACCGCCCGGGGCGACGTCACCCTCGGCGGTGGTCCCGGCATTTCACTCTACTCCTTCCACGGCCGCGGCACCCTGAACGGCGTGATCCCGCACCCCGCCCTTGTCCACCTGTTCGAGGACGCCGCAAACACCGCCAACCTCCCCCTCCAACGCTCCGCCCACACCGGCGCGCTGACCGACCTGTCCTACATCCAGTTCATGGGTCCGGAAGGCGTCGCCTGCCTCGATGTCGGCTTTCCCATGCGTTACTCCCACTCCGCGCTGGAAGTGGTCGACCCCAAGGACCTTGACGACCTCGTCACCGTCCTTGACACCGCCCTGTCCGGCATCACCTCCGATTTCAAGCTGACCCGATGACCCACACCCGCGGCCCGCATACCCTTGGCATCGACATCGGCACCTTCGAATCCAAGGGCGTCCTCGTCGATGCCCAGGGCCATATCACCGCCAGCGCCAGCCGACCGCACAAGATGATCGTCCCCCGCGCCGGATGGGCCGAGCACCGGGCCGAGGAGGACTGGTGGGGCGACTTCGTTTTCATCACCAAGGCCCTTCTCCAGCAGTCCGGCCTTGACCCCAAGGACATCAAAGCCGTCGCCGCCAGCGCCATCGGCCCCTGCATGTTGCCGGTGGACGCACACGGCAAACCCCTGATGAACGGCGTCCTTTACGGCGTCGACACCCGCGCCACCGACCAGATCGCCGCGCTCAACGCCCGGATTGGCGAGGCGACCATCCACCAACGCTGCGGCAATGCGCTGACCTCGCAATCCGTGGGCCCAAAGATCCTGTGGCTCAAGGAAACCCACCCCGACCTTTACGCGCAAACGGCGATGGTCCTGACGTCCACCAGCTACCTCACCTGGAAGCTGACCGGCGAATACGTCATCGACCACTACACCGCCGCGAACTTCTCGCCGCTCTACGACGTGACAACCCAGAACTGGACCGCCGACCTCGCGCCCGAAATCATCCCGCTGGGCAAGCTTCCCCGCCTGATGTGGTCGACCGAGATCGCCGGGCACATCACCGCCGCAGCCGCCGCCGAGACCGGCCTTGCACAGGGCACCCCCGTCACCTGCGGGACCATCGACGCAGCGGCCGAGGCGGTCAGTGTCGGCGTCCAGCACCCCGGCGAGATGATGATGATGTATGGCTCGACCATCTTCATCATCCAGGTCACCGGCCAACCCGTCCGCGACCCGCGCCTGTGGTATGCGCCCTGGCTTTTCCCCGGCATGCACGCCTCGATGGCGGGGCTGGCGACATCCGGCACGCTGACCCACTGGTTCCGCGACCAGTTGGCCCGAGACACGGATTTCCCTGCTTTGGTGGCGGAAGCAACCGACAGCCCCAAGGGCGCCAAGGGGCTGATCTGCCTGCCCTATTTCTCGGGCGAACGGACCCCAATCCACGACCCGCACGCGCGGGGGGCGTTCTTCGGCCTGAACCTCACCCACACCCGCGCCGACATGTTCCGCGCGGTGGTCGAGGGCATCGCCGCCGGAACCGCCCATGTGCTGGAGACCTATGCCGAAGTGGGCGCATCCCCTGACCGCGTGCTTTCGGTCGGCGGCGGCACGAAGAACGCGCTCTGGCTGCAGGCGACCTCGGACTTCGGCGGCGTCGCGCAGCATGTCTGCGAAAAGACCATCGGTGCCAGCTACGGCGACGCCTTCCTGGCCGCGCTGGCCATCGGGGCCGCAAAGCCCAAGGACATCCTGGACTGGAACCCCAACGCGAGCACGGTGACGCCGGAATCCGTCCCCGCCTACGCCACGCAATACCCGCTCTGGAAGCGCCTTTACGCGCAGACCCAAGACCTGATGCAGGCCCTGCCGTGACCGAGTTCGCCCGCCTCCGCCCGCATCAGTTGCAGGAGGCCATCGCGGCGAACACTCCGGTCGTGCTGCCGATCGGCGTGATGGAATACCACGGCCAGCACCTCCCCTCCGGCGTGGACCTCCTCGCCGTGACCGAAGTCCTCGACCGGCTGGGAAACCAAATCATCACCCTGCCCCCCTTCGCCTATGGCGCGGCCTCGCATGCCGTGGCGGGACCAGAGGGCACCGGGACGCTGCACATCGACGCCGGGGCGATCCTGCCGCTGGCCGAAGGACTGTTCACCGCGCTTCTGAAGGCAGGTTTCCGCAACATCCGGGGCGTGATCCATCACCAGACCGAGGGCTTCGACCAGGGCATGCCCACGGACCTTGCCTTCCGGCTGGCGGGGCGCAACGCGATCATGCGGTTCCTGGAGGCCACGCGCGGCCCCGGTTGGTGGGGCGACCGCGGCATGCAGGACTATTACGCGCAGCAGGCGGAAGGGGCGGACCCGTTCAACTGGGTCCGCATCCATCCGCTGTTTCCCAAGGGCGCGGCCTTTCCCTTCGACCACGCCGGCAAGGGCGAGACGGCGCTGATGCAGGCGCTGGCTCCCGACACGGTGGACATGGCCCGCGCCGGGGACGGCGATCATTGGTATACCGAAGATGCCGGGCAAGCCTCTCCCGAGATGGGAGAACGCGGCGTGCAGATCGCGCTGATCCACCTGAGGCAGGTGCTGGGTCTTCCCTGACGCGCCACCGCTCGTCGATGACTTCGTCACTCCTCGCTGACCCTCCGACGAGAAGCCGAAGGCGCACGAGAAGGCGTCCACTTACAACTCCGGCAGATCCACCACGCCCTTCTTCAGGATGAAGCATCCGTAGGGTCCGCTGTCACTGGTCCGGATGATGGCAAAGGACCGCTTTGCGGCTGCATAGAAGTCGAACCGCTCCAGCGCCTGAATGGTTACGGCGCGGCCCTCCGCCTGATCGACCACCGCCTGCATCCGGTCGAATATCGGGACCTGGCCCTCGGGATTGCTGACAACCTGCATCCGGCTGACGGGCGCAGGGACGAAGGTATCCAGCGGCATCAGCGTCAGGATCGCCCGGGCGGCGGTCGGGATGTCGCATCCCGCCATGTCGATCAGGCGGCCATAGCTCGTCTCCGCCGCGATGGTCGCCGCGGGGTGGTTCACGTCACAGATCACCAGATCGTCGCCATGTCCCATCAGCATGAGGACATGAACGATCTCGGCCGACAGCCGCTGGTCGATCCCCTTCAGCATCGGGTTTTGATCGATGGGAAGGTTGACGAAGTCTGAATGCCCACAGTCAACCCCTTGATTTCATTCAGGCAAAAAGCCTGCCCACGCGCGGGCACTACTTCACCGCCCCTGCGGCCATCCCCTTGATGATGAACCGCTCCAGCACGATCCCGATCACGATCAGGGGCAGGATCGCCGCGAAGGACAGCGCCGCCATCGACCACCAGTTGATCCCCTGGCTGCCGGTCTGGCTGGCCACCATCACCGGCAGGGTGTTGGCGTGGGTCGAGGTCAGGAGGGCCGCGAAGAAATACTCGTTCCAGGTCAGAACCAGCGAAAGGATGAAGGCCGCCACCATCCCCGGCAGCGCGATGGGCACGATGATCGTCAGGAAAGCCCCCCAGATCGACAGCCCGTCGACGAGGGCCGCTTCCTCCAACTCGGTCGGGATCGTCTCGAACTGGTCCTTCATGATCCAGATGACGATCGGCAGGACCGAGAGCGTGTAAAGGAGGATGAGCCCGATCCGGGTGTCGAGCAGCGCCAGCTCCTTGTAGAGAACCAGGAACGGCAGGGCGAGCACCACGGGCGGCAGGATCAACTGCGACAGGAAGAAGAACAGGATGTCGTCGTTCTTCATCCAGGCCCATTCGTAGCGGAACCGCGACAGCCCATAGGCCGCCATCGCCCCCAAGACCACCGCCAGGGTCGAGGACACCAGCGCCACGATGGTCGAGTTCATGAACCGCTTCAGGAACTCGGCCCGGACGGTGCTTTCCTGCTGCAGGGTCTGGGGCGACATCCCGATGGACTCCCACCCCTTCCACTTCGGCGCGTAGAACAGCGCCTTGGCCCAGTCGCCCTCGGGCGTCCAAGCCTGCGGAAAGGGGACCATCTGGCCTTGCATCACGTTCGGAGCCATCTTGAAGCTGGTCGTCGCGGTCCAGTAGATCGGGAAGAGGCAGATCACGGCCCAAAGAACGAGGACGCCGTAAATCGCGGTCCGGCTGGCCCACCATTTCATGCGGAAACCGCGGTCGGCCTCGCTGTCGCGGAAGATCTGGACGGGGGTATCGGTCATTTCGGGGTCCCGTCAGGTTCTGGGGCGCGTCAGGCGGTTGGCAAATTTCATCAGGAACGTCATCGCGATGACGATCAGCACGAGGTAGACCATCGCCAGCATGGTCCCGTAGCCGACGTTCGACCTTTCCCGGTATTCCCGGAAGATGAAGCTGGTGACGGTATCCGTCGCCCCTCCCGGCCCGCCAGAGGTCACGGTGATGACGATGTCGGCCAGCTTCAGCTTGAAGATGATGCGGATCAGGATCGCGGTGACCGAGACCGGCAGCATCAGCGGGAAGGTGATCTCCCAGAAGCTTTTCCAGCCGGTGGCACCATCGACGCGGCTGGCCTCCTGCAGCTCTTTCGGGATCGCCTGCAGGCCCGCCAGAAGCATGATCATCATGAAGGGGATGAAGGTCCAGGCATCCAGCACCATGATGGTCAGCTTGGCCATCCAGGGGCTTTCGAAGAAGCTTGGATTTTCGATCCCCAGGCTGCGCGCCAGACGAGCAAGCGGGCCGAAGCGCGGCTCCAGCATCGACTTGCCGACCATCCAGCTGACGGCCACCGGCGACAGCATCAGCGGCAGAAGGAAGGCCACCCGCCAGAACTTCCGGGCGCGGATCTGACCGGCGAGGATCAGGGCCAGCCCAAAGGCGATGGCGTATTCCACGATGATGGCGAGCACATAGATGACCATGTTGCCCAGAGCGTTCCAGTAGAACGGGTCGCCCCACATCTGGACGAGGTTGTCCACCCCGTTGAACTGGCGCCCGTCGAGGCTGGAGAGGTTCCAGCTGGAAAACGCGATGATCAGCCCGAAAAGAAGCGGGAAGACGGTCAGCGAAACGACGAACAGCGCCGCCGGCAGGACAAAAAGCGTGCGCTTGCCCTGCTCGCCGCGGGTGATGACCTGCGCCCAGCACAGCGCCGTGGCCCACAGGCAATAAGCATAGAGTGTGGGCCGCCAGGTATCGAAGCCGAAGTCCAGCCAGCCCATCGATTGCGCCGCCTGCGCCAGAGCAACCAGCGCAAGCAGCGCCGCTGCGCCCCAGACGAGGGCTTTTCCAAGCCGGGCCCGGCCCGGGGTGATGTCGTCCGTGGTGACGACGTGCAGCTGATCGGTCCCGCTCATGACTGACATGTTAGCCGGGGCTTGCTGCGCTTGGAAAGCGAATTCTCGGTGGGAATGGCAAGAGAATCACCATCCCCGCCTGACGCCATTGCGTGCGTGTCAAAACGAAGCGCCCAGAAACTGTGCAACACTGTTGCTACAGACTTTAAAGGGGCTGCGACGGGTTGACGCGGATGGAAAGCAAGCAGGATCAACCATATGCGTCCCAGTATTGCGGGAAGGCACCACCATTATGTAAACCTGTCGTTACAATTGAAATTGTCAGACAAAAGTGACAGATTGCGAATTAGAACCGGCTGCCCCGGTCTTTCTGGGTGAGGGTTCGGACGGGATCAGGTCGTCACCCCGTCAAGCAAGACAGTGATGACGAGGGCACGGAGGAACATCTTATGTCTAACGATCCTGACAAGGTCTGGCCGACAGGCCTGACGCTTCGGGAAGCCGAAGAAGTACACAGCTATCTGATCGACGGCACGCGGGTCTTCGGGGTCATCGCCCTGATTGCCCACGTCCTGGTTGCCGTTTCGACACCCTGGCTCGGCTGAGGAGGAAAGCATGAACAACGCGAAAATGTGGCTTGTCGTAAAGCCGACCGTCGGCGTTCCGCTGTTCCTTTCGGCCGTGGCCGTCGGGTCTTTCGCCGTCCATGTCGCTGTTCTCAGCAACACGACCTGGGTCGCGGATTTCCTTTCGGGCAAGCCGCTTGGTGCCGGGGCAATGTCCGCAGCGCTGGTGCTGCCCGAGCAGGAGGCCGCGAAGGTGTCCTACACTGCGGGCGGCGCGAACGAGGTCCTGATCATGATGCCGGACGGCACCACAGCACGCGCCGTGCTGATGCCCGAAGCGCTGACCTCGCTGAACTGACCGAAAGGTCCGTGCGGGGGTGATCCCGCGCGGAAAAACAGACGGGCATGAGGTTCCTCTGTCCTCCGGCAGGGGGACCTCATCTCGCAACGTCCGGTCACAATACGCGTTCAATCGACGGGTGCGCCTGCGATGTTCAACTACAAGCGTTTTGCTCTTGCGCGACTGTCCGCGATCGGACCGCGCTGGCTGCCCTTTGCCGACGTCGCCTCGACCGAGGTGCCGCTGTCGCGGCTGCTGCGGCTTTCGCTGTTCCAGGTGACGGTCGGCATGGCGCTGGTGCTGCTGGTCGGCACGCTGAACCGGGTTATGATCGTCGAGTTGAAGGTCCCCGCGTCGCTGGTGGCGGTGATGCTGGCCCTGCCCCTGGTCTTTGCGCCGTTCCGGGCACTGATCGGGTTCCGGTCGGACACGTTCCGCTCGGCACTGGGGTTGCGGCGCCTGCCTTACATTTTCAAGGGCACGATGTACCAGTTCGGCGGTTTCGCCATCATGCCCTTCGCGCTCTTGGTGCTGTCGGGCTATGGCGAAGCGGTGGACGCCCCGCGCTGGCTGGGCCTCAGCGCGGCGGCGCTGGCCTTCCTGCTGGTCGGGGCCGGAGTGCACATCGTGCAGACGGTCGGCCTGGCCCTGGCCACCGATCTTGTCCCCGAAGAGGACCAGCCGAAGGTCGTCGGCCTGATGTATGTGATGCTGCTGGTGGGCATGATCCTCAGCGCCTTCGCCTATGGAGCTTTGCTGGAAACCTATACGCCGGGCCGGCTGGTCCAGGTGATCCAGGGCTCGGCGGTGGTGACCATCGTGCTGAACGGGATTGCCATGTGGAAGCAGGAGGCCCGGAACCGCGAGCGTGCGCAGGCCCCGCAACCGGTGGTCCGGTTCTCCGATGCCTGGGCGCGGCTGGCGGCCCGGCGGGGGATGCTCCGGCTTCTGGTGGTGATCGCGCTTGGCACGGCAGGGTTCGGGATGGCCGATGTCCTTCTGGAACCCTACGGCGGGCAGGTCCTGCAGATGACGGTCGCCCAGACCACGCGGCTGACGGTGGTGCTGGCCACGGGCAGCCTGATCGGATTCGGCCTGGCCTCGCGCTGGCTGGGACGGGGCGGGCAGCCGATGCTGGTCGCGGTAATGGGGGCGGCCATCGGCGTTCCGGCTTTCCTTATGGTGCTCGCCTCGGCCGTCGCCGGATCGGTGGCGCTGCTGATCGCCGCAACCCTGGCGGCGGGCTTCGGAGCTGGGCTTTTCGGACACGGCACGCTGACGGCCACGATGCGGACCGCGCCCCGCGACCAGATCGGGCTGTCGCTTGGTGCCTGGGGTGCCGTGCAGACGACTGCGGCTGGCGTGGCCATCGCCGTCGGCGGCGCGATCCGCGACCTGATGTTGCTGGCCCCAGGAACAACCGCGGCAGGAGCCGCGCCCTATATCCCGGTCTTTGCGCTGGAGGCCGCGCTTCTGGCGCTGGCGCTGGTCGCGGCCTGGCCCTTGTGGCGGCAACGGCTGGACCGGGGACAGAATGAGACTAGCTTGGAGACGAAACCCAGCGCCGTGGGCCAGGAAAGCATGGTCACGACAGAAGCGTGACGGACGGCGAACGTGATTGCGGCAATCAACAACGGGTGAGACATGACAACGATCATCACAAGACTGTATCCCGACCTCGCCACGGCCCAGCGGGTTGTCGCGGCGCTGGAAGCGAACGGCCATATGCCTGCGACCATCGATATCATCACCAAGGCGTCGGGCGTCGCCTCCGAGACGCGGATGATCGACGCTCGGGTTCCAAGCGCATCAGCCGCCGCCTATGCGCCCGGCATTGCCAAGGGGGCAGCACTTGTGGTGGTCCGCGCGCCCTTTGCCCCGCTGGGCGCGGCACGCGACGCGATGAAGGTGGTGAACCGCACCGCCGCGATCGATGTGGGCATCGAAGATGAAGACCATTACATCCGCGAGCAGCCTCGGGTCGATATTTCCGGCAAGGTCCTGCAGGGCACGGTCTTCTTCATGTCCAACCCGTTCAAGCCGTTGCGCCACGACCACGTCCTGGGGTCGAACCCGATCCTGCCGGCGAAACCCCGCACCTCGGCGATCCGCGGCGGGGCCTATATGTCGACGAAGTTCTGGCCGATGAAGCTGATCTCGACGAACCGGCAGGCGAATTCGGCGATCTCGGGCGGGTTTCTGTTTTCGAAGCTGTTCGGCATCCCGCTTCTGATCCGCGATCTTCCTTCGCGGGAGATTCTCCCGACCAAGATCTAGGCCAGTGCTGCGGGCGCGTCGGGAAGGATGTACTGACCGGCCTGAGAGACAAAGATAAGGCGCGCCGGTTGTCCGGCGCGCCCAAGTCTTGCGTAGGGTGGGCAATACTGCCCACCCTAAAGTGTCGTCACATCCCCAGGCTCGCCTTGTAGAGCGCGACCTGGCTTTCGCGGCCGATCTGGTCGGTGATCTTCTCCCAGGCGGCGGCAATGGCATCCGCCGTTTCCTGAGCCGACTTGTAGGTGCCGGCAAAGCCCTTGGCCAGTTCGTCCTCGGCGACCGAGTAGTACTGGAAGATGCCGGGGATACGCGGCTCGATCGCGGCGTTCGGGTGGTTGTAGCTGTCGGCGTTCGACCCGAGATAGTCCTCGATGAAGGCGCGGTCATAGCCGGCGGCTTCCCATTCCTCGTACTGGAAGTGCGAGTTCCGATAGGGCTGGAAGCCCGACGGATAGGCCGCCGTCCACAGGGACAGGTCCTTGCCACCCAGGTGGGCAGCGGCGGACCATGCGGCCTTGCGCTTCTTCTCGTCACTGGAAACGCGGCTGGTCACATAGATGCCCCAGCCGATATAGGCCATGAGCGGCGCTTCGTTCGCGGTTTCCTCCCAGGCACCGGCAGCCGAGTTGTAGCGGCGGGTCGAGCCGGGGTTGATCCCGAAGCCGACGACGTCACCCACGACCGACGTGTCGGACGTGCGCGCCGAGGATCCGACGTCGCCCCACCACATCAGCATCGAGCCGGTTCCGGCAAGGAACTGGCTGAACGCCGTGGTGCCGGGGTCGGCGTTGATCTGGTCGGCAGGGTAGGCCCCGGCGGCGATCAGGTCCATCACGTCCTGGATAGCCTGGACCCAGCCCGGATTGTTGACGCGGGGTTTCATGGTGTCGGGATCAAACAGCCATGCCGGATCGTCCGGGTGCTTGACGTAAGCGGTGGCGCGGTTGGCAATGAAGTACATCCCGAAGCCGCCCCAGCCCTTCAGTGGGTCAAGGTAGCCGTGTGCCGGCAAGCCTGTCAGCGGGTCGGTCTGGCCAATCAGCGCCTTCGAGACGGCGTTGACGTCCTGCCAGGTCTTGGGAACCTCGGCCCCGCCGATCGCGCCCTCGCCGAAATAGTCCTTGCGGTACGAGAAGGTGTGGCAGTCGCCGTCGATGGTGATGCGGTAGGACTTGCCGTCCCATGTCCCGACCGGAGGCTGCAGGTAGCCCACAAGGTCGTCCGCTTCGATCTGGGTGGCCACCCATTCGGGCATCTCGTCCAGCAGGCCCTTGCCGGCAGTGTCGCCTTCGAACGGCGCGCCCATCTCGATGATGTCGAAATCGACGGTGCCGGTGGCGATCGACTGCTGCAGGCGGCTGTTGTAATCGGCCTGCGCAAGGTCGATCCAGTTGATCTTGGCGCCGGTATAGGCCTCCCACGGCTTCAGGAAGCCGCGGAACAGGAAGTTGTGCAGGTTCTGGTTGTTCAGGCCCAGGAAGGTCAGCTCGACCCCGGCAAACTCGCCTTCGGCCACGCTGGCTTTGGTGGCACCCAGGCAAAGTTCGCCCACCTTCTGCCAATCGGCGTCCGTCGGGCTGCCCATGCCCACGCCCGGGATCTTCAGGATCTCGGCGCGCACATTGTCCTGCGCGCTGGCCATGCGGGCGGTCATCGGCATTGCCGCCATCGCGCCCAGGGCAGCGGTGCCCTGCAGCATCCGGCGACGGCTGAGCCGCGACCGGGACATCATCTCGTAAAGTTCGACCTTCAAGGTAGCTCCTCCCTTTGGAACATGCCCGCCCGGTTTGTCCGGTGCGGCCTGGTGTCTGAGTGTCAGTGTGGCCGGACCCTGCCCTTGGCGGGTCTTGTTGCGGTCCGCAGGCGGAATGGCATCCGAAACGTCTTCCGTTCCCCCCGTTCGGCAGATTGCCCAGAGTCAGCTTCGCAAGCTGTCAGGGGCCTGTCAAGATTCTAACATGTTAGTATGGTCAGCGGATGGACAGAACTGTCCTTGCTGCGGTAGGACTCTGGCAGCAGACCCTGGGAGAGAAGTCTTTGGCCGAAGTGACGATCCGCGCGTTGCGCAAGACCTATGGCGGCTTGCAGGTGATCCACGGCCTTGATCTGGACATTCCGGACGGGGCTTTCGTGGTGCTGGTCGGCCCGTCGGGCTGCGGCAAGTCCACGCTTCTGCGGATGATCGCAGGGTTGGAAGAGGTCACGGCGGGCGACGTGATGATCGGGCCGAAGCGGGTGAACAACCTGCCTCCGTCGGAACGCGACATCGCGATGGTGTTCCAGAACTACGCGCTTTACCCGCACAAGACCGTGGGCGCCAACATGGGCTTTGCGCTGAAGATGCGCGGAATGGACAAGGACGCGGTCCGCCAGAAGGTCGAACACGCGGCGGCGATCCTGGGCCTGACCCCCTACCTTGACCGCTATCCCCGCGCGCTGTCCGGCGGACAGCGCCAGCGGGTGGCAATGGGCCGGGCCATCGTGCGCGACCCGCAGGTTTTCCTTTTTGACGAACCGTTGTCGAACCTGGACGCCAAGCTTCGCGTCCAGATGCGGACCGAGATCAAGGAGCTGCACCAGCGGCTGAAGACCACGACGGTCTACGTGACCCACGACCAGATCGAGGCGATGACGATGGCCGACCGGATCGTCGTCATGCAGGGTGGACGCATCGAACAGGTCGGCGCACCCCTGGAGCTTTACGACCGTCCCGCCAACACCTTCGTTGCGGCCTTCATCGGCAGCCCTTCGATGAACCTGATCGACGGGCGCATCGTTGCGGGGCGGGTCGAGGTGGCCGGTGCATCGCTGCCCCTGCCCCCCGGGGTGACCGCCGACGAAGGGCGCGACGTGGTCTACGGCATGCGGCCCGAGCATCTGTCCGAAGCGTCCGAAGGACTTTCCGGCACAGTCGCGGTTGTCGAACCCACCGGGTCCGAGACGCATGTCGTGGTGCGTCTGGCCGGGCGCGAGATCACCGCGGTCTTCCGCAACCGGGTCGCCTTCGGCCCGGGCGCCACGATCACTCTGGCGCCCGACGCCGCGGTGTCGCATGTATTCGACAAGGCCACGGGCAACCGCCTTTAGGCCAAGGGGGAACAAATGCTCAAGGGAATCGACAACCGCCTGAACGCCGAGGTTCTGGCCTGCCTGCGCGCGATGGGACATGGCGATGTGCTGATCGTCGCTGACACCAATTTTCCGTCTGATTCCGTGGCGCGGGCCACGGTCACCTGCCAGCTTCTGCGGATGGAAAACCTGACGTCCGCCGAGGCCGTCCAGGCGATCCTGTCGGTTTTGCCGCTGGACACCTTCGTCGACGACTTCGCCGGCAGGATGGAGATCGTGGGCGACCCGACCTCGATCCCCCCGGTGCAGGCCGAAGTTCAGGCCGAGATCGACCGTGCCGAGGGCAAGCCGCGCCCGATGATCTCGATCGAGCGCTTCGCCTTCTATGACATGGCGCGCGAGGCCTATGCCGTCATCCAGACCGGCGAGCGGCGCTTCTACGGCTGCTTCATGTTCCGCAAGGGCGTGATCCCGCCCGAAGCCTGAAACGGAGGGTCCAGCCCATGAAACCGATCGTCATTCTCGGCATCTTCGTTGCCGACACCGCATATCGCGCGGAACGCCAGCCGAAGATGGGCGAAACCATCCTTGGCACCTCCTTCGTCCTCGGGCCGGGGGGCAAGGGCTCGAACCAGTCGGTTGCGGCCGCGATGGCGGGGGGAAAGGTCCATTTCATCACCCGCCTGGGGGCGGATGCCTTCGCCGACATCGCGCAGGCAACCTGGGCCAAGGCGGGGGTCGTCCCGGAGGTGAAGGTGGATGCCGAAAGCTATACCGGCGCGGCCTACATTTTCATCGAGAATGCCACCGGCAACAACGCGATCATTGTGGCCCCCGGCGCGGCGGGTCGGGTGTCACCGGAGGATGTCGAGGCGAAGGCGAAGCTGATCCGCTCGGCATCGGTCTTCGTCACCCAGTTGGAACAGCCGATCCCCGCCGCCCTCCGCGGCTTGCAGATCGCACGCGCCGCCGGTGTGACCACGATCCTGAACCCTGCCCCGGCCGCCAGCCTGCCGGACGAGATGCTGGCACTTTGCGACTTCGTCACCCCCAACGAATCCGAAGCGGAAGCCCTGACCGGCCTGCCCGTCGCCACGGTCGACGAGGCGACGGCAGCCGCCCAGGCGCTGCTGGCCAAAGGCGTCGGCGCCGTGGTCATCACGCTGGGCGACAAGGGCGCGCTGTATCATGACGCGAAGCAGACCGTGCATGTGCCCGTGATCTCGGCCGGTCCGGTGGTGGAGACGACCGGAGCGGGCGATGCCTTCAACGGTGGTTTTGCCGTGGCACTGGCCGAGGGTCAGGACGTGATCGCGGCCGTGCGCTTTGGCTGTGCTACGGCTGGTATCTCTGTGACCCGCCCCGGCACTGCCCCGGCAATGCCCTCGCGGAGCGAGGTCGAAGCCTTGCTCGCCCGTTAGCGCGGGGCAGCTCCGACCGGCCGAGCAGCCGGTCGGACTTTAAATGCGAACCTGACAGACATTGCGACTGGGGCCTGCACGGGACAGGAGTCCCCACGCCTGCCCACGCCGCAAAGCGAGGTGGGGGGCCAAGACCCCCACCCCGTCAGAAATCGATCTGGGCAGTCAGTCTCAGGTTCCACGCCTCGAAGCCGGGCTGACCGATCCCGTCATAGCGGACCGCGGCCTCTCCGCGCCACCCGGCATCCCAACGCGTCCGCACGCCGAACTCCAGCGACCCTCGGGTGTCATCATTTTGCTGACCGGGCGCGGAGTTGTGGAAGTCCCAGTCAAGCTTGGGGATGACAAACGCAGTCATCGCACCAGATCCGGTCGGCCAGTCGACTTCCATCGACAGTGACAGCCGCCCGATTTCAGCCTTTGTGCCTGCGATCGAGACTTCGGAATTGCCATCCGTAACAAGATAGCCGCCCTGGGTTTCGCGCATGTAGGCCACGTCGACCTGCGGCGTCAGCTGCGCCTGTCCCAGATCGAACCGCCCGTAAAGCGCCCCGCGTGCCAGGAACCGTCGCGTCTCGAAATCACCGCTCCACAGGACGTCGTCCGAGAACACATCGATTGCCGCTGTGTTGCTGGACTGGCCCCAGGCCATGCGGCCGGTGAAGAACAGATCCTCGGTGATTTCGCCGGACACATAGGGACCGACCATCCAGCCGGTGCCCGAAACATCCGAATGTCCGTCGATGCTTTCGGACGCCTTGTCGGCCAGCGCCATCACACCGAAGGCCAGACGTTCATTGACCAGGTAGTCCACGCCAAAGAAGACGATCCCGAACCCGCCCTTGCGTTCTTCCAGGGAGCCGGTCGCGTCCGTGTACGAGCTGTACTGCCCTTCGGTCCAGAAGTACCAGTTCCGGTCCCTGGAGGCGAAGTTGCCGGCGAAGCTCAGTTGCGTCGCAGGGCTCGCATCGGACGCCGACACGTCCAGACCGCCCGTTGGGGCCTGACCCAACCGACCGGCCAGTTGCAGATGCGAGGCCAGTTCACCTGAAGTGGTGTCGTGATTCACGCTGAACTGCAGCGCCGAAGTGGCTTCCCGCCGGCGCTCAAGCTGGTGAGAGCTTGGTTCGGCAGAGAGAAGCCTGTCCATCCGGCGCTGGATGAAGGCCGAGGTGACATCCTTGAAGGCCTCTCGAACAGCCTGTTGGTACTCTGCGAACCGTACGGTCGTTGGGGCCGCGATGGCGATGCCATTCACAGTCCCACTCACCGTGGCGACACCCACCTCTGTGGCTGCCGTCAAGGTTGCCGAGTAGGTTCCATCCCCATTGTCCGTGACTGCGCTCAATGTACCGAGCGTTGATACCAATGCAACTGTGTCCCCGCCCGACGGTAGAAGAGAGCCTTCGGCATCATAGAGACTGACGGTGATCTGGGATGTATCAAGACCGTTTGCCCTGATCTCGCTCGGCGATGCGTTTAGGGCTGAGCCCGTTTCATCAATCAAAATGAACTCAACAAACAGTTGGTTCAGCTGATCAACTCCGTCGATTGTCACGGTAATCGTTGCTTCACCCGGCTCAGCGGAACGCAGGAAGGCTGTATAGGTGCCATCCCCATTGTCACGCGTCAGAACGGTCTTGCCCGACGGGTTAATGAACAGTGTTCCGAAGTCTGTTGTGAGTTCGACGGCCTTTCCGATAACAGGCAGGTTGTTTTCATCCGTCAATGTTATAGTGATTTCAACCGCGTCCGCGCTGTTGGCGATGCCCGTCGACTTGTCTGCCTCGGCCTCAATAAAGGTTGCTCGCTCGACGATCAGGGTGAAGGTGAGGACCGAGAAGTTGCCCGAGGCGTCGGTGCCGGTGACGTTGACCACATAGGTCCCCACCACGCCGGGGTCCTGCAGGGTCAGGACCCCGCCGCTGGTGATGTTGAAGAGCGCCGCATCGGTGCCCGACAGGCTCCAGGAGCTCACCGGCTCGTTGGCGGTGAAGGTGGTCACGGCGCTGGTCCCGGCCTCGATTGTCGTAGTATCACTGCCGAGCCCGTCCGTGGTCGTGTTGTTCGGCCCGGTCAGCACCGGCTTGGTGGTGTCGGTGACCGTCAGGGTAAACGCCATGACCGAGAAGTTGCCCGAGGCGTCGGTGCCGATGACGTTGACCACATAGGTCCCCACGACGCCGGGGTCCTGCAGGGTCAGGACCCCGCCGCTGGTGATGTTGAAGAGCGCCGCATCGGTGCCCGACAGGCTCCAGGAGCTCACCGGCTCGTTGGCGGTGAAGGTGGTCACGGCGCTGGTCCCGGATTCGATGGTGCGGCTGTCCGTACCGGCTCCGGCGGTGGTCGAGCTGTTCGGCCCGGTCAGCACCGGCTTGGTGGTGTCGGTGACCGTCAGGGTGAAGGCCATCGTCGAGAAGTTGCCCGAGGCGTCGGTGCCGGTGACGTTGACCACATAGGTCCCCACGACGCCGGGGGCCTGCAGGGTCAGCACCCCGCCGCTGGTGATGTTGAAGAGCGCAGCATCGGTGCCCGACAGGCTCCAGGAGCTAATCGGCTCGTTGGCGGTGAAGGTGGTGACGGCGGTGGTCCCGGATTCGATGGTGCGGCTGTCCGTACCTGCTCCGGCAGTGGTCGCGTTGTTCGGCCCGGTCAGGACCGGCTTGGTGGTGTCGGTGACCGTCAGGGTGAAGGCCATCGTCGAGAAGTTGCCCGAGGCGTCGGTGCCGATGACGTTGACCACATAGGTCCCCACGACGCCGGGGGCCTGCAGGGTCAGCACCCCGCCGCTGGTGATGTTGAAGAGCGCAGCATCGGTGCCCGACAGGGTCCAGGAGCTAATCGGCTCGTTGGAGGTGAAGGTGGTGACGGCGGTGGTCCCGGATTCGATGGTACGGCTGTCCGTGCCCGCCCCGGCGGTGGTCGCGTTGTTCGGCCCGGTCAGCACTGGCTTGGTGGTGTCGGCGACCGTCAGGGTAAACGCCAT
>NZ_JALHQD010000010.1:83942-179622 GCF_022842145.1 Tabrizicola sp.
ACGGCGGTGGTCCCGGATTCGATGGTACGGCTGTCCGTGCCCGCCCCGGCGGTGGTCGCGTTGTTCGGCCCGGTCAGCACTGGCTTGGTGGTGTCGGCGACCGTCAGGGTAAACGCCATCGTCGAGAAGTTGCCCGAGGCGTCGGTGCCGATGACGTTGACCACATAGGTCCCGACGACGCCGGGGGCCTTCAGGGTCAGCACCCCGCCGCTGGTGATGTCGAAGAGGCCAGCGTTGGTGCCCGACAGGCTCCAGGAGCTAATCGGCTCGTTGGCGGTGAAGGTGGTGACGGCGGTGGTCCCGGATTCGATGGTGCGGCTGTCCGTACCGGCTCCGGCGGTGGTCGCGTTGTTCGGCCCGGTCAGCACTGGCTTGGTGGTGTCGGCGACCGTCAGGGTAAACGCCATGACCGAGAAGTTGCCCGAGGCGTCGGTGCCGGTGACGTTGACCACATAGGTCCCCACGACGCCGGGGGCCTGCAGGGTCAGGACCCCGCCGCTGGTGATGTTGAAGAGCGCCGCATCGGTGCCCGACAGGCTCCAGGAGCTAATCGGCTCGTTGGAGGTGAAGGTGGTGACGGCGGAGGTCCCGGATTCGATGGTACGGCTGTCCGTGCCCGCCCCGGCGGTGGTCGCGTTGTTCGGCCCGGTCAGCACCGGCTTGGTGGTGTCGGTGACCGTCAGGGTGAAGGCCATCGTCGAGAAGTTGCCCGAGGCGTCGGTGCCGGTGACGTTGACCACATAGGTCCCCACGACGCCGGGGGCCTGCAGGGTCAGCACCCCGCCGCTGGTGATGTTGAAGAGCGCAGCATCGGTGCCCGACAGGCTCCAGGAGCTAATCGGCTCGTTGGCGGTGAAGGTGGTGACGGCGGTGGTCCCGGATTCGATGGTGCGGCTGTCCGTACCTGCTCCGGCAGTGGTCGCGTTGTTCGGCCCGGTCAGGACCGGCTTGGTGGTGTCGGTGACCGTCAGGGTGAAGGCCATCGTCGAGAAGTTGCCCGAGGCGTCGGTGCCGATGACGTTGACCACATAGGTCCCCACGACGCCGGGGGCCTGCAGGGTCAGCACCCCGCCGCTGGTGATGTTGAAGAGCGCCGCATCGGTGCCCGACAGGCTCCAGGAGCTAATCGGCTCGTTGGCGGTGAAGGTGGTGACGGCGGTGGTCCCGGATTCGATGGTGCGGCTGTCCGTACCGGCTCCGGCGGTGGTCGAGCTGTTCGGCCCGGTCAGCACTGGCTTGGTGGTGTCGGCGTTATAAACAACCGTGACCGTATTTGTCAGTATCGTATTTGCCCCGCCAAACTGGACGGTGGCTTGATATGTCACGGTTGCAGCAGCACTGTTGGTGACAGTAAAGACCGCGGTTCCGTTGGCGCCCGTCGTCGCCGAAGCGGGGGTGATTGAACCGTTTGCGCTGGGGGTTCCTGCAAGCAAGACAGTCGCATTGGCAATCGTTGTTCCATCCGCAAGCTTTGCAACCACGGTGACCGATGCGTTGGCCGCCGTCTGAACCGACGCCGTCGTCCCTCCGTTCACCTGAATTGTGGAAGTCCCCGGGTCGGCCGTAGAGGCAGTGAGGTAGGCGTTGAGCAGGCTGAGGATCTGGTTAGCGCTGCCCGATGCGGAGTAGGTCGCACTGTAGGTTCCGGTCAGAACGAGCAGATAGGATTGTCCAGTCGTCGTTGCGGTAAACACGACAGCCTCGGCGACCGAACCACCCCCCGGGTGACGTGATACCAGAGTGCCGGCCAGCGTCGTTGGAACACCAGCTACGGTGTATCTGAGCGTGCCGGCTGTATTCGTGAAGTTCCGACCGGTCGCCCCGTCGTTGAAGTTCACACTGCCAGCATCGGCGGTCAAGGTTCCGTTGGCGGTAAAGGTCTGTCCGCTGACGGTCCCCGTGTAGGCCCGATTGAATGTGAGATCCGCCGCCGCGGTTGGCTGAACGAAGCACACCATCATGCCCAGAAGCAGGATGAGCCATGCAAGGACCGAAATCCGCGCCTTATCCGCCCGCGCATTCCGCTGCAGATGGGTCCCGACGTAAGAATACAATTGCATTTTAGCTCACCCCAATTTCATCCCTGTTGAAAGGCGAGCGCGAGCAACAACGCAATATGCGCAAAAGGGGGCTGGGCTATCTCTTGGTCATTCGCTTCCCGCGCCCCGTCTTGAGGTCCTGGAACAGGTGTTGTCCGCGCCGAACGACCGCAAAGGACAGGGCAATGCGCTGTAGCTTCCGCATCCCCCGTTCGACTTCAGGGGGCAGCGACAGTCAATTTCACAGGGGCATCCAAGCGCAAGTCGTGTGATCCTCAGTCAGACGAATCATTTTCAAAGACTTGCAGAATCAGGACCTTGGCGCGCCGGTGGCTTTGCGGAAGTCAGGGAATTCGCTTTCCGGAAGCCACCTCTTGCGAGCCATCGCGCTGGAAGCCAGCTTCTGGGGTGGCTTCGGCGGCTGCGGCGACGATGAATGCGAACCTCACCTTGTGATCAAGTTCGGGCACTCATCAGACCGGCCCATCATCAAACGAAGCATGATTGGCCTTGAAGAGCCTTGCGTAGATGCCGCCTTGGGCGATCAGTTCCGAATGGCTACCCTGTTCAACGATCCGCCCCGCGCTGAGGATCAGGATCCGGTCCGCGTTCCGCACCGTGGCCAGACGGTGCGCGATGATCAGGCCGGTCCGGCCCCGCAGCAGGATTGCCAACGCGGTCTGGATCTGCTTTTCGGTCTGGCTGTCGATGCTGGAGGTCGCCTCGTCCAGCACAAGGATTGGCGCATCGGCGACCAGCGCGCGGGCGAAGCTGATCAGCTGGCGCTGGCCCATCGAGAGGTTCGCGCCGCGTTCGTTCAGTTCCGTTTGGTAGCCATCGGGCAGGCGCTGGATCAGGTCATGCGCGCCAACGGTGCGGGCGGCCTGCATCACATCGGAGTCGGTGGCGGTAATCTTGTTGTAGCGGATATTCTCCATCACGTTGCCGGTGAAAAGGAACGGTTCCTGCAAGACCATCGCGATCTGCGCACCAAGTGAGCTTTGGGAAAGCTGGCGTACGTCATGCCCACCGACCAGAACCACCCCTTCCGAGACATCATAGAAGCGGTGGATCAGCGACATGATGCTGGATTTGCCTGACCCGGTCGGACCGACAAGGGCCACCGTCTCACCGGGAGCGACGGTGAAATTGACGCCGCGCAGGACCGGCTGGCCAGGGACGTAGGAAAACTGCACATCGCGGAATTCAACGGCTGCGGGCATGCCGGGCGGCAAGTCAACCGCATCGGGCGCGTCCTTGATGCCGACGGGCACGTCCAGCACCTCGGTCAGGCGCTGGCCCGAGGCCATGGCGCGCTGCATGACGGAATACTGCATGGTGAGGGAGCGGACCGGATCAAAGAAGCGCTGGATGAAGAACAGGAAGGCGACCATCACGCCCACGTCCATGCTGCGGTTCAGCACCATCTGGCCGCCGATGACGACCACAACCGCCATCGCAAGGCCGGTCAACGCATCGACGATAGGCACAAGCACTTGGGCGTAGCGTGCCGCGACCAGATGGGTGCGCAGGTTGGCGGTGGCCTTGTCCTCGAACAGTTGCATGTTGACGGTCTGGCGGGTCATGCCTTGCACCGTCCGCACGCCGTGGATGCCTTCGGCCAAGGCCCCGGCCGTGACCGAGTTCGTGTCATGTGCCGCGATGAAGGCGGCGCGGGCGCGCGGCAGCCAGACGATGCGAACCAGAAAGAGGACAGGCAGGATCGACAGCGTCAAAAGGCCCAGTTGCCAGTCCAGCCACAGCATGCAGCCGACAATGCCGAACAAAAGCACCAGATCGCCTACCGAAATGACCGAAGTTTCCAGAAACTCTTGCATCGAGTTCACGTCACCTTGCAGGCGTGACATCAGGCGGCCGACCTCGGTCTTGTCCATGAAGCTTTGCGATACGCGCTGCAGGTGGGCGAACATCGCCTCACGAATGTCGAAGAGAACGTTCTCGGCGACGCGGCCGACCATCCTTTCCTGAACAAAGCTGGACAGGAAGTTGACAAGGATCGCCACGGCAAAGGCCAGCACGGACCAGATAAGGGCGCTGCGCCCATCGGGGGCCAGCAAGCCTTCGTCAATCGCGGTGCGGATGATGATCGGGATCGACAGTTGCGACAGCGTGAAGACCAGGACCGAGATGACCGAAATCACCAGTTCCCGCCGGTAGGGGCGCACGAAAACCCAGATGCGGCGCATGACATTCGTGTCGAAGACGCGGCCGAACATCTCTTCCTTGATGCGGTGCGATCCGACGACAGCACGCGGCGGGCGGCGGCCGTCTTCCCGCACCTCGTTGCGCTCCATCTCGGTCTCGCCGCTCATGGCCGATCTCCGAAGGATTGGTGCTGCAGGTCATAAAGCGCGCGGTAGCGGCCATTCAGCGCGAGAAGCTCGGCATGGGTCCCCTGTTCGGCGATGGTGCCGCAGTCCAGCACAAGGATGCGGTCGGCATGCATGAGCGTGTTCAGACGATGCGCGATCAGGATGGTCACGCGACTTGCGGCCTTGGCGCGGATGGCGGCGAAAATGCGCTCTTCGGTGCGGGCATCGATGGCTGCGGTGCTGTCGTCAAAGATCAGCACGGCGGGGTCGAGGATCAGGCTGCGCGCGATCGACATGCGCTGGCGTTGCCCGCCCGACAGCGAGGCGCCACGCTCTCCCACAACCGTGCTATAGCGTTCTGGCAGAGCGTTGATGTAGTCGTGCAGCTGTGCATCGCTGCTGGAGGTTTCGATCCCGGCCTCGGGTGCCCATGGGTCGCCATAGGCGATGTTGTTTTCCATCGTGGTGGTGAACATGAACACGTCTTGCGTCACCACCGCGACCGCCTTGCGCACCGAGGGCAACGTAACTTCGCGGATGTCCTGGCCGTCAAGGGTGATGGACCCGCCGGTCACATCGTAGAACCGCGGGATCAACTGGGCGACGGTGGTTTTGCCACTGCCCTGTTCGCCGATGATCCCGATCACCTCACCCCGCTGGGCGGTGAAGGAAATGTCACGCAGCACCAGGTGATCGGGGGCCGAGGGGTAGGCAAAGCTGACGCGGTCAAGCCGCAGGGTGCCTTCGGTCAGGGTCAGAGCTTGGGCATCGGGGGCGGTCGACACGGCTGGCTGCAGGTCCAGAAGTGCAAAGATGCGCGCGCCGCAGGTTGAGGTGCGAGCGACCGAGTTGACCAGCATCCCCAGCTGGCGGACGGGCATCTGCAGGATCATCATGAAGGTCAGGAAGGCAGTCAGGGTGCCCACGGTCATGTTGCCCGCCTGCACCTTGAAGCCCCCGACCAGCAGGACCAGCCCCATCGCGACAAAAAACGACAACGTCATCGCCGAGGTGCTGCGCACCCGCAGCTCCACCCGCTCATGCGCGAGGTCCAGCGCCCGTTCCGAAGCGGAGCGGAACTTGGCCAGTTCATGGTCTTGCGCGGAGAAGGCCCGCACGACTCGGATGCCAGCAAGGTTCTCTTCCATCACGCGGGTCAGGACGGACAGGCGTTCTTGCAGGTCAAGCCAGGTCTGGCGCAGCTCCAGCTGTGAGGTCGAGGACCGCCAGCCGACATAGGGCACGAAGCTGAGCGCCAAAAGCCCGAGCACCGGGTCGATGGCAATCAGCCACCAGCCGCCGAAGCCGATCAGAACAACCAGCAGCAACAGGCGCACCACCCCAGTGGCGAAGAACATCCGCGCGCCTTCAAGGTCAAGGAGGCCAAGGGTGATCAGGTCGCCGGAATGCATCCGGTCATGGAAGCCGAAGCTGAGGTGCTGGATCTTGTCGTAATAGGCCAACCGCAGCCGCAGGCCAGTATGGTGGCCAACCGCCTCGCTGAAGTAGTTCTGAAAGGTAGCAAACAGGCCGCGCAGGGTTGACACCGTCAGGACCAGCAGCGACGTGACCAGAAGCGCGCGGGTTGCGACCTCGTCACCGCCTGTCGCCACGACCTGGGTCTGGTCCACCGCGCGGCCCAGAAGCTGCGGGATGATCAGTTGCAGCACGGCCGCGAACAGAGTGGAGACCAGCGCGAAGGCCATCTGCCAGGGCGTTTCCATCCCGATGCGCAGGACGCGCCACATCGTGCGCAATCCCTTCGACGGGCTGACGGTATCGGTCAGGCCAAGCACCTCGACCGGGCGCGAGGCCGGGTGCGCGGTGTGCTGCGCCTTGGCTTCAGGCATGGCCACCGTCCACAGACAGCACCTGACCGGTGATCCAGCTGGCGTCCGGCCCGGCCAAAAAGGCCACGGCGCCTGCAATGTCTTCAGGCTGACCCAGCCTGCGGGTGTGGGTGCCGGCAAGGATGGCTGCCTGCCCGTCAGGGCCGTAGCTGTCCCATTGGGCGCGGCTGGCAGGGTTGGACAGGACAAAGCCGGGGGCGACGGAATTCACGGTGATGCCGAACGGGCCCAGTTCCAGCGCCAGTTGGCGGGTCAGGCCGACGAGCGCGTGTTTGGCGGCGGCATAGGCCTGGATGCCGGTCAGACTGGCGCGCAGGCCCGCGCCCGAACTGATGGTGACCAGACGCCCCTGCCCCGCCACTTTCATCGCCGGGCCGAAGGCCTGGGCCAGATGGAACGCGCTGTCGACGTTGGCGGCGAAGATCGCCTGCCAGTCGTCTTCGGGCACGTCTTCGACCGGGCGGCGGACCTGGTCCCGCACGCCACCTGCCGCACTGACCACGATAAGGGGCGGGGCGTCCGCCAGCCGGTCGGCCAGCGCACGGACATCGGCGATATGGCCAAGGTCGGCAGCTATTCCCGGCAAGCCAAGCACTGCGCAGGCGGCATCGAAGGCGGTGCCAGGCAGGTCGGTTACCGTGACGCGCGCGCCCTGATCGGCCAAGCGTCGGGCGATGGCCGCGCCGATGCCGCCGACCACGCCCGTCACCAGGGCGGGCGTCCCGTCAAGGGTCAGGCCCATGGCCCCTCCAGCGCGGCGCGGGTTTCTTCCACCCCGATATGCCAGAGGGCATCCGTCACCGAGTCCGGCTTTTGCCAAGCCCCGCCAAAGTTGCCGTCGCCCAGCATGGCGCGGGCAGCGGCGGGCGGGCTGGCGCGCAGCAGGTCAAAATCGGCCATCGGCTTGTCGCCCGCCGGGGCCGGAGCATGTGGAAGCCGGGTCCAGGGGAAGTTTTCCATCCAGCTGGCATGACTGCCGCCGCCGTTTTCCTGCACGAAGGCCCAGGTCCGCGGCGCGCGCCACCAGTTGTGGAACTTGATCGAGGTGTCACCCCAATCCGCCATCAGCTCTTGCGCCAGAGCGTCGACAGGTGCGTTGCCGCCGTGGCCGTTCACGATCAGGATCTGGCGAAACCCTGCCCGGCGGATCGAGGCGAGGGTATCGCGCATCACCGCCAGAAGGGTTTCCACCCGCAGCGTCACCGTACCTGGGTAGGCGACGAAGTAGGGCGCAAGGCCAAATGGCATCACTGGCCAGACTGGGACGCCCAGGGGTTCAGCCGCATCGAGCGCCACCTTTTCGGCCAGGATCATGTCAACACACAGAGACAGCTGCGCATGCTGTTCGACTGACCCGATGGGCAGCACCGCCCGCGGAGCACGCTGGGCTGCGGCCGCCACATCGGCCCAGTTCATTTCAGCAAGTTTCATAACATCGTCTCAAACCGGTGGGTGCCGCCCTTTTCAGAGCGGGCGGTGACAGTGACGCGTCCGGTTCCGCGCACCAACCATTCGACCTTGCGGGCCACGGGCGCCCATTGCTGTCCCCAGTTGGAGTATTCATAGTTGCGTTCGTTGCGGCCCGCCAGATGGCCCAGATCGGCAGTCGTCGGGTTCATCACCACCTCGGCCCCTTCGATGGTCACGGTCACCGGGCGGGCAACCTTGTTCTTGACGGCGACGTCCGAAAGGTTCGTGGGCAGATAGCCGTGGTTGGCGACGATGGCGGTCACTTTGTGGAGGTCGCCGCCCAGCGGTGTCACCGTAACGCTGTCGACCTGCACGCGGGGTGCGGCTGCGGCGTGGCGCAGGTTGAACAGTGTGTTGTCGTGGCAGACCTTTTCCAACAGCTTTCCGGGCGGGTTGCGATAGCTCCAGATATAGACCATTCCACCGACCTCGACCGGCCCAAGCTGCGGGTGGTCGAAGGCTTGCCAGTCGCGGAAGCCGTGGTCGCCGACATTGGCGAGGACCCAGTTGAAAAGCTTGCGCTGCACGTCCGCATCCCGGGGGCGTAGGTTGTAGTAGCCCTTCTTCTCGACCCCGGCGGCGATCTCGATGTCCCATAGCTCGGTCGAAAAGCAGATGATGCCCATCTCTTCATAGACCCAGTCCTTGAGCGAGCCGTGGCGGACCTTGGACTTGTCGGGCGTGAAGTCCTCATAGGTGGAGATCACGGGATAGCCGGTCAGCCGGGTGCCGACCTCGCCCAAGGCCTTGTAAAGACCCAGGTCGCGCGGGCTCATTTCGGCATCCATCGCCATCATCGAAGGGCGCAGGATGATGCCGCCGTGGGTGTGATAGGCGCACATGCCGCAGATGTTGGGATGGTCCAGGATCAGCCGCGCCATGCCCATCGTCTCGGGTTCCGAGAGCGGGTATTCGCCCGCGCCGTATTCCTGCGGCGACCAGTTGATCGGGAAGTTGCGGTTCATGTTGCCGTCGGCCTGCGGCAGGATCTTCACGTCGGCGCCGTTGTAGTCGGGGATCAGGCCCTCAGGGTAGATGCGGTAGTATTCGCCACCCTCTTCGCCCGGTTCGCGCTGGATCATCAGGCGCGGCTCGGCGGGGTCTTTATTCCATTCGCCCTTGGGGTCGGGGACGCGCATGTTGACGATGTAGCCGTCGCCGTCGATGTCCTGCGCTTGCAGCCCTTCAAGCCGGTCCTCGCCGGGCAGGCAGCGCCCGTTGCCGCACCAGGGGTGATAGGGCGCCTTCAGCGCGTATTCCGCCCCATCGGGATTGATGCGGGGGATGATGTAGAAGACCTGACCATCGACCAGCCGCGTGACCTCAGGGTCAGTGCCGTAGCGGGTGAGAAGGTAGTGGATCGCATAAAGCGCGGTGGCAGAAGTCGCGTGTTCCTCGGCATGGATCTGGGCATCGATGTAGAAGCCCGGCTTCTCCAAAGCGGGGCCGGTCTCGGGGTTGGTAATCTGCATGAACCACACGTCGCGCCCGCGATGGGTTCGGCCGATAGAGGTCAGCGTTGCCAAGTGCGGATAGGCGGCTGCCAGCGCCTGCAGATGCCCAGTCATCGCGTCATAGTCGTGGTAGGTGTCGAACCGGATGTCCATTACAGGGTCTCTCCACTGCGGCCGAAGTGTTCCATGATCGCGGCGGCATACTTGATGCCCTTGATATACTTGTCGATGTGGATGTTCTCATCCGGCGCATGCAGGTTGGCACCGGGGTTTGCAAAGCCGGTCAGCACGCAAGGAATCCAGACATGGCGCAGGATTGCGCCTTCGGCGGAGACTCCGTTGACGATGGGCAATTCGCCATAGACCTCAGTCGCGGCGGCGATGATGGCCTGGCTGATGTCTTCCTTGACGCTGATCTTGTAGGGCGGTTCGGCCCCGTCGAAGGCCTTGACTTCGATATGGCCGAAACCATGCTTGACGAGATGCGCCTTAAGGCGGCGGATCGCGGCGTCGGGCTGGATATTGGGGATCAGGCGGAAATCAAGGCGGGCGCGCGCCTCGTTCGGGACGATGGTCTTGGTGCCGGGGCCGGTATAGCCCGCGATCAGGCCCTGTATGTTGGCGGTGGGTTCATAGCTGCGGGCGCGCAGAGCGTCGATGCCGTCGCGGCCCATTGCGAATTGATCAATGCCCCATTCTTCTTTCATCGCCGCCAGATCGACGCGTCCCGCCTTGTCGGCCAGTTGCGCCTCATCATCGGGGCCAAGTTGCCAGAGGCCTTCGTACCAATCGTCGATCAGGATGCGGCGGTTTTCGTCCATGATGCTGTTCAGCGCACGGATCAGGTCCCAGACTGGAGCAGGTACCAGCGGGAAGTTGAGCGAGTGGATGTCCTTGTTGGCCCCCCGCGCGATCAGTTCGACGAAAAGCACGGACTTCAGGCCCAGCGATACGTCCGGCACTTCGGTACCCGTCTCGATAGAGCCATCAAGGCAGTGCATCCCGTCAGCAGCCAAGAGATCCTTGTTCTGCTCGGCCCAGGCGGCAAGATTGGGCGAGCCGATCTCTTCCTCGCCCTCGATCAGGAATTTAAGGTTGGCGGGCACTTCCCCGCGCACCTGCATGAACGCCTTCGCGGCCTTGGTGAAGGCCAAGACGCCGGACTTGTTGTCGGTGGCGCCGCGCCCGTAAAGGACCCCGTCCACCACCGCGCCTGACCAGGGGCCGCCATGCGTCCAGGCGTCGATCGGCTCGGGCGGCTGCACGTCGTAGTGGGCGTAGCACAGGATGGTCTTGGCTTTCGTCTTCGCCTCCAGATGGCCAAAGACCACGGGTGGGCCCTCCGCCAGTTCGTGGAAATCGGCGGGCAGGCCGTCACGGCGCATCATGTCGCGGATCAGTGTGGCGCCTTCGCGCAGGCCGACGTTCTGGGCGCTGATCGAAGGTTGCTGCACGAAGGTTTGCAGATCACGGATGCATTCATCGGCGTTCGCGTCGATCCAGTCGTAGATGGCTTGCATGGTCATGTGTCGGCTCCTGTGGACAAGGCCCAGGCGTCCAGCCGCTGACCTGACAGCTGCATGGGACGCTTCTGTGCCAGATGGGCGAAGGCGGGGGCGAGGCGGATCGGGTCAACCCAGCGGGCGCGCTGTTCGGGGCCGTAGGTCGTCTCACTCATCGGGGTGTGCATCAGCATGCCCGGGGTGATGGTGTAGGAGGCGATGCCGTGGGCCGCGCCTTCCATGGCAAGGCATTTGGAGAAGCCTTCCAGCGCGTGCTTGGCGGCGCAGTAGGCGGTCTCGTTCACGAAGCCCTCGATGCCAGAGCGGGAGGAAACAAAGATCAAAGTGCCCCCCCGCGCCTTCATTTGCGTCCAGACGGCTTGCGTCAGCTGAAAGGCTGCCTGGATGCCGACGTTCATCGTGGCCTGGAAGATGGCGAGGCTGGTATCCTCGACGGCCTCCACCCGCAGGATGGCGGCGTTGTGGATCAGGGTGTCGACGGCAGCGGGCAGTTGGGCGATGGCGGCGGCGGTGGCGGCGGCGTCCGACAGGTCCACCGTCAGCGCAGTCGAGCCGGGGCATTGGGCTTGCGTTTCGGCCAAAGCGTCCGCGTCGCGATCCATCAGGAACAACCGCGCGCCTTGCGCCGACAGATGGCGGGCAATGGCAGCGCCGAGGCCCTGGGCCGCGCCCGTGACGACGATGGTCTGCGAGGAAAGCGGTGTCACGGCTGAACCCAGCGCCGTTCCGTGCCAGACTGGCGAACCGCGTCCAGTACCTTCTGGTTTGCCAACCCGTCCCGGAACGTGGCCCCCCGCGCCAGCGGACGGCCCTCGGCGATTGCCGCGGCCAACTCGCGCATGACAGCGACGACTGAGACGTTCCAGATGCCTGCATTCAGCCCCGGCAGTGCAGCGTTGGGGTCTGGCTGCGTGATCTCTTCAAATCCTTGCCCTGCCTTGGCGAACCAAAGTTTTTCATCGGCATTGTCGAGGGTGATGGTCCCCTTTGATCCGAAGATCTGCGTCTGGTTGCCCATGTTCTGCGCCGCGACACCGGACATGAAGACCTGCGCAAGGGCGCCGCTTGCCATTTCAAGCCCCATCCATGCCAGATCGTCGGCGGTCGCTGTCCATGGCGTTCCGGTGGCCTTGTCGACGCGGTCGGGGATCAGGGTCGGCGCGGCGCCGGTGACCCATGCCACCTCACCCAGCCACCAGCGCAGCATGTCCACCTGATGGCTGCCATTGGCACCAAGGCGACCGCCGCCCTGATCGGCCAGCGACCACCAGTCGCCCTTGGGCCGGCTGGAAGGGTTGGCCCAGGAATTGCCGATGTTCGCGATGTTGACGTGGCGGATCTGGCCCAAGTCGCCCTCGGCGATCATCCGCGCGATATGGGCGCGGTTCGGGTTGAAGCGCAGCTCGTGGTCGATCATGTGGATGCGGCCCGCAGCCTCGGCGGCGTGGAGCATCTGCGCGGCCTCAGTCGCATTCATCGCGGTGGGCTTTTCGCAAAGGACATGCGCCCCTGCGGCCAGCGCGCCCAGAGTTTGGGCTGCGTGCAGGTTGGTCGGGGTGGCGATGCACACAAGGTCGAAGGCGTGATCGGCCAGCATGGCCTGCCAGTCGTCATAGGCATGAGGCACTCCAAACGCATCCGCCGCCGACCGGGCACTTTCCATCCGGCCCGAGGCGATGGCCACCACCTCGGCCCGCGGCACGTGGGCCAGTGCTGGCAGGTAGGCCGCGCGGGCGAAACTGGCCCCGATAATTCCGACTTTCATGATCTATCCCCGTTCCTTGAGGCGAGGGTCAAGCAGGTCACGCAACCAGTCGCCGATGATGTTGAAGCTGAGCACGGTGACCACGATCGCCATGCCGGGAAAGACCGCCAGCCACCACTTGTTGGCGATCAGCTGGTCACGGCTTTGGGCCAGCATGCTGCCCCAGGTGGGCGTCTCGGGCGGGACACCAAGGCCAAGGAAGGAAAGCGACGCTTCGGCCAGGATGACGCTTGCCACGTTGAAAGAGGCAATGACGGTCAGCGGTGCCACGATGTTCGGCAGGATGGTCCGGAACATGATCGAGGTTGTGCTGTCGCCCATGGCACGGGCGGCCTCTACAAACTCTTTTTCGCGCAGGGAAAGGGTCTGGGCGCGCACGATGCGGGCATAGGTGACCCATTGGCCGATCCCGAGGACCAGGATCAGGTTCACCAGCCCCGGGCCAAGAACGACCAGAAACATGATCGCCAGAAGGATAAAGGGAAAGGCCAGCTGAATGTCGCCAAGGCGCATGATGACGTCGTCGATCCAGCCCCCGAAATAGCCCGAAACCAGGCCGGCAATAGTGCCAAGGGTTCCGCCCACGAGGATCGCCGAAATGCCGACCATGAGCGATACCCGCGCGCCGTAAAGGAGCCGGGACAGCACGTCGCGGCCAAGTGCGTCCGAGCCCATGACGAAGGTGGCGCCGTTCGGGCCGGGGGCCATAGGGCCGGCCAGCCGCATCATGATGTTCTGGCGGTTCGGGTCCAGGGGCGAAAGCCACGGGCCGAAGATGGCGACAACGACGACGACAAACAGGATCGCCAGCGCCAGCAGGGGCCATTTCGCAGCCACCATGCTGCGCCCGGCACGGCGCAGTTCTCGGCTGAAGTTCGATCCGGTGACGGGCGCGATGGCGAAAGCATCGGGAAGATTGGTCATCTGGCGCGCCCCTCAGAGTTTCACGCGCGGGTCGATCCGCGCATAGATCAAGTCGACGATCAGGTTGAGGGCGATGAAGATCACCGACAGCACGATGACCGAGGCCTGGACCACGGGAATGTCTTTCTGGTTGATCGCGTTGAACACCAGACGGCCGATCCCAGGCCAGGAAAACACCGTTTCGATCACCACAACGCCGCCAAGAAGGAAGCCAAACTCAAGCCCAACCATCGTGACAACAGGCAGCCAGGCGTTGCGCAGGGCGTGGTTGATCACCACGGCCCGCTCACTGATCCCCTTTGACCGGGCGGTTCGGACGTAATCCTGGCCCAGCACCTCAAGCATTGAGGACCGAACGAGCCGGGCATTACGGGACAGCGAGTAGAAGCCGACCGCAACGCCCGGCAAGACCATGTAGTAGATCGAGCTGGGGATGTTGGTCAGCGCGGTCATGAAGTCGCCCTGCAAAAGCGGCATGATCAGTGGGACATGCCCCGAGATCGGGAACCAGTTGAGATACAGGCCAAAGAACAGGATCATCATGATCCCAAGCCAAAAGTTCGGGATCGACTGACCGAACATCGCCAGCGTCATGATACCCCCATCCACGGGCGTGCCACGGTAAAGCGCGGCAAAGACACCGAAGGGGATGGCCAGGCCGATGGCGAAGATCATTGAAAAGACGGTAAGCTCGATCGTGGCGGGCAAGGCGCCCAGCACGATGTCCATTGCGGGCTGGCGGTAGCTGAGAGAATTGCCAAAGTCGCCCTGCAGGATATTGCCTAGGTAGGTCAGATACTGGATGTGCAGCGGTTGGTCGAAACCAAGCGCCTTGCGGATCATTTCGATTTCCTCTGGCGTCGCGCGCTCGCTGACGAACAGGAAGGTCGGATCGCCGCCAATCTGAAGGGCGACGAAACTGATCAGGGTCACCCCTATAATGACGATGACGCTTTGAAGCAGCCTTCGGATGATGAACGTCCACATGGTACCGGGGGCCTTTCCAAGCAGGGATCGCAGGGTGTGCGGGCACGCGGGGCCGAAGATGCCCCCGCGTGCCGCAGAGTCGCGTCAGTTCAGAGTTGCTGAGAAGAGGTAGACCTTCTCATCCGGACGCGCGGTCCAGTTCAGACGCTTGGAGACACCGTAGAAGTCAGGCTGGAAGTACATGTGCAGCCAGGGGCCGTCGTCGTAGAACACCTGCAGCATCTCATCGATGATGACGCGGGTTTCTTCCGGCGACTTCGAGGCAGCAATGTCAGTCCAGCGATCGAACCAGCGCGGATCGTTCCAGTGGGTGTAGTTCGTCCCGCTGTCCACTTTCGCAAGGTCGGTCATGTCGTAAAGCGGCGACCACAGACCCCCGCCGGAGCCGAGGAAGAACAGCGGGCCGACATTGCGTTCGCGGATCAGAGGCACATAGACCGAGCCCCATTCCATGATGTCGGTTTCGACCTTCAGGCCAACATCCGACAGATACTGCGCCACGGCCAGAACGACGTTTTCATCGTTCAGATACCGTCCGCGGCCCGCCTGGAAGCGGATCGTGAAGCGCGTGCCATCCGCCTGACGCGGCCAGCCGGCAGCATCCAGCAGTTCTTCGGCCTTGGCCGGATCGTAGGGATACGGCGTCAGCGACTTATTGGCGTTGGGCGGGTTCACGATGCCCGTCGCCCGCTCACATGGGAAGTTCAGCAGCTGTGCGCAGATCGCCGGCACGTCGACCGCATATTGCAGCGCGCGGCGCACATCGGGGTTCTGGATCGCATCGCCGCCCGGCATGGCAGCGAATTCCGGCGACAGGTTGAAGCCGACATACATGCGCCGGGTCCCCTGGATCGACTGCACCGCCGCCGTGTCGGACCCATTGATCGCGTCGATCTGGTCGGGGGCCACGTTGGTGATGATGTCGACATTGCCTGCCATCAGTTCGGCGGACCGGGTCGATGCTTCAGGAATGATCCGGTAAAGGATGTTCTGGAAGGTGCCGGGTTCCGACATCTTGCTGAGGCGAACCTCAGACCCGGGTGTCCAGCTTTCCAGCTTGTACGAGCCCGACCCGATCGGAGAGGTCGCAGCCTGTTCAAGCGTCATCTTCTCGTAGCTGTCTTTGCAGTGAACATAGACCTCGGCCAACAAGCCGAAGGCGATCTGGTTCGGGGCGCCGATGTTGATCTGCACTTCAGTATCACTGAGCGCGACAGCATCGACGAACCCGACCGATGAGAACACGAAGCCGGGTGTGTTGCCGGTGAATGCATTCGCCGGGTCCTTGGCGCGGTTGAAGCTATAGGCAACATCTTCTGCCGTCAGCGCTTCGCCATCGTGGCAGGTGCGACCGGCCTCGATGGTATAGGTATAGGCCAGCCCGTCTTCCGAGATGGACAGGTTCGTCGCAAGATCGGGGACCACCGATCCATCGGCTTCGATCGACTGCAGCGTGTCGAAGATGTGCCGAACCACGTTGGCGTTGTCGCGGCTGGAAACGGCAGCCGGTTCAAACGTGGTGATGTCCGCACTAAGACCGACAACAAGCGTGTCATCGGAGACTTGCGCAAAAGCCGTGCCCGCAAGCAGCATGCCTGCGGTAGATGCCATTAAGAGATGTCTTGTCTTGGGCATTAGGACGTCCTCTTTACTGTTGGAGTTGGTGGGGAGGTTCGGCTGACTGGCCCCGCCAGGTCATTCAGTTCAGCCGGATTGATGTTTTTGCCTTGAGAGGAAGAGGCGATGCAGGCCTCGACCATGCGGAGCGATTTCAGGTGGTCCGCGCCGGAACAGTGCAGGGGCGCGGCGTCGATCAGGTGGGCCAGAAAGTCGGCCAGAAGGGCTGCGGCGTCGTCGCGCCACATTTCGGTGGGCGGCAGGTCGACCGGGGTGAAGCTGCGGTCATCGCGCCGGGCATAGGAAAGGGCGCCAAACATCTCGGCTTGGACAGCGACGCCTTTGGCGCAATCGGTGCGCCAATTGAAGCCAAGGTGATCGTGGTTGCCAGCCCAGGTGCCCTGATAGGTCACTTCGATCCCGCCGCCGAAGCTGATCAAAGCAGAGACGTTTGCGTCGCCCGCATACATAGACCAAGGCGGGTTCCAGGTCCGAGCGGAGATGGATACGGGCTCGCAGCCATAGACGTGGCGCATCAGGTCGAAATGGTGGATCGACTGCTCCCACAGCATCGGCTGGGCCATGTCGAGAGGGTAGCGGTTCAGGTGCGGCAAGCGGCCGTCACGCCAGCGTTCATAGGTGAAGCGGCCGAAGGCGGGTGCGCCAAGAAGATCATCGCGGAAGAGGTCGACCAGCGCACGCGTCACGGCGAGATAGCGAAAGTTGAGGCCGACCATGAGCGGCACGTCGGCAAGTTCGGCGCTGGCCACGTGCGCGCTGGCAGCACCAAGGCTATCTGCCAGTGGCTTTTCCGCCAGAATGGCCAGCCGAGCCGAGCACGCGGCAGCAATCTGGGCGTGGCGGTTCGCGGGCGGGGTGATCAGGATGACGGCATCGGCTTCGACCTGCGACGCGACCTCAGCCAGCGTCGTGCCACCGATGCAGGCAGGGTGCGCCTCAAGCCCCGCCGCAAGCCGGGCGGGGTTGGTGTCGACCAGACCGACGATGCGGGCCCGCGGGTTCTCGCCAATCACACGCCGCCAGATGGCGCTTCGCGCGCCAAGCCCCATAAGGATGAGGCGGACCTGCGTCATACCGCCGCCTCGGCCTGGGCAAGGCGGGCGATACCGTCGGCAACTGGCGTCCAGGCAAACCCTTCAAGGGAAGGCACGGACGAAGGGAGCATCGGGGGCTTCGCGCCTTGCTCTGGCACCTTGCGCTGGGTCGCCGCGGGATAATGGCGCCGGATCTGGGCCACGACCTCGCTGTCGCGGGGCGGGTTAGCGGCGCACAAGTGGATGGGTTGCGCGCGACCGGGTCCGGACAAAAGCCGGTCGATGGCGGGACCAAGATCAGGCGCGAAGGTCCAGTCGCGGCGGGGATCGGTGGCGTCGTACTGCAGGGTTTCGCCATTGCGGGCAGCGTCGATCCAGCCTTGCATGAGCGAGACTTTCATCCGGCTGGCCCGCGCAGCCTCGCCCGGGCCATAGAGGTAGCCCAACCGGAGAATAAATGTCTGGCAGATGTCGCCCAAGGCACCCGGCACCAGCGCCTCACCCGCGCGTTTGGCAGCGCTGTATGGCCCCTGGGCAGTTGGGGTGCAGGTGTCGGTCAGGTCTGGCGCGCCATCGGTGGCAGCAAAGACGCCCGAAGACGAGAGATAGACAAAGGCCCGGGGGCGGATTGTGCCAGCATGGGTGAGCATGGTCAGCAGCGGTCGTGTGTTGGCGGCGACATGCTGTGCCGACGTCAACCCCAACGCGGCGGAGCTCGTTGTCAGCGCGGCACCATGGATCACGATCTCTGCCGGCGGCAGAGCGACCCCGTCCGCCGCAAGATCGGCGGCCACCAGGTCGCAACCGGCCAGCCTCTGCTTTGCCGCCGCATCGAAGGTGAGGTCAAGCGCGCAGACCCTGTATCCCATGGCCGCAAGACCAGCCGCGATATGTCCCGCGACGAAGCCCCCTGCCCCAGAGATCAGGACCCGCGCGCCGGTCACAGGTTCATCTCGGCTATGCTTGCAGGGTCAAGATCGGCGATGCTGCGGGTGTGTTCCGAGATCAGGCTGACGGCCTTGTCGACATCCCCGTCTTCCAGCGCGTGTACGATGGGCGGGTGGTTGGCCGCGATCTCGGCGAGGTTGGGCTGGGCCACGTTCCGCAAGGCCATGATCTGGTGGATGCGGAAATAGAGACTGTTCCAAGACGCCAGCAGCAGATCGTGGTCAGACAGACGGATCAGGGTGCGGTGGAACGCTTCGTCAGCCGCGGTCAGCGCCTCGCGGTCATTGTTGCGGGCGGCGGTGGCCATGGCACGGCAGTGGATCCACAGAGGTTCCACCGGCTTGTTCATCTCCAGGATGCGGCGGACGGCCATCACTTCGAACACTTCGCGCAGGCTGTAGGTTTCTTCGATCTCGCGCGCGGTCAGGGGTTTCACCCGCTTGCCTTTGTAGGCGACAGTTTCGACCAGCCCGTCATTTTCCAGGATCTGGATCGCCTCGCGGATCGGGGCGCGGCTGACGTTCATCTGTTCGGCCAAGGCGGTTTCCACCAGCACCGAGCCAGGGCGCAACTTGCCCGAGACGATGGTCCGCCGCAGCATGTCGGCGATCTGCATGCGCAGGGGCATCTGTTCAATCGGGGTGAGTGTTGACAGCACAGAATCCAGCTGGTCGGGAAGTTGATCGGTCACGGGGTGTTTCCTCCAAAACACAAGGCACAGGCACGCAGGATGGCCGCGTCATGCGATGCATCAAGGCGCATCAGCGGCGGACGGGTGATCGCGTAGTCGGGGTCAGACAGGCGGCGGGCGACCGTCGCCTTGATTGCGGGGATAAGCGGCACCTGTTCAAAAAGGGCGCGGATGACGCCGACAGCTTCCAGCCGGGCAGCCTCATCAGGCGTGCCGAGCGCGCGGATCAGGGCCATGATGCCCGCCACGTTGACGTTGGCGCTGGCGCTGATGCAGCCCGCGCCGCCAGCAGCGACGTTGCGCACCAGAAGCGATTCCGACGCGGAATAGGTCTCTATCTCGGGGAAGGCGGCGATCACTGCGGCTGTATTGTCCCAGTTGCCGGAGCTGTCCTTCAGGCCGGCCACGATGCCGGGGAATTCGGTGGTCAGCCGGCCGATCAGGTCAAGCGTGATGCCGACGCCGGTCATTTGCGGGATATGGTATAGATAAAGGCGCAGGCTGTCAGACCCCACAGCCTCGATCAGGCGGGCGTAGCTGGCGAAAAGTCCATCGGGAGACACGGGTTTGTAAAAGAACGGCGGCAGGGTCAGCGTGCCGCGCACGCCATGGGCCAGCGCATGACGGGTCAGCGCGATGCTGTCGGGCAAGGCCGAGCAGCCGGTGCCGGGGATCAGGCGGGTGGCCGGGATACCTGCGTCCACAAGCGCATCAAGGGCGGACATGCGTTCAGCCACGCTCATCGACGTGGCTTCAGACGTGGTGCCGAAGGGGGCCAGGCCATCGGCACCGTCCTCCAGCAGCAGCTTGCAATGCGCGACAAAGCGGGCGGTATCGACGCTGAGGTCGGCCTTGAACGGCGTGATGGCGGGCACGAAAAGGCGGGTCTGGTGGATCATGGTGCAAGCTCTTGTGCCCTGAGGCCGGTCAGTGTGAGGGGGGGGATCGTGACTATCACATCGTCGTCGGGCGCGCCGCGCTGCATCATCACCGCGAAGTGGCCGTCGCGGTCGAGGACCGTGATCGGTGCATGCCAGACGCCCGGTCGATAGACGACGCCCAGTGTGCCCGGCAGCAGCATGGACAGCGCGCCTGCGGGGTCAGGCCTGCCGTCTGCGTCCGCGGGCATGACCGTCACCAGATAGCGGCTGACGTCCAGTGGCAGGAAAATCTGCGCGGCGTGCGGGTGGCGTTCCATCCGATCCAGCGCAAGAGGCAACGCACTGACTGCGACGGTGTTCAGATGGCACTGCAGGTCAAGCGCCGCAGTCGGCTTGAGCCAATGGCCGAACTGCCGCCGACCGCCGGGGCCGTCGGGCGGCGCAAGGATATCGCCGAACGGTCTGAATGCATCCGCGTCCGGCGTTCCTGTCGTGATCTGGTGCCCAAGGGTCATCCCGCACCCACCCCGTCAGGCTGATACGGCACCTGAGCCCGCCAGTGCGCCGCAAGGTCTGCCCTGCGGCACACCCACACATCATCGCGCCCCGCGATATGGTCAAGGAAGGCCATCAGGCCCACGACCCTGCCGGGATGGCCGAGGACGCGGGTGTGCATGCCAACCGACATCATCCGGGGATGCAGGTGCGCCTCGGACGCCAGAATGTCGAAGCTGTCGATCAGGATTTCCCCGAAGGCCCGACCAGTGACCAGTGTCCCGCCGACCAGCTTGGCGTCATTGGTGGCCAGGGAATAGGGGACCACCAGATGACCCTTACCCGCGACGGTTTGCCAATATGGCAGCTCATCGTTGTAGGCATCGCTGTCGTAGGAAAAGCCGCCATGTTCGACCACCAGCCGGCGGGTGGCGGGGCTTGGCCCGTACCGGCAGTACCAGCCTTCGGCCGGCCGCCCCAATGTCTTGAGGATCGAGGCATGCGCGCGCGCGATGTGGTCACGCTCGGTCGCCTCGTCCAGCAGGTAATGCTCGATCCAACGCCAGCCGTGGCAGACGATATCCCAGTCGGTCGAAGCAATCGCCGCGGCCGCATCGGGGGCGCGTTCCAGCGCCAAGGCCGAAGCGAAGACGGTCAGAGGCAGGCCACGGTCCTGAAACAGCCGGTAAAGCCGCCAGAACCCGACGCGCGTGCCGAATTCGAACATGCTTTCCGCTGCAAGATCGCGCAGGCCGGGCGGCACGCGCGCCTGGGCCACTTCGGTCAGGGCGGCGTCGGATTTCCCGTCACCGTCACTGAAGGAGTATTCCGACCCCTCTTCATAGTTCAGCACGAAGTTTACCGCGACACGGGCCCCGTTTGGCCAGCGTACATCAGGTGCGTGGTTGCCATAGCCAATAAGGGGGCGAGCGGTGTCCGGCATCAATCACGCGTCCCCGACACCTTGCAGAAGAAGCAGCACCAGTCGCCGGTCTGCACGTTGGGCAGAGCCCGCAGGCCAAAGAACATGCCGTCAGCCGGGGCGACAAGCTGGGCGAGGGTATCGCCGAAGATGTTGACGATGCGGGCAATTGGATCGCCCTTTTCCATCATCGTCAGAAACTCCACCCCGTCAGCCGGCAGGAAGATGCCAGAGGCGGGGGCAAGCAGGGCCTCTTGTTCGCCAATGTAGCGGGGGTGGGGGTATTCGGCCGTGCCGGGATACATCTTGTAGTGTCGCAAAATGTTAAGGATCGAGTCCGCAAGTTCACGCCCGACACGAGCAAATTCCTTGGGCGAAGTGGCGGACCGGCCGCCAAGTTCGACCGTGATGCCGACCTTGCCCAGCTCTTTCATATGGGCCATCGGGCTGCCTTTCGGCAGGAAGTTCGACATGATGCAGCCCCAGCCGGGGCCCATCGCGGTCGCCAGTTCCACTGAGGCGGGGGATTCGTCGACGAAGATCGCCTTGGCCAGATAGCTGTGCGCGCCGCCCGAATGGATCGATATCTCGAAATCCGCGACCGGACCCATTGCGGCAGCATGCGCGGCGGCGATGCGGTCGGACAGATAGCCCTTGGGATTGCCGGGATAGATCCGATTCATGTCATAGCTGAAGGTGTCCAACGGATTGCCCCGCTGGGCGGCCTCGAACGCGGGGACGTTCACCACCGGGACCATCACCAGACGGCCTTTCAGCTGCGCGGGGTCCACTTCGGCCAGCGCAATCTGGCAGGCGAGCGGGCCTTCCGGTTCATCGCCGTGTATCGCGCCATTGACCCAGAAGCAGGGGCCGTCCATCGCCCCATTGACGATGACGACCGGGATTTCGACCGGCGTGCCTCCGGCCAGATGGGTGACAGGAATGACGCCACGGGCTATGCTGCCCGGTGCGGCCGAGGCGGTGCCGATGGTCAGGGTTTGCGCCATTTCAGACCCCCTTGACCTGATACTGCTGAAGCTGTTCGGGCGTGTAGACCTGCATGAATTCGATCTCGATGCCGCCGGCGTCATTGTCCAAGAAGGCGACCCAGCCTTCAGGGTGCGGGTGCGAGCCGTATTTCTGGCAGGCCTGGCAGATGCGTAGCTTGGCGCCCTTTTCCTGTGCGTGGGCGAGCGCCATGTCGATATTTGTCACCTCATAGCAGATGTGGTGCAGGCCTTCCGAGCCGCGCTCGTCGATCCACTTGGCAAAGCGGCCCTGCGGATCGAGCGACTGGCACAGCTGGTATTCGATGCCGCCCAGATTGAAGAGGGCCACCTTGTTCTTTGACTTGGGGAACACGGTGATCTCAGTATCGGCAGGCACATCCAGAAAGCGCGCGTAGGTGGCCAGCGCGGCCTCGGCGTCGCGGACGCCAAAGGCCATGTGCTTGATGCCAATCACGTTGGGGTTGTCGGTTTTCATCGGGATCTCCTTCAGGCGGCTTCAGCGCGGATGGCCGCGACCACGGTTTTCATGCGGGTGATCGCTTCGCGGATCCGTTCGACGGGTTGGGTCAGTGACATGCGGACGAAGTCATCGGTGTAGTCGCCGTAAATGCCGCCGGGGTACATCAGCACCTGGCCTTCGCGCAGCAGACGCTCGCAGAAGGCGGTGGCGCCGATCCCGGTAGAGGCGACGTTGGCGTAGACGTAGAAAGCGCCCTGCGGCTCGGCGTAGGGGATGCCCATTTCGGTCAGTCCGGCGCAAAGGGCGATGCGGCGCGCGTCGTAGATCTGGCGCATCTCCTCTACGCAGTCCTGCGGGCCGGTGAGTGCTGCGATGGCCGCGTGCTGGCTGGCCGCGGCGGTTGAGATGGCGAAGGCGTGGTTGATCTCGGCCAGCGCGGGGATCAGGTCGGGCGGTCCGGCGAAGTAGCCGATGCGCCAGCCGGTCATCGCATAGGCCTTGCTGAGACCTGACAAGGTGATCGTACGTTCGAACATGCCGGGCAGGCTTGCGACCGGCTGCACGGTGTTGTTGCCGTAGGTAAGGCGGGCATAGATCTCGTCGGAGATGACGATCAGGTCATGCTTTCGCGCCACCTCGGCGATGCGGCGCACTTCGGACGGCGGGGTGACGGTGCCGGTCGGGTTCGACGGGTTGATGAGAACAAGGATCTTTGAGCGGGGCGTGATGTGCGCCTCGACCATCTCGGCGGTCAGGGTGAAATTCGTCTCCATCGTCATGCGGATGTGGACGGTTTCGGCGCCCGCCATCTCGGCGGCCTGATGGTAGGGGTTGTACCCCGGACAGGGCACGAGGATCTCGTCGCCGGGGTTCAGAAGCGCTAGCGCGATGATGAACATCGCATGTTGCCCGCCGGGAGTGACGACGATGTTTTCGGGGGCGTAGGTCGCCCCACCATAAGCTGAGATGTTGGCCGCAATCGCCTGGCGCAGCGCGGGCAGGCCCAGGGGGTGGGTGTAGTGCGTGGCACCGTTGCCCAGCGCGTCCTGGCCCGCCTTGATGATATGCGCCGGCGTATCAAGGTCAGGATCGCCCCGCCCCAGTTTGATGACGTCCGCCAAGCCCTCGGCGATGTCCGTCATGCGGGTGATGAGGTGGGCATCCTTAAGCTTCACCCGGTCGGCAAGGCGCGTGGTCGCGTTCATCATCAAACCCCGTAGACTTCAGAATATTTCTGCGTCAGGTGCGCCACATAGGGGGCGGGATCCAGCGTGCGGCCAGTGGCGCGGACCAGAAGTTCATCGCGCGTGTAGCGGCGACCGTGGCGGTGGACATGTTCGGTCATCCATTCGCGGACTGGGGTGTAGTCCGCACGCGCCAGACCGTCGGCCACTGCGGCATCCTCACGCGCCTTGGCGAACAGCTGGCCTGCCATGACGTTGCCGATGGTGTAGTTGCAGAAGGTGCCGATCTGGCCTGACGACCAGTGCACATCCTGCAGCACTCCAAGCCGGTTGTTGGGCACATCAAGATCAAGGTACTCCTTGATCTTGGCATTCCACGCCTCGGGCAGGTCCTTCACAGAAAGCGATCCGTCCACAAGGGCGGCTTCGATATCGACGCGGAGCATGATGTGGAAATCATAGGTCAACTCATCCGCCTCCACCCGGATGAAGCCGGGCTTGACGCGGTTCACGCCCCGCCAGAAGGCAGTCGCATCGACGTCGGCAAGCTGCTCGGGGAAGGCTGCCTTGGCTTCGGCGAAGTTCAGCTCCCAGAACTCTCGTGAGCGGCCGACCTGGTTTTCAAACAGGCGCGACTGGCTTTCATGCGCACCGAAGCTGACGCCGCTGACCGCGTAGAAGCCGATAAGGTCGGTTGCCAGCGGCGTGCGGACAAAGGCGGGATCGGCGAATTGTTCGTAAAGCCCGTGGCCCGCCTCGTGCAGGGTGCCGAACAGGCTGCCGGGCATCCAGTCTTCGACGATACGGGTGGTGATGCGCACGTCATTGCGGGTGAACGACACCTCGAACGGGTGAACGGTCAGGTCCAACCGCCCACGATGCAGGTCGTAGCCCAGCTTTCGCGCCATCGAGATGCCAAAGGCCAGTTGCTGCTGGGCGGGATAGTTGCGCTGCAGAAAGTCGATGCGCGGTGTGTCCGCCCCTTGCACCTTGCGAAGCAGCGGCAGAAGCCCCTCACGCAGCGTGGCGAAAAGGGTTTTCAGCGTGGCCATCGTCTCGCCAGGTTCGAACCGATACATCAGCGCATCATAGGGGTGCGCATCATAGCCGATGTGTTCCGCCATCTCGCGGTTCAGAGCGACGGTTTCTTCCAGCAGCGGCGTGAAGGCGGCGAAATCGTCGTTCTTGCGCGCCTCGGCCCAGATGTCATGACCAAGACCACCCAATTCAGTCCGCTTGCGGATCAGGTCGGACGGGATGCGCAGATGATAGTCGATGGCGTCGCGGGTCTGGGCGCAGATCGTGCGTTCGACGCTACCATCTGGGGTTGAGGAAACCTCACCCTCGGCCTTGTCGAGCAGGCTGCGGGTTTCGTCCGATACCAGCACGTCACGCGCCAGTCCCATAAGGGTAGCCATCTGCTTGGCACGCGTCACAGCACCACCGGGTGGCATCATGGTGTTGGCATCCCATGACAAGATGGACTTGGCGTTCAGCAGGTCGTTCACCTGCCCCATCCGTTCAAGAAATGCTGCATATCCCATGACTTAGGCATCTTCCTTTCGGTCACAGCCGACTCAGCGGTGCGCTGCAGTCGACTGCTAAATTGTATGTTGTCGACAATCGACAAAGAAACTATCGTATGAGTCGAACGGGATTGTCAAGGCGACTTTGGCCGACGCCCCGCCACCTGAACGACCGGCCGGGGGTGCCATGCAAGACACGCTGCGATGGAATACGGACAGCCTGGTAGAAATGGCCGTGACCGGCCAGATCAGTCAGCCGACGATGCGGCCGAACGGCTATGTGCACTATCCTGATGGTAAGGGCACTGTGCTGCCTGGCATGTCGGGCATCGCTTACAATGCGCGTGTGGGCGACCGCGCCTTTGGCTGGGCGGGCGATCATGTGGAACCGGGTGTCTCGATCTCGAACGGGACGGAAATGCAGGATTTCGCGCTGCACTACCTGACCTGCATCGGCAATGAGGCGACGGTGATGTCGGGTCTGGCGCGGGGTGCCAAGGGCATCGTGACCGGTGAACACGCCCGCCTTCTGGTGGATTTCGCGCCCGAGGTGCTGGAAGACCTGATGATCGGCGACACGGTCCAGATCCGGGCTGTGGGGCGCGGCATCGCGCTTTCTGATTGGCCGAATATCGAGTTCAAAAAGACCTCCCCACTTTTGGCGCAGGGCTATGGCTTGCGTGTCGAGAATGGCCAGCTGATCTGCCCGGTGGCGATGGAATTGCCCGCCCGCATCATGGGATCGGGGGCGGAACTGAATGCGGAATACGTCGATCAGGACCTGATGTCGGGCGACCGCGCGCTGATGGCTGACCTTGGCATCGATCAGATGCGGCTGGGCGACCTCATCGCGATCCGCAATGTCGATCATCGCTTTGGCCGCAGTTACAGCACCGATCGGGTCGCCATCTGCCTTTGTATCCACGGCGACAGTGTGATGACCGGGCACGGCCCGGGAATCCTGACGCTGATGACCGGGCCTGCTGATGAGCTTGGGTTCGAGATCAGCCGCGGCGCGAATATCGCGACATTCTGCAAGATGGGGGCATCGTGATGCTGAAGACAAACCAGGCCGATCTCGTGGCCGTTTCAGTGGCCGGGGCCATTGCCCATCCGGGGTTCGCGGGCCTGCCGGCGGAACCTTACCGCCTGGCCGCTAACGGCACGCCATTCCTGCTGCCAACCTACGGCGGGATCGTCTACAACGTCTCGGTCGGCGACAGCGCCTTTGGCTGGGCTGCGGATTGTATCCATCCCGGCATCAGCATCCGTCAGGCGGATGATCTGAAGAACCGCGGCCTGAATGTGTTCGCCTGCATCGGCAACCGCGCAAAGGTGATGACTGGGCAGGCGCAAGGCACCGTCGGCGTGGTTACCGGCAAATCGGGCCGGTTCTCAGAACAGGTGATCATCCATATCCCCAAGGCCGCCCGTGAACGAATGGCGGTTGGCGATCAGATCATCATCCGCTCCGAAGGCATCGGCATGGCGCTGCCTGACCACCCCGAGATTGTGCTGAAAGGCATCGCACCGAACCTGCTGGCAGCCTTGTCACTGCGCGAGGCGGGCGCTCTGGAGATCGGCGTCGTGGCGCGCATTCCGGCGCATCTGGCGGGCGCGGGCCTCGGTCTGACCTCGGAAGGGGGGAGCCTGCACATGCAATCGACCGACCGCGCCGAACTGGCCCGCCTGGGACTGGACGGGCTGCGGCTGGGCGACCTTGTGGCGCTGGAAGACACCGACAGCCGCTACAACCACGGCTACCTGCGGGGTGCCATGTCGATCGGCGTGGTTTGCGCTACCGACGGGCCGCGCGCGGGATACGGCCCCGGGATCGCGGTGCTGATGACCGCCCCCGCAGGTCAGCTTGGTGCCTTCATAGACGGCTCAGCCAATATCGCCGACCTTCTAGGGTTGGAGCCGTGACCATGATTGCCATGACCAACGTCACGCGCGACAGTCTGGCCGCCTTCATGGAGGAAGGCTTTCGCGTGCTGGGACTGTCCGAACCCGACGCCCGGACCTTTGCCGAAGCACTGATCTTTTCCGAACTGCGCTTTCACCCTGGGCATGGTCAGGGAGTGAAACGCCTGCGACGCTACCACGAGCGCATCAGCCAGAGACTCGTCGACCCCGCCGCGCGGTGGGAAGTGGTCAAGGAAAGCCCTGCCCTCGCGCTGGTCGATGCGCACAACGGCATCGGCACGGTTGCTGCAGCACGGGCAATGACGCTGGCCATCCAGAAGGCCAAGGTCTGCGGCATCGGGCAGGTGGTGGTGCGCAATTCCACCCACTACGGATCAAGCGCGGTGCATGCCTGTCAGGCGGCTGAAGCCGGCTGCATCGGGATCAGCTTCACCAACGCAGGGCCGGAAATGGCCCCCTGGGGTGCGCGCGAAGGGGCGGTCGGCACCAACCCCTGGGGCATCGCGGCCCCCACCGATCAGGGCTTTCCCGCCGTGATGGACATTGCCCTGACGACTGCGGGCAAAGGCATGATGCAGTGGCATGCGCGCGAGGGCAAAGCGATGCCGCTGGATTGGGCGCTGACGCCGGATGGCCATGAAACCGATGATCCGAACGCTGCGATGGCCGGCGCGCTTCTGGGGATCGGTACTTACAAGGGCTACGGGTTGGCCTTCATGACCGATGTGCTGACCGGGGTGATCGGCGGCGGCGGTTTTGGTCTGAAACCCTATTCCGACCCGGCAAAACTGGACGTCAGCCACACCCTGACCGCCATCGACATCGAATGGTTCCAGCCGCTGGCGGAGTTCGAGGAGCGGATGGGAGAGTTTGCCCGCATGATCCGGTCCCGCGCGCTGCGGCCGGGGTTCAAAGAAGTCCTTCTGCCGGGAGAGCAGGAAGCCCGCCGCGCGGCCCGCAAATCTCGCGACGGCGTGCCGCTGGACAACGAGGTTCTGGCCGATCTGCACGCGCTGGCCGAGGAAATCGGGATCAACCGACAGATCGTCGCCACCGGTCCTTATGAGGGGGTGCTGTGACCCCCCTGCCCGCCTCATTTCACGCGATGCTGAGGGATCGGCTGCGAGCACGGGCTTCAGCCGCAGGGCTGGATGGGCTCTTGCTCTTGGCTCCGGGCAACGTGGCCTATGCTTCGGGTTGGCTGTTCTCGGTGAACGAACGGCCGATGGGCCTGTGGGTGCCCGTTGAGGGCGAGGCGATATTGTTCGTGCCACATCTGGAGTTGGAGAACGCCCTTGGCGTCGCGGGCGTGCAAGTCAGCACCTATGAGGAATTTCCCGGCCTCATCCCCCCTGCCCTGTGGATGATCGCTCAGACGGGCGCGCGCCGTCTGGCGGTAGATGCGCTGGACGCAAGGTATCTTTCGGCAGCGCAGGGCATGGTGGCGAGGCTTGACCTGACCGACCATTGCCTGCCCGAACGCACCATCAAGCACGCGCCCGAACTCGCATTGATCCGCGAGGCCGCGCGGTTTGCCGATTTGGTGCTGGAGCGTCTGCTGGCGCAAGCAGGCGATATGATTGCCCAAGGCGCGACCGAACTGGACCTGATGGCAGATTGCACGGGCCATGCCCGCCGGGCTTTGTCGGCAACGCACGGTCAGACCTTTGCGGGTACCAAGATGGGCATTACCGCGTCAGTCCACTCCGGGCCTCGGGGGGCTTTGCCGCATGGCACGGTGCTGGCGCGCGTGCCGCAGAAGGGCGAGCCAATCATCGCGGGCATCGGGTGCAGCCTTGGCGGCTATCACGCCGAAAGCGGCGTCACGCTTGTGTATGGCGACCCGACAGCGGACCAGCGCCGCGTGATGCAGGCGATGGCAGATGCAAACGCCGCCACCATCCAGGCCCTTGCCCAGCGCCAGACCTGCACGAGCGTCAACGACGCCGCCCTTGCGCCGATCCGCGCGGCGGGGTTCGGGGACACGATCCGCCACCGGATCGGCCACGGGATGGGTGTCGAGGGGCACGAAGCCCCGTGGCTCTCGCCCGGCGACGACACTCCCACAGGCCCCGGCATGGTCTTTTCCTGCGAGCCAGGCATCTACCGCCCCGGCCATGATGGCTGGCGCTGCATCGAGACGCTGATCGTGACCGATACCGGCGTCGAGACGCCAAGCCGATTTCAATCCACCCATCCCTTCGACGCCCGCGTCATATCATAGGAGCCGCCGATGCCCGAACCCGCCGCCTGGCGCTATCAGAAGATCACGAAGCCGATGTTCGATCTGGCTGCCCCGCACACGATCCTTGCGGGCCGGGTGATCCCCATTGTGGGCGACATCATCGAGGATGGCTTTGTCGAGATGAAGGACGGCAAGATCGCCGCCATCGGCCCCCGCGTCCAGATGCCCGCAGGCCCGGTGATCGAGACGGGCGGCACGTTGATGCCCGGCATGATCAACAGCCACGCGCACCTGAACTGGGACGGTATCCATGATCTGGCGCGCCAGTCGATGGACGACCCCAAGCCGATTTCCGCCTTCAAGGCGGCGGGCAACATGCTGAAATCCTTGCGTGCAGGGATCACGATGGTCCGCGACCTCGGGTTCCACGATATGAACCTCTATTCCAAGCAGGCGGTGGCACAGGGCATCTTTCCCGGCCCACGTCTGAAGGTCTGCGGCGCGGCGATCATCCAGACCGGCGGGCATACCTACTGGGTCTGCCGCGAAGCCTCCGGCCCAGACGAGATGCGCCGTGCGGTGCGCGAGCAGGTCAAAGGCGGGGCCGACCTCATCAAAATCATGGCCTGCCACGACACGCTGGAATTCACCGACGAAGAACTTGCCGCCGTGATCGACGAGGCGCACCGCAACCGCCTGCCGGTGACGGCGCACGCCACCTACGACGCCTGCATCCGCCGCGTGGCGGAGTTCGGGGTTGACTGCATCGAGCATGGCGGCTCGATGTCGGACGAGACGATCCAGGTCCTGCTGGACCGCAAGCTGCCCGTCGTGACCACCTTCGCTCCCCTTGTGCAGCAAAGCCAGCCCGAAATCGCCCGCCGCTTCGGTATCCCCGAATGGAAGATCGAAGAGCGGATCAAGGCGGTCGCCGACCCCAGCCGATACGCAGGCCTGAAGAAGGCCGCAGAACGTGGCGTGCCCATTGTCTTCGGCACTGATGCGGGCAGCCCTGCTGTAGAGCATGACGTGATCGCGCCGGAACTGGCGCATATGGTCAAGGTCGGCGTCTGCCGCGACAACATGGACGCCCTAGCCTCCATCACCATCCGGGCGGCCAAGGTGTCCGCCATGGACCACCTGATCGGCTCGCTTGAGGTCGGCAAGGCCGCCGACGTGATCGTGGTTGACGGCAACCCCGACCAAGACCTTTTCGCTCTGGAGCGCATCAAGATGACCTTTATCGACGGCAAGAGGATGCACGGATGAGCCAATTCGCCAAGCACATCGCACCCCGGATCGTGGAAGAGGATGGGTCATTCCGCACCAAGATGCTGGGCATCGCGGCCAGCCGAAGCGACGTGATCGCCCTTGGCCGTGGCGATCCGGATTTCCACACACCTACACATATCGTGGAAGCGGCCAAGGCGGCACTTGACGCAAATGCGCATCACTACACCGGGCCGACCGGCCTGCCACAGCTGCGCGCGGCCATCTCGGCTGACCTCAGGGTCAGCTATGGATTGGACTACACCGCGGATGAGATCGTGGTTACGGCCGGGGTGCAGGAGAGCATCATGCTGTGCATGTTGGCACTCTGCGCCCCAGGCGAGGAGGTGCTGATCACCTCGCCCCGCTTCACCACCTATGACACCGCCGTACACCTGTGCGGCGGGGTGCCGGTTCCGGTGCCCACCCATGAGAAGGACGACTTCGCCCTGGACGTGGCCGAGATCGAGGCGCGCATCACGCCGCGCACGCGGATGTTCGTGCTTGTGTCGCCCAACAACCCTACGGGGGCCGTGACGCCGCCCGACGTGATCCGCAAGATCGCCGACCTGGCGGTCAAACACGACATCCTGATCATCGCGGACGAGATCTACGCCAAGATGATCTACGCGCCGAACGAGCATCTCAGCATCGCCACCCTACCCGGCATGAAAGAACGCACGATCACGCTGAACGGGTTTTCCAAGACATACGCAATGACGGGCTGGCGCGTGGGCTACCTCGCCGCGCCTCTGGACTTCGTGGAAAAGGTGACCGAACCACGCCACACGCTCTCAATCAACACCTGCACCGTCAGCCAGCATGCAGCCCTTGCCGCGCTGACCGGCCCGCAGGAACCGCTCCAGGCGATGCTTGCCGATTATGCTGCGCGACGGGACTGGCTAATGCCCGCCCTGACCGCCGCCGGGTTCACCTACGGCCATCCTGGCGGGGCGTTCTACATCTACACGAACATCTCCTCCACCGGGATGCCAGCGCCGGAGTTCTGCGAGCGGTTGCTCCGGGAAACGGGGGTGATGCTGTTCCCAGGCACGATGTTCGGCGACGACAGCACCGACTACATCCGCATCAGCTATCTACAGCCCCTGCCGATGATCCAGGAGGCGATGCGCCGCATCACAGCCTTCGCGCAAAGCGTGCGGGTCGCGGCATGAGCGCTGACCCCGCCAAAAAGTTCGTCGGTTGCCAGATCAGCCCGATCAGCTTTGTCGACGAGGGCGTGGAAAGCGTTCTTGATACGTTACAGACCCGCGCGGGCGTCAATGTGCTGATGTTGGGTACGGTGTCATGGCTTGGGCTGAAATCCGGGCGTTCCATCAGCCATGTGCTGGACGGCTGGCCGGATCATGGCGTGCCGGAGCCCTACCAGATGCGGGGTGGCGCCTACTTCGACCCGGACCCGCGCTACTACCGTGACACCTTCATGGCCGACTACCGGTCACGCGACCCCGAATTCGAAGGCAAGGACATCCTCAAGATGGTCATCCCCGCCGCTCATGCGCGGGGGATGAAGGTCTATGTCGAACTGATGGAGCCGTTCTTCAAATATGCCGGCCACGGCTCGGCGGCTGCGGTCGACATTCCGACCCTGCCGCAAGCGATGGAGGTAGACATCTTCGGCCGCCTTGGGGGCGAGCCATCAACATCGCACCCCGGCTATCGCGGCTGGATCCATTCGATGATCGAAGATCAGGTGCGCAACCACGACATTGACGGGTTCATGTGGTGCAACGAGCGTAACTCTCCCCTCGACACGCTGATCCAGGGCGGCTGTCCCGGCGACTTTTCCGCCCCCTCGCGGCGCGAGGCCGAAGAACGTGGCGTAAACGCCGAAAGCTGCCGCCAGGCGCTGCTGCGACTGTACGACTTTTGCCAAGAAGCGGCCGCGGGCAAGACTTTTGTCGACGGATCGCTCGTCACCTTCCTGCGGGTTCTGATGGACAATCCCGAAGCATTGGTGTGGGAGAAGTTCTGGTTAGAGCGGAACAAGGACCTCGACCGCGAGCTTTACGGTTTGGTCAAATGGTGCAAGCCGCAACTGCCTTTTGGCCTTAACGTCTGGAACCGCAATCATTTCAACCTGATCCGCCGTGCGCAATGGCCCTGGGCCGAACAGACCCGCTACGCCGACTTCGTCAAGCCGATCACCTATCAGCATCAGGCAGGTGAAGTCTGGGCCAAGGAATTGTCGTTCTTTCGCAAGACCATCCTGCGCGACTTCACCGGAGATGAGGCGACGCGTGGCCTGTTCCGCATCCTTGGCCTGAACGAAGCCCCGTTCGACCAACTCGTTGGCGCGGGTATGGACCCCGACACCTACGTGTTCGGTCAGTGCCAGGATGCGGTGCGGGGCGTTGACGGCAAGGCCAGCGTCTACATGGGCATCGGCGTCGACGCCCCGCGTTCCCGCCCCGATACCGCCAAAATGACGCGCGACATCGCCTACCGGTCGGTCCATGCAACCTATCGGGCGGGCGGTCACGGCGTGGTGCTCGCGCCGAACTACACGTCGATGCGGCTGGATCATCTGGACGGGGTGGGCGAGGCGCTCGGCGAACTGGGGCTGAAATGAGCTTCGACACACTGATACACGGGGGCATGCTGATGACCCCGGACGGCTTTCGGCCCGGGCAACTTGGGCTGTCGGCAGGTCGGATCGCGGCCATTCTGGCGCCGGGCGACACGGCTGAGGCCGGCCAGGTGATTGACGCGACCGGGCTACAAGTCCTGCCCGGATTGATCGACATACACTGTCATATCCGCTCGCCCGCCTACCCCAACCGCGGTTCGGTCGAAAGTGAGACGGCGGCTTGTGCAGCCGGCGGGATCACCAGCGTGTTCGAGATGCCGATCACCGATCCCTGCTGCAACACGCCCGATCAGGTCGCGATGCGGCGCGCGCATTTCGCCCCGCGCGCACATGTCGATTTTGGCCTTTATGCCGCCCCGCTGACACTGACCGAGGCCGCAGTGGACGCGCTGGCGGACACCGGGATCATCGGCTTCAAGATCTTCACGACCCCTTCGCCAGAGGGCAGAGAACGGGAGTTCGCGGGCCTCGCCTGGCCCGACCCAGCGGACCAACTGCAGGCGCTGCGGCTGATCGCGCGCACCGGGCTTCCGGTCGTCGTGCACGCCGAGAATGCCGATCTTCTGGCCCGTGCGGCGCATGACGTGGAGGGCGACGATCCCGCGGACGCGCGCATTCACAACCGCGCCCGCCCACCAATGGCTGAAGCGGTGGCAGTGGCGATGCTTCTGACGATGAACATGGAAGCCCAGGCGCGGCTGCACATCGCGCACGTCACCTCGGCCGCGACCGTTGAGGTGCTGCGTCGCTTCGCCGGCACCAGCGACTTCACCGCCGAAACCTGCCCGCACTACTTGCTGTTTACCGAAACCGACGTCGCCCGCGTTGGAGTGGCCGCCAAGATCAACCCGCCGATCCGGCACGCGGCGGACCGCGCGGCGCTTTGGCAGGCAATTGCAGATGGCGTTCTGGCGCATGTGACGACAGATCACGCGGCCTTTGCGCCAGCTGAAAAGGCCGCCCATACGGGCAATTTCCTGACCGCACCGCCCGGCCACCCCGGGCTTGAAACCATGCTGCCCGCCATGCTGGATGCCGTTCATGCAGGCAAGATCAGCCTGCAGCGGGCGGTATCGGTTCTTTCGACCAACGCTGCGGCACGCTTCGGCCTTCCCGACCGAGGCAGGCTTTCCAAGGGCTGCAAGGCAGATGTCGTTCTTGTTGATCTGGCAGCAAAGACGCAGATTACCAAAACCACTCTGCTGACCGCCGCCCGCAACCTTGCAGCGCTTACTGAGGGAGCGGTGTTTCACGGTGCCCTGCGTCGCACCCTCTTGGCTGGCGAAACCATCTGGCACGACGGCCTGACCGGCACAGCTGGCCAAGGCCGCTTCATAACTCCGAAAGGGCTGGCATGACCGATCCTGTACAACCGCTGCTGGAGGTTCGTGACCTACAAACCACTTTCCGTCTGGGGGGCACGTCGCGCATCAGGGCTGTTGATGGCGTAAGCTTTTCGGTGGCCCCGGGCGAGACCTTGGCCATCGTCGGGGAAAGCGGCTCTGGCAAGTCCGTCACCAGCCTGTCGATCATGCGCCTTCTGACCAAGGGCGTGGGCGAGATCACGCGCGGCGAGATCCTGCTGCGTGGCCGTGATCTGACCAAGCTGTCAGAACGCGAGATGCGCGCCGTGCGTGGCAAGGAAATCGGCATGATTTTCCAAGAGCCGATGACCAGCCTGAACCCAGTGCATACGCTTGGTGCCCAGATCTCGGAAGTCGTCATGCGCCATGAGGGGTTGTCGACCGCCAAGGCCCATGCCCGCGCCATCGACATGCTGGCCCTTGTCGGGATTCCGGAACCGAAGAAACGCGCGGACAATTACCCGCATCAGATGTCGGGCGGCATGCGTCAGCGCGCGATGATCGCCATGGCCTTGGCCTGCCAGCCCCGGCTGTTGATCGCCGATGAGCCGACAACCGCGCTCGACGTGACGATCCAGGCACAAATTCTTGAGCTGATGAAGGATCTGCAGGCGCAGCTTGGAATGGCGATCATCTTCATCACGCATGATCTTGGAGTAGTTGCGGAAATGGCTGACCGGGTGGTGGTGATGTACGCAAGCCAGGTTGTGGAATCCGCATCCGTCGTAGACATTTTTGAACGCCCGCGCATGCCCTACACCGCGGGCCTTCTGAAATCGATCCCGCGGCTGGGGTCAGCTGGCCAACATCGTCGGCTGGACACCATTCCCGGCCAGGTGCCAATGCTGGCGCGCCTGCCATCGGGCTGCCGGTTTCGCCCGCGCTGCGCCTATGCGGTGCCCGCCTGCGCGCTGACCGAGCCCAGCTTGACCCGGGATACATCGGGCCGCGAGGTGCGATGCCTGCGGGCCGACGAACTGACACTCTCCGAAGGAATTCCGGCATGACCGCGCTTCTTGCCGTCAAGAATCTTAAGAAATACTTCCCCATAAAGGGTGGCGTGCTGAATCGCGTGGTCAACAACGTGAAGGCCGTCGATGGCATCAGCTTTGACGTGATGAAGGGTGAGGTCGTGGGTCTGGTCGGCGAAAGCGGGTCAGGCAAGACCACCGTCGGGCGCACCTTGCTTCGGCTGGAGGAGGCAACCGATGGGGCGGTGCTGTTCGACGGCACCGACATCATGGAGATCGGCAAGGACGAAATGCGCGCCTATCGCAAGCGAATGCAGATCATCTTCCAGGACCCCTATGCCAGTCTGAACCCCCGCGAAAAGATCCGGACGGTGATCGGCCATGCGTTGGCCCTTCACAAGATCGGAACGTCCGCCGACCGCGAGGACCGCATCGTTGGCCTGCTGGAGCAGGTGGGCCTTTCGGCGGATTATCTTGACCGCTTTCCGCATGAATTCTCAGGCGGGCAACGACAACGGATCGGGATTGCGCGGGCTTTGGCCGTCAACCCCGACTTCGTGGTTGCCGATGAGCCGGTCTCGGCGCTTGACGTGTCCATTCAGGCGCAGGTCATAAATCTGCTGGACGACCTGCGATCCGAATTCAACCTGACAATGCTGTTCATTGCCCATGACCTGGCCGTGGTGGAACATATCTGCGACCGAGTGATCGTGATGTATCTTGGGCGCATCATGGAAATTGCGCCGGCCACGGCCTTGTACAACAGCCCGGCGCATCCCTACACAAGGGCACTGTTGTCGGCGGTTCCAATCCCCAGACCAGGACACAAACGCAACCGGGTGCTTCTGACCGGCGACATCCCCAGCCCAATAAACCCTCCGTCAGGCTGTGTTTTTCGCACGCGCTGCCCCCAAGCGGTTGCAGAGTGCGCAATGGTCGTCCCCGATCTGAGGGAAGTTGCACCAGGACAGTTCAGCGCCTGCATCATGAACTGATCGGTGTCTGAAGATACGGTTCTGCTCATCCGGCCAAGGCCGCTTCATCCGATGCCCCGCGACATCCATAGTGTCCACTATCGATTGGTGGACACTCTCCTGCACTGCGGGAGAGTGGTCAGACCGGACGAGCATGGACGCCCCTCGGAAGCGGGATATTGTGCACAGTCGAGCATGTGATCGGGTACAGTCCTGTGTCGGACTGCCTAAGCCTCGGTAAGTCGAGCTTCATTGGTCTGTAGCTGATTGCCCATGCAGGAAGACGACAAAGCCTTGGCGGCACATATTCGCCGATAAACGGCGGCTTCCCTGAAAGCCATGTTTGCTGCTTGACCTTGCCAGCGTTGGAAGGCGCACAGTCAAGGTCCGTTTTCGACCGCGCAGCAAAAGGAGACCGCCATGTCTACCGCTGATCCGCACGCAGGCCACGTCCACCCTGACGCACGCAAGCCCGATGATCACGGGTCCCCCGGACCGGGTCCGAAGGCGGTCGATCCTGTCTGCGGCATGACGGTGTCCGTCCTTCCCGACACACGGACCGAACGCTTCGGCGGCGACGATTTCCATTTCTGTTCGGATAAATGCCAGACAAGGTTCCGGGCCGATCCCTGGTTTTACGCCTCGGGGCGCGCCGCTGGGCGGAAGATGACCGGGGCGGCCAAAGTTCAGTACACCTGCCCGATGCATCCCGAGATCATCCGCGATGCGCCGGGGAGCTGCCCGATCTGCGGGATGGCACTGGAGCCGATGCTGCCCTCTGATGAGCCCAGCCATGAGTTGACCGACTTCACCCGCCGGATGTGGATTTCCGCGGCGGTCGCGGTTCCGCTGGTCGTGCTGACGATGGGCGAACTGGTGGCTCTGCCGGTACGGGACTGGATCGGACATCAGACAGCCAGCTATCTGGAGTTTGCGCTGGCGACCCCGATCATTCTCTGGGCGGCCTTGCCGTTTTTCAGGCGCGGATGGGACTCGCTGGTGAACCGGTCGCCAAACATGTGGACCTTGATCAGCCTCGGTGTGGCGGCCGCGTATCTCTATTCATTGGTTGCGACCTTCCTGCCCGGCGTGTTCCCCGAGGTTTACCGGATGGGTCACGGTGTCGGCACCTATTACGAGGCCGCCGTGGTGATCGTGGCCCTGGTCTTTGTGGGTCAGGTGCTGGAGTTGCGGGCGCGCGAACGCACCGGGGACGCAATCCGCGCCCTTCTGGACCTGGCGCCGAAGACCGCGCGACGCATCCTGCCCGACGGGACGGAATATGATGCACCACTGGAAAACATCATGGCGGGCGATCGGCTGCGCCTCCGTCCGGGCGATGCTGTTCCGGTCGACGGAACGGTGGTCGAGGGCCGCTCGTCTTTGGACGAAAGCATGCTGACCGGTGAATCCATGCCGGTCGAAAAGGGGCCGGGCGATGCGGTGACCGGGGCCACGATCAACAAGAACGGCTCGCTGGTGATCGAGGCGGGGAAGGTCGGCGCGGATACGGTGCTCGCGCAGATCGTGGCCATGGTGTCAAACGCGCGGCGATCCCGCGCGCCCATTCAGGGGTTGGCGGACCGGGTCTCGGCGGTGTTCGTGCCGACGGTGGTTGCCATTGCCGTCATCGCCTTCGGCGTCTGGCTGACCTACGGCCCGGAACCCGCGCTGGTCTTTGCCATCGCGTCGGCAGTATCGGTCCTGATCATCGCATGCCCCTGCGCGCTTGGGCTGGCGACGCCGATTTCCATCACCACGGCGGCAGGGCGCGGGGCGCAGGCCGGAGTTCTGATCAAGGACGCCGAGGCGCTGGAACGCATGGCGTCGGTGGATACGCTGATCGTCGACAAGACCGGCACGCTGACCATGGGCAAACCTCGACTGACCGACACGATGACCCTTTCAGACTTACCCCAGCTTGACCTGCTGTCCTATGCCGCCGCGCTGGAGCGCGGCTCGGAACACCCGCTGGCCGAGGCCATCGTCGAGGGTTCCGAGCCGCTGGGCGCCGCGCGTCAGAACGTCACGGACTTTGCAGCCGTCACGGGCAAAGGTGTGCGTGGCAAGGTCGCAAACCGGGCGGTGGCGCTTGGCAATGCCGCGATGATGCGGGAGATGGGGCTGGACACCACGGCGGCAGAGGACAAGGCCGACACTCTCCGCGCCGAAGGTAAAACCGCGATGTTCATCGCAGTTGATGGGGCGCTGGTCGGCATCGTGGCGGTAGCAGACCCGATCAAGGAAACCACCGCGCAAGCGATCAGGGAACTTCACGCTCAGGGCCTGCGCGTCATCATGGCGACAGGCGACAACGAACGCACTGCGCAGGCCGTGGCGGGAAAACTGGGGATCGACGAGGTACGCGCCGGAATTCTGCCCGAGGCCAAGAAGGACCTGATCGACCAGTTGCGCCGGGCGGGCCACAAGATCGCCATGGCGGGCGATGGGGTGAACGATGCACCGGCCCTGGCCGCCGCCGATGTCGGGATCGCCATGGGCACGGGCGCGGATGTCGCGGTGGAAAGTGCCGGCATCACGCTTCTCGGTGGGGACCTGATGGGGATCGTGCGGGCGCGCAAACTGGCCCGCGCCACCCTGCGCAACATCAAGCAGAACCTGTTCTTCGCTTTTGCATACAACGCGCTTGGCGTTCCGATCGCGGCAGGGCTGCTTTACCCCGCCACCGGGATGTTGCTGTCGCCGATGATAGCTGCGGCGGCGATGAGCCTGTCTTCCGTTTCGGTGATCACCAATGCGTTGCGGCTGCGGCGGGTCGAATTGTGAAAGGCAAGCCGAATGGCAAAGGACTTTGGGCCATGCCCTCCCGACGCGAAAAGCTAAATTCGGACGCCCGCCTGCCGCTCAGATGCTTTCGGGAGTGTAGATGTCGAACAGGAATGTGACCCGATGGGCCCCGCCTTCGCGCCCGGTGGACTTGGTCTTCACGAGGGTGGAAATCGTTTCACTGGCAAAGCGCTCCATCGGGTGTGAGATCAGCATGGACAGCGTGCCGTCGATCAGAGCGGCTCGGGTCGCATCGAAGAGTTCGTAGCCGACCGCGACAAAATCCGCGCGTCTTGGAAGGGCACGCAGGGCGGCGATTGCGCCAGTGACGCCACCGCCCGAGATGAAAAGACCGCACAGGTCCGGATGGTCGGTCAGAAGCTTCTCGACATGTTCCCGCGCCACGACGGCAGATTCGTAGGTCGGCAGCGGCTCCAGCAGCGTGAAGTCCGTGTTGTGTTCGCGGAAATATGACCGAAACCCGCTTTCGTTCATCTCCTGGTTCCGCAAGCGGTGACTGCCCACCAAAATTCCAATCTTGCCGGGCGTGCGGACCATCCGGTTGAACGCCCAGGCCGCGGTGCGCCCGACCTTCCAGTTGTCCAGCCCGACGAAGCTGACATTGCCCTTGGCCGACAGCGGGCCGATCAATGACGTGACCGGCACGCCCCGCTCCAGCACCGTGTCGATCGCATCGGCCACGAAATGATGCTGTGGGGCCACAATGGCCATCGACTCGCAGCGCTCGCCCAGCGAGACGATGTGGGCTGCGACCTTCTCGGGCGTGAGGTCTTCCAGAAATTCGAGGATCAGTTCGATGCGGCCGCCCTGCCAGTTTTCGGCCGCGTCCGCTATGGCCTCGCCTAGGATGCGATAGAAGGTCCTCTCCTTCCGCTGCAACAGCACGCCCAGGCGATGCGTGGTCTGCGTGGAGCGCACGGCATGCTCGATGGTGCGAAGTCCGTAAAAGCCGATCTGCTCTGCGGCCGACAGCACACGCGCCAGGGTTGGGGGGCGGACGGAATCGGGGTCGTTCAAGGCCCGGTTCACCGTTGAGATGGAAACGCCCGCCGCTTCTGCAAGGTCGGGAATAGTCGGTCGTTTCACTTCAAATTTCCCCGTCCCTGAGTCGCGAACCTCTCAATTCCATCCATCCGGCTAAAGCCATGACATCATTTGGAATGAAATTCCGATGCATAATAGATCGCCGTTGATTTCAAACATGTCAACGCTGCATGAGAAAAGAGTTGTTCGCGTTCACCTAGAAATCTGCCGACAACACTGGGGGAGGCCCAAAGCACGATTGTCAGACCGTATCCACCGCCGTGGCGGGGGGCCTGTCGGTTTGTGCCGCGGCAGATCCAGGGGGCCAACAGGCTCGATCCAAGTCGGGCCGCGGGTTTGCGGCCGTATCAAAACGGGAGGAAAGACAATGACGTTCACCAAGACCCTCGCTGCAGGGATGACGGCGGCGCTGATGGCGTCTGGTGCCTACGCACAAGACATCGCCGTGATCGTGGGCTCGGCCCAGGACGGCTTCTGGAACATGGTCAAGAAGGGCGTCGACGACGCAACCCTGATGGTCGAAGCCAATGGCGGCACCGTCAACTTCATGCAGACCCCGAACTACGACAACTTCGGTCCCGACCTGGCCGCCCTGATCGAGCAGGCTGTGGCTCAGGGTGCCGAAGGCATCGCGATCCCGAACTGGCTGCCGGAGTCGGAAACCCCGGCGCTGAAGGCGGCACGTGATGCGGGCGTGGTAATCATGTCCTTCAACGCGGGACAGGAGCATATGGGCGAGTATGACGCGCTGAACTACTTCGGTTCGGACGAATACATCGCCGGCGTCGAGGGCGGGAAATACCTGGCATTCAAGGGTGCCAAGAAGATCCTCTGCCACATCCAGAACCCCGGTGCCGTGAACCTGGAAACCCGCTGCAAGGGCGTGGAAGATGGCGCCAAGGAAGCCGGTGCCGCGACCTACATCCTGCGCGTTCCGGCGAACCTTGATCAGGACATGGTTGGCACCTCGGAAGCGATCAAGTCTGAGCTGATCGCCGATCCGTCGATCGACGCCGTGATCACCTTGGCCGCCTGGGCCTCGGACGCCGCTGCAAGCGCGATCGATCAGCAGGGCGCCACCGGCAAGATCCAGCTTGGCACCTTCGACATGTCGGCCGCCGTGCTGGAGCGCATCGCCGCTGGCACCCAGACCTTCGCCATCGACCAGCAGCCCTACCTGCAGGGCTTCCTGTCGACCTCGATGCTGTTTGCCAACCTGAAGTTCGGCACCGCCATCGCGACGAAGCCCGTGCTGACCGGCCCGGCCATCGTGGACGCGACCAACGTTGCCGCCGCCGTCGAAGGCGTGAAGCTCGGCGCACGCTGAGCGCAGACCTGACCCCGGACCCGGCCAGAGATGGCCGGGTCCAAGCCGGTCCGACCCGGGCCTGGCAGACGGCCGCAGCGGAGGAGAACGCCGAATGACCGACACGACCACAAACAACCGCACCGAGATCAGGCCCGCCGGCCCCGATGCCTCGGCAGGGTTCTCGTTGAAGAGCTTCTTTCGCAGCCCGGCGGCTGGGGCCTTCATGGGCTTTGTCGCGGTCTTCGTGTTGTTCTCGATCTTCGGCTACAGCCGCAATTTCTTGTCCGTCCCGGGCATGACCACCTGGATGAACTTCGCCTCGATCATCGGAATGATCGCCATTCCGGTCGGCTTCCTGATGATCGCGGGCGAACTGGACATCTCGACCGGGGCCGTGGTTCCAGCCTCGACCATGACCGTCGCCATCGTGTCGCAGCACTACGAGATGCCGGTGATGGTGGGTATCGCGGCAGCACTGGCCATCGGCGCGCTGATCGGCTTCGTCAACGGGTTCATCGTCACCCGCACGCGCGTTCCGTCCTTCATCGTGACGCTGGCCACGCTTTTTGCCGTCGCGGGGCTGACGCTTTACCTGTCGATCTTCTTCATCAACAACACCAACTCTTTCTACAACGCGCCGGACTGGGCCAAGTCGCTGTTCGGCGGCAAGGTCTGGGGCTTTAACTCCTCGGTCTTCTGGTGGCTGGGGATGATCGCAGGCTTCATCTTCTTCCTGCACTACTCGCCCAAAGGCAGCTGGGTCTTCGCCCTGGGCGGCGATCAGGAAAGCGCGCGGAACGCCGGTATCCCGGTCAACGGGTTGAAGATCTGGCTCTTTGTCCTCTGCTCGACCTCGGCCGCCTTTGCGGGAGTATTGCAGGTCATCACCTTCAGCTCGGCCACCTCGCAGGCAAACTTCGGGCTGATCTTCAACACCATCATCTCGGTCGTCGTGGGGGGCGTCCTGCTGACAGGGGGCTTCGGCACGGTGATGGGCATCGTCTTCGGCGTGCTGACCCTCTCCATCGTGACCCAGGCGATCGGCTTTACCAACATCGACCGGAACCTGTCGTTCCTTATCATCGGAGTGATGCTGCTGATTGCCGTCCTGATGAACGACACCTTCCGCCAGCTTGCGACCAGCTGGTCCACCGCGAAGAAGAAGTGAGGAGAGCGATATGTCCGACGCAAAACCCGTTCTCGAACTGCGCAATGTCGACAAAAGCTTCGGCCCCATCGAGGTGCTGAACGACATCAGCCTCAAGGTCGGCGCGGGCGAGGTCCTGTGCCTGCTGGGCGACAATGGTGCCGGGAAATCGACGCTGATCAAGCTGATGTCCGGCGTTCACCAGCCGACGCGGGGCGATATCCTGATGGATGGCGCACCGATCACCTTTGCCAGTCCCCGCGACGCACAAGAGCGTGGGATCGCGACCGTCCACCAGTTTGGCGGGACCTATCCGCTCATGTCCGTAGGTCGCAACTTCTTCATGGGCTCCGAGCCGACCAAGGGCTTCGGTCCGTTCAAGGTCTTCGACCGCAAGCGCGCCAACAGCATCGCGGTCGCCGAGGTGCAGAAGATGGGCATCACCCGCATCACCGACGGCGACCGTCTGGTCGGCGGCCTGTCGGGCGGTGAGCGGCAGTCGCTGGCCATTGCCCGAGCGGTCTATTTTGGTGCGCGCGTCCTGATCCTGGACGAGCCGACGGCAGCCCTTGGCGTCAAGCAGGCGGCCCACGTTCTGCGGATCGTGAACCAGGCAAAGCGGCGCGGCCTTGCCGTGATCTTCATCACCCACCAGGTGATGCACGCAATGGCAGTGGGCGACCACTTTGCCGTCCTGATCCGCGGGGCCGTCGCCTCGGATTTCCGCAAGGGCGAGAAGACCCGCGAGCAGATTGCCGACCTGATGGCGGGCGGAGAGTCCATGGTCGAGCTCGAAGCGAACATCGACGGCTACATGGAAACCCACGGCGGCCACCCGCCGCCGCCCGCCCACTGACGGACCCGAAGTTTGGAATGGAAAGCCGGTCAGCCGCGCGCTGCCCGCAAGAAGGAGTGTTGTCCCATGACGCGACTGGCGATCATCGGAGCGGGTCTGATGGGCGAAGACCACGCAAGCATCGTCGCCAGGGACCTTCCGGGTGCAAGCCTGCAGGTCGTCTGCGACATGGACCTGGCGCGTGCCAAAGCGGTGGCTTCGACCTATGGCGCGGCTGACGTCTCGGACAGCCCGGAAAGCGTGATCGCCCGCGCCGATGTGGATGCGGTCATCGTGGCCTCGCCGGATTTCACCCATGCGCCCCTGTCCAAGGCCTGCATCGCCGCCGGAAAGCCGGTGCTGTGCGAAAAGCCGCTGTCGCAGTCATCCGAGGACTGCCTTGGTGTCCTGAAGGCCGAGCAGGCCGCGGGCCGACAGTTCGTGATGCTGGGCTTTATGCGCCGCTACGACCAGGCCTACATCGAGATGCGCGCGGCCTTGGCCAACGGCACGCTGGGCCGCGCCCTGATGATGCACAACTTCCACCGCAACGTGGAAACCCCCGCCGCCGATTTCACCGGCGCCATGGCGATCACCAACTCGGCCCCGCATGAGTTCGACATCGTCCGGCACGTCCTGGGGTCCGAGTTTACCTCGGTCACCGCGATGCAGCCGCGTCGGTCGGATGACCGGGTGGCCCCGGTGGTCATGGTGCTGGAAACCCGCGACGGCCAACTGGTGACGATCGAGGTCAACAACAACGCGGCCTACGGCTATGACGTCCGGGCGGAACTGGTGGGCGAAGCGGGATCGGTGGCGATGAACCAGGTCGCCTATACCCGGACCGACCGGAAGCTTGCCTCCTCTACCCGCTACGACGCCGACTGGCGCGGCCGGTATCACGAGGCCTATGTCCGCCAGAACCGCGATTTCCTGCGCTTTGTGGAAACCGGAACCTTCCCTGCCATCGCGTCAAGCAGCTGGGATGGCTATGCCGCCGCCGTGGTGGCCGAGGCTGGCGCACATGCACTGGCAACGGGTCAGCGACAGACAATCAGCATGATGGAAAGACCCGCATTCTATGCGGGAGTGAAGGGAGAAGCGGCATGAAACTCGGCTTTGTTTCGGACAGCCTTGGCGGGCTGCCGTTCGGAGAGGTCCTGAACCATGCCCAGCGGATGGGCGTCAGCGGGATCGAGGTGAACACCTGTGGTTGGTCCACCTCGCCGCATTTCGACCTGAAGGGGATGCTCGGAAACGCGGGGAACCAGCAGGCCTTCAAGCAGCAGTTCACCGACCGCGGGCTGGAGATCATCAGCCTGAACGCCAACGGGAACCCCCTGCATCCGACCGACCCCACCCAGGCCGAGGGGCTTAGGAACACCATCCGCGTCGCGGGCGAGATGGGGATCAAGACCGTCTGCACCATGTCGGGCCTTCCCGCGGGCAACGCCACCGATACGATGCCGAACTGGGTCGTCTCGTCTTGGCCGCCCGAGACGCAGGCGATCCTGTGCTACCAGTGGGAGGCGAAGCTGCTTCCCTTCTGGTCCGAGATCACCGCGCTGGCCAGATCCTGCGGCGTCGAACGCATCGCGCTGGAGCTTCATGGCAACCAGTGCGTCTACAACGTACCGTCCCTGCTGAAGCTTCGCGCGGCTGTGGGCCCGACCGTGGGCGCGAACCTTGACCCTTCGCATCTTTTCTGGATGGGCGCCGACCCGCTTCTGGCCGCAGAAGCCTTGGGCGATGCGATCTACCACGTCCACGCCAAGGACACCTTCCTGAACGCGCCGAAGCAGGCCACCACGAGCCTGCTGGAAAACGGCAACCTCATGGACATCGCGGCGCGCAGCTGGTCCTACATCACCCTCGGCTTTGGCCACGGCGAGGAATGGTGGCGGCAGTTCTGCTACCGGCTGAAGATGGCCGGTTATGACGGCTGGCTTTCCATCGAGCATGAGGATGTCCTCCTCAATTCGCTTGAAGGGTTGGAGAAATCTGTTGCCCTTCTGCAGGGCGTGATGCCCAAGGCAGCTGCCGACTTCAAACTGCAGGATATCTGACATGGCCTTCCAACTTGCCGCTTGCGCCGAGATGCTCTGGCGCGACAAACCCATCCATTGGCGCGCGGCCCGGCTGCACGAAATGGGCTTCGGCGTCGGCCTGTGGAATTGGCCGGAGTGGGATCTGGACGCGCTGGAAAAGACCGGTGCGACCTTTACCATCATGAACGGCTATATGCAGGGCCGCCTGGCCGATGCCGAAGGGGCCGAGATGCTGCTCGCCTCGGCGAAGCAAACGGCGCAGGTCGGCAAGCGTCTGGGCGTGCACCGCCTGAACCTGCACGGCACCGGGCTGGGCGACCAGGGCCTGCCGATCCAGCAGTTGGCCCATGTCGCACCCGGCATGTGGCTGCGAGCCAGGGACACTTTGCACCGGATCTGCGATCTGGCGGAGGAGGAAGGCGTCACCTTCACGCTGGAGAACCTGAACCTGCGCGAACATCCCGGTTGCCCGTTCAACTCGACCGCCGACGTGCTGTCCTTGGTGGCTGCCGTCGACCGGCCAGAGCTGCGGATCAACCTCGACCTCTACCACACCCAGATCGGCGAGGGCGACGTGATCCGCCACGCCCAGGCCTGCCTGCCCTGGATCGGCGAGGTCCAGGTCGCCGACAACCCCGGCCGTTTCGAGCCCGGCACCGGTGAGATGAACTGGCCGGTGATCGCCCGCGCGCTCCACGACATGGGCTATGATGGCCCGGTCGGGATGGAAGCCTTTGCCAAGGGCAAGCCGGAGGACGCACTCGACGCCTTCCGCGCAGCCTTCACCCTTTGATGAAACGGAAAAACCCATGCTGAACGTCGGACTTCTTGGCGCAGGCCGCATCGCGGGCGTCCACGCCACCGCCATCACCACCAACCCCGGCAGCCGTCTGGCTGCGGTCTCGGACTTCATCCCCGAGAATGCACAGAAGCTAGCCGCGACATACGGCTCCACCGCGCGCACGACGGACGAGATCATCGCCGACCCCACCATCGACGCCGTGCTGATCGCCACCTCGACCGACACCCATTCCGACCTGATCGAGCGCGCCACGGCGGCCGGAAAGGCCGTCCTTTGCGAAAAGCCGGTGGACCTGTCGCTAGCCCGCGCCCAAGCCTGCCAGAAAGCGGTGGCCAGGAACGGCAAGCCGGTGATGATCGGCTTCAACCGCCGTTTCGACCCGAACTTCGCCGCGCTGAAAGCCGCCGCCGACAAGGGCGAAATCGGCAAGACCGAGCTTCTGTCGATCACCTCGTTCGACCCGGCCCCGCCGCCGGTGGCCTACATCAAGGTGTCGGGCGGGATCTTCCGGGACATGATGATCCACGACTTCGACATGGCGAACTTCCTGATGGGGGCGCCGCCGGTCAGCGTCTCGGCAGCGGCCTCGTCCATCGTCGATCCGGCCATCGGCGAAGCAGGGGACTACGATACCGCCGTCGTGACCCTGACCTATGCCGACGGTCGCATCGCGGTCATCAAGAACTCGCGCCGCGCCGTCTATGGCTATGACCAGCGGGTCGAGATGCTGGGGTCCGAGGGTCTTCTTCAGGCGCAGAACATGTTGGAATCGACCGTGGTCAAGTCCACCACGGCGGGCGTCACCGCCGCCAAGCCGACCTACTTCTTCCTGGAACGCTACATGCCGTCTTATGCGGCCGAATGGGCGGCCTTCGTCGATGCCGTGAGCACGGGCAAGCCTCTTCCTGTGACGCTCTCCGATGGTGTTGCGGCCTTGGCGATGGCCGAAGCCGCGACCCTGTCAGCCAAGAGCGGCAAGCCAGTCCTCCTCGCCGACGTCGCCGCCTGATCCCATCACCCCGCCAGACAACTCATCCCGTCTGGCACTGCGGCGGCCCGTTTGCCCACGGGCCGCCGCTTCTATTCCGCTACACCGATCAGGCCTTCGGCGCACCGGCCGCACTATTGAGGCGCGCCTTCTTCTTCGCATAGCGAAGCTGCATCCGCTCCTCGGCCTCCTTGGACCCATCGTGCCAGGTGCCCGCAAGCCGGTCGAATGGCACCAGCCCGTCGGCGTAGTTCACCTCGAAATGCTTGTGGTGCAGGTAGTGCGCATAGGCGTGCGAGTCGATTGCACTGTCCTTCCCCGTCTCGATCTTGTCGAACCCGATGTGCCCGACGACCGCGCCCGTGCCGGTAACCTGAAGGTGATACATCACCAGAAGCGGATGCGAGGGCAGGACAAGGTGGATCAGCACGTCCGACCAGTACAGCAGATGCTCCACCGGGTGCATCGACAGCGACGACCAGGGCGAGGGGTTGACCGAGTTGTGGTGCACCGAATGCACCCATTTGTAGAGCGGCCCCTGGTGGATCAGCCAATGGATGCAGAAGAAGTGCGCCTCATGGATCAGCGGAACCAGAAGGCCAAGAGCGATCAAAGCCAGCGGGTTGTCCCCGAAGACCGCCCAGGGTCCCCAGCCGATGGCCCAGAGATGGAGCATGATCACCTCGTAGGCCGTCCAGATCGGCACGCCGGTTCCAAAGGTGCGGATGATGCCGTCGATGTTCTGGCTGCCGAACAGGAAGACGTCGGACTTGCGATCCGAGGGGAACAGCCCGTTGAACTTGAACCGGTTGCCCTGAGCGCGATTGATGTAAAGCCGCAGTTCCAGCACGCCATAGATCACGAAGACCAGAAGCGCGTTGCGCAAAAGAATCCAGGCCATCCAGCGCCAGTCCAGCACTGCGAGGGTTTCCTTCGCGGGCGTGGCGTAGAACCAGAAGACCGCGCCCAAGGCGAAGAAAAGCGCGTTCCACGGCAGGAAGTAGTGCGGCAACCAGGACAGGAACTTCAGGGGCCGGGGCGGCCAGACGAAGACCGGCGCGGGTTCCAGCGGGTCGTTGGGCGTGTAATCCCCGCGCTTGTTCTTCCGTCCGAACTGCAGGTCGTCCATTCGATCCTCCGCTGATGCACGTTCAGTTGCTCCAATAGCGTTGACAAACGCTACGGTATATTCCCTTCATTCCGAAAGCTGTGTTTTCCCTCATTTCCCTCATCCTTTCTGATGTCGGATTGAGGGGTTTGCCTTGGGACAGGATGATGGCGCGCAGACCCACGATACAGGACCTTTCTGCCCGCGCCGGTGTCAGCGTCTCGACCATCGACCGCATCCTGAACGGACGGGACAAGGTCCGGCACGGAACCGCCGCCCGCGTGCTTGCTGCGGCCGAGGACATGGGCTTCTACGCCCTGCCCGCGTTGCGCCAAAGGCTCCAGCCCGCCCACCCAAGGGTGAAGCTGGGTTTCCTGCTTCAACAGTCCGATCGCGGATTCTATCGCAGTATCGCCGAGGCTCTGCGCACCGCTGCAGCCTCCGTTGACCCACCGGTCGAACTTCTGATCGAGCATCTGCAGGACCTCTCTCCCGATGCCGTCGCGGCTCAGATCCTGCAACTCGGCGCGCAGGTCCAGGCCCTTGCTGTCGTATCGGCCGAACATCCGCGCATCTCGGCCGCCATCGAAGAACTGGCTGCAAAAGGGGTGCCGACCTATGGCCTGATCTCTGACCTATCGGCCGCCTGCAGCACCGGCTACATCGGCCTGGACAACTGGCGCGTCGGACGCACAGCCGCCTGGGCCGTGACCGGCATGTCCCGCCGCCCCGGTCGGCTGGCGATCATTCTGGGCAATCACCGCTACCGCTGCCAGGATCTGAACGAATCCGGCTTCCGCTCCTATTGCCGCGAACACGCCCCGGACTTCACGGTCCTCGAACCCGTCCAGACCTTCGAGGACAACAGCATTGCCCGCGAAGTGACCGAACAGCTCCTCCGCCGCGAACCAGATCTTGTCGGTCTCTATGTGGGCGGCGGGGGCATGCCGGGCGTGCTCGAAGCGCTTCGGCAATCAGGCAGGGCCGGGACCATTGTTACGGTGGGGAACGACATGACCGAGCATACGCGCTTGGGACTGATCGACCGCGTCCTCACGATGATCGTTGCCCATCCGGTGCAACATCTGGCCGCGGAAGCGATCGCTCAGATGCAAGGCGACGCGGCGGTGGCTGCAGCGCCTCGAAAACGGGTTCTCGGTTTCGAGATCTTCGGGCCGGAGAACGTTTAGAAAGCGTCGGCGCCATGCTTTGCAACAACCCGTTGCCTGCCGATCGATTGTCTAGACTGTCCGCTATGGGCCGATATCTCCTTTGGGTGTTCAGCCCCGCTTGCTACTGGTTTTCGTCTGCTTGTTCCCGCGAGGCCCGGTCTGGACAGGGGTGTTGGACCGATTTTCGTCCACAAGTTTGCGCCAGCGCGCAAGACGCTCCGGATCAAGCCGCCCGGCCGCAACTGCTGCCTGGACCGCGCAGCCCGGTTCATGGTCATGAGTGCAGTCCCTGAAACGGCATTCAGGTGCAAGCTCGGTGATTTCGGCGAACACCTGGTCCAGCCCGACTGAAAGGTCGCTGGCATGCAGCGTCCGGATGCCGGGCGTGTCGATCACCCAGCCGCCTCCGGCAATGCGATGCAGCGAGCGGGATGTGGTGGTGTGGCGGCCCTTTCCGTCGGCTTCGCGAATGCTGCCGGTCAGCTGCGCCTCGTCCGGCGCTTTCTCACAAAGCGTATTCAGCAGTGAGGACTTCCCCACGCCAGACGAGCCTACAAGGGCGACCGTTTGTCCGACCGCGCACCAAGGCGCCAGCGCCGCGGCCGCTTCTGGCGCCGTTGCGTCCAGGGTGACGACCTCCAGGCCGCGCTGCAGTCCTGACACCTGATCCTGCCAGGGTCCGGTGTCTGCCACCTGGTCAGCCTTGGTCAGGATGATCACGGGCGTTGTCCCGGACTCGTTCGCAAGGGCCAGATATCGCTCGAGCCTTGCAACGTTCAGGTCATCATTACAGGACGAGACGATGAAGAGCGTGTCGACGTTCGCCGCGATAAGTTGCGGAGCCCCCCCGCCTTCGGTCCGCCTTTGCAGCGTGGTCTTTCGCTCCAGTCGTCGCACAGGGGTCCGGGTGTCAAGCTCTACCAGAAGCCAGTCCCCCACCGCGTAGTCCGCCGTATTGGCCTGGCTGGGAAGGTTCAGCTTCACCGGACCGGACTGCGATTCCGCTGTCACTCGGGCGCGGTGAACGGTCGCCACACGCATGCGTGCAAGGTGTGCTTCCGCTTGCCCGAGTTGATCGTTGAAAAACGCTGACCACCCGAGTGCAGCCAACGACAAAGGTTCCTGATCTGATGTGTGGGTCACGGTGATCTGCATGAGCGGGATCCAAGGCTGTTGCAAGGCTTGCTTTGAAGGGGGCACGCAACTGATGTTGGCCATCGCCCATATATAGAAAGCACCGCCCGCTGCGCAAAACACAACGGCAGAGTTCGAGAAGAGGTTTTGCTCAACACAAACGTCCTGTTGGGGCCGACCGATGCGTACCGGTCGGGTACTTAACAGGTCGATCCCCTCCGACAGGCACAGCGGATCTTCAATGTCGACGCCGAGGTACTTCAAGCGCACGGCGGCGTGGTCGCACCCGGGCAGCTTGCTGTCGCCAGCCGGATGCAAAGGTTATCCTTCAAACGCTATGCTGGAAGCAAAATCACATCGCTTGCTGCAAAGCTGATTTCAGCCGTGCTCCCGAGGGGCGGCGGTGGCTGGTCCGGACGGTTGAATGTATCCAGCGCGACCACCGTTCCCGCAACGCGCGCCCGGACGCGGATCACCGAACCGAGGAAGTGGACCGCTTCAATCGTGGCAGGTAGCACAACCTCGCAGCTAACGGCCCGGCCGAGGCGGATCGCTTCAGGTCGTAGCGCCAGGTTGACCGTCTCTCCATTGCGCGCCTCGATCGCGCCCGTTGCAAGGGCGATCCTTTGACCTGCGACGGTAATGAGCCCACGCTCGGCATCCTCCACCATTGCGGTAAACATGTTCAATGTGCCGACAAATCCGGCAACGAACCGCGTCCGCGGGTTGTTGTAGATCTCGAAAGGTGCACCGGCCTGCTCGGCTATCCCACCGTTCATCACGACGATGCGGTCGGAAATCGACATCGCCTCTTCCTGGTCATGCGTCACGAAGATTGTGGTGATCCCCAATTCGCGCTGGATCTCGCGGATCTCGTTCCGCAGCGAGACCCGCACCTTTGCGTCGAGCGCCGAGAGAGGCTCATCCAGCAACAGGACGCGGGGCTGGGGAGCCAAGGCGCGTGCCAGGGCCACGCGCTGCTGTTGGCCCCCCGACAGCTGGAAGGGGAACCGGCTGGCAAGGTCTGGCAGTCCGATCAACTGCAGCATCTCGATCACGCGAGCCTCGCGTTCGGCCCTTGGCACCCCCTTGACCTTCAAGCCGAAGGCAACGTTGTCGGCTACAGTCATGTTGGGAAACAGGGCATAGGCCTGGAACATCATGCCGATGGCGCGCTGGTTCGTGCGCTGGTCCGTGACATCTTGACCATCGATCCGGATCGAGCCCGAGGTCGGTGTCTCGAACCCTGCGACCATCCGCAGGACGGTCGTCTTGCCGCAGCCGGAAGGGCCAAGAAGGGAAACGAACTCGCCCTTGTCGACGCCCAGACTGAAATCCTTGACGACACGATTGGTGCCGAAGACCTTTTCAAGGTTGGTCAAATCAAGAAAGGCCATCAGACCTTTGCCCTTTCGTGTTTGGAGAACCGGGTCACAAGCTGGATAAGGCCCATGCAACCCCAAGTGATTGCGAAGGCGATCACGGCCAGAGCGGGCGGTTCATAGGCGCGATTCGCCCCGAGAAGTTGCATGAACGGACCGAACGCCGGACGGTTCAGCAGCGCTGCCATGGTGAATTCACCAATCACGATCGCAAGCGTAAGAAACGCCCCGGAGAGCACTGCGACCAGCACATTCGGCAGGATGATCCTCGCCAGGATCGTGATCCACCCCGCCCCCAGGCTTTGCGCCGCTTCGGTCAGGGTGGCGACATCAATGGTCCGCAGACCCGTGTCCACAGCCCGGTACATGTAGGGCAATGCCAGCGTAGCATAGCCCATGGTCAACAGAAAATCTGTGCCCAACGCCGAGCCAGTCAGTGGCAGGACGGACGAGGTGTTGTAAAGCCGGATATACCCAAAGACGATCACGATGGCCGGGATCACGAGCGGCAACAGGGTGATGAACTCGATGACCGGACGCGCTTGCGGAAGCTTCAGCCGTACCCAATAGGCGGTAGGCACTACAAGGAGGACGCCGAAGACGATGGTCGCCCCGGCCAGGATCAGCGAATAGCTGAAGGTGTCCCAGAACCGCTGGTCCTCGAACACCCGGCGATAAGCGTCGAAGGAATATTCGCCGCGCCGCATCTTCAAGCTGAACTCGGTCATGCCGACCAGCGGCAAGACAAAGAACAGCACGCCCAGCAGAAACGCTGTCCAGGCAAAAAAGCGGGTCATTTCAGCCACCTTTCCGACCGGGTGCGGAGGACGATGTAGGTCACGTTGGCCAGACCGGTGATGACGATCATCCCGAAGGCAAGGGCGTACCCGAGGTTCGGGTTGCCCAGCACATCCCCACGGATCTGCGCGAAAAGCTTGATCGGGACGATATTCAGCTGCGGCCCGGTCAGGGCAAAGGCGGTGGCAACGGCACCGAACGAGTTGGCAAAGAGCAGCGCGAAGGTCCCGAGTATCGAGGGGAACAGGATCGGCAGGGCCACCATCCGCCAGTATTGTGCACCGGTCGCCCCCAAGACTTCAGCTGCTTCGCGCCATTCGCGCTTCAAGCCGTCAAGCGCTGGGATAATGATCAGGATCATCAGCGGAATCTGGAAAAAGAGATAGGTGACCACCAGTCCCCAGAAGCTGAGAAGGTTGAACCCCATGGCACGCAGGTTGATCCCGAACTCGGTCTTGAGCCACAGCGTCACCAGCCCGGCCGGGCCAAGCGTCGCAATGAAGGCAAAGGCAAGCGGAACGCCGGCAAAGTTGGATGCGACACCGGAGAAAGTAAGAAGTGGACTGCGCACGCGCTTGGGAAGGCCGCCAAAGACCACGGCTGAAGCCATGGCAAAGCCTGCCGCACATCCCAGAAGCGCCGTGATCAAAGACAGCTTGATCGAGGTCCAGTAGGCACTGCGGATCGAGTCGGTATTCAGATCGATCAGGTTTTGCAGCGTGAAACCGCCCTCGGGCGACTGAAACGCACCGATCACGATCTTCATCGTCGGCATAATCAGGAAAAGCATCGCAAACGCCACGAAGGGCAAGATGCCCAGCCATTCGACCGGCAAGCGCCGTTTGGGCGGGCGGCGCAATTGTGCTTCGGACATGGGCCCCTCGTCTGTCGGACTCCCAAGGCGTCTGGCGGCCTCGGTGAGAATCCCCTCCCCGGAGCAAGCCGGGGAGGGCAAGTGTCAGGTCAGATCACTCGACGTTGGCGCCGACGGTCGTGTCCCAGCCCGCAGTGACTGCGGCCTTGTTTGCGTCCACCTCTTCCAGGGTCGGGAAATAGGCGGCCTCATACGACGCGGCCGGTGGCAGAGCATCTAGAAGATCTTGCGGGATCTTGCCTGCGGCCACCATCGCGTTGAACCGCGCGGGGTGGCAGTAGCCCTTCAGCCAGCCAAGCTGTCCCTCATCGCTATAGAGATATTCCATCCACAGTTTGGCGGCATTCGGCTGCGGTGCATAAGCACTGATAGCTTGCACATAGACCCCAGCCAGAACGCCTGACTTTGGGACCACGACTTCGACTGGCGGGTTTCCGGCCAGCGTGTCACGTGCAGCAAGAGCATTGTAGTCCCACATGACGACGATGGGCGTGGTGCCCTGAGCAAGCGTTCCGGCCTTACCGATGACCGGGACGAAGTTTCCTGCATCGTTCAGCTGCTTAAAGAACTCCAGTCCCGCTTGGCCCGCTGCTTCGCCAGGAGCGGCGCCAGTCGACATCCCCGCCGCCAGAACAGCAAGGATTGCCTGGTTCGACGCACGGGGGTCACCGGCCAACGCGACCTGTCCGGCATACTCCGGCTTCAAAAGATCGGCCCAATCCTGCGGGACGTTTTCCACCAGGTCCTTGTTCACGAGGAAGGACATCACGCCGTAGTAATCGGCATACCAGTGGCCGTCGGCATCCTTGATATTCTCGGGAATCTCGTCCCAGGTTGCGACCTTGTACGCCTGCGTCAGGCCTTCAGCCTTGGCTTGCGGACCAAAGGCCAGACCCACGTCGATCACGTCAGGCGCCTGTGGACCCTTGTTGTCCTTGTTCGCCTTGATCGCCTCTATCTCGTCGGCAGAGCCGGCGTCAGGGTTCAACTCATTGACGCTGATCTCGGGGTACTTTGCTTTGAAGCCTGCGATCACGTCGCCGTAGCCACACCAGTCATGCGGCAGGGCAATGGTGCTGAGCATCCCCTCGGCCTTGGCGGCAGCCTCGACTTCGGCGAGTGACTGGGCGGTAGCGGTCGTCGCAGCCAGCAATGCTACCAGGCTGGCGGTGCGTCCAAGCGCAGTTCTGATTGTCATGTTGGTATCCTCCTTTGTTGACCGGCCTCGTGTAACCTTGGCGCGAGACAAGTTGCGACATCTTGCGCTCGGTCGTGCCGTTTGCTTGTCCAACCTTGTTAGGGTGGAGTTCGCTTGATTTCCAGTCCTATCACCGTCGGGGCAAGGAATGCCCATGGTGGCCTATCAAACCAGTACTCATGCGTCCGTCGACCTTCTGCCCGATGCAGTGGCTGTGTCTTGTGTCGTCCGGGCAAGCGGCAAGGATGTCGGGGGCTGCCTTGGCATCATGCGTATGATGTCTGATCGGATCTTCCCGGCCAGCGCCAGCAGCCGATCCGGATCTTTCCCAAGATGGGCCGCAATCTTGATGGACAGCGCCTCGGGGGCGGTGGAAAGATCTCCCGCTCGCTCTTGGATGAGGCGGGCCAGGGCCGCGGAGGGTAATGGCGCGGGCTTCTAGAGCAGGAGGACCAAATTTCGCACGCGTAATACACTGTGCACAAGGACGCGCGTCAAACCTCCGGGGGTGCAAGACAAACTCCTCGCCCTGGAAGGCCGCATTGCAGCAATCAATGCGGAACTTGCCGGCCCTGCCCCAACGCCGGTGCGTTAACCCGGACCTGTCGGAGTTCTACTGGCGCAAGGTCACGGAGCTTGCCATCACGCCTGCGGATCCTGCGGCTGCCTCGCCCCCGCGAGAGGTGGTGCGAAGCCTGATCGAGAAGGTCTCCGGGCGATGGAAGGAGGGCCAGGCGGTCATCGTGTTCGACGGCGCGCTGAGGGCGTTGCTTGAGCTGGCCCAGAATGCAAAAAGCCCCGCGTTGACGGGGCGTGTAGGTATCGAGTTTAGTTCGCTTGAGGTGGTTGCGGGGACAGGATTTGCGCAAGAGCCTACGATTTGTATCGCCGCATGATCCTCATGAACGATCTAGCCTTAGGACGCCCACGGCCCAAAGCGGACGGTCAGCGCGAAAAGCGTTTACGCGCAACTGGGATCATCCACCTTTGTGCGCAAGACGATGTATGAGCCCTTCGAGCACCTTGCTTCAGCCCGTTTTCTTTTCTCCAGTGCCCGACTGGATCGCGTTGGCAAACAGGTCACCGGGCTTTGGCGCGCCAGGCTTCTTGCCTGTCTTTGTCTTTTTCACTTCTCGGTTGCTGGGACTTTTACCTTTGGGCGGGGCTTAGTCCTTTCGCCCTGTTCGGGCTGTCCGAGGAAATATGCCCGCCTTGTTCAGGCGGGGTAGCAAGCGGGGGATATCCCAAAACTCGAAGCCGTGGTCGTCGATGCTGAACTTGTCAGTGTCGACAATCCACATCCAAAGCGCGATGCCAGCTGCATCGACAGCGCCCTACTATACCCTCAAGTGGCGCCTGGAAGGAGCGCGTTGCTCGGGAAGATCTCCGCGGTGGACCGCGTTGACTGTTAGATCCGAATGTCAACGAGTGATGTCCAACTTAGTTTGTGACTTTTGCCGTGCTGGCTCTGCATTTGGGTTTGCTTTGCTGAGACATGGAAATGCCGCTCGCTGTCTACAGGACATGGGCCTGTGAGCCGTGAAGAACCGTATTCGGATCAGGGAGCAAGCCATTGCCGCGCCAGTCATCCGCCCTATCAAAGCGTGCGCGGCGATGGTTTGACCCCAAATGCACCGCATTGATGGCAAGAACCGTGCAGTGCAAAACAGCAAAGCAGTGGGATCGGGCGTCTTGCTGTAGCCCAGAGAAGTGGTGATCGCCGTGCCGGGAGCGGGCATCGTGCCGTAAGCGGATTGCGAGGTCTCCGGTACCCGCCTCCATTCCTTCTGATGGCTTAACGAAAGCTAGCGTCCGAGGGTTTCAGCCAGGGTGTCAGGTTTCAGCTTCGACCCCGTTCTGGTCACTGCCTCTTCTCCCGCTCCCGGACGCGGCCGCATTTCGTGGCAGGCATCGCCGCCCCAGTCGGTCTTTCAGCGGGTTAACCAAGTCCGCCGCTGATGTGAACAATTCCCAGCCAGCGACTGTGGTCTTAGCCAGGCCTCAGCTTCGGGGCCGCGACAGGATGCGTCATTCCCGCGCCGACAGTGACAGCAGACCGTCGAACAGCGCGCTCGCAACGGGGTCGGCGTCAGGGGCCGCTGCGTTCAGCCGAAAGGTGGTCGCAACCAGTTTCCCCCGACCAAGACGCTTTTCGATGATGAAGGCTCCGGGCTTGTGGACCCATCCCACAACGACACCGGCATGGACGCGGCCCTGGAACTCCCACGGCCGGAAGCCGGTCATCAGTTGATGCGGCACGACCCCGGTGAATGACAGGTCGAACATCGGCCCGCCCGGCAGGTGCGAGAACACCCCGTCCCGGCGCAGCCAACTGAAGTTGCCGACCCAGTCGCCACGCCAGATGCTGCGGTGGCGGTCGACCAGCTGGTAGCCGGGGAAGGTGAAGTAGGCACCGGACCGAAACCCGCCCTGTCCGTCCTCGATCTGCATCGACATCGGCCCGTCGCGCGGCGACAGGTCGTCGCGCAGCCGGCCCGAGGCCTTGGCGACCAGTTGCAGGATCCGTGCCCCGGCGTGGATCTCCTCGACCCGCGCGGCGTCGAGTGAATGGGTGACGAAAACCTGCGCCTCCTTCGCGCCGGTGACGGTATGGCCCAAGGCAACAAGCCGTTCGGCCAGCGCATCGTCATCGGTGGCGACGCAAACCGGCGCGACCTCGCGCCGAGCATGGACGGATACGCTTTCGTCGTTCTGCGCCAGCACCCTGCCGTCAGGGGCGGTCAGCGTGAAGCTTGCCGTGACCATCGCCGAAGCCGCCCCTGCCTCGGTTGCCCCGGTCACCGGCGCGGCCGCGACGGCCATCGGCCCGGTCGCGGCCACCTTGACGGACCCGGAGTCCTTGCCGAACGCCCAATTCAGCACCGTCCCCTCCGGCAGGCTGGCCCCGCCGGTCGCGACGCGCACATCGAACATCACCGCCTCGCCGGCCCGCGCGGCATGGCGCGCGAGCCCGGGAGAGATGACGATATCGGCGTTGGCCTTGGGCATCGCGGACGCAAAGATGCGGGGGTTCCGCGCCATGTCGAGAAGGCCATTGCCCTCCCAATGCACGTCGGTGAATTCGGTGATGACATAGCCCGCGATGGTCGGGTGGCGTCGCATCGCTTCGATCTCGTGCTTCAGGTTCATCCACTGGTGCCACTGCACCTGATCGATGAAGCCGGTGAAGCTGCCGAAGACCTGCCCGAGACCCAATTCGCGGAAGCGCGCCTCGATCCCCTGCGGCAGGGCCACGCCATCAGCCCAGGTTGCGCCATAGGCCATCCACCACGGGTCCTGCCCGTCCTTGCGCAACAGGTCGGGCTGCGGCAGGCCCCAGACGCCGAACTCGGACAGGATCAGCGGCTCCTGGCCGGTCCGGGTGATCCCCTCGCCGGTGCCGAAGGTCCAGTCGGCGCCGGCAGCGAACTCTTCGTTCAGCGCATCCCATTCCTCGCGCCGGTCGGTGGCGGTCCGGTAGTAGTGGTAATCGTTGAGGTCGGTCTTCACATGCCAGTTCGGGAAACAGGCCGAGTTGTCGACGACCAGCCGCAGCGGATCTTCGGCCTTGAGCCAGTCCACCATGTCCGACAGCCACTGCCGCTGGTCGGCCACCTCGCGCAGGCGGGTGCCCCAGTCTTCGTTGATTAGCGTCCAGATGATGATCGAGGGGTGGTTGCGGTCACGCGCGAGGATGCCCTCCATCGTCGTTCGCAACCGCGCGGCCGAAGCGGGAGTGAACGTCTCGATGTTCGGGATTTCGGTCCAGATCAAGAGGCCCAGCCGGTCCGCGACCTCATAGTAGCGCGGGTCGGGAACCTTGATGTGGCAGCGCAGGCAGTTCAGCCCCATCGCCTTGGCCTTGCGGGCCTGATCTTCCAAAAGCTCCAGCGACGGCGGCGCACCGAAACCGTCCGGGTAGTAGTCCTGGTCCAGCGCCCCGCGCAGATACAGCGGCTGGCCGTTCAGCCAGATGCTGCCGTCCCGCGTCTCGATCTTGCGGAAGCCGAAGGTCTCGCTGAATTCATCCTCGTCCCCGCCCGCCAGCGACAGGATGGCGCGCAGAGTGTAAAGCGCGGGCGTGTCGGGCGACCAGGGCTGGATGTCGGCCAGCGTCAGATGATGGCGCAGCCGCGCAGCTTCGACCGACAGCGTCGCCGCATGGGCCAGCTTGCCAAAAGGGTCGGTGATTTCCAGCCTGACGCTGCCCCGGAAGGCCGCCGACAGCGAAAGGTCGATGTCCAGCCGCCCATCGGGCCAGTGCGGGTCCAGCCGCAGGCTTTGGATATGGATGCGGGCGCGGGCTTCCAGCCAGACGGACTGCCAGATGCCAGCCTGCGGGCCATACCAGCTTTGCTTGCCATGCGGGATCTCGGCGAAGTCGCTGCCGTCCCGATGATGGCCGTCGGGAAGGTCGCACTGAACCTCCAGCCGGTTCGAGGCGCGGATCAGGTCGGCAGGGATCACCACGTCGAAGGGCAGATAGCCGCCCTCGTGGCGGGCGATTTCCTGCCCGTCCAGCCGGACCACGGCGCTGTCGCTGACCGCACCGAAACAGATCGCAACTTCGCGCCCCTGCCAGGCGGCGGGAATAGCGATGTCGCGGGCATAGGTTGCTTGGCCGAACGCCACGGCCAATTCGGGAAACTGCGCCTGCCAGTGGCCCGGAACCCGGACCTTGTGCCAATCCGTCTGGCTTTCGTGTTGGAACTCCCAGATGCCATCGAGGGAAAGCTTGGTCCGAAGCGGGGTCCGGGCAAGCAGCGAAAGCGGGGAGTTCGGCGTCATGGTAGGTCCTTGCGGGTGGGTCTTTCAGGGAATGGCTGGGTGGTCCGGGGCCCGCCGCACTGCGCAAGCGGGAGGAAACCGTCGTCAGGAAAAGGCAGGCCCCGGAAGTCTTGCCTGGGCGCGGGCTTGGCGTCCAGGCAAGGGGTCTTAGCGGTTGCGGCGCAGGATCTGGTCGACAGACTCCTGCATCGCGGCCAGCGCGTCCGCTGGTTCGGTCCCGGTCAGCCACATCGCGTTCAAGTCGGTGGTCATCGCCGAGAAGATCCCGCGCTGGTTCTGCACGACCGGCAGCGCCGTCGCATTCTCCGCCGTGGCTGCAAAGTCGCTGCGGTGAGGGAGCGCCGCGAACTCAGGGCTGGCGATGACCGACTGGCGGACCGACAGGTGGCCGGTGCGCGCCCACTGGAAGTTGTTGTCGTTCAGGAACTTGATGAACGCCAGCGCGGCTTCGGTCTCTTCGGGGGTGCGGCCTTCATCTTTCGGCATCACCCACATGTGGCTGTCTGCCCAGACTTTCGGCGCGCCGAAGATGCCCGGAACGTTGGCCACCGCGTAGTTCTTCAGCACGGCCTTGCCGCTTTTCGCCTGGCTGTCGTAGTTGTCGACGCCCCAGGTGCCGTTGATCAGGATGCCCGCTTCGCCGTTCAGGAACGCCTGCTCGGCCCCCGGATAGTCCAGCGCGGTGTTCGCCAGACCCTCGTCGTAGATCGCCTTGATCAGCGCGGCGGCCTTTTCACCCTCGGGCGTGGCGATCGAGGCTTCCTTGCCGTCAGCCGACAGCACGTCGACGCCCTGCTGCCACATGAAGCTCTCCCACAGGCGCACCATCATCCCTTCGGACGACTGCGATTCCGTGGCGATGTAGAACTTGCCGGTCTTTTCCTTGAACTCCTTGCCCATCGAGATCAGCTCTTCGGGCGAGGTCGGCAGCTTGATCGATCCGTCCTCGTTCACGAACCCGGCCTGCGCCATCAGGTCCACATTGACGTGGAACAGAAGGGCATGCAGGTCGTAGGGCAGCGCATACAGCGTGTCGTTCGTGGTCGCGTTCTTCAGCGCGGCGGGAACGAAGTCGGCGGTGTCGATGCCCACCTTGGCAAAGCCGTCGGCCAGCGGAACCAGAAGGTCGCGGTCCGAGAAGTTCGGCAGCACGGACGAGTGCATGACGGCGACGTCCGGGATGTTGCCGGTGGAATAGGTCGCAGTCAGCTGGTCGTAATAGGCACCCCAGTCCACCGTCTGGGTCACGACCTTGGCGCCGATGGTGTTCTCGGCGTTGAACTGGTTCGCCAGCGCTGTGATGATCCCGCATTCGCCATTGGCCTCCGCGGCCTTCATGACGGTGCCATAATCGGTCTGGCAATCGCCGAAGAAGCGGAAGAAGCTGATCTCGACCGCCGAGGCCGTTCCGGCAACGCCGGTCAGCGCGGTGGCCAGCGCAAGGCGCGCCAGAAGTTTCGAATGGTGCATCATATCCTCCTATGGATGCCTAGTCATGGTTGTGTTCACTTGCCCGCGCCCATGGCGACGCCCGCCACGATGAAGCGCTGGAAGATCAGGAACAGGATCACGATGGGCAGGCTGGCAAAGACGGCCGATGCCATCACCGACCCCAGTCCCTCCGAAAAGGCGAAGTTGCCCTGGATCGAAGCCAAGCCCACGGTCACGGTGAACATCTCGGCCTTGGTGGCTGACACCAGCGGCCACAAGAAATCGTTCCACGCGAAGATGAAGGTAAAGAGGCCCAGCGTTGTGAGGGCAGGCACCGACAGCGGCAGCATGATCCGCCAGAAGATGGTGAAGTACGAGGCATGGTCCAGTTCCGCCGCCTCCTCCAGCTCACGCGGGACGGCGCGGAAGAACTGGGTCATCAGGAACACCCCGATGGGCACCGCGACGCGCGGAGCGACCAGGGCGGCGTGGGTATTGTGCATCCCCCAGTCGGCGAACATGGTGAAGAGCGGGATGAAGACAGCCTGTTCCGGCACCATCAACCCGGCAATCATGATTAGGAACAGCGTGCGCTTGAAGGGAAAATCCAGCCGGGCAAAGGCGTAGCCGGCCAACGAAGACACTATCAAGACCAGCGCCGTCATGCTGACCGCGACGATGAAGCTGTGCATCAGCCAGCGCGGCACTGTGGCCAGCTTCACCAGGTTGAAATAGTTGTCGATGGTGAAGGGCCAGGGGATGAACCCTGCCGTCGACCGCATCAGCTCGACGTTCGGCTTCAGCGACATGGTGACGACCCACACCACCGGGATCATCCAGAGGATCGCGAAGGCCACGGTCAGCCCCAGAAGAATAATGTCGGTCGTCCGGGCCGAGCCAGTGCGGCGGGCGGTGCTCATGCGTCGTCCCCCTTGCGGCCCAGCCAGAGCTGCAGCATCGAGAACCCGAACATCAGCAGGAACAGCGCCATCGCCATCGCCGAGGCATAGCCGACCTGCCAGTCGCGAAAGCCGGTGTCATAGATGTATTGCACCAGCGTGCGGGTGCGGTTGGCCGGGCCGCCTTGCGTCATCAGTTGCGCCTGCCCGAAGATCTGGAACTGGCCGATGATCTGCAGCACGACGACCAGCAGCAGCGTGTGCCGGATCGAGGGCAGCGTGATCCGGCGCAGCACCGACCAGCGCGAGGCATGGTCAAGCTCGGCGGCCTCGTAAAGCTCTTGCGGGACCTGACCCAGGGCGGCCAGAAAGAGCGCCATCGGCAGTCCGACCCCCCACCACAGCGTCGCGAGTGCGATCGAGGGCATGGCAAGCAGCGGATGGGCGAGGAAGTTCACCGGCTTGATCCCCAGCGCATTCCAGAGCGGAACAAGCAGTCCCTGATCGGCGGACAGGACCATCGACCAGACCAGTGTGACGACCGTGACGGAGAACACCGAGGACATGAAGAACACCGACCGCAGGATCGCCTTCAGCCGTCCGGTGCCATGCACTGCCAAGGCCAGCATCAGCGCCAGCAGCGTCATCGTCGGCACGGTCATCGCGACGAACAGCAGGGTGTTGCGGATCGTCCGCCAGAACAGCTTGTCGGTCCAGAGGTCCTGATAGTTCAGGAATCCGATGTATTCGCGGTAACCCCCGGCCAGTTCCCAGTCGTGCAGGCTGATCCAGAACCCCTTGAACAGCGGGTAGACGAGAAACACCGCATAGATGGCGAAGAAGGGCGCGAGGAACAGGAATGCCGTTCCCGGCGCGCGCCGCCCGGGCGAGCCGCCGCCGCTCATGTCGCAGGCCCGTCGTGCAGGGTAATCGCCTGACCGTCGGCGTCAAAGACGTGGCGCTGGCCCTCCCCCAGGGCAAGTCGGATCGTATCACCCACCTTCGGCAGTTGCGGGCTGCGGAGTTCGGCCACTACGGGGTGCCCGCCGGGCAGGGTCGCGTAGATCAGCTTGACGTTGCCCAGCTCCTCGACCACATCGACGATCGCCGGGATCGGGCCGTCGGGATGCAGCGTCAGCACGTCCGGGCGCAGACCCAGCGTGACAGCCGCCCCTTCCGTCCCGCCGATGACCTGCACGGGCACCCTCGCTCCGGCCAGCTCGACCGTCGCGGTCCTGCTCTGCATCGCGGTCAGGACACCGGGGATGAGGTTGATCTTAGGTGCGCCCAGAAAGCCTGCGACAAAGCTGTTCGCCGGGCGTTCATATAACTCGATCGGAGTGCCGACCTGCTCGATCCGGCCTGCCCGCAGGACGACGATCCGGTCGGCCATCGTCATGGCCTCGGTCTGGTCATGGGTGACATAGATCATCGTCGCGCCCAGCCGGTGATGCAGCTTGGCGATTTCGGTCCGCATCTGGACCCGCAGCGCGGCGTCGAGGTTGGACAGCGGCTCGTCGAACAGAAACACCTGCGGCTCGCGCACGATGGCCCGGCCGATGGCGACACGCTGGCGCTGCCCGCCGGACAGGGCGCGTGGCTTGCGGTCAAGATAGGGCTCCAGCTGCAGGATCTGCGCCGCACGGTCCAGGCGGGCGGCGATCTCGGCCTTCGCGGTGCCAAGGTTCTGCAACCCGAACACCATGTTTTCCCTGACCGACATGTGCGGATACAGCGCGTAGTTCTGGAACACCATCGCCACGCCGCGGTCGCGCGCCGCCACGTCGTTTACCGGCCTGCCGCCGATCTGGACCTCGCCTCCCGTGATGTCTTCAAGGCCGGCGATCATGCGCAAAAGGGTGGACTTGCCACAGCCAGAGGGGCCGACGAAGACGACAAACTCGCCCTCGAGGATCTCCAGCGAAACGCCCGGGATGACCATGGCCGAACCATAGCTTTTAGAGACGTCCCGCAAGCTTACTCGACCCATGCAGCCGTCTCCTCCCAGATTCGGTTATGGTCAGTTATAATTTAGGTGTTAATAACCTAATGAAGCGGTGATATCAAGCTAAACAACCGTGTTGCGGGAGAGGTCGGGATGTTGGATGCTGCGCCCGACCGACAATGCGGATGCTCCTGTGCCCAAGAAACCGACGATGAACGAAATCGCCGTTGCCTGCGGTGTCTCGCAAGCCACGGTCTCTCTGGTGCTGAACCACGCACCGGGCACGCGCATTTCGCCCACCACCCGCGATCTGGTGCTGCAGAAGGCGGCCGAGCTTGGCTATCACGTCGCTCACCGGGTGGCGGGACGGCGGCCCGTCATTGCCATGCTGATCAACGATGTCACCAGTTCTCCCCATGTGGCCGGGCTTATCGACGGGGTGGCCGAGGCTGCGAACGAGGCGGGTTATCTTGTCTCGCTCGTGCCGACCGCAGGCGACGACGAGACCGAACAATCCGCCATCGGCTTTCTGTCCTCACTGCCGGTGGCGGGGGTGATCTACACCCGGCTGGTCACGCAGGAAGTTGTGGTGCCGCCGGGGCTGACGGATTGGCCCTGCATCCTCTTGAACTGCTATGTCGAGAGGGACCGCATTCCTTCGGTGGTGCCGGGGGATCAGGCGGCAGGGCTGACGGCGGTCCTCTCGCTCCTGGATGCGGGTCATCGGCGCATCGCCTATATCGGCGGCGAAGACAGCATCGAAGCCTCGCGTGAGCGGCTGAAAGGCTACAAGCGCGCATTGGCGACGCGAGACGTGCCCTTCGATCCCGCTCTGGTGGTCAAAGGCGGCTGGACCATTGCGGGCGGCTACATGGCGTTGAAAAGGCTTCTTAAGTTTCCCGATCCGCCCACGGCTGTCTTCTGTTTCTGCGACCGGACGGCTGTCGGTGTCTACAATGCGGCGGTCGAGGCTGGTCTGGTCATTGGGCGCGATCTGTCGGTGATCGGTTTCGACAACGAAGCCTACACCGCCGACATGCTGCCACCCCTGACCACGATGGAGCTGCCGCATGTCGACATGGCGCGCCACGCCGTCGAGGAACTGGTGGCGATGATAAACCACCAGAAGACGCCCTCCCGTCCCGCACGGCTGAAGTTCGACTGCCAGATGATCCAGCGCCAGTCCGTCAGCCCGCTGCCTGTCCCTGGGCATCGCCGCGAGACCGTCTGACCGCCTGCTCACCGCCCCATCCAGCCGCCGTCCACGGTCAGTATCGTTCCCGACACATAGTCCGACGCCCGGCTTGCCAGAAACACCACGGGACCGGCGAAATCCTCGGGCGTTCCCCAGCGCCCCGCCGGAATGCGCGCCAGGATGCTGGCCGAACGGTCCGGATCGTTGCGCAGAGCATGCGTGTTGTCCGTGGCTATATAGCCCGGGGCGATGGCGTTGACCTGGATGCCTTTCGCCGCCCATTCGTTGGCAAAGGCCATCGTCAGCTGTCCGATACCACCCTTGGACGCGGCATAGCCCGGCACGTTGATCCCGCCCTGAAAGGTCAGCAGCGACGCGGTGAAGATCACCTTGCCGCCCCTGCCCCGCGCGAGCATCCCGCGCCCGACGGTTTGCGTCAGCAGGAACTGGGCCGAGAGGTTGGTCTCGATCACGTCGTCCCACCATTCCTCCGGATGCTCGGCGGCGGGGGCGCGCTTGATCGTCCCGGCGTTGTTCACCAGGATGTCGATGGGTTCGGGCTCCATCCGCGCGGCAAAGGCTTTCAGCGCGGCACGGTCGGCGAAGTTGACCGCGTGGCCGGTGAAGCTGCGGCCCATCGCGCGGACCTGTCTGCCCACCTCGCCGCCATCCGCTTCCATACTGGCCGAAGCGCCGATGATGTCGGCACCGGCCGCGGCCAGAGCCAAGGCCATGCCCGCCCCGATCCCACGCCGCGCTCCGGTGACAAGGGCGGTCTTGCCGGTCAGGTCGAAAAGGCTCATGCCGCGCCCCCGCCCGTGCTGTGGCCGACCGAAATCAGCGTCTTCATCGCCGTGGCATTGCCGTCCAGCGCCTCGAACGCCTTCTGCACATCCGCCAGGGGATGCCGGTCGGTGATGAGCTTCGCCACCGGTAGGCCCTCGTTGATCATCTGGATCGCCCGGTCATAGTCCGCGGGCTCATAGACCCGGGCGCCAAGCATCTCGACCTCGCGCCAGAAGAAGCGGAAAAGGTCGACCTCGGCCTTCTTGGCGTGGATCGCGACCATCACGATCCGACCCCGCGCGCGGACGGCGGCGGTCATCAGGTCGACGCCCGGTTGTGTGCCCGACACCTCGAACACCACATCCGCCCCCGCCCCGCCCGTCGCTTCCAGCACCGCTTCGGCGACGTTCACCTCTTTCGGGTTCAGGCCGGTGAAGCCCATTCCCTTGGTCATCTTCAGCCGCGTCCCGTTGATCTCGGACAGGATCACCTTCGCGCCCTCGGCCTGCGCGACCATCGCGATCAGCATCCCGATGGGGCCACCCCCGATGACCAGGGCCGTCTCCCCCGCCCTCAGCCGCGCGCGGCGGACGTCGTGGACGGCCACCGCCAGCGGCTCGACCATGGCCGCCACTTCCATCGAGGTGCCCTCGGGCAGCTTGTGCAGCGTGAAGGCCGGAACAACCCAGGTGCCCTGCATCGCGCCGTCGGTGTCCAGCCCGAGGAACTTCAGGTTGTGGCAGATATGCGCGTTGCCTGCGCCGCAGGCCGGGCAGTCACCGCAGGGATGCAGCGGGCGGACGACCACGGCGTCCCCGACGACAAGGCCCGTCACGCCCCCGCCCAGCGCGCAGACCCGGCCCGACATCTCGTGCCCGATGATCCTGTTATGGCCCACGCGGGCGTCCATGTTGCCGTGAAAGACATGCATGTCGGTGCCGCAGATGCCGACAAAGGCGACATCCACCGCGACCTCTCCCTGGCCGGGTTGGCGCGGGGTTACGGGTTCGACGGCGAACTGCCGCCCCCCGCGGTAGAAGGCTGCTTGGGTCATGAGAGGGGCCTTTCAGGTGATGGCAAAGGGCGCAAGGCGCGGCCAGTCGAACTCCACCCCGGTGCCGGGGGTGTCGGGCGCGTTGCAGTGAAGCCCGTCCAGAACCAGTGGACGGGTGGTGTAGCGGTCGATGGGGAAGGAGTGCACCTCGACCCAACCGGCATTGGGTTGCGCGCCCACAAGGCTCACGTGCAGTTCCTGCATCCCGTGCGAACAGACCGGGATGCCATGCGCGGCGCACAGGCGCGCGGCTTGAAGCCAACCGGTGATCCCGCCGCAGTTCGAGGCATCGGGCTGCAGGTAGGTGCATTTCGACTGCGCCACGGCGTATTCGAATTCGTGGATCGTGTGCAGGTTCTCGCCCATTGCCAGCGCCACGCCGGTCGCCTCGGCAATGCGGGCATAGCCTGCGTAGTCGTCCGGGATCGTCGGCTCTTCGAACCACAGCAGGTTCAGATCCCTGAGCCCCTTCCCCGCCGCAATGGCCTGATCCACCGACCAGCCGTAATTCGCGTCGACCATGAAGGCCCGGTCGGGACCAAGGAGTTTCCGAACGGCCTCGGCCCGCGTGAAATCATCCCGCATGTCGGTCTGGCCGACCTTGATCTTCACCGCGCGGTAGCCCTCGTCGATGAAGCCCTGGACGTTCGCCAGCAGTTTCTCCAGCGGGAAGTTCAGATCGATGGCCCCCCGGTAGGCCCGGCTCCGGTCCGCAGCACCCCCCGCCATCCGCCACAAGGGCAGCCCGTCCCTGCGCCCACGCAAATCCCAAAGTGCTATGTCCACCGCCGAGATCGCAAAGGCCGCGATCCCCCCGCGACCCACATAGTGCAGCCGCCACAGCATCGCGTCGTTGATCGCTTCGACCGGCGCGGCGTCCTGACCCATCAGCCAGTCGTTCAGATCATGGACCACCATCGCCAGGATCGCCCGCCCGCCCTTGCCACCGGTGTAGGTGTAGCCTGTGCCCGAAAGGCCGTCCTCGGTGGTGATCGTCACCGTCACCAGCTCGAAATGCGTGTGCTCGCCGTGCTTGGCGTCCGACATCACCTCCGGCAGGGGGACGCGGTAGAGGCGGGCGTCGATGTCTGTGATGCGGGGCATTCGGGCCTCAACTCTTCAGGGCAGGCCGGCCAAGGCGGGCCTGCAACAGGATGACGATCAGAAGGAACAGGCCGCGGATCACCGACTGCCAGTCGGCCGACAGGCTGAAGGTCCCGCGCCCGTTCTCGAAGTTCAGAAGGTTGAAGACGAGGCCGAACAGCAGCGCTCCCGCCACCGTCGCCGGGACCGACCCCATCCCCCCGGTCAGAAGCGTGCCGCCCACCACGACCGCCGCAATCGCCGCAAGCTCCCAGCCTGCGCCCTCCAGCGGTTGTCCCGCGCCATAGCCCGAGGCAAGAAACACCCCCGCCAGCCCCGCGCAAGCGCCGGAGAAGAGGTAGACGAACACCTCGGCCCGCCGGGTCTTCAGCCCCATCAGATGCGCCGCCTCGGCATTGCCGCCAATGGCAAGGACCGTCCGGCCCAGCGAGGTGCGCTGCACGACAACCCAGGCGAAGACCACCACGACCAGCGCGACAAGGATCGTCCAGGGGAGGAGGTTCGCCACCTTGTTCATCCCCAGCGCGGTGAAATCGCTGGCCCAGTCCACCGGCACCGTCCGGTTGTCCGACAGCGACAGCGCCGCGCCCTTGGCCGCCAGCATCGTCGCCAGCGTCGCCATGAAGGGCGGCAGGCGCAGCCCCGCGATCATCCCCGCATTCAGCGCACCCGCCAGCAACCCCGCCGCCACGCCCCCCGGCAGCGCGACGATCAGCCCCTGCGGTGACAGCATCGCCGCCACCACGCTCGCCAAAGCCGCCACCGTCCCCACCGACAGGTCAATCCCCCCGGTCATGATGACAAGGCACATGCCGACCGAGATCACCACGAACATCGAATTGTAGCCCAGGAAGGACGACAGATTGTAGGCGCTGGCAAAGTTGTCATAGCGCAGCACGCCGAACAGGATCAGCACCGCCAAGGCGACCCAGACCGACAGATGACCTTGGCGCAGGACCCCCGGCATCACACCCGCCTCCCACGCTGCAGCCAGACCGCGACGGCGATGATGGCGGCGGTGACGATCAGCGTCATTTCGTCCGATATGCCGTTGGCGATCAGCGTGTAACCCATCAGCTGGATGAAGATCGCACCCAGAAGCGTGCCCAGGATCGGCGCCCGCCCGCCCGACAGCGCCGCCCCGCCGACCACGGCGGCGGCGATGGCATCCAGCTCCATCAGCTGCCCGATCCGCGCGGCATCGCTGGCCGAGTTCTGCGCGACCACGATCAGCCCCGCCAGCCCGGCCAGAGTGGCCGCGATCACGTAGGTCGCGATCTTCACCCGCGCCACCGGCGCACCCGCCAGCACCGAGGCGCGCTCATTGCCACCCACCGACAGCAGGTATCGCCCGTAGATCGTCCGCCGCACCACCAGCGCGATGACCACGGTCACCGCCAGCGCGATCCAGCCCTGCACCGGCAGGCCCAGGATGCGCCCCGTCCCCAGCCAGGTGAAATCCGGGTTGGTGAAGGTCTGCAACTGACCGTTGGTCAGCACCTGCGCGATGCCCCGGCCCGAGATGAAGAAGATCAGCGTCGCGATGATCGGCTGCACCCCCAGATGCGCGATCAGCACGCCGTTGAACAGCCCGCAGGCCGCCGCAGCCAGAAGGGGCAGGACGATGGAGGCCACCAGTCCTAGCCCCGGGTTGGCCACGGCCCAGCCCGACAGAAAGATCATCGGCGCCAGCGCGCCCGCCACCGCCATGACCGACCCCACCGACAGGTCGATCCCGCCCGAGGCGATGACCAGAGTCATCCCAACCGCAACTATGGCGATGGTCGCCACCTGGCTCGCGTTCACCGCCAGCGTCTGCATGTTCAGAAAGTTCGGCGTGATCGCCACGTTCAGCACCAGAAGCGCCGCCAGCGCCACGAGCAAGCCTGCAAGCCGGGGGTCAAGGCGCGTCATGCGGCACCCCCGGCAGCCATCGCGTGGATCAACTGGTCCTCGGTTACGCCGGGGTTCGACAACCGCGTCGTGGTGCGCCCGTCCTGCATGACCACGATGTCATGCGCGCCCTCGATCAGCTCCTCGAACTCGGAGGAGATCAGCAACACCGCGCAGCCCTGCTCCACTCTTTGCCGGATGATCGCCTGAATCTCCCGCTTGGCCCCCACATCGACGCCGCGCGTCGGTTCGTCCAGGATCAGAAGCTTCGGCTCGATCGCCAGCCAGCGGCCCAGAAGCACCTTCTGCTGGTTGCCGCCCGACAGCTCGCGGATCGGCTGGTCCATATGCGCGGCCTTGATCCCGATCGCCTTGATGAACCCCTCGACGATCCGCCGCTCCCGCGCCTCGTCGACCACGCCCATGCGGCTGAGGCGCGGCAGAAGCGCCAGCGTCAGGTTCTCTCGCACGGAAAGGTCCGGGATGATGCCTTCGGTCTTGCGGTCCTCGGTCAGGAAGGCCAGCCCCGCCGCAATCGCCGCGCGCGGGTTGGACAGCGACACTGCCTTGCCACCCATCCGCAAAGCCCCGCCCGTGGGCCGGTCCATTCCGAACAGCGCCCGCGCCGCCTCGGTCCGGCCCGAGCCCAGAAGGCCCGCAAGGCCGACGATCTCGCCCGCCCGCAGCGTCAGGTCCAGATGCCGCAAGCGCCGCCCGGTGGTCAGCCCTTCGGCCGCCAGCACCGTCTCACCCCCCGCGGCGCGCGCACTGCCCGCCAGTTCGGTCATGCCTGCGCGGCGAATGTCCTCGGCGCTGCGGCCCAGCATCAGCGCGATCAGGTCCAGCTTGGTCAGCTCGGCTACCCGCGCAGAACCCACCGTGCGCCCGTCCCGCAAGGTCGTCACGCCGTCGCAGACATCGAAAATCTCGTCCAGGAAATGGCTGATATAAAGGACTGACGTGCCCTGCGCCTTCAAGGCCCGGATCACTCCGAACAGCACCCCGACCTCGCGTTCGTCCAGCGATGAGGTCGGCTCGTCCATGATCAGAAGCTTCGCCTCCATGCTGGCGGCCCGCCCGATGGCGACCAGCTGCTGGATGGCCGTCGGAAAGCTGCCAAGCGGACGGTGGGGGTCGATGTCGATGCCGAACCGGTCCAGCACAGCGCGGGTCCGCGCCTCGGCGGCTTTCCAGTCGATCATCCCGAAGCGCGTCTTCGGCTCATAGCCCAGCACGATGTTCTCGATCACCGTGCGCTGCGGCACCAGCGTCAATTCCTGATAGATCGTCGCGATGCCCGCCGCCTGCGCCTCACGCGGAGAGCGCAGGTCCACCTCGCGCCCCTGCCAGCGCACGGTGCCCCCGTCGCGGCGGTAGACCCCGGTCAGGATTTTTATCAGGGTCGATTTTCCCGCGCCGTTCTGGCCGACGACCGAATGCACCTCTCCCGCCAAAATGGACAGGTTACCCTCCGCCAGTGCAGGGACCCCACCAAAAGCCTTGGTTATCCCGGTCATCTGCAGCAAGGGTTCGGTCATGTGCGCCTGCGTCCTACGGGGGTAAAGGTGGGGGCCGCAATGTGCGACCCCCCTTTGGCCTGTCAGACAGGGAGAGTGTCAGTAGGCCCCGGCCAGGTTCTCGGCCGCGTTCTCCTTGGTGAAGATGCGGTCTTCGACCTGAACCCATGGCTCGATGGTCTCACCCGCAGCGTAGCGCTTCATCGTCTCGCAGGCGAGCGGCCCGAAGAACGGCGAGGATTCCACCGTGACACCCATCTTGCCGTCGATGATCGCCTGCAGCGCGTCGCGGGTGCCGTCGATCGAAACCACCAGCACGTCCTCGCCCGGCTTGCGCCCTGCCGCTTCCAGCGCCTGGATCGCGCCGATGGCCATCTCGTCGTTGTGAGCATAGACGATGTTCACGTCCGGATGCGCCTGCAGAAGCGTCTCCATCACCTTGCGGCCCTCGTCGCGGGCAAAGTCGCCCGAGCGGCTTTCCAGGATGGTGAACCGGCTGTCGGCGCCAATCGCGTCGTCAAAGCCCTTCTTGCGGTCGTTGGCAGGCGATGACCCCGTGGTACCCTCCAGCTCGATGATCTTGCCTTCGCCCTCGTGGTTGGCGATGACCCATTCAGCCACGCGCTTGCCCTGGTCGATGAAGTCCGACCCGAGGAAGCTGACATAGTCCTTCCCAGCCGTCGCCACCGCCTTGTCGACCGACCGGTCGACGAGGAAGGTCGGAATGCCGGCCGCCTTGGCGCGCATCACGGCGGGGATCAGCGGGCTTTCCTCACGCGGGGGCAGGAACAGGACTTCGATCCCTTGCGCGATCATGCTGTCCACGTCTGCGACCTGCTTGGCCGCCGAGCCGCCCGCATCGGTCATCACCAGGTCCCAGCCGCAGGTCGCGGCGGTGTCCTGGAAGCTCTTGGTCTGGGCGATGCGCCAGGGGTTGTTGCTCTCGGTCTGCGCAAAGCCAACCTTGTAGCTGTCCTTCTGCGCCAGGGGCGGCAGGTCCTGCGCCATCGACACGCCAGCCGACATGGCCAGCATGGCAGCAGCGCCCAGCAGAATACGTCTTTTCATGTCTTCCTCCCAGAAGTGCGGCACGCCGCAAGGTTGCGGGCCAGTTCAGGCCCAGTTGAGATACATCGTCTTGTTGCGAAGATACCCGTCGAAGCCGTCTCTCCCGTTCTCTCCGCCCAGGCACAACAGGCGTATGCCCCCCTTTGATCCGGCGCGCCTCTTCGGCCGCAAGGTGCAGGAGGGTCTCGGTCTCCCACCTCTCCCTTCGCCTCCACGGGCAAGTCTGGCTGGGCCACCACAACGCGCCCGACCGTATTTGGTATGATTAAATCCCGCACAGGAGGTCGCAAAACCAGTCCAGCGTCAAGTGATTCCTGCACTACACCTGCCCGCAAAGCCGGCGTCGGCCTCCACCTAAGGCTAAATCGCGCGTCGACACCACATTATCATTTGTTTTGGTATAACCAAACTAACGCTATTGCGCGCCGGTGCCTCCCTCCTATAGTCAGACCAAACTCACCCGCCGGAGCACTGATGATCGACCAATCCGCCCTATCCCCACCCTCGTCGCGGCCGCCGTCGCACCGCGCGGCCGATGCGGTCGTCCGCCAGCTCGAGGCGCGGATCGCCGCAGGCGACCTTGCCGACGGCGCCCCCCTACCGCCCGAGCGGGACCTGATCGAAACCTTCGGCGTCAGCCGCACCGTCGTCCGCGAGGCAGTCGCCACCCTCGCGTCACGCGGGCTCGTGGAAAGCCGCCCGCGCTTTCGCCCCGTCGTGCGGCGGCCCGGTTATGACGCAGCCCTTGCGGCGGCGGACGGGGTCGTCGGCCATCTCCTCGCGCAATCGGGCGGGGTGAAGAACCTTTACGACACGCGCATCTTTCTTGAGGCGTCGCTGGTTCGCCAGGCCGCCCGTCAGGCGCTGAAGGACGATATCGAGGCGCTGAAGCGCGCACTGGACGCGAACGAAGCCGCCATCCCCGACAGCGCCGCCTTCTACCGGACCGACGTCGCCTTCCACGCCGTTCTCTACGACATTCCGAAGAACCCGGTCTTTCCGGCTATCCACAAGGCCTTTACCGCCTGGCTGGCGCCCCACTGGGTGAAGATGCCCCGCTCGCCCGAGCGGAACCGGGTCAACTTCCTGCGCCATTCTGACATCTATCACGCGATCCGCGACCGCGATCCCGATGCCGCCGAAGCCGCGTTGAACGCCCACCTGAACGCCGCCTGGGAATATGTCCGGGGCACGTTCTAGCTTACCAGACCAAGGGAGGAAGCCCCGATGGCGCGCGAGGAATTCGATCACATCGTCGTCGGCGGCGGCTCTTCGGGCTGTGTGGCTGCGGCCCGGCTCGTGGCCGATGGCGGGCACCGCGTCCTCCTGCTGGAAGGCGGGCATTCCAATCGCCACCCGCTTCTCGACATGCCGCCGGGCATCTTCAAGATGATCAACGGCTCCAAGTTCATGGACTACCACACCACCGTCCCCCAGCCGCACCTGAACGGTCGCGCCCATGACATTCCGCAAGGCAACGTCCTTGGCGGCGGCTCCTCGGTCAACGCGCAGGTCTACATGCGGGGCCGCCCCTCGGACTACAACGCCTGGGACGCCACCTTGCGCGGCAACAACGACGGGGCTGACTGGTCCTGGGACGCGGTCCTTAAGCACTTCCGGGGGATGGAGGACAACAACCGCCTGTTGAACGACTTGCACGGCACCGGCGGCAAGATGCAGGTCTCGGACCCCGGCCACATCGACCAGATGTCGCGCTGGTTCGTGCAGGCGGTGCAGGGGTTGGGCGAACCCTTCAACCCCGATTTCAACGGACCATCCCAGCGCGGCGTCGGCTTCTACCAGTTCATGAACCGGCATGGGCGTCGGTCCTCCGCCGCCTACGCCTTCCTTTCGCCGCTGGAAGGTGACCCCCGGCTGACCGTCCGCCTGCAATCGCGGGCGGAACGGCTGATCATCGAGAAAGGCCGCGCCGTGGGTGTGGTCTGGCGCGACAAGTCCGGCGCGCAGCGCGAAAGCTTCACGCGGGGCGAGATCATCGTCACCTCAGGTGCCCTGATCACGCCAAAACTCCTCATGCTCTCCGGTCTCGGCCCCGCCGACCACCTGCGAGACCACGACATCACCGTCGCTGCAGACCTGCCCGGCGTCGGCCAGAACCTGATCGACCACCCCGAGGTCCCGATGATCGCCACCGCCAATGGCCCCTACGGTTACTTCAAGCAGGGCGTCGGCTGGCGAATGCTGATGAACGGGTTGCAGTTCAAGCTCTTCGGTTCGGGCCGGATCCTTTCCGCCGGGGTGGAGGCCGGGGCCTTCGTCAACCCGACCGATCCCGAAGCGGAACCGACGATCCAGGCCTTCTGTGTCCCCATCGTCTATCTCGACCGCGACACGCTGACCCTGGTCGAAAACACTTACGGCCTGACCGTCACAACCGTCGTGGTGAAACCCAAGTCGCGTGGCGAGGTGCGCTTGCGCTCGGCCAACCCCGCCGACAAGCCCTTGGTCAGCCCGAACCTCCTGAAACACCCCGAGGACATGGCCGCGATGATCGCAGGCCAGCGCTTCTTCATCCGCGCCTTCCAGACCGAACCGCTCGCCGCCCGCGTGAAACGCCTTGCGATCCCTGACCCGGCAAAGCTGGACGATGCAACGCTGACCGAACACTGCAAGCGCTTCGTCAAGACCAACTACCACCCCGCCTCCACCGCCCGCATGGGCGCGGACGGCGACCCAATGGCGGTCCTTGACAGCTGGATGCGGGTGCGCTGCGTGGAAGGGCTGCGCGTCGCCGACATGTCCGCCGTCCCCGACATCAACGCCGGCAACACCAACGCCCCCGCCATGATGCTGGGCGACCGCTGCGCAGATTTCATCATGGGCCGCGCATGACCACCCTTTGACAGGGCGAGTTCGTGGTAAAGCTGTCGGTACCCGCAGCCACATCGCGGAAACGGCCTCTGCAGAAAGCACCTCGACCGAAGCGGTAATCCGCGTCTGCAAATGCGCGGTTTCGTCCCAGACATGCAGTGCGGCCAAAGGGTTCAGGCGCAGCGCCGCAACCTTGGCCGACCGCAGATCTGTATGCATGTCCAAGGTGGCTGCCTGCGGATCGGCAGCCCGCAACACCACGGTGCGCGCCTCGGGCGTTCCGTCGGGTGGTACCGTGGCAAAGACCGGATGTCGCGCGGGCGTGGCTGTTGCCCACCCCGCGCACGAGCCGCGCCCAGACCTGAGAGAGCAGCGTATCCAGTTCTGTGGCCCAGCCGTGCAGTTCAGTCGTCATAGCCCGTCATCTCCAGATACCCCCGCCCGGCGTGACTGCCCGATACCGTGACCGGCCCCTCCCAATAGGGAACCGAGGTCGCCATCCAGGCATCGCGGTTCAGCGCGGCAACCGTCACGTCCACCCCCTTGGCGGGCAACTGCACCCGCCATTCGACAGGCAGCGTCCGCCCCGCCACCCGGTGCTCTAAAAGCGGGGTTGCCGTAAACGCCCCGTCCGGCAAAGCCTCGGTCCGGCCATCCGCCCCGATCCACGTCGCCGATGTGTAATCCTTTGCCCCGCGCAGCACGAAACCCATCATCTTGTCGCCACTGTCGAAGGAGAGCGAAAACCAGTCCCACCCCGTCTGGTCGGCACCCAGCGGTTGCGAAGACCATTCGCGGTCGAGCCATGCCGATCCGGTCACCACCACCTCGCCCTGTGGCAAGGTCAGCGTGCCGGTAAGTTTGAAGGACGGCTGTGAATAGTAATGGCTCGCCTGTCCCGCCGCAGATTTAACGGAGTAGCCGTTCTGCCCGTGCAGCACCAAAGGCCCCGCCACCGTCAGCCCCACGTCATAGGCGAAATCCGGTCCCGAAGCGGTCAGGCGCAGGGTGTCGAAATCATCCCCCTGCATGGTCCAATCGTCGATCCATGCGGCAAAAGGGGTGGCGGTCACACCGGCCTGCCCGATACCGCCCCGCGCAAGCCGTTCGGCCACGAAATGCGCGTCGGGCGTGGTGATCGCTGCATGGCCCATCCACAATTGCGGCGTGTCCCACCCATAGCCGTCCCTCGGGGCCAGCGCCGAGCGGAACAGCGTCCATTGCAGCCCGTAGTCGGTGCCGTCCGGCCCCGTCATGTTGGCGGTCAGATACCACCATTCGATCCGGTAATCGGGATGCGCGCCGTGATCGGCGGGGAATTCCAGCACGGTGGCGGGATCGGGGGTGGTAAAGCCCTCCGCATCGGTCCCCAGACCGGCAAACCCCTGCGCTGCGGCCTGAAGCGGCAGCAACAGCAGAACAGCCAGCGCCAGCTTAACGTTCATTGCGAAACACTCCCAGCAACTGCACCGGCGGCATCTGCGACAGGCGCCACGCGGGCCAGAGCGCGGCCAAGGCGGCCGCCAGCAGCGCCAACCCGCCAAGTCGCAGATAATCCAGCGGGAACAGATACATCGGCAAGCGCCAGCCGAAGGCCTCGACGTTCACCACGGCCAGCAGCGCCCAAGCCAGTGCCAGACCCAGCGGCAGGGCCAACGCGCCGGTCAGCGCCGCCAGCACCACGGCCCGCACCAGATCGAGCAGCGCAAGCTTGCGCCGCGTCAGCCCCAGCGCCCAGACGGGGGCGAGTTGCGGCAGCCGCATCGTGGCGAGCGTTAAAAGGCTCATCAGCATGGCAAAGCCCGCAACGGCAAGCGTCAGCACGTTCAGCGCTGTCGTCACGGTAAAGGTGCGCTCGAATACCGACAGCGACAGCGCTTTGATCGCCGCCTGATCGACCATCGCGCTTTCGGGCACGCCTGCCTGATCCCGCAATGTTTTTCGCAAAGCAGCGACCTCCGACGGATCGACCCGCAGACCGAAACGCAGCGCCACCACATCGGGAAACTGCCCCGCGAACACTGCCTCGTTCACGATCACCTGCCCCAGCGGGTTGCCGTAATCGCCGTAAATCCCCAGCACTGGCAGGGTAAGACGGGGCGAGACTGCGACCAACGCCCCCAGATCGACCCCGCCACGGCGATAGAGCTGTTCGTTCACCAACACACCTTCACCCTGCGCCAGCCTGTCCCAGACATCGGGAAAGCTGCGCAAAAGCTGCCAGTTGTCGCGATAGGTCGCATGGTCGCGCGCGCCGTAAACCTCGACCGGTTGGCTTGCGGCTTTCGCCTCGACCGAAAGGATCGGCAAGATCGCCTTTACTCCCGCGCCCGCCACGGCGACGATATCGGCGGCCTGCGCCGCATCGCTGGCCGAAACGTAAAGCTCTGAGGCGAGGCGCTGGTCGAGAAAGCCGGTGAATGTCAGCCGGAACGACGACACCATGGTGGACACGCCGACATTCGCCGTCATGGCGAGCAGCAAGGCCATAAGCGACAGCGACAGGCCGGGAATTTGCTGGCGCGTGTCGGCCCAGAACCATTGCGCCAGCACGCCCGTTGCGCGACCCTCAGCCACGCGCAACGCTTGGCCCAGCAGCGGCGGCAAGACGAGCGCCCCGCCCACCAGCAGGGCCGCAAGCATGGCAAAACCTGCAAGCAGACCCCGACCCCACAGCGCCAGCCCCCCCGCCAGCGCCAGCAAAGCCACCGCCAAAACAGCCAGCCGCACGCCCCCTCTCGCCATGGCCCAAGCCCGCGGATGCGCCGAAGCCAGAAGCGGCATCCGCGCCAGCGACAACAGCGCACCAGCCGAGGCGACCGCCGTCCCTCCCATTGCGATGGCCAGCCCCGACAGCCACCACGCGGGCCGCAGCGTCAACTGGCCCGACACATCCGCACCGTACAGCCCGCGCAAGGTGGCCGCCACATCGGGCAGTAGGGCCGCCGCCACGGCATAGCCCAGCGCCACACCGGCCAGACCTGCCACCAACCCCAGTCCCACCAGTTCCAGCGCCATGAGCGCGATCAGACGCCGCAGCGGCACGCCTAAGGCGCGAAGGGTCCGCACCATCGGGCGGCGCTGTTCGAAGGCAAGCCCGATCGCTCCGTGCACGATGAACAGCCCGACGACAAAGGACAGCAGGCCAAAAGCCGTCAGGTTCAGGTGGAAACTGTCCGTCAACCGCGCGACATCGCCACCGTCCTGCCGCGCCGCCTCGACCAGATCGGGCGCAAGCGTGCTAAGCGCAGGGCGGCTCAAGGGTTGGTCGGGTGCGAGGATCAAACGGTCAATCCGCCCTTCCCGCCCCAGCAGGCGTTGCGCAAGCCCGATGTCCATGATCGCCGTGGCGGGGGCGACATCGGGGGCGTCCACAAGCCGCGCACCCGTTTCAGCCAGCTGCGCCAAGGTATCGGCGCGGCCGAAAATCTGCCCCTCACCCGTCAAGAACGCGCCCAGATCCGCCTGTTCGCCCAAGCCCAAGGGCCCGACCCCGCGCGGAGCGGTCAAGGGTTCGATCCCGATGATCCGGACCGGCCCCAGCCTGCCCTCCACCACCGGCGAAACCAGCCATCCGCCCCGCCGCAGCGCGACATAGGTCTCCTGCCCGATCTCCCCCCCGTCCCTTGCGACGATCTGCCCGTAGCTGCCTTCGCCCAGCGTGGCCGCCGCCGCGTCATAGCTTGCCCGCGCCTCTGCGTTGATGGCCTGGACGCCCGACCAAAGCGCGGTGCCAAGCGCCAGACCGGCCAGCAGCGTGAACAACTGCAACGGATTGCGCCGCCAATGGCCCAACAGCGCCGAAAGGACCGCACCCGTCACACCGCCAGACCTTCGATCAACTGTCCCGCCCCCAGATGCAGCCGCCGCCCCAGACGCGCGGCCAACCGTTGGGAATGCGTGACCAGAACCAGCCCCGCCCCCGTTTCGGATACAAGTTCGCACATGAGCGCAAAGACCGTGTCCGCCGTCGCCTCGTCGAGGTTTCCGGTCGGTTCGTCGGCCAGCACCAGACGGGGTGCCGCAGCCAGCGTGCGGGCGATGGCGACGCGCTGTTGCTGGCCGCCGGAAAGCTGTTCGGGATGTTTGTCCAGGTGGTCCTTTAGCCCCAACCGTTCGGCCAGCATCCTTGCGCGGTCAGGGTCATGCCGCCCCGAAAGCCGCGCCTGAAAGGCGATGTTGGCCGCAACGGTCAAGGAAGGGATCAGGTTGAACTGCTGGAAGATCACGCCGACCGTCCCGCGTCGTAATGCCGCCCGCCCCGCATCGTCCAGTGGCGTGAGGTCGATACCCGCCACGGCGACGCTGCCGCTGTCGGCCGTATCCAAACCGCCTATCAGATGCAGCAAGGTGCTTTTGCCCGACCCCGACTCTCCGGTGAGGGCCAGCATCTCGCCTGCGTCGAGGTCGAGCGAGACTTGCCGGAACACCGCAGTCTCGGCACGCGGATAGGTCTTGGTCACATGGCGCAGGCTTAGAAGCATCGTGTTTCCTTTCAACGGCATCTAACCCTCGCGCTGCGATTTGAAAGGGCAGGCTAGACCGCAATGCGACATGCTTTGCGCCGGGTGCGCTATGCGTTTGCGCCCGGCAGGCCGATGCCGTAGGGGACGACACAAGTAGAAAGTTCCCCCATGACAACTCCCGCGACGACGACACCGGTGCCACTGGTTTCTGTCGTCATCCCGCTTTTCCAGAAAGTCCGCCACATCAAACTCGCGCTGTCGGTCGCCTATCGGTCCTGCCTGATGGCCGGGGCCAGCTTCGAAATGGTCGTGGTGGATGACGGGTCCACCGATGGTTCAGGCGATGCGGTGCTGGACTGGGCCGCATCCGACCCCGCGCTGGCAGGATTGACGCGACTCATCCGCCAGGCCAATCGCGGGGCCGCCGCTGCGCGCAACACAGGCTGGGCTGCAGCCCGTGGCGAGGCGATCCTGTTTCTGGATGCCGATGACACATGGGCCGACCATCACGTGGCCGAAATACTTGCCCTGATGGCCGAATTTCCCGCAGCAACGCTTTATGCAGATGCGTGGCAAGAGATTTCGCCCGATCGAAACAGCAAACAGCACGATTTCGGCATCGGATCCGACCGGCGCGGGCCACTCGCGTGCTTTTTCGAGACGATGAGTTCGGGGCCAATGATCGTGTCGGCGAGTACGGCGGGAACCTGGAAAAGCTGCCTGATCAAGACCCGCGGTTTTCCCGAAGGCGTCAAACACGGCGAGGACAAGGTGGGTTGGGGCCGTCTGGCACTGATAGGCGATGTCGTCTGGTCCCCTCGCATCGGTGCGGTCTGGGACAAGTCTGCCGATAACCGCAGCGACAGAGTCGAAGACTGTACCCCGCGCACCGCATGGCGCGATTTCCTTCTCGCAGCGCAGGCCGACCAAAGCCTTTCGCGAACCACACGCCAGAACCTGAAAATGGCAGTTGCCGTCGAAAATGCCTCCCTATGCCGGCGGATCGTCGTGTTCGACAAGGGCACGCCTGCCCGTTTCTCGGTGCCCGAAAACAGCGTTGATCCCTTGGCGGCCTAAGTCCCGCAGTTCAGTGGTGCACGAATATCCTCGGTCGCCAGATTTCACGGCGGAAGACCGCGCTGAATTGTTCGCGAAACCCGTTTGGGCTCCTTTGCGTCAGCAGACAAGGGTGCGAGCGGGTGGGTGAAGGTCTGGTGTCGTCGTATTCTTGGGTCAGCTCCCGCTATTGTTCTGCCGGCTTTCCACCCTCTGGGAAGGCAAGACACTCTCGGCCTCCGGGCGCGGCCGTTACCTGTCGGGCGCTCGTTACCGAGGTCAGGCCGCGAACGACCCGAACCTTTACTTTGACCCCAATTACTACCTAGCAGATCGCGCAGTTGGGACTCTATCCATCCGCGCCTGACCGGGCGAGATCAAGCTACCACCTGCGCACCCTTGCGCTTTGCGTAACGTTGGTCACGTGCGGATCGGCGTGCAGCTTCATCGGACAGGACTAGCGCAATTCGTCTGTCCTGAGCCGACTGACTTGCCGCGATCTCTGCGGCTTTGGCAGCCTGTTGACGCATATCTTCCGCAGCAACGGCGGCAGCTTCGTCGGCAACGCGTTGCTGCTCTGCCAGTTTCTCTGCGTCGCGTGCTGCGTGGCGCTCATCGCGTGCCCGCGCAACCTCGGCACGGGCAGCCAGCTTTACCGACAGATCGGTCGTAGCCGCCGCATTTCTGAATTTTTCCAGAAGGGCGGCCTTGGCTTTGTTCGCGTCGCCTTGGGGGTTCGAGTATTCTTTGGCTTTGGCCATTTATTGTCTTTTCCTCGGGTATGAAAACTTCTTGGACATGTCAGGCCGGATTGGCCGGCGTCTGATTTTCGCGACGAGCATGGGGTCAAGACCGCTCAAGGATTGCTCCTTCCCACCAGATCGTCAGGATGCGCGTCTGGCCGCATGGACCACCAGATTTTCAGGAATGAAGCCTGCCGATCTTGCCGCAGCGGCAAAGGCACGTCGCGCCACGCCGACAGGAACAATACAGTTCATGGCGGCTTCGACCTGTTTCAGAGCTTTCGATCGCGCTTCGTCTGCGACCGGCGATTGCTTCAGCAACCAGTATTTGACTTGTTCGATCGTGCTGAATTTCTGCACGTCCCTGTCGGAAGATAGGACAAAGGTAAGGGGTTGTCCCCAGTGGATTCCGATCAACCAAATATCTTTCTTGAGAGATGAACGGTCTCCGCAGTTCGCATCTTCGCCGTTCAGAATTATGCGTGCCTGGTGTCGAACCGGTGCCGCATCCGATTTTTGCGCGTGACGTCAGGCCAGGAGGAGATTTATGGCCGACTCGCGGCCATTGCGATCACGTTCCCGATCGAACGAGACAGCCTGTCCACCATCAAGCCGGTCAATTCCGGCGCGTTCCCGCGCGGTCACATGGACAAAAACGTCCTTCGATCCGCCTCCGGGTGCGATAAAGCCAAAACCTTTGGTGGAGAACCATTTCACGGTGCCAGTGGTCATCGTGATGTTCCTTTCATGGGTGCCGCCCGCAAAATGCGACGGCCCGGCAAAGCTGAAGATCTAAAGCTGAGCCGAAAGGGACAGGTCCGAAAAACAGAAAGCGCCTGTCTCGCATAGGACCAAAGAGGCACGATTACTATCAGAAGTTTCGTGGAGGTGGCCACCAGCGGGGTTAGCTGCTGTTATCGTTGCAAACTATCTGTCAGCGGATCAGCACGACCTTTGCCATCGGCCGCGGACCTGCCGTCTGTTTGCTGCACGGTGTTGCTTTACTTCGACCGAGGGTCAGCTTTCTGCCCGTTGTGACAGCTGCGGCCGTGCGACGCACCCGGCCCAGAGCCGACGGTCGTACCGTCGATATGTGTTTTCGTCAGACGCCCCAAAGCCGCCGTTCATCTGGCAGGCAGCAGAACCCGGCAAAGATGGTAACAATGCGAAGAAGCGAACGTTTGCAGCCGCGGCGAAGCATAGTTCAACGTGGCAGCGTCGCACGGCAAGAACGGTTAAGTGCCGCGGCTCCGGCGCGGCGTTCCCTAAAGCGGTCGCAGATCATAGATCGCCGCACTTTAGGCTGACGAGTATCTGCGCGCTGACCTGTTTCTGGACCTGATCCAACTATAGGGATCGTTGCCGTTCCGGATAGTAAGTCCAGGCGATGAATCGGCTGGTCTTCTGGCCCTGCGCCATTTCGACAACCTTGAAGTCGACAACCTTCGCTCTCTTCAGCAGTCTGGAGAGTGGCTTGAGACTGTCTTTCTTGGACACGAGGCAGGTGAACCAGAGGCATCGTTCGGCGAAATCCATGCTCTGCTCGATCATTCTGGCGATGAAGCCAATTTCACCCCCCGGGCACCAGAGCTCGGCATTCTGGCCGCCGAAATTGAGGTCGGCAGAATGGCCCTTGCCAAGATTGCGCCACTTGCGCTGCGTGCCTTCTTGCGCCTGTGCGAGCGACGCATGAAACGGGGGATTGCAGAGGGTGACATGGAAATGATCATCCGGGCCGACAACGCCTTGGAAAGCATCCTCCGCGTTGTTCTGGCGTTTGAGCGTAATATCCAGCCCGTTTCGTTCGCAGATCTGCCGTGCCGATTTGATCGAGACGGGATCGATATCGACGCCTGTAAAGCCCCAACCATATTCATGCCGACCCGTCAGCGGATACACAAGGCTCGCACCCGTCCCGATGTCGAGCGCCTTGATATCGGACCCGTGCGGGATCTCTTGGCCGTTACTTTCCGCAAGCAGATCTGCCAAGTAGTGGATGTAATCGACGCGCCCCGGGATCGGGGGGCAGAGGTAAGAGGCAGGAATATCCCAGAAATCAATCCCGTAGTGGGTCATCAGGAGTGCGCGATTGAGCATACGGACCGCGTCCACGTCCTGAAAGTCGATCGTCATCTGACCGCGCGGGTTTCTTGTCGTGAATGCCGCCAGTTCGGGAGATTTCACGATCAGGCGTTCAAAGTCATACCCCTGACGGTGTTGGTTGCGCGGGTGCAACATGGGTTTGACAGCCATGGGAAACCTTCCAGCGTGCTGATGCAGGCAGCCTGCCTGACAAGACATCACGCTTAGAGCCTCCCGGCTGCCTGAGGAATACATGATCGGCCCATAGCTGCCCCACGATGGTTCCTGACGACAACAGATGGAAGCTGGCCGTCACCTTGGACAACCATCGCCGTTTGATGTGCGTGCCGTTCATCAAGGGGCTGATCCGTGAGGACCAATGTTTTAAAGTCTTGTGTGTCCGATGGAGCCCAGCAGCCTCGGCATGAGTGCGGGCCGCGTCGATGATCAGGCCTTGTAGATCTCTTCCGGAGTTAGGTGCAGCTGTTGCCAGCAGGATGCGGACGCGGTCGAGACGGATCCGCAAGAGCAGGGCTGCGTAGGGATCGGTCAGGTTCCCGAAGGCACTGGCGGCACGATCCAGCCAGTGCAGGGCGCTGGTCTTGTCGCCCGTCTTGTCATGGGAAAGCGCGATGACGCGGCAGGCGGCGGCTTCCCAGCACGGATCCGACAGTTGGCAGGACATGGCGAGCGTGTTTTGGGCACGGCCGCGGATCGCCACGGGGTCCTGACCTGCTTCCATTTCCGCCTCGGCCAGCGCTGTTTCCGGCCAAGGACGAAAGGACAGCCAGTCGAGACGGTCGCACAGTTCGATGCAGGTACGCGCCCAATCCGCCGCCTGATCCGTGCGGGCGGAGCGGAGCTTGTTCCACGCGCCGAGGCCGAGCGCCCAGCCTTCGCGCCGCGGGAGGCCGGCCGAGCGGGCGATGGCCAACGACCGGTCATAGCCGAGGTCAGCCTCGGCGTGACAGCCCCAGTCGCCGAGGTTGAAGGCAGCGAAGGCATACGCTGTCGACAGACAGGTCGGATCATCCTGCGCCAGACCAAAGGCGCGCTCCGCTAGCCGGGCCGCATCGGGCCTGCGGCCGGCGAGCGCATCGACATAGCAATGCTCCAGAACGGCGCGGCAGGCGAGGGGGTGGTTCTGGCATTCCAGCGCCAGAGTTTCGGCGCGCCGCAGATGCACGATGCCTTCGTCGTCCTGTGCCCTCGCCGCATGGATCATCGCGGTGCCGAGTTCGGTCAGGCTTTCCGCCTGAAGTGCGGGATCGGAAAGGCCCTCGGCGATAGTGGCGGCGCGACGCAGGTTGTCTAAGCCCGAATCCACTGCGCCGACCTTCAATGCAGCGACACCGGCTTGCAGCAAGGTGCGGATGACGGCATCTGGCATTGGGCCCAAAGGCGGGTCGGCCAGTCGGGCCCTTGCAGCGCTGCGCAGGGCGGGGGATGGCGGCTCGCCGAGCTCGCGCAGGAGTTCGGCTTCGGTCCGTTCGGCGTGGCGCTGCGCCGCTTCGGGATTGCCTGAAAGCACGAGGGCTCGGATGAGAAAGACATGCGCCCCTTCGTCATAGGGTTGGCGGCTTGTCAGATGACCGGCGAGGCGAAGCGCCGTTTCGGGATCGCCCCTCGCAAGGGCCTCAAGCGTGTCGCGCCTGACCCGCGCATCGATCCGGGATTCTTGGCGGGCGCGTTCGATGAGTAGCCAGGTTTCAAAGTTGGCACCGCAAGCATCGGGTGCGCTATCTTGCAGCAACTGGCCTGCCGAGAGGACATCGAAGCCGTCGATATCAACTTCAAGCGCATCAATCCGGCAGCCGCTTGGCAGGTTGGCGCGGACGGGATCACCGGTCAACACTTCGGGCCCGAGGGCGCGGCGCAGGGCCGCAAGGCACCAGCGTAGCGATCCGAGCGGGTCAACAGTTTCGGGGAAAAGCTCTGCGGCAAGCTGGCGGCGCGTGACCGGACGGTCGGACAGCAGGACGCGAGCGAGCACCGACCACGGTTGCAGTCCGCGCACCGGACAGGGACGGCCATCATCGTCGAGGATTTGTGGAACGCCGAGCAGCCTGATGTGCATGCCAGTCCCGCCTTTCCGCCCTGTCGATCATGGTGGCATGTGCGTAACCGTGTGCAAAGCCTTTGCGTGCCGCCGAATGCGTCAACGCTGGCGCACATGGGTCCATGCGAAACGTGATTCCCATGGGCAAGACGGCCCGTTGCACAGGAGATGAAAATGCCGAAATACCTGATCGAGCGCACCGTTCCGGGCGCAAACATGCTGACCGCAGACGAGTTGCGCGACATCGCTGCGAAGTCCAATGCTGTCGTTGCCGGCCTGGGCGAGCCCTATGTCTGGGAACACAGCTATGTTGCAGGGGACAAGCTGTTCTGCGTGCATGATGCGGCGAGCCCTGATCTAATCCGGCGGCACGCAGCCGAGGGTGGGTTTCCGGTCGACTCGATTATCGAGATTTCAAGCACCATCGGCCCAGCGACCGCCAACGTATGAGGATCTGTCTGCGTTTCCACGCATCACGGTAGCGGAGGGTGATCTGGAATGGCTGCTTTCTGCACCGTGGGAGGCGATGGGCGGATCGTAGAGTACGGCCCGTACCTGCCGGTCGATCTCACCCCAGGCTGCGTGGTCTGGCCTGCTGCCGGCTCCGTGGACACCAAGATAGGGTGCTTCAACGGAATCGGCAGCAGGCCAGTATCGAACTCGCGTGTGCCAAGCAGTGTGCGCCAGTGGGGGGAGGGTTCCTGCCTACGATCAATCGAGCATGCAAGTCCGAGTTCCTTGCCGCGACTGCATTACATCGACGCTATGTGTACGAGGCGCTAAAACTGGAGCGCCTCGGGCCTGACAACCGCACTGGACACCCGACCGATATGGAAGACTAGCCGACAGATCCACAGGGACTGATGTGTCAGTGGGAAATGTAAGAAAACTCTGGAACATCCGGCGCACTCGAATGTTCTGTTCAAGTCAAATCTGCGGACGGGATCCATTCGGGTTCCATTTCGATAGATTACTTCCAGTCGACCAGTTCGCATGCTTACCGCACGTATTGCTGGGATAGGCTCAGGATCAAGGGCTTTCTGATGCCAAAAACCGAATTTCAGAATATCAACATTGACGACCTTGCGGCTGGTCTTGACGAGATGCTCACACGGGATTTGCCCAATGTTTTCACCATATATCCTTCGCAAATGATAACATAGCGCGCTGACTGCTCTCGCAAAGAAATAGTCATTGATTGGCGTGAAGTGGGTGAAGGAGATCTTCGTCTCCGCCCGAGGACGAAATGGGCCACGGCCTCATCAGGAATGCCCTTATGAAACGGGGTGGGACCTCGATAGAGAAGGCTGACCCTACAGCGTTCTCTTGCGAACTTCGACTGCCTTTTGGGAATGGGAAGATGAAGGGCGAGGATACCCTATGACACTGACACTTTATACTTCGATGCCGGTTTCGCACCATCAACGAGGATCTCCAGAGTTGGACCCAGATCACCCACTTCGGCTCCGTCAACAAACAATTCTCGCCAAATTTGGTGAGCTTGCGCTTCAGTGCGATGATCTGGACGAGATCCTGACGGAAGCCTGCCGTCTTGTGGGGCAAGCACTTGGAACCGATTTAGCCAAAGTCGTGGAACTCCAGTCCGATGGCAGAACGCTTCTGGTCCGCGCCGGCGTTGGTTGGAAGGCCGGCGTTGTGGGCGTAGCCTCCATAGACCTAACGGAAAATTCATCCGAGGCCTACGCTCTAAGGTGTGGAGAACCGATGATTTCTCCGGACGTCGCCAAGGAAACACGTTTCAAATACGCAGACTTTCTGATTGATAACGGCGCTCAGGCCGTCGCAAACGTGATCATTATCGGAGGCAAGGATCGACCGGCGTTCGGTCTCCTTCAAATAGATAGCCGGACGCCACGCGACTTCTCTGAAGAGGACGTGTCCTTCCTGCGCGGATACGCCAACTTGCTCGCGGCGGCAGTTGATCGGCTACGTGTCCTGCATGATTTGCGCGGTCGCGAAATGCTTCTGACGCGCGCGTTAGCGCAGGAGCAGGTCGTCGTTAGCGAACTGCACCATCGTGTAAAGAACAATCTTCAGACCGTCTCCAGTTTGCTTAGAATGGGCAGAAGAAATGCCGACTCATCAGCGCGTGACGGGTTCGACGAAGTGATCGGCAGAATGAATGCGTTGGCGGCCGTTCAATCGCGCATCTATGAATCGATCCATCTGAACGAAGTCGACTTCGCAGCAACATTGGCGGATATCGCCGCCTCGCTGATCAAGATCTACCACGGGGGCCAGGCATCTCTTGTCATGCCGGTGGCGGCTCCTCTCGTCCTCGATGTCGCACGGTCCATGGCACTGAGCCTTGTCTGCTACGAAGTCATACTGAACGCGATGAAATATGCTTGGGTCGACAGGGCACCGGGCACGCTTACGGTCGAGATCACAAAGGTCGGCAGTGGCCACGAGATCATCATCGCCGATGACGGAGTGGGTTTTGTGGAAGGGGAAGTCGCGCGCGGAATGGGCGGCAGGTTTTCCCAGATCTTGGCCGGCCAGGCATCGGCTCAACTCGCTTTGTTCACGTCCCCGGGTTCAGGCACCCGCGTTGTCATGAGGCTTAGCTGACCATGAACAGCAGCGATCAGGTGTGCACGAGGCAACGATACTTGGGGCAGGGCGAGGGTTCGATCCGCTTTTCGCTGGTCTATGACCCTGAAGATGCAGGGTTTCGGGTCATCGACGCAAAAGACGCAGATGCGGCCACGTCGCTGATCGAAAGTTGGACCGACATCGCGGCCTTGGTGACCGATATTGGGATGCCCGGCTCAGTCGATGGAATGGGAACTTGCGCGCTGGAGGCGGGGGCGACGCGGTATTGCGGGCCCGGACGTCCAGTTCTCTTGCTTTTGGCTTAGGCTGTCAGCGGCTGCACCGATCGTCCGGAAGGCATAAAGCCCGTGCGGCCCTTCGACGCTGAACGGTACTAGGGTGAGTGGTTCGAGGTCATCCGACCGCGTCGCCCGGTTGCGGCCGAACCGTTTCGCTGTCTGGGTGATCGGCGATGTGCGGGATGCCGAAGGCTTCTTCGTCAACTTGCCTGGCCTGACGGTCGAGGCTTTCGAGGCCGCGGGTGCCCGGTTCTACAACGATGCGATCCTTGTCACCGCTGTGGGTTCGCTGCCGATCCGTGTGGGGCGCCAGTTCACCGCCGCCCGCAAGCTCGGCCGCACCCACCAGAACGTGCTGCTGTTCTGCAAAGGTGATCCCCGCAAGGCGACCGAGGCCTGCGGGCCGGTGGAGTTCGGCGAGATCGAAGGGCCGGACACCGGTGACGAAGCCCCCGATTCAGAGGAAGACCAATGACCGCCCCGACCCTTGAGATGCACCACGGCATCGCCGTTGTCCGCGACGATCTCTTCCCCGGCGGCACCAAGGCCCGCTTCATCGCGCAAGGTCTTCGAAGGTGTGCAGGAGGCGGTCTATGCCAGCCCGCCCGAAGGCGGCGCCCAGACGGCGATCGCCACTGTCGCCCGGCACCTGGGCAAACGCGCCACAATCTTCGTCGCCGCCCGCTCCCGGCCGCATCCCCGCACGCTTGAGGCGGCGCGCCTCGGCGCCAAGGTCGTGCCGATCAGCCCGGGCTATCTGTCGGTCGTGCAATCCCGCGCTCGCGAGTACTGCCGCAACACCGGCGCCAGCCTGATCCCCTTCGGCGCCGAAATCCCCGGCGCCGTCGAGGCGATCGCCACCGCCGCCCGCCTGGCCGCTTTCGATCCCGAAGAGGTCTGGTGCGCCGCCGGGTCCGGCGTCCTCGCCCGCGGTCTCGCCGCCGCCTGGCCGAAAGCCCGCCGCCACGTCGTCCAGATCAGTCGCGATCTCACCCCGCGCGAGGTCGGCGGGGCCACCATCCACGTCCACCCCCGCAAGTTCAACGACCGCGCCGCGCTGGCCGCACCCTTCCCGGCCGATCCGCATTACGACGCGAAGGCTTGGGAGCTGTGCCTCGCCAAGCGGGGGCCGGGGCGGGTGCTGTTCTGGAACGTGGCGCCGCTGGCGCGAGGGTGACCAATCGCATTCCAGCTTCCAAGTAGAGTTAGGTTGCGAAGCCCACCCCAGGCTTGGCAGGCGCGTCGGTAAAGCGCTCAGCCTCCACTCCGGTGATGACAGCATGCTGCAGGTACGGGAGCACATCCATCTGGTCGTGGTTCTGGGACTCACCAGCGAAGTGGTCAATCAGGGCGAGGATCAAGGCAGTGATTAGCCCAACCAGAACCCCGACAAGGATCTCTTTTGCCATTTGCGCCTCCATCAGTGTTGACGCTCCGTCTTCCGAAGCTCAACCCTGATGTCAGCAGATTCGCTCAGTCCGATCCAACGACGGAAATCGACAGAAATGCACGAACAGGTGCGAGATGGCTGGTAGACCGCGGAACCCTACGACGCCTGCCTTCGGTCAAAAGGCCACTTGGCTGGTTGACACGAAGTTCCCTACGAACCCTTCCTATGCCCGATTTGTTACCCGAGAGGAAGACTTGGTGGCAGCCCTCGACAAGGCTGTTAAGGCAAAAACCTACCCGTGGCCAGCGCGGGCGGTTCCAACTAAAGACACGCTTGCGCGCTACATCTCCGGCAAGTTAGTGCCATCAGATGAATTCCTAGATTGGATTGCGGACCTATTCCCCGATGTCGACCCTGCTAGCCTGCGGACAGATTCTTTTCAGGATTTCCAGTTCAAGCATGATCCGATAGTTGCAGCGGCAACCAAGTGGGCTCCCTCAATTCGATTCTTCGCAGAAAACCGAAATGCACTGCTCGCCAAAGCCTTGCAATATCATTCAGTGGCCAACGCGCCATTCATTTGTCAGTCTGGAAGAGAAGTCCCGCTGCTAACTGCAAAGGGGTGGATAAGAGATAGGCCACTAGAAATAAAGGAGGATACCGAAGCACCAACCCTTTCACTTCCCGCTCCTTTCAAGGAAATTTCTGTGACCCCGCTTGATGGGTTCAAGTCTGGCTACATCACAGTCAAAGGCGCAATCACTTACCACAATAAGCGTCGAGTTGATCCCGAACCCCAGAACAATGGGGAGATATACTCGGCGATCGATCCGATCCTAGATGATGGCGGCTTCAGAGGTTTCAAATACAGGCTTGCAAGGTATTTCGACTATATTGACCAGTGCGAAATACTTGGAGTTGAGCTTGCCGATGCCATCTTGAGCACATCAATGGATGACGCTGCGCAAGGTGAGACGCTCAATTTGCCTCGTAGAGGCCCCCCGGGAAAGGCATTTGAACTCCGGTGGCGAGCAAGCTATCCGGGCGTAAACTGCCTCTGCATTCTCAGAAATTACTCAGACGAAGGCCACAAGTTGGGCCACTACTTCCTTCTCCATCGACGCGATGAAACTCAGTCTCAAGCGCAAAACACTGTGCACGTTGTGCCTGCTGGTGGCCACCAAGCCCTATCTGCAGGCTCCTCCGATGTCGAAGATACGTCTCTTTGGCGCACTATGTTTCGTGAGTTCACCGAAGAACTCTTCGATAAGGAAAAGGTTTCCAGGCAGGCAGAAAACTGGGTCCAGTTTAATCGCCACCCTTCAATTATTGAGATGCGCCGAATATTCCTGAACCCTGACTCGCTTGCTCTTCGCTGTCATCTTCTTGGCTTTGGTCTCGACCCGATTACCTTGAAGCCAGAAGTCCTGATGGTGATCGACGTGGATTGGGGCAAGGCGGTGGCACTCAGGCCCGGATTGAAACTAAAGTTCAACTGGGAACTCAAGACACCGGGCCGTGCAGAGACACGGCATGAGTTAGTTTCTCTCAGCAAGGAAAACCTACTTCGTCATGCGGACGGAAACATCCTAAAGATCGGTGATAGGTATCTGCCCACTCTGCCAGCCGGGGCTGCTTGCCTTTTGCTAACTGCCGACCACTACAGTTTTCTGGGACTTCCCGAGCCACATTGAAAAGCTCCCCCTCGCCCAGACTGCTGTTGTCGAATAGTCGAAGCGGTAGCGGTCACCGGGTTCGAAGCTGCGAATGATTTTCACGCCCGGCCCTCCCGGGCTTCGATCGCCAGCACCGCGAGGTCGCGGTAGCGGGCTAGTGCCTTGGGACTGGACGATACCGGGTTGATCGCGATCGCACGAAGGCCGGTTGCATCGGCCTTCTCGGCCAGTTCAACCAGCTCGGCCAGCTTTGACCGGAAACGGGCGTGGGTCGGGGCGGAGAAATCGGGCGGCGGGGGCAGTTCACCCTGCCGGGCCTTGGCCTCGAGGTCGGCATCCCGGCGGCGACGCGGGGCACTGGGCGCGGCGGCGGGTTCGGCCTCGCCAATCGGGGCAGGTTCTTGGGCCGGTTCCGGCGCGAACCGGGGCGGTGCCGGTTCTGCCGGGGCGTCCGGCTCGCAGGCGTCGAGTTCGGCCGCCAGCCGCCCTGCGGCGGTCTCCAAGCCTGGGGCGGTCAGGATCGCCTTGATCGCTTTCGGCGCGCGATCGGCACCGATCTTGGCGGCCAGCAACCGTTCGAACCGTTCTGCGGCCGCCGCCACGCTGGCACTCCGGCCCAAGGGGGCGTCGCTCAGGCGCTGGGCGAGGCGGTTGATCTGGACGGCGGATAGGTTGGTGAACATCAGGGCCTCCTTCAGGCGTTCTTGATGTGGGCGGAGCGGCCTTCGGCGGTGACCGCGTAGATCATCGTGCGGCTGTCGCCGAAGGTGGCGGCGAAGGCTTCGGCCTGATCGATCCGGTCGAACCGGGCGCGGATGCGGGTCGCGGACTTCGACCCACGGCAGGCGATGAAGTGGTCGGCGGCGGCGAGGCAATTGGCCTCAAAGCCGGTCATTGGGGCGGTCTTGGCGGGCATCGGAAATCTCCGTTTCAAGGTGTCGCAGACATTGCCGAGACCGTCCGAAGAGCAAGTCCAAATCACTGACTTAATGGGAGAATGTCGCAAGTTGGGGCTGTCGCGGCGCGCTTATGCCGCCCTGCGCGGGGTGCATGAAAGCGTTGTGCGCAAGGCCATCGCCACGGGGCGGATCACGACGGAAGCTGACGGCACGATCGACGCCGCCAAGGCCGATGCGATGTGGGATGCGTCCACCGATCCGGCCAAGCAGCGCGGCGCCCATGCCCGGGATCTGGGCCGGGGCACGGCGGCGGCGACACGCGCAGTTGCGGGCACCAAGGCCGTACCGCGGCAGGCCTTCGCGGCCGTGGCGGAAACCTTGACCGAGGCCGGGGCTGATCCCGGCGCGTCGGCAGGTGACGGTGGCGAGGTGTCCTTCGTCAAGGCGCGGATGGCAAACGAAGTGCTGAAGGCGCAGACCGCCCGGGTGCGATTGCAGAAGATGAAGGGCGAGGTCGTCGATCGCGCCTGCGCCACTGCAATGGTCTTCGATCTGGCGCGGCGTGAACGCGATGCCTGGCTGAACTGGCCGCCGCGGGTCGCGGCCGACATCGCCGCCGAACTCGGGGCGGAGCCGCATGCCGTTGAGCAGGTGCTGATGCGCTACCTGCGCCGCCATCTGGCGGAGATGTCGGAGGTCAAAGTTGAACTTCGCTAGCTTCGAGGGGGCCGAGGATATCGCCGTGGCTTGGGCGCGGGGTCTGGCCCCCGATCCGGCCCAGACCGTGGCCAAATGGGCCGACCGGCACCGCATCTTGTCCTCGCGGGCGGCGTCCGAGGCCGGGCCCTATCGCACCAGCCGGACGCCTTACCTCAAGGCGATCATGGAGGCCCTGTCACCCAACAACCCGGCGCAGCGCGTTGTGTTCATGAAATCCGCCCAAGTGGGGGCGACCGAGGCCGGGAATAACTGGATCGGCTTCTGCATCCACCGCGCCCCGGGCCCGATCCTGGCGGTGCAGCCGACCACCGATCTGGCCAAGCGCCTGAGCCAGCAGCGGATCGAGCCGCTGATCGAGGAAAGCCCCGATCTGCGGGCCCTCGTCCTGCCCGCCCGGTCGCGCGACGCCGGAAACACGGTGCTGGCGAAGCGCTTTCCCGGCGGCCAGCTGGTTTACAAAGCTTCAGAAAGACAATTCCTTTGGAGTGTTGACGATAATTTGGGCTTGTTCAGAATTTGTTTCAGATGAATCTTTTCGGTCCGCAGGTCTTAATTCAAGTATGAAATTGCGTGGGCCGCTTACTAAGTATGGACTTGCCAAGCAGCTCTTTGATGCATCTGGAGGCTCCGCAGAGCAGGCTTTTACCGACAAGAGCAAGGCTCAATCTGAGGTGAATAGAATTGTTGCTGCAGCAGAATTATTCGGACTTGTTGCTGTAGATTACGCTGTTGGGAACAAAGTCCCATTGCGCGGATCACCTTTGCTTCATCGAATTATGCTCTCCGTGAATGCTCGCAACTTCCTTTTGCTCTCTGAGCTTCTTTCTGGAGAAAGGGCGGACAATGGTCATTAAATCGTCCATCTCGAACACAAAGAGTGATGAAGCGGATTTCCATTCCGAAGATTCTATAACCAGCGATAGTATTTCCGCTGTTCTCTTGGGTGGAATTCTTCATCCTATCAATAGTCACCTTGTCGCGCGTGCTCTTCATGTAGGCTATACCTCTAAAGAAGCTTTCGATTTTTCAGAGTTGCCAAAGGTCTTTTGGCAGACCCTACATCAAAGAAGAAGCCTGTGTTGCATGCGAAAGGCAACCTTCCGGGCCCGGCCTATGAGCTGGTTTTCATTGCTCGGCCAGACCTCAGTGGGTCACAAATCTATGCTTTGGTGTCCCGTTTTTCAAAGATTCTTGAGGACAGTGGCGGGGTTGTCTTTGACCACGAGTATTGGGGTCTGAAGACCATGGCCTACAAGATCAATAAGTACCGAAAAGGTCATTATGTCTTCTTTAAGCTGTATGCGCCGCCAGTCGCTATGCTCGAAATGGAGAGAATGATGAGGTTGCATGATGATGTTATGCGGACCTTGACAGTGAAAGTGGTTGCTCACACAGAAGCTCGCTCGGGCCAAGAAAAATCAAGCACAGGCGCAGGACTGTCGCTGGAAGAACCGATGTCGTCCTTAGACCATCGGAAGGGCGTAACCCGGGTGGGTGTCGGGCATGGGAACCCTGCGAAACGTCACTGGCTTCCATAAGGCACCGCACTATTGGCACAATTGCTCAAACAGCATTTGTGATCGCCGATCTAAGGCGACAGCGGGCTGAAAGTTTAGTTTCAGGGCATACTGATTGTGAAAGTGCGTGGTGCCAGGATCCCTGACGCCTCTGACAAATGGTTTCATGTCATCCGACAAAGATCGGAAGGCGACGATGTCGAGCCTGCTTTAACTTCATGTCGTTTGACTGGCCAGAAGTCGTGACCACTCGATTGGTGCATAGAGGACTACAGGCAAGAGAGGTTCTCCTAAGGGCACGAGCTGCACGAATAGGATCCAAGCTGTGTCAGAAGTCATCTCAAACAGGGTCTGAAAATGTAGACGTGGTCTACCTCCCTAGACGCAAGAAGCCCCCGCGCAGGGGGGGACTCGCTGAACGTTGACCAGGCGTTGACAGGAATTTGGAATGACAAAAGCCGAGCGTTATGCTCGGCTTTGAAGTCTATGATAAGACGTGTATTTTTGGTTGCGGGGACAGGATTTGAACCTGTGACCTTCAGGTTATGAGCCTGACGAGCTACCGGGCTGCTCCACCCCGCGCCAGGGTTTGTCCGAGTTTTGTATCGGACCGGTATTGCATCG
>NZ_JALHQD010000011.1 GCF_022842145.1 Tabrizicola sp.
GTGTGGAAAGTGCCTGTCCAGTCGGCCACCGTCACCCGGCGCAGGTCACGCGCGGCGGCGAACTCTGCGATCGAGGCAAGATTGGTCGAGATGTACCGCATCGATGCCTGGGAGGCGGTAAGCAGCTTCTGGCGCAGCTCGGGCACGATCTCGACGCCTGGGGCGTAGACCTTCACCAGGTGGCCCACGTCATCCAACGTGGCGTCCTCGGCCTCGACCCAGGCCAACATGCGGCCGTGGACCCGTTCCCATGCTTGCAGGCGCTGCGGCAGAAGCTCCTCTCCCATCAAGATCACTGGAGCGCCGGACTTGTCATGCAGATGCCGGACCGCCTCAATGGTCTTGGTCGACAGGATGTGGTCCGCCTCGTCGATGATCAGCGGCCGACCGGTGACAGCCAACTCCTGCGCGGCCTGATCGAACAGATCCGGTATCAGCCGCTTGGGCCGCAGTCCCAGTTCTGTCACGATCATCTCGAGAAGCTTCTTCAGCCCACCGAAGGGCAGCGCCTCGACGTGGCAGGCGTTCATCGTGTTGGTGCAGTAGATCCCGGCGGTCGTCTTCCCGCGACCCGCCTTTCCGTAAAAGCAGCCCAGGCCGGGGAGACCCGGACCCCGGTTCTGCGCACGGTCCACCAGCGCCACCAGACGCGTGACGTTCGCCAAAGGCGCGACCGTGTTGTAAAGTTCCCCTTTGTCTGTCATTTTTTCCCTCTGCTCACTATCGCCGTCGGGGGTCTTGACCGCCCCCGGCGGCATCCCTCATCCGAAAATCGCGTCCCCGAAGTCGTCCCAGATCAGGCGCTCTGACCGGTATTCCGAGGTGTTCTGGAAGACCGAGAGCCAGCGCTCCTGGTCCCGCGTGACGGGTTCCCCCGACTCCAGTTTCCGTTCGATGTCCAAGGCCCGCTTAAAGCGGTCCCGTGCTGTCTCCTCGGCGGCGGGGGCAGGTTTGCCCGCTCGCGCGGCGTCAAGATTGGCGACCACGCCCGCCTGAATGCGCTCGAATGTGCCTTGGTCGATGGGCGGTGACCCGCTGGGCCGAGCAGGGGTCTCCGGTAACGGCTTGCCGAACTGGGCACGGACAACCTTGGCCTCGGGCTTTGGCGCGGGCGCGGTCGACATGGCGTCGATGGTCATCCCCAGCTGCATGGCGCTCAGGGTGCGATGTGCCTCGACTTCGGCCTTCTGCGCCTTTAGCCAGGCTCCGCGGGCACGGGCATGGATGCGCGCTTCGTCCATATCGAAGAAGCCGACCTTCAAGCGGCAGTCAGCATGACCGAGATAGGCCCCGTCCTGGGCGTAGATGTGGACACCGGACCAAAGGTCAGCCGGGTCGAAGCGGATCACCACGCGGTGCCCGGCAAACTCGGTCAGCCACGGCTCCCAGAACTCGTTGCCCTGGAACCGGACCATGCCGCTCTTGGCATCGGCCCGCAGACCCTCGGCCCCGAGAAGCCACAGACGGCGCTGCGCTTCGGTGGCCTTGCGGATCGGCGCAGTGGCGTAGCTTTCGTCGAAGACTGCATTGAAGGACCGCCCGAAGGCCACTTCCGACCGGCGGTTCTCGCGGGCGTTGTGCTCTTCGATTCCCTCGGACACCACCTTCAGGAACTCTTCCAGATCGACCGCGCGCGACCCGTAATTCTCCGGCTTCGCCATGACAGTGTTGCCGGTGTAAGCGCCAGCCAGGCGCGGGTCCTTGGCGATCGACTGGCACATGTCGCGGAAGGCTCGTTCGATGGGCTTGGACTGGCCGCTATAGGGCGTGGCCCAGTGGATCGTGCAGCCAAGGGCCGTGAAGAGGCCCGGAATGTCGTCCTCCTTGACCTTGAAGCGGAACCGGGTCGCGGCACCGCCTGTGATGGCCTTGGCCGCGAACTCGCGCCCGTTGTCCAGCAGCACATGCTCAGGGATGCCCCAGGCCTCGATCATGTCGCCCGCGCAAAGCATGACGGCGGTCGAGTTCGGCGTCTGGTCGATGCGCCACGCAAGGATGCGGCCGGAATAGATGTCCTGGAAGGCTACCATCTGCGGGCGGGTCACCAGCCCCGGCTCTCCGCCGACCGAGGGCCAGCGGATGAAGACGTCGAACTTGTGGAAGTCGGCGTTCACCGCCTGCAGCGCATGAAGGCAGGTCTTGTCGCGCACTTGGCTCGGGAACAGACGCTTGACCGCATCGACACCCTGACGCGCGAGGACCTGAGTGACCCGGCTCACCTGTGCGTCCAGGTGCCGCCGCATCGTCCGCTCGGGCAGGATGTCGAGGCCCTTCTCCTTGGCCAGCCGCGTGGCGCGGCGGTAGCAGTCGGTGAAGGGTGGCGCTTCCAGCCGCAGATAGTCGGACTTCAGGACCTCGAAGAACTCCGGGCTGCATTCCTTGGCCCGCGGGCGCTTTTCGGCGGCTCGGTTGCGCGGTGCCAGATAGGCCAGCCGGTCGTGGGCGGAGATGCCCTCGATCATCTGGAACCAGGACCAGATGGTCCGGGCCCCGTGGCCGTCCATTTGCGCGATCTGGGCAACGGCCAGGAAGCGTCCGATGGCAGGCTCCAGCGCCTCGACCTTCTGGATCACCAGAAGGCGCGCCTTGGCCTTCACCTTGACGGACTGCGGCAGGGCCTCGTACCAGGACCAGACCTCGTCTCGGGCCTTCGCTACGGCGACCTTGGGCGCAACAGCCTGCTTGATCAGCGCCTGCTGGGCCCGGTTCGGGAACAGCTTCCAACTGTATTCCCAGCCACCGCCCTTGCCGGACCGGCGGCGGGCAAACTTGGGCGCTCCGCGCCAGTTCAGGCGGTCGGCAAGGGCATCGACGCCCTGCCGGGTCTTGGGCAGATCGGGCAGACCACTGTCCGCAATCTGCGCAGGCGTCCACCATTCCTGGGAAGGGGTGAGGGTCACTTCCCGTCCCCTTCTTTATCGAGATACTTGATCAAGGAATCGCCCTTGTTCTCGGCCTCCCAGATTTCGTGCCTGTGGTTGATCAGGAACCGCTTCTTCGCTGCCACTGGCGCGCGAGCCCAGGCCTTTGAGAGCGCGACGTATGCCTCTTCAACGGGGTCTTTAACGGGGGGCGTTCCGTCCATCTCCAGCCGGTGCGAACGCCAGGCATCGGCGGCTGACTTCGCGCCGTTCGACATACGAATGCAGACCTGCGACCGCTCACGCCCATCCCCAATCTTTGCCAGCGCCTGAAGGTCGGTCAGCCGGATCGGTGCCTTCGAGGCGCGAAGCCAGCGCAGTTCGTCCCGCGACAGTGCCGTGCCGATCTCGATCATCCGACGTACATGGCGGTCTGACAGTCCGAACTTTTCGGCAGTTGTGGCAGCGAAGGATCGAACGGACATTATGTCCGTTTGATTTTGGAACTCGACGCTCTTCCTGTCGCCGCCATGCTTGGCTTCCGGGTGCAGCCGCTCGTAGACGGCTTTTCGCTCGGCCAGGAAAACGGCGGTGTCCAGCGGGCCCATTTCGGCCCCGGCCAGGTTGTCGTCGATCTCCATCAGACGCGACCAGTCGTCGGTCACGTCGGCCCAGACCTTCGCCTCGATCTCGGTCCAGCCCAGCCGGCGCGCGGCTTCCAGGCGGTGCGCGCCTGCGATCAGGACCAGGATCCCCCCCTTCTTGCGGCGGACGTGGATAGCGTCCTTCATCACACCGGTCTCGGCGATCGATGCCTTTAGTGCCTCGACACCGGCTTCGCTCACCGGGCGCAAGCGATTGCGGTCTTCGATCTCTGCAACCGGCACAAGGCCGGTCATCTGCAATGTCGGGGACTTCATGTCAGGTCAGGTGCCTTCGTCATGGTGTAGTAGAAGCGCCAGCCCTCGCCGTTCGGGGCTGCGCGCCGCTCGCAGGTGATCTCGGCGCCGTGGGTCCGCAGTTCGGCCACGCAGGCGTTGACTGCCATCACCCGGGCCTTCCGCACGATGTCGCGCGTGGTTCTGGGCCTTCCGTCCTCCAGCAGCTGCAGCACTCTACGAAGCCGAGGGCTGGTCAGTGGCGCCGCATGAATGCTGCCGGTGGCGCGGCTCATCTCGGCCGTCCATTCCGCGGGGCAACCGCATGAGGATTGTATTCTCCGCCGCCCCTGCGGCAGGTGTCGCAAAGACGGTTGTGGATGCCCTCGCTCTGGAACTGACGCTGACAGCAAAGGCAGGAACGAACCGTCTTGCGAGCGCGCTCGTCGTCTTCCTTCTGGCGCCGGCCCACGGTCGATGCGGCCTCGCAAAGCGTGGTGTACTGGCCGTAGATCGAACCGTCCGGGCGCAGGACAAGAAAGCAGTCTTCACTCCGCCGGTAGTGCCTCCACTTGGCCAGACCGGGCTTCGAGAACTTGATGTTGTCGATGCCCATCACTTCCGCTCCCGCTTCGACAGCAGCAGCGTGATCCGGCCCAGCTCCTGGCTTTCGCGCAGGCGAGACAGGCAGGCGAAGATGGCGTCGACCGACCGGGAGTAGCGGACGGTGGCGTCGTCCCGGTTTGCTTGTCCGGCAAAGGGGCTCTTCATGGCTGCCTCGGCAACCTGGGCCTCGTTCAGATGACCGATCATCTCGGTCCAGTCCTGGGGAACAGGGCTGCTCATGCCGCGCCCTCCACGAACCCGGCAAGGCACTTCTGCAGCTCGCGCTGGTACCGGGCAAACCCTGGGTCGAGGATCAGCCCCAGAAGCTTCTCTTCCGCTTCAGTCAGCCGCTTCACTGCGAGGTATTCTCCGGCCTCGGACAGGGTCTCGTCCTGGACGGCGATGCCCGCCTCATGGCGCTCGTCGATGGCAGCAAGCATCGCGATGATCCGGTCGCGCTCGACCGCGGCCTGCTTCTTGATGGCTGCGCTCAAATCGAAGGTCACAAGATCGCCCGGCATCAGCGCCCCCCACCGAAGAAGGTGCCAAGGAAGAAGACGAGCGGGATCAGGCTGAAGAGGAAGACGACGCCAATGACGTCGCCCGCCCAATGGTCGTCCAGCCGCCGACAGGCGGTCAGTAGCTTGCGCATGGGGGTGCTCCAGGTTGGGGGACGGGTAGGAGATGGGCCAGCCATCAAGCGGCCCTCTTGGACTTGGCTGGACGCGAGATGTCCTTCGGCCAGGCAAGGTCGTCGGGCCAGTTGTCTGCGAACCACTGCATCGCTCTATCGGCAGTGCTCGTCCGGCAATCCGCGCCATTCAGGAGCCTTCTGAAAAAGTCGCCCTTTCCGAAGATGCGAACCGAGATCGCCCAATGGCTGCGCCCGATGTGCTCGCAGAGCTGGCTTTGCAAAGTGAGAATTTTGACGCGCTGATCCATACGCGCGATTTAGCCACTACAGGCCATACCTGTCAAGCCACTACTGGCCATACTTTTAACTTTAGCCATTACAGGCTAGATTCCCGCGATGGACGCGATTCTGGACGTCATAGATGCGGCTCTGAAGCGGAAGGGCCTGACCGACGCGGCAGCTTCAAAGCTGGCTGTCGGACACCCTTCACTGCTGAAGAACCTACGTATGCCGCGCGAGGGCGAGAAGCGGTACAACCTGCCGTCCCTGATGCGACTGGCTGAGGTACTTGATCTCGAGTTCTACTTTGGCCCCAAGAGGCCCACCGAGGTTACACCGGGAATAGTGACCAACCACGGGCCCGATGATGACGCCCCTTCAGGCTTTCTCACGATCCCTTGGGCGGAAATCAGGCCTGGCAGCGCCCCTGTGGCCTTCGCTAGAGCTTGGCTTGACAGTCACGACCTTGTTCCTGACCACCTCCTCGCTGCACTGCCCGATGTCGTTGAACTGGAGGGCCCGACGGTCCAGGACACGCTCGCGCTACTGGATACCAGGCACGCGCTCCGGAAGGGCCACGGGATCTGGTGTCTTCGGTCAAGCGGCAAGATCAAGGTCGCAAATGTCACCTTTGCCGGCAGCGTCACCGTGGTGCACACAGCACATTCCGGCGACGAGCCGCAGGTGATCGACGGGCCACCCGGCGGCTCCCTGAGCATCCTCGGCAAGGTCGTCTGGCTCGGTCAAAGCATTCCATTCAAAGGTAATGTTCGGTGAGGGATTGATGGCTGTTTGCAATGTCTGCGGCTCGACGGTGCCGTTTTACAACGTGGTGGGTGGTGTCTGTTCAGATTGCGTGCACAAGCGCGAGCGCGCCACAGCCGAAGCTGTCCGCGAAACGGAAATCAGCGAGGACGATCTCGGTCAGATCCTACTCTCGACCGAGGCGTCGCCAGACCTCCAGGTAGCTGAGCGCATCGACATCATCAGCGCTGAGTTCGCAGTGGGCATGGGCCTGCTGACCGATATCTTTAATGCTTGGCGCGATGTCTTCGGTGGCCGTTCCAAGTCTTACCAGAACGCCCTGAAGGACGCCCGAAGGGCCGTTTTGCGCGAGCTGCGCCGCGAGGCTTATGCCGTCGGAGCCAACGCCGTTCTAGGCGTCAGCCTCGACTACAGCGAGATCTCTGGCGGCGGGAAGTCGATGCTGTTCCTGGTCGCCACAGGCACTGCCGTTCGACTGGCCCCCGGCCGTTAGGTGCGCTTCGCGGCGAGCTTTCTTTCCAGTGCTTTAAGGTCGGCACCGGTCGGCTCCTGCAGCTGAGGAACCACTGCTTCCAACACTGGAGCAGTCGAAACGTCCGCCTGTCCAGCGTGCGATGGAGACGGTCCGAGCTTCTCACCGATCTCCGCAAGGCTCCAGAACAGCGCTGCCACGAAGAGGCATGGCACTGCTGAAGACGCGAGGATAAAGTCGCCATTTCCCATTCCAACCAGTGCGCCCAGGACTGCAAGACCCACTGCCGCCGTAGCCGCCAGCTTCGCTACCTTCATTCTAACCTCCCAAAAACCAGTTGCATGTTCGCTGCCGTCACAAGAGCAGCCATTATTCCGCGTTTCGCCCATTTATCAGTATGTTACCTGCAACATGCAACTAGCATCGGTAACTCGCACTTCGATTTGCATGTTCCGACCGCCTCGGTCTCGGGCTTCTGGCCTGCAATCGGCACAGCAATTGCACTCCAACCCTTGTTTTACAGTGGTTTAAACAACTGCCTTGGGCACTCCGCTTACTAGCGGTAGACAGCGCAAAGAGGGCGTCCCGAAGCCCATAACGGCAATTTGTGCTGACAATGGCATCGCCACCCGGCATCGCCGTCACTACGCGTTAACGCCCTGTTCTTCCGGCGCTTTCTCGGCTGTTCCCACTTGTTACCACCTCCTCCCGCTTCTTGCAGGATCAAGTGTCAACGCTCATTCGGTTTGGCGACCGCGCTTATGCCGGGTGGTCGGGCGGTGGCGGCAAGGCCTGGGCGAAGGCGCGGATCTCTTGCAGAACATGATCCGGACTGTGGCGCGTGAACGTCTTGAAGATCGTTTCGACCTTTATCCCCGGCAGCTCGATCTTGCGCAGAAAGCCATCCGGACGCTGGATTGCCCAGGATTGCAGGCCCCGGCCATGCAGCCAGCGCGCGTATCGCACATCAACGAACTTCTGACTGCCCGCCATGAAATCGGACGGGGCCACATTCCGGCCGAGCGCGAGGACGGTTCCGGTCCCCAGCTGATGCACCCGCGTCGAGGTGGCAAGCGGCTCATCGCATTGATAGGTGGTCCTGCCGCGGATCAGCGGGCCCTGGTCGGGGTGGTAGATCGTGCCGTGCAGGCCGACCACCACCCGGTCCAGGTCCAAACCGTCGCCGATGTGTCTAAGCGTGGTCACATGCATCGGGTGGTACAGCAGGTCGTCATCCGCCATGACAACCAGATCGTCCGAAGCAACCTTTAAGGCAAACTTGCCCACATCCTTCAGGTCCTCTGACGGAATCCACGGGGTGACGTTCCGGAAGGCCGTCAGGAAAGCAGGAACTTCGGTGAATTCGTTGAGGCAAAGGAATACCTGATCGACCTGCGGTGCGATGGTCGCAAGGGCTTGCTCCAGCATCTGCAGCCGGGGCGGATAGGTGGCGATATGAGCGCGGATCATGGAGCGTTGGAAAGCATGACGGGCACAAGCCAAAGCCCCCGCGCGTCGCGGTCGGAGGCGTGGATCGGGAAAGACCTTTGCCCGGTGCGCTATAGATCTGCTCTGGTCAACAGGAAACCCCTTCTTTGCCACCAGATGGTCGGTGCATAGCCGGGCATTCGTCAAGCTACGCGACATCGAAGGCAAAAAAGCCCCTGTGCGGGGGGCACAGGGGCATGTCGGGAACGGTCCTGACCCTCAGGGGACAGCTGGCCGGACCGGGCGATGGGGACAGATCGCATCTCCGAACACCCTCACCCTAGGCAACCGATGAATCCGCAATGTGACAGGCACTGTCAGAGACTGCGGAAACCTGTGGATCATTTCCGCCGCGAACGGATCATGCCGGTGATGTCGTAGACCTGCTCCAGGATCGGCCTTGCAAGGGCGTCGGCGCGGTCAGCCCCGTCGGCCAGGATGCGGTCGATCTCGGCCGGGTCAGCCATCAGGCGGTTCATCTCGGCGGTGATGGGCGAAAGCTTGGCCACCGCAAGATCGGCCAGCGCGGGCTTGAAGATGCCGAACTGGGCGCCCGCGAAATCCTGGACGACCTGGTCGACGGAATGGCCGGACAGGGCGGCGTAGATGTTGACCAGGTTCCGCGCCTCCGGTCGGTCCTTCAGGCCCTCGACGCTGTCCGGCAGTGGTTCGGGGTCGGTCTTGGCCTTGCGGATCTTGGCGGCGATGGCGTCGGCGTCGTCCGTGAGGTTGATGCGCGACTGATCGGACGGATCGGACTTCGACATCTTCTTGGTACCGTCGCGCAGCGACATGACGCGGGTGGCCGCACCTTCGATCAGCGGATCGACCACCGGGAAGAAGTCCACCCCGTAGTCGTTGTTGAACTTGATCGCGATGTCGCGGGTCAGCTCCAGGTGCTGCTTCTGGTCTTCGCCCACCGGGACCATCGTGGCGTGGTACGCAAGGATGTCGGCGGCCATCAGCGCAGGGTAGGCATATAGCCCCAGCGAGACGTTCTCGGAGTTCTTGCCCGCCTTGTCCTTGAACTGGGTCATGCGGCTCATCCAGCCCATGCGCGCGACGCAGTTGAAGATCCAGCCCAGTTCCGCATGGGCGCTGACCTGGGACTGGTTGAACAGGATGGACCGCTGCGGGTCGATGCCCGCCGCGATGAAGGCGGCTGCCCCCTCGCGCGTGGCGTGGCGCAGCTTGGCGGGGTCCTGCCACGTGGTGATCGCATGCATGTCGACCAGGCAGTAGATCGTCTCGATCCCCTCGTCCTGCTTTTCGACGAAGCGTTTCAGCGCGCCAAGGTAGTTGCCCAGCGTGATCCCGCCCGAGGGCTGGATGCCCGAAAAGATGCGGGGTTTGAAGGATGTCGGCGTTTGGACCGCCGAAGCCGGGGAGGACATGGTTTGGCTCCGTCTGGATTAAGCTTGCGAACCCGCGTAATCCAAGGGGCAACAGGCGTCAATCAGGGCGCGTTGCAGGATACAGGCAGGACAGGCATGGATCAGGACCCGAACGCACCCCCCTTGAACCCGCTGCCGCCGGTCGTCTGGATCCTGGCCCTGCCCTTGATCGCGATGGAGCTGGTGCTGACCCTGGCCGAACGCGGTCTGGTCGGTGGCGCGCAAGGAATCAGCTGGCGGCTGCAGGCGGTTGAACGCTTTGGGCTGTTTCCCGAGCTTCTCAAGTATCAAGCGGCGAACGGCGGCCAGCCGCTGGACGAACTGCATCGGCTGGTCAGCTACGTTCTGGTGCACGGCAGCTTCACCCATGCGCTGTTTGCCGTGGTGATGTTGCTGGCGCTTGGCAAGATGGTCGCCGAGGTCTTCCGCTGGTGGGGCGTCGTGGTGGTGTTCCTTGGATCGGCGGCAGTGGCGGCCGCGGCCTATGGGTTGCTGGTCCCCGACCGGGTGCAGCTGATCGGCAGCTTTCCGGCAGTCTACGGGCTGATCGGGGCGTTCACCTTCTTGATCTGGACCAATCTTGCCCGCGTCGGTGCGAACAAGTTCCGTGCTTTCAGCCTGATCGGGGCGCTGCTGTTTGTGCAGCTGGTGTTCGGGCTCTTGTTCGGGGCCGGCTGGGACTGGGTCGCCGACATCGCGGGCTTTGCGGCCGGGTTCCTGCTGTCCTTCGTCGTCGCACCCGGCGGGTTCCGGCGGGTGCTGGACCAGATGCGTCAGCGCTGACGGCGAAGCGCCTTCAGATCGGAGAGGCGTACCGCCTTCAATCCGAAGGCGGCGATGGCGTAAGTCACCATGCCAAGCGCGATCAGCAGGACCAGGGCCAGCACGCGGTAGGCCCGCGCCTCCAGCATCGGTTGCAGCAGGCTCCAACCGCCCCAAAGTGCCGCTCCCATCAGGGCAGAGGCCAGGGCGATCCGCCAGAAGCGCGACAGGAACCGGGCGTCGAAGCGGGTTTCCTCACCCAGCCGCCGCGCGCCCCACCAGAGTTGTGCGACCATGACCCAGGCGGACAGCGTGGTGGCCCAGGCGGCGGCAGAGAAGCCGATCCAGGGCATCAGGCCGAAGGCGAGGGCCGCGTTCAGAACCATCGATGCGACGGCATACTGGAACGGCCGTTTCGTATCCTCGCGGGCATAGAACAGGGGTTGCAGGGCCTTCTGCAGGACAAAGGCCGGCAGGCCGAGGCCATAGATCGCCAGCGCAAGCGCTGTGGCGGCGGTGTCTTCCGGTCCGAAGGCGCCGCGCTGGTACAGGACCTCGGTGATCGGCAGCGCGATGACTACCAGCGCTACGGCGGCGGGGAGGGTCAGGAGCAGCGCGAATTCGGTGCCACGGTTGAACGCCTCACGCCCGCCCGCGCTGTCACCGGCCTGCAGGCGGCGGGAAAGCTCGGGGAGAAGGACGGTGCCGACGGCGATGGCGACGACCCCAAGGGGCAGCTGGTACAGGCGGTCGGCATAGACGAGCCACGAGATGGCACCCTCGGTCCCTGACGCGACCTGCCGCGAGACGAGAAGGTTGATCTGCACGACCCCGCCGACCAGCAGCGCGGGACCCATCGTGACCATCAGGCGACGGAAGTCCGGCGTCAGGCGCGGCAGTCGCAGGCGGGGGATGAACCCGATCCGGCGGGCGGCGTAAAGCGTCCAGCCCAGTTGCGCGATGCCGGTGATGGGCGTCGTCCAAGCCAGCGTTTTCCCCATGTCCCAGCCGTAATAGTGGGCCAGCATCATCGCGACGATGAAGACCACGTTCATCAGGACCGGGACGGCCCCGGCCTCGGCAAAGTGGCCGTGGGCGTTCAGGATGCCGGAGAGAAGCGCAAAGAGCGAGATGAAGCCGATGTAGACAAAGGTGATCCGGCCGAAATCGACGGCCATGTCGAAGCGTCCGTCCCCGACGAAGCCCGAAGCCATCGCCCAGACGAGAAGCGGCATGGCAAGCGTGCCAAGCAGCGTGAAGATCAGCAGGAACGCAGTCAGCCCGGAGAAGGCGTTCTGCGCGAAGTCCTCGGCATCTTCTCCGGCTTCCAGTTTCTTGGAATAGAGCGGCACGAAGGCCTGGTTGAACGCGCCTTCTGCAAAGAAGCGGCGAAACATGTTGGGCAGCGAAAAGGCCACGTTGAAGGCGTCCGCCACCGGCCCCGCGCCCAGGTAGGCGGCCATCATCAACTCGCGCACCAGACCCGCGCCGCGCGACACGAGTGTCCAGCCGCCCAGCGTCACGATGTTGCGGATCATGCCGCGAGAGCTCATGCGATGGCCCTTTCGGCCCCTTCGACGATGGCTTGGCGCAGCTTCTTCTCCAGTGCTTCCTGGCGGTGCTTCTGGTGCAGCTTCAGGCCGAACATGTCCTTGACGTAGAAGGTGTCGACCACCTGCGCGCCATAGGTCGCGATCACGGCGCTGGCGATGTAGATGTTGTTCGTGGCCAGCGTGCGGGTGAGGTCATAAAGCAAGCCGGGCCGGTCGCGCGTGTCCACCTCGATGATGGTGTAGATGTCCGACCCTTCGTTGTCGAACATGATGTGGGTCGGGAAGCGGAACTCACGTTCACGCTTCTTGATCTTGTCGCGGTCCTTCAGCGCCTCGCGGGCAAGGACCTCGCCCTTCAGGGTCTTGTCGATCATCCCCCGCAGGCGCGGCAGGCGCGAAACTTCGTAAGGGTGGCCCTCGATGTCCTGGACCCAGAAGACGGCGGTCGCGTAGCCGTCCTTCGAGGTATAGGTCCGCGCGTCCACGACGTTCGCGCCGACCAGTGCCAGGGCCCCCGCAAGACGGCTGAAGATGCCGGGGTGGTCGGCCAGGGCAAAGCAGGCGCGGGTCGCGTCGCGGTCGGGATCGGGGTGCAGGTCGATGCGGATTTCGTCATCGCCAAGGCCTTGGAGAAGCCGGGCAAAGACCTCGTGGGTGTCGGTGGACAGGCCTTGCCAGTAGGGCGCGTAGTGGCGCGTCGTCTCATGCTCCAGCGCGGCGGCGTCCCAGCCGGACAGGCGCTCGCGCAGGGCAAGCGTGGCGTCGGCCTGCCGGTTCTCGCGGTTCAGGGTTTCAAGCCCGCCTTCCAGTGCGTCGGCGGTCTGCTTGTAAAGCTGCCGCAGCAGCATGGCCTTCCAGTTGTTCCAGGTGCCCGGCCCCACGCCGCGGATGTCGCAGACGGTCAGCACGGTCAGCAGGTCAAGCCGCTTGCGGGTGCGGACCGCCTTGGCAAAGTCGCGTACCGTCCTGGGGTCGCCGATGTCGCGCTTCTGCGCCATGTCGGACATCAGAAGGTGATAGCGCACCAGCCATTCGACCGTCTCGCATTCCTCGGCATCCAGACCCAGCCGCGGGGCCACCCGGCGGGATATCTGTGCGCCGAGGATGGAGTGATCCTCGGGCCTACCTTTGCCGATGTCATGCAGAAGCAGCGCCACGTACAGCACCCGCCGGTTCACGCCATCCTTCAGGATCGAGGAAGACAAAGGCAAATCCTCGACCAGTTCGCCGCGTTCGATCTGGGCCAGGCAACTGATGGTCTGGATGATGTGCTCGTCGACCGTGTAGTGGTGGTAGACGTTGAACTGCATCATCGCGACGATGGCTTCAAATTCGGGAATGAAGGCCGACAGCACGCCCAGCTCGTTCATCCGGCGGAGCGAACGTTCGGGGTTTCCGTGCTTCAGCAGCAGGTCCAGGAAGATGCGCTGCGCCTCGGGGTCCTCGCGCATTTCGTCGTCGATGAGGTCGAGGTTCGAGGTCACGATCCGCATGACGTTGGGGTGCAGCAGATATTTGGTCCGCAGGCCTTCCTCGAAAACGCGAAGGAGGTTCAGCTTGTCCGCCAGAAACGCCTTCGGATCGACGACATCGATGCGCCCCTGCACCAGCTTGTAACCGGCCTTCACCCGCTTGGTCAGCTTGAAGATGCCGAACAGGCTGGCTTCCCGCTTGGCGTGGCGGGCTTCCAGCTCGGTCAGGAAGATGCGGGTAAGTTCGCCGACGCGGGTGGCAAGGCGGAAGTAGTCCTGCATGAAATGCTCGACCGCGCGCCGTCCCGCCGTGTCGCGGTACCCCATCCGGGCGGCGACCTCGACCTGCTGGTCGAAGGTCAGCGTGTCCGTCGGTCTGCCGGTGATGTAATGGAGGTGACAGCGCACGGCCCAGAGAAAATCCTCGGCGCGGGCGAAACTGTCGAATTCCTCGCGCGACAGGAGGCCCGCCCCGACCAGCCCCTCGGCAGACGGCACGCGGTGCAGATACTTGCCGATCCAGTACAGCGTCTGCAGATCGCGCAGCCCGCCTTTCCCCTCTTTGACGTTCGGTTCCAGCACGTAGCGCTGGCCACCCTGGCGCTTGTGGCGTTCCGCCCGCTCGGCCAGTTTCGCCTCGATGAATTCCGGGCCGGAGTTCCGGAAGAGTTCGCCCCAGAGCCGGGCCTCGAGCTCTTCGGCCAGCGGGCGGTGGCCGCAGATGAACCGGTGCTCCAGAAGGGCGGTGCGGATGGTGATGTCGTCACGTCCAAGCCGCAGGCAGTCCTTCACTGTCCGACTGGAATGGCCGACCTTCAGCTTCAGGTCCCACAGCATGTAAAGCATCGTCTCGATGACGCTTTCAGCCCAGGGCGTGATCTTCCAGGGCGTCAGGAACAGAAGGTCGACGTCGGACTGCGGAGCCATCTCGGCGCGCCCGTATCCGCCGACGCCAAGGACGGCAATGCGCTCGGATTCGGTCGGGTTGGCCAGTGGGTGAAGCCGCATTGCCGCGGCCAGAGTGACCTGCACCAGGACATCGGTCAGTGCCGCCTGGGCATAGATCAGCGCCCTGGCCTCGCCCGGAGCGGCGCGGAAGGCGGCCTCGAACTTGGCCGCAGCCTCCGCTTTTGCAGCCTGCAAATGGCCGACCACCACGGCGCGCGCCGATTTGTGATCGGCGGCCCCCCTCAAGGCGTTCAGCACCAAGGCGGTCAGCCGGTCGACATCCGGCACAGGATAAGAGGTCCCGACCGCCAGCGGCGCAACCGGGACCTCGGTAGCAGTGTCCACGATCCTCAGAACCCGGCGCCGCCGAAGCTGCGCGGCGCAGCATCGATCACCACGACCTGGTTCGTGCGGATCGTCGCAACGGCGAGACCGCGCTCGTTCGTGCCGTTTGGCAGCAGGCGGAAGATGCCGGAGACACCGGCAAAGCCCGCCGACTGGGTCAGGTCGCCCTTCGCCAGCGGGGCCCCATCCTTGGCCCGGCCCGCCAAGGCGCCGATGGCCGCGATCCCGTCATAGGCCAGGGCCGCCACCGGAACCGGCTGGCTGCCATAGGCACCCTCGTAGCGCGAGCGGAACTGGGCGCTCAGGCCGGGGTCCGGCATGGCGAACCAGCCGCCCTGCACGCCCGGCAGCGAGAGTGTGGCCGGCGGAATATCCCAGCGGGTCAGCCCGATGAACTGCGTGGAGTTCTTGTCGATTCCGTTGTCGACCAGAAGCTGGCTCAGCAGCGGCAGCGCCCCCGCGGTATCCGCCGTCAGGAACAGCGCAGTCGCGCCCGAAGATTTCGCGGTGCCCACGATCCCCGTCGCAGCCTGGACTATGCCGTTCTGCGAGAACTCGTACGAAGTGACCCCGACGACCGAGCCGCCGGCTGCCGATACGCCACGTTCGATCGCGGCCTTGCCCACCTCGCCCGCGACGTTGCGGTCATGCACGATCAGCACCTTGGACTTTCCGTTCTGCACGGCATAACGGGCCAGTCGGCGCGCCGTGTTGTCGAAGGTCTGGCCCAGGACGAAGACGTTGCCGCCCGCAATGGCCGCGTTGTTCGAGAAGGCCAGCACGCTCACACCGGAATTCGCCACGGCAACACCCGCCGCGTTCGCCTCTTCCGAATAGAACGGCCCCAGGATCACCTGTGCACCTTCATCCACCGCCTGCCTGGCCAGCGCCGAGGCCTGCGCCGGGCTGCCGCCGGTCTTGTAGACGCGCAGGTCGATGTTCACGCCCGACAGGTCCGCCATCGCCAGCCGCGCGGCGTTTTCCAGGTTCTGGCCGAAGAGCTCGTCCTGCGACTGGCCCGAGCCCGAGGGGACCAGAAGCGCGACCTGCACCGAACCGCCCCTGGACGCTGGTGTCGTGGCGGGACCGGAAGCCACGCAGCCCGAAAGGACCACGGCACCCAGCACAAACAGCATGTGAGCCAGCGACTTGCGGGCCCGGCGAATTACGGACAACATGGTGTTTCCTCACTGTTGCAGCGCGCTGCGTTTGCCGGTCAGGCTAATGGGTTCGATTAGGGAAGTAAACTTGTGAGGCAAGGCTCGGACCCGGCTGAAAGCCCGCATAAACCCGCCCTGCGCGCCATTCCGCCGGGGCTGCACCTGATCTCTACGCCCATCGGCGCGGCGCGCGACATCACGCTTCGGGCGCTGGATGTGCTGGCCGGAGCGGATGTGCTGGTGGCCGAGGACACGCGGACCCTGCGGCACCTGATGGAGATCCACGGCGTTCCGCTGGGGACCCGCCAGGTCATCGCCTACCACGACCATTCGGGCGAAGGGCAGTTGCAGCGGCTGCTGGGCCTCATGGCCGAGGGCAAGAGCCTGGCTTATGCGTCCGAAGCGGGAACTCCGCTCATCTCGGACCCCGGTTTCGAGCTGGTGCGGGCGGTTGCCGCGGCGGGCCTCCCGATGAGCGCGGCGCCGGGGCCCTGTGCGGCGATCTGCGCGCTGACGCTGTCGGGACTGCCTTCGGACCGTTTCTTCTTTGCCGGCTTCCCGCCCTCGGCGCAGGGTGCCCGGCGCACATTCCTGGCGGATCTGGCGGCGGTGCAGGCCACGCTGATCCTGTATGAAAGCCCCAAACGTCTGGCAGCCCTCCTGTCGGAGATGGTGACCGTGCTTGGGCCGGCCCGTCAGGTCGTGGTGTGCCGCGAGCTGACCAAGCGCTTCGAAGAAGTGCTGCGTGGCGGTGCGGCCGACCTGGCGGAACAGGTTGCCCAGCGCGATATCAAGGGCGAAATCGTGGTGCTGGTCGACCGCGCCCCGCCCTCCGAGGTGACCGAGGAAAGCATCGCCGAAGCCTTGGACCAGGCCTTGAAGACGATGTCCGTTAAGGATGCGGCAACTTTTGTGTCGCAAACTCTGGGTGTGCCGCGCAAGATCGCCTACAAGATCGCCCTCGACCGCCAAGGATAGCCCATGCCCTTCGACGTCGCTTCACCGGCACGGCAGTCCCGCCAGACGCGGGGGCTGACGAACTACCTTGCCGGCCACGCGGCCGAGGCATCGGTCGCGCGCCACTACGAAGACCGGGGGATCCCGATCTGCGACCGGAACTGGCGCGGGATCACCGGCGAGATCGACCTGATCGGTCGGGATGGTGACGTGGTCGTCTTCATCGAGGTCAAGCAAAGCCGGACCCATGACCTGGCCGCCTCGCATATCTCCGACGCTCAGATCCGGCGCATCTTTGCCACCGTGGACGAATTCGTCGCCCATGAACCCAAGGGTCTCCTGACCGACGTGCGCGTCGACCTGGCGCTGGTCGACGGCATGGGTCGCATCGAAGTTGTCGAAAACGCCTTCGCGGGTTGAATTGCATCTTCCGGCAGCTTCGGCCATCACTTCCCTGAATGATGGAGTGAGCCATGCCGCTGAAGGTAGCCCTGCAGATGGACCCGATCGGGTCGGTCAACATCAACGCGGATTCGACCTTCCGCATCGCGCTTGAGGCGCAGGCGCGGGGGCATCACCTTTTCTTTTATACGCCGGACCGGCTGGCCTTCGTCGAAGGTCGCGTCATGGCCCGTGGCTGGCCGATCGAAGTCCGGCGGGAAGTCGGGAACCATGTGACCTATGGCGAGGAGACCGAAGTCGATCTGGGCAGCTATGACGTGGTCTGGCTACGCCAGGACCCGCCCTTCGACATGGGCTACATCACCACGACGCATTTGCTGGAGATGATCCACCCCAAGACATTGGTGGTGAACGACCCGTTCTGGGTCCGCAACAGCCCTGAAAAGCTGCTTGTCCTGCGCTTCCCCAGCCTGACGCCCCCCACCGCCGTCGCCCGCGACTTGGCCACCATCCGCGCCTTCAAGGCGCGGCACGGCGACATCATCCTCAAGCCGCTTTACGGCAACGGTGGCGCCGGGGTCTTCCGGCTGGACCCCAACGACCGGAACCTGTCGTCCCTGCACGAGCTTTTCATGGGCATCAACCGCGAACCTCTGATCGTGCAGAAGTTCCTGCCCGCCGTTGCCCAGGGCGACAAGCGGGTGATCCTTGTGGACGGCGAGCCAGTGGGCGCGATCAACCGCGTTCCCCAGGCTGGGGAAACGCGTTCGAACATGCATGTCGGCGGTCGCCCCGAAAAGATTGGCCTGACCGAGCGTGACTTGGAAATCTGCCGGACCATCGGCCCCGTTCTGCGCGAGAAAGGCCAGGTCTTCGTCGGGATCGACGTCATCGGCGACTGGCTGACCGAGATCAACGTCACCTCGCCCACCGGTCTGCAGGAACTCGAGCGGTTCGACGGCACCAATGCCGCCGCCCGGATCTGGGAAGTGATCGAGGCGAAGCGGGCCTAAGCCAGCCCGCTGCCGGGATAGGCGCGCACCACGTCCCACACGAGCGCCTTCATCCAGTCAGCCTGTTCGGCCGTCGGCCATCCCGGTGCGCCCCGCAGGTTCGGGATGTCCCGTGGGTCGCGTCCGTAGATCACCGCGTAATGCGCCAGCGAGATCAGGTAGGCACCCTTGGCGTTCACATGGATGTCGTCCTCGAAGAGATCCTGCATGTTCGTCAGGCCCGGTGCAGTCCCTGCCGCGATGGCATCCCAGACCGCGGCCATGATCAACGGTCCCGGTATCATTCGCATCGCCGGGCTGCCGGCGGGCCGATTGGTGTTTACATGGTCCGCGATGATCTGCCAGGCAGACATCTCGACATCCAGCCGCTCCCGGAACGGGATCATCTGGTCTTCGGATGTGTCCCATTTGGAGGGCTTCCCGCTGTCCAGGCCGATCCAGCTGGCATAAAGGATCATCTCGGCACCCTTGCCGCCACGGCCGTTCTTCAAGGCGTGCTCGTACCAGGTGAGACAGATCTTGTCAGAGCCGTGCCACTGAAGCGTGGCCCGCACTGCGACGCGTTCGGTGAGGACCAGAACGTCGTACTTAGCGATATCACGTCGGGCATCGACGGGCTCGATCGGGTCCGTCTCCCAGCGCATCTCGGCCGGGCTGCCGGGAATGGTGGACTTGTCGATCAGCATTCCCCGCGTCTCCGAGCCTCCCGCAGCTTTCACCAGCGCCTCCAGCGGGGCCGGAATCGCATCCGTCAGGCTATGACCGGACATCACGATCTTCAGGTTGAACGGGCGCTGAACCGGTTCGGCCATGAGGGGAACTGCGGCAAGGACAGGAAGGGCGGCCAGTCCCGCAAGAACAGAGCGGCGGCTTGGGGAATGCGACATGCAAATGACCTTTCACTTTATCGGGCTGAGATTACACATCGCAGATGGGTGTGACCAGTCGCCGCTGCAAGCCGGGGGAACGGGCGATTTTGCGGCGGCCCGGTTTTGCATGACCACGCTGGGCGCGAAATATCTGACAACGATTGCAAGGGCTTGTCCGCGGGCATTTACGGCCCGTTAGGCATCCTTGGTCAGCACTTCCCGCACCGTCGCCGGATCGTGGCGCAGCTTTCGCAGCAGGATCAAGCCGAAAAGGAAGTTCGGCAGCACGACAAGGATCGGCACCAGATAGGCCGAAAGCGGCAGGGGTCCCTCGGGAAGAGGGTTCCCTGCGGTCTCATAGACCACCAGGAGGATGCCAAAGTTCCAGACCATGTGATAGACGACCGCCGTCCAGATCGACCCTGTCCGCAGCATGAGAGCGATCAGCAGGAACCCGGTCATTGTCGCGGCCACCGCCTGCGCCGCCGCGATGCGGAGATCGCCCAGCGCGAAGGCGTTCAGCACGTGGATCGACCCGAACAGCACCGAGGTCAACGCCACCGCAGGCCAGATGCGGAGCCTGGATTGCAGGGCCTGAAACAGGACACCGCGGAACATCCACTCTTCCGAAAGGGCGACCAGCGCCGTGTTCACCGCCAGAAACAGCATCACCCGCGGGGGTGGCAGTCCGATGGCCAGCGCGATGGCATAGAAGGGCACCAGCGTGAGGATCGGAAACCAGACCAGCTTTGCCATTGCCCAGCCGTCCGGGGGACCGAAGCCCAGCCCGCGAAAACCGAAGGCTCGGGTGGCAAACGCCAGGACCGAGAGCCCCGCGAGAACGTTCCAGGCCGGGTTCGAACCCAGAAAGCCTACAAGTTCGACGATGGAGCCGGATCCGTCCTGCCGCAAAAGAGCCCCCACCAGGCTTGTCGCGACAAGCCAGGCCAAAAGCGTGAAAAGTGCGCGGAACAAGTGGTTCGGGGTCTTTGGCATCGCGGTCCTGTGCAGTCGGGCGGAATTCGCCCTTTGCAGACGCTTCGGAGCGTGAAGCGTTCCATTATCGCGGGCCTGTGCTGCAGGACTAAGCGCCTGACCGTCTTCCGACAAGGGTACAACATCCCAAGGTAAAGCTGCCCCCACGGCAGTCAGGCCGCAAATAGGACTATTGGCCTGTATCCCCGGCCGGGCCCGCAAGATAGAGTTGCAGGGAACCTGGCACCCGAAGGCGGTCAAGATGACGATGGTTCCCACAGGCGAGGCCCGGCCGATGCATTCGGCGCTGATCGTCGACGACCATCCCTTGTTCTGCGATGCCCTGTCGATGACGCTGAAATCCGTCGCCGGGATCGAAGAGATCGAGACGGCCGATCGGCTGGAGACGGCGATCCATCGCATCGACCTGACCCCTGCGCCGGATGCCATCGTGCTGGACCTGAACCTGCCGGACGTGAACGGGATCGACGGGCTGATCCGGTTGCGGCAGGCGGCGGCGGGCGTGCCGGTGCTGGTGGTGTCATCCCTTGCCGACAACCGGGTGATCGGGGCTTGTCTGGCGGCCGGCGCGGCTGGCTTCGTGCCGAAGCATTCCCGGCGCGAGGTGTTTCGCGCGGCCTTCGACGCGCTGCGCGAGGGGCGGCGGTTCCTGCCCGAAGGCTACGAGCCGGTCCCGGAGGGGAAATCGAAGGCCACGGCGAAGGAAGAGGTCATCGGGCGGCTCGCGCTGCTGACCCGGCAGCAGGCGAAGATCCTGCAACTGATCTGCGAGGGGCTTTTGAACAAGCAGATCGCCTATGAGCTGTCCATCGCCGAGACGACCGTGAAAGCTCATGTCACCGCGATCATGCGCAAGCTGGGGGTGCAAAGCCGGACGCAGGCGGTGCTGATCGCGCGGGAGACGAACTTCTCCAGCCTCATGCCCGAGGATGGATGAGATGAGGACGGCGGGGGCCTTGCCCCGGTCAGGCGGCGCGCCGTAGCATCGGCCCTTGGAGGGGAGAAGCCGGATGTCTGCGCCCTTGGCCCTTGCTGCTGCGGTGATGCCGCGCGCCCATGTCGGTGCGCGCGACCCTGACGCCTTGGCGCAGTTGGCGCGGGGCTTGGGACCGGGGCCGTTCGCGGCGGTCATCCTGTTCGTCTCGCCCGAGGCAGACCGCGCCATGGTGGCAAGCGGGCTGGAGACGGCTTTTCCCGGCGTCACGGTGATCGGCTGCACCACGGCTGGGGAAATCTCGCCCGAGGGCTATGCGGAAGGCGAGATCGTCGCCGTGGCCTTGCCCGCAGCGGTCTTTGCGGTGGAATGCCTGGGGATCGACCTTGCCGCGCTGGACGGGCAGGAGCTGATCGGACGCCTGATCCGGGCGCGGGCGGGGCTGGCGCGCAAGCATGGCGGGTGGGAGGACGAGTTCGCCTTCCTGATGGTCGACGGCATGTCGATCCGCGAGGACGAACTGACTGCAGCCTTGGGTCCCGGGTTGGGCCCGGTCCCGCTCTTCGGGGGGTCGGCGGGGGACGGAACCCGGTTCGGCGCGACCTTCGTGTTGCAGGATGGGCTTTTCCGGGAGGGGTGGGCGGTCCTGATGATGGTCAGGACGGCCTGCAAGGTGCGCGTGTTCAGCCTGAACCACCTGACCCCCACCAATCGCCGGATGGTCGTCACCGGGGCAGACCCCGCGCGGCGCGTGGTCCACCAGATCAACGCGGAACCGGCGGCGCAGGAATATGCGCGACTGCTGGGCAAGGACCCGGGGCAGCTGACGACCTTCACCTTTGCAGCCCACCCCGTGGTCGTGCGGATCGGTGGCAGTCACCATGTCCGCGCGATCCAGCGAATGGCGCCCAATGGGGACCTCGTGTTCTTTTCCGCCATCGACGAGGGGCTGGTGCTGACCCTGGCCGAGCCCTTGGACATGGCCGCGCATCTGGACGAGGCTCTGCGCGGGTTGTCGGACGGGGTGCGGCCAGCGATCCTGGCCTGCGACTGCATCCTGCGACGGATCGCGGCAGAGGAGAACCAGCGGTTTGGCGCGGTTTCCGCCTTGCTGAAGGCGCATGGGGTGGTGGGGTTTTCCACCTATGGCGAGCAGCTCAATTCCATGCACGTGAACCAGACGATGACCGGGGTGGCGATCTATCCGCCGAAGGTCGGTTCATGATCGAAACCCTGATCAACCCGGCTGACAGCGCCGAACGGCGGGCCGAGAAGCTGCTGACCATCGCCGAGGCGCTGATGCGGCGGGTGGAGCAGGCGACCGACGACAGTGGCGCGGCCTATGCCCAGTTCCAGCGGGCGGCGCTGCTGGAGGACCAGGTGCGCGAGCGGACGCAGGACCTGGGCCGGGCGCTGGACCTTCTGAACGACTCCAATGCGCGGCTGGCCGAGGCGACGCGAGAGGCCGAGACGGCGCGGCAGAACCTGTCCAACGCGATCGAGACGGTGCAGGAGGGGTTCGCGCTGTTCGACCGCGAGGACCGGCTGGTCATGTGCAACAGCCGCTTTGCGATGCACATGCCGGATGTGCACGCCGAGTTGCAGCCGGGGCTGGGGTTCGCGGGTTATGTGGCGATGGTCAGCCGGTCTCCGTTTCTGGCGCTGGAGGGGGAAAGCCCGAACGGTTGGGCGGAAGCGCGGATGCGGCGGCACAAGGACCGGCATGTCATCTTCAACGTGCGGCTGGGCGGTGACCACTGGGTGCAGGTCAGCGAACACCGGACGGCCGACGGGGGCACGGTGATCCTGCAGACCGATGTGACGGACATCATTCTGGCGGAACGGCACGAGCGCGGGAAGCTTCTGGACGACCAGGCCCGGGTGATCCGCGCCACGCTGGACCACATCAACCAGGGTGTCGGCATCTTCGACGCCGAGGCGCGGCTGGTGGGGTGGAATGGGCGGCTGGGATCGCTCCTGTCGCTGCCGATGGGGCGGCTGCGGATCGGTGCCTCGTTCGAAGCGGTGTTCGGGCGGCTGCCGGTACAGTTCGAGGGGATGACTCCGGGCGCGCTTATGGCGTGGGTGGCTGGGGCGGCGCGGGCCCCGCTGGAGTTCGCGGTCAGGCGGGGGGAGGAGCTGATCCTGGACGTCTTTGCCCAAGGGATGCCGGACGGTGGGTTCGTCCTCAGCTTCACCGATGTCACGGCGGAACGGGCGGCGCTGGTGGCGCTGAGCCGGGCGAACGAGACGCTGGAAGCCCGCGTGATGGAGCGGACGCTGGAGCTGGAGGATGCGCTGGCCCATGCCGAACGCGCGAATGCCAGCCGGTCCCGGTTCGTTGCAGCGGCTTCGCACGATCTGTTGCAGCCGCTGTCGGCGGCGAAGCTGTTCATCAGCTCGATTGCCGGCGAGGGGCTGGACCGGGGGGCGCAGGTTGCGCTTGAGAAGGCGCAGAACGCGCTGATGTCGGTCGAGGGGCTGCTGGACGCTTTGCTGGACATCTCGAAGCTGGAATCGGGGAAGGCGGCGGTCAGCGTGGGGGCGGTAAGCCTGGACCGGCTCTTGCGCACGATGGCCGAGGAATTCGCACCGATGGCGGCGGCGAAGGGCCTGCGGCTGACCGTGGTGCCTTGCAGCGCCACGGTGGAAAGCGATCCGGCCTATCTGCGGCGCATCCTGCAGAACCTGATCGGCAACGCGATCCGTTACACGACCAGGGGCCGGGTGCTGGTCGGTGTGCGCAGGCGGGGCGGCGTGGTGCGGCTGGAGGTTTGGGACACCGGGCCCGGCATCCCGGAGGACGCGCAGAACGACATCTTCAAGGAGTTCCACCGCCTGAACGCCCGCGCCTCGGCCAGCGAGGGGATGGGGTTGGGCCTCGCCATCGTGGAACGCGCCTGCGCACTTCTGGGCCATCCCTTGGGGCTGAACTCCGAGGTCGGGCGCGGGACCTGCTTCATGGTGCAGGTGCCCTTGTCCGAAGGGCCGGACCTGCCGGTGCAGGTGGAGGTGCCGGAACGGCGGCGGGGGCCGGTGGCGGCGGACAAGATCGCCTTTCTGGTGGAGAACGACGCCGAACTGCGTCGCGCGCTGGGGCTTTTGCTGGAAAAGTGGGGGATGACGGTGCTGGAAGCGGCCTCGGGCGAGGAGGCCGTGGCGCTGATTGAGGAGATCGGAATTCTGCCCGACATCTTCATCGTCGATCACCAGCTGGGCGAAGGCATGACCGGGATCGAGGCTTTGCTTACGCTGCGGGTGGAACATGGGCCGGTGCCGTCCCGCCTTATCACGGCGGATCGCGGGGCCGCTTTGCAGGACCTGGCGGCGAAGGCAGGCATCGAAATCCTGTACAAGCCCATCGACCCCCGGGCGCTGGAAGCGGTGGTCGCCCATCTGTGACCAGCCTACGACTTAGGCAGCATAGCCGGAGGCCCCCTTGCGCCCTAGTCTGCGGCCCAAGAGGGGGAGTTTTCCATGCTGTTGAGTGATACCCGCGAAATCAAGGCCGACGCGAAAACGGTCTGGGATGCCATCCTGAACCCCGAAGTTCTGAAGGAATGCATTCCCGGCTGCCAAAGCCTGACCGGATCGGTGGCCGAGGGCTATGAGGCCGTCGTGAAGCAGAAGGTCGGCCCGGTCAGCGCCACCTTCACCGGGCTGGTGCAGCTGTCGGACATCATCGAGGGCAAGTCCCTGAAGATCAGCGGCGAGGGCAAGGGCGGCGTGGCGGGCTTTGCCAAGGGCGGGGCCAACGTCAGCTTCGAGCCGATCGATGGCGGCACCCGCCTGACCTACGAGGCCGAGGCCAATGTCGGCGGCAAGATCGCCCAGCTGGGCAGCCGGATCATCGACAGCTTCGCCAAGAAGCTGGCCGACGAGTTCTTCACCCGCTTCCAGGCGGCCGTGGAAGAGCCCGAGGAAGAGCCGGAAAATGTGACCGAAGAAGCTGTTGCCGATTCGGGGGAAAAGAAGAAGGGTTGGTTCAAACGCCTGATCGGCTGAACCGACGGCACGCGACCAACAAGACGCGAATACCTAGGACGACCCAGGGAGGAATACGAATGACAAAGGTCTCGATGACCGTGAACGGCAAGGCCGTTTCCGGGGAAGTGGAAGGGCGGACGCTGCTGTCCTCTTTCCTGCGCGAAGGTCTGGGAATGACCGGCACCCATGTCGGCTGCGACACCAGCCAGTGCGGCGCCTGCGTGGTGCACGTGGACGGCAAGCCGGTGAAAAGCTGCACCGTCTTTGCTTCGGACGTGGCCGGGGCGACGGTCAAGACGATCGAAGGCATGGCGAATGCCGACGGCTCGCTCAGCGTATTGCAACAGTCGTTCCAGGATCATCACGGGCTGCAGTGCGGCTTCTGCACGCCGGGCATGGTGATGTCGGCGGCAGCCCTGCTGGCCGAGAACCCCAGGCCCACCGAACATGAGGTGCGTCACTACCTGGAGGGCAACATCTGCCGCTGCACCGGGTACCACAACATCGTCAAATCCGTGATGGCTGCCAGCGGGCAGGACGTCTCGGCTTTGGCAGCGGAATAGGGGGGATCGGATGCCGAAGGATCATGGAATTGGCGCGTCGTCGAAGCGCCGCGAGGATATCCGCTTTCTGACCGGTCGCGGGGTTTATACCGACGACATGGCGTTGCATGCGCAGGCCGCGGCGGTGTTCGTGCGGTCGAACGTGGCGCATGGGCGGATCGGGAAGATCGATACCACCAAGGCGTCGGCGATGCCGGGCGTGCTGGCGATCTTCACCGGAGAGGATTTCAAGGATGTTGGCGGCAACCCGGCGGGCTGGCTGATCAACAGCCGCGATGGCACCCCGATGCGGGAACCCAAGCGCCCGGTGCTGGCCCACGGCAAGGTGCGCCATGTGGGCGACGCCTACGCGGCCGTGATTGCCGAGACTGTCGCGCAGGCAAAGGATGCAGCGGAGCAGCTGGCCGAGGATTCGGTGATCGAGGAGCTGCCTGCCATCGTCGACATGAAGGCGGCGGTGGCCGATGCCTCGAACCGCGTCCATGACGAGATCCCGGACAACGTCTGCTTCGACTGGGGCTGGATCGAAGATAACCGCGCGGCGGTCGATGCGGCGATGAAGGCGGCACCGCATGTCGTGACGCTGAACCTGGTGAACAACCGGCTGATCCCGAATGCGATGGAGCCCAGGGCCTCCATCGGCGAGTACAACCCGGGGACGGGGGACTACAAACTGACGACGACCAGCCAGAACCCGCACCTGACGCGGCTTCTGGTAGCGGCCTTCGTGCTGGGCATTCCGGAGAACAAGCTGACCGTGGTGGCCCCCGACGTGGGCGGCGGCTTCGGCTCGAAGATCTATCACTACGGCGAAGAGGCGCTGGTTCTGGCTGCGGCCAAGAAGCTGGGCCGCCCGGTGCGCTGGACAGCGGAGCGGTCCGAAAGCTTCCTGACCGACGCGCATGGCCGCGACCATGTGACCAAGATCGAGCTTGGCTGCACCAAGGACGGCGAGATCCTGGCGATCCGGACCGAGACGCTGGCGAACGTGGGCGCGTACTTGTCGAACTTCTCGACCGCCACGCCCACCTTCCTGCATGGCACGCTGATGTCGGGGCCCTACAAGGTGCCGCATGTCTATGTGAACGTGAAAACCGTTTTCACCAACACGGCCCCGGTGGATGCCTACCGTGGCGCGGGCCGCCCCGAGGCGACCTATTCGCTGGAACGGGTCATCGACCAGATGTGCCGCGAGCTGGGGCTTGACCCGTTCGAGGTTCGGCGGAAGAACCTGCTGACGCCAGATCAGTTCCCCTATCAGTCGCCCGTGGGGCTGCTCTACGACACCGGCAACTACCAGGCGACACTGGACAAGGCTGTCCAGATGGCCGACGTGGCTGGCTTCGAAAAGCGCGCGGCAGAGTCGAAGGCGCGCGGCAAGCTGCGCGGCATGGGGCTGTCGACCTGGATCGAGGCTTGCGGCATCGCGCCGTCCAATCTTGTGGGCATCCTTGGCTCTCGCGTCGGGCTTTTTGACGCGGCGACGGTGCGGGTGAACGCCACCGGGAATATCTCGGTCATGGTCGGGGCGCACAGCCACGGGCAGGGTCACGAGACGGTCTTTGCGCAGATCGTGGCGGAGAAGCTGGGGATCCCGGAGTCTTCGGTCGACATCGTGCATGGCGACACCTCGAAGATCCCGTTCGGGATGGGGTCCTATGGCTCGCGGTCGCTGGCGGTCTGCGGCACGGCGATGACCAAGGCGGTGGACAAGATCATCGCCAAGGGCAAGAAGATCGCGGCCCACATGCTGGAGGCGGCGGAGGGCGACATCACCTTCGAGGATGGCAAGTTCAGCGTTTCGGGGACCGACAAGGCCAAGACCTTCGGCGAGATCGCGTTCTCTGCTTACGTGCCCCACAACTACCCGCTGGAGACGCTGGAACCGGGGCTGGAGGAGACGGCCTTCTACGACCCGGCCAACTTCACCTACCCCGCCGGCGCCTATATCTGCGAGGTCGAGGTGGACGAGGGGACCGGCAAGGTCGAGGTGGTCGCCTTCCACTGCGCCGACGACTTCGGCAACGTGATGAACCCGATGATCGTCGAGGGTCAGGTGCATGGCGGCGTGGGTCAGGGGATCGGCCAGGCTTTGCTGGAGTTCACCACCTATGACGAAAACGGCCAGCTTCTGACGGGGTCCTACATGGACTACCCGATGCCGCGGGCCGAGGATGTGCCGTTCTACAACGTGGACTACAGCTGCCAGACGCCTTGCACCCACAACCCATTGGGCGTGAAGGGCTGCGGCGAGGCGGGGGCCATCGGCTCACCGCCGGCTGTGGTCAACGCAGTGATCGACGCCTTGCATCGCGGGGGGCACACTCACGTGAAGCACATCGACATGCCAGTCTCGCCGTCGCGGGTCTGGTCGGCGATCAACGGTTAAGGGGGACACCATGCACAACTTCGACTTCGCAAAACCCTCGACCATCGCGGACGCGGCAAATGCTTTGGCCGGTGAGGGGGCGCAGGCCCTGTCGGGCGGGCAGACGCTGATCCCGACGATGAAGCAGCGGCTTGCCGCGCCCGGCGTGCTGGTCAGCCTGACCGGCATTGCCGAGATGCAGGGCGTCTGCACCGGCGACGGTGGGCTGCACATCGGGGCGGCGACGTCTCATGCCGTTGTCGCCAAGGACGCCCATCCGCATTACCGGGCGCTGGCCGAGCTTGCCGGTGGCATCGGCGACCCGGCAGTGCGGTCACGCGGCACGATTGGTGGGTCGATCGCCAACAACGACCCGGCGGCCTGCTATCCCTCTGCCGTGCTGGCTTCCGGCGCGACTGTGGTGACCAACAAGCGCAGGATCGGGTCGGATGACTACTTCCAGGGCCTGTTCACCACGGCGCTGGAGGAGGGGGAGTTCATCACGTCAGTGGTTTTCCCGATTCCGCAGAAGGCGGCCTATGTGAAGTTCAACCAGCCCGCCAGCCGCTTTGCCCTGACCGGGGTCTTCGTCGCGAAGTTCGCGAACGGGGTCCGCGTTGCGGTGACCGGCGCAGGCAACGACGGCGTCTTCCGCTGGAAAGAGGCGGAGGCCGCGCTGTCAGCCAACTTCTCGGCCTCGGCCATTTCCGGGCTGACGGTCGATCCGGCGGGGATGAACACTGACCTCCACGGCTCGGCTGCCTACCGCGCGAACCTGGTCAAGGTCCTGACCGGCCGTGCGGTGACCGCTGCGGGCTGACCCTTCGCCAAGACGCAAAGGCCCGGTGGAGCGATCCGCCGGGCCTTTTGCATTTCTGACTTGAAAGGTCACACCGGGAAGAAACCGCCCCGCGTTGGGTCGTAGCTTTCCAGCCCGCCCTCGCCCGTGTCGGTCCACAGGCCGTGCAGGGTCAGCCGGTCATCCTCGACCGCAGTCTTCACGAAGGGGAAGGTCAGCAGGTTCTCCAGACTGGTCAGCACCGCCTGCTTTTCCAGTGCGGGCAGGATCTGGTCGTCAGGCAGGTTCGACACCTTCTGAAAACCGGGACGCAGGATGTCCATCCAGCGACCGACGAAACTGGTCTTCTCCTCCAGGTGCGGCGCATGGCCCCGGCACATGTCATGGCAGCCCTTCACGCCGCCGCAGTTCGAATGGCCGAGCACGACGATATGCGCGACGCCAAGGCCCGTGACCGCATATTCCACCGCCGCCGAGGTGCCGTGATATTCGCCGTCCGGGTTGTAGGGCGGCACCAGATTGGCGACGTTGCGGTGGATGAAGAACTCGCCCTCGTCCGCACCGAAGATCGAGGTGACATGCACCCGGCTGTCGCAGCAGGAAATCACCATCGCCCGTGGATGCTGGCCGCTTTCTGCAAGCCGGCGATACCAGGCGCGGTTGTCCTGGTAGGTCGTGGCACGCCAGCCGTGAAAGCGCTGGACCAGATAGGTTGGAAGCGGCCGGATATGGGTGGTCATTGTGGGTGAGTCCTTCGTAACCCCCCTTGCCTATGCCGCATTTGCAGAAAATTCGAGGGGCAAATTCCCCGGTGGCTTGGGCTGGGGCAACCAATTGTTCAGCAAGACAGGCCAATCTGCGCCTGGGTGTGAATGAAATTGGGTGTTCGTGATGGGCGAGATAGCCGCTCTCAGGCCACGAGAGGTCGTGCGTCAGGATGTCGAGGCAATCGCGGTGATCTACCGCAATCTGGGGGCGCCGGTGGCCGAGCAGATGGTGACGCGGGCCTTGGGGGAATTGGCGCTGACGATGGCGGGCATTGCGGAAAAGGTCCGTGGTCAGGATCTGAAGGACCTGTCGCGGCAGTTGTCGCGTCTGGGGCGCATGGCGGCGGACCTGGGTTTGCTCAGCCTGGCCACTGTGGCAGGCGACGCGAAGATCTGCCTGGAACGTGCGGACGGAACCGCGTTCTCGGCGGTCTGGGCGCGGCTGATGCGGGTCGCCGAACGTTCGCTGACGACCGAAGTCGGGGTGGCCGACCAGACCTTCTAGGGCGACGCCCGCGCACTTCGCAGTTGCAGGGACGTGGACTGGTGCAATCCCTGCGCTTCATCCTGCCGGCCGGGTGGAAGGGGGAATTTTCGCACAAGCTCGTCAGATCTCTGGAAAGGCTTGATCTTGCGCGGAATACTCCGGCAACTGATGCGACCTTACCCCAGACGTGAACCCCGATGACCAGCACTTTCGCCTTCGCCGACCCCTCAGCCGCCGCAAGGCCGTTCCATGTCCTTCGGCCCGAGGAGGTGGAAGCATATCTGGCGGGCCCCGGCCAGGCCTGGGCGGCCTGGTTGACCGCGACCGGTTTCGAGGCCGGATTGGGTGAGGTGCGGCTCTTGCCGGGACCGGACGGCAGCGTGGCGGGCGCGGTGGCAGGCTATGGCACCGCTCAGGCGCGGCGGCGGTTGCGCTTCGGGCTGGCGAAAGCGATTGCAGGCCTGCCGCAGGGCGACTGGCGGCTGGAGGGACAGCTTGACCCGGCAGAACGGGTCGAGGCCGCGCTGGCCTGGCTTCTGTCTGGCTACCGTTTCGACCGCTACCGTCCGAAGAAGAAGTCCCCCACCCTGCCCCGTCTGGTCTGCCCCGAAGGGCTGGACGCCGCCCGCCTTGTCGCGATGGCTGCGGGTGAGGCGCTGACCCGCGACCTGATCAACACCCCGGCCGAGGATATGGGTCCAGCGGAGCTGGAGGCGGCCTTCCTGGCGCTGGCGGCGGAATTCGGCGCGGAAACTGACGTGATCCGGGGCGAGGAGTTGCTGACGCAGAACTTTCCGATGATCCATGCCGTCGGCCGCGCCAGCCCGCGCGCGCCCCGCCTGCTGGACCTGCGCTGGGGGACCACGGGGCCAAAGCTGACGCTGGTCGGCAAGGGGGTCTGCTTCGACACGGGCGGGCTGAACCTGAAGCCGTCGAACGGCATGAACCTGATGAAGAAGGACATGGGCGGGGCGGCCACGGTGATGGGCCTCGCGCGGATGATCATGGCGCTGGGGCTGCCGGTGCAACTGCGCGTTCTGGTGCCCGCCGTGGAAAACCTGGTTTCGGGCAACGCCCTGAAGCCCAAGGACATCCTGACCAGCCGCAAGGGCCTGACGGTCGAGGTCAACGACACCGATGCCGAAGGGCGGCTGGTCCTGGCCGATGCCCTGGCCTATGCCTGCGAAGGTGCTCCCGATGTGCTGGTCAGCATGGCAACGCTGACCGGCGCGGCGCGGGTGGCGGTGGGGCCGGACCTCGCGCCGTATTACACCGATGACGAGGGGTTGGCGCAGGCGCTGGAGGCGGGCTCGAAGGCCGGGTTCGATCCGGTCTGGCGGCTGCCGCTCCATGACGCCTATGAAAGCGTGATCGAGCCGGGGATCGCGGACCTGGACAACGCTCCGGGTTTCGGCTTTGCGGGGTCGATCACGGCGGCGCTGTTCTTGCGGCGCTTTGTGGAAGGTCCGCGCTATATGCATTTCGACATCTACGGCCACACGCCCAGCGACCAGCCGGCGCGGCCGAAGGGTGGGGCCGGACAGGGCGCGCGGGCCCTGCTGGAGGGGCTGGACGCCATGTTGGCGCGTTAGCAGCGACGGTCGGCGCAGGGAGTGGGTGAACGAGTGGAGGAGCACAGGATGGACAGACGGCTGACCCCCTATTCGGGACGTGTGGCGCATGTCTCCCTGTCGGGAGTCGTGGACGCTCCGCTGACCGAGGGGCTGCAGGCTCAGGTCACTGTGCCGGTGGCCAATCTTCGCGCCACTCCCGGCGGTGCAAGGGATCGCCAGCTGCTTCTGGGCGAGACGGTCACGGTGATCGACCGCGACAAGGGGCATGTGTTCGTGATGTGCACCAAGGACGGCTACTGCGGCTGGATGGCCGAGGGCGATCTTGGCCAGGGTCCCGCCCCGACTCACTGGGTCGCGGCCCCGGGAACGCATCTTTATTCGGAGCCGCAAGTGCAGGCGCCCGAGAAGGCCGCACTGAGCCTCGGCTCGCGTCTGGCGGTGATCGGGTCCTGGGGGGCCTGGGTGAACACGCCGCATGGCTATGTCCCGATGCGCCACCTGCGCGCGCTTGGGGACTGGGCCGATGATCTGGTGGCAGTGGCGGAAAGCCTGATCGGGACACCCTATCTCTGGGGCGGGAATTCGCGGTTCGGGCTGGACTGTTCCGGCCTGGTGCAGCTGTCGCTGCACGCCTGCGGCAAGCCTTGTCCGGGCGACAGCGACATGCAGATGGCGCTTGGCCGCAATCTTGCCGCCAACGAGACGATGAAGCGGGGCGATCTGATCTTCTGGAAAGGCCATGTCGCCCTTGTGGTGGACAAGGACCGGCTGATCCACGCGAACGGACATACGATGTCGGTAGCCTATGAGGGGATCCGGGACAGTGTCGGGCGCATCTCGGCTGGGGGTGGCGGCCTTGTGCTGGCGCGGCAGCGGCTCTGACGCGACGCTAAGATGAGTGTTTGGGCTCAGGGGGTTGGGCCGTAGCGACGAGAAGACGAAGTCGAACGAGGAGTGTTCCGTCAGACCGGGCCGATCAGCCGCTTTTCCAGCACCTTCAGGACCTGGTCCAGATCATGCCCGCGACGCAACACGTGGCCGTCGATGCCGACCACGGCGTAAAGCCCCTGCCGCGCCCGCAGCTTGGGGCGTTTCTCGATCCGGTAAAGCGGCGTCTCGGCGGTGCGGCGGAAGATCGCGAAGACCGCAAGGTCGCGCATCGCGGCAATGGCATAGTCGCGCCATTCCCCGGCGGCGACCATCCGGCCATAAACCCGCAGGATCTGGCCCAGCTCCTTACGGTCAAAACTGACCACGTCCGAGATTGGGCCGGGCTGCGGAAACGGGATCGGCGCTTCAGCGTTCATCGCCAAAGCTTACCTGCTTCGCCTCTCAAATCAACCGGGAAAGCCCGAGGCCAGCCGGTAGAAGCCCGTCTCCAGCCCACGCCAGTTGCGCTGCACGCCGGCCATGCGCTTCACCGCGGCTGGATGCGCCGGATCAAGAACACCGATTTTCGCCAGCAAAGCGGCCACCGCCGCCTCGGACGCGCGATAGCCGCCGTCGAGGACTTTCAGCGCGATGCCAAGGCCCTTTTCCGGCACGATGGCGATATAGACCGCCTCGGCACCGCCCTTGATCGCCACACGGCCGTCCATCGCCCGCATCAGTTCGGTGCAGGCCTGCCCCTCGCCCGAGACCAGGTGCGGATGCGCCGCCATCGCCCGGCTGAGGCGGTACATGGCATCCTCGCGCGCGCCGTGACCTTCCCGAGCGGTCGCGAATTTCGCCATGCCGCGAGCCAGTGCGCCCACCGACATCGCGAAGTTCGGCGCCGAGCAGCCATCGACGCCCCAGCCCGCCGACGTCTCCTCGGTGACCTCTTCGGTTGCGGCGCGGATGGCCTTTTGCAGGGGATGGTCGATCTCGATGTATTCCGGTCCGGCCGTGAGGTGCTGGGTCACGGTCAGAAAGCCCGAATGCTTGCCCGAGCAGTTGTTGTGCAATTGGCAGGGCTTCTCGGCAGCGCGGATCAGCCGGTCACGCTCGGTCAGGTCGCCGGGTTCATGCGCGCCGCAGCGGAGGTCGGATTCGGACAGGCCCAGGTCGGTGATCCAGCGCCCGGCGAGGTCAACGTGGACCTGCGCGCCCCGGTGGCTGGCGCAGGACAGCGCCAGATGCGCCTGGGAAAGGCCGCGCGCGTCGGCCGCGCCGGTTTCGATCAGCGGCAGCGCCTGCAGCATCTTGGCCGAGGAGCGCGGGAAGATCACCGCCTCCGGGTTGCCCCAGGCGGCGACGATACCCTTGGCGTCGCAGATAACTGCGTGGCCAAGATGGGTGCTTTCCAAAAGGCCACCGCGCCAGACTTCCAGCACGGGAACCGCGCCCTCATTCACTTTCACCATTCGCTGGGTCTCCGTCACATGTGCGCGAATTGTCGCCCACGGGGCTTTCGCGGGTAAGGGCTTTTGATTATGGCTGGAATATCGGGTAGAACGGCGCCGCGCCAGCCAAAAGGGTCCAGCCGGACCGGGCGCGTGGCGAGGAACGAAGACAGCTTGGAGGCTGCGTCAGACATGACTTCCCTTTTCGGTCGCACGCTTGCGGTTGCCGCTATCACTTTCGCCGTTGCTGTGGCTCAGGCCCCGGTGATGGCACAGGAATCCACCAATCGCGTCGCCACCATGACGGACTGGAACGTCTTCACCGAGGAAAGCCCCAAGGAATGCTGGGGTGTCTCGAAGCCGAAGGAGACGGTGAACACCCGCGATGGCCAGCCGGTCAGCGTGCGTCGTGGCGACATTCTCTTGTTCGTCACCTTCCGTCCCGGCAAACCCGGCGAGATCAGCTTTACTGGCGGCTACCCCTTCGCGGGCGGCTCGACGGTGGACGTTGTCGTCGATGGCAACACCTATCAGCTGTTCACCGACGGCGAATGGGCCTGGCCAGGCAGCGCCGAGGATGACGCAAAGCTTCTGGCTGCGCTGAAGGCCGGGACGACTGCCACCCTGACTGCACGGTCGGGCAAAGGCACGCAGACGGCGGACACCTTCTCGCTTCGCGGTTTCACCGCCGCGATGGAAGACGCCGGGAAACGCTGCTCGTAATCTTCGGCGACATCACGGTAAGCGCCCCCGTCGCGGGGCGCTTTTCTTTTGGCAGCACCTCGCCTATATCCCGCCCATATCCAGATCGCCTGTGACAAGGCCCCGTGAAAGGATCTGCCACGATGACCGCCCCGATCACTCAGGACGTGATGACCCTGCCGCGCAAGCTGCCGGTGTCGGACAAGACCAATATCGTCGGCCTGACCCGCGCCGCCCTGCGCGACGCGCTGATCGCTGCGGGCACGCCGGAAAAGCAGGCCAAGATGCGCGTGGGCCAGGTCTGGCAGTGGGTCTACCACTGGGGCGTCCGCGATTTCGCGCTGATGACCAACCTTGCCAAGGACTACCGCGCGCTCTTGGCCGACAACTTCACCATCGAGATCCCCGAGGTGGTGACGCGCCAGATCAGCGAAGACGGGACGCGCAAGTACCTGGTCCGCATCGCCGGCGGGCATGAGGTCGAGGTGGTCTACATCCCCGAAACCGACCGGGGCACCCTGTGCATCTCGTCCCAGGTCGGTTGCACGCTGACCTGTTCCTTCTGCCACACCGGCACGCAGAAGCTGGTCCGCAACCTGACCGCGGCCGAGATCGTCGGTCAGGTGATGCTGGCCCGCGACGATCTGGACGAATGGCCCGTCCCCGGCGCGCCGAAGGAAGAAGTGCGGCTTGTCTCGAACATCGTCCTGATGGGCATGGGCGAGCCCCTGTACAACTTCGAGAACGTCCGCGACGCGATGAACATCGTCATGGATGGCGAAGGGATCGCGCTTGGCCGCCGCCGGATCACCCTGTCCACCAGTGGGGTCGTTCCCGAAATCGCCCGCACGGCGACGGAAATCGGCTGCCTCCTGGCCGTCAGCTTCCACGCCACCACGGATGAGGTGCGCGACCAGCTGGTCCCGATCAACAAGCGTTGGAATATCGCCACGCTGCTGGAGGCGCTGAAAGCCTATCCGGGCCTGTCGAACTCCGAACGGATCACGTTCGAGTACGTGATGCTGGAAGGTGTGAACGACACCAAGGAAGACGCCTACCGGCTGGTGAAACTGCTGGAAGGCATCCCGGCCAAGGTCAACCTGATCCCGTTCAACGAATGGCCCGGCGCGCCGTACAAGCGGTCTTCCGGGAACCGGATCCATGCCTTCGCCGATATCATCTACAAGGCCGGCTACGCCTCACCCATTCGCACGCCGCGGGGCGAGGATATCATGGCCGCCTGCGGGCAGTTGAAATCCGCCACCGAACGGGCGCGGAAGTCGAAGGCCCAGATCGAAGCCGAAGCCGGGCTGGCCTGAGCGCCGCACAGAAGGAAGACCGCGATGGCGAAGGCTGCCGAGAAGATTCCTGCCGCAAAGAAGCCTGCGGCCAAGAAGGCCGTCGCGAAAAAGCCCGCCGTCACGCAGCCGAAAAGTGCTGCGGAATGGGCGCATGACCGGCTGGTGATGTATATCCGGAACTTCGAAAGCCAGCTCGACGCCGAACAGGAAATCGCGATGGGCTTTGCCTCGGACGAGACCGGGGTCCTGCGGATCGAGGGGCTGGGGTTCTTCGAACCGGACATCATCACCTTCTACGGCCGCGACGACTTTGGCGGGAAGACCCAACTGATCCAGCATGTCAGCCAGCTTTCCGTGACCCTGCGCGCCGTACCGAAACAGGAGGACGCGGAACCGCCGCGCCGGATCGGCTTTCACCTCACGCCCGGCTGGATCGGTGGCGATTCCGGCGACGGCTCGGCGGGCTGAGCACCGCGACCCCGTGACAGCCCCGGGTGAATCGGCTATGGGCTTTTTCCAAAGATCCAAATTCGGGGAACCAAGATGGCCGACCACAACCAATCCGAGCACGCCCACGGCTCGATGAACATCCGCGCGCAGGAAAAGACTTTCGCGGGCTTCGTCCGGATGACCGTCTGGGCCACCGTGGCCATCATTGCGGTCCTGATCTTCATGGGCCTGGTCAACGCCTGATCCCGGGGTCCGGCGGGATGCGCCTTCTCCTTTGCCTGGTTGCCCTTCTGGGCCTGGTCGCCTGTGGAGCCCAACCGAAATGGGCCCCGCAGGAACAGGTGGAGGCCGTCCGCTTTGTCGAAGGCCCGCCCAACTACATCACGCTTTACACCGTGGTGAACAAGCGCACCGGATCGGGCGCGCATTCGGCGATCCTGGTGAACGGGTCGGAACGGCTGATCTTTGACCCGGCCGGTACCTGGTATCACCCAAGACTGCCGGAGCGGAACGACGTCCATTTCGGCATGAACGACAAGGCGATGGCCTTCTACATCGACTACCACACCCGCATCACCTACGACACGATCGAGCAGAAGATCTATGTCTCGCCCGAGGTGGCCGAACTGGTGCTGGCGCGGGTCAAGGCCTATGGCGCCGTTCCGAAGGCCATGTGCACCCAGGCCACCTCGTCGATCCTGCGCGGCGTGCCGGGGTTTGAAAGCCTGCCGCAGACCTTCTACCCCAAGAAGCTGTCTGCCGCTTTCGGCAAGCTGCCGGGCGTGACAACGCGCGTCATCACCGACAATGACGACGACAACAACCACGGCGTTCTTCTGGTCCAGCACGACGGCACTCCGCTGCCGTGAGCTTGCCTTGAACCGGGCGCGTGATCCGTTAGGCTTGGCCCTGAACGGGAAAGGCATCTGATTTGCGCATCTTCGGGGTGATCCTGGCTGGCGGCGAAGGCCGGCGAATGGGCGCGGACAAGGCCTTTGTCCAGCTGGCCGGTCGCCCGCTGATTGCCCATGTCCTTGACCGGCTGGAGCCGCAGGTGGAATCCGTGCTGATCTCGGCCAATGGGGATGCCTCCCGTTTCGCCGCTTTGGGGTGCCGGGTGGTCGCGGACGCCGCTCGGCAGGGGCCGCTCTCCGGTGTTCTTTCTGCTTTGCAGGCTGCTGCCAGCATGGGCGCGACCCATCTGGTCTCTACCCCCGTGGACACGCCCTTTCTGCCTGGGGATTTGGTGCCGCAGCTTCTGCTCGCTGCCGAAAACTCACCCGAAGGGCTGGCGCTGGCATCTGACGCCACCGGCGACCACCCGGCCACCGCGATCTGGCCCGTGGGGCTGGCCCCTGCCCTCGCGGACTTTCTGGCCGAGGGTCAGGCCAAGGTCACCCGCTTCACCGAAGCCCACCACGCGGCCCGCGCCAACTTCCCCGACGCCCGCGCCTTCCTGAACCTGAACACGCCGGAGGACCTTGCCGCCGCCGAAGCGCTGCTGAAGGGGGCCGCATGAGGGTGTACGGCGTGATCGGCTGGAAGAACTCCGGCAAGACCAGCCTGATGGAGCGGCTGGTGGCCGAGATCACTGGGCGGGGCCTCTCCGTCTCGACCGTCAAGCACGTGCACCACACGGTGGACCTCGACCAGCCGGGCAAGGACACCTTCCGTCACCGTCAGGCGGGGGCGCGTGAGGTCGTGCTGGCCTCGGCCGACCGGCTGGCGATCCTGGTAGAACACCGGGGACCGGAACCCGAACTGCCTGCGGTCCTCGCGCGCATGGCCCCCGTCGACCTGATCCTGGTCGAGGGGTACAAGCGCGACGCCCATCCCAAGGTCGAGGTCTGGCGCGCCGAGACCGGCCATCCCCTGATCCAGCCCGGCGATTCCCTGGTGCGGGCCGTGGCGACCGATGCGGCCCTGACCCTGCCGGTTCCGGTCCTGGACCTGAACGACACGGCGGCGGTCGCCGATTTCATCCTGCGAGAGGTCGGCCTTGTTTGACCGGGTGATCGTGGTCGACTGGTCGGCGGCCAACCTGCCCACCAGCCTGACCAACCGGGCCAATGCCGTCTGGATCGGCTGCCACGATGCCGAGGGCGGGGCCGAGTGGCACCACCGCACCCGTGCCGGGGCCGAAGCCCAGCTGCTGACCCTGATCGACACCTCGCAGTCCGAGGGGCTGCGACTGCTGATCGGCTTCGATTTCGCGATGGGCTACCCGGCGGGTTTTGCCCTGCGCCTGACCGGAGAGGCCCGCGCTCAGGCGGTCTGGAACTGGCTGGCGGGCGCCATCACCGACATCGACAACCGCAACAACCGGTTCGAGGTGGCGACCCGGATCAACGCGCTGTTCCCCGAGGGACCCGGTCCGTTCTGGAGCCACCCTTCCGGACAGACTTGGCCCGGTCTGCCCTTCCGCCGCGCCGGGATCGACTATGAGGCGTTGGGTCTGTCGGAAACCCGCGCCGCCGAGGCCGCCGTCCCGCGTGCGAAAAGCCCCTGGATGCTGTTCAATCCGGGGTCCGTCGGCTCGCAAAGCCTGCTTGGCCTGCCGATGATCCACCGGCTGTCGCAGCGTCCCGGAATTGCCGTCTGGCCATTCGCCGCCCCCGACGCGCCGGTGGTGCTGGCCGAGGTCTACCCCTCGCTTTTGGCCGGGCCGGTCGCGATCCTTGCGAACGGCGAGGGGCTGACCGCCGACCAGGCGCAGGTTCGGCTTCTGTCGCGGGCCTTCTACCGGCTGGCGCGGGCCGACCGGCTGGAACCGCTGTTCGACGCGCCCCCCGAGGCGGCCGAGGAAGGCTGGATCCTGGGCGCCCATCACGCCCCGCTCTTGGCCGAGGCGCTGACATGGGCGTGACCATCTTCCGTGGTCTCCACCCGCAGCTGCGTCCGCAGGCGGCACGGCTCTATTGGGAGGCGTTCGGAGGCAAGCTTGGCCGCGTGCTGGGGCCGGACGACCGGGCCTTGCAGTTCTTCCAGCGGGTGATCCGGGGCGACCTTTGCTTTTCGGCCGTGGGCGACGGCGGGGAGCTGATCGGGCTGGCCGGCTACAAGACCCCGGCGGGCAGCTTTGCGGGCGGGACGTGGGGCGATCTGACCGACGTCTATGGACGGCTCGGCGGACGGTGGCGCGGCGGCATCCTCTGGGCCTTGGGGCACGAGGTCGACAACGACCGTTTCCTGATCGACGGGATCTGCGTCGGGAAGGCGCACCGCGGCAAGGGGATCGGGTCGACGCTGCTGGCGGCCCTGTATCAAGAAGCGGCAGAGCTGGGGTATGGGGCGGTGCGGCTGGATGTGGTCCAGGACAACTGGCGGGCCCGGGCGCTTTACGAGCGGCAGGGGTTCCAGCCGGTCCGGACCGTCGAGCTGGGCGCCCTGAGGTTCCTGTTCGGATTCGCCGCCTCTACCACGATGGTGCGACCGCTCAAGTGATGTTTCCACCGTGGACTGGTGCCGGGCCTCATGCAAGATCAACGCCTTGGCAGCAGACCTCAGGGATTTGGCAAGGTCTGCCACCCGCCCTTGTCGTCCGGTGCGGCACCTGTCAGGATATGATCAAATTTCCTTTCTCGGAGGCCGACCATGATCACCAAGCGTGAATTCTACATCGACGGAAGATGGGTTGCTCCGCTGGAAGCGCGGGACTGCCCGGTCATCGATCCCTCGACGGAGGACGCCTGCGCGGTGATCTCGCTCGGGTCCGAGGCCGACACCGACCGTGCCGTCGCGGCGGCGAAGGCCGCCTTCCCCGCCTGGGCGGCGACGCCTCCGGCCGAACGGCGGCGCCTGGTCGAGGGTATCCTGGAGCAATACACCCTGCGCAAGGAAGAGATGGCCCAAGCCATCAGCAGCGAGATGGGGGCGCCAATCGACATGGCGCGGGATGATCAGGCCGAGTGCTTGCCCTGGCACCTGAAGAACTTCCTGAAGGCCTTCGACCACATGGAGTGGATCAAGCCGCTTGGCGCCCATGCTCCCGGGACGATGATCGCGCTGGAGCCCATCGGCGTTGTCGGCCTGATCACCCCGTGGAACTGGCCGATGAACCAAGTGACGCTGAAGGTGATCCCGGCGCTGCTGGCAGGTTGCACCTGCGTGCTGAAACCGTCCGAGGAATCGCCCCTGTCGTCGATGCTGTTCGCCGAGTTCTGCCATGACGCAGGCATCCCGGCGGGGGTGTTCAACCTGGTGAACGGCGATGGGGCCGGGGTCGGATCGCGACTGTCCAGCCATCCCGATGTCGAGATGATCAGCTTTACCGGCAGCACCCGGGCCGGACGCGCGATCACCCAGGCGGCGGCGGAAACGCTGAAGCGCGTCACGCTGGAACTGGGCGGCAAGGGCGCAAACCTGGTCTTCGCCGATGCCGATGCCCGCGCGGTGGAACGTGGCGTACGGCACATGATGAACAACTCGGGCCAGTCCTGCAACGCACCCAGCCGGATGCTGGTGGAGCGTGGCTTCTACGACCGGGCGGTGGAGATCGCGGCCGAAGTGGCGCACGGCATCAAGGTCGGGCCGGCCAGCGAGCCGGGCAAGCATATCGGGCCGGTGGTGAACAAGCGCCAGTGGGAACAGATCCAGGGCTATATCCAGAAGGGCATCGACGAGGGTGCGCGGCTGGTGGCCGGGGGCTTGGGCCTGCCGGAGGGGATGAACAAGGGCTACTACGTGCGGCCAACCGTGTTCGCGGATGTGAAGCCGGGGATGACCATCGAAAAGGAAGAGATCTTCGGGCCGGTCCTCTGCATGATTCCATTCGACAGCGAAGAGGAGGCGGTGAAGATCGCCAACGACACGCCCTACGGGCTGACCAACTACGTCCAGTCGCAGGACGGCGCCAGGCGGAACCGGCTGGCGCGGCAGTTGCGGGCCGGAATGGTGGAGATGAACGGGAAGTCTCGTGGCGCGGGCGCGCCTTTTGGCGGGGTAAAGGCCTCTGGCCGGGCGCGCGAGGGTGGCGTCTGGGGGATCGAGGAGTTCCTGGAGGTCAAGGCCATCTCGGGCTGGGACGTGGCGGCGGAGTAGGCGATTTCTTCGAAGAAATCGCATCGGAGCCTTTGAAGGCTCCGGTCCGGAGTTTTCGAAAACTCCGGCGCGCGCAAAACTTGACACATGTGTCGAGAATTGTTGACATGCGGGTCTATGGAGGCCCGAATGACCCAGCATCCCCGCCTGATGTCCCCTTTGAAACTGCGCGACCACACCCTGCGCAACCGGATCGTGTTCGGGGCGCACACCGCCAACATGTCGGACCAGGGGATGCCGGGGCCACGCTTCGGGAAGTACCTGCTGGAGCGGGCGCTCGGTGGTGCGGCGATGGTGGTGGCGGAACCCGTGCCGGTGCACCGGACCGGGGTCCTGACCCGGGGCAACTTCCTGCATTCGGATGATCGGGTGATCCCGGCCTTCCGCACCATCACCGACGAGGTGAAGGACGCGGGCGCGGTCATCATCCAGCAGCTGTACCACGTGGGGGCGCATGGCGATTCCGACCTGAGCTTCGCGCCGCATTGGTCGCCCTCGGGTGGACCGTCCTACCACGACTCGGACGGGTCCCACGCCATGACGGGGGCGGAGGTGGAGGAGCTGCTCGAAGCCCATGTCGCGGCGGCAGTTCGGGCCAAGGCGGCAGGGTTCCAGGGGGTGGAGGTCTGGGCGGCCTATCACTCGCTTCTGGACCAGTTCTGGACGCCCTGGTCGAACCAGCGGACGGACCAATGGGGCGGCGCGCTGGAGGGCCGCACGCGGTTCTCGCGCGAGTTGATCGAGCGGGTGCGGCGGGCTTGCGGCGAGGAGTTCATCGTCGGGTTGGCGGTCAGCTATTCCGAGGCCTACGAGGTGACGCTGGGGGCCGAGGCGTTGTGCGAAATCCTGGATCTGCACGACCGGACCGGCCACGTGGATTACGTGACCGTGGGGGCCGGGTCATACCTCGAGTTCGAGTCGATCATCCCGGCCTTCACGCATGGCGAGAAGCTGACGACGCCTTTGACCGCCCAGTTGAAGGGGGCGCTGAGGCATGCCGTGGTGACCTCCGAGGCCGGTGTCAGGACGCCGGAGAATGGCGAGGCGATCATCGCCTCGGGTCTGGCCGATCTTGTATCGATCGTGCGCGGCCAGATCGCCGACCCGCATCTGGCGCGGAAGGTGGCAGAGGGGCGTTCTTCCGACATTCGCGGGTGCATTTCCTGCAACCAGATGTGCTGGGGGCGGCGGTCGCGGGATTACTGGATTTCCTGCCTGATCAATCCTTCCGCAGGGAGGGAGTTCGAGTGGGGTGGGGATCGGTTTTCGCCTGCGGCTGCGCCGAAGGATGTGCTCGTTATCGGTGCTGGGCCTGCAGGCCTGGAGGCGGCACGGGTTGCGGCAGAGCGGGGGCACCGGGTGGAGATCGTCGAGGCCTCGGGCGTCGTCGGCGGGCAGCTCCGGCTGGCGGGGATGCAGCCGCGGCGCGGGCAGATTCTGGAGTTGATGGACTGGTACGAGCGGCAGCTTGACCAGTTGGGGGTGACGCTGCGGCTGAACACGTTCCTGGAGGCGGAGGAGGTAGCGGGGCATCCGGCGGAGGTGGTCTTGGTGGCGACGGGGTCCCTGCCGGACGAGACCGGGTTCCAGCGCTGGGTGCCAGCGGAGGCATCCCTGCCGGGGATCGAGGCGGGGGGCGTCTGGTCGCCCGAAGCTGTGCTGCGCCGCGAGGCTCGGCTGGGCGACGCGGTGGTGGTCTACGACGAGGGCGGCAATTGGCGCGGGGTCGGGACGGCCTGGGCGCTGGCGGAGCAGGGGAAGAAGGTGACCATCGTCACGCCGGAGCCGTTCGTGGGTAAGGAGATCGCGCGGACCTCGGCGGACGGGTCGGTGCGGCGGCGGCTGGGGGCGCTGGGGGTGCGGATGCTGGCGGAGCATCAGTTGGTGAGGTGGCACGGGAACGGGGTGACCGTGCGGTCCTTCCTGACCGGGGAGGAGGAGGTGATCCCGGCGTCGGCCCTGGTGATGGCGACGACGAACCGGGCGTTTGATCCGCTCCCGGAGGTGATCCCGGGGAAGGTGATGCACCGGGTGGGGGACTGCGCGGCCCCCCGGCTGGCAGCCTATGCGTTCCATGAGGGGCGGAAGGTGGCGCTGGGGATCTGAGAGGTGCCCACGCGCGGGCAGGGGGGGGCCGCAAGGAAATCAAGGAGTTGGGTGTGGGCGTTAGGGTTGTGTTAGGGATGGGGGGCGGGGTGTAGGCGGACCTTGCATCTATTCGGTCTCAGTGGTGGTGCGTGAAATTCCGCAGCCTAGGGCAAGTTTCAATCTTTGACTAACGTAGATGCCGCTCCAGTCGATTTCTGCGGATTCAAGTGTTCTTGGCGAGCGATACGCTCACGCACAAACTCCAGCGACGCGGATCAGGACAGATGTCTGGCAGGTTGTAGAGCGCTGCATTCTCGAAAAGCAGGTAGGCAGCTGCGTCGTAGGCGAGAGCCGCGAGTCGTTCAGTATGATGGTAACCAAGGTTGTAGCGAATTTCCTGGGTCGCGATGCTCGCCGCCCAGCGAACCGCACCAGAGGTCGACGTGCGCTTGATTACGCCCTTGAAGATCGAGCTTGTACCCGCCTTGGATCGCCGATTTCGCATCACTGCAGTCCGACCGATGTGGCCCGATATGTTTTCCAGTCTGCAGTCAAATGGCAGTTTATTGGCGAAGGATACCTGCTTCACCTCGTCGAGGGTCATTGTCGGATGCGCGAGAGTGAGCACGAACCTCTGCAGGGAGATTCGTCGTCCTCCAACATCTGCAGCCGCCGCCAAGTAGTTCCCTCGAGAAAGTATCGCATACCATCGATAGCTCTTCACCTGGGTTTCAAAGCGCCTGTCGATGACTGCGTCAAGCCCGCGGCTTGTCGGGATCATGGCGTAGGTATCGGGTTGAAGGGACTCGGCCAACAACGCAATCGAAACGCGCATAAGTTCAACGGGACTTTCCATGGTGCTGCACCTTATGGGCGACTTCTCTTCTTTAACGCAGAGCGTTTAGACTTCACCGCTTTTACGGGTTCGCCTCGATGGTTTCGTTCAACCACGGCACGAACTTCGAGATATTGGTGTAGGCCGAGAAAAGCGCCGTTTCCTCGCAGCCTTGGCCGGAGGTCGCGGACAGTCCCCAGCTGACGATGCCGGCCTGGATGTAGCCGCCGCCGTCGACCGGGACGACCAAGGGGCCGCCGGAATCGCCGTTGCACGAGGTCTTGCCACCCTCGAAGGTGCCGGAGCAGATCATGTTCTCGGACACGGCGTCGGGGGCCTTGGCCATCAGTTGGTCCCAGATGGCGAAGGCGTCTGCGTCGGGGACGCCGAGGGTCTGGACGGCGTAGCCGAAGCCGCCCGCCGCGTCCTCGGCGCGTGCTTCCAGCATGGACTGGTTGCAGAGCGCGCGGTCGAGGACCTGGATCTGGGCCTGGCGCAGTTCGGGCGAAGGTTGCGCGCCTTCCTGCAGGCCCCAGCCGGTGACGATGGTGGTCACCCCCTGCTGGTTGAGGATGTCGCCGTATTCGGCGTCGGGGACCTCCACCGTCTGGTAGGGCACCTGCGGCGCGCGGGAGAGCTTGATGAGGGCGATGTCGAAGTCGAACTCGGTGCCGATGTAGGACGGGTGGCGGAAGACGGCTTCGACCGGGATCAGGTCGCCCGCGCCGGGGCTGAGGGTGTTGGTGCCGACGAGGATCGATACGTCCTGCGGGGCGAGGTCGGCGAAGCTGCCGTCGTCCTGTTCCATGTGAATGCAGTGGGCGGCGGTGAGGACCCAGCGGTCCATCACCATCGAGCCGCCGCAGAACTGGGCGTCGGTGGAGACGGGCGCGCCGCCGATCAGGAGGGCCACCTGCCAGGGCCAGGCGCCGTCGGGGGCCACCTCGCCGCCGATGACTTTCGCCCCGGACTGTTCTGCCGTCTTGCCGCGTTCAGCCTTGGCGCCGGATTTTGCGAAGGCGAAGGGCGAGGCCACCGCCGGGTCGGGGGCGGCGAGTTGCGGGGCCTCGGCCATCAGGGGCGTGGCGAGGAGCGTGGCGATCAGGGCGGGTAGGAGCCGGGGCATTCAGTTCTCCATCGGTGTGGGGGCGGTGTCCCCGGGGGTCAGGCGGATGATCTGGCGCAGCAGTGTCAGCGGCGCGGGTTTCAGGCTGAAGCCGCGGCTTTGCGTGTCGGGGTCGAGGCGCGGTTCCAGCCAGGCGGTCATCGGGTCTGGGGGCGTGGCGCGGGTGGTGTCGGTCGAGGCGAGGCGGGTCAGGTCGACACGGGGCGCGTCGGGGCTGGCGGGGACGGCGAGGGTCCAGATTTCCTCCAGTCCCGCCGTGCTGTCGGGTTCGATCATCAGGCCGATGCGGGTGGAGTCTCCGGGGGCGAGGCGGTTCGACAGGTTCTGCGGCGGGTAGATCGGCTGCACCTGGAAAGCGGCGGTGAAGTAGAGGACCGAGACGTCCTGCGCGGTGCCGGAGGTGTTGATGACGGTCAGCCAGAGCTGGTCGCAGGGGGCGACGCCTTGGGTCGGGTCAAAGGGTTCCGGGTCCGCCGCCTGGCCGCAGGTGCCCGTTGCGGCGCGGCGTTCGGTGGTGACGGTGAGGGGCGCCTTGCCGGTCAGGCTGCGCCCGGTGGCGCCGGCAAGCACCTTGCGGAGGGCGAGGCCGTGGGCGGCCTGGGCGAGGGTGCGGTCCAGCGCCTGCGCCTTGGTCTCACCCGGTTCGGGGCGGATGCGGGGGGTGGAGCCGGGGCCTTGCGGGTCCAGCGTGCCATCCGCATTGGCAAGCGCGACAGTGCCCTCGGTCAGGATCGGGACAAGGTCGGGATTGGCGCCGGGGGGCGGGAGGGCGGCGGTCCAGGCGGTGTAATCCTGCCCGTCGTCGGGTTGGGCGCGGACCGGGGCGGCAAGGGTCAATGGCGCAGGGGGTGGAATGGAGAGAAGCTCGGCCCATAGTGCGGTTGCGGGCGGCGGGGCGGAAAGCACGGCCTCGCGGGCGGAGACCTTGGTGAGGGTAGCGGTGGCGAGGGGAGTGCCGCCGCTGGGGTCGGCGTAAAGCGCCAGTTCGGTGCCTTCGGCGAGACCATCGAGAAGGCCGGCGGCAAGCTTGCCGTTGGCGACGGGGAAACGCTGGGTTGCGCTGCCCTGGCCGAAGACCGGGGCGTCGAGGAGCGGGCCTTCGCCATCGGGCATCTGCCGGGCAGGCCCCTGGGCCATCGCCTCGGTGGTGGCGGTGAGGACCTGCTGCCAGGACGCATCCGGGGCGGTGCGCAGGGTTTGAGCGAGCCGCAGGGTGAACTCGCCGTGCCAGGTGCCATCCGCCATCGGATATTCGAAGGACCGCTGGTCGGACTGCGAGGAGTAGAGGAAGACGAAGTCTCCGCTGAGGGGCGGGGCGGGGGTGCCGGCGACGGGGGTGACGTCGTCGGGGATGCCGAGTTGGGCCTCGTCCAGGACCTTGGCGACCCCCTGCCCGCCCACGGCACGAAAGCCGGTGGCGGAGTGGCAGGCGTCGATCAGGGCGACGACCTTGATGCCCTTCGAGAGGGTGGATTGTGCCCAGGCCTGCAGGTCGTCGTCTACCAGCGCGTTTTCCACCGCGCCGATGCTGCCCTTCCAGCCAGCGGCGTCGGCGGGGAGGAGCAGCTCGTCATAGCCGCCGCCCTCGTCCCCCGAAAGGTCGGGCGCCTGGGCGCCGTGGCCGGAAAAGGTGAAGACGATGGTATCGCCCTTGGTCGAGGCGGCAGTGGCGGCGTCGAGGGCGTGGAGGATCTCGGCGCGGGTGGGTGGACCGGTGGTGGTGCCGGCGGGAAGGCCCGCGGGGTCGGAGGTGAGGACGGTGAGGTGACCCGGGTCCAAGCCGCGGAAGAGGAGCGTTTCGGCCATCAGCCGGGCATCGTTCGCGGGGCCTTTCAGGTCGGCGTCAAGAGTGAGGTAGTCGGAGACTCCGACGATCACCGCCCGGATTTCGGCATGGGTGGGCGGGGCCAGGAGGACCAGGGTCAGGGCAAAGGGGGCAAGCCAGGCGCGCATGATCGGGGCAGGATATCCGTGGCGGGGCGTGGGGCAAGTGGGCCTGGGGGCGTGACGGGATTTGTCATGCGCGGTGGTGCTTTGGGGCCGGACCGGGGCCGATCCGTTGGGGTGCCTGTGCTGCCGGGGCTGGGTGCTCCTTCCCTCACGTCGGGTTGGGACGGGTTTTGTATTGAGCGCTGACGCGCAAGTCTTTGGTCTCGCCGCTTTGCGTGAAGAACGCAAAGCGGCTCGGGTGTGCCTCCGGCGGGGATATTTGGGCAAATGTGAAAGGCGGGCGGAGTCCGCGAAGGGCGTCTGTCGCGTCTGAAGGGACGACGCCGGGTCGCGTCAAGTGAGTTCAGCGGCGTGCCGCGATGCCGATCTGGATGCAGGTGTGGATGTCTCTGCCGGTTAGGAAAGCGCGGGTGGCGGGAATTGTCATCGGGGCAGTCGGTCGGACTCCACATCGCCTCAGGACGGGAGGAGTGGAGGCGCCTGGGACTGGCGTGGGTCTGGAAGGGCCTTGAGTTGATCAGTTCAGCGGCGTCACGCGGCGGCCGCCGGCGGCGATGCCGGTCTGGATGCGGGTGTCGACGTCGTTGCCCGCGAGCGAGGCGAGAAAACCGTTGAACTCGGGCGTCGCGCGGGTGGCTTGGCGGCCGGCTTCGATGACCATGTCGACCTGGTCGGTCGGCAGGTTCAGGCGGGTCGGGACGGCGTCGAGTCGGTCGCGCAGGGCGGTGGGGAGGGAGGCGAAGCTGGCTTCGCCGACGAAAAGCTTGACGTCCTTGCAGTCCCAGCCCTGGATCGTGCCACGCAGTTTTCGGACCTCGGGCAAAGGCAGGGCGCAGCGCCATTCGATCAGCTCGGCTTCCCACAGGCGCAATTCGCCACGCATGGAATCGTAGCCGGAGCGGGAAGCGGCGGACATGGCGGAGGTGGCGATGGACATCGCAAGGTTGACGCCACCCGGTCCGGCGACCTTCTGGGTCCAGTCGTAGTCCTTGTCGACGCCCGCATTGGCGACGAGGAACAGCATCCGCTTCAGCTTGACGGCTTCCTCGGCGGTCAGGGGGGCGTAGGGGACCTGGGCGCGGGCGCGTTCGACCGCCAGACCCGTCGTGCCAAAGTTGTCGGTGATGCCGCCATCGAGGAGTTTTACGAACTTCACCTCGTCCGGGTTGGTGTAGCTTTCCAGCGCCCGGGCATGGGCGCGCATGGCGGCGGTGGCTTCGGGGTTGTAGCGGGCGGCGGTCAGCCAGTCGGGTTCCCGGTAGGTGCATTTGCCCTGATGGGCTTCGAGGACGATGGGCGTGAAGACCAGGGGATAGGCGGCGGAGGCGGCGACGGCTTCGGACAGCTTGACCTTCGAGAGGTCGGAGCAGAGGGCGTCGAATGTCTCCGGGCTGAAGAGGAAGGGCGTGTTGTTCGCCATGTCGGTGGCGTTGATCCAGGTCTTGATCCGGGACCGGCGGAGGTCGGCGAAGGTGGCGCCGTGGAACAGGGTCTCGTCCAGCGTGCGGCCAAAGGTGTCGCGGCCGTTGACGCCCCCGGCGATGCCCTTGGCGATGGTCAGGGGATTCAGGCCCGAGGTGGTCATGTAGGCTTCGGCATTGGTGGTCAGGAACGCGTCACGGAAGCCGGTCATGCCTTGCGGACCGTTGAGGCCAATCTGGGCGGCCATGACGGAGCCACCCGAGACGCCGGAGACGAGGCGGACGTTATCCAGAAGGCCGTGCGGGGTCCCGGTTTCCGCGGCCCGCAGTTCTTGCAGCATCCCGTAGGCGAAAGCCGTGGCACGCATCCCGCCACCCGAGAAGGCGAGGCCGATGTAGAGGTCGTCGGCGGCTGCGCTGTCGGTGAGGGGGGCGTTCTCGCCTTGCAGGGGTTGGTTCTGCGGCGGATTCCACGGAGCGCAGCCGAAGAGGATGAGGAGAGGGAGGAGGGCGCGGCGCATCGAAGCTCCCGGAGGTTCAGTCCGATTGCTGCAGCCTTGGCCAGCGGATTTCAAGCGCGAAACCCTTTTCGCAGGGCGGAACGGTCAGCCTTGCGCCGTGGCGGGCGGCGATGGCGCGGACAAAGGCGAGGCCAAGGCCGTGGCCGGGGGTGGCGCGGTCACGCTCGGCACGGGTGAAGCGGTCGAAGGCCTCGGGCTTCAGGTCATCGGGCAGGCCGGGACCGGTGTCGGCGACGCGCATCAGGATGCGGTCGGTGTCAGGGGAAAGCGTCAGGGTCAGGTGGTCGCCGGGGGAGCAGTACTTGATGGCGTTGTCGAGAAGGTTCGACAGGACCTGCGCGATCAGGTTTCGGTCGCCGAGAATGTGGAGGCCGGGGGTGATGCGGGCTTCGGTCACGAGGCCCTTGTCCTCGGCCAATGCGTCGTAAAGGTCCCACACCTCGGCGGCGGTGGCGGAGAGGTCGACGGGGACAAGGCCGCCGCCGGTGCCTTGATCAGCCTCGGCCCGGCTGATGTCGAGCAGGCTGTCGAACATGCGGATCGCCTGGCGCATCTCGGCCTTGAGGTCGGCGGTGAGGTCGTCCTGGCCTTCTATGCGGGACAGCTTCTGGAGCATCCGGTTGAGCGGGGTGCGCAGCTCGTGGGCGATGGTGTCCGAAAGGCGGTGCGTGGCGCGGTTCAGGTTTTCGATGCGGTCCAGCATCGCGTGGACATGGGTTTCGAGGAGGCCGAACTCGTCGTCGGAGCGGGGGCCGGGGAGGCGGGCATCGAGTTGGCCCTCGGCAACGCGGTCGGCGAGGGTGTTGATGCGGTTGATCCGTTGCATGACGCTGCGGGCGGCGAGCCAGCCGACGAGGCTGCCCGCGAGCAGGAGGGCGCCGAGGAGGGCGAAGATGCCGCGTCTGAGGGCGGAAAGGGTGTCATCGACAGGCTGCAGGCTGCGGGCGACGAGAAGGGGGAAGCCACCCGGAAGCTCGCGCGCGACGGCGAGCCAGCGGGTTCGGTCTTCGGTGAATTCCACTACGCCCTGGCTGGTGAAGGTATCTCCGGCGGGGGCAAGCGGGGCGGGCCAATCCTTGCGGGTTCCGGCGAGGGCTGCGCCGTTGCGGTCCATCAGGAGGAGCATTTCGCCCTCCGTGGCGGCTGTGGCGCGGGTGTCGATGGCCTGGCGCAGCGCGATGATGCGGCGTTGGTCGTAAAGGGCGGCGAGGCCGTTCAGGTCGGCGGTCAGCAAGCTTTGCTGGGCGGCCATCAGGCGGGCTTCGACCAGCCGGTACTGGAGAACCATCGCACCGAGGGAAAGGAGCGTCACGGCCAACGCCATCAGGGCGGCAAGGCGCAGGGTGGCCCTTGCGGCGATTGGTCGGGTTGGCGTCACACCGTGGTTCCGATGGGGGGTGCCGGGACGGGGGCGAAGATGTAGCCCTCGCCTCTTGCGGTCTGGATCGCGGTGGTTCCGGCTTCCTCCAGCTTGCGGCGCAGGCGACCGACGTGGACATCGACGACGTTGGTGCCGGGGTCGAAGTGCAGGTTCCAGACGTTCTCCAGAAGCTGCATCCGGGTGACGACCTGGCCTGCGTTGCGGGCGAAGTAGGTGAGGAGGTCGAATTCCTTGGGGCTGGTCGGGACGTGGTTCCGCTTCACATGGACCGTCCGGGCCTTGAGGCGGATTTCAAGGTCGCCGAAGGCGAGGAGATCGTTGTCCAGGACCTGGATCGTGCCCCGGCGCAGCAGGGCACGGAGGCGGGCGCGAAGCTCTTCGGGCTCGAAGGGTTTGGGGAGGTAGTCGTCGGCGCCCTTTTCCAGCCCTTCGACGCGGTTGGCGGCGCGGCCGAGGGCGGAGAGGATCAGGATCATCGCGGTCGAGCCACCGGCGCGGATGCGGGCCATCGCGTCCACCCCGTCGCCGCCGGGGAGCATGCGGTCAAGGACGATGACCTTGTAGGGCTGGGTGGTGGCGGCCTCGATCCCGCTGGCCAGCGTGTCGCGGTGGTCGGTGGCACAGCCAAGCGCCTCGGCCTCATGCCGGACGGCGGCGGCGGTCTCGGGGTCGTCTTCGATGATCAGGATGCGGTCCATCTGGCGTCCATTCAAAACACGACCACGTCGGGGTCAAGAACATTCGCCCCGCCCACCGGCCGCACGCCTTCGGGGGCGTGCCAGGGGTCAAGGCGGATGTGGCGGGTCTGCCCGCCGGGGGCTTGCAGGAGGAGAAGCGCGGGGGCGGCGAGGATGAAGATGGCCAGGTCCTGCGGGGTGCCGTTGACGGCAAGGATGCGGTCGCCTTTCGCCAGCCCGGCAAGAAGCGCGGGGGAGTTGTCGGTGAGTTTGGTGACGGTGCCTTGCGGGTCCAGCGTTACTCCGAGAGCGGCGAAGGTGTAGGCGGTGACGGTGGCCGGGGCGCGGGCGATGTCGCGGGTGCGGAGCCCGCCGGGAACATCGGCGGTGAGGACGAGGGTGAGGGTTTGCGGCTGCCCGGCGCGGTGGATGGTGAGGTCCGCACGGCCCTTGGCGCTGGCGCGTTCGATGGCGAAGGCGAAGTCTCCGGGCTGGCGGAGGGGATTGCCTGCGGTGGCGGTGATGATGTCGCCGGGTTGCAGGCCTGCGGTTTCGGCAAGGCTGCCGGGGGCGACGGAGTCGATCAGCAGGCCCTGGGCTTTGGCGCCAAGCGTCTCGGCGATCTGGCGGTCGACGGGGCGGACGGTCAGGCCAAGCGTCGGGAAGGGTGGCAAGGTCTCATCGATGAGGCCCTGGACGATGCGCTGCAGCTCGGCGGTGGGGATGGCGTAGGCGATGCCGACGAACATGCGGCTGCCGTCGGCGATCCGGGAGTTCATGCCCAGAAGGCGGCCTTGGGCATCGACCAGCGGGCCGCCGGAGGAGCCGGGGTTCACGGCGGCATCATGTTGCAGCATGAGGATCGGGACGGCGATGTCGGTCTGCCGCGCTAGGGTGGAGATGCGCCCCTCGGTCAGGGTGAACTCCATGCCGAGGGGTGCGCCGAGGGCGAAGACTTCGTCGCCGAGTTCGGGGGCGATGGAGGCGAGTTGGAGGCCTTGGGCGGGGGTCGGCAGCGAGATCACGGCCACATCGCGGATCGGGTCGCGGGCTATGACGAGGGCGGTAAGGTCAAGACCGTGGCGGTCGATCAGTCGGATTTCCTCGGCGGTGCCGACCACGTGGGCGTTGGTGACGGCGACGGTCCCGTCGTGCCAGAGGAAGGCGGAGCCGAGGAACCTGTCTTCCGGATCGGCGGAGCGCACGGTGAAGACCTTGTCCATCGCGGCGTCGAGGGGCGAGGCGCTGGCCGGGCTGACCACCGCGACCAGCGCGAGCACCAGAAGCGCCGCCAATGCCTCGATGAACCTGAGCGGTCTTTGCCGCTTTTCCGACTGTGCCTGCATGGAGAAAACCCTTGTTCTGCCTTGATGCGGTCTTGCTAGCGGGGCGGGCGCTGTGCGGCACGTGACAAAGGCTGTCATCTGGAATTCCTGCATTTACAGGGCCGAAGCGGGGCCGCATGTTCGGTGCAACAAAAGCCCGACGAGTATTCCCATGCGCCATTTCCTTGCCGTCTGCCTGATCGGCCTTGCCCTTCCCGCCTCGGCCCCCGCACTGGCCGATGTGCCGTCACCCGTGAAGGTGGCCGAGCTTTCCGCCCGGCTTTATGCAGCGGGGATGCAGGCGGGCGATCCGCTGCTGGTGCTGGCGGCGGCGAAGCTGCGCAAGGGGCTGGCCCCGGTCGCGGGGGATCGGGAGGCGGTGGGGGGCACAGCCGGTCAGGGGGCCCCGCTGTCGTGGGAGGAGATGCTCGCCTCGGCAGCTGCGCTGGCGGGGGACGATCAGGTGGTGCTGGGGTTGATCGAGGACGCGCGGGTCGAGACGACAAAGGGCGTTGCCGCGGGGCCGGTCTACAACATCGGCAGTCTGGGCAACGGCAAGGGCGACACCTATCCGCCGATCGAGTTCCGGGGTGGGGAATATGCCGAGGTCTATGTTGAGGCGAAGGCGGCCACCAACCTGAACCTCGGCGTCTATGACGACCAAGGGCGGCTGGTCTGTTCGGACACGGACATCAGCCACATCGCCTATTGTGGCTGGACCCCGGCCAACGCGGGGAGTTTCACGCTGAAGGTGGACAACAAGGGCCCGGTGGGGGCCGAGTACGCCTTGATGACAAACTGATGAAAGCTTTTTTCACATCGGCCCTGCTTTTGACCGCCCTTCCCGCCGTGGCGCGCGAGAACTATGCGCTGCTGATCGGCGCCAACCAGTATCCGAACCTGGAGGAGCGGTGGTGGCTGAAGGGCCCGGCCAATGATGTGCAACTGGTGGCGCAGTATCTGACCACCGAGGCCCCGGTCCCCTTTGCATCCGAGAACGTGACGGTGCTGTCGGATGGAGTGGCCGGCTCGACGCCACCGACGCTGGGGGCGATCCGAGGGGCCTTTGCCGACCTGACGGCGGAGGTGCAGCCGGGGGACTTCGTCTACCTGCATTTCTCGGGGCACGGGACGCAGGCACCGGCGCTGGACCCCGCAACGGAACTGGACGGACTGGACGAGTTGTTCCTGCCGGTGGACATCGGGCCGTGGTCGGACCAGGTGGGCGCGGTGGAAAACGCGCTGGTCGACGACGAGATCGGCGCGCTGATCGACGGGCTGCGCGCCAAGGGTGCGAATGTCTGGGCGGTGTTCGACAGCTGCCATTCGGGGACAGCGACCCGGGCCGTGACAAGTGCCGAGGACGATGTCCGGGTTCGGCAACTGCCGCCCGAGGCGCTGGGAATCGATGTGGATGCGGTAGAGGTCAGCCGGTCGGTGGACCCCAGGGCCACCGAGGCCCCGTTCGATGGCGGCGCGGGCGAAGGGTCCTTCGTCGCCTTCTTCGCAGCCCAGACCAACGAGGTGACGCCGGAGAAGAACCTGCCCAGGGGCAAGCCGGGGCGGAAGCCGCAAGGCGTGTTCACCTGGACGCTGATGGAGACGCTGGCAGAGTACCCGAACGCGACGTACGGGCAGTTGGGACAGGAGGTGCTGCGGCGCTATGCGGTGAAGAACCTCGCGAAATCGACACCCCTGTTCGAAGGCGATCTGGATCAGGTGGTCTTTGGTGGCGAGGGCGGTGCGCGGGTGTCGCAGTGGCAGGCCGAGGTGACGGACGCCGGTTTCACGATCCCGGCGGGGACGCTGCACGGACTGTCGGAAGGTGCGGTGCTGGCGGTGATGGGGTCGGCAGCCGCATCGGATGCCGAGGCGCTGGGGTTCGTCGAACTGACGTCGGTGGAGACCTTTTCCTCGACGGCACGGGGGGTCGAGAAGGACGGGAAGGTCCTGCCCGCCGAACTGCCGAAGGGCATCACGCTGCGCAAGCTGGACGCGGCGCTGGACTTCACGCTGACGGTGGCGCTGCCCAGGGCGGGAAGCGGGCCGGCGGATGCCTTGCTGTCGGTTCTGGCAGAGTTGCAGGCGGCGGCGGGCGCCCGGCTAAGCTTCGTCGCGCCGGACAAGGAGGCGGACCTGCGGCTGGCAGTGCTGCCGGACAGTCCGCGACCGGATGCGATCTGGGTGCTGCCCGCGACCGGATTGGCGGAGGACTTGGGGACCACGCCTTCGGTTTCCACGGGCGACAAGGACGGGGCGGACCTGGCGGCGGTGCTGGCCGATACGCTGGTGACGATGGCGCGGGCGCAGAACCTGCTGAAGCTGGCGGGCGCGGTGGGCGCGTCAAACCCGGACGTCGCCGTGGAACTTCTGACCCGCACGCCGGAAGACCGGACGCTTCGCCCCCTGCCCTTCGCCCCGGTACCGACCCTGGTGCCGGAGGACGAGGTGCATGTGCTGGCGAAGAACAACGGCGACGGGCCGGTCGATGTGAACGTGCTTTATATCGGGGCGGACTGGTCGGTCAGCCATTGGTTCTCGGGCCGCTTGCAGCCGGGGGACGAGTTGCGGAAGGGCCTGTTCAAGATCAGTGCCGATGTGCTGGGACACGAGCGGATGCTGGTCGTCGTGACACCCGCCAAGCCGCAAAGCCCGGTCGAGGATCTGAGCTACCTAGCGCAGGACGCGCTGGAGACGACGCGGGCGGTGGGCGGGACGGCTTTCGGTGCGGCACTGGCTGAGGCGGGGTTCGGGCAGACGACGCGGGGAGCGATAGCCCTGACGGATGATTCCGGTGGGGGGGCGGGGGCCGCGATCCTGACGCTGGAGCTGCGGACGGTGGCGGCGGAGTGAGGCTGTCAAGCCGCTGATTTCACGGCATTGCTGCGCAGCATTCCTTGCAGCATTGCCGCGCCTTTCTGCGCAGAAAACGTCAGCGACGGTCAGCGGCCCAAAGCGCGGCGGCTCCGACCAGCGAGACCGCGACCCCCAGCACCGCAACGGTGCCGTAGCCCGCAAAGGTGGTTCCAAGCACAAAGCAGATGGCGGCGATCACATCCCCCGCAAGGCGCTGCACGGCCATGAGCGAGGCCCCTGCCCCGGGACGGTCGGCCAGAAGGTCCTGCAGGTAGGCGATGGGAACGGTCAGGGTCACGGCCCCCCCGATAGCGGCGGGTATGACCAGAAGCCAGACCAGGGGTGAGCCCGCCAGCACTGGCAGCAGGGCGACGTGGATACCGTAAAGCGCCGCCCCGATGAAGATCAGGGGCGTGCGGGGGACCCCACGGGTGAGGTTGGGAAGGAGCAGCATGAACGGCACCTCCAGCCCCGCGACAAGGCCGACGTAAAGCGCCACATCCGCCGTGCCCCGCCCGACGTCTGCGATCATGACCAGCGACACGATTGCCATGTAGACGGTCGAGGCCCCGGTCACCGCACCCAAAGCGACGACGCGGGCGGCGATCGGCAGGCGGCCCATTTCGGCGAGGGCGGCGCGGAAGCTAAGGCCGCTGGGACGGTCGACCCAGAGGGTGCTGCCATCGGCAGGCCAGAGCCGCAGGACGGCGACAAGCATCCCCGCTGCCAGGATGAGTGCGACCGGGAAGATCAGCGTGACCTCGCCTCCGGCTGCGAAGACCAGTGACCAGAGCGGCAGGACGATGACGAAGGGCGCGGCAAACAGCGCGCGGATCACCGCCATGATCCCATCGCGCTGGTCCGGCGGGTAGCGCGTCGCGGCAAGCCGCGCCAGGGCGAAGACCTGGCCGAAGGTGATGCTGCTGATCGGGATCAACAGGGCTGCCGCAAGGGCGAAGATCCAGCGGCCCGGCGTGACCGCCATCAGAAGGGTGCCAAGAACCAGCGACAGCACGGCCATCAGCGTCACCTTCCGGCGGTTCGCGGTCTGGTCGGCGCGGATGCCCCCGATCACCGAGGCCGCGACCGAGACCAGCGAGGACAGCGCAAGGAGGATGGCATACCCTTGGTCACCGAAGCCGAAGGTGTTAACCGCCAGGGTCGAGAAATATGGCCCGAACGAGCAGACGACCGCACCCTGCAGGGCGATGACCAGGCCCGCGGCGCGCAGGGCCGGGTCGGTGAGGCAGAGACGGATGGCGGACATGGCGCATGGCTATCCCTTGGGGCCGGGGGCCGCAAGGTCAGCCTGGGATCACCTTGCCCGGGTTCATGAGGTTCTGCGGGTCCAGCGCCTGTTTGACCGCGCGCATCACGTCCAGCGCCACCGGGTCCTTGCGCCGGGACATCGACGGCAGCTTCGACAGCCCCACGCCATGTTCCGCCGAGAAGCTGCCACCAACGTCGGCGACGACATCCTCGATCGCCTCCAGCACCTTGTCTTTCAGGCCTTTGTCGTCGCGCGTCGGGTAGGCCGTGAAGTGCAGGTTGCCGTCGCCAAGGTGGGCCACGGTGATGGTGCGCGCCCCGGGATCAAGCGCCTCCAGCTGGTCGATGGCCCGCTTCAGGAAGGTCTCGACCTTGTCGAGCGGCAGGCAGACGTCGGTGTCGACCTCGGGGTGAAGCCCGACGCCGATCTCGGCCGCCGCCTCGCGCCGCGCCCACATCGCGCGGCGCTGCTGTTCGCTGCGTGCAAGGATCGCGTCGGTGACAAGGCCCGTGTCCATCATCTCGGCCAGGATGGTTTCCAGGGTGGTGACAAGGGGAATGTCGCCGTTGGCGTCCGGGCTGGCCTCGGTCGGGACGGTCGTGGCGGCCTCGATCAGGATGGTGACGTCCGGGATGTGGTCGAAGGGCAGGCCAAGGTCGGGGCGGGCTTCCTTCAGGCGTTCGGAGTAGGTACGGGGCATGAACTCGAAGGCTTCGACCCGGTTGCCGGTGGCCTCCTGCATGCGGTTGAGGAGCGTCAGCGCATCGGTCAGCGAACGGACGGCGACGGTGGCAGTGGCGTGGGCCTTGGGCGCCGGCACCAGTTTCATCACGGCGGCAGTGATGATGCCCAAGGTGCCCTCGGCACCTATGAAAAGATTTTTCAGGTCGTAGCCAGAGTTGTCCTTGTGAAGCTCGGACATCAGGTTCAGCACCCGCCCATCGGCCAGCACGACCTCCAGCCCCAGGCAAAGCCCGCGGGTCGAGCCATAGCGCAGGACGTTGGACCCGCCCGCGTTGGTGGACAGGACCCCGCCCAGCATGGCGGAGCCACGGGCACCGAACCAGAGCGGGAAGTAAAGTCCATCCTTTTCAGCGGCTTCGTGCAGGCGGCTGAGGATGACGCCGGCCTCGGCGATGACCAGTTTTGCGTCGGGCTTGAGCTGACGGATGCGGCTCATCCGTTCCAGGGTCAGCAGCAGCCCGCCCCGTGTCATGGTGCCCCCGACCAGACCGGTATTGCCCGAGACCGGAACGACGGGCACGCCATGCTGCGCAGCAATTTTGGCGACAGCGGAGACTTCTGCGGTCGAACCGGGCCGTACGACGGCGACTGGCTGGCCTTCATAACGGCCCATCCAGTCGCGCGCATAACGCGTCATGTCCGACCCGGTCAGGACATGCGCGGTGCCGACGACAGCAGCAAGGTCATCGGTCAGCATTTCAGCCCTGCGGGTAGGCGATCACGGACAGGTAGCGGGCGGGCAGTTTGACCAGCGTCTCGGGACCATGCGGGGAGTCGGCGTCAAAGAACAGGCTGTCGCCGGGTTTCAGCGGATAGACCTGGTCTCCGTGGCGGTAGTCGACCTCGCCCTCCAGCATGTAGAGAAGCTCCAGCCCTTCGTGCTGGAAGGCGGGGAAGGTGTCGCTCTCGGTCGTGAGGGTGATGATGTAGGGCTCGACCACCACGCCGGAATTGTTCGATCCGATATGGCCCAGCAGGTTGTACTGATGCCCGGCGCGGGTGCCGCGGCGCTCGATTTCGACGTGCTGGCCCGCCTTCACGTGCTGGGCTTCGCGGCGTTCCTCGTAGCTGCGGAAGAAGGCGGTGACCGGGACAGAGAAGGCGTGGCTCAGGACCTGAAGCGTGGTCAGCGAAGGCGAGGTGTTGCCGTTCTCGATTTTCGACAGCATCCCGATCGACAGGCCGGTGACGTTGGCCAGATCGGCAACGGTCATCCCCTGCTGACGACGAAAGTTCCGCACCTCGCGCCCGATGGCGGCTTCAAGGTTGCGCTCGGTGATTTCGCGCAGGCGGTGCGGATCCTGATCGAAGGCAGGTTTGCCGCGCGGAAGAACAGAATTGGCTGAGCCATCGGACATGCACAACTATCCCGGGGTGAACCACTATCAGTGATTTCACTACCGGGAAACACGCTGTCAGGCAAGCCTGACGCTATAAGGCCGAGTGGGCCGCCGTCTCCAGCGCGTGAAGCAGGCTTTCGGCGCTGGAGCGCGGGCCGTAAAGGCGCGCCTCTTTGGGACCATGTTTGATGAGGTAGACACCAAGGTGTTCCATCATCGTGCGGGTGGCATGGCCGTCCGGGACATGACGGAAATCGACGTTGCAGAGCCGTTCCAGGACCGGAGACAGATCGGGCGCGGCAAGGTCGAAGGCGACCCAGGCGTCGGTCTGTTCGGTGATGCTGGCCGCGTCGCCGAGCGCGGCTTTCAGCATCTCGGCGATCAGTTCGTGCGTGGCGAAGGGCGCCTCGACGAACCACATCTCGGGCGCGGTCCAGAAGGCGCTGTAGGGCGTGCCGCGCTGATGCGTCGCGGGGCCGGGCAGCGGGGTGCCCGCTGCCTGTGCGGCTTGCGCCAGGTCTGCCATCCGGCCCTTGCGGGCGGCGACCGACGCGAGGGCGACGTCGGTGCGTTCGGTAATCGTCAGCGGGCCGTGGGTGACGGTCGTCGGTTCCCGCCGTCCAAGCGCAGTCATTGCCATGAGACTAGCCACGGAGACGCTCTCCTTCCGGGTCGAACATGTGGGGCGAGATGATCTCGACCTCGGTATCCAGGCCCGCGAGCAGGTTCACGATCCGCATCCGCTGGCCGATCTTGGTGTCGCCGGCTTTCAGGTAGCCAAGCGCGATGTCGCAGCCGAGGTGCGGCGAGTAGACCTTGGAGGTCAGCCAGCCGCCATCGTTCGCCGCGACCGCAGCAGCACCCTTTTCCAGGAAGTGGCTGCCCGCGGTGAGTTTGGCCTGCGGGTCGACGGGTTTCACGCCGACAAGGCGGTAGCCGTTTTCGGCGGTCATGCCTTCGCGCTGGCTGAGGACCATGCCGATGGAGTCCTTCTTCTTCGACACCATCTTGCCAAGGCCCATGTTCAGCGCGGTGGACTGGCCGTTGAGTTCACCCCCCGCAACGTGGCCCTTTTCGATCCGCATCACGCCCAGGGCTTCGGTGCCATAGACGATCGGATCGAACTCCGCCCCCTTGGCCAGCATCTCGCGCAGGAGGGCGTCGCCATAGCGGGTGGGGACGGCGATTTCATAGGCGAGTTCGCCGGAGAAGCTGATCCGGAAGAGCCGCGCGCGAAGGCCGCCGACGGTGATGTTGCCCGCGCCCATGTAGGGGAAGGCGGCGTCGCTGATGTCCTGGTCGACGATTTTCGCCAGCAGGTTCCGCGCGTTGGGACCGGCGGCCGAGAACTGCGCCCAGGCTTCGGTGGTGGAGATAAGCTGGACGTCCATATCCGGCCAAAGGACCTGGCGGCAGTATTCGAGGTGCCGGAACACCGTCACGGCGTTGGCCGTGGTGGTGGTCATGACGTACTCGCTGGGACTCATGCGGGCGGTGGTGCCGTCGTCGAAGACGATTCCGTCTTCACGCAGCATCAACCCGTAGCGGCACTTGCCGACGGCCAGGGTGGAGAAGGTGTTGGCGTAGACGCGGTCGAGGAAGGCGCCCGCGTCGGTGCCCTGGATGTCGATTTTGCCGAGGGTTGTCACGTCGCAGATGCCGACGGACTTGCGTGTCGCCAGAACCTCGCGGTCGACGGACTGGCGCCATTCGGTTTCGCCCGCCTTCGGGACCCACTGGGTGCGCAGCCAGTTGCCGACTTCGACAAAGATCGCGCCCTGTTCCTTGGCCCAATGGTGGCTGGGGGTGAGGCGGAAAGGTTTGAATTCGCGGCCACGCGACCGGCCCGCCAGCGTGCCCATCGCAACGGGAGTGTAAGGCGGGCGGTAGATCGTGGTGCCGGTTTCCGGGATCGAACGGCCGGTGAGTTCGGCCATGACAGCAAGGCCGATGACGTTCGAGGTCTTGCCCTGATCGGTCGCCATGCCCAGCGTGGTGTAGCGCTTCAGATGCTCGACGGAGGTGAAGTTCTCCTGCTTGGCGAGCTTGATGTCCTTGACGGTGACGTCGTTCTGCTGGTCGATCCAGGCGCGACCCTTGCCGTGGGCGACATGCCAGAGCGGAGTGATCCGGACCGGCGCATCCTCGGCTTGCGGCAGGTCCGGGCCGTTCGTCAGGTCACAGGCGGCAATCGCGGCGTCCCGGCCGGTCTTGAGGGCGGCGTGGGTGGACATCTGGCCTGCGGCGGCTCCGGCGACCAGAAGGCCGGGCGGGCCGTCCTTGCCGGGAATGAAGGCGGCAATGGCGGGATCGTAGACCGGGCGCGAGCGGTGATGTGAGTGGATGTTCACATTCGGGTTCCAGCCGCCCGACACACCAAGTGCATCGACGGCGAAGGTTTCCGAACGGCCGTTCGCTTGGCGCACGGAAATGGACTTCAGGCCCAGGTTTCCGGCGGTGTCGATCACCTCGGCCCCTTGCAGGTGGCGGATGCCGGGAAGCAGATCGCCCCCCTCGCGGCTGTCGATCACTGCGACGACGTCGACGCCTATGGCCTGCAGATCCAGGGCGGTGCGCAAGCCGTCGTCATTGTTGGTGAAGACCGCGACACGCTCGCCCACCTTGACGCCCCAGCGGTTGGCATAGGCCCGCAGCGCCCCAGCCATCATGATGCCTGGGCGGTCGTTGTTTTCAAAGGCGACGGGTCGTTCGGTGGCGCCTCCTGCCAGGATCGCCTTTCCGCTGTAGATGCGCCAGAGGATCTGCCGGGGCTTGCCATCGGTAGGGGTGGCAAGGTGGTCGGAGACCCGTTCCACCGCACTGTAGATGCCGTGATCGAAGGCGCCGACGACCGTGGTGCGGGTCATCAGGCGGAGGTTGGGCATGGAGGACAATTCGGCGACGACGCCCGCCGCCCAGTCCGCGCCCTGTAGGTCGCCGACCGCATAAGTCTCGGCATTGAGCCGCCCGCCCATGCGAAAATCCTCGTCGGCGAGGATCACCCGCTTGCCCGCCCGACCGGCGGTCAGGGCGGCCATCAGGCCGGTGGGACCGGCCCCGATGACGAGGAGGTCACAGTGCAGGAAGCCTTTGTCGTAGTTGTCGGGGTCCTCTTCGCGCGTGACCGAGCCAAGGCCCGCCGCACGACGGATGATCGGCTCATAAAGCTTTTCCCAGAAGGACTTGGGCCACATGAAGGTCTTGTAGTAGAACCCCGCCGCGAAGAAGGTGGAAAGCTTGTCGTTGATCCCCATCGCGTCGAAACGCAAGGAGGGCCAGCGGTTCTGGCTGTTCGCCGTCAGGCCATCGAACAGCTCGGCCACCGTGGCGCGGGTGTTGGGTTCCTGCCGCCCGCCGCTGCGCAGTTCGACCAGCGCGTTCGGCTCCTCGGACCCGGCAGAGATCGGCCCGCGGGGGCGGTGATACTTGAAGCTGCGGCCCATCAGCTTGACGCCGTTCGCCAGAAGCGCCGAGGCCAGCGTGTCGCCGGGATGGCCCTGGTACGGGATGCCGTCGAAGGTAAAGCGGAGCGTCTTGGTGCGGTCGATCTGGCCGCCGGTGATCCGATTTGATTGGGTCATTTGCTGCGTCCCCGGCTGCGGGCCACATCGCGGGCGAGTTCGACCTTGGTGATCTCGTGCGTCACGGTATTGCGGGTGATCACCAGCCAGGAGCGGTCTCCCTGTTCGTGGTACCACAGCTCCTGGTGCTCACCCGCCGGGTTGGTCCGCTGATAAAGATATTCGTGGAAGACCTCGACCCCAGCGGTCATGCCGTCGGGGCGGTCGATCAGATTGGCATCGCCGAGATAGACGAATTCCTGCGCGTCACGGGGGCCGAGGATCGGATGGTGAATGATCATTCGCGAATTTCCGTCAATGCAGGTTCGGCTGGGCGCCCTGGCCCTTTTCGTCGATCATCAGTCCCTTGTGGAACCGGTCGAAACGGTAGGCCGTGGCGGTCTTATGGGGTTCATCCTTGGCCAAGAGGTGCGCGAAGGCCCAGCCCGAGGCCGGGGTGGCCTTGAAGCCGCCGTAGCACCAGCCGCCGTTGAAATACAGGCCCTCGACATGGGTCTTGTCGATGATGGGCGAGCCGTCCATCGACATGTCCATGATCCCGCCCCAGCTGCGCAGCAGGCGGACACGGCCGATGGCGGGCATCAGCGCCATACCGCCCTCGGCAACGTCCTCGATCACCGGCAGGTTGCCGCGTTGGGCGTAGGAGTTGTAGCCGTCGATGTCGCCGCCGAAGACTAGGCCGCCCTTGTCGGACTGGCTGACGTAGAAGTGGCCAGCGCCGAAGGTCATCACGCCGTCGATCAGGGGTTTCAGGCCCTCGGAGACGAAGGCTTGCAGCACGTGGGATTCAATGGGCAGGCGCATTCCGGCATGGGCCATGACCTTCGAGGACGATCCCGCCACCGCCACGCCGACCTTCTTCGCGCCGATGAAGCCCCGCGTCGTTTCGACCCCCCGGATGCGGCCGTTCTCGATCCGCATGCCGGTGACTTCGCAGTTCTGGATCAGATCGACCCCGCGCCGGTCGGCGCCCCGCGCATAGCCCCAGGCCACCGCGTCATGCCGCACCGTGCCGCCGCGCGGCTGCATCAGGGCGCCCTTGATCGGGAAGCGGGCGTTGTCGAAGTTCAGCCAGGGGTACATCTGGCGGACGTCTTCACGCGACAAAAGCCGCGCATCCGCGCCGTGCATCATCATCGCATTGCCGCGCCGGGTGGCCGCGTCGCGCTGCGCGTCGGTGTGGATCAGGTTGATGATCCCGCGCTGGCTTACCATGGCGTTGTAGTTGAAGTCCTGCTCCAGCCCCTCCCAGAGCTTCAGCGAGAATTCGTAGAACGGTTCGTTTCCGTCCAGAAGGTAGTTCGACCTGATGATCGTGGTGTTGCGGCCCACGTTACCGCCGCCGAGGTAGCCTTTTTCCAGCACCGCGATGCGGGCCTGGCCGAATTCCTTGGCAAGGTAATAGGCCGTGGCAAGCCCGTGGCCGCCACCGCCGATGATGATGTAGTCGTATTCGGCTTGGGGTGTGGGGTCGCGCCAGACGGGTTTCCAGCCTTTATGGCCGGTCAGTGCCTCGGCGATCACGCGAAATCCGGAATAGCGCACGTCGGTTCTCCTGCTTCCCACGGTTCTAGGCCCGTCGGGTCACAGGAAGCCATCGCTTTTCGCCACCTCCACCGCCGTTTTCGCCACGGCGCGTGATCGTGAGGGGTCAGGGGGCGACGGCAGCCTCAACCGCGGCGAAGGGCGACCAGCCGACGGGGATAGCGGAGACTTGCTCCTGCGCCCAAGCAAACAGGACAAGGATCGTGGTGGTGGAGAGAAGCAACTGCATGGCGGACCTCGGGACGGTGTGTTCACGTCCTGTTCTGCCTGATTCTGCCTACCAACCAGTTAACCATGCGCCCGCGTCGGACTTTACAATTTGGTAGGGAATGCCCATCATCCTTCGCATTCGGTAGTGACTATCTTTCAGGGTCCTCACCTTGAAAACGACCCGGCGAAGGTGCAACTCCGCCGGGTCTCCTTCATTTCAGGGTCAGGCCCAGATCAGAAGGCGGATGATGCCGATCAACAGCGTTGCCGCCGCGATCCACACCATCCACTTTCGATAGTGCTATTCCTCCAGTTTCCTCACCTCCGTTCACCGCAAGGGTTTGCGGCGGGACCAGGGGTAAGGCTGGATGGTTAACCAACCTATACCGTGTCGGCTCCTTAAGCGACCAGCGCCTCGGCCTTCTTCAGGTCGACGGAGACCAGCTGCGAAACCCCCTGTTCCTGCATCGTCACGCCGAACAACCGGTCCATCCGGGCCATCGTCACGGCGTGGTGGGTGATGATCAGGAAGCGCGTTTCGGTGCGGCGGGTCATCTCGTCCAGAAGGTCGCAGAAGCGGGTCACGTTGGCGTCGTCCAGGGGCGCGTCGACCTCGTCCAGCACGCAGATGGGGGCGGGGTTGGCCAGGAAGACGCCGAAGATCAGCGCCAGCGCGGTCAGGGTCTGCTCGCCGCCCGACAGAAGACTGAGCGTTGCCAGTTTTTTCCCCGGCGGCTGGCAAAGGATCTCCAGACCGGCTTCCAGTGGATCGTCGGATTCGACCAGCACCAGACGCGCTTCTCCGCCACCGAAAAGGTGGGTGAAGAGGGTCGAGAAGTTCGCATTCACCTGCTCGAAGGCGGTCAGCAGGCGCTCGCGGCCCTCCTTGTTCAGGCCCGCGATCCCGGCGCGGAGCTTCTTGACCGCTTCTTCCAGGTCCGCCTTCTCCCCCGCCAGCGCGTCATATTCCGCCTCGACGGTCTTGGCGTCCTCTTCAGCCCGCAGGTTCACCGCGCCCAAAGCCTCCCGCTGGCGCTTCAGGCGGCCGACGTCCTGGTCCAGCGTCTCGGCATCGGGCATCTTGTCGGGGTCGGTGCGCAGGCTGGCCAGAAGCTCGTCGGGAGTGCGGTCGTCCTCCTCGGCGATGCGTTCCGCGGCCAGGGCGACACCCTCACGCGCGGCATCCAGCCGGGCCTCGGCCCGTGCGCGGGTTTCGCGAGCCTCACCGGCCTGCCGTTCGGCCTCGCGCTCGGCCATCGATGCGTCACGCAGGGCCCCTTCGGCGTCGGCCAGCGCATCGGCGGCCTTGCGGCGGCGGTCCTCGGCATCGGCGATGGCATCGACCAGCTCGTCGCGCTTGGCGGCGATCTCTTCGGGGGCCAGCATCGCTTCGGCCAGTTCCTCTTGGGTTTCGGCACGGCGTTCGGTCAGCTCTTCCGTCCGCTTCGAAGCCGTCTCCAGCCGGTGCTTCCAGCCTGACAGTTCCTTAACCGCTTCCTGCCGCCGCCGGACGCGGGCCTCGCCCTCGCGCCGCACTTCGTCCTGGGACGAACGCCGGGTCATCATGGTGATCCGCGCCGCCTCGACGGTTATCTTCGCAGCCTCGACCGCCCCCCGCGCGGAATCCAGATCGCCAAGCTCGGCCACCGCCGCCTCGGCCTCTTTCAGCCGGGCGCGGGCCCCCATTGCCTCGTCCTCGAACCGGCTGACCGCCAGCCTTGCGGCTTCCAGCTTGCCCCCGGTGATGGAGCGGTCGGCTTCGGCGCGGGCAAGCGCACGGTTCGCTTCGGCCAGCCGCGCATCCGCCGCGCGCCGCGCATCCCGGGCCCGCTGGTCTGCCGTTGCCAGTTCCGCCAGCCGCGCCTGCAGCGCCTCATGCGCCTGACGGGCACCCTCGGCCCGGGCCGCCACGTCCTCCAGGTCCCGCTTCAGCTGCACCAGGCGGTTCAACTGCTGAAGCCGCAACGCCGCCGCAGAGGGGGCGTCCTCGGCCCCCGCGCGGAACCCGTCCCAGCGCCAGAGATCGCCCTCGATACTGACCAGCCGCTGACCGGGCCGCAGGCCGGATTGCAAGGCGAAGCCCTGTTCGCGGGTGACAAACCCGATCTGCGACAAGCGCCGCGCAAGGACTGCCGGAGCGGTCACATGCGCCGCCAAGGGCTTGGCCCCGGCTGGCAAAGGCTGCGTATCGCCATAGGGCGCCAGCACCGCCCAGCCGGACCGGGCCCCGGCATCGACCTCGGGCGCGCGGAGGTCGTCGGCCAGTGCCGCGCCAATTGCCTTCTCGAAGCCGGACTCCACCTCCAGCCGGTCCAGAAGCTGATGCCCGGCCTGCGATTCCCGTTCCACCAGACGCGCCAGGGCGGCCACTTCGGCCCGCAGGGCATTGGCCTCGCCCTCGGCCGAGGACCGCGCCGCCCGTGCCTCGGCCTCGCGGCCCTGCGTTTCGCCCCGCGCAACTTCGGCCGCTTCCAGCGCTGCTTCGGTCGCCTCGCCCTCGGCCAGCGCGGCTTCCTGCGCTTCTTCGGCGGCCTCGAAGGCCTCTCCGGCGGCTTCCAGCGCACCGGCCGCAGAGGCCACGGCCTCGCGCGCCGTGGCGGCCTGATCCTCGGCCCGATCCAGCACCGACCGGGTATCCGCCAGCATCCGCTGCGTCGACTGGTGCCGGGCGGCAAGGCGTGCGGCATCTTCGGTCACTTCGGACAGCGAGGCCTCGCGTTCCGCCAGCACCGCGCCCGCTTCCCGCGCGGCTTCCACCGCCTCGGCCAGCTTTTCCTCGTGCCCGTCGTGGGCGCGGGCCAGCTGCTCGATCTCCCACTCCAGCCGCTCGATCACCTCACCGGCGTCGCGGTTCAGGCCCGCCTCGCGCTCCATGTCGCGGGTCAGCTGGTCGATCCGGCCGCGCAAGGCGTCGATCTGCGCCAGCGCGCGGGCCTCCTGGTCGCCCAGCGCGTCGCGTTGCAGGACAAGACGCTGCAGGATGGCCGCCGCGATGGCCTCCTCCTCGCGCTTCGGCGGCAGCGCGTCCTCGGCAGTCTCGCGCGCCTTTCCGGCCCCGCGGGACGCCGCCTCGGCCTGACTTTGGGCGATCAGACGTTCGCGCAGCGCAGCTTCCGCCTGCGACCGCGCCTCATCCGCCTCGCGCCAGCGCCGCCACAGAAGCATCCCCTCGGACTTCCGCAGTTCCTCGGAAATCTCGCGATACCGCGCCGCCTGCTTGGCTTGCCGGGTCAGGACCGACAACTGCTGCGCCAGGTTCTCCAGCACGTCATCGACGCGCAGAAGGTTCTGCTCTGTGCCGGCCAGCTTCAGTTCCGCCTCATGCCGCCGCGCGTAAAGCCCGCTGATCCCGGCGGCTTCTTCCAGCACCCGGCGGCGGGCCTTGGGCTTGGCGTTGATCAGTTCCGAAATCTGCCCCTGCCGCACCAAAGCCGGGCTGTGCGAGCCGGTGGAGGCGTCGGCGAACAGCATCTGCACGTCGCGGGCGCGGATGTCCTTGGCGTTGCAACGATAGGCCGAGCCCGCGTCCCGGGTGATGCGGCGGACAATCTCGATCTGGTCGGCGTCGTTGAAGCCCGAGGGGGCCAGCCGGTCCTGGTTGTCCATCACCAGCGCGACCTCGGCAAAGTGCCGGGCCCCCCGCGTCGCGGCCCCGTTGAAGATCACGTCCTCCATCCCGCCACCGCGCATCGCGCTGGGACGGTTCTCGCCCATGACCCAGCGCAGGGCTTCCAGAAGGTTGGACTTGCCGCAGCCATTCGGGCCAACCACGCCGGTCAGCCCCTCGTGGATCACCAGATCCGTGGGGTCGACAAAGCTTTTGAAGCCGTTGAGACGCAGTTTGGTCAGGCGCACGGGGACACTTCCGAGTCGGGTGCGGGATGTTCCCGCCGGGACCGGCAGGAGTCAACCCGGACCCCCCGCATATGGGCGGTCCTTGCCCCGTTATCCCCAAGATGTTGCGGTTCCTTCTGTCCCGCGGATGCGCCGTTGGCGGGGCCTCGATGGCCCCGACGACGGCTCCCCCGTTCAGGCAGCGTCCAGCCAGGGTCGCAGCAGCGCCATCGGATGGGCGCGCAGGGTCAGGCGCATGGCAACGTAATCCTCCACCACCGCCTCGCCCGTGGTCATCTCGCGGAAGCGGACGGCGGGTTCAACGATCCCCTCGCCCTCGATGTCGTTGGCAAACAGAGGGAGCGGGGAGTCCTTGGCCAGCGCCGCCGAAGCCCAAAGCGCATCGCGGCGGCCAAGGCCCAGCGCGGCGAAGACATCGGCCTCGGCCAGTCGGCTTAGCGTCGCGGGGCCGACCCCGGCCCGGCGCCAGACATCCTCGACCGTCAGGTAGCCGTTCCCGCGCGCCCCGGTGATCCAGCGGGCCTCCTCCTCGGCGATGCCCTTGATCTGCCGGAAGCCAAGGCGCAGCGCCAGTTCCGGGGCCTTGCCGGCGCGGTTCAGCCATTCCATCCGGTTGTCCCAATGGCTGGACTGGATGCAGGGCGGCAGGACGGTGACGCCATGTTCCCGTGCGTCGCGGACGATCTGGGCCGGGGCGTAGAAGCCCATCGGCTGGGAATTCAGCAGCGCACAGGCAAAGATGCCGGGATGATGCCGCTTGATCCAGGCCGAGGCATAGACCAGCAGCGCAAAGCTGGCGGCGTGGCTTTCGGGGAAGCCGTAGCTGCCGAACCCTTCGATCTGCGCGAAACAGCGCCGGGCAAAGTCCTCGTCATAGCCCTTGGCCAGCATCCCCCCGATGAACCGGTCGCTGAATTCGCTGACGTTGCCATGCTTCTTGAACGTAGCCAAAGACCGCCGCAGCCGGTCCGCCTCGTCGGGGCTGAACCCCGCGCCGACGATGGCGATCTGCATCGCCTGTTCCTGGAACAGGGGCACCCCCAACGTCTTGCCCAGCACCTTTCCCAGCTCGTCCGAGGGGAAGCTGACCTGCTCCTGCCCATTCCGCCGCCGCAGGAACGGGTGCACCATATCCCCTTGGATCGGCCCCGGCCGGATGATCGCCACCTGGATCACCAGGTCATAAAAGCACTTCGGCTTCATCCGCGGCAGAAAGTTCATCTGCGCCCGGCTTTCCACCTGGAACACGCCAAGGCTATCGGCCCGGCAAAGCATCCGGTAGGTCTCGGCATCCTCGGGCGGAAGGGTGGCAAGCGAGAACCGCTGGTGGTGGTGCTTGTCCAGAAGGTCGAAGGCCTTGCGGATGCAGGACAGCATTCCCAGCGCCAGGATATCCACCTTCAGGATCTTCAGCGTGTCGATGTCGTCCTTGTCCCAGGGGATGACCGTCCGGTCCTCCATCGTGGCGTTTTCCACCGGGCACAACTCATCCAGCCGGCCCTCGGTGATGATGAACCCGCCGACGTGCTGCGACAGATGCCGGGGAAAGCCCTGGATCTCGTCGATCAGCTGCATGGTCTGGGTCAGCCGGTGGTCGGTCGGGTCCAGCCCGATCTCCTTCAGCCGCGTCTCGGTCACCGCCCCAGGCCCGCCCCAGCCCCAGATCTGGCTGGACATGGCGGCCAGCGTATCCTCCGACAGGCCCATCGCCCGCCCCACCTCGCGCACCGCGCGCTTGCCGCGATAGTGGATCACCGTGGCGCACAGCCCCGCCCGGTGGCGGCCGTAGCGTTCGTAGATGTGCTGGATCACCTCTTCCCGCCGCTCATGCTCGAAATCGACGTCGATGTCCGGCGGCTCATTCCGCGCTTCCGAAATGAACCGCTCGAACACCATCGTCCCGATTTCCGGCGACACCGAGGTCACGCCCAGCGCGTAGCACACGACCGAATTCGCCGCCGAGCCCCGCCCCTGACACAGGATGCCGCGCTGGCGGGCGAAGGCCACGATGTCGTGGACGGTCAGGAAATAAGGCTCGTACCGCAGCTTGCCGATCAGCGCCAATTCATGCGCCATCTGCGCCCGCGCCCGGTCCGGGGGGCCTTCGGGATAGCGCCACTCCAGCCCCGCCTCGGCCAGCCGCGCCAATCGCTCAGCCGCGGTTTCGCCCCCCGAAACCTCGGACGGATATTCATACTGCAACTCGTCCAGCGAGAACGCCGCCCGCGCCGCCACCTCCCCCGCGCGCAAAACCGCCGCCTCGTGCCCGGCAAACAACCGCAGCATCTCGGCCTCCGACCGCAAGCGCCCCTCGTTGTTCGGCAAGGCCTTGCGGCCCAGCTTGTCCACCGGCACCCCCAGCCGGATCGCCGTCAGCACATCCGCCAACCGCCGCCGCCGCCCGTGGTGCAAGGACGGAAGCGCCGTCGCCACCACCGGCACGCCCAGCGCCCCCGCCGCCTTCGTCAACCGCTGGAACCGTCCCTGATCCTGCCCGTCATAGCGCGGCGCCATCCCCAGGCTCACCTGCCCCGGAAACCGCGCCGCCAGCCGGACGACATGGGCGCGCCAAAGCCGCGCCTCCATCGCCTCGCCCACCGCCGCCAGAGTCAACCGCTGGTCGGGGGGCAGGACCAGAAGCTCCATCCCGTCGCCCCACTCCAGGAGGTCCGCCAGTTCCAGCCGACACTCCCCCTTCACCACCCGCAACCGGCCCCGGCTCAGAAGCCGCGACAGCCGCCCCCACCCGGCCCGGTCGCGCGGGAGACACGTCACCTGGAACCCGTCCTCCAGCACCACCCGCGCCGCCGGGATCAGCCGCACCTTCGGCCCGCCATCCCGCGCCAGTTCCCGCGATTTGGTATGCGCCCGCACGATCCCGGCGACCGAGTTCACATCGGCCACCGCAATCGCCTCCATCCCCATCTCGGCAGCACGCAGGATCATCTCCTCGGGGTGCGAGGCCCCGGTGAGGAAGGTGAAATTCGTCAGGGCAGACAACTCGACGAAGGGCATTGGCGGCGACTCAGGGCATGAACAAAGGCAGAACATACTGCCACGTTCCGCCCGGTCAAACCAGCCGCTTCACCGCTTCGGCCACTTGGGCGGCGATCTCCGGCAAAGCCTCGGGCCGCAGGTCAGGGGCTGCAACTTCGGTCAGCGGCACTGCCATCCGGTCACGGTGCTTGCCGTAACGCGGGTCGTAATGGCGTTCCATCAGCCCGTCGGCCAGGGTGGCAAACTGCCCCGAGGCTGCCAGAGCCAACCACGCGTCGATCACCTCCGCCGGATGCGAGGGGCGCAACAAACCCACCGTTGCCGCCAACCGCCCCGCGTCACAGGTGAGGTCGGCATAGGCCCGCGCCAGATACTCCGCCCGCACCAGACGGGGTGCGGCAATCGCCACGCGCGGGGCGGCGACCATTGCCTTCCAGATTTCCGGAGGCAGGCGGCAGTTGCCGATCTTGGAGCTTTCCGCTTCGACCACCACGGGCCGCGAGGGGTCCAGTCCGGCCAAGGCCAGAGCCAAAGCCCCTTCGAAGGCCTTCTGCGACGGCTGCGGACCGATTGATCCGAACAGCGAACCCCGATGCCGCGCAAGGCCCTCAAGGTCGATCACCTGCAGCCCGAAACCGGGCAGCAGGTTCAGGACGTCGGTCTTGGCCGACCCGGTATTGCCGTCCAGCACCACGACCGGCGCCCTCACGGGAGTGTCATAAACCTCGTGCACCACGAGGCCGCGCCAGGTCTTGTAGCCGCCGACCAAAGTCTCCACCCGCCAGCCGATCTGGCCAAGGATCGTCGCGAACGACCCCGAACGTTGCCCGCCCCGCCAGCAATACACCAGCGGCCGCCAGCCCCCCGGCTTGTCGGCCAAGGGTCCCAGCAGATGAATGGAGGCGTTCTTCGCGACCAGGGCTGCACCGATCTTGCGGGCGGAAAAGGGGGAAACCTGTTTGTAGATCGTGCCGACTTGCGCCCGCTCCTCGTCGTCCAGAACGGGCAGCGACATCGCGCCCGGCAGGTGATCCTCGGCAAATTCGGCCGGTGCGCGCACGTCGATGATGTCATCGAAACCATGCGTCGCCAAATCGGCCAGGGAGGTGAGGGTGATTGCCATCACGGAACTCTTACCGGCCCCGGCGGAAAGGTGCCAGCCCATCCCGATCACGGGAAATCCGGACTACCCACGGACGCGTGAACAGGGCATGATTCGTCCCATGCGTTCCTTGGCCCTTATCCTGTCCATTGCGCTTGCCGCCCCGGCCTTTGCGGGGTCGGAACCTTCGCGCCTGACCGCCGCCGCGCGGGACCAAGTGGGCGTGACCGTGACCTATGACCCGGCCTATGTCGCGCTGGAGTTTCCGGGCGGCGACCTGCCCCGCGACCGGGGCGTTTGCACCGACGTGGTGATCCGCGCCCTGCGGGACGGTTGGGGGGTTGACCTGCAGCTTGCGGTGAACCGGGACATGAAGACGGACTTCGCGGCCTATCCCGCACTCTGGGGCCTGACCCATCCCGACCGCAACATCGACCACCGCCGGGTACCAAACCTGCAAACGCTCTTCGCCCGCATCGGGGCCGAGGTGCCGCTGGAGGAGGGGCCTGCCCCCTACCTGCCCGGCGACATCATCAGCTGGAAACTGCCCGGCAACCTGGACCACATCGGCATCGTCTCGGACCGTCGGACGGATGCGGGCGTGCCGCTGATCCTGCACAACATCGGCGCGGGGGCGAAGGAAGAGGATATCCTCTTCGCCTACCCGATGACCGGCCACTACCGCATCGGCAAGGCCGAGGCTGATCGGCTGAAGGCGCTGCAGTAGGTCGGGCTTCAGACCGACTCTCCCTCATGGCATGAAAAAGGGGGCCACCGGCCCCCAGCACTCGCAACTCCGCCGACCCTTGGGTCAGGCGGGCATCATCACGGTGTCGATCACGTGGATCACCCCGTTCGATGCATCCACGTCAGCCGAGCTGACCTTGGCTGCGCCAACATGTACGGCACCGTCCTTGCCGGTGATGGTGACTTTCTCGCCGCCAAGGGTGGCCACGTCAGCGGTCTTGTCGGTGAAGTCCGCCGCCATGTGCTTGCCCGAGACGACATGCAGTTTCAGGATCGCAACCAGCTTGTCCTTGTTGGCCGGCAGGACAAGGTCCTCGACGGTGCCAGCAGGCAGCTTGGCGAAGGCGTCATTCGACGGGGCGAAGACGGTGAAGGGGCCGGTGCCGCCCAAAGCAGAGGTCAGGTCGGCCGCAGTCAGGGCGGTAACAAGCGTCGAGAAAGCCGGGTTACCGGCAGCCGTTTCAACAATGTTCATGAAAGTCCTTTGTGCGGACGGATAGCCCGCTTCCATACATATGGGGCGGTGCCGACGGATTGACAGGTGCGGGGCGGCCTTATCTGCTGCATCGCAGAAAACGCGGCGCTTTCACGCCCGAACGAAAGCGCGTGCGGGGCCAATTACCGGAAAGATCACGGTTGATAAAGGCCTAACGTCCGCATCCAACCCATTGATTTCAATCGTCGTTCAACTCACGCCACGCGTGGGCACCCCAGTCAGATGCCCGCCTCCAGCCGGCCCACCAGCGCCGCCAGCATCGCCCGGCACCGCTCGACCTGCTCGACCGAGACGAATTCGTCCGGTTTGTGACCCTGGGCCATCGACCCCGGCCCGCAGATCACCGTCGGAATGCCCAGACGGGCATCGAAGAGCCCCCCTTCCGTCCCAAAGGCCACCTTGATCGTCCCATTCGCCCCCGTCAGCCCCTTGACGAACCGCACCACCTCGGCGTCCGCAGGGGTACCGAGGCCGGGATAGTCCCACAGCCTCTCCACCCGGATCGCCGCCTCGGGAAACTCCCCCCGAAACGGCGCGATGATCGCCTCCGCCTCGACCTCCAGCCGCCGGATCAGGCCTGCCACATCCTCGCCCGCCAGTGACCGGATCTCGAAATCCAGGGTGGCATGGTTCGGCACGATGTTGACCTGCACGCCCCCCTGCATCTTTCCCACGTGCAGCGTCGTGTAGGGCACGTCGTAGTCCGCATCCTGCAACCCCGTCGCCGCAACCTCGGCCTGCAATCGCCGCGCCGCCGTCAGGAAATCCCCCGCCAGATGCAGGGCGTTCAGCGCCAGCGGGGCCAGGGCGGAGTGCCCTTCCCGTCCGATGCAGGTTGCCCGCAGCGCCACCTTGCCCTTGTGACCCGTGGCGACCTGCATCCCCGTCGGCTCGCCCACGATGCAGAAGCGGGCCTTCACCGGGGCCTTTTCCAGCATGTCGATCAGCGACCGCACGCCCATGCAGCCGATCTCCTCGTCATAGGACAGCGCCAGGTGCAGCGGCACCTTCAACGGACGGCCTGCCGCCAGCAGCATCGCCTCGATAGCGCAGGCGACGAAGCCCTTCATGTCCGCGGCCCCGCGCCCATAGTAGCGGCCGTCCGCTTCGGTCAGCGCGAAGGGAGGCTTGGTCCAGACCTGCCCCTCGACCGGCACCACGTCGGTATGGCCGGACAGCATGACGCCCCCGCCAGCCTCTGGCCCGGTCGAGGCAAAGAGGTTCGCCTTGCCTCCCGCGGGGTCCGGCACCAGCGTGACGCGCAACCCCGCGCCCTGAAGCAGGCTGCGGACATAGTCCATCAACGCCATGTTGGGCTTGGAGCTGACGGTGTCGAAGGCCAGAAGCCGGTCCAGGATATCGCGCATGGGTCACCTCTCTGGCTTCTGCTAACGCGAAACCGGTGGGGCGGAAAGCTTTCCGGTCTTGTCCCTGGCCCGCAGCTTTGCCAGACTCGCGGTCAATCACAAGAAAGCCCGATGCGCCTCCCCTTCCTTTTCACAGTCATTATCCTTGTCCTCAGCCTCTTCGCGCGGGCTGAGGCCCCGAACCTTGCGCCGGACCCAAAGGGTGTGCCGGGTGCGGCGGCACGGCTGGTCCTGGCCCAGCAGACTTATGAAAGCGCGCTGCGGACCGGCGATCCGGTGGTGCTTATCACTGCCATCCGCCTGGCCCGCGACGTGACCCTGCGCCCGCCGGCAGCCTGGACCCGAACGACGGAAGGTCCGCCCGTCCCGGACCAACCCGACGGGCGATCCGGCGCGCCGAATCCGGCGGGACCGGAGGCCATCGCCATCGCGCAGGGTCTGGCGGGGGACGATCCCGATCTGCAGGACCTGGTCTATGATCTGGACGCCCAGTTGCCGCACGGTCGCCGCGCGACCGCGATCGATGCCGCAGCGACGCTGGACGGCGGGCAGGCCGACGACTGGCGGCTGGTGCTGGCGGGGCAGACGGAAGCCGAACTGGGCCTGATCGGCGACGGTGACAGCGCGCTGAGCCTGACCGTTGCCGATGACAGCGGAAACGTGGTTTGCGCGGTCCCGGCAGGCGTCGCATCGGCATTGTGCCGCTTCACCCCGGCCCGCAACGGCTTTTTCACCGTGAGGGTGAAGAACAGCGGCACCATCCGGAACAGCTATCGGCTGGTCGGGAACTGATGCAGATGACGGAATTTGTCATGGATACCTGCCTTCTCAAGCAGGGGGACGCCTGCCAGTATCTCTGCATTCCGTCCCCTGGCAGGACGGCCAACGTATAAAGGCCGACATGATGCTTAAAGGAATTTCACTTGCCCTTGCCACCACGGCGCTGGTCGCCGTAGCCCTGCCCTCTGTTGCCCAAGACAAGTCCGGCCCCAATGTCGGTGCCGCAGCCGCGGGTGCGACCCCGGGAGGCGCTTCGACGTTGGGGCTGGCACAAGAGCTTTATGCCGTGGGTATGGCCCAGGGCGATGCGGTCACGGTGCTCGCCGCAGCAAAGCTTGCCGCGTCGGTCGAGGTGACGTCGGCCGAGGCGGCAGCATTGGACCCCGTAATCATCGAGGTCGGTCCCGACCAGACCACCTTCGCCAAGCGGAAGGCGGCGCCCGCACCGGTCCCAGCCGCTCCGGCACCGATGATGAACGAAGGCGAACCCCGCCCGGCCGCAAAGGCCACCTTCTTCACCGCCGCGAACGAAGACGAAGGCGCAGCCGACAGTCCGGTGACCGCCGAGGCGATGTTCGCCAGGGCCCGCGAATTGGCGGCCGATGACGAGGCGCTGCTGGGCCTGGTCGACGACGCGCTGGCCGAAGGCTCGCGCGGGCGGATCGGTGGCGCAGTCGAGTGGGTGTCGCGGTTGCCATCGGGCCAGACCGACGTCTGGGAGATCCCCTATTACGGCAACTCCTACGCCGAGATTGCGGTGGTCGGCGACGGGGACGCAAACTTGGATGTGGCCGTGACGGACGAAAACGGCAACGTCATCTGCTACGATGTCAGTTGGTCCGACAAGCTGTACTGCGACTGGACCCCGGCCTGGGACGGCTACTTCTACGTCACCGTGCAGAATCTGGGCGGGTCGCGGAACAGCTACTATCTGCTGACCAACTGACAGCCCGAAAAAGATGGGCCGGAGGCTAAGGCTACCGGCCCCCGAGCATGTGCGTCAGTGTCCTGGAACGAACAGATCCGTCACCGCGAATTGGGTGACGTCGATGAGCCCCTTGTCCGAGATACGCAGTTCGGGGATCACCACCAGCGCCAGCAAGGAATGCTGCATGTAGGCGTTGTTCAAGGTGCAGCCGCAGTCGGCCATCGCGGCGACCAGGGCCTGCGCCTTGTCGGCCACCTCCCGCGCGGGGCGGTCGGACATCAGGCCGGCAATGGGCATCGGGACCAATGCCAGTTCTTCCCCGTCGCGCCAAAGGGTCGCGCCGCCGCCGATCTGTGCCAGACGGTTCGCGGCCAGCGCCATCTGGTCGCGGTCGGTGCCGACGATGATCATGTGGTGGCTGTCATGGGCCACCGTCGAGGCAAGCGCCATCCGCCCCGTGTAGCCGAAGCCCGAGACGAAGGCATTGACCACCTGTCCGGTCGCCTGATGCCGCTCGACCAGGGCGATCTGGGCCACGTCATCCTGCGCTTCGACCCTGCCGCCTGTCACCGCGAGATCGGCGGTCAGGGCGCGGGTCGGGGCCTGGTTCTCGACCACGCCGATCACCCGCGCCGTAACGCGGGCCGCCCCGGACGGAGCCGCAATCGCGAAGTCGTCCGCCGTCTTCGCCCGGCCCAGGCGCACTGTTGCCCGCACCTCCTTTGGCCAGTCGTAGTGCGGACAAGTCGCGGTCAGGCGCCCGCCTTCTGCCACCTGGATGCCGCGCGCAAAGACCGCCTCGATCGGCAGGTCGCGCAGATCCGAGGTCAGGATCACATCCGCGCGGCGCCCGGGGGCGATGGAGCCCAACTCGCGCTCCAGCCCGAAATGGGTGGCGGTGTTGATCGTCGCCATCTGCAGCGCGATCAGCGGATCGCAGCCGCAGGCGATCGCATGGCGGACGGCGCGGTTCATGTGGCCGTCATGCACCAGGGTGCCGGAATGGCAATCATCGGTGCACAGAATGAAGTTGCGCGGATCAAGGCCCTTTTCCGTGATCGCGGTGATCTGGCTTTCGATGTCGTACCAGGCCGAACCCAGCCGCAGCATCGACCGCATCCCCTGCCGGACGCGGTCGATTGCATCGGACTCTCGCGTGCCCTCGTGGTCATCCGACGGACCGCCCGCCACATAGGCATGGAAGGCAATGCCCCGGTCTGGGCTGGCGTAATGGCCGCCGACTGTCTTGCCCGCGCGCATCGTGGCCGCGATTTCCTCCAGCATCTGCTGGCTGCCGTTGATCACGCCGGGGTAGTTCATCATTTCGCCCAGACCGATGATGCCGGGCCAGCGCATCGCCTCGGCCACATCGTCGGGACCGATCTCGTAGCCCGTCGTCTCCAGCCCCGGGGCCGAGGGCGCGCAGGAGGGCATCTGAGTGAAGATGTTGATCGGCTGCAAAAGCGCCTCGTCATGCATCATCCGCACACCGAGGAGACCCAGCACATTCGCGATTTCATGCGGATCATGGAAGATCGTCGTGGTGCCGTGCGGGATCACCGCCGCCGCGAACTCGGCCGGGGTCAGCATGCCGGATTCGATATGCATGTGCCCGTCGCAAAGGCCGGGGATCAGGAACTGACCGGTGGCATCGACGATCCTGGTCCGTGGTCCGATGCAGTGCGACGCATCCGGCCCGACATAGGCGAACCGCCCCTCGGCCACCGCGACCTGCCAGCCGGGCAAGAGTTCGCGGCTTTGGACGTTCACAAGCGTGCCGCCCCGGATGACCAGATCGGCCGCGGCCCGACCGGCTGCGACGGCGACAAGGCGGGCGGCACAATCGGCCCAGGAAAGGATGGGAGCACTGTTCATTGCCGCAGTTGACCCTGCCAATAGGCCGTATTCAAGCAACAACTGTATCCGGGCAGTCTGGTCCGGGAAGTCGGACATGGCGCAAAGCGGCTAGCGGCCGGGAGAATTTTCGCGCGCCAAAGGATCGCGAGACTCAAAGAGCCAAAGCTGGCGCGCAACTGCCCAGTAAGTGAGCGCAAAGCGGTCGACAAACAGCGCGCAATGCGAAATCCCGGCCCAGGGAACACGCAGCAGGTCGGAAAGCACCCGTTAACCCTTTGTTTACCACTTTATGCAGGGTTGCCTGAATTTACCGGCGCGGTATGGTCGTCCGCGGGCTTGGCCTGCAGAAGGCATTCTCGTTCAGGGCGATTGATCAATGGTACAAAGCGGTTCCGAAGGCGACATCCTGCACCCGCTTGAGGTGGCAGAATGGCACCTTTGGGTTCTGCGCATCTCGAAGATCATTGCCCGGGCCTGGACCGACGAAACCTTCAAGCAGGAACTTCTCGCTGATCCCGCGGCCGCATTGCGGGCCGTGGGGCTTGCCGTGCCGACCGGTGCGGAAGTCGTCGTCGAGGAGGGTGGGACAAGCTGGTCGATGAGCGGCTCGTCCTTGACGCGGATGGACCGCCTGACCCTGCCGCTGCCGCCAAAGCCCACGGCCGATGCCTTGCTGACTGCCTGGGCGGCGGGGGAGACCGGCCATCCGCCCATCCTGTCCGATCAGGGCACGGTAGCCTTCTCCGGGCTGCCCGCACATGCGGACGGCGCCGCGCCGTGGCGGGCTGCCGATGGTCGACGCGTCTTCGGAGACGCCGGTCTTCCAGCGGACGCAGCCGCGCGACGGGTCGGGGCCGCGCGTCGCATTGTCGACGACAGCGACTTTTCAAGTGCGGAGTCCGTGGCACGTCGCACGGCCGAAGCGCGGCGGATCATCGATGACGAAGATCCGATGGCCCTGGACGCCGAGGCCCGTCGCACGACCGAAGCGCGCCGGATTGTGGATGAGAACGGCCCGGAAGCCGCTGATGCCGCTGGACGCCGGACGTCCGACGCCCGGCGGGTCGGAGATGACGAGGGTCCGACGGCTGCCGATGCAGCGGGCCGTCGCGTGGCGGGTGGGCGCAGGGCCACCGAAGACGGCGATGGACCACGTCCGCCGAAGCGGCCGGTAAAGCCCGGCCAGAAGCCCGCAAAGCGCAAGAAGTGACGGGCCGACGCGCAGACACCGAATGAGGAACTGAGCGTCTGGCCCCGGACCGTTCGGAACTATGGAGGGTGTTTGACCGTCAAGCCTGACCTGCAATCGCTGAACCGCCACCGTGAGCAGGCCGTTGCACGCCCGCTCTGCCCAGAATTCATTTTGAATCACCATCGGGCGGGGCGGACTGACGGCGTGATTGACGCCTGCGCGATCGACATCGACATTTCCGGCTTTTCGCGTGTGACCGACGCCTTAAGCCTGCGCGGTCCCGAGGGCGCGGAGCTTCTGGCAGATATCATCCGCGCCATATTCGAGCCGCTTACCTCCTGCGTGCATGAATATGGGGGCTTTGTTGCAAGCTATGTGGGCGACGGATTTCTGGCCCTGTTCCCGCAGGGGCCGGGCCTGGATGATGCAGTGCGGCGCGGTCTGGCGGCCGGATGGGAAATGCGCCAGACGATCCGGTCGCGCCACAAGTTCCGCACTCCGTTCGGCACGTTCGACATCAAGGCCCGTATCGGCATCGCAGAGGGGCAGGTGCGCTGGCGCATCTTCGGTGATCCTCGTCGCCGCCGTCACGTCTACTACTTCGACGGGACCCCGATCGTGGAGGTTGCGAAAGTTCGCCAGCTTGCCGGTCTGGGAGATCTGTTTGCGACCCTGAGCGCCGCTGCCAAATTCGCCGACGCCGCCACGACGACGGCCACCGGGGACGCAGCCGCGCGCAACGTCGAGAATGTGGATAACCTGCCGCTTCCCTCGATGCTTGAACCCGCGCGCGTCACGGTCGATCCCCTGGTCCTGGATTTCGTCCCGGAGAGTATCGCCACGGCCAGCGGCACCGGGGAATTCCGCCAGACAACGAACCTGTTTCTGAAACTGGAGTTTCCCCAGCGCGATCTTGACCGGTTCGTCCAGGCGATATTCGAGGCGCAGGACCGTTTCGGTGGCTGCGTGAACGGGCTGACGGACGGCGACAAGGGTTGTACGGCGATGATCTTCTGGGGCGCACCGATTGCCACCGAAGACGACATCGGGCGCGCGCTGGAGTTTTGCAGTCATGTCATGGCCCGGCTCGATCTGACGATCAGCGCCGGATTGACCTGCGGGCTCGCGCATGCGGGCTTTTCGGGATCGACGCGCCAGGCGGTCTATACCTGCTCAAGCCGCCATGTGAACCTTGCGGCCCGGTTCATGTCGGCGGCACGGCCCGGCACGCTTTATCTGGACAAGGCTGCACGCGATCACGCGCTGGAGCGTTTCGAGACTGAGTTCGTAGGCAATCTGGAACTGAAGGGATTTTCCGAGCCCCAGCCGGTCTATGCCCTGGGCAAACGCAAAGACAGCCAGTCCAGGCTTGCCACGTCGGGCGGGATCGTCGAACGCGAGCAGGAGATTTCCGAACTGCTTGGTGCGGTGGATCATGTCTTTCAGACGGGCAGAGCCGGGGCCGCGGCCGTCGTCGGAAGTGCCGGTTCGGGCAAGACCGCAGTGCTGACTGCGCTGGAAGAGCATATCCTTGCGGCGGGGACAAAAGGCCATGCGCCAGCGGCCGAGATCATCCAGTTGACCGCCGAGACAGGTCTGGGACGACCGTTCGGCCCGTTCCGCAAAGTGCTGGAGGATTTGCTGGGCCTGGTTGGCGTAGCGGCAGGCAATGAACGGCGCACCGTGTTCGATGCTGCGTTCGACCGCCTGCAGACAGGCACGGACAGCGCCGTTCTGAAGGAAGAGCTTGGTTTTGTGCGTTCGTTCCTTGCCGCTCTTCTGGATGTGAACCTGGCCGGTTCGACCTTTTCACAGGTCCCGGAACTGCGGACCAGCAACACCGCGCAGGCGATGATCGTGGCGCTGCAGGCCCTTGCAGGTTCGCGGAGGCTGATCGTCATCGCCGACGATCTACATGCGTTCGATGCGGAATCGCGGGAAAGCCTCCATCTGATGACGGATCAGAGCGCAGTGCCGGTCGCGGTGATTGCCAGCAGCAGGCTTGACGACAGCGGCGAAATCCCCGGGCTTCCCTTTGCGCCGGAACGATTGCTGACCCTGGTTTCCCTGCGCGCGCTGGGACCGGATGCCGTTCGCGCGGTTGCGGAAACGGCCCTTGGCGCGCCGGTCTCCACCCGCCTGGTGGATTACCTTTTGGAGAAGACTGCGGGAAACCCGCTTTACCTGGAACAGCTTATACTGACGCTGAACACTTCAGGCGGTTTTGTACGTCTTGGGACAGGTCAGACCGCGCGCGTCGAGCTGGCCCCCGATGCCTCGGCCCATATTCCGCAGGGTCTGAGCGGGGTCCTCGTGGCCCGCATTGACCGCCTGCCGGCGCGGCTGAAGTCGGTCATCCAGGTTGCCGCCGTGCTGGGCTACGAGTTCGAGGTTCCGTTGCTGGCGGCGATGCTCGGCGACGACGGCATGGTGGCGGCCGCGCTTGAGGCCGGTCAGGCCCAGCAGATCTGGGAGGAGCAGTCCCCGGGACGCTTCCGCTTTCGACATGCGATGCTGCGCGATTCCGTCTATGACATGCAGCTTGTCGTCGTGCGGCGAAATCTGCACCGGCAGGCGGCGCAGGCCCTGGAACAGCTGGCGGGCAAGCCCGACCTTTTGCGGCTGGGTGCGCTGGCCTACCACTTCGAGCACGCCGAAATGCCCGAGATGGCGCGGCGCTACCTGCTCATGGCGGGCGACATGGCGCATGACAGCTATGATGTGCCTAACGCAGTGCGCTACTACCGGATGTTGCTGAAATCCGAGATCGAAACGAGCTTGCAGGTCCGCCTGTCCGCACGGCTTGGGGCCTTGCTGGTTCTGACCGGCGACTGGGAAGAGGCGCTTGCGACGCTGGACAGCGGGCTTTCGGCGATCCTCGGTGCCGACGATCCCGCGCAGGAGATCGAGATCCTGATTGCCATGGGCGATGTGCTGCGCCAGTCGGGTGATTTCGCCCGGGCCCGCGAGCGACTGGAACTTGCCCGCGCCATCGCCCGCCGATCAGGCAATGAACTGATGCTGTGCAAGGCGCTTGGCATCCTGGCCGGGACGTACAAGTACAGCGGCGACTATGCCCGCGCGCTGGTGATCTATCAGGAGGCGCTGGTCGTGGCCGAGCGCGAGCAGGAAGACAACATCGTCGGGGTGTCGCTGGCTGGCATCGCCTCGATTCACGGGTTGCTTGGCGCCTACGAGAAGGCCATCGAATACAACAGACGGGCCATCCCCATCCTGGAGCGGATCGGCAACCGGAATGAGCTGGTCTATCCGATCGCAAATCTTGGCATCGACCTCTTCACCATCGGCAAGCACGAAGAGGCGCTGGAGATCTTCGAACGGGCCTTGCTTGAATCCAGCGCAATCGGAGATCGGGCAGGGATCTGGTTCACCTATCATTTCATTGGGCGCCTGCACCATGAAACCGGCGCGTTTCACCGCGCAATTCAGGCTTATGAACGGGCAATGATGGAACGTCGCGCCTTGGGGGGCGACAGCATACCGTTCAACACCCTGCCGCATCTGGCATCGGCGAAAGCGGCATTGGGTCAGGACGCCGCCGCCATTGCCGCACTTTCAGCCCATCTTGATGTGCTCGAAGGAGGCGAACCGGATCACGAGCACGGATTGACCTATCTGGAGGTTGCGGGGCTTCTGGGCCGTCGCAGCAGCCTGTCTGCGGACCTGCAAACCGCGCTTGACGCTCTGGCCGCCCGGGGTTTTGGCGACGACCCGCTGGCATGGCTGCAGGCGGCGGAAAAAAGCGCCCGCACCGGTGAATCAATGGGGATGAACAGCCGCGTCAGAATTCTGGTCGCCTGCGCAGCGCACTGGTTTGCACAAGGCGGGATATCGGCCCAGGTAGTTGGCTGCCTTGCCGCCGCAGAACGTCTTGCGACCGCCTTCGCCATGGCCCGAGAGGCCGGGTTCGTGCGCGACCGCGCCCGGGAAATGGGGATCAGCGCAGAGGCGCTTGGCCGCGCCGAGCCGCTCTATCAGCCCTTTGCGCCCCACGGCGTCAGGCAGGCGGTTTTACAAACACCATAAGCTGCATCGCCAGGGGAATGACGACCTGGTCTTCACCGTGGCTTTCGAAAAGGCGCTGGACTGCGTGCCGCACCTTCTGCCTGCCGACCTCCCGCAACCTGCGCATCAGGTATTCGCCTTCGAGGAACGTGAGGTATTCGCTGACCGACATCCGCATCAAAAGCTCAAAGGACTGGGGCGCGCGATGCGGGATCATGCCGGTCTGCACATGAACCAGATGGGCCAATACGGCGGGGTCCGAGATATCATGATCGCTGGCGAGACCCTTCAGAAGCTGCGGTTGTTCTGCGGCCACGGCTTCCCGCAGGATCTGAATGTAAATCTTGTCGATCGAGCCTTCCTTGGGCGGCCCGTCCACGACAACCGCCATCCGACCGCCGGTCCGCAAGACGCGCCCGACCTCCTTCAGGGTCGCGTCGACCGGAATCATGACCGCAAGTCCCATGTGGTTCAGCACGCAGTCGATGCTGCCGTCCTCCAACGGCAAGTCCTGCGATTGCGCCAGAAACAGCCGCACCGGTGCCGGATTCAGGCGCTGTCTGGTCCTTTCGATCTGCTCGGCAACAAAATCGACGCCAATCAGGTTTTGAGGTGGCAGGCCGCGTTGCAACAGGACCTCGGACAGGCGACCCGAGCCGCAACCCAGATCAAGCACCACCGGCGCCGCCCCGTTCTGCGCCAGCGCTTCCGCCTCGGCTGCCAGCAAGGCATAGCTGCTAGGACCCAGTGTGGTTTCGACGTCCGGGAAAGAGCCGTCGAAGGTTGTGTGAAAGCGCTGCACGAAATCCGCGTCAAACCTGTGGTCTTCTGGCCCGTGCGGATGTTCGGCCATCAGGCGCTCACCTTTACCGGTGAAAACCGGTGCAACCGTTCGAGAAAGCGGTCCGGGTCCGCGAAACCAACGGCTGCGGCCAGTTCCGCCAGTCTGCGCGCAGGGTCCAGTCCTGCCCGCTGACAATAGCGCGTCACGACCGCACTGTCGGGACCTTCGCAGGGGCGCAGGCCGTCGCTTTGGTCGCAGGCAACCGCTTCCTGCAGCACGGTCTCGTAGATCCCTTCGTCCCGCAAGGCCGCGATGACCCGGGGTAACGGAGCGCGGGCGCGGGCACGGGCAAGCGACACCGAGCCCTCGGCCAGACGGTAGCCTTCCAGCAGATAGAAATCGATCAGCGCACCGGTGGTGATCCGACCGTCACCAACTCGGGCAAGGCAGGTGTCGCGGTCGGCAAGGCGTTCGAACTTCGTGGTCCTGTTGAAGCGGAAATCCGGTCGCCCGACGCGCTGCCAGGCATTGCCGGCCAGCAGGTCCAGCATCTCCAAAGCGTCAAGGCGCTTCTGATCGACCCGCTGGGCGACGGACAAAGCGTCGACCTCCGCCCGCGGCAGGCCCAGTCGGGCGGCATCCGCCACCAGACGCTGATGGCTGCGCTGCCAATAGGGCGTGGCGGCGCAGACACTCAGCAGCGCTTGGGCGCTTTCCAGCGACAGGGTTCCCGCCCGCACCGCAAGATCCAGCGTCGCGCGGATATTGACCATCGCCTCGCTCAGGGGACGGTGGCCGATGGCATGCGGGGCGTGGATCACCGCGACTTCATCGTCGGCTTCAAGGAAGCCGCTGCGGTACCACTGGTAAATGCGCCCGACGCCGACCATGCCGAACGCATCCAGTTCCGCCGCCCGCAAGGCGCCCATGCTGGCCGCACCGAAAACGGGGATGCCACAATCCAGCGCGTGCAGGATCTCCTTGTGCCAGACGGCCGGCACAAGCTGGAAATAGCCGTCGATGATCCCGATGGCGTCCGGCTTTTCGGCGACGAGCGACAGGATATCACCCTGGGAAACCGGCGGCAGGTAGCGCGCCGCCAGCCGGTCCTGCGCCTCGGCCCGGTCCAGCGTCGGACCCAGGAAGACGACGACGCCGCTCATGCCACCGCACCTCTGCGCCGGGCACCGACACGGACCGGTGTCGTCCAGCTTGCGAGAAATCCGTCGATCCGAGCACCCGGCGCTGCCTTGTTGTCGATGCCGGGTTCGACGAGGCCGGGCACGACAACCTTCACGACAGGGATGCCGATGTCCGCGATGCTGAGATCGACCACCACCACCTGACCGAAACCGTGCCGGACCAGCAGGTCCAGGATCCCACCAAGATCGACCGCGACATCATCGCTGGCCCAGCCACCGACGTCGCGAAAGTCGGTTGCCACGGTGCCACGTTCCAGCCAGGCCAACCAGCCGCGCCGGTTTCGGACAGTCTGGATGCTGGCGTAGTCATCGCGAAACAGATCGTCGCGCGCGCCAGAGATGTAGGTCAATCGCGATTGCACCGCCTCGGTTATCGCGCGCGAGAGGGCCACGCCTGGGTCGGGATGACAGCCATAGCCCTGAAAGGTGCCGATGGGCGCCCCGAGGATCCGGCTTCCGGGTCGATCGGAAATCGAGCACCCAAAGGACGGCACGCCCAGATCGCTGTATTGCGCCCAGACGTGCAGGTCGATCTCTGCCGCCTCGATCCGGTCCATCAGCCAAAGGCACAACGGGTCATCGATCGTCGTCAGGTCGATCAGCGCCGGCTCGTACCCGACCCTTGCCGAAAGAGCCTGATGCAGGCAAGTCGCATCGCGCTCGATCACTTCGCAGACAGCGTGGAGGATGGCCTCCTCGCGGGTGTTGCCGGCGCCAAGCCCGTTGGAACTGGTCAGAAACACTCCGTCACTGGGGGCGTCCAGACGCAGGTCGCAAGCGACAACGTCGCGCGGCACCCTGACGGGGCCACCAGCAATCAGGTCAAGGCCGCGCACCCAGTGAAGCGGTCGATGCACAAGGTTGCTCTGCTGTCCCGACAACAGCGAAAGACGGCCGGGATCCACCCCATGTGCAGCCCCCAGCCTTGCGTAGCTTGCTTTCTCGACATCCCGGAAACTGCGTTCGGCGTGGAAAAGCTCAATCGCTTCCATCGCAGCGGAAACGCGCGCGTGGGCCAGCGTCACTCCTTTGCCTTGGGATACCGAAAGCGAGCGTGCATTCGGACGGATTGCATTGCAGACCGGAATACCGATGCCATCCAGTCCGGTCACATCAGCGATCCGCGTTATTCCCACATCAGGAAGGATCGGGGCGATCCGCGCCCAGGTCTCGGTGGGATCGGCTGTCCGGTGCGTTCCGGAAAAGAAACGCTTTTTCGTGGCACTGGCTGCACGGGTTACATCCATGAAGGAACACTGGCGCATTATCCCCGCATTGGGAAGTCGCAGAGTGTTTCGGGTGGCCTTAGCCGCAAATGGACCTCCAATGAAGACGCAGTTGAAGGCGGACGGGACTTAAGGAAGTAGGGCGCGGAATTTAGCGCAAAGCGGCACGGTTGCCAAATTGAACTCCAGGCACAATCCGGTCAACGGTCGCGAGCACGGTGCGCCAACTAGGTGTCGACATCGGTGCTGCCTTGACGCTGTCGGAGGGGATCGACCGTCCCGAGGGGCGCGCCCTGCGCCGGTAGGGCCTTAGCGGACGGTCGGCACGATGACTGCATTGTCAAAGCCTGACGTTCGGGATCCGGCAGCCCCGAATGTCGGTGGGGATGGGCCTCCCATCGACCCGATCTACCTGTAAGCTGCCGAAATGATTGAAGCGGTCCTTGATCTGACTGCCATGCTTATTCAAGAGGTTTTGGCCATGCCTGACAGCTGGAACCGAATGTTAATCATTGATGGCTGATCATGTCTTGCAAGATCATGATGCGGCGGGAAGGAACCGTCGGGCCTTCTGAAAGGTCGGCGAAGCGCCCAACCCAAGGAAAGTTCAGGTCCTTCCATCGTCCTCTAGTTCGCTGCCAATCGTTCAAGAAGCTTGCAATAAGCGATCTGGCCGGTGCGGAAGTTCGACAAACGGAAGAACTCGTTTGGCGCATGCAGGTTCTCGTCATTCATGCCGAAGGCGAAGACGGTGGCGTGAACGCCAAGTTCGTTCAAAAGCATGGTCATCACCGGGATCGATCCTCCGGTCCGGGTGATATAGGGTGCCTTTCCGTAGACCTCAGTCAGAACCTGGGCGGCGGACGCGCTGGCGTTGTGGCCCGGGGGGACAAGGAAGGGGTCGGCGCTTCCTGCCAGGCGCTTTACGGTCACGCGGAGACCCTTGGGGCAGTTGCCCTCGGTGTGCGCGCGGAGGAGGTCGAAGATCGCGTCGGGCTTCTGGTTCGCCACGAGGCGGCAGGTAATCTTGGCATGCGCCTCGGCGGGCAGGACGGTCTTGATCCCGCTTCCCTGCCAGCCGCCCCAGATGCCATTCAACTCGAACGTTGGGCGGCCCCATAGCCGTTCGCGGGTGGTGTAGCCTTCCTCGCCGAAGACATCGGGGACGCCGAGGCCGTCGATATACGCGGCTTCATCGAAGGGGATGCGGGCGAAGGCTTCGCGGTCTTCGACGGTCAGGTCTACGACATCGTCATAAAAGCCGGGGACGGTGATCTTGCCGTTGGTGCCTTTCATCGAGGCGATGATCTGTGCGAGGCCCTGGATCGGGTTGGCGATGCCGCCGCCCTGCTGGCCGGAGTGCTGGTCGCCCTTCGCGCCCGAGACGGTGATCTCGGCGGCGACGAGGCCTTTCAGCCCGGTGATCAGGTTCGGCTGATCCTCGCCCCACTGACTGCCGTCAGCGGAAAAGATCATGTCGGCCTTCAGCATCGCGCCATTCGCCTTGATGAAATCGGGGAGATGGGGGGAGCCGATCTCCTCTTGCCCTTCGAAGAACAGCTTCACGTTGACGGGGAGGCGACCCGTGGTCTTCAGCATCGCCTCGACCGACAGGATCGGGATCAGCATCCCGCCCTTGTCGTCCGAGGCCCCCCGGCCCCAGACCTTGTTGTCACGCACTTCCGGCTCGAAGGGGGGGGTCTGCCAGAGGTCGAAGGGCTCGGCCGGCTGGACGTCGAAATGGCCATAGATGAGGATCGTGGGCTTGCCGGGGGCGTGGAGCCAGTCGGCATAGACGACCGGGTGGCCTTCGGTCGGCAGCATGCGGACGTTTTCCATCCCCGCCGCCTTGAGACGGTCTACGACCCAGTTGCCCGCCGTCACCACGTCGGCGACATGGGCCGGGGCGGCCGAGACTGAGGGGATGCGGACGAAGTCGACGAGTTCATCCACGAAGCGCGGCTGGTGCGCGTCGAGGTATTCGGACCAGTTCATGGGGCTTCCTTTCAGGCCGTATTTGTCAGGCGGCGGGCATGCGGGTTTCGACAAGCTCGGCCCAGTAGGAGGCGCCGAAGGGGATCGCTTCGTCGTTGAAGTTGTAGGCCGGATGGTGCACCTCGGCGGTGTCGCCGTTGCCAACCTGGATATAGGCGCCGGGAACGACCTCAAGCATGTAGGCGAAATCCTCGCCGCCCATGATGGCGGGGCAGTTGGTGTCGACGGCCCCCGCGCCACCGATCTTTTCGGCGACCTTGGCTGCGAAGTCGGTTTCCCGTTCGGCGTTGACCATCGCGGGGTAGCCCGGACGCCAGTCGATCTCGACCGATCCGCCGAAGCCTGCGACGGTGCCTTCGACCAGCGCGCGGAAACGATCTTCGGCCAGTTTGCGGATGCCGGCGTCGAAGGTGCGGACGGTGCCGCGGAGTTCGACGCGTTCGGGGATGACGTTCCAGGCCTCGGATTCCGTCTTCATCGAGGTGACGGAGACGACGATGGACTCCAGCGGGTCCGAATTGCGCGAGACGATGGTCTGCAGCGCCATGACGGTCTGGCAGGCCATCACGGTGGTATCGACGGTGCGGTGCGGGTAGGCCGCGTGGCCGCCCTTGCCGCGCAGATGGACGGTGAAGTTGTCTGTGGCGGCGTAGAAGGGGCCGGGCTTGATGGAAAACTGGCCGACGGGAAGGCCGGGGGAGTTGTGCATCCCGTAGACCTCCTTGATGCCGAAGCGGGTGATCAGGCCGTCCTTGACCATCGCCTCGCCCCCCGCGCCGCCTTCCTCGGCGGGCTGGAAGATCACGGCGACCTTGCCGTCGAAGTTGCGGGTCTCACAGAGGTATTTCGCGGCACCCAGCAACATGGCGGTGTGCCCGTCATGGCCGCAGGCGTGCATCTTGCCGGGGACCTTCGAGGCATAGGGAAGGTTGGTGGCCTCCAGGATCGGCAGGGCGTCCATGTCGGCGCGCAGGCCCACGACATGGCCGCGGCCGTCGGTCTTGCCCTTGATGACGCCCACGACCCCGGTGCGGCCGATGCCGGTCACGACCTCGTCACAGCCAAACTCGCGCAGGCGGTCGGCGACCGTCGCGGCGGTGCGGTGGACGTCGTACATGAGTTCCGGGTTTTCGTGCAGGTCACGGCGCCAGGCGGTGATCTCGGCCTGCATCTCGGCCAGACGGTTCTTGATCGGCATGGTTTCCTCCCTAGTCTTTCAGGACGAAATGGCCGGGGGCCACTTCGGTATAGGTCGATGGGGCGGCTTGGTGCCCCAACGGAAAGATCGGCGATTTGATCGGCTTGAACGACAGGTCATCGATAAAGCGGCGCTTCGACGGGTCGGCGATAGGCACGGCGGACAGAAGCTGGCGGGTGTAGCTGTGCGCGGGGCTTTCGAAGACGGCGGCGCGGGGGCCGATTTCGACGATACGGCCCAGATACATCACACCCACCTGATGCGCGACGCGCTCCACGACGGCCATGTCGTGGCTGATGAAAAGGTAGGACAGGCCCAGGTCTTCCTGCAGTTCCATCATCAGGTTCAGGACCTGTGCCTGGACCGAGACGTCAAGGGCCGAGACCGCCTCGTCCGCGACGATGAGCTTGGGGTTCACCGCCAAGGCGCGGGCGATGGCGACGCGCTGGCGCTGGCCGCCGGACAGTTCGTGCGGGAAGCGATTCATGAACGCGCGCGGCAAGTGGACGCGATCGAAAAGCTGTTCGACCCGCGCTTTCAATTCGTCGCCCTTTGCAAGGCCGAAGTTGACGATAGGTTCGGCCACCTGGTCCTTCAAACGGCGGTAGGGGTTCAGGCTGGCGAAGGGGTCCTGGAAGACCATCTGCATGTCGGCCCGCGCGCGCCTCAGGTCATGGTGATGGAGCGCACCGATATCGCGGCCGCCGATCCAGACCTCGCCGCTGGTGGGCTGCACCAAGCGCAGGATCGACCGGCCGCAGCTGGACTTGCCGCAGCCAGATTCGCCGACGAGGGCCAGGGTTTCGCCGACGTTGAGGGTGAAGCTGACATCTTCGACCGCATGGACCTGCGCCACGGTGCGGCGCAGGATACCTCCCTTGACCGGGAAGCGGGTGGTGAGGTGCCGGACGTCGAGGAGGACTTCCTTCTTCCGCGCCACGGGCGCAATTCGGGCGGCCCGAGCGGCTTCATCCCCGATCAGGCGCATCCGTTCGGGGGCGGGCTTGCCCTTCATCTCGCCCAGTTTCGGGACGGCGGCGAGAAGGGCCTTGGTGTAGTCTTCCTTCGGCGCGGTGAAAATCTGGTCGACCGTGCCCGTCTCGACAATCTTGCCGCGATACATGACGACCACCCTGTCGGCCATTTGCGCCACGACCGCCATGTCGTGGGTGATGAACAGGACCGCCATCCCGTTCTCGCGCTTCAGCCGGTTGATAAGCGCGAGGATTTCCGCCTGGATCGTCACGTCGAGGGCCGTCGTGGGTTCGTCCGCGATCAGAAGCTTCGGCTCGCAGGCCATCGCCATCGCGATCACGACGCGCTGGCGCATGCCGCCGGACAGTTCGTGCGGGTATTGCTCCAACCGGCGCTCGGGTTCGGGGATGCGGACGCCTTTCAGAAGCTCCAAAGCGCGGGCGGAGGCTTGCGCTTGCGACAGGTCCTTGTGCAGCATCAGGCCGTCGGTCAGTTGGCGCTCGATGGTGAAGACCGGGTTCAGGGCGGTCATCGGCTCCTGAAAGATCATCCCGATCTCGTTGCCGCGGACCTCGCCCATCACGGACGGAGAGGCGGCGGCGACGTCAAGCTCGGTGCCGTCGGCGCGGCGGAAGCGAAGCGCTCCTGAGGCGATCGTGCCGCCGCCGAATTCCACCAGTCGCATGAGGGAGAGGGAGGTCACGGACTTCCCCGACCCGCTTTCACCGACGACGCAGACGGTTTCGCCTGGCGCGATGGTGAAGGACACGTCCTCGACCCCGACCACGGGGCCGCTGTCGGTGGCGAACTCGACGCGGAGGTGATCGACTGAAACGATATCTTTCATCGCCGCCTCCTATTTCGATTTCGGGTCGAGGATGTCGCGCAGGACGTCCCCGAACATGTTCAGGCCAAGCACGGTCAGCGCCACCGCCGCGCCCGGCACAAGCGCGGTCCAGGGGGCCACGTCCAGCTGGTCGCGCGATGCCTGGATCATCAGCCCCCAACTCGCCGCCGGGGGTTGCGTTCCAAGTCCAAGAAAGGACAGCCCGGCCTCGGCCAGGATGGCGAAGGCGAGGGAGATGGTGGCCTGCACGATCACCGCCGGCATGATGTTCGGCAGGACGTGGCGCAGCATGATCATCCCGTTGGTGGTGCCCGAGGAGCGCGCGGCCTCGACATAGGGCATCTGGGCGACCTTCAGCGCCTCGCCCCGGATGATGCGGGCAAGGTAAGGGGTGAAGGCGATGCCGATGGCGATGATGGTGTTCTGCACGTTCGGGCCAAGGACCGCACTGATGGTGAGCGCCAGCAGAAGGGCGGGAAAGGCGAGAAGCGTGTCGACGAGCCGCATCAGGACGTTGTCGATCCAGCCGCCGAAGTAGCCGGAGATCAGGCCGAGTGGCAGGCCAAGGACGATGCTCATCACCACGGCCGAGACCGCGATTTCCAGCGAGGTGCGGGCACCGAGGATGACGCGGAACAGCATGTCGCGGCCCAGCTGGTCGGTGCCGAGGAGGTGGGTCCAGGTCGGCGGCGAGCGGCGGGCCAGCATGTCCATCTTGGTCGCTGCATCCGGCGGAACGACCATCGGCCCGACGATGGCAACCAGCGCGATCAGCGTCAGAAGCACGATTCCGATCAGGCCCTTGGTGGTCTTGAAGCGCTTCATCCCTCTCATCCCAGTTTCACGCGCGGGTCGATCAGGACGTAGAGGAGGTCGACGAGCAGGTTGGTGATCATCACCACGGCAGCGATCACGAAGACCGTGGCCTGGATCAGCGGCAGGTCGCGGTTCAGAAGCGCCTGATAGGTCAGCCAGCCCATGCCGGTATAGCCGAAGAGGCTTTCCATCACGATGATCGACCCGAAGAGGTAGCCAATCTGCAACCCCGCGATGGTAATCACCGGGCCGATGGCATTGGCCAGCGCATAGCGCCAGATGACGGTGCTTTCGCGCAGCCCTTTGGCGCGGGCGACGCGAATGAACTCTTGCCCCAGGATGCCGGTCATCGTGGACCGCGTCATCCGCGTCAGATGCGCCATCAGGCCAAGGCCAAGCGCCAAAGAGGGCAGGAAGGCATAGTGCAGCGATCCCAGGAAATCCTCGGACGGCTCGACGATGCCCGAGGAGGGGAACCAGCCCAGCCAGCGCGCGAAGACGAGGATCATCACGATCCCCCAGAAGAAATCGGGCAAGGATACGCCCATCAGCGAGGCCGAAGAGCTGACAGTGTCCTGCCACTTGTCGCGGTGGACAGCGGCCCAGACGCCCAAGGGCACGGCCAGCGCCAGTGCGATGGTCATCGACATCACGACGATGATCCCCGAGGCGACGGCTTTCTGTGCCAGAAGCTCGGCAATGGGTTTCTTGAAGATCAGCGAGGTGCCCCAATCCCCGGTCAGAAGCCCGCCGATCCAGTTGCCGTATTGTACAAGCAGGGGTTCGTTCAGCCCAAGCGACTGGCGCAGGCCCTCCAGCGCTTCGGGATTCGACTGGGTGCCCATGATCATCATCGCCACGTCGCCGGGCAGGATGTTGGTGACGGCGAAGGTCACCAGCGTGATCAGAAACAGCGTCAGGATCACCGACAGAAGCCGGTTCAGCACATAGGTCATGACAGGAAGCCCCGGGGGAACCGGCGGGCCAGGGGTGGCCCGCCGGAGGATACGTCAGGCTTTCAGCCAGACCTTGTGGAAGTTGAGGTTGGACCCGTTCGGGTGAACGACGGTATCCAGCCCCATGACCGAGGGCTGCGCGCCGATGGTGCCATTGCGGAACCACAACACGACGTCATGCGCCTCGTCCCAGATCTGCTTCTGCACGGCCTTGTAGACATCGGCCCGGGCGGCATCATCGACCGTGACGCGGGCCTTTTCGGTCAGCTCGTCAATGATCGGGTCGCTGATGTTGCGGTAGTTGAACGCGCCCTTCGAGTTCCAGACCGAGTAATACAGGAAGTCGCTTTCCCAGAGCGTGAAGAAGTTCATCATCGTCATCTGGTAGTCCTTGTCGACCCAGCACTGGGACAGCCAGTCGGCCCAGGTCAGCTGTTCGATGGTCAGGTTGACGCCCGCCATCTTGAACCATTCGACAAGGATTTGTGCGGTTTCGATGTGGTAGGGGTAGTTGGTGGTGGCCTTGAAGACGATGTTCAGGCTGCCCTCGGGGTAGCCCGCCTCGGCCAGCATCGCCTTGGCGCCTTCGATATCCTGCGGGCGGGGGGCGATGTCCTTGTTGTAGGCGGCATCGGTCGGGAAGCTGGGCGAGGCGGTGGTGGCGCCCTGACCCCAGAGCGCGCCCTGCATCAGCGCTTCCTTGTCGATGATCATGTCGAAGGCGACGCGGACGCGCTTGTCTTTGAACGGCTCGAAGGTGTGGTTCATGTTGATGAAGTCGAAGTTCAGCGGGAACCACTTCTTCACCTGAAGCCCGGGGTCGCCTTCGATTTCACCCACGCGGTCCAGCGGAATGTCGTTGATCATATGCAACTCGCCGGTCCGCAGGCCGGTGAGGCGCGTGGTGGGTTCGGTGATCTCGCGGGCTTCCACGGCGTCCAGGAAGGCCGGGCCTTCCCAATAGTCGTCAAAGCGCGACATCTTCACGACGGTGCCGACCTCGTAGCTGTCGAACTTGAAGGGACCGGCGCCCATCGGGTTGGTGCCTTGGGTCGGGCCGCTGTCCACCGGCATGATGACGCCCGCGCCGTTTTCCGAAAGGCGCGACAGGAAGGGCGCGTTGACGGCGCTCATCTTGATGATGACGGTCAGGTCATCGGGGGTCTCGATGGCGGCGACGTTGTTGAAGACCTCGAAGTTCACCGCGCCGGTGGCGGGGTCCTTGCAGCGCTCGAAGCTGTATTTCACATCGGCCGAGGTCATCGTCGCGCCGTTGTGGAACTTGACGTTCGGGCGCAGTTTGAAGGTGTAGGTCAGCCCGTCCGGGGCCACCTCGAAGCTTTCGGCAAGGCCTGGGATGACCTTCAGGTTAGCGTCCACCGTGACGATGGACGAATGGATGTTCTGCAGCACCCGACCGGATGAGGCGGTGCCGGTCTGGTGCATGTCCAGGTTCTGCGTGGTCTCGGAGTGGCCCCAGATCAGCGTGCCACCGGACACCGGCGCATCCTGCGCCAGCGCGGGCAGGGCAAAGCTGCCCATCAGCACGCTGCCGCCCATCACTGCGGTCGAGTTCAGAAGAAAGTCTCTGCGCTTCATGTCGTTTTCCCTGTTGATTGGCCGCGATTGCGGACTTTGTTGGAAGGCCGGCAAAGCGGCCCGTTATCGTCTGCCCGCATTGGCTGCGGGTCCGTTCTCGCTTACGTCGGAAATCCGGGCCGTTTGCCCGCCACGTCCAACGCCGTCTCCAGCGCCATGCCCAGCCGCAGGATCGGCCCCTCGTCGAAAAGCCTTCCCCAGAGCGAGATGCCCTGCGGCACGGTGTAGGTCTTGCCCTCTGCCGCCTCACCCGTGGTCAGCTTGCCAGAAGCAAGCGAGGCGGGGCTGCGGGTGCCCAGGTCCTCGAAGCCAGCCCGCAGATGCAGACAGGGGTGTCCGGTGAAGTTCGAGGCGATCAGCATCGGTCCGGTCATGAAGGGGCCGATCACCACGTCGGCCTTCCCGAAAAGGTCGTCCAGCGCCTGCATCACAAGATAACGCAGCCGATCAAGCTGGACGTGGTCCACCGCCGACAGGAAGCGCGCCTTGCGCATCGCGTTGGGCCAGGCGGCGGCGTCCTGCCAGGTGAGGGTGTCGTCCTGGCTCGTAAGTGTCAGGTCCTCGAAACTGGCGGCGGCCTCGGCAAAAAGGATGTTCATCAGCGCGCCATAGGGCAGGTCGGGGAGGCTGGCCTCGACCACCTTCACGCCCAGCTTTCGCATGGCCGCCAGTGCCGCATGGTCCACCGCCGTCGCGCCTTCGCCGAAGGCTTCGGGCAGGTAGCCGACGGTCAGGCGGCTGTAGTCAGCCCCTGCGTCGAAGACGAAGGGGGCGGCGATGGTCGATCGGTCAGCCGGATCCGCTCCGTTCAGAGCGGCAAGGACGATGGCTGTATCCTCGACCGATCGGCAGATCGGGCCGACCTTGTCCAGGCTGTTGCAGAGCGCCATGCCCCCCGCCCGGCTGACCCGCCCGAAGGTCGGGCGCAGGCCCGTCGTCCCGCAGCGCTGGCTGGGCGAGGTGATGGACCCCAAAGTCTCGGTCCCGATGGCGAAAGCGCAAAGCCCCGCCGCCGTGGCACTGGCCGACCCGGCGGACGACCCGCTGGAGCCTTCGTTCAGGTTCCACGGATTGCGGGTGACGCCACCATACCAGATGTCGTTGTAGGCCAGCGCACCTACGGTGGTCTTGCCAAGAAGCACCGCCCCCGCGGCACGGAGTTTCTTCACAATGGTCGCGTCGGCCTCGGCGATGCGGTCTCGGAACGGTTCCGCACCCCAGCCGGTGATCGTGCCATTGGCGTCGAAGAGGTCCTTCAATCCGTAAGGGATGCCGTGCAGCGGTCCAAGGTTCACCCCGCCGCGCGTCAAGGCGTCCGCCGCATCCGCCTCTGCCAGGGCAAGGTCGGGCGTGACCTGCGCCCAGCATTCCAGCCTCGGCCCCAAGGTCGCGATACGGTCAAGGTAGATCTGGGTCAGCCGCCGGCTGGTCAGGGCACCGGCCTTGATCCAGACGGCCAGATGCGTGATCGGGGCAAAGGCGATGTCCTCGTCGTCTTTCGGAAGCATCGCCGTCACGGAAGAAAGCTTCAGCGCGTCCGTTCCGTGCGGCATTGCGAAATCGGCCAAGCGCGGGTCGAAGCGCATCGCCATCGGCACGTGGTTCGGCATCGCCACCGCGCGCCGCTGCAGGGCCGAGGCGATCTGGCCCTCAAGGTTGTCCAGCATCAGTTGGCGTTCTTCCGGGGTGTATTCCACGCCCATGATCTCTTCGGCCGCCGCGATCGTCTTTAGGGTGATGCCGGTCACTTCAGCCTCCGTCCGGGGTAAGAATGCGCTTCAGGTTGTCGGCCAACGTTGTCAGGTGCTTGCGCATCGCCGCTTCGGCCCCCGGCCCGTCACCAGCCTCGATGCGATTGATGATCTCGACATGCTCGGCGTTCCGGTCCTGCAGCGACCGCATCGAGCGCGCCTTTTGCCGGACCCCACGCCAATCCTGGTTGCCGCGGATTTCGTCGATCATCGAGAAGGCGGTCAGCAGCGGCTTGTTCTTCGCCGTCCGCGCGATCAGCCGGTGCAGCGCGCCGTCCCAAAGCTCGATGGAATCGGAATCGCCCGCCTGCACGATCCGCTGTGCCAAGTTGCGCATCCGGTCGATGTCTTCAGGCAGGGCATGGCGCGCCGCCATCGCGGCCAGAACGGGCTCGACGCAAAGCCGCGCCTCCATCACCTCGACGACATTGGTCTCCCCCACGATCTCGGCCGCCAAAAGCTGCGTCTTGTCTGGAGGTTGACCGGCGAAGGTCCCCTTGCCCTGCTTGCGCCAGATTAGTCCCTCAGCCAGCAAGCTTTCCAGCGCACTGCGCACCGCCCGTCGGCCGATGTGCATGCTATCGGAAAGCTCCCTCTCGGTCGGGAGCCTCCCATCCGCAGGAAGGGCATCTCCCTCGATCATGGCCAGAAGGCGCGCCCGCACGACATTTGCGCTGTCTGTCACAGTGGGATTGCGGTGGGATGTTGGCATGAGCGAACCAATCTAAACTTGGTTCATAGATCAGGGTTTTCGGACATGATTCTGTCAACTGGATTCTGCTGAAGCCAGGGACCCACGAATGAAGATTTTGCAGATATAACTGGTCCTGCCGGGAAAGCAGGCATCACTGGGACGTCCTGGGCTTCGCCCAACGCTTTCTAGGCTCGCGGACCAAATACTGATTGATAAGCCCAGGCGTCCTGTCCTGCACGCTTTAACCACTCCAAAGTTCGCCGGCCCAGCCGCACGCAGTGCCGAACCGCCTTTCCACGCGTGTCAAAGGCTCGCCGCCTTGGCTGGGGCTGCCCAGCTTCACACCACGCGCCTGCGAACTCCAATACCGCCTTGGTCTTTCTGGCGCTGGCCTCGCGCTCGGCTTTGTCAGAGAGCACCAGGGCAAACGCGTATCGGCCTTGACCAACGACTGCTCGGCGCTTGCTTGTTTCGCTGCGGCCCGCGATCTTATCATTTAGACAACGACGCGCCGAAGAGGACCAATCCATGACTGAAGACCTTCACGTTGTTCCTGCTCGACGTGGCCGTGCGGTGCGGCTGGCTAAAGGTCAGGCGATCCAGATCATCAATACGCATGGTCAGCAGGTCGTGGACACCTGGTGCTACAATGCCGATGACCTGTCGGAATTCATGTCGATGGAGCACTTGCACGCCACACTGCAGGGGATCTTCCCGGCAAGGGGCGATGGTCTCACGACGAACCGGCGGCGGCCGATCTTGATACTGGAAGAAGACACGTCACCCGGTCGCCATGACACGATCATCGCAGCCTGCGATGTTCATCGCTATGCGGCACTGGGATGCCGCGAATACCACGACAACTGCACCGACAATCTGCATGGGGCGCTGCGTCAGATCGACCTGCGCGCGGGCGACTGTCCTGCTCCGCTGAACTTGTGGATGAACATTCCCGTCGACAGCGATGGAAGGATCAGTTGGGGTGAGCCGCTGAGCCAGCCCGGCGATTACGTGATCTTGCGCGCCATGATCGACTGCATCGTCGTCATGTCTACCTGCCCACAGGACATGATCCCGATCAACGGTGCCAACTGCACGCCCACCGAGGTCCACTACCGCATTCTGGACTGACCAAAGCCAACTGCGCTCGGAGAAATTGCACCTTCACGGGTGACGATCGGGTTGGGGTTCTGCATTCTAGCTAGTCCGATGCACCTGGCCTCGTTCTTCCAAGGACCATGACCGCGCATCTAAGGGTCGCATCCAAGATCAAGGCCCCATTCCGCCTCCTGCGCCGCTGCCGGAGTGGCCAGTGCAAGAGCGATGGCGGTTGTCAGGACAAGCCCCCGTCGTGCGGGTCGGTGCGGCGTGGCAATGGTCATCCCTTCGGATCGTCTGCGGAAGGGCTGGCCTTGCGACGGGGCGCGAGCTGGTAGCAGAAGATATGCGGGCGCGATCTGTTAGAATCGGCTTCTAATGAAGCTTTTACGGAACGCGGGACGACGCCCATCGTGGCTCACCCGGATAGGATGATCCCCTGGACGGGGCGGCTGGGTGACGGGCTCGGCGCGGCGCTTGTGGTCCTGGCGGACCTCATCGCGCGCAGCCCGGCGCGCCGGCGGAACTCGAGATCGGAATCCTCACGGCTGATTGGTGCGTCTGTGTTTCTGTCGATGCTCGTCCAGCGCGGCGCGCGGGGGCGGTGGAATGCTGGAACCGAACGACGTTTCGGGACAGCTTGGCTGGCGACGGGTGCTTGAAAAAGCCTCGCTGAGGGCGCGCGGGTGAACTGCTGCGATCTGCGGAGCGAATGGGGCGGGAAGGAGCACCCTTCTGAAGGCCATCCTAGACGAGTTGCCGGCCACTGGGACCGTCCGCCTCTACGGTCTCAACGTGGCGCAGTCCCGACCCGCTACCCTCGCGCGCCTCCGGGTTGTGTTGCCAGAGGACTGTGAAGTGCCCTTCAACTTCACCCTGGAAGAGGGCATAGGCATGGGTCGCGAACCTGGGGACTTCGTCTTGCGGCCTGAAGTGGACGCCGTGGTTCTCGCACAGTGGGCCTGCCAGGGATGCGAGCGCTATGACACCGCAGCCTGTCGGGCGGCGAACGCCAGCGCGGCCACCTCGCCCGCGCGCAGAGGTCCAGTTCTGGGAGCCGGTCGGTCCGCTGGGCCGGTGCTGGCTGATGCTGGGCGAGCTTGTGGTCGACCTCGACCGTGGCCACCAACTGCAGGTGATGCGTCGTACCCGCGCCTATGCCGACGCGGGTGGCGGCGTTGTCGCAATCATGCACGAACTGAATCTGTCGGCTATGTTCGCCTCTGGGTGCGGTGGAAAGATCGCATGCTCGCTCTTGGCGAGATAGGCGGCCTTGCCGTCGATGAGGCGGGCCAGGGCCGCGGAGGGTAATGGCGCGGGCTTCTAGAGCAGGAGGACCAAATTTCGCACGCGTAATACACTGTACACAAGGACGCGCGTCAAACCTCCCGGGCTGCAGGATAAGCTCCTGGTCCTCGAATTCCGGATTGCTGCGATCAATGCGGAACTTGCCGGCCCTGCCCCAACGCCAATGCGTCTGAACCCGGACCTGTCGGAGTTCCACTGACGCAAGGTCAGGGAGCTTGCCATCACGCCTGCGGATTCTGCGACTGCCTCGCCCGCGCGAGAGAGGTGCGACACCTGATCGAGAAGGTCTCCGTACGATGGAAGGAGGGCAAGCCGGTCGTCGTATTCGACGGCGCGCTGACTGCTTTGATCGGGCTGGCCCAGAATGCAAAAAGCCCCGCGTTGGCGGGGCGTCTAGGTATCGAGTTAAGTTCGGTTAAGGTGGTTGCGGGGACAGGCAACCGCCGTAACTTGCCAGAGCTGCACTGCTTTGTCTGACTTTGCCTGAGAGCAACCGATCCACCGCTGCGCCCTTATCGGAGTGGAACAGCGTGGTCGCAGCTGGCGCCAAGGACGACGAAAGGTTCATCCCTGTTACATCCTCCACACGGGCCACGGGCTGGAAGCATCTACGCCCTCCGCGTAGCAGTCGCAGACTTGTTCGTCGGGCCCGCGTCTTTTGCCCTGCCCAGGGACATGGTGAGTGCAATGCTGGGAGGAGCGGATACGCAATATGCTACGGCGGGACGTGCGCGGGGCTATGTCGACGACCCCAGGGCCGTCGGTCTTAGCCTGCCCGAACGTCCGTCGAAACACGATCTGCGAGACATTGATCGGGCGGCGGCTGACCGTCGCGGCGCTAGGAGAAGCGCTGGGGGCAGTAACGTCCTGCGGGTCGACTCGATCGAACTTGCGGACTGCTCACCCAGCTCAGCTGCCGCGAGGCCGCGGAATAACGGGGATTGTCCGTCCGTCACGGCCAGTGTCGGGACGGACTTGGTATGCTGGATGCGTTTCGCCGGGCACGCGTCGTCCTGTGCGCGGCAGAATCGACGATTCCATCCGTCCTGCACGGAAGTTGGGGAGGTGCACGATCACGCACGAAATGGTGGGCATCTCACAGCATCGCATGTTGTCGCAGGACAACGATGGCGTTCCCGCAAAGGGCTAAAATTCCCTCAACTGACACACGAATGAGGGAAAGCACGATGTTCACGCGACGCACTGCATTGATCGGAGCGGCGATGATTGCCGCTGCTCCTTTTGTCGTCAAGACTGCTGGGGCGGAAGAGGTGATGGACACCTCGGCCGCAGCGCCGGTCGATCTGTCCAGCTTGCCCCGTCGCAAGGTCAAGCTGCTCAAGCCGCCCTTCGTTCACCCGCACAAGCAGGTTGCCACGGGCGGGCCCGCGGTGATCGAGTTCGAGATGAAGATCATGGAGAAAGAGATCCAGGTGGACGAAGACGCCTGGCTGCAGGCCATGACGTTCAACGGCTCGGTCCCCGGCCCGATGATGGTGGTGCATGAGGGCGACTATGTCGAACTGACCCTGTTCAACCCGCCTGAAAACATGATGCAGCACAACATCGACTTCCACGCGGCCACCGGCGCTTTGGGTGGGGGTTCACTGACGCTGGTCAACCCCGGCGAGAAGGCGGTGCTGCGGTTCAAGGCGACGCGGCCGGGGGTGTTCGTCTACCACTGCGCTCCGGGCGGTCCGATGATCCCCTGGCATGTTGTGTCGGGCATGTCGGGCTGCATCATGGTACTGCCGCGCGATGGGTTGAAGGATCATCTGGGCAATCCGGTGTCTTATGACCGGGTCTACTACATCGGCGAGAATGACTTCTACATTCCGCGCGGTCCGGATGGCGCCTACATGCGCTTTGCCGATGCCGGCGAAAGCTATGCGGACACGCTGGCGGTGATGAACGGTCTGATCCCGTCCCACGTCGTGTTCAACGGTCGGGTGGGTGCATTGACGGGCGACCAGGCTCTTGAGGCCGAGCAGGGCGAGAACGTGCTGTTCGTCCACAGTCAGGCTAACCGCGACAGTCGCCCGCACCTGATCGGCGGGCATGGCGATCTGGTTTGGGAAAGCGGCAAGTTCAACAACCTGCCGGAACGCGATCTGGAGACCTGGTTCATCCGGGGCGGATCGGCGGGGGCGGCGCTTTACACCTTCCTGCAGCCGGGCGTCTACGCCTACGTCAACCACAACCTGATCGAGGCAGTGAACCTTGGCGCCACGGCGCACGTGATCGTCGGGGGCACCTGGAACAACGATCTGATGGAACAGGTCGTCGCCCCGGTCGAATACGACGTCCTGCATGAAGGACGGACCGCGCTGCCGTAATGGCTGTCGCGTCCTGGCGGGGTGGCCTGTCGTCCCGGGCCGCCCCGCCGTTTTGTCTGGAGGCTGAAATGAAACGTCGGCTGGCATTGGGGCTACTGGCTGGGGTCGTCATCGGCGCGGCAGGGGTGATCCTTGTCGCGTCGATGCAGCGACCGGCCCCCGCCCCGCCGCAGACCGTGCGCATTCCCGCAGGTCCGCAGGACTATCGCCCGGCCGGTGAGTTCCGCCAGGGCACGCGCATCATCGACGCTCCCTTGCAGCGGGTCAATGTGGCGACCCTGAAGATCATGACCAATCAAGTTTCGGAGGCCGACTACGCCCGCTGTGTCGCGGCAGATGCCTGTGCCGCAGCACCTGTCGGTGGGGTTGCAGGTGCGGCCCAGACCAATGTCAACCATGCCGACGCCACGGCCTATGCTGCCTGGCTTTCCGACCAGACCGGACAGCAATGGCGCCTGCCGACCGATGCCGAATGGCTGAGGGCCGCGGCAGAGCGTGGCTTCGACGACGGTTTCGGGGAAGATGCCAACGGGGCCGACCCCTCACGGCGCTGGATCGCAAGCTACCGGCGCGAGGTCGAATTGCGCGGCGAGGCTGACCTGGAGCTGCACCCGATGGGCCATTTCGGTGTGAACTCGATGGGAGTGGCCGACATATCCGGCAACGTCTGGGAATGGACCGAGACCTGCTTTCAGAACGGTACGCTGACCCCGGATGCCACAGAGATCGCCACCAGCTCGGACTACTGCGGGGTCCGGGCGGTGCAGGGAAAGCATCGCGCCTTCGTCGTCGACTTCATCCGCGACGCCCGTTCGGGCGGGTGCGCGGCGGGGGTGCCGCCGGATTATCTGGGGTTCCGGCTGGTGCTGGACTAGGCGCTGGTCACCGGCAGGCAAAGGAAAAGGCGGCCCGTCACGGCCGCCTTCTTGTCGGTGTGGCGTCAGGTCACTTTGCCACTTGCGTGAACAGCGGCTCGAACCGGGCCTTGGACTTGCCCTTCTGCGTCACGGCGGCGGCGGCATCCAGATTGACCGGGGCGCCTGCCTGGATCAGCGCAACCATACCCATGCCGTAGTGGGGCGTGCACTTCACGCCATAGAGCCCTTCCCCGGTCAGTGTCAGGACATAGTCATCCCCCATCCCGCTTTTGAACGCCTCCACGCCCTCGGGAAGCATCCCTTCGATGCCCTCGACGTTGTGGCCCTTGTCGGTCGAGAGGAAGGTGATGGTGTCGCCCACGGCGGCCGTCACGAAGGCGGGCTCGAAGACCATTGCCCCGTCGGCTCCCCTGTTCAGCATCTTCACGTCGAAGTTTTCGGCCTGGGCGGCCGCGGTCAGCACAAAGGCTGCAACGGTTGCAGTCATCAGTTTCGAGAACATGTCCGGTCCTTTCAGGTTATCTTGCCCCTTCTTATAGGCTAAGGTCGCCCCTGGTTCGTTGTGCTGCCACAACATCGGAGGCATCGTTTGCACAAACTTGACGAAAGTCTTCTGGCCACCGTCCCCCCCTTCCGCAGGCTGTCCCGGCCCCAGATCCGCGAGATCTTGGATGCCGCCACAGCGCTGCGGTTCGACGCGGGCGTTGCCATCTTCAGCGAGGGCCTGCCGGTCGAACGGTTCTTTCTACTCTTGGACGGCCATATCCGGGTTATCCGGACCACTTCCGGCGGCGACCAGATCATTGCGCTGCACATCGCGCCGGGGCAACTGTTCGGGATCGGGGCGGCCATCGGGCGCACGACCTATCCGGCGACGGCGATGACGGCGGATGATTGCGTGACCCTGGCCTGGCCAAACCGGCTGTGGCAGGTCTTCGTGGATAGCTATGACGGCTTTGCCACCGAAACCTACAAGGCCGTGGGCGAGCGGGTGGGCGAGATGAACAACCGCATCGTCGAGATGGCGACGCAGGCCGTCGAGCAGCGCATTGCCTGTGCGATCCTTCGGCTGGTCACCCAGGCCGGGCGCAAGGTCGATGGCGGGATCGAGATCGGGATGCCCATCACCCGGCAGAACCTGTCGGACATGACCGGCACCACCTTGCACACTGTGAGCCGCCTTCTGAGCGGTTGGGAACGCGACGGAATCGTGCTGTCGGAACGGCGCAAGATCACGGTGACCGCGCCGCACCGGCTGGTGATGCTCAGCGGGGCTGCGGGTTAGGCACGCGGCGGGCGGGGTTCGACCGGGTCAGGATCGGGGCAAGCCGGGCGGCGAAGATGGCGAATCCGACGGTCCACAGGGCGGCCGCCGTCCACAGTCCCGGCTCGGAATGCACGGCAACGCGTGTCAGGGCGGCCAGCGCCACGCAGGCAAAGGCCAGACCCAGCGCGGGGCCTGCCCGCAGCTCACGCCCGGTGTGGCCCAGCGAGGCGCGCATCATCACCGACAGCGTCATGCCGCCGATGGCGCCGATGCCCAGCAGGTGCAGGCCCACCAGGGCCGGAAATATGCCCAGCACCGCAAGGCCAAGGGCCACCAGACCCGCCGGGATGAAGGCATAGGCCAGATGCAGGATCAACAGGATGGCTGACCGCCAGACCCTCCAGCCACGCCAGCGCGCGAGGCGGAGCGCCTGGATCGCGCCGACCAGGATCAGCGCGAACCCCGTCAACCGCGTCTCGGGCAGCGCGACCCAGGCCAGAAGCGCGCCCAGCGTCAGCACCAGACTCGCCGCGTCGAACCGCCCGAACGGCTCGGGCATCGGTCCGGGACCCTGCTTCGCCAGCCAGTTCCGGGTGAAGCTGGGAATGATCCGCCCGCCGATCAGGCCGATGAGAAGAACGACCATCGCGAACCCCAGGCGGCGGCCGTAGTCGGCTGTTCCAAGTTGCATGGCCTCGATATGGAAGGTGATGTTGGCGGCAAGATACATGAGCACGGGGACGACCACGCGCAGGTTGCTCCAGTTCCGGCCCGCCACGATCTCGACCGTGATCATCGCGCAGATGGCCAGAAGAAAGGCGCAATCCAGCGCCATCACGGCCACCGGCCCCAGGCCAGGGCCCCCGGCGACCGCCAGCCGCCCGGCAATCCAGAGCACGGCCAAGGCCATCAGTGGCCAGCCCCGGGTCGGCATCCGTCCGGTCCAGTTCGGAATCGCGGTGAACAGGAACCCCGCCAGCACAGCCGAGGTATAACCGAAGAGCAGCTCGTGGATGTGCCAGTCGGTCGGAGCGAACGGCCCGCCCATGGTGACGCGCCCGGTCCAGACCGCCATCCATAATGGAATCACCAGCGCCGCAAAGCTGCCCGCCAGTAGGAACAGAGGGCGGAAGCCGTAGCTGAACAGGGCGGGGCCTGTGTAGGCTTGATGTGGCCGCATGTCGGCTCCTTGGATCAGAGCGCCGCTGCTGCCTGCAGCGCGGCGCGAAAGGCGATCTCGTCCAGCCCGTATTCGGCGCAGGCGTCGATCACCGTGTGAAACGGCGCGATGGGGCAGCCGAAACAGACCATCCCCTGCGCCCGGAAGATGTTTGCCACCTCGGGCCAATGTTCGAAGACCAGCCGAAGCGGCAGATCGGGGTCGTCCAGTCTGGGGCCGCGCATGGTGCCTCCCCCCTGTCAGTCGTGCCATCCACCCACTTTCTGCACGCCAAGGGCCTTCGTCGTTGTTCTGGCACAACGTCCGGCGGTGCGGCGGGCTGTAAATCCGGGCCCATCAGCAACAATCGCCAGGACCGACCCGATGTCAGAGATCCTTACGAAGTCACGGGCCAGAAACATCTTCTACGGGGGCTCGCTGTTCTTCGTCGTGGTGTTCGTGGCCATGACGATCCATTCCCACCGCTATGTCGTGAACGTCTCTACCGCCGGCATGCCGCTTTCGCCCGAAGTGCGTCTGGGCAAGCATGTGTGGGAGCGTCACAGCTGCATCAACTGCCACACCCTGCACGGTGAAGGCGCCTATTTCGCGCCTGAACTGGGCAACGTGATGACCCGCTGGGGCGTGCAGGACGACCCGCAGGCCGCCTATGAAGTGCTGGATGGCTGGATGGCCGCGCAGCCCAGCGGAGTTGAGGGGCGCCGCCAGATGCCCCATTTCGCCATCACCCCCGAAGAAATGCGCGCCCTGTCGGAATTCCTGCGGTGGGCGGATCAGACCGACACGCAAGGCTGGCCGCCCACGGACGCGGGCTAGGAGAAAGACATGAAATATCAATCGCAAAAAGTGGCCTACGCCTACTTCATGGTAGCCATGGGCCTGTTCGGCATCCAGGTCCTTGGCGGTCTTCTGGCGGGCTGGATCTACGTCTCGCCTAACACCCTGTCGACGGTGCTGCCCTTCAACATCATCCGCATGATCCACACCAACGCGCTGATCGTCTGGCTGCTGCTGGGCTTCTTCGGTGCGGCCTACTTCCTGGTGCCCGAGGAATCAGAGCGTGAGATCTGGTCGGTCAAGCTGGCCTACCTGCAGCTGATCATCCTGGTGGTCGGCACGCTTGGCGCGGTCGGCAGTTACCTTGTCGGCATCCACGGCGGGCGCGAGTTTTTGGAACAGCCGCTCTGGGTCAAATTCGGAATCCTGGTCGCCGCGGTGATCTTCCTGGTCAACATCTCGATGACCGTGCTTGCAGGCCGCAAGACCGCGATCACGGGCGTGTTGCTGACCGGCCTGTGGCTCTTGTCGCTTCTCTGGGTCTTTGCCTTCATCAACCCGGACAACCTGAGCCTCGACAAGATGTACTGGTGGTTCGTCGTCCACCTTTGGGTCGAAGGCACGTGGGAGCTGGTGATGGCCGCGATCCTGGCCTTCCTGATGCTGAAGCTGACCGGCGTTGACCGCGAGGTCGTGGAGAAATGGCTCTATGTCATCGTCGCCACCGCGCTCTTCTCGGGCATTCTTGGCACGGGCCACCACTTCTACTGGATCGGTCTGCCGGAGTACTGGCAGTGGACCGGGTCCATCTTCTCGGCCTTCGAGGTGGTGCCGTTCTTCGCGATGATGTCCTTTGCCTTCATCATGGTGTGGAAGGGTCGTCGTAACCATCCGAACAAGGCGGCGCTTCTCTGGGCACTTGGCTCGGCCACGGTAGCGTTCTTCGGCGCAGGTGTCTGGGGGTTCCTGCACACCTTCCACGGCGTGAACTTCTACACCCACGGCACGCAGATCACCGCAGCGCATGGCCACCTGGCCTTCTACGGCGCCTATGTCGCGATGAATCTGGCGATCATTACCTACGCTATGCCGCTCTTGCGGGGCCGTGCGCCCTATAACCAGGTGCTGAACATGGTCTCGTTCTGGCTGATGACCGGGGGCATGGCGTTCATGACCTTCGTCCTGACCTTCGCCGGCACGATCCAGACCCACATGCAGCGCATCGTCGGCGACTATTACATGGACGTGCAGGACCAGCTTGGCCTGTTCTACATGATGCGCTTCGGGGCCGGGATTGCCGTGGTGCTTGGCGCGATCCTGTTCATCTACGCCCAGGTCGTCGTCCGGCGAGAAGTCATCACTCCCGGTCCCGTCGCCCTGCCGGAAGGAGAAGCGCTGTGAACGCAGTTTCCCCAAGTATGGCCCCCAACCACACTGCCCCGTTCTACCGCCCCGTGGCGCAGGAAGTGGCCCTGTTCGAAGCCGCTCACGTCAAAGGTCTACCCCTTCTTCTGAAGGGGCCGACCGGCTGCGGCAAGACGCGGTTCGTGGAACACATGGCTGCCCGCCTGGGACTCCCGCTTTACACCGTCGCCTGCCATGATGACCTCTCCGCCGCCGACCTGATCGGCCGCTATCTTCTGCGCGGCGGCGCGACCGAATGGGTCGACGGCCCCCTGACCCGCGCCGTGCGGGAAGGCGCGATCTGCTACCTCGACGAGGTTATCGAGGCCCGCAAGGATGTGACGGTGGTCCTTCATCCTTTGACCGACAATCGCCGCACCCTGATGATCGACCGCACGGGCGAAGAACTGGTGGCTCCGCCCGGCTTCATGCTGGTGGCCAGCTACAACCCCGGCTACCAGAACATCCTGAAGCGGCTGAAACCCTCGACCCGGCAGCGGTTCCTGGCGATCACTTTCGGCTTTCCCGACCCCACGACCGAAACCGCCGTGGTCGCCAGAGAAAGCGGTCTGGACCCCGCCCGTGTCGCGCCGTTGGTGCGCCTCGCCGGTCACATCCGCGCGCTGTCGGGGATGGACCTGGAGGAAGGCGTCTCGACCCGCCTTCTGATCTACGCTGCCAGCCTGATCGCCGGGGGGATGCCGATCGAGCGCGCCTTGCAGGCCGCAGTCGTAGAACCCCTGACCGATGAGCCGGACGTGGCGCAAGCCCTGCGCGACGTCATCGCAAGCGTCTACGGGTAAGACATGGCCCTGCACCCGATGGACCTGATGGAGCCGGAAGAGACGATGGGCAACCTCTGGCACGGGGTTGCCCAGCGGCTGGCCCCGGTCGCGGGCTACCCCGCGCACGCTGTGGCGCTGGAGGCGGTCCGCCCCAGCCTCACGCTCCTCTTTCGCGCGCTTGGCGGCAAACCGGGGGTAGAGATTGCCGGCAGCCCTGCCACAGCCTCGCGCCATCGGCGGAGTGCGGGGGCGCAACTTGCCGAAGCCAGGGTGCTGGAGCATGTCGCCACCTTCGACGGCGAAGTCCTGCGCCTGCCCCCGGTGATCGATGCCTTCCCGACGGCCGAACTGAACCGTGCGGCCTACCTGTGGCTGGCGGCCCTTGCCGCATCTTGCCGGCCCATCACCTTGCCAAATGACCCCTTCGCCGCCGACCTTTCCCGGCTTGAGACGATGGAACAGGCGACAACGGCGACGTTGGCGCAGTGCCCCGGACTGAAAGTCGCACATACCGCCCTGCGCGAGCATCTTCTGGCGATGTATCCCGACTTCTCCACCTCGGCGGCGGAACAGAAGGTCGCCGCCCGCGCCCGCCTGTTGCTGGCCGGTGGCACCCTACCACCGATCGACCCCACACCTGCCCCCCGCGGTTACGCCCGGCTTCCGCCGCAGCCGATCTGGCTCCGCCTCGACCATGTCACACGCAGCAACGCCGCCTCCCCTGCCGAGGACGTGATCAGCACGCCCCCCGGCCTTGCCAGCCCGACCCGCAAACAGGGCAAGCGCGAGGATAACGAACAAGCCAACCGCACCGACAGTTTCATCATGCACCGGTTCGAATCCATCTTCTCCTGGGTCGAAAGCATGGGCCTGAACCGCGCGACGGATGACGACGATCTGGAAAACGCCCAGAAGGCGGCCGAGGATCAGGACCACATCACGCTGACCAAACACCACAAACGCGCTGCCACCCGCCTGCGCCTGCACCTCGACCTCGCACCCCAGGACGCCGAGCATGAGCGTCTGTCCGACATCTTCACTTACCCCGAATGGAACCACCGCGCCCGCAGCTATATGCCCGACCACACCCGCGTGCTGGAGGCAGAAGCCACGCCAGGCGACCGCTTTGCCCCCGATCCGCGCCTACTGGCCCGCGTGCGAAAGCAGTTCGAGGCGCTGCACCCCCGCCGCATCCTGCTTCCCCGGCAGGTGGACGGTGCTGAACTCGACCTTGACGCGCTGATCACCGCCCAAGTCGCGATCCGGGCCACCGGGCAAGGCAGCGACCGCATCTTTCGCGACCTGCGGCATGTGGAACGCGATCTGTCGGTGGCGATTCTGATGGACTGCTCCCGTTCCACGGAGTCGGTGGTCGGCAGTCGCAGCATCATCGACACCACGCGTGAGGCATTGGCGGCGTTGGCCGGCGGCATCGACGCGGCGGGGGATCGGCTGGCGATCTGGGGGTTCTCCTCGCTGCGCCGCGACCGGGTATTCCTTACCCGCTGCAAGGGCTTTGACGGCCGCGTGACCCCCGAGGTCACCGCCCGCATCGGTGGTCTGCACCCCGGCCATTACACCCGCCTTGGGGCAGCGATCCGCCATGTCACAGCACAGCTTGGCCATGAACCCTCGGCCCGCAAGCTGTTGCTGGTGCTGACCGACGGCAAGCCCAACGACCTTGACCACTACGAAGGCACCCACGGGATCGAGGACAGCCATATGGCCGTCCGCGAGGCCCGTCGTATAGGGCAAGCCGTGCATGGCGTTATCGTCGATGCTGACGGGCAGGACTGGTTCGCCCGCATCTTCGGCCGCGCCGGTTTCACCCTTCTGCCCGACCCAGCCCGCCTTGGCCGCGCGCTTCCCGACATCTACCGATCCCTCACGCAGGAGACCTGACATGCGCCGTATTCTTTGCCTTGCGCCCTTCCTCGTCCCCACCGCCGCCTTGGCCGAGGCGTTCCAGCGCCCCATCCCCCAGCCCCAGACCGCCGAGGCTGAACTGGCGTACCTCACAGCCTCGCTGATCTTCCTTGCCGCGCTGATCGCCGTGCAATGGCTGGTCAGCCGCAGATGAGCCTGTGGCGCCTGACGCTGATCCTCTACCCGTTCGGGGCCGGGGCGATGGCGGTGAACCTGTTCTTCACCTCGCTGATCTGGTCCTGGGTCGGCTGGCCGGTGCTGACGCCAATCCAATCGCTGGCGGGTGGCCTGGTCCTGGGCCTGCCCGCGACAGCGGCGTTTGCCCGTCACATCCGCGCGCTGATGGCGAAGGCGGACGAAAAACCGTGACGTCGCGAACTTTTACAGTTTCGCGCGGTCACCTAACGACGACCATGAGGATGATGCCGGCTCCTTCTTCTGACTCGACGCCTGCCAAAACAATCTCCGCCGGAGCGAGCAGCTTTTGGTTGCATGACCTTGGCTGCATTCGCGCCGATCTATAAAGGGTCTTTGTATCGCCCTTTCCGCCAAGACCTCGTGTCTACTCCCGAGGCCCTAACCCCTAGGGATTTTGATGGTGTGGTACGCTTTCGGTCTTGGCTATTCTCGCCGTCTTGTCCCCGAGGCTGCTTTCGGCCCATAGCCGTCCTTCAGCGAGATTCGCTCCGGTTTCCAAAGCGGTCATTCACCACGTGCGCCGAGACGATATTGATCACGAAGGTTGTTCAGCCGGGCGTCGTAGCGGCGTGGTATGTGTTAAGCACCGCTTCTACTGATTGCCGAAGAAGGCCGTCGATGTCTGCCGGTCCAGCATCGACGGAGGTAGGCAGATATTGTTGGCGGACGGGAGCCGGAATTCGCCGACCTGAAAGACGCGCCTTCAGTTTTTCGACTGCTGAATGAGCGACTACGTCGGGCCAGTAATAGCGGATCCTGTCCGAATAGCTGAAATGACGCTGGACCCAGAGGTCCGTGTCGGACCCATGGTAATATTTTGCCCAGTTCGCTGGAGAGGTCTGCATCACGGATTCCATCGTCCGCATCAATCCGTTCTGTGGAGCCGTGCCATCCAAAACGTCCGCAATCGCGTCAAGTCCGTAAAGCGCTTCGCGCAAGGCAAAGGTCAGCCAAGGACCTACCTTCAGGATCGAGAAGCCATCGCCAACCATCTGCCGCAGGCCAGCGTCGGTCTGATAGTCGGTCGAATGCGCTTCGAAGACGACAGTCGGCAAATCCGAAAGGACGGCGGATAGGGCGCGGGCCTTTTCCGGTGCGTAGTGGATCACGTCGTCATGACCGAACTCCACGCCCGGCTGCACGACGAGTGCAATTACGCGGGAAAATGCGTCGGACTGTCCCGCCGCGTCGAAGGCACTGCGATGGACTTCGTAGGTCGTGGCAACGGAAGCGGGTTCGGTGATCTGGAGGTGATCGAGACCGTCCACCGCGCCGCCCGGGACGGGGACTTCGGTGCCGATGACATAGACCGGTGCGTGGGAGCCCTTGTGGTGCGCTTCCGCCATCGCTGCCAGACGGGCGGCGCGTTCGGCGGTCTTGGCATCTGCAAGTGCCACGGGTTCACCGAAGCAGCCCATCGAGGTGTCGAGGTGCAGTTTGGTGAAGCCTGCGGCGGCGAAGGCTGCGATCATCTCTTCGGCTTTCGCCATCGCCTGATCGGCGGGCAAATGTTTCCACGGGTTGGGGCCAAGGTGATCACCGCCAAGGATGATCCGGTCCTTCGGGTAACCCACACGGTCCGCCATGGTGAAAACGAGATCGCGGAAATCGGCGGGTGTCATTCCGGTGTAGCCGCCGTCCTGATTGACCTGATTGCATGTCGCTTCGATCACCACGGGCAGGCCGGTTTTCGAACCGTGGCGGAGCGTGGCTTCGATGACCGTCGGATGGGCAGAGCAAACCGAGGTGATTCCGGGTTTCATTCCGGCACGATAGTCGGCCGCGAGTGTCAGGAGGGGATGGGACATCAGACAAAACGTCCTTGTGAAGCCGCGAAGGCGCGGATGTTGTCAAGGGTTGCCGCGCCTTCCATCGGACCGCGTTCGGTCACGGCCAAGGCTCCGGCGGCGGCGGCAAGGGTCAGGGCGCGGTCGATGTCTTCCCCGCGGAGCCAGAGCGCGGTGAATGCTCCGCCAAAGCAGTCGCCCGCGCCGGTGGGATCGACTTCCTGAACCTTGAATGCGGGAACGAAGCGGCGGCCGGCGGCGTCGTGATAGGCGACGCCGGTCGAGCCCTGTTTGTGAACGATGGCGCGGATGCCGCGCGCGAGGAGTTCCGCAACGGCCCCGGCTTCGTCCTTGGCCTTGGTCAGGAGCGTGATCTCGTCCCCGCTGGGCAGGAAGATGTCGGTGGCAGACAGGATCGCCTGCATCGCTTCGCCCATGCCCGGCGCATCAAGGATTTCCTTGCGCAGGTTCGGGTCGAAGGAAACGGTGCCGCCCTTTGCGCAGATCGCGCGGGCTGCGTCGATGTTGAAGGCGATGATCTCGGGGCTGGATAAGGATGAGCCCATCACATGCAGATGGTGCGCTGAGGCTAGGAGGGCATCCACGGTATCGCTTTTGGGCAAAGTCCCACAGGCGCTGTGCCGGATGTTGAATACGAAATCGCGCGATCCATCGGCGCGGTAGCGGACAAAGGCGCTGCCTGTCGGGCGCTCGTGGTCAATGCAGATAGCTGAGATGTCAACGCCGTCTGCGGCCAGACGTTCCGTGTTCATGCGACCGAAGTCGTCGTTGCCGACCATCGAGATGATCCCGCAGGGCTGGCCCATCCGCGCCACCTGATCGATGAAAATCGCAGGAGCGCCGGAAGGATATGGGCCGGTCAGCGCGAGGGGCGCGCGGAAGCCGTTGCCTGCGGTATCGGCCATGATTTCCACCAGGATCTCCCCGGCAACGACGATCTTCTTCACGGAAAGCCTCGATCTTTGGCGTGGCCATGTCGCGGACCATGCACACGTAGCATTTGCTTGACCCGTGCCATTTGGGGTGCTTAGTGTCAACCAATAACTTTACGCGCGATAATTTTTCGCCAAATATAGCCTGCCGATGGGTGTTGCGCGCGCTTCCCTGGGCGGCTTAAGGCTGGAATCGGCAGAGTTCGCGAGCCCGAAGGTGCAGGGATGGAAGACCAGAAGATCCGGAATATGGAAGAATTTTCCGCTGTGAGCGGAATTTCCCGCCCCACGGTGTCGAAGTATTTCAACGATCCGACCAGTGTCAGGCGCTCGACCCGTGACCGGATCGAGCATGCGCTAAAGCAATACGATTTCCGGCCGAACCTGTTCGCGATCAATCAGAATCGTAAGTCGACCAAGAACATCGGTATCGTTGTGCCGCATATCGTCGACCCGTTCTTTGCCGAGATCGTCCGCCTGATCGAGCAACGCTGTATTGAAGCGGGATATTGGGCGATCGTGCTCAGCTCGCATGGCGAGGCGGAGCTCGAGGCGAATGCGCTGGACCTGCTTCGGTCGATGAAGTTGGCGGGGGCGGTCATCGCGCCGCTGGGCGAGCGGTCGGATCGAGCGCGGATGATGCAATTCGCTTCGGAAATTCCAACGGTTATCTTCGACAGCCCGCTTGGTTCCGGCGAAGCCTTTGTAGGGACTGACAATTTTCATAGCATCGGGCTGATCGTCGACTATCTTTGCCGCACCGGTGAGCCGCCTTGCTTCCTCGAGATGCCGGCCGTGAACGAGAACGCGTTGGAGCGGAAGAACGCATACATCGGGGCGATGGAACGTCAGGGATTGACGCCCGAGGTGGTGCCTGTGGCCGAAAGTGACTGGGGTTTCGAACAGATCGGCTATGAGCAGGGGCTTCGCCTTCTCTCTCGCTGGAGCTTCCCCACATCAACGGTTCTCTGTGCGAATGACCGGATCGCGATCGGCCTCCTGGCGGCGGCCTATGAGCGTGGCTTGCGGATCGGTCGGGGGCCAGGTTCCGCCATGCGGATCGCGGGGCATGATGACCATCCATTGTCCCGATTCACCTGCCCGCCGCTAACGACCGTGGCGCAGGACCATGCGGCCATCGCGGACAAGAGCGTGAGCGCACTTTTCGATATGATCGAAGACGGCGGTCCGCAGGATCGCGCACCTGTGAAACTTGAAGGAAAGCTCATCATGCGTCTTTCCGCATAGCGCGATCAAAGTAAAATTGGCGCGCGTAAAAAATTAGATTGACTCTTGCGTTGGATCGCCACTAGCTTCTCTCCACGACATCAGGGGAACCAAGGGAGGAAATCCGATGAAGATGAAGAACTTCCTGCTTACGGCAGGGACCATGGCTATGATGGTCGGCGCTGGCTTTGCGTCGGCTGAAGAGATTACCGTCGCGACGGTCAACAATAACGACATGATCGTGATGCAGGAACTCGCTCCGAAGTGGGAAGAGGCGACCGGCAACAAGATCAACTGGGTCGTTCTGGAAGAGAACGTGCTGCGCCAGCGCACTACCCAGGATATTTCGACGAACGGTGGTTCCTTCGACATAATGTTCATCGGTGCTTATGAAACGCCGATCTGGGGCAAGAACGGCTGGCTGGCTCCGCTCGACGATTTTGCGAATGACGCGAACTATGATCTGGAAGACATCTTCCCGCTTGTCCGCAGCAGCCTCTCGGCAGACAACCACCTTTACGCCGTTCCGCTCTACTCGGAAACGTCGTTCACCTATTACCGCACGGACCTGTTCGAGAAGGCAGGCGTCGCCAAGCCGACCTCGCAGATCACCTATGACGAATTCCGTGACATCGTCGCAAAGGTTCACGATCCCGAAAACGGCATCTACGGCACCTGCCAGCGCGGTAAGGCCGGCTGGGGTGAGAACATGGCGTTCGTCGGCACGCTGGCAAATGCCTTCGGCGCGCGCTGGTTCGACGAGCAGTGGCAGCCGCAGTTGAACTCACCCGAGTGGAACGCAGCGATCACCTACTACGTCGACCTGATGACCAAATACGGTCCGCCCGGTGCGACCGCCAACGGTCACAACGAGAACCGCGCCCTTTTCAAGGATGGCAAATGCGCCACCTGGATCGACGCCACCTCGGCCGCGAACGATGTGAAGAACCCGGCCAACTCGAAGGTCGCGGACATTACCGACTTCTTCCAGGCCCCGAAGCAGGCGACCGACAAGGGCACCGGCTGGTTCTGGTCCTGGGCGCTCGCCATCCCAGCCAGCTCGCAGAAGCAGGATGTAGCCAAGGACTTCCTAAAGTGGGCGACCTCGAAGGAATACTTCCAGATGGTCGGCGAAACCAAGGGCTGGGTTGCGGTTCCGAGCGGCACGCGCGCCTCGATCCACGAAGATCCGCGCCTGCTGGAAGCGGCACCCTTCGCGGCAACCATCAAGGACGCGATCTTCTCGGTTGACCCGTCGAACCCGACCCGTGATCCGGTTCCCTACACCGGCGTCCAGTTCGTCGCGATCCCGGAATTCCAGGGTATCGGCAACTTCGTCGGCCAGCAGGTCGCAGCGGCTCTGGCCGGTGACGTGACGGTCGAAGAAGCACTGGCCGCAAGCCAGGACTTCGCGACCCGCGAAATGACCAAGGCTGGTTACATCAAGTAAGCATCCTCCACGGGCGGGTCGTTCCTCATGGATCGGCCCGCCTCTTTCTTCCAGACCACCGCATGTCTCGCGTAGCTGTGTAGCAAGGGCCCCGCCGGGGTCTTTCCTTCAACGCTGCTGACCAATCGAACGGGAGAACTATATGGCGACCAAAGCATCCCGCACGGCTGCAAGGCTGATGATTTCACCGGCTGTCATCCTGTTGTTCGCCTGGATGATCGTCCCGCTGGTCCTGACGCTCTACTTCTCGTTCCTGCGTTACAACCTGCTCACGCCGAGCGGTAATCCCTTTGTCGGTTTCGAGAACTATTATTGGTTCCTGACCGATCCGAGCTTCACGGCTGCGGCCGTCAACACCTTGCTTCTGGTCGGGGGCGTCCTGCTCATCACCGTTATCGGGGGCATCCTTTTCGCGCTTCTTCTCGACCGCCCGATGTTCGGGCAGGGGATCATCCGGATCATGGTGATCGCGCCCTTCTTCGTGATGCCCACTGTTTCGGCGCTGGTCTGGAAGAACATGTTCATGAACCCAGTGAACGGGATTTTCGGGCGCATCGCGACGGGGCTCGGGTTCGAACCGATCGACTTCTTCGGCAACATGCCACTTGGAGCCATCACGATCATCGTTGCTTGGCAATGGCTGCCCTTTGCCACGCTGATCCTTCTGACGGCACTGCAATCGCTGGATCAAGAACAGCTCGAGGCGTCGGAAATGGACGGGGCGAACTGGCTAAACCGCTTCTGGTATATCATGCTGCCCCACCTCGCGCGGGCGATCACCGTGGTGATCTTGATCCAGACGATCTTCCTGCTGTCCGTCTTTGCCGAAATCCTCGTCACCACCAACGGCGGTCCGGGCACGGCTTCGACCACGCTCACCTACCTCGTCTATGTCGCATCGCTTCTGCAATACGACGTGGGCATGGGCAGTGCGGGGGGCGTCGTTGCGGTCGTCCTCGCCAATATCGTCGCGATCTTCCTGATGCGGATGATCGGCAAGAACCTCGACGCGTAAGGGGACAATCCATGGCTCGCGCAGTTTCGACCCGGACCAAGGTCCTCAACACCGCCATTGCAGGAACGCTGGGGTTCCTGATGTTCTTCCCGATCCTTTGGATCATCATCCTGTCTTTCAAGACAGAAGAAGACGCGATCCGTGCGCCGTTGGAGGTCCTGTTTCAATCGGGCTGGACCATAGAGAACTTCCTGACCGTTCAGGCGCGGTCGGACTACTTCAAGCACTTCTCGAATTCGGTCATCATCTCGCTGGGTTCGACCCTGCTTGGGTTGATCATCGCCATACCTGCTGCCTGGGCGATGGCCTTCGTGCCTGCGAAGCGCACCAAGGATGTGCTGATGTGGATGCTGTCCACCAAGATGATGCCGCCGGTTGGTGTGCTCGTCCCGATTTACCTGATCTTCCGCGATACCGGCCTTCTGGACAGCCTCATCGGCCTGACTGTGGTTCTCATGCTGATCAACCTGCCGATCATCATCTGGATGCTCTACACTTACTTCCGCGAAATTCCGGGCGAGATCCTTGAAGCAGCTCGGATGGACGGCGCGACGCTGAAGAAAGAGATTCTTTACGTCCTGGCCCCGATGGCTTTGCCGGGCATCGCTTCGACAATCCTTTTGAACATCATCCTCGCTTGGAACGAGGCGTTCTGGACACTCAACCTGACAGCGGCCAACGCGGCACCGCTGACGGCCTTCATCGCCAGCTATTCCAGCCCCGAGGGTCTGTTCTTCGCGAAGCTTTCGGCGGCCTCTCTCATGGCCATTGCGCCGATCCTAATCATGGGCTGGTTCAGCCAGAAACAACTTGTCCGCGGCCTGACCTTCGGCGCGGTGAAGTGAGGACGATATGGGCAAGATTACTCTCAAGAACGTCAAGAAAGCCTTCGGGGATGTGTCGGTGATTCCGGACATCAACCTGCAGATCGAGAACGGGGAATTCGTCGTTTTCGTCGGGCCGTCAGGTTGCGGGAAGTCGACCCTGCTGCGATTGATCGCGGGGCTCGAGGATGTGACTTCTGGCTTGATCGAGATCGACGGAAAGGACGCCACGCATCTGCCGCCAGCAAAGCGTGGCCTGGCGATGGTTTTCCAGAGCTATGCACTGTATCCGCACATGTCGGTCCGTAAGAACATCGCGTTCCCGCTCAAGATGGCTGGAATGTCCGAGGCCGAGCAGACCTCCCGGGTCGAGCGGGCTGCAAAGGTGCTTAACCTTACCAACTATCTGGATCGTCGTCCCGGCCAGTTGTCCGGCGGCCAGCGTCAGCGGGTCGCCATCGGGCGCGCCATCGTCCGTGAGCCTGCGGCGTTTTTGTTCGACGAGCCACTTTCGAACCTCGACGCAGCGCTGCGGGTCGGGATGCGACAGGAAATCACCGAACTCCACCAGACCCTCAAAACGACGATGATCTATGTGACCCACGATCAGGTCGAAGCCATGACCATGGCCGACAAGATCGTCGTGCTCAATGCGGGGAACATCGAACAAGTTGGATCGCCTTTGGAGCTTTATCGCTCGCCCGTGAACCTGTTCGTCGCCGGTTTCATCGGCAGCCCGAAAATGAATTTTGTCGAAGGGACCGAGGCTGCAAAGCATGGCGGGGCCACCATCGGCATCCGGCCCGAGCATATCGACATCGTCGAGGGCGGGCCTTGGACGGGGACGGTCGGGCTTTCCGAGCATCTCGGGTCGGACACTTTTCTCAAGGTGCAGGTCGATGGCATCGGCACCCTGAACGTCCGCGCAAGCGGCGAGGTGGGCCGCCACCACGGCGACCGTGTGTCGCTGGCCCCTCAAGCCGACAAGTTCCATCGCTTCAATAAAGACGGAAGGTCCATGAAATGAGACTGCAAGGTAAAACTGCACTGATCACCGGCGCTGCGCGCGGGATCGGGCTGGAATTCGCACGGGCCTATATCGCCGAGGGCGCAACCGTTGCGCTGGCGGATATCAACGCCGATGCCGTGCAGAAGGCCGCAGAAAGCCTTGGCCCGAAGGCGATGGCGATACAGATGGACGTGATGAGGCAGGACAGCATCGACGCGGGCTTCGCCTCCGTCGTGTCGAAATTGGGTAAGCTCGACATACTGATCAACAACGCGGCGCTCTTCACTGCCGCGCCGATCGTCGAGATCACCCGTCAAGATTATGACCGTGTCTTCGCGGTGAATACCGCAGGCACCTTCTTCTGCATGCAGGCCGCTGCCAAGCAGATGATCGCACAAGGCACCGGCGGCAAGATCATCAACATGGCCTCGCAGGCGGGACGTCGCGGTGAAAGCCTCGTTGCGGTCTATTGCGCCACCAAGGCAGCCGTTATCAGCATGACGCAGTCTGCGGGTCTGAACCTGATCAAGCACGGCATCAACGTGAACGCCATCGCCCCCGGCGTGGTGGACGGTGAACACTGGGACGCCGTCGACGCGCATTTCGCGAAATACGAAGGCCGCGCACCGGGCGAGAAGAAGAAGATCGTCTTCGAAAGCGTGCCGATCGGCCGTGGCGCTGTCGCGTCGGATTTGACCGGCATGGCAATCTTCCTTGCCACAGCCGAGGCCGACTACGTGGTCGCCCAGACTTTCGGCGTCGACGGCGGCAACTGGCTGGCCTGACGCAATTCCCACACAAGGAGTCCGACATGGTCCAATCCGCGACCCTTCCAGCCTATGACCGCACGCGCCTTACTCCCGGGATCGTGCATGTTGGGTTGGGAAATTTCCACCGCGCCCATATGGCCGTCTATTTGGACGACCTCTTTGCGCAGGGAAGGGATCTGGATTGGGCCATTGTCGGCGCAGGTGTGCGACCCGCCGATGCAGCGATGCGCGATGCGCTAAAGGCGCAGGATTGTCTGTCGACGGTGATCGAGCTTGATCCCAAGGGTAAGACGGCGCGGCGCATCGGGTCGATGATCGAGTTCCTGCCTGTCGCGTCGGCCAATGGTCCGTTGATCCTTGCGATGGCGAAGCCTGAAATCCGTATCGTGTCGCTGACGGTGACCGAGGGTGGCTACTTCGTGAACCCTGCCACGGGAGCCTTCGATCCGACCGCGCCCGAGATTGTTGCCGATGCCCGTGATCCTGCCTATCCGGCCACGGCATTCGGTGCGATCGTCGCCGCACTGAAACTACGTAAGGCTGCACGGATCAAGCCCTTTACCGTCATGTCCTGCGACAACCTGCCAGGCAATGGCCATGTGACACGGGCGGCAGTAGTCGGCCTCGCGCGGCTTTCCGATCCGGCTTTGGGCGATTGGATCGAGGACAACGTTGCCTTCCCCAATGGCATGGTTGATCGCATCACACCTGCCACCGGCCCGCGGGAGCGCGCGATGGCCGGGACCTTCGGGCTGGGCAACGATCCGGTTCCGGTGACCTGCGAGCCGTTCCGGCAATGGGTGCTTGAAGACAATTTCCCCGCCGGACGTCCGGCTTGGGAAAAGGTCGGTGTAACCTTTACCAATCATGTCCATGCCTTCGAGACCATGAAGATCCGCATCCTCAACGGTGGTCATGCGATCATTGCATATCCGGGCGGGATCAAAGGTATTGAATTCGTTCACGAGGCGATGGCCGACCAGACGATCAGTGTATTTCTGGACAAGATCGAGACAACCGAAATCCTGCCAATCATCCCTCCGGTTCCGGGGCAGGATTTGAACGACTACAAGACGCTGATTATCGAGCGTTTCTCGAACCCCGAAGTGGCCGACACCGAACGTCGGCTTTGCTTCGACGGATCCAACCGCCAACCGAAGTTCATCATTCCCTCGATCTGGGACAATCTCGCACGCGGAGTGATGCCGCGCGGGTTGATCCTGTCCAGCGCCATGTGGTGCCGGTATTGCCATGGCACAGACGAAAACGGGCAAGACATCGCACCGAATGATCCGAACTGGGATGCCCTGAAGGCAGCGGCAAAGCGGGCGAAGGCGGAGCCCGTCGAGTGGCTGAAGCAACGCGAGATCTATGGCGACCTGAGCGCGAACCGCTCGTTCGTCGAAGCTTTCGCCGATGCGCTGAACCTTGTCTGGTCGCAGGGTGCAGAAGCTGCCATGCGCGCCTATTTGTCGGACTGATGGCAATGTCTGCCGGACCAGAGTCGCTTGAAAATATCTACGAAGGATACCTTGACTGTCTCAACCGGAAGGACTGGCAGAACCTCAGTCAATTCGTCGCCGTCGATGTTCGACACAACGGTCGACCGTTCGGCCTGTCCGGATACCGGGAGATGCTGGAAGGAGATTTCCGCGCCATTCCAGACCTGCGGTTTCATGCAGAGTTGGTGGTTGCCAATCCGCCAATGCTCGGCTGCCGGTTGGTCTTTGACTGCACGCCAGTGGGGGAATTGTTCGGCCGTCCGGTTAACCGGCGAAGGGTGCGCTTCGATGAGCATGTCTTTTACCATTTCGAAAACGGCCTGATCGCCGAGGTCTGGTCGATTATTGATCAGGCCGCCATCGGGCGGCAGCTTTCCGGACCAGAGCCGGCCTGACAAAAAGAAAGGCACAACATGCAAGCAATCGTCTTCCGTGAGGATCGCAAGGTCACCCTCGAGCATCTGCCCGATCCTGAACCAGGGCCCGGCGAGGTTGTGATCGCCGTCAAGGCAAGCGGAATCTGTCACACCGATATTGAAATCCTGCGAGGGAATTACGGAAGTTCCGCCTTCCCTCTGGTTCCCGGGCATGAATTCGCGGGCGAGGTCGTGGCCGTTGGGCGTGATGTATCTGGCATTGGTGTCGGTGATCGTGTTGTCGTGGACCCGAACCTTGGCTGCGGGACTTGTTCGGCGTGCCTGCGCGGCAGGATCAATCTGTGCGAAAACCTCGGTGCCTATGGCGTTACCCGAAACGGAGGGTTCGCAGAATTTTGCGTCGTGGCGGCGGACCATGTTCATCCTATCGGTGACATGGATTGGCATGTCGCGGCCCTTTCCGAACCGCTGGGTTGCGTCTTGAACGGTCTGTCGACTCTGCAAGGGCAGGCCTGCGAGTCAGCGATGCTGTTCGGTGCGGGACCGATCGGCCTTCTCATGGCGCTTGCTTTGAAATGGCGCGGAGCGAAGGAGGTGACGGTCGTCGATCTTTCTGAGGAACGACTGCGTCTTGCGGAAAGCTTCGGCCTACTGCCGGTCGCGCCAGGATCCGATGCTCTTCTCGGGATGGGTCGCAGCCAGGATTTCGTCGCGGATGCCACAGGGGTCCCCCCAGTGGCTGAAGCGATGAGCGGATATCTGCGCGATGGCGGCGCAGCACTGTTCTTCGGCGTCTGCCCGCAGCCCGCGCGGATCCAGATCTCGCCTTTCGAAATGTTCCGTCGGCAGCTTTCATTATTCGGGACCCACTCGCTGAATGCGAACATTCCGGAGACCTTGCCGCTTCTGCGAACCCACGGGGCCGATGCTGCCCGTCTGGTGAGCCATCGGGTGGCTATCGAAGAGATCGAGGCCGCGTTCAAGGGCGGAGTTCCAAATGGGGCGCTTAAGGTTCAGCTCGGAATGTGAAGTGACAATCAGCGAACAGATAACCGTCTCCTGACATGTCTATCGAATGGCCGCTTTACCGTTGGGTGTGTTTAGCTCCTGCGGCATCCGGCCGTCCGCTTTCCGCCCAAAGTGACCTAGCGATCGCTCTCGGCCCAAAGCAGACGGCAAACATGCGTTGGATACTGCAAGACGGCTTTCCTGAAGCTGCCTTTCAACCGAGGTGCAGCATTTCGACACCGTTAGGATCATAGACCAAGCAAGCGCGTGGATTGCTAAAACCGATCCGGTCAACGAGGATCAAGATGAAGACACTTGGCACGCACACTTCCGTTGAGCAGATCTCCAACACATGGAAGCGCATCAATCTACGACGTGGCGGAATTGAGCACCTAGCCCGGCCCGGCCCGCTGGCGTAGGTTGACAGAATGGATCGTGAAGAGACATGGCCTAGAGTGTCGGGCGGGCGGTCGGCGACGTTGAAGGACGTTGCCGGGGCTGCGGGCGTTACGACCACGACCGTCGCCCGTGTGCTGAAGGAAAGTGGGTACGTCGCAGAGTCCACAAAGGCACGGGTGCTGGAAGCCGTTGCCACCACCGGATACCGGCCGAACTCGCTTGCCCGCAGTCTGAGGCAAAGCCGCAGCCATGTTATCGGGCACCTGCTCAAATCCACCGTTCCGAATCCGTTCTACGTGGAGGTCGCACGCGGGGCCGAGGAAGAGGCGCGAACGCGGGGTTACACGATACTGACCGCGAACGTTCAGCACGACGCCGAGACCGAGCGTCGGGCGGTCGAGACTTTCCTGGGCTGGCGGGCGGACGGGCTGGTGTTCTCGACCCCGTCCGATCCGGCGAACGTGGAATATGCGCAGTCGCTGGGGGTGCCCACGGCCCAGGTCGAACGGCCGCGTAGTCTGGTCGGGCATCGGCTGGTGGTGCGCAACTATCCGTCCGCCGTGGCGGCGATGCGCCATCTGGTAGAGTTCGGCCACCGCCGCATCGCCTATGTCGGCGCCGAGCTTTTGCCCGAAGACGGCCCGGCGGCGCTGTTCGGCTATGTCGAGCGCGAACGCTTCGGTGCCTGGCGCGACGTGATACGCGACATCGGTGCCGCGACCGAAGGGCTGGCCCGGTTCGGCGAGGCCTATACCATCGACCAGCCCACGGCGCAGGGGCACGGCTACCGGGCGACACAGGCGCTTTTGCAGGCAGCCGACCGACCGACGGCGATCTTTGCCTCTAACGACATCCTGGCTGCGGGCGCGCTGCAGGCGATACACGAAGCCGGTCTGCGCTGCCCCGACGACATCTCGGTCGTGGGGTTCGATGACACGCTGGCGGGTTTCCTGACCCCGCTTCTGACCAGCGTGAGGCTGCCGGCCCGCCGTCTGGGGGCCACCGCCGTGCGCTTGGTGATCGACGAGATCGAAGGAAAAGGCGCGCCCGACCAGCACCTTGCGCTGGATGCGGAACTGGTGCTCCGCCGGTCCACCGCCACCGCTCCGACCCGGCGCTGACCCCACCCGACCGCCCTGTGGAATCGTTGACATATGGGCGTTTCTCGCCATATGTTATCGTTGACACATGCCGGAATGGCGGGTCTGCAACGACGGCGCTGCCGTCATGGGAGGATTCATGAGACACTTTGGAAACCCCGCTGCTGCGGGCATGCTAAGCTGTGTTCTGGCGTTGGCCGCGGCCAGTGCATGGGCGCAGGACAAGGTCACCCTTCGCGTCTGGGACAGCTTCACCGAGAACACGGACGGCATGGATGCCATGATCGCCGCGTTCGAGGCGGCGAACCCGACAATCGACGTCGAGCGTGACGTCCAGGCGACCGAGGACATGCGCGCCGTCATCCAGACCGCGCTGAACTCGGGCACGGGACCGGATGTGTTCCAGTACGATACCGGACCGGGCTTTGCGGGTGTGCTGGCCAAGGCCGGGCTGATCAAGCCCCTAGACGAGCTTTACGCCGGGCCGCTGGCGAAGGTCCTGCCCTGGACGAAAGAGCGGGTGACCTTCGACGGCAAGACCTACGGGGTCGGCAACCAGCTGGAGTTCATCGCGGTCTACTACAACAAGGATCTCTTCGCTGCGAACAACATCGCCGTGCCGAAGACCTTTGCCGAGTTCCAGGCCGCCTGCACGACGCTGAAGGACGCAGGCGTCACGCCGATCGCCTTTGGCAACGCTGCAGGCTGGCCCGCCTTCCACGTCTTCTCGGCCTATGCCAACAACATGGTGCCGCAGGACCAGCTGATGGCGATGATTCGGGGCGAGGCCTCGTGGGACGATCCGGCCGTGACCTCGGCGATCCAGGCGGCTTTCACCGACAACGAGGCGAACGGCTGCTTCAACGCCTCGGTCAACGCGGTGGGATACGACGACGCGAACGCGCTGTTCTCGGGCGGACAGGCGGGGATGACGATCACCGGAGGCTGGATGATCAACGGCTTCAAGGACAATCCGTTTGCCACCGGCTTCTTCTTCCTGCCCGCACCGGACGGCATGGCGACGATGCCCCCCGCAGGCCTTGGCGGCGGCTACTTCGTCAACGCCTCGACCACCCAAGGCGAGGCGGCCAACACCTTCCTGGCGTTCCTCTTCGATCCGGCCAATGCCGCACTTTGGGTCGAAGGCATGTCGGTGATCCCGTCCTATTCGCTGGAAGGCGCCGGGGTCGAGATGTCGCCGCTTCTGGCCGAGGCCGCCGCCGCGCTTTCCGCCGGGGCGATGGGGGTCAACATCGACGTGCTGACGCCCGAGGCCTTCAACACCGTGATGCTTGACGGCTTCCAGGCCGTGCTTGGTGGCGAACGCACGGCGGCCGAGCAGGCAGCAGCGCTTCAGGCTGCCGTCGCGAAATGACCGCAACCCCCCGCACCGAGGCGCCGCGCGCCCCCGGTGCAGGGGCAAGAACCGGCCGCCGCCGTTCCCGAACGGCGGCGCGCCAGATGGCCGGGCTCTGGTTTGTCCTGCCTGCGCTTGTCGTCTACTTCATGTTCTTCGGCCTGCCGTTCCTGGCCACGATCGGGCTGTCCTTTACCGACTGGAACGGCCTTGGCTGGCCCGATTTCACCGGCATCGCCAACTATGCCCGGCTGGCAGTCGACGGAGCCATGTGGTCGGCGCTGGCCAACAACCTGATCTGGGTCGTGCTTGGCACCGTCGTGCCCGTGGTGGTGGGATTGATCCTGGCGGTCATGCTCTGGTCGGACGCCCGCGGGTCGGTTGCCTACCGGACGATCTTCTTCCTGCCCGTGATCCTGTCGCCCGTCGTGATCGGCGTCATCTGGGGGTGGATCTACAACCCGCTCTTCGGGCTTCTGAACACCGGCCTGCGCGAGATCGGCCTTGGTCGCTGGGCGACGGGGTGGCTTGGGGAATCCGAAACCGCGCTGTACGCGGTCCTCCTTACCGCGATCTGGTCATACTTCGGGTTCTGCATCGTCGTCCTCTTTGCCGGTCTGCAGAAGGTGAACCCCGAACTCGTCGAAGCTGCCCGGATCGACGGTGCCTCGGCCCCGCAGCGGTTCCGCCACGTGATCGTGCCGCAGATTGCCCCGGTGCTGACCATGGTCATCGTCTACACCGTGATCGGCGGCTTCAACGCCTTCGACATGGTCTGGGTGATGACGCAGGGCGGTCCGAACAACGCCTCCGAGGTCATCGCGACCTACACCTACGAGGTCGCTTTCCGTGGCAACGAATACGGCTATGGTGCCACCCTTTCGATGGTGATGTCCGTCGTCGCCCTTTTGGCGGCCTGGGCGACCATGGTCCTGCGGCGGAGGGCGGGCTGATGGCAGGCAACCGCCACCGCCAGCGCCGGGCCTGGGCCACTGCAGGCCGCCACGGCCTGCTGATCCTCTTCGCGGTGATCTCGCTGTATCCCATCCTGGTGACATGGTTCACCGCCCTGCGCCCTGCCATGCAATCGCAGCAGGACCCCTTCGGCCTGCCCTGGCCGCCGATCTGGGAGAATGTCGCCAACGCCTGGGTCAAGGGCCGTTTCGGCGACTACCTGATGAACTCCGTCATCATCGCCATTCCCACGGTCATCGGCGTCGTCGTGCTGTCGGCCCTGGCCGGCTACGGCATCGCGCGGTTCCGCTTTCCCGGCCGGGCGCTGGCCTTCGGGGCGATCCTTCTGGGCCTGACGATCCCGTTCCAGTCGGTGATGATCCCGCTTTACTACCAGCTTCTGCAGATGGGGCTTCTCGGGTCCTACTGGGCGGTGATCCTGCCCGGCATCGCCTTTGGCCTGCCGTTCGGCGTGTTCCTGATGGCCGCCTTCTTCGAGGACCTGCCGAAGGAACTCCACGAGGCCGCCCGCGTCGACGGCTGTTCCGAGCTGCGCATCTTCTGGTCGGTCATGCTGCCCTTGGCCAAGCCCGCCGTCAGCACGCTGATCGTGTTCCAGTTCATGCGGACCTGGAATGAGTTCCTGATGCCGCTTCTCTACCTGCAGGACGAGGCCAAGCGCCCGATCCCGCTGGGGCTGATGTTCTTCCAGGGCACCTACACCCGCGACATCGGCCTGATCGCCGCCGGGGTCACGCTGGCCACGGTGCCCGTCATCATCGTCTACCTTATCTTCCAACGCCAGTTCGTGCGCGGCCTGACCGCCGGTGCCGTCAAGTGAGATCTTGTCCGACATGACCCAAACCTCCCCCCGTGCCGAAGCTGCTTCCGGCGACAACCTGCCCTGGCACATGACGGTCGAAGCGCCGGGCCGGCTTGGCCGCGAACCGCACGAGCCGCAGGACCTTGCCCCGCGCGAGGTGCGGATTGCGACCCTGTATTCCGGCATCTCGGCGGGGACCGAGATGACCGCCTTCACCGGATCGAACCCGTTCCTGAACCTCTCATGGGACACCAAGCTGCGGCTTTTCGTGCCCGGCTCCACGTCCTGGACCTACCCGATGCCCGCCATGGGCTATGAGGAAGTGGGCCGCGTGGTCGAGGTCGGGCCAGAGGTCACGAAGGTTCGCGAAGGCCAGATCGTCTGGGGCACCTGGCGGCACCGGACCGAGCACGTCGCCGACGAAGACTGGGTCGCCCTGCGAGTTCTGCCCGAGGGAGTTGACCCGCGCTTGGGCATCTTCAGCCAGATCGGCTCCATCGCGCTGAACGCGATCCTGGATGCCGACATTCACTTGGGCGAGACGGTTGCCGTCTTCGGGCAGGGCGTGCCGGGGCTGATGGTGACGGAACTTGCGGCACTGTCCGGCGCGACGGTGATCGCTGTTGACCGCCTTCCCGACCGGCTGGAGCGCGCAAAGGCCCATGGCGCTGCGCATGTGATCGACGGCAGCCGCGAGGATGCGGCCCGTCGCGTGAAGGAGCTGACCGACGGGCGCGGCGCGGATGTCTCGATCGAAATCACCGGCAAAAGCCAGGCCCTCCACGAGGCGGTGCGCGCCACGGCCTACAACAGCCGCGTCGTCGCCTGCGGCTTCTTCCAGGGCGACGCGCTTGGCCTGCGGCTGGGCGAAGAGTTCCACCACAACCGGATCGAGCTGCGCTGTTCTCAGATTTCCGGCGTGGCGCGGGGGCTGGACCACCGCTGGAACCGGGCGCGGCTTGACGCGACGGTGATGTCGCTGATCGCGGAAGGCCGGGTCGATTGGGGCCGCCTCATCTCGCACACGCTGCCGGTCAGCGAGGCGCAGGCGGCGTTCGAGATGCTGCAGGACCGGCCGGGAGAGTGCCTGCAGGTCGTACTGGATTTTTCAGCATGAAGATCGCGGTTCAGGAAAACCTTGTCCCCGGTAAGGATGCCACCGAGCGTTGGGCGCGGGCCCGGGACTGGGGCTTTGACGGGCTGGAACTGCGCGGGGCGGGCGGGATCAAGGCGCGCCTGCCGGAACTGCGCGCGGCGCGGGCGGCGGGTCTGGTCGCTTCCTCGATCTGCCCGGACAGTGGCCCCTTCATCGGTGCTTTCGACGCAGATGACCGCCAGACCGCCATGACCGCGTTGCGCGACCTTCTGGACGTTGCGGCCGAGGTTGGTGCGGCGGGGGTCATCACCCCGGCCGCCTATGGCATCCACTCCAACCGCTTGCCGCCCTTCACCCCGCCCCGCCCGCCGGAAGACGACCGCGCCATCCTGACCGAGGCACTGTCGACCCTGGGTGCGCATGCCGAAAAGCTGGGGGTGGAGCTTTGGCTTGAACCCCTGAACCGCTATGAAGACCACATGGTCAACACCCTGGCGCAGGGGGCGGAGCTGTGCCGCGCCTCTGGCAGCCCGGCGGTGAAGCTCATGGCCGACCTCTTCCACATGACCATCGAAGAGGCTCACATCCCCGTCAGCCTGCGCGCCGCGGGGCCGCTGGTCGCACACCTGCATTTCGCCGATTCCTCGCGTCTGGAACCCGGCACCGGCCACACCGACTTTGCCTCGGCCTTTGCGGCTTTGCCCGGCTTCACCGGCTGGGGGGCCATCGAATGCCGCCTGTCCGGCCCGCCCGAAACGGCGCTTCCGGCGGCCCTGGCTTACCTGCGAAGGAACTCCTGATGGCGAACGTTGTCCTTGAAGACGTGAAGAAATCCTTCGGCACCGTCGACATCATCAAGGGCGTCGACCTCGACATCGCTTCGCGCGAGTTCGTGGTGATGGTCGGGCCTTCGGGCTGCGGCAAGTCCACCCTCCTGCGGATGATTGCCGGGCTGGAGGACACCTCCTCCGGCACGATCCGCATCGGCGGCGAGGATGTGACCGAAGCCGAACCCGCCGAACGCGGCATCGCAATGGTGTTCCAGTCCTACGCGCTTTACCCCCACATGACCGTGGCCGAAAACATGGCCTTCGGGCTGCGCGTGACCGGGGTCCCCAAGGCCGAGATCGACCGTCGTCTGGCCGACGCGGCGCAGATCCTGCAACTGGGCAGCTATCTTGACCGCCGCCCGGCCCAGCTGTCCGGCGGCCAGCGCCAGCGTGTTGCCATCGGGCGGGCGATCGTGCGCGACCCCAAGGTGTTTCTCTTCGACGAGCCCCTGTCGAACCTTGACGCCGAACTGCGCGTCCACATGCGGCTGGAGCTTGCGCGCCTTCACCAGCGGCTTGGCGCCACCATGATCTACGTCACCCACGACCAGGTCGAGGCGATGACCCTGGCCGACAAGATCGTGGTGCTTCGAGCCGGGCAGGTCATGCAGGTGGGACGGCCGCTGGACGTCTTCGACGACCCCGAAAACCTGTTCGTCGCGGGGTTCATCGGGTCCCCCAAAATGAACGTCCTGCCAGCGGTCGTGGCTGCCGGCGATGGTCGCACGGTGCTGATAGAGGGCGATGAGGACATGGCCGTGGCCCTGCCACATCTGCGCGGGACGCTTCAGCCGGGCCGCGAGGTCCGGGTCGGGCTGCGCCCGCAGCATCTGCGGCTGGCGGGGGGCGGACTTCTGAAGATCCGTCCCGACGTGATCGAACAACTGGGCGATGTTGGCTACCTGCACGGCCGGACGCCCGGTGGCGCGGCGCTTGTCGCACAGCTGACCGAACGCCTCGCCGCCGTTCCGAAGAAGGAGTTGCGGCTGGCTTTCGATCCCGGCCGCGCCTTCCTGTTCGACAGCAACGAACAGCGCCTGCGCTAGGCGCGGCCGCCCCGTTTTCCAAGCCCGAGGACCGCCCCAGATGACCGACCTTTACCGCGCTGCCGTCGAAATCCTGCAGGAAAACGACCGTGGCAGCTATACGATCCCGACCAAGGGGCTTTATCCCTTCCAGTGGAACTGGGATTCCTGCCTGACCGCGCTCGGTCAAAGCCATTTTGACGAGAGCCGCGCCTGGACCGAAATCGAGACCCTTTTCGCGCACCAATGGTCTGACGGCATGGTCCCGCATATCGTCTTTCACACCCCCGACGACGGATATTTCCCTGGTCCCGACGTCTGGGCCACCGGCAGGCCGGTCCCAACCTCGGGCATCACGCAACCCGCCGTCGCCGGTTTTGCGATCCGACGCCTCTTCGACCGGGCGACCGACCGCGGCCAGGCCGCCACCCGCGCGCGTGCGCTGTTGCCAAAGGTCACAGCCTGGCACCGTTGGTTCTTTCAGAACCGCGACCCGGAGGGCGAGGGACTCGTGGCCATTCTCCACCCGTGGGAATCGGGTCGTGACAATTCGGTGGACTGGGACGACGCCTTCGCCCGGGTTCCGACCGAAGGGATCGCGCCATACACCCGCCGCGATACCCAACACGCCGCCCCTGAGCATCGCCCGACGAAAGAGCACTACGATCGCTATCTCTGGCTCGTCGAGCATTTCCGTGCGCTGAACTGGGACAATACCCGGCTCCACGCGGCCACGCCCTTCCAGGTCGTGGACCCTGGCTTCAACGCGATCCTGATACGGTCGGCCGCTGATCTTGCCGATCTTGCCGAGACCCTTGGCGAACTTGGCCTCGCCGCCGAAAATCGAGCCTATGCAACACGTGGGACCGCCGCGCTGGAGAGCCTCTGGTCTGAGGACCACGGCCAGTATCTCTGCCGTGACCGCGTCTTGGGCGCGTTGATCGACAGCCGCTCGTCGGGCGGGCTGCTTGCCGCCTTCGCACCGATCCCGGCGGCCCGGGCGGCGCGCATCGCCCAGACGATCGAGGGTCACGGCACTCGCTTCCGCGTGGCGTCTCAGGCGCCGGACGATCCCCGTTTCCAGGTCCAGCGCTACTGGCGCGGGCCTGTCTGGCTGGTGGTCAACTACATGATCGCCGATGGGCTTGCCCGCTCCGGCCTTGCAGGGGCTTCCGCCGCGATCACCCGCTCGTCCCTCGATCTGATCCGGACATCGGGCTTCGCTGAATACTACGACCCCCGCTCCGGAGAGCCCCTCGGCGGCGTGCGCTTTACCTGGACGGCGGCCATGGTACTGGAGTTCTTGGCCTTGGCGGACTTATGTCAGTCTGCTCCCGACGAAAGGTGGGAGAGTTAAGACCAGAGCGGTAGCGCGGCCTTACTGCAGCGAATGACCGCTCTCCGCCCATAGCTGACTGTTGGCAACAATCACAGCGAGAAACCAGGCCGGACGACGCCCACTTAATGGACCGCTCGAACGTTGACTACATTGACGTAACGCCACATTTCTTGAGTCCTCGGACATCGGGCCGACCTCAGCTTAGGACAAAATTTCGGGGAGGTATCTGGATCGAATGTCGCGACGCAGAATTGGAGCTACAGGGCGGAAGCCGTTCGCGTCGAACGAAGAGCCGCAAGTCCGCCTGTCAGTCCACGAGGATTTTCTGGAGGGAACGCCTTGGTCCATCAGAGAGAGTTTGATGTGGCGAGTAGATTGGGTTGGGTTCCTATCCGACACAACGCCCACAATGACCGTCTTCGCGACTTCGATGCCGCTAGTTTATGCACCGGAAGATTACTCATCACTGTCTGTTCTCGTTGGGAGCGCAGTGAACATATTTCAAGCGCTTCAGTCATTCCAGGCTGCACCTACGGTGAGTGAGGGCTTCGCAAGAATCCAAGACATGAAGCACGCGGCCAAGAAGCTTGCGAGGTTGGCCAAGGGGATGGATTCCTCAGAAGCGGCATCCGAATGGAATTCCGAAGACATACAGCTGCGTCCGAGGACGCCGGCGCTCCATACTTTCCTTCATGATCTCCTGCAATCTGTTGACGCCCCGGATGAATCGCTTCGTGCCGACGAAGATGCTTGGGGTCGAGAACTGGCTGCCTACAATCGTCGCGACAAGCGACTTCGACTTTTCTTTGCCAGACTGGATGAGATCATCGAAAGACTCTCCGTATCTTCCGATGCTGCAGCGGAACAGGAGCGCCTCGATCCGAGGCAAAGAAAGCCCGGTGCTCCACGCGATGCTGCCTACGACTGGTTGTTGATCAGGCTGATGTGGATCTGGCGGGATGCTCTCGGAAGAGAAGTGACCATTTATATGCCTCGAGGAGCCGTAGAGCCGCCGCCAGACACACTGATGGCCTTCGTTTGCGCAATCCTGAACAAGCTCGAACCAATCCCGTCCCATGAGCTTTCAGCTCTGGAGAAGAAGCTGTTCGAACTGAGGCGACGGATCCCGGCAAGGTCTCTCTTCTCGACGTAACTGCGGAAGACTGCAGAGTTCCCGGAATATCATTTAGGCCCTGCATGACCTCATGGTCCTTGCATGGACACCAGCGCCCCTCACTACCCTCTTGCGGCTTTTCCGCCCGACGACGCAGCAGTCGCCGGACTGAAGGCCCTTGCGCGCCTCCTGGCGCGGCAGACGGCAAGAGAGGCGCTCCGTAGCAGTCCACTGCAAGGAGAAGCCAAGCATGAAGCAGATCCCAAATTACAATTCACTCCTGCGCCCGCCCGCGGGCAAAACTGAGCGTCGTCTGACGATGCAGGACGTCGCCACGCGCGACCAATGCAGCGTGAAGTCGGTGCGACGCGCGATCGAACTGGGCCTGCTGGAGGCGACGCGCATCGGTCCCTCGGGCCGATCAATCCGCATCACGGAAGCCGCCTATGCCCGCTATCACGCCCTGTGCGCGACGCGGGCCTGAGGTCGATTTAAGTCCACTAAAGTCAACAGCTTGCAGAGGTTTCGGGAAGAGGTCCGGAAGCAATCCCACCAGTTTCGATAGAGTATGGTTTCCCGAATCGGAGCTCTTGTCTTCAGCCGTCCTCGCAAGTCCACACCAGTCCAAAAGGAACGTAGACAATGACCAGGAATTTCAGCGACCAGACATCTTGGAGCACCGGTGCGGGCATCGGCCCGGTGCCTTCGGGCACTCTCTCCTTTGGCGAATGCATCGCCCGCATCACGGCTGACACTGCACTGCCGCGAGATCGCCGCCGCGATATGATCTCCGGCCTGGCCCGCGTGGCCGAGGTCTTGAACCGTCACCCGGATGCCGTGCCAGTGCATGTGCCGTGGCTGCAGCCACGCCTGGAAGAACTAAGACCGAAGGCTTTGAGGATCACAGCCAAAACCTGGGCCAACATCCTGAGCAACATGAAGGCGGCTCTCGCCCATCTAGGTTGCATCGAGAGCGGCACGAAGCCCGTCGCCGCGTTGTCGCCCAGCTGGGCAGCAAACTGGCGTGCCTTGCGCCAGAGTGCGGAGAGCGGCCTCGTTCCCGGGCTCTGGGGGTTCGTGGCCTACCTGGACGATCGCGCGGTAGCCCCCGAGAACGTGGGCGCAGAACACCTGACAAACTATCTCGCCTTGGTGACGACACGATCGCTGCGCAAGCATCCGGTCGATGTCGTCCGGCGTGCGCGAACTGCCTGGAACCGCGCGGCGGAGCTGGTGCCCGGCTGGCCCACCCAGAAGCTGGAGCCGATAGCCTCCGACAGGGTCTATCGTCTGCCCGACTCCGAGTTTTCTGGGCAATTCATCGCTGAAGTCGACACCCTGATATACAGCCTCGCCAAGCCCGATCCGCTGGCGGCTGGAATGTTGCAACGCGCGATGCGTCCGGACACCGTGAAGGCGCGCCGGGGCCAGTTCACCCGTTTCGCGGCAGTGCTGGTCCATGCGGGCTTGCCGGTGGAGCGCATCGAGGGTCTCAGGGATCTGGTTTTTCCTGCAAACCTCGAGCTGGGATTTCGGTGGCTCTTGCAGCGCAGCAACAACGTTAAGACACCGGGCATCTCGAACATGGCGGTGGCACTTCGGGTGTTGGTGCGCCACCACACGACGCTGTCGGATGAGGAGCGGACACGCGCTGAAGATCTGTGCAGCAAGTTGATCCTCCAGCGCACGGACGGCCTTACGGAGAAGAACCGCAAGCGACTGATGCCCTTCAACGACGCCGGCCTGACTGACGCGTTCCTGTCACTGGCGCAGGAACTCTGGACCACGGCAAAGGCTTGCCGCAACCCGGCTGCGCGCGCGCTGCAACGGGAAACGGCGATTGCGATTGAGATGCTGACCTTCTGTCCGATCCGCCGCAAGAACCTCACCGAGATCCATGTCGAGCGTGACCTGCAGCGCCATGGGCCCGGGAATGTGGTCCTCAACCTGCAGGCGGATCAAACCAAGACCGGCCGAGCGATCAGTTTCGTGCTGCGGATCACCTGGTGGGATGGATCGACGCACACTTGCGCGAACGGGCGGGCGTGCTGTGCCCGCCCGGGGTAGCCTGGCTGTTTCCGATGCGTGATGGGACCGGAAGTATGGCTCCGACGGCTCTTGGCACCCGCATCAGCAAAGTGATCCGGACGCATACAGGGCTGAAGGTGCATCCACACTTGTTTCGTCATGTGTCAGCAAAACTCATGCTTAAGGCATACCCAGGCCATTACGAACTGGTGCGCCGCGTGCTCGGCCATGCAGAGACATCGACAACTTGGGAGACCTATGTCGGCCTTGAAGGCGAGGATGCAACGCGTCTCCTCTCTGAGATCGTCCTGCAAAACCGCAAAACCATCAAGCCGGGCGTGAAGTCGCCGGGCACGACAAGAAGACCTGGGGCACTTTTCCAGCGCAGGGCTCCGTGACGCGTCTTTCTCTCAAACCGGCCGATTGGCCGCAGCCGGACCAGATCCTCTGGTCCGGCCTCTTCCGGAAGGGTCACCCCCTCGACGAGGCTGGCCCACTAAGCCATTTGAGCCCGGTTTCCATTTCTGTCATGGCGGAGGCATGGGGACATTGGCTGGGTTGGGTAACGCGAGAACGTCCCGATTTGCTTTACCTCGATCCTCTGACCAGGGGGGCACCAGAGGTGCTGCAGGCTTGGCTGGCCGACATGGCGCATCTTGTCCCCGCCACCGCAAGTTTCCGGATCAATTCAGTGCTCCGTGTGCTGAAGGCGCTGGCTCCGGCGCAGTCGCTTGAGACCCACCGGAATCTCGCCCGCTATTATCAGCGCCTGACAGACAGGACGCCGTCCAGCCGAAAGCAGGGCCGCATAGTCATGTCCGGAGTGCTAGTCGACGCTGGCGTGAAGCAGTATCGAGAAGAGCAAGACGCTGCTACTATTTCGATCGAAAGCGCGCGCGCTTGCCGCGACGCGATTATGGTTACGCTGCTGGCTCTCATGCCGATGCGTCGACGCCCATTCACCAATCTTGAGCTCGGTCGCAGCTTGCAGCGCTGCCCAAGTGGTTGGCGCGTCGTCCTTGATGCCTCAGACCTGAAGACCGGCCAGTACTGGGAAGCAAACGTCCCGGAGCCGGCCGCTAGCCTCCTCACGCACTACGTCGACGTCGTCCGCCCCTGCCTTCTTTTGCCAAACGTGCAGGATTCACGTCGCCTTTGGTTGACCAAGTACGGCGCACCCTACACAGCAGGATTCCTAAGCGTCTGGCTCAAAAGGCTGACGTTTCGGCTCATCGGCGTTGCTATCCCGCCGCATTTCTTCCGGGATTGCGCCGCGACAACGATGGCGCTCTCATCGGCAGAGCACGCGCGTGGGATTCGGGCGCTCCTCGGGCATGCATCGGACCGCACATCCGAGCGACACTACAATCAGGCCAGCGCGATCGAGGCCGGACGTGAGCTGCAGGACATTGTGCTGAAGCGCCGGAAGGCAGCAAAGATTTCAAAGTGGAGAAGTTGAGCATGCGCGCTGCAATCTACGCCCGGTATTCTTCTGACCAGCAGTCGACCGCATCGGTTCCGGATCAGGTGCGCCTCTGCCGTCGGTTCTGCGACGAACATGGCTGGCTGGTCGTGGATGTCTTTGCCGATGAAGCCGTCAGCGGCGCCACGCATTTGCGCCCCGGTTTCCAGGAGATGCAGCAGCGCGCCATGGCGGGCGGCTTCGATGTACTCGTCTCCGAAGCGCTCGACCGCCTTTCGCGGGACCAGGAACACATTGCTGGGCTCTACAAGCGTCTGAGCTACCTTGGTGTCAAGATCGTCACCAAATCGGAAGGCGAGATCAACGAACTGCACATCGGCCTCGGCGGCACGATGTCAGCGCTCTTCCTGCGCCAGCTGTCACAGAAGACCCATCGCGGCCTCGAAGGCCGGGTGAGGGCCGGCAAATCCGCTGGAGGCATCAGCTACGGCTACCAGCTCGATCGCCAGATCCTACCGGATGGCACGCTTACAACCGGGGAGCGGGTGATTGACGCGGCACAGGCCGCCACCATCCGCCGGATCTTCGAGGACTATTGCCGAGGCAAGAGCGCTCGGACCATAGCGATCGAGTTGAACCGGGAAGGTGTCCCTCCACCTCGTGCAAACACTACCAAGGGAGCGGCCTCGTGGTCGTTCTCGACCATCTCCGGCAACTGGAAGCGCGGCACCGGCATTCTCAACAATGAACTCTACCTCGGCAAGCTGGTCTGGAACCGCCAGCGCTTCATCAAGAATCCAGAGACCGGCAAGCGGCAAGCTCGACCAAATCCGCCGGAAGCCTGGATTACCGAAGAGGTCCCTAATCTACGCATCATCGACGACGGCCTGTGGCAACGCGTCAAAGAACGACAGGGGGCCGTACGACAGGACATCCTGACCGAACGGGCTGCCAATCCCCATGCACCGAGGACGGAGGTCGGACGACGCGCCCGGTATCTTATGTCCGGCATCCTGCACTGCGGCTGCTGCGGGTCGAGCTACATCATGATCAGCGCCGACCGCTACGGCTGTGCCGCTGCCCGCAACGCGGGCACCTGCAGCAATCGCAAGACCATTGCGCGCAAGGACGTTGAGACCCGGATTCTTGGGGGATTAAAACACAGACTGATGCATCCCGACCTGATCAAGGAGTTCATCTCCGAGTTTCAGCGGGAGATGCAGGAGGACCGGCTTTCTGCCCTCTCGGAGCGGGGAGAGAACGAGCGGCGCCTGACAAAGGTACGCAAGGACATCGATGGGCTGCTGACGGCGATCACCGACGGAATGTATCACCCGTCGATGAAGGCGAAGATGGACACGCTGGAAGCAGATCGCACGAGGTTGGAAGCCGCGCTCGGTACAGTCCCGGAGCCCGAATCCGTGGCGCTGCATCCCGGTCTGGCCGGGATCTATGCCAGCAAGGTGTCCAACCTGGCAGAAGCTCTGAACCAAGAGGGTACTCGAGCCGAGGCTGCAGATCTCCTGCGTGGCCTGATCGAGAAGGTAGTCCTGCATCCTGATCCGGACGCACTCCACGGTCACCGGATCGAGCTTTTCGGAGAACTCGCGGCGATATTGTCGTTGTGCAACGGGAGCTTGGCCACAAATGCCAAAGCCCGCACTGGGGGTGCGGGCTTTCGGCAAGTGACGATGGTTGCGGGGACAGGATTTGAACCTGTGACCTTCAGGTTATGAGCCTGACGAGCTACCGGGCTGCTCCACCCCGCGCCAGGGTTTGTCCGAGTTTTGTATCGGACCGGTATTGCATCG
>NZ_JALHQD010000012.1 GCF_022842145.1 Tabrizicola sp.
GGGTCGCGGCCGTCCAGCGGACGCAGCGCGGGCTGCCAGTGGGGATTCGCCAGGAACCGGCAGTCGAAGATCATGTCCATCCCGCGCGGAGTGCCGCGCTTGTAGCTGAAGGACTGGACCGAGACGGACAGCCGTCCCGTCGGCGTGATGTCGAAGATCGCCGCAAGTTCGGCCTTCAGGTCATGCTGCGTCAGTTCCGTGGTGTCGATCAGATGGTCCGCGCGCACCCGGATCGGGGCCAGAAGGTCGATCTCGCGTTCGATGCCTTGTGCAGGCGTCTCGTTCGGGGCCAGCGGGTGCCGGCGACGGGTCTCGGAATAGCGCTGGATCAGCACAGAGGGCGCGCAGTCCAGATAGAGCACCTCAAGTCGCACGCGGGGATCGCGGGTCAGGCTGTCGATCAACTCGATCAGGGCGGTGGCATTGAAGTCACGGTTCCGCACGTCAAGGCCCAGAACGATGGGGCGGCCCAGCGGAGCGCCTTCGATCAGCCGGGGGACCAGCGACAGGGGGATGTTGTCGATGCCCTCATAACCCAGATCCTCCAGCACACGGATCGCAGTCGTCCGCCCGGCGCCGGAAGGGCCAGTGACGAAGACAAGGTGATGGTCCTGCGTGGGCTCAGGTGTCATTGGAAATCCAGGCGACGTCATGCCTGACGACCGTGGCGAAGATAAAGCATCAGGGCGTCGGGGAAATGGTCATTCTGCGGTTGCAGCACAAGGGAGATCGGTCTTCCCAGAAACGTGACCGTCCGGAAGGGAGGCAGTCTCTCTCTTTCGGGGTGCCCAAGATCGATCGCCAGCACCAGTTCCGCACTTTCGACAGCAGGGGCACGCAAAAGACCAAGGCCGCGCGATTCGACCAGGCCGCGCAGGTCCGGATTCGGACAGCTTGCCTGCAGCGTATCGCCCGCGACCACGATGCGGGTCCGGTCATCCGACACCAGTGCGGCCCCCAGCACGATCAGCCGGATCGCCAGTGCCGACTTGCCCGCGCCCGAGGGTCCCAGGATCAAGAGGCCGCGACCCTCGGCCGCGACACAACTGGCGTGCAGGATTTCGCTGGTCACACCGGCAGGCCGACCACAAACCGCGCGCCCAATGGCTCCGAGGTCGGGTCGGCGGCGGTCGGGCGGATGTTTTCGGCCCAGATCACCCCGCCGTGGGCCTCGACGATCTGCTTCGAGATCGCCAGCCCCAGGCCGGAATGCTTGCCGAACTCGGCCTGCGGGCGCTCGGAATAGAACCGCTTGAACACCTTGGTCAACGCCTGTTCCGGAATACCCGGGCCAGTGTCTTCCACCACGATCAGCACCCGGTTTTCCCGGCGACGCGCCCAGACGCGGACCGCATCGCCGTCTTCGCAGAAGGAAATCGCGTTGGTGACCAGATTGACGAAGACCTGCGCCAGCCGTGCTTCAAGCCCGTGGATCGCGATCGGGTCCGAAGGCAGGTCGATGATGAAATCGACGCCCTTCTCACCCGCTTGCTGCGACAGGTACTGGCAAAGGTTGGACAGGGTCTTGAGAAGGTTGAACTCTTCCTCCTCCTCCTTCACCAGCTCCGAATCCAGCCGCGAGGCGTTGGAGATGTCGCTGACCAGCCGGTCCAGGCGGCGGACGTCGTGTTCGATGACGTCCAGGAGCTTTTCCCGCTGTTCTTCCTTCTTGACGAAGCGCAGCGATCCGACGGCCGACCGCAGCGATGCCAGCGGGTTCTTGATCTCGTGCGCCACGTCGGCGGCGAACTGTTCGTTGGCATCGATCCGGTCGTACAGGGCCGAGACCATTCCTCGCATGGCGACGGACAGCCGACCGATTTCGTCCGGGCGGGCGGCAAGGTCGGGGATGCGGACCCGGCTGGGCGCCACCCGGCGCGAGTCGCGGTCTCGCCCCACTTCGGCGGCAGCAGCCAGGTCCGACAGGGGGTTCGAGATGGTCGAGGCCAGCATCAGGCTGAGGCTGATCGACAGGACCACGGCCAGAACGAACATTTGCAGGATCTGTTCCCGCTCATAGCGGACCAGCCGGTCGATCTCCTGACTGTTCGATGTGATCGCCACGACCCCCACCAGATCGCCGCCCACGATGATTGGGGTGGCAACGGTGAAATAGATGCTGCCTTCGCTGTTGCGGGTGACCCGGGTCACAACCTCACCGCCGCGCGCGCCTTCAAAGGCCGAGCGCGCGTTGTCGGCGGGGTCTATCGTTTCGGTCCAGTCGGCCTGACCCTGGCGGAACAGCACCGTGACAAGGTTCCACACGCCTTCCAGAAAGTCGGTCAGGATGGTCGGCTGGTCCGGGTTCGTGACCAGCGTGCCGGTCCCCTGCCCCACGCGTGAGGCCAGAAGCGACCCCGTGGGGTCGAAGACAAAAACCTCCAGCACCGGGTCCAGCTCGATATCCTGCAACGGCGTGCGGAAATCAAAGCCGGTGTTGCCCGACCGCAGATGCGCCTCATAGACCGCCGAGATCAGCTCTGCCTGCCGCACCATGCCCAGCTGGCGCTGCAACGCCAGGCTGTCGCGGAACGGGTTCATGAACAGAACGCCCACCGCCAGCAACACCAACGCCATCAGGTTGAAGACGATGATCTTCCGCGCCAGTGGCGAGCGGTTCAGCCCGACGATGCTGCGCCCGCCCCGGCCTTCCTTCAGCCGCTCGACGGTGGCATCGGGGGAAACCCAATCCTCGCCCAGAAGGACGTCGCCCGAGCGCTTCGGCCTCAGGTCGTCTTGTGAAATCCGGGGTGCCGAGGACATGACGTGCGGCTGTTATTCTTCGTTGTAGCGGTAGCCGATGCCATACAGCGTCTCGATCGCCGAGAAGGTATCGTCGACCGAACGCATCTTCTTGCGCAGCCGCTTGATGTGGCTGTCGATGGTGCGGTCGTCGACATAGACCTGATCGTCGTACGCCACGTCCATCAGCTGGTCGCGCGATTTCACGAAGCCGGGCCGCTGCGCCAACGCCTGCAAGAGCAGGAACTCGGTCACGGTCAGCGCGACCTCTTTGCCCTTCCACGTCACCGAATGCCGCAGCGGGTCCATGCGCAGAGCGCCCCGCTCCATCATCCGGGTTTCTTCGGTGGCCGCAGCCTCGCCGGTGTTGATCGCCTCCTGCCGGCGCAGAAGCGCACGGATGCGTTCGACCAGAAGGCGCTGGCTGAAGGGCTTCTTGACGTAGTCGTCCGCGCCCATCCGAAGGCCCAGAACCTCGTCGATCTCGTCATCCTTCGAGGTCAGGAAGATCACCGGGATCGAGGTCTTCTGCCGCATGCGCTGCAACAGATCCATCCCGTCCATCCGGGGCATCTTGATATCAAGGACCGCCATGTCGGGCATCCGGCGGCTGAACGCCTCGAATGCGGACTGGCCGTCGTTGTACGTCTCGACCTCAAATCCTTCGGCCTCCAAGGTCATTGCGACCGAGGTCAGGATATTCCTGTCATCGTCGACAAGGGCGATGCGGGACATCTGCGTGCCTCCCTAAACTGCTGCTGCCTTATTGTTTTATGTGCCATTTTCAGGGTTGCACCCGGATAATCAACAGAAAAGCGAATCACCCGTGAAACAATCGGGGACAGGGTGACAATTTAGCCCATCGCGACGACAATTCCTTGTCCATTCCGGCGCCCCTTTGCCGATGGTGGCGCTAACGGCCAGATGATTGCGCTAACTGTTTGAAATCGCTCTATTCTGGTGCAAAAATCCCATGCTATAGGCCTAGTATGACCTGCCCTTGGCGGGCTTGTCGCGGCATTCATTGGCCCGAATGCCGACCTACTGAACCGCCGCACCGCGGTGCGGCAACGGGAGCTTGCAGGATGACCCAAGGACGCGTGAACCCCAATCAGACGCTGGAGACGCAAGGCATTACGGGTGTGGCGGTCGCCCACTACAACTATGCCGAGCCCGCGCTGGTCGAGGCCGCGGTCCTGCGGGGCGAAGGTCGTCTGGGTCGGGGCGGGGCTTTCCTCTGCTCGACCGGGCAGTTCACCGGGCGGTCGCCGAAGGACAAGTTCGTTGTCCGCACCGCCACCACCGAAGAAACGATCTGGTGGGACAACAACGCCGCCATGTCTCCCGAGGCCTACGCGCGCCTCAAGGCGGACATGCTGGCCCATGTCAAAGGCGGTGAGTTGTTCGTCCAGGACCTCTATGCCGGTGCCGACCCGATGCACCGGCTGGACGTCCGTGTGGTTACGGAACTTGCCTGGCACGGGCTTTTCATCCGCCATCTCCTTCGCCGCCCGGCGCGTGCGGACCTGGACGGCTTCACGCCGGAATGGACCATCATCAACTGCCCGTCGTTCAAGGCCGACCCGGCCCGCCACGGCACCCGGACCGAAACAGCCATCGTGCTGAACTACGACGAAAAGACGGTGCTGATCGCCAACACCGCCTATGCCGGGGAAAACAAGAAGGCCGTCTTCACCGTGCTGAACTACCTTCTGCCCGCCAAGGGCGTGATGGCGATGCACTGTTCGGCCAACCACGCACTGGGCAACCCGGTCGACGCGGCCGTCTTCTTCGGCCTGTCCGGCACCGGCAAGACTACCCTTTCGGCCAGCCCCGACCGCACGCTGATCGGCGACGATGAACACGGCTGGTCCGACCGTGGCATCTTCAACTTTGAGGGCGGCTGCTACGCCAAGACCATCGACCTCTCGCCCGAGGCCGAGCCCGAGATCTATGCCACGACCCACCGCTTCGCGACCGTCGTGGAAAACATGGTCTTCGACCCCGAAACGCTGGAATTGGACTTTTCCGACCGTAGCCTCACCGAAAACACCCGTTGTGCCTATCCGTTGGAAGCCATTTCGAACGCCAGCGCCACCGGCTTGGGCGGTCACCCGCGCCACGTCGTCATGCTGACCTGCGACACGTTTGGCGTCCTGCCCCCCATCGCACGGCTCTCGCCAGCGCAGGCGATGTACCACTTCCTCTCCGGCTTCACCTCCAAGGCCGCCGGGACCGAACGTGGCATCACCGAGCCGCAGCCGACCTTCTCCACCTGCTTCGGCGCCCCGTTCATGCCACGTCGCCCCGAGGTTTACGGCAAGCTTCTGCAAGCCAAGATCGCCAAGCACGGCGCGTCCTGCTGGCTGGTCAACACCGGCTGGACCGGCGGGGCTTATGGCACCGGCAAGCGGATGCCGATCAAGGCCACCCGCGCGCTTCTCGCCGCCGCGCTGGACGGCTCGCTGTCCGCCGCGGCTTTCCGCAAGGACCCGAATTTCGGCTTCGAGGTTCCGGTCTCGGTCGCGGGCGTCGACGCGGCCCTTCTGGACCCGCGGCGCACCTGGGCCGACCCAGCCGCCTATGACGCCCAGGCGGCAAAGCTCGTGGGCATGTTCCAGAAGAACTTTGCGCAGTACGTGCCCTTCATCGACGCCGATGTGAAAGCCGCCGCCATCGGCTGACCGGGAACAACCCCCAGCCCCGCCGGTTCTGGTCTTGAAGGACCCTTACCGGCGATGCTTTCCTCGCAGACTGTGCCACAGACCCACCTGCCGCGCGCGCGCTTTCCGATGGCGGGCGCGCTTCTTCTGGGTGCGGGTCTCGGCGGCTTTGTCGACGGCATTGTCCTGCACCAGATCCTGCAATGGCATCACATCGCCTCGTCGGCCGGAGTGCCGGTGGACACCGTCGCGGGGCTGGAACGGAATACGCTTCTCGACGGCCTGTTCCATGCCGCCACCTGGATCATGACCGTCGCGGGAATCGCGCTTCTGTTGCGCGGCGCGCAACGCAGGGCGCGGCTTTACGGCAGCAAGCTTGTCGGTGGCGCGCTGATGGGGTTCGGCCTTTTCAACCTGATCGAAGGGCTGGTGAACCACCAGTTCCTTGGCCTGCACCACGTCAATGAAACCGTCCCGCCCGACCGATGGCTGGCTTGGGACCTTGGCTTCCTTGCGTCAGGAGTGCTGCTTCTCGCCCTTGGCTACGCGGTCAGCCGAAAAGCGCCTGCCTGACCATGTTCAGCCCGGTGACGACCAGCAGCCCCTGCGTCCAGCGCCGAAAGCGTGCCTGATCCAGCCGGTCCTGCACGGCATAGCCAAGGTAAAGCCCCACCAGTGCCGGCACCGACAACGCAGTCGAAAAGCCCAGGCTTTGCGGATTGGCGATCCCGGTCCCGAGGTGCGAGGCCAACAGCGCGACCGCACCAATCAGGAAAACCACCCCCTGCGCCCGGACCATCGTCATCTTGTCCGCCCCTGTCGACAAGAGCAGCACCAGCAAGGGCGGCCCCCAGATGCCGGACACCCCACCGTAAAGGCCTCCGATCACTCCCAACCCCCACTCCGCCCGGTCGCGGTGGTGCAACTGGATCGCTAGATTCCGCCCCATCAGTTGCAGGGCGGCAAAAAGGCTGATCGGGATGCCCAGCATCAGAAGGTAGACCACCCGCGGGATCGCATCCGCAAAGGGGGCCGAGATCGCGATGCAGACCACGGTGGCCACCAGAAACCGCCGATAGGTCCGTGCCGTTTCGACCGCCGGTCCGACGCCTTGCCGGAACGCCTGGCTCAGGTTCGTCACCAGCGTCGGCAGGATCAGACCTGCCAGAGCCATCTCCTGCGGCAGGAAGATCGCGAAGGCCGACACCAGGATCATTGGCATGGCAAAGCCCACTGCGCCCTTCACGAAGCCGGCAAACAGGGTCACCGCCAGCGCCACCGTAAAGGCCTGGCCCGACAGCCCGCCGGAAAGAAGATCGAACATGACTTGCCCTTTCCCGCCCCTTGTGGCGCAGTCCTCCTGCGGGGGAAACCCCCCGCGGGAGACGCACATGCGACGGCTGGCACTGGCACTGCTTCTGGCTCTTGCGGCCCCCCTGGCTGCCCAACCCGCCGCACCGCAGGCGGGCCCAAATGTGGCTAGCCTCACGTTCGGCGTCTTCTGCGCCCTGCAGGCGATGGACCAGCGCCCCGCCCCCGGCACGCTTTCCGGCTGGATCCACGTCCCCGACACCGAAATCGACTTCCACTGGCCCGACCGCCAGATCGTCCCGGCGCAGATCGGCCTCGCGTTCGGAGTAAAGTCCCGGTTGCAACCCGGCCTCTTCCTCGACGGTGAAATGCGCGTCTACCGTCCCGGTTCCGCCACGCCCGAGGTCTGGACCTCCAGCTTCACCGACATCTCCGACCAGTTCGGCTTCTTCCGCTTCGACCGCGAGGATGAATTGATCCCCGGCATCTGGCGCTTCGAGGCCTGGGCCGGCGGGGAACAGCTTTACACCGTGACGTTCGAAGTGGTCCCGGCCCAGGCGCTGCCGCAGATTGCCCAAGCCTGCGGCGCAATCTCTTGAAAACGGCTGCGACATTTTCGGTCGCCCCAGCGTTCAGTGGCGAAATCTTGTTGCGCTGCCGTTGCGAAGGCGCTACCTCTTCGCAGGTGCAGAATCTCGCCGGAGCCGACCCATGCCTGACGGACAAGTCATGACCCAGACCCCGATCCTCTCCGATCTTCAGGCGCTTACGAAGGCCGCCCTGCCCGAGGTCGAGGCGCTGTTCACCCAGGCGCGGGACGGTCTGAAGGCGCAGGTTTCCACCGGCGGCAAGGTGTCGAACCAGGCGCTGGAGGCGCAACAGTATCAGGCGCACGCATTGGCCTGGCTCGCAACCTACGTGGAGGCACTGCGCCAGCTGGACGCCTGGGCGGGACGACTGGCGGATGCCAGCCAGTTCGGCCAGATGGAAGCCTTGATCCTTCAGGCCGGCTTCGGCGAATACCTGACCCAGATCGCTGGCGGAATCCCGATGAGCCAGACTGAGTTCGCGCGCCTCTCCGACCTTGGCCTGACCTGGACCCCCGGCGCCCAGGCCGCAAAGCTGATGTCCCAAGGCAATACGCCCGAGGCACGCCACGCCCTTGTCGCGCTGATGCGGGACAACCACGGGCGCGCGACCTTCGGGGCCACCGGCCTCGACGAAGAGCTGGAGATGATCCGCGACCAGTTCCGCCGCTATGCCGACGAAAAGGTCATCCCCCGCGCGCACGACTGGCACCTGAAGGACGAGCTGATCCCGATGGAGGTCATCACCGAACTCGCCGAGATGGGTGTCTTCGGTCTGACCATCCCGGAAGCCTATGGCGGCTTCGGCCTGTCCAAAGCCTCGATGGTCGTGGTGTCCGAAGAACTCAGCCGCGGCTATATCGGCGTCGGCTCGCTTGGCACCCGGACCGAAATCGCCGCCGAGCTGATCCTGTGCGGCGGAACGGAAGAGCAGAAGGCGAAGTGGCTGCCCGGCCTTGCCTCCGGGGAGATCCTGCCCACCGCTGTCTTCACCGAACCCAACACCGGCTCGGACCTTGGCAGCTTGCGCACCAAGGCGAAGAAGGACGGTGACGACTGGGTCATCACCGGCAACAAGACCTGGATCACCCACGCCGCCCGCACCCACGTCATGACTGTCCTCGCCCGCAGCGTCGAAGGCACCACCGACTACCGCGGCCTGTCGCTGTTCCTTGCGGAAAAGACCCCCGGCACCGACGAGACGCCCTTCGTGGACCCCGGCCTGTCGGGCGGCGAGATCGAGGTGCTCGGCTACCGCGGCATGAAGGAATATACCGTCAACTTCGACGACTTCCGCGTCGATGGGGCGAACCTGCTGGGCCAGGTCGAAGGCCAGGGCTTCAAGCAGCTGATGCAGACCTTCGAATCCGCCCGCATCCAGACCGGAGCCCGCGCCATCGGCGTTGCGCAATCGGCGCTGGAAACGGGGATGCAATATGCCGAGGACCGCAAGCAGTTCGGCAAATCGCTGATTGAGTTCCCCCGCATTGAATCCAAGCTGGCGATGATGGCGGTGGAAGTCATGATCGCCCGCCAGCTGACCTACTTCTCCGCCTGGCAGAAGGACCATGACAAGCGCTGCGACGTCGAAGCCGGGATGGCCAAGCTTCTTGGCGCCCGCGTCGCCTGGGCCAGTGCCGACAATGCGCTGCAGATCCACGGCGGCAACGGCTTCGCATTGGAATACCGGATCAGCCGCATCCTTTGCGATGCCCGCATCCTGAACATCTTCGAAGGCGCCGCCGAGATTCAGGCCCAGGTCATAGCGCGGCGCCTGCTGGAGTAAGGGATTGAATTGCGGCCCGACCGGACCAATCTTGTAAGCAGGGTTAGGGGAGAGTCGGGCATGGACTTGGTGCTATTGACCGGGGTCTCCGGTTTCATCGCGAAACATGTGGCCCTCAAGCTGCTGAACGCCGGGTATTCGGTGCGCGGAACCCTGCGCCGCATGGACCGGGCCGAGGAGGTCCGCGCCGCCCTTGCGCCCTATCTCACCGAACATGCCGGCGTCTTGACCTTCGTCCAGGCCGACCTCGAATCCGACGCCGGTTGGGCCGAGGCGATGGCTGGCGTCTCGGCGCTGGTACACACCGCCTCGCCCTTTCCCATCGCCCAGCCGAAGGACCCAGCCACGGTGATCCGCCCCGCCGTGGAAGGCACCGAGCGGGTCCTGAAGGCCGCCGCTTCCGCCGGCGTGACACGGGTCATCCTGACCTCCTCCACCGTCGCGGTTCTGAACGAAGCAAAGCCCGACACGCTGCAGGACGAGGCTGACTGGTGCGACATCCATCTGCCCTCGACCACGCCATATGCCAAGTCGAAGACCCTGGCCGAGCGCACCGCCTGGGAGATCGCCAAGGCACGCGGTCTGAAGCTGACGACGATCAACCCCGGCCTGGTTCTGGGACCACCCCTGGACGAACACTACGGCTCGTCGCTTGGCCTCGTCGAGCGCTTCCTAAAGGGCAAGGACCCGATGCTCCCACCGATGGGAATCCCCGTCGTCGATGTCCGTGACGTGGCCGAGATGCACCTGCGCGCGCTCCAACGCCCCGAAACCGAGGGTCGCCGCTACCTGGCCTCCTCCGGTTCGATGGCCTTCGTGGACATGGGCCGGACCCTCAAGGCCGCCTACCCCACCCGCCGCATTCCAACGCGCGAGGCGCCAAAAGCCATCGTCCGGCTGCTGTCGGTCTTCGATGCCTCCATCAAGTCGATCCTGCCCAAGCTTGGCCACCTGGAACGCGTGTCCAATGCCCGTGCGGTCAAGGAAATGGGGATGGAGTTCATCGCGCCGAAAGCCGCGCTCCTCGCCTCGGCCGACTGGCTGGTCAAGCACGGCAGGATCTGGGCCTGACGACTGCTCCTCGTTCGCCTTCGGCTTCTCGTCGCAAGTGCCCAGCGACGAGTGGTCGAAGACCATCGAGGAGCGGTATCAGGCAGCCACCCCGCCGCGCGACGGCCTTTGCACGCCCAGCCGGGGATGCATCCGCCCCGCCACCGCCCACGAGGCCAGCAACCCCACCCCAGCCATCACGAAGATCCCCGGCAAGGGAGCGACCCAGAGGACAAGCCAGGCTGCCCCCGGAGTCAGGATCGACGAGACGTCACGGAAACTGGAATAGACCGCCGACATCTCGGTCCGCTCGCTGGGTTTCACCGACATCAGGAAGGGCAGACCCCCGACCACGTCCAGCATGACCAGGAAAACCGAGCCCGCCATGCAGAGGGCCACCGTCGTCCAGGGCAGGAAGGCCAGAAGCCCCGCCGCCAGGAACAGCGCGCCGCAGATCCCGAACGCGGCGCGGACCGACCGCCGCACCGACAGCCGCCGCGCCAGACGGTTCAGCGCCGGGGCCGCGAAAAGCAGCGCATTCGTGATCGACAGCACGATGCCACCCACCTTGTCGCCCAAGCCCGCCTCGATGCAGAAGATCGGCAGGTAGACGACATAGACCCACCAGCCGCAGGACCGCATCACCGCGAACATCCAGCCCGCGATCAGCCGGGGCTGGCTGAAGAACCGGCCCAGATAGCCCAGCGGGTTCACCGCCGCCCGCTTGGCCCGGGTGATCTGCTTGCCATTCCCCAGCCGCAGAACCCAGAAGCAGACCAGAAGGATGAAGGCGAAGACGCCCGAGGCGATGAAAGGCAGCGCGTGCCACTGATGATACAGCCAGACCCCCGCCATCGGCCCGATAGCCCAGGGGGCAGCCGCATAGACCATCTGGGTCGACTGGCTGCGCCCCAGGTTCTCCCGGTCGACATAGTCCAGCACATAGGCGTTCAGGCAGACGAAGATCGTCACCGTCGCCATCGCATTGCAGATCAGCGCCATCGGCACCGACCAGACCGTCCCGATGGCGCCCAGCGTATTGCCGACGAGATACAGGCAGCCGCCCGCGGTATAGGTCCAGCGCCGTGGGATCAGCCGGGCGGCCCAGGGCACCATCAGCCCCCAGATCAGCGCGACGACGCCCGAGATGAAGAACACGACCGAGGTTGCCTGCGCATCTTGCAGCGCGTCATAGACCACCAGCGGCATGGTCGAGATCAGCATCCCGCGGATCGACGCGTCCAGCCCCGACAGCAGTGCGAAATGCTCGATCCGGGGCGTCGGGCTGTGGCGCAGCGCCAGCGGAATGTAACGGTTGGCCATGATCCGACTTGGACGGCCAGACCCGGTTCCGTCTGCCACAAAGCCGACATCTGCGGTCGTTTCGGGCCAGCCGTGTCAGGGGCCAGTGCGGTTCAGGCCAGACGCGCCAGCAGGTCGACCAGCCGCGACCGTGCCTCGGGCAGGGGGCGGTCGTGCAGCACGGGACGCAACTCGCGGTCCAGGAAGTAGCCGGTCAACCGCAGCCCCGTCACCACCGCCTGCGGCGACAACGGCGCCTCACCCTCCAGCCCGTCGGGCAAGGGGAGCAGCCGGTCCGCCCATTCCCCCGCGCCCTTGGCTGTCACCGCCCGCCCGGTCTTCGGGCTGACGTAAGCCAGCCCGTCCGTCGCCCCGGTGACGGCGCAGGCGGAAAGGTCCAGGCCAAAGCCGATCTCCTCCAAGAGGCACAGCTCCCAGCGGACATAGGCCGCCGTCCAGCCCTCGCCCCCCAGAACATCCATCAGTGCCAGCGACTTCCGCCACAGGGCCGGATGGGACTCCCGTTCCGGCAGTGCCTCATGCAAAAGGGCACAGACCGCCAAAAGCCCCGCCAGCGCCAGCCGGTCCCCCAAGAGATGCGCGCGGGATTTCACCGGCTCGACCGTGAAACTGCCGATATGCTCGTCCAGCCGCGCCCGCCATTCCAGCTTGAGACCCGTCCCCGGCTGCAAACTGGCCGCCATCTTGCGCGAGGCACCACCGCGCACGACGCCCGAATGCCGACCATGCGCCGCCGTCATCACCTCGATGATCGCCGAGGTCTCGCCATGCGGCCGCATGGACAGAAGAATGCCGTCGTCGCGCCAATCCATGCGTCGGACTATCCGCTGCGACGCCCGCCCCCGCAAGCCCGGTTGCCAGGCCCGCCTTTCTCCCGCGCCTCAGTCCGCCAACCCGTCTTCTTCCAGGAGGGTCCGGCCCTGCCGATCCTCCAGCTCGATCACCCACAGATCCGGATCGCGTGCTTTGGTGCGGGAGACCAAAGCGTCGACCTCCGCCTCCGGCCCCTCGGTCAGAAGGATCCAGGCTCGCGCCCCGGTCATCAGGTCCGACCGCCGCTCGTAAGCCCGCGCGGACCCGTCCAGCAGCGCCACCTTGACCACCACGGCGCCCGCCTCGCTGTCACCCTTGGCGGTCACATAGGCCGGAATATCCGCCAGCCGCAGCCGCGTAAGGTAAGCCGAGACCCAGATGCCGCTCGCCAGCCGTGGGCTCATCGCGCCACGCCCCGGCCGCGACCCAGTTCCTTCGAAGGAGTTTGCAAAAGTCTTCGAAGACTTTTGCCCCTCTCACGCATCGCCGTCTTTGAAGTCGAGGCCCATCTCGGAATAGCGCTCCGGTTCGTCCAGCCAGTTCGGCCGCACCTTCACCTGCAGGAAGAGGTGCACCGTGCGACCCAGGAACTCGCTGATGTCAGCCCGCGCTGCCTGGCCCACGCCCTTGATCGTCTCGCCCTTGTTGCCCAGCACGATCCCCTTGTGGCCGTCGCGGGCGACATAGACGATCTGGTCGATCCGCGTGGTCCCGTCGGGCTTGTCTTCCCACTTCTCGGTCTCGACGGTCAGCTGATACGGCAGCTCTTCATGCAGCCGCAGGGTCAGCTTCTCACGGGTCATCTCGGCCGCGATCATCCGCATCGGCAGATCGGCGATCTGGTCCTCGGGGTAGAACCAATGGCCTTCCGGCACTTCGGCCGCCAGCCACTCCCGCAGATCGGCGACGCCGTAACCCTTCTCGGCGCTGATCATGAAGGTTCTGGCAAAGGGAAAGGCCGCGTTGGCCTCCTCGGCCAGAGCCAGCAGCGTTTCCGCCTTCACCCGGTCCAGCTTGTTGATCGCCAGCGCGATGGGCTGGCCCTTCGGCATCTCGTCCTTCAGCCGTTCGATGATCGCCTTGGCGCCCTCGGTCAGCCCGCGCTGCGCTTCGATCAGAAGGACGATGATATCCGCATCCGACGCCCCACCCCAGGCCGCCTTGACCATGCTGCGGTCCAGGCGCCGCCGGGGCCGGAAGATGCCGGGCGTATCGACGAACACGATCTGACTTTGCCCCTCCATGCAGACGCCCCGGATCCGGGTCCGCGTCGTCTGCACTTTGTGCGTGACGATGGACACCTTCGCCCCCACCATCCGGTTCAGGAGGGTGGACTTGCCCGCATTGGGCTCTCCGATCAGGGCGACGAAGCCCGCGCGCGTGGTCATGTCGTTCAGCTATCCTTGATGTAAGCTTGCCCCATACTGGAAAGCGGACGGAAATGCCAGTTGGCAAACCTTGATCTCGAAACCCCCGCGATCGACTGGCCCAATTTCTCCCGCGGCAAGTATGCCGGTCTGGAAGTCGCCGGGGTCCGCAAGAAGCTCTGGCGGTGCGAGGCGCGGCAGAAGGGGCTGATGCCGCCATCCCTGCCGGACTAGTCGCGGGTCGCCTCCACCCGGTCCAGCAGCAGTCGCGCCGCGGCCTGTTCCGCCACCCGTTTCGACCCTGCCGAAGCCTCGGCCGCCTGTCCGGTCGCCAATGTCACCCGCACCGTGAAGACCGGAGCATGGTCGGGGCCGCTGCGCCCGGCCTCCTCGTAGCTGGGCGGCACCATGCCACGGGCTTGCGCCCATTCCTGCAGACTGGTCTTGGCATCCCGCGCGTCGGGTTCCACCGCCGCGATCCGGCTGCCCCAAAGACGCAGCACCAGGGCCCGCGCCGCCTCAAAGCCCGCGTCCTGGTAGACCGCTGCGATCACCGCTTCCATCGCGTCGCCCAGCAAGGCCTCCTTGCGGCGGCCGCCGGTCAGCATCTCGGACCGCCCCAGCTTCAGCACGTCCCCCAACCCGACCTCGCGGGCCACATCGGCGCAGGTTTCCTTGCGCACCAGCGCGTTGAAGCGCGGCGCAAGCTGTCCCTCCCGCGCATCGGTGTCGGCCGAAAGCAACGCCTCGGCCATCACCAGCCCCAGCACCCGGTCGCCCAGAAACTCCAGCCGCTGGTTGTCGGGCCGCGTCGCGGTGCCGATCGAGGCATGCGTCACCGCCCGCACCAGAAGATCAGGCTTGCGGAACGCATGTCCCAGGCGGCCCTGAAAGGCCAGCAGGTCCGCCGCCAACCTCACGGGTTCGCTCTCACTCGATCGCCTTGAAGAAGCGGTCGGCCCGCCAGGTCCAGAAGAAGAACAGGCTCCGGCCCGCCGACGAGAACATGATCCGATCCGCCCGGCCGATCAGGAACTCGGCCGGCAGGAAACCGACGCCACCCAGGGCCTGCGGAAAGCGGCTGTCGGTGGAGTTGTCGCGGTTGTCGCCCATCACGAAGTAGTGGCCTTCGGGCACGGTGAAGACATCCGTGTCGTCGCCGGGACCCGAAGCATCGATGTTCAGGACGTTGTGCTGCCGGCCCTCGGGCAAGGTCTCGACGAAGCGGGACTTCGTGCAAAGCCCGCCGTCGCCCACCGCGCCGTTCTCGCAGCGCGGGCGATTGCGCATCGGGCCCTGCGCTTCCATCACTTCCTCGAACACGCCTGCCGCCTCTTGCGGAGCCGCCGCGCCGTTGATGTACAGCACGCCACCTTGCATCTGCAGCTTGTCGCCCGGCAGCCCGATCAGCCGCTTGATGTAGTCCGCCCCCGCCGTCGGATGCCGGAACACCACGACATCACCGCGCGCCGGGTCCGCGCCCAGAACCCGGCCCGAGACCGGGCAAAGGCTGACCGTCGTGAACGGGATTTCGCAGGAATAGCGGGAATAGCCGTAGGCCATCTTGTTGACGAAGAGGAAGTCCCCGATCAGCAGGGTGTCCTTCATCGACTCGGACGGGATCCAGAACGGCTGGAACAGGATCGACCGGAACGCGATTGCGATGACCAGGGCCCAGAAGACCGTCTTGATCGTCTCGACGATGCCGCCATCGCCCTTGTCGCTGCTTTCCATGCCGTCCTGCCTCTTGCCGTTTTGCGCTACATGCGCGCGGGGTTCAGGGGAGTCAAGCTTGGCCCGGCGCCCCCGCGACCAGCGGACGGGCCTCGATCACCACGAATGCCTGCGCCCAGGGGTGGTCGTCGGTCAGCGTGACATGGATCACGGCCTCGTGGCCCGCGGGCGTCATCGCGCGCAGCCTTTCGGCGGCCCAGCCCGTGACATGCATCACCGGCTGGCCCGACCGCAGGTTCGTGACAGCCATGTCCTTCCAGCCGATCCCCATCCGCAATCCGGTGCCGAGCGCCTTCGAACACGCTTCCTTCGCGGCCCAACGCTTGGCGTAAGTCGCGGCGATGGCGCGGGGGCGGCTGTCGGCCTTCTTTTGCTCGATGTCGGTAAATACCCGCTGCTTGAAGCGCTCGCCATGTCGCGCCAGCGTCGCCTCCATCCGCTCGATGTTGCACAGATCGCTGCCGATACCCAGGATCATCGCCTTCCCCTGACTTGCCCGCAGGGATCAGCCTGCCTCGGCAAACTCATGGCAGAGTTGCCCGGCCTCTTCCAGCGCCACCATCAGCTTCAGAAACCCGCAGGTCTGTGCCCCACCGGGTCCCCCGGCAAGACCGCGGACGCTTGGCGGGCCTTACAGACCGCGTGCCAGGTCCATCCGCCGACGCATCTCCTCGATCGAGGCTTCCAGCCCGCGGAAGATCGCCTCGCCGACCAGGAAATGCCCGATGTTCAGCTCGGCCAGCTCCGGGATGGCGGCGATGGCTTCCACGTTGTCATAGGTCAGCCCGTGACCGGCATGGACCTCCAGCCCCAGGCTGGCGGCGAACTCGGCCCCGGCCTGCAGAGAGGCAAGCTCGCGGTCCGCAAGCGCCGCGTGGCCGTCCGCAAGAAGATCAGAGTACAGCCCGGTGTGCAGTTCAACCACCGCCGCGCCGATCCGGGCACTGGCTTCGATCTGGCGGGGATCGTGGCTGATGAACATGCTGACGCGGCAGCCTGCCTCGCGCAGGGGAGTGATGTAGTCGGTCAGACGGTTCTGGTCCGAGGCCACGTCAAGCCCGCCCTCGGTCGTCCGCTCCTCGCGCTTTTCGGGGACCAGACAGATCGCATGCGGCTTGTGGCGCAGCGCAATCGCCTGCATCTCGGCCGTGGCGGCGCATTCAAAGTTCAGGGGCACCGTCAAGGCGGCCATCAGCGCCTCGATGTCGGCGTCGCGGATATGGCGGCGATCCTCGCGCAGGTGCGCGGTGATCCCGTCCGCCCCTGCGGTTTCCGCCAACAGCGCCGCGCGCAGCGGGTCGGGCCAGGCCGAACCGCGGGCATTCCGCACGGTCGCCACGTGGTCGATGTTCACCCCAAGCCGAAGCTTGCCAGTCTGGTGCAGTGCTTGGATCATTCCGGCCTTCCCGCGTTTTCCGACAGTCTAGGGCGTTCCCGGGCTGTCGTCATCGTCTTCGCTGCCTTTTTCGCTGCGACGCTTCAGCTTGGCCGCGGCCTCTGCAAGCTTGGCCCGCATCCTGCCACGCCGCTCGGCCCGGTCCTGCGCCGTTGCCGCGCGGGCTTTCTGGTAGGCCTCGACCAGCGGAATCGTCACGTAATAGGCGATGGTCGACAGGATCAGCGCCGGTCCCAGCGCCCCGATCAGATACGGGATATAGATCTCGTTCCAGAACTGGATCAGCCCGTCCCACTGGGTCTTCTGCGGTCCGAACATCGCCAGGAAGTTGAACCACAGGTCGCGCCCCGCTTCACCAAAGGCGTGACCGATGTACTTGCCGTTCAGCGGCGCCTCGATCCCCATGATCCAGTGACCAAGGGTCATCGCCAGCACCGCGAAAAAGGGAGTCGTCACGGGATTGGTATTGAAGGTCCCCAGCAGCGCCGCCAGCACATTACCCCTCACAAGGCGTGCAGCCCCCCAGGCGGCAAGGAACTGCAGCCCGGGCAAAGGCAGAAAACCGATGAAGAACCCGGCGAATACCCCCCGCGCGACGCGGTGCGGCTGGTCCGGCAGGCGGCGCATCCGGTATACGACATAACGGGTCGCACGCTTGAAGCCCGAGCGCGGATAGACCTGCTCGCGCAACCATGCGCCCCACCCTAACTTATCCCTGCGCCTGAAAACCAACGTCGCCTCTTCTCCGGGCCCCACCCCCGCTGTCCGACCTTATGGCCGGCGTGTCAAATCCCGATGACGCGATATCTGCGCCACATCCGTTTCAGCTTCCAGCGCCGTCATGACCATGTGCAGATGTTCGACATCGCGCAAGTCCACGTCAATGATAAGGCGATAGAAATCCGGCTTTCGGTCGGTGAACCGCAAGTCCGAGATGTTCGCTTTCTGCTCGCCTACCAGGGTGCAGATGCGGCCCAGAACGCCCGCATCATTCGAAATTGTGATGTCCAGGCTGACCGTGAACACCGGCGAGTGCCGTCCGGAGTGCCAGTGCAGGTCGACCCAGCGCGAGGTCTGATCCTCGAACTCTTCCAGCGCCGGGCAGTCGATCGCATGGACCACGACCCCCTGCCCGCGGTAGGTGATCCCCACGATCCGCTCGCCCGGAACCGGTTGGCAGCACCGCGCGCGGCGGAAGTCCTGGTCGGCCATCAGCCCCACTACCGGCCGCTTGCTGTCGACCTCTTCGGCCACCGCCTGCGCCAGCTCGGGATACAGAATCTCGACCACCCGCCGCGCCGGCAGTTCGGCGGACCCGAGCCGCGCCAGAAGGTCGTTTTCGTCCGACAACCCCAGCATCTTGGCCGCCGTCCGCAGCGCCTTGTCCGTGGCCTTCTTGCCGACGTGGTCAAAGGCCGCCCGCGCCAGTTCCTGCCCCAGCTTGACGAACCGCCCCCGGTCCTCCTCACGCAGGGACCGCCGGATCGCCGCCTTCGCGCGGCCCGTCGTCACGATGTCGATCCAGCTGGACTGCGGACGCTGCCCCTCGGCCGTGATGATCTCGATCGACTGGCCGTTCTTCAGCCGCGTCCACAGGGGCACCCGGATGCCGTCGATCTTGGCCGACACGCAACTGTTCCCGATCCGCGTATGGATCGCATAGGCGAAGTCCAGCGGAGTCGCCCCGCGCGGCATCTGGATCACGTCGCCCTTGGGCGTGAAGCAGAACACCTGGTCGGAATACATTTCCAGTTTGACGTGTTCCAGGAACTCGTCCGTGTCGCCTTCGTCCAGCCGTTCGGTCAGCGTCGCGATCCACTTGGCCGGATCGACCGCAAAGGGGTTCTTCGCCCGCACGCCCTCACGGTAAGACCAATGCGCCGCAACCCCGGCCTCGGCCACCTCGTGCATCTCGCGCGTGCGGACCTGGATTTCCACCCGCTTGCCGTCGCGCCCCGAGACCGTAGTGTGGATCGACCGATACCCGTTGTTCTTCGGCTGGCTGATGTAATCCTTGAACCGGCCTGGCACCGCCCGCCAGCGTTGGTGGATCACCCCCAGGATGCGGTAGCAATCCGCGACCGACCCGGCAATCACCCGGAACCCGTAGATGTCGGACAACCGGCTGAACGCCAGGTCCTTTTCCTGCATCTTGCGCCAGATGCTGTAGGGCTTCTTTGCCCGACCAAAAACATCCGCGTCGATCTGCGCCTTTTCCAGCTCGTGCAGGATGTCCGCCGTGATCTTGTGGACCACATCGCCGGATTCCTTCTGCAGCGTCAAAAACCGCCGCAGGATCGAATTCCGCGCTTCGGGGTTCAAGACCTTGAAGGACAGGTCCTCCAGCTCCTCGCGCATCCACTGCATGCCCATCCGCCCGGCCAACGGAGCGAAGATCTCCATCGTCTCGCGCGCCTTCTGGGCCTGCTTTTCCGCAGTCATCGACTTGATCGTCCGCATGTTGTGCAGACGGTCGGCCAGCTTGACCAGGATCACCCGCAGGTCGCGGGACATCGCCATGAACAGCTTGCGGAAGTTCTCGGATTGCTGGCTTTCGGTATTCGACAGCTGCAGGTTCGTCAGCTTCGTCACGCCATCGACCAGCTCGGCCACTTCCTCGCCAAACATCGCGGCCAGATCGGCATAGGTCGACCGGGTGTCCTCGATCGTGTCGTGCAGCAAGGCAGTGACGATCGTCGCGTCGTCCAGTTGCTGCTCGGTCAGGATTGCCGATACGGCGACGGGATGGGTGAAATAGGGCTCGCCGGACTTCCGCATCTGGCCGTCATGCATCTTGAACCCGTAGGCATAGGCCCGGCGGATCAGGTCGGCATTGCAGCGCGGATTGTAGTTGCGGACCAGGGCGATGAGGTCTTCGACGTCAATCATCACCGCCCCTTTGCGGGTCCTGTCCCCGTCAGAACTCGCCCTGGGCTTCCATCAAGGCGCGCAGGAGCTTTTCTTCCGACATGTCGTCGACCATCGGACGATCCATCTCGCCGCCCATCAGCAGCGCCATCTGGTCTTCCTCGGGCTCGTCGACCTCGATCTGGGTCTGATAGCTTTCGATCATCCGCTCGCGCAGGACTTCGGCCTGCTGAGCCTCGTCCGCGATCTCGCGCAGGGCGACGACCGGGTTCTTGTCGTTGTCGCGGTCCACGGTGACGGGCGAGCCCGACTGGATCTCGCGTGCCCGGTGGGCAGCAAGCATCACCAGCTCGAACCGGTTCGGGACCTTGTCAACGCAATCTTCAACCGTCACGCGGGCCATGGGGATACTCCAAATCGGAAGCTTCGCTGGAAGTGGCCTTATTATGCCGGGTGGAAAGTCTTGACAAGCGGCAAATCGGGCAAAATCAAAGTGGTTTGACAGCCGCGCGGTCCGCTTCCGGCAGGGCTGCAAGCATCTCGGCCACGCTTGCACCGGTGCGGGGATGCACCCAGTCCGGGGCGACAGCGGCCAGCGGGACAAGGACGAAGGCCCGGTCCTGCAGCCGCGGGTGCGGCAAGATCAGCTGGTCGGGCGTCGCCCGCACCTGGGCTTCGGCTGGCAGCAGGCGCCAGGAATCCTGGGTCGCGGGATCGGGCATCACCGAATCGCCCAGTGCAAGCAGATCCAGATCCAAAGTGCGCATTCCCCAACGTTTGTTGCGAACTCTGCCAAACTGGTTTTCGACAGCATGGAGGATCGCCAGAAGTGACGTTGCGTCACTCTCTTCATTTCCAGCTAAGACCGCCGCCGCATTCACATAATCCGGGCCGGACCCGGCCGGAAAGCAGGGCGTCGCGTAGAAGGGACTAACCGCCAGAACTGTAAGGCCTTCTTTTGCAATCGCTTGCAAAGCCTGTCGAAGCGTCTCCGCCGGTGACTCGCCCCCAAATGGCAAGTTTGCGCCGAGCGCAACCAAAACGGGTGCTCCTATCCTTTCGTACATGGGTTTTGTCCTTTAGTTCTCTTGTGTGCTGCGGGGTCCGGCTGCTAGTGATTTCCGGTTGGCTGCTGGATTTTCCTGAGTGGACGTCTTTTTGACTGGCTAGGTTTGTTCTGACAGCGACTTTGAGGGGACACAGAATGTTTTACAAAGACGAACGGCTCGCGCTGTTCATCGATGGTTCTAACCTTTACGCCGCGGCCAAGGCACTGGGGTTCGACATCGACTACAAGCTCCTCCGGATGGAGTTCATGCGCCGGGGAAAGTTGCTACGGGCCTTCTACTACACCGCGCTTCTGGAAAACGATGACTATTCTCCGATCCGGCCGCTGGTGGATTGGCTGCATTACAACGGCTTCACGATGCGCACGAAGCCCGCGAAGGAATACACCGACAGCCAGGGACGGCGGAAGGTGAAGGGCAACATGGACATCGAACTTACCGTCGATGCGATGGAGCTTGCCGCGCGGGTCGACCATATCGTGCTGTTTTCCGGCGACGGGGACTTCCGCCCGCTGGTGGAAAGCCTGCAACGTCAGGGCGTCCGCGTCTCGGTCGTCTCGACCATCCGCAGCCAGCCGCCGATGATCGCCGACGAACTGCGCCGCCAGGCCGACAACTTCATCGAGCTGGACGAACTGCGTGAAGTCATCGGCCGTCCGCCGCGTGAGCCGCGCCCCGCCACCGCCGAAGAGGTCGTGGTCGAGGCGAAGTGATCCCTGCAACAGTCGTGACCGGGACACGGGGGTTCCGGTCATGATTGCCCTCGCAGGCCTGTTTCTCGCCGCCTTCCTTGCCGCGACGCCCGTTCCCTTCCAGTCCGAACTGGTCTTCCTGGGGATGCAGGCCGCCGGGTGGGAGACCTTTGCCCTTATCGTCGTCGCCTCCATCGGCAACACGCTGGGGTCCTGCGTGACCTATGCGCTTGGCCGCTGGCTTTCCGAACAGCGCGACCACCGCTGGTTTCCTTTGAAACCCGTCCAGATGGCCCGCGCCGAGCGCTGGTGGGGCCGTTGGGGCCTCTGGTTGCTCCTTCTGTCCTGGGCGCCCTTCGGCGACATGATCGTGGCTCTCTCCGGTGTCCTGCGGGTGCGGTTTGCGGTGTTTCTAACGCTGGTGGCCCTCGCCAAGACCGGCCGCTACATCGTTCTGGGCTGGCTCGGCGCTGCGGCATTGGGGGCGGTCGCTGGTTAATGCCAGCCTAACGCCCGCAGCCAACCCGTTGGAATCTCTGGTCCCGCTACATGCGCCACGCGCGGGACTGGACGGACAACCCGCCAGCCCTTAAGTCTGTGCCAACCGCCCAGCCGGAGCCGCCGATGCCCCCCGATCTGCCCCCGCTCACCCTTTACCTCGCCGCACCCCGCGGCTTCTGTGCCGGGGTGGACCGCGCGATCAAGATCGTCGAGATGGCGATCCAGAAATGGGGCGCCCCCGTCTACGTCCGCCACGAGATCGTCCACAACAAGTTCGTCGTCGACGCCCTGAAGGCCCAGGGTGCCATCTTCGTCGAGGAACTGGACGACTGCCCCACCGACCGGCCCGTCGTCTTTTCCGCCCACGGTGTCCCCAAGGCTGTCCCCGCCGAAGCAAGCCGCCGCCAGATGATCGCCGTCGACGCCACCTGCCCCCTCGTCACCAAGGTCCACAACGAAGCCGCCCGCCACCACGAGGCCGGCACCCAGATGATCTACATCGGCCACGACGGCCACCCCGAGACGGTCGGCACGATGGGCCAGCTTCCGGAAGGCGAGGTCCTCCTCGTCGAAACCGTCGCCGACGTCGCCACCCTGCACGTCCGCGACCCGGCCAAGCTCGCCTTCATCACCCAGACCACTCTTTCGGTCGACGACACCGCCGAGATCGCCGCCGCCCTGAAGGCCCGCTTCCCCCTCATCCACGCCCCGGCCCACGACGACATCTGCTACGCCACCACGAACCGTCAGGCCGCCGTGAAGGCCGTCGCCCCGAAGATCGACGCCCTCCTCGTGATCGGCGCCCCCAACTCCTCGAACTCCAAGCGTCTGGTCGAGGTCGGCTCCGCCGCCGGTTGCCCCTACTCCATGCTGATCCAGCGCGCGACCGACATCGACTGGCGCGCGCTCGCTACCGCCCGGGCCATCGGCCTGACCGCCGGGGCCAGCGCCCCCGAGGTTCTGGTCAACGAAGTCATCGACGCCTTCCGCGCCCGCTATCAGGTCACCGTGGACCTCGTCGAAACGGCCGTCGAGGACATCGAATTCAAGGTCCCCCGCATCCTTCGAGAGCCCGCCTGAATGCTGAAGCCCGTCGCCTTCCTGTTCGCCTTGTCCCTGCCCGTCCATGCGCAGGACGTGCTCGCCGAGTACCAGACCGACTCCGGCAGCCTTCCGCCGGAATACGCCTGGGACACGACCGTTTCGATCCTGACCGACGGGCATCTGACCCTGAAGCACTGCACGGGGTACGAAACCGAAGGCCCCTACTGCAAGACCCGCCGCGCCACGGTAGCCCAAGACGCCTTGGCCGCGATCCGACAGGCGGCGACCGAAAGCGGTCTGGCCGAAAAACCCGCCCGCGAGGCCGAGGAGATCGTCGTCGGCGGTGGGCTGACGGGCGGCGCGGTCTACCTGGATGGCAAGAAGATCGACCTTCTGCCGCACCCTGCCACCGCTGATGTCGAACGGGTGGGCAAGGTCCTTGACGCGATTGCCGCAGCCATTCCGCCCCGCTTCGACCGCTTCATGGACCCGGACTGATCTGGCCTTGTCGGCGCGGGCAGGCTAGATCAGTCGCATGATTGATGACGCCCGCATCCCCCGCCCTGCGCTCCTTCTCGGCCTTGCCGGGCTGATCCCCTTTGTCTGGTCGGCCGCCACGCATCTTTCGCCCGGCCTCTCTGCCTGGGCCGGTCAGTTCATGCAGCCGATGTTCCTTGGCTCTTACGTCGGGCTGACCTACGGCACCGTCATCCTATCCTTCATGTCCGGCGTTCTGTGGGGTTTCGCCACCAAGACCGAAGGCCGCGATGCCGCCCTCGCCTACACCCTGTCGGTCATCCCCGCGCTCTGGGTGTTCTTCATGGTCTCGGACGCTTCGGACACCTCGGCGATCTTCCTGGCCGCGGGCTTCGTCGGTCTCCTCCTCCTTGACGCGATGTTCCAGGCTTGGGGCCTTGCGCCACGCTGGTGGCTGCGGCTGCGGGTGATGCTGACCGTCGTCGTCCTTGGCTGCCTCGCCATCCCCTTGCAGGCCTGACCCCATGCCCGAGCTTTATGCCTATACCGACGGCGCCTGTTCCGGAAACCCCGGTCCCGGCGGCTGGGGCGTGCTGATGGTCGCGCGCGAAAACGGCGTCGTCGTCAAGGAACGCACCCTGCAAGGCGGCGAGCAACTGACCACCAACAACCGGATGGAGCTTCTGGCCGCCATCTCGGCGCTGGAGGCGCTGACGCGCCCGACCGAACTGACCATCGTCACCGACAGCGCCTATGTGAAGAACGGGATCACCGACTGGATCGCCGGGTGGAAGCGCAAGGGCTGGCGGACCGCCGGAGGCTCTCCGGTCAAGAACGTGGAGCTTTGGCAAAGGCTTGAAGCTGCCGCCGCCACGCATAGCGTGACCTGGCGCTGGATCAAGGGCCACGCCGGCCACGCCGAGAACGAACGCGCCGACGAGTTGGCCCGAGCGGGGATGGCCCCGTTCAAGGGCTCGGCATGACGTTGCTGGACGCGCTGGACTATGCCTCGGTGCTGGTCTTCGCGCTGACGGGGGCGCTGGCGGCCAGCCGGTCGCAACTGGATATTGTCGGCTTCATCTTCATCGCCTGCCTGACCGCCGTCGGCGGTGGCACCCTGCGCGACGCCATCCTCAACCGCGAGGTCTTCTGGGTCGCCGATCCCCTCACGTTGGGTGTCGCCACACTGGCCGCCGTGCTGGTCTTCTTCACCGCCCACCTTCTTGAAAGCCGCTACCGCGCGCTTCTCTGGTTTGACGCCGCAGCCCTTGCCATCGCCGTCCCCGCCGGGGTCGCCGTGGCGCTGGCCGAGGCACAGGCGTGGCCGATCGTCCTGGTCATGGGGATGATCACCGGCTGTCTCGGCGGCCTCATGCGCGACGTGGTCTGCAACGAAGTCCCGCTGGTCCTGAAACAGGGCGAGCTTTACGCCACCTGCGCCCTTGCAGGATCGCTGGGCGCGGTCCTGGCCCGGATTGCCGGACTTGGCGATGGCCTGTCGCTGCTGATCTGCGCGGCGCTGGTCTTCACGCTGCGGGCAGGAAGCATCGCGCTTGGCTGGCGTCTTCCGGTCTACCGTTCCCTGCCGCCCAGCCCGGGGGCCCCCAAACGCTAAGGCTTGTCAGGTGAACGAACATTCGTTTACCGTTCCGACATGCCTCGTACCCGCGTTATTCCTGACACCCACGTCTTTGCTGCGATCCAGCGTTTGCTGGACCGGGGTGGCGACAAGGCGGTGTCCTTCGGCAGCGTGTCGGCCACCACCGGTCTGGCTCCGCCGACTCTGGTGCAGCGTTACGGCAGCCGCGACGGCATGGTCCGCGCTGCGCGACTGGCCTTCTGGGACGAAGTGGAGCATCGGACCGCCCTGGCGATTGCGGGTACAGCCGACAAGGGGCCGCAGGGCCTGCTCAAGGCCATCGGGCCGGTGGATGCCGGGGCAGTCGCGGGTGACCTGCGCTTCCCTGATCTTGCCGCCCGCGCCACTGGCTGGCGCGCTGCGGTCGAAACGGCATTGGCCCACCGGTTGGGCAATACGCCCAAGTCCCGCGAAAGTGCCGCGCTTCTCTTCGCCGCATGGCAAGGTCAGGCCCTGTGGTCCGCTGCAGGTGAGCCCGCCTTCCGCCTGAAGGACGCGGTGAAGCGGCTTACTTAGCGTAGGTCTTCCAGGCCCAGATCAGGATCAGGGCGCCCAGAAACGCACCGACGAAGCCCGCGCCGATCCCGGTCAGCATCGTCAGCCCGCGCAGCACCAGACCGCCAATCAGCGCGCCCAGCACGCCCAAGGCGATGGTGGACGGAGTGTCCAGATTCACCTTCAGCAGGCGCGAGGCCAGAAAGCCCACGGCAACCCCGACGACCAGAAGTGCGACAAGCGGCATGGTGTCCCTCCCCATTCCAGTCTGCGGAATATGGGAACCCTTTGCCCCCTGCGCTATAGTGTCTCAGGCAAAATCAGACCGCGCAGGATCTCGGTCGCGGGCATCGGCCGCTTGCCTTCGCGCTGCGCTTCGGTGATCTCGACCGCGCCGTCACCGCAAGCCACGGTGAAGCCGTGCATCACCTGCCCCGGTGCGCCTTGACCCTCTGCCAGACGCGAGCGGAGCAGCTTCACCCGTTCGCCGTTGACCTGGGTCCAGGCCCCCGGAAACGGCGAGAGGCCCCGGATCAGCCGGTCCACTTCGACCGCCGGGCGGGTCCAGTCCACCCGCGCCTCGGCCTTGTCGATCTTGGCGGCATAGGTCACGCCCTCGGTGGGTTGCGGGACAGCGGGCAGCGGCAGGCGCTGCAACGCCTCGATGATCAGCCGCGCCCCCAAGATGCAAAGGCGGTCATGCAAGTCCGCGGTCGTCTCTTCGGCCCCGATCGTCACCGTCTCGCGCAACAGGACCGGCCCGGTGTCCAGCCCCGCCTCCATCTGCATGATGCAGACCCCGGTTTCGTGGTCGCCGGCCATGATCGCCAGGTGAATGGGCGCCGCACCCCGCCAACGCGGCAGAAGCGAGGCGTGGATGTTCAGACAGCCCAGCCGCGGGGCATCCAGCACGGCTTGCGGCAGGATCAAACCGTAAGCGACCACGACGGCCACGTCAGCCCCCAGTGCAGCAAACTCGGCCACCGCTTCGGCATTGCGCAAGGAAACCGGGTGCCGCACCGGCAGCCCCAAAGCCTCGGCCCGCGCCTGAACCGGGCTGGGCCGGTCCGCCTTGCCCCGCCCTGCCGGGCGCGGCGGCTGGCAGTAGACCGCCACGATCTCATGGTGCAGGTGCAGGGCGTCGAGGACGGGGACCGAGAACTCCGGTGTTCCCATGAAAACGATTTTCATCTTTGACGCCCCAGCTTCTGAGCGCGGGCGATCAGCATCTTCCGCTTCAGGGGCGACAGGTGGTCAAAGTACATCCTGCCCGCAAGGTGGTCGATCTGGTGCTGCACCGACGTGGCCCACAGCCCGACGAAATCCCGCTCCTCGACCGCTCCCTCGGCATTGAGGAATCGCACGGTCACCGCCCGCGGCCGCTGAATGACCGCAGACACCCCCAGCAGGTTGGGTGAGGCTTCCTCATGTTCTCGAAGCTGGACGCTGGCATGCAGCACCTCGGGGTTGGCCATCCGCACGGCCTGCCCCCGACTTTCAGAGCAATCCACGACCGCCAGGCGCAAGGCCACGCCGATCTGGACAGCCGCCAGACCGTAGCCCGGCATCGCGTCCATCGTGTCGATCATGTCGGACCATAGCGCGCGCACCTCATTGGTGATCGCAGCCACATCCGCCGCCGGCGTCCGCAACACTGCCGCAGGCCAAGGCAAGCAACGCCGGACTCTGGTCACGCCCGCGCCCGTTCCCGCTTCAGCTTTTCCATCTTCCGCGTGATCATCTGGCGCTTCAGCGGTCCCAGGTAATCGATGAAAAGCTTGCCATCCAGATGGTCGATTTCGTGCTGCACGCAGGTCGCCCACAGACCCGCAAACTGCCGTTCCTGCGGCTGTCCATCCAGGCCCAGCCAGCGGACCTGCACCTCGGCCGGGCGCTTCACGTCGGCATACTGCTCGGGGATCGACAGGCAGCCTTCCTCGTAGACCGACAGGTCCTCCGAGGACCACAGGATCTCGGGGTTGACCAGCGCGATCGGCTCCGGGTCGCCCTCCTTGATGCAATCCATCACGATGACCCGTTTCGTGACCCCGATCTGCGGCGCGGCCAGCCCGATGCCGGGGGCATCGTACATCGTCTCCAGCATGTCGGCGGCCAGTTGCCGGACCTCTGGCGTGATTTCAGCCACAGGGTCGCAGACCTTCTTGAGGCGCGGGTCAGGATGGATCAGGATAGGGCGGATCATGAAAGCGATCTACGAAAGCGGGCCCAAGATGGCAAGAGGAACGCGGTTCAGGCCCCCGCAGAAACGCAGCGGGCGTTTTGTTCTGTATTTACCGTCCTTATTGGACGTTAGTTCCAAGATATTGGGTGAATTTGGGATGACATCCCGTCGATGATGGAATAATCGGATGAACATCCCAACCAACAGGCCGACAGACATGACCTTTGACACTCCCATCTCCCGCACCGGGTCCCATTGCGTCAAGTGGGACATGCTGGAACCGCTTTACGGCATGAAGCCCGACGAGGGCCTCGCCATGTGGGTCGCGGACATGGAGTTCAAGCCGCCGCAGGTGGTGCAGGACGCGTTGCAGAAGATGCTAGACCACGGGGTCTACGGCTATTTCGGAGATGACCGGGCGTATCTGGACGCGATCCGCTGGTGGATGGCGACCCGCCACGGCTGGGAGGTTCAGGCAGACTGGATCTTCACCACCCACGGCCTGGTCAACGGCACGGCGCTCTGCATCCACAGCTACACCCAGCCCGGCGATGCGGTCATCCTGATGACCCCGGTCTACCACGCCTTCGCGCGCGTGATCAAAGCGGCGGGGCGCGACGTCATCGAATGTCCGTTGACCCTGCAGGACGGCCTGGCGCAGGTCGATACGGCGGCTTGGGAAAAGCATCTGACCGGCCGCGAGAAGATGCTGATCCTGTGTTCTCCGCACAACCCCGGCGGCCGGGTCTGGACGGTGGACGAGCTTCGCCAGATCGCCGATTTCTGCGTCAAGCACGACCTGATCCTGGTGTCGGACGAAATCCACCATGACCTCGTCTTCCCCGGCCAGAAGCACACCGTGATGGCGCTTGCCGCCCCGCAGATCGCCGACCGGCTGGTGATGATGACCGCCACGACGAAGACCTTCAACATCGCCGGCGCGCATATCGGCAACGTCATCATTGCCGACCCCGCTTTGCGCAAGGCCTTCGGGGGCACGATCAATTCGATGGGAATAGCGCCCAACTCCTTCGGGATGCACATGGCGACCGCCGCCTATTCGCCCGACGGTGCGGCCTGGGTCGATGCGCTGATGCGCTACCTGGACGGCAACCGGAAGCTTTTCGATGCGGGTATCGCGAAGATCCCCGGCCTGAAGTCCACACCGCTGGAGGCCACCTACCTGGCCTGGGTCGACTTCTCCGGCACGGGCATGGCCCCGCAGGAGTTCATCGAACGGGTCGAGAAGCAGGCCAAGATCGCCACCAACCACGGATCAGCCTTCGGCACCGGGGGCGAGACGTTCCTGCGCTTCAACCTTGCCTGCCCGCGCGTTCAGGTGGTCGAGGCAGTCGCCCGGCTGGAAAGGGCCTTCGCCGACCTGCAATGATCCGGTTCCTTCGGCTCTTTCTGTATCTTTGCATCCTGGTTGGGCTGGGCTTCATCGCGGCGTCGCTTTACAGCCCGATGCGGCCGCTGCCGCCCCCGCCTCCACTGACCGGTCAGGTCGACCTTGTCGTGATCGAAAGGGCCGCCCGGCGGATGCAGCTGTTCCAGGATGGCGAACCCGTCCGCACCTATCAGATCGCTCTCGGCTTCACGCCCGAGGGCGACAAGACCCGACAGGGCGACGGCAAGACCCCCGAAGGCGAATTCACCATTGACCGCCGAAACTCTGAAAGCGCCTTTCATCTTTCGGTGGGCCTGGATTATCCCAGGACCGAAGACATCCGCCAGGCGGCGGCAGGCGGCTATTCGCCCGGAGGAGACATCTTCATCCACGGCCAGCCGAATGCGCTTCCCGAAGGGCTGAAGATAGAGGGCGACTGGACTGCCGGCTGCATCGCCGTCACCAATGCCGAGATGCGGGAAATCTGGGCCGTCACCCCGATCGGCACCAAGGTCGAGATCCAGCCCTAAGGCCTTTCAGGCTTTTGGCAGATACCCGACCGGCGCATTCTCGTCGCGCCAGAAGTCCAGCGGCGCCCGGTCCGACACCGCGGTTGCCCGCTTGAAGTCGCAGACCAGTTCACCATTCTCGATGCTGGAGGCCATGATCAGGCACTGGAACACGTGGCGCGAGCCGTCATAGACATCGACCAACCCGCGCAGTTTTCCGGGCGAGAAATCGGCATCCAGCGCAAAGCCGTCGTGCCAGAAGCGCAGCACCGGAAAGACGGCATTGCCCACTTCGACTCGAAGCCGCGACTTGCGCTTCATTTCTTTCTTGCGAGCAGCTTCAAGCCCCTCGCGCACATATGGCGGCAGAAATTCAAGCATGGCAGCCTCACCTCTCCCCGCTTCTAATTCTGAAGCGGGCGCGAACAAAATCAAGTTGGCACAAGGGTATTACCCCAATGTAAATGCCGCATGTCGGCAAAGACACAGGTTTGCACAACCTGAGGTTGCCCCGCCGAGGCGCGACCCATGCTGCGCAGCGAAAGCGCAGAAAGTTCCGCGGCCGCTTGCGAATCAGCGGGCCGCCGCCGATAGCCAGCGTCATGATCCTGATTGCAGCCCTTCTCCTTGACGCGGCCTTCGGCGAGCCCCGCTGGCTATGGGACCGCCTGCCACATCCGGCAGTCCTGATGGGTCGGCTGGTGGCCTGGTGCGATCAGCGTTTCAACCGCGATGGTGATCTGAAACTGAAGGGTACGCTGGTCGCCGCTGGCCTGCTGCTGACGGGCCTGATCCTGGGCTGGCTGATCCACCTCATCCCCGACCACGGCGCCATAGAGGTCCTCGCGGTCGCCATCCTCGTGGCGCAGAAGTCGCTGGTGGAACACGTCCGCGCCGTGGCCACCGCCCTGCGCCGCTCCATTCCCGAGGGCCGCAAAGCCGTCGCCATGATCGTCGGTCGTGACACGGCCGAGATGACCGGGCCGGACATCAGCCGCGCGGCGATCGAAAGCGCGGCCGAGAACCTGTCTGACGGGGTTGTGGCACCGGTCTTCTGGTATCTGGTCCTGGGTGTGCCCGGCATCCTGGCCTACAAGCTGGTCAACACTGCCGACAGCATGATCGGCCACCTGACGCCCCGCTACAAAGACTTCGGCTGGGCTTCTGCGCGTCTGGATGACGTGCTGAACCTGATCCCCGCCCGCCTGACGGCGCTCTTCATCGCGCTGAGCCATGGGTGGGTCGATCCCGCGCCGATCCTGCGCGACGCGCCCAAGCACCGCAGCCCGAACGCAGGCTGGCCCGAAAGCGCGATGGCCCCAGTCCTGAACGTCGCCCTCTCCGGCCCCCGCAGCTACAACGGGCTTCGCAAGGACTATCCCTGGGTCTGGCCCGAGGGGCGTCGCGATCCGGGTCCCGATGACATCGATGCCGCTGCTGACGCGCTGTGGCGGGTCTGGGCGGTGCTCCTTGCGGTTGCCGTTCTGGCGGCGCTCACCTAACTTCTCCGAAACTTTCGGAGAATTCATGCGCGCCGCCCTTTTTGCCTTGCTGATCGCCACACCCGTCGCTGCGGCACCGTGCGGTGGCGACTTCGCCGGTTTTCTTCAGGCAATGGAAGCCGAGGCCGTCGCCTCCGGCGTTCCAGCCGACAAGGCTGCCGAGTTCTTCGCGAACGCTCGTCAGGACCCGAAGGTTCTGAAGGCCGACCGCAGCCAGGGCGTCTTCCGCAAGACCTTCCTCGACTTCTCGCAGTCGCTGATCTCGAAAGGTCGCCTGTCCACCGCCCGGGCAAAGTCCGAAAGCCTGGATGACATCTTCACCCGGGCCGAAACCGAATACGGCGTCTCGCGCGGGATCCTGCTGGCCTTCTGGGCCTTCGAGACCGACTTCGGCCAGGTGCAGGGCGATTTCAACACCCGCAACGCGCTGCTGACCCTCGCCCATGACTGCCGCCGGCCCGAGTTGTTCCAGCCTCAGGTCTTGGCGGCCGCTCAGCTTCATGCGCTGGATGAATTCGACCTCGACACCACCGGGGCTTGGGCGGGCGAGATCGGCATGGTCCAGATGCTGCCGAAGGACATCCTGGAACGCGGCGTGGACGGCGATGGCGACGGGCTGATCCTCTTGAAGACATCCGAAGCGGACGCCATCCTGTCGGGCGCGCGGATGCTGCAGCACCACAGCTGGCGGCCGGGTGAGCCCTGGCTGGCAGAAGTCACCCTGCCCCAGGATTTCGATTGGTCGTTGACCGGCCTTGATACGGAAAAGCCAACCTCGGACTGGTCCGCTCTTGGGGTCACTCCGCGCAACGGCGCCCTGGCACATGGGCTTCCGGCCTCGATCCTGCTGCCACAGGGCCGCAACGGACCGGCCTTCCTGGCCTATCCGAACTTCCGCGTGCTCTTCGAATGGAACAAGAGCTTCATCTACGTCACCACCGCCGCCTATTTCGGCACGCGCATCGAAGGGGCCGAGCCTTATGCGGCGGGCAACCCCGATCCGGCTCTCGCACCCGAAGAGATGACCGCCCTGCAGGAAAAGCTTGCCACGCTTGGCCATGACGTCGGCAAGGTCGACGGCATCCTTGGCGCGGGCACCCGGACGGCGGTGCAGAAGGAACAGCTTCGCCTCGGCCTTCCCGCTGACGGCTGGCCCACGCGCGATCTGCTGGACGCGCTTTGATGGCGAGCTGGGGCGTCGTCTCGACCGTGAAGGCGACAGAGGAGAAGGTGCTGGCCTTCGTGGCGCATCACCTGGCGCTGGGGGCCGATCAGGTCTGGCTCTACTTCGACGACCCCACCCAACCGATCCCTGCCCCGCTGGTAGACCACCCCCGAGTCAGCGTGACCCCTTGCGACGAGCCGCACTGGACCCGCGTCGGCAAGCCACGCCCGCCGCAACACCAGAACCGCCAGACCCACAACGCCCGTTACACCTACCGCGACAAGGTGACCTCGGACTGGATCGTCCACATCGACGTGGACGAGTTCATCCTGACCCCGCGGCCGGTGGCCACGATCCTGGATGAGACACCGGCCGAAACCATCGCCATGAAGCTTGAACCCTTCGAGGCGATGCACGACCCCCTTCTGCCCGACGACATCTACACCGCGCGCGAATTCCGCGGGGCGCTTCGGCATGAACACTGGCCCCGCCGCCGGGCGGCGTTGGGACCTTACCGCAAGGTGATCCGCGACGGGATGCTGTCCCATACCGTCGGCAAGGTGATCTACCGCACCCGTGTTCCGGGCCTTTTGCCCCGCCTCCATGCTGTGATGGTGAACAAGGAGTTCGTGCAGACCCCCGACTGGCAGCCCGAAATGAAACTTCTGCACTTCCACGCCCAGGACCGCGCCGACTGGCTGGCGCGGCTAACGTTCCGCATGACCAAGGGCGCCTACCAGTTTCGCCCCGAATTGCAGGCCTTCCTGGCCGAATCCCCGCCCGAGGAAATCGACCGCTTCTACCGCCGCACCCAGGTCCTGCCCACCGATCTGCGGGACGAGCTGGCGGCTGTGGGGCGGGTTGTCCTTGCAGACCTCGGCCTGCGTCAGAAGGTCCAGGCCCTGCGCGACGGGCATCCGGGCGCGGGAGGGATGCAGGCGGGCCGCCCCACCTAGGTCACGTTCACCAGCATCAGCGCAGCCCTGCGGAAGGTCGCCATGATCTCCCCCCGCTCCTTCTCTCCCACGGCAGTCTCGATCATCGCGCGGTCCATGACTGCCAGCCAATCCTCTGCGTCCTGGCGGCGGATCTCCACATGCGCGTGGATCTCGCGCAGGTTCATATGGCCGTGCAGCTCGTGATAGTAGCGCCGCCCGCCGAAGAAGCCGCAGAGAAAGTTGAACTGCTCGGGCCGCACATGGGACAGCCCGTGGCCCTTGAGATGCATCTCCATGATCGTGCGGCCCTGCGGCACGGTCTCGATCAGGTCGTAGAAGTGGTTCACCAACAGATGAACCTGCTCTTCGCCCCCGATCCGGTCGATCATCGGCTCCATCGCATCCTCCTCTCCCCGATTTCTTCAAAGAAATCGAACCGGAGCCTTTGAAGGCTCCGAACCGGACTTTTCAAAAAGTCCGGACCCTCAGCTCTGCGGCCGCGTCTTCTTCGGGTCGTAGTGCGAAAGACCCACGATCACCGCCGGCAGCCGTTTCTGCTGACCGTCCAGCTTGCCGATCTCCAGCGCCGTGCCAACCTCCGCGTGCGCCACGTCGACCCGCGCGAGCGCGATGTTCTTGCCCAGGATCGGTGAGCGGACAGAGGAGGTCACCTCCCCCACCTGAGCCCGCCCGACGTGCAGGCAATCGCCGTGACCCACGTCCACGTTGCTGTCGATCTCCAGCCCCACGAACTTCCGTGACGGATGCTCTTTCCGCCGGATCAGTGCGTCGCGGCCCACGAAGTCGTCGGTCTTGGACTTCAGCGGCACGGTGAAGCCGATCCCGGCCTCGAAGGGGTCGGTCTGGTCGCTGAAATCGTAGCCCGCGAAGATCAGCCCCGCCTCGATCCGCACCATGTCCAGCGCGGCCAGGCCCATCGGCCGCAGCCCCAGATCCTCGCCATTGGCCCAGACCGCGTCATAGACCGCCGACCCGTCCTTCGGATGACAGAAGACCTCGAACCCCAGCTCACCGGTATACCCCGTCCGCGACACCACCACCGGCGCCCCCGACGGCCCACCCAACCGGCCCACGGTGAAGCGGAACCAGCCCAGCTCCTCGATCGTCGGCTGGTGCGGCGCAGTCCAGATCATCCGCTTGATGATCTCGCGGCTGTTCGGCCCCTGGACCGCCAGATTGTGCAGCTGGTCGGTCGAGGACCGCACCATAGCTTTCAGCCCCAGCTTTTCCGCCTGCTCGCGGATCCAGACGCCACCATAGTCATCCCCGCCGATCCAGCGGAAGTTGTCGCGGCCCAGCCGGAAGGCGGTGCCGTCGTCGATCATCCCGCCGTGGTCGTAGCACATCGCGGAATAGACAACCTGGCCTTGGCTCAGCTTCTTCATGTCGCGGGTCAGCACCCAGTTCATCAGCGCCTCGGCATCCGGGCCGGTCACCTCGAACTTGCGCAAGGGCGACAGGTCCAGCACCACGGCTGCCTGACGGCAGGCCCAGTATTCCTCCAAGGCACCGTTCGACGAATAGGCCTGCGGCAGCCAGTAGCCTTTGTACTCCACCACGTTCCGGGTCTTCTGGCTGATCCGGTCGTGGAAGGCGGTTTCCTTGGTCATCTTCGGCTCCGAAGCGGGCGTGGGGCGATAGGCGATGGAACGCGAGAAGGTCTCGGCCCCGGAATAGGTGCGAACGTGGATGTCCGACAGGTACCAGCCGTTCGCCGGAGAAGTGTCATCCGGGCAGGCCGAGTTCACGCAGACGATGTCGGTCAGCGCGCGGAACAGGACATAGTCACCGGGCCTCGACCACGGCTCGTCGCTGATCAGAACGCCATGGGCGTCGATGTTGGTGTTGAAGAACAGGTTCACCGCCATCCAGCCGGGCCGAGGATCGATCCCATGCTTCGCCAGCGCGATGTTGAAGTTGTCCGAGCAGTTCACATGCCCCGGATAGCCGATGTCGTCATAGTATTTCGACGCGCAGGCCATCGCGAAAGCGTCGTGCCGACCTACCGTGTCCTGCACCACTTCGACCAGCGGCACCCAGTCCTGATCGTAGTACTTCGAATGCAGGCCGGGCATCGAATAGGCGTGACCCATCAACGTGCGGCTGGTGGTCACGTCCAGGGCGTGCTGGATGCCCTTGTCCAGCTTCCGCGCATCGAAGCACTGGAAGTCGGTGCATTGGCGTCCGTCGACGTCCAGGATCTGGATGTAATCCCCCGCCTTGACGAAATAGCTTTCGGCCGTCGCCGACTTGACCCGCAGGTCCAGGATCGGGTCGGCCAGCGGATCGGGCAGATCGTAGTTCCCGACCAGCCGCGGCGTGGCGCGCTGGACCTGCAGCGTCACCGGCGTCGCCGTATCCTGCGCCTCGGGCGCCATCGGCAGACCGGGGGCCGCCACCACCAGCCACCCTTCGTCCAGCGCCACCAGTTCGGCCCGCATCCCTGCCGGGGTATCAGCCCCAAAGAGCCGCACCGCCCCCGCGGTCGCCAAATCGATCTTCCGCGCCGCAAGCCCTTTGTGCAACCGGCGCAGGCTTTCATCGCCCCCCGCCAGCATGGCCTTCAGACCTTCGGCGGTTGAATTGGCCGCCTGCCCCAGGATCGCCGCGTCGATCCGCCCGTCCTTGGCAGCCGCCACCAGCTCCACCGGCTGACCGCCCTCGTCATTCACCAGCGTCAGCCGATCGCCCACCATCAGTTGCAGCAGGACCGCACCGCCACCGGGGACCACATGCCTCTCCTGCCCGTGATGCCGCGAAAACCCCTGCGGAATCAGGATGCGAGAGGGTCGCGGTGGACCCGGAGGAACCGAAGGATAGATCGTGTCCAGCATGGCATTTCCCCGTAGCGATTCGGCCGTCAGACTCCGCACCAGTTTAATGAGGATAAAACTTGTTCATCCAGAAGAATAGCGGCAGGGTAAGGCTTGCACAAGCACGGGGTAACGGGAAGGCGATAGAATGCTGGCATTAAGCCTTGGTCTGGGCGCTGCGCTGATCTGGGCGGTCCACGATTTTCTGGCCCGCAAGCTTAGCCAGGGTGCAGCGCTGCTGCCAATGGTGGCTGTGGTCTTTGCAGCGGGCTGCGTCGTGCTGCTGCCACTCGCCATCTTCTTCGGGGACTGGGCCGCCATGACGTCCAAGGCCTGGGTAATCGCGGTCGTCTCGGGTGTGGCCTATGCCCTGGCAGGCGGCAGTCTCTACCGGGCCTTCAGCCTGGCGCCGGCCCGGCTGGTGGCGCCTGTGATCGGCGCTTACCCGATGCTTTCCCTGCTGATCGCTGTCGGTCAGGGCCGCCAGGTGCCAGCGGCGGATTGGCTTGCCGTTATCGCAATTGTCGTTGGCATCGGGATCGTCGCCCTTGCCGCGCGGTCCGACGCCCCCGAGGGCTATGCCGCCCCGCCCCGCGTAGCGATTGGCTGGGCGGCATTGGCCGCAGTCGGCTTTGCTGCGACCTTCGCCTTGGGACAAGCGGCAGCGCGGGAGGGCTCGGAGCTTCCGGTGATGCTGATCGGTCGGGTCGTGGCGCTGGCGGTGATCCTGGGGCTGGCGCTCGGGCGCCGGACCCCGGTGCGGCCTCAGGCGGGACAAGGCTGGATCCTGGCCTTGATGGGCACATTCGATGCCGTGGCACTTGGTCTGGTGATAGCCGCCGGGGGCTTGCCGCAGGCGGAATACGCGTCCGTCGCATCCTCGCTTTTCGGAGTGCTGACCGTCCTTCTGGCCGCCTGGTTCCTGCGCGAGGCTGTGCGCCCGGTTCAGTGGCTGGGCATCGCCTGCGTCTTCGGGGGGATTGCCGTGCTGGGGATCATGGGGGCCTGAAAGCAGGGTGGGCTATACCGCCCACCCGACTCTTGCGTCCTATTCCGCGGCCTCGACCCGCAACGGCGCGCGGCGCATCGTCTGCGTCAACCGCCGCTCGTCCCGGGGACTGACCCCGAAGAACTCGGTGTAATGCCGGATCATCGGGCTGGATGTCATGTAGCCCACCGAAGCCGCAATCTCCCGCAGCGAATCGTTGGAGTAAAGCACCCGCTGCCGCGCCTTCATCAGCCTCAGATGGTGATAGTAGCGCAGCGGGCTCTGCCCGGTTTCGCGCTTGAAGGTGCGTTCGAAATGCCGCCCCGACAGACCCACCGCCGCAGCGACATCCGGGATCCGCAACGGATCCTCGACATGGGTCTCGAACAGCCGGATCGCCTCGCGGATGGCCGCGGGCAAGCTGTCCGTCGTGCCCCCCGACCGCGCAACCGGGACTTTCTGGCTGGCATCCGCGTCGCGGACGAAGGGGTGCTGGAACCAGCAGGCGACCTCGGTCATGCAGTCTCGACCGAGCCGCTCCTCGATCAGCCGCAGCATCAGGTCGAACACGGCACCTGCACCACTTGCGGTGATCCGGCGACCCTCGCGCAGGATGGTGACCTCCCGCGCTTCGATTCCCGGGAAGTCGGCCTTGAACGCGGCCTCATAGCACCAGTGGACCGAGCAGGGTTTCCCCTCCATCAGCCCCGCGCGCGCCAGCGGGAAGATCCCGCCCGAAAACGCCCCCAGCGTCACCCCGGTCCGGTCCAGCCAGCGGAGCTTCGCCGGGCTGCGGCGCGGATCGACATACTCGGCCGTCGGCGGCGAGATGAGGTAAAGGTGATCCACCCCCTCCAGATCCTGCAGCGTCACGTCCGGATCGAACCCGATCTCGGCACTGGACCGCACGGGGTTTGGTGCTTCGGCGACCAGTTTCCAGACAAACTCCTGCCGCCCGGTGATCTCGTTGGCCGCGCGCAAAGGCTCGATGGCCGAAGTCAGGCAGGCCATCGGAAAGCCGGGGAACATCAGGAACCCCAGCCGCAAAGGTCCGCCGCGGTCAGTCATCGGGCCACCAGCCGGGCGAAGTCGGCGTGCCGTCGTCATGTTTCGCCAGCCACTCCACCATCGCCGGGCGGTTGCGGATGAAGCCCTTGTAGGTCGCCAACTCGTCCGGCAGGTCGCGCACCACCCGGTGCAGGCGGCGCGCCCATTTCGGGACGGTCACGATCTGGTCGAAGCTGCACAGGTAGCAGCGGATGTCGAAGGCGATCGCGTTGGACCGGGGCAGGCGGTACAGCGATTGCAGTTCCACCCGCAGGTGCTGCTTGGCCCCAAGATTCTCGGGCGTGATGCTGGCCTTCATCGGGCCCCACTTCGGGTAAGTCTCCGGCGCAGTGTCCAGCAAAGGGTTCACCGTCATCGTCCAGTTGAACCGCCGCACGGGCGAACCGTGCTGAAGCTTCAGCAGGAACTTCAGCGCCCGGTCGAAAACTCCCTTCTCATGCGCCAGCGGCACCGGGGCGTGCCATTCCATGAAGTTCATGCCGACGTCAAAGTCCACCGACCAGTCGGCCTGACTGGTCGCGATGCCCGCATCCATCCAGAGCGTCCCTTCGCGGTCGTCCTGCAGCGTCCAGTCGCCTTGGGTCTGCCGCATGATGTACTCGAAGGGCGGATAGGGCAGCGTGGACTCGTCGAGGAACGTGAACGACTGTTCGATCCCCAGCGGCCGGTTCACCCAGTGCCAACGGTTGCCATCCTTGGTCAGCGAGAACCACTGCGGATAGTCCCGCGCCTTCGCCTCCATGATCAGTTCCAGCACGTCCCAGCCCGCCAGCGTCATGTGCGGCAACGACTGGCAGCGCAGCGGGTCCTCGGCCAGCACCTTTGCGCGGTCGATCATCTCGGCGACGTAGTGTTCGTCCACGTCGAACACATGCTCGAACACCGTCCCCGGACGGCCCGGCACATGCGGCTCCATGTTGACCGAGTACATGTAGTCGTCGCGGTCGAACGGGAACGGGAATCGGCGCGGATTGCTGTTGGTGTAGGTGAACGTCTCGCGGAACGTCTCGTCCCGGAAGAACCCACCGAAGTCATCGGGCGCGAACTTGAAATCGAGGCTCATCGTCGTCTCCTATCGGTCGATGACGAGGGTCTTGCCCTCGAAGCGGCTAACGCAAGGCATGATCTTCTGGTTCGAGGCATGCTCCTCGGGCGACAGCCAATGGTCGCGGTGCAGAATGGTGCCGTCGCATTTATGAACGGATGTTTCACACTGCCCGCAGGCCCCGCCACGGCACAGGTAAGGCGCGTCGACTCCGGCGGCTTCCATCGCTTCCAGCAGGCTTTGCGTCGTGCCGACGGTGATCGTCTTGCCACTGGCGGCCAATTCCACCTGAAACGGCAGGCCGGTACCTGGCGCAAGGAATTCCTCATGGTGCAGCGCCTGCTTGGGCCAGCCCAAGGCCTCGGCCGTCGCCAGCACCCAGTTGATCATCCCCTTCGGCCCGCAGACGTAGAGGTGCGTCCCAATCGGCTGATTTTCCAGGACCTTCTGCAGGTCGATCATCTGCTTCCGGTCGTCGAAGTAGCAATGCACCCGGTCCGGATGCGCCGCCGTCAGCCGGTCCATATAGGCCCCCAGCGCCGGGGACCGTGCCGAATAATGCAGCTCGAACTTGCCGCCGAAATGCGTGATCTGGGCGATCTGCGCCAGGAACGGGGTGATCCCGATCCCGCCCGCGATCATCAGGTGTTTCCTCGCCCGGTTGTCCAAGGGGAACAGGTTGACCGGGTAGGAAAGCGTCATCTCCATCCCCGTCACCACATGCCGGTGCATGTAAAGCGAGCCGCCACGTCCCACATCATCCCGCCGGACACTGATCTCATAGGCCGAGCGATCCTCGGGGTCGGACATAAGTGAATAGGGATTCAGCCTGCGGGTCCCGTGGTCATCCATCTCGACCACGGTATGCGCGCCGCCCGAAAACGCCGGCAACGCCGAGCCATCGCGGCTGACGAAGCGAAACCGCTTGATCAGTTCGTTGACGTCAACAACCTCGGCCACCCGGACCTGCAGTTTCGCACCCCCGCTCATTTGAACCTCACCACGCTTTCCGGCACCAGGCCGGGGTCCTCGGCATCGATGTTCACGCCCTGGAAGGCGGCCATGCGCCGGGAGTAATGATCGCGGACGAAAAGGCTAAGCCCGCAATGGCTGCATCTGAACGGGTCGGTTGCCACGTTCTCGGTAATCCCCTTGCAGTGCACGCATTGCACCCGCCGCAGGGTCGAACCGCGCTGTTCCTTCTGGATCGAGGCGAAGGGGAAGCCGGTATTCATGATCTCGCGTTCCGCCTGACCGATCAGGCTTTCGCTGCCTGCCAGGTAGAACTGGGTTCCCATATGGGCGTCCAACAGCACCCGAACAAGTCTTGGCAGCAGCGCAGGAATGGTGGGGGCGCGGAAGAACTGCGCCGCACCCAATGCCTCCAGTTTCGCCGTCCCGTCGGTCCCGGTCGGGCCTGGGCAGTACATCACATGCGCGCCGGCCAGGATTTCCGAACGGTTGGTCGCCTTGGTCAGCATGTCATTCACGGCATCCGCGCCCGCATCATCGGCGACGATCACGTGCAGCTTTCCCGGACGCGGCTCCAGCGGCGCATAGACCGGGCGCGACTTGATCGAGGGGGCGTCAATGGGGGTCAGTTCAACTTTCACGGGGCATTTCCCTAAGTGAAAGGGGCCCACCCGAAGGCGGGCCCCAAAAGATCAGTCCTTCGCGGTACGGCGCTTCTTCTCCACGTCGTAGAAGGGCAGCGAATGGGTCACGGCCTTGATCGGGCCATGCGTCCCGCAGCGCACTTCCACCTCGACGCCATCCACCGCGCAATCGACCGGCAGACGGGCAATCGCCACGACCCAGTCGTTCAACGGCGAGTACATCGGCTGCGTCACGACGCCGATCTTCTTGCCGTCCTTGAACACGGGCGCGTTGCCCGGGACGTTCTTGCCCTCAAGCTTCAGCCCATAGATCTTGAAGCGTTCCTTGCCCTGCAGGCGATAGTGCTCCTCGGCGCCGCGGAAGCCGGTCTTGCCCTTGGTCACCGTCCAGTCGAGGCCCAGCTCCCACAGCGTGTCGCCGGGGCCCTCGTTCTCGAACGGATACATTTCCGAGTTGTCGAAGGGGAAGAACAAGAGGTAGCTCTCGGCCCGCAGCATATCCAGCGTGGTAAAGCGGCAGGGAATGATCCCCATGCTGGCGCCTTCTTCCAGGATGCGGTCCCAGATTTCGCCCGCGTCCTGACCGCGACAGAAAATCTCGTACCCACGCTCGCCGGTATAACCGGTGCGCGACAGCGTGATCGGCTTGCCAAACAGCATCGCCGGCATGTGGCCCATGTAGGCAAGCTGGCGGACGCCGGGGATGTGCTTCTCCAGATAGTCCACCGCCAGTGGACCCTGCAGCGACAGGTCGTGCAGGTTGTCGTCAAACCGGATCGAGACATCGCGGCCCGTCGCGGCCATCGTCAGCTGCTCATGGCCTTGACCGGACCCATGCACGACGGTGTAGGAGTTCGGTCCCATCCGGTAGATGATGCAGTCGTCAACGAACTTGCCCGCGTCGTTCAGCATGCAGCCGTAAACCGACTTGCCGGGCGCGATCTTGTCCGGATCGCGGGTCGTCGCCCGGTCGATCACATGCGACGCGGCGTGGCCGGTGATGTGAACCTTCTTCAGGCCAGACACATCCATCAATCCGGCCTTGGTGCGGATCGCCATGTATTCGGCATCCGGGTCACCCTTGGAGTAGGACCAAGCGGTTCCCATCCCGCTCCAGTCTTCCAGATTTGAACCCAGGGCCCGATGCCGGTCCATCAGTGCCGAGAAACGCCAGGAATTCGTCATTTACACCCTCCCCTTTTGATTGGTGATTTTTCGACAGTCTCAGGCGATTCCCGCCAGAAAGCAATAATGAAGTGCAACATTCTTTCTTCTCAGAAAACATCCGCCCAAGAAAAAGGCCGTCCCGAAGGACGGCCTGATCCAAAGCGTTTTTTTCCGTCAGACAGGCAGCACGAAGAACCAGTTGGACCAAAGCACCACCACGGCCCCCAGCAGCAGGGCCAGATAGGGCAGCATCCCCGCCTTCCGCTCGCCCAGGTCGCCGTAGGCCAGTCCCATGTCGTCGTAGGCTTCCTTCGGGAACTTCCCGCCGTCCTGGAAGTAGTGGCGATACCAGAACACCGGGAAGATGAAGGCCGCGAAGATCAGACCCGACCACAGCGCGTTCTCGTAGCCCCAGACCTTCGCGCCCGCACCCAGGAACAGGGCGTTGACGAAGGCCAGCAGCGTGTTCACCCCGATCAACCAGGTCGGAGCCTTCCACGGACGCTCCATATGGGCGCTGTCGATGCGGTGGATCCAGCCGGCGTTCAGGTTCAGGAAGTTGAACAGGATGTAGCCGACGTTCGAAATCGCGAGGACGTAGAAGTACCCCCCGATGTCCGAGGCCAGCGCCAGCAGGATCACGTTGAAGCCAAAGTCCGTCCACATCGCGTTGCGCGGCGCGCCGTGGCTGTTCACCTCGCCCAGATACTTCGGCAGCCAGCCATCACGCGAGCCCTGGTAAAGTGTGCGCGACGACCCGGCCATGGCGGTCATGATCGCCAGGAACAGCGCCATGATCATCAGGATGACGAAGATCTGGGTGATCACCGGCCCGCCGCCGATCATGTTGCCCAAGGCCTCGCCCACGCCAGTTCCGTCGACGATGCCGGAGGCCAGCATCCCCTCTTGCCCAAGCACGCCCTGGAACGAGAACGGAATCAGGAAGAAGAACACGATGCACAGAAGGCCCGAGTAGAAGATCGCCCGGAACGTATCGGTCTTCGGGTCCTTCAGTTCGCGGGTGTAGCAGACCGCAGTCTCGAACCCGTAGGTCGACCATGCGGCGATGTACATGCCGCCCAGGAACAGCGTCCAGCCGCCGATGTTCCACTCGCCATCCACCCCGGAATAGGCCGCCGTCGGCGGAACCAGGTTGGTGACGTTCATCCAGTTGATCGACCCGGTCAGGATCGGCACCAGACCGACCAGCAGCAACGGAACCAGCACGATGATCGCAAGATACTTCTGCGCGGACGCCGTCGATGCGATGCCGCGCTCCTGAATCATCAGGATGATCAGCATCAGGATCACGCCGATCACAAATGTCGAGTTGAAGTGGAGGTTACCCAGCCCCGGTATGGTGATCTGGAAAGCTTCCCAGACCCGGAAGGCCGGGGTCAGGGCCGTAACGCCATCCGTCGCCGCGACCGCCTTGATCGCATCCTCGACCGCCACGCCCGCGTTGGCGGCCATATAGTCGATGACCGACTGCGTCTCGGCGGTGTAGCTGGCCAGATTCGCTGTCACCCAGTCGATTACCGGCTGGCTGTCGGCCAGGGGAATCGGGAACAGCGCGTTCAGGATATAGCCCGCCGCGATGGCACAGCCCAAGGACAGCACCGGCGACCAGGCGAACCAGTTGCACCAGACCGACAGGGGCGCGATCAGCTTGCCATAGCGCAGCCAGGCCGTCGCCCCGTAGACCGAGGTCCCGCCCGACTTGTTGCCGAACATCCCCGCCATTTCGGCATAGGTGAAGCTTTGCAGGAACCCCATGACCATCGAGATCATCCAGACCGCGAAGGCCAGTTTCCCCGTCGTTCCTGCAATTCCGCCAATCGAAAACAGCACCAGTGGCGGCACACCGGCGGCGACCCAGAAGGCCCCCTTCCAGCTTAGCGCTCGGACCATTTGGCCCGATCCAGTTTCAGTCGTCATTCCCTCACTCCTGTTGGATGGCCGATCCGATCCGGGCTTATTGACTGCCCTGCTTTTTTCGAATGACCAGATTGCTTTGCGGCATCGGATTTTGTGTTTTTCCGGTTCCCCAGCCTTTTCCCCGTCCGACGCATGTCAGGTGGCACTGCCAGCGGCCCGACGGCGCGAGAAAAGCACGGTCGCGGCCACAAGGCGAGGAAAATTTTATTTGTGCGAATAAATGTTTCCCAAAGCTGTCACACGCAAAGCGTGTGCAAAAGGGATCGCGGACTCCGGCAGCGCCAGAGTCCGCTCACTTGACCCAAGTCAGGTCCCACTCGTCAAGCACGACCTGTGTCAGCCAGCCTTCTTGTAGGCCGCCTTCTCATGGCGGGCCCCCGCGACCAAAGCTACGACACACAGTAGGATCGACAGGCCAAGCCAGATCGCCTCGGTCCCCTGTCCCGCGTAATAGGCGCCATCGACCGTGCTCCAGTCTGTAATGCTTGTTCCGATCAGCATGTCCGTGGTCCTCTCATTCTGCAGGGGTTGCGGGCGGCGGGTTCGCGCCCAGGAATTCGGGATAGGCCTGAACCGGGACCTTGACCTTGTCGAGGCCCATGATCTCGGCCGATTGCGGGACTCGCAGAAGCCCCAGCTTCTTCAGGGCCAGGGACACCAGATAGCCCGGAATGAAGCCAAGCGCCGCCATGACGAGGGCCCCGATGACCTGCCCGTACAGCGTGATCGTCGGCGCACCTTCAGCTGTCAGTGCGGGATAGCCGCTGGCAAAGATGCCCACAGCGACCACGCCCCACAGACCCACCACGCCGTGCAGCGCCACCGCGCCCACCGCGTCGTCGATCTGCAGCTTTTCGACGTAACCCGCGACCAGCGGCATGATCACTCCGCCGATCATCGCGATGACGAAGGCCATCGGCGGCCAGTACAGGTCCAGTCCCGCCGCGACCGAGATGATGCCACCCAGCGCGCCCGACATCATCCAGAATGGGTCATGCGTCATCACCCAGGCCGCAATCGCACCCCCGGCAAAGCCCATCAGGATGTTGAAGGTCATGCCCGACAACGTGACCGGCGTGCCGTAGATCGAATGGAAGATACCGGACCCCCAGCTCCAAGGCTCGCCGGGGAAGATCACGCAACCCATCAGGAATCCCCAGAAGCCCGCGATGATCAGCATCAGCCCGACCAGCGCCATTGGCATCGAATGTCCGGCGATGGCGTTGGCGCTTCCATCCGGATTGAACTTTCCGATCCGCGCGCCAAGGTTGATCAGCACGCCCAGCGTGAAGAAGCCCGCGATGGCGTGCACGACGCCCGAAGCGCCAAAGTCATGGTAGCCAAGGGCCGTGACCAGCCAGCCATCCGCGTGCCAGCCCCAGGCCGCACCCAGGATCCAGACGAAGCTGCCCAACACGATGGCAAGGATGGTGAAGCCGACGATCTGGATCCGCTCGATCAGGCTGCCGGACATGATGCTGGCCGTGGTGGCCGCGAACATGGCGAAGGCCCCGAAGAACACGCCCGTCGCGCTGTCGGCCACGTTCGGTCCCATCACCGAACCGGCCGGATTGGCAGCCCCGATCGCATACTCCAGACCCGAGGTGCCAATCGGCCCCGGCGTCATGCTGAAGCCGGTGGGAAAGGCCCAGTAGATGAACCAGCCGGCATAGTAGAAGGTCGGGATGATGAAGGCGAAAGCCAGGATGTTCTTGATCCCCGAGGCCAGCGCATTCTTTGCGCGGCTTGCCCCCATCTCGTAGGACAGAAACCCCGCATGGATCAGCACCATCAGCGGGATGGTCAGCCAGTAGAAGGTTTCTGCCGTCGTCCGGTTCAACCCGGCCAGGCTGTCCTTCATGGCGGCAAGCTCCGCGGTCAAGGCCGCGATCTGTTCTTCCATGATCGTCTCCCCGTTTGTCGCTGCCGCTGTTGCATGCCGGGCAGCTGGTGGAGACAGTTAACCACACAGAGCGCACTCGCCCCTTCATCCCGGGCAACAAGGTTTCCTGGCTTTGACATCCGCCGCGCGAACTGCGCCCCGCCAAGGCAAGACACCGGGCGGTTGCCCGGAAAATCGGCAGAGATGAATCGGAACGACAAAGGGCCCCGGACGATGCCGGGGCCCTTTCCTGTCGTGAAGCCTGCTTCAGTTGCGCAGGTAGCTTTCCATCGAATCTTCCAGCGCATCCTTCCACGGGGTGTGGTGAACCGGGGCCATCGTGCCGGTGATGACCGACTTGTAGGCGTTGTTGCGGAAGGCCATGATGTCCTTCTTCTTGTGTTCCTTCCACTCGAAGAAAGCCTCGCAGGCGCCGTCGACGTCGAAGGACGGATAGTCCGTCTCGGCGATCAGCTCCTTCACATAGTCGCCCTGATAGTGGATCGCGTCGTGGGCATCCTTGCCCTCGTCCTCATGGCGTACCCGGTCCTCGACGTCCTTCAGCAGGACAGCCTTGTCCGTCGGAATGGCAATCTTGCCCATGATCGCATCGCGCACCCACCAGGCCTGCGCGTCGAACATGTTGAAGGTGAACCACTGGTCCTGCATGCCGACGTAGAACAACTTCGGATTATGCACCCATGCCACGCCCTTATACAGATCCGCCGCGGCCAGCCGGTTCGCCGTCTTCAGCCGCAGATCGTCGGGCAGGAACGGGAAGTGGTGCTTGTAGCCCGTGCACAGGATGATCGCGTCGATCTTCTTCGAGGTCCCGTCCGCAAAGTAGGCCGTCGTCTCATCCACCCGCTCCAGCTTCGGGACTTCCTTCCAGTTGTCGGGCCAGTTGAACCCCATCGGAGCGTTCCGGTAAGCCACGGTGATCGACTTCGCGCCGTACTTCCAGCATTGCGACCCGATATCCTCGGCCGAGTAGGACGACCCCAGGATCAGCAGGTCCTTGCCCGAAAATTCACGCGCGTCGCGGAAGTCGTGGGCGTGCAGCACGCGACCGTTGAACTTGTCGAAGCCGGGATATTCCGGCACGTTCGGCACGCTGAAGTGACCGCTCGCGACGATCAGATTGTCGAAGTCCTCGGAGTACATCCGGTCGGCCTTCAGATCATGCACCGTGATGGTGAAGTTGCCCTTGTCCTCGTTGTACTTGACCATCCGCACCGTGGTGCAGAAGCGGATCCAGTCGCGCACGCCCGCCTTCTTCACGCGGCCTTCGATATAGTCGAACAGCACTGCGCGCGGCGGGTAGCTGGCGATCTGCTTGCCGAAGTGTTCCTCGAAGGAATAGTCGGCGAACTCCAGCCCCTCTTTCGGGCCGTTCGACCAGAGGTAGCGGTACATGCTGCAATGCACCGGCTCGCCGTGCTCATCCAGGCCCGTGCGCCAGGTGTAATTCCACAAGCCGCCCCAGTTCGACTGCTTCTCGAAGCAGACGACCTCGGGGATATCCTCGCCCTTCGCCTTGGCCGACTGGAACGCGCGCAGTTGCGCAAGGCCGGACGGCCCCGCTCCGATGACGGCAACTCTCTTCTTCATGGTAACCTCCGGATGGTGAGTCTTTTTTCACGCGTAGGGCGCGCTGGTTTTGCGTCAGCCTAGAGACAAAGTTGCGCCTGTGTCAAATCTTCTTCCTGCTGGTAAACATAATGAACCCCGGAACACATCAGTTTTCCGGGGTCCATCTGCAACCTCTGCATGAATTCTAAGCGCAAGCGCGGCTATCGGGCAATGGTCACCGTGCAATGCGCCTGACCCGCGACTTCCGCCGCGACCGAGCCCAGGACCAGACGCTTCACCCCGCGCTTGTCGCCGGTGCCCATCACGATGTGATCCGCGCCGATCTCTTCGCCATAGGCGATGATCGCCGGACCGGCGCTGCGGGAAACCACGGCCACGGTGTTCATGTCCGTCGCACCGGCGGCCTTCGCTTCGGCGGCGGCCTTCTGCAACACGCCCTCGGCCTCCTCATCGCTCCACTGGTTGATCAGCGGCCCGCGAGCACCGCCAAGCGCCAGGTTGATCGCGCAGATCGTCAGATGTGCGCCGGTCAGTCTGGCCAGTTCCGCAGCCTGGATCACTCCCAGATTGGCATGATCCGACCCATCGGTCGGACACAGGATCTTCTTCGTCATGGCTTCACCCTTGTCCCGGTTGACGTCGCACCCTGCAGACCACCAAATGCCCCTGTCCGCCTTGACCTGCGTCAAGAAAGTTCACCCACAGGTAAAATCGCCGGAGCGCGCCATGCAGTCGATCGACCCAAAGGACCGCCGTATCGCCAATATCCACCAGGCCGCCTTTACGCCCTTCGTCTATCCGGACGGTGTGGCGCTGGGGGACGTGGTCCTGCAACTCGACGACAGCCAACCGCTCGGCGTGGGCTTCCACGTCTACCGGATGCCCCCCGGCATGACGACGCGCGGCCACCGCCACAACGGGCACGAGCAGTTCCTGATCCTGGAGGGCGAGCTGCACGAAAGCGACGGCACCATCCTGCGCGCCGGAGACATGGTGTTCTACCGCGACGGGACGGAACACAACTCCTACAGCCCGAACGGCTGCCTGCTGGCCGTCCACATCGCGGGTGCCGAAACGCCGGTGGAGTAGGTCGGACACCACGCCCCGACACGGTGGCCTGCGGTCCGAAAGCTTGCTATCCCGTTCTCAGGTTTCACGGTGACACAGCGTGGCGTTCCTTCGCACCCTTCTTATCCTACTGGCCGGACTTGCCGCGGTTGTGGTGACACTCGGGCTTTTACTGCCGCTGCCACCCCGACAGGGGATCGAAGTCACCGAAGCCTTCCCCGCCACGACCAACACCAAGATCGGCGCTGCCGTCCTCCGGGCGCAGGCGGCTCATCCGGGAAAAAGCGGTGTCATCCCTCTGGCGGGCGGGGGCGAGGCCTTTGCCGCAAGGATGCTGCTTGCGCGGACGGCCCAGCAGTCGCTCGACGTGCAGTCTTACATCTGGCAGGCCGACACGACCGGCTACCTCCTGCTGGAGGAATTGCGCGCCGCCGCCGCGCGTGGGGTCAGGGTTCGGCTTTTACTGGACGACAACGGGATTGCAGGGCTGGACGCCTCCCTGCGCGCGCTGGACGACCAGCCGAATTTCGAGGTGCGCCTGTTCAATCCTTTCACCCTGCGCCGCCCGAAACTTTTGTCCTACAGCTTCGATTTTGTCCGGCTGAACCGACGGATGCACAACAAGTCCTTCACGGCGGACGGCGCGGCAACCGTTGTCGGCGGACGGAACGTCGGCGACATCTATTTCGCCTTCGGACCGGACAAGCATTACATCGACACCGATGTGATGGCCCTTGGCCCGGCGGCAGCGGATGTCTCGACTGCGTTCGATGCCTATTGGAACAGCGCCTCGGCCTATCCGGCAGATCTGATCCTCTCCCCGGCACCCGACGGCATGGCGCGTCTGACTTCCGCCGTAGCTGGGGTCAAGGCCGCCGATCTTGCTGCGCCTTATCTGGCAGCTATCGCCGAGTCCCCTTTGATCAGAACCCTTTTGCAAGGGCGGGATGCGATCGAATGGGCCCAGGTGACACTAGTAGTCGATCACCCCGGCAAGGGCCTTGGTCAGCCGGGTCCGGGTGGGCTGCTGATCCAGCGGCTGGCGGCAATTCTGGCGGATGACGAAACCCGCCCCCGTGTTTCGGTCGATCTTGTCTCGGCCTATTTCGTGCCGGGGCCTGGAGGAACCGACCTCTTGACCGGTCTGGCGGCGCAAGGGGTTGCGGTCAGGGTGCTGACCAACGCGCTGGAAGCAACGGATGTCTTTGCCGTCCACGGCTCCTACGCCGAATATCGCCCCGCACTGCTGGCAGGCGGAGTTGCCTTGGGCGAACTCAGGGTTGACCCGCTGATCCCGCAACAGGACCAGACGCTGGCCAGCCTGCTTGCGGGCTCCGCCTCCTCGCTTCATTCCAAGGTCATTGCAATCGATGGCAAACGGCTCTTTATCGGGTCCTTCAACTTCGACCCCCGCTCAGCGCGGCTGAACACCGAAATGGGCCTGCTCATTGAAAGCCCGACCTTTGCGGCGGCGGTCACGAAGGCGGTGGATCAGGTCATGGGCCAGGACGCCTACGCGCTGCGTCTGTCCGCGGAGGGAAGCCTGGAATGGGCAGCGCGGGATCAAAACGGCGCGCAGGTGGTCCATGCGACCGAGCCCAACACCACGTGGTTCGACCGCCTCATGGTCCGTTTGATCGGTGTGTTGCCTCTGGATTGGATGATGTGACCGCAAGGCCCTGATGCGCCTTCTGTAGGCGCGCACGGCGGCTTCGGGCCTGTAGCACCAGCGGATCAGCCACCTGCAACGAGAAAAACCCCGGATCGCTCCGGGGCCAGTTGGGGGTTCAGGTCAGGTAAGTCCACCCGCCGCAAGGTGTTAAGAAGTCGTGTACGCCCGCGAGCAAGTCGTTGATATCATTGGCCACGCCGCGACCACCACCGTGGGCAGACTCAGATGTCCAGCGTGTTCTGCGTCTCCCAGGCCGAGAAGTGCGAACAGTAGTCGTTCCATTCCTTGTGCTTCAGCTTCAGGAAGGCGGTCGAGAACTCCTCGCCCATCATCGACTTCAGGGTCTTGTCGCGGTCATACTCCCGCAGCGCATCCAACAGGTTCAGCGGCAGCTTCGGCGCGTTCTTCACCGTGTGCCCCATCTGATACATGTCGATATCGTGCCGCTTGCCCGGATCAGCCTTGGTCCGCACCCCATCGATACCCGCCGCCAGGATGACAGCCTGCATCAGGTAAGGGTTCGCAGCCCCATCGGGCAGCCGCAGCTCGAACCGCCCCGGTCCCGGAACGCGGACCATGTGGGTCCGGTTGTTCCCGGTCCAGGTCACCGTGTTCGGCGCCCAGGTCGCGCCGGACGAGGTCCGCGGCGCATTGATCCGCTTGTAGCTGTTCACGGTCGGATTGCAGATCGCCGCCAAGGCCGAGGCATGCTTCATGATCCCGCCCAGGAAGTTGCGGCCCTGCTCGGACAGCCCCAGTTCCTTCGACTTGTCGGCGAAGACGTTCGTCGACCCGTCCAGGCTCCAGACCGAGATGTGGGCGTGGCAACCAGATCCGGTCAGCCCCTTGAACGGCTTCGGCATGAAGGTGCAGCGCAGGCCGTGCTTTTCGGCGACGGACTTCATCATGAACTTGAAGAAACTGTGCTTGTCGGCGGTCTGCAGGACGTCGTCGTACTTCCAGTTCATCTCGAACTGCCCGGTCGCGTCCTCGTGGTCGTTCTGGTAGGCCTCCCAGCCCAGGTCCAGCATGTAGTCGCAGACCTCGGAAATGCAGTCATACTGGCGCATGACGGCCTGCTGGTCGTAGCAGGGCTTCTCGGCCGTATCGTAGGGGTCGGCGATCTTGTCGCCTTCCGGGGTCAGCAGAAAGAATTCGGGCTCGACCCCGGTTTTCACCCGCAGACCGTCCTTGGCTGCCTCGTCGATCAGGCGGCGCAGGACGTTTCGCGGGGCCTGCGCCAGCGGCTGTTCTTCCATGACGCAGTTCGAAGCGACCCAGGCAACCTCTTTCTTCCAGGGCAGCTGGATGGCGGCTTCCGGGTCGGGGACCGCCATCATGTCGGGGTGCGCAGGCGTCAGGTCAAGCCAAGTCGCGAAGCCGGCAAAGCCCGCCCCGTCCACCGCCATGTCGTTGATCGCCTGCGTCGGCACCAGTTTCGCACGCTGCCCACCGAAGAGATCGGTGTAGGAGACCATGAAATACTTGACGCCCTTTTCCTTGGCCCACTTGGCAAGGTCCTTCGCCATCACTGTAACTCCCTGTCGTCTTTTTGGTTGTTGTAGGAAAGGGCGGCCTTAGAAGCCGCCGTTCCGCCCCGGTATCCAGTTGGTGCCCGCCAAGGGAACCCCGGCCATCGCTGCCGCTTCGATCGTCAGCGAGACAAGGTCCTCGGGCTCGAGGTTGTGCAGGTGGTTCTTGCCGCAGGCGCGCGCGATGGTCTGCGCTTCCAGCGTCATCACCTTGAGGTAGTTCTTCAGGCGACGCCCGCCCAGGACGGGATCGAAGCGCTTGAACAGCTCCGGGTCCTGAGTGGTGATCCCCGCGGGGTCCTTCCCCTCGTGCCAGTCGTCATATGCGTCGGCGGTGGTGCCGAGCTTCTGGTATTCCTCTTCCCAGACGGGATCGTTGTCGCCCAGCGCGATCAGCGCCGCCGTCCCGATGGCAACCGCATCCGCGCCCAGGGCCATCGCCTTGGCCACATCGGCGCCTGACCGGATGCCGCCCGAGACGATCAACTGCACCTTGCGGTGCATGCCAAGGTCCTGCAGCGCCTTCACGGCCTGCGGGATGCAGGCCAGGATCGGCATGCCGACATGTTCGATGAACACGTCCTGCGTCGCTGCGGTGCCGCCCTGCATGCCGTCAAGAACGACCACATCCGCGCCCGCCTTCACAGCCAGAGCCGTGTCGTAGTATGGCCGCGCGCCGCCGATCTTGACGTAGATCGGCTTTTCCCAATCGGTGATCTCGCGTAGTTCCAGGATCTTGATTTCCAGATCATCCGGCCCGGTCCAATCCGGGTGACGGCAGGCCGACCGCTGGTCGATCCCCTTCGGCAGGTTCCGCATGTTGGCCACGCGGTCGCTGATCTTTTGTCCCAAAAGCATCCCACCGCCACCCGGCTTCGCGCCCTGACCAACCACAACCTCGATCGCATCCGCCCGGCGCAGGTCGTCGGGGTTCATGCCATAGCGGCTAGGCAGGTATTGATACACCAGCGTCTTGGAATGGCCGCGCTCTTCCTCGGTCATCCCGCCGTCGCCGGTGGTGGTCGAGGTGCCGGCTTCCGATGCGCCACGGCCAAGGGCCTCCTTGGCGGGACCGGACAGGGCACCGAAGCTCATCCCGGCGATGGTGATCGGGATGTCCAGGTGGATCGGCTTCTTGGCAAAGCGGGTGCCAAGCCAGACGTCGGTCGAGCATTTCTCGCGGTAACCTTCCAGCGGATAGCGGCTGATCGAGGCGCCAAGGAACAGAAGGTCATCGAAGTGCGGCAGGTGCCGCTTGGTACCGCCGCCGCGAATGTCATAGATGCCAGAGGCGGCAGCGCGGCGGATTTCTGCGTTTACCGCCGGGGTGAAGGTCGCCGAGTAACGGGGCGGGGTACGGGGAAGATCGGTCATTCCATTGCCTCAATAGGCCGACGCATTGTCGATGTTGAAGTTGTACAGCTTCCGGGCGCTGCCATAACGCTTGAACTCTTCCGGCTTTGCCTTCCCGTCCGCCTCGCCGCGCTTCAGAAGATCGGTGAGCAAGGCAATGTGCTCCGGCCGCATCTCTTTTTCGATGCAGTCCGCACCCAGCGACTTTACCGAACCGCGCACGAACAGCCGCGCCTCGTAAAGCGAGTCACCCAGCGCATCACCTGCGTCACCCAGGACCACCAGGTTGCCCGACTGCGCCATGAAGGCCGACATGTGGCCGATGGAGCCGTGGACGACGATGTCGATCCCCTTCATCGACACGCCGCAGCGGCTGGAGGCATTGCCCTTGATGACCAACAGGCCACCCCGTCCCGTCGCGCCGGCATACTGGCTGGCGTTGCCGTCGATGATGACGGTGCCCGACATCATGTTCTCGGCCACGCCCGGCCCGGCGCTGCCCTTGATCCGGATCGTCGCCTGCTTGTTCATCCCGGCGCAGTAATATCCGGTCGACCCACGGACCGTGATGTCCACCGGCGCATCCACCCCGGCGGCAATCGCATGCGCGCCTTTCGGGTTGATGACTTCCCAGGCCGTCATGTTGGTCTGGCCCTTCAGGGCGTGAAGCGAGGAATTGAGGGCGCGCAGCCCTTCCTGCCCCAGATCGAAACTCTGCATTCTCTCAACGCTCCCAGAAGTAGACAGTGGCGGGTTCCGGTTCCCAGACGCGGGCGTCCTCGATGCCCGGCAGGTTCACCAGCGCCCGGTATTCCGATCCGAAGGCGACATACTGATCGGTTTCGGCCATGACGGCTGGCTTGCAGGCGATAGGGTCCCGCACGACGCCGAAACCGTTCTTGGTGCCGACGACGAACGTGAAGAACCCGTCCAGATCGGTCAAGGTGGCTTCCAGCGCATTGCCCAACGTCTCGCCGGTCTGCAGCTTGTGGCTGATGAAGGCCGCCCCGACTTCGGTGTCGTTCTCGGTCTCGAAGGTCATGCCCAGGCGCTTCAATTCGCGCCGGACGCCATTGTGGTTGGACAGCGAGCCGTTGTGGACAAGGCACTGGTCCGATCCGGTCGAGAACGGGTGCGCGCCCATCGTGGTCACGGCGGATTCGGTCGCCAAGCGGGTATGGCCGATGCCGTGGGTGCCCTTCATCTTGGCGACGTCAAAGCGGGCGGCCACATCCTTGGGCAGACCGACTTCCTTGAAGATCTCGATGCTGTCGCCCGCGCTCATCACTTTGACGCCGGGACGCAAGTGCGACAGGGCCGAGCGGGCGGCCTCCATCTGGTCCATCGGCACTTCCAGGACGGCGTGGCTGGACTTGATCTTCATGGTGACAGGCTGGCCGATTGCGTGGTGCATGTCGCCGTCCAGGTCCTTGAAATCCTTTTCGGGGTGGGCCGACTGGACTGTCAGCTTGCCCAGACCATCCTTCGCCCCGCCGTAGATCGCGATCCCCGCGCTGTCCGGCCCGCGGTCCGTCATGGTGATCAGCATGTCCGTCAGCATGGCACCCAGCTGCGGTTCCAGCTTCGGGTCTTTTAGGAAAAGTCCAACGATACCACACATGGATTCGTCTCCCTCACGTTGTTGCGATGACGCTAGCACCGAGTTTTCGCCGTATCAACTGGTAAGAAACAATTTTCACCTGTCGGGAAAAACGCTGCTTAATCCGTAGGCACCTGCGGTTTTTCTTGACAGAATGTCGCAGGTGGCTTTCCCTGAGGAAAACAATTTTGCCGTGCAGGGAAAGACGTCGGGGCCGCGTCGCACGGATCTCAGGAAGCGCCCAAGGGAGGAAACTGTGGGAGACCTTAATCAGCGGATTGAGGCGATGCACCGACGCGACGTGCTTGTGGCATGGGCGTTCGTCATCGGCCTTTGGTGCGCCGTTATCTTCGTTGCGCTTGCGACATGGGACCTGGCCCCGAACAGCACGGCGCGCACCCTGCTTCTGATCGGCGGTGCGATCATCCTGATCTTCAACACCGCCGCCATCCTGGCGATGCTGAAGCATTACCGCGAAGACCGCGACTTCATGTACGGCCTCGACATCAAGTTCCTGGACGAAGCGAAGGGAAGACGCTGATGGCACATTACCAACCTCCGAAGCAGGGCAAGGCCAGCCAGCTTTTCGACGTCGTGGTGCTGGTCGTCCTGACCGTCGGCGCGCTGTTCGTGCCGCTCTGGATGGGAATGGCCGGCGCGGCCAAATCCGTCGCCACCCCGGTCGCGAACCCGACATGGGAGGCTCTGGGCCAGAACGAGGCACAGTCCGCCAAATACGAGGCCCTCGGCTACACACCCGAGACCGCGCACGATCTGATCCTTGCGCGCTTCGACTACAGCTTCTCGGTCACCGCACTCCTGACGATGATCGCGGTCATCCTGCTGTACTACTTCCTGATCCTGCGGTTTTCCGAAGTGGAATACCGCGAGGTCATTTCAGAAAAATTCGGGGAGTAAGCCGAAATGGACCTGTGGAACTGGATTGAATACGGCGCCTGGGGGCTTTCGGCGGCCTTTGGACTGCACATGGCAATCGACTGGCTGAAGACTGACAGCAGCTATTCCGAAGATGTCCTCACCTCATCCCGCGAAGGCGAGCTTGAGGCGATGGCCGAAGAGCACGCCGAAAAGCATGGGATGAAATCATGACCCAGGTCGACATCACCTCAACCACGATGGACGGCATGGGGCCGCATGGCACCAAGGTCGGCCTGCTGCGCGTCCTTGGGCCCGCTCACGTCTGGGCGCTTGGCGTCGGGATCGTTCTGGTCGGCGAATACATGGGCTGGAACTTCGCCGTCGGCAAAGGCGGCGCCTATGCCGCGCTGATTGCCTGCTGGTTTGCGGGGATCCTTTATTCCTGCGTCGCCATGATCGACTCGGAGGTCACCTCGACCGTCGCCTCGGCGGGTGGGCAGTACACCCAGGCCAAGCACATCATCGGACCCTTGATGGCGTTCAACGTCGGCCTCTACCTTGTCTTCGCCTACACGATGCTGGAAGCCGCCAACGCAATAACCGCCGGCTACCTCTTTTCCGTCGTCGCCTCGATGACGGGACACGCCGATGCCCTGGACCAGCGGCCTTTCATCATCCTCGTCATCATGTTCCTGGCCTGGCTGAACTACCGCGGCGTGTTGGCAACGCTGACCTTCAACCTGGTCATCACCGCCATAGCCTTCATCGCGATCATTGTCCTCTTCGTCTCGACCACCGGGCTTGTCGGCAGCGGGATCATGGAGCACGCGGCCCTTTTTGAAGGTCACGAACTTCCCTACGGCTGGATCGGCGTTCTCGCCGCCATGCACTTCGGCCTCTGGTACTACCTGGGGATCGAGGGCACGACCCAGGCCGCCGAGGAAGTCCGCTCCCCCGCCCGCGCGCTCCCGTTTGGCACGCTGGCCGGGATCATGACTCTCCTCATCGCGGCAACCCTCACCTGGTACGTCTGCTCCGGCGTCCTGCCTTGGGAGTTCCTGGGCGACGGTGTGAACGGATCGGTGGCACCGCTCTTTGACACGGCACGCCTGTCAGGATCGATCGCGCTGGTCTGGCTTCTGGGCTTCGGCACCCTCTTCGCCACCCTCGCCTCGGCCAACGGCTGCATCAACGACGCCTCGCGGGCCTGGTTCGCCATGGGCCGCGACAAGTACCTGCCCGGCTGGTTCGGCGCGGTTCACCCGAAGTACCGCACCCCCTACCGGGCGATCGTCTTCCTTGTCCCCATCGCGCTGATCTTCGCCCTTGGCGCGCCGCTGGACCAGGTCATCACCTTCTCGATCCTCTCGGGCCTTCTCGGCTACACCTTCATGCCGCTGAACATCATCCTCTTCCGGCGCAAGTGGCCGTTGGAGACGATCAAGCGCGGTTATGAACACCCGTTCCACCCGATCCCGGCCCTGACGCTTCTGACCCTGTGCGCCGTGACCTTCTTCGCGGTGTTCCTGGGCTACGGCACCCAGCTTGTCGCGATGATCGGCTTCTACATCGTGGTGTCGCTGTGGTTCCACTTCTGGCGCTACCGCTTCGTGAACCGGGGGGCGCAGTTCACCATGCCCTGGCCGAAACCACGCGGCTACTAAGGACCAGCGGCCCGTCCCGGAAGGGGCGGGCCTTTTCCCATGTCCCCCCTCATTCCCCTTGGCCTCGCCCTCGCCGCCCTGGGCCTCTGGCTTGGCTTCCGCCTGATCCGCGAAGCCCGCGCCCGCACTGCCGCCCGGGCCGGCTATTTCGCCGCGGTGAAACGCCTCTTCGACGGCGGCGAGACGCGCGTGCAGCCGACCGGCTTTCCCCGCATGACCGGCCGTCGCAACGGCCTGTCCTTCGACCTTCAGGCCGTCCCCGACACGTTGACCTTCCGGAAGCTTCCCGCGTTGTGGGTGCTGGTGACCCTGCCCGAGCCGCTGCCGCTGAAGGCCACGCTGGACCTTCTGGCCCGTCCGTCCGGCAACGAGCCCTTCACGCGTTTTGCCGACCTCGCCCAGTCGCTGCCCACCCCGCCGGAGCTGCCGAAAGAGATTGCCATCCGCAGCGACGACGCCACCCGCATTCCGCCACCCGACCTGCTGGCCAGTCATGCCGACCTGTTCGAAGACCCCCGCGTCAAGGAACTCGTCCTTTCCCCCAAGGGCCTGCGCATCGTGATCCTGGCCGAAGAGGCCGACCGTGGCCGCTTCCTCATCTTCCGCGAAGCCGAGATGGGCCGCCTGCCCCTTGATCCCGCAAGACTGGAGCCGCTGCTCGACAGGCTGGCGGCCTTGCGCGAAGATGTCCTGACCCTTGCCAAGGCCCCCGCATGAAACCGCCGCTGAACCCCTATCTCGTCCTTGCCGTCGCCGTGGTCCTGCCCGGCATGGGTCAGGTGCTGAACCGCCAGCCAGTGCGCGGGCTGATCTTCGTGTGCTTTGCTATCCTCTTGGGCGGTTTCACTCTAAAGACCGCGGCGCCCGACGTGTCCTTCGTGGGCAAAATGGCGGGCGGGCTGTTTGTCTGGGCGATGGCAGTGCTGGACGCCTACAAGACCGCGCGCATCCGCCACGCGGTGTGGAGCCACGCGAACGCTCCTCGGTGACTTCGTCTCTCGTCGCTGAATGGTGGCCCTGCGAGGAGAAGTCGAAGACGCACGACGAGCCTACGTCCAGAGATCCCCGAGCATTGCCTTCAGCGCCGCCAGCGCCTCGGGCCCGTCCTCGCAGCCCGGCCCGACCCGGACCGCAACCGTCGCCGCAAAGCCATATGCCCCGCGCTTGTCAGCCCGGATCGTCACCTCGAAGCCCTTCGGCCCCGCGACAACAATTTCGACGGCATCTTCGGCCCCGAATGTCTCGTCACTCGCCTCGAACCAGATCGGTCCGCCGACGACGGGCTGGCGGAACAGGACATAGCCCTCGTCTTCGTGCTCGCCCTGGGCAAAGCCGATGAAAAGCTCGCCCTCGTCCTCGACGACCGATCCGTAGGCCGCCTTCACCGTGATATCGGCCATGCGCCTAGTACCACTTGGCGATGGGCGGCAGGCTCATCAGCACGGCGTTGGCATCGTGGCCCGTCTCCAGCCCGAATTTGGTGCCCCGGTCGTAGACCAGGTTGTATTCGGCATAAAGGCCGCGGTGCTGGAGTTGCACCTCGCGGTCGGCTTCGGTCCAGGGGGTCTGGACGCGGCGTTCCGTCACCGGAAGGAAAGCGGGCAGGAAAGCCTCGCCCACCGCGCGGGTAAAGGCGAAATCGCGGTGCCAGTCACCGGTGTTCAGGTCGTCGTAGAAGATCCCGCCGACGCCGCGCGCCCGACCGCGGTGCGGGATGAAGAAGTACTCGTCGGCCCAGGCTTTGAACTTTGCATAGTACTCCGGCGAGTGGGCATCGCAGGCGCCCTGCATCTCGGCATGGAAATGCGCGGTGTCCTCGGCATATTCGATGCAGGGATTCAGGTCCGACCCGCCGCCGAACCACCAGGCGCCGGGGGTCCAGAACATCCGGGTGTTCATGTGGACGGCTGGCGCATGCGGGTTGACCATATGCGCCACCAGGCTGATGCCGCTGGCCCAGAACCGCGGGTCGCTGTCCATGCCCGGCACGCCGCGCGCAGCCATCGCCCGCTGGGCCTTTTCGCCCAGCACGCCATGCACCTCAGACCAGTTCACTCCGACCTTCTCGAAGACCTCGCCGCCGCGCATCACGCTCATGATGCCGCCGCCGCCATCCGCACGGGAGGTGGGCGTCACCTCGAACCGGCCCGGAGTGCCCTTGGCATACTTGTCCTCAAGCCCCTCGAATGCCGCGACGATACGGTCGCGCAGCGTCCGGAACCAGGCGGCGGCGACGGCGTTGCGACTGTCGATGGGATCGGTCATGCTTGTGTCCTCGAATGTTGACGCCGCATGCCTAGCACCCCGGCGCGCCGCTTTCCACTGTTAGAGGAGAGAGCCATGAAACGGCTGCTTTTACTGACAATTGCCACCCTGGCGGCCTGTGGCACCCCGCAAGAGCAGTGTATCAGCCGCAACACGCGCGACTTGCGCACCGTGGACCGACTGATCGCCGAATCCGAAGGAAACCTGGCCCGCGGCTATGCCTTCGAGACGGTAACGGTCTACGAAGATTACTGGGCCTATTGCCCCCAGCCAGCGCCAGCGGAAGGCGAGCCTGCACAACCGCCCAGGCTTTGCCTGGACGAGCGCGCGGTGTCCGAGAAACGGCCCAAGGCAATCGATCTGAACGAAGAGGCGCGGAAGCTGGACAGCCTGAAGGCGAAGCGGACGCAGCTTGTCCGTCAGGCCGAAGCGGTCACCGCACGGTGCAAGGCACAGTATCCGGAGTGATCAGTGGGCTGGCGCGCTGACCGCGTCCAGCAGCCCGCGCCCGCCGTCCACCGTCAGCACCTGTCCGGTGATGAAACCGGACGCGTCGGACGCCAGGAACTGCACCGCCTCGGCCAGTTCAGCGGGGGCGGCGATCCGTCCAAGCGGCGTGGAATCGGTAATTTCGTCGCGGAAAGCCGGGTTCTCCTTCAGCGCGGCCTGCAGGCTGGCGCTCATCACGCTGCCGAAGGCGACCGCATTGACCCGGATACCGCGCGGCGCCAAAGCCACCGCCATCGAGCGTGTCATCTGGTCCATCGCCGCCGACGCCATCGAATAGGCCAGCAGTTCCGGCCGCGTCGCCTGCGAGGCGATGGACGACAGGTTGATGATCGAGCCCAGCATCGTGCCCTCTTCGACCTCGGCCCGCTGCGCGTGCTGGATCATCCGCTTGGCCGTCATCTGAGAGATCCGCAGCGCGGAAAGCACGTTGTGCTTCCACAGCTCTTCAACCCCGTCAGCCTCGGGGTTCAGGATATCCGATACGGCCGTGCGGCGGTTGGCGTTGACGAGGATGTCCACCCGGTCGAACGCGTCGATGGTGGCTGACAGAAGATTGGCAATGGTCAGCTTCTCGGTCAGGTCGCCCGCAAACATGCGGATCAGTCCCTCGGCCCGGGCCTCTTCGCCGATCTCGGACTCAAGCCGGTCCTCGTCCACGTCGGCGAACATCACGTTGGCGCCCTTGTCCACCAGATGCCGGGCGATGGCCAGCCCGATGCCCGAGGCCGAGCCGGTGACGATGGCAGTCTTGCCGGAAACGGAAAAGGACATGGCTAGCCTCGTGTCACGGTTTGGCCCGCTTGGGCTTGATGGCTTGGATCACGCGGAAGCCGCCTTGGGTGACCACCTCGCGGACCTCCAGAAAGTTGTCCGACAGCACGGCATCATAGGGCAGGTGGCGGTTCGCGACCAACCAGAGCTCTCCACTCGGGGCAAGCATCCGCCGGGCGGCCCGGATGAAGGCGGCGCCCAGCGCCGGGTCGGCTTCGCGGCCCTTGTGGAAGGGCGGGTTCATCACCACGACGTCCAGCAGCGTTTCAGGCCGCCACGTCGTCGCATCCGCCCAATGAAATCGGGCGCGGGGGTCGGTGATGTTGACCTTCGCGCAATCCAGCGCATCCGCCTCGGCCTCGACCAGATCCAGTTTCTTGACTCCGGGACGCTTCAGGACTTCCGCCGCGAGGAACCCCCAACCGGCCCCCAGATCAGCGACCTTGCCCCCCAGCTTTACCGGAAGGGCCGAGGCGAGGAGCACCGATCCCGGATCCGGTCCATCGGCCGAAAAGATGCCGGGCAGCGTCTGGAAAACATCCACCTGATGTGACTTGGCCAGCCAGTCCGACAGGTCGGGCCCAGCCTGGAAGGACGCCAGCTTGCCATGCGCCTTCGACAGGCTTTCCGACAGATCGACCCGCGCCCGCAAGTCCTTCAGCGCCGTGTCGATCCCGTCGGTCTTCTGCCCGTCGACCGCGATCCAGCCACCCGGCGCGACCTCCGCCGCCGCCCGCGCGATCAGACCCCGCGCCGCCTCACGCGACCGGGGCAGGCACACGATCGCCGCCGCATACGGCGGCTCTTCCGTGACCGAATACATGGAGCCTAAATGGTCGTGGTCCGGCTTGAACCCGGTCAGGACCGTCACCCGGTCGCGCGGCAGGTCGGACAAATCGTCGCCGATCCGCGGCCGATAGACCGCGATCCTGCCTTCGGACGGCAGGTCCAGTGCGCCGGTTTGCAGCGCCAGGGACAATCTTGCGGAACGCATGGGCGGGGCCTCAGGCCCCTGGTCCCCTTATCACGGCACGACAGGTCATTCCTTTTCCATCGTGCATTGCAGCGGGTGCTGGTGGCGACGCGCAAAGTCCATCACCTGAGCCACCTTGGTCTCGGCCACCTCGAAGCTGAAGACGCCCACAACCGCGAGGCCCTTCTTGTGGACCGTCAGCATGATCTCGAACGCCTGGGCGTGGTTCAGCCCGAAGAACCGCTCCAGCACGTGAACGACGAACTCCATGGGAGTGTAGTCGTCGTTCAGCAGCATCACCTTGTACATCGGCGGGCGCTGGGTTTTGGTCTTGGTTTTCGTCAGGATCGAGGTGTCGTTCCCCGGGCCATCCGTCTTGTCGGACATGGTCGTTGGGCGGACTGACACGGGATGCGGGCTCCGGGAGTGGGATTCGGGGTTGCAACTGACCTGCGAAATATAGCCTCTTTTGGCGCGGCGAAAAGGGGCGGACATGCTGACCACGATCGGCTTCGATGCAGACGACACACTTTGGCAGAACGAAACCTTCTTTCGGCTGACCCAAGATCGCTTCCTGCAGGTCCTGCAGGACCATGCCGACCCGCAGAATTTGCGCGCGCGGCTGGAGGCGGCAGAGCGTCGGAACCTCGACTATTACGGCTTTGGCGTGAAGGGTTTCACTCTGTCGATGATCGAGACGGCTGTCGAGGTGACCGAGGGCCGCGTGCCTGCCAGCGTCATCGGCGACCTCGTGGCGATGGGCCGCGATCTTCTGGAACACCCGATGGAGCTTCTTCCCCATGCCCGCGCCACCGTGACCGCGTTATCTGGGGAATTCCGCCTGGTCCTGATCACCAAGGGCGACCTTCTGCACCAGGAACGGAAGCTGGCCCAGTCCGGTCTGGGCGACCTCTTCGACGGCGTCGAGATCGTCTCGGACAAGACCGAGGCCACCTACCGCACGGTCTTTGCCCGCCACGGAACCGGGGCGGACCAGGCGCTGATGGTGGGCAACTCGCTGAAATCAGACGTCATCCCGGCCCTGCAGGCAGGGGCCTGGGGTGTCCACGTCCCGCATGAGCATGAATGGGCGTTCGAAGCCGCCGCTGCTCCCGTGGACCATCGCCGCTTCCACGTGCTTCCCCACCTGGGCGCACTGCCCGATCTTGTCCGCGGACTGCAAGGATAGCCCCACAGCTAGGGCCACCGGCGCAGTATTGCCCAAGATGTGCTGTCGTCGGCAAAATTGTGCTGCATTCACGCAACTGCATGAACTAATGCTTGAAAGCCATTGGTATTTTTGGGTTTTAGGACGCTCACTCCTGTGCTAGCTTTCCAGCTGAGGCAGAATAGGCACCGGAAAATCCGGGCCAGCAGGCAAAGGGTGGGCGACGTGGCATCGCTTCTCGGGCGGATCTATCACGCTATTTTCTTGGCATTTGTCGTCAGCACGATCGTGGTGACGTCTCCATTGCAGGCCGCCCCCTTCGCGGCCATCGTCATGGACGGGCGAACCGGCGAGGTGCTGTATGAAAAGAACGCGGACACGCGGCTGCATCCTGCATCGCTGACGAAGATGATGACACTTTACATCACCTTCCAGGAGATCCAGGCCGGCCGTCTGACGCTGGACAGCAAGGTCACCGTCACGAAATATGCGGCCTCGCAGCCGCCGTCGCGGCTCGGGCTGAAGCCGGGCCAGAAGATCGCCGTCCGCTACCTGATCCGAGCGGCCGCGATCAAGTCGGCCAACGATGCGGCCTCGGCGCTTGGCGACCACATCGGCGGCGACGCGGCAGGCTTCGCCAAGCGAATGACCCGCACCGCGCGTCAGTTGGGGATGCACAACACCACCTTCAAGAACGCCAACGGCCTGACCGCCGACGGCCACCTGTCGACCGCACGGGACATGAACGTCCTGGGTCGGCACCTGTTCTACGACTTCCCCCAGTACTACCACATCTTCTCGCGCCGCACGGCCGACGCCGGGGTCGCGCAGGTGTCGAACACCAACACCCGCTTCCTGGACGCCTATGAAGGCGCGGACGGGATCAAGACCGGCTACACGGTCGCTGCGGGCTTCAACCTGACGGCCTCGGCGCATCGCGGCAAGAAGCACGTGATCGCGACGGTATTCGGCGGCACCTCGACCGCAAACCGCAATGCCAAGATGAAAGAGCTGATGGATATCGGCTTCGGCAAGGCTCCGAACAACGTAACCGAACAGCCTCCCGTCGCTGCTGCGGTCGAAGATGCACTGGTCGCCTCGTTGGAGACCGGCATCGACGAGATCGACGCCGAGGGCGGTGCAGGCAAGATCGTCCGCGTCTCGGGCGAGGTGAAGGTGTCGCCGCGACCAAAAGCCCGGCCTTCGATCCCGGCGGTTCCGGATGAAGTGGTCGTCGCGATGAATGCCAGCATCGAAGACGCGCTGGCAGAAGCTACTGCCGAGCCCGCCCCCGCAGGCACGCTCGAATTCCAGGCCGAAGCGATGGCACCGGGTGCAGCCACCGTGGAACCCGAAACCGCGCTTGCCACCGCCGAAGAGCCGGAAGCCGCAGTCGAGGACCTTCTGGCCGAAGCTGTGCCCGCCGTCGATCAGACCGCGGCCCCAATCCAGGACGAGGTGGCGCTTGCTGCCGCTGCTCCGGCCGAGGTTGCACCGGGTACGCTGGAAGCCCAGGCCGCGGCGCTGAAATCCGGCGCTGCCCCGGCAGAGACGCTGGTCGCCGCCCTGCCCGAACCTGAGGCAGTTCCAACAGCCGAAAGCGATCCGGCCCTTTCGGCCATGAAGCCGAAGTCGCGGCCGCAAGAGGTTGCCAAGACCGTGGTGGCCGAAGCAGAGCTGCCCGCCGAGGTTCTCTTGCCGGTCGAAGAGGTGTTGGTCGCCGAAGCTGCGCCCGCGCCCGTCCCAGAGATGGTTATGACCGACCCCGGCACCGAACTCGCCCTGGTCGAAGAGGAAGCGCCGCTGCTCTCTGATGTGACCGGGGTCGAATCCGTCGCCTCCGACGCAACCCTGCCCCCCTTGGCCAACGAACTTGCCGTGGCTTCGCTCGTGGCTCCCGCACCGAAGCGGCAGGCGCCGATCTTCGACGCCGTCGTTGCGGAAGATGAGGCTGTTGCCGCCAAGGATCCGGAAGTGGTCGTGGTGATGTCGACCTCTGGCGGACGGCATTTCGGGGTCAATGTCGGCGAGTTTCCCTCGCGCTACGATGCCGAGAAGGCGCTTCTGAAGACCGCCCTTGCGGAGAGCGCGACACTGAACGAGGGCCTGCGCAAGACGACCCAGTCGGACGGGGCCTGGCGGGCCAGCTTCATGGGGCTGACCGAGGAGCAGGCCGAGCTTGCCTGCCGCCGCCTGTCGGCCCGTGCGATCCCCTGCGAAACCGTGGGGGGCTGATCATGGTCGCTCTGGTTTTCCCCGCGCTGCCGACCGTGACCCTGCCCGTCACCGGCCGCGCCGAACGCTTCCCGGTCCGCCGCATCTTCTGCGTCGGCCGAAACTATGCCGAGCATGCCCGGGAGATGGGGGCCGACGACAAGGAGCCGCCGTTCTTCTTCACGAAGCCCGCCGATGCGGTGGTCGAGTCGGGCAGTCGCATCCCCTACCCTTCGGCCACGACGAACCTCCATCACGAGGGCGAGCTGGTGGTAGCGATCGGCAAGGGCGGGGCGATGGTGTCCGAGGAAGGTGCCCAGGCGATGATCTGGGGACACGCTGCGGGCAACGATCTGACCCGGCGCGACCTGCAGGCCGAGGCGAAGGCGTCGCGGCGGCCCTGGGACATGGCCAAGGGGTTCGACAAGTCGGCAGTCGTGGGGGCGATCCGGCCGGGGATGCTACCGGAGGCGCGGCTGCGCTGTTCGGTGAACGGGGCGGTGCGGCAGGAAGCGGCGCTGTCCGAGATGGTCTGGTCACCGGCGGCGATCATCGCGGCCCTGTCCCAGATGGTGAGCCTGTCACCGGGAGACCTGATCTTTACCGGGACTCCGGCGGGTGTCGGCCCGCTGAATCGGGGCGATACCTGCAAGGTCGAGATCGACGGGCTGCAGTCGGCGAGCGTGACGATCGCCTGAGCCGCCCGCGCGTGGCGCCCTAATCGACGTGTGAAATAACAACAGGTTGCGAGGCCGCGTTAGTGCGGCGTTAACCTTGCGGTCAAGGCTTGGGCTTGTCGTCCCAGTCCTTGGTCAGGATGCGGTTCGCGTCCCCTTCCGGATCATCGAACTGCTTGGTGCGCATCGCCCAGAAGAAGGCCGCCAACCCGATTCCGCCAAGAAACAGCGAGACCGGGATGAGGATTGCCAGGATTTCCATCTACGTAAGCCGCCCCGTCATTTCAGTCTCATGGCGTTCAGCGAGACGGTAATCGACGACAGCGACATCGCCAAGGCGGCGGCAAGCGGGGTGGCCAGCCCGACCAGCGCCAAGGGCACGGCCACGATGTTGTAGCCGCCGGAGATCAGGAAGTTTTCGATCATCCGCCGGGTTGCCTGACGGCTGATCCGCACCGCGTCGGCGATGGGGGCGATGTCCTGACCCAAGAGCACGATGTCCGAGGCCACCCGTGCCGCGTCCAGCGCGGAGGCGGGCGAGATCGAGACATGGGCCGCGGCCAAGGCGGCGGTATCGTTCAGCCCGTCGCCGACCATTAGGACCTTGCGGCCCTGCGCGGACAGTTCAGCCACGCGCGCGGCTTTCTCGGTCGGCAGAACGCCCGCCTGCCAGTTGGTGATACCCAGCCGGTCGGCCAGATCGCGGACCGGGGCCGGGGCATCGCCGGACAGAAGCTCGACCTGCATCCCGGCGGCTTTCAGCGCGGCCACGGCCTGTTCCGCGCCGGGGCGCAGGCGGTCGGTGAACTGGAAGGCATGGGTCGCACTGCCCAGCGAGAGGTAGGTGGCCGTTGCCGCAACGGGCTCAGCGCCGCACCAGTCCGCACGGCCGAGGCGAACGCGGTTGCCGTGGAACCGGCCTTCGATGCCCTGACCCGGCACTTCGCGGATGTCGGTTACCTGCGCGCAGGCGATGCCTGCGGCCTTGGCACCCTCGGCCAGGGCGCGGGCCAGCGGGTGCGAGGAACCGGCAGCAAGGGCCGCGGCAACCGCGACGGCTTCCTGCGATTGGTCGGCCAGCGCGACGGGATGCGGCATCCCCAACGTAAGGGTGCCGGTCTTGTCGAAGACGACGGTATCAACCTCGGCCAGACGTTCCAGTGCGGTGCCGTGCTTGATCAGAAGACCCTTGCGGAACAGGCGACCGGAGGCGGAGGTGATCACCGCCGGGACAGCCAGACCCAAAGCACAGGGGCAGGTGATGATCAGGACGGCGGCGGAAATGTTGATCGCATAGCGGAGATCGCCCCCGGTGGCCCACATCCAGTAGCCGAAGGCGCTGAACGACAGGATATGCACCAAGGGTGAGTAGAGACTGGCCGCGCGGTCGGCGAGGCTGGTGTAGCGGGTCTTGGCCCCTTCGGCGACGGCTACGAGGTCGGCCATGCGGTGCAGGCTGGAGTCCTTCCCCGCTGCCGTGACCTGCACGGTCAGGGGGCCGGTCAGGTTGACCTCGCCTGCGCTGACAACGGTGCCTTGTCCTGCCTGCACGGGCAGGCTTTCGCCGGTCAGAAGGCTGCGGTCGAGTTCGGAGGCACCGTGCAGCACCACGCCGTCCACCGGCATCCGTGCGCCGGGGCGGACAAGGACGGTATCGCCGGGGTGTATCTCGGCGATGGGGGTTTCGATCTCGGTCCCGTCAATAAGCAGGATCGCGCGCGGAACTTCCAGCGCGGCCAGTTCCTCGGCGGCGGAACGGGCGACGGCGCGGGTCCGGTGGTCAAGGTAGCGACCAAGGAGGAGGAAGAAGGCCAGCATCACGGCGGCGTCGAAATAGGCGTGGTGGCCGGACATCCATGTCTCGTAGACCGAGATCGAGGAGGCGAGGATCAGGGCGAGGGAGATCGGCACATCCATCCCGAGCTTGCCCTGACGCAGGGATGCCCAGGCGGATTTGAAGAAGGGCTGGCCGGCGAAGATCACCGTGGGCAGCGCAATGGCACCGGAAATCCAGTGGAAGAGGTCGCGCGTCGCATCCTCGGCCCCCGACCAGACGGCAACCGACAGAAGCATGACGTTCATCATCGAGAAGAACGCGACACCAAGGCGCATCAGAAGCTCGCGCCCCTGACGGTCGGTCTCGGTAGAGGAGAGCAGGCCGGGGTCCAACTCGTGCGCTTCCTGGCCCTGGATCGCAAGAAGGTCGATCAGCATGGCCGCGGTGACCGAGGGCATCGCCTCGACGCTGACGCGCTTCTGGGTCAGGTTGACGCGGGCCGAGATCACGCCGGGGACGGCCTGGATGGCAGCTTCGACGGTGGAGATCGACTGCGCGCCGCCGGCATTCGGCAGCGACAGGATGATCCGCCCGGCCCGGTCGGCGCGCAGCGCGGCGATGCGTTCGGCGGCGGGGACCGCGACGCAGGCCGGGCAGGCCGAAATCTGGCCTCGGGTGGAACCGAAGTCTTCGGCAAGCGCCATCGGTCAGCCCCGCACGAATAGCTCGGACCGCTGTTCGAAGAGCGTTCCGTCAAGCGAGCGGGCAGTGACTTTCACCATCCACTTGCCCTGGCCGAGGTCCAGAATCGAGGTGTAGACATCGCCGGCCTGGATGAACTGGGGCCGGGCGTCATCTGTGGTCGAAGTGGTTCGCCCGATCAGCACGTCCAGCTCTTCGACCGCCACCGGCACGCCGTCGCGGTCAGTGAAGGCAAGATCGACGCGACCATCGAGGTAGCTGGGCGCAAGGGTCCAGCCCAAAGCTTCCTGCGCGGCCTTGCGGTCGTTGAAACCCTGGCTGGCGACGTAGGAGTTCTGGACCTCGAGCCCCGGAAAGGTGCTGACGGCCTTGAAGGCGAGGGTGAGGTTCACCCCGATGATCACGGCGAAGGCCGAGACGGTGATGGCGAGGACATGCTTGCCCGTAAGTTCAGTCATCGTCGTCTTCCTTTTCCTTGCCATTGAAGATCGTATCATGGTGGACCCGGTTCGTCGTACCCAACTCTTCGACCCAGAGGCGGACCTCAGTCCGGTCCTCGACGGCGGCACGGGTGCCGGGCGCGGCAGTCAGGTAGACGCGCTGGGACATGGTTTCGTTCGCAGGAACCGTCACGGTCAGGCCGTCATGGCCTTCCAGCGCCAGGGTGACGAAGGCTTCGGAGGTGACGGTGATGGTGAACTGGGCGTCTTCCCCATGCATGTTGCGCAGGCGGATGTCGTAGGCGTTGCGGACCGAGCCGTCGGAAAGGGTGACGAAGGTCGGATTGCGCACCGGGGTCACGTTCATGTCGATGGGCGAGCGCAGGAAAAGCGCGACTATGAGGCCGATGCCGACCCCGGCCCAGAGAACCGTGTAAAGCATGGTGCGGACGCGGAAGACGTGGGACCACACCGACTTCGGCGTCTTGCCGTCCCGTTCGCGCACTTCGTCGGTCAGGGCGAGGTAGCCGATGAGCTCGCGCGGCTTGCCGATCCGGTCCATGACGTCGTTGCAGGCGTCGATGCAAAGGCCGCAGGTGATGCAGGCCATCTGCTGCCCGTCGCGGATGTCGATGCCCATCGGGCAGACGTTGACGCAGGCCATGCAGTCGATGCAGTCGCCGTTGCCCTCGACCGCCTGCTTGCCGCGCGGCTCGCCCCGCCAGTCGCGGTAGGCGATGGTGAGGGTGTCCTCATCCACCATCGCGGCCTGGATGCGGGGCCAGGGGCAGGCGTAGATGCAGATCTGCTCACGCGCGAAGCCACCGAAGAAGAAGGTGGTGAGCGTGAGGATCAGCATGGTGATGTAGGCGATGGGGTGGGCCTGGCCGGTGACGAGGTCCTTGAGCAGGGTCGGCGCGTCGGTGAAGTAGAAGATCCAGGCGCCGCCGGTGGCCAGCCCGATCAGGAACCAGACCGACCATTTGACCGCGGTCTTGCGGATCTTCTCGCCGTCCCAGCTTTGGCGGTGGAGCCGGATGCGGGCATTGCGGTCGCCCTCGATCCAGCGCTCGACCAGGATGAAGAGGTCGGTCCAGACGGTCTGCGGGCAAGCATAGCCGCACCAGACGCGGCCGGCGGCGGAGGTGAAGAGGAAGAGCCCGAGGCCCGCCATGATCAGAAGGCCCGCGACGAAGTAGAATTCGTGCGGCCAGATCTCGATCATGAAGAAGAAGAAACGGCGGTTGGCGATGTCCACCAGCACGGCTTGGTCCGGCAGCGACGGCCCACGGTCCCAGCGCAGCCAGGGGATAATGTAGTAGATGCCAAGGGTGATCGCCATGATCCACCACTTGAGCGTGCGAAACGTGCCCTTCACCCGGCGCGGGAACACGGGTTCGCGCGCGGCATAAAGGCTTGGCGGGGAATCGGGGGTATCCACGATGGCTCCTTGGGCGCAGGTATTGGTCTTGCAATCGGGCATTTGCGCGTCGCGGACCTTGACCTGCATCAATAGCCGCAAGGGCTGTCACCGGGAATGCGGCGATGCAGCACCCGCTCCCGTGATCGTGATCGTCGGGGACTCAGGCTTCTGGCCAGACCTCGGCCAGCTCACAGGGGTTACCGTCGGGGTCGACGAACGCGGCGATGGTTCCCCAATCGAAGCTTTGTACCCGTACCGCGACGCCCCGCGCATGAAGGTGGGCGGATGCCGCTTCGGTGTCCGGGACATGGAACCGCAACACGGTAGGGTTCTGCGCCACCGATTTCGCAGCGCTTGCGGCCACGTCCAGACGTTCCACCATCAGATAGCCGGACCCGAACCTCAGACATCAGATGTCCGGTTTGACCCACCAGACTGGCAGACCAAGAAACCCTTCATAGAAGCGGACGCAGGCCTCGTAAGCCGGTGTCTTCAAGCTCACGCCCTGATAAGCCGCTTGGAACGACGCGGACAAAGGCTCGTCTCCGTGGTTTGAACACAGGCACCGGAACCAAGTTCACCAAGACCACAACCCGGCCAAAGAGCCGGTAAACCGTGCATAAGCCGGGTTCGCGGAACCGCGCGCCTCCCTGGATGTTGCACCTGGGATGGAGGAGAGCATCACCCAGCCACGCCCGGACGAGGCGCTTTCCGCCGCCGAACTGGGGGCGCTTGCGCATCTTTACCGGGGCGAGGTCTACCGGAGCACCGTCTGGCGCACGCGGCTGGACACGACGACCAACTGGGCGGTGGTCACCCTGGGGGTGGCGCTGTCGCTGACCTATTCCTCGCCCGATGCCTCGCCCCTGCCGCTGCTGCTGGTCGGAGTCCTGATCCTGCTCTTCCTGACGCTGGAGGCCCGGCGCTACCGGTTCTTCAATGTCTGGCGCGCCCGAGCGCGGTGGATGGAGAGGCACTTCTACGTGCCGATGCTGACGGACAGCGAGGTGGAGGTTGGACCCGAATGGCGGGCGTCCCTGGCCGAGGATTACCGCAACCCGAAGTACCATATCAGCCTGCCCATCGCCGTCGCGCGCCGGGTCCGGGCGAACTACCTCTGGATCCTTTTGATCCAGACGCTGGCCTATGCGGGCAAGCTGGTGGTGCATCCCGTGGCGGTCCCGTCCTTCTCGGAATTCGTGAACCGGGCAGAAATCGGCCCCCTTTCGGGCGAGATGGTGCTGATCGCGGGGGCCATCTACATTGGCGCCGGGATCGCACTGGTGCTCTGGGTCAATGGCGTGGACCGCCGCCGCGCCAAGGATCGCGCGCTGCGCGGCAGCGCGATGGGGTAAGACGCAAGCGAACCCGGGGGAAGGGTGCAGTCCTATCCGATGGGTGCGCCGGAATCTTCCCGGTGGGCGGCCGCCAGTTCAGTTCCGCGACACTCCACGCAGATGCGTTGCGACCGGTCGCGGATCAGGCCGCAGTTTGCGCAACAGGTCAGGGATGCGGCGTCGGGTGCCGGGGGCTTGGCCAGTTCCTGAGGTGGAACGATGGGCAGGCCCGGCCGGGGGCTGGTGAAGGGGAACACGGATAACGATCCGGACGGCTCCATGAACGCAAGTTCCACCTGCCCAAGGTTGCGGACACCCTTCAGGCGCAGAAGCTCTTTCACCTCGGTTGCGCCGACCCCCTGCTCATCGAGGCCCAGCTGACGGATATGTCCTTCGCGCACAACCTCGGTCGGCGTGCCGTCGACCAGGCGCTTGGCCCGGCTCCATTTGCGAAAGGCGATGTCGATGGCCTTGTCCGCCAGGACAACCAACAGAATGACCAGCATCGCATGTATCAGGGGCACGTCCGGATAGAACATGGCGTCGCCCACAGCCGACCCCAATGCGATGACCAGAAGGAATTCCACGACCGACATCTGGGAAATGCTGCGACCGCCAACCCAGCGCAGAAGGACGACGGTCCAAATCCAGATGACCAGCGTGCGGAAAGCGATTTCCAGGTAGAAGAGGATGGGTTCCGACCCCCACAGCATGCGTTCGAGGTCGAAGGGAACGGTCTGATCCATCTGGTGCTCCGCAGGGACCGCACACAACGCCCGGCGGGACAGCGGGTTCCGGGCGCGCACCCGAGTGGCGTATGGCCGCCCGACGCGGGTGCCACAAAAAAAGAAGGGGACCCGAAGACCCCCTTTTCAGTCACAAGGGAAAAGGGATCATTCCCCGCCACCGCGACTGTGGACATAGTAGGCCACAGCGCGGATCTCGTCTTCGGACAGCCGTTCGTTCCAGTTCGGCATGACGCCGAAGCGGGCCTTGGTCACCGTCTCGATGATCTTGTCGCGCGATCCGCCGTAGAGCCAGATCGCGTCGGTCAGTTTGGGCGCGCCCTGCGCACGGTCGCCGGAACCGTCTTCCAGATGGCAGGCGGCGCAGTTTTCGGCGTAGAGGGTCGCGCCTTCTGCCGCCAGCGCCGCATCATTATCCTGCCCCGAGATCGCCAGCACATGCTCGCTGACCTGGGCGATCTGGGTTTCGTCCAAGATGCCGTCCAGGCCGAACTTCGGCATTTCCGAATAACGGGCGTCGGCGTCCGTGGTGTTGCGGATGCCGTGGGTGATGGTCAGATGGATATCCTCCATCGTGCCGCCCCAGAGCCAGTCGTCGTCCAGGAGGTTCGGGTAGCCCTTGCCTTCGAACCCGGCAGCACCCGATCCGTGGCAGGTCGTGCAGTTCGTGCGGAACACCGCAGCGCCCGCCCGTTCGGCAAAGCCGGCCAGTTCAGGGTCTGCACCGATTCCGTTCAGGTCGGCTGCCACCAGCTTTTCCTTGATCGCAGCATTGGCCTTGTCCACCGCCGCGATTTCCACCGCGACATCGGCCCGGGTCGAGGCCCCGAGCAGACCGGGGGTTGCCTGGGTGATCAATGGCCAGGCCGGGTAGGCGATGGTATAGCCGATGCCCCAGACGATCGTGGCGTAGAACACCCAGACCCACCAGCGCGGCAGCGGGTTGTTGTATTCCTCGATCCCGTCCCAGCTGTGGCCGGTCGTTTCCACCTGCCGGGGTTCTTTCTTTACTGGCTTGGCCATGGCCTCAGCCCTCCTTCTTGGCAGGGGTTGGGTCCGCAGGACGGTCGTCGTTGCGGAAGATCGAGGTGGCGACTTCATGATGCGCCACCCGCGCACTGGGCCGGAAGGCCCAGAGGCAGAGCCCCAGGAAGCCCAGCGTCATCGCCAGGAGGAACCAGCTGTCGGCCAGATGGCGGAGAAAGGAATAGGTTTCCATCTTTGCGTCTCCTTACCGGTTCGCCACGGGAGTGAAGGTCGAGAAGTCGACCATCGTGCCAAGGACCTGCATGTAGGCGATCAGCGCGTCCATCTCGGTCAGTTCGGGCTGGCCGTCGAAGTTGCGCACGTTGATCGGGGTGCCGAAGGTGGCTTCGCCGTAGCGTTCCTCCAGCCCTGAGGCGTCGCCCAAGGGGTCTGCCTGCGCGGTGAAGTCGGCCAGCGCGTTCTCCACCATCGCATCATCATAAGGCACGCCCGCCATCCGGTGCGTCGCGACCACATCCTGGATGTACTTCCCGTCGATGATGTTGTTGGCAAGGAAGCCGTAGGGCGGCATCACCGATTCAGGCACAACGGACTTCGCATTGGTGAAGTGGTCCTGGTGCCATTCGTCCGAGTAGCGACCGCCGACGCGGGCCAGGTCCGGCCCGGTGCGCTTCGATCCCCACTGGAACGGCCGGTCGTACATCGATTCCGCTGCCAGCGAGTAGTGGCCGTAGCGTTCGACCTCGTCCCGCATCGGGCGGATCATCTGGCTGTGGCAGCCATAGCAGCCCTCACGGATGTAGATGTCGCGGCCGGCGAGTTCCAGCGGGGTGTAGGGGCGCATCCCCTCCACCTTCTCGATGGTGTTCTCCAGGTAGAACAGGGGCACGATCTGGACGATCCCGCCGATGGTCACGACCAGGAGGCTGAGGATCATCAGCAGGGTCGCGTTGGTCTCGATGACCTTGTGCTTGTCAAGAAAAGCCATGTTTGCGTGTCCTTATTCTGCCGGAACGGCGGAGTTCTGGGTGACCCGTGCGGGTTGCGCACGCACCGTCATCCAGAGGTTCCAGCACATGATCAGAGCGCCCGCCAGGAACAGCCCGCCACCGGCAGCCCGCACCACGTACATCGGGAACTTCGCGGCCACCGTGTCGGCGAAGGCGTTCACGAGGAAGCCGTTCGCGTCGACTTCACGCCACATCAGGCCTTCCATGATGCCCGTGACCCACATGGCCGAGGCGTAAAGGACGATCCCGATCGTCGCGAGCCAGAAGTGCCATGAGACCAGTTTGAGGGAGTACAGCCCCTCGCGGTTCCACAGGCGCGGAACCAGGTAGTAAAGGACGCCGAAGGTGATCATACCGTTCCAGCCCAAGGCGCCGGAATGGACGTGACCGATGGTCCAGTCGGTGTAGTGGCTGAGGCTGTTCACCGCCTTGATCGACATCATCGGGCCTTCGAAGGTCGACATGCCGTAAAAGCCGATGGAGACGACCATCATCCGGATGATCGGGTCGGTGCGCAGCTTGTCCCAGGCTCCGGACAGGGTCATCAGGCCGTTGATCATGCCGCCCCAGGAGGGCATCCACAGGATTACCGAGAAGACCATGCCGAGGGTCGAGGCCCAGTCCGGCAGCGCGGTATAGTGCAGGTGGTGCGGACCGGCCCAGATATAAAGGAAGATCAGCGCCCAGAAGTGGATGATCGACAGCTTGTAGCTGAAGACCGGGCGTTCGGCCTGTTTCGGGACGAAGTAGTACATCATCCCCAAAAAGCCCGCGGTCAGGAAGAAGCCCACGGCGTTGTGGCCGTACCACCACTGCACCATCGCGTCCTGCACGCCAGAGTAAAGCTGGACCTGGGCCGAGCCGAAGATCGACACCGGGATCGCGGCGTTGTTCACGAGGTGAAGCATGGCCACGGTCAGGATCATCGACAAGAGGAACCAGTTCGCCACGTAGATGTGGGGTTCCTTGCGCTTGAAGAGGGTGCCCATGAAGGCGATCAGGAAGGCGACCCAGACGGCGGTGATCAGGATGTCGACGTACCAGACCGGCTCGGCGTATTCCTTGCCCTGGCTGGCGCCAAGGACATAGCCGGTCGCCGCAAGGACGATGACCAGCTGCCAGCCCCAGAAGACGAACCAGCCGAGCGAGCCTCCGAACAGGCGTGCGGCGCTGGTGCGCTGGACGATGTAGAAGGACGACATGATCAGCGCATTGCCGCCGAAGGCGAAGATCACTGCGCTGGTGTGCAAGGGCCGCAGGCGGCCGAAGTTGCCGTAACCCTGCAGGAACTCGAAGTTCAGCTGCGGCCAGGCCAGCTGGCTGGCGATGACCAGCCCGACCAGAAAGCCGACGGCCCCCCAGAAGGCGGTCGCAATGGCTCCGGCGCGGATCACGCTGTCAAAGTATTCGTGCTGCACATTGGGCTTCGGATCGCCCGCCGTCCGCAGCACCCACAGAAAGGCGATGCCCGCGGCAAGCATCACGGTGATCGCGTTGACCTGGTAAGCCAGGTCATGGGCGTAGTTGGCCGCGATCGCGGCGCAGACCGCGACGAGGCCTAGCCCTGCCAGTTTTAGGTAATCCCACATGGTTGCGTCCCTTCGTCCTGTCCTCGTGCGCACTGCCCCCGGATCGAGTCGGGCTTCGGACGCACTTTTCGGCAAGGTGACTTCTGCAGTGCAGCGGGAGATGTCGCCTTGATCTGCGTCAAGCGAGGTCCTGCAGCGGATTGACCTCGGTCAATGTGTGCGGACAGGGATCGGGCATGATGGGCCATTACCTTCAAGGGAGACCGTCATGGCCTACAAATCTCTCCTCACGATTGCCGCATCGCCGGAAGGCGTTCTTGGCACCGTGACCGCTGCCGCGCAGATCGCGCAGGCGATGGATTCACATCTGGACACGCTGGCGGTCGGAGTGGACCGAACGCAGATCGGCTATTCCTACGTCGGATCGGGCGCCGTGGTCATTGCCGCCGCGATGGACCGGGCCGAGGCGGAAGCCCGCGAAGCCGAAGCCGCGTTGAACGCGGCCATCGGCGCGCAGCCGGCGACGCTTCGGTCATCGGTCGAATCGGTGGTGATGCAGCTGGGTGCACTGACCGATGTCGTGGCCTCGCGGGCGCGCTATTCCGATCTGGTGATCCTGCCCCTGCCCTACGGCAAGTCGCGGGGTGTCGAGGACGAGGCGGTGACCGAGGCGGCCCTGTTCGAAGGCATGGCCCCGGTGCTGATCGTGCCACCGTCAGGGATGCGGACGGCCGTGCCGAAGCGGATCATCCTGGCCTGGAACCAAAGCCGCGAGGCGCTGGTCGCCGCCCGCCGCGCGATGCCGTTCCTGAAGCGCGCCGAAATGGTGCAGATCGTCGTGGTCGATCCGCCGACCCACGGGTCGGAGCGGTCCGACCCCGGCGGCCTTCTGTGTCAGCTTCTGGTCCGGCACGGGGTCAAGGCCGAGGTATCGGTTCTGGCCCGGACCCTGCCCCGCGTGTCCGAGGTCCTTGCCCGTCAGGTGCGGGACGTGGATGCCGACCTTCTGGTCATGGGGGCCTATGGTCATTCCCGTTTCCGCGAGGCGATCCTGGGCGGGGCGACGCGCGACATGCTGGAGCGCGCCGAGGTGCCGGTGTTCCTCGCGCACTGACACGCGAAGGCGGCGGCTCGTCGTGGACTTCGTCACTCCTCGCAGGGGGCACTTTGCGAGGAGGAGACGAAGTCGAACGAGGAGCTGTACGTTCGCTAAAGCTTGTCCAGTTCTTCAACCGCCGTCTCGCGCAGGGCGCGCAGGTCGGCAATCGAGGCGTCCAGTTCCGCCCTTTGCTTGTCCAGCGCTTCAAGCTGGCGGTCGGCCAGTTGCAGCCAGGCTTCCAGCTGCGGACGCTCGCCCCTCTTGCCGTAGATCAGCAGCCACTGGCGGATTTCCTCAAGACTGAAACCAAAGCGGCGGCCGCGCAGGATAAGCTTCATCCGCGCCGCTTCCCGCGGGCCATAGAACCGCGAGCGGCCTTCCTTTTCAGGGGCCAGAAGCTCGATGTATTCGTAGTAACGCAAGGTGCGCGGCGTCACGTCGAACTTGGCGCACATCTCCTTGAAGCTGAGGCGAGTGTCGGTCATGCGCAGCTCCTTTCGCCGCCAGCCTAGGATCACACCTGCCTTGGCGCAACCATGAGGTGTCTCGGGGGTTGCCTTCCCCAGGTTGCAGCGGTTTGATGCGCGCCCGGAGTCCCCACGGGAGGTTTCCATGTCCGACATCACCACCATCGCCCGCCAGTTCATCCAGGCCCTGCCGCACAGCCGCGAAATGGGCATGGAGCTGGAAGCCATCGGCGAAGGCTCGGCCACGATCTCGATGCCATATGATGCGCGGCTGATCGGCGACCCGACGACGGGGGTGATGCACGGCGGCGCGGTCTCGGCGCTGATGGACACGGCCTGCGGGGCTTCGGTCATGAGCCATCCGCAGGCGGGGTTCTCCACGGCGACGCTGGATCTGCGCATCGACTACATGCGCCCCGCGACGCCCGGCCAGACGATCCGCACCAAGGCGGAATGCCACCACGTCACGCGGTCGGTGGCCTTCGTGCGGGCCGTGGCGACCGACGACGACGAAAGCCGCCCGGTGGCAATGGCGACCGGGGCCTTCACGGTGGAGCGCAAGGGATGAAGCCGCCCGAGCCTTTGCACATCATCAAGCAGCGCCGCGAGGGGCTGTTGCGCAGTCTGGTCGACGGGGTGCCTTACATCAGCTTCCTTGGCGTCCGGTTCGACCGGCGGGGGGACGAGCTGACGGCGGTCCTGCCCTTCCGCGACGAGCTGATCGGCAACCCGCGCCTGCCCGCCCTGCATGGCGGCGCGACGGCGGCCTTCCTGGAGATCGCCGCGATGATCGAGCTGTCCTGGAGCACCTTGTGGGATGGCGTTGAAGCCGACGGAGCGCTGCCCGAGGGGCCGCTGCGGCTGCCGAAGACCATCGATTTCACCATCGACTACCTGCGCGCCGGTCTTCCCCGCGATGCCTATGCGCGCGCCCGGGTGAACCGGTCGGGGCGCCGCTATGCCTCGGTGCATGTCGAGGCCTGGCAGGACAACCGCGCGCGGCTGTTCGCGCAGGCGACGGGCCATTTCCTGATGCCGCCGGTCGAGCCGCGGGCATGAGCTCCATCACGCATGGCCGTGTCTGGCGGATTGCCGGGCCGATCGTGCTGTCGAATGCCACGGTGCCGCTGCTGGGCGCCGTCGACACCGGGGTCGTGGGCCAGATGGGCGCCGCGGCCCCGATCGGGGCCGTGGGACTTGGGGCGGTGATCCTGGCGACGCTGTACTGGGTCTTCGGCTTTCTCAGGATGGGAACCAGTGGCCTGGCGGCTCAGGCGCAGGGGGCGGGCGACGGGGCCGAGCGGACGGCGGTCCTGCTTCGGGCGCTGGTCGTCGGGCTTGGTGCCGGACTGGTGCTGATCCTGTTGCAGCTTGCGCTCTTTGCCGGAGCCTTCGCCGTGGCCCCCGCGAGCGGGGAGGTCGAGGCCCTGGCGCGGACCTATCTGGCGATCCGCATCTGGGGCGCCCCGGCCACCATCGCGCTTTACGCGGTGACCGGCTGGCTGATCGCGGTAGAGCGGACCCGGGCGGTCTTTGTCCTGCAGGTCTGGATCAACGGGATCAACATCGCCCTTGATCTGTGGTTCGTGCTGGGTCTGGGCTGGGGCGTGCCGGGCGTTGCCATCGCCACGCTGATCGCCGAATGGACGGGGCTTGCGGTCGGGCTCTGGTTCTGCCGCGATGCCTTCGGCCCGGCGCTGGTGGCCGGGTTGGCGCGGATCGGCGACCGGGTGGCGCTGGTGCGGATGATCGCGGTCAACCGCGACATCATGATCCGATCGGTCGTGCTGCAGGCCTGCTTTACCGCCTTTGTCTTTCTGGGGGCTCGGCACGGGGACGTGACGCTTGCCGCCAATCAGGTGCTGCTGCAATTTCTTGGCATCCTGTCCTATGCGCTGGACGGGTTTGCTTTCGCCGCCGAGACGCTGGTCGGGCAGGCCATCGGGGCGCGGGCGGTCAGCGACGTACGGCAGGCGATCCGGCTGTCGCTGTTCTGGACCGTTGCCGGAGGTCTGGCGCTGGGTCTGGGGTTCTGGCTGGCGGGACCCTGGCTGATCGACCTGATGGCAACCGATCCCCTGGTGCGGCAAGAGGCGCGCGCCTACCTGCCCTGGATCGTCGCCGCCCCGGCCTTCGGGGCCTTGGCCTGGGCTTACGACGGCATCTACATTGGGGCGTTGCTCACAGCCGAAATGCGGCGGCTGATGCTTGTTTCGGCAGCTCTTTACGGGCTGGCGATCTTTGTTCTGCTGCCCTTCGGCAACCACGGGCTCTGGGCTGCGATGATGGTTTTGTTCACCGCACGCAGCCTGCTGATGCATTGGCGCAGCCCCCGGGTCGCCGCGCAGGCTTGCCTTCCTGGGTGACTGCGGGAATGATCAGGCGCCAAAGGGGAGAAACATGCGGAAATTCCTGGTCGTGCTGGACGACAGCCGCGAATGCCTGAACGCGATGCGCTTTGCCGCCTTGCGCGCGGCCCATACCGGGGGCGGGGTGACGATCCTGTCCATCGTCCCGCCGGACGAGTTTCAGACCTGGGTCGGCGTGGCCGACCTGATGCGGGCTGAGGCGCGCGAGCGGATCGAGGCGCATTTCGAGGTCTTCGCCAAATGGATGCGCGACAAGCAGGGGGTGAACCCCGAACTTGTCATCCGGGAGGGCGACCCGGTGGTGGAAATCCTGGCCCAGGTCAACGAGGACGGCGAGATCGGTGTTCTGGTCCTGGGTGCGGGGACGGACAAGTCGGGGCCGGGGCCGCTGGTCACGGCGCTGTCGCGGAACTCGGGCAACCTGCCGATCCCGATCACCATCGTTCCGGGCGACATGTCGAAGGAACGGCTGGAAAGCATCACGTAAGGGACCACGCCGGGGCTGAGGCGGGCCGGTTTAAGCGCACGCTTACAGCCAGAGCCGAAGCGAAGGTCTAAGTGAGGCTTGGGGCCGTGCGAGGCCTCGCTTTCCTGGACAACCGATGCCCCTTCCTGTCACGGCGACTTTCGCCACGCGTCCGATGCTTTCCGCCGCAGCACTGAACGCCCTGGTCGCGACCTACCTCATGGCCTTGTGCAACGCGACCTTCTGGGGTCACCTCTTCCGCATCTTCGAAGGCCGGACCCTGACCGCGCTGGTTTTTGCCGGTGCCGTCTGGGCGCTGATGCTGCTGGTGATCTCGCTGCTGGCGGTGCGGAGGGCGCAGAAGCCGGTACTGGTTGCGCTGCTGCTCACGGCGGGGGTAACGTCCTATTATGTCGACGTGCTGGGCGTCGTGGTCGACCGCGACATGATCCAGAACGCGATGACCACGACCTTCGCGGAATCGAAGCATCTCGTCACGCTGCACTTCCTGGGCCATGTCGCGCTGTACGGCGTCCTGCCGGCGCTGTTGGTCCTGTGGGCCCGCATCCGTCGCGCGCCGATCAAACGCGCGCTTCTGGGCTATGGAATGGTCACGGCCCTGTCGGCGGCGCTGGTGGTCGGGCTGCTTTTCACCAACCTGAAGGCCTATTCCACCATCTTGCGCGCCGAGAAAGAGCTGATGGGCTCGGTTCAGCCCCTCGCACCGATGAGCGGGGCGCTTCGCTATGCAAAGATGATGGTCAAGTCGACCCAGATCGTGGTGCTGCCCACGGGCCGCGATGCCGGCCCCGGTCCCTACCTGGCCAACACTGCAAAGCCTGTGCTGCTGGTCATCGTCGCTGGCGAGACCGGACGGGCGCAGAACTGGTCGCTGGACGGCTACACCCGCGACACCAACCCCGAGCTGGCCAAGCGTGATATCGTCTACTACCCGAATGCCACGAGCTGCGGCACGGCGACGGCAACTTCGCTGCCCTGCATGTTCTCGCCGTTGACGAAGGATCAGTATTCCTACGAGGGCGGGCTGTCGAACGAGAACCTGCTGGATGTGTTGACGCACGCAGGCTTCGACGTCGACTGGTGGGACAACAACACCGGCGACAAGAACATCGGTGACCGTTTGGCCGTCCGCCCGCGCACGATGAAACCCCAGAATGGACCGGAGTTCTGCTTTCCCGAATGCATTGACGGGGTCTTTCTGAAGGACCTGCAGACGAAGGCTGAAACGATCACCAAAAACACCATCATTGTGCTGCACCAGATCGGCAGTCACGGCCCCAGCTACTGGCTGCGCTATCCGGCGGACCGCGAGATCTTCTCTCCGGCCTGCAAGACCGAGGAGCTGACCGACTGCTCCACCGCAGAGATCGTCAATGCCTATGACAACACCATCGCCTATACCGACTGGTTTCTGGCGCAGGTGGTCGACGTTCTGGACGCTTCCGACCGGGTGACGCCCGCCATGTACTATGTCTCGGACCACGGCGAGAGCCTGGGAGAGGGTGGTTTGTACCTGCACGGCACGCCCTATTTCATGGCGCCGGAGTATCAGACGCAGGTGCCGATGGTCATCTGGATGTCCGAACGGTTCCGTGCCAGTCTGTCCGTCGATGCAGACTGCCTGAAGGCTTCGGCTGCGAACCCTGTGAGCCATGACAACATGTTTTCAACGGTGCTTGGGATGCTGGACGTGTCGACGACGGCAAAGGATGACGGGCTGGACCTTGCCGGGGCCTGTCGTCAGGTCACGACGGGCTGAGGGATGACCGTGCAGGAAAAGCCTCCGCGCAAGTCGGGTGTGGCGCATTTCCTTGCGGCGGCCGGGTATTCGCTGGGCGGGTTGCAGCGGCTGGCGCGGGAAAGCGCGTTTCGGCAGGAGGTGGCGCTGGTCGCGGGGCTTCTGGTGCTGTTCGTGGCGTTGGGCGCATCTCTGCCCGAGATCCTTGGACTGTTGGCCATCGGCCTGGCACTGATCGCTGTCGAGGCCCTGAACACGGCGCTGGAGGTGCTGGTGGATCACCTGTCCCCCGGCTGGTCGCAGTTTGCCAAGGACGCCAAGGACCTTGGGTCGCTGGCGGTGGCCTGCACCATCGGGGCTCTGGTGATCTATGCGGGCGTCGTGCTGATCTGGTAGCCCTGCAGCAGGGACATTGCCGCCATGCAGCAATGGGCCTTGGGTCTTAACCGGGATGGGCCTACCTTCCTACGCAGGGAGGAGCCTTCCGAAAGGCCCCAAGATCATGTCCATCCACCCGTTTCCGCTCCGCAAACCTCAGCCTGCCGCGCCATTCGAGGCGTATTTCTCGGCTGAGCAGTTGACCCCCGCCGCACCTGTTCTGCGCCCCTTGTCGGCGCTGGAGCAGATGTATGCCTATTGGGGGTCCGACCGGGCCTGAGCGTAGGGTGGGCGATACCGCCCACCCTGGCCCTGCGTCCGATTTAGAACGGTTCCAGACTTGACGTTCGTGCCGCCAAGGCGCATATCCGAGTGGAATAGTCGGAGACTCCACATGTTCATCCAGACCGAATCCACGCCGAACCCCGCGACGCTGAAGTTCCTGCCCGGCCAGACCGTGCTGGAGCTTGGCACTGCCGATTTCCCGTCGGCCGAGGCAGCGGCGAAGTCCCCCCTTGCCAACCGCATCTTCGCGGCAGGCGGTGTCACGGGCGTGTTCTTCGGCACCGATTTCGTCACCGTCACCAAGGCCGAGGATGTCGACTGGGCCCATATCAAGCCGCAGATCCTGGGCGCGATCATGGAGCATTACCAGTCCGGCGCTCCGGTGATCGAAGGTGAAGGCTCGAACGGCGGCGGCCATGCCGAGCATACCGGCGAGGATGGCGACATCGTCCGCCAGATCAAGGAACTGCTCGACACCCGCGTCCGTCCGGCGGTGGCGCAGGATGGCGGCGACATCACCTTCCACGGTTTTGACCGGGGCGTTGTGTACCTGCACATGCAGGGCGCCTGCGCGGGGTGCCCGTCCTCGACCCTGACGCTGAAGATGGGAATCGAGAACCTTCTGCGGCACTACATCCCGGAAGTGCTGGAAGTCCGTCCCGTCGCCGCCTGAGCCGGACGTGCTGCTGCCGATCCTTGCTTTCGACACCTCGGCCGCGCATTGCGCGGCCGCTTTGCTGTTGCCCGCCCCGCTGAACACCTGCCGCGTGATCCAGAGGCTGGAGCCGATGGAGAAGGGCCAGGCCGAACGTCTGATCCCCCTGCTGGAGGAGGTGCTGGCCGAGGGCCGGATCGGTTGGTCCGACCTGAAGGCGCTGGCGGTCGGGACCGGCCCTGGCAACTTCACCGGCGTCCGCATCTCGGTCGCCGCCGCGCGTGGGCTGGCGCTTGGCCTTGGAGTCCCGGCCATCGGCGTGACGCGGCTGGAGGCGCTGGCCTTCGGGTTGCCGCGCCCGGTCATGGTGGTCGAGGACGCCCGGCGCGATCAGGTCTATGTGCAGCTGTTCACCGAAAGCGGGGCCGGTGTCGCGCATCTGGCTGACCGCGTGGTTCCGGCATGCCCCGCAACGGGCTCGGCGGCTGGAGACGGCGCGCTTGCGCCCGCCATGCCCCTTGTCGAGGCCATCGCGCGTATCGGTGCCGCGCGGGCGGCCACACCGCAGCCCCGTCCCGCCCCCTTCTACCTGCGCGGCGCGGACGCGGCCCCACCTTCCGACCCGCCCCCGGTGATCCTGCCGTGACGCCCGAGGCCCTTGCCGCGCTGCATGCCCGCGCCTTCCGCACTCCGGCCCCGTGGAGCGAGGCTGACTTTGCCGGCCTGCTGGACGACCCGCTGGTCTTCCTGCTGGTTGAAGGCGATGCGGGCCTTTTGCTGGGTCGCGCCGTCGCGGGCGAGGCCGAGCTTCTGACCATCGCCGTCGCCCCGGAAGCGCGTCGCCGCGGGCTGGGACGGAAACTGGTCTCGCGATTTGTCTACGAGGCTAAACTTCGGGGGGCGGAGCGGGCTTTTCTGGAGGTCGCTGCCGACAACGCCGCCGCGATCGGGCTTTACGAATCGGCCGGGTTCTCTGCCGCAGGTCGCCGACGCGGATACTACCTGACGCCCGAGGGCCACCGCGTCGACGCACTGGTTCTGGCGCGCGAATTGGCAGCTGCACATCCGCAGTGAAGATTTTTGACCAAAGGGTAAAGGCGCCGCACCGGCAAAAAGAATCCCGCTTGACCCCCATGCGGGCTTCGTCGCTAATCAGGCGCAGGAACCGCTCGCGACCCGGAAAGACCGGTGGACAGGGCGGCGATGAGTTTTATCAACCGGGAGAACACCGATGAGCCTTTTGAAATCCCTTGCCGGGGCAACTTGTGCATTCGCGCTGCTGTCGGGCGTCGCCGCAGCCGAACCTGCGATCATCTTCGACCTTGGCGGGAAGTTCGACAAATCCTTCAACGAAGCTGCCTTCAACGGCGCGACCCGTTGGGCCGAGGAAACCGGCGGGACCTTCAAGGAACTGGAGATGCAGGACGAGGCTCAGCGCGAGCAGGCCTTGCGCCGTCTGGCCGAAGCCGGATCGAACCCGGTCGTGATGACCGGCTTCGCCTTCGGCGACGTGCTGAACAAGGTCGCCCCGGACTTCCCCGACACCAAGTTCGCGATCATCGACATGGTCGTGGATCAGCCCAACGTGAAGTCGGTCGTCTTCAACGAGCATGAAGGGTCCTACCTTGTCGGCATGATGGCCGGGCTTGCCACCAAGACCGGCACCGTCGGCTTCATCGGCGGCATGGACATCCCGCTGATCCGCAAGTTCGGCTGCGGCTACGCCCAGGGCGTGATGGCGGCCAAGCCCGACGCGAAGGTCGTGCTGAACATGACCGGCACCACTCCGGCAGCCTGGAACGACCCGGTCAAGGGCGCGGAACTGGCCAAGGGCCAGAAGGCCCAGGGCGCGGACGTGATCTACGCGGCGGCAGGCGGCACAGGTGTGGGTGTCCTGCAGGCGGCGGCGGACGAGGGCATCCTGTCTATCGGCGTCGACAGCAACCAGAACTACATGCATCCGGGCAAGGTCCTGACCTCGATGCTGAAGCGCGTCGACAACGCCGTCTACGAGGCCTTCAAGGAAGGCGAAGCCCTCGCCCCCGGCATCAACGTGATGGGTCTGGCCAACGAAGGCGTCGGCTACGCGATGGACGAGAACAACGCCTCGCTGGTCACCCCCGAGATGCAGGCCGCCGTCGATGCCGCGGCCGAGAAGATCAAGTCGGGCGAACTCGTGGTCCACGACTACATGTCGGACAACACCTGCCCGGCCGCCACGTTCTGATCGGCTGACACCGATGTGAAAAGTGCCGCGCCAAGCCATTGGCGCGGCACATTTGCAAAGGGCTGCCCCTTGAAGCCGCGCGCCAGAAGCGGTGGGCACCCGGCGGAGACAGGGGAAAAAACATGGCCGATGCAGCATTCGCCATCGAGCTGAAGGGCATTTCCAAGGCCTTCGGCCCGGTCCAGGCGAACAAGGACATCAACATCGCGGTGCCCAAGGGCACGATCCACGGGATCATCGGTGAAAATGGCGCGGGCAAGTCCACGCTGATGTCCATCCTCTATGGTTTCTACAAGGCCGATGCGGGCCAGATCTTCGTCAACGGCCAGCTTACCCCCATCCCCGACAGCCAGAGCGCCATCCGCGCCGGCATCGGAATGGTCTTCCAGCACTTCAAGCTGGTGCAGAATTTCAGCGTTCTGGAGAACATCATCCTTGGGGTCGAGGACGGCCCGATGCTGAACGCCTCCTTGGCCAAGGCCCGGAAGGAACTGGAGCGGCTGGCCCGCGACTATGAACTGGACGTGGACCCGGACGCGCTGATCGAGGACCTGTCCGTCGGTCACCAGCAGCGGGTGGAGATCCTGAAGGCCCTGTACCGGCAGGCCGAAATCCTGATCCTGGACGAACCCACGGGCGTGTTGACCCCGGATGAGGCCGACCACCTGTTCCGCATCCTGCGGGGCCTGAAGGACCAGGGCAAGACGGTGATCCTGATCACCCACAAGCTGCGCGAGATCATGGAGGCGACCGACAACGTCAGCGTCATGCGGCGCGGGACGATGGTCGCGACGGTGAAGACCGCCGAAACGAGCCCCGAACAGCTGGCCGAGCTGATGGTGGGCCGCAAGGTGCTGCTGGAGGTCGACAAGGGCGCGGCCCAGCCCGGTGAGGTGGTACTGTCGGTCAAGGACCTGCGTGTACGCGACGAGCACAAGGTGGAACGGCTGAAGGGCATCAGCTTCGACATCCGGGCGGGCGAGATTCTGGGGATCGCCGGGGTCGCCGGGAACGGCCAGTCCGAGCTTCTGGCTGCCCTGGGCGGGATGCAGGCGGCCACGGGCTCGGCCACGCTGAAAGGGGCGGCGCTGCCCCTGTCTGGCGCGGGCTCGGACGGGCAAAGCCGCCGCCGCGCGGGCATCGCGCATGTGCCGGAGGACCGCCACCACTATGGCCTGATCCTGGATTTCGCGGCCTGGGAGAATGTGGCTTTCGGTTATTTCAACGAACCGGAATACCAGAAGAACGCGCTGTTCATGGACAACGACGCGATCCGGGCCGACACCGAGAAGAAGATGGCCAAGTTCGACGTCCGCCCGCCGATCCCGACCTTGCCCGCCAAAAGCTTTTCCGGCGGCAACCAGCAGAAGATCGTCGTCGCCCGCGAGATCGAGCAGAACCCGGCGCTGCTTTTGATCGGCCAGCCGACCCGCGGGGTGGACATCGGGGCCATCGAGTTCATCCACAAGCAGATCATCGCCTTGCGCGACGCAGGAGCCGCGATCCTGCTGGTCAGCGTGGAACTGGACGAGATCATGAGCCTCTCGGACCGCATCGCCGTCATGTTCGACGGACGCCTCATGGGCTTCCGTGACCCGGAAACCACCGACGAGCGCGCGCTTGGGCTGATGATGGCCGGCGTGACCGGCAAAGGGGAGGCCGCCTGATGGACCGCTTGCCACGCTGGGCCGATGTCGCCCTTGTCCCCTTCGTCTCGCTGACCCTTGCCGCGATCATTTCGGCTCTGGTCATCATCGCCATCGGGCAGGACCCGTGGGAGGCGATCACGGTGATGGTCCAGGGTTCGGTGATGAACGCCTATGGCTGGGGCTATACCCTCTACTATGCGACCAGCTTCATCTTCACCGGGCTTGCGGTGACGGTGGCCTTCCACGCGGGTCTCTTCAACATCGGGGGCGAGGGGCAGGCGCAGTTGGGCGGGCTGGGGGTGGCGATGGCGCTGCTGTTCATTCCCTGGCCGCACTGGACGATTGCGCTGGCGGCTGCGGCCTGCGGGGCGGCGCTGTTCGGCGCGGCCTGGGCGGCGATCCCGGCCTATCTGCAGGCGAAACGCGGCAGCCATATCGTGATCACGACGATCATGTTCAACTACATCGCTGCAAGCCTGATGATCTTCATGCTGGTCGACGTGCTGCGTCCGCCGGGCAAGATGGACCCCGCGACGGCGAACTTCCCGGAAGCCGCGCATCTGCCCAGCTTCAACGAGATCCCGGGCCTGAACCTGATCTTCACCAGCGGGGTGCCTGCCAACGTCACCTTCTTCATCGCGCTGGCGATGGCGGTGGTGGTCTGGGCGCTTTTGTGGCGCACGCGGCTTGGCTACCAGATCCGCGCTTTCGGCAAGTCCGAACCCGCAGCGCGTTATGCCGGGATCAACCCGACCCGGATCATCATGATCGCGATGCTGATCTCGGGCGGGCTGGCCGGTCTGATGGCGATCAACAACGTGATGGGCGAGGCGGAGCGGCTTCTGGGCAACTCGGCGTCCGGCGCGGGTTTCATCGGCATCGCGGTGGCGCTGATGGGGCGGAACCACCCGGTCGGCGTGGTGCTGGCGGCGCTTCTGTTCGGGTTCCTGTTCCAGGGCGGGGCAGAGCTTGGCCTCTGGACCAAGATCCCGATCGAGTTGCGGACCGTGGTGCAGGGTCTGGTGATCCTGTTCACCGGCGCGCTAGACATGATGGTGCGGATGATCCTGATCCGCATCTTCGCCGTCTTCCGTGGTCGCAAGCTGGAGGCCGCATGATGGATTACGCAACGCTGCTGCAACTCCTCGACTCCACCCTGCGGCTGGCGACGCCGCTGCTGCTCGCCTGCCTTGCGGGGCTTTATTCGGAACGCGCGGGCGTCTTCGATATCGGGCTGGAAGGCAAGATGCTGGTCGCGGCGATGTGCGCCGGCGCGGTGGCCTTCTACACCGGCAATGCCTGGGTCGGAGCTTTGGCCGGGATCGCCGGATCGCTGATCTTTGCGCTGATCCACGGCGTCACCTCGATTACCTTCCGGGGTAACCAGCTGATCGCCGGGGTGGCGCTGAACTTCCTGGCCTCGGGGATGACGGTGCTGGTAGCGCAGTCGCTTTTTGGCCAGGGCGGGCGGACGCCGCCCTTGGAAGGCGCGGCCCGGTTCAACCCGATCGAGCTGCCCTTTGCCGAAGCGCTGTCGGGCGTGCCACTTCTGGGTCCGCTTTACAGCGACGTCATCTCGGGCCATTCGATCCTGGTCTACGCCGCCTTCGCCATCGTCGCCCTGACCTGGTGGGTGCTCTACCGCACGCGCTATGGTCTGCGCCTGCGCGCGGTGGGCGAGAACCCGGCAGCGGTGGACACGGCAGGCGTCAGCGTTGTCGGCCTGCGCTTTTCCGCAGTGATGGTGACCGGGGTCCTTTGCGGGCTGGCCGGGGCCTACATGGCAACGGCGTTGCAGGCGGGGTTTGGCAAGGAGATGACCGCGGGGCGGGGCTATATCGCGCTGGCGGCGCTGATCTTCGCCAAGTGGCGGCCGGTGCAGGCGATGTATGCCTGCCTGCTGTTCGGCTTCTTCCAGGCCTTGGCCCTGCGCCCGGACGTGGTGCAGGCGGTCGTTCAGGTGAAGGTCCCGGTCCCGTTCCTGGACGCGCTGCCCTATATCCTGACCGTCCTTGTCCTGGCCGGCTTCGTCGGCAAGGCGATCCCGCCCCGCGCGGGGGGCGAGCCCTATGTCAAGGAACGCTGACGCATGAGTGCAGAAACGCTTGCCGCCCTGATCCGCGGCCGCGCCGGGGATGCCCCGGTTGCCCTGGGCCTGATCCTCGGCTCCGGCCTTGGCCATCTGGCGCATGCCGTGGACGGGGTTGCGATCCCCTATGCCGACCTGCCGGGCTTTCCGCATGTCGGCGTCTCGGGCCACAACCCGAACCTGCATGTTGGCACCTTGGAGGGCGTCAGGGTCGCGGTCTTCGGCGCGCGGGAGCACTACTACGAATCCGGCAATCCCCGCGCGATGCTGCTGCCCTTGCAGGTGCTGAAGGCGCTGGGGGCAGAAAGCCTGATCCTGACCAATGCTGCGGGGTCGATGCGTCCCGACATTCCGCCCGGCAACGTCATGCTCTTGTCGGACCACATTAACTATTCCGGCCTGAACCCCCTGATTGGCGAGAAGACGGATGCCCGCTTCGTGCCGATGACCGATGCGCATGATCCTGCCATGCGGGCGGCGCTGAAAGCGGCTGCGGCGGCCCAGGGCATCGACCTGCCGGAAGGCGTCTACTGCTGGTATTCCGGCCCGTCTTTCGAGACGCCTGCGGAAATCCGGATGCTGAAGCTACTGGGCGGCGACGCCGTCGGCATGTCCACTGTGCCAGAGGTGATCCTGGCCCGCTTTCTGGGGCTGAAAGTTGCAGCGATCTCGACCATCACCAACATGGCTGCGGGCATGTCGGACGAGAAGATCAGCCACGAGCACACCAAGGCGATGGCCCCGCTGGGTGCGGCAAAACTGGAACGGATTCTGCGGGAATTCCTGCGCTCACGGCATTGAGACAACGGGGCGTTTGACATCCCCGGCAAAGCCGCGCAACCCTTTGAACACACCGCCGCTTTGCCCCGATTGGGCCGCCATCGATGCAGCTTTACCTCCCCATAGCCGAGGTTTCGGTTAACGCCTTCCTCATTCTGGGGTTGGGCGGAATCGTGGGGTTCCTGTCGGGGATGTTCGGGGTTGGCGGCGGCTTCCTGATCACTCCCCTGCTGTTCTTCATCGGCGTGCCCCCCGCCGTCGCTGTGGCGACCGGGGCGAACCAAGTCGTCGCCTCGTCGATCTCGGGCGTGCTGGCGCAGTTGCGCCGGAAGGGCGTCGACTTCACGATGGGAGGCGTGCTCCTGGCCGGAGGTGTGGTCGGCTCGATCATCGGCGTCTGGGTCTTCGGGATCATGACCCGGCTGGGGCAGATCGACCTTTTCGTCCAGCTGTCCTACGTGATCTTCCTGGGCCTGATCGGCGCGATGATGTTCCAGGAAAGCGTCCGCAGCCTGCTTCGGTCGCGAAAGGCCAATGCGCCGATCCGCCGGTCGCATGTCCATTCCTGGGTCCACGGCCTGCCCTTCAAGATGAAGTTCCGTGCCAGCGGGCTTTACATCAGCGTGATCCCTCCCGTGCTGATCGGGGCCGCCGTGGGTTTCCTGTCGGCGATCATGGGCGTCGGCGGCGGGTTCATCCTGGTGCCAGCGATGATCTACCTTCTGGGAATGCCCACCAAGGTCGTGATCGGGACCTCGCTGTTCCAGATCATCTTCGTCACGAGCTTCACCACGGTCGCCCATGCGGTGAACAGCCAGACCGTCGACATGATGCTGGCCTTGCTCTTGATCCTGGGCGGCGTCGTCGGTGCGCAGATGGGCACACGGGTCGGGGTCCGGCTCAAGGCAGAGCAGCTGCGCATCCTGTTGTCGCTGCTGGTGCTGACCGTCTCGATCCGCATCGCGTTCGACCTGCTGGTCCGGCCCTCCGAGCTTTACTCGGTGGCGGGGGTCCTGCCGTGATCCGCGCAATGGTGGTCCTTCTGGCGCTTGCGCTGCCCGCCGCGGCGCAAGAGGTGATCGTCGCGGGGATGAGCCAGAACCGCGTCTCGATCACCGCGGATTTCGACGGGTCCGAGATCCTGATCTATGGTGCCGTCAAGCGCGACGCCCCGCCCCCCGAAGACGTTGGGGCGCTGGAGGTGATCGTGACGGTGGAGGGTCCCTCGACCCCGGTTGCGGTGCGCCGCAAGGACCGGGTCGTCGGGATCTGGATCAACAACGCCTCGGTGCGCGTCGACAGCGCGCCAAGCTTCTACGCGGTGGCGACGACCGGCCCCCTGGACCACATCCTGTCGGACGTCGACAACCTGCGCTACGGCATCACCATCGAGCGGATGATCCGCGCCATCGGCATCTCGGACGAGGCGGACCAGGCAGGCGAGTTCGTCTTGGCACTCCTGCGGGTGCGCACCAATGAAGGGCGCTACCGCGTGCTGGAGGGCAAGGTCGAACTGACCGAGGATACGCTTTTTCGCACCGACGTGGTCTTGCCCGCGAACCTGACGGAAGGGGAATACAAGGTCCGCCTGTTCCTTTTGCGCGACAAGCGGGTGATCGCCAGCCAGGAGCGGGTGATCGGAGTGCGCAAGGAGGGGCTGGAGCGGTTCGTCTTCAACCTCGCGCAAGAGCAGCCGCTGATCTACGGGCTGGTCTCGCTGGTCCTGGCCGCGCTGGCCGGCTGGGGGGCCTCGGCGGCGTTCCGGTTGATCCGGACCTGACCGGGCTGCTCCTCGTGCGCCTCCGCCTTCTCGTCGCAAGCGAAGAGGGACGAAGTCACCGATGAGCGGGCCGAAAGATCACTTCTTCTTGGCCAGTGCGGATTCCAGCGCCACGATCCGCGCTTCAAGGGCGGCGTTCTCTTCCCGGGCTTTCTGAGCCATCGCGCGGGCCGCGTCGAATTCTTCGCGCGTCACGAAGTCACGGTCGGCCATCCAGCGGTCGACGAAGCTTTTCATCGCCGTCTCGGCCTCGGACTTGGCACCCTGGGCCACGCCCATCGCGTTGGTCATGAGCTGGCTCATGTCGTCGAAAAACTTGTTGCGGGTCTGCATGGGACACCTCCTGCGCTTGCCTCCTATATGGCGCTACCCCGCCTGCAGGGCAAGGTGCCGAAGGCGGTGGCGCGGTTGACATCCGCACCCCCGCCCGCGACAAGCGGTCACAAAGCTGCAGAGGGCCCGCATGATCCCCTTCCCCGACCTCTCGCCCAACCTGTTCGAGATCGAGCTTTTCGGCTTTACCCTCGCGCTGCGCTGGTATGCCCTGGCTTACATCGCGGGGCTTCTTTTCGGCTGGTGGATCATCCTGCGCGCCATCCGGACGCCGCGGCTCTGGGCCGGTGACCCGCCGCTGACGGCCGAGCAGGTCGAGCGGTTCTTTACCTGGGTCGTCGTCGGGGTGATCCTGGGCGGACGACTGGGCTATGTGATCTTCTACGAACCCGGCACCTATCTCGCCGAACCCTGGCGCATCCCCTTCGTCTGGGAGGGGGGCATGTCCTTCCACGGCGGCTTTGCCGGGGTCGTCCTGGCCGGCATCTGGTTCTGCCGGCGCGAGAAGATCCCGATGCTGTCGATGGGCGACCTTCTCGCCGTCGCAGCACCACTGGGCCTTGCGCTTGGACGACTGTCGAACTTCGTCAACGCCGAGCTTTGGGGCCGTCAGACCGACCTGCCCTGGGGCGTGATCTTCCCCGGCACCGCCGCTCAGACCTGCGAGGGCATCACCGGCCTCTGCGCCCGTCACCCAAGCCAGCTTTACCAGGCCGCGCTGGAAGGCTTCCTGCTTCTGGCCGTGCTCTTGTGGCTTGCCTTCCGCCGGGACTGGTTCCGGCGTCCCGGCGCCCTGATGGGCGTGTTCCTGGCGGGCTACGGCATTGCCCGGTTCGTGGTGGAGTTCTTCCGCCAGCCCGATGCGCAGTTCGTCAGCCCCGGAAACCCGATCGGCTGGGCGCTTCAGATCGGAGAGTTCGGATTGACGATGGGCCAGCTTCTGTCGCTGCCGATGATCGCCGCGGGCCTCTGGTTCATCCTGCGCGCCCGGACCGCCTAGAGCCGCCAGATGACCCCGCTCGCCCAACTTCTGGTCCAGCGCATCCGCGAGAACGGCCCGATGTCCGTCGCCGATTACATGGCCGAGTGCCTGCTGCACCCGGTCCACGGCTACTACACGACGCGCGATCCGTTCGGGGTGGCAGGGGACTTCACCACCGCCCCCGAGATCAGCCAGATGTTCGGCGAGCTTGTGGGGCTGGCCCTTGCGCAGGCCTGGCTGGATCGTGGTGCGCCCGCCCCCTTCACCTTGGCCGAGCTTGGCCCGGGCCGCGGGACCTTGATGGCCGACATCCTGCGCGCGACGAAAGGCGTCCCCGGCTTCCATGCCTCAGCACAGGTCGTTCTGGTCGAAGCCTCGCCCGTTCTGCGGCGGAAGCAACAGGAGACGATCAGCCGGGGACATGATCTGGGCCTTCGCTGGATCGAGGCGGCGGGCGATCTGCCCGAGAAGCCGCTGTTTCTGGTCGCGAACGAGTTCTTCGATGCGCTGCCAATCCACCAGTACCAGTTCGTGAAAGGCGGCTGGCACGAACGTCAGATCGGAGTCCGGGATGGGGCGCTGGCCTTCGGATTGGCGGACGGCCCGACGCTTCCCTACACGCCGGTAATGCACCACCGCGAAGACGGCATGGTCATCGAAGAGAACCGCATCGGCCGCTTCATCATGCGGCAGGTCCATCACCGGCTGCACCACCACGGAGGTGTGGCCCTGGTGATCGACTACGGCGACTGGCGTTCGCGAGGTGACACGTTGCAGGCACTGCGCGCTCACGCCTTTGACGAACCTCTCGCCCATCCTGGTGAAGCCGACCTGACCGCCCATGTCGACTTCGAGCCGCTGGCCGAACAGCAGGCGCATTTCTACACCACGCAGGGTGAGTTCCTCACCCGCCTCGGCATCGACGGCCGGGCCGAACGACTGGCCCGCAACCTGACCGGCGATGCGCTGGAAAGCCACCGCGCTGCGCATCGCCGCTTGACCCACCCCGAGGAAATGGGTTCGTTGTTCAAGGTGCTGGCCGTTACCTCTGCCGGTTCCCCGCCGCCCCCCGGATTCACCTGATGCCCACCACGCTGGAATTCATCACCTCTGACGCACTTGAGGTCCGCCACGGGTTCTTCACCCGCAAGGGCGGGGCGTCGTCTGGCATCTTTGCGGGGTTGAACTGCGGTACCGGGTCGTCGGATCAGACCGAGATTGTCGCCATCAACCGCGCCCGGGTGGCCGAGGCGATGGGCGTCGGACCAGAGGCGCTGGTCACGGTCCACCAGGTCCATTCCGCCAAGGCGATTCCCGTCACCGGGCCCCTGTCGATCCGGCCCGAGGCGGATGCGCTGGTCACCAACCGACCGGGCGTGCTGCTGGCTGTGCTGACCGCCGATTGCCAGCCCGTTCTTTTCGCGGACCCCGAGGCGAAGGTCGTCGGCGCCGCCCATGCCGGGTGGCGCGGTGCGGTGGACGGCGTTCTGGAAGGCACCATCGACGCGATGGAGGCGCTTGGCGCGCGCCGGTCCCACATCACCGCCGTGATCGGCCCCACGATCAGCCAGGCCGCCTATGAGGTCGGCCCGGAATTCCTGGACCGTTTCCGCGCCGAGGATGAAGAGAGCCTGCGCTTTTTCGCCAACGGCAAGGACGACCGGATGCTCTTCGACCTGCCCGGCTATGGCCTTTACCGCCTGCGCAACGCAGGGGTGAAAGAGGCGCTGTGGACCGGACACTGCACCTACCGCGATCCAGCCCGCTTTTATTCCTTCCGGAGAACAACGCACGCCTCAGAGGCGGATTATGGTCGACTTATATCGGTAATAAGGCTTTGAATTCGCTGAATGTGGCGTGAAAATGCTCTGATTGCAGCACCTTTCTTCCCCAACCTTGCCGCAATCGCCCGTCAATCATTCCCCAACAGGTTGTATTGCGACGGGGATTTCCCATGATCATCCAGATGAAAACCAAACGCCGCTGGATCCTGTCGATCCTTGAAACGGTTGGGGATGGGGAAGATACCCGCATCGTCGCCCGCGCCTCGGCACGTCAGACCACGGGCCGGACTGCGATGATCGCCGGACAAAAGAGCTTCGCGATGCGGCTCAAGACCGCGACGCGCCAGGTTTCGGACGCCTCGCGCTAAGGCTCAGGCGTTCTTCGCCAGCCGCGCTTCCAGGACATCGAAGGGCAGGCCGGGCTCGTCCTTTGCACAGCGAATGACAAGGCTGGTCTTCACGTTCGCCACGTGATCCGCCTTCAGGAGTTCCTCGGTCAGGAAGCTTTGAAAGCTGGACAGGTCGGGCGAGACGCATTTCAGGATGAAGTCGATCTCGCCGTTCAGCATGTGACATTCGCGGACCAGGGGCCAGGCCCGGCAGCGCGCTTCGAAGGTCGCAAGGTCCGCCTCGGCCTGGCTGTTCAGCCGCACCATCGCGAAGACCTGGACCTCGAACCCCAGTTCCCGTGCGTTGATGTCTGCGTGATAGCCGCGGATGAAGCCCTGCTCCTCCAGCCCGCGCACCCGGCGGAGGCAGGGTGGCGCGGAAATGCCCACGCGGCTGGCCAGCTCGACGTTGGTCATGCGCCCGTCGGCCTGCAGTTCGGCCAGAATCTGACGGTCGATGGGATCAAGCTTGTGCGCGGCCATGGTGCCTCCGTTCTGGCGCCTTACTTACGCCCGAGGGATCGTTTGCGCAATAATATTTCAACCGCGCGCAAGAAAACGTATTGCATCCGTCCGATTGCGCTGGGTGCATCCCCGCCATGCAGGGGCTTTCCGCTTGCGCCCGGCATGGATATATCGAGGGCCGACAGATGGGGGACAGCATGGGCGAGACGCGGCATACACGGGTTCTGATCATCGGCTCCGGCCCGGCGGGATATACCGCTGCGGTCTATTCGGCGCGGGCGATGCTTGACCCGCTGCTGATCCAGGGCCTGCAACCCGGGGGGCAGCTGACCATCACGACCGATGTGGAGAACTGGCCCGGCGACCATACCGTGCAGGGCCCCGATCTGATGGTGCGGATGGAAGAGCATGCGAAGGGGATGGGGGCCGAGATCATCTCGGACTACATCACCTCGCTGGACCTGTCGCAGCGGCCGTTCACGGCGACGGCGGACAGCGGGACGACCTACACGGCCGACGCGGTGATCCTGGCGACGGGGGCGCAGGCGAAGTGGCTGGGGCTGCCGTCGGAGGAGAAGTTCAAGGGCTTCGGCGTCTCGGCCTGCGCGACCTGCGACGGGTTCTTCTACCGCGGGAAAGAGGTCGTGGTGATCGGCGGGGGGAACACTGCTGTCGAAGAGGCGCTGTTCCTGACCAACTTCGCGTCGAAGGTGACGCTGATCCACCGCCGCGATTCCTTGCGGGCCGAGAAGATCATGCAGGACCGGCTGTTCAAGCACCCGAAGATCGCGGTGGTCTGGGACAGCGAGGTGACCGAGGTTGTCGGGACCGAGGCTCCGCTTGGGGTGACGGCGGTGAAGACACGCAATCTGAAGACCGGGGTGGAGGGGGAGATTCCCTGCGCCGGGTTCTTCGTGGCGATCGGGCATGCGCCGGCGTCGGAGCTGGTGAAGGACCAGCTGCCGCTGCATTCGGGGGGGTATGTGGTGGTGGAGCCGGGGTCGACCAGGACGGGGGTCCCCGGGGTCTTCGCGGCGGGGGACCTGACGGACCACATCTACAGGCAGGCGGTGACCAGCGCCGGGATGGGGTGCATGGCGGCGCTGGATGCGGAGAAGTTCCTGGCGGGTCACTGAGGGGCGCCCGCGCGTGGCGGCTTTGCAGGCCCTTTAGAAATCAATCGCTTGGCTGCGAGCGTTCAGGGTTTCTTAACCTTGGCGACTCCTCGTGCGACTTCGTCTTCTCCTCGCGGGCGCGCAGCGAGGAGTGACGAAGTCATCGACGAGCGGCCCCTTAGCGCAGGCGCAGGCCGTCTTTGTCGAACAGCATCGCGTCGCGGGCGTCGAAGGTCAGTCCAACCTTCGCGCCGGGTTCCAGGCTGACCTGGTCGTGGCGTTCGATGATCAGCTTTTCGCCCGAGGGCGCGGTGAGGTGGACGTAGGACACGCCGCCCAGGGCCTCGGTCAGTTCGACCCGGTGGGTGTCGCCCGGTCCGATCTTGAGGTGCTGCGGGCGAAGGCCCACGGTCACGTCGGCCCCCTTGGCGGGCAATCCGATGGTCGTCGCGACAGGGCCAAGACCCTTGGCCGCGACGAAGCCCGCCTCGGCCACCCCTGCGACGAAGTTCATCGCCGGTGAGCCGATGAAGCCCGCCACGAACTTGTTGTTCGGGTTGTTGTAGAGGTCGAGGGGCTTGCCCACTTGCTCGATCCGGCCCGACCGCAGGACCACGATCTTGTCGGCCAGGGTCATCGCCTCGACCTGGTCGTGGGTGACGTAGATCATCGTGGCCCCGATCTCGCGGTGCAGCCTTGCGATTTCGACGCGCATCTCCACCCGCAACTCGGCGTCGAGGTTCGAGAGCGGTTCGTCGAAGAGAAACACCTCCGGCCCCCGGACGATTGCCCGGCCGATGGCGACGCGCTGGCGCTGGCCGCCGGACAGGGCCTTGGGCTTGCGGTCGAGCAAGGGTTCCAGCTTCAGGATGCGGGCGGCCTCGGCGACCTTGCGGTCAACCTCGTCCTTCGGATGGCCGGTCATTTTCAGGCCGAAGCCCATGTTTTCCGCCACGGTCATGTGGGGATAAAGCGCATAGGTCTGGAACACCATCGCCACGCCGCGTTCCGACGGGTCGATGTAGGTCACGTCCCGCGCGCCGATCCGGATGGCACCCGAGGAGGTTTCCTCCAGCCCCGCGATCATCCGCAGAAGTGTGGACTTGCCGCAGCCCGAGGGGCCAACGAAAACGCAGAACTCTCCGTCGTCGATCTTGAGGTCGACCCCGTGGATCACCTGCACATCGCCAAAGCGTTTGACGACCCCTTCCAGCGTAACGCCTGTCATGACTGTTTCCTCCCCTAAACCTGTTCCGGAAAACGCCAGCTTTCCGCTTCCGCGGCGATCTTGGCTGCAATGTCCTTCACCATCGGTGCCTGGGCACCGAGGGCCTCCAACGTGGTGCGGGCCGTGGTCGAGGTGACCGACAAGGCCCCCATCACCCGGCCGCTGCGCGACAGAATCGGTACGGCGCAGCAGATGATTCCCGCCTCGTGCTCTTCGGCGTCCCAGGCATGGCCGCGTTTGCGAATCGCTTCCAGCTCGGCCAGGAGCGCCTCACGGCTGGCAAGGGTGTGGGGCGTGTGGCGATGGAAGGACTGTCGGGCGAGCGCCGCTTCCAGCGCCTCGGGCGGGAGGTAGGCAAGCATCGCCTTGCCGACGCCGGTGCAGTAGGCGGGACCGACCTTGCCGGCTTGCGCGAACATCTCGACGGGCCGGGCGGCGTTGCGCTTGTCGACGTAGAGGACCTGGCCCTGGTCCATCTGGGCCAGGTGGATCGTCTCGCCGGTTTTCCGTGCCAATTCATCAAGATAGGGCCGCGCGATGGGCGCAAGCGAGGACTGCGCCCAGGCGGCATGGGCCAGCCGGACAAGGCGCACGCCCAGCGCATAGGTGCCGGTATCGGGGTCCAAAGTCAGCATCCCCTGATGGGTCAAGGTCTGCAAAAGCCGGTAGAGCGTGGCCTTGGGATAGTCCGCTTCGACCAGCAGATCAGAGAACCGCACGGGGCGGCCAAAGCCTGCCACCATGTCCAAGACGTCCAGCGCCTTGCCGACCGTTCCGTCTGCATGTCCCTCCGCGCCCACCGGTTCCTCCCCCGAACGTGGTTGTTGACAGGATAGACGATAGCCGACATAGTTTTCAATATTCAAGACTAAGTTTCAAATAGTGAAACCAAACGGGAGGAAACCATGGTTCACAAACTGTCGGGCGCTTTGACGCTCGGGGCAGCCCTTTTGCTGTCCACGTCGGCTTTCGCGCAGGACAAGCGCGTCGTCACCTGGAACGCGGACTACGATCCGATTCCGCTGGCGGCTGCCGAAGCCCTGATCGCCGACTTCGAGGCCGCAAACCCCGAGATCGACGTTCAGCTGACCAACTTCGACCACGAAGCCTACAAGAACGCGATCCGCAACTTCCTGACTGCCGATGCGCCGGACCTGGCCAACTGGTACGCCGCGAACCGGATGCGTCCGTTCGTCGAGGCGGGCCTTTTCGCCGACATCTCGGACGTCTGGGCCAACAACGGTCTGATGGAGTCGCTGGCCGCGTCGGTGCCGTCGTCGACCATCGACGGCAAGCAGTATGCGATCCCCTACACATACTATCAGTGGGGCATCTATTATAACCGTGACGCCTACGCCGCTGCTGGCGTTGAAGTGCCCGGGCCGGAAGGCGTGAACTGGGAAACCTTCCTGGCCAACTGCGAGAAGTTCAAGGCCGCCAGCATCGACTGCGTGACCACCGGCTCGTCGGCCCTGTGGCCGGTCGCGGGGATCTTCGACTACGTGTCCTTGCGCACCAACGGCTACCAGTTCCACAGCGATCTGGCTGCGGGCAAGGTCTCGTGGACCTCGCCGGAAGCGCGCGCCGTGTTTGAAAACCTGGGCAAGCTGCAGCCTTTCGTCACCGAGAACCATGCTGCCATCGACTGGCAGGATGCGGCGGCGATCTTCGTGCAGGGCAAGGCTGCCAACTACGTGATGGGCAACTTCGCCGTCGGCGTCTTCAAGGAAGGCGGGATGACCAACGACAACCTGGGCTTCATGGTGTTCCCCGAGATCACCGCGGGCATCGCCCGGGCCGAGGAAGCTCCGACCGACACGATCCACCTGACGAGCGGTGCGAAGAACCCCGAGGATGCGAAGACGTTCCTGGCCTACATGGCCAGCCCGGAAGCGCAGTCCAAGTGGAACACCGCGGTGGGCCAGCTGCCGACCAACAAGAACGCGACCGTCCCGGCGGACGATCCGTTCCTGACGGCGGGCTTCCAGGCTCTGTCGACCTCGACCGGTGGCATCGCCCAGTTCTGGGACCGTGACGCGGACGCCGAATATGCCAAGGCCGGCATGGAAGGCTTCCAGCGGTTCCTGGTGCAGCCCGAGGCGCTGGAAGAGATCCTGGCGCAGCTGGAAGCGACGCGCACGCGCCTGTTCCCGCAGTGATCTTGAGACTATGGGCGCTCCCCTCGGGGGGCGCCTTTTTCGTTTTCCGGGGGGAAAGACATGGCACAGGCATCGCAGGCGGCGAGACGCTGGAACCAGAGGACCTTGGCACCCTGGCTGTTCCTGGCGCCCGGGCTGTTCATGTTCGGCGTCTATGTGCTGTGGCCGATCATCCAGAGCGTGACGCTGTCGTTCTATGACTGGAACGGTCTTTACAACCAGGATGGCGAGTTCACCGGGACCTTTGTGGGCACAGCCAACTACTCCGAGCTGATGACGGACCCGGCGTTCGAGACGAGCCTCTGGAACAACCTGAAATGGCTGGTCCTGTACATGCTGGCGCTGCCGATCGGGCTGTTCATCGCGATCTTCCTGAACCAGACGGTGACCGGCATCCGGTTGTACAAGTCCCTGTTCTTCTTCCCCTTCGTGATCAGCCAGGTCGTCGTCGGCCTGATCTTCGCGTGGTTCTACGCCCCGAACTTCGGGCTGTTCTATCTGCTGACGGAATCGATCACCGGCAAGGGCACCGCCATCCTCGCCGACCCTGACCTTGTCACCTACGGCATCATTGCAGCGGGCCTCTGGCCGCAGATCGCCTATGTGATGATCCTGTATCTGACCGGCCTGAACAACGTCGCACCCGACCAGATCGAGGCGGCGCGGCTGGATGGGGCCAAGGGCTGGCGGATGCTTTGGTATGTGGTGCTGCCTCAGTTGCGGCCTGCCACCTTCATCGCGGTCATTGTCACCGTGATCGGCGCTTTGCGGAGTTTCGACCTGGTGTCGATCATGACGAGCGGCGGGCCGTTCGGGTCTTCCCGGGTGCTGTCCTACTACATGTTCGAGATGGCCCTGGGCGAGTTCGGGTTCCGGATGGGCTACGGCGCGGCCATCGCGGTCGTCCTTTTCGCCATCATGATGATCTTCATTTCGGGCTTCATCTGGAAGATGTGGCGCGACGAGAAGGAGCGCTGAGATGTTCCCGCGTCCGATCCAGAAATCCTCGACCACCGCGCAGTGGCTTTACGCCGTCGCCCTTCCCATCGCCCTGATCGTCTGGCTGTTTCCGCTTCTGGGCGTCGCACTGACCTCGCTGCGGCCCGCCTCGGACCTGGCGCAGGGGAACTACTTCGGGATGCCCTCCGGCATCGCGTGGGAGAATTACGTCTATATCTTCACCGAGACGCCGATCGGGCAGTACATGATCAACTCGCTTTGGGTGACGATCCCCACAGTGATCGGCGCGGTCAGCCTGTCGCTGATGACGGGCTTCGCGCTGGCGGTCTACGGGTTCCGGGCGAATATCCTGGTTTTCTTCATGTTCGTGGCAGGGAACTTTGTCCCGTTCCAGATCCTGATGGTCCCGGTCCGGGACATGACGCTGCAACTGGGGATGTATGACACCTGGTACGGCTTGGCGCTGTTCCACATCGCGTTCCAGACTGGCTTCTGCACGCTGTTCATGCGGAACTTCATCAAGGCCCTGCCCTATGAGCTGATCGAGGCTGCCCGGGTCGAGGGCGTCAGCGAATGGCGCATCTTCTGGTACATCGTGCTGCCCCTGATGCGCCCCGCCATCGCGGCGCTGTCGGTGCTGGTCTTCACCTTCATCTGGAACGACTTCTTCTGGGCCACCGTGCTGACCCAAGGCGTCGACAGCCAGCCGATCACGGCGGGCCTGTCGTCCCTGAACGGCCAGTGGATCGCCCAGTGGCATCTGGTCAGCGCCGGATCGATCCTTGCTGCCCTGCCGCCCGTGGCGATGTTCTTCCTGATGCAGAAGCACTTCATCGCCGGTCTGACGCTTGGGGCCGTGAAGTAATGCATTGGCGTGTTGATACGCAGGGGCAGACCATTGCCCTTGCGACCGAAGGCGGTATCCCCGAGGTGATCTACTGGGGTCCTGCCCTGCCCGAAGCCGAGGATCTGGGCCAGCTTGCCCTGGCCGCCCGGCACGACCTGACGGGCGGGATGCTGGACATTCTGCCGTCCCTCTCCCTGTCGCCCGAGCCGGGCCGCGCCTTTCAGGGTCAGCCTGGGCATATGCTAGCCGAGGCGGACGGGACCGCGCTGCTGCCTGCCTTCCGCTTCGACCGGGCCGAAGGGACGGCGGGTCGGCTGGAGCTGATCTCCACCGCCCCCGGCCTGGTGCTGACCCATGTGCTGCAGGCGCGGACGACCGGCACGATCACGCTGCAAACCCGGCTTTCCGCGGACCGGCCAATCCGCGTCCAGTGGCTGGCCGCGCCGGTTCTGCCCGCGCCGCAGTCGGGAGAGATGATCGACGTCCACGGCAAGTGGGTGGGCGAGTTCCATCTGATCCGCTCGCCGTGGGCCCCCGGCATCCGGACCCGCGAAGCGCGGACCGGGCGGTCGGGGCAGGAACATCCGCCCTATCTGATCCTGGCGGGCGAAGGCTGCACCAACACCCGCGGCGAGGCTTTGGCGCTGCATTACGGCTGGTCCGGCGGGCACCGCATGATCGCCGAAGAGTTGCCGGACGGCCGCCGTCAGGTGCAGTTCGGGCATCCCCTTGGGGCCGAGACCGAAGCGGGGACGCGCTTTGAGACCGCCGAACTGATCGCCTGCGCCTCGACCACGGGTCTGAATGGCATCGCCACCCTGTTCCAGAGCGACCTTCGCGACCGGGTCGTGCAGTGGCCGGACGCCGCACGCCCGCGCCCGGTGCATTACAATTGCTGGGAAGCGGTCTACTTCGACCACAAGCTGGATGTGCTGGCCGAATTCGCCACTCGCGCGGCGGCGCTTGGAGCGGAGCGCTTCGTGCTGGACGACGGCTGGTTTGGCAAACGGGACGACGACACCTCCTCCTTGGGAGACTGGGCCATCGACCGGCGCAAGTGGCCCGAGGGGCTGCACCCGTTGATCCGGCATGTGCACTCGCTGGGCATGAGTTTCGGGCTCTGGTTCGAGCCGGAAATGGTGAACCCCGACTCTGATCTGTACCGCGCGCATCCCGACTGGGTGCTGGGGCCGCTGGACCAGACCACGGGGCGCAACCAGATGGTGTTGAACCTGGCCCTGCCAGAGGTGCGGGAGAGCCTGTTTCGGCAGGTTTCGGCCGTTCTGGCAGAATACCCAATCGACTACGTCAAATGGGATCACAACCGGCTTTTGCCGGTGGTCGACGCCGCCCAGACGCGGGGGGCCTACGACCTGTTCGACCGGCTGCGCGCGGCGCATCCGTCGGTCGAGATCGAAAGCTGCGCATCCGGGGGCGGGCGGATCGACTCCGGTATCCTTGCGCGGACGCATCGGGTCTGGCTGTCCGACAGCAACGACGCGCTGGAACGCCTGCGGATGCAAGCCGACGCGGCGCTGTTCCTGCCCTCGGCGATCACCGGCAGCCATGTCGGGCCGCGGCATTGCCACACCTCGGGGCGCGTTCTGCCCATGGCCTTCCGGTCCTGGGTCGCCGCCCAGCGCCACATGGGCTTTGAGATGGACCTGCGCGAGTTGACCGAGGACGAGGCGCTGACCCTTGGTCGGGTGACGGCCTGGTACAAAGAGAACCGCGCCTGGATGATGGCGGGAACGATCCTGCGGTTGGACAGCGACGATCCGGCAGTGACGGCCGAGGTGCAGGTGGCGGCGGATGGTGGTCGGTTCGTGGTCTTTGCCGGACAGGCGGAGACCAGCCGTCAAAGCCTGCCGCGACCCTTGCGGCTGACCGGGCTGGAACCCGACGCCCGCTACACGGTTTCCCTACGCAACCCCGAGGACGCGCCGCGCCAGTCGCGGGGGCCGAATGCCCTGAAGAATGGCCCCTTGACGCTGACCGGCCGGATGCTCATGACCAAGGGCATTCTTTTGCCTGTAGCTTGGCCCGCGACGATGTGGGTTGTCGAAGGACTGAAGCTGTGACCGACCCCGTCTTCCCCGACCTGAAGGACCAATCCGTCTTCGTCACCGGCGGCGGATCGGGCATCGGGGCGGCGCTGACCGAGGCCTTCCTGCGCCAAGGCGCGAAGGTCGCGTTCTGCCAGCGGTCGGACGGCACGGCGTTCTGCGATGCGATGGCGGCGGCGACGGGGAACCGGCCGCTGTTCCTGCCCTGCGACATCTCGGTCACCGACCAGTTGCAGCTGACACTGGCAACGGCGGCCAAGGCGCATGGGCCCATCACGGTGCTGGTCAACAACGCGGCCAACGACCAGCGGCATGAGACGTTGAAGACCGATCAGGCCTTCTGGGACTGGTCGATCAATGTAAACCTGCGGTCGTATTTCTTTGCCTGTCAGGCGGTCATTCCCGGGATGCAGTCGGCGGGCGGTGGGTCGATCATCAACTTCAGCTCGATCAGCTTCATGATGGCGGACACCGGTTATGCCGCCTACATCACCGCGAACGCCGGGATTGTCGGCATGACCCGGACCCTCGCGCGGGAGTTCGGGCCGGACCGCATCCGGGTGAACGCGGTGGCGCCCGGCTGGGTGCTGACCGAGCGGCAGAAATCGATGTGGGTGACCCCCGAAGGGCTGGCGAAGCATCTGGAAAAGCAATGCCTGCCGGATCCGATCCAGCCCGAGGATGTGGCGGGGACGGTGCTTTTCCTCGCGTCCGATTTGGCGAAGATGATGACCTCTCAGACCCTTATCCTGGACGGGGGATATATTTCCGGATGACCGAGACCTTGACCCCCGCCGGAACTGCCCCCGCCTGGATTGCTGTCGACTGGGGCACCTCGAACCTGCGCGCCTGGGCGATGGCGAGGGATGGTCGCGTGCTGGCCGAAGCGACCAGCGACGAGGGCATGGGCAAGCTGTCGCGCGACGGGTTCGAGCCGGCGCTGCTGCGGCTGATCGGGCCGTGGTTGGAGGAGAAGCCCCCGATCGTGGCTTGCGGCATGGTCGGCAGCCGCCAGGGTTGGTGCGAGGCGCCCTATCGGACGGTTCCCTGCACGCCTCTGGACATGGCCGGGCAGGTGATGGCGCCGACGACCGACGCCCGCCTTCGCGTCGCCATCGCTCCGGGGTTGAAGCAGACCCAACCCGCGGACGTGATGCGCGGCGAGGAGACGCAGATCGCGGGCGCGCTGCGGCTGTTGCCGGGGTACGACGGCGTGCTGTGCCTGCCGGGGACGCATTCGAAATGGGTGCATGTCTCGGCCGGTGAAATCGTCAGCTTCCAGACCTTCATGACCGGCGAGATGTTCGCGCTGTTGTCCGAGGCTTCGGTCCTGCGCCACGGGATGCAGGGTGGCGGCTGGGACGACGCGGCCTTCGATACTGCGGTCTCGGACGCCCTGTCCAAGCCGGAGAAGCTGGGGGCGCGGCTCTTTTCGCTGCGGGCCGAGGGGCTGATCGCCGGGCTTTCGCCGCAGGCGGCGAGGGCTAGGCTTTCGGGGCTGCTGATCGGCACCGAACTTGCCGCTGCCAAGCCGTATTGGCTGGGCCAGCGCGTCACCCTGATCGGAGCCGAGAAGCTTTCGGCCGCCTATGCCCGCGCGCTTTCGGCGCAAGGCGTGGACGCCCAACGCCTGAACGCCACCGAATGCACGCTTGCGGGGCTTGCCTCGCTTTCCCCCCAGACCGAGGGCGCCAGATGACCCACAATCCTGAACGGCGAAACCTGATCGCCATCCTGCGCGGCATCACCCCGCCCGAGGCCGCCGCGGCGGCCAAGGCGCTGGTGGCCGCCGGGATTACCCGGATCGAAGTTCCGTTGAACTCACCCGACCCGTTTGCCTCGATTTCTGCGATGGCCGCTGCGGTGCCGGACGCCGAGATCGGCGCGGGTACCGTGCTGACGGTCGAACAGGTCAAGCTGGTCAAGGCCGCGGGCGGCAACCTTGTCGTCTCGCCCAACTGCGACCCCGATGTCATCACCGCCACCCGCGCGCAGGGCATGGCGTCCTGGCCCGGCGTGATGACCCCGACCGAATGCTTCGCGGCGATCAAGGCCGGTGCCACGGGACTGAAGCTGTTTCCCGGCAGCCTGATCGGGCCGGAGGGGCTGAAGGCGCTCCGCGCGGTGTTGCCAAAGGATCTGCCGGTCTATGCCGTCGGCGGCGCGGGGCCGTCGAACTTTGCCGAATGGGCCAATGCGGGGGCGCAGGGCTTTGGCATCGGGACCGCGCTTTACACTCCGGGACTTTCGACCGACGAAATCGCCAGCAAAGCTGCCACCATCGTCGCGGCCTATGACGCGGTGTTCGCATGATCTACGACGCACGCCCCTGCGAGCTGGGTGAAGGCCCGCTCTGGCACCCGCAGCGCAACGAGCTGTTCTGGTTCGACATCCTGAACCGGACGCTGCATTCCAAGGCGACGTCGTGGCCCTTCGACGTCTATGTCTCGGCCGCTGGTTGGATCAGCCGGGACGAGCTCATGATCGCCTCGGAAGCCGGGCTCTTCCGCTTTGACCTGACCACGGCCACCCGCACTCCGGTCGTCGCGGCCGGGACGGCAGACACGCGTTCGAACGACGGCCGCGCCGACCGGCAGGGCGGGTTCTGGTTCGGCACGATGGGCAAGAAGGCCGAAAAGGGCGCCGGGGCCGTCTGGCGCTGGTATCGCGGCGAGTTGCGCCAGCTTTACAAGGACGTCTCGATCCCGAACTCAATCTGCTTTGCGATGGACGGGACGGCGGCACATTTTTCGGACACTGCAACCGGCAAGGTGATGAAGGTCGCACTGGACAGCGCAGGCTGGCCGACGGGCGAACCCGAGGTCTGGCTGGACCTTGCCCGTGCGGGGCTGAACCCGGACGGCGCGGTGATCGATGCCGAGGGCCGGTTCTGGAACGCGCAATGGGGTGCGGGCCGGGTGGCCTGCTACGACGCCGACGGCAGCTTCCTGGAGGCGGTCGAAACCCCCGGTGCGACGCAATCCTCGTGCCCCGCGTTCGGCGGTCCGGACCTGTCGACCCTTTTCGTCACCACCGCCCTTGAGCACATGGACGCCGAAGCACGCGCGAAGCATCCGGCTTCGGGTCAGGTCTTCGCCTTTCCGGATGTCGCCAAGGGCCTTCCCGAACCTCAGGTCATTGCATGAAAAGAACGCTCGGCGTCTGCTACTACCCCGAACACTGGAACGAGGCGCAATGGGCGGAAGACGCTGCCCGGATGGCGCGCCTGGGCCTGACCTGGGTCCGGATCGGCGAATTCGCCTGGAGCCGGATGGAGCCGGAGCCGGGGCGCCATGACTTGGCCTGGCTGGACCGCGCGATCGAAACGCTGGGCGCGCAGGGCCTGAAGGTCGTTCTGGGCACCCCGACGGCGACGCCGCCGCGCTGGATGCTGGACCGGCATCCCGACATGCTGGCCGTCGACAAGGACGGCAAGACGCGCGGCTTTGGCTCGCGCCGGCACTACGATTTCTCGCACCGGGGCTATCGCACGGAATGTGCGAAGATCGTGACCCTGATGGCCGAGCGTTACGGCAGGAACCCCCACGTCGCCGCCTGGCAGACGGACAACGAATACGCCTGCCATGCGACCACTTTGTCGTACTCGGAGGCCGCGAAGGCCGCGTTCCAGGACTGGCTGGCCCAGAAGTACCAGTCGCCGGATGCCTTGAACCGCGCCTGGGGCAATGTCTTCTGGTCGATGGAATACCGCGACTTCCACGAGGTCGGTCTGCCGAACCTGACAGTGACCGAGCCGAACCCCAGCCACGTGATGGACTTCCGCCGCTTTGCCAGTGACGAGGTGGTCAGCTTCAACAAGCTGCAGGTCGACATCCTCCGCAAGCACTCGACCGCACCCGTGGCGCACAACTACATGGGCGCGATTACCGAATTCGACCATTTCGCGATGGGCGACGATCTAGATATCGCATCCTGGGACAGCTATCCCCTGGGTTTCCTGTCCGACCGCATCCCGGCCGACGCCGAGCACAAGCGGCGTTTCGTGCGGCAGGGTGACCCGGATTTCCAGGCCTTCCACCACGATCTTTACCGCGCCGTGGGCAAGGGCCGCTGGTGGATCATGGAACAGCAGCCCGGCCCGGTGAACTGGGCGCCCTACAACCCCGATCCCCTGCCGGGAATGGCGCGGCTTTGGGCCTGGGAGGCCTTTGCGCATGGGGCGGAGGCGGTGTGCTACTTCCGCTGGCGTCAGGCTCCGTTCGCGCAGGAACAGATGCACGCGGGGCTTCTGCGCCCCGACAGCGCCCCGGCACAGGCCTTCGGCGAGGCCGAGCAGGTCGCGCAGGAACTGGCCGCGATGCCGTCCGAGGCCGGGACGGGTGCGGCACAGGTGGCGCTGGTCTTCGACTATGCCTCGGACTGGGCCTGGGCGATCCAGCCGCAGGGGCGGAGCTTCCAGTATTTCTGGCTGGTGTTCCATATCTACAAGGGGTTGCGGCGGCTGGGGCTGAATGTGGACATCGTCCGGCCCGATGGGACGGACCTGACGGCTTACAAGCTGGTGCTGGCGCCGGGCATCTTCACCCTGTCCGACCAGCTGAAGGGCGCGCTGGCCGGGTTCGGCGGCACGGCGATCCTGGGGCCGCGGACGAACTCCAAGACGCCGGATTTCGCGATACCGGTGCCGCTGCCGCCCGCCCTGCCCGGGCTGGACGCGGTGGTTGCGCGGGTGGAAAGCCTGCCGCCGGATGTTCCGGTGCCACTGGCGCATGGTGGTGCGCTGGTGAACTGGCGCGAGAAGCTGGAAGGGACGGCCCAGGTGGTCGAGGCGGCCGAGGATGGCTGGCCGGCACTGGTTGCGGCGGGCAAGCTGCATTACCTGGCGGGCTGGCCGGACGAACAGGCGCTGACGCGCATCCTCCTGCGCGCCTGCACGGCGGAAGGGCTGGAATGCGACCCGCTGCCCGAGGGCCTGCGCCGGCGCGATACCGCCACGCACCGGTTCCTGTTCAACTACAACCCGGTTCCGGCCGAATGGGGCGGCGTGACGATCCCGCCGGCCGGCGTGCACTGGACGGCGCTGTAACCGCGCAGGCGTAGGGTGGGCAATCTGCCCACCCTCCCTTGCATCAGGCCTGCACGGCGACTGCGCCCGTCACCGGCAGGAAGGCCGCCGCATTCGGACCCAGCGTCAGGCGGTCATCCTGCAGGACCGCGTGGATCGAGGGGCTGACGGGGGCTGCGACCCCTGCGACGATGACCGACAGCGCCACCGGCGACAGGTTGAACAGGCACAGAAGCGCCCCTTCCCCCTCGCCCCGGACAAAGCCAAGCACCGGCTCCGGCAGGTCCAGAAAACGGGTCTTGCCCGCCCGCAGCGCGGCCGAGCCTTTGCGGAAGGCCAGCACTTGCCGGTAATGTTCCAGCACCGAGCCTTGCGCGCCCTTCTGCCCCTCGACATGCCGCGCGGCCTGGTCCGGCTTGACCGGCAGCCAGGGCTTCACCGGCGAGAAGCCCGCGTGGGGTGAGGCGTCCCAGACCATCGGGGTCCGGGTATTGTCGCGGCCGATGGGTTCAGGCCAGAAGACGATGCCCTGCGGATCGGTCAGTTCCTCGAAGTCCAGCGGCGTGTCGGTCTGGCCCAGTTCCTCGCCCTGCCAGAGACAGATCGAACCCTCGAAGGCCAGAAGCAGCGACCCGGCCTGCTTGGCCACGTCGTCGACATTTTCGCCGTGCTTGGCCCAGCGCGAGGCATGTCGGACGACGTCGTGGTTGGAAAACGCCCACATCGGCCAGCCGTTTGGGGCACCCTTGAAGAAGCCCTCCACCCGATCGCGGAAGAAGGCGGCGTCGAATTCGTAGCCCATCAATTCGAACGAGTAGCACTGATGCAGGCGGCCGGGGGCGGTGTATTCGCCCATCATGCGGATGGCGTGATGCGCCTCGCCCATCTCGCCCACTGAGGCCGCGCCGTATTCGTCCAGCAGGACCCGGATGCGTTCCATCCAGGCGAGGTTCTCGGGCTGGTTCTTCGAGAAGATGTGGTACTGCATCCCGTAGGGGTTGCCCTCGGGTTCCTTCTTCACCCGGTAATCCGCCGGGTCGTCGCGGAACAGGGGGTCGTGGAAGAAGTAGTTCACCGTGTCGAAGCGGAAGCCGTCGACACCGCGTTCCAGCCAGAAGCGCATGGTTTCCAGAGCCCAGTCCTGGACGGCGGGGTTGTGGTAGTTCAGGTCGGGCTGCGAGGTCAGGAAGTTGTGCAGGTAATACTGCTTGCGGCGCGCGTCCCATTGCCAGCACGAGCCGCCGAAGACCGACAGCCAGTTGCAGGGCGGGGTGCCGTCGTGTTTCGGGTCGGCCCAGATGTACCAGTCGGCGCGGGCGTTCATCCGGTCGCGGCGGCTTTCGGCGAAGAACGGGTGCTGGTCCGAGGTGTGGCTGAGGACCTGGTCGATGATGACCTTCAGCCCCAACTCATGCGCGCGGGCAATCAACGTGTCGAAATCCGCGAGCGTGCCGAAGACCGGGTCGACGTCGCAGTAGTCGCTGACGTCGTAGCCCATGTCCTTCATCGGGCTGCGGAAGAAGGGGGAGAGCCAGACCGCGTCCACGCCAAGGTCAGCCAGATGATCCAACCGGCGGGTGATTCCCGGCAGGTCGCCCACGCCGTCGCCGTTGGAGTCCTGGAAGGACCGCGGATAGACCTGATAGGTCACGGCGCCACGCCACCAGTCGGACATTCCCCACTCCATTTTCCGGATTCATGCGGCCCATAGCGGCAGGCCAGCCGCTGCAAAAGACCAAAGCGGTTGCAGTGCCGCGCGGGCTCGCAGAATCCCGCGCTCTGCGGCAGTTCCGCCACGTCCTGCCCCGCCAAGTGGCCGGTGTGGACGGCTGTAACGGTGACAATATCGCGGTTGACCCTGTCCGGCCACGCGCGCAGGTTGCCCGCCTGACCCGGAGCGCCGTGCATGTCGAAAGCCTCAATCTTCACTCCCGTCCTGATCGCCGGTTGCACGATCCTGATGATTTCCTTCGCGATCCGGGCAAGCTTCGGCGTCTTCCAGATCCCCGTCGCCACCGAGTTCGGCTGGCCCCGGGCCGACTTTTCGATGGCGATCGCGATCCAGAATTTGGCCTGGGGGATCGGGCAACCGCTGTTCTCGGCCTTTGGCGAAAGGTTCGGCGACCGCAAGACGATCATCATCGGCGCGCTGCTTTATTCGCTGGGCCTCGTGCTGTCGGCCTATGCCGTCACGCCCGGCCAGCATCAGGCGCTGGCGATCCTGGTGGGCTTCGGCATCGCGGGAACCGGGTTCGGGATCATCCTGCCCTTGATCGGTCGCGCCGCTTCGCCGGAACGGCGGAGCCTGACGCTGGGTATCGGGTCGGCCATCGGGTCGGCCGGGCAGGTGCTGGGGCCACCCGCGGCCGAAATCCTGCTGCAAAGCTTCCCCTGGCAGACCGTGTTCCTGATCTTCGCCGCGGTGATCCTGCTGGCGCTTCTGGCGCTGCCGATCCTGAAGCCGCCCGCCAAGACCAACGCGCATGGCGAGCCATCCGAGCCGATGCTGACGGTCCTGAACCGCGCGCTGCGCGATCCGTCCTACATGCTGATCTTCCTGGGGTTCTTCTCCTGCGGCTACCAGCTGGGTTTCATCACCGCGCACTTTCCGGCGTTCATCACCGAGGTCTGCGGGCCGATTGATCCGAGCGGGATGCTGGCGGGGATGGGCATCGGGACGACCTCGGCCCTTGGCGCGGCGGCGATTGCGGTGATCGGGGTGGCCAACATCGGCGGGTCGGTGTTGTCGGGCTGGTTGGGCGGGCTTTTCCCGAAGAAGTACCTCCTGGCTGCGATCTACACCGGACGGACGCTGGCCTCGGCGATCTTCATCCTTCTGCCGATGACGCCCACCAGCGTTCTGGTCTATTCTGCGGTCATGGGCTCGCTCTGGCTGGCGACGGTGCCGCTGACCTCGGGGCTCGTGGCGCAGATCTACGGCGTGCGCTACATGGGCACATTGTACGGCTTCGTCTTCCTGAGCCACCAGATCGGCAGCTTCCTTGGCGTCTGGCTGGGCGGCCGGATGTATGATCTGAACGGCGATTACACGCTGGTCTGGTGGATCGGGGTCGGGGTGGGGGCGTTCAGCGCCATCGTCCACCTGCCGATCCGCGAGCGCCAGATGGTCGCGCAGGCGGCATAGGTTGAACGGGGAAGTCCTTTCGTGAAAGTCGGTATCGCCGCCCTCGTCCTGGCCTATGTCCTGAGCCAGTTCTACCGTGCCTTCCTGGCGGTGATGAGCCCGGTGCTGGCTGCGGACCTGGGCCTTTCGGCGGCCGACCTCGCCTCGGCGTCGGGCTGGTGGTTCCTGGCCTTTGCCGCGATGCAGATCCCGATCGGGGCCTGGCTGGACAAGGTGGGGCCGCGGCTGACGACGGGGGTCCTTCTGGCGTTGGGGGCTGCGGGGGCGGTCGTGTTCAGCCAGGCGACCGGGGCCTTGCAGATCAAGCTGGCGATGGCGCTGATCGGGGTCGGCTGCGCGCCGGTCCTGATGGCCAGCTACTTCATCTTCGCCCGCCAGTTCTCGGCCGCCGCCTTCGGGACGCTGGCGGCGCTGACGCTGGGGGTAGGCACGCTGGGCAATGTCGCGTCGTCGCTGCCGCTGTCCTGGGCGGTCACGGCTTTCGGCTGGCGCGAGACGGTGCTGGGCATTGCGGCGATCACCGGGGCGGTGGCGCTGGCGATCCTGTTGCTGGTGCGCGACCCGGAGCGTCTGGAGGGCGCGCGGGGCGGGTCGCTCTTGGAACTTCTGAAGATGCCGGTCCTGTGGCCGATCCTGATCATGATGATGGTCTGCTATGCCCCCATCGCCGGGCTGCGGGGGCTGTGGATCGGGCCGTATTTCGCGGACGTCCACGGCGCGGATCAGCTGGGGATCGGCGAGATCAGCCTCTGGATGGGGCTGGCGATGGTGGCGGGGAACTTCGCCTATGGCCCGCTGGACCGCTGGCTGGGTCGGCGGAAGCTGGTGGTTGTGGTGGGGAACGCGGTGACGCTGGCCTGCCTCTTCGGGCTGTGGTGGTTTGCGGCAGCCCCGCCGGCGATGGCGACGGCGCTTCTGATCGCGGCCGGGTTCTTCGGCGCAAGCTTTCCCATCGTGCTGGCGCATGGCCGGTCCTTCGTGCCGCCGCACCTGACCGGCCGGGGGGTGACGCTTCTGAACCTTTTCGGCATCGCGCCCATCGGTATTGCCCAGATCGTCACGGGCCGCATCCACGCGGCGACTCCGGCAACGCCGGGGGCTGCCCCCTATGAGGCCGTGTTCCTGTTCTTCGCCGTGGCCACCGCCATCGGTCTGGCCGTCTATCTTCTGTCACAGGACCGTCCGCACTGACGCCGCACCCGTCGAATCCGCTTCCCCCCGCGCGGACCATGCGCTAACAGCCGCCCGTCCCACCTTTGGGACTATCAAAGGAGAACCCCGATGGGCTACAAGGTCGTCGTCGCGGGTGCCACGGGCAACGTGGGCCGCGAAATGCTGAACATCCTCGCCGAGCGTGAGTTCCCGGTTGACCAGATCGTGGCGCTGGCGTCGCGAAAATCCCTGGGCACCGAAGTCAGCTTTGGCGACAAGACCTTGAAGACCAAGGACCTGGACACCTTCGACTTCACTGGCTGGGACATCGCGCTGTTCGCCGTGGGGTCGGACGCGACCAAGATCTATGCGCCCAAGGCCGCTGCGGCGGGTTGCGTGGTGATCGACAACTCGTCCCTGTACCGCTACGACCCCGACGTGCCGCTGATCGTGCCGGAAGTGAACGCCCACGCGATCATGGGCTATGCCAAGAAGAACATCATCGCCAACCCCAACTGCAGTACCGCGCAGATGGTCGTGGCCCTGAAGCCGCTGCATGACCGCGCCCGCATCAAGCGCGTCGTTGTGGCCACCTACCAGTCCGTTTCGGGTGCCGGGAAGGAGGGGATGGATGAGCTCTGGAACCAGACCAAGTCGATCTACAACCCGGTCGACGACGTTCCGGCCCGCAAGTTCCAGAAGCAGATCGCCTTCAACGTGATCCCGCAGATCGACGTCTTCCTGGACTCGGGCGAGACCAAGGAAGAATGGAAGATGGTGGCCGAGACGAAGAAGATCCTCGACCCCAAGATCAAGGTCACCGCGACCTGTGTGCGGGTCCCGGTCTTCGTCGGCCACTCCGAAGCGATCAACATCGAGTTCGAGGATTTCCTGGATTGGCAGGAAGCCCAGGACATCCTGCGCGAGGCGCCGGGGATCATGCTGATCGACAAGCGCGAACCCGGTGGCTACATCACGCCGATCGAATGCGTGGGCGAATATGCGACCTACGTGTCCCGCGTCCGGCAGGATTCGACGATCGACAACGGGCTGAGCCTGTGGTGCGTGTCCGACAACCTTCGGAAGGGCGCGGCACTGAACGCCGTGCAGATCGCCGAGCTGCTGGGGTCCAAGGTCCTCAAGAAGGGCTAAGGGTTTCTTAACCCTGATATGAATTGCGACGATGTGCTGTGGCGGCGGTTCGAACTGCTGTGCCGCGAACGGGACGAAACGCCCGGTGCTGTGCTGCGCGACCTCGTCCGCCTTGAGGTGAAGCGCGCAGACAGCCGCAAAGCGAGGAGTGACGAAGTCATCGACGAGCGGCTCCTCGCTCGACTTCGTCTCCTCGTCGCGGAGGCACTGGCCGGGTCCGAGAGTTGGGGACAGCTGCAGAGGGCTTTGGCCGAGCGCGGATTGAGATTCATACCCTCGGGCGGCGGGCTTCTCCTTGTCGATGCCAGCACCGGCGATCCCTTCGGCAAATCCAGCCAGGTCGGACCCGCCTACCTCGACCTCGTCCGACGTTTCGGAGCAGGCTTCCCCGGCCACCCCCGGCCTGGTCTTGCCGTCCAGGCGCTCGCCCGGCCCTGACCCCTTGCACCCGCCCGCCGCCCGGGCTTTCCTGTCCGCCCGACAGGAGACCTCCCATGACCCAGATGCTTTCCCTCAACGACGGCCGCCAGATCCCGCAGCTTGGCTTCGGCCTCTGGCAGGTCCCATCCGCCACCACCGCCGAAACCACGGCCGCCGCGCTGGAGATGGGCTACCGGCTGGTCGATGGCGCGGCGATCTATGGCAACGAGGAGGGTCAGGGCGACGGCATCCGCGCGTCGGGCCTGCCGCGTGACCAGGTCTTCGTCACGACAAAGGTCTGGAACAGCGAGCAGGGCTTCGACAAGACGCTGCGCGCTGCCGAAGCCAGTCTGAAGCGGCTTGGCCTTGGCCATGTCGACCTTCTGCTGATCCACTGGCCCTGCCCCGCCAAGGACCTTTACCTAGACACCTGGCGCGCGCTGATCCGGTTACGCGAGGAAGGGAAGGCTTTGTCCATCGGCGTGTCGAACTTCAAGGAGCCGCATCTGGAACGGATCATCGGCGAGACGGGGGTCACCCCCGTTCTGAACCAGGTCGAGATCAACCCACGCCTCCAGCAGCGCGCCCTCCGCGCGTTCCACGACAAGCATGGCATCGTCACGCAAAGCTGGACGCCCTTGGGCCAGGGTCGCAGCTTCGACGCCGCCCCGGTGCAGGCCGCCGCGCGACGCACGGGGAAGTCTCCGGTGCAGGTGATCCTGCGCTGGCATGTCCAGATCGGTGCCTCGGTCATTCCGAGATCCACCCGGACCGAAGGGCTGGCCGAAAACCTTGCGCTGTTCGATTTCAGCCTGACGGAAGCCGAGATGTCCGCCATCGCCACCCTGGACGAAGGCAAACGGTGCGGCCCCGATCCCTCGGATTTCAACATGGGATAACGCGCACCGGGCGGGGCCGCCAACCCCCGACCTTGCCGTAACGTCACCCGCCAAGGTTGCCACGCGCCGACTGACTTCACGTCAGGCGGATTTCTGACGTGACGTCACAGTGACGTTAACGTCAACTGCTCTGGTATTCATGTCCCAGGGTTCGCATCTGCCGGCCATGATGCCCTCCCTGATGACGAGCTTGACGATGAAATCTGACGTTCCAACCGATGTGATGACAATCCGCGAGATGTGCGACGCCTACGACGTGACGCCCCGCACGCTGCGGTTCTACGAGGCCAAGGAGTTGCTGACCCCGATCCGCATGGGCACGCGGCGGCTGTTCACCCGGCGGGACCGGGCGCGGCTGGCGCTGATCCTGCGGGGCAAGCGCTTCGGTTTCAGCCTGGAGGACATCCGGCAGACGCTGGACCTTTACGACCGGGACAACGGCCAGACGGCACAGCGCCAGAAGGCCTATGAGCTGGCGTTGAAACGCCTTGCAGAGATGGAAGCCCAGCGCGCCGAGCTGGACCTCGCCATCACCGAACTGAAGGCCGAGCTGGCCGACGCCAAGGCCAAGGGTCTGGTGCCCAACCGCGCGGCCTGAACGACACGACCCCGCGCGCCCTTTGCGCGGACAACCAGGGAAGAGGACAAGATGCCCAGCTATACCGCCCCCGTGAAGGACATGCAGTTCCTGCTGCACGACGTTCTGAAGATTTCAGAAGCCGACATTCCCGGCTACGCGGATCTGGACAGAAGCTTCACCGAAGCGGTCCTGGACGAGGCCGCCAAGGTCGCGCAGGACATCCTGACCCCCTTGAACGTGGTGGGCGACGTCGAGGGCTGCGTGCTGGAAAACGGCGTGGTCCGCACGCCGAAGGGTTTCAAGGAAGCGTTCGACACCTTGCGTCAGGGTGGCTGGATGTCGCTGGACGCGGCGCCGGAATATGGTGGGCAGGGTCTGCCTTATCTGATGCACACCGCGGTGAACGAGACCTTCGTTTCGGCCAACATGGCCTTCAACATGTACCAGGGCCTGACCCACGGCGCCTATTCGGCGATCGTGGCCCACGGCACCGATGACCAGAAGCAGAAGTTGCTGCCGAAGATGGTCAGCTGCGAATGGACCGGCACCATGAACCTGACGGAACCGCATTGCGGCACCGATCTGGGGATGATGCGCACCCGAGCCGAACCGCAGGCGGATGGCAGCTACAAGATCTCCGGGCAGAAGATCTTCATCTCGGCCGGGGATCACGACATGGCCGAGAACATCGTCCATCTGGTGCTGGCCAAGGCTCCCGGCGGAGGTGAGGGGACCAAGGGCATCAGCCTGTTCATCGTGCCGAAGTTTCTGGTGAACGACGACGGCTCGCTAGGCGACCGGAATGCGGTGTCCGTGGGCAAGGTCGAAGAGAAGATGGGCATCCACGGCAACGCGACCTGCGTCATGAACTATGACGGCGCGACCGGCTGGCTGCTGGGCGACCTCCACAAGGGCATGAAGGCCATGTTCACGATGATGAACGAGGCCCGGCTTGGCGTGGCGCTGCAGGGTTATGCGGTGGCGGAAGCGGCGTATCAGAACTCTGTCGCCTACGCCAAGGACCGCCTGCAGGGCCGCGATGTGACCGGGGTGAAGAACCCCCAGGGCCCGGCGGACCCGCTGATCGTCCACCCCGACATCCGCCGCAACCTGATGGAGCAGAAGAGCTTCGTCGAGGGCGCCCGCGCCTTCGCCTTCTGGGGAGCGACCCTGATCGACCGCGCGCATACCGGGGACATGGATGCCGACGGGTTGATCGGGCTGATGACGCCGGTCCTAAAGGGGTTCCTGACCGACAAGGGCTTCGAAATGGCGGTTGCCGCGCAGCAGGTCTACGGCGGGCATGGGTATATCGAGGAATGGGGCATGTCCCAGTTCGCCCGCGACGCCCGGATCGCGATGATCTACGAAGGTGCCAACGGCGTGCAGGCGCTTGACCTGGTCGGCCGCAAGCTGGCCACCGACGGCGGCAAGCATGTGATGGCGTTCTTTGATCTGGTGAAGGCCGAGTGCAAGGCGCACGAGGGCGACGACCGGATGAAGGGCTTTGTCGAGCCGCTGAAGGCCGCGTCAAAGGCGCTGCAGCAGGCGGGCATGTTCTTCATGCAGAACGGCATGAAGAACCCCAATGCCGCTTTGGCCGGGTCCTATGACTTCATGCACATGATGGGTCATGTCTGCCTGGGCCTGGTCTGGACCCGCATGGCGAAGGCGGCCTACGACGCGCTGGACGCAGGCGCTGCGGACCGCGATTTCTACGAGGCGAAGATTGCCACGGGCCGGTTCTACATGGCCCGTCAGCTTCCCGCCTGCGCAATGCATCTGGCCCGGATCGAGACCGGCGCGGACACCGTCATGGCGCTGACCGCCGAGGCGTTCTAGGCTTCTGCCCGAGGGGCGGGCCAGACGGCCCGTCCGACACCCTACGGGAGAGACTGGCCATGAAGCTTTATTCCTTCGGCGAGAGCGGCAACGCCTACAAATGCGCCCTGGCGCTGGAGATGGCCGACCTTGAGTGGGAGCCTGTCTTCGTCGACTTCTTCAAGGGCGAGGCGCGCAGCCCGGAGTTCAAGCAGATCAACGAAATGGGCGAAGTGCCGGTGCTGGTCGACGGCGACACCACGCTGACGCAGTCGGGGGTGATCCTGGACTACATCAGCTCGAAGACCGGGAAGCTGGGGGGCCGCTCGGCCGCCGAACGGCGCGAGGTGTTGCGCTGGCTTTTCTGGGACAACCACAAGCTTTCCACCGCCATCGGCACCACGCGGTTCCTGATGAACTTCCTGGCGCCCGAGAAACGCCCCGAGGCGGTGATCCCCTTCCTGCAAGGCCGCCTGAAGGCCGCCTACACCGTGCTGAACGACCACCTCGAAGGCCGCAACTGGGTCGCGGGAGAGGCCGTCACCATCGCGGACCTCTCCTGCTGCGGTTATCTTTACTACCCCGAGCCCTACGGCTTTGACCGCAAGGACTGGCCCAACATCGACCGCTGGCTGGATCGCATCAGCGCCCTGCCCGGCTGGAAACACCCCTACGACCTGCTGACGCGGGCCTTTCCCCAATGAAGGTGAGAGGGATCTTTCGCAACCTGGGCCGACGCATTCAACGACTCCACTATGGCGGAGACCTCGTTGCGAAGCACGAAATCAACCGACAAGTGACGATCTGCCACCTTACCAATCCCTTCAGAATCTACTTCGCCTTCAGGTCGGAGACATCAGGTTGCACCTTGTCTGCAAACGAAGCCAGCCAGGTAGCGCGTCTGTTGGAACGGATTGTTGAGACCGAACATCAAGGAGTAGCCCTATGACCGACGCCTTCATCTACGACGCCGTCCGCAGTCCGCGTGGCAAGGGACGGGCCGATGGTGCCCTGCACGAGCTGACCTCGGTCGCGCTGTCGGCCAAGGTGCTGAACGCGGTCAAGGATCGGAACGGGCTGGAAGGCCATGCGGTCGAGGATGTGATCTGGGGCAACGTCACCCAGGTCGGCGAACAGGGCGGGTGTCTGGCACGGTCGGCCGTTCTGGCCTCGGACCTGGACGAACGCATTCCGGGGCTGGCGATCAACCGCTTCTGCGCCAGCGGGATGGAGGCGGTGAACCTTGCCGCCAACCAGGTGAAGGGCGGCGCGGGTCACGCCTATATCGCGGGCGGGGTCGAGATGATGGGGCGGGTCGCCATGGGCTCGGACGGGGCGGCGATTGCCGTCGATCCGTCGCTGGCGATGAAGACCTACTTCGTCCCGCAGGGCATTTCGGCGGATATCATCGCCACCGAATACGGCTTTACCCGCGACATGGCCGATGCCCTGGCGATGGAATCCCAGCGCCGGGCGGCGCAGGCCTGGGCGGAAGGGCGGTTCGAGAAATCGGTGCTGGTCATCAAGGACCAAAACGGTCTGCCGATCCTTGCGACCGACGAATACATGCGCCCCGGCACCGACATGCAGACGCTGGGCGCGCTGCGGCCCGCTTTCAAGGAGATGGGCGAGGTGATGCCCGGCTTCGACAAGGTCGCGATGATGAAATATCCGCATCTCGAGCGGATCAACCACATCCACCACGCCGGAAACTCCAGCGGCATCGTGGACGGGGCCGCCGCCGTGCTGATCGGCAGTGCGGAATTCGGCAAGGCGCACGGGCTGAAACCCCGTGCCCGCATCCGGGCCACGGCCAAGATCGGCACTGATCCCACGATCATGCTGACCGGCCCGGTCCCGGCGACGCAGAAGATCCTGAAGGACTCGGGCCTGCAGATCGGCGACATCGATCTCTTCGAGGTGAACGAAGCCTTCGCCTCTGTCGTTCTGCGCTTTCAACAGGCCTTCGACGTCGACCCCGAACTGGTGAACGTCAACGGCGGATCGATCGCGATGGGTCACCCGCTTGGCGCGACCGGTGCGATCATCATTGGGACCCTGCTGGACGAGTTGGAGCGGCAGGACAAGGCAATGGGCCTTGCAACCCTTTGCATCGCCAGCGGGATGGGGGCTGCCACCATCATCGAGCGGGTCTGAAACCTGTGCGCGGGGCGTCTGGGCAATTTTTCGCGAGAAGAGCAGAAGTCGCGACCCATGTCGCCGACGGCACATTCTCTGTCGCAATCCTACGTCGCGCCATGGGTGATTCTCCCAAGATGGATCCTTCATCAATCAGATCTAAGGCGCGACTTTGCTATGCATTCCCAGGTAACATCCCATTTCCGCCGTCGGGGCGAACTGCTTCTGGCCGGTCGGATCGACGAATTGATCGGGTCGTATATCTTCCCGCTTCCCGTCTTTTTGCCCGAACAGCGGATGCTGCTGAATGGACCGGAGGAAGCGATCCTGGTCTTCGCGGTGTTGCGGCGGTCGCTTTTGCAAGAGGGCGTCGTGGCCCTGCAGCCGAAGATCCGGGCCGTCGAACTGCCGCGCGATGGCCGTTACCGGCTTTGGGTCGACTGGCAGGAACTGGTGATGCCCTCGGGCGAGATGCGCGTTTCCTCGGCGATCTACTACTGCCGCACGACCGCTCTTGGCCCGCGCGTCGAGATGGTCAACTATACGCGCCTGTCGATGCCCGAACTGCATCAGGAGTTCGAGGCTCTCGCACTGTCCGCCTGACTCCGGGCGTCTCCGGGTCGGGCCACAGCCCAACCGCAGGAGGACGCGAATGCCCGTGATTGACCTCGCCAAGGTGCCGGTGAAGACCGGATCGATCTACCCGGAACCCTATGCCAGCATGATGAGGGGTCGTTCCTCGCTTCGCCTTGGCGATGCGGGCGGACTGACCCAGTTCGGGGTGAACTTGGTCAGCTTGGAACCGGGCGCGCTGTCCTCCCTGCGGCATTGGCACCGTCACGAAGACGAGTTCGTCATGGTGACCGAGGGCGAATGCACTCTGGTCCAGGATGCGGGCGAAACGCTGATGAAGGCGGGCGATTGCGCGGCCTTTCCGGCGGGAGCCGCGGACGGGCACCAGTTCATCAACCGCTCGGACCGGGTGGCGCGATTCCTCGTCGTCGGTTCGAAGGCCCCGCGCGAGGTGGCGACCTATTCCGACGTCGACCTGATGGTCGAGATCGAGGCCGGGCGGGCCCGCTTTGCCTACAAGGATGGCTCGGACTGGGAGGGACCGCGATGAACCCGCTGGACATCTATCAGGGTGCCCTGAATGCCGGATCAAGCGCGGTGATCGCGGGGGATTTTGCCCGCCACGCGGCGACCTTCGACCTTCCCTATCTGGTCCACACCGCGACGGCGCATCTTCTGGTGTCGTCGGTCGCCGAGCTTCGGCCGACCTTCGATGCCCTGCGCGCGGGTCTCTTGTCGCGGGGCGTCACCCACTATGAACGCATCGCCCGGACGGCGGACTACGTCGACCGAAACCGGATCGAAGGCTCGCACCACACCCATATCCTTGCCGACGGTGAGCGGGTGGCCTACCCCTATCTGTCGCGCCACGTCCTCGTGCGGCGTGGCGAGTTGTGGCTGTTCTCCGAGGCGCATTACGAACAGGTCGAGGCGGGTCGCTGGCCGCTGAGCACGAACGACATCTTCGACCATGTGAAGTCGCTTGCCCCGAAGGTCAGCGGATGATCGTCGATCCCACCCGTACACCCCTTGGCGGGGAGGGTGGCCTGCACACCCTGCACCTGTCCGAGGCGGGCGGGCTGACCCAGTTCGGCGCCTATCTTGACACTCTGGCCCCCGGCGCCTGGTCAAGCCACCGGCACTGGCATTCCGCCGAGGACGAGTTTCTGTATCTGCTGTCGGGAACCGCCACTTTGCGCGACGACCACGGCCTGACCGACCTTTTCCCCGGCGATGCCTGCTGCTGGCCGCATGGTCAGCCCAACGGCCACCACCTGACCAACCGCGGCGACGTGCCTGCGCGCTGGCTGATCGTCGGCTCGCGCTGCCGGGGCGACATCTGCACCTATCCCGACGACGGCCGCCGCCAGATCAACGAGGACACCACCTGGCGGATCGAGGCGGCGGACGGCACCGTGCTGAAAGGCGGGAACCTCCCGGCAGAGCTTCTGAACCTTCGGGCGCCTTGGGGCCGGCCCTGGGATGGCACCAACCGTCCGAACGTGATCCGGGCAGGATCGGTCGCGGGCAACAGCGACCCGGGGTCTGCTGCTGGCCTTTTTGACGAGCTTGGCACCTACGTCGCCCAGCCGCTGTCCGACGCCGGCGGGCTGACCCAGTTCGGCGCCTTCACCGAAACGCTGATGCCGGGAGCGCGGTCCAGCCAGCGCCACTGGCATGCGGAGGAAGACGAGTTCCTTTACACCCTCGACGGCATCGTGACCCTGCATCAGGACGGGGGGCCCCAGGACCTGCCGCCTGGCACCTGCGTCTGCTGGCCCGCCGGCGTCGCCGACGGCCATTGCCTTGAAAATCGGACGCACTTGCCCGCGACCTACTTCGTCGTGGGCTCCCGCCTGCCCGAGGAAGAGGTCACCTATCCCGACATCGACCTGCATTACACGCGCCGCGACGGCCTGCGGATCCTGTCGCACAAGGATGGCACCGCCTACCCCGGCTGGCCGCGGAAGGTGACGTGATGCGACCGGTGCCGCGCAGCAACTTCTCATTCAAATCCGAAAATATTTTCGGAACCAGAACTTCCCGCCAGGGTTGTGCTTTGCGGGGTGTATTGCCGCCTTCGCAAAAGCGGCCTCTCCAGCCTTTGGGTGGTCCGCGCACCCAACGTGGAGGATACCCCTGGATGAGGGCAAACACGATCCTGCAGGCCTACCTGGACGATATGGGAAAGGCCGTGATGAATGAATGGTTCGAGGATTATGCCGCCCGCATTCAGTTACCTCTCAGCATCCAGACCTCGTCGGCCAAATTGAACGTGACGACGCTCGCCGATCTGGAAGATGGGTTTGACGATTTCGTCGACATGATCCGAAGCCAAGGCGTCACGCATATGGAGCGGACCGTCCAGGCGGTAACCTTCCAGGGCAATGAACATATTGTCGGCGTCTATGACACGCGGTTGATGGCCGGCGAAAAGCTGGCCCTTCCCATCTTCCATTCGAAGATGTGGATCGGCTGCTACGACGGCATCTGGAAGGCGATCCAGATCCACAACACCACCAACGAAGCGCGCTGGCCGATGCTGCTGACGCGGCTTTCCGATGATTACTGGTTGCCCGAGGAGCACTAACCAATGACCGACTTCACCATGACCACCGACGCCGACGGCGTCGCCACCATCACCTGGGACGTTTCATCGAAGTCGATGAACGTCATGTCGACCGAGGCCTTCATGGCCCTGAACGGTCTGATCGACCAGGCTTTGGCGGACGGGTCGGTGAAGGGGGTCATCATCACTTCCGGCAAGAAGGATTTCGCCGGGGGAATGGACCTGAACGTGATCGCGCAGATGCGGGCCGGGGGCGCGCAGGTGATCTTCGACGGGGTCATGCAGATGCACCACGTCCTGCGCAAGATCGAGCGTGCCGGGATGGACCCGAAGACCCTGAAGGGCGGCAAGCCCATCGTCGCGGCCCTGCCCGGCACGGCACTGGGGATCGGGCTGGAGTTGCCCTTGTCGTGCCACCGGATCATCGCCGCCGACAACCCCAAGGCGAAGATCGGCCTGCCCGAGATCATGGTCGGCATCTTCCCCGGTGCGGGCGGCACGACGCGGCTGGTCCGCAAGCTTGGCGCGATGGCGGCGGCTCCGTTCCTGCTGGAGGGCAAGCTGTCCGACCCCAAGTCGGCCAAATCGGCGGGGATCATCGACGAGGTCGTGGTCCCCGATGACCTTCTGAAGCGCGCGAAGGAATGGGTGCTTTCCGCCACCGACGCCGATCTGGTCAAAGCCTGGGACGCCAAGGGCTACAAGATGCCCGGCGGCGCGCCCTACCATCCGGCGGGGTTCATGACCTTTGTCGGGGCTTCCGCGATGGTCCACGGCAAGACGATGGGCGTCTATCCGGCCGCGAAGGCCTTGCTGGCGGCGGTTTATGAGGGCGCCCTGGTGCCCTTCGACACCGCACTGAAAATCGAGGCGCGGCACTTTACCAGCGTGCTGATGAACCCCTCGTCCACCGCGATGATCCGCAGTCTCTTCATCAACAAGGAGGCGCTGGAGAAAGGTGCCAACCGGCCGAAGGTCGAGGAGATGGCGGTCCGCAAGCTGGGTGTGATCGGCGCCGGGATGATGGGCGCGGGTATCGCCTATGTCGCTGCCAACGCCGGGATCGAGGTCGTGCTGATCGACGCGGCACAGGACGCCGCCGACCGGGGCAAGGCCCATGCCGAAGGCATCCTCGACAAGGGGATGAAACGCGGCAAGGTGACGGCCGAGAAGAAGGCCGATGTGCTCGGCCGGATCACCGCCACCACCGACTACGCCGCTTTGTCCGGTGTCGATCTGGTGGTCGAGGCGGTCTTCGAAAACCCGAAGATCAAGGCCGAGGTGACCGCCAAGGTCGAGGCCGCCGTCGGACCCGACTGCATCTATGCGACTAACACCTCGACCCTGCCGATCACCGGGCTTGCTGCGGCATCCGGTCGGCCCGAGCAGTTCATCGGCATCCACTTCTTCAGCCCGGTCGACAAGATGATGCTGGTCGAGATCATCCGCGGCAAGGCGACGGGTGACCGCGCGGTGGCAAAGGCGCTGGACTTCGTGCGCCAGATCCGCAAGACGCCCATCGTCGTCAACGACGCCCGCTTCTTCTATGCCAACCGCTGCATCATCCCCTACATCAACGAAGGCATCCGCATGGTCGCCGAAGGTGTGGAACCGGCGCTGGTGGAAAACGCCGCAAAGCTGGTCGGAATGCCTCTGGGACCGCTGCAGCTGGTGGACGAGACCTCGATCGACCTTGGCGTGAAGATCGCCAAGGCGACCAAGGCCGCGATGGGTTCGGACTATCCGGACGAAGCGGTGGACAAGGTCCTGTTCTGGATGGCCGATGAGGGGCGTCTGGGCAAGAAGGCCAACGCGGGCTTCTATGCCTATTCCGACAAGGGTGAGCGTCTGGGCCTGTGGGACGGGCTGGAGGCGAAGTATCCGCTGGACAAGGCGCAGCCATCGCTGACCGACGTGCAGCACCGCCTGCTGTTCGCTCAGGTCCTGGAAGCCGTCCGCGCGCTGGAGGAAGGCGTCCTGACCGACATCCGCGAAGGCGATGTCGGCGCGATCCTGGGCTGGGGCTTTGCGCCCTGGTCCGGTGGACCGTTCTCTTGGCTGGACATGATCGGCGCCCCGCGCGCGGTGGATATCTGTCGGGGACTGACGGCGCAGTTCGGGCCCAGGTTCCAGGCACCCGCACTCCTGCGCGAGATGGCCGAGAAGGGCCAGACCTTCTACGACCGGTTCGCGGGCGAAAAGGCTGCAGCCTGACGTGCAAGCGTAGGGTGGGCGATATCGCCCACCCTACCCCGGCGCTTAGGGGTTGACCTGGTTCGGCGGGGCCTTGCCCTCGGCCCAGGCGATCAGGTTTGCCACCGCCATCATCCCCATGTTCTCGCGCACTTCCAGGCAGGCCGTGCCCAGATGCGGCAAGAGGGTGACATTCTCCATCGCCATCAGGGCCGCCGGAACCTTCGGCTCGAACTCGTAGACATCCAGCCCAGCGCCGGCGATCCGGCCGGCTTGCAGGGTGTCGATCAGAGCCGTCTCGTCCACCACGTCGCCGCGGGAGATGTTCACGAAGATCCCGGTCTGCTTCATCATTGCCAACACCTGCGCATCGATCAGGTGATAGGTCGCCTTGCCACCCGGAACCGCCACCACGACGAAATCCGCCGCCATCGCCTCGGCCATCTCCACCTGCCGTGCGGGCATTCCGGGGTCCTCGACGCGGGAGCGGTTGTAGAACACCACCTCCATGTCGAAGCCGTAATGGCAGCGCTTGGCAATCGCCTTGCCGATCCGCCCGAAGCCGATGACTCCGAGACGTTTTCCGGTCACATGGGTGCCCAGCATCTGCACCGGACCCCAGCCCTCCCAGGCCCCGGCCCGCAGGATGCGCTCGCCTTCGCCAAGGCGGCGGGCGGTCATCAGGATGAGGGAAACCGCGATGTCCGCCGTCGCATCCGTCACCGCGCCCGGAGTGTTCGACACCGCGATCCCGGCGGCTTTTGCGGCCTCGGCGTCGATGTGGTTGTAGCCCACGCCAAAGTTGGCTAGGATCTTCGCGCGCGGGTTGGGAACATCGGCAAAGACATCGGGTTGGAAGCGGTCCCCCAAGGTCGGAAGCACGGCGTCATAGTCGCGCAAGGCCGCCCTAAGTTCGTCCGGGGACAGCACCTCGGTCCGATCCCGCAGGGTGACGTCAAAGCGGTCGCGGGCGCTGTCCAGCACGCGGTCGGGCAGGCGTCGAGTGATCAGAAGTTTCGGTTTCAAAACAGTTTTCCTCCCAAGGGAACCTCATGGCCCGGCCCGACCAGCACGACCGCGCCCGCTCCGTCCGGCAGGCCCAGGACCAGCACCTCGGACAGGACCGGCCCGATCTGGCGGGGCTGGAAGTTGACGACGGCCAGCACCTGCCGCCCGATCAGGTCTTCCAGCGTATAGTGCTTGGTGATCTGCGCCGATGATCGCTTCTCGCCAATCTCGGGCCCGAAATCGACCCACAGCTTGTAGGCCGGCTTCCGCGCCTCGGGGAAGGGTTCGGCCCGGGTGATCCGACCGACGCGGATGTCCACCATCTCGAAGTCGGCATAGGTGATGGTCATTTCCCCAGCTCCCGCCCCCGGTCGGCGGCGGCCTTCACGGCGCGCTTCAGCAGGGCGGGAAAGCCCGCGTCCGGGTCCATCAGGACGCCCAGGGCGGCGGCCGTCGTGCCGCCGGGAGAAGTGACGTTGATCCGCAATTGCGCCGCAGTATCAGAGCTTTGGAACGCCAGCTCCCCCGCCCCGCAGACCGTGGCGCGGGCAAGTTGCATGGCGACGTCGGCGGGCAGCCCTTCGGCTACACCTGCGGCTGCCATCGTTTCGATCAGGTGGAAGACGTAAGCGGGACCAGAGCCGGAGACGGCCGTCACGGCATCGATCTGGTCCTCCCCCGAAAGGTCCACCACCTGCCCCACAGCGGCCATCAGGTCCCGCGCCAAGGCAAAGTCCGTATCCGAGACATGGGCATTCCGGCACAGCGCGGTGATCCCCCGGCCCACCATCGCGGGCGTGTTCGGCATGGTGCGGACGATGGGGGTGCGGGTGCCAAGCACATCCTCGAAGGTCGCGATCTTGGTGCCCGCCGCGATCGACACGAAGAGCGTCGCGCCATTGCCCAAGGCCTGCAAGGACGGCAAAGCCGCGCCCATCATCTGCGGTTTCACGGCCAGCAGAGCCACGGCTGGAGCCTTGGGAATCCCCTGGTTCAGATGAACCCCACTTTCCTGCAGCCAGTCCGTCGGATTGGGCTCGATCACCCAAACCGAACCCGGCGGAACCCCGGCGGCCAGCCAGCCGGTCAAGAGCGCCGTCCCCATCTTGCCGCAGCCAAGCAGCACCAGCCCATCCCGGGCCACACGATCCAAGCTCATGGAACTCCCCTTCAAAACGGGGGAAGGTTAGGCGCGCCCGTAGGCCTCGGCAATGGCGACTTTCATCGCCTGTGCCGGGGTCTGGTCGCCCCACATCGCCATCTGGAACGCCGGGTAGAAGCGTTCGGAGGCCGTGACCGAGGCGGCGATCAGCCGGTCGATCTGTTCCGGCCCTGCGACCTGCCCACCCGACAGGACCAGACCATAGCGCCAGACCATCAGCTTCTGCTCGGCCCACCAGGTGAACGCACCGGTCCAGACCATGTCGTTGCAGCGGTTCAGCACGTCGTAGAGCGCGTGAATCTTGTCTTCGGGCGGCTCCATCTCGAAGGTGCAGATGAGCCGCAGGGTTTCGTCCTGCTCGCACCAGGCGAGGGTCAGCGAGTAGGTCCGCCATTGACCCTCGACCGCCATCGCGATCTGGTCGTCGGTCACGCGGTCGAATTCCCAGGCGTGGTGTTCAGCCAGGCTTTCGACGATGTCGATGGGATGGAGATCCTCCATCGACGCGTAATCTTCGGAAAGCGACATTACCCGGCCTCATTATGAAGCTTCAGGCGGGCCACGACCCACAAGAAGCTGGGTGTCTGGCAAGGGTCTGCGTTTGCCCGACGCTTCCCTTACTAGATATGGTGTGGCCAAAGCGGAAGCCTGTAAAGTGAATTCTTGCTAAATAAGCTGTGGAAAAGCCAAATTCGGTGTGGCTCGCCACATGAAATGGCAGGGTTTGACACTGGATATGGCAGCAGAACGGTTTTGGAGATCTGAGGCGGGGTGGGCTCTTTAAGCCTGCATTTCACCCGACGTTAAACGGACCCTCCAAGGTCACCTCCAACCCCAGCATTACGCCTGGCTAGGCGCATTTCGGCTGGAGCAACACGGCGAGCAAGTTCGCGCCGAAGTGTCCTCTCGGACGCAAGCCGGAGCCAACCTTTCTGTTTTGCCTCGGCGGCCGTCCTTCGGTAGCTCTCCGCGATTTCGATCCCATGCCGACACATGTGGATGAAAGCGTCCAGCGCCTCAGGATGACACGCGGCTTGAATACCTAATCGGTCGAGGCGAGGCTTCCGGACCAGGGCTGACGGCCATTGCTCTTGAGGAATGAAGTTCGTGATCTTCCGATAGCAAAAAAGCGAGCGCGGGCTTATCCCACTCGTCTCCGACACGCGCCGAACGGCCTCGGTGGTCTTCAGTCCTCCAGCGATTAGCATGTCGACTTCGTTAAGCGCAGCAACTTTCGCTTCAACGGTCTCGTATGGTTTGGATGCCATCGTGGGGGTCCTTTGGCAGCGAGTAGCATGGCAAGGTTATCGGGGATGACCAGGTGAGGCTACCCCCCAACCCATGCCTTCAAACCACCCAGTTCGATTCCCGCTGACTTTGCCCCCGCCCTCGAGGGTGCGGGTGCGGCCTAAGGCTTCTTGGTCGGCGGGGGTCGGGTGTAATCGGACCCCGTTTTGAAGGGGTGCTTCAACACCCCTTCGAACACCCGGTAGGGCGTCAGAAGTTGTCGCCGATCCGGCCTTTGCCATAGCCGTCCGACGGGACCGTTTCGGGCAGGTTGCCCGGCCAATTGACGTGAAACAGGAAGAGGAAGACGTCGCGTTTCATCGAAGTGTCGAGGGCGGTCCAGGGATAGAAGGCCACCCCGTCAGCGGGGGTGTAAGTGACCATCTGATCGTTCACCAGGTAGGTCCCGTTCGCGATCACGGCGGGCTGGTCATCGACGAAGACGGCGTCAGTTGCCGGGTCTCGGGCGGAGAAGGTCACACCCAGGGCATCGGTCAACGGGAAGGGAAACTTGTAGGCCAGGTATGGCTTCCGGTCTCCGACCCGGATCGTGAAGAGTTCGCTCATTGGTCCAGCTCCGTAATGCGGCCATGACGGGTCGGGTTTAGGATCACCCCCTCGCGCTTGGCCTGGTTCAGTATCTCCCCCCTGCGGGGGGCGGTATTCAACACTTTGCCCTGGCGCACGGCAGCGTTGAGGATGCTACCCCGGCGAGGGTCGAAGGATGCGAAGGCAAGCCGTCCCGTCGAATAGTCCTGGGCCGATACCAGGATCCCCAGGCCGGCGGCGATGGCCATGCTCGAAGCGCTGCCGGCCCCGCTGCGGATCATCGCAGGCGGAGCGGCGGCCCGCGTCAGTGAGATGGCGACACCAGGTGCAGACCTGATGAGGGCGGCAGCTGCTGCTACGCTGGACGACCCGATGCTGACGCCCTGGCTGCCGAGAATGATCGCGGCCGTCGCCCGGGCCACGGCATAGCCGACAACACTACCCGGTGCCGAGCGGATCAAGGCGGGTGGGGCCTGCACGGACGCCGCACCAACGGCTGTGCCCGGGGCTGAACGGACGCTTGCGGGCGGCGCGGCGGCAAAGGACCCACCGATGGCGACGGCCACGCTGATCAGGTAGCTCAGCGCCGTCAGCTGCGCCTCGGCAGTCGCCGTCCCTACCGATGTGCCCACCGACGACCGGATCGCGGCAGCCAGGGCAGCAGCAACCGATGCACCGACGGTCGTCCCCGGAGAAGTCCGGATCGCGGCCGGCTGCGCTTCGGCGACCGAGGCGCCTGCGGTTGCCCCTTCGGATGTGCGGATCGCAGCGGCCTCGGCAGCGGCACCCGACACGCCAGTGGCGGCCCCTTGAGACGTCCGAACTAATGCCGGTGGGGCAGTTGCAAGCCCGGCGCCCATAGCGACCCCGGACGAGGTTAGAAGAAGCCCCCCCAAGGCCGATGCAGCACCCAGACCGACACCGCTGGCCACTGACCCCCGGATCGCGGCCGAGGGGGCGGCGGCGGCAGATCCGGCAAGTGACGAGGCCGCGCCACTACGAATGGCAGCTGCGAAGGCCTGGGCAGAACTGCCGCCAATCGACACGCCGGGCGAATCCAGGATCGTGCCGCCGGTGCCTGCAGCGTAGGGCACGAAGATGATGACGCAACCGATACCGCCGTCTTCTCCGACCCGCTCCGTGCCGAAGTTCCAGTAGACGCCGCCACCACCGCCACCAGTGCCAGGGGTTCCGGGGGTTCCCGGGACGTTCAGCCCACCCGTGCCGCCACCGTCAACGCCTGCACCGCGCGCACCCGCGCCGCCGCCGCCATAGCGCCGAGAGGTGCCGGAGATCGCCGTCTCAAAGCCGGGCCCACCGTTGCCGTTATCGGGCGACCCGCCCCCCAGACCATCGCCGCGAGAACCAGCGCCACCGCCGGAGCGTGTCGGGTCACTGGTTCCCGCGCCGCCGTCATTTCCAGTCGCCCCAGTACCGCCAGCGCCGCTGTTGCCCGCGCCGCCGCCGCCGTTCCCGCCGTTCCCACCCGATGTCTGGACGTTTGCAGACCCACCACCGCCGCCGCCCTCTGCATCGGGCGTTGGGGCGTTGGTTCCGGCGATGCCAGCGTTCCCGCCCTTGGCTCCGCGCAGACCGGCTTCCGTTCCCGCTCCCGTGCCGCCGGGGCCAACTGTGACCGCGTAGCTTGCCGCAAGCGCGATGAAATAGTCGGTGACGGTTCCGCCCAGGCTTTGACCGCCTGCACCGCCGCCCGAGGCGGGGTTGCCGTATCCGGTTCCGCCTGCCTGACCGCCGCTCGCTTGCCGGAAGTGATAGACGCGGACGCCCGCGACCGGGACGAAGGAGCCGGTGCCCCGCCACTCGAAGGACTGGCCCTCCTGGCCGTCCCAGATGACACCCTCCGTGATGATCGGAGATCCGGTGTAGCTGGTGATCTGGCTGGACGTTCCCCCGCTGGCGGTGTCGAAGATTGCCGGGCTGAAGATTGTGGGGGAAAAGATCGGCATCGGTCAGATCAGCCGAGGGCGTCGAGATCGGCGGACAGGCTGTTCAGGAGTTCCGCCACGTCTTGGGGCGTGGCAGCGTTCGTCAGGGCCTTGCGCGCGCCCATCCTCAGGTTCTCGGTAGCGGCCCCCAGGCCACGAAACTGGGCACCCTTCTGCAGCCAAATCAGCGCCAGCTCGCGCGCGGTGGCGGCTGTGATCCCGACCTCAGCCGCAAGGTAAGGAAAGTCCTCCAGGCTGTCTGGTTCGGGCATGGTGGCGACGTAGGTCCGCGCCTCGGCCTCTTTCGCCAGATAGATCGCCTCTTGCCCCGGCAGCTGCGTCACGAAGCGTAACCGGGCGGCGGTGACCAGGTCGTCGATCACCTGGGCGGCGTTCAGCCGGGCACCCTGCAGCTCGGCCGCGGCCTGCGCTGCAAGTTCATCGTCGCCCGGCGGCGGCGCTGCCGGGCGCAGAACCCATTCACCGCTGGGCAGGCGCATGTGGGCCGCAAGGAAGACGATATCGAACTCGATTTCTTCCTCGCCCACCAAACGGGTCTCGGGCAGCTCCTCGCTGCCGCCGCGCGGCTCGAACCCGATCCAGCCGGGGATGCCATCGGGGGTGAAGACGACGTGAAAACTCATGTCAGTTGTCCGTCTCGATGTAGAAGCCGGAGTTCACTATGCCGATGGTCGACGACGTGCCGCCGACGCTGACATAGCTGTCCAGGTTCAGAAGGGTGGTGGTGGCAGGCAGGTCGGTCGTCACGACGCCCGAGGCCGTATCGCCGGTGATCAGATTGGTGATCAGGTAGGACAGCGACTGCGTCGTGCCGGGCGGGGCGAAGAGGATGATCTCGTACATCGTCGCGTCGTTGACGGTGGGCTTAGGAAAACTTGCCCCCAGCGGGATCTTCGTCGCCGCCCCAGTCCCGTCATTATGCATGAACTGGATCTGGGTGTCGGCCGCGTCGTAGCCCATGCCGCAGATGTTCAGCAGCGTCGAAGGGTTGACGTCCGTCGGTGCCGCCGCAGCCCCGCGCAGGCCGCAGAAGGCCCGGTGGGTCGCGACCGTCGCCCCCCGACCGACGCCCCAGCGCCAGACCAGGAAGAAGCCGCCCCGCCCCGCGGCCGTCCCGCCCAGGCCGAACATCTGCGCCGACCCACGAATGCCTACGACCGCCGTCGCCGCGGCAGTGGTGACGGCCCACTCTCGCCGCCGGAAATAGCCCAGGGTGCTGGTCGTGACGACGGTGGTGGTCTGCGCCGTGCCAAGGGCAGTGACGGGAAGCCCGAACTGTGTATCGACCCCGCCGTTGCCAGCCACGTTGAACATCGCCACCTTGTTGCGGCCCAGGAAGGGTTGCAGCGACGTGTCGATGCCCGACGGCCCCCGGATGGCCGGAAGGATTCGGCCACCCAGGTTGCGCCCAAACATCCTGACGACGTTCGCAGCCGGGACGGCCGGCGTGGCGATGGCCGGGAAGTCGAGGAAGTCGTCAATCACATGCTCTGCGTTCCAGTCGACCTCGTCCACCGGAAGGGCAGGGTCACTGGGACCGGTGATGACAAGGGCGTGGCGCATGCCCATAAGGTCAGTCCTCCACGATGGTCGTGGTGGTCGGGATGCGGGGAATGTCGCCGACGGTCATGACCTTCGGGGTCAGCCGCGCTGCGCGACCCTTGCCTGGCCCGGTGATGTCGACGACGGCCCCGCCCGAGGTGAGCGACAGCGTGATGTCGTTGCCCGACACCGACCGCACGAAATAGACTGTCCCCTCGGTGACGCCGGCCGGCAGCGTGTCTCCGGGTGCGGGGAAGAAGGCGATGTTGTCATTCACCGCCACACCCGTCAGGCCGGGGATGGTGATGACATCGGTCGCCAGCGCAGTGAAGCCACCCAGGTTTGCGCCGATCACACCCTTGTACAGGATCTTGCCGGCGCCCGAGGCTGCGGTTCCGAGAGCCCAGTACATGTAGGTCGACGGCAGGGCGGTACAGGGCCCGAAGTCCACGTTCGCAGCCGGGCTGACCGAGTTGCCGGTCACCACGAACCCGGCCCCGCTGCGCGCGACACCCACGCGGGCGTACCCGGTGTAGGCGATCTCGCTCGTGGTCTGATCGCCGCCTTCACCAGGGTCGGCCGAGTGCAGCGATAAGAAAAGCTGGCCCGGCGCGACAGACCCCCGGACGCCACCGGCGTCGCCGATGTTCGCGATGTTGACGTTGTTGAAGAGCAAGAGAAGGAGGTCGTTTTCGAAGACGTTCGACTTTGAGGACATGGTCGGTTTTCCTTGGGTCAGAGAGGAAGGCGGCTCAGCGCCTCGGTGAAGTCACGTTCTATGGCTTCCAAGGCATCGAAACTCGAAGCCGAGGCGATGGCGATCAGGGCTTGCATGCGCAGGCGTTCGGTGGCGGCACCCACACGCTTGAATTGGTCGGAGCGGTTCAGCCAAAGCTGTGCCAGCGTCCAGGCCGTGGGGGCGGTGACGCCAAGTTCGTTCTCCAGCAGGGGATAGTTGGTCAGGCTTGCCGGTTCGCCCCGGCCCCGCGCCTCTGCTACGTAGGCTACGGCCTCGGCCCGCTTTTCCAGGTACAGGGCGTCCTGGCCAGGGATGTCGGTGTAAATTCGCAGGCGCAACTCGCCCGCAAGCCCGTTGATCCGGAGCGAGGCATCGGTCCGCGCGCGGGCCAGGGCAAAGGCGCGAAGCTCCGCCAGCTCCTGCGGGGTCGGGACCGAAGGTGGCGGAAGATCGTCGCGCTCGACCCATGTCCCATCCTGAAACCGCAAGCGCGGCAGGTCGGTGGTGGTGAAGGCGGAGTCCAGCGGAACTGCGCCCTCGGGCAGTTCGCGCCGGATACCGCCGCCTGTCGGGATGCCCTTCTCGTCGATGTAGGCAAAGGCGATCATTTCGTCACCCGCGCCAGCGTCAGATAGATGTTCCGCAGCCAAACCGTCCCATCGCCCGAATTGCCGGGACGCACGTACACGACCAGCCGGTATTCGAAATCGTCGTAGGCTCCGGTGATCCCTCCGGCGTCGGTGTATTGCTCCCAAGGCGAGGCGAAGCCGATCGTAAAGCTTTCGACCACCGTCCACGCGGTGAAGGACGGCTCGCCGATCCGGCGATACCGTCTTTCAAGCCCGATCGCTCCATTGACGCCCAAGGTGCCGCTGCCCGGGCCGAAAGCATCGAATGACAAACCGCGGCGCCAGATATGGCCCGGATTGACAGCACCCATGTCCACGGTGGCCATAACGGTGCCGTTGGGTGTGCTGCCCCGAGTAAAGGGCCCCAGGACGATTGTTTGAAACTGCTCGGACACCGCGCCATCGGCAATGTCGGGCGCCGTGATCAGGGTGGTGGGCGTGGTGGCTGCGATCCATGTTGTCCATGCGCTGGCGCGCTCCACGACGGGCCGGGCCCGTACCTCGTAGGCGGTGGAGGCAAGGATGCCTTCGCTTACCAGAAGCGCCCCGGCCGCGACGTCCTGGGTCGATCCGCGCGCGACGATCACCAAGGTTGCAGCGATCCGGACCTCCCACATGATCCCACTGACGTCGGCCAGGTCAGGCTCCCAAGTCAGGGACAGCGCGGGGCGGCGATTGGCCCCCGTGGCATCCGGGATCGACGCGCCGCTGACCGCAAAGCTTGGCACCACCTGTGCCGCCGGGATCACCGGCAGGATCGAGATCGCGGTCGGCGGCGGCAATCCTGGATAGCTGTAGTCTGCAGCATCCCGTTCCTTCAGCATGACGCGCTGCAGACCGGTCAGCACGTCCTCGGCCACTTGGTCGACCTCGAAGACCTTGGCGCTGTAGCCGTTCCAGCTCGAGGTCCAGCCGGTGGCGTCCAGCGGCTCCAGGATGGCGGCATCGGGCGGCAGGGTGTGTTCGTGGCGGCGGAAGCGGCGCTCTTCCTCGACATAGGAAAACTGCAGTCGGCGGACCTGGGCAGGGTATGGGCAGGCGACCAGGTTCAGGTCGGCCGTCAGCCGGAAGTTCCGGTCGGCCGCCTCGTGGGTCAGGTTGTAGTAGGGTGTGGCCTCACTCGATTCCCAGGCCTTTTCGGGGTCGGGATAGGTGGCATGCGCCCCGTTGTAGGACCCGGCCATGTTCGGGAAGGGCTGGAAATCCTGCGGGCTGGAACTGACCACATCAGCGTCGGTGAAGAGGTAGACCGGGGTGCCGGGCGCGCCGACGCGGCTCTTCCACAACCCGCCGATCTCGGCGATGTTGCCCGCGCAGGCCTTGAGAAGCTCGCCGATCACGTCGGCAGGCTCCTCATCAACCGATACTTCCAAGCCTGCGCGGAACTGCGGCTCGGTACCGGAACCGTTGGTGACCAGGAGGTCGCATTCGTTCATCGCGGCGAACCAGCTGGCCAAGGGGATATCTTCGGCCGGGAAGCCACCGCCGTAGACGGATCCGTCGTCCAGGCTGATCCCGCGCAGGACGTTGTAGACGCCGACCTGCGGATTGACCGACGGCTCCCAGGTGGCCTTGTTGTTCCAGCGATGGGCACCGGAACCGCCCACGGTCGTGTCCTTACGGGGATCGTAAAGCGGGATCCCGTTCATCTCGAAGCGGACGCGTGGCAGGCCCGGAAAGCGCTCGCGGTTGTACCGGAAGGTGCAGATGGCATAGACCAGCCCGCGCCCGATCATGTCGGCCGCCCAGGACCGTTCTGGGTAGATATTGTAGCGCGACATCAGCATCGGGTCGACGACGGTCTGGCTGCCATCGTAGACCTTGATCCAGGCGAGGCCATTCAGATCGCCGATGACGGGCAGGCCGTAGTCGGGGTGCGGGCTGCCTCCAAGGGTCACGTACTGGCCGTTGATCATGTAGCGCGACAGGGTCGCCCCGGGGACATCGGACAGGATGATGACATAGGTAAGGAATGCGTTTGGCGTCTTGCCGACAGTACCGTGGCTCATGGGCGGGCAGGCATGGGTTCCGCCGGTGGAGTATTTCAGAAGGGGGAAGGCTAGCGGGTTCGTGCCGCCGGTCTGGGTGACCTTGGTCTTGATCCCAGGCTCGCGTGGCTTGGGCATCAACGCCCGTTGCAGAGCGGACAGAGCGACCGCAAGCAACAGCCGCCCGACAATGGTCGAGGTGAAGAAGCCGCCAGCTGCAAAGGCGGCGCCGACGGTCGAGGCGAAGGCACCGATGGCGGCAAAGACCGGCGCGGCCTCGGCCGGGGTCGCCAGCGCCAGGCTCAGCCACAGAAGGACGGACAGCACTTTCATACCGGCACCGTCCAGGCGCGCAGCGCAGCTTCGCGAGGCAGATGGCCCATGCCCTGCGGGGCCAGGCAAGCAATGGTTTCGCCCACGATGATGCCCAGGGCAGGGCCGTCCGGGGCATCGACCAGGGCGACGTCGCCCACCTGGGCGAAGGCCGGGGCCACCTCCTGAAACAGGCGCTCGACAAGTTCGACGTGATCATTGAACCCGGCCTTCATCAGCCGCTTCAACCCGCCTTCAAGGGTCGTGTAAGTGCCGCGCCAGGCCGCCGCCGGATCGACGCTGGTCATCGCGCGCACCGCCCCGGCCGAGAAGAGCGCGCAGTCGTTTGAGCCGTACCGGAACCCCTGAGCTGCGGTCTCGGCAAGATAGGCAGTCAGGCGCGGACGCCAGTCAGGAAGGCGCGGCGGGATCATCCGCGGATCTCCGTCTGGATGCCGACGCGACCGCCTGGCGGACGGTTCTCGCCCCAATACACATCGACCTCGCCCGAGACATCGACGTAGCGCAGGAAGCGGTCTCCGGATCGGCGCTGCTGGGTTGCGTCGGATCGTTTCAGGGGCAGCGTCCGGGTCAGGTAGCGCGC
>NZ_JALHQD010000013.1 GCF_022842145.1 Tabrizicola sp.
TATATCCTGACCAAGGAAGAAGGCGGCCGTCACACGCCGTTCTTCGCGAACTACCGCCCGCAGTTCTACTTCCGGACCACGGACGTCACCGGGACCGTGCAGCTGCCGGAAGGCACTGAAATGGTCATGCCGGGCGACAACCTGAAGTTCGTCGTGGAATTGATCGCGCCGATCGCGATGGAAGAAAAACTGCGCTTCGCCATCCGCGAAGGCGGCCGCACCGTCGGCGCCGGCGTCGTGTCGAAGATCATCGCTTAAGAAGCGATGAAACCATCCAGAAGGCGCGCGGCACTCCGCGCGCCTTTTTCATTTCAAGGATCACCCCATGTCCGCCTGCGCCTTGTGTGCTGCCCCCGACGCCGCCCCGACACCGCTTACGCCCGGCGATGACGTGGCCCTCCTGTGCCCGGTCTGCGCCGCCGCCCTGGAAGGCAAGATCACCCCAGGACCGCGCTGGCGCTGCCTTGGTGACGCGGTGTGGTCCGAGGATCCGGCCACGCAGATTGCCGCGTGGCGCCTTCTGCGGGCGCTGCCGACCGAGGGCTGGGCGGCCGAACTTCTCGACACCGTCTATCTTGATCCCGAGGTCCTGAAGCGCGCCGAAGCGGGGCGCGAGGACGAGATTCCGAAAGTCGAACATCGGGACAGCAACGGTGTCCTGCTTGCACCGGGCGATACGGTGGTGCTCATCAAGGACCTGCCGGTCAAGGGCAGCTCGATGGTGGCCAAGCGCGGCACCTCTGTTCGGGGCATCCGGCTGATACTGGACAACGCCGACCAGATCGAGGGTCGGGTGAACGACCAGCAGATCGTGATCCTGTGCCAGTACGTCAAGAAGACGTGATCGGTGAAGAGGCCCGGGTCCCACCAATGTCGCGTTGACGATTCGTCCGATCCGGCCCACCTTTCCCGGCGTTCACAAGGCCAGCAGGGAGGCCAGCCATGTGTCAGATGTTCGCCGGGCAGGACCCGGCCCGGTATGAATATGTCACCCGACGTTTGCGGCTGAACGGCCAGTCCACCAGCATCCGGCTGGAGCGGGCGTTTTGGGGCATGGTCGACCAGATGGCGGCGCGGGATGGGTCCTCGACCCCCGGATTTCTGTCCAAGCTGCATTCCGAGGTCCTGGAACAGCATGGTGAGGCCACGAACTTCACCTCGCTGCTGCGCTGCGCCTGCATGATCCACCTGGGCGAGCTGGAGCAGGTGCCCCAGCCCGGCGCAGCGATCGCGGCTGAATAGGAAAATCCGCCTGTAGTATTCACGTACTACCTACCCCCAAAATTGGTCCGGTAATCTTACCAGATCAACAGGACCTCCGGGGGGACAATGGCCAAGCTGATACACTCGATGATCCGCGTGCTCGACGAGGCGCGGTCCCTGGCCTTCTATGAAACCGCCTTCGGGCTGAAGGTCGCCGAACGGCTGGATTTCGACAGTTTCACGCTGATCTATCTGTCCAACCCGGAGCAATCCTTCGAGCTGGAACTGACGGTCAACAAGGGCCGGACCGAGGCTTACAATCTGGGCGATGGCTACGGCCACCTTGCCCTGAGCGTCGATGATGTCGACGCCGCGCACGCCCGGATGACGGCGGCGGGACTCGCCCCGCGCAAGTTAGTGGACTTTGCACCTGCGGGCAGCGTGATCGCCCGCTTCTTCTTCATCGCAGACCCCGACGGCTACCAGATCGAGGTCCTGCAACGGGGCGGTCGCTATCTCTGAGGAGGGAGGGCGGGCGCTTCGGTATCGAAATCAAGGGAGGAAACCATGACGAAACATGATCTTCGGGGGCTGACCCGGCGTCAGCTCCTGTCGCGCAGCCTGTCTGCCGGAGCGCTGGCGATGGTCGGCACCGGCTTCATCGCCGCGCCCGACGCCGCCTGGGCGGTCGAGGTGACCACGATCACTCCGGAACAGATGGCGACGCTGCTGCAGATGGCGCGCGACATCTACCCGCATGACCAGGTGCCGGACCAGTTCTATGCCGTGGCGGTCAAGGGCTATGACAGCGAAGAAAAAAAGGCCCTGGTGGCCGAGGGTGTTGCAGCCCTTGACGCTGCCGCCAAGGCCGCCGGGTTCGACAGCTATGTCGCGGCGGGATGGGAGGAAGACCGGGTCAAGCTGCTGCAGGGCATGGAGACGACACCCTTCTTCCAGACGGTGCGGTCGGGCCTGGTGACCGGGCTTTATAACCAGAAAGAGGTCTGGCCGATCTTCGGCTACCAGGGGGAAAGCTTCTCTCAGGGTGGCTACATCGAGCGCGGCTTCAACGACATCGACTGGCTTTGAGAGGAGGGCGAACACATGGCAACGTTTGATCTGAACGACGATTCAGTGGTCGTCATCATCGGCACCGGGGCAGGGGGCGGGGTCCTGGCCAACGAGCTGGCGCAGAAGGGCGTCAAGGTCGTGGCGCTGGAAGCTGGGGGCCGCTATCTGCCCGAAGACTACATCAACGACGAATGGGAAAGCTTCGGCCAACTGGCCTGGCTTGACGCCCGGACCACCAGCGGCGACTGGCGCGTGGCCAAGGATTTCTCGGGCCTCCCGGCCTGGATCGTGAAGGCCGTCGGCGGCACCACGACCCACTGGGCGGGCGCGTCGATCCGCTTTCAGGATCACGAATGGAAGGCGCTGTCCACCTACGGCGCGGTCGAGGGGGCGAACCTTCTCGACTGGCCGATTGACGGGGCGGAAATGGCCCCCTGGTATGATCTAGCGGAAACCAAGCTGGGTGTAACCCGTACCGGCGACCGCGCGGGCCTGCCGGGCAACAACAACTACCTCGTCTTCGAGAAAGGCGCCAAGGCGCTTGGCTACAAGGAAGTCCACACCGGCCGCATGGCGATCAACTCGGCCGACTACGATGGCCGGATGGCGTGCCAGCAGACCGGCTTCTGCTTCCAGGGCTGCAAATGGGGCGCCAAGTGGTCCGCCGCCTACACCGACATCCCGGCGGGCGAGGCGACGGGCAACCTGGAGGTGCGCGACCGCTCCCACGTCGCCAAGATCCTGCATGACGAGTCCGGCAAGGTCACGGCGGTCGAGTATTTCGACAAGGACGGCAACAAGCAGACCCAGAAGGCCCGTATCGTCTGCGTGGCCGGCAACACCATCGAGTCGCCTCGCCTGCTGCTGAACTCGGCCTCCGAGATGTTCCCGAACGGGCTGGCCAACTCCTCCGACCAGGTGGGGCGCAACTACATGCGGCACGTCACCGGATCGGTCTATGCGGTCTTCGACAAGCCGGTCCGCATGTGGCGCGGTACCACCATGGCCGGGATCATGCAGGACGAGGCGATCCACGAGCCCGACCGCGGCTTCGTCGGCGGCTACGAGCTTGAGACGCTGGCCCTTGGTCTGCCGTTCATGGCCGCCTTCCTGAATCCCGGCGGCTGGGGCCGCAGCTTCACCACCGCGCTCGACAGTTACGAGAACATGGCGGGGATGTGGATCGTAGGCGAAGACATGCCGCAGGCGACCAACCGGATCACGCTTCACCCCGAGCAGAAGGACCAGTTCGGCCTGCCGATCCCGAACGTCCACTTCGATGACCATCCGAACGACATCGCGATGCGCGACCACGCTTACAAGCAGGGTATCGCGATGTACGAGGCCGTGGGCGCCACCCGCGCCTTCCCGACCCCGCCGTACCCGTCGACCCACAACCTTGGCACCAACCGCATGTCGGAAGATCCCAAGGACGGTGTGTGCAACAAATGGGGCCAGACCCACGACATCGCGAACCTGTTCATCTCGGACGGTTCGCAGTTCACCACCGGTGCGGCGGAAAACCCGACGCTGACCATCGTCGCGCTGGCGATCCGCCAGGCCGACCACATCGCCAAAGAGATGGCAGCGGGCACCATCTGATTTGCCGACGGGCCGGGGGCAGCGCCTCCGGCCCGTCGGAACCATTCGGCCCCCAGCAGGGTTCTCGCCTCAGCAACGGAGGCTGGAATGTCCATCTGGAAACGCTACAGCTACGCTTGGATCACGCTGATCCTGTTCCTTGGCGCATTCATCGGCCACTGGACCTTCGGCTGGTTCGCCTATGTCGACCAGCAAGCCCAGCATGGCGCGCCGATCCTGGTGTCGGAATACCTGGTCGAGATGGGCCGCGACACGATGGAGAACTGGCAGTCCGAATTCCTGCAGATCCTCTGGCAGGTCGGTGGCCTGGCCTTCTTCCTGTTCGTCGGATCACCGCAGTCGAAGGAAGAGGACGACCGGCTGGAAGAGAAGCTGGACCTTATTCTTCGCACGCTTCGCCCGGTGGACGCCGACGATTACATCGCCGAGTTCAACCGCCGCTTCCCCGGTCGGGATGTGGGGCCAAAGCTTTAACCCCGTGCCCGCGCCTGCCGCATCTGCCAGCCCAGCCGCACGCCCGGATGCGCCTTGATCTGATCGAGCATTGTCTTGAAGGGCGCGCGCTGGACCATGCCCTCGTGCCAGGCCGCTGCCTCGCGCACCCGGCTCATCAGCTTGCCGTCAGTCAGTTCCCCCACCTTCGCCGCGATCAGCGCAGCGTGGGTCACCGGGGCAACGGTCAGGAAGACAAGGCCCACCTTCGGCACATGGGCCAGCGGCACGAAACAGTCGCGCAAGCGCACCATCTGGGCGCAAAGCCAGGGTTGCACCGACATCAAGTAATCCTGCTGCACCAGGATCGACCGCCCCGGCACCAGCGCCGGAAAGAACTCGGCCGCGATGTGGTCGGCCATCGCCGAGCCTTTCGCGGCATCGACCGAAAGAACCTCGATCGGCCCCGCAGTCCAGCGTTGCGCACCGATATCGCCGACATGCAGCGTGACGCGGTCGGCCCAGGGCGCAAGGTGTCGTTGAACCAGCGGCAACAGGTCAGCGTCATCGGCGTCGGGCAGCGGCTCGCTCGGCATGTACCGCGCCCATAGCGCGCGTGAGGTCCTGAAGCGGTCATAGCTATGAACGTGGCAAGCCCGGCCGGACAGCGCGAGACCCGACAAAAGCCGGGCCGCAGAGCCTCCGGCATAGGCGCCAAGGTCGACCACGGCGCCGTCGCCCTTCACCCGGCGACCAAGCCAGTGGTAGAGAAGCTGCTCCTCGGGCGTCAGCATGGTTGGCACACGCGCCGCCGGGCCAAGATCGGCCCCGGCTACCGCAACCCAATGCCGGGCGGCGAACTCTGCCACGATGTCTGCTGCTGTCTGCACCGGGTCCTCCTTGGACCCAAGACTAGGGAACGGGCCCTGTCCTGACCAGACGGCTCCTCGTTCGACTTCGTCTTCTCGTCGCGGTTGGCCGACCCCGCCGCATCAGGACGTCATCGCGGCGCGGCACCAACCTCGCGCTTTGCACCGGTCTTCCGGCACCGATCCGAACAGTAGCGCACCTCGTCCCAGTCCCGCTCCCACTTCTTGCGCCAGCTGAACGGCAGTCCGCAGCACAGACAGGTCTTCTGCGGCAGATCCGATTTCCTGCGCATCTTCGGCATCCGGACCTCCAGTTCACGCGGGACAAAGCTGGTGCGCGGGCGGTCCCTGACAAGCCACCCGCACGAAGAGAATCCCTTGACCTCTTGCGCCACCTGCCTTAACCCGACCTCCGCGTAGGGGTATAGCTCAGCTGGTAGAGCGACGGTCTCCAAAACCGTAGGTCGCGGGTTCAAGCCCTGCTGCCCCTGCCATCTCCCATCAGTTACGTCACGTCGTTACAGGTTCCGTCCGGGAACCCGGCAAGTTTTCGCGCGTTCTCTCTCCATGCACCTGATCACAGGAATGGAGATATCTATGATTCACGCAAAAAAGACGGCGTCCGTTGCACTTCTGGCCCTGCTCGCCAGCCCGCTTGCCGCCGCCGTCGAAAAGGTCGCGGGGATCGACGTCACGGTTGACGTCACTGCCATCACCAACGCCGAGGCCGCTACCTTCTGGGCGGACCTTGAAGCCGACCTCGAAAACGCCATTGCCGCGCGGGTGACCGACCGGCTTGCAGCCGAAGAGGTGAAGCCGGACGAGAACGGCGTGATCGATGGTACCCAGATCAAGGTCGACATCCGCGAAGTCGAGCTTGCGAGCGCATTCGAGCGCGAGCTGAACCTTGGCGATGCCGTGCTGGTCGGACAGGTCACCATCGTGGACACCGACAGCAGCAACGCCGACGGCTACGAGCTGCAGGTTTCGTTGGAAAATGCCCAGGTGGTCGTGCCTGAGGGGGCGGTGCTTCTGCTCTCCACCGACACGTCCGGTGCCTATACCCGGCTGGTCGAGGCTTTCGCCGACGGCATCGTCACCCGGCTGAAGTGACACGGTAAAGCTCTGCCTCTCTTCTGTCCCGGGGAATGCAGAGTTGACTGCGTCCGGCGTCCATACGGGCGCCGGACGTCTTTTGTCCGCTCGCTGCGGGGCTTCCGTGGCCATTGAGACAGCGGAAACCGCAGAAAGTTGGTTTCTGAGATGTTACGGTCCGCAGACAACTCGTTGTTATCACGGCATTCCCTTGCGTGTCCCGTGTGGGCGAATGCATCTCCCCCAGCGTGGAGCTTGAATTCCCCGGCCCAAACCCGTATCTCCGGCTTCGAACCCAAAGCCGGAATCCCCATGTCCACGACGAACCCCATCCAGTTCCTCCAGCAGGTCCGCGCCGAAGTCGCCAAGGTGGTCTGGCCCACCCGCCGCGAGGTTCTGCTGACCACGCTGATGGTCTTCATCCTGTCCGCCCTTGCGGCGACCTTTTTCAGCCTGGTTGACCTCGGCATCCGGACGGCGCTGCAAGCGATCATCGGCGCCTGATTTCGACGCGGCTCCGGCTTTCCCTCTTGAATTGAGGATGGGCAGGGGGTAGACCCCGCGCCAACCAAAGGGACACCGGCGCGCATCGATTCGGGGTGCGCGCTGTTTTTTGTTCCGGGACCACACGAAGACGGGGCCGAATGGCCCGGGCAGCAAGGAAGCAGGCAAGATGGCGAAGCGCTGGTATTCGGTAAGCGTTCTCTCGAATTTCGAGAAGAAGGTAGCCGAGCAGATCAAGACCGCCGTCGCCGATGCGGGGCTTGAAGAAGAGATCGACGAAGTCCTGGTGCCGACCGAGGAAGTGATCGAGGTCCGCCGCGGCAAGAAGGTCACGTCCGAACGTCGCTTCATGCCTGGTTACGTGCTGGTCCACATGGAAATGTCGAACAAGGGTTACCACCTGATCTCGTCGATCAATCGGGTGACGGGGTTCCTTGGTCCGCAGGGCAAGCCGATGCCGATGCGCGACCACGAAGTGAACGCGATCCTGAACCGCGTCGAAGAAGGTCTGGAAGCGCCGCGCAACCTGATCCGTTTCGACATCGGCGAGACGGTTCAAGTGACCGACGGCCCGTTCGAAGGCTTTTCGGGCATGGTCGAGGATGTGGACGAGGCTCACAGCCGCCTGAAGGTCACCGTCTCGATCTTCGGCCGGGCGACGCCCGTGGAACTGGAATTCACTCAGGTCTCCAAAGGGAACTGAGTGCATCGCGTGGGAGGCGAGCGCCCGATCCTCTGAAAAGGGGGAGGGGTGACGGACCGGACCACTAAACCGCGTCTACCCAATTCCGGGCGGACGCTGTGACAAAGGAGAAGGCCAGATGGCCAAGAAGATTATCGGCAGCCTGAAGCTGCAAGTCAAAGCCCAGCAAGCGAACCCGTCGCCCCCGGTCGGTCCGGCCCTGGGTCAGCGCGGCCTGAACATCATGGCCTTCGTGAAGGAATTCAACGCGAAGACCGCCGAGATCGCCCCGGGGACGCCGACGCCCGTGATCATCACCTACTACCAGGACAAGTCGTTCAGCCTGGAGCTCAAGACCCCGCCGGCCGCGTTCCTGATCAAGCAGGCCGCCGGTCTGCCGTCGGTTGGCAAGCGGAACCGCACCAAGGGTTCGGCCAAGCCGGGCCGCGAGGTCGCCGGTTCGATCACCGCAGCCCAGCTGCGCAAGATCGCCGAGACCAAGATGAAGGACCTGAACGCGAACTCCGTGGAAGCTGCAATGCAGATCGTCCTCGGCTCTGCGCGGTCCTGTGGCATCGAAGTGAAGGGCTGATCGTCATGACGAAAGTTGCAAAGCGCGTCGCCAAGGCGGCCGAACTCTTCGCTGGCAAGGCGAACATCACCGTCGAAGACGCGGTGAAACTGATCAAGCAGGCTGCATCGGCCAAGTTCGACGAAACCGTCGAGATCGCGATGAACCTGGGCGTCGACCCGCGTCACGCCGACCAGATGGTCCGTGGTGTGGTGGCTCTGCCCAACGGCACCGGCAAGACCGTCCGCGTCGCTGTCTTCGCCCGCGGCGCCAAGGCTGACGAAGCCCGGGCCGCTGGCGCCGACATCGTCGGTGCGGAAGACCTGATGGAGACGATCCAATCCGGCAAGATCGAGTTCGACCGTTGCATCGCGACGCCGGACCTGATGCCGCTGGTCGGCCGCCTGGGCAAGATCCTCGGGCCGCGCAACCTGATGCCGAACCCGAAGGTCGGCACCGTGACGATGGACGTGAAGGCGGCCGTCGAAGGTGCCAAGGGCGGCGAGGTCCAGTTCAAGGTCGAAAAGGCCGGCGTGATTCACGCGGGCGTGGGCAAGGTCTCGTTCGACGACGCGAAGCTGGCGCAGAACATCCGCGCCTTCGTCGACGCTGTGTCCAAAGCCCGCCCGACGGGCGCCAAGGGCACCTACCTGAAGAAGGTGTCGCTGTCGTCCACGATGGGCCCGGGCGTGTCGGTCGACATCTCGTCGGCGACCCAAGCCTGAGACAATGGTGGGCGACCGCGCGGCAAGCCCGCGGAACCGCCCACCTGCGAAATCCCGACCCGCAAGGGGAGGGGGACTACCCGGGCCGCAAGGCAAGCCCTTCAGGCCCGGTTCTGTCCGAGACGGTGGGTGGCGCGCAAACGTCATAAATCCTGCCCGAGATGGGGAACGAGATTTGGGGCACCTTCGGGTGATCTTGGTTTCGGGAACCTGATTACGGACCCGAACGCCCCCGCAAGGGGGCACACATGAGCCGGGGGGAAACCCCCAACCTTGGAGTGAAACTGTGGATAGAGCCCAAAAAGAGAAAGTGGTCGACGAACTCGGCCAGATCTTCGAAAGCTCTGGCGTTGTGGTGGTTGCCCACTACACCGGGATGACGGTTGCACAGATGCAGGACCTGCGCGCGAAGCTTCGCGACGTGGGTGGGTCCGTTCGCGTTGCCAAGAACACGCTCGCCAAGATCGCCCTTGAAGGGAAGCCCGCTGCAAAGATGGGTGACCTCCTCACGGGCATGACCGTGCTGTCCTTCTCGGAAGACCCTGTGGCTGCGGCCAAGGTCTGCGAGGCCTACGCCAAGTCGAACGACAAGTTCGTCATCATCGGCGGGGCAATGGGCGACACGGTTCTGGACCAGGCTGGTATCAAGGCCGTGGCTGCCATGCCGTCGCGCGAAGAGCTTCTCGCTCAGATCGTGTCGTGCATCGGTTCGCCCGCGTCTGCCATCGCCGGGGCCATTGGTGCGCCTGCGTCGAACATCGCGAGCATCCTGTCGACCATCGAGGAGAAGGCTGCGGCCTGACCCAATACCCGGTGTGGTTGACCCCGCATCGTTGGAACCCATCTTAACAAACGGAACTGTAAAATGGCTGATCTGAACAAACTCGCCGAAGAGATCGTTGGTCTGACCCTCCTGCAAGCTCAGGAACTGAAGACCATCCTGAAGGACAAGTACGGCATCGAGCCGGCCGCCGGTGGCGCCGTCATGATGGCTGCCGGCCCGGCTGCTGCTGCTGCCGCTCCGGCTGAAGAGCAGACCGAATTCGACGTCGTCCTGACCGACGCCGGCGCCAACAAGATCAACGTGATCAAAGTTGTGCGCGAACTGACGGGCCTCGGCCTGAAGGAAGCCAAGGACCTGACGGAAGCTGGCGGCAAGATCAAGGAAGGCGTCTCGAAAGCCGACGCCGAAGCGATGAAGAAAAAGTTCGAAGAAGCTGGCGCCAAGGCCGAGCTGAAGTAATCGGACATCGGGGGCAACCCCGGCAAAAAGCAGGGCTGGGGCCGAGGAATTCGGTCCCAGCCATGCGCGTCTTGGAAGGGGCTTTCGCGCAAAGCCTCTCCCCAGACGCGGCGGGTTCGGGAGCCACCCTTCGGGACGGGCGGCACGAATGGAACCCATCGGTCTCTTCGCAAGCGGTGCGCGCCCGTGGCCCGACGGGTGGTGCGCCAGCGAAAAATGGAAAGGTGACCAGACACATGGCGCAAGCTTATGTTGGCCAGAAACGCATCCGCCGCTATTTCGGTAAAATCCGCGAAGTGCTGGAGATGCCGAACCTGATCGAGGTTCAGAAATCCTCCTACGACCTCTTCCTGCGGTCCGGTGACAGCGACAAGCCGCTGGACGGCGAAGGCATCCAGGGCACGTTCCAGTCGGTGTTCCCGATCAAGGATTTCAACGAGACCTCGGTTCTGGAGTTCGTCAAGTACGAGCTGGAAAAGCCGAAGTACGACGTTGACGAATGCCAGCAGCGCGACATGACCTATGCGGCACCCCTGAAGGTGACGCTGCGCCTGATCGTGTTTGATGTCGATGAAACGACCGGGGCACGGTCGGTCAAGGACATCAAGGAACAGGACGTCTACATGGGCGACATGCCCCTGATGACGCACAACGGCACGTTCATCGTGAACGGCACCGAACGCGTGATCGTCAGCCAGATGCACCGGTCGCCCGGCGTGTTCTTCGACCACGACAAGGGCAAGACCCACTCCTCGGGCAAACTGCTGTTCGCCTGCCGCATCATCCCGTATCGCGGCTCGTGGCTGGACTTCGAGTTCGACGCCAAGGACGTGGTCTTCGCGCGCATCGACCGCCGCCGGAAACTTCCGGTGACGACGCTGCTTTACGCGCTTGGCATGGACCAGGAAGGCATCATGGATGCCTATTACGAGACGATCAACTTTGCTTACGTGAAGAACAAGGGTTGGGTCACCAAGTTCTTCCCGCAGCGCGTCTCTGGCACCCGCCCGGCCTATGACCTGGTCGACGCCGCAACCGGCGAAGTCATCCTGAAAGCAGGCGAGAAAGCCACGCCGCGCATGGTGAAGAAGTGGAAGGACGAGGGCACGGTCACCGAGCTTCTGGTTCCCTTCGACCACATCATGGGCCGCTACGTCGCCAAGGACATCATCAACGAGGAAACCGGCGAGATCTGGGTCGAGGCCGGCGATGAGCTGACCTGGGAACTGGACCGCGACGGTGAAGTGAAGGGCGGCACCGTCAAGGTCCTCCTGGACCAGGGGATCACCGATATCCCCGTTCTCGACATCGACAACGTGAACGTCGGACCCTACATCCGCAACACGATGGCGGTCGACAAGAACATGGGCCGCGACACCGCGCTCATGGACATCTACCGCGTGATGCGCCCCGGCGAGCCGCCGACCGTCGAAGCGGCCTCGCAGCTGTTCGACACGCTCTTCTTCGACAAGGAGCGTTATGACCTCTCCGCCGTCGGCCGCGTGAAGATGAACATGCGCCTCGACCTCGGCAAGCCCGACACCCAGCGCACGCTGGACCGCGAGGACATCATCGCCTGCATCAAGGCGTTGACCGAACTCCGCGACGGCAAGGGCGAGATCGACGACATCGACCACCTCGGCAACCGCCGGGTCCGGTCCGTCGGCGAACTGATGGAAAACCAGTACCGCGTCGGTCTCCTGCGGATGGAACGCGCGATCAAGGAACGCATGTCGTCGGTGGAAATCGACACGATCATGCCGCAAGACCTGATCAACGCGAAACCGGCCGCCGCTGCGGTGCGTGAATTCTTCGGCTCCTCGCAGCTGTCGCAGTTCATGGACCAGACCAACCCGCTGTCCGAAGTGACGCACAAGCGCCGCCTCTCGGCCCTTGGGCCGGGCGGTCTGACCCGCGAACGTGCAGGCTTCGAGGTTCGCGACGTCCACCCGACCCACTATGGCCGGATGTGCCCGATCGAAACGCCGGAAGGCCAGAACATCGGCCTGATCAACTCGCTGGCCACTTTCGCCCGCGTGAACAAGTACGGCTTCATTGAAACCCCGTACCGCAAGGTGATCGACGGCAAGGTGACAGACGAGGTCATCTACATGTCGGCGACCGAGGAAATGCGCCACACCGTCGCCCAGGCCAACGCTGGCCAGGACGCCGAGGGCCGCTTCACCGAAGAGCTGATTTCCAGCCGGAAGGCCGGGGAATTCATGCTGAACCCGCCGGATTCGGTGGACCTGATCGACGTGTCGCCGAAGCAGCTCGTGTCTGTTGCGGCATCGCTGATCCCGTTCCTGGAAAACGACGACGCCAACCGCGCCCTGATGGGCTCGAACATGCAGCGTCAGGCCGTGCCGCTGCTGCAATCCGATGCCCCTTTCGTGGGCACCGGCATCGAAGCGGTTGTTGCGCGTGACAGTGGCGCCGCCATCATGGCACGCCGTGCGGGCGTCATCGACCAAGTCGACGCCACCCGTATCGTCGTTCGCGCGACCGAGATGCTGGACCCCGGTGAACCCGGCGTCGACATCTACCGTCTGCGCAAGTTCAAGCGGTCGAACCAGTCGTCCTGCATCAACCAGCGCCCGCTGGTGAAGGTGGGTGACGTGGTGAAGCGCGGCGAAGTGGTGGCCGACGGCCCCTGCACCGACATGGGCGAACTGGCCCTTGGCCGGAACGTCGTCGTCGCCTTCATGCCGTGGAACGGCTACAACTACGAAGACTCGATCCTGATCTCGGAACGCATCCTGCGCGACGACGTCTTCACCTCGATCCACATCGAGGAATACGAAGTCGCCGCCCGTGACACCAAGCTCGGGCCCGAGGAAATCACCCGCGACATCCCGAACGTCGGCGAGGAAGCGCTCCGCAACCTGGACGAAGCCGGGATCGTCTATATCGGCGCTGAAGTGCAGCCGGGCGACATCCTCGTGGGCAAGATCACCCCCAAGGGCGAAAGCCCGATGACGCCGGAAGAAAAGCTCCTCCGCGCCATCTTCGGTGAAAAGGCTTCGGACGTCCGCGACACCTCGCTGCGCCTGCCGCCGGGGGCTTTCGGTACCATCGTCGAAGTGCGCGTCTTCAACCGCCACGGCGTCGACAAGGACGAACGCGCCCTGCAGATCGAGCGTGAGGAAGTCGAACGCCTCGCCCGTGACCGCGACGACGAACTCGCGATCCTGGAGCGCAACATCTACGCGCGCCTCAAGACCCTGATCACCGGCAAGACCGCGGTGAAGGGGCCGAAGGGCATCAAGTCCGGTTCGACCATCGACGAAGAACTGCTGGGCACGCTGTCGCGCGGCCAGTGGTGGCAACTGGCCCTTGGTGAAGAAAACGACGCCAAGGACGTGGAAGCCCTGCACGACCAGTTCGAAGCGCAGAAGCGCGCCCTGGATCACCGCTTCGACGACAAGGTCGAAAAGGTGCGCCGCGGTGACGACCTGCCTCCGGGCGTCATGAAGATGGTCAAGGTCTTCGTCGCGGTGAAGCGCAAGCTGCAGCCGGGCGACAAGATGGCCGGCCGTCACGGCAACAAGGGCGTCATCTCCAAGGTCGTCCCGATGGAAGACATGCCGTTCCTTGCGGACGGCACGCCGGTCGACCTCGTGCTGAACCCGCTTGGCGTGCCCAGCCGGATGAACGTCGGTCAGATCCTGGAAACCCACATGGGCTGGGCCGCACGCGGTCTGGGGATCAAGATCGACGACGCTCTGAAGGAATATCGCCGGTCCGGCGACATGACTCCGGTGCGTGAGGCTGTCCGCTTCGCCTATGGGGACGAGACCTACGAAGAGGCCTTCGCCGGCCGCGACGAGGATGAGTTCCTGGAACTGGCAGGCAACGTGACCAAGGGCGTTCCGATCGCGACCCCGGTCTTCGACGGCGCGAAAGAGGCTGACGTGAACGACGCGCTGACCCGCGCCGGATTCGACACCTCGGGCCAGTCGGTCGTCTTCGACGGCCGCTCGGGCGAGCAGTTCCAGCGCAAGGTGACCGTGGGCGTGAAGTACATGCTCAAGCTGCACCACCTTGTCGACGACAAGCTGCACGCCCGTTCGACCGGTCCGTACTCTCTGGTCACGCAGCAGCCGTTGGGTGGTAAAGCCCAGTTCGGTGGCCAGCGTCTCGGCGAGATGGAGGTCTGGGCTCTGGAAGCTTACGGCGCCGCCTACACCCTGCAGGAAATGCTGACGGTGAAGTCGGACGACGTGGCAGGCCGGACCAAGGTCTACGAGTCGATCGTCAAGGGCGAGGACAACTTCGAAGCCGGCGTGCCGGAATCGTTCAACGTCCTTGTCAAGGAAGTGCGGGGCCTCGGCCTCAACATGGAACTCCTGGATGCGGAGGAGGAGTGACCGGAATTTTCGAAAATTCCGGGCCGGTTTCTTCGAAGAAACCGGCTCTCCACCCCTCTGACCGCAGCCCTTCATATGGGAAGATAAAATGAACCAGGAACTCTCGACCAACCCGTTCAGCCCGGTTGCACCGGTCAAGACCTTCGACGAAATCAAGATCTCTCTGGCCTCGCCAGAGCGGATCCTCTCGTGGTCCTTCGGCGAGATCAAGAAGCCGGAAACCATCAACTACCGCACGTTCAAGCCGGAACGCGACGGCCTCTTCTGCGCCCGTATCTTCGGGCCGATCAAGGACTACGAATGCCTCTGCGGCAAATACAAGCGCATGAAGTATCGCGGCGTCGTCTGCGAAAAATGCGGCGTTGAAGTCACGCTGCAGAAGGTGCGGCGCGAGCGGATGGGCCACATCGAACTGGCCGCCCCCGTCGCCCACATCTGGTTCCTGAAGTCGCTGCCCAGCCGGATCGGCCTCATGCTCGACATGACGCTGCGGGATCTGGAACGCATCCTCTACTTCGAAAACTACGTCGTCATCGAGCCGGGTCTGACCGACCTGACCTATGCCCAGATGCTGACCGAAGAAGAGTTCCTCGACGCGCAGGACCAGTATGGCGCCGACGCCTTCACCGCCAATATCGGCGCTGAAGCGATCCGCGAAATGCTGTCCGCGATCGATCTGGACGCGACTGCCGAGCACCTGCGGGAAGAGCTGAAGGAAGCCACCGGCGAACTGAAGCCGAAGAAGATCATCAAGCGGCTGAAGATCGTCGAGTCGTTCCTGGAATCCGGCAACCGCCCGGAATGGATGATCCTGACCGTGCTTCCCGTGATCCCGCCGGAACTGCGCCCGCTGGTCCCGCTGGACGGCGGCCGCTTCGCCACGTCCGACCTGAACGACCTTTATCGTCGCGTCATCAATCGCAACAACCGCCTGAAGCGCCTGATCGAGCTTCGCGCCCCGGACATCATCGTCCGGAACGAAAAGCGGATGCTGCAGGAAGCCGTCGACGCGCTGTTCGACAACGGCCGTCGTGGCCGCGTGATCACGGGCACCAACAAGCGCCCGCTGAAATCGCTGTCGGACATGCTGAAAGGCAAGCAGGGCCGCTTCCGTCAGAACTTGCTCGGCAAGCGCGTCGACTTCTCGGGTCGTTCGGTCATCGTGACCGGCCCGGAACTCAAGCTGCACCAGTGCGGGTTGCCGAAGAAGATGGCTTTGGAACTCTTCAAGCCGTTCATCTACTCGCGGCTTGAAGCCAAGGGCCTGTCCTCGACTGTCAAACAGGCGAAGAAGCTGGTCGAGAAAGAGCGCCCCGAGGTTTGGGATATCCTGGATGAAGTCATCCGCGAACACCCGGTCCTTCTGAACCGCGCGCCGACGCTGCACCGTTTGGGCATCCAGGCGTTCGAGCCGATCCTGATCGAAGGCAAGGCGATCCAGCTGCACCCGCTGGTCTGCTCGGCCTTCAACGCGGACTTCGACGGTGACCAGATGGCCGTCCACGTCCCGCTGAGCCTTGAGGCCCAGCTGGAAGCCCGCGTCCTGATGATGTCGACGAACAACGTCCTGTCGCCAGCCAACGGCAACCCGATCATCGTGCCGTCGCAGGACATGGTCCTCGGCCTTTACTACGTCACGATGGAGCGCAAGGGCATGGTCGGTGAGGGCATGGCCTTTGCCGACATCGACGAAGTCGAGCATGCGCTGGCTGCCGGTGCCGTGCACCTGCACGCCAAGATCAAGGCGCGTCTCCGTCAGGTCGACGAGACCGGCAACATCGTCTGGAAACGCTTCGACACCACGCCGGGCCGCCTGCGGCTTGGCAACCTCCTGCCGTTGAACGCCAAGGCCCCCTTCGACCTGGTGAACCGTCTTCTGCGGAAGAAGGACGTCCAGACCGTCATCGACACCGTCTACCGCTACTGCGGCCAGAAGGAATCGGTGATCTTCTGCGACCAGATCATGACCCTCGGCTTCCGTGAGGCGTTCCGTGCCGGCATCTCGTTCGGCAAGGACGACATGGTGATCCCGGATACCAAGTGGACCATCGTCAACGAGGTCAAGGAACAGGTCGCCGGCTTCGAACAGCAGTACCTCGACGGCCTGATCACCCAGGGCGAGAAGTACAACAAGGTCGTCGACGCCTGGACCAAGTGCAACGACAAGGTGACCGAGGCCATGATGGCCACGATCTCCGCTGTCCGCCACGACGAGAACGGCGCCGAGCGCGAGCCGAACTCGGTCTACATGATGGCCCACTCCGGTGCCCGGGGTTCGGTCATCCAGATGAAGCAGCTGGGCGGCATGCGCGGCCTGATGGCCAAGCCGTCGGGTGAGATCATCGAGACGCCGATCATCTCGAACTTCAAGGAAGGTCTGACCGTTCTTGAATACTTCAACTCGACCCACGGCGCGCGGAAAGGTCTCTCCGACACCGCGCTCAAGACGGCGAACTCGGGCTATCTGACCCGCCGTCTGGTCGACGTGGCGCAGGACTGCATTGTCCGCAGCCACGATTGCGGCACCGAACAGGCGATCATGGCTTCGGCTGCGGTCAACGACGGTGAAGTGATCGTGCCGATGGGCGAGCGCGTCCTTGGTCGCGTCGCGGCCGATGACGTCGTGGTTCCGGCGACCGGCGAAGTCCTGGTGGCCCGGGGCGAGCTGATCGACGAACGCCGTGCCGACCTGATCAACGGTTCGGGCGTCGCCCAGATCCGCATCCGTAGCCCGCTGACCTGCCAGGCCGAGGAAGGCGTTTGCGCGCTTTGCTACGGTCGTGACTTGGCCCGCGGCACGCTGGTGAACATCGGTGAAGCGGTCGGCATCATCGCCGCCCAATCCATCGGCGAACCCGGTACCCAGCTGACGATGCGGACCTTCCACATCGGCGGCGTGGCGCAGGGCGGCCAGCAGTCGTTCCTGGAAGCCAGCCAGGAAGGCAAGATCGAGTTCCGCAACGCCAACCTCTTGTCCAACGTCACCGGCGAACAGATCGTCGTGGGCCGGAACATGCAGATCGCGATCATCGACGAGGCGGGCCAGGAACGGGCCGCCCACAAGCTGACCTACGGCGCGAAGCTTCACGTCAAGGAAGGCGAAACTGTCAAGCGCGGCCATAAACTCTTCGAATGGGACCCCTTCACCCTGCCGATCATCGCCGAAAAGACCGGCGTGGCACGGTTCAAGGACCTCGTCGCGGGGATCTCGGTTCGCGAAGAAACCGACGATGCGACGGGCATGACCCAGAAGATCGTCTCGGACTGGCGTTCGGTGCCCAAGGGCGGCGACCTCAAGCCCGAGATCATCGTGATGGACCCGGCCACGGGCGATCCGGTGCGCGGCGACAGCGGCAACCCGATCACCTACGCCATGTCGGTGGACGCAATTCTGTCGGTCGAAGACGGCCAGGAACTGCGGCCCGGCGACGTGGTGGCGCGTATCCCGCGCGAAGGTGCCAAGACCAAGGACATCACCGGGGGTCTTCCCCGCGTGGCGGAACTGTTCGAAGCCCGTCGTCCGAAGGACCACGCGATCATCGCGGAAACCGATGGCTATGTCCGCTTCGGCAAGGACTACAAGAACAAGCGCCGCATCACCGTTGAACCGGTCGATGAGACGCTGACCGCCGTCGAATACATGATCCCCAAGGGCAAGCACATTCCGGTTCAGGAAGGCGACTTCGTCCAGAAGGGTGACTACATCATGGACGGCAACCCGGCTCCGCACGACATCCTGCGGATCCTGGGGATCGAGGCGCTTGCCAACTACATGATCGACGAAGTGCAGGACGTCTATCGTCTGCAGGGCGTGAAGATCAACGACAAGCACATCGAAGTCATCGTTCGGCAGATGCTGCAGAAGTTCGAGATCCTCGATGGTGGCGACACCACACTCCTCAAGGGCGAACAGGTCGAGAAGATCGAACTGGACGAAGAAAACGCCAAGTCGGTCGCCCGTGGTGGCCGTGAGGCGAAGGCCGAGCCGGTCCTTCTGGGGATCACCAAGGCGTCGCTGCAAACCCGCAGCTTCATCTCGGCGGCCTCGTTCCAGGAAACCACGCGGGTCCTTACCGAAGCTTCGGTGCAGGGAAAGCGCGACAAGCTTCTGGGCCTGAAGGAAAACGTCATCGTCGGCCGCCTGATCCCGGCGGGCACCGGTGGCGCCACAAGCCGCGTGAAGAAGATCGCTGCCGACCGTGACCTCACCGTCATCGAAGCGCGCCGGTCGGATGCTGAAGAAGCAGCCGCCCTCGCCGCCCCGCTGGCCGTGATGGAGCCCGAGCTCGACAAGGACCTCGACACCGGGTTGGTCGATACGATCGAAAGCCGCGACTAAGACGCGCGGCCTTCGGGCAGGACATCAGCCCCGCCGACCGACAGGTCGGCGGGGCTTTTCTTTGCGCTTTCGCGCATCGTTTCGGCCCGGCATCCTTGTTGGAAGGCATTGCCATACATACCTCCGCTCCAGGAAATCTGTGGACAGGAGACCCCATACAATGCCCGTTCGTTCGATCGTCACCCATGCCGAGCCGTCAAGTCTGAGCCAGGACCCCGCGGCGCTTTCACTGGCACTGGGATGGGCTGCTGCTCTGGACGCTCGGGTGATCGTGCTGGCATTCCCGATCGATGTCTCCGACAGCGGTGCAGATGACGTCGACTTCGCCGCCACAAGGTCCGCCGTCGCCGCACTGGCCGGCCGGGCAGGGGTCGCAACCGCGGTGGTCGACCGCTCAAGCTTTGCCTACGGGATTGGCGAGGTCTTTGCCGACCACATGAAGGTGGCCGACCTCGGCATCCTGACCGGGCGGCGCGGCCCTCTGGTGGGCGAGCGTCTCCTGGCACAGGCCGCTCTGTTCGATTCCGGTCGCCCCCTCGTCATTGCGCCGAAGACGACCGCCACCACCCCGCCGCGCCGCGCTCTGATTGCCTGGGACGGCACCCATGCTGCCGCCCGCGCAATGCAGGACGCTCTCTCTCTCCTTCCCCCGGGTGGGGAAGCCATCGTCGCCCGCGTCACCGACCACAAGGTGCTCCGGATGGATCAGTCCGGGATCGAAGCCGCGCATCACCTCGCCCGCCACGGCATCAAGGCCGAGTTCCGCGAGATCCCCCGTAGCGGCCGCGATATTCACGATGCCCTTGTTGCTGCCGCGACCGAGGCGGGCTGCGACCTGATCGTCGCCGGTGCCGTTCGCCACTCCCCGATCCACGAACTGGTGTTTGGCAGCGTCACCGGCCGGGTCCTCGAGGGCGGCTGCCCCTTGCCGGTGCTTCTTTCGGCCTGATCTGGACGGACCGGCGGCTTTGATGCAGATCGGGCCGCCGGCGTCAGCCAGACGGACGGATGGTCCCCCGGCGCGGCTCCACCAGAGCTGACGCCTTTCACATTTGCCCCAATATCCTCTGGGGGTTTGGGGGGCGAAGCACCCCCAATGCCCGAGCCCGTTGCGCGTTCTTCACGCGGAACGGGCGAGACATAAGACTTGCGCGCCAGCGCCCATGTCGAAAACCGCGACCTGCGCCAAGGATGCAAACCTTTCCAACCGGTTTACACCCCCACCTAACCCCTTGAGTCCAAACATCCTGGGCATCTGTCCGCGCGCGGGCACTTCCCCTTCCCCTTGGCGCCTGCTACCCAAGGCCCAGGAGAAGGACCCTGCCAGTGCCAATGTCAGAGAACCTCCGCGGCATCCTTCTGATGTGCGCCTCGATGGCCGCCTTCACGATCAACGACACCTTCATGAAGTCGGTCACCCAGACTCTTCCATTGTTCCAGACCATCGGCCTGCGCGGATCGATCGCTGTCGTGGGCCTCCTGATCCTCTGCCTCGCCACCGGAGCTTTCAGGTTTCGCCCCAACCGCCGCGATGGCTGGCTGATCCTGCTCCGCTCGCTGGCCGACGTGGCCGCCACGATCCTCTTTCTCGAAGCCCTCCTCCGGATGCCGCTCGCAAACCTCGCGGCCATCCTGCAGGCGCTGCCCCTCCTCATCACCCTCGCCTCGGCGCTGGTCTACGGCGACAAGATCGGCTGGCGGCGGATGACCGCGATCCTCGTCGGCCTCGTGGGCGTCCTGATCATCATCCGCCCCGGGACCGAGGGGTTCGACCGCTGGGCGCTGCTTGGCCTTGCCTCGGTGGCCTGCGTCGTGGTGCGTGACCTCTCGGTCCGACCCTTGCAGGGCCAGGTCCCCTCGACTCTGGTTGCCTTGGGCGCGGCCGTCGCGGTGACGCTGATGGGCTGGACCGGCGTCAGCTTCCAGGGCTGGCACACCCCCACCAACTGGGAGCTTTACCGGGTCCTTGGCGCGGGCCTTTTCCTCATCGTCGGCTATCTCACCTCGGTCGCCGCCATGCGCCACGGCGACATCGGCCTTGTCGCGCCGTTCCGATATACCTCGCTTCTCTGGGCCATCGTCCTGGGGCTGGTGGTTTTCGGCGACCTGCCCGATGTCTGGACCCTGATCGGGGCAGCAATCGTGGTGGCTGCAGGCCTTTTTACCCTCTGGCGCGAGCGGCGAATCCGGATGCTGGCGCCCCAGGACCCTTGAAAGGTCCGCACATTCCGGCAGACTGATCCAAGGCGACCGCGATCAGGAGGAGACTGTACAGGGATGACGGCGTTTCAAGCGGGCAGTTCCCCGGCCAAGCCGCGCCGCGTGGTCTTCATCGGGCTGCTTTTCGGTTTCGAACTGGTGCTGATCGCTTTATCCTATCAACTTTACGCGGACATCGAATGCGGCCTGACCGACTTCGAGGGCACCTGCAACGCGCTGCGGGGTCTCTTGCTACGATCGCTTGTCGTGCTGGGTGTGCTGGCACTTCTGATCCGCGCCTGGCCCGCAACTTTTGCCGAGTTCGTGGCAACCGCGGCAAGCCATCGCAGCGCCGTGGCCCTCACGGCGCATGTTGCCGGGGTCTGCATCATCCTCGTGCCGCTCTGGCTCTACTGGGGCAGAAACCTCGCCGACGGCCTGAGTGAGGCGCTGTCATTCTTCGCGGTAGGAATGGTTCTGGCAGGGGTGGGCGGACTGCTTTGGGTCGCTCCGCCAAGTGCCTGGTGGCGCTTGGTTTGGACCCGCGGCCGCAGTTTGTTTCCGATCCTCATGCTGGCCGCCCTCCTGCCGGATATCGTCTTCCAGTTTCACCCTCTGTGGAATGCGCAGGCCCTTGCCAGTCTGACTTTCGAGGCCGTGGCGACCACCTTGAACCTGCTTGGCGCGGAGGCTGATGTATCGGCAGTCGATTACACAATCGGAATCGGCGACTTCTACGTCAACATCGGCCCGCCATGTTCCGGGGTCGAGGGCTTCGCCCTGGTGACCGCCTTCATCGGTATCTATGCCTTCATCTTCCGAGCCGATGTGCGGATGTCCCGCTTCCTTCTCGTGATGTTGCCGCTGGGACTGCTGTGCAGCTGGATCCTGAACATCCTGCGCATCACACTTCTGATCCTGATCGGCGCGCGGTTTTCGCCCGAGATCGCGGTGAACGGGTTCCACTCCTATGCTGGCTGGCTGATGTTTACCGCTCTGGCCTTCGGGCTGACGGCGGTGGCGCAGACGATGCCCTGGCTGCACCGCGAAGGCACCCGCACTGCCTTACCGCGCCCGCTGCGCAGTGACCCGGTAGCGGCCCAACTTCTGCCCTTTGCCGCGTTCATGGTCGCGGGCACCCTGGTGGCTGCTCTCGCGCCGCATCCCGGGCTTGGCATGGCCTTTGGAGTCTTTGTGCTGGCCCCAGCGCTTTTGGTCTTCCTCCCTGTCTTCCGCAGCATGGAGTGGCGGCCGGACTTGGTCTCGCTGGGGGCCGGAGCGGTCGTTGGCATCGGCTGGGTCCTTACTGCCCCTGCAGCAGACCCCGAGCTTGGACGCCTTCTCGCGACGTTCCCTGCCTGGGCCTTCATGGCCTGGGCGGTGTGCCGTGTGCTGGTGACGACGGTGCTGGTCCCGGTGATCGAAGAGATGTTCTTTCGCGGTTACCTTCTCACCCGGCTGGACGGGCTGCAGCTTTGGCGGCGGGTACTGGCAGTGGGGCTGTCCAGTCTGGCCTTTGCCTTGCTGCATGGCCGCTGGGTCGAAGCCGGGCTCGCCGGCCTGATCTTCGCACTGGTCGCGCTGAGAAGGAACCGGGTCGCCGACGCCATCTGGGCGCATGTGGTGGCCAACAGCACTGTAGCTGCCGTCGCCGCTGCACGAGGAGACTGGAGCCTGATATGACGAAAGGGCCCCTGCGGGCCCCTTCACTGCTTAGTCACGCCGATGACCTGGCTCAGGAAGCGCGGCGGTTCCGTTCCCAGACGAAGGCCAGGATCACCATGACCGCAGCGATCGCCAGAAGGCCGGCGGAAGCGTCGATCTCGGGAACCGAGTGAACTCCGCCACGACCGTGCCCCTCCCCGCGCCCGGGACGAGTCCAGGCAAGCGCAGTCTCTGCCGAAAGAGCGAGCGTCATAGCCGTGTAAAGCAAACCGGAAGTAAGTTTAGACATGCATAAATCCCCAAACCGCTAACTATCGGCAAACTACCGCTCACTTCCGTTAAGATAAAGTCCTATTTGAGACACAATCTGTTCTTTGCGCGCGCTGGTGGAGCGGGTCGCTGGGTTTCAATCCCAAGATGTGTTTTTCCTCCGGGGCCAAGGCACTTCAGCCCCCTCGACCACCACGGGGCCGAGTTGACACCCCCAGCGATTCCCCCTATACGCCCGCCAACCCGAACCCCCGCCCGACCCATCAGTCGCGACCGGGACAAGGGCTCAGAGCGCTTGAAGTGGTCATGATCCGGGCCGAAAATGCCCCGATCCTCTGGAATTCCACCGCGTCATCCCTGGCGACAGGGATCGGTGCGGTGTTCGTGTTTTGCGATTCGCGCAAGGCACGGTCGAGAAGCGGCGCCTCCACACGGCTAGGGGGGCGAGTATCGAAACGAGGAACGTGAATGCCGACGATTCAACAGCTGATCCGGAAGCCCCGGGAAGCAGCGCCGCGGAAGTCCAAGTCCCAGCACCTGGAATCCTGCCCGCAAAAGCGTGGGGTTTGCACCCGCGTCTACACCACCACCCCGAAGAAGCCGAACTCGGCCATGCGGAAAGTCGCCAAAGTGCGCCTGACCAACGGCTTCGAGGTCATCTCCTACATCCCCGGCGAAAAGCACAACCTTCAGGAACACTCTGTCGTCCTGATCCGTGGCGGTCGGGTGAAGGACCTTCCGGGTGTGCGCTACCACATCCTCCGCGGCGTTCTGGATACCCAGGGCGTGAAAGAGCGTCGTCAGCGTCGTTCGAAATACGGCGCCAAGCGTCCGAAGTGAGGAGATAAGAGATGTCCCGTCGTCACGCCGCCGAAAAGCGCGAAATCCTGCCCGATGCCAAGTATGGCGACCGGGTGGTCACCAAGTTCATGAACAACCTGATGCTCGACGGCAAGAAGTCTGTCGCCGAGACCATCGTCTACGGCGCGCTTGAGCGCGTGCAGACCCGTCTGAAGCGCCCCGCCGTGGAAGCCTTCCACGAAGCGCTCGACAACGTGAAGCCCTCGGTCGAAGTGCGCTCGCGCCGCGTCGGTGGTGCGACCTACCAGGTCCCCGTCGAAGTCCGCGTCGAACGTCGCGAAGCTCTGGCGATCCGTTGGCTGATCATCGCTGCCCGCAAGCGCAACGAGAACACCATGGAAGAACGTCTGGCTGCCGAACTTTCGGACGCCGTGCAGAACCGCGGCACCGCCGTGAAGAAGCGCGAAGACACCCACAAGATGGCCGACGCAAACAAAGCGTTCAGCCATTACCGCTGGTAAGGGGTCATCATGGCACGCGACTATCCGCTCGACCACTACCGCAACTTCGGGATCATTGCCCACATCGACGCGGGCAAGACCACGACTTCTGAGCGTATCCTTTACTACACCGGCAAGTCCCACAAGATCGGCGAAGTCCACGACGGCGCCGCGACGATGGACTGGATGGAGCAGGAGCAGGAACGCGGGATCACCATCACCTCCGCCGCCACGACCACGTTCTGGAATCGTCAGATCGATTCCGACGCTGGCCTGGGCGACAAGGCGACGAAGTACCGCTTCAACATCATCGACACCCCCGGCCACGTCGACTTCACCATCGAAGTCGAGCGTTCGCTGGCCGTGCTTGACGGCGCTGTGGTTCTCCTCGACGGCAACGCCGGCGTGGAACCGCAGACCGAAACCGTCTGGCGTCAGGCTGACCGCTACAAGGTTCCGCGGATCGTGTTCGTCAACAAGATGGACAAGACCGGCGCCGATTTCTTCAAGTGCGTCCGCATGATCAAAGACCGGACCGGCGCCAACGCCGTCCCCGTCGCCCTGCCGATCGGCGCCGAAGACAAGCTGGAAGGCATCATCGACCTCGTGACCATGGAAGAATGGGTCTACGAGGGCGAGGACCTGGGCGCTTCCTGGAAGCGTCAGCCGATCCGTGAGTCTCTCAAGGCGGAAGCCGACGAGTGGCGCATGAACCTGGTGGAAACCGCCGTGGGTCAGGACGACGCCGCGATGGAAGCTTATCTCGAAGGCAACGAGCCAAGCCCTGAAACCCTGCGGGCGCTGATCCGCAAGGCCACCTTGGCGATCGACTTTATCCCGGTCTTCGCGGGTTCGGCCTTCAAGAACAAGGGCGTCCAGCCTCTGCTGAACGCTGTCATCGACTACCTGCCATCGCCGCTGGACGTGCCGCCCTATATGGGCTTCGCTCCGGGCGACGAGACGGAAACCCGCAGCATCGCGCGGTCGGCCGATGATGCACAGCCCTTCTCGGGCCTCGCGTTCAAGATCATGAACGACCCCTTCGTTGGCTCGCTGACCTTCACCCGGATCTATTCGGGCAAGCTCGGCAAGGGCGACGCGATGCTGAACGCGACCAAGCAGCGCAAAGAGCGCGTTGGCCGCATGATGATGATGCACGCTATTGATCGGGAAGAGATTTCCGAAGCTTTCGCTGGCGACATCATCGCGCTTGGCGGGTTGAAGGAAACCACCACCGGGGACACGCTTTGTGATCCGGCCCAGCCCGTCGTTCTTGAAACCATGACCTTCCCGGTCCCGGTGATCGAGATCGCGGTCGAACCGAAGACCAAGGCCGACCAGGAGAAGATGGGCATCGCACTTGCTCGTCTGGCTGCCGAAGATCCGTCCTTCCGGGTGGAGACCGACATCGAATCCGGTCAGACCATCATGAAGGGTATGGGCGAACTTCACCTCGACATCCTCGTCGACCGCATGCGTCGCGAGTTCAAGGTCGAGGCGAACATCGGTGCGCCGCAGGTGGCCTACCGCGAGACGATCAGCCGCGAGCACGAGATCGACTACACGCACAAGAAGCAGACCGGTGGTACCGGCCAGTTCGCGCGCGTGAAGCTGATCATCTCGCCGACCGAACCGGGCGAAGGCTATTCCTTCGAGTCGAAGGTCGTCGGTGGTGCGGTGCCGAAGGAATACATCCCCGGCGTCGAAAAAGGCATCAAGTCGGTCATGGACTCCGGTCCGCTGGCAGGCTTCCCGGTGATCGACTTCAAGGTCTTGCTGATCGACGGCGCGTTCCATGACGTCGACTCCTCGGTGCTGGCTTTCGAAATCGCGTCGCGGGCGGCCATGCGCGAAGGTCTGAAGAAGGCCGGTGCGAAACTGCTGGAACCAATCATGAAGGTCGAAGTCGTCACCCCAGAAGAATACACCGGCGGCGTCATCGGCGACCTGACCTCGCGTCGGGGCATGATCAACGGCCAGGACAGCCGCGGCAACGCGAACGTCATCGCCGCCATGGTTCCGCTGGCGAACATGTTCGGCTACATCAACCAGCTCCGGTCCATGACCTCGGGCCGCGCGGTGTTCTCGATGGAGTTCGACCACTACGACACCGTTCCGGAAAACCTGAGCCAGGAAATCCAGAAGAAATACGCTTGATCGGTGTGGCGGGGTGAACCCCGCCCTACCACCCCCGTAGGGCGGGGCCTCCCCGCCGCATCTGAACCGAATGAGGAGAGACCCTGATGGGCAAGGCAAAGTTTGAACGGAACAAACCGCACGTCAACATTGGCACGATCGGCCACGTTGACCACGGCAAGACGACGCTGACGGCGGCGATCACCAAGTATTTCGGCGAATTCCGGGCCTACGACCAGATCGACGGCGCGCCGGAAGAGCGGGCTCGTGGCATCACGATCTCGACTGCGCACGTGGAATACGAGACCGAGGCGCGTCACTACGCCCACGTCGACTGCCCCGGCCACGCCGACTACGTCAAGAACATGATCACCGGTGCCGCCCAGATGGACGGCGCGATCCTGGTCTGCGCGGCGTCCGACGGCCCGATGCCGCAAACGCGCGAGCACATCCTGCTCGGCCGTCAGGTCGGCATCCCGTACATGGTGGTCTATCTGAACAAGATCGACCTCGTGGACGACGAAGAGCTGCTGGAACTCGTCGAGATGGAAGTCCGTGAACTTCTGTCGTCCTACGAATACCCGGGCGACGACATTCCGATCATCAAGGGCTCGGCCCACCAGGCGATGATCGGCGAGCGCAAGGACATCGGCGAGGACTCGATCCGCGCGCTGATGGCCGCTGTCGACAGCTACATCCCGACCCCGGCGCGTGCCGTGGACCAGCCGTTCCTGCTGCCGATCGAAGACGTGTTCTCGATCTCGGGCCGTGGCACCGTGGTCACCGGCCGGATCGAGCGCGGCGTGATCAACGTCGGCGACGAAGTCGAGATCGTCGGCATCCGCGACACCAAGAAGTCGATCTGCACCGGCGTCGAGATGTTCCGCAAGCTCCTTGACCGTGGCGAGGCTGGCGACAACGTCGGCATCCTCTTGCGCGGTATCGACCGTGAGGGCGTGGAGCGTGGGCAGGTGCTGTGCAAGCCGAAGTCGGTCAACCCGCACACCAAGTTCGAAGCCGAGGCCTATATCCTGACCAAGGAAGAAGGCGGCCGTCACACGCCGTTCTTCGCGAACTACCGCCCGCAGTTCTACTTCCGGACCACGGACGTCACCGGGACCGTGCAGCTGCCGGAAGGCACTGAGATGGTCATGCCGGGCGACAACCTGAAGTTCGTCGTGGAACTGATCGCCCCGATCGCCATGGAAGAAAAGCTGCGCTTCGCCATCCGCGAAGGCGGCCGCACCGTCGGCGCCGGCGTCGTGTCGAAGATCATCGCGTAAAGCGACTTGCACTACCGCGGGGCGGGCTGTAATAGCCCGCCCTTCGACACCACCTACCGTCTAACGAAACAGAACCTCTTGGGTCGGCAGTCCGTGTCCTCGCCAACGTTCTAAAAGGAAAAAACTGATGCCAGGTCAGACAATCCGCATCCGGCTCCGCGCTTTCGATTACCGTGTGCTCGACGCCAGCACCCAGGAAATCGTGAACACCGCGAAGCGTACCGGTGCCACCGTGCGCGGGCCGATCCCGCTGCCGAACAAGATCGAGAAATTCACGGTTCTCCGTGGTCCGCACATCGACAAGAAGTCGCGCGACCAGTGGGAAATCCGCACGCACAAGCGTCTTCTCGACATCGTCGACCCCACCCCGCAGACCGTGGACGCGCTGATGAAGCTCGACCTCGCTGCCGGCGTGGACGTCGAGATCAAAGTCTAAGGGGGGCATGACAAGATGCGCTCTGGAGTAATTGCAAAGAAGCTGGGCATGACCCGGCTGTTCATGGCAGATGGCAAGCAGGTTCCGGTGACGGTTCTGCAGCTGGACAGCCTTCAGGTCGTGGCACAGCGCACCGCTGACAAGGATGGCTATACCGCCGTCCAACTCGGCGCTGGTGTTGCCAAGGCCAAGCGGACCACCGCCGCGCAGCGCGGTCACTTCGCCAAGGCGAACGTGGCCCCGAAGCGCAAGATCGCGGAATTCCGCGTGACGCCGGATTGCCTGATCGACGTGGGCGCGGAAATTACCGCCGACCACTACCTCGCAGGTCAGTTCGTCGACGTCGCGGGCACCTCGATCGGTAAAGGCTTCCAAGGTGCGATGAAGCGGCACAACTTCGGCGGACTCCGGGCATCGCACGGTGTGTCGGTTTCGCACCGTTCGCACGGTTCGACCGGCCAGTGCCAGGACCCCGGCAAGGTGTTCAAGGGCAAGAAGATGGCCGGCCACATGGGCGCCGTCCGCGTGACCACGCAGAACCTGCAGGTCGTCCGCACCGACGCCGACCGCGGCCTGATCATGATCAAGGGCGCTGTCCCGGGATCGCGTGGCGGCTGGGTGACCGTCAAGGACGCCGTGAAGAAGCCGGAAGCCAAGGACGCGCCGCGTCCGGCCGCGATCCGGTCCGCTCAAGCTCCGGCTGCAGAAGTCGCCGCCGAAGGGGGTGAAGCATGAAACTTGACGTGATCAAACTGGACGGCGGCAAGGCCGGCTCCATCGATCTGGACGAAGCGCTGTTCGGCCTTGAGCCGCGCGCCGACATCCTGCACCGCGTGGTGCGCTGGCAGCGGGCGAAATCCCAGGCCGGCACCCATTCGACGCTGACCCGGGCCGAGGTTTCGTACTCGACCAAGAAGATCTATCGCCAGAAGGGCACCGGCGGCGCACGCCACGG
>NZ_JALHQD010000014.1 GCF_022842145.1 Tabrizicola sp.
CTGGTGAAGAAGGAGCCGCCCCGGGTCTATACGACCTGGACGGCACCAGCCTCCTTCACGCTGCATGAGGGCAACTTCTCTTCGGACGGGGTCATTCTCGTCACCATCATGCGCAGCCATTCGGCGGACAGCCGGCTGGTATTCGAGGTCGCCGAGGAGCCGAAACCCGGGCAGGTGCGCGTGCTTCTGGATTCTGGAGGCAACGCCGAGCTGCTGCATCTGGCGGAATCCATCACTGCGGCTGAGCTTTGGATCGCACGGGAAGGTTATCGCAACGCGCGGCTCGATATCGTCAGTGCCGAGGACGGCGAAAGGGCAGGGGGCGCCGACCTGGCCGCCTGAGCCCTGGCACTGCGTGAGGGGCCTACCCATGTGCGGGCCCCTCACCGACCACATGAACCTCGTCCCGCGATGCCGCGGGGCGCAGAATTATCCATCCCCCAATTCGGAGGTTTTTAACCAAGAGCCTGCCCGGGAGGCTGGCGGCGTTCCAGGCATCAGCGGGACAATTTGCTCCAGTCGTCAGGGCACCTCCCCCGCTCGCCATTCCCTTCCTTGCCCCGAATCCTGTCTTCGAGATCAACCCGCGAGGGGTCGGACTACGGGCGAGCCCGTGCCGCCGGGTGGATTCGGGCGAGCCGAACGCACCCGGTGATGTCAGCCAGTCTTCGGGCCTGCGGGGTCCTGTCGCGCGGGGGATGGTCCCCCGCCTCCAAGACAGGAGCCACACAGATGTCCCGCAAAGATGCTCACGCTTTCGCCGCCTCCCTCGCCGCTACGCTCATGGTCTCGATTGTCGTCTTCCAGGCAGGGGATGGAACTTTCGGTGCCGTCCGCGCCGATGAAATCGACGGCGACGAGGTCGTGATCGTCTCGGAATACGATCCCTTCGGGTGAGGCTTCGGCCTCACTTTCGATGGCCCGGGCGCGCTGCAGTCGCACCGCTTGGCCCATCTTCGGCCGAGTGATCGGCGAGGCCGTTCCGGCGCGCGTCGGTCATCGACCCTGCCTTGATCTCGCTACAATCGCGTTAGGCGGAAAGCGGGCGGTCGGGTGAGCGGTGAGCGTGTCTGTTCAGGTGTGCCTTCTGCCCCCGATTGTCAGGCAGGTGTCCAAACTCCGCCTGCTTCACTCGATCGGACACATGCGCTGACGAAACGCATTCCAGCCAGACCATCCTCGGCCATGGCGAGCGCGCCGGCCGGTGCCATTCCCTTGCCTTCGATCAGGTCCGCCGCATCGGCATATAGGGTTGCGAACGCCTCCAGATAGCCCTCGGGATGGCCGGAAGGGATGCGGCTTGGCGTCTGGGACAGGCCATCACCGCGGCGCATAAGGCGGGTCGTTTCGCCAAGCGGAGTGAATTCGAGGAGATCAGGGTTCTCTTGGTCCCAGGCCAACCCGCCCTTCTCCCCAGCGATACGAAATCGCAGAGCGTTCTTTGTGCCGGGGGTAATCTGGCTTGCCCAGATCATGCCCTTCGCGCAGCCGTCGAAACGCAGAAACACAGCCGCGTTGTCATCCAGCCGCCGCCCCGGTTCGAAGGCAGTCAGGTCTGCCAGTACAGCCTGCAAACCAAGCCCCGTCACGAAGGTCGCAAGGTTGACGGCATGGGTCCCGATATCCGCGATGCAGCCGCCCTCGCCAGACAAGCCGGGATCGGTGCGCCAGACCGCCTGTTTCTGCCCGCTCTGTTCAACGGGTCCGGCCAGCCAGTCCTGTAGGTATTCGACCTGAACGTGGCGCACCGCGCCGATTGCGCCTTCGGCGATCATCCGGCGCGCCTCGCGCACCATCGGGTAGCCGGTATATGTCTGGGTCAGCACGAAGGGCACGGATGTTTCGGCTGCGAGGGCAGCCAATTCTTCGGCCTCGGCAAGCGTGGCGGTCATCGGCTTGTCGCAGATGACCGGGATGCCCGCGCGCAGGAAGGCCGCCGCCACCTTGGCGTGAAGGTGGTTCGGCGTCACGATCGCCACCGCGTCGATCCCGTCGGGGCGGGATGCTTCTGCCAGTGCCATCTCCGCGAAATCGGAATAGCTGCGGTCCGGCGCGATGCCGAGTTCAGCCGCCGATGCCGCTGCCCGCGCCGGATCGGAGGACAGCGCCCCTGCAACCAACTCCCACCGCCCATCCAGCCGTGCCGCCATGCGGTGGACCCCACCGATGAAGGCCCCTTGGCCGCCACCGACCATGCCCAGCTTCAATGTCATGGCCGGATTCCCAACATGGCTTTCAGCACAGCCTGATCTGCCTGCCCGCCCGCAAAATCGTCAAAGGCCTTTCCCGTCACCTCGATCAGGTGGCGGGCGATGAAGGGCGCGCCCTCGGCTGCGCCCTGCTCGGGGGATTTCAGGAAGCACTCCCATTCCATCACCGCCCAGCCGCGATAGCCGTGCTGGGTCAGCCGCGTGAAGACGGCCGGAAAATCCACCTGCCCGTCGCCAAGGCTACGGAAACGCCCCGCCCGTTCGGCCCAAGGCAAGTAGCCGGAATAGACGCCCTGCCTTCCGTCGGGGCGGAACTCGGCGTCCTTGACGTGGAACGCCGAGATACGGTCGTGGTAAAGGTCGATGAAGGCCAGATAATCCATCGCCTGCAACAGGAAGTGAGACGGGTCGTAGTTGATCCGCGCGCGGGGGTGTTCGGCCACGGCGGACAGGAACCGCTCCCAGCTTGCGCCGTCGAACACATCCTCTCCGGGGTGGAGTTCAAAGCCGATATCGACACCCGCATCGTCATAGGCATCAAGGATGGTGGCCCAGCGGCGGGCAAGTTCGGCGAATGCCGTTTCGACCAGTCCGGCGGGGCGCTGGGGCCAAGGATAAAGGTAGGGGAAGGCCAGCGATCCGGTGAAGCTGACCGTTCCAGAAAGCCCCAGACGCCGCGCTGCCGATGCGGCCTTGGTCATCTGATCGACCGCCCATGCCTGCCGTGCGGCGGGATTGCCCCGTACCGTTTCGGGCGCGAAGGCATCGAAGGCCGCGTCATAGGTGGGGTTCACCGCAACCAACTGTCCCTGCAAGTGCGTGGACAGTTCCGTGATGGCGACGCCCGCTTCGGCGCAGATGCCCAGCACCTCGTCAGCATAGGTCTGACTTTCGGCGCAAAGGTCCAGATCGAACAGCCGCCGATCCCATGACGGGATCTGCACGCCCTTGTAGCCCAGCCCTGCCGCCCACGCAGCAATAGCGGGCAAGTTGTCGAACGGTGCCTCATCCCGCGCAAATTGCGCCAGGAAGATGCCCGGTCCCTTGATCGCCCCGCCCATCACGCGGCCCGCTCCGACAGCATGGTCAGGGGCCGGATCTCCACCGGACAGGTCAGCAGACGGTCAAGCTGCGAAAACAGCGGTTGCAGATGCGGCATCGCCAGATGCGCGTCCAATGCGGCGCGGTCGGTCCAGTTTTCATAGAAGACGAAGACGCAAGGATCGGCGGCATCGACATGGAAATCATAGTTGATGCAACCTGCCTCGGCCCGCGTCGGCGCGACTTGCGCCATCAGCAGCGATGCCAGTTCCTCGCGCGTTTCCGGACGGGCGGTGACGGTTCCGATGATCGTGTACATAGTCAGCCCCGCTTCTGGCTCAGCGCAACGGCAAGGATGATGATCGCGCCCTTGGCAATCAGCTGCTGGCTGAACTCCAGCCCCATCAGGATCAGCCCGTTGTTGATCATCCCGATCATCAGCGCGCCGACGATGGTCCCAATGACCGTGCCTTTGCCACCAAATAGGCTGGTCCCGCCAAGGACGGCTGCGGCGATGACCGACAACTCATCCCCTTCGCCAAGCTGGAACCGACCCGATTGCAGACGGCCTGCATAGAGCATCCCGGCCAAAGCAGCAGCGCAAGAGGACAGGACCAGCACCTTGAACTTGATGCTGCGCGTGTCGATGCCGGAATAGCGCGCCGCCATTTCGCCCCCGCCCGTCGCCAGAACCTTGCGGCCAAAGCCAGACCGGCGCAGGGCGACATGACCGACGCCCGCGATCACGGCCATCCAGAACATCAGGACGGGGATCGGACCGACCGAGCCGCCCCCGAAGATCCAGGAATATCCGGGCGACAGGATCGGCACGGCAGCCGTGTCGGAAATCCACATGGCAACGCCCTTGGCGATGCCCATCATGGCAAGTGTCGTCAGGAAGGAGGGGATCCCGATCCTCGTCGTAAGCCAGCCGTTGAACATCCCGACGGCAAGCCCCGTCGCCAAACCGGCAAGGACGCCGCCAACAGGCCCGGCGATGGAGATCGCCATTGCAACCGTCACCGTGGTCAGCCCCGCGACCGCGCCCACCGACAGGTCGATCTCGCCCGCCGACAGCACGAAAGTCATGGCCACCGCCATCACCGCGATCATCGCGGTCTGCCGCACGATGTTCAGCAGGTTGTTCGGGTTCAGGAACCCCTTGTCGTTCAGCGTCAGCGCGAAGACGACAAAGATGACCACGAAGCCGATATAGATGATGTTCTGCCGCCAATTGGCGAAGAATGCCCCGGCGGGGGCGGTTGTTGCCTTAGCCATGGCTGGCCTCCTTGATGGTCAGGGCTTTCTGGATTTCGATCTGAAGACGGCGTTCGGCCGCTTGCAGGGCGTGTTCAGGGTCGCGCTCCTCCGGATCGTCCAGATCGGCGCGATCCAGCATCTGATGCGCACGGCCATCCGCCATCACCAGGATGCGGTCGCAGGCCGTCAGCAGTTCCGACAGTTCCGAGGAAATGACGATCACCCCCTTGCCCGCCTGGGCGAGGTCTCGCACGAGGCGGATGATTTCGGCCTTCGACCCGATATCGATCCCTGCCGTCGGTTCATCAAGGATCAGGATTTCCGGCTCGGTCGCCAGCCACTTGCCGATCACCACCTTCTGCTGGTTGCCCCCCGACAGTGTGGACACCGCATGGTCGCGACTTGCCGTCTTGATCGACAGTCGGGCGATCATGTCCTCGGCAATGTCCCGCACACGGACACGGTCCACGAAACCCTTCGGCGCGATCCGCCCGATCACCGACATCACCATGTTGTCGGCAACACTGTGGGCAGGGATGATGCCCTGCGTCGCGCGCGCCTCGGGCACCAAAGCGATGCGGTGGGCCACAGCGTCGGCAGGACGGCGGACCGCCACCCTCGTGCCCTTGATGCGGATCTCGCCTGAAACGGCGGGTTCGATGCCTGCAACGACACGCGCCAAGGCGGACCGGCCAGAGCCGAGCAGGCCGGCGAGTCCCAGCACCTCACCCCGATGCAGCGCGAAGCTGACGTTTTCCGGTTTGTGCGGGCCGGTCACGTTTGCAAGTTCCAGAAGAACCTCGCCCCGCGAAACATCGCCCCGCGCCACATCGGCCAGCCCTTTGGATTTCTTGCCGACGATATGTTCGATCATCACGTCGATGGGCAGATCGGCCAGCGGCGCGGTAATCACATGTTTGCCGTCCCGAAGGATGGTGGCGCGGTCCGCGATGCGGGCAATCTCGTCCATGCGGTGGCTGACATAGATGATCGCCACGCCCTTGGCCTTCAGCTGCCGCAGAAAGACAAACAGCCGTTCCACATCCGACACCGACAGCGCGGTCGAGGGTTCGTCGAGGATCAACACCCGCGCTTCCTGACTGATCGCCTTGGCAATCTCGGTCAGTTGCTTCTGCCCGGCCCCCAGATCGCCCACCAGCGCGGTGGGATCGACCTCGACCTGCAACATGTCGAAGATCACCTTCGCCCGGCGGACGGAATCCGCGTCGTCGATCATGCCACGCGCATCGCGGGCCTCGCGGGTCAGGAAGATGTTCTGCGCCACGGTCAGCGTCGGGATCAGCGACATCTCCTGAAAGTTCATGGCGATACCCGCCGCCCGCGCCGCTTCGGGCGTGCGGGCGGTAAGCGTCTGACCCGCCACCTCGATCGTTCCTTCCTCCGGCACATGCACGCCGTTCAGAACCTTGAGAATGGTGGACTTCCCCGCCCCGTTGCCGCCAAGCAGGGCGTGGACTTCACCGGCAAAGACCTCGAAATCCACACTGTCCAGCGCGCGGATGCCGCCGAAGGATTTGGAAATCCCCGTCATCCGCACGGCAACCGGGGCGGGGGCGGTCATTCCACCCGCTCCCACTTGCCGGTTTCGCCCGACCGCAGCAGGGCATCGGCCACGAGTTCCGTCAGCAGACCGTCCTCGAAGTTTGGGCTGGGTTGCTTGCCGCTGGCAATCGCGCTGAAGAGGTCGAAGCATTCGACGATCTTCGTCTCGGAATAGCCGATGCCCAGACCGGGGATCGGCCACAGACCGCCGCCATAGGGATGCGCGGGGCCGGTATAGACCGTGCGGAAGCCGCGCGCATCGGCCGGATCGTCCGCGAACATCACCTGCAATTCGTCGCGGCGTTCATAGTTGAAGTTGATCGAGCCTTTGGTGCCGTGGATTTCCAGCGTGATGAAGTTGTTGCGACCCCATGCGTTGCGCGTGGCCTCAAGGCTGCCGATCGCGCCGTTTCCGAAGCGCAGCATCGAGACGACTTCGTCATCCACATCCACCGGCGCACGTTCGGCATCGGCCGATTTCTCCGACGCGCCCAGCTTGTCCACACCACCCTGCTGGATGGGGCGCGTGGTGACATAGGTTTTGGTCATGGCGATCACCTCGGCGATGGGGCCGACGAGGTAATGCGCGAGGTCCACCACATGGGTTCCGATATCCCCCACCGTGCCCGATCCCGCGATCTTCTTCTGGAAGCGCCAGGACAGGGGGCCATTCTCATCTGCCGACCAATCCTGAAGGTAGGTGCCGCGGAAATTGAGGATGCGCCCGATGCGGCCTTCGTCGATGTATTTCTTGGCCAGCGCCACGGCGGGCGTACGGCGGTAGTTGAAGGCCACCATGTGGATGATGCCCGCAGCCTTTGCCGCCTCGGTCATCGCGCGGGCCTCTTCCACGGTGCGGGCCAGCGGCTTTTCGCAGATGATATGCTTGCCCGCCTTGGCCGCCGCGATGGCAATCTCGGCATGGACGTTGTTGGGCGTGCAGATGTCGACCACGTCGATATCTGCACGCGCCACCACGGCGCGCCAGTCGCTCGACGCCTCGTCAAAGCCGAAGCGACGGCGGGCTTCCTCGGCAGCCCCGTCGGTGACATCGACGACGACCTTGCGGTGCGGGATGGCAGGCGCGGGCCAGAAGAACATCGGCATCGAGGCATAGGCCATGGCGTGCGCCTTGCCCATGAACCCGCCGCCGATCATGGCAACGTTCATCACTTTGGTCATAGTCAGTCTCCGGTGCTGTGCGGGACGGGTTGCTGGGGAAGGGCCGGACCTTCACGGGCAGGGAGCAATTCCCCCGGCAAAGGCCCGGCAGGCGCGCGGGGTGATAGGGACACCCCGCGCGGCATCGCTTACTGCATCGAGGCTTTCACGTTCTCGGTCGCCTCGGTCGAATAGACCTGCTTCCATGCTTCGAGCAGGTTGTCTTGGGCGACCGGCAGGGCGGGCAGCGCCACGAAGTCCGGCGCGTCCTTGCCCAGCAGGGCGTAACCGGCCAGCTTCGCCTCGACCACACCGGCGTCATAGGGACGCTGTGCGCCAAGGCCCTTGATGAACCCGCCCTGCGCCATGCTGATGGCGACGTTTTCGCCAAGGTCCACGGTCGTGATGATCAGGTCATCGCGCCCATTGGCCCGCGCCGCCGCCATCACGCCTTCGGCCGGAACGTCCCAGACCGCCCAGATGCCCTTGATGTTCGGGTTGGAGGTCAGCATCGCCCCCGCCGCCTTTTCGGCATCGCCCGAGAAGTCCGGCCCGCCGATCCCCTGTTCATCCACAATGGTGATGTTGGGGTAGTCGCTGGCGATGGTCGCCTTGAAGCCATCGTAGCGTTGCTTGGTCACGAAGAAGTCGGCGGCATGGAACACCAGCCCGATCTCGCCCCCGTCCGGTCCGAGCGCCTTGGCCATCAGATGGGCCGCCGCGACGCCGTTGCCATAGTTGTCGGCCGACACGACCGAGACGTAGTCGGTGCCCGGAACGAAGCCTGCCGGAACGTTGTCCATGAACACGAGCTTGGCCCCGGCCTCTGCCGCCGCGCGGTAGGCCGCGGCGGTGGCAGTCGGGTCGGTCGGGATCGACACGATAATGTCGGGCGATTGCGCCATGATGGTTTCCAGATCGCTGACCTGCTTTTCGGGCTTGAAGCCCGCATCGGTCACGGCGATCACCTCGATCCCCATCGCGCCGAACTGGGTCTGCAACCCGTTGATCTGCGCCTGGCTCCAGTCATTGCCACCGTAATGCATGACGATGGCGGCGGTGGCACCCATCTCTTTGATCTTGGCCAGCTCCTCTTCGCTCAGCACGACATCGGATGCGGGCGACGGGTCCTCACCGCTCGGTCCCTTGGACAGGACGGTTTCCTGCAACTTGGCAAGCGCCGCGTCCGGATCGGCGAAGGCCGGGGCGGCGATCCCCATGAAAAGCGCAAGCGCGGTCGCCGAGCCCATGAGGCTGCGTCTGGTCAACATAGCTTCTTCCTCCCAGAGAAGTGTCGGGGCTTCCCCCGTTTGGTGGGCAGGCGGATCAGCCCGCGATTGCCCGGTTCAGGTAGTCCATGCTCAGCCGCGCCCCTTCGGCGGGATCGGGCCAAGAGTCGAGTTCGGTGCAAACCCAGCCCGCAAAGCCCACATCCCGCATCGCCTGCAGGATCGGCCCCGTCGGCACATCACCGCGGTCAAGTGGGGTGAAGGCGAAGGGGTCGCGCTGGAACCCCTTCAGGTGGACGTAGGAAATCCGCTTCGCATGATCGCGAATAAGCTGCGCCGGATCGCCACCGGCGGCGGCCAGATGCGCCGTATCGGGGCAGAAGTCGATGGCGGTCAGATCGAAGATCTTGGCCACTTCGGCCGGACCCTCGACGATGGTCGAAAGGTGCGGATGGTAATGCGCCCGCAGCCCACGCGCATCGGCCAGCGCCTTAACGCGGTCGAGCGCTGCGCCCAGCTTGTGATAATCCGGCTCCCGCGTGCCGTCGAAACGCTTGGCCCCGCCGCCGACGACCAGATGCGGCGCACCCAGTTCGGCGGCACGGTCGGCGGCGCGGGTCACGCGCGCCAGTTCCTCGGGCAGGATGTCGTCGAAGATGAAGTTCCCGCCCGCATAGGTGGCGACCAGTTCCAACCCGTTATCCGCCAGCATCCGGCGCATCTCGGCGGCGCTGCGGTCCAGCAGGTTGCCGTCGAACAACTCCACCCCCGCATATCCGGCAGCCGCGATGTCGGCGCAGGCGCGGTCCATGTCCCCAAAGGTGCGATAGGCCAGCTGCGTGACCGAGGTGACACCCACGGCATCCCCGCCAAGGCCGCCCCAGCAATTGGCGTGATAGGCCAGCTTCCACGCTGTCATCGGTGTCTCTCCTCCTGCGGAAAGGCCGTTCGGGTTGCCCCCGCCCTTCCGGTTTCTGCCGGCCTCCTCTGACCGTGACAGCTTCGTTAAGCGCGGATTCGCCGGTGGTCAATATTATTTCTGCTTAGGACTGCCTACTTCTGCATTTTTACAGCAAAAGTTTTTTCTTGAACGGCAGAAGTCCCGATCGTATCCCTTGCGAAACCCAAAAGGACGCAGCCTTGCCCCTGAACGGACCCGACCTTTCCGAATCGTCCCGCCCGCGCGGCAAGGGACGGCCGCGCACGGCAGAGACCGCTGCGCCATCGCTGGTCGAACTCCTGAACCTCGTCCGCACGGGTGCGGCCAACACGCGGCAGGAATTGGAACGCCAAAGCGAATTCGGCCGCGCCGTGGTGGCGGACCGCCTGACGATGCTGGGCGATATGGGACTGGTGGACGAAAGCGAACTGGGCACCGCCACTGGGGGCCGCGCCCCGCGTCTGGTGCGCTTTGCCGCGCGACGTGCCGCGATCCTTGTCGCCACGCTCGACCAGACCGCGATCGGGGTGGGTGTGGCCGACCTTTCCGGCAAGCTTCTAACCGAACATCACGAAGCCGCCGACCTGACCGCCCCGCCCGCCGACCTGGCCGAACGCCTGACCGCGCTCTTCCGCTGGTCGATGGAGCGTCACGCGCCACAGGGCAGCATCTGGGGCATCTCCCTTTCCGTCCCCGGTGCCGTTCAGGGCGCGACGGAGGGTGACTTCCTGACCGCAACCCCGCCGGTCCTTCCCGCCTGGGAAGGGTTCCCGCTGGTCGAAACGCTGACCCGCGATTTCGGCGTGCCGGTGTGGATGCGGTCCAGCGTCGAGACGATGACGATGGGCGAGTTGCATGCAGGCGCTGGGATCGGCGCGCGCAGCATGCTCTTCCTGAAGGTCGGCCGCCGCATCGGGGCGGGCATCGTCTGCGACGGCCAGCTGTACCGTGGCGCGCATGGCGCGGCAGGTTTGATCGGATCGCTTCCGGTCACCGCAGGCGGGCGGAGCGGCCCACTCGACACCCTCGCGGGATCGGACATGATCCAGCGCGAAGGTCTGTCGGCGGCACAAGACGGGCGCAGCCCCATGCTGGCCGACATCCAGCGCCGCGGGGGCGAGATCACGGCCATCGAAGTCTCGCAAGCCGCACAGATCGGCGATCCCGCCTCGGTCGCGATCGTGACGGAGTCGGGCCACCTGATCGGTCAGGTCGTGGCGACGCTGGCCAATGCTTTGAACCCGGAACTGATCGTGCTGTCGGGCTCCATCGTGCAAACGAACGACATCCTCCTCGCCGCCCTGCGCGAGGCGGTCTATGGCGCATCGCATCCCTTCGTCACCCGCGACCTTCGGATCATCCGCTCGCAGATGGGCAGTTCAGCCGGTCTCGTCGGCGGGGCCCGCGTGGCATCGGAACAGCTTTTCGCGCCAGGCTTCCTGAAAGAATGGGTGATGCAGGGCAGCCCAATCGCCCATCCGGCCTTCGCTGCCCTCCATGATCGGCTTTCCCATACGGCAGGGCCCCCGCCGCCGCCACGGGCGCGGGTCGGACAGGAGCTTACGACATGACGATATCCGGCCTTGGCCCCCATGGTGAACGCGCTGCCCCGCCCGAACGGGTCAGCCTGCTGCCGGACGACCGCACCGCCGCCAAGGCCGCCGGATGGCGCGTGGCTGTGGTCTTGCATACTCTGGAAAGCGACTGGGCCAAGCAGCAACTGGCCGGAATGATGGGCATCTTCGGCGATTGCGGCGCGGCGGTGATCGACGTCGTGGACTGCGCCTTTTCTCCCGACATGCAAGTGGCCGAACTCGACAGGCTTATCCCTCAACGCCCCGACGCGATCATTTCTCTGCCCGTGGCAAACGAACAGGTTGCCGCCGCGCACCGCCGCGTGTCCGAGGCGGGCATCAAGCTGGTCCTGCTCGACAACGCGCCGACCGGCCTGCTGCCGGGCAAGGACTACACGGCGCTGGTGTCGTCGGATAATTTCGGCTTGGGCAAAATCGCGGCACAGGGACTGTCGCAGCATATACCCACCGGAGCGCAAGTCGGCGTCCTCGGCTTCGCCGCAGATTTCTTCGCCACGAACGAGCGCGAGATTGCCTTCACAAAATGGCTTCAGGTGAACCGCCCCGACGTCACCCCGCGCGTGCGTCGCTTCGCTCGGATCGAGGATGCCGCCGCATCCACCGATGATCTTCTGTCAGCAAACCCGGATCTGGCCGGACTGTTCGTCGTCTGGGATACGCCAGCCCTTGCCGCAGCCAACCGCCTTGCAGAACGCGCTGCAACGATGCCCATGGCAACCGTGGATCTCGGAGAGGCCGCAGCCATCGCCCTCGCAAAAGGCGACTCCTTCTGCTGCATCGCCGCCCAGCAACCTTTCCAGCAAGGGATCGCGGCCGCGCAGACCGTGATCCTGTCCCTTTTGGGTCGCCCCGTTCCAGCCTGGATCGCACTACCTGGCATCGGAGTCACCCGGGACAACGTTGTCGAAAGCTTCCAGACAGTATGGCGGCTCCCCGCTCCTCGCGAAGTATTGCGCCTTCTGGGCCTGTCCCGAGGCAATTGATGCCAAGCGTCGCGCCGAGTGGCCAACATACTGATCGACAAGGTTGAACGACCGTCCGCTTTGGGCCGGGTGCGTCGTCGGCTCTCTCTATTCGATTGCCAGTTCTGCCGGGGCTTTACCAGCTTCCAGCGATTCTACGAACCAGAGCGGTTTCCGACCACGGCCCGACCAGGTGACAGCGGCGTTCTCCGGGTGTCGGTATTTCGCCACGGCTGGCGCACGGGTAGTTTTCACCTCGACACCGATTAGTTCGGCGAAAGAGTAGCCCATCTCCTTGGCGATGGCTTCCAGCTTGGCGCGGGCCTCTGCCTTGTGCCGGTCTTCATAGGTGGAAATCGCCTTGGCGAGGTCTTTCTGCATTTGCCGCAGTTCCTTGAGCGACATTTCCTCGAGATTGAAATCAGCCATTGTGCCCACGTGTCCTGAATGATGCATCCGGGATAGCTGTCATGTCGCAACATCACAACTCCCCCGGAGGTCACCGCGATAGGGCAGGGGGGTGAGGTTGGCTTGAGCCGCCGGGTCGGCGGTTTCGCAAATGGCTCAACGAAGTTGCCTTGGCTAGGAAGGCCGAGTTCTGCGAGAGCCCCAGGTCGATCCGATCCCCGGTGCCATCCCTTCGACTGACAATCCCCTAAGCCTGTTCGGCCTCTGGCGCGCAACCCCGCGTCAGTCCGGGCCGTGTTGCCCCTTTGGGGCTGCCCGCTCCACCCCGGCCCTCTGGAGGTTTCCGGTCGCCGTTCCGTCTCCCGTGCACGCCTCAGCCGACAGGCTTTTTCCGGGTCTTGTCGAAGGGACGGTCCCAGGGACAGGAAACACAGGAGCTTACCATGCAGAACATCGTCATCCTCGCCGGCAACATCGGTCAGAAGCCCGAAGTGCGCTCGACCCAAAGCGGCACGAAGATCACCAACTTCACCCTGGCCACCTCGCGGCCGCGCCTCTCGGAAGGTCGCGTGATGCGCGACGAGAACGGCTACCGGGTCATGGACACCGAATGGCACCGCATCACCTGCTTCAACGGCCTCGGCAAGACCGTCGCAGAGCACTGCGAAAAGGGCATGAAGGTCCTCGTCCACGGCCGCATCCACTACACCAAGTGGACCGACGCCACCGGCACTGACCGCTACGGCTGCGAGATCATCGCCGAGAAGGTCGACTTCCTGAGCCGCCCGAAGTCGGCCGAGAGCGAAAACCCCGAGCTGGTCAACCGCGACGACGAGATCCCGTTCTGAAAAGAACGGGGTCTCCCCCTCGGGCCCGGCGGGGAAACCCGCCGGGTTCCGTCGTTTTCGGCCCATAGCCGCCGGTGGTAGTTAAACCTCGAACGTCGGCAATCGAAGATCATGGCCCCACTGCGCTGGGGCCATGAGCGGGCTTAGGGGTCAACCGACCGGGACGTTGTTGATTTCCATCCTGAACTGATCCGGGATTTCCATCGAGAAGTGAGCCACCTGTGAACGCGCTACTCAACTCAAGCATAGGTCAACCCGCAATCACCAAAGCAATGCCACCCGTTATCTGCCCTGTGGCCATGTCCCGTTTCACCACTTGCAGCGCCAAGGCGCGGCCCTTCTTCAGGCCGAAGTCAGGGAGTGACAGTTTGACTTCTGTCTTGAGGGTTTGCGCGGTCATCGAGCGATACTCGCGCAAGATCTTGCGGCCCTCGTCGCCGACGGCCTTGCCCTTTTCCATCGCGGCGATGACGGCTTGGGCCTGCTTTGTCAGGCCAACCTGGGCGTCGATGTCACAGGCCTCTCTGTCTTGGCTTCGCAGAACCAGTCCTGCCTCGCTGCGTTCGGTGGACACTCTCGCGCCCTGCGCCTCGGGAACGGCGGCGGAAACCTCGATGCGGCGTAGGATTTCGGCCAATCCACCGCGCATACGCGGAGCAGTAATGGTGAGCGGGGCCAAGGCCTCGCGTCGGATGGAGCGCAGGGTGGCCGCATCCATCGGGAGGATTTCTAGCGCCTCCTTGGCGTTGCGATGATGGATCCAGTCCAGCCTGAAGGTCGCCCCCTGTGCGACAATGTCGAGGTTCAATTGCGCGACGTGGCGGTCGATCACCGGGTTCAGGGCATAGTCATCGACCGGAATGTCCAGCGGTGCGAAGGAGAAGACGCGGGCAAAGAGACAGCGGTGCCCCGAAAGGGCGGGTGGAACTGTGTAGTCCAAACCGACCTCGGTTGCGCCATAGGGCATCACCATCGCCGCAGAAACCCCGATCTTCGTGGCGAAGCGGGTGTCAAAGCCAAGGGATGGCGTGACCAGCCAGAACTCGACCTTGGCAGATGGTACAATCAGGTCGCCCCGGTTGCGGACCTGGGCGGTAAGACGATAGGTCTGTCCGGCCTGCAGTTGCCGTGTCGGCACGCCCAAATTGGAGATCGGGGCGACACTCAGATCAGGCGAGAGCCAGAACGCGGGGCAGGGGATGGGGCGGCTGCCGGTATCCGCGTCGCAGCTGCGCATGTAGAGAAACGAGCTTTCGACGAAGTCATCGGGTCCCTTGCGGCGGTCGTCCCGTCCGAAGAGCGGGTTCAGTTTTCGCTTCGCCTCGGTTTGCGACTTCGCTGCGCGCGCGGTCAGTTCGGAGATGTAGGTGCGGATGTCCTCGACTGCATTGTCGGGCATGGCTTGCTCCCTTGATTATCGGATGATGTCGATTTCGACGGCGAAGGGCCCACCGGGCGCTTCCGAGGCGATGGGGTTGGGTGAGTCCGGCGAGGGATCTCCTCGCTGCGACCAGCAGAGGAAGCCGTAGCCGCGATCTCCGTCCAGATTGAAGTCGGGCATGTGGCCGCCTGATGCCTGCAGGTCATACATGGCAGCGGTAAGGTCCAGCGCGTTGCCCAGCAGGCTTTTGTCATGAAGCAAGGCAGCGAGTCGTCCAGCATCGGTCTGCTGCGGTCCGGGCGGGGTCTTCTGGATTGCGCTTAGGTCTTTCAGAAGGCTGCGGTTCTGGATGATGTCGCCCCATCCATACCAGACCGAGGTCTTGTCGAGGTAGTTGCCGGGCACACCGAAGGCATGAGCCACCTCGTCCCCGGTCGGCGGGTAAACGAGGTGACGTTCCTGATGCGTGAGTCCGGGCATGATCCAGCGCAGGAGCGGAAGGCGATGGTCGATGCTGGATGCCGTCTGGCCCAGTATGTCCGGAATGCCCGGATTGCCGAAATGTACGATCCTCGGTTCGGTGAGGTGTTCCTGCATCGGAAAGGCGAGACCGTTCATCGCAACGGCGAGGCGGAAGTTCTGGTAGGCGTCGTAGAGCTGTTCGTAGATCAGGCAGGCAGCGTAGCGGATGGTGGCCGAGCCGAGCGTGGTGATCGCGCCGAGGACGGCATCGATGACAGCGGCGGCGGCGGCAAGCGCGCCAAGGATGAGCGCGCCGAGCATGAGGAAGATGCCCCAGATCCCCATGCTGCCCGAGGTGTTGGCGGCGTCTTCGAGGAAATCCCCGATGTCGCCGAGGTTGTCCATCGCCTTGTCCCAGACCTCGCGCAGTTCGGCGCTGAAGGAGTAGGGAACGGGCGGGGGCAGGGTGCCGGTGTCGGTGGCATTCTTGAACCAGCGATACCAGAGCCTGTAGGTGTCGTTCAGATCGGCGGGCGTGAGGGAGGCCGCGTAATCGGGTCGCGGTGGGGCAGGGTCTTCGTTGTAGACTTCGGTCAAAGTCTCGATGATCAGCTTTGCGAGGTCCGGCGGCAGGTTCGTGAAGGGGTCGGGAACGTCGTTTTCGGTGTCGACGGGACCGGAAAAGTTGAAGTTGTAGAAGGCGTGCAGCTTGGAGAAGTTCCAGTCCTCGCTGCGGACATCGCGGAAGTTCAGCACGTCCTGATAATTCTCGCTCGCTTTGTGGCGTTGCGCGTGCGACCGGTAGGGACCGCCGCAGATCGCGTTCACATAAGGGTGGCCCACGGTATCGGCGGTCACATGCGTGAGGTAGCCGATCGCATAGAGATGCAGGGGTGATCCCGGATCGGTCTTGCGCAGAAGGGCCTGTGCGAACTCGCCCGTCCGCCGGTAATGCAGCGCGTCGAACCACCACCACTTCTCGCCCGCCGCCACGCCGTCGCGATAGGGATGGCTGACAAGATCGAAAAGCTTGAACTCGCCGATGAAGCTTTTGACCGCTTCCAGCAGCGTCGAAGAAAGCGCGTTTATCACGTTCTTCATGTCCCCGAAGAGCTGTTCCAACTCTGACAGGGTGGAGGAGGACGTGATCACCTCATTCGCCGCCTCGTCCAGCGCCTCAAGCGCATCGAGGACCGGTTGCGGAACCAGCGCTTTCAGGTCGCGCTTGAAATTCTCGATGAAGTCCGTGACCTCAAAATAGGTCGCCACGAGGTCGCGCAGAGCCGGGCTCATGTCCTTAGTATTGAAGAACAGGAAGTCCGGCCCCTGACAGCCGAGGAAATAATAGGGCAGGTTGCGCGGGTCCGCGAGCAGGGTCTGAATCTGTGCGTAGCTGGCGGAGGAAAGCGTTGCTCCTAGTCCGGTCGACCCCAGAAGGCGCGTTCGCAGGCGGTCGGCGATCATGTGGTGCATGGCAGGACCGGGCATCTGTCACCTCCTTGGGGTTATCGATGGATCGTTCTGGCTAGAGTTTCCTTTGGGTCGGGAAATAGGCGCTGCGCAGGGGCGTGCCCTTGGGCGGGATGATGACGAGATCGGACGTCGTGGCGATCACGCGCCGCGCCTTCGCCGGGGCGGTGTTCGGCGGGAAGGCCATGACGTGCACGGATTCGGTGACGAGCGACCAGGGCAGGGGAAGGATGACGGCGACGTCCTCGCCCGCATCGACGGTGTATTGCGCGCCGGGCCAGAGGGGTGCCGTTTCGCCCACCATGCAGATGCGGACCATCATCCGAGCCTTTGTCAGATTGCGGACCGTCATGCGCCGCTTGGCAAGGACCCGGCCCCGAAGATCGGCCAGCGCCGCATCGGGCCGAAGACCGCCCCGTCTTGATCGCAGGGCCCTTGCCATTTCAGCCGCACCGTTGGCCAGCACCGTGCAGGTGTCGCGTCCGAAGAGCGTCGACGCCCCCTCGTATTGCTGGGTATCGTATTCTTCGGGCGTGGTGACATATGAGGCATAGCCGTTGGTGTAGGTGCTGACGACGCTTATCTCCACGCCGAGTGCGGAGAGGTCGGTCTGCATGGCCTGCCGTAGGCGGAGACCTGCGACGGTCGTAACTTCGGCGGGGACGCCGAGGGCGGCGAATTGACCGATGCGAACCAGCTGCAGCGGCAGGACCTCGGGGGTCCAGGGGTCTGGCTGCATCATTCCGGGTGAGAGCAGGATTGGTTTGGGATAATGCGCGATCAGCATCGCCGCATCGGTCACGGGAAGTGCCGTCAGAACGCCGCGCAGGGCCGCTAGGGGCTGTCCGCTGAGCAATCCCGTCGTCGCCGCCAACAGTCGGTTGAGCGGCGCAAGCGTCGCGGCGGCCAGCGCGCCCACTGTCATCAGCCCGGCAGAGGTCTGTGCAGGATCGTTCGGGCTGAGGAGTGTGATGCCCTCGGGCATCAGTTTCTGGCCGCCATCCTCGGTGCTGCCTGCCGCCATGGAGAGGCCAACGGCGGCAACGGTGCCCGTCCGTTTCGGCATGTGCAACCGATGCTCAAGCGTTTGCACTGGACCTCGCAATTCCGGGCCTGCTGTCGCAACCAGGTCCGTGGCTAGTTTGGCCTGTGCCTCTGCCGCTTCAAGCATCCGCTTGGCCTGTTCTGTGAAGTCCGTTCCGTTGACCGGAAAAAAGCCGCTGCCGTTGGGGTCTATGTTGCCCGAAACGTCGCCGGCACAGGCATTTGCAAAACCCGCGACGAAACCGGGGCCGAAGCCTTCTTCCATGATCCGCGACGCGTGGCCCTTGTTGTCTCCGCTGACCAGACGGAACTGCTCACCCCTGTTGGTCGGGTGGATCGCGAACCAGTTCAATGCGCCGATGCTCTTTAACGTGCCAGATCCTGCAGGGTCCTCGCGTTCGAAGGAGAGGAGGGTCATCACGTCATCGACGGCATTCGGGAAAGCGGCCTGATCTGCCGCTGGGTTGTTCAGGAAGGCAGGCAACGACCGGTTGCGCGTGATGCCTTGCAGGCGGCCCCTGCCCAGCCGCACGCGACCGGGTGCCAGAGAGGAGTGGGCGGCTTCGACAGCGGCGACGATGCCCGCGACCACGCTTTCGAAGACATGCGCATCGAAGCCAAAGCCCGCAGCATTGTAGAGGAAGTGATGCAGGTAACCTGACGGGGCGCTGTGGGTGTGGGTTCCCGCGATCCAGATGTTGTCCATGCGGTAGGGACTTTCCGGATTGCCATAGGACAGGCGTCGGACAACCTCTTGCTTGATCGCGATGGAGCAGGACCAGATATCGGCAACCACTAAGACGCACCTTGTCGCGCTGGCCGGATCACCGATGATGAAGGCGCGTGCCTGCAACCAGACAGGTGCGTTGTCGGGCAGCAGCTCGATCCCGGTCGTCGTCTGAGAAGTAGATGTCCAACCCTGCATCGGGAGCGCGCTTTCCAAGGTCAGGACGGCGGCATCTGTTATGTTGGCCCGACCGACACCCACGACATGCCCTGGGGCGGGGGGTAGCGGTTGCATCAGGTCGACCTCGGGAAGACGCTGGGTCGGGTTCGTGATCTTGGGTGCGTTCAGCCAAAGCAACTGGCCGCCAGGGGTCACCTCCAGCCGGGCCGATGCGGTATAGGTTTGTCCGTCCAAGGGCACGAGGAATGGTTCGAAACGGCCCGTCAATGTTCCGCGCTTGATGCCGACCTGCCAATCCGTGGCCGTCTTGTGGACCAGACGCATCGACTGACCCGCTGGGATCAGAATCTCGTCATTGGCGAAGGTGAGGAGGTGCAGCGACGGTTCACGCAGGCAGGCGAAGAAGAGCGGATCGCCCACATCGTAGACGAAAACCAGAATGTCCTCGGAGAAGGAGTTCGTTACCAGCATCGCAGCACACTGGCCGATCCGAACACCCTTGCAGCAGCAGAACGCATCACGACACCTGCCCGTTCAAGAAGGATAATGGATGTTTCGCAAAGCTTCGCAGTAATCGCAGCGGATCGCCCAAAAATGGCCGAATTGGGTCGGAAACTTGTCTGAGGCAGGGCGAGGGGCAGTTTTGCCGCGATTAGAGAGCCGCCACGATTGTAACGCGGTAACAAGCCTGACAGCCTTTGTGACTCCTCAAGCCCAAGGCATCAAAGCAGTCTAGGCTTTAGGATTTCCGCCCCCACCGACGCGGCGCTTGTCGCTGGCAGGTGCTTAGTCGCAACGTGGTCGATAGCTGGCAACGGGGACAAAGCGGTCGGTCGAGGTGGAGCGGCGAGCGTCGGCTTTCCGCCCTTCACGTCGGCCAGAGTAAGAGGAGTGCCGGTTTTCCGGTGACGGGTTGAGGGTTGGGAGAGTGGCTCCCGGCGCCCGTCGCGGGAGATGGCCGATGGGCGTTGTGGAAGTT
>NZ_JALHQD010000015.1 GCF_022842145.1 Tabrizicola sp.
TCCATCTGGGCGGCACCGGTGATCATGTTCTTGACGTAGTCGGCGTGGCCGGGGCAGTCGACGTGGGCGTAGTGACGCGCCTCGGTCTCGTATTCCACGTGCGCAGTCGAGATCGTGATCCCACGAGCCCGCTCTTCCGGCGCGCCGTCGATCTGGTCGTAGGCCCGGAATTCGCCGAAATACTTCGTGATCGCCGCCGTCAGCGTCGTCTTGCCGTGGTCAACGTGGCCGATCGTGCCAATGTTGACGTGCGGTTTGTTCCGTTCAAACTTTGCCTTGCCCATTGCGAATTCCGCCCTTGTCCAGATCGGGCCGAAGCCGGGCCCGAGATTACACGGGCGGCGACTTATCCCGCGTGCGGGGGAAATTCAAGCCTGATTGGCCGAAAGGCGCGCGCCTGCGGCAAGCCCGCGCTTTGCCCTTGGACCGCGCCGCCCTATCTTTGTCGCATCATGCTGGATGTCACCTCCCCCCTCCCCGCCCGCGTCGCCCTGCACACCGAACCGATGGGGGTCTGGCAAAGCTTCCGCGCCGCACAGCGCAACGTTCTGGAGCTGATCCCCGAGGTCGCCACGCGGGTGCCGATCCTGTCGGGCCGCACCGGCAAGCGCTGGCACATGCTGATGGACCCCGAGGGGTTGAAGCAGGTCCTGCGCGACCGCGTGGACGATTATCCGAAGTCGGTTGTGACCAAGCTGATCCTGGAGCCCGCCATCGGCGACAGCCTCTTCGTGGCCGAGGGCGCGCAGTGGATGTGGCAGCGGCGGACGGCGGCTCCGGTCTTCTCGCACCGCAACGTCAGTGCGCTGGGGCCGGTCATGACCGCGGCGGCGGAGCGGTCTGTCGCGCGTCTCGACCGCTCGGTTGGTCGGGCGGCGGACCTTTTCGACGAGATGGTCACGGCCACCTTCGAGGTCATCGCGGACGTCACCTTCTCGGACGGGTCGGGTTTCGACCGGGCCTCGGTTCATGAGGCGATCGAGCAGTATATCGGGGCCACGGCGAAGGTCTCGCTTCTGGACGTCCTTGGCGCGCCGCCCTGGGTGCCGCGGCCCAATCGCCTGTTCACCGGGTCGGCGATGCGGCAGACCAAGCGCCTTGCCGACCGGGCCATCGAGGCGCGGAAGGCCGAGGGCGCTAAGGCTCCGCCGGACCTCCTGGACCTTTTGATGGCGGGCTCCGATCCGGAAAGCGGTCGGCAGATGACGACGGCAGAGATGCGGGACAACCTGCTGACCTTCATCGTCGCGGGGCACGAGACGACGGCGCTTACGCTAAGCTGGGCGCTGTATCTCTGTGCCCTTGACCCGGCCGTGCAGTCTGCCGCGCGGGAGGAGGCGCAGGCGGTTCTGGGCGACAGGGCGGCCACAGTGGCGGACCTTGCCCGCCTGCCGCTTGTGCGGCGGATCGTGGACGAGGCGCTGCGGATGTATCCCCCCGCGGCCTTCCTGTCGCGGACCGCGATGGCCGCCGATATCCTCTGCGGTCGTGAGGTCCGGCCCGGCGACACCGTAATCCTGCCGATCTACGCGCTGCACCGGCACCGCCTGCTCTGGGAGGACCCCGATGCCTTCCGCCCCGACCGCTTCACCGATCCCAAGGCGGTGCCGCGCTTTCAGTACCTGCCCTTCGGCGACGGCCCCCGCATCTGCATCGGCGCATCCTTCGCGTTGCAAGAGGCGGTGATCGTGCTGGCAACCCTGCTGGCGCGGTTTCGCTTTGCCCCTGTGCCGGGCAAAGAGCCGAAGCCCGTCATGATCCTGACCCTGCGGCCGCAGGGCGGCGTCTGGCTGAAGGTGGAGCGGGCCTGACCTCCTCGTTCGACTTCGTCTCCGCGTCGTGATTGCCGGCGAGGAGTGACGAAGTCATCGACGAGCGGCCTGTCAGGTGAACTTGTTGTCCCGAGGGAAGCCGCGTGGGGCCATCTTTCCGGCACTTGCCCGGGCCCCGGTCCACTCCACAAGGTCGGTTTCCGTGCGGGTGCGCCCGGCAGGGTCCTTCCACGAAAGCCCGTCTGCCTTCGTGAAGGTGATCGCATCCGACAACCCGCCGTCCTTGTACTTCTGCAACCGGACACCCTTGCCCCTCGCCATTTCGGGCAGTTCCGCCAAAGGGAAAACCAGCATTTTCCGGTTGTCGCCCACCACGGCCACCGAGTCCCCCGCCACGGCAATGCAGACCGCCGTCCTGGTTCCTTCCCGGACGGTCAGCACGGCCTTTCCGGCCTTGGTCTGGGCCACAAGCTCTTCCGACGGAACGATGAACCCGTCCCCGGCCGAGGACGCGAGCAGATACTTCTGCCCAGCCCGGTACAGCAGGAAATCGGTGATCCCGGTGTCGTTCGGCAGGTCGATCATCAGGCGCACCGGTTCGCCCATGCCGCGCCCGCCGGGCAGGTTCGCGCCCAGCAAGGTATAGAACCGGCCGTTTTCGGCCACGAGCAGGATCTTGTCCGTCGTCTCGGCGTGGAAGGCGAAGCGCGGGCCATCGCCGTCCTTGAACTTCTGCTCCGCCGCAAGGTCCACATGGCCCTTCATCGCCCGGATCCAGCCCATCTTCGAGCAGATCACGGTGATCGGTTCCCGATCGATCATCGCCTCGTAGGGGATGTCCTCGAACTCGGTCGCGTCGGCGAACTGAGTGCGCCGGGCGCCGAGGACGGTGTTCTTGCCATAGGTCTTGCGGACCTCGTCAAGTTCCTTGCCGATGCGCTTCCACTGGCGTCGGTCGCTGTCCAGAAGGTCGGCAAGGTCGGCGCGTTCCTTCATCAGGGCGTCGCGCTCGGCGTTCAGCTCCATTTCTTCAAGACGCCGCAAGGACCGCAGGCGCATGTTCAGGATGGCTTCGGCCTGGACCTCGTTCAGCTGGCCTTCGCCACCCTTGGCCGGAGGCTGGTAGTCCTTCTCCGACATCGCCCGGATGTGCGATTTCGACCAGTCCTCGGCGATGAGGGCGGCCTTCGGGTCGTTGTCATATCGGATGATGTCAATCACCCGGTCGAGGTTCAGGAATGCGATCAACAGGCCTTCCAGCACTTCCAGCCGGGCGTCGATCTTTTCGATCCGGTGCTGGCTCCTCCGCCGCAACACGTCGCGGCGGTGGTCCAGGAAGGCCTTAAGCACCTCTTTCAGCGAGCAGACCTTCGGCACCTTGCCGTCGATCAACACGTTCATGTTCAGCGAAAAGCGCACCTCGAGGTCCGAGTTGCGAAAGAGGCTGCCCATCAGCACCTCGGGGTCGACAGTGCGGGACCGGGGCTCAAGCACCAGACGGATGTCCTCGGCAGACTCGTCGCGGACGTCGGCAAGAAGTGGGACCTTCTTGATCTGGATGATCTCGGCCAGCTTCTCGATCAGCTTGGATTTCTGGACCTGGAACGGAATTTCGGTGACGACGATCTGCCAGGTGCCGCGTCCAAGGTCTTCGACCTCCCACTTGGCACGGGTTCGGAAGGCGCCACGACCTGTCTTGTAGGCCTCCAGGATCGAATCGCGCGGTTCAACGATCACGCCGCCGGTCGGAAAATCGGGGCCGGGGACCAGGGCCACCAGTGCTTCGTCGGTCAGGGCGGGGTCAGCCAGCAGCGCTTGGCAGCCGTCGATCAACTCGTCCAGGTTATGCGGCGGGATGTTCGTCGCCATGCCGACGGCGATGCCGCTGGAGCCGTTGGCGAGAAGGTTCGGGAAAGCAGCAGGCAGGACAACGGGTTCTTCCAGGCGGCCGTCGTAGTTCGGCCGGAAATCGACGGCGGTCTCGTCGATGCCTTCCATCAGCGCCTCGGCGGCGGCGGTCACGCGCGCCTCGGTATAGCGGCTGGCGGCGGGGTTATCGCCGTCGATGTTGCCGAAATTTCCCTGCCCGTCCACGAGCGGGTAGCGCATGTTGAAATCCTGCGCGAGACGCGCCATCGCGTCATAGATCGCGGAATCGCCGTGCGGGTGGAAATCCCCCATCGTGTCGCCAGCGATCTTGGCCGATTTCAGGAACCCCCCTGTCGGCGTCAGCCGCAGCCGCCGCATCGCCCAGAGGATTCGCCGATGGACCGGCTTCAGCCCGTCGCGCGCGTCTGGCAGGGCCCGGTGCATGATCGTGGACAGCGCATAGGTCAGATACCGTTCTCCGATCGCGCGCGACAGCGGCTCGGAGGTGGTCAGGCCCTGCGGCCCCTCGATCTTGGGTTCGTCGTCGTCTGCGCTCATGGATGTTGTGTAGGGAAATCGGCCTTACGGGTCCAGATACCAATCGCCGGAACATGGAACCAACGCGATGGTTGTGCATTTTTCTTACACTCCCTGGAAACGCCTGTGCTAAGACCGCGCCAACGATAGAAACGGATTAATTCATGCTTCGCCTCACGTTGCTTCTTTGTATCGGCATGTTCGCCGCCCTGATGATTGCTGGAGAAGACCGCGGCCAGATGCGCCCCGGCCTCGCCGCCGCGGCGGCCAAGAAGGTGCAGCCCGAGGCAGTGACCGGAGCCGAATCGCAACCGGAGCAGCTGGTCGAGACCACGCGTACCGCCGTGGACCCGGTGGCCGAAGTGGCCGCAGTCGAACCGCCGGCCGCAGTGGAAGAGCCCGCTCCCGTCGTGGCCTCCGCCGAACCTGCGCCCTACATCGAACCCGAACGTGAACTTGTCACAGCTGTGGAAGAACCCGTCTTTTCGCTGTCGTCGGTCGGCAACGATACGCCCCCTGCCGCCGAGGCACAGCCTGAAGTGGCTGCCGGGGGCGCAGGCACGATCTGGTATGTCAGTGCAAGCTCGGTCAACGTCCGCGCCGAACCCTCGACCGAAGCCGAGGTTGTCGGCAAGCTCACTTCTGGCGAGGCTGCGCTGATGGTGCAGGCGGTCGATGACGACTGGGCGCGGATCGTGATCCAGGGCGACGGGGTGGAAGGCTTCGTCGCGATGCGCTACCTCAGCGCCGAGGCTCCGTGACGGGCCGTGTGCCCGGAGCCAGTGATGACCCAACGTTCGATCCTGATCACCGGATGCTCCTCGGGCATCGGGCTTGATGCTGCGCGGGGATTGAAGGCGCGCGGCTGGCGCGTGTTTGCGACCTGTCGCCAGGAAGCGGACTGCGAGCGGTTGCGGGGCGAGGGGTTGGAGAGCTTCCGACTGGATTATGCGGATGAGGCCAGCATCGCCGCTGCCGTAGCCGAGACTTTGCAGCGGACCGGGGGCACTCTGGACGTACTTTTCAACAACGGTGCCTTCGCCTGCCCCGGCGCGGTCGAGGACCTGCCGCGCGGCGCGCTGCGGGAAATCTTCGAGACGAACCTGTTCGGCTACCACGACCTGACCCGTCGGTTCATCCCGGTGATGCGGGCACAGGGACACGGGCGGATCGTCAACTGCTCCTCGGTCCTTGGTCTGGTGGGGGCCACCTGGCGCGGGGCCTATGTGGCCACGAAGTTCGCCTTGGAAGGCCTGTCCGACGTCCTGCGCATCGAGATGCGCGGCACGGGAATCGACATCATCATGATCGAGCCTGGCCCGATCGCCACGAAAATCCGCGAAAACGCGGTGCCGCATTTTGAAAAGTGGGTGGACTGGGAAAACTCGGCCCGGCGCGAGCAATACGTGACGCTCCGCGGGCGGCTTTACGGGGTGAAGACGAAGAAGGACGCCTTTGAACTGGGGCCCGAGGCAGTGACCGCAAAGCTGATCCACGCGGTCGAAGCAAAGCGTCCCAAGGCGCGCTACTATGTGACGACGCCGACCTACCTGATGGGATTCCTGCGCCGGATCTTGTCCACGCGCGCGCTGGACTGGCTGATCGCCAAGGGCTAGGCGCACGAACTCCAGGGAAAATTCCTGGCAAACTTCCTGCGCAAGAAAATTGGCTTCGCTTTCCGCCCGCCTGCACCTAGATCAGCACGAAAGGGAGTGCGCTCATGTTTTCTGACCCGCTTGTCATCTTCGCCGTCATCGCCTGCCTGGCGGTGCTTGGAATTCTGCTTTTCGGTATCGGTAGCTTTGCCAAGGGTGGCGAGTTCAACAAGCGCAACGCCAACAAGATCATGCGCTGGCGGCTTGGGGTCCAGTTTGCGGCCGTGGTGGTGATCGCGGGCTTTGCCTGGCTGCGGTCGAAAGGGTAAATCATGGTCGTCCTGTCGAAGATCTACACCAAGACCGGCGATGCCGGGGAAACCGCACTGGGCAACGGCGCGCGGGTCGCGAAGCACTCGATCCGGGTCTCGGCTTACGGAACCGTGGATGAGACCAACGCGACGGTCGGCCTTGCGCGACTGCACGCGACCGGGGATATGGCCGAGGCGCTGAAACGCATCTCGAACGATCTCTTCGACCTTGGGGCCGACCTATGCACGCCGGACCGGCACCTGGATCCGACCCTCAGCTACACGCCACTGCGGATGATCGAAGGCCAGGTGTTGCGCCTGGAAGCCGAGATCGACGCGATGAACACCAAGCTGACGCCCCTGCGCAGCTTCATCCTGCCGGGCGGTTCCGTACTGGCCGCGCAATTGCATCTCTGCCGCACCGTCTGCCGCCGGGCCGAGCGTCTGGTGGTGGAAACAGCCACGATGGAAGATGTGAACCCCGAGGCGGTGCGCTACCTGAACCGTCTGTCGGACTGGTTCTTCGTCGCAGGCCGCATCGCCAACAATGACGGCAAGGATGACGTGCTTTGGGTCCCCGGCCTGACGCGCTGACCGCCTGATCGACCCCAGCGATCAAAACGCGGCGTCGCGTCGCGCCAACCTGTCGTATTTGCTCTGTTGCGACGTTTCCTGATCCGGTAACAGGCGGGCGAGAGCTTGTGTGGCCCGAAGCGGCCCACGTCGGACAAGGAGTGCGGCCCATGAAGGTTCTGGTCCCGGTCAAGCGGGTGATCGACTATAACGTAAAGGTTCGGGTGAAGGCGGACGGATCGGGGGTCGACCTCGCCAACGTCAAGATGTCGATGAACCCCTTCGACGAGATTGCCGTGGAAGAGGCGATCCGCATGAAGGAAAAAGGCGTCGCGACCGAGGTCGTCGTCGTCTCCATCGGCGTCAAGCAAAGCCAGGAAACCCTGCGCAACGCGCTGGCGATGGGCGCGGACCGCGCGATCCTGATCGAGGCGACCGACAACGTGCATGTCGACATCGAGCCGCTTGCGGTAGCCAAGCTGCTCGCGGCTGTGGTGAAGGAAGAGGCTCCTGGCCTGGTCCTTTGCGGCAAGCAGGCCATCGACAATGACATGAACGCGACGGGCCAGATGCTGGCCGCCCTTCTGGGCTGGTCGCAGGCGACCTTCGCCTCGGAAGTCGCCATCGAAGGCGACACGGCAAAGGTCACACGTGAAGTGGACGGAGGCCTTCAGACGATCACCGTCAAGATGCCGACGATCATCACCGTCGATCTGCGCCTGAACGAGCCGCGCTATGCGTCGCTGCCGAACATCATGAAGGCCAAGGCCAAGCCGTTGGCGGTGAAGACGCCGGCCGATTACGGCGTCGACGTCGCGCCGCGCCTTTCGGTCGTCAAGACCGTGGAACCGGCAGGCCGCAAGGCCGGGGTCAAGGTCGGCTCCGTCGCCGAACTGATCGCGAAACTCAGAGACGAAGCGGGGGTGCTCTGATGGCCGTTCTTCTTCTTGCCGATGTTGCCGAGGGCAAGCTTGCGACCGATCAGGTCGCCAAGACTTTGACCGCAGTGAAATCGCTGGGCCCGGTGACGGTGCTGGTCGCTGGCACGGGCGGCGATGCCGCGGCTGCCGAAGCGGCGACGCTGGACGGGGTAGCCAAGGTCCTCTTCGCCGACGATCACGTCTACTGCCACGGCATGACCGAACCGACCGCCGCGCTGGTGGCCTCGCTCGCCGCGGATTACGAACACATCGTCGCCCCCTCGGGTGCGCTGTCCAAATCCGTCCTGCCGCGCGTGGCGGCGATGCTGGACGTGATGGTGATCTCCGAAGTGCTGGCCGTGCATGACGCCGCGACCTTCGACCGGCCGATCTATGCCGGGAACGCGATCCAGACGGTGAAGACCTCGGACGCGAAGAAGGTCCTGACCGTCCGCACCGCGACCTTCGATGCGGCGGGCAAGGGCGGCAACGCCCCGGTCGAGAAGGTGTCGGCCACGGTCGATGGCGGCATGTCGGCCTGGGTCGAGGACAAGGTGGCTTCGAGCGACCGTCCGGAACTGACCTCGGCCGGGATCGTCGTGTCGGGTGGCCGTGGGGTTGGCTCTCAGGCCGACTTCGCGCTGATCGAGAAGCTGGCGGACAAGCTGAACGCCGCCGTCGGTGCCTCGCGCGCCGCGGTGGACAGTGGCTATGCGCCGAACGATTGGCAGGTCGGCCAGACCGGCAAGGTCGTGGCGCCGGATCTCTACGTCGCGGTCGGCATCTCGGGCGCAATCCAGCACCTTGCCGGGATGAAGGACTCGAAGGTCATCGTCGCGATCAACAAGGACGAAGAGGCGCCGATCTTCCAGGTTGCCGATTACGGCCTGGTGGGCGACCTGTTCACTCTGGTCCCCGAGCTGATCGAAAAGCTGTAAAGCGAAGGTGGGCGGATCGCCCACCCTACGCCTGCACAAAGGGCCGCCTTCGGGTGGCCCTTTTCACATCAGCCGCTGCAGGACCGGGACCAGACGTTCCGCCACCTCGGCATGCACCGCAGCGCCGGGCAGGCAGGCGGCCTGGGCGGCCTCGGTCTCGGGGTAGGTCATGTCGAAGGGTTGCAGCGCCCTGGCGCGGCGACTGGGCGTGGCGACGATCAGGTGCGACACGTCGGGCAGCAGCGCACCAAGCAGGGGCTGGTCGATGAACGGCGGCGCGGGGTCCAGGCTGCCGGCGCGTTCGGGCGGCGGGGCATCGGCCAGCCAGAGGAGAAGCCGGCGCCGCGGCAGCCGGGCGAGCAGAAGGCGCATCCGGTCCAGCCAGTTCTGTTTCAGACCGGCCACCACCTGGGCATAGGCCGCCCTGTCACTGCGTTCCAGCACTTGCAAAAGGTGGCGGGTAAAGTGGATCTCGGCGAAGTCCACCTGGGGGAACAGGGCGCGCAGCGCGGGGGTAGCGACCAGGAAGCGGTCGTTGCGGCGGCTGTGCACCAGGTAGAACGGGTTCGACAGCGCCTCGGCCCCGGTGATCTGCACGACGGCGACCTCCGCGCGGGCGGCGATGTCCAGCGCCGCGGGGTCTGTCAGGTAGAAGTCCGGACCGGCGTTCAGCCCGCCCAGATTGACTACCGGGCACCCAAGGGCCGCTTCCACCAGCGCCGGATAGGGCCGCTGCACATACTTGCCGAAGGTGGGTGAGCCGCCCAGAACGGCGACATAGGGCTGCGTCAGGTCACGCGCTGGCCCCCGGAACAAGGCCTTGGCGGCCCCATAGCGGCACGGAAAGTAGTCAAGCGCCCGCACGCCCGCCGGAATCGTCATCATCACACACCCGAATTCAGTCCACCCGCCGCAAAGCATGGCCGATGGTGGTTGCCCAATGGCTAAAATCGGGCGGTTGACTAAAGCTCTACGCATTTCCCCCCGCCTTGCGCGGGCGATACCCACGGGGCATAAGCGAAGGCGTCAGACGGAGGTGCGGGCGATGGAGATCAAGCTGGTGGGCGTCGTGGGCGCCGGGCAGATGGGCAACGGAATCGCCCATGTCTTTGCGCTGGCGGGTTACGATGTGCTGATGACCGACATTTCGGAAGACAGCCTGTCGAAGGCACTGGCAACCATCGAGAAGAACATCGAGCGTCAGGTCTCACGCGGGAAGGTCATGCCCGCCGACAAGCGCGCGGCGATGGAGCGGGTCAGGACATCGTTGAAGCTGGCTGATCTGGGTCAGTGCGACCTGATCATCGAGGCTGCCACGGAACGCGAGACCGTGAAGCAGGCGATCTTCGAGGACCTCTTGCCGCACCTGAAGCCGACGACGATCCTGACCTCGAACACCTCGTCAATCTCGATCACGCGCCTTGCCTCCCGCACCGACCGGCCGGAAAAGTTCATGGGCTTCCACTTCATGAACCCGGTCCCGGTGATGCAGCTGGTCGAACTGATCCGCGGCATCGCGACCGATCAGGAGACCTGGGACACGCTGCATGAGGTGGTTCGCAAGCTTGGCAAGACCGCCGCGAGTGCCGAGGATTTCCCGGCTTTCATCGTCAACCGCATCCTGATGCCGATGATCAACGAGGCGGTCTATACGCTGTACGAAGGCGTGGGCTCGGTAAAGTCGATCGACGAGTCGCTGAAGCTTGGGGCCAACCACCCTATGGGGCCCTTGGAACTAGCGGATTTCATCGGGCTGGACACCTGCCTTGCCATCATGAACGTGTTGCATGAGGGGCTGGCGGATACAAAGTACCGGCCTTGTCCCTTGCTGACGAAGTATGTCGAGGCGGGGTGGCTGGGGCGGAAGACGCAGCGGGGGTTCTACGACTATCGGGGCGAAGTGCCTGTGCCTACGCGGTAGGATCAAGACTCCGGTGAGAGAAGGAACCGACACTTGAAGCATGCCTTTTTCATCGGGATTTCTATGGCACTGACGGCGTGCGGCGGCCTGAAGCCTGCCGACACCACTGTGCCAAAAGAGAGCCGGGCGTCGCTGGTTACCCAGGGAATGACCCAGAATCAGGTCGGAGAGATACTGGGCGAGTTTCAGCGAGAGGACTTCGACCCGTCAAACGGCTATTCCTCTTGCAGATCATATCGTTACGACGCGCCGCCGAATGCTCGATACGTGCATGTCGGGTTTGATGGCGAACTGGTCAGCGGCGTGGCCGATGGAAAAGTCGGTCTATGTATCTATGGCGGCGATGTAGGCTAATCTCATCGCGTTAGTCTGAAGGGCCGCCTAGGGCTTACTTCCCCAACCCCAGCGTATGCTCCCGCAACCAGGCCAGGAACCCCCTCGGGTTACCCTCCCACTTCTTCAGCTCCTCCGCCGGGATTGGTTCGCCAATCACCGGGCGGGTCGGCTTGAAGAGACACCGCTTGATCTCATACAGCAGCAACCCCTGCCGCACGGTGTCCGACACCTGGTTGGCGATCTGGAACAGGCGGGAGTTCTGTCCGGGGAAGTAGATCGGCAGGATCGTCGCCCCGGTGGACTTGACGATCTTGTGGGTGAAGACGTTCCACTCCGCTTCCACCGCCGGGCCCCACCAGCCGGGGCTCATCGCGACCTTGCCCGCCGGAAACAGGATGATCACCCCCCCGGCCTTGAGATGCGCCAGCGTTTCTTCCCGCATCTGCAGACCCAACTCGCGGGCGTTGTCCTCGTGCGGGAAGGGGACGGGAATCATGAACTCCTCGACCTCGGGGATGCCGGTCAGAAGCGAGCGGGTCAGGATCTTGAAATCGGACCGGACGCGGTTGACCATTTCGGCAAGGACCATCCCGTCCACCAGTCCCGAGGGGTGGTTCGATACCACGACCAAGGGGCCGGTTGCGGGGATGCGGGCGATCTCTTCCGGCGGGGTCTCGATCCGGATGCCCATGTGGCGGATCGCCTTGGGCCAGAACGGCGCGCCGTGGGGGGCGCCGGATTTTTCAAAGCTGCGGATCAGGCGCAGAAGCTGGACCTTGGCGGTCAGCCATTCCAGCACGCGGATCGTCCCGGCCTTCCACGGATTCTTGAAGGTTCCGGCATAGGACAGCCGCCGCATGTCATACTGACGGTCAGCCCGACCGGCCGCAGACGACGGCGTCTCGGTGGCGATCTGGCTCTGGTCTGTCACTAAGCGGCTATCCCCGGCAGTGCCCGGCACGCGTCCGGACATAACTGCTCAATAATCCTCTCCGAAGCGGGCCGCAACCAGCGCTTCCAAGGCATCGGCGAGTTTCTCCGCATCGTCGCCGCTGGTGGTGACGTCAATCGTGGTCCCGCGCGACGCGCCAAGCATCAGAAGGCCCATGATGGAATCGCCCGAAACCTCCATCCCGTCCTTCGTCACGCTGGCGCGGGCCTCATGCGACTCGACCACTTCGACGAACTTGGCCGAGGCGCGGGCATGCAGGCCCTTTTCATTGACGATCCGGAAAGTGCGGCTGGTCATCTGGCCTCTCAGGCCCCGCCGCCAAGGTCGAGGCTGTTGATATACTTGCGTCCCGCGTCCAGCGCGGCGGCAACAGCCTCAGGAACACCCAGGTCGCGCGATTTGGCAAGCTTGATCAGCATCGGCAGGTTCGCACCGTAAAGGATGCGACGCCCCGAGGTCGCGCAGGCCGGCAGCGACAGGTTCGAGGGCGAGCCGCCGAACATGTCGGTGACCAGCACCACGCCATGGCCAGTGTCGACGGCGTCGGTGGCGTCGCAGATTTCGGCCTGCTTGGCATTTCGGTCGTGGTCGTCCTCGATCGCGATGGCGCGGACCCCGTCCTGACGACCCACGACGTGCTCGACCGCAAGGAGATATTCCCGCGCGAGACCGCCATGTGCCACGATCACGATACCGATCAAGCGCCTGCCACCTTCATTGCCTGGGGCTCATGGACCGCAGCCTTGCGTTCCAGTTCCCGGTGCCGTTTTGACACCGGCCAGCCCGCCTCTGCAAGCGCCTTACCGACCATTTCCGCCATCGCGACCGACCTGTGTTGCCCTCCGGTACAGCCAAAGCCGATTGCGAGATGCGCCTTGCCCTCTTCCAGATGGGCCGGAAGCAGAAACAGGATCAGATCGCTCACCTTCCGGAAGAACGCGTCAAAGCGCGGGTCAGCGCGGACGAAGGCCTCGACCGCCGGGTCGCGGCCGTCCAGCGGACGCAGCGCGGGCTGCCAGTGGGGATTCGCCAGGAACCGGCAGTCGAAGATCATGTCCATCCCGCGCGGAGTGCCGCGCTTGTAGCTGAAGGACTGGAC
>NZ_JALHQD010000016.1 GCF_022842145.1 Tabrizicola sp.
TTCCGACAGATCGTCGAGCGGCATGGCTGGCACGGCTGGGCGGGCGAGGGGACGAAGAAGGGCGAGGCTTGGCGAACCAAGGTCATCTACAAGACGAACCTCGCCACCAGCTACGCCGCCGGTCGCCTGGCCCAGCTGCGCGACGGCGGCTTCACCCACTTCGTCTACAATCACGGGAACAGCCTGGAGCCACGCGTCCAGCACCTGGCTTGGGATGGTCTGGTGCTTGAGGCTGACCACCCGTTCTGGGCCACCCACGCCCCACCAAATGGCTGGGGTTGCAGCTGCTTCCTGTCCGGGGCGCGCAGCCAAGAAGGCGCAAAGCGGGTGGGCGGCAAACCGGAGAAGCAGCTGGAAGATGGCTGGCAGGCGATCGATCCCCGGACCGGAGCGCCGAAGGGTATCGACAAGGGATGGGCCTATGCCCCTGGCGAAACTGTGACCGATACGGTGGCCGAGGCCGTCCAGGCGAAGATGGCGAAGCTGCCGGACGCCCTGGCCGAGGCACTGGCAGCCGAGATCGCGGCGCGCGCGGCCAAGGGCCAAAGCGATGGCTGACATCATCATCACCGACGACGAAATCACCGGGGCGCTGCTCCGGCTTTCCGCAGCCCTGTCCGACATGACGCCAGTGATGGAGGAAATCGGGCAGATCCTGACGTTCTCAACCAAGCGGCGGTTTGGGGAAGGAGTCTCGCCTGATGGAGTTCGCTGGGCCCCGAAGTCGCAGACCACGCTGAACCGCCATGGGGCCAGAACCTCGAACCGGATCGACATCCGCCCGCTCTTCGGCCCATCGGGCGCGCTGTCGTCGCAGATCTTCTACGAGGCCGCATCCGACAGCGTCGCCTGGGGCTCGCCCATGATCTACGCCGCCACCCAGCAGTTCGGCGCGGCGCAGGGGGCATTCGGGCGGACGAAGCGGAACGGGCCGATCCCCTGGGGCAACATCCCGGCACGGCCGTTCCTGGGCGTCTCTCCCGAGGACCAGACCAACATCCTGGATGCCATCGCCGAGGCGCTAACCCGCTCGGCCGTGTCTGGTTGAAGCTGGAGCTTGACCCCTGACGCCTGGCGGGCCACGTTAGAGGCATCCCGATCCCGTTGAAGGCCCTCGCTCCTACAAGCCGTTGTAGGTGTTTCGGGTATGGGCCATCCGCCAGTCTGGCGGCATGCATAACGCCCCCGCCTCCGCCTCCAGGTCTCACCTGATCGCCCTCGCCGCGTCCGCAGCGTTGCCCGCCATCGGCAGCGACGGGGCCGTGCCCGAGTGGGTTCAGCTTCTGCCCGTGGCGCAGGGTGCAGTCGAGACCTTCGACGGGCGAGGACCCTATCATGTGACCGACCTTCAAGCTGTCATCCAGGCCTCGATGGCCTGGGAACGTGGCATCCCGATCGACGAGAACCACGCAACCGACCTTCGCCCGGGCCACGAGGCCCCGGCGCGCGGCTGGATCGTCGAGCTGCAGGCTCGCACTGACGGCCTTTGGGGTCGCGTCGAATGGACCTCTGCCGGGCGCGCCCTGGTGGCCGACAAGGCCTATCGCGGGATCTCGCCCGTCCTGATGGTCGATCCCAAAGACAAGCGCACGGTGACGCTGATCCCGCGCGCATCCCTCGTCAATGTCCCCAACCTGCGCGGCCTGGCCGCACTCAACACCGAGGAGACCTCCCGTATGGAAGGCATGAGCAAGATCGCCGAAAAGCTCGGTCTCGCGGCCGACGCTTCGCTGGACCAGATCCTGGCGAAGATTGGCAGCATGGCCGAAAAGAAGGACGAAAAGCCCGACGGCGCGCTGCAATCGGCCCTGACCGAGATCGGTACGGCCGTGGGTCTGCCGACCGGCACCCCCGACGCCATCGTCACGGCCGTGAAGGTCAAGACCGCTGGCGGCGGTGACGTAGTCGCGCTGCAGTCGCAACTGACCGCCCTGCAGTCCGAGCTGGCGACCCTGAAGGACGGCGCCAAGCGCTCCGCTTCCGAGGCCTATGTCGACGGCGAGATGAAGAAGGGCCGCACCGGCATAACGGCCGCGAACCGTGAGCACCTGGTGACCCTGCACGCCTCGCAGCCCGAGACGGCGAAGGCGATCATCGAGGCGCAGCCCATCGTCGCGCCCTCGGCCCTGATCACCACCCTCAAGCCGCCCGTCGGCGCCGACGGCAATGTCGAGCTGAACGCCGAGCAGCTCGCCGCCGCCACGATCCTGGGCCTTGATCCAAAGGCCTACGCGAAAACCCTGGCTGAGGAGAACGCCTGATGCCGCCGCTGACCCAAGACCGCAACACCCCTCGTGCCGAGGGCGATGAGCGCACCGGCCTTCTGGGCCTGAACCAGGCGATTTTCGCCGGCGCGATCCTGATGCGGAACGCCGTCGGGGATCTGATCGAGGGCGCGACCGCCACGGGCAGCTTCGGCGTCGGCGTGGCCCAGGAGCGCCTGGCATCGACCACCGCCGGGGTCACCCCGATCCGGTACCGCCCCGGTGTCCACCGCTTCGCCAACTCGGCCGCTGGCGACCTGATCGCCAAGGTCGATGTCGGCACGGTCTGCTACATCGTCGACGACCAGACGGTCGCGAAGACGAACGGCACCGCCACCCGCTCGCCCGCAGGCATCGTCGACAGCGTGGACGCCCAGGGCGTCTGGGTGCGGTTCGACGAAGCTCTCACCCGCGCCATCCTGTCGTAAGGAACCCCAGACATGCTCGTTAACGCCGCAAACCTCGACAGCCTTCGCGTCGGCTTCAAGACGTCCTTCCAGAACGGTCTGTCGCAGGCATCGACCGCCTACGCCCGGGTGGCGACCGTCGTGCCTTCCTCGCAGAAGGAGCAGAAGTACGGCTGGCTCGGCAAAATCCCGAACGTCCGGGAATGGGTCGGTCCCCGTGCCGTGCAGAACCTCCAGCAGCACGACTACGCCATCAAGGAAAAGGCGCTGGAACTGACGCTTTCGGTCGACAAGGACGACATCGAGACCGACAACCTTGGCATCTACACGCCCCTCTTCACCGAGATGGGCATGGCGACCGGGGCACAATGGGACCTGATGGTCTATGCCCAGTTGAAGGCGGGCTTCACGACCAACTGCTATGACGGCCAGTTCTTCTTCGACACCGACCACCCGGTCCTGGATGAGAAGGGCGACACCGTCGCCGTCTCCAACACGGGTGGTGGCGCGGGCACCCCCTGGTTCCTGCTGGACGTCAGCCGGGCGATCAAGCCGATCATCCTGCAGAAGCGCAAGGACTTCATCTTCACCGCGCTCGACAACCTGACCGACCAGAACGTCTTCATGAACAAGGAGTTCATGTATGGCTCGGACGCACGGGCGAACACCGGCTTCGGCTTCTGGCAGATGGCCTATGGCTCGCAGCAGACGCTGAACGCCGCCGCCTATGCCACTGCCCGCTCGACGCTGATGGGCATGAAGGGCGACTACGGCCGCCCGCTGGGCATCATGCCGAACCTCATGGTCGTCCCGCCCAGCCTGGAAAGCGCTGCGCGGAAGATCCTGAACTCGGAATATGCGACCGGCGGCGAGACCAACGAGTGGAAAGGCACCGCCGAGCTTCTTGTCGTCCCGTGGCTCGCCTGAGCCTGACCTGACGGTGTGATCCAGCAGAGGGGCCGGCCCCGTGAACGGTCCGGCCCCTTCCTCGAGCGCACCCCGCCCCTGAACCGGAGAGACCCATGTCCCGCAGAAAAGCCGTCGCCGCCGCAGCTGCCATTGCCGCTTCGCCCCAGATTGCCGTCCAGGCTGGCACTGCTGCCCCTGCCACGGAAGCCACGCCGAAACCGGAAGCCGAAGCGACCCAGGCTGCAGACGACGCGAACACCACCGAATCCACGTTGGGGGACGGGGATGCGACGGGGGCGGCGCAAGAAGCCCCCTCGGCCACCGCCGCCCCTCAAGCGCCCGCCCCCGACGTGGTGAAACCTGCCGCCAAGGTGAAAGCCCATGTCCTGCGCGTGACCGGCCCGGCCAAGGGCCGCTGGCGCGCGGGCCGCAAGTTCGGCCCCGAGCCGGTGGACATCCCGGTGGCGGAGCTGACCGAGGACGACCTGGCGAAGCTGGAGGGCGATCCCGAGCTGGTCGTCGCCCTGGTTCCCCAGGACTGACCTATCCCGAGCGAAAGGTTCAATCGCGAAGCCGACCGGAAAGCCTAGCACCCAGAGGCCCCGGCGGACGAACCGAGTAGGCGAACCCGGCGCGGACCGGGGGTGAACGTCGGAACACGGGCGTGACGGCCGGGAGAGACCGGCACCCAAACCCGAGGACCCAATGCCCTACGTGACCCTTGCCCAGCTGACCGACCGCTTCGGAGAGCAGATGCTGATCTCGCTCACCGATCGCGGGACGGACGCGCTTGGGGTGATCGACACCGACGTGGTGGCCCGGGCGCTGGCCGAGACCGACGCCCTGATCGACGGCTACCTGGCGCGCCGCTACGGCCTGCCGCTCAGCGCGGCCCAGCCGATGCTGGTTGGCGTGGCCGGGGCAATCACGATCTACAACCTGCACATCTATGAGGCCCCGCCGAAGATCGAGGCCGATTACAAGGATGCGATCCGCACCCTGACGGCGATTGCCCAGGGCACGATCACGCTCAGCGCCGCCGGTGTCGAGGCATCATCGACCGGGTCGACCGGCGCCCAGATCACCGACCGCGAGCGCCCCTTCACCGAAGACAACCTCAAGGGCTTCATCTGATGCTGATCGAGGATCTGATCGAGCGGCTGAAGGAGCGGGTCCCGGATTTCTCGGGCCGGGTCGAGGGTGCCTTGAACTGGGCCGAGCTGAAGGCGCAGGGCCGTCTGCCGCAGACGACGCCCGCCGCCAACGTGATCTCAGTCGGGCTGCAAGGCGGGACCCCCGACGCGGCGGCAGGGCTGTTCCGCCAGGCCTACGACGAAGTCTTCGGCGTCATTCTGACCTTCCGCAATAACGACGCCGTCGGCCGTCGGGCCTTCGAGCGCAGCGAAGAGATCAAGCGCGCCGTGATCGAGGCCGTGGCCGGCTGGTCGCCAAAAGGCGTCCTGGGCACCTTCCGCCTCGCGCGCGGCACCCTCGTCGCGATCGACGCCGGCACCCTTTCCTTCCAGATCGACTTCGCCATCGGCGACCAGCTGAGGATCGACCCATCATGAAGAAGCCCGCACCCGCGACCCAGGACTCCGTCCCGTCGGAAGTCCTGCCGCTGCCCCAGGCAGGCGGCAGCTACCTCCGCCTGCCCGATGGCTCCCTGCAGCTTGAGGAAGCGACGGACAACCGCCCGGAGGCGCGCGCCGCCGCACCCGTTGAAGAGGGTGTTCAAGCGCCCGTGCCCACCCCATTGACGGAGGCCTGAGATGCCCGCTCCGCTGTACTGGAAATCGAAGATCCTGCTGGCCAAGATCGAGACGACCTACGGGACCGATTCCGCGCCCACCGGTGCCCTGAACGCGATCCTGGCGACCGAGGTGAAGATCCAGCCGATGGAAGGCTCGGACGTCAGCCGGGACCTGGAACTGCCCTACCTCGGAGGCCAGGGCACCATTCCGAACGAGCTGCACGCCAAGCTCACCTTCCGGGTCGAGCTGGCACCCTCGGGCACCGCGGGTACCGCGCCGGGCTGGGGCGTCCTTCTGCGCGCCTGCGGTGTCGCCCAAGTGATCAACGCCGCGACAAGTGTGGTTTACAACCCGATCTCGGCCAACCACGAGTCGGCGACCATCCATCTCTGGATCGACACCACCCGCTACGTGATCCGGGGCACCCGCGGTACGGCCAAGATCATGGTCAGCGCCCAAGGCATCCCGTACATCGAGTACAGCTTCACCGGCCTCTTCGCCGCTCCGGCCGAGACCGTTCGTCCTTCGCCCGTCACCCTGACAGCCTTTCAGAAGCCGCAGGTCGGGACGTCGACGAACACCCCGGTCTTCACCATCAACGCGGTCGCCTTCGTCATGCGGTCCTTCACGCTGGACCTGAAGAATGCGGTCGAGCCGCGCTTTCTGATCGGGGCCGAGCAGATCCTGATCACCCAGCGCGAGGAAGAGGTCGAGACCGTGGTCGAGGCCCAGCCCTTGACCGCATTCAACCCGTTCACCCTGGCGCAGAACCAGACCTCGGTGCCGGTCGTCCTGACCCACGGTACGGGCGCGGGGAAGATCAGCACCCTGAACATGCCCGCTGCCCAGGTGCAGCGCCTGCAAGGCCTGGAAAGCGCGCAGGACATCAAGGAATGGCCGCTGCGCCTGGCCCCGCTTCCGGTGGCCGGCAACGACCAGTGGACGCTGACGCTGACCTAAGCACCGGGCGTCACAGCGCCCGGCCTCACCTGACCTTTGGAGCATCCCCCCATGTTCAAGCTGAAGAAGAACGCGACCTTCCTGCACGACGTCCCGGTCCAGTGGCCGATCGACGACGGCTTCGAAGAGGTCACCCTGAAGACCCGCTACCGCGTCCTCGATGCCGAGACCCTGCGGATGCACGACGACCTGATGAGCGAGCAGGGCCAGAACGCCTTCCTGCGCGCCGCGATCGTCGGCTTCCCGGCCGTGATCGATGACGATGGCCAGCCGGTCCCGGACGACGCCGCCCTCTTCGACCGCATCCTTGGCTTGACCTTCTGCCGCGTGCCTCTGCTGCGGACCTACCAGACCGCAATGACGGGCGCGCGCGCAAAAAACTGAAATGGGCCGGGCGCGCCTGGGCGACAGGCGAGCTCGGCCAGAAGCGGGACAGGATGAGCGGGGCGCGGTCGGATGCCGCCCTTTGGGGCATTGCGCT
>NZ_JALHQD010000017.1 GCF_022842145.1 Tabrizicola sp.
TTCCGACAGATCGTCGAGCGGCATGGCTGGCACGGCTGGGCGGGCGAGGGGACGAAGAAGGGCGAGGCTTGGCGAACCAAGGTCATCTACAAGACGAACCTCGCCACCAGCTACGCCGCTGGTCGCTTGGCCCAGCTGCGCGACGGGGGCTTCACCCACTTCGTCTACCGCCACGGCGGCAGCGTCGAGCCGCGCGTCCAGCATCTGGCATGGGACGGGCTGGTCCTTGAGGCTGACCATCCGTTCTGGGCCACCCATGCGCCACCGAACGGCTGGGGCTGCAGCTGCTACCTGACCGGCGCGCGCAGCCGCGAAGGGGCAAAGCGGGTGGGCGGCAAGCCGGAGAAGCAGCTGGAAGACAGCTGGCAGGCGATCGATCCCCGGACCGGAGCGCCGAAGGGTATCGACAAGGGATGGGCCTATGCCCCGGGCGAGACGGTGACCGATACGGTGGCCGAGGCCGTCCAGGCGAAGATGGCGAAGCTGCCGGACGCCCTGGCGGAGGCGCTGGCAGCCGAGATCGCAGCGCGCGCGGCCAAGGGCCAAGGCGATGGCTGACATCATCATTACCGACGACGAGATCACCGGGGCGCTGCTCCGGCTTTCGGCTACCCTGTCCGACCTAACGCCCATCATGCAGGAGATCGGCGAGATCATGATCGACTCGACCAAGCAGCGCTTCCCGCAGGGCATCGCCCCGGATGGCAGCCGCTGGGCCCCGAAGTCGCAGACCACGCTGAACCGCTATGGGGCCAGAACCTCGAACCGGATCGACATCCGCCCGCTCTTCGGCCCATCGGGCGCGCTGTCGTCGCAGATCTTCTACGAGGCCGCCTCCGACAGCATCGCCTGGGGCTCGCCCATGATCTACGCCGCCACCCAGCAGTTCGGCGCGGCGCAGGGGGCATTCGGGCGGACGAAGCGGAACGGGCCGATCCCCTGGGGCAACATCGCGGCACGGCCGTTCCTGGGCGTCTCTCCCGAGGACCAGACCAACATTCTGGACGCCATCGCCGAGGCGCTCACCCGTTCAGCCGCACCCGGTTGAAGCCGGACCTTGACCCGTGACGCCTGCCGGGTCACGGTAGAAGCATCCCGATCCCCGTAAAGCACCCCGGTTCCTACAAGCCGTTGTAGGTGTTTCGGGTATGGGCCATCCGCCAGTCTGGCGGCATGCAGCACGCCCCCGCCTTCGCCCCCAGGTTTGACCTGATCGCCCTCGCCGCTTCTGCGGCGCTGCCCGCGCTTGGCAGCGACGGGTCGGTGCCGGAATGGGTCCAGCTTCTGCCGGTGACGCAGGGCGAGGTGCAGACCTATGACGGTCGCGGCCCCTACCTCGTCAAGGACCTCACCGCGATCATCCAGGCTTCGATGGCCTGGGAGCGCGGCATTCCGATCGACGAGAATCACGCCACCGACCTGCGGCCCGGTCACGAGGCCCCGGCGCGCGGCTGGATCGTCGAGCTTCAGGCCCGCGACAACGGCCTCTGGGGGCGGGTCGAATGGACCGCTGCTGGTCGCGCCCTCGTCGCCGACAAGGCCTATCGCGGCATTTCCCCCGTGCTCATGGTCAGCCAGGCGGACAAGCGGACGGTGACCCTGATCCCGCGAGCCTCTCTTGTGAACGTTCCCAACCTTTGCGGCCTGGCCGCGCTCAACACCGAGGAGACCTCCCGTATGGAAGGCATGAGCAAGATTGCCGAAAAGCTCGGTCTGCCGGCCGACGCTTCCCTGGACCAGATCCTGGCGAAGATCGGCAGCATGGCCGACAAGAAGGACGACGCCAGCAAGTCGGGGCCCGACGCCGCGCTGCAATCGGCCCTGACCGAGATCGGCACGACCGTCGGCCTGCCTTCGGGCACCCCGGATGCCATCGTCGCGGCCGTGAAGGTCAAGACCGCTGGCGGCGGCGACGCGGTGGCGCTGCAGTCGCAGCTGACCGCACTCCAGTCCGAGCTGACCACGATGAGGACCGCGCAGACCCGTTCGGCCTCCGAGGCCTATGTCGACGGCGAGGTCAAGAAGGGCCGCACCGGCATCAACGCGACCAACCGCGAGACGCTGATCACCCTGCACATGTCGCAGCCCGACCAGGCGAAGACGATCATCGAGGCGCAGCCTATCGTCGCCCCCACGACCGTCGTGCCCGGTGGCAAGCCGCCCGTCGACAAGGACGGCAATGTCGACCTGAACGCCGAGCAGCTTGAGGCCGCCAAGGTCCTGGGCATCCCGCAAGCCGACTTTCTGAAAACCCTGAAAGAGGAGGCGCGCTGATGCCGCTGACCGCAGATCGCAACACCCCGCAGTACATGGGCGAAATCCGGGAGCAGCCCGTTGGGGCCTCCACCCGCATCTTCGCCGGTGCCCTCGTCATGCGCAACGCCGCCGGCTTCATCGTCCGTGCCGCGGTCGCCACCGGCTGCTTCGGCGTCGGCGTGGCCGAGCAGCCCCTGGACAACTCGGCCGGGGCCAACGCCGCGGCGAACGTCCGCTACCGGACCGGCATCACCGCCCGCTTCCGCAACGCGACCGCCGGTGACCTGATCGTCCAAGCCGACGTGGGGCTGCCCTGCTTCATCCTGGACGACGACCAGGTCGCCAAGACCAATGGCACCAACACCCGCAGCCGGGCGGGCATCATCGAAGCGGTCGACGCCCAGGGCGTCTGGGTCCGCCTCGACGAAGCCATCACCCGCGCCGCTTAAGGAGACCCCCTGACATGATCATCTCTCAAGCCTCTCTCGATGCCCTGCGCGTCGGTTTCAAGACCGAGTTCCAGCGCGGCCTCACGATGGCCCCGCCGCTGCGCGACCGCGTGGCGATGACCGTCCGGTCCACCACCTTCGAAAGCCGCTACGGCTGGCTGAAGAAGCTCGCCGGCATGCGCGAATGGATCGGCGCCCGCGTCGTCGACAACCTGGAAGAAGCTGGCTACTCGATCACGAACCGCCACTTCGAGAAGACCGTCGGCGTCGACCGCAACGATATCGAGGACGACAACCTGGGCCAGTACACGCCCATGTTCGCCGAGATGGGCGAGCTGACCTCGGCCCTGCCCGAGCAGCTGGTCTGGGGCCTCTTGAACGCGGGCTTCACGACGAACTGCTTCGACGGCCAGTTCTTCTTCGACACCGACCACCCGATCACCGACGCGAACGGCAACCAGACGACCTATGCCAACACCGACGGCGGCGCGGGCACGCCCTGGTTCCTTCTGTGCACCAACCGCTCGGTCAAGCCGATCATCTACCAGGAGCGCAAGCCCCCGGAGTTCGTGTCGATGGACAAGTCGAACGACGAAGAGGTGTTCAAGAACCGGGTCTTCACCTACGGCGTCGATATGCGCTGCAACGTGGGCTACGGCTTCCCGCAGATGGCCTGGGGCTCGCGCCAGACCCTGAACGCGGCCAACTATGCCATCGCCCGCGCCGCGATCCAGAACATGAAGGGCGACGGCGGCCGTCCGCTGGGTCTGGTCCCGAACCTGCTGGTCGTGCCGCCGACGCTGGAAAGCGCCGCGCGCCAGATCCTGAACTCGGAGTACGGCACCGGTGGCATCACCAACGAATGGAAGGGTACGGCCGAGCCGCTGATCGTGCCGTGGCTGGCCTGAGCCTGAGCGCCTGATGGCGTGATCCAGCTGAGGGGCCGGTTCGGTCCGGCCCCTTTCTCGATCACACCCCGCCCCTGATCCCGGAGAGACCGATGTCCCGCAAGAAAACCTCTGCCGCGCCGCGTACCGCCGCACCGGCGTCGGCCGTTCCCGGCAATGAAGCGCAGACCATCATCCAGGACGCCCCCCAGGCGACCCAGCCCGAATCCACGTTGGGGGACGGGGATGCGACGGGGGCGGCGCAAGAAGCCCCCTCGGCCACCGCCGCCCCTCAAGCGCCCGCCCCCGACGTGGTGAAACCTGCCGCCAAGGCGAAAGCCCATGTCCTGCGCGTGACGGGCCCCGCCAAGGGCCGCTGGCGCGCGGGCCGCAAGTTCGGGGCAGAGCCGGTGGACATCCCGGTGGCCGAGCTGACCGAGGACGACCTGGCGAAGCTGGAGGGCGACCCCGAGCTGACCGTCGCCCTGGTGCCGCAGGACTGATGCAAGCGCGGAGGGGTAGCTCAGCAGGTTAGAGCGGGGGGCTTCGGCCCCTTGGTCGCGGGTTCAAGTCCCGCCCCCCCCCACACCCACCCCCCGAGGACCCAATGCCTTACGTCACCCTTGCCCAGCTGACCGACCGCTTCGGAGAGCAGATGCTGATCTCGCTCACCGACCGGGGCGTGGATGCGCTGGGCGTCGTGGACACCGACGTGGTCGACCGCGCGATCGCCGAGACGGACGCGTTGATCGATGGCTATCTGGCGCGCCGCTACGCCCTGCCGTTGAGCCCGGCCCAGCCGATGCTGGTGGGCGTGGCCGGGGCGATCACCGTCTACAACCTGCACCTCTTCGAGGCCCCGCCGAAGATCGAGGCCGACTACAAGGACGCAGTCCGGACCCTGACGGCCATTGCCCAGGGCACGATCACACTCAGCGCCGCCGGTGTCGAGGCTTCCTCGACGGGATCGACCGGTGCCCAGATCACCGACCGCGAGCGGCCCTTCACCGAAGACAACCTGAAAGGCTTCATCTGATGCTGATCGAAGATCTGATCGCACGGTTGAAGGAGCGCGTTCCCGACTTCTCGAACCGGGTCGAGGGCGCGCTGGAATGGTCCGCCTTGCGCGAGCAGGGCCGGTTGCCCAACGCCACGCCCGCTGCCTTCGTGATCTCGGTCGGGATGACGGGCGGGACCCCGGACGCCGCGGCTGGCCTTTTCCGCCAGGCCTATGAGGAAGTCTTCGGGGTGATCCTGATCTTCCGGACCAACGACCTGGTCGGCAAGCGCGCCTTTGCCCAGTCCGACCACATCAAGCGCGCGGTGATCGAGGCCGTTGCCGGCTGGTCGCCGGATGGCGTCCTGGGCGTCTTCCGCCTAGCACGAGGCACCCTTCTCCCGTTCGACGCAGGCACCCTTGCCTACCAGATCGACTTCGCCATCGGCGACCAGCTGAGGATCGACCCAACATGAAGAAGCCCACCCCCCAGAACTTTGAGGCGGCGACCCAGGACACCGTTCCTTCGGAAGCTCTGCCGCTGCCCCACCAGGGCGGCAGCTACTTCCGTCTTCCCGACGGCAGCCTGCAGCTGGAGGAGGCGACGGACAACCGTCCCGAGGCCCGCGCCGCCGCTGCCCTTGAAGACCCGGTTCAAAGCCCCGTGAAGGAGGCCTGAGATGCCCGCTCCGCTGTACTGGAAATCCAAGATCCTGCTGGCCAAGATCGAGACCACCTACGGTCTTGATTCCGCCCCGACCGGCGCCCTGAACGCGATCCTCGCCACCGAGGTGAAGATCCAGCCGATGGAAGGCAACGACGTCAGCCGGGACCTGGAACTGCCCTACCTGGGCGGCCAGGGTACCATCCCGACCGAGCTGCATGCCAAGCTGTCATTCCGGGTCGAGCTGGCGCCGTCTGGCACTGCCGGGACCGCGCCGGGCTGGGGCGTCCTGATGCGCGCCTGCGGCTGCGCCCAGGTCGTCAGCGTTGGGACGAACGTGGTCTACAACCCGATCTCGACCAACCACGAGTCGGTGACCATCCACCTCTGGATCGACACTACCCGCTATGTGATGCGCGGAACCCGCGGCACGGCCAAGATCATGGTTGGCGCGAACGGCATCCCCTATCTGGAATTCAGCTTCACCGGTCTCTTCTCGGCCCCGGCCGAGACGGCGCGCGTGGTCCCGACGCTGACCGCCTTCCAGAAGCCGCAGGCAGGCAGCACGGCGAACACGCCGACCTTCAGTATCAACTCGGTCGCCTTCGTCATGCGGTCCTTCACGCTGGACCTGAAGAACGCGGTCGAGCCGCGCTTCCTGATCGGGGCCGAGCAGATCCTGATCACCCAACGCGAGGAAGAGGTCGAGACCGTGGTCGAGGCCCAGCCTTTGACCGCCTTCAACCCCTTCACCCTGGCGCAGAACCAGACCACCGTCCCCGTGGTCCTGGCGCATGGCACGGGCGCGGGCCGGATCAGCACCTTGAGCATGCCCGCTGCCCAGGTGCAGCGCCTGCAAGGCCTGGAGAGCGCGCAGGACATCAAGGAATGGCCGCTGCGCCTGGCCCCGCTGCCGGTCACCGGCAACGACCAGTGGACGCTGACGCTGACCTAAGCACCGGGCGTCACAGCGCCCGGCCTCACCTGACCTTTGGAGCATCCCCCCATGTTCAAGCTGAAGAAGAACGCGACCTTTCTGCACGACGTGCCGGTCCAGTGGCCGGTCGACGAGACGGACGGCAAGGGGGGCTTCGAAGAGGTCACCCTGAAGACCCGCTTCCGGGTCCTTGATGCCGAGACGCTGCGGATGCACGACGACCTGCACAGCGAGCAGGGCCAGAATGCGTTCCTGCGCGCCGCGATCGTCGGCTTTCCGGCGGTGGTCGATGACGATGGCCAGCCGGTCCCGGACGACGACGCGCTCTTCGACCGCATCCTGGGCCTGACCTTCTGCCGTGGCCCGCTTATGCGGACCTACCAGTCCGCGATGATGGGCGCGCGCGCAAAAAACTGAAATGGGCCGGGCGCGCCTGGGCGACAGGCGAGCTCGGCCAGAAGCGGGACAGGATGAGCGGGGCGCGGTCGGATGCCGCCCTTTGGGGCATTGCGCT
>NZ_JALHQD010000018.1 GCF_022842145.1 Tabrizicola sp.
CCCAGGTTGTGCAAGTTATCGGCCCGATGGGTGCTGCGGGCGCAGTTGGGGCGTTGAAAGCGGCTTTCCTTCAGCTTCTCAATCCCATCAATCTCGTAACCCTCGGGGTGATTGCCGCTGCGGGGTATACCCTTCAATGGCTGACGGGCGCGGCCGACGAGACGATGAGCTTCGCCGACAGCGTGGACCAGCTTTCCGACCGGGCCGACAGTTATGTCCGTGCCATCGGGCGCGCCCGCCTATCGACCGCCGAGCTGCGCGGGGAGTTCGGCGAGTCCAGCCGCGAAATTCGAAAGCTACTGCGGGACATGGCGGAACTTGAGTTGCGCGAGACACAGCGTGCAGCACGCCAAGCATCCGACAACCTTCAGGCCCAGATCGGCATATTCGATGGCCCTGAGTTCGGAGTGGGCAACCAGAAGAACCTGGCTGATATGTTCGACCTCAGCATCTGGTCCAGTGAAGCTCGGCGCGAAATCAACACTGTGCTTGCTGCGTTCCAGCAGCTGGACAGCGCAGGCACACTTGATGAGCAAATCGCCGCCGCAGAGAGCCTGAAGGCCAAATTCACCGAAGCCGCGATGGCGTCCGGCGAGATATCCGCCGCCGAGGATGCGGTGCTTGCGCCGCTCAACGAAATGATCGCCAGCCTCGTCCGTGTGCGTGAAGAGCAGGCCGGTACCGCTGATGAGGTCGTACGCACCAAGACAGAGGCAAACGGGCTTTCAAACATCCTCACGTCGATCGTGGGTGATCTGGACCGAGCCGACGGAACCAACCTAGTTGCCGCATTCGAGTCCGCTGTTCCTGCCGCCGCCAAGCTTCTCGGCATGGCACAGGGCATCATCGCCACTATCAGTTCAGCGGGTCAGTTCGCTTCGGCGCAGCAGAAGCTAGCTGCGGATGGCAAGGTCTACTCCGGCCGGGGGGGTGATCCACGCACCGCAAACCAGGAAGGCTATGGTCGGTTCGTCTACAGCGGACCAAGCCTGGACGCATTCAACAATCCCATCGTTCCAGGCAAGGGTGCCGGTGGCGGCGGCGGCGGGGCGGCCCGCGACGAGGCCAATGCGCTGCAGGAGCTGATCGCCAGCCTCGAGGGCGAGATCGAGGCGCTGCGCGTCCAGGATCCCATCCAGCAGGAGCTGTTGAAGCACCGCGAGGCTCTCGCCGGGGCGACCGAGGCGGAGAAGCAGAAGGTTGAGGAGCTGATCGCGGTCCGTGAGCGCGAGTCGGCGGCGCTGGAAGGAGCCAAGGCCCGGCGCGAGTTCTTCGAGGATCTGGGGAACAACGCGCTGGAAGCCCTGATCGTCAAGGGCGAGTCCTTTAACGACGTCTTGAAGAACATCGCCAGCAGCCTGATCCAGGCAGGCATTCAGGCGGCACTTTTCGGGTCCGGTCCCTTCGGCGACTTGTTCGGCGGCAAGTCGATTCTGTCCTCGATTTTTCCGGCGCTGGGGGCCAAGGCCGATGGCGGGATCATCAACGGCCCCGGTACCGGTCGGTCGGACAGCATCCTGACCCGCCTGTCGAACGGCGAGTTCGTCGTCAATGCCAAGGCCACGGCGCGCAACCGGCACCTCTTGGAGGCAATCAACGCAGGCGGCCTGCCGGGCTATGCCACGGGCGGCATGGTGGGCGGCGACAACCGCCGGACGGCAGGGCGCAGCATGGGCGGCGGGCCTTCCACCCTTGTCGTCGATGTGCGCGGCGCGCAGGGCAACACCGAGATCCAGGAGATGGTCAGGCGGGGCGTTCAGACCGGGTTGCAGCTTTATGACCGCGAGGCGTTGCCTCGGTCGGTCCAGCGCGTCTCGGCCGACGCAAAGCGGGTGAACTGATGCCTCTGAGCTATCCCTTGCCACTGGCCACCTTCGCCGACAGCCTTCTGGTCGCAGAGGCGTCCTGCGAGTTGCCCGAGCAGCTGGCTCAGTCTCGCACGGCTGGGGGCGAGCAGCTGACCGCCGACCTGGCCGAGCGGCTTTGGACCGGACGGATCAACATTGGAGCTCAGCAACGCCACGAGGTCGGCGTTCAAGAGGTCCTGGTCTCGCTTCTGGGTCAGGCGGGCCGCACCTTCCTGATGTATGACCGCCGCCGCCCGAACCCGCTACTGGACCCCACCGGGTCGATCCTGGGCGCGGCCAGCGTCACGATCCTGGCCCTGGGTGGCGACCCGCGCGAGCTTTCCCTGACCGGCCTGCCGGTTGGCTACACGTTGAGCCGGGGCGACTACCTGTCCTTTGCCTATACCTCGCTGGCCGTGTCGCGCCAGGCGCTGCACCGGGTGGTGGATGCGACAGTGGTGGCAAACGGGTCGGGCCAGACGGCGCTGTTCGAGGTCGAGCCCTTCATCCGCCCCGGTGCCGTGACCGGCGCGGCCGTCACCCTGCGCAAGGCTTTTTGCAAGGCGGTCAAGGTCGCCGGGTCCGGGACACCCAACACCGGTCGATCCAGCCTGTCTGAAGGCCTGGGCTTCGACTGGGTCCAGAGCCTGAGGTAGCCCCATGCGCAGCTTCGACGCCCCCACCTTGGCCCAGTTTCAGAACCGCGCTGCCCTGTCGGCGCGCATCCTGGTCTGGGCCGTCGCCCGCAACCGCACCACAGGACTTGAGGAAAGCCTCGGGCTCTGGACCGGGGCGCAGGACCGCAGCTTCACGATTGCCGGCAACGCCCGAACCTACGCTGGCGCCGGGTCGATCATGGAGATCCCGCCCATCGTGTCGCAGTCGGGCATCGCGGTCCGAATGCAGCGGATCAGCCTGTCGCCCCTCTCGCCCGAAGTGGCGGCGCTGATCCGGACCTACGACGCCCGCTTCGCCCGGATCGAGATCCACCGCGCGCTGTTCGACCCCGTGACCGGCCTGCTGGTGGCTGAGCCGCACCGTTTGTTCAAGGGCATCATCGACGAGGTCGCGCTGCCGATCGACCCGAAGACCGGCGAGGTGCGCTGCGACGTCACGATGGCATCGTCGGCGCGCTACCTGACCCGGACGCTGCCCCTGAAACGATCCGACGCAACCCAGCAGCGCCGATCCGGAGACCGCTTCCTGCGCTACGTCGATGTCTCGGGCGAGGTCGATGTGTATTGGGG